>JAMLIK010000002.1 GCA_023954195.1 Xanthobacteraceae bacterium
ACAATCTCGGCGTCGTCCTGGCCTGCGCGAGCACGATTATTTTCGTGTTGCGCATCCGTGCGCAACACGAGCTTCCGGTCAGGCTTTCCGGATGACGTCGTCACATCCGCTCACGCCACGCCGGCCCGCAGCAGGTCGTGCAGATGCACGATGCCGATCGGCTTTTTGCCGTCGGTGACGAGCAGCGCGGTGATCTTCGAGGTGTTGAGAATGTCGAGCGCCTCGCCGGCGAGCAGGTTGGCGCCGATGCTTTTCGGGTTTTTCGTCATCACCTCGTCGACGCGGGCGGTCATCAGGTCCGGGCGCATGTGACGGCGCAGGTCGCCGTCGGTGACGATGCCGACCAGGCGGCCGTCGCCGTCGACGATGCCGACGCAGCCGAATCCCTTCGACGACATTTCCACCAGCGCATCCGACATCCGGGTGCCGAGCGGCTTGAGCGGCAGCGCCGGGCCGGTGTGCATCAGGTCGCGCACGTATTTCAGCATCGCGCCGAGCTTGCCGCCGGGGTGCAGCACGCTGAAATCCACCGAGGTGAAGCCGCGGCCTTCCAGCAGCGCGATGGCCAACGCGTCGCCGAGCGCCAGTTGCAGCACCGACGAGGTGGTGGGCGCGAGGTTGTGCGGGCAGGCCTCGCGCGCCTTCGGTAGCGTCAGGGCGATGTCGGCGGCCTGCGCCAGCGTCGATTCGCTCTCCGCCGTCATGGCGATCAGGCTGATGCGGAACCGCTTGGCGTAGGTGATGAGGTTCTTCATCTCCGGCTGTTCGCCGGACCATGAGATCGCAAGCACGATGTCCTCGGGCGTAATCATGCCGAGATCGCCGTGGCTGGCTTCGGCGGCATGGACGAAGAACGCCGGCGTGCCGGTGGAGGCGAAGGTCGCCGCGATCTTGCGGCCGATGTGGCCGGACTTGCCGAGGCCGGTGATGACGATCCGTCCCTTGGCGTCGCGCATCAGATCGATCGCGCGCGCGAAGGCCACGCCGAGCCCGCCTTGCAGGGCGGCGGCCAGCGCGGTGACGCCGCTGGCCTCGGTGTCGAGCGTCCGCAAGGCGGATCGCAGCGCGGCGTCGGTCGGATCGTCGGGAGAGGGCATCGGGGTCGTTGCGTTCGGTTCGGTCATGGCCGCATCCGCTGGAAGATGGCGCGGTCTTATCACGGCCGGTCGGGTGAAGGCGACGTCAGAAACCGGCCCCCTCAACGTCCCGTTAACCATAATTGTTTTAACTCCATTAACGATATTTCCCGCCGGCCGCGCCGCATTGGCCGTGCGCGGCCGTAAGTCTCTGTGTTCATTGGAGTTTGAGGGTCGTGAGGCGAGGTCGAGGGAGCGGTTGCCGGCGTCGGGCGCCCCGCGCGCGGCTGCTGCTCGCCTGCGGCGCGGCGCTGGTCGCGGGCATCGCGCCGGCCGATGCCCAAATGCTGTCCGACCTGCTCAACCCGAATCCCACCCAGGTCGCGCCGATCCCGGACGTGACGGCGCTCCGCCCCGGTCGGGTCGGGACCACCCGTCTGGTCGGCGCGCCGGCGCCGGACTCCGACGCCACCGCATCGTCGCGAATCGGCACTCCGGTGGCCTCCGATGAGGGCTTCGATTCGCTCGGCCGCGAGCGGCGCAAGCCAAAACCCTATCCCGGCGCGCCGAAGCTGAAAGGGGCGGTCGCGGCCGATCCCGATCCCTATGCCAGCATGAAGCCGCTGCCGCGGATCAGTCCGCCGCCGTCGCAAAGCGCCAACAAGCCGCCGGTGCCGCCGGCGGTGGCCGGGGCGGTGGTCGGCCAGCCGTACCGCAAGCGCCTCAAGCCGGATACCGATCCGTTCGGCGCGGTCGGCGATTATGTCGGCAGTTTCCTGGTCAAGGGCGCGGTCGAGGTCGGCGGCGGCTACGACAGCAACCCCGGCCGCTTCAACGGCCAGGAGCGCGGCTCGGCGTTGTACCGCATCGCGCCCGAACTCCTGATCGCGACCGACTGGGAGCGCCACGCCATCGTCGCCGATCTGCGCGGCTCGTTCACCGGTTACGGCCAGACGTTTCCGTCGACCACCGGCATCGCATCGCCGGCGCCGGTGGTGCTGGACCGGCCCGACTTCACCGGTAAGGTCGCCGGCCGGCTCGACGTCACCCGCGACACCCGCCTGCTCGGCGAACTGCGGCTGCGCGTCGGCACTGACAATCCCGGCAGCCCCAACATCCAGGCGGGTCTTTCCAGATATCCGATCTACACCACCGTCGGCGGCTTGGCCGGCGTCGAGCAGAATTTCAATCGCCTGCAAGTGACGGTGAGCGCCACCGCCGATCATACCGCCTATCAGGATTCCAAACTCACCAACGGCACCACGTCGAGCAACGACGACCGCAACTTCAATACGTTCGGCGGCATTGGCCGGGTCAGCTACGAGGTGATGCCGGGGCTGAAGCCGTTCGGCGAGGTGCAGGGCGACACCCGCGTCCATGAAACCAGCGTCGATCGCTCCGGCTACCGGCGCGATTCCAACGGCGGCTACGCCAAGGTCGGCACCACCTTCGAACTGACCCGGCTCATCACCGGCGAACTCGCGATCGGCTATGCGATGCGCAGCTATCAGGACCCGCGCCTCACCCAACTGACCGGGCTCCTGACCAGCGGCTCGCTGATCTGGTCGGCGTCGCCGCTGACCACCGTGAAATTCATCACCAACACCACCGTGGACGAAACCACGCTGCCCGGCGTCCCCGGCGTGCTGACGCGCACCTACACCGCCGAGGTCGATCACGATTTCCGCCGCTGGCTCACCGGCATCGGCCAGTTCACCTATGGCACGCTGGATTATCAGAACGGCAACCGCCGCGACACCACCTATTCGGTGTCCGGCGACCTGATCTACAAGTTCAACCGCAATCTGTGGGTGAGAGGCACGCTGCGCCGCGACTGGCTGGAATCCACCGCCCCCGGCAACAGCAGCGCCTCGACCGTGGTGATGCTCGGCGTACGCGTGCAGAACTAGAGCGCATTGGAACCGCTTCTTGTCCCGGGCGCGATGCAGCGTGCAACGCTGCGTCGCAGAACAGGGACCGTCGCAAACACCGTGGCTGGAACGGCCCCGGTTCAGCGCAGCGTCACTTCGTGCCGCAGCGCGCCCGGAGCACGGAGCGGTTTCATCCGCCTGCCGAAGCATGTACCCGATCGACGGCACTCGCGCATCGCGCCGGCTATAACCGGAAGCTATATCCCATAACGCAATTCGGTAATTTGCGCGCGATGACCGGTTTGTATAGTTCGCCCCGACAATCGACGCACAACGTTGATGCCGACGGCTGAACCTGAATCGTTGCGATCGCGATCATTGTCGCGCCCGCCGGGTTTGTCGCGGTCAGGGGGAAGCAAGGGATGGATGATCGCGCCAAGCCGCAATCCGTGTTGCGACATCTCAATCAGGAAAAGATCGTCTTCATTCTGACGATCGTCCTGTTCATCCTGTTCTCGATCATCCTTCCCAATTTCCTCGCGGCGAACAACATCCTGTCGCTGATCCGCAGCGTGGCGGTGCTCGGCATCCTCGGGCTCGGCATGCTGATCGTGGTGCTGGGGCGCGGCATCGACCTGTCGCTGGTCGCCACCATGGCGATCTCGGTGGCGTGGAGCCTGCAACTCATCAGCAGCGGCATGTCGGTGGCCTCCGCCATGACCGTCGGCCTCGCGTTCGCCGTCGGCATGAGCCTGATTACCGGCATCCTCATCGCCTACGCCGAAATTCCCTCGCTGTTCGCGACGCTGGCGATGGCGACGTTCGTTTACGGCTTCGGCCGCGCGCATCTGATTACCGGCACCGACGTGGTCTATCTGCCGCCGGATATCGGCTGGATCGTCAAGCTCGGGCAGGGCCATGTGCTGGGCGTCCCGATGCCGATCATCGTGGCGGCGGCGCTGGCGCTGATCGTCTATCTGTTCCTGCGCTACACCAAGCCGGGACGCTTCATCTACGCCATGGGCGATAACTTCTTCACCGCGCGCACCGGCGGCGTGCCGGTGCGGCCGATCCTGGTGACGCAATACGTGCTGGCCGGCGGCATCGCCTTCATCGCCGGCATCGTCACCGCGACATCGGCGCAGGCGATGAACACCCGCGTCGTCAATTCCAACATGATCTACGACGTGATCCTGGTGGTGGTGCTCGGCGGCGTCGGCCTCAGCGGCGGCCGCGGCAATGTCCGCAACGTCATCGTCGGCACGCTGCTGATCGGCGTGCTGATGAACGGCATGACCATCATGGACATCCAGTACACCGTGCAGAACGTCATCAAAAGTCTGATCCTGCTGCTCGCCATCGTCGTCGACAGTATTCTCAATCCGCGCGACGAGCAGACCGGCCAGCAGGGCGACATCTAGGCCGCGCAGACCATTCAAACCAAGGTTTCAACAGGGAGGACGTCGGTGAAAAAAGTGACTCAATTGGCGGTGGCCGCGACGGCATTGGCTGTTCTGGCGACCGGATCCGTGGCGGCGCAAGCTCAGGAGACGGACGCGTTTCGCGGTCCGGCGCTGGCCGCGCTGAAGGGCAAGACCATCGCCTACCTGCCGATCTCGCTCGGCTTCGACCTGGCGCAGGCGTGGGGCGGCGTCATCAAGACCGAGGCGATGCGCTACGGCGTCAATTTCAAGGCGCAGGATCCGAACTGGGTGACCTCGGCGATGGCGCAGGGCATGACCTCGCTGATCGCGGAGAAGCCGGACGTCATCGTTACGCAGAACCCGGACGTGCAGTCGCTGGCGCGGCTCCTGAAGCAGGCCAATGCCGCCGGCATCGCCGTGATCCAGATGAACATGCAGGGCGCGGTGCAGACCGACGCCTTCGTCGGCCCGGATTTCATCGCGCTCGGCGAACAGGTCGCTAACATGATCGTGGCCAAGTGCGGCAAGGACACCAAGACCTCGCACAAGGTCTCGCTGGTCGAGGGCGTGCCGACCGGCGGCGTCAGCTTCTATCAGATCGAGGGCATCAAGAAGGTGTTCGCCCAGCATCCCGAGATCAAGGTGGTGTCGAGCCAGGCCGCCGACTGGGATGCCAGCAAGGCGCGCGCCATCACCGAGACCGTGATCCAGCAGAATCCCGACCTGTGCGGCGTCATCGACGTCTGGGACGGCCAGGCCGTCGGCACCGGCGCCGCGATCAAGCAGGCCGGCAAGCAGGATCAGGTTTATTTCGTGACCTCGGGCGGCGGCGCGCAGGCGACCTGCGACCGGCTCAGTGACGGCACCTTCTCGGCGGTCGTCAACTACGACGCGCCGGGCATGGGCCGCGACGCCTGGACCGCGATCATGATCTATCTGCAAAACAAGCAGAAGGCCGGCGCGATCAAGACCCAGATCTATTCGCCGACGCGGGTGATGACCAAGGCCGACGTCAAGGCCGGCACCTGCTGGGATCCCGAGCAGTACGCGAAACTGCTGCGCTGACAACGCGAAGCGTGACCGCGATCCGTCGCGGTCACGCTTCCCTCCGATTCTCCGGCCGGCGCCCCGCGCCGCTTACGAGGCTTCCCCTTGGCGACGACGAGCACTCTTGCGAAGCTGCGATATCGCTACGTTCCCGATCATGTGATCGGCGAACTCTTGTCCAAGAAATGGATCGATAACGCGATCCCGTTCATGGTGCTGCTCTGCGTTGTCGGCCTGTTCGGGACCTTGATTCCGAATTTCTTCTCGGTCTCCAATCTCGCCATCCAGGCCCGCGAACTGGGCGAGTTCGGCCTGGTCTGCATGGCGATGATGCTGGTCATCGTGGTCGGCGGCCTCGACCTCAGCGTCGGCTCCAACTTCGCGCTCGGCAATTTCATGGCGCTGGCGCTGCTCAATCTCGCCGGCTGGCCGGTGTGGGTGGCGATCCCCGCGGTGATCCTGATCTGCGGCGGCGTCGGTTTCGTCAACGGCGTGCTGATCGGCTATCTGCGCCTGCGCGCCTTTCTCACCACGCTGGTGACACTGATTATCGTGCGCGCCATCGTCGACATGCTGCTGCTGAAATACTCCAAGGCGATGTCGGTGAGCTTCTATGAATCCGACGTCTGGGATCTGATCGGGCTCGGCGGCGTCGGCGGCGTGCCGTCGAGCTTCATCATCCTGGTGGTGGTGGCGCTGATCGGCCATATCCTCCTGACGCGCAGCCGGCCGGGCTGGCGCGCGATGGCGATCGGCGGCTCGCGCCGCTCCGCGCATAATATCGGCTTGTCGGTGCGCGGCACCGTCTGCGCCGCCTACACCATTTCCGGCATGCTGTGCGGCCTCGCCGGCCTGCTCTACGCGGCGCGGCTCGGCGGCGCCGGCACCGACACCGGCATGGGCCTCGAAATCGCCGCGCTGACGGCGGCGGTGCTCGGCGGCAACAGCCTCGGCGGCGGCCGTGGCTCGGTGGTCAAGGCGCTGATCGGCGCGGTGATCGTGCTGGTGATGACCAATGGCGTGCTGCGGATCGGCATGAACAGCGGCTCCGGCCCGATGGTGCTCGGCCTCACGCTGCTGCTCGCGGTGTTCATCGACGTGCGCTGGCTGAAGAACCGCGACAAGCTGTTGTCCAAGGTTTACGTCTCGCCGACGCTGGTCGAACTGCCGACGCCGCGCCCGACCGACGCCGAGAACGGCGGGCCGTTGGCGCTCAACGATCGGTTGCGGGACGTCGAGATCATCGGCCTCGACGAGGTGGAATCGCCGGAAGACGTCATTCTCGACGAAAACGATTATCTCTTTTGCGGCACCCGCCACGGCGACATCGTGCGTTTTTCGCCGCCGCACTACAAGGAGTGGGAAGTCTACGCTCATATCGGCGGGTCGCCGCTCGGCATGGCGTTCGACAAGGCCGGCGACCTTCTGGTCTGCGTTGGCGGCATGGGGCTCTACAAGATCGACCGCGACCGCAACGTCATCAAGGTAACCGACGAGACCAACCGCTCGCCGTTCTCGGTGGTCGACGATTCCCGGCTGCGGCTCGCCGACGACCTCGACATCGCGCCCGACGGCAAGGTCTATTTCAGCGAGGCCACCATCCGCTACGAGATGCACGACTGGCCGGTGGACGCGCTGGAAAGCCGCGGCAACGGCCGCATCATCTGCTACGATCCGGTCAGCGGAAAAACTCATACCGCCGTGCGGAAACTGGTGTTTCCGAACGGCGTCTGCCTGTCGCATGACGGCCAGGCGATCCTGTTCGCGGAAAGCTGGGGCTGCCGCATCAACCGCTACTGGATCGCCGGGCCGAAGGCGGGCACGGTGGAGCGGATGGTCGACCAGTTGCCCGGCTATCCCGACAACATCAACCGCGCCTCCGACGGCACCTATTGGGCGGCGATCATGGGGATGCGCTCGCCGGCGCTCGATGTCGCGCTGCGGATGCCCGGCTTCCGCCGCCGCATGGCGCGGCGCATCGCGCCCGACCAATGGCTTTATCCGAACCTCAATATCGGCTGCGTCATCCGCTTCAACGATAACGGCGAGATCGTCGAATCGATGTGGGACAAGAGCGCCAGCAACCACCCGATGATTACTTCGATGCGTGAGCACAAGGGCTGGCTCTATCTCGGCGGCATCACCAACAACCGCATCGGCCGCATCCGGCTCGGCGACTGGGCCGACAAGACCTGGAGCAGCTACCGCAGCTATTGGGGAGCGCGCCCATGAGCACCGCGACGGGAAGCTGGTTCGAGCGGTTCCTCGGGCGCGGCGCGGCGTCGGTGACGGTGCCGCCGCTCGACGGCGCGCTGAAGCCGAACAATCTGCTGGAAGAAGCGCCGGCCGGCATCGCGGTGACCGCGCCTGACAACCTGGCGCTGTGCGCGGGCGCGCCGGTGTGGTCGAGCGGTGCGCGATTGTTTCGGCTCGACGGCGACACGCCGGCCCCGTTCGCGACGTTGCAAAGCACCGTGACCGCGCTGGCCTGTTCCGGCGCTGGCCTGATCGCGGCGGCGTGCGAAGATCACGGCATCGCCATTCTCGATCGCGACGGCAACCCGGCAAGCACGGCGTTGCGCGACGCCGGCAAATACGCCTGCGTCACCGCGCTCGCCTTCGCCGGCGAGGACGCGCTGCTGGTCTGCATCGGCTCGGCCGACAATCCGATCTCCGCGTGGCAGCGCGATCTGCTGGAGCAGAGGCGCGCCGGCGCGCTGCTGCGGATCGATCTGAAGACTGGCGAGGTCCGGCAACTCGCCTCCCGGCTTTCCTTCCCGAACGGCGTTCTGGCGGAAGCGGACGGCAGCATCATCGTCAGCGAAAGCTGGGCCAAGCGGCTGATCCGGCTCGGGTCCGACGGCGCGATGCGCGCGCAACTGATGGAGGATCTGCCGGGCTATCCCGCGCGGCTTTCGCGCGCGGCGCGCGGCGGCTACTGGCTGACCATTTTCGCGCCGCGCTCGCCGCTGATCGAGTTCGTGCTGCGCGAGCCGAAATATCGTCGCGCGATGATGGCGGAGGTCGCGCCGGATAACTGGATCGCGCCGGCGTTGCGCAGCGGGCAATCGTTCCATGAGCCGATGCAGGGTGGCGCGCTGAAGCAGATGGGCATTCTCAAGCCGTGGGCGCCGACGCGCTCCTATGGCCTCGTGGTCGAGGTCAATGACGGCTTCGCGCCGATCCGCAGCCTGCACAGCCGCGCCGGCGGCCGCCGCCACGGCATCACCTCGGCGGCGGAAGCCGGCGGGCGTCTGTGGCTGACCAGCAAGGGCGGCGACGAGGTCGTCACGATCAATCTCCAAGAGATGCGAATGGAATGATGCGACCGATCGTCGAAATGAAAAACGTCACCAAGGAGTTTTACGGCGTCGCCGCGCTCCGCGACGTGTCCTTCGATCTCGCGCCGGGCGAGGTTCACGCGTTACTCGGCGAGAACGGCGCGGGGAAATCGACGCTGACCAAGATCATGGCGGGCGTCTACGAGGTCACCGCCGGCCAGCTCGTCATCGACGGTGAGCCGCAATCGTTCAAGACGCCGGCCGAGGCCCTGCAAAAGGGCATCGCGATGGTGTTCCAGGAAACCAGCCTGGTGCCGTCGCTGACGGTGGCGCAGAACCTCTATCTCGGCAACGAGAAGTTCCTCAACCGCCTGCGCGGCATCTACATCTCGGCGCAACAATTCCTGCAATCGCTCAATTTCGGCGTCGATCCCACCATGTTCGTGTCGCAGCTCGGCGCGGCGCAGAAGCAGATGGTGGAAATCGCCCGCGCGGTGCATCACAAGGCCAAGGTCATCATCTTCGACGAACCGACCGCGACGCTGACGCCGGAGGAGAAACACCACTTCTTCGCGCTGATCCGCCGGCTGAAGAAGGACGGCGTCTCCATCATCTTCATCTCCCACGCGCTGGAAGAAGCGCTGGCGATCTCGGACCGCATCACCGTGCTGCGCGACGGCCAGCATGTCATCACCGACGAGGCGAAAAACTTCGACCGCGACAAGATCATCAACGCCATGGTCGGGCGCGCGCTGTCCGGCGAGCTTTACGGCAAGGCGGCGCAAAAGCGCACGCCGCGCCCCTACGGGCAGAAGATCCTCAGCGTGCAGAACCTGTCGATGGGCCGCATGGTCCGCAACACCTCGTTCTCGATCTACAGCGGCCAGATCACCGGGATTTTCGGCCTGATCGGCTCGGGGCGGACCGAAACCGCCAAGATCATCTCCGGCGTGGTCAAGCGCGACTTCTTCCACGGCGGCGAGGTCCGCCTCGAAGGCCGCTCGGTGCGCTACCGGGTGCCGCGCAAGGCGGTGAAGGACGGCATCGTCTATGTCACCGAGGACCGCAAGATCGAGGGCTTTTTCGAAACCAAATCGATCGCCGAGAACATCTATCTCAACCTGCTGTCGGCCGATCTCAACAAGAACGGCGTCATCGTCAGCTATTCGGAAATGATCGAACTGGCGAAGGAATGGACCGGGAAGCTCAACGTCAAGGCGATCAACAGCGCCGCGCGCGTGGTCGAACTGTCCGGCGGCAATCAGCAGAAAGTGGTGATCGCCCGCGCGCTGGTGCAGAAGCCGAAGCTGATTATCTTCGACGAGCCGACGCGCGGTGTCGACGTCGGCGCCATCGCCGAACTGCATCAGGTCATCAATTCGCTGGCCGACGCCGGTCTCGCCGTCGTGGTGATCTCCTCCTACCTGCCCGAGGTCATGAACCTCGCCGATCGCGTGCTGGTGTCGCGGCAGGGCCGCGTGGTCGAGGAGTTCGCGATGGAGGAGGCGACCGAGGAAAAGATCATGTACGCGGCGGTGCATTGAACGCGCGCCGCAGGAACGGAATGAATTGAGTCGTCATTGCGAGCGGAGCGAAGCAATCCAGAAAGCCAGAAAGCAAGGACTGGATTGCTTCGTCGCTCACGCTCCTCGCAATGACGAATACATGAGCCGCCAGGCCCGATTTTATGGCGCTGGATATCGCTTGAATAGCATTACGCGCGCCTTCGCAGGGCGTGAAGGCGTTTGCGTGGAAGGGAGTGATTGATGAAGATCAGGGCCGCCGTTCTTGAGCAGATCGATAACAGCACGCCCTACGCGCAATCGCGTCCGCTCAAGGTGCAGGAGGTCGATCTCGACGGCCCCGGCCGTGGCGAGGTTCTGATCCGGATCGCGGCGGCGGGGCTCTGCCATTCGGACCTCTCGGTCATCAACGGCGACCGGCCGCGTCCGGTGCCGATGGTGCTGGGGCACGAGGCCGCCGGGGTGGTCGAGGAGGTCGGCGACGGCGTCGACGACCTCGCGCGCGGCGATCATGTGGTTTGCGTGTTCGTGCCGAGCTGCGGCCATTGCAATCCGTGCGCGCAGGGGCGGCCGGCGCTGTGCGAGCCGGGCGCCGAGCACAACGGCAAGGGCGACATGCTCGGCGGCGGCTTCCGCCTGCACCGCGATGGCGCGCGGATTCATCATCACTGCGGCGTTTCGTGCTTCGCGGAATACGCCACGGTGTCGCGCCGTTCGCTGGTGAAGGTGCGCGACGACGTGCCGCTGCATATCGCGGCGCTGATGGGCTGCGCGGTGCTCACCGGCGCGGGCGCGGTGTTCAACGGCGGCGATGTCGGCCCCGGCCGCACCGCGGCGGTGGTCGGGCTCGGCGGCGTCGGCCTCGCGGCGGTGCTGGGCGCGGCGGCGAGCGGCGCGGCAACCATCGTCGCCATCGACCGGCTGGAGCGGAAACTCGATCTCGCCCGCGACCTCGGCGCGACCCATGTGTTCAGGGCCGACGATCCCGATCTGGTCGGCAAGGTGAAGGAAGCGACCGCCGGCGGCGTCGACGCCGCGCTGGAATTCGCCGGCTCGGTGAAGGCGCTGGAAGCCAGCTACGCCATCACCCGGCGCGGCGGCACCACGGTGACGGCGGGGTTGCCGAACCCGAAGGCGATGCTGAGCCTGCCGGCGGTGTCGCTGGTGGCGGAGGAGCGCACCCTCAAGGGCAGCTATCTCGGCTCCGGCGTGCCCTCGCGGGACATCCCGCGCTTTCTCGGGCTTTACAGTCGCGGCAAGCTGCCGGTCGACAAACTGCTCACCCATCGGATCAAGGTTGACGACATCAACGAGGGATTCGATCGCCTGCACGATGGCGAGGCCATCCGTCAGGTTGTCGAATTCGACTGAGACAGACGGAGCGGAAGGAAGCCATCATGACTCGCGTGCAAGGCATCAAGGACTATCGTTGTTTCATCGGCGGGCAATGGAAGGCCGCCGAATCCGGCGAGACCTTCGAGTCGGTCGATCCGTTCACGGCGAAAGCGTGGGCGCGGATTCCGAAATGCGATGCCCGCGACGTCGATCAGGCGGTCGCCGCCGCGCGCAAGGCGCTGGAAGGCGGCCCGTGGGCGGACATGCACCCCTCGCAGCGCGGCCAGCTTCTGCGCCGGCTCGGCGACCTGATCCTGCGCGACGCCGACCGTCTGGCGGCGACCGAGGTGCAGGACAACGGCAAGCTCTACGCGGAGATGCGCGGGCAGGTCGGCTACATCCCGCAGTGGTATTATTACTTCGGCGGCCTCGCCGACAAGATCGAGGGCGCGGTGGTGCCGATCGACAAGGCCGACATGTTCACCTACAAGCGCCACGAGCCGGTCGGCGTGGTGGCCGCGATCACGCCGTGGAATTCGCCGCTGCTGCTGGCGACATGGAAGCTCGCCCCGGCACTGGCCGCCGGCTGCACCATCGTGTTGAAGCCGTCGGAATTCACCTCGGCCTCGACGCTGGAATTCGCGCGCCTGATCGAGGAGGCCGGCTTCCCCGCCGGCGTCGTCAATGTCGTCACCGGGTTCGGCGCCGATGTCGGCGAGGCGCTGACGACGCATCCCGGCGTCGACAAGATCGCCTTCACCGGCGGCGAGAACTCCGGCCGGCACATCGCGCGCAACGCCGCCCAGACCTTCAAGCGGCTGACGCTGGAACTGGGCGGCAAGTCGGCGCAACTGGTATTTCCGGATACCGATATCGACAATGCGGTGAAGGGCGTGGTGTCGGGCATCTTCGCCGCCACCGGGCAGACCTGCATCGCCGGCTCGCGCCTGCTGGTCCACGACAGCATCCACAACGAGTTCCTCGACAAGTTCGTCACGCTGGCGCGCACCGCGCGGATGGGCGACCCGATGGACACCGCGACCCAGGTCGGGCCGGTCACCACGCAGCCGCAATACCAGCGCGTGCTGTCGTGCATCGCGATGGCCCGCGGCGAGGGCGCCGAATGCGTGATGGGCGGCCAGCCCGCCGACCGGCCGGAATGCGGCGACGGCTGGTTCATCGAGCCGACGGTGTTTTCGGGCGTTTCCAACTCCATGCGGATAGCGCAGGAGGAAGTGTTCGGCCCGGTGCTGTCGGTGATTCGCTTCCGCGAGGACGATGAAGCCTATGCGATGGCCAACGACACCGCCTACGGCCTCGCGGCGGGGGTGTGGACCAACGACCAGCGCCGCATGTTCACCGCGGCGAAGCGGCTGCGCGCGGGAACGGTCTGGACCAACACCTATCGCGCGGTGAGCTACATGGCGCCGTTCGGCGGCTTCAAGAATTCGGGCATCGGCCGCGAGAGCGGTCTGGAGGCGATCAACGAATATCTGGAAACCAAGTGCGTCTGGATGTCCTACGGCAAGGACGTGCCGAATCCGTTCGTAATGCGGTAGCTGTAAGGCGCTGTCGCGCGGCGGACGCGGCAACTGGTGACGGAAGGTAGGCAGGTCATGGCTTCGGATTTTGCCGGATTGCTGGTCGTCTCCATCGAGCAGGCGGTGGCGCCGACCTATTTGTCATGCAAGCTGGCGGACGGCGGCGCGCGGGTCATCAAGATCGAGCGGCCGGAGGGTGATTTCGCCCGGCACTACGATCATCTGGTGCACGGCGAAAGCGCCTATTTCGTCTGGCTCAATCGCGGCAAGGAATCGATCTGCCTCGACCTCAAGCAGGAGGGCGATCGCGCGGTGCTGTCGGAAATGATCGCGCGCGCCGATATTTTCATCCAGAACCTGGCGCCGGGCGCCATCGAGCGGCTCGGCTTTTCCATGCCGGACTTGCGTGAAAAATATCCGCGGCTCATCACCTGCTCGATCACCGGCTACGGCGACGAGGGGCCGCTGCGTGAATTGAAAGCCTACGATCTGCTGGTGCAGGCCGAGAGCGGCCTCGCCAGCACCACGGGCAACGAATTCGGCTCGGTGCGCGTCGGCGTCTCGGTCGGCGATATCTCGGCGGGGATGACCGCGACCCAGGCGGTGTTCCAGGCGCTCTACGCGCGCGAGAAAACCGGCGTCGGCCGGCACATCGCGGTGTCGCTGTTTCATTCGCTGGCCGACTGGATGAACGTGCCGTATCTCCAGTTCACCTATGGCGGCGTCACGCCGGGCCGGTTCGGCCTGCACCATCCGACCATCGCGCCCTACGGCGCGTTCGCGTGCAGCGGCGGCCGTCCGGTGCTGATCGCCATCCAGAACGAGCGCGAATGGGTGCTCCTGTGCCGCGACGCGCTCGGACGCCCGGATCTGATCGCCGATCCGCGCTTCGACAGCAACGACAACCGCGTCAGGAATCGCGAGGCGCTGGACGCCGAGATCGTGCCGATCTTCCTCGGCATGACACGCGAGCAGGCGATCGAGGTCTTGAGCGCGGCGCGCCTCGCCTATGGCCGCGTCAGTTCGCTGGATGATCTCGCGGCGCATCCGCAGAACCGCTATCTCGACATCGAAACGCCGTCCGGGCCGGTGCGGCTGCTGGCCCCCGGCGTCAAGGTGAACGGCGAGACGGTGGCCGCGGGGCGGGTGCCGGCCGCCGGCGAACATGGCGCGGCCTTGCGCCGGGAGTTCGCGCCGCAACGGCAGGACGCCGGGACGGACTCATAAATATTCGTTATTTCAATGATTTGGTCATGGGCTCGCCTTGAACCGGCGGGTCGGGTAGAAGCCTGCGCGATCAAAAAGATCGGCGCGCCGGATTCGACATGGTTGAAAATGAGCCGAATGCGTTAAGGTGCGGCGGTGCTTTTCGGCCGGTCACACCATGTTGGACCTAGATGGATCTCAGGCAGCTCCGATATTTCATTGCGATCGTCGAGCAAGGTTCGTTTTCCAAGGCCGCTGAATTTCTCAATGTCGCCCAGCCCGCGCTGAGCCTGCACGTCCGCAATCTGGAATCCGAACTGGGATGCGCGCTGCTGTTCCGCAGCCCGCAGGGCGTGGTCGCGACCGAGGCCGGCCAGATCCTGGCGCGAAACGCGCGCATCATCATCGACCAGTTCTCGATGGCGCGGCAGGAAATTCAGGAACATGAGGCCGAGCCGTCCGGCGAGGTGCGCCTCGGCCTGCCCGGCACCATCAGCCAGATTCTGGCGGTGCCGCTGATCCTTGAGGCGCAGCGGCAATTTCCCAAGGTCAAGCTGCGGATCGCGGAGGCGATGAGCGGCTTCGTGCTGGAATGGATCCGCGAAGGGCGGGTCGATCTCGCGGTGCTTTACACCTCGGCTTCGGATCGCGCGCTGACCTCGCTGCCGGTGCTGTCCGAGGAATTATGGCTGCTGGGGCCGATGAAAGCGCCGGCGGGGGTCGAGCCTCCGGGGGTCGGGCAATGTTCCTATCAGCAGGTGGCGAAGCTGCCGCTGGTGCTGCCGAGCAGCACCCATGGCCTGCGCGCGCTGCTGGAGAAGGAAGCGACAGCTCACGCGCTGCAACTCAACACGGTGTTCGAGGTCGACTCCTACGCCAACATCAAGAGCATGGTGGAGATCGGCGCTGGCTATTCGATCCTGCCGTTCAACTCCATCGCCCGCGAGGTGCAAAGCGGACGGTTGCTGGCATGGCGGATCGGCAAGCCGAAATTGCAGCGCAGCGTCAATCTGGTCTGCCCGGCGGATCGTCCGCTGACGCGCGCGGTGTCGGCCATCGAGGCGCTGTGCCGCAGCGTTCTTCTCAACCTCGCCTCCACAGGCAAGTGGAACGGCGTCAGGGTCATCAAGCCGGCCGACGACAGAAGCGCTGGCCGTTAGAGCGTTTTGCGATCAGAGTGGATCACCGTCATTGCGAGCACTCGGATCAACGCTTCGCGTTGTCCAAGCACAGGCTCCGCGAAGCAATCCAGCTCTTTCCTCGCGGCCTTGGATTGCTTCGTCGCTTCGCTCCCCGCAATGACGATCCAGTCACATCGGATTCCGCTCAAGATTCCTTTCCGGTTGGATCGACGCAAAATCAAAGGCACGCCCGTCATTCCGAAATGCGCATTCTTATGCGCAGGCCCGAAATACTGGATCGTCCGCCTTCGCGGACGATGACGCCCGGTTTCCGGCAGACGCTGAGAGCGAAGGCCGGCACCTCAACGCAAGAAATCATGCCTCAGGCGTTCATGGTGTGCAGACTCTGCCTGTTGCGCAGCACGATCTGGCGGGCGCCCGAGAAATCGAGAATGCCCCGCTCGTGAAGTTCGGACAGCGCCCGCGAAACCGTCTCCAGCGTCAGCCCGAGATAATCGCCGATATCGCGCCGGCACATCGGCAGCGCCATCATCGCCGCGACGGAAAGACGATGGTCCATTTCCAGCAGGAAAGCCGCGACGCGCTCCAGGGCGGTCTTGCGTCCGAGCAGCAGCATATGGTTCTCGGCGCGCTGGAGGTCGCCGGCCGTCATGCTCCAGAGCCTGTGGGCGACCTCGACATCGGTTGCCGCCGCGTGTTCGAGGCTGCTGCGCTTGACGAGGCGGACGGTGGTGTCGACGATGGCCTCCGCCGTCAACCGGTGGTTCGGCGTCGTCTCCAGTCCGAACACGTCTCCGGGCAGGTGAAACGCGCCGATCTGGCGGCGTCCGTCCGAAAGCAGCTTGTAGGTGCGGACGGCGCCGCGAACGATCTGATAGACGAACTCCGCGGGTTCGTCCTCGCCGTAGATTTCCTCCTCCTTGCCGTAGAGGAATTCCGTCGTCACCAGCCCGGCGCGGCCCAGGATGGTGCCGAACTTGTCTCCGATGTCCATGGGAGGCGTGGAGTTGCGGGGGGCTTTACCGGTGCCGACCGAGTGCGTGAGCATGCGCCGTCTCCAAGGTTGAGGTGACGGTTTGTAAAATGCTTTCCCCACTTAGCGTTATTGCGGCCGATATCTTAGGGGCCATGCCCTAAGGAGATCCCCGGAGGGGCAGGGCGCTCCCGCGCGCGCGCCCTGCGAATCCGGCTCGCGCCGCTACCGGCGGGCGATGGCGTGCCGGATCCGTTTCACCAGGCTGTCTTCGAGATGCGGCTTGAACAGCACGTCGTCGATGCCGGCGGTGGCGGCTTTTTTCGCCATGTGGTGGTCGGGATAGCCGGTGATGAGAATGATCGGCGCCATGACATGCCGCTGCCGCAAATGGGCGGCGACGTCGAGCCCGTCCATCTGCGGCATCTTGTAGTCGATCACCAGGCAATCGACCTCGTCGGGGTCGATGGTGTCGAGCAGGGTCAGGGCGGCGCCGTAGGTTCGGACCGCGAAGCCGTGTGCCTCAAGGAGAAACTGCAACGACTGACGCACGCCGGGATCGTCATCGAGAACGCAGATTCTGTGCTTTTCAGCGGCCGGGTCTGTCATCTGATGCCACGAAATGGAGCGGTCAATCTACAACGATAAGTTGGTGGGAAAATCGTGGCCTTGATCTGCCTCAATCGTCGAGGATGCCGCCGCGCAGCGCCAGCCGGATCAGCTCGGACAGGCTGTGGGCCTGCATCTTGGTCATGACATTGGCCCGGTAGACCTCGATGGTCCGAGGGCTGATGTTGTGTTCATGGGCGATCAGCTTGTTCGACAGTCCCGCGACGAGGCCGTCCATCACCTGGCGTTCGCGTTGGCTGAGGCTGGCGATCCTGGCCGCGATGTCGGCCGAGAGCGCGTGGGTCTTCAGGTCGTCCTGCCGTTGTTGCAGGGCATCCTCGATGGTGCCGACCAGCCGCTCGTCCTCGAACGGCTTCTCGACGAAATCCAGCGCCCCCAGCTTGATCGCCTCGACCGCGAGCGGGATGTCGCCGTGTCCGGTCATGATGATGACCGGCAGCGGCGAGGCGTCGGTCTTGAGACGCCGCAGCAGATCGATGCCGTCGATACCGGGCATGCGGACGTCGGAGACCACGCAGCCGAAACCGAGGCCAGGGCGCGCATCGAGAAAAGCCTCGGCGTTTTCAAACAGCCGGACCTCGAATCCCGCCGAATTGAGCAGGAATTCGAGCGAATCCCGCATCGCGGGATCATCATCGATGACGTAGACAGGTCCCTTATGCGACATCTGACAAGCTTTCGGTCGGCGCGATCGGCAAGGTCAGTCGGAACGTGGCCCCGCCGGACGGGTTGGTCTCCGCCCACATCCGGCCGCCGTGGGCTTCCACGATCGAGCGGCTGATCGACAGTCCGACGCCCATGCCGGTTTCCTTAGTGGTGAAGAAGGTCTGGAACAGATTGGCCAGCGCCACTTCGCTGAACCCGTGGCCGGTGTCGGAGATCGACAGTTCGACCATGTCATCGGCGGTTTTCGCGCTCGCGGCGGCAAGCTCGCGCTTCGGCGATCCGGCCATCGCCTCCAGGGCGTTTCGGAACAGGTTGACCAGCACCTGCTGAATCTGGACGCGATCGACAAGGATGCGGTCGCATCCCGGATCCAGTTCGAGCCTCAAGGTGACGTTCTGCTCACGGGCTCCGGTGAGGCCCAGCGCCCCGGCTTCCTCCATCAGCTTGGCCAGGCTTTCGACGCGCTTCTCGGCTTCGCGCCGGGAGACGAAATCGCGCAGCCGCCGGATGATCTGGCCGGCGCGGATCGCCTGATCGGCGGCGCGATCCAGCGCGGTTTCGATCTTGCCCATATTGAGTTCGGCGCTCGCGGCCAAAAGGCGACGCGATCCTTTCATGTAGTTGCTGATCGCGGCGAGCGGCTGGTTCAGCTCGTGGGCGAGCGCCGAAGCCATTTCGCCCATCGCGCTGAGCCGGGACATATGGACCAGTTCGGATTGCAGCGCCTGAAGCTTGGCCTGCGTTTGCTGGTGCTCGGTGAGGTCGCGGACGAACCCGGTGAAATGCCGCTTGCCGCCGGACCACATCTCGCCGACCGACAGGTGCATCGGAAATGTCTCGCCATTGCGGTGCTTGCCGGTGACGATGCGCCCGATGCCAACGATGTGACGCTCGCCGGTGGATTGATAGCGGGCCAGATAGCCGTCGTGCCGGCCGGCGTCGGGTTCCGGCATCAGCATGCTGACGTTGCGGCCGATGGCTTCGGCTTCGCGATAGCCGAACATGCGCTCGGCGGCGGAACTGAACCGCTGCATGATGCCGTGGTCGTCGATCACGATCATGGCGTCGGGAATCGTCTCCAGGATCAGGCGAAGGTGTTCCTCGCGCGCGCGCAACGCCTCCTCAAGGCGCTTCTGGTCGTGAATGTCCAGCACGACGCCGCTCAGGCGGCGCGGCATGCCATCCTTGCCGGTCACGATCCCGGCCCGCGCCCGGACCCAATAGCCGCTGTCCGGCTGCTCCCGGATCCGGCACTGAACGTCAAACCCGCAGCCGGTGGCGATCGAGCGCTCGATCGCCTGTTCGGTGCGGGCGCGATCCTCCGGCACCAGCAGGGAAAGAAACAATTCGTAACTGACCGGCTGGTCCTGCGCCACGCCGAACAGCCGGCGCGTGGCGCTCGACCAGAACAAGGCGCGGGTTTCGAGATCGAGGTCCCACATGCCGATTCCCGACTCGTCGATGCCCCGCTGGATGTCTTCGTCCCGGAGCAAACTTTTCAAGGGCGGCGGGTCGTCACTCGACATGATGGAGATCCTGGCGCGATCGTTCCGTTCTGGCGGCCAAGAATAGAACATGATCCGGAAAAGTGGAAACCGCTTCGCGCCGCGCTAAACCACACCAGCGTCGTCCCCGCCAACGGGCGGCGCGAAGCGCCGCCCGTTGGCGGGGACGACGGTTATCGTGTTGCAAATCCGTCTAAAAGCCCGCGCGAAAAATCAGGTCGCCTTGCCCAGCCCCTCGTCCTCCGGCGAGTTGAGATACATGCCGGACATCGGATCGATCCAGCTCAGATGGTCGTGAACCGTCTTGACGCCGGCGACGTTTTCGGCGGCGACCACGGCGGCCTGCCGCGCCCGGTCGTCGGTGACGACGCCGCTGAGGTGAACGATGCCGTCGCGGACGATCACGTTCAGCCCGAACGGGCACCAGTCGTTCTTCTCCAGGGCGGTGATGATCTGGTCGCGGATGTGGTCGTCGCCGGCGCTCGGATCGGGAATTTCGCGCGCCAGATCGGCGACCGCCTGAAGCAGGTTGGTGCGGGTGACGATGCCGACGATCCTGTCGTCGCGCACCACCGGCAGCCGCTTGATGTCCTTTTTCTCCATCAGCGCCACGATGTCTTCCAGCGACGCGTCTTCCGCGACGGTGGAGGGGTTCGGCGTCATGACGTCGCCGACCTTGCGGCCCTGCTCGCGGATGAAATCCGATGCCTCGCGGCCGGCGCCGAACAACAGGCCGAGCCAGCGCGAGCGCTTGCGCTCGGTGCCGATTTCGGCGCGGCGGAGGAAGTCGCCCTGCGAAACGATGCCGACCAGCTTGCCGTCGCCGTCGGTGACGGGAAGGCCGCTGATGTGCTGCCGCAGCATGGTGTTCGCGGCATCGACGATCAGGGTTTCGGGACGGACCGTGACGACGTTGCGGGTCATGATCTGATGCGCGCGCATGGGATGCTCCGGACAGGTGGATCGGGCGACACCGGGACGCTATCCCCGGCGGGGTGGCGGGTCTTGATTTAAATCAAGCGAAGTTGCGCCGTCGGTCAAGCCTAGCGCCGCTTGCGCGCGCTGCAAGGTCTGCGCCGGCGTTCCTGAGGCGTCGATCACGTGCCAATCGAGTTGGCCGATATCGTAGTCCTGCTGTTGTCTGACGAGATCGACCGTGGCGTCGGAGGCATCAAAGGCGCGTCGCTCGACGCGGCTGGCGCGGGTCGCCAGATCGCTCACGAGAAACAGGCCGGCGAACGGTACGTCAAGTTTCCGGGCGACGTCGGCGGCTGCAAGGCGCTCGGCCGGCTTGGCGAAGACGGCGTCGAGAATCGTCGAATGCCGCTGCGCCAGGATTTGCTCGGCCTGCCCGGTCAGGATCCGGTAGACGATCGCGTTGATCTCCGGCCGATAGGCGTCGGCGGGCAATCGCTGCATCTCGCCGACATGAAAATGCTGCTTGCGCGCGACGTCGGAGCGCAGCACCACAGCGCCGGGTGGCGGGTCGAGGCTTTCGGCCAGGGCGCGGGCCAGCAGCGTTTTCCCGGTTCCGGAAAGGCCGCCGACTGCCACCAGCATGGGGCGTGGCGGAGCCATCAGGCCGAGCGCCAGCGCGAAATAGCCGCGCGCCGCGACCAGCGCCGGCGTTTCCTCGTTGTCGGTCGCGCTCAGTCGCGCCAGCAGGACATGGGCGCGGATCGCCGCGCGCATCGACATGAACAGCGGCAAGGCCGCGAGCCCGTCGAGATTGTCGTCCAGCGTCGCGGCCAGGTAGCCGTTGAGAAGGCTGTTGGCCTCGGATCGGCGCTGGTGATGGAGCAGGTCCATCAGCGTGAACGACAGGTCGTAGAGCACGTCGACCGAGGCGATCGCGGGGTCGAACTCGATGGCGTCGAACAGTACGGGTTTGCGCCCGATCCGCACGATGTTGGCCAGATGCAGGTCGCCATGGCAGCGCCGGACCAGCCCGCGGCGGCCGCGCGCCTCCAGGCAGGCCCGGATTGCCGTGAACGCCGACCGGCAGGCCGCGTCGAGGGCGTCGATATCCGGCTCCGGGAGGCGGCGCGACGCCCGGAACGCGGCGGTATTGGCGGCAACGATCGACGGAATCGAGGCGATCCAGCCCTCGGCCGCCGCCACCGGCGCATCGCGGTGCGAGACCGCGATGGCCTCGACCAGGCCCGCGATCAACTCCGGCTCCAGCCTGCCTGCCTCCGCGAGGTGCTCCAGCGTCGCGTCGACATCGAAGCGGGCCATGTCGACGGCATATTCCACCGGCGTGCCGTCGCCGTCGATGCGCAGCGCGCCGTCGTCGCTCCGGGTGATCGCGGCGACGCGGCGGTAGATTTGCGGCGCGGCCGGACGATTGATCCGGATTTCCTCGTCGCACGCCGCCTTTCGCCGGGCTAGTGTCGAATAGTCGAGGAACGGAAAGCGGACCGCACGCTTGACCTTCAGCGCCCGGTCGCCGGCGAGAAACACCACGGCGGCGTGGGTGTCGATGCGGCGGACCGCGACCCCGCCATGGGTCGCGGGGTCGGCGAGGAAGGCGAGGACCTGCCGCTGCGTCGCGGCGTCCGGCGTGCCTTCGTGCGTCGTGGTCTGGTGTGTCATGGCTGGCTTCATCGCAGCGGAACGGCCGCCCGCGCTTGACTTCGATCAAGACGTTATCGCCGGCGGATGGTGAAATACGGGCGGGACCTTAAACGGAGCGTGTGACATCTTGTACCGGTTTATCGAACAGACCGTCGATCGCTACATGACGCGCGAGGTCAGGACCGTGTCGCGCGACCTGGCGATGGGTGCGCTGAACGACTTGTTCGCGGCGGACGATTTCAATGCCTATCCGGTCGTCGACCGCAACGCGGTGATCGGGGTGGTGAGCAAGTTCGATTTCCTCAAATGTTTTTCCCTCACGCAGAGTTCGATCCTGCCGCCCTATGGCGAACTTATGAAGCGCACCGTCGCCGACGTGATGGTGCATGAATTCATCTATGTGAACGCCGCCACGCGATTGGCGCGGGTGTTGCAGTTGATGGTCGAGCATCGGCTGCGCAGCATTCCCGTGCTCGGCGAGGGGCATCGCCTGGTCGGCATCATCTCGCGCGAGGATGTCATGCGCGCATTGCGCGACAGCACCGGTCCCGTCGCGACTTGAGGCAGGTCAACCCCGGCCGCGGCGGGGGTGCTTACAGGAGTCGCGCGGCGGGGAGATGCGCATTTGGCGACGGCACCTCAATTGACGGCCACCGCGACCGGCGACGGGCTCGAACTGCGCCCGAGCGGATCCTGGATCGCGGCCAATGCCGGCGCGCTGGAAACGCTGTCGCGCGCGGTAGCCCCGCAGCTTGCGCGGGCGAAATTCCTGAAGCTGGACCTCGGGGGCGTGAGCGAACTCGATACGCTGGGCGCGTGGCTGCTTGAAAAGCTGTCGCGGCAGATGGCGGCGGACGGCCGTCCGGCCGAGGTGGTCGGCATCGCCGAGAACCACGCCGGCCTGATCGAGGCGGTGCGCCGCGTCAACCGCCGCAACCCGCCGCCGCCCGCGCCGGGCAATCCGGTGATCGCGCGCGTCGAGCAGATCGGCCGTTCGGCGTGGAGCGCCCGCGACGATATCGCGGTGTTTCTGCGAATGCTCGGCTCGCTCTGTGTGGCGCTGCTCGGCATCGTTCGCCGGCCGCGCGCGTTGCGGCTGACCTCGACGGTCTATCAACTGTACCGCGTCGGCTGGCAGGCGATCCCGATCATCCTGCTCATCACCTTCCTGATCGGCGCGATCATCGCGCAGCAGGGCATTTTTCATTTCCGCAAGTTCGGCGCCGATTCCTATGTCGTCGACATGGTCGGCATTCTGGTGCTGCGCGAACTTGGCGTGCTGATCGTCGCGATCATGGTCGCCGGCCGCTCCGGCAGCGCCTACACCGCCGAACTCGGCTCCATGAAGATGCGCGAGGAAATCGACGCGCTGTCCACCATGGGGCTCGATCCGGTCAGCGTGCTGATCCTGCCGCGCGTGTTGGCGCTGGTCGTGGCGCTGCCGATCCTGACCTTCATCGGCTCGATGGCCGCGCTCTACGGCGGCGGCCTGGTGGCGTGGTTCTACGGCGGCATGGGGCCATCGATCTTTATCGCGCGGCTGCACGAGGCGGTGTCGGTGACGCATTTCCAGGTCGGCATGATTAAAGCGCCGTTCATGGCGCTGGTGATCGGCATCGTCGCGTGCGGCGAGGGGTTGCGCGTCAAGGGCAGCGCCGAGTCGCTCGGCAAGCAGACCACCACCTCGGTGGTGAAGTCGATCTTCCTGGTGATCGTGCTCGACGGGCTGTTCGCGGTGTTCTTCGCCTCGATTGGAATGTAGCGATGGATCGATCGACGCAGCAGTTCGCCATTCGGGTCAAGAATTTGACCGTCGGCTTCGGGCGACGGATCATTCTCGACCGCCTGTCGCTCGACGTGCGCCGCGGCGAGATCATCGGCCTGGTCGGCGCCTCCGGCGGCGGCAAGTCGGTGCTGATGCGCACCATCATCGGCCTGATTCCGCGCCGGAGCGGCGAGATCGAGGTGATGGGCGAGAGCATCAGTTCGGCGGCCGACCATGCGACGCAGGCGGTCGCCGGGCAATGGGGCGTGCTGTTTCAATACGGCGCGCTGTTCTCCTCGCTCACCGCGCGGCAGAACATCCAGTTTCCGTTGCGCGAAAAACTCGCGCTGTCGGAGGAACTGCTCGACGAGATCGCCACCGCCAAGCTGGAGATGGTCGGCCTGTCGCCGGAGGACGGCGACAAGTTTCCGTCCGAACTGTCGGGCGGCATGACCAAGCGCGTGGCCCTGGCGCGGGCGCTGGCGCTGGATCCGGCGATCGTCTTTCTCGACGAGCCGACCTCCGGTCTCGATCCCATCGCGGCGGGCGATTTCGACACGCTAATCAAGACATTGCAAAAAACCCTCGGCCTGACGGTGTTCATGGTGACCCATGATCTCGCCAGCCTGAACATCGTCTGCGACCGCGTCGCGGCGTTGGCGGACGGCAAGATCGTCGCCATCGGGCCGATGCGCGACCTGCTGCGATCCGAGCATCCCTGGGTGCGCGCCTATTTCCACGGCAAGCGCTCGCTGATGCTGCAACCGAAAGCGAGCTGAGCCATGGAAACCCGTGCTCCCTTTGTCCTGATCGGCGCTTTCGTGCTGGCGGCGATCGTCGCGGTCTTCGGCTTCGTCTACTGGCTGCACAACACCGGCGGCCTCGGCCCGCGCACGACCTATCAGGTGCGGTTCGAGGGCCCGGTGCCCGGCCTGCTGGTCGGCGCGGCGGTGCTGTTCAACGGCATCCGGGTCGGCGAGGTCACCGAACTCGGCCTCGCGCCGGATCACCCGCGCCGCGTCAACGCCACCATCGCGGTGAGCGCGACGACGCCGGTGCGCGCCGACACCAAGGTCGGCCTTGAATTCCAGGGCCTGACCGGGGTGCCGGTGGTGGCGCTGGAGGGCGGCGAGCAATTAAGCGCCTCCGGTCCGGTTCCGACCTTGATCGCGGATGCCAGCGCCGGGCAGGGCATGACCCAGGCGGCGCGCGACGCCCTGCGCCGCGTCGATACGGTGCTGGCGGAGAACGCGGAGCCGCTCAAGGCCACCATCGCCAATCTTCAGGTGTTCGCCGAGGGGCTCGCCCGCAACACCGGCAAGCTCGACGGCATCGTCGCGGGGCTTGAACGGATGACCGGCGGCGGCGCGGCGGCCGCCAAGGTGACCTACGATCTGCGCGCCGCGCGCGCGTTTCCGGAATTGTCCGGCAAGGCCTTGCGGGCGATGCTGGCGATCCCGGAGCCGACGGCGGTGGCAATGCTGGAGACGCAGCGCTTTCTGTTCTCGCCGCCCGCCGACAGGAGCGAATTCGCCGGCGCGATGTGGGCCGACAGCATTCCCAAGTTGGTGCAGGCACGGCTGATCGAAAGTTTTGAGAATTTCGATATCGCCCACGCGCCACTGCGCTCGATGGACGACGGTCAGGCCGAATACCGGCTGTTGATCGATATCAGACATTTCCAGATCGGCACCGATCCCGATCCCGTCGCCGAGATCGGCATCTCGGCCCGCATCCTCGACAAGGACGGTCGGATCGTGGCCTCGCGCCTGTTCCGGGAAACCGAGAAGCTCGACAAGCTCGACCCGCCGGCGGCGGTCGCCGCCTTCAACGACGCCTTCGCGCGGCTCGCCAAGGCCGTCGTCGCCTGGACCGTCGAGGCTTTGTAGGCCGTTTCGCTTGAGTGCCTGAATAGAGATGTCATGCGCGATTCAAGCAAGCCCGGAGTCGTCCTCGCGCAGGCGAGGACCCAGATCCCCTGACGTTAGCTATTTTGAGTGACTTCGCCCGGATCGATTGAGCCGAACCGCTGCGGAGTCCGGGTCCCCGCCTGCGCGGGGACGATAATTTTCGTGTTGTAAATCCGAGTACAAAACGAATTCCCTCACGCCGCCGGCAGGCGCATGGTGAACATGGCGCCGCGACCGGGGGCATCGGTGACGGTGATGCTGCCATGATGCGCATCGACGATCTTCCTGACGATCGACAGCCCCAGGCCCGCGCCGCCGCCGCTATGCGGCGAGCCGCGCCAGAACCGCTGGAACACAGCCTCGCGGTCCGCGAGCGGCACGCCGTCGCCGTTGTCGATGACGCTGACGGCGCCGGCCGGATCGACCACGATCTCGATGGTGGTGCCCTCGGGCGTGTGATGCAGCGCGTTCTCGACCAGGTTGCGGGTGGCGCGCCGGATCATCTCGGCGTTTCCCTTGACCAGCACCGGCCGGTCGTCGGCGCAGGTCAGTGCGATGCTCTTGCCCCGCTTCAGCGCCAGCGGCGCGATGAACTCGGCGATCTCGACGCAGACCTCGTGAAGATCCGCGATCGCGTCCGGATCGATCAGCACGGTTTCCAGCTCGGTGGCGTCGAGCAACTGGCCGACGATGCGGCTCATGTTCTCGACATCGCGCCCGAGCGCGAGGCTGGCCTCGCTCTGCGGCAGCGTCTCGATCCGGGCGCGAAGGATGGCGAGCGGGGTGCGCAATTCGTGAGCGGCGTCGGCGGCGAATTCGCGCTGGGTGCGAAAGCCGCGCTCCAGGCGGTCGAGCGCCCCGTTGACGGCTTCCACCAGCGGCAGGATTTCAGGCGGCATGTCGGCGGTGGGCAGGCGGACATCGAGCCGTGTCGGGCTGATGTGCCTGGCCCGGTCGGAGGCGCGATGCAGCGGCCGGAACGCCAGGCGGAAGATCACGATATCGGCGCCGAGCAGCAGCAGCAGCACCGGGACGATGATCCACACCACCTGCTGAAGGAAATTGGCGAGAACATCGTCGACGATCACGTCGCGGTGCGACAGTTCCTCCGCCACCTGGATCCAGACCGGATGGCCGCCGATATCCCGGCGGGCGCTGGCGCCGGCGATGGTGACGCCGCCGCGCGGCGTCGGCGCCCGGTGCGGAACGAGGCCGGTTGCGTTCGGATCGACGGCGAACAGTGGCGTCTTGCTCCCGCTCGATGAGAAGATCACCGCGCCGGCGTCGTCGATGATGGCGTATCGGTAGCGGCCGTAGGCATCCGAATACTGGTCGCGCACGCCGGCGGGGAGGCGCAGCGTCCATCCGCCCGCCGACGGCGGCTTGAGATGACGCGCGAACATATCGATCTGCCGCGCCATCGTGCTCAACTGAAGCTTTTCCACATCCTCGATCAGCGACCAGTGCAGCACCGACCGCAACACGAACGCCGCGACGATCACCGCGACGATGTGCAGGATGACGATGCGCGACAGGATCGATCTTCGCAGCGGCACCTAGTCGCTCTCCATCATGACATAGCCGACGCCGCGAATGGTGCTGATCCTGACCTTCGCGCCGATGTCCATGAGTTGCTTGCGCAGGCGATGCACGTAAACCTCGACGGCGTTGGAGGCGACGTCGCCGGCGAGGCCGAAGATCTGGTCTTCGAGCAGTTTCTTGGAGACCACGCCGCCCTTGCGGCGCAGCAGCAATTCCAGCACCGCGATCTCCCGCGCCGACAAAGCCTGCGGCTTCATATCGACGAAAACCTGTCGGCCCTCGGTGTCGAACGTGACGTTGGCGAGCTTGAGCGAACTGCCGAGCAATTGTCCGGGCCGTCGCAGCAGGGCTTCGAGCCGCGCCACCAGCTCATCGAAGGAGAACGGCTTGACGAGATAGTCGTCGGCGCCGCTGCGCAAGCCGCTGACCCGATCCTCCACACCGCCGCGCGCCGTCAGCACCAGGATCGGAATCGGATCCTTGCGGTGGCGCAATTCGCGCAGGATCGACAGCCCGTCGCCATCGGGCAGGCCGAGGTCCAGGATCAGGGCCGCGTAACGAGTGGTGCCGAGCGCGCTTGCGGCATCGGCGACGTTGCTGAGGCGATCGACCGCGTAACCGGCCGCCCGCAATCCGTTCGCCAGCAGATCGGCCAGTTCCTCGTTGTCCTCGACGACCAGGATTCTCATGCCGGGGTTCTCATGGGCGCGGCGGTGGTCTGCGGCGCGAAGGCTTGTCTGTAAGTCGCGGGCCGGGTCGTTGTCAAAACCGTCGCGGCAAAACCCCGCTGTAAGGCTGCTGTAATACGCGGCTTCTATAGCAGACGGGCCTCCCCCATCGGAGGTTCAGCCGCCCTTGGCGGAGCCTGGAAGCGGGGACACGGAATCATGCGTCGTCTGACGCCGCTGCGGAGAATGGGAACGGTCCCGCGGATCGTCATCGGCCTCGCATGCGCGGCGGCGATGGTGGCGGCGGCGGGGTCGGTTCTGAAGGTCGATCGCGGCCGCGCCGCCCGCAACGCGGCGCTGGGCGGCGAAATCAGGGGCGGTGACGGCAAGCTTCGTTTGACGGCGGCGCAATGGAGCACGGTGACGGTGCGGCCGGTCGAACTGCATACCTTCTCCTCCGAATTCCGCACCGAGGGCAAGATCGCCATCGATCAGGATCGCTCGACCCGCATTTTCGCGCCCTATGCCGGGCGGGTGACGCAACTGATGGCCGCGCCGGGCGACGAGGTTCGCAAATGGCAGCTTCTGTTCGTGATCGCGGCGGCGGACTCCGTCGATGCCCAGAAGGATTTCGTGGTCGCGCTGGCGACCCGCAACAAGGCCGGTTCGCAGGTCAGCCTGGCGCGCATCGTCGAGCGGCGGATGGCGACGCTGGCGCAGGACAAGGCGGCCTCGCAGCGCGAATGGCAAGAGGCCCAGGCCAATCTCACCGCCGCCGAGAACGATCAGCGCGCGGCGGAGATCGCGCTTCAGGCGGCGCGCAACCGGTTGCGGCTGGTCGGCAAGACCGACGCCGAAATCGATGCCTTCGAGGCCACCGGCGCGCTCACGCCCGACGCGCCGGTGGTCGCGCCGATCGGCGGAACCGTTCTGCAACGCAAGGTCGGCCCCGGACAATATGTCAGCGCCGGCGCCGGCGACAGCGATCCGCTGTTCGTGATCGGCGACACCTCGAAAGTCTGGATCGTGGCCTATGTCCGCGAGGGCGACGTCGCGCGGGTGCGGATCGGCCAGCGCCTGACGTTCAAGGTCCCGAGCCAGCCCGCGCGCGTGTTCGAGACCCGGATCGACTACGTCGCGCCGAGCATCGATCCGGATAGCCGACGGCTTCTGGTCCGCGCCGGCATCGACAACGCGGACGGCTGGCTCAAGCCGGAAATGTTCGCCAGCGTCACCATCGTCACCAGCGAGGGCGGGCCGACGCCGGCGGTGCCGCTGGAGGCGGTGATCTACGAGGGAGCCAAGGCGCGGGTCTGGGTGGTCGGCGACGACCGGTCGGTGGCGTTGCGCGAGGTCAGGCTGGGGCAGGCCAGCGGCCGGCTGATCCAGGTGCTCGACGGCTTGAGCGCCGGCGAGAAGATCGTCACGCGCGGCAGCCTGTTCATCGACCGCATGACGTCATCCGGCCAGAGCTGACGGGAACGGGTGCCGCAATGATTAATTCGATCATCGCGTTCGCGTTGAGGCAGCGCGTTCTGATGCTGGTGGCGTTCATCATGACGCTGGCCGGCGGGGTCGCGGCGTTTCGGGCGCTAAACATCGAAGCCTACCCCGATCCGGTCCCGCCGATGGTGGACGTGATTACCCAAAGTGCGGGGCTGTCGGCCGAGGAGATCGAGCGCTACATCACCATCCCGATCGAAACGCAACTGTCCGGCGTGCCGAATCTCCGGGTGATGCGGACCGTCTCGCTCTACGGCCTGTCCGACGTCAAGCTCCAGTTCACCTATGACTACAGCTACGACGAGGCGTTGCAGCAGGTGCTCAACCGCCTCGCCCAAATCTCCGGATTGCCGGACGGCGTGCAGCCGACCATCAGCCCGGTCAGCCCGATCGGCGAAATCTATCGCTACCGGCTGGTCGGTCCGCCCGGCTACAGCGTGCTCGACCTCAAGACGTTGCAGGACTGGGTGCTCCAGCGCCGCTTCCGCGCCGTGCCCGGCATCGTCGACGTGGTCGGCTGGGGCGGCAAGACCAAGACCTTCGAGCTTCAGGTCGATCTCGACCGGCTGGTCGCCCATGGCATCACCCTGCCGCAACTGTTGCAGACGCTGCGCGGCAGCAACCTCAATGTCGGCGGCAACATCGTCAATCTCGGCACCCAGTCGGCGGTGGTGCGCGGCGTCGGCCTGATCCGTTCGATCGACGACATCAACAACACCATGCTGACCCAGGCCAGCGGCAACCCGGTTCTGGTTCGCGACGTCGCCACCGTGATCGTCGGCCACCAGCCGCGCCTCGGCATCGCCGGCCAGGACGATGACGACGATATCGTCCAGGGCATCGTGCTGATGCGGCGCGGCCAGCAGAGCACGCCAACCATCGCTCGGGTCAAGGCCGAGGTCGAGCGCATCAACAATTCCGGCATCCTGCCGCCCGGCGTCCGCATCGAGCGCATCTACGACCGCCAGGATCTGATCGACACCACCACGCGTACCGTGCTGCACAACATGACGGTCGGCATCCTGCTGATCTTCGTGCTGCAATGGCTGTTTCTCGGCGATCTGCGCAGCGCCCTGATCGTCGGCGCGACGATTCCGTTCGCGCTGTTCTTCGCCGTCGGCGTCATGGTCCTGCGCGGCGAATCCGCCAACCTGCTGTCGGTCGGGGCCATCGATTTCGGCCTGATCGTCGACGCCACCGTCATCATGGTCGAGCGGATATTCCGGCAGCTCGGGCAGAGCGACGACGACGCGGCGTTGGACGCCCGCGCCGCCGGCTTGAGCAGGAAGCTGCGCGCGATTTATCTCGCCGGCGCCAGCGTCAACCGCTCGATCCTGTTCGCCACCGGCATCATCATCGCGGGGTTCATTCCGCTGTTCACCATGAGCGGCGTCGAGGGCCACATCTTCGGCCCGATGGCGAAGACCTATGCCTATGCCATCGCCGGCGGCCTGATCGCGACCTTCACGGTGACGCCGGCGCTCGCCGCGCTGCTGTTGCCGGAGCACGTCAAGGAAACCGGAACCTTTCTGGTGCGCGCCCTGCATCGCCTTTACAGCCCGGTGCTGCGGCTCGCGGTCGCCAACCGGAAAACCGCGGCGGTGCTGACGCTGACGGTGTTCATCCTGGCGGGCGTCGCGGTGCGCTTTCTCGGGCTGGAATTCCTCCCCAAGCTGGAGGAGGGCAACCTGTGGATCCGCGCCACCATGCCGGCCACGATTTCCCTTCAGGAGGGCAACGGCTACGCCAACCGGATGCGCCGGGTGATCCGCAGTTTTCCGGAGGTGGAAACGGTGGTCACCCAGCACGGCCGGCCCGACGACGGCACTGACGCCGCCGGCTTCTTCAACGTTGAATTCTTCACGCCGCTGAAGCCGGCCAGCCAATGGCGGCGCGGGGTCGACAAGGAAAAACTCACCGAGGAAATCCAGGCGCGGCTTGAGCGGGAGTTTCCCGGCATCGAGTTCAACTTCTCGCAGTATTTGCAGGACAACGTCGCCGAGCAGGTGTCGGGCGTCAAAGGCGAGAACTCGATCAAGGTGTTCGGCAACGACTTGCAGGAACTGACCGACACCGCCGACAAGATCAAGGCGGTGCTGGCGACGGTGCCGGGCATCGCCGATCTCGGCGTCTTCACCTCGCTCGGCCAGCCGACCATCCAGATCGATATCGACCGCGAGCGCGCCGCGCGCTACGGCCTGTCGCCGGGCGACATCAACGCGATGATCCGCACCGCCATCGGCGGCGAGGCGGCGGGCGACGTCTACGAGCCGGGCAGCGACCGCCATTTCCCGATCGTGGTGCGGCTGGCGCCGCAATACCGCCAAAGCGCGGAAGCCATCAGCAAGCTGACTATCGGCGTCTCCGGGCCGAAGGGCATCACGCAGATTCCGCTCAGCGAGGTGGCGCGGATCGAACTCGTCAGCGGCGCCTCGTATATCTACCGCGAGCAACAGCAGCGCTATCTGCCGATCAAGTTCAGCGTTCGCGACCGCGATCTCGGCAGCACCATCCGGGAAGCAGAGCAGCGGATCGCGCAGGAGGTGCGGCTGCCCGCCGGAACGCAATTGCAATGGGTCGGCGAATTCCGCAACCTTCAAGAGGCGATCGAGCGGCTGCAAATCGTCGTTCCGGTCAGCCTCGCCGTGATCGGGCTGTTGCTGTGGATCAATTTCGGATCGGTGCGCGACACCTTGCTGGCGCTGAGCGTGATTCCGATGGCGGTGATCGGCGGCATCTTCGCCCTGCTCGTCACCGGGATTCCGTTCAGCGTCTCGGCCGCCATCGGCTTCATCGCGCTGTTCGGCATTTCGGTGATGAACGGCATCCTGATCCTGTCGCAACATAACCAGTTGGTCGATTCCGGGTTGCCGCGGGTCAAGGCCATTCTCCGCGCCGGAGAAACCCAGATGCGCCCGGTGCTGATGACCTGCGTGATCGCGGCGATCGGCCTTCTGCCCGCCGCGATGTCCACCGGAATCGGCTCGCAGGTGCAGAAGCCGCTGGCCGTCGTCGTGGTCGGCGGCATGATGGTCGCCCCGGTGGTGATCCTGGTGGCGCTGCCGGCCCTGATCGCGCTGTTTTCCCGGCGGGAAGCGGTGATCGGCGCCACTGAGCCGGCGCTTGAGCCGGCGGAGTAGCGAGCCGGTGGATGAACCGTCGTTGAAGGGACAATCGGTGCGATCAGGTCGAGCGCGGGAATCGGGCGGCGGCGCGCCGGCGCGGCGCCGCGTCCGGTTCTGGGCGGCGGCATGGCTCGTGGCCGTGTCGCCGTGGCTCACGGGTTGCGCGGTCGGGCCCGATTTCAAGCCGCCGCCGCCGCCGGCCACCGCCAGCTATCTGTCCGGCCCGGCCGGGGACCGGGTGCCGGGCCATCCGATCGTGCGCGACGGCGAGATTCCGCCGCAGTGGTGGGAACTGTTCCGCTCGCCCGCGCTCAACCGCGTCGTCGAGGACGGCCTTGCGCATAATGCCGATCTCGTCGCCGCCGAGGCCGCGGTCCGGGTGGCGCAGGCCAACGCGCTGGCGCAGCGCGGCGGACTGTTTCCCAGCGTTACCGGGAATTTCAACTCCTCGCGCCAGCAGGTCGCGATCGATCTGTCGTCGCCGCTGGAATCCGGCGCCAACATTTTCAACCTGCATACCGGTCAGGTCACGGTGTCCTATGTCGCTGACGTCTGGGGCGGCACGCGCCGCCAGATCGAATCGGCGGAGGCCCAGGCCGCGATGCGCGCGTTCCAGCGCGAAGGCGTCTACCTGACGCTGGCGAGCAGCATCGCGTTGGCGGCGATCGAGGAAGGCCGGCTGCGCGGGCAGATCGCGGCGACCAGCCGGGTTCTCGGCTTGCAGGTCGAGGTTCTGAGGCTGCTGCAACGGCAGCGCGAGCAGGGGCAGATCGCGCAGACCGACGTCGCGGCGCAGGAAACCGCGGTGGCGCAGACCCGGCTGTTGCTGCCGCCGCTGGAAAAGCAACTGGCGCAACAGCGCCATCTGCTGTCGTTCCTGACCGGACGGGTGTCGAGCGACGCGCCGAAGGAGACGTTCGATCTCGGCGCGTTCCGCGTGCCGCGCCGCCTGCCGCTCAGCCTGCCGGCGGATCTGGTGCGGCAGCGCCCCGACATCCGCGCCGCCGAGGCCAGCCTGCATGCGTCCAGCGCCATGATTGGCGTGGCGATCGCCAATCGTCTGCCGCAGATCGTTCTGACCGCCAACGCCGGCGCGGCTGCGGCGCGGTTCGCGCAACTGGCGGCGCCGGGGGCGGGGCTGTGGATGATTGCCGGCAGCGCCGCGCAAACCATCTTCGACGCCGGGACGCTGGAGAACAAGCAGCGCGCGGCGGAATACGAAGCCGATCAGGCGCTCGCCCAATATCGCAGCACCGTTCTCGCCGCGTTCCAGAATGTCGCGGACGTGCTGCGCGCGCTTCAGGCCGGCACCCGCGCCATCAGCGCCGCGACCGACGCGGAACGGTCGGCGGCGCAGAGCCTCGCGCTGGTGCGCAAGCAGGTCGATCAGGGGCAGGTCAGCGTGCCGCTGCTGCTGGCCACCCAGCAAGCCTATCTCCAGACCACGCTCGCCCGCCTCGACGCGCAGGCCGCGCAACTGGCCAATACCGTGGCGCTGTTCCAGGCGCTCGGCGGCGGCTGGTGGAATCGGGACCAGCACAGGCAACCGGCTTGAGCGTGTCCCGATCGTGGGCCATCGCGTGATCAGTCTGAGTTGACACGCGGTGAATGTGCGACACGAAAGCCGTCATGCTCCGCAGGCGGAGCATCCAGTATTCCGTGTAGGTTAGAAAATCTGCATGCCACCGAAGGATGGCGGCGTCCGATTCAACTTCGGCAAAGCACGCTCTATTCGCCCTCGCCGAACTTGCTGCCGACCAGATGGGCGATGGCGGCCACCGCCTCGGCGGCGTCCGCGCCGGTCGCCGAAACGGTGATGGTGGTGCCCGGACCGGCGGAGAGCATCATCAGCCCCATGATCGAGGAGCCGCCCACCGTCTCGCCGTTGCGCGTCACCGTCACGTCGGCGTTGAAGCGCTCGACCAGTTGCACGAACTTGGCCGAGGCGCGGGCATGCAGGCCGCGCTTGTTGGTGATGGGCAATTCGCGGACGACCGGGCCGGTCGGCGATGCGACGCTGGAAGAAGAAGGATCGTCGGGCGGGGTCATTTTCCTGCGAGGACACGACTGGCGATGGTGACGTATTTGCGGCCCGCCTCCTGCGCGGCGGCGATCGCTTCGGGTAGCGGCAGATCGTTGCGCACCTTGGCGAGTTTCACCAGCATCGGCAGGTTGATGCCGGCCAGGACCTCGACCTTCGGCCGGCTCATGCAGGAGATCGCGAGGTTCGACGGCGTGCCGCCGAACATGTCGGTAAGGATGGCGACGCCTTGGCCGCTGTCGACGCGGTTGACGGCTTCAATGATATCGCTTCGACACAGATCGGCATCGTCCTCGGCGCCGATCGTGATCGCCTCGATTTGCGTTTGCGGACCCATCACGTGTTCGAGCGCCGCCCTGAATTCGTCGGCAAGGCGCCCATGGGTCACAATAACCAGACCAATCATCGAAAACTCCTCGCGGGCGCTTTGATGCACCGCACGAACGGGCCACTTTGACCATCCGGCGCTCCCGCGCAAGGGGGATGGACACGATTTTCCCTAAATTTCGCCACAAGGCGGGAATTGGGGGCGGGTTTAATCCGTGGCAACGGTGCGACCTATATGGGGATCAATTCCGCCCGGACAATCTTCCTCGGCCGGTTGCGTCATGAGCGCGGCGGCGACCAAAGGCAGCCCTGAAAACCCCGCCGGGACCGGAATTCGCGGCAATTCACAGCCTGAAAGCGTGATTTTCAGGCTTTCCGGAGCGGGAAGGCGGGCCGCGTCGGCGGCGGCGAGATCGACGACCCAGCCCACCGGGGCCTCGGACACAAAGCCGCAGCGGCGGATGCCGAGCCCGCGAATCTCGATCAGCCCCCTGAGCCCGGCCGCCGGCCACGCCCACAGCCGGCCGGCGCGGGCCGCCAGGTGGATCCGATCGTCGCCGACCAGAATCGCCGCCGGAATCTGTCCGCCGCGTCCGGCCAGGATCAGGTCGAAGGCCAGCCGGCTCTTGCCGGAGCCCGAAGGGCCACGGATCAGCACGGCCCGGTCGCCGACCATCACGGCGGAGGCATGGACGGTCGGCGCGCCCGGCGCCGTCATATCGGCAGCCGCACCACGAAGCGCGCACCGGCGACGGTCGGCTGGCCGTCGTCGTCGACCGGGCCCTTGCGATTCTCGGCCCAGATGCGGCCACGATGCGCCTCGATGATCTGCTTCGAGATCGATAGGCCCAGCCCGGAGTTCTGGCCAAAACCCTGATGCGGCCGGTCGGTATAAAATCGCTCGAACACCCGTTCGAGGGCGTCCTCGCGGATGCCCGGACCGTCGTCCTCGACCACGATTTCGATCGCGGACTTGACGCGGCGGCAGGTGACGCGAACCTTGCCGCCGGGCTGCGAGAAGGATTGCGCGTTCACCACCAGATTCGAGATCACCTGCCCGAGCCGCGAGTCGTGGCCGGGCACCGAGAAGGCGTCGGTGGGCCCGCCCTCGAAACGGGTTTCGACCGCCACGTCATGGCCGAGCCGGGTTTCGTTGGCGACCGACGTCAGCGTGGTCAGCAATCGTCGCAAGTCCACCGGCGCGACGTCCTGCCGCTGCAATTCGGCGTCGAGGCGGCTGGCGTCGGAGATGTCGGAGATCAGCCGGTCGAGCCGGCGCACGTCGTGCTCGATCACTTCGAGCAGCCGGGCGCGGCTGCTTTCGCTCTTGGCGAGCGGCAGCGTCTCCACCGCCGAGCGCAGCGAGGTCAGCGGGTTCTTCAATTCGTGCGCCACGTCGGCGGCGAACATCTCGATCGCCTCGATCCGGTTGTAGAGCGCCTCCGTCATATCGCGCAGCGCGCCGGACAGATGGCCGATCTCGTCGCGGCGGCGCGTGAAGTCGGGAATTTCCACGCGGGTCTTGATGCGGTGGCGGACGCGCTCGGCGCCGGCGGCGAGCCGGCGCACCGGCCCCGCGATGGTGCTGGCCAGCAACAGCGACAGCACGATCATCACCACCATGGCGACGCCGAACACCTTCAGGATCGCCAGCCGTTCCGCCGTCACCATCTGGTCGATGTCGTCGCCCTGGGTCGACAGCATCAGCGCGCCGTGGATGGCGCGGAAGCGCTGTACCGGCACCGCCACCGAGACGATGACCTCGCCGCGATCGTTGATGCGCACCATGCTTGACTTATCGCCCCGGAGCGATTCCGCGACTTCCTGGTAGCCGTTGCCGTTTTCCGGACCCAACTCGCGATAAAGCGGCAGGTCGCCGCGATTGAGCCAGGTGCGGATCGCGATCATGGCGCGCTCCATGATGCCGGGCTTTTCGGTGGTCGGCGGCGGCAGTTCGAAACGCATGACGTCGCCGCGGCGGATCAGATTGTTGCTGTCGAGGATCAGCACGCCGTCACGGTCGTAGATGCGGGCGCGGGTGTTGGTCGGCGAAATCAGCCGCTTCAACACCGGCGCGACCCGCTCCGGGTTGATCGGGAAATCCAGCGTCGCCAGTTCGTCCGGCGCGGCGTAAGTCTCGCCGGGCTTGAGATCGAGCAGGCGGTCGGGATCGATGGTGATGGTGTTGGTTTCCACCGTCGCCGAGGCGGCGATGGCGCCGGCGATGATTTCGCCCTGCACCAGCAGGCTCTGGGCGCGGGCGTCGATCAGGCCGGCGCGAAATTGCGACAGATAGAGAATGCCGGCGACCAGCGCGATCAGGCCGGCGAGATTGAGCGAGACGATCCGCCGGGTCAGGCTCGAAAAGCTGACGGTGAAAAAGAACTGCCCGGCGCGTTGCAGCCAGAGCAGCGGCCGCCGCCAGGCCGGCATGGCGCTTGGCGCGGCGATGGACGAACTCCCGTCCGCCGGGACGACGTCGTCAACGCTGTCGCGATCAGGCTGTGTTCGATCCAGCAATAGCTCAACCGTCCGATTGTTCCGGCTTGGTGCCCGCGAGGCTCACTATCAGGGCTCACCATAGCCGAAGACCGCGGCAGCCGCGCGATTTCTTGCAAAGGTTTCGCGGCCTGTCGGTCAGGTTTCCTTGAAACGGTAGCCGACGCCGTACAGGGTTTCGATCATCTCGAAATCGTCGTCGACCACCTTGAATTTCTTGCGCAGCCGCTTGATGTGGCTGTCGATGGTGCGGTCGTCGACGTAGACCTGGTCGTCATAGGCCGCGTCCATCAGGGCGTTGCGGCTCTTGACCACGCCGGGACGGGTCGCCAGCGCCTGAAGGATGAGGAATTCGGTGACGGTCAGGGTCACGGGCTCGCCCTTCCAGGTGCAGGTGTGGCGCTCCGGGTCCATGCGCAGCAGGCCGCGATCCAGCGCCTTGGTATCGGTCTCCTTCGGCGCGGCGGCCGGGTCTTTCGGGGCCGAGCGGCGCAGCACCGCCTTGACCCGCTCCACCAGGAGCCGCTGCGAGAACGGCTTGCGGATGAAATCGTCGGCGCCCATCTTGAGCCCGAACAGTTCGTCGATCTCCTCGTCCTTCGAGGTGAGGAAGATCACCGGCAGATCCGATTTCTGGCGCAGGCGGCGCAGCGTCTCCATGCCGTCCATGCGCGGCATCTTGATGTCGAGCACCGCGAGGTCGGGCGGGCTGGTGCGGAAGCCGTCCAGCGCCGACGCGCCGTCGGTATAGGTCATGATGCGATAGCCCTCGGCTTCCAGCGCGATCGAAACCGAAGTGAGAATGTTGCGGTCGTCATCGACCAGAGCGATTGTGGGCATGAGCCTGCTTTCCGAAACGGAGTGGCTGGAATGGCGACCTGTTCGACACTTTGTCGTACCGGAGCGGCGCTCCGGTTGTTCGACGCGAGGTTTCCAGTTCTAAAAACCCGGCCAACGGGCAGTGCAAGCTGGGCTGAAGTGTGGCCAAGACCCAACATCGTCCCAACATCGGGGGCGACGGCGGGTTCCGCGCTTCCCGACAGGCTATATAACCGCCGAAATCGGGAAAAAAAGCCCGCCGTGGTTCCATTCTCACATTCGCGTCCGTTTCCGGCCCCGCGCCCTCCATGCAAGAATGCGACGATTAGCGGCCGGCGCAAGCGGAATGAATTGAAATTCGCGAGATTTAACAATGTTCCCCAGCTCCCCATTCGATCCCCAGGCCCTGGCGCGCAGTCTGTTGCGGCGGCGGCGGCAAGGCGCGCTCGCGACGCTGATGGCGAAGGGCGGCGCGCCCTATTGTTCGCTGGTCAATGTCGCGAGCGATGTCGATGGCGCCCCGATCCTGCTGATTTCCCGCCTTGCCGTCCATACCGGGAACATCCTGGCGGACCCTCGGGTGTCGCTGATGCTGGACGAGCGCGCCGCCGGGGATCCGCTGGAGGGCGCGCGGATCATGGTGGCGGGCGAGGCGCATGAGGCGACCGGCGCGGCCGCGCAGCGTCCGCGCCGGCGCTATCTGAACGCCCATCCCGACGCGGAAGTCTTTGCCGGATTTCCGGATTTCGGGTTTTTCCGGGTCCGGATCGACGGCGTTCATCTGGTGGCGGGGTTCGGCCGGATCGTCGACCTCGCGCCGAGCCAGGTTCTGACTGACCTTACCGGTTGCGAAGCGTTGCTTGAAGCCGAGCCGGAGATCATCACGCATATGAATGCCGAACATTCAGGCACGATGAAACTTTATGCGGAAAAGCTGGCGGGGGCCGCCGAGGGTGACGGGAGCTGGCGTTGCAGCGGCTGCGATCCCGATGGAATCGACCTCGCCAGCGGACTCGAGGCGGCGCGGCTCGACTTTCCGGAGCGGGTGCGCGACCCGGCGGCGCTCCGCGCGATCCTGCGCCGGCTCGCCGACGAGGCGCGGAGCCGGTCCTGAGCGGGGGATTTGACCAATGTCAAACCCGAAGCCGCCCTGAAATCATAGGATTGAGTTGTGTCCGTTAACGTCAAACGCCGGCCCCGACCGGGGATCGGCTTGGCAAGCCGGGCGTTCGTGAGTATTAGATCGCCGACTGGAATGCTTGGCCTGGATCGACGGCCTGGACGGGAGGAGTTCCGTGTCGATGACGCGTCCGGATGACCGCGCGGGTTCGACGGCGGATTCGAGGAGGAATTTTCGTGGAAGAACTGGGTGTACGTAACGGTGCCTTCGGGGCCGACAAATTCGGCTTAAAAAATCTCAAGGCGGTGCGGTGGAATCTCGGGGCGCCGCAGCTTTATGAATACGCGCTGCGCGCCGGAGAGGCGGAACTGACCGCCGATGGCGCGCTGTGCGCCGAAACCGGAATTTTCACCGGACGCAGCCCCAAGGACAAGTTTACCGTTCGCGACGCCGCCACCGACACGACCATGTGGTGGGAAGGCAACCAGTCGATCACCGCCGATCAGTTCCAGGCCCTCTACGACGATTTTCTCAAGCATGCCGAAGGCATGTCGCTGTACGCGCAGGACCTCTACGGCGGCGCCGATCCGGCGCTCCAGATCAAGACCCGCGTTTACACCGAGCTGGCCTGGCACTCGCTGTTCATCCGTACCCTGCTGCGCCGCCCGGACGCCTCTGAGCTGGCCTCGTTCGTGCCCGAACTGACGATGATCGATCTGCCGAGCTTCCGCGCCGATCCTAAACGGCACGGCGTGCGCTCGGAGAACGTCGTGGCCATCGATTTCGCCCGCAAGATCGTCCTGATCGGCGGGTCTTATTATGCCGGCGAGATGAAGAAGTCGGTGTTCACCACGCTGAACTACTATCTGCCCGAGAAGGGCGTGATGCCGATGCACTGCTCGGCCAATGTCGGCCCGAACGGCGACACCGCGATTTTCTTCGGCCTGTCCGGCACCGGCAAGACCACGCTGTCGGCCGATCCGAAGCGCACCCTGATCGGCGACGACGAGCACGGCTGGGGCGAGGATGGGGTCTTCAACTTCGAAGGCGGCTGCTACGCCAAGTGCATCAAGCTGTCCGCCGAGGCCGAGCCCGAGATCTTCGCCGCCAGCACTCGTTTCGGCACCGTGCTCGAAAACGTCATGCTCGATCCGGCGACCCGCGTCGCCGACTTCGATGACGGCTCGAAGACGGAGAACACCCGTTCGGCCTATCCGCTCGAATTCATTCCCAACGCCTCGCGCACCGGCCGCGCGCCGCAGCCGAAAAACCTGGTGATGCTGGCCGCCGACGCCTTCGGCGTGCTGCCCCCGATCGCCAAGCTGACCCCGGCGCAAGCGATGTATCACTTCCTGTCCGGCTACACCGCCAAGGTGGCGGGCACCGAGCGCGGCCTCGGCAATGAGCCGACGCCGGAGTTCTCGGCCTGCTTCGGCTCGCCGTTCCTGCCGCGCCATCCCGCCGAATACGGCAACCTGCTGCGCGATCTGATCGCCAAGCACAATGTGGATTGCTGGCTGGTGAACACCGGCTGGACCGGCGGCAAGTACGGCGTCGGCAGCCGGATGCCGATCAAGGTGACGCGGGCGCTGCTCACCGCCGCGCTCGACGGCTCGCTGCGCAACGTCGAATTCCGCACCGACAAGTATTTCGGCTTCGCGGTGCCGACCGCGCTGCCGGGCGTGCCGAGCGACATTCTCGATCCGGTCAACACCTGGAAGGACAAGGCCGAGTTCGACAAGACCGCGCGCAATCTGGTCGCGATGTTCCAGAAGAACTTCGCCACGTTCGAAAGCCATGTCGACGCCGAGGTGCTGGCGGCGGCGCCCGAGGTCAAGCTCGCGGCGGAGTAGGGCGGTTCGCCTTTTGGCGAAGGCGTCATTGCCGGGCTCGACCCGGCAATCCATCATTTTTGAGAAAGATGGATGCGCGGATCAAGTCCGCGCATGGCGGTGCCTGATTCCGTCAAAGCGAAGGGTCTCGGAGCGAGAGGCTACGCCTTGAAGTAAGCGATCTGCTGCGTGGTCGCCAGCAGCTTGCCGCTCGGCGACCATAGCGCGCCGGTCTGGTCGCCGTAGCTTTTATGGAAGGCGCTGCCATCCACGACCGCCAGCACATGGCTGGCATTCTCGGCGATCAGATCCTCGGCGTCGGCGTGAAAATAGGTGGTCAGCGAGACCGTCCCGAACGGCAGCAGTTCGTTGCGGACATGGAAGATGCGGGCGAAGAACGCATCCGACATCGACGCCAGCGACAGCGTGTCGAGACGGCGCGGCGCGGCGTCGCCGATCCACAGCTTGGAGAACGGGCTTGCCAGTTCGCCCGGCGCGGCGACGCCGAATGACGGCTGTCCCTCGACGAAGCGGAAATCATACTGGCGAACCCATGACATCTTGAGGCCGCTCTTGGGAAAGCGCCTGGTTTCCTCGAACGGCGTGGCATCCGGGGGCGGCACCGGGCGATGCGACCATGACGGCCGGCGCACCGCGAACACCGCTGTCGCGAAGGCCGCCGTCTCGCCGCCCTCTTGCGTGAGTTCGACCGACCAGTGCTGGGTCGAGCGATTGGCCTTGAGCAGCCGCACGTCGAGATCGAACGGCCCCGCCGCGATCGGCGCGCAGTAGTTCACGGTCAGCGCCAGCGGGTCGCCGTCGCGCTGCGAATGCTCGACAACGGCGCGCAGCATGGTGGCGGCGGTGATGCCGCCGAAGGGGCCGATGAAGGCCCAGTAATCCTCGCTGGTGTGGCCGCGCCACTGGCTGTCGCCGGCGGCGACGCGCGTGGCCCTGTCGAAGATGTGTTCGGACATATCGGATGAAGGAGAGAGAATCGGCATGTCAGGCTCCGCGCGGCCTGCGGCACGCGGTACGAGTCTAAGCTGGAGAGAGAGGACGGTGCAACACGAAAGCCGTCATGCCCCGCCAACGGGTCCGCGCAAAGCGCGGCCCGATGACAGGCTCCGGCGGAGCATCCGATACTCGCTTTCGGAAAACGGATTCCCATGCGCGCGGACGATGACACCTCGTTTCCGAGATGACGATACGCCGCATCACCTTGCGTCAGCGCTGCGTTGATGCTGCTGGCGGCGACCGGGGCGCGACGGCGCATGGAGCGTCGGGACATGCCAGATCTCCGCGGCATATTCGCGGATGGTGCGGTCCGCCGAGAACCACGCCATTCGCGCCACGTTGAGGATGCTGGCGCGGGTCCAATTCGGGCCGGCGAGCCAGCGCCGGTCGACGGCGCGCTGCGCCTCGTAATAGGCGTCGAAATCGGCGCTGACCATGTAATGGTCGAGATGGCGCAGGGCATGGCCGATGGCGTGGAAGCGGTCCGGCTCGTCCGGCGAGAACGCGCCGGATTCGATGGCGTGGATGGCGCGCGCCAGCCGCGGCGAACGCATGATGACGTCGCTGGCGTCGAGCCCGCGCGCGCGCCGCGCCATCACCTCCTCCGCCGTCATGCCGAAGATCGCGATGTTGTCGGCGCCGACATGATCGCGGATCTCGACATTGGCGCCGTCGAGCGTGCCGATGGTCAGCGCGCCGTTCAACGCCAGCTTCATGTTGCCGGTGCCGGATGCTTCCATGCCGGCCGTTGAAATCTGTTCGGAAAGATCGGCGGCGGGAATGATGACTTCGGCGAGGCTGACATTGTAATCGGGCAGGAACGCGATCTTGAGACGCTCGCCGACGACGGGATCGTTGTTGACGACGCGCGCCACGTCGTTGACCAGCTTGATGACGAGCTTGGCGTGGCGATAGCTCGCCGCCGCCTTGCCCGCGAAAATTTTCACGCGCGGCACGACGTCGCGCCGCGGTGCGTCGCGGATTTCCTGATACAGCGCGACGGCTTCGAGAATGTTGAGAAGCTGACGCTTGTATTCGTGAATGCGCTTGATCTGGACGTCGAACAGCGCGCGCGCGTCGGCGTCGATGCCGAGCCTTGCTCCGATCAGCCGGGCCAAGGCCCGCTTGTTGTGGTGCTTGACGGCGGCGAAGCGCTGCTGGAAGGCGGCGTCGCCGGCGTGACGTTCGAGTTGCGCAAGCCGCGTGGGATCGTCGAGCACGGCGTCGCCGCAGGCCTCGCGCAGCAAGTCGGTCAGGCCGGGATTGGCCAGCATCAGCCAGCGGCGGAAGGTGATGCCGTTGGTCTTGTTGTTGATACGGCCCGGATATAGCGCGTCGAGGTCGCGGAAGATGGTGTCCTTCATCAACTCGGTATGGAGCGCGGAGACGCCGTTGGTGCTGTGCGAGCCGACGAACGCCAGATAGCCCATGCGGACGCTGCGGTGGGTTTTCTCGTTGATGATCGAGACCGCGGCGCGAAAATCCACGTCGTGCGGCCGCAGCGCCTCGGCGCGGTCGAGATGCAGGCTGTTGATGCGATAGATGATGTCGAGGTGGCGCGGCAGCATCCGTTCGAACAAGTCGACCGGCCACACTTCCAGCGCCTCGGGCAGCAGGGTGTGGTTGGTGTAGGACAGCGTCCGGGTGGCGATGCGCCACGCCGCGTCCCATTCCATGGCGTGCTCGTCAACCAGCAGGCGCATCAATTCGGCGACCGCGAGGCTCGGATGGGTATCGTTGAGCTGGACGGCGGCCTTGGCCGGTAGCCGGTTCAGAGAACCGTCGGCGCGAAGGTGGCGGTCGAGCAGGTCCTGCAGCGAGGCTGAGACGAAAAAATATTCCTGCCGCAGCCGTAACTCGCGCCCGGCGGCGGTTTCGTCGTTCGGGTAGAGGAACTTGCAGATCGCCTCGGCGCGCGCCTGCGCCGACATCGCGCCGAGATGGTCGCCGGCGTTGAACACGTCGAGCCGCAGCGGATCCGGCGCGCGCGCCGACCACAATCGCAGCGCGTTGACGTGCGCGCCGCGCCAGCCGACGATCGGGGTGTCGAACGCCACCGCCCGCACCGTCTCTGCGGCGTGCCAGAGCCAATGCTCATGGCCTTTGTCATCGGTGATCCGCTCGACATGACCGCCGAAGCGCACGTCATGGACGACTTCGCGCCGCGGAAACTCCCACGGGTTGCCGAACGACAGCCATTCGTCGGGATATTCCTGCTGCCGGCCGTCGGCGATGATCTGGCGGAACAGACCGAAATCGTAACGGATGCCGTAGCCGATGGCCGGCACGCCGAGCGTTGCCATGCTCTCCATGAAGCAGGCGGCGAGCCGGCCGAGACCGCCGTTGCCGAGCGCGGCGTCCGGCTCGCAGTTGCGCAAGACATCGAGATCGACGCCGAGGTCGCCGAGCGCCGCGGTGAATAGCGGCAGCAGACCCATGTTGTTGAGCGCGTCGGTGAACAGGCGGCCGATCAGGAATTCGAGCGAGAAATAATAGACCCGCTTGCGGCCGGCATCGTAGCTGTCCTTGTCGGACAGCAGCCAGCGATGGGTAATGCGATCGCGCAACGCCAGCGCGGCAGCCCTGTACCAGTCATGTGTCGTCGCGATCCCGGCATCCTTGCCGATCGCCAGCGTCAGCTTGCCGAGAATCGCGCTCTTGATGTCGGCGAGCGCAAGCTCGTCGATCGGCTCCCGAGAGTGCGGAACACGGTCCGCGAATGAGTCATGCGGCAAAAGGTCGATCCTGAAAGACTCTCGCATTCAACGGGCGGCGGCGGAAAAGGTTCCGGCGGGCGGCGCGCCGCAGTTCAGGGCTCGGGTACATTCGGAACATCCGGAACAAATTAAGAACAAAATAATAAGTAATTGATATATCATTGTGATTCGTTGTTGTGGCTGCACAACATCTAGCGCCTGTCACCCCGTTGAGAGCTATATGTCCATGCCCGCCTGTCAGCCGTTCGCCCTTACCCGCATCGCCGATTTCGCCCGCTCGCTGTCGCGGCTGCACCGGATGTCGCATCGGCGCCCGGTCGACGACGATGCGATCGATCGGGCGTTCAACGCCGTGTGCCAGTCGATATGGGGCTACACCACCGATGACTTCAGCGACGATCTGCTGTCGATCGCGGACCACGCCTGGCTCGATACGCTGGACGAAGCCCATGCGCGGATCTTCGCCGCCGAGCACGGTTACGATCTGGTCGACGACAACGGCATGCTGGCCGACTGGTGGGGGTACTGCTGGATGATCCTGGCCGAGGCGCGCGGGCTGTTGACGCCGGACAACCGGGCGGCGGCGCGCGCCGCGATGGAGGAGAAGTATCTCGCGGCGCCGAACGTCATCGGCGTCATCGTCGGCCGCTGATCGCGCGTCAGTTGACGACCGTGCGCCGGGCCGTCGGCGTCGGCGTCGCCTGCTCGGCGTTGTCCGGCGCGGGTGCCGCCGTCGCGGCGTCGCTCACCATGCCGGCGCGAGCGGGGGCAACCTTCATCTCGCCGAGCTTGGCGCGCACGCTCGGGGTGAGGCCCGGAAAATTGGCCACCGGCGCGAAGTCCGGGGACTGATCGGCGCCGAGCCGGACGCCGGTATAGGCGACGAGGCCGTCGGCGGTGGCGATCACGTCGCCGGAACGCAGCGACGGATCCTGCGACAGATCGATCTGGGCGAGGCCGGTCGGGTCGCGGCCGTTACAGGTGCAATCGGCTTTCAGCGCCTTGCGATAGGCGAAGGCGTTCGGGCTGTCGGCGTAGCGTTCGCCGTTGCTGGCGACCGCGCCGTCGATGCCGCCGCCGGAATATACCTTGGTCTGCGCGGCCGGACAGAACGCCTGGCACATGCGTGCCGCGGTCGCGCCGCTCCTGACGGATAGCGTGAAATACTTGCCGTCACAGGTGCGTACGCAATAGGTCGAACCGCGCCCGGCGCTGGCGCTCGCGCTTGGCGGCGGCGGGGCGGCCTGCTGGTTGAGGCCGAACGGATCGGCGAAGAAATTGGCGGCTGAGGGCGGCGCGGACCGTTGCGGCTGCGGCTGATGTTGGGGCGCGCCGCCGAACAGGAAATCGAACAAGCCCTGCGCGGTCGCCGGAGCGGGCGCCACGGCGAGGGGGGTTGTGAGGACGGCCGCCGCGAGAACGGCGCGGCCGCGCCGGGTCATGGAACGCAATTCGATACGCAACGCCAACTCCAGCCGCACCCGGTCCGCGCAGCGCGGGGTTGCACTGCGTCGTCTGGCGCCGACTTTATCGCGGGATGGTAAACGAGAGATGAGCGCGGAAGTTCCGCCGGCTCAGATGCCGAGCAGCGACAGCACGACGAAGACCGGCAGCAGCACCGCGAACGACCACAGCATATAGCCGAAGAAGCTCGGCATCCGGATGCCGCGCTCGGTGGCGATGGCGTAGACCATGAAGTTGGGCGCGTTGCCGATATAGGTCATCGCCCCCATGAACACCGCGCCGAGCGAAATCGCGGCCAGCACCGGGGCCAGATCGGTCATCAGGTGCGCGGCGTCGCCGCCGGCGAGCTGGAAGAACACCAGATAGGTCGGCGCATTGTCGAGGAACGACGACAGGCCGCCGGTCAGCCAGAAATAGGCGGCCGGATTGGGCGTGCCGTCACCGCGCGTCACCAGGCTCAGCACCGACTTGAACGCGCCCTCGGGCCCGGCTTGCAGCATCGCCATCACCGGGACGATGCAGATGAAGATCCCGGCGAACAGGATGGCGACTTCCTTGATCGGCCCCCAACTGAAGCCGTTGGCGGCGCGGTCTTCCTTGCGCGTGAGCCTCAGCGAGGCGATCGCGACCAGCACGAAGATGGCGTCGCGGGCGAGATCTTGCAGTTCGAGATGAACGCCGGCGACGGCGAAAGTCACGCCGGGGCGCCATTGCGCGCTCATCAGGATCGCGCCGATGATGACCGCGATCAGCGCGAAATTGACGGTGCCGTGCAATTTGAGCGGCGTATCCGGCGTCGGGTCGGCGCGACGCGGCGTCCGCTCCTCGCGGCGATAAAAGTAGCTGTCGATCACCACGAAGATCGCCATCACCGCGGCGCTGACCGCGAGCGTTTCCGGCCACAGATGTTGCGTGGTCCAGAAGAAATCGACACCCCGGAGGAAGCCGAGGAACAACGGCGGATCGCCGAGCGGCGTCAGCGAGCCGCCGATGTTGCAGACCAGGAAGATGAAGAACACGAAGACATGGGCGTTGAACTTGCGGTCGTCGTTGGCGCGGATCAGCGGCCGGATCAGGATCATCGCCGCGCCGGTGGTGCCGACCAGGCTGGCGGCGGCGGTGCCGATCGCCAGCAGCGCCGTGTTGGTGACGACGCCGCCACGCAGATTGCCTTCGAGATAGATGCCGCCGGCAACGGTGAACAGCGCCAGTAGCAGCAAGATGAACGGCATGTAGTCGAGCAGCGCGGTATGCGCCAGCGTCGTCGTCACAATGCGCGGATCGGTGGTGACGAGCAGCGGCACGATGACGGCCGCCGACCAGAACGTGGCGAACTTGCCGAGGTGGCGCTCCCAGACATGCGGGTAGAACACCGGCCCGGTCGCGATGCTGAGCAGGATGCCGGCGAACGGCAGCGCCCACAGCCAGCTCAGTTTCGCGCCGTCAAGCCCGTCGGCCGCGTAAGCCGCGCCCGGCCACGCCGTCACGGCTAGGACGGCGAAGGCGGGGAGGGCGGCGGCGAGGGTTGGGCGGAGTATCGCGGGCACGGCGGGCACCTATGCTGGGATCGGAGACCGGTCCGCCGAATGGCGGGTTGCGTTCATCTATTGAGGAATTCTGACGCCTTGAACAGTGAACGAAAGGCGAGGCCGACGTTGGCGAAGGTCTCCGCCGCGCCTTCGCCGCGGTCGACCATGGTGAACACCAGCGCGATCTCCGCGCCGGCGTCGCGCACCGCCTCCGCCGCCTTGATCGCCGAGCCGCCGGTGGTGGTGACGTCCTCGACGATCACCACGCGCTTGCCGCGCAGGCTCTCGCCCTTGGCGAGCCCTTCCACCGCCAGCCGCGCGCCGTGCTCCTTCGGCTTCTTGCGGACAAAGAACGCGGCGATCGGCGCTTGCCTCAGCCAGGACAGTTGCGCGATGGCGCCCGCGAGCGGCACCGCGCCCATCTCTAACCCGCCGACATAGTCGAGCCGGTCGTCCTTCAGCGCCTCGAAGGTCAGCTCAGCCAGCAAGGCCGCGCCCTCGGGATCGAGCATGGTCGGCTTCAGGTTGAAATAGAAGTCGCTCTTTCGCCCGGATGCGAGGGTGATTTCGCCGCGTCCGAACGAGCGGGCGAAGATGATGTCGGCAAGGCGGGCGCGGGCGGCGGAATTGTTGGACACGGCGGGGACTTTCGAACAGACCAGAAACGGGCTTGACGACTATCAGCTTTGACGAAATCGACAAATGTCATGGGCGGACTTGATCCGCGCATCCATCTTTCCGGGAAAGGATGGATTGCCGGGTCAAGCCCGGCAATGACACCCGAAAGTCTTCCGTCAGAACACGAACTGCTATAGCCGCCGCGGCGGTCCGTTTCCAGAGCGGATCGCGCATCGTCAACAAGCCTCGTCGCTAACCGCCGCGCACCGGCCCCATCAGCGTGTCCGGCAGCCAGGTGGCGATGTCCGGGAATATGCAGAGGATCACGATCGCCAGCATCATGCACAGCACATAGGGGATGGTGCCGTACATGATCCGCGTGACCGGCACGTCCGGCGCGATCGAGTTGACGATGTAGAGGTTCAGTCCGACCGGCGGGTGGATCAGGCCGATCTCCATGTTGATGGTGATGATGACGCCGAACCAGATCGGGTCGAAGCCCGCGGCGGTGATGATCGGCAGCAGGATCGGCGCGGTCATCAGGATAATGGCCGCCGGCGGAATGAAGAAGCCGCACACCAGCAGGAAGACGTTGATGAGGAACATCAGCACCCAGCGGTTGACGTGCATGTCGGCGATCGCCTGCGCCAGCGTCTGGGTCAGGTACAGCGAGGTCAGCATGTAGCCGAACAGCACGGCGGCGGCGATAATCATCAGGATCATCACCGATTCCCGCGTGGTGTCGTAGAGGATCAGCCACCATTTGTCCGGCGACCACATTCGGTAGATTACGATGGCGAGCACCACGCACAACGCGGCGCCGACGCCGGCCGCCTCCGACGGCGTCGCGACGCCGCCGTAGAGCGTGTACATCACGCCGACGATCACCACGACGAACGGCAGAATCTTCGGGATCGACTGGAATTTCTGCCGCCACGAATAGCGGAAGTCCGGCGCGTGGGCGCGGAATCCGCGCTTCCACAGAATGAACATGGTCCACAGAATGAACAGCGCGGTGAGCAGGACGCCGGGAAAAACGCCGGCGAGAAACAGCCGGCCGATCGAGCTTTCGGTGGCGATGCCATAAAGGATGAAGGTGATCGAGGGCGGGATCAGGATGCCGAGCGTGCCGCCGGCGCAGATCGCGCCGGTGGCGACGTCGTCCGGGTAGCCGCGGCGGCGCATCTCGGGAATGCCCATCTTGCCGATCGCGGCGCAGCAGGCCGGCGAGGAGCCGGTCAGCGCGGCGAAGATCGAGCAGGCGCCGATGTTGGAGATCACCAGGCCGCCGGGCACGCGATAGAACCAGCGGTCCAGCGCCTCGTACAGATCCTTGCCGGCGGGCGAGGAGCCGATCGCAGCGCCCATCATCACGAACATCGGAATCGAGACCAGGGTGAAGTCGTTCAGGCTGCCGTTGAAGGTTTCACCGACGACCTGAATGGCGTCGATGCCCTGGAAGATGACGAGGAATGAAATGGCGAGCGCCCCGAGCGCGAAAGCGACCGGCGCGCCGGACAGCAGCACGATCAGCGTGACGACCAGAACGATGGAGCCTTGAACGGCGGGACTCATGCGGCTTCCTTCGGACCGAGGCCGAACGGCGGTTCGCGGCCGGTGATGAGATTATAGAGGCTGGCCACGTATTGCAGCGTCAGGATGCCGAAGCCGATCGGCATCGCGGCGTAGGGAATCCACAGCCGCACCCGCCACATGGTGTCGGAGGCCCAGTTGTTGGCCCAGGCCTCGTGCCAAAATTCGGCGCCGAGGATCGTCATGACCAGGCAGAAGGCGAACGACATCAGCCCGGCCGCCACCGCCAGCCAGTAGCGCGCGGTCTGCCCGAGATACAGCGGCAGCACGTCGACATTGACGTGGCCGCGATTGAGCAGCAGGAACGGCGCGCCGATGAAGGTCGCCGCGATCAGGCTGTAGGTAGTGAAGTCGGTCTGCCAGATGGTGTTCTGGTTAAGCACGCTGCGAACGAAGACCATGTGGCAGACCACCACCACCGCCGCCGCGATCAGCAGCGCCGCGACGAGGCCGCATAGTTTCGAGATCATGGTGATGGTGCGGATATAGAAATCCATGGGATTGATTCCGACACGTGTATTTCCTCGTCATCGCGAGGAGCGAAGCGACGAAGCAATCCAGTCCTTGCCTTGGGGCCTTCTGGATTGCTTCGCGGAGCCTGTGCTCGGACGGCGCGGAGCGCCGATCCGAGTGCTCGCAATGACGGTTCAGTCGCAAATGACGGTTCAAGCTGAGGTGACGTCGTGCCCCCGCTTATTTGACCGCCAGCGCCTCGTCGATGAGCTTCTTGCCGTCGGGCACTTCCTTGGCGAAAGTGGCGTAGGAGCTTTTCTGCGCCACCTTGATCCAGGCGTCGTATTCCTCCGGCGTCAGGGTCACCACCTCGACGTTATGGTCCTTGAAGGTCTTGACCAGCTTGTCGTCGAGTCCCTTGCTTGCCTTGGCGAAATACTCCTGCGCCTTTTTACCGGCGGCGAGCAGCGCCTCCTGCTGCGGCTTGGTCAGGCGGTCGAAGGTCTTCTTCGAGATCAGCACCGGCTCGTACATGAACCACAGCGCGTTGTCGCCGGGCGCGGTGAGGCACTTGACCTGCTCGTAGAGCCGGAACGAAATGAAGCTGCCGGCGCTGGTGTCGGTGGCCTCGGCGACGCCGGTTTGCAGCGCGTTGTAGACTTCGTTGCTGGGGATGGAGACGATCGAGGCGCCGGCTTCCTGCCACATCGCGGCGAAGGTCGGACCGGCGGAGCGGGTCTTCAGGCCCTTGATGTCTTCGGGCTTGCGGATGCACTTGTCCTTGGAGGCCACCGCGCCGGCGAGCCACGCGTCGGCCAGCACCATGACGCCGGCCTTCTCGATGTGCGCCTTGATGTCCTTCATGAATTGCGAATCGTTGAGGCGGGCGGCGCGCTCGTGGTTGCGCACCAGGCCGGGCATCAGCGTCGCGCCGAAGGCACGGACCTTGCCGCTGGCGTAATCCAGCGGAAACGACGAAATGTCGAGCTGGCCGCGCGTCATCGCGTTCCATTGCTCGTTCGGCTTGAATAGCGAGGCGCCGGGATAGACCTGGATTTCGAGGCCGACATTGGCGGCCTTCACGTCGCGGGCGATCATCTGCACCATTTCATCGCGCGGATCGCCCTTGCCGCCGGGGAACTGATGCGATGCCTTGAGCACCGTCTGCGCCTGCGCCGCGATGCTGAAAGCGGCGACGGTGGCCACCCCCGCCAGAACAGAGATCAGCTTCTTCATCGTCGTCCTCCCGTTGCCTGTTTTTATTGGGCGGCATTAGAACGGGCATCGATGCGGGCTGTCAATCGATCGTCCGTCGGATCCCCGGCCGCGGCAAAATCCGGGCTATACTCGCGCATGACGAATCGCCGCCCCATTCTCGCGCGCCTCCTGCTGACGGGGGCCATCGCCTGCGCGACCTTGTCGATCTCCGTCGCCGCGCGGGCGCAGGAAAAAGGCACGCTGCACCCGAAGCCGCTGCCGCCGCTGGCCCACCCCGACGATCCGGCGCTGCCAGCCAAGCAACTGTTCGGCCGCAAGCTCAGGCCCAGCGCCCAGCCGCCGCAGGCGATCGGTTTCTACGCCAAGGGCTGTCTCGCCGGCGGCGCGGAACTGCCGGTCAACGGGCCGACCTGGCAGGTGATGCGGCTGTCGCGCAACCGCAACTGGGCGCATCCGGAGATGGTGGCGCTGGTCGAGAAGCTGTCGGCGAAGGCGCATCGCGCCGCCGGCTGGCCCGGCCTGTTGATCGGCGACATGGCGCAGCCGCGCGGCGGGCCGATGATTACCGGCCACGCCAGCCATCAGATCGGGTTAGATGCCGACATCTGGCTGACGCCGATGCCGAACCGGATGCTGTCGCGTAACGAGCGCGAGGAAATGTCGGCGGTCGACATGGTGCGCGCCGACCGACTCGACATCGATCCGCGGGTCTGGACGCCGCGTCACCTGGAAGTGATCCGCGCCGCCGCGCTGGAGCCGCGCGTCGAGCGCATCTTCGTCAACGCCGCGATCAAGAAGGCGCTGTGCCGCGAGGCGCGCGGCGACCGGAGCTGGCTCGCCAAGGTGCGGCCGATGTACGGCCACAACTATCATTTCCATGTCCGCATCACCTGCCCGGCGGGCAATCACGGCTGCACCCCGCAAGCCCCGCCGCAGCACCGCGAGGGCTGCGCCGCGAGCGATCTCGCCTACTGGTTCAGCGACGCGGTGCTGCATCCGAAGCCGCGGCCGAAACCGCCGAAGCCGCCGCACCAGATCACGCTGTCGGAATTGCCGCCGGCCTGCCGGCAGGTGCTGAAGGCGCCGTGAGGGCGCGGCCGATTGCGCCGGCATCCGCAAGACCATGCGGTTCGATCTGGCGGCGGGTCCGTTCGTCGTTCAGGTCAGCCGCATGACCGAAAACACCGTCGCGCTGGCGATCCTCTCCGTCGATTAGCGCGGGGGACTTTACGGGCGTTGCCGGCCTGTTATTCTCGGCGGGCGACATCTTGAGGGGCCGTAAGCCCCTCGGCCTGCCGGAACGGCGCTTCCGCCCGTCGCCACCTCACCCGTCTTGAACTTGATTCGCCGCCGCGCGCGTGTCCGCGCCGGGGGCGCTGGATCTGGAGCGCCATCATGCGTCGTCTTGCCGGCTTTCTGTTCGCTTTCGCGATCCTTGCGGGATCGCTCCATGGGCCCGCGCGGGCTCAGGATAAAAGCCTCACCGTATTCGCCGCCGCCTCGATGAAGAACGCGCTGGACGAGGCCAGCGCCGCCTACACGGCGAAATCCGGCGTCAAGATCAGCGCCAGCTATGCCGCGAGTTCCGCGCTCGCCAAGCAGATCGAGCAGGGCGCGCCGGCGGACATTTTCGTCTCGGCCGACACCGCCTGGATGGACTACGCGATCAAGAACAAGTCGATCAACGAGGCCAGCCGCACCGATCTGCTCGGCAACGCCATCGTGCTGATCGCGCCGAAGGATTCCAAGATCGACAACGTCGCCATCGGCCCTGGCTTCGATCTCGCCAAGCTCGCCGGCGACGGCCGCATCGCCACCGGCGACGTCAAGGCGGTGCCGGTCGGCAAATACGCCAAGGCGGCGCTGGAGAAGCTCGGCGCGTGGCAGGCGGCCGAGCCGAAGTTCGCGATGGCCGAGAGCGTCCGCGCCGCGCTGGCGCTGGTGGCGCGCGGCGAGGCGGGGCTCGGCATCGTCTATTCGACCGACGCCAGGATCGAGCCCGGCGTCAAGACCGTCGGCGTCTTCCCGGCCGATTCGCATCCGCCGATCATCTATCCGGTCGCGGCCACCGCGACCGCCAAGGCCGAGGCCGCCGACTATCTCGCGTTTCTGAGAAGCGCGCAGGCCAAGGCGATCTTCGAGAAGTACGGCTTCTCCTACCTAATCAAGCCTGTGTCCTAGCGTTTTTGGGTTGGATTGAATCGCTCCCATGCCGTCATTCCGGGGCGCTCGCATCTTGCGAGCGAGCCCGGAATCCATGACCACCGCCGGGCGTATGGATTCCGGGCCTGCGCATAGGAATGCGCATCCCGGAATGACGGGTGTGCTTTTGATTTTGCGTCGATCCAACCGGAAAGGAGTCTAGCGCGGTGCTCGACATCTCTCCCGCCGAATGGACGGCGGTTCTGCTGTCGCTGAGGGTCGGGCTGGTGGCGACGCTGGTCGCCACCCCGATCGGCATCGCGACCGGCTGGCTGCTGGCCCGGCATCAATTCTGGGGCAAGTCCGCGCTCGACGCGGCGATCCACCTGCCGCTGGTGCTGCCGCCGGTGGTCACCGGCTATCTGCTGCTGCTGACGTTCGGACGCAAGGGCCTGATCGGCGGCTGGCTCGCCGACCATCTCGGCATCGTGTTCTCGTTCCGCTGGACCGGCGCGGCGCTGGCTTGCGGCATCATGTCGTTCCCGCTGCTGGTGCGACCGATCCGGCTGTCGATCGAGGCGGTGGACCGCCGCCTGGAGCAGGCCGCGAGCACGCTGGGCGCGGCGCCGTGGAAGGTGTTCCTGACCGTGACCTTGCCGCTGGCGCTGCCGGGCGTGCTGGCCGGGATGGTGCTCGGCTTCGCCAAGGCGATCGGTGAGTTCGGCGCCACCATCACCTTCGTCTCCAACATCCCCGGCGAAACCCAGACCATTTCGGCGGCGATCTACACCTTGACCCAGACGCCGGATGGCGACGCCGCGGCGCTGCGGCTGGTCGCCGTCTCCGTCGTGATCTCGATGATCGCGCTGATTGCGTCGGAATGGTTCGCGCGGCGCGCCACGCAACGCCTGCACGGGACCTGACCATGCTGCGTGTCGATGTGCTCAAACGGCTGGGCGACTTCACGGTGGAAGTGAAATTCACCGCCGCCGGCCGGGTCACCGGGCTGTTCGGCTCCTCCGGCGCCGGCAAGACCTCGCTGGTCAACATGATCGCCGGGCTGATGAAGCCGGATCGCGGCGTCATCGCGATCGGCGACGACGTGCTCGACGACACCGCCGCCGGCATCCATGTCGCGCCGCACCGCCGCCGCATCGGCTACGTGTTCCAGGACGCGCGGCTGTTTCCGCATCTCAGCGTGGCCCAGAACCTGCATTACGGGCGGCGCATGAACGGCGTCGCCGACGACCCCGCGCGGACCCGGCGGGTGGTCGACCTGCTCGATATCAGCAAGCTGCTGGCGCGCCGCACCGGCCAGCTCTCCGGCGGCGAGCGCCAGCGCGTGGCGCTTGGCCGCGCGCTATTGATGCAGCCGCGCCTGCTGCTGCTCGACGAGCCGCTGGGCTCGCTCGACGGCGCGCGCAAGGCGGAAATCCTGCCCTACCTGATCCGGTTGCGCGACGAGGCCGGGGTGCCGATGGTCTACGTCACCCACGATCCCAATGAGCTACGCCGGCTGGAGGCCGAGGTGGTGGTGCTTCGGCGCGGCCGCGTCGCGGCGCTCGGTGCCGCCGAAAGCGTGCTGGCGGATGTGACGCCGCAACTGGTCGACTGAACCGTCCGCTCAGAACCCCGCGACCGACGCCCAGACGTTCGACAGCCGTCGCTTGAGCCAGTCGATGCGGGTCGGCGGCGCTTGCGGCGCGCTGTCGTCGTCGGGCAGGCGCAGGCCGACGATGGCGACCCGGCCGCCTGAAATGCTGCGGGCCACCAGCGTCAGCGTATCCAGCGGCAGGGTTGCGCCCACCTTCGGCGCGCGGTCGAGATGAATGTCGAAATAATCCGCCAGCGTCAGCTTGCCCTGGTTGCCGTCGATCTTGACGTCGTAGAGTTCGGCCAGGGTGCTGAGCGGTGTGTCGCCCAGCACCACGAAATCGCCCAGCGCGCTGGGATCGGGCGCGGCCGCCGGCGGCAGATCGACGAAGAAGCGATCGAGTGCGTCGGCCTTTTCCGGCGGCGCCAGCAGATAAATGTAGTCGCCGGCGGCGACCGGCGCGGCTTCCGCCGGCGACAGGATCTTCTCGTCGCGGATCACCAGCGTCGGCTTCGACCATGACGGCAACAGCCCGCGTTTCAGATACAGGCTCTTGGGCCGCACCGCGTAGCCGACCAGTTGCTGCTCCAACTGGCCGGGCAGGTCGAGTTCGACGCGGCGCGGGGCGCGGTCGGCGCGCGGCAGCGCGATGTTGAACGTTCGCGCCGCCAGGCCCAGCGTCCAGCCCTGCATCAGCAGCGAGATGATGACCACCACGAAGGCCACGTCGAAATAGATATAGGCCTTGTTCTGTCCCACCAGCAGCGGGATCGAGGCGAGGAAGATCGCCACCGCGCCGCGCAGGCCGACCCAGGAGACGAACGCCTTCTCCCGCCAGGTGAACTTGAACGGCGCGAGGCAGAGGAACACCGCGGCCGGGCGCGCCGCCAGCATCAGCACCAGCGCCACGGCGACGGCGGGCAATGCGCTGTCGAACAGCCGATGCGGCGACACCAGCAGGCCGAGCAGCACGAACATCACGATCTGCGCCAGCCAGGTGGCGGCGTCGAGGAATGTCGCCACCGAGTTTTGCGCGCGCGTCGGGCGGTTGCCGATCAGGATGCCGGCAAGATACACCGCGAGAAATCCGGAGGCGTGGGAAATTTGCGCCAGCCCGAAGATCATCAGCGCGGCGGTGGTGACGAACGGGGCGTGCAATCCTTGCGGCAGATCGACCCGATTGAGCGCGATCACCACCAGCCAGCCGCCGACCAGGCCGATAATGGAGCCGAGCACCGCTTCCTGAAAGAACTCCGCCAGGACGTGGGTGACGGAACTGTCGCCGAGCGAGATCAGTTCGACCAGCATCAGGGTGAGGAACACCGCGAACGGATCGTTGGTGCCGGATTCGACCTCCAGCAGGGCGCCGATCCGCGGCCGCAGCCGCAGTCCCTGCGAGTGGATCAGCAGGAAAACCGCGGCGGCGTCGGTCGAGGCGACCACGGCGCTGGCCAGAAGCGCCTCGCTCCAGTTGATGTCGAGCGCGTAGCGGGCGACCGGCGCGGTTATCAGCGCGGTCAGCAGCACCCCGAGCGTCGCCAGCGCCACCGATGGCGCGAGCACCGCGCGGATGCTCTGAAACCGCGTCTTCAATCCGCCGTCGAACAGGATCAGCGCCAGCGCCACCGAGCCGACCAGATAGGTGATGTGAACGTCGCTGAAATTCAGGCCGCCCGGCCCTGAGTCGCCCGCCAGCACGCCGATCAGCAGGAACACCAGCAGCAACGGCGCGCCGAAACGCAAGGCCAGCAGGCTCGACAGGATGCCGGCCATGACCAGCACCGCGCCAAGAAGGATGGCCAGGCTGACGGAGTCCAGCGACGTCATTGGCGGGGCATGTCCAAAACTGCTTGCACTTGCATCCATATCGTCGCCATCCGCGAACGCCAACCGATTTCTGCGGATGACGCGTCGCGATTGCGCCGCGCCGTGATAGGAAGCGCGTCTCCGACACTTTGAGCGATCCGCCGATGCGATTTGACTCCGCTCTCGTTCCCGCCGCGCTGCTGCGCCGTTACAAGCGGTTTCTCGCCGACGTCGAACTGGCCGACGGCCGCACGACCACGGTTCACGTCGCCAATCCCGGCGCCATGACCGGCTTGCAGGCGCCGGGCAGCCGGGTCTGGCTGTCGCGCTCACCCAATGCCAGGCGCAAGCTGCCCTATTCCTGGGAACTGGCGGAGGTCGATCTCGGCGGCGGCCTTGAGCTGGTCGGCGTCAACACCGCGCATCCCAACACGCTGGTCGCGGAGGCGCTCGCCGCCGCCGCGATTCCGGAGCTTGCCGGGTACGACAGCATCCGCCGCGAGGTCCGCTATGGCGACGGCGCGTTCGGCGCGGCGTCGCGGATCGATTTCCTGCTGGAGGGCGCGGGCCGGCCGCCCTGCTACCTCGAAGTCAAGAATGTCCATCTGATGCGGCGGCCGGGGGTCGCCGAATTTCCCGATTCGGTGACCGCGCGCGGCGCGCGCCATCTCGACGAACTGGCGGCGACGGTCGCCGCCGGCGCTCGCGCGGTGATGCTGTACGTAGTGCAGATCGGATCGGCGGAGACGTTTCGCCTCGCCCGTGACATCGATCCGGCCTATGGCCGCGCCTTCGACCGGGCGCGGGCGGCGGGCGTGGAGGCGTGGGCCTGGCGCTGCCGGCTGGCGCGGGAGGGGATCGACCTGATGCAACCCATTCCGCTCGCGGACTAAATCCCGAATGTCCGCCATGTCCTTGCTTCGACAGCCATATCCACTAGATTGAGCGCGCGCGCCCCGCCCGCGTCATCGAAACCATAACCGCCCTTGCCGGAACCGCCATGAGCTATGTCGACGCCTCCGAAGCCTCCCTCCGCAAGACCGGGCAGATCAAGCTGCACGGCCCCGCCGCGTTCGCGGGCATGCGCAAGGCGGGAGCGCTGGTGTCGCGCTGTCTCGACGACCTCACCGACCTCGTCAAGGTCGGCGTGCCGACCTCCGAGATCGACCGTTTCGTCCGTGACTTCGCGTTCCGCCATAACGCCTATCCCGCCACGCTGATGTATCGCGGCTACCGCTATTCGACCTGTACCTCGATCAATCATGTGGTCTGTCACGGCATGCCGGGGGACCGGCCGCTGAAGGACGGCGACATCGTCAATGTCGATGTCACCTTCATCGTCGACGGCTGGTATGGCGACTCCAGCCGCATGTACGCCGTCGGCGCGATCGCGCGGAAGGCGGAGCGGCTGATCGAGGTGACGTACGAATCGATGATGCGGGGCATCGCGGCGGTGAAGCCGGGCGCCACCACCGGCGACATCGGCCACGCCATCCAGAGCTTCGTCGAGCCGCAGCACATGAGCGTGGTGCGCGACTTCTGCGGCCACGGCCTTGGCCGGGTATTTCACGACGAGCCGAACATCATCCATGTCGGACGGCCCGGCGAGGGCGTGGTGCTGCGTCCCGGCATGTTCTTCACCATCGAGCCGATGATCAACCTCGGCAAGCCGCACGTCAAAATCCTCTCGGACGGCTGGACCGCGGTGACGCGCGACCGCTCGCTCTCCGCCCAGTTCGAGCATTCCGTCGGCGTGACCAAGACCGGTGTCGAGGTGTTCACCCTATCGGCCCGGCACGGCGAGCAGCCGCCGCCCCCCGCCGCCTGAACCGGCGCGCGCCACCCTTATCAATTTTGCGGCGACCCGTTGCCGATCGCGGGACGGCGCGGCATGGTTGCGATGCGTCTCAATCGCGTGCATGTCGCGCGTGCATGTCGGCGTCGATGGCTGCTGATGGATAAAGACTCTCCTTCCTCGTCCGGTTTCGCCGAAGCGGCGCCGCATTATCACGGCCATCGCGAACGGCTGCGCGATCGCTTCCGCAGCGTCGGCGCCGACGCGCTGAGCGATTACGAGATGCTGGAGCTGGTGCTGTTCCGCGCGCTGCCCCGGCGCGACGTCAAGCCATTGGCGAAGCGGCTGATCGAAACGTTCGGCTCGTTCGCCGAGGTGGTGCATGCGCCCGCCGCCCGCCTGCGGGAGATCGGCGGCCTTGGCGAGGCGGCGATCACCGAGATCATGCTGATCGCCGCCGCCGCGAGCCGCGTCGCCAAGGGGCGGCTCAAGCAGCGCACGGTGCTGTCGTCGTGGTCCGCCGTGATCGACTATTGCCGCGCGGCGATGGCGTTCGCCGACAAGGAGCAGTTCCGCATCCTGTTTCTCGACAAGCGCAATCAGTTGATCGCGGACGAATTGCAGCAGGTCGGCACCGTCGACCATACCCCGGTCTATCCGCGCGAGGTGGTGAAGCGGGCGCTCGAACTGTCCGCGACCGCCATCATCATGGTCCATAATCATCCAAGTGGCGATCCGACACCCTCGACCGCCGACATCCAGATGACCAAGTCGATCATCGCCATCGCCAACCCGCTCGGCATCTCGGTGCACGATCACATCATCGTCGGCAAGAACGGCCATGCCAGCCTGAAGGGGCTGCGGCTGATGTGAGAGAGATCGTCATTGCGGGCGGAGCGAAGCAAAGCAATCCAGCGAGCCACAAGAAAGAACTGGATTGCTTCGTCGCTTGCGCTCCTCGCAATGACGATAAAGCTACAACGCCACGCAATCGATCTTGCGGTCGGTGAGGGTCCGCGCCAGCTCAACCACGTGGCGGTGGTGCGTGAACAGGATGATCTGGCGAGAGCCGCCGCCGGCGGCGAGCAGCCGCAGCGTCGCGCGCGTGCGGGTCTCGTCGAAACTCGCCAGCAAATCGTCGCCGATGAACGGCAGCGGCTCGGCGCCGCGCCGCTCCAGCAGCGCCAGCCGCAACGCCAGGAAAAGCTGGTCGCGCGTGCCTTCGCTGAGGCCGGCGATGCCGACCCGCTCGCCGCCCGGCCGCCGGGCCTTCAGCTCGGGTTGATCGTCCTCGCCGTGGTCGATGGCGAGGCCGGCGAAAGCGGCGTCGGAGGCGCTCGCGAACAATTCGCCGGCGCGCGCGATCATCGGGTCCTGCACGCGGGCGCGGTGGCCTTCGATGGCGCGGGCGGCGAGGCGCGCCGCCGCGGCGCGCAACAGCCAGCGTTCGGCGATCGCAAGCAGTTCGGCGTCGGCCTGGGCCCGTTCGCTGGCGGCGGCATGGGCGTTGCGGCCTTGCAGCAGGCCGTCGCGCTCGTCGCGTTTCTGCTGAAGGGTGGCGGAAGCGCCGGCAATGTCCTGCAACAGTTGCGCCTGCCGGATCTGCTCGCGCTCGATATCGCCCGGCAACAGATCCGGATCGAGGCCCTCGCTTTCGTTCCGCAGCGCCGCCTCGTCGAGGCCGTCGCCGGTCTCGGCGAGGTCGCGGTGGAGCGTGGCGCGCTCGTCTTCAAGCTGTTGACGGGTGCCAAGACGATCGAGCGCCACCGCGAGCGCGTCCGTCCCGGCGCAGCGCAGCGTGTCGCGGGCTTGATCGAGCAGCACGGCGTTGGCCGCGCGCCGCGCCACCAGCGTCTGCCGTGCGGCGGCGTGCCGGGTGCTGGCCTCGCGTAGCCGCGCGCGCAAATCGCTGGCGCGGCGCGTGGCGTCGAGGTCGCGCCACATTCGCGCCAGCGCGTCGGTGGCGGTGTCGGCCGCAAGCTCCGGCGCGATCCGCGCCACCATGTCGCGGACGTCGTGTTCGAACGCGGCGATGTCGGCCTCCATGCTCGACACGCTGCGGCTTTCGCGCTCGAAGCCCGCCTTCGGCACCGCGATGCCGGCCCAGACCGCCAAGGTCGCCTCGGCCTCGGCCGCGCTCGCCGTCTCGGCGAGGGCGATGCCGGCCATCGCGGCGGGCCACGCCTGCATCAAGTCGGCGAGCCGGTCATGCGCCGCCGCGCGCGCGGCCTCGGCCTCGCGCAGGTCGCGTTCGATGCGCTGCCGGCTCGCCGCGCGGGCCTTGGCGTCGGCCCAGGCGGTGCGCAATTCGTCAAGGCGCAGCGCCGCCTCGCGATAGAGGATGTCGGAGGCGAGCGCCCGGTCCGGGGTCCGGCCGAGACTTTCGAGGAAGACGATGGTGGCGCGCTTGCCGGCGTCGAGGCTGGTGGCGAAAGCGTCGAGGCTGGCGCCGAGCGCGTCGAGCTTGGCAAGGCGTTGCAGGATGTCGTCGGCGCGCTCGCGCCAGCGCAGCATCTCGGCCGGGGTGCGCGGCGTCAGTCCCGCCGCCGCCCACGATTCGCGCCATGCCCGGTCGAGCGTGTCGCGGGCCTGCCCGGCCTCGGCGCGTTTCGCCGCGATGCGCGCCTGTTCGGCGCGGTGGGTCGCAAGCCGCTGGCGCGCGTCCTCGCGGCGGGTCGCGCGCTCGGTGTCGCTCAGCAGCAGGTCGGTGATGCCGTCGATGGCTTGCGATGATTGAACGACCTCGGCGAACTTGTGGTCGCGGGCCGTTCGGTCGCCGTCGAGCGCGTCGCGCAGCGCGCCGAGATGGGCATCGCGTTGCCGCCGCGCCTCGGTGAGATCGGCGCGGCCGGGCATGGTCCCGGCGCTGGATAGCCGGCGCAGGTCGGATTCCGCGGCGGCGATGGCGTCGTCGTGCGTGGCGAGGGCCGTGGCGAGCCGCTCCATGGTGTCGTCGCTGCCGGCGAAATCGCGCGCGCAGCGCTCGATCCGCGCGATGTCCGGCAGCGGCAGGGCGCGCAGGTCGTCGAGCGAGCCGGGCGAGGGGTCAAGCCGGCTCAGCGACGCGGCGAGCGCGTCGCGCTCCAGCGCCAGCGCCGCGCGTTCGCGGCGCAGCCGGTCGGCCTGCGCGGCGATGTCGCCCAGCGCGTCGAAACGCTGCTTCAGCGCGGCGGGATCGGTGAGCGCCGGGGCGTCGGCGTGCTCGGCGGCGAAATCGTCACGCTCGCGCCGGAGCCGCGCGTGGCGCGCCTCGGCCTCGGTGATGGCCTGTTCGGCCTGCCGGCGCCGCGCGATCAAATCGCGCGCCCTGGCCAGCGCCGCGTCGGTCGGCAGCCGCTCCAGCAATGCGATATGCGACGGCAGCGCCAGCCGCCGCGCGCCGTCGTCGAGCGCGGCCCGCGCCGTGTCGCGCGCCTGCCGGCGGCGCGGCAGGTCTTCCAGATCCTTGCGGATCGCGCCCATGCGGTCGCGCAGCGCCTCGATGGCGGCGGCCTGCGCCAGCAGCGTCTCGTCGATCGAAAGCGCCGCGATCTCGGTGGCGTTGGCTGCCTCCGCCGCATCGAGCCCGGCCTGTTCGCGCGCGATCTCGGCCTCAAGCGCAACGGCTCCGCGCCACTCGGCCAGCGTCGCCGGCGGGATCGCGGGCAGATCGGCGAGCGCCGCGTGCGCGACCGCGACGGCGTCGAGCCGCGCCAGCCGGGAGCGGACCCGCAGGGTGCGCTGCCAGCGGGCGAGCGCCTTGCCGCTGTCGCCGTGTGCTTTGTTGAGCGCCGCCAGCCGCGCCTCGGCCTCGCGCGCGGCGTCGTCCGCCTGCCGCAAGGCGTCGCGGGTGACGATGCTGTCGCGCAACGCGCGGTCCGCTTCATCGCGGCGGTCGGCCGCGATATAGAACGCCTTGCCGCTCGCGCGCCGCGCCGTGAACAACTGGTCCGCCTCGCCTTGCAAATGCTCCTTGAGCCGCGTCAGCGCGCTGAGGCCGGCCGAACTCGCCGCCAGGGTTTCCGCGAGCCGTCCTCCCGCCTTGAGCAGTTCGTCGCCGCCGCGCCGCAGCGCCTCCGCCGTGAGACCGAACTCGCGGTCGAAGCTGTCGCGCGACAGCCCGCCGAGCCATGGCGCCAGCGTGTCGTCGGGCAGCGGCTGGTCGGCTTCGTCGAGCAGCGTGTTGAGGTTGCCCTTGCGGCGGCGGATCGCCATTTGCCGGCCATCGGAATGCAGGAGCGTGCCGCCGACGCGCAGCGCGGCGTTGACGTGGCGGAAGTTGTAGGCGGTGCGCGCGCCGAAGCCGAACAAGAGGTCGCCGATGGCGGCGAGCGCCGAGGTCTTGCCGCTCTCGTTGGCGCCGTGGACGATGTGCAGCGCGGCGTCGGGATCGAACGTCAGCACGCGATCGGTGAAGGCGCCGTAGCGCTCCAGGGCAAGTCGCGTCAGCTTCACGTCGGCGCTCCCGCCAAGAGTCCCGCCAGCAGCGCGCGGGCGTCGTCGCTGATGGTGGCGAGCGTATCGGCCTTGCGCCACTGGTCGCGCAGATCCTTCGGCAGCTTGTCCTCGATCTCCGTGGCCAGCCGTTCCAGGCTCGCGGCGAAGTCCGGGTCGGTGGCGGCCGCGCGCAGCATGGCGTCGATATCGATCGCGTCGAGATCCGGCGAACTCGGGCGTGGATGGGGCGGCGCGGTGGTCCGGACCTTGAGTTGCTCGATCCAGCAATCCTCGGCGAGGCCGAAGCCCATGGCGCGCAGATCGTCCTGCAGGGTCTCGCGGCGCGCGATGAGATGATCGTGCAGCGGCGTCGCGCCGCGCAACGTCGCCCGCGCCGCGAGCGGACGGTTGTCCGCCGCGTCAAACGCCTCGGTCAACGCCGCCTCGATCCGCGCGACCACGGCGGCCTCGTCGACAAGGCCGCCGACATCGATGTCGAGATGCGCCCAGCGCGCGCCGTCGAGCGCGAGCGGCGTCGCCTCGATGACGCGGCCGTCCTCCACGGTGACGCGCATCGCGCCCTTGGGGCCGGTCTCGCGTACGCTGCGGCCTTGCAGGTTGCCGGGGAACACGATCCACGGATCGCGGCTGACGATCTCGGCGGCGTGGATGTGGCCCAGCGCCCAGTAGTCGTAGCCGAAGCGCCTGAGGTCATCGACCGAACAGGGGGCGTAGCCGTCATGGCCGGGGCGGCCGTCGAGCGAGGTATGCAGCACGCCGATATTGAGCCAGCCGTCGCGCCGCGCTGGATAGGTCTGGACGAAATCGCCGGTCAGCCGGTGCGGAAAGCTGCGGCCGTGCAGGGCGACGCGATGGGCCTCCAGTTCCAGCGTCGCCGCCTTGCCCGACGGGAACACATGCACCGTGTCGGGATAGGGCAGATCGCGCGACATCACGCTGTCGGCGTCATGGTTGCCCTTGACGATATAGACCGGGATGCCGGCGCGATGCAGCGCGCCGATGGCGCGGACGAAAAACAGCCCGGTGCCGACGTCCTTCCAGTCGCCGTCGAACACGTCGCCGGCGACAATCAGGAACGCCGCCTCGCTGGCGATGGTTTCCGCCACCAGCGCCTCGACGGCGCGGCGGCCGGCCTGCGCGAACCGCTCCGCCACCGCCTTGTCCTTCAGGCCGAGGCCGGCGAGCGGGCTGTCGATGTGCAGGTCGGCGGCGTGAATGAAGCTGAAGCGCATGATGTTCCGTTGTAGCCGATTATCGCGGCCGTGTAAGGCGGTCGTCCGGTTGCTTTCCGGCGGCGATGCCGTCACAACGGCGGCATGAATTATCGCCACGCCTTTCATGCCGGCAATTTCGCCGATGTCGTCAAGCATCTCGTGCTGGTGCGCATCCTGACCTATCTGCACGACAAGCCGGCGGCGTTCCGCGTCATCGACAGCCACGCCGGCGCCGGCCGCTACGATCTCGCCGGCAGCGAGGCCACGCGCGGCGGCGAATGGCTCACCGGCATCGCGCGGGTGATGGCGGCGCGCTTTTCGCCGGAGGCGGGCGCGCTGATCGCGCCCTATCTCGATATCGTGCGCGCCTTCAATCCGCCGGGCAAGCTGGAGGTTTATCCCGGCTCGCCCCTGATCGCGCGCGCCCTGCTGCGGCCGCAGGACCGGATGACGGCGTGCGAACTCGCGGACGGGCCGCGCAAGGCGTTGATCGACGCGCTGCGCCGCGACGAACAGGCGCGGGTGGTCGATCTCGACGGCTGGACCGCGCTGCCGGCGTTCGTGCCGCCGAACGAGCGGCGCGGGCTGGTGCTGATCGATCCGCCGTTCGAGCAGCCGGACGAATTCGAGCGGCTGGCGGCGGTGTTCGCGGAAACCTTCGCGAAATGGCCGACCGGCATCTATGTGCTGTGGTATCCGGTGAAAAGCCGCCGCGCCACCGATACGCTGGCGCGGCAGGTGGCGGCGGTCACGGCCGCGCAGGGCGCGGCCGACAAGTGCCTGCGGCTGGAATTCAGCGTGGCGCCGGCGGCCGAGGGGCAGGGGCTCGTGTCCTGCGGTCTTTTGATCGTCAACCCGCCGTGGACGCTCGCCGCCGAACTCAGGACGATCCTGCCGGAATTGCAGAAGCCGCTCGGGCGCGGCGGCGCGGGGCGTTTCCGGCTGGAGGTCGCGAAGCCGTGAACGCAAAAAAATCCCGGCCGCGTCGTGGCCGGGAGATGGTCGATCGAAGTCTTCTTGCTTTGGTCAGAAACGGTAATTGACGCCGACGCGCACCAGGCTGGACGAATAGGCGTTGGGCATGCCGGTGATGCCGAAACGGCTGTTCGACAGGTCCATGTAGAGATATTCGATCTTGGCGCTGATGTTCTGGGTCAGGCCGACCTCGGCCCCCACGCCGATGGTCCAGCCGGCCGTGGTGTGGCTTTCGCGCTGCATCGCCGTTTCGCCGCGCAGGGTGCCGAAGGCGAGGCCGCCGGTGCCGTAGATCAGGACGTTGTCCATGGCGTAGCCGACGCGGCCGCGCATGGTGCCGAACCACGGATTGCTGAATTTCCAGCCGGCGAAGCGGTTGTCGGCGCCGTTGAGTTGCAGGTCGGCTTCGAGGCCGATCACCAGCGGGCCGGATTGCACGTTGTAGCCGACCTGGACGCCGCCCGCGAACCCCGACGGATGGGTCGGATTGTTGGAGACCGAGCCCCAGTTGTAGCCGATATTGCCGCCGAGATAGGGCCCGGCCCAGCTATAGGCGTTGAGCGGCTGATTGACCGTGTAGGGTCCGCGCGCGCCATACGACCAGTCCGCGGCCTGCGCCGGCGCGGCCAGGACAGCGGCCGAGACACCGGCCAAGGCAAGCGCCGCGACCGTGATGGCGGTGATTGTCGATGGTGTCCTGGACATCGCACGTTCCCCGATGGGCGGATACGTCTCGTTACGGTTACGGAATTCGCAACGCGATCGCTCGAATTTATCGAGAATCCGCCGTTAATCGGGTCTTAACGCGGCCTCGGAACACAGCATCGTCGTTAACGGGGTGTTACCGGAAGCCGGGTTCCCTCGGCTGGCGGGCCGGGCGCATAAGGCTTAACTTGGCGCCATGGCGAACGATTCCTCCAACACGGCGAAATCCGGGGACCGGCGCGTGGGGCCGGACCTGGGCACGGACGACGCGCCGGTTGCGCCCGGCCTCGACCCGGCGACGCAGGACATCGATCCGGCGAGCACCGCCGCCGACGCCGGCGATGACGAGGAGACGCTGCCGGAACCGATCGACGACGACGCCGAGGTGGCGGCGGCGGGGCCGTTCGCGACCGGGCGAGCGGCGATCGAGCGCGCGGTGCGGCTCGCGCCGACCTCGCCCGGCGTCTACCGGATGCTGAACGCGGGGCATGACGTTCTGTACGTCGGCAAGGCCAAGAACGTCCGCAAGCGGCTTTCGTCCTATGCCCGGCCGACCGGCCACGTCGCCCGCATCGCGCGGATGATCGCGGCGACGGTCGAGGTGGAGATCGTCTCCACCGCCACCGAGACCGAGGCGCTGCTGCTGGAGGCCAACCTCATCAAGCAGTTGCGGCCGCGCTTCAACGTGTTGCTGCGCGACGACAAATCGTTTCCCTACATCCTCATCACCGGCGACCACTGGGCGCCCCAGATCCTCAAGCATCGTGGCGCGCAAACCCGGCCGGGCCGTTACTTCGGGCCGTTCGCCTCGGTGGGCGCGGTCAACCGCACCATCACCGCCTTGCAGCGCGCGTTCCTGGTGCGCTCCTGCACCGACTCGTTTTTCGAAAGCCGGACGCGGCCATGCCTGTTGTATCAAATCCGTCGCTGCGCCGCGCCCTGCACCGGCGAGATCGATTTTCCCGGCTACGCCGCGCTGGTGCGCGAGGCCACCGATTTCCTCTCCGGGCGCTCGCGCGCGGTGAAGGAAGACCTCGCGCGCGCCATGGAGGCGGCGTCGAACGACCTCGCCTTCGAGCGTGCGGCGGTCTATCGCGACCGCCTGGCGGCGCTGGCCGCGATCCAGTCGACGCAGGGCATCAACCCCCGCACTGTCGAGGAAGCCGACGTCTTCGCCGTGCATCAGGAGGGCGGCTACTTCTGCATCGAGGTATTCTTCTTCCGCACCGGGCAGAACTGGGGCAACCGCGCTTACTTTCCGCGCGCGGAAAAATCCTTTACCTGCGAGGAGGTGCTGGGCGCGTTCCTCGCGCAGTTTTATGATGACAAGCCGCCGCCGAGGCTGGTGCTGCTCTCGCATGATATCGAGGAGCGCGACTTGCTGGCGAGCGCGCTCGGCGTCAAGACCGGCTTCAAGGTCGAGGTGACGACGCCGCGGCGGGGCGAGAAGAAGGAACTGGTCGCCCACGCCTTGACCAACGCCCGCGAGGCGCTGGGCCGCAAGCTCGCCGACACCGCGACGCAGGCGCAGCTGTTGCAAGGACTCGCGACCGTCCTGGCGCTGCGCCAGCCGCCGAACCGCGTCGAGGTCTACGACAACAGCCACATCCAGGGGACCAACGCGGTCGGCGCCATGATCGTGGCCGGTCCCGACGGGTTCCTGAAAAGCCAGTACCGCAAGTTCAACATCCGCTCCGAGGGCCTGACGCCGGGCGACGACTACGCCATGATGCGCGAGGTGCTGGAGCGGCGCTTCAAGCGGCTGCTGACGCAGGGGCCGGACCCCGCGCGGCCGGCCGAGAGCAGCGACGAGACGCCGCAGCAATGGCCCGATCTGGTCATCATCGACGGCGGGCGCGGCCAGCTCAACGCCGCGCAGGCGGTGTTCGACGCGCTCGGGCTGACCCAGGTCGCGCTGATGGCGGTGGCGAAGGGGCCGGATCGCGACGCCGGCCGCGAAACCCTGTTCATGGCCGGTCGCGAGCCGATCAAGCTGGAACCGCGCGACCCGGTGCTGTATTTCATTCAACGGCTGCGGGACGAGGCGCATCGTTTCGTGATCGGCTCGCACCGCAAATTGCGCAAGAAGGACATCCGCGAGGCCGGGTTGCAGGAGATCGCCGGCATCGGCCCCACGCGCAAGCGGGCGCTGCTGCATCACTTCGGCACGCTCAAGGAGATCGAGCGGGCCTCGCTCGCCGACCTTGGCAAGGTGCCGGGGATCAGCGCCGAGAGCGCCCGCCGGATTTTCGCGTTTTTTCACGCGCAAGCAGGCTGACGATTGAAATTGATGCGCGGATAGTTGACCTTGGCATAACGGCGGTATTGGTAGAGCAAATGAATACGGTGACCACCAGAGGCTCAGCGCGGAACGGGTTGTCGGTCCCGAATCTCCTGACCTTTGCCCGGATCGCGGCGATCCCGGTTGTGGTCGGCTGCGTCTACGCCCAGTCGATCATGGATGGCCCGCTGTGGCTGCGCTGGGTGGCGCTGGCGGTGTTCATCGCCGCCGCCATCACTGATTTCCTCGACGGTTACTATGCCCGGATCTGGGACCAGCAGTCGGCGCTCGGCCGGATGCTCGACCCGATCGCCGACAAGCTGCTGGTCGCCTCCTGCCTGTTGATGCTGGCGGCGGACGGCATCATCCACGGCTGGACGCTGTGGGCCGCCATCGTCATCCTGTGCCGCGAAATCCTGGTGTCGGGCCTGCGCGAATATCTCGCGGCGCTGCGGGTCAGCGTGCCCGTCACCAAGCTCGCCAAGTGGAAAACCACCGCGCAACTGGTGGCGATCGGCTTTCTGCTGGCCGGCGAGGCCGGCGACCGGGTGGTTCCGTTCGTTACCCAGATCGGGTTGTTGCTGCTGTGGTTGTCCGCGATCCTGACGATCTACACCGGCTGGGACTATTTCCGTGCCGGCATCCATCATTTGATCGAGGCCGATTCATGAAGGTGGTCTATTTCGCCTGGGTGCGCGAGCGCGTCGGCAAGGCGGAAGAAATCGTCGAGCCGCCGGCCGAGGTGAGCACCGTCGGCGACCTGATCGGCTGGCTGGCCGGGCGCGGCGAGAGCTATGCCCATGCCTTCGAGGCGCCGAACGTCATTCGCGCCGCCATCGATCACGCCCATGCGCCGCCGCAAACGGTGATCGCCGGCGCGCGCGAGATCGCGCTGTTTCCACCGATGACCGGCGGGTAGGGTTGAGCGGGTTGAAACGGAATCCGAGATCATCGTTTATGTTGGTGTGTCCCGGTTGCGGTGCAGCGTGGAACGCTGCGCCGCAGAACCGGGACCGCATCGACGGCACCGTTCGCGACGATCCCGGATCAGCGAAGCGGCATGAAGAATGCCGCATCGCATCCGGGACACAGAAAGCGCCATAAATCGATGGGCGTCCCCGTCACGATCCGCCTGCAAGAGGCCGACTTCGACACCGCGCGCGAGATCGCGGCGATGAGCGCCGGCCGCACCGATGTCGGCGCGGTCGTCAGTTTCAGCGGCGTCTGCCGCGGCGGTCCGGATGGCGACGCCATCGACGGGCTGACGCTCGAACACTATCCCGGCATGGCGGAAGCCGAGATCGGCCGCCATGTCGCGGAGGCGCTGGCGCGCTGGCCGCTCATGGGCGTCACCGTCATCCATCGCCATGGCCGCATTGCACCGGGCGAGAATATCGTGCTGGTGGTGACCGCGTCGTCGCATCGCGGGGCGGCGTTCGAGGCTGCGGAGTTTCTGATGGACTATCTGAAGACGCGCGCGCCGTTCTGGAAGCGCGAGGAGCGCGCCGCCGGCGCGAACTGGGTCGACGCCGCCGCGCACGACGACGCGGCCGCCGCGCGCTGGACCAAATCCTGATGGCGAAAAAAGCGCGCTCCACGCCGGCACGCGGCAAGGTCACCCGTGCCGCCAAGACGGCCGCGCCGCCCCGTGCGGCCAAGGCCGCGAAGCCGCCTCAGCCCGCGCGCGGCGAGTTGGTGACGTTGCTGGATTTCGTCCGCTACGCCGTCAGCCGCTTCACCGAGGCGGAACTGGTGTTCGCCCACGGCACCACCGACCCGGTGGCGGACGCGGCGTTCCTGATCTGCGAGGCTTTGCATCTGCATCCCGACCAGCTTGAGATGTTCGCCACCGCGCGCATCACGGCGGCGGAAGGCGCCAAGCTGCTCGACCTGATCGCGCGGCGGGTCGATAGCCGCAAGCCGACCGCCTATCTGGTCAACAAGGTCTACATGCGCGGGTTGCCGTTTTACGTCGACGAGCGCGTGATCGTGCCGCGCTCCTTCATCGGCGAGTTGCTGGATTCGCATTTCGCCGGATCGGACGAGACGGACGGCGGCGCGTTGATCGACGATCTCGGCGCGGTGGAAAGCGTGCTCGACCTTTGCACCGGCTCGGGGTGCCTGGCGATCCTGGCGAGCCGTTACTTCCCCAACGCGCGGATCGACGCCGTCGATCTGTCGAAGGACGCGCTCAAGGTGGCGGCGCGGAACGTCGCCGACTACGGTCTCGCCGATCGCATCGCGCTCCACAACGGCGACCTGTTCGCGCCGCTCGGCGACGCGCGCTACGATCTCATCATCAGCAATCCGCCCTATGTCGACGCGCGGGGCATGGCGGATTTGCCGCGCGAGTGCCGGCACGAGCCGGGCATGGCGTTTGACGGCGGCGACGACGGGCTCGCCATCGTGCATCGCATCCTGCGCGAGGCCGCGTGGCATCTGACGCCGAACGGCGGGCTGCTCTGCGAGATCGGTCGCGGCCGCGACGCGCTGGAAGCGGCCTATCCCGAGCTGCCGATGCTTTGGCTCGACACCGAGGACTCCGAAGGCGAGGTGTTCTGGATCGACGCCGCGACGCTCGCGACCCTCGCCTGATCTTCAGCCATCGTTGCGATGATCCGGCCCCCGCGTCGGCCGCGCATCTGTCGCGCCAATAAGATGTATTGACAATACATCTTATTGGCGCGACTATCCCCGCATCACGAACGGCCTGACGCCACCGATCCACAAAACCGGCGACAGGCCGCGATGCAAGCCCGCGACGGGCGATGAAGGAGCCGCCATGTGTCAGACTACTGAAGAAGCCGCCGCCCCCGAAGTCGATGTGCGCAGCCTGATTCCGGCGCAGCGCCACGCCAAGATTTTCCAGCTTGTCGGTGAACTGGCGGCGGGCGATTCGTTCGTTCTGGTGAACGATCACGATCCCAAGCCGCTTTATTATCAACTGCAAGCCGAGCATCCGAACGAGTTCTCGTGGACTTATCTGGAGAAGGGGCCGGCGGTCTGGAAAGTCGAGATCGGCAAGCAGTTCAAGGCCGCGTGATCCGTTCTGACCGGCGCGCGCGTCCGCGCCGCGCCGGTGATCGCGCTGTCGTCGGCAATCCCGCCCATCGCAGGGGGCGGTTTGCTGATCGCGCCGGCGGCTTGATGCCGTCGGCGTGCTTTTTCAATTCAAAAGGAATGTCGCCGTGGTCGGCGTCGCTTTATCCCGCTGGACAATGTCCTACTTCGCCGCCGCCGTGATGGCGCTGATCGCCGCCGAGGCGGTGATGCTGGCGGGCATCGGTTATCCGCAGGCGCCGATCGCCGCGCCGGAGTCGCTGCTGTTGGTTCACCTGGTCGCGATCGGCTGGCTCAGCCTCCTGATGTGCGGCGCTCTGTTTCAGTTCGTCCCGGTATTGGTGGTCCGCCCGCTCCACAGCGACACGTTGCCGCTGCCGACGCTGGGCCTGCTGGTCGCGGGTCTTGCCGCGCTGCTGCTCGGCTTCGCGCAGCTTGGCGGCATCGTCCAAACGCCGTTCGCGTTTCTGCCCGCCGCCGCCATCCTGCTTGGCGCGGGCTTCACGCTGGTATTGTGGAATCTCGGCCGCACGCTATGGGCGGCGCGACCCTTGCCGCTGCCCGCGCGCTTCGTGGTCGGCGGGCTGTGCAGCCTCGCGGCGACGGTGCTGTTCGGCGTCATCTTCGCGCTGGTGCTGGGCGGTGTCGCCACGGTGCCGCATCTGGTCGATGTCGCAACGTTCGGTCTGCCAATTCACGTCATCGCCGGGCTCGGCGGCTGGCTCACCTTCACCGCGATCGGCGTCAGCTATCGGCTGCTGGCGATGTTCATGCTGGCTCCGGAGCTTGAGGGCCGCACCACGCGCGGCGCGCTTTATCTGGGCGCGGCGGCGCTTGCCGCCGTCATCGTCGGGGGCGCCGCGGCGATTTGCCTGGCCGGCAACGTGATGACGGCCGTCGCGATCGGCGGCCTGCTCGGCGTCGCCTGCCTCGTGCTCTACGGCCGCGATATCGTGCATCTGTATCGCGCGCGAAAACGCCGCGTCGTCGAACTCAACAGCCGCATGGCGGCGGTGGCGCTGGCCAATCTGGCCGCGACCGTGGCGCTCGGCATCGTTCTCATGGCCGCCGGCCGCTTCACCGATCACGTTGGCGTGGTGGTGTTTCTGGTCGGCTTCGCGTGGCTGACGGGTTTCGGCCTCGCAAAACTCTACAAGATCGTCGCCTTTCTGACGTGGCTCGAATGCTACGGTCCGGTTCTGGGCAAGACGGCGACGCCGCGCGTGCAGGATCTCGTGACCGAATCGCGCGCGCAAAAATGGTTCGTGCTGTATTTCGTCGCGGTGTGGATTGCGGCCGCCGCGCTGCTGCTGGCGCAGCCGTGGCTGTTTCGCTCCGCAGCCGGCGCGATGCTGTTCGCGACCGTCAGCATCGGCGTCGAATTGATGCGCACCCGCCGCCTCGCCAACGTCGCGCCGAATCTGCGCCTGCCGAAAGGGGTCCGGCCGCCACATCTGCTGCATTCGTCGGTTCAGCTAGGTTGAAGGAGACCAGCATGACAACGCAATTCATCGACGTCGATGTCCGCCCCATCCTGCGCGCCGGCGGCGAGCCGTTCGGCGCGATCATGGCGGCGGTGACCAAGCTGCAACCCGGCGAGGGGCTGCGGCTGCTGGCGACCTTCAAGCCGGTGCCGCTGTTCCAGGTGCTGGGCGCGCGGGGATTCAGCCACGAGGCGCGGGAGATCGGCGGCGGCGATTGGGAGGTGCTGTTCTCGCCGGGCGCGGCCGCCGCCGCGCCTGCGCCCGCCGCCGCGCCGGCCACGCCGGCGGCGAGCGACGATGCGTGGCCGCAGCCCGCGCAGGAAATGGACAACCGCGATCTTGAGCCGCCGGAGCCGATGGTGCGCATTCTCGCCGCGACCGAAACCATGGCGAAGGGCGCGGTGCTGTCGGCGCTGCTTTGCCGCGAGCCGATGTTCCTGCTGCCCGAATTGGCCAAGCGCGGCCACGCCTGGCGCGGCGGTTTCGAGCCCGACGGCACGACCTACAAGATCCTCATTCGCGTCGGAGCCGCGAAGGAGGCCGCATGACGCCGCAAGCCAATGAAGCCTTCGTCGAGCGGATCAGGGAGGCCCTGCGTCTCGTGATCGATCCCGAGCTTGGCTACAACATCGTCGATCTCGGGCTGGTTTACGACATCGAGGTCGAGGACGGCGGCGTGGTGCGGGTGGCGATGACGACGACGACGCGCGGCTGCCCGGCGACCGGCTATCTCAAGGACGGCGCGCGCGATGCGGCGTGGAGCGTGCCGACGGTCGAGTTCGTCGATATCGCGCTGACCTACGACCCGCCATGGACGCCGGACATGATGACCGAGGATGCCAAGCGGCATCTCGGGATCATGTGATGGCCGCGCCCGAACATGCGGCGAAAGCCGCCGCGGCCACGCCGCTGGTCGGCGTGCTGCTGGCGAGCCTGGAGGCGCTGGCGGCCAGCGGCGAAGCCGACGCCGCCTGCCGCCTCGCGGGACAAGCCTGCGCGGAACTGCGACACAGCGATCCGGCGGCATGGCGGCGCTTCAATGTGTTCCTGCACCGGATGATTAAACACGTTTCCTGAAAAGCGCCTGCCGCGCCTTGCCATGACAGACCTGTCGTGACCGATACGGGACCATTACCGCATGTCGACGATTCCTTCCGAAATGCCGCCCGGCTTTGTCGCCTACGGACGCTCGCCGGATTTCCATTCCGACAACCTGCCCGCCAAGCTGCAATCGGCGCACAGCACCAAGGCCGGGACATGGGGCCTGCTGCACGTGCTCGACGGCGTCGTCCGGTTCCGGCTGGAAGCTCCGCATCAGGGCGAGAAGATCGTGCGCGCCGGCGAAACCGTCGTGATCGAATCGCAGGTGCCGCACCGGGTCGTCTTCCTCGAACCGGGCCGCATGTTCGTCGCGTTCTACCGGCAGGCGGAGGCGGGCGTCTCCGCGACGTGACGGCGGGTCGGGCCGTCACGGTCGCCCGCCGGACTCAGCGTTGCGGCGGGCGCGGCGCGGCCCGTGCCGCCTCCGGCGGGACGAAATGGATTTCCCAGCTCACCGCCGGTCCCGGCTTGCCGTTGAAGAAACGCCGGGTGCTGATGATGGTCCGCATGGCATCGGCGGCGTTGGCCTTCATCCAGGCATCGCATTGGCGATGGAACGGACCGCCAGCTTCGCAAATGCCGATGAAGCCGGACCGCCGCGCATCGGCCGCGGCGATCAGGCCCGACGGCGGCTCCTCGGGGGCCAGCGGCGTCGGATGGTCGGGGCTGTAGAACGCCATGAGATTGGCGACCCGCGTCGATCCCACCACCGCCGGCCACGGCGTGTTGTAGCGCAACCGCCATTGCTGGGTGAGATCGCGCGCGAGGTCCGAGCGGCCGTCGATCGCCTCGTTGCCGCCGGCGTCGATGGTGACGCGCGGCGCGAGGCGGCTGGCGATTTCCGGCGCGGCCGCGAGCGCTCCCAGGCTGGCGAGCAGCCAGATCGCGACGATGCGGAACAGCGCAATGCGCGGGACGCGCAGCATCGGGATCGCCAGCAGCGAGAGCGGCACCAGGAAAAACAGCGGAATGCCCCAGTCCGTCTTCATGTAGACCGCGAACGCGACGCCGCCGAGCGGCGGTCCGATCGCGATCACCCCCTGGATGATCCAGATCTGGATCGCCCGCGGGATCCGCACCGCCGGATTGGGCGCGCGCGACCAGTTCAGCCGCGCCATCTTCGGGAAATTCCGCACCAGCGCCAGCGAGCGCCACGGCGGAAAAATCAGCGCCAGGGCGCCGATCGCGACCGGCGGCAGTAGCATCGCGACGCTATGTCCGAGATAATTGCCCGCGAGGCGGAGGCTTTCGAGGCGGCTGGAAATTTCATAGGCGCCGCCCGCATAGGTCAGCGGCTCGAAGTCGTTGCGCCACAGCCACGCAAGATGCGGCGTCAACGCCGCCAGCATGGCCGCGATCGCTACCCATGGCGCGGGCGAGCGCAGGAATGCAAGCCGCTGCGGATGCAAGAGCGCGGCGATGCCGATGGCGCCGATCATCGTCAGCGCCCAGTATTTCGCCAGCAGCGCCAGCGCGCCCGCCAGCCCGAGCCAGAGGCCGGAAAGAGCGGTTCGCTTGTCGAACGCATGCAGATAGGCCAGCACCAGCAGCGGCATGGTGGCGAGCTGGATCAGGTCGGCGTTGAATTTGAAGCCCTTGAAGTTGAAGATCGGATAGATTGCCAGCATGACCACGACGAAGAACGCCCGGCGGCGGTCGACCACCTTGAGCGCGATCAGCCAGCACACCCAGAGGCTGAACCCGATGACCGCTATCGCCAGCGCGTAGGCCGACCCGTCGGTCACCGGAAACAGCCTGAACCAGACGCCGGCGACCCAGCCCGACAGCGGCGGATGCTTGCCGTAGCCGAGCAGGAACTGTTGGCCCCAGGCATAGGCTTCGGCGATGTCGAAATGGATGTCCTGGCCCTGCTTCAGCACGGTGAGAATGCGGCTCCACAGCGCCACATGGAGCACGATGAAGCCCGCCACCAGCGCCCGGCTCACTTTCGCGTGGGTCGCGCAGGCGGCGACCCAGGCGGCCATCCGCCGCCAGCCGGAGCGGCGGCGGCGCAAACGGGCGGGCGATGGGGAAACAGGCATTCGCGGACCTTTTCACGTCCCCTGAAGACCGCCTCGAACGGCGGCGGGCGGGGATTCCGGAACCGGGAAAGCGTTCACTACTAGATTCGGCCGCCCCGGAAGGCAAATCAGCCCGGCGTGAGTTGGGGGAGCCAAGACGGTTGCTGGTCCGGTGAGCCAATGCTATCTCGCGCCGATGACCAAAGCCCCGATTTCCAACATCCGCAATTTCTCCATCGTCGCCCATATCGACCATGGCAAATCGACGCTGGCCGACCGCCTGATCCAGACCACGGGCGGGTTGCAGGACCGCGAGATGAAGGAACAGGTGCTCGATTCGATGGATATCGAGCGCGAGCGCGGCATCACCATCAAGGCCCAGACCGTCCGCCTTCACTACAAGGCGAAGGACGGCAAGGACTATGTCTTCAACCTGATGGACACGCCCGGCCACGTCGATTTCGCCTATGAGGTCAGCCGCTGTCTCGCCGCCTGCGAGGGCGCGTTGCTGGTGGTCGACGCCTCGCAGGGCGTCGAGGCGCAGACGCTCGCCAATGTTTATCAGGCCATCGACAACAACCTCGAAATCGTGCCCGTTCTCAACAAGGTGGACCTGCCGGCCGCCGAGCCCGAGCAGGTCAAGCAGCAGATCGAGGACGTCATCGGCATCGACGCCTCCGATGCGGTGATGATCTCGGCCAAGACTGGGGTCGGCATTCCCGACGTGCTGGAGGCCATCGTCACCCGGCTGCCGCCGCCGCAAGGCGATCGCGCCGCGCCGCTGAAGGCGTTGCTGGTCGATAGCTGGTACGATGTCTATCTCGGCGTCGTGGTGCTGGTGCGCATCGTCGACGGCGTCTTGAAGAAGGGCAGCCGCATCCGCATGATGGGCACCAACGCGGCTTACGATGTCGAGCGCGTCGGCTTCTTCACGCCGAAGATGGTCAATGTCGAGGAACTCGGCCCCGGCGAGGTCGGCTTCATCACCGCCGCGATCAAGGAGGTCGCCGACACCCGCGTCGGCGACACCATCACCGACGACCGCCATCCGGTGGCGGACATGCTGCCGGGCTTCAAGCCGGCGGTGCCGGTGGTGTTCTGCGGCCTGTTTCCGGTCGATGCCGACGACTTCGAGACGCTGCGCGCGGCGATGGGCAAATTGCGTCTCAACGACGCCAGCTTCTCGTTTGAAATGGAAACCAGCGCCGCGTTGGGTTTCGGCTTCCGCTGCGGCTTCCTCGGGCTTTTGCATCTCGAAATCATCCAGGAACGGCTTTCCCGCGAGTTCGACCTCAACCTGATCGCCACCGCGCCGAGCGTCATCTACAAGATGCATTTGACCGACGGCCGCGAGATCGAGATTCACAATCCGATCGACATGCCGGACGTGGTCAAGATCGCCGAGATCGAGGAGCCGTGGATCGAGGCCACCATCCTCACCCCCGACGACTATCTCGGCAGCGTGCTGAAGTTGTGCCAGGAGCGGCGCGGCGTGCAGAAGGAACTGACTTACGTCGGCGCCCGCGCCATGGTGAAATACGAGCTGCCGCTCAACGAGGTGGTGTTCGATTTCTACGACCGGCTGAAGTCGGTGTCGAAGGGCTACGCCTCGTTCGACTACCACCTCACCGACTACCGCGCCGCCGACCTGGTCAAGATGCAGATCCTCGTCAACAACGAGCCGGTGGACGCGCTGTCGATGCTGGTGCATCGCACCCGCGCCGAGGGGCGCGGCCGCGCCATGGTCGAGAAGATGAAGGAGCTGATCCCGCCGCACATGTTCCAGATTCCGATTCAGGCGGCGATCGGCGGCAAGGTGATCGCGCGCGAGACGGTGCGCGCGCTGCGCAAGGACGTCACCGCGAAGTGCTACGGCGGCGACATCACCCGCAAGCGCAAACTTCTCGAGAAGCAGAAGGAAGGCAAGAAGAAGATGCGGCAGTTCGGCAAGGTCGACATTCCGCAGGAAGCGTTTATTGCCGCGCTCAAGGTGGATGGCTGAAGGACGGGCGACGCCTCCTCACCTTACGGCGTCGTCCTCGCGCAGGCGAGGACCCAAAACCCCTGGCGTTGGTTATTACAAATAACTTGGCCCCGTGAAGGAGCCGAATCGCTGCGGCGTATGGGTCCCCGCCTGCGCGGGGACGACATTCTTGGGGTTGCGAGTCTCCGCGCGCCTCACACCCGAATCTCCTCCCCTCACACCGGGATCCGCACCGTGGCGCGCAGGCCGCCCATCGGGCTGTCGCCGAGGGTGACGTCGCCGCCGTGCGAGCGGGCGATGTCGCGGGTGATGGCGAGACCCAGTCCGCTGCCGCCCTGATCCTGGTTGCGGGCGTCGTCGAGCCGCAGGAACGGCTTGAATACGTCCTCCCGCATGTTTTGCGGAATGCCGGGACCGTCGTCGTCCACCGTGATGGTCAGCCAGCGATGGTCGCGATGCCCGGCGATGGCGATGGTGGAGGCGTAGCGCGCGGCGTTCGATACCAGATTGCCGAGGCAGCGCTTGAACGCCGCCGGTTTCACCGTCACCACCGGCAGCCCCTGGAACGACACCGTCGCGGTCTGGCCGTCGCGCTCGGCGTCGCCGCGCAGCTCCTCTAGCGTCGCGGAAATGTCGGTCGGCTGCGCCCGCTCGTCGCCGTCGCCGCGGGCGAAGGCGAGATAAGCCTCCAGCATGCCGGACATCTCGTCGACGTCCTTGCGCATGCCTTCAAGCTCCGGATTGTCGCCGATCAGTTCGAGTTCGAGCTTGAAGCGGGTCAGGATGGTGCGCAGGTCGTGGCTGACGCCGGCCAGCATCGCGGTGCGCTGCTCCATGGCGCGCTCGATGCGGGTTTTCATTTCGATGAAGGCGTGCGCCGCGCGCCGCACCTCCAGGGCGCCGCGCGGGCGGAAGTTCGGCGCCTCGCGGCCCTTGCCGAAGCTCTCGGCGGCGTCGGCGAGCCGCACGATCGGCCGAATTTGGTTGCGCAGGAACAGCACCGCGACGATCAGCAGCACCGTCGAGGTGGAAAACATCCAGAGAAAGAAGATCTCCGAGTTCGAGGCGTAGGCGGCGCTGCGCTGCGCGAACACCCGCATCACCGAATCGTCGAGCTGCACGCGGATTTCCACCAGCGAGGAGCGCCCGACGGTGTCGATCCAGAACGGCCGGGAAATCTGCCGGCCGATCTGCGCCGACAGCGATTGGTCGAGCAATGAGAAGAACGGCTTCGGTCCGGGCGGCGGCATGTCGCCGACGGGCAGGAAATCCACCACCAGCCCGAGCCGCTGCTGCGCGATCCGCCGCAGCAATTCATGGTCTTTGTCCTGCGGATAGCCCTTGTAGATGTCGATCATCGCGGCGATGTCCTGCACCACTGTCGCCGACAACCGACGCGTCACCGTGTTCCAGTGCCGCTCCATGAACACGAACGCGACCACCGATTGCAGCACCACCATCGGCACGATCATGATTAAGAGCGCGCGGGCGTAGAGGCCCTTCGGCATCCAGTTCTTGAACGAGTTGCCGAGGCGCGCATTGAAGGCGGCGAGGCGCTGCGCGGCACCGCGGATCAGGGTCAGGCCGCTGTCGAGGGTGCTCATCGGCGCGCGCTCACGGCGAGGCGACCAGACGATAGCCGACGCCGCGCACCGCTTGCAGGAACAACGGATTGGCCGGGTCGCGCTCGATCTTGCGGCGCAGCCGGTTGATCTGCACGTCGACCGCGCGCTCGTTGACGGTGCCGCCCGCTCCGGTGAGATCGCCGCGCGACACCGTCTCGCCCGGTATGGCGGCGAGAATGCGCAGCATCTCGCGCTCGCGGTCGGTCAGATGCACCACGGTTTCGCCCTCCCGCAGTTCGCCGCGGTCGAGATAATAGACGAACGGCCCGAACCGCACTGATTCCACTTTCGCGACCGGCGCGGGCGTGGCGCGCTTGAGGATGTTGCCGATCCGCAGCAGCAGTTCGCGCGGCTCGAAGGGCTTTGCGACATAGTCGTCGGCGCCGATCTGCAAGCCCTCGATGCGGCTTTCGGCCTCGTGCCGCGCGGTCAGCATCACGATCGGCACCGTCGAGGTAGTGCGGATGAAGCGCGCCAGTTCGAAGCCGTTTTCGCCGGGCATCATCACGTCGAGAATCAGCAGATCGAAATGCAGCCCCTGCAACTTGGCGCGGGCGTCGGCGGCGCTCATCGCGGTGGTGACGCGATAACCCTCGCTGGCGAGAAAGCGTGACAGCAGATCGCGGATGCGGCGGTCGTCGTCGACCAGCAGCAAATGCGGGGCGTCGTCGGCGGGTTGGATCGGCGGGTGTGCCATGGGTGAAACCGTTGTCATTTAGTCCCGCGGCGCGGGACGGTGATGCTCCAGCAGGCTTTCCAGCACCTTGTCGGATTCCTCGCGATCGATCATGGCGCGCAGGAACTGGCTGACGGCGGCGGCCTCCGACGGGCTTAAGTCCCGCATCGCCCGCGTGATCCGGTCGGTCTGCAAGCCGGCGAGTTTCGCGATCAGCGTCTCGCCCTTGGCGGTGGCGTATAGCAGGCGCTGGCGGCGGTCATGGTCGCCGGCGCGCTGCACGATATAGCCTTCCTCCAGCAATTGCTTGAGGACCCGCCCCAATGATTGCTTGGTGATGCGCAGCACGCCGAGCAGGTCGGCGACGGTGAGGCCCGGATAGCGATGCACGAAATGCACGACGCGATGATGGGCGCGGCCGAAGCCGAACGCCTCCAGCACATGGTCGGCGTCGCCGACGAAGTCGCGATAGGCGAAGAACAGCAGCTCGATGATATCCCAGCGCAGCGGCGGTCCCTCGCCGCCCGGCGCGGCGGCGTCGCGCGCCCCCGCGGCGGCGCTCTTGGTCCTGACTTTGCCCTTCGCGAAATTTATGTCAGTCATATTGACGTATCTACGTTCCAATGTTACAAAAACAATGACGAGGACGAAACATTAGATCGTTTTCATCCCGTCCTCGGTTCCGGGGTGCGCGACCTGTCTATTTCCGCGCAAACTTTCGGATCCTGTTCTAACATTCGCACGGCTTTGCGGCAGGCTCTTTTACGGATGCGCGGGGCGTCAATTCCCCGTTCCGTGAAAATTGAAGGCCGGCCTGCGGCGGAACGGCATCAGGTTGACGACAATCCGGCCAGGCGCGTGGGCGCCGGCCGCCAGATCGGGGAGATGGTCCATGGGAGTTTCATTCGACAAGGCTGATGGCTCGCTCTGGTTGAATTTCGACGTCCGGCCCGCCGCCAACCCGACTTCCGACGCCGCTCGCGCCGCCAAGCTGGCCGATCCGGGCTTCGGCCGGGTGTTTACCGACCACATGGCGGTTGTCCGCTACAACCCGACCGAGGGCTGGCACGGCGCGCGCATCGAATCCCGCGCCAACTTCGCGCTCGATCCGGCCACCGCCGTGCTGCACTACGCGCAGGAAATCTTCGAGGGACTGAAGGCGTACCGGCGCGACGACGGCGGCGTCAACCTGTTTCGCCCCGATGCCAACGCGCGGCGCTTCCGCAATTCGGCCGACCGCATGGCGATGGCGCCGGTGCCGGAGCCGGTGTTCATCGAGGCGGTGGAGCAACTGGTGAAGATCGACCGCGCCTGGATTCCGGGCGGCGAGGGCAGCCTGTATATTCGCCCGTTCACGATCGCCAACGAGGTGTTCCTCGGCGTCAAGCCGTCGGCGGAATATATCTTTGCGGTGATCGCCTCGCCGGTCGGCTCTTACTTCAAGGGCGGCCCCGCGCCGGTTTCGATCTGGGTCTCGGAGACCTACACCCGCGCCGCCGTCGGCGGCACCGGCGCGGTCAAGTGCGGCGGCAACTACGCGGCAAGCCTGCGCGCACAGGCGGAGGCGATCGAGCGCGGCTGCGATCAGGTGGTGTTTCTCGACGCGGTCGAGCATCGCTACATCGAGGAACTGGGCGGCATGAACGTGTTCTTCGTGTTCGACGACGGCTCGCTGTCGACGCCGCCGCTCGGCACCATCCTGCCCGGCATCACCCGCGACTCGATCATCGCGCTGGCCAAGGAGGCCGGCACGGCGGTGCGCGAGGAGCCTTACACCATCGACCAGTGGCGCGCCGATGCCGCCAGCGGCCGGCTCAAGGAAGCCTTCGCCTGCGGCACCGCGGCGGTGATCTCGCCGATCGGCAAGGTGTGCTCGGCGCATGGCGACTTCCAGATCAACGGCGGCGCCGCCGGCGAGGTGGCGATGGGCCTGCGCAAAAAGCTGGTCGACATCCAGTACGGCCGCGCAGCCGACACGCATAACTGGATCCGAAAGGTGTTTTGACGCAACCTCCGTCATTGCCGGACTTGATCCGGCAATCCATCTTCATAAAACAGTCATGCTCCGCGCAGGCGGAGCATGACGCATCCGACTTCAGTGAATCGCGTAAGGCCCGGATGTACTGGATCGTCCGCCTTCGCGGACGATAACGCCTGCTTCCTGGATATTCTCAATTCAGCGGCACCAGGCCCAGCCGTTCGCGCCGTATCCATCGCATCATCATCAGGATGGCCACGACGGCGAGCCCCGACGCCAGCCCGACCCAGATGCCGACGCCGCCATAGCCGAGCTTGAAGGCGAACAGCAGGCTGAGCGGCATGCCGCAACCCCAATAGCCGAACGCGGCATAGAGCATCGGCACGCTGGTATCCTGCAAGCCGCGCAGCATGCCGGCGCCGACCACCTGCGCGCCGTCGGCGAGCTGGAAGATCGCCGCCCATAGCAGGAACAGCGTCGCCATCCGCGCGACCGCCGTGTTGGCCGGATCGGTGACGTCGATGAACGCGCCGATCAGCACATTTGGAAATGTCAGCAGCACCAGGCTCATCGTCGCCATGAACGCCATCGCCATCGCGAAGGCGGCCCAACCGGCGCGGGTGATGCCGTCGCGTTGGCCCGCGCCGTGGGCGAGCCCGACCCGCACCGTCGCCGCCTGTCCGAGCCCGAGCGGCACCATGAACGACGCCGCCGCGATCTGGATCGCGATCGAATGCGCGGCGATCGCCGCCGTGCCGAACTGCCCCATGATGAACACGGCGGCGTTGAACAGCGTGATTTCCAGCATCATCGTCGCGCCGATCGGCATCCCTAAGCGCCACAGCGTGACGAGGCGCGGCCAGTCCGGCCGCCACCAGCGCCCGAACAGATGGAAGCGGCGAAACTGGCGGTCGGCCAGCACCACGACGACGAGGCCGAGAAACATGAAGCCGTTCGACAGCGCCGTCGCCAACCCGGAGCCGCGCAGGCCCAGCGCCGGCAGGCCGAGATGGCCGAACACCAGCGTCCAGTTGGCGAGGATGTTGAACAGGATCGCCGCCACCGTCACCACCATCGCCCAGATCGGCCGCTCCAGGGCGGCGACGAACGAGCGCAGCGTGATGAACCCGAGCGCGGGCAGAAAACCCCATTGCAATTCGCGCATGAACAGGTGCGCGTCGGCCGCGAGTTGCGGTTCCTGCCCGAGCATCAGCAGCACCGCGTCGGCGTGCCACAACAGGGCCCACGCCGGAACGGAAATAATGACGGCGGACCACAGGCCCTGACGAAAGGTGCGCCGCACCTCGCGCACGACATGACGCCCGCCGCCGATTGTCTCGGCCATCATCGGCGCGGTCGCGGTGATGAGGCCGATGGCGAAGATCAGCAGGCCGAAATAGAGATTGACGCCAAGCGTCGCCGCCGCGAGCGCCGACGGGCCGAGCCGGCCGAGCACGATGACGTCGGTGGTGGTCAGCGCGATCTGCGCCAGATTGGTCAGCACCATCGGCCAGCCGAGCGCCAGCGTTGCCCGGAATTCTCCGAGCCAGGCCTGGCGCGAGCGCGCGTTTCGGCAGGCAGCGAATAGCATGGCGACACGACCATCAAGGCGGCGGGATTGAGGTGACGGCGCAAAAACCGATTGCGAAAAACAGCGGAACCCGCGGCGGTCGCGCCGCAGGTTCCGTGCATTCCGCGTGAAATCGCCGCTTACCTAAGGTGAATGCGGTGATTTGGCCAGAGCCGGCGTCGCGGGTTTGGCCCGCGCCCCCGCATCGCGTCGGCCGCGGAATGCGAATCCTGGACTGAAATCACCGGCTTGACAGTCGCCGAGCAAGTGGCAACTCTGAAGGTCCACGATCTCCGCTCCGCGAACCTGAAAGGGATATCCGATGACCGATGACGGCAAGTCCAACGAAGGCAAGGCGGGCGAGATGCCGCTGTTCGATTTCACCAAGATGCTCGGCCAATTCAAAATTCCGGGCGTCGATTTCGCCTCGATCATCGAGCGCGAGCGCAAGAACATCGAGGCGCTCGCGGCGGCCAACAAGGTCGCGTTCGAGGGGTGGCAGGCATTGATCCGCCGGCAGTCCGAAATCCTGCAACAATCGATGCAGCAGGCGATGACCGACGCGCAGTCGGAAAACGCCGTCGCCAAGCGCGCCGAACTCGCCAAGGAGCGATTCCAGGGCGCCCTCGACAACATGCGCGAGCTGGCCGAGATGGCGACGAAATCGCAAAAGGATGCGTTCGATATCGTGCGCAAGCGGATCGAGGAGAACATGGAAGGCTTCCGCAACTTCGGGAAGAAGGACGATTAGAGCGGAGGCCGATCTGACTGGATCGTCATTGCGAGGAGCGTGAGCTCCGAAGCAATCCGGCTATCGTAACGAAAAGAGCTGGATTGCTTCGCGGAGCCTGTGCTCGGACAACGCGAAGCGTTGATCCGAGTGCTCGCAATGACGGTGATTCGCTCGGATCGCAAAACGCGCTAACCGAAGACTGATTTCACATACGGGCTTGCACCGCGAACAGCGTCGTCCCCGCGCAGGCGGGGACCCAGACGCCGCAGCGGTTCGGCTCCATCGCCGGGACGAGGTTCTTAAAACAGCCAACGCCAGGGGTTCTGGGTCCTCGCCCGCGCGAGGACGACAACGGGGCTATCCGATTCAACCTCGAACAATCATACTCCAGAACGGAATCCGATCTGACCGGATCGTCATTGCGAGCAACCATTAAGGAGAGGTTTGTGCGGTGAGCCATGGAGAGTGGCGTGCGAGGACGGAGTTGGCGTAAGTCAGGAGTTTTCGGGCGCATGCGACGAGGGCGAGCTTGTGCGGCTTGCCTGCGGCCTTGAGGCGTGCGTCGTGCCCGCTGGAATTCGCCGTGATCGCGCGGTGCCCTTTCAACAGCGCGGATCTCCATATCCGCCGCTTGCCGAATCTTGAAAAGACCGTCCGGTCCTCCGCCGATGCGGCCGTCCAATCGCGCGTGCCACGTTCGCTTTTGGCGATCGTCCCCGACGCGCGGGCCGCCATATTGCGAAAGGCCCGGCCAGGTCCGGGCATTTGCGTTTCGGGAGGCGGCTACACCTCCAGCCAATCCTTTCGGATGGTCTCGTTGGCCTTGAGTTGGTCGGGCGTTCCCTCGAACACGATCTGGCCGTGGCCCATGACATAGAGCCGGTGCGAGATCCGCAGTGCGATCGACAGTTTCTGCTCGACCAGCAGGATGGCAAGGCCGGCGGCGGCGATGCGCGCGATCAGGTCGCCGACCTGCTGCACGATGATCGGGGCCAGACCTTCGGTCGGCTCGTCGATCATAATCAGCTCGGGGTCGCCCATCAGCGTGCGGCACGTCGTCAGCATCTGCTTCTCGCCGCCGGAGAGCACGCCCGCCGCGGTGTCCGCGCGCCGGGCGAGGTTGGGAAACATCTCCAGCATTTCCTCAAGCTTCCAGCGACCGGGCTTGCGCGGGTTCTTGATGCCGAGCATCAGGTTCTGGCGCACCGTGAGGCCCGGAAAGATATCGCGGTGCTCGGGAACGTAGCCGAGGCCGAGATGGGCGATCTTGTAGCTGGGGAGGCCGGCGATATCCTTGCCCTTGAAGCGGACGATGCCGTGCGGCGTCACCTCGCCCATGATCGCCTTGACGGTGGTGGAGCGGCCGACGCCGTTGCGCCCCAGCAGGCTGACCACTTCGCCGGCCTGGATGTTCATGTCCACACCCTGAAGGATATGGCTCTTGCCGTAATAGGCGTGCAGGTCCTTGACTTCGAGCATTAGTGGTCCTCCTCGCCAAGGTAGGCTTCCTTGACCTTGGGATTGCCGCGAATTTCCTCCGGCGTCCCCGAGGCGATGATGTTGCCGTAGACCAGCACCGAAATCCGGTCGGCGAGGCCGAACACCACGCTCATGTCGTGCTCGACGATCACCAGCGTGCGGCCTTCGGTCAGACGGCGGATCAGGGCGACGGCGCGATCGGTCTCGGTATTGCTCATGCCGGCGGTCGGCTCGTCCAGCATGATGACGCTGGCGCCGCCGGCGATGGTGATGCCGATCTCCAGTTCGCGCTGCTCGGCGTAGGTCAGAAGGCCGGCCGGCACGTCGCGCCGGTGGGTGAGATGGATGTCCTCAAGGATTTCCGCCGTGCGCTGCCGCACCTCCGGCAGGCTGTCGACATTCTTCCAGAACGCGTAGCGGTGACCGGTCGCCCACAGCACGGCGCAGCGGATGTTTTCCCACACCGTCATCTTGGCGAAGACGTTGGTGACCTGGAACGAGCGCGACAGGCCGCGGCGGTTGATCTCGAATGGCCGCAGGCCGGAAATCCGCTGCCCGTTGAGGTCGATCTCGCCCGAGGTCGGCGTGATGTGGCCGCTGATGAGGTTGAAGGTCGTGGACTTGCCGGCGCCGTTCGGCCCGATAATCGCGTGACGCTCACCCTGGCCGATGGTCAGGTTGAGGTCGCGGATGATGTGGACGTTGCCGAACTTCTTTTCGACGGCACGGACTTCGATCGCGTTGGTCATGCGTGATATCCTCGCTCGCGGGCCACTGTCATGGCGCGATCCCAGGCGTCGGTGACGCCGCGCCAGGTCATGCGCGCGACGTAGAAGCCGCCGATGGTCAGAACCGCCGCTATCAGCCAGGTCATCGGGCTCGCGAGATCGAAGGGAATGCGGAACAGATGGATGGTGCCGCTGCCGGAGCCGCCCTGGGAATAGACCGCGAGGATTTCGATCGCGAGGATCACGCCGCAGGCGAACAGGAGCGTCGGCACCAGCGCGATCAGGTAGGCCGGCAGGACCATCGGCAGGGTGCCGGCGCGCAACAGCGGGCGGTGCATCATCAACAGGCTGGTGAGGCCGCCGGGAGCGAACATCACGATGCCGATGAAGATGATGCCGAAATAAAGCTGCCAGACCGAGGTGACGTCGGACAGTTCGAGTTGCAGCATCGTCACCACGACGGCGCCGAGCACCGGCCCGAAGAAGTAGCCCACGCCGCCGATGAAGGTCGCGAACAGTACGACGCCGGATTGCACCGCGCCGAGATAGGCGGCGTTGGCGATCTCGAAATTGATCGCCGCCAGCGCGCCGGCGATGCCGGCGAAGAAGCCGGCGAAGCAGAACGACAGATAGCGCACCACATGCGGATCGTAGCCGATGAACTGAACGCGCTCGGGGTTGTCGCGCACCGCGTTGCACATCCGCCCGAGCGGCGTGCGGGTCAGGGCATACATCGCGATCGCCGAGATGATGAGCCAGAACCCGATCAGGTAATAGACCTGGATCTGCGGCCCGAAATTCCAGCCGAACAACGCCGGCAGGTCGGTGCGGTTGGTGGTGATGCCGGCCTCGCCGCCGAAGAAGCTGCGCAGGATGAGGGAGGACGACGCCACCAGTTCACCGATGCCGAGCGAGATCATCGCGAACACCGTTCCGGCGCGCTGGGTCGAGACCCAGCCGATGATGATGGCGAACACCAGGCCGGCGAAGCCGCCGATCAGCGGAACGAACGGCAGCGGTACCGGCAGCCCGTGGGCGGCGATGGCGTTCATGCCGTGAACGGCGAGGAATCCGCCGAGACCGTAATAGACGGCGTGACCGAACGAGAGCAGTCCGGTCTGGCCGAGCAGGATATTGTAGGACAGCGCGAAGATGGCCGCGATGCCGATCAGGCTGAAGGTGGTGTGCGAGCCGCCGGACCGGAAGATCAGCGGCAGCACCAGCACGGCGACGATGAAAATGCCCCAGGCGGCGTAGAAGCCGACATTTCGCGCGGGAGCGGAGTCGGTGGGCGAGGGGGCGCGGGAAGTCAAGTCGGTCATGTTTCACGTGTCCCCATGAGACCCATCGGGCGGACGATCAGCATCAGCACCAGCAGCACGTAAGGCAGGATCGGCGCGATCTGCGCGATAGTCACGTTCCAGACGTCGGTGAGCAGCGAGGGGCCGATGGAGGGATCCAGCGGCCCGAAAAGACTGGCGAGCGAGCCGTTCACCGACACCGCGAAGGTCTGCACCAGGCCGATCAGCAGCGAGGCGAAAAACGCGCCGGGCAGCGAGCCGAGGCCGCCGACCACGATAACCACGAACAGGATCGGGCCGAGCAGCGCGGCCATGTCCGCCTGGGTCACCAGCGCCGGGCCGGCGATGACGCCGGCGATCGCCGCCAGCGCGGTGCCGACCCCGAACACCATCATGAAGACGCGGCCGACATTGTGCCCGAGATGGGCGACCATGTTGGGGTGGGTCAGCGCGGCTTGCACGATGAGGCCGACGCGCGTGCGCTTGAGGACGATCAGCAGCGCGATGAAGATCACCACCGACACCAGCAGCATGAACATCTTGTAGGCGGGATAGTTGGTCGAGAAGATCGTGAAGGCCGGGAAGTCGAGCAGCGCCGGCACGCGGTAGTCCATCGGCAGCTTGCCCCAGATCATCTGCACCACCTGCTCGATCGCGAAGGCGAGACCGAAGGTGAGCAGCAGTTCGGCGACGTGGCCGTGCTTGTGGGTCTGGCGCAGGCCGTAGCGTTCGACCGCCATGCCGATGGCGCCGACCAGCAGCGGCGCCAGGACCAGGGCCGGCCAGAAGCCGATCCACCGGGTCAGTTGATAGCCGAAGAACGCGCCGAGCATGTAGAAGCTGGCATGGGCGAAGTTCAGCACGCCCATCATGCTGAAAATCACGGTCAGGCCGCTCGACAGCAGGAACAGCAACATGCCGAACAGCACGCCGTTCAGGGTGGAAATGACGATCAGCTCAAGCACGGGACAGCCACCGGGTTGGAGTTGAAACGGGTTGGCACTGGAAGTCGTGCATGGTGCGGCGGAAGCGATCGCGAACCCTTCGACGGAGCAGGGAACGATTGAATCCGGCGCGGGAGAAGGCTGCCGGTCCGGCGATTCCCGACCGAGCAAGGACCTGACCAGGCGGCAGGTCGATGATCGGGCGAAACCGTGAGCGATCCGGCGGTCTCGATCTTGCTCCTGTCCCGCCGCGGCACGCCATGCGCCGCGGCGGGATGGAGCGGCGTTGCGTCAGGGACGCTTCATCTTGCAGGTGGTCGGAACGGTGGCCTGGGCGGTGTCGATCTTGGCGATCAGCTTCCAGCCCCATCCGGTGCCCTCCTCGTCGAACGGCTCCTTGTCGGTGCGGCTGCCGAACGACGAGATGTAGATCGGTTGCAGGAACTGATGGTCTTCCTTGCGCATGATGCCCTTGCCGCCGTTGAGGACGTCGAACTCCATGCCTTCCAGCGCGGCGGCGACCTTGACGGGATCGAGCGACTTGGCCTTCTCGGCGGCAAGCTTGAACATCCGCATCTGGTTGACCGCGCGTGGATACCACAGCGTAACACCCACCTTGGCGCGGAAGGCCTTCTCGAAATCGACCGCGGGCTGGTAGCCGGCGTTGGCGACGCCCTCGGTGATCTGGTAGACCTGATGATCGAGGCCGGCCTGCTTGATCGCGGTCGGGCCGCCGGCGCCGCCGGCATAATAGGTGTACCAGTTGACCTTGAGGCCGGCGTCGGCGGCGGCCTTCAGCAGCAGCGCGATATCCTGCCCCCAGTTGCCGGTGATGACCGAATCCGCGCCCGAGGCCTTGATCTTGGCGATGTAGGGCGCGAAGTCGGTGATCTTCAGCAGCGGATGCAGTTCGTCGCCGACGATCTGAATGTCGGGACGCTTGGCCGCGAGCATCTTGCGGGCCTCGGTGCGGACCGACTGGCCGAACGAGTAGTCCTGATTGATCAGGTAGACCTTCTTAACCGACGGAACGCCCTTCACGTAATTGGTGAGCGCTTCCATCTTGATGTCGGAGTTGGCGTCCCAGCGGAAATGCCAGTAGCTGCATTTCTCGTTGGTCAGGATCGGGTCGACCGCGGCATAGTTGAAATAGAGCATTTCCTTGCCGGGATTGCGCGAATTGTGCTTGGTCACGAAATCCGACAGCGCCGCGGCGACCGCCGAGCCGTTGCCCTGGGTGATGTAATGGATGCCCGCATCGACGGCCTTCTGGGCCTGGATCAGGCTTTCCTGCGGATTGGTCTTGTTGTCGAGCGGGACGATTTCGACCTTCTGGCCGAGGATGCCGCCCTCGGCGTTGATCTGATCGGCGAGATACTGGAAGGTTTTCAGGCCGACTTCGCCGACGCTGGCGCCGCCGCCGGAGAGCGGATCGATGTAGCCGATCTTCACGGTGTCCGCCGCGCGCGCGGGGGCGCCGAAGACCGGCAAGGCCAGCACCGGCAACGCCAGCGCGGCAAGCATCAATTTACGCATATTGTTCTCCTCCCTGAGGTGATCGGTTCTAATCGAAAGTCGAAAATGCCATCGGCGCGCGAAAGAGTAAATGACTTCGTGCATCAGCGCGGGTGACAAGTGTTCGCGCGCACGGTTTCCGGATGATCGCGGTTCATGCCGCCGGCGAAAACATCAGAGCTAGCGGAGGTTCGCGCGCGGCTGACGATCCGCATTTTCGCACCGGCGCGGTTCGCTGCTCCGCGCCCGGACAGGATCCGATCCGGGGTGTTCGTTTCGGTCCGGGATGTTCGTTCCGGGGTGCTCGTTCATCGCTTCCTCCATTCCCGCCTGAGCATGTTGTTTCTCTTGTTGCGCTCGCGCGGCATCCGATGGCGCGGGATCATCAAAGACTAAAACGAAGTCGGAGCGCAATAACAAAGTGGGCGCGCGGCCGCGAGACAGGCGAGGGCGCGATCGGCGAGCGCGCTGAACGCCGCGAAAGCCTTGGATAATTGCGTCGCCGCGCGGCTTCCATCGCGCTTCGCGCGAACTGTCCGATTATCACCCTCAACGGCTGAATGAACGCGCGGTCATCGCAACCATCGCTCGCCTCGACGCGTGACGATGGGACGCAGGCGACGCGCGGGAATCAATGACCGCGATCCGGATCACGCACGTCCTGGCGCGTCATGATCGGTCAAGACCCGGCAATCGACTATTTTCAAGAAGATGGATGCGCGGATCGAGTCCGCGCGTGACGACGGACGATTCGGCCGGGAGCCCAAGGACTGCATGCGGTGAAACGTCAGTCCTGCGTCTGGCAGACATCGACCCATTCGGCGGCGGTCAGTTCCGCCATGCGCCGCGGGGAAATCCGCACCGCGCTGTTGGTCGAGCCGGCCGCCGGCACCACCACGTCAAATGCTTGCAGCGAGATGTCGCAATAGACCGGCAACGGCGTCTTCAGCCCGAACGGACAGACGCCGCCGACAGGATGGCCGGTGATCTCGACGACTTCCTCGGGCCCTAGCATGCGCGGCTTGGCGCCGAAGGCGGTGCGCGCCTTCTTGTTGTCCAGCCGCGCGGTGCCCTTGGTCACCACCAGCAGATGGCGGTCGCCGACGCGCAGCGACAGCGTCTTGGCGATTTCCTCGGGCTTGACGCCGAAGGCCTCGGCGGCGAGCGGAACGGTGGCCGAGCTTTTGTCGGATTCCAGCACCGCGATGTCGGGCGCATGGGTCTGGAAAAACGCGCGGACGGATTCGACGCTCATTTTCGATTTTTGCAAGTTGGAGCGTGATTCCGCGCTTACATGCCGAGCAGTTTTCGCGCGTTGGCTTTCAGCACCTTGGGCCGCACGTCGTCTCGGATGTCGATCTTGGCGAAGTCCGAAAGCCAACGGTCCGGCGTAATCACCGGCCAGTCGGAACCGAACAGCATCTTGTCCTGCAACAGCGTGTTGACGTAGCGCACCAGGATCGGCGGGAAGTATTTCGGCGACCAGCCCGACAGGTCGATGTAGACGTTCGGCTTGTGGGTGGCGACCGACAGCGCTTCCTCCTGCCAGGGGAACGACGGATGCGCCAGGATGATTTTCATCTCGGGAAAATCCACCGCGACGTCGTCGATATACATCGGGTTGGAATATTTCAGCCGCATGCCGTTGCCGCCCGGCATTCCGGAGCCGACGCCGGTCTGCCCGGTGTGGAACAGCGCGATCGAGCCGGCCTCGGCGATCGCCTCGTAGAGCGGGTAGGCCATGCGGTCGTTGGGATAGAAGCCCTGCATGGTCGGGTGGAACTTGAAGCCCTTGATGCCGTAATTCTCGATCAGGTTGCGCGCCTCGCGGGCGCCGACCTTGCCCTTGGCCGGATCGATGCTGGCGAACGGGATCAGCACGTCGCTATTCTGCGCCGCCAATTCCGCCATCTCGTAATTGTTGTAGCGGCGGAAGCCGGTTTCGCGCTCGGCGTCGACCGGGAAGATTACCGCCGCGATGTTCTTGGAGCGATAATAGGCGGCGGTCTCCGGCACCGTCGGCGGGTGCTTGTGCGGGGATTTGAAATACTCCGCCATCGCCGCCTGGAAATCGTCGTAACCGTCGTCGCCATGGGTGCCGCACGGCTCCTCGGCATGGGTGTGGATGTCGATGGCGATGACGTCGTCGAGATTGGGCATGGTGGTTCCCCCGGATCGGCGGCCGGGCGGCCTCGCCGAATTGGTTATATCTCATAATCAATTTCACGGTCGTCGTAAAGCCATGGCCGCCGTGCGGCCCTGAAGCAGGCGCGCGGTGCGTCATGGCGGTAAATTCACCGGAAACCGCGCCCCGCCAACATTGACAGAGGCGGCGCGGCTGCATTAGAACGCAGCCATCCCGCGCGGCCCGGCCGCGAACGGGCTTGTTCCCTTATTTGTCAGATTCGGGATTCGCTAGATTCGGCCTGTCGCGCACGGCCTTTCAACACGCTTGTAGGATTGTCCCATGAAGGTCCGTAACTCATTGAAATCGCTGCGCAGCCGCAACCGCAACAATCGCCTCGTGCGCCGCAAGGGTCGCGTCTACGTCATCAACAAGGTGCAGCGCCGCTTCAAGGCGCGCCAGGGATAAGCCGGCCGATCGCGGTCCGCCCGAGCGGTCGCCCGATTTGAAGGCCAAACCGTTTGAAAGACGAAGCCGTCCGGCGCATCTTGCTCCGGGCGGCTTCATCGTCTTTCCAGCGCCATAACTCGCGGCTAGTCTCCGGTCATGGCCATGAGAGCAGTTTTGCGATTGATCCTCGGATCGTTGGGCGGCACGCGCGTTTTCAGCGGCGCCGTCGCCGCGCTGGTGCTTGTGGCGGTGCCCGTCGCCGCGCCGGCGCAACAGGCGCGGCCCGCGCCGGGCCAGCCGCACGATCCGCAGCTTCCGGCGCCGCCCGCCAAACTGCCGGCTGTCGGGGCCGATCATGCGCGGGGACTGGATTTCCTGTTCGGCGCGCTGAAGGCGGCCCCGGACGAGGCCAGCGCCCGGCATGTCGAGGCGCGGATCTGGGCGCAATGGATGGCGACGCCGAGCGACACCGCGCAACTCCTGATGGCGCGGGTGAAGGCCGCCGTCGACGCCAAGCAACTCGACGTCGCGCTCGAACTGCTCGACGCGCTGGTCAAGCTGCGTCCCGACTACACCGAGGCGTGGAACCGGCGGGCGACGGTCTACTACCTGAAGGACGATTACGATCGCGCCTTGCACGACATCGAGCAGGTGCTGGCGCGCGAGCCGCGTCATTTCGGGGCGCTGGCCGGGCTCGGCATGATCCTGCGCGATCTCGGCGACGACAAACGCGCGCTCGACGCGTTCCGCAAGGCGCTGGCGATCAACCCGCATCTCGACAAAATTCCCGAACTGGTCAAGACGTTGACCGAGAAGGTCGAGGGCCGCGACATCTGATCGCGGCGGGACGTCTTGCGGCAAATCTTCTCGCGGCAAACCTCTGGTGGGTCGAGAGACCACGGATATTTTCAAGCGTGATTTTAGAAGCTGATCGAAATTTGTTTTGCGCGCGGGCATGCAACATCAAAGGCGGCGTCCCCGCGCAGGCGGGGACCCATACGCCGCAGCGGTTCGGCTCCAATAACCGAAGTCGAGGCTATCCATGACGACCAATGCCGGGTTTTGGGTCCCCGCCTGCGCGGGGGCACGACGCCGTGGGCGGAGATGTGTTTTGCGACCAACGGCATTTCAAGTCAGACCTCTAGGAGCTTTCGTGTCGCGACAGGTTTCGCCGTTCATCGTTGCCGCGCTGTTGCTGCTGGCGGGCCCGGCGCTGGCGCAGAATGGCGCGAAGCCCGCGCCCGCGCCGCAGGCGTCAGGCGAGGCGTTGACGCCGGAGCAGGCGCGCCGCGCGCTTGAGACCTTGCAGGACGACGCCAAGCGCGCGCAGATGATCGAGACGCTGCGCGCCATCGCCAAAACCGCGCCCGCGCCGGCGGACGCCGCATCGGTCGCGCCGGACACCGCCGCGCCAGCGGCCAAGCCCGCGGCCGACAAGCCGGCGGCCGACAAGCCGGCGCTCACCCTCGACGCCGACAGCCTGGGCGCGCAATTGCTGCTGACGATTTCCGGCTGGATCTCCCAGGCGACGCGCGAGGTGACCGATGCCGCCCGCAGCGTCACCCATGTTCCGTCGCTGTGGTACTGGCTGGTGAACACCGCCACCGATCCGTTCTATTATCAGGTGCTGCTCGATATCGCCTGGAAGTTCGTGCTGGTGTTCGGCTGCGCCTTCGCGGTGGAATGGCTGATGCTGTGGGCGCTGCGGCGACCGTTGCGGGCGCTCGAAGCCCGCATCCCGCGCGTCATCAAGGCTCCCGCGCCGGAGCCGGAGCCGCCGCCGTCCGCCGCCGGTCCGGCGCGCGAGGCGGGCCGCCGCCGTCGCCGGTTGCGACTGGCGCGGCTGTGGCAATCGCTGCTGCGCCTGCCTTACGTGCTGGCGCGGCTGGGGCTCGAACTGGTGCCGGTGCTGGTGTTCGTCGCGGTCGCCTCGCTGATGCTCGACACCCAGATCGGCGGCGTCATGATGACGCGGGTGGTGATTCTGGCGATCATCAACGCCTACGCGCTGTGTCGCGGTCTGGTCTGCGCGGCGCGGGCGTTGGTCGGTCCGCTCGGCATGTTTCCGACCCGCGAGGAAACCGCGGCCTATGTCGAGGTCTGGACCCGGCGCATCGTCACGGTCGGCATCTCCGGGATTACCTTCGCCAACGTCGCGCTGCTGCTCGGCCTCAATCGTGTCGGTTACGGCGCGTTGTTGCGGCTGGCGATGCTCGCGGTTCATCTGTTGCTGGTGGTCGTCATTCTGCAATGCCGGGCGCCGGTGGCGCGCGCGATCCGCGCCGGGCGCGGCAGCCAGGGCGCTGTCGCGTCGATGCGCAACCGCATCGCCGGGGTATGGCACTACGCCGCCATTTTCCTCGTGCTCGGGTTATGGGCGGTGTGGGCGCTGAATATCCGCGACGGCTACACGCTGCTGCTGCAATACGTCGTCGGCACCATCGTCGTGGTGGTCGCGGCACGGCTCCTGCTGGTCGTGCTGCTCGGCCTGATCGATCGCGGCTTCCGTATCAATGCCGACGTGCTGCAACGGTTTCCCGGATTGGAAACGCGGGCCAACCGCTATTTGCCGCTGCTGCGCCGGCTGGCGGGCTGGGCGGTGACGGCGCTCGCCGTGGTCGTCCTGCTGCAAGTGTGGGGGGCGGATACCCTGGTGTGGTTCTACGGCAGCCAGATCGGCAGCCGCCTGTTGTCGGCCATCGTCACCATCGGCATCGCGGTGGGGGCGGCGGTGGCGATCTGGGAGGCCGTCAACGCCATGACGGATCGTCAGCTGGCGGCGCTCACTCGGGACGGCGAGGCGGCGCGCGCGGCGCGGCTGCGCACCTTCCTGCCGATGCTGCGCACCGCGCTCCTGTGCATCATTCTCTCGGTGGTGGCGCTGACGGCGCTGAGCGAGATCGGGATCAATATCGCGCCGCTGCTGGCCGGCGCCGGCATCATCGGCATCGCCGTCGGCTTCGGTTCGCAGCGGCTGGTGCAGGACGTGATTACCGGACTGTTCCTGCTCTTGGAAAACGTGGTGCAAGTCGGCGACGTCGTCACCGTGTCCGGCCTCACCGGCACGGTGGAGAACGTCTCGATCCGCACCATCCGGCTGCGGGCTTCCGACGGCGCGGTGCATATCGTGCCGTTCAGCTCGGTCACCAGCGTCACCAACGCCAGCCGCGGCGCCGGCAACGCGGCGGTCAATGTCAGCGTGTCCTACAAGGAGGATACCGACCGCGTCGGCCAGGTGCTCAAGGATATCGTCAAGGGAATGCGCGAGGAGGCCGAGTTCAAGCCGCTGATCCGCGGCGATCTCGAATTGTGGGGCGTCGACAAGGTCGACGGCGGGACGGCCACTCTCGCCGGGCAGATCCGCTGCACCCATGGCGGACGCTGGCCGGTGCAGCGCGAATTCAATCGCCGGATGAAGCTGCGTTTCCAGGACGAGGGCATCGAACTGGCCAGCAACGCCTCGACGCTGGTGGTGCAGGCGCCGCTTCCGGTGGAGATCGAGACACCGCCGCCGCAACGCCGCGCCGCGGAGTAAGACAGGCCAACTTGCAGCACGAGCACCGTCGTCCCCGCGCAGGCGGGGACCCATACGCCGCAGCGGTTCGGCTCAATCAATCAGGTCAAAGTCACTCAACAATAGCCGACGCCAGGGTTATGGGTCCTCGCCGGAGCCTGTCATCGGGCGGCTCTTTGCGCCGACCCGCTGGCGACGACGACGATTCGTTTTCGGTCGTGACGCGGATTATTGCGACGCGGTCGAATAAGTCTGCGTCAGATACTCGACGATCTTCGGAATGTCGGCGTCCTCAATCGGCGCGCCGTAGACCTTGACCATCTTGTTGACCTCGGCGGTCCAGAAATCCTTGCCGAATTTCGGGCCGCGCGGCTGGGTCTGCACGTAGTCCGACGAGTGGCAGGCGGTGCAGTTGTTCATCACCACCTCGCGGTTGGGGCCCGGCTTGAACGCCGCGGTCTCCGGCGGCAGCGTGATCTTGAGCGGCCTGGCCTGGGCGGCGGCAAGGCCGAGACCGGCGGCAAGCGCGAACGTGGCGGCGGCGAGGCGCATCGATGCTGTCATGATCGTTCTCCTCAGGCTGCCGTGACGCGGACGGTCTCGACGACGTTGCGCATGTATCCGGCCGGATTCCACGATGCCTGCATTGGCTGCGTCTTGCCGTCGTTGCTGGTGGCGCGCACCCTCAGCTCATGGGCGCCCGCCGGTAGCCGGACGGTGGCGTGCCATTCGCGGAACGAATAGTTGCCGAGGTTCTTGCCGAGCGTGGCGGGCTGCCAGCTCTTGCCGCCATCGGCCGATACCGCGACCTCCTTGATTCCCTTGCCGCCGTCGAAGGCGATGCCTTTCAGGTGCGTCTTGCCGGCCTTCACTTTTGCGCCGTCGGTCACGTTGGTGATGAACGAGCGCACCGTGAAGCGATTGATCGGAATGGTCGCCTTCGGCGCGGTGCCGGGCTCCACGCAATGGCAGTCGTTGTCGGGAATGCGATAGGCGGTCTTCATCCAGAAATTGTCGTAGACGTGGTCGATCACCGCAATTTCGTTGAGGTGCTTGACCCAGTAGGTGCCGAAATAGCCCGGCACCACGAGGCGCACCGGAAAGCCGTTCAGCATCGGCAGATCCTCGCCGTTCATCGAATAGGCCAGCATCACCTCGCCGTCGCGGGCGTGATCGAGGTCGAGCGCCTTGGCGAAGTCCGGCGTCTTGTCGCTGACCGGGCCGTCGAGCCCGCCGAACACCACCTGCTTGGCGCCGGCCTGCACGCCGGCCTTCTCCAGCACGGCTTTCAGCGGCACGCCCTTCCAGCGCGCGTTGCCCATCGCGCCGTTGCCGGACTGGCCGCCGGCGACGCGCGGATCGAAGAAGCCGCGGCTGTTGCCGGAGCATTGCGTCACCGCGACGATTTCCCTCGCCGGCATTTTGCGGAGATCGGCCATCGACAGCTTCAGCGGCTTGTCGACCTTGCCCTTGACCTCGATGGTGAACTTGGCGGGATCGATGTCGAGCGGGATATCGGCGAGATGATAGCGCACGAAGAACGCATCGTTGGGCGTGATGACGCCTTCGTTGTAGACCGAGAACGGTGTTTCCAGTTGCGGCGGGCGGGTGGTCTGCAAGATCAAAGGCCGCTTCTGCGGATATTGCGCCATCGGTCGCTCGCCGTTGCCGAACGGCAGCGTGACGGTTTTGGCGGTTTTGGCGAAAGCGCTGATCGAGCCGAGAACGGATCCGGCGCCCAGTGTGGCGACGGTCGCGGTGGTGCCCGCGAGCAGACGGCGTCTGTCGAGCATGATGGTCCTCCTGTGGACGCGCAGTCCATTTTGACGATCCGGGTTCTGGAGGCCCGGCCTCGTTCAACTCCGGCGCTGACGACCGGACAGGAGGTCAGCGTTCGAAGCCGCGTAGAGAACTGGAAGCATGGGCCATGCGGCGGAATGACGCAAGGGCCGCCGGGATCAGGCCACACGGGCGGACGTCAGGGTTCGAGCCGAAGCGAGACGTCATCGTCCGCCACCGGGGCCGCGTCGGAAGCGCGTTTACGCGCGTCTTGGACGCGCTATGGCGCGGCGTCGCTGCGCGGCCCGACATAGGCGATGCGCAGCATATTGGTCGCGCCCGGCGTGCCGAGCGGGACGCCGGCGACGATGATGACGCGCTGGCCGGCGCGCGCGAAGCCGTCGCGGAAGGCGATGCTGCCGGCGCGGTCGACCATGTCGTCCTGATCGTGGGCGTCCTCGGCGACGACGCAATGCACGCCCCAGACCAACGACAGCTTGCGCCCGGTGGCGAGGTTCGGCGTGATCGCCACCACCGGCGGCTTCGGCCGCTCGCGGGCGACGCGCAAGGCGGTGGAGCCCGAACTGGTCCAGCAGATGATGGCGGACAGTTCGAGCGTTTCGGCGATCTGCCGCGCGGCGTCGGCGATGGCGTCGCCGATGGTGGCCTCCGGCTCCGGCCGCTGCGCCATCAGCACGCCGCGATAGGTCGGGTCGCGCTCGACCTCCTCGCCGATGCGGTTCATGGTGGAGACCGCCTCCACCGGAAACTTGCCGGCCGCCGATTCGGCGGACAGCATGATGGCGTCGGCGCCTTCATAGACCGCGGTGGCGACGTCGGAGACCTCGGCGCGGGTCGGCACCGGCGACTGGATCATCGATTCCAGCATCTGCGTCGCCACCACCACCGGCTTGCCGGCCCGGCGCGCCATCCGCGTCATTTGCTTTTGCAGGCTCGGCACCCGCTCGACCGGCAGTTCGACGCCGAGATCGCCGCGCGCCACCATCAGCGCGTCCGAGACCTCCATGATGTCGGCGAGGCGCTCGATCGCCTGCGGCTTCTCGATCTTGGCCATGATCGAGGCGCGGCCGCGAATCAGCTTTCGTGCCTCGATCACGTCCTCGGCGCGCTGCACGAACGACAGCGCCACCCAGTCGATGCCGGCGACCAGCGCGGCTTCGAGATCGGCGCGATCCTTCGGCGTCATCGCCGACATCGGCAGGTCGGTGTCCGGCAGGCTGACGCCCTTGCGGTCCGACATCCTGCCGCCGATGACGACGCGGGTGACGGCGCGGTCCGTTGCCGCCTCCTCGACGATCAGGCGGACCTTGCCGTCGTCCAGCAACAGCGCGTGGCCGGGCTGGAGCGCCGCGAGAATTTCCGGATGCGGAAGCTGGACCCGCGTGGCGTCGCCGGGCGCGGGGTCGGAGTCGAGCGTGAAGCGCGCGCCGTTGTGGAGTTGGATCGCGCCGCCGGCGAACGCGCCGAGCCGCAGCTTCGGCCCCTGGAGGTCGACGAGAATGCCGATCGGGCGGCCGTAGCTGCTTTCGACGTTGCGGATGGTGTTGACCAACTCCCGCATCTTGTCGTGCGGCGTATGGCTCATGTTGATGCGGAACAGGTCGGCGCCGGCCTCGAACAGCCGCCGGATCATGGCGCTGTCGGACGAGGCGGGGCCGAGGGTGGCGAGAATCTTGATGCGGCGCAGGCGTCTCATTGTTTTGGCCCCGAAGGGGTGGGCGGCGGCGGTGGCGGCAGGCCGGGCGCGCCTCCCGGCGCCGTATTGTGCGGGGCGTTCGGCAGGCCGGGAAGCGGTCCCGGCGCGCCGCCCGGATTCTGCTGGCCGGCTTCTGTCAATTGGACGGTCCATGAACGTTGCTCGCCGGTGTCGACCTCGAAAAAGCCGGTGCGGTCATAGCCGCGCGCCAGACAATTCTCGGTGCCCCGGATGGTGAATTCCTTGTCGCGCGAGCACATGAAAGCCTGGCCGGACCATTCGCCGCCGCGGTCGTAGTCGAGGGCGTAAATGTAGTAATACCGCGCGATCAGGGTGCCCCTTAGCAGGGTCTCGCAACTGCGCGATGACACGTTCCACCAGCCTTCCGTCACCCACCCTTCCGCGTCCTTGTAGCCGAGCGCGATGCCGACGCGGCTGGAGGTGTTGTTGCAGAGGCGGAAATCGGCGCGCGCGGGCGCGCTCCACCAGCCGGTGACGGCCAGCGCCAGCACGCAGGCCGGCAGCGCCGCGCGGCAACGGCGGCGGAACGGGCGGCGGCAGGGGGAATCGTCTCGAGTCATCCGTTCAGGCTATAGCAAATCATCGCGGATTTGGCGTGGGTGACGCGGCCGGCTCAACCGATGGCGACCGGTCGGGCGCGCGGAGCGTTCTTTCTCGCACATGAAGCTGGGAAAATCTGTGGCTGGCCCCATTTTGAGTTAAAGTCCCCGACATTTCCATTGAGAGCAGCGCCATGGCGATCGACGAAAAGACCACGACCGAACTGGAAGCCGCCGTATTCCGCCGCCTGGTGGCGCATCTGCGGCAGCGAACCGACGTGCAGAACATCGATCTGATGAACCTCGCCGGCTTCTGCCGCAACTGCCTGGCCAACTGGATGAAGGAAGCCGCCGACGCCAGCGGCGTCGCGTTGAGCAAGGACGAAAGCCGCGAGGCGGTTTACGGCATGCCTTACGATGACTGGAAGGCGAAATACCAGGGGACGGCCAGCCCCGAGCAACTCGCCGCCATGGCCAAGGTCCACCCGGCCGGCGGCCGTTGAGGCGGCGCGACACCACAGTGGCGCGGCCTCGCCGTTTTCTTCTGTGGGGCCGCTGTGGATGAGCCGGATGCCGCCTTGACGAAAGGCGCCGCACTCTTGAGTGTCGCCCGGCCACGCGGGGCGCTTTCGGCCTCCGCCCATCCATCATCAGTTCAGTAGGAGTGCACGATGGCCACCGCCGCCGCCGCCGTCCAGGACGAGCCCGCGACCCGATTCGCCAAGGACCAGCTCAAGGCCATCATCGAACGCATCGAGCGCCTGGAGGAGGAGAAGAAGGCGATTTCCGACGACATCAAGGATGTCTACGCCGAGGCCAAGGGCAACGGCTTCGACGTCAAGGCGCTGCGCACCATCGTGCGGATGCGCAAGCAGGACGCCGACGAGCGCGCCGAGCAGGAAACCATTCTGGAGACCTATCTCCAGGCGCTGGGGATGCTGTGAGATCGATCGTCATTGCGAGGAGCGCAAGCGACGAAGCAATCCAGTCCCTGTCGTGTGGCTTTCTGGATCGCTTCGCGGAGCCTGTGCTCGGACAACGCGAAGCGTTGATCCGAGTGCTCGCAATGACGGGTGAAACGAGAATTTAACTTACGTCAGCGCAGCGCGGCGGTCTGGAACGTCACCGTTGGCAGGCTGGCGACGGCCGAGCCGGTGAAGCGGTCGCAGACCATGCCGGATTGCGGATTATCGCCGAAGCTCGCCGCGACGGTGATGCGCGGCTTGACGAAGTGGGTTCGCATCGTCGTCATGTCCGGCTCGCCGAACACGGTCGAGGACATCGCCGTGGTCGCGCTCGGCGACAGGATCATGGCGCGCATCCAGACGGTGTCGGTCTTCGTGGCGGCGGCCAGCCGGGTCGAGACCGTGACCCGGCCGTCGCGGCCCTGACGGCCTTTCGTCACCACCGTGGTGACGTCGTTGACAGCCATCGGATTGTGCGCGGCCGAACGCGGCCGGGTGTGGCGCGGGATCGGCGCGCTGGCGGCGACGATGTGGGCGCGATCGACCGGCGACGGCGCGGGCGCATAGGCGAGAGCGTGGAAGGCGTGGTCGATGCTGGCGGTGGTCTGCGGATCGACGGCGTTGGAGAGAGCTTGCCGCGCGGTGATGGCGGCGACCTGCGCCGGCGTCGCCTGCTTCGGCTTGGTTGGCGGCGTGTCGCCCCAGAAGCCGCGTGAATTGATGATGTCGGCGGGAGTTTTGAAGCGGGGTTCGCTTTCGGCCGTGACCGGGATCGGCGCGGGCGGGACCAGACGCTCGGCGGATGCGACCTGATAGCTGGCGGCGACCGCCGGCTTGGCGCGCGGCAGCGGCACCGGATCGGCGGATGCCGCGGGCTGCGCCTCGGCCACCACCGTCGCCGGCGCGGGTCTGGCGGCGGCGGGGGTGGCCGCGCTGGCGGCGGGCGCCTCGTCATCCTCGTCGCCGGCCGTCTTCGACTTGAACAGCGCCGCGAACAGGTTCTTCGGCTTCTGGAACGCGAAGCCGTCGTCTTCCTTGCCGCGCTTCTGGATATCGGCCAGCGCCAGTTGATAGCCGGCCAGCGGCTTGCCGTCCGACGGCACATGCACGGTGCGGCCATCCGGGAAGACCCGCGCGAGCTGGTCGTGGGTCATGCGCGGCCAGTGCCGGATGCTGCCGGTGTCGAGATGGACGAACGGTGATCCGGAGGTCGGGTAGAAGCCGACGCCGCCGCGTTGCAGCCGCAAGCCGGCGAAACGGATTTTCTCCAGCGCCACGCCGGGGATGAAGAAGTCCATGGCGCGGCCGAGCATGTGCTGGCTGTGGCGCGCGACGCCGGTGTGGGCGGAGCGGCGGCGCAGCATGGCGTTGGTGGCGGGGGAGCGGTAGGAGGAAATGATCTGGATCGGCTTGGTGCCGTCGACGTCGCGATAGACTTCCCACAGGATGTCGAACAGATGCGGGTCCATCGTGGTCTGCGCCTGGTTACGCCAGTCGCGCAGGAAGTGATTGAGCTGTTTCAGCGCCGCCTCGTCGTAGCGGCCGTTGCGCTTGTAGGTGATGGTCAGGTCTTCGCCGGAATGGGTGTGGTGGAACGACAACGTGCGCGTCTGGCGCGAGGCGGTGGCGTCATGCACGGAGCCCGCGCCGGCCAGCAGCAGCAGCGATGTCAGCCCGGCGCCGTAACCGGCGCGTGACAGAAGCAGCGATTTGAAAACGCGAACGAAACCGACCGGCACGAATGAGCCCACCCAGAGGACGTTCAGTCAAAAATTCTTTCGCAACCCCACGCAGCGAAAGAAGGATAACGAGCCTTAAATCAGGAGGGTTAATCGAGATTTACCCCCAAACCGGATTGGATCGATAAACCTAGCCCGGCGACTATGGCGAAAAATAGCCCGCGACCGGCGGCGGGAGCGGTCATGGTTAACGCGACGGACCCCGTCGTTGTGGCGAGGCCCGCTGATATCATTGATGAATTTGTTAAATTCCGAGAAATATCGGATCGGATGTCTTTATTGGGTCGCTGAAAATGGCTCCGTGCCCTGGGCGCGCTGCGGCACGAAGTGACGCTGCGCAGAACCGGGGCCGTCCCACGCACGGTATTTGCGACGGTCCCGGTTCTGCGAAGCAGCGTTTCACGCTGCATCGCGCCCGGGACACGGGGAGTTGGAAGCTGATCTGCTCGCTTTGCAACAGTCCGTTACCGGTAGATCCTCCGGCGCTGGCCGTATTCGGCGGCCGGGGGCGGCGCCTGGGTCGGGATGCCGAACAGCCGCTCGAAGAAGTTCGGCCCGCTGTCGTTGCCGAAGCCGAAGCGGTCGTTGGCGGCGACCGGAAGCTGGGCGCGCGGCCGCGAATAGTTCGGCTGGGCGTGGGCGACCACGGCTTCGAGGTTCTTGTTCTTGCCGTTGCGCAGCAGCGCCAGCATGGCGGCGTCGCGCCCGTAGATGTCGGGACGGATGTGCAGCTTGCCGGCGTCGTCGACGAACGCGGTCTGATAGGTGATGTTCACCGGTATCGGCGTCGCGAACTTGATGTCGTGTTCGGTGGTGCCGTACATCGCGCGGATCTTCTCCGGCGTGTAGTGCGCGTCGGGCATCGCGATGTTCAGCAGGATCGCCGCGTACTGGTCCGGGTTCTGCACCCGCATGCAGCCATGGCTGAAGGCGCGGACGTCACGCGAGAACAGGCCCTTGTCCGGCGTGTCGTGCTGGTACACCAGGAACTTGTTCGGGAAGTTGAAGCGGATGCGGCCCAGCGCGTTGCGCTCGCCCGGCGGCTGCGAGATGTGGATGGTGCCGTCGCGGTTCTGCTCCAGCTTCAGCCCCATCCGCTCCAGCACGGTCGGGTCCTGCTGCAAGGCCGGCAGGTATTCGTTGTTGATGATCGAGGGCGGCACGTTCCAGGTCGGGTTGACCGTGATGTATTTCATCGTCTCGGTCAGCAGCGGGGTGGCGTGCTTGCCCGGCTTGCCGACCACCACGCGGGTTTTCCACACCTCGGCGCCGTTCTGCATCACCTTGAGGGTGAAATCGGGAATGTTGAGGATGGCGTAGGCATCGCCCAGCGAGGCCGCCCCGAGCTGGCGCGGCAGCCAGCGCCAGCGCTCCATGTTGACGACGATGGTGTCGATCTCGCGGTCGCGCTTCGGACTGTTGATCGCCTTCACGGTGCGGTCGTCGAGCACGCCGGTCGCCTTCAGGCCGGCATGGGCCTGGAATTTGCGCACGGCGGCGGCGACGGCGGCGTCGTAGCGGGTGTCGTCCGGATTTTCGGTGACGCCGAGCTTGGCGCGCAGTTGCGGCACGCGGGTATCTTCCATCGCGACCGGATGCGGATTCTTCTTGGTCTTCCTGGCGAGCGACAGCGCCGGGCCTTCCGGCAGCAGCGTCACCGGGCCTTCCGCCTGGCCGCGCAGCTCGGCGAGTTTGGCGCGCAGCTCTTTGTAAAGCTTGTGCGGCGGGTTGTAGGCTTGCAGCGCCGATGAGGCATCCTTCGCCGTCGTGACATTGGCGAGCACCTCGTTGGGATCGACCGGATGCTCCGGATACTGGATGTCGGCGCTGACCTGCGACCAGTGCATCTGGCCGCTCTGCGCCTGGCGCGCATAGTCCAGCATGCTGGCGGTCAGCTTGAGGTCGGCGTCCGCCAGCGCGTCGGGGCCGGTCGCCGCGGCGAAGTTCGGCACCGGATATTCGGCCGGGTCGAGGCCGTCGGCGGCGGCATCGTTAAGGCGAGACACCACGGCCTTGGCGCGCGCGGTGAGGGCGCCGCCCTCGGTCCACAGCGGCGCGTAGTCGCGCGCGGCGTAGAATTTCTCGACGGCGGCGCGCTCGTTCTTGCGGCTGAAGAATTTCGCGGCGCGGGTTTGCAGCGTGTCGCGCAACGCATCGGCGACCGGCTGGTCGGCCGGCGCGGCCGTGGCGGCGGCCTTCACCGGCTCGGAGGCGGCGGGCGCGGCGGCCGGTTCGGCGGCGGGCGTGGCAACCTCGCGCGGCGCGGCCGGCGTTTCGGTCACGCTGGCGCTCGGCGCGGTGGCGGGCGTGGTGCTGGCGGTGGTCTCGGCGGCGTCGGCGGATGCGGGCTTGGCGTCGGCGGCGGTCGGAGCCGGCGCTGTCGTTCCGACGTCGACGGCGGTCGGCGGCGGCACCAGGCTGGTGTCGGGCATGGGCACGCCGGCATCGATCGCCTGTTCGGTGGCGTTGTCCGCCGCGGGCGCGGTCTGCGCCAGCGCGCTTGAGGCCGACACCGTCAGGAATGTCGCCGCCACCGCCATCAGCACGCGGTCAAATCCACCTCGGCCCGTACCCCGCCGGCTCATCGAATCGTTCCGCATTCCCTTGGCCTTTCGCTCTAGACTCTCAGTGAGAACCGTCCTGCCCACGGCACAGTTCCGCTTTCAAACGCGCGCCGTCCGGCACCTGATCCTGCGCCGGTCGGCAATCGATCCCGCGAAGATGGAACCCCCGCAAAGCCCATCGCATCGCGATGCGCGCCGCGATTCACCCGCAGAATAGACGCATGGCGCACTGCCAACCAGCGGGGCGGCGGATGGTTCACGACAAACTGACCGGGAATCCGATGCTTTGCAACGCGAGCGGCCGCCCGCCGGGCGCTTTTGCGTGTGTCTGTCACCGGCCCGCAACGGTTCAAGCGCGCGGCGTTTCGCGGGCCGGACAGATCAGGCGTCGGTGGCGGAGGCATGGTCGAGCTTTCGATACAGCGTTGAGCGTCCGATTTTCAACCGTCGCGCGACTTCGGACATCTGGCCGCGGTAGTGCGAGATCGCGAAGCGGATGACTTCGTTTTCGATTTCTTCCAGCGGGCGCATCTCGCCGGCTTCGGTGAGCATGGCGAGCGAGCCGTCCGGCAGCGGGGCGATTGGTATGTCTGCACCGGCCAATTCCGGAGTGACCGCGGGGAACGCGGGCTCGATTGTCAGCGGCTCGGCGACGGCGTCGGGCGTCGCGAGCGGCGGCGCGGCGAGCTGCGGGAAATCCGCGAGCCCGAGTCGGTCGTCCTCGCTCAGCACCACGGCGCGGTAGACCGCGTTTTCGAGCTGCCGGATATTGCCGGGCCAATCGAGTTGCATCAGCCGGGTCATCGCCTCGCCGCTGACGCCGGTGATGGTCCGGTTCTCCTCGGCGCAGAATCGCGCCAGGAAATGCCGCACCAGATGCGGGATGTCCTCCCGCCTTGTGCGCAGCGGCGGCACGGTGAGCGGCAGCACGTGCAGGCGATAGAACAGATCCTCGCGGAAGTGGCCGGCCTTGACCTGATCGAGCAGCTTGCGGTTGGTCGCCGAGATGATCCGCACGTCGACCTTGACCGGGCGGCGGCCGCCGACCGCCTCGACGGTGCCCTCCTGCAAGGCGCGCAACAGCTTGACCTGGGCGGCGAGCGGCAGCTCGCTGACCTCGTCAAGGAATAGCGTGCCGCCCGAAGCCTCGACGAATTTGCCGGTGTGACGCTCGGTGGCGCCGGTGAACGCGCCTTTCTCGTGGCCGAACAGGATGGATTCCACCAGGTTGTCGGGGATCGCGCCGCAGTTCACCGCGACGAACGGCTTACTGGCGCGTTCGCCGCTGCCGTGGATGGCGCGGGCCATCAATTCCTTGCCGACGCCGGAATCGCCCTCGATCAGCACCGGAATGGTCGAGGCGGCGGCCTTGCGCGCGGTGCGCAGCACGGCGGCCATGGCTTCGTTGCGGGTGACGATGGCGGCGAAGGTCAGCCGACCCTCGCGGCTGTGCTTGATGCGCTGGAGTTCGCCCTTCAGCGCGCTGGTGTTGAGGGCGTTGCGCAAGGATACCTGCAAGCGCTCGACGCCGACCGGCTTGACCACGAAATCGTGGGCGCCGGCGCGCATCGCCGACACCACGTTGTCGATGCCGCCATGGGCGGTCTGCACGATCACCGGAACAGCGAGCCCGGCCTCGCGCATGCCGCTCAGCACGCCCATGCCGTCGAGGCCGGGCATCACCAGGTCGAGCACCACGGCGTCAATCGGGCGCGCGTCCGCGTCGGTCAGGCGCGAAAGCGCGGCGTCGCCGCTCTCGACCACCACGGTTTCGTAGCCGGCCCGCTGCACCATGTTCTCGACCAGACGGCGCTGCACCGCGTCGTCGTCGGCGATCAGAACGGTCGCAACCATGGTACTCTCCGCGTGGAACGCCTATCTGTTTCGAATCGGGGCACTTTCGCCGATGCCGATTAACGTGCTCTTAAGAGCTGGCGCCGCGATTTCGCTTCCTCGCGTCGTCTTGCGGGGCGGCGACAAAAAAGCCACCCTCCGAACAACACCAGACGCATCGAATCGACGGATTGAAGTTCATGGCCCCGCGCTCTGCCACCACCCCTCGCAAAATAGTATCCCGACGCGCGCTCGGCGCGGCGAAACCGCGTGTCGCGAAGGCCAAGGGGCCGGCGAAGGCCGTCGTCAAGGGAGGGGGCAAGGGGGGCGGCGCATCCGGGATCGGCAAGCTGCCGGAATGGAATCTGGCCGATCTCTATGCCGGAATCGATGCGCCGGAGGTGGCGCGCGATCTCGACGCGCTCGACGCCGACTGCGCGGCTTTCGCCACCGACTACAAGGGCCGGCTGGCGGCGGAAACGGCGAAGCCCGACGGCGGCAAATGGCTCGCGGAAGCGGTGCGCCGCTATGAGGCGATCGACGATCTCGCCGGACGGCTCGCGTCCTATGCCGGACTGGTCCACGCCGGCGACAGCGTCGATCCGGCGATCTCGAAGTTTTACGGCGACGTGTCGGAGCGGCTCACCGCGGCTTCCGTCAACCTGTTGTTCTTCGCACTGGAGTTGAACCGGCTCGACGACGCGGTGATCGACGCGGCGTTGCGGACGCCGGAGCTGGAACACTATCGGCCGTGGATCGAGGACAGCCGCAAGGACAAGCCGTATCAGCTTGAGGATCGCGTCGAGCAATTGTTTCACGAGAAGTCGGTCTCGGGCTATGCCGCCTGGAACCGGCTGTTCGACCAGACCATTTCCGGTTTGCGCTTTCGGGTCGGGGCCAAGGATCTGGCGATCGAGCCGACCCTGACCCTGTTGCAGGATCGTGCCCCCGACAAGCGCCGCGCGGCGGCGCAGGCGCTGGCGAAAACCTTCAAGGCCAATGAGCGCACCTTCGCGCTGATTACCAACACGCTGGCAAAGGACAAGGAGATTTCCGACCGCTGGCGCGGCTTCAAGGATGTCGCCGACTCGCGGCATCTGGCCAACCGTGTCGAGGGCGAGGTGGTGGACGCGCTGGTGGCCTCGGTGCGCGCCGCCTATCCAAAACTGTCGCACCGCTATTACGCGCTCAAGGCCGGCTGGTTCAAAAAGAAGAAGCTGGCCTATTGGGACCGCAACGCCCCGCTGCCGTTCGCCGCCACCGGCGTCATTCCGTGGAATGAGGCGCGAAAAATGGTGCTGACGGCCTATGGCGCGTTCTCGCCGGAGATGGCGCGGATCGCCGAGCGGTTCTTCACCGAGCGCTGGATCGACGCGCCGGTGCGGCCCGGCAAGGCGCCGGGCGCGTTCTCGCACCCGACCACGCCCTCGGCGCACCCCTATGTGCTGATGAATTATCAGGGCAAGCCGCGCGACGTGATGACGCTGGCGCACGAACTGGGCCACGGCGTGCATCAGGTGCTGGCGGCGAAGAACGGCGCGCTGATGGCGCCGACGCCGCTGACGCTCGCCGAGACCGCCAGCGTGTTCGGCGAGATGCTGACCTTCCGCCGTCTCCTCAACCAGACGCGCGACGGCAAGCAGCGCAAGGCGCTGCTCGCCGGCAAGGTCGAGGACATGATCAACACCGTGGTGCGGCAGATCGCGTTCTATTCGTTCGAGCGCGCGGTGCATACCGAGCGCCGCAACGGCGAACTCACCGCCGAGCGGCTCGGGCAACTATGGCTGAGCGTGCAGGGCGAGAGCCTCGGCCCGGCGATCGAGATCAAGCCGGGCTACGAGAATTTCTGGATGTACATCCCGCACTTCATCCACTCGCCGTTCTACGTCTACGCCTATGCGTTCGGCGATTGCTTGGTGAACTCGCTCTATGCCGTCTACGAGAACGCCGCCGACGGCTTCGCGGAGCGCTACCTCGCGATGCTGGCGGCGGGCGGCACCCGTCACTATTCGGAATTGCTCAAGCCGTTCGGCCTCGACGCCCGCGACCCGAAATTCTGGGACGGCGGCCTGTCGGTGATCGCCGGGATGATCGACGAACTGGAGGCGATGGGGTAGGTCGCGGCCGGTAATTTGCGTTGTACAATACGTGGTACAATGTTATACATATTGTACAACGGAAAGCGTCTCATCGATCGGCGATTGTAACGAAAATCCTTACGATGCGGCGGCGCGGCGCGATCAAAAAAGGGTCCGGTCATGGTCATTGAGATCAGGAAAATCGGCAATTCGGTCGGCCTCATCCTTCCGAAGGAACTGCTGGCGCGGTTTAATCTGAAGGAAGGCGATAAGCTTTTCCCGGTCGAGCAACCGAATGGCGGATTGCTGCTCACGCCTCACGATCCGAATTTCCAGAAAGCCATGGAAGTCGCCCGCCGCGGCATGAAGCGGTATCATAATGCGCTGGCTGAATTGGCGAAATAGGGAAGATAGAGTGTGCCAGGACAAGGCGCGGTGTAATGCACGAGCCTGTCTGGCTGACGCTTGAAATCGTTATCGCGATACATGGCGAGCAACTTGCGATCCACGGTGGCGCGGACGGCTTACGCGATCAGGGTATGCTTGAGTCGGCGCTGGAGCGGCCTCGGAATCGCTGGCTCTACGAGCAGGACGATCTCGCCGAACTTGCCGCCGCCTACGCATTCGGCATTGCCAGGAATCACCCGTTCGTCGACGGCAACAAGCGCACGTCGCTGCTGGCGCTATATACTTTCCTGGGCGTGAACGGCGTCGATTTCGTCGTGCCTGAAGCGGAGGCGGCGGCCATCATCCTCGCGCTTGCGGCCGGCGAGGTCAGTGAGGGAAGCCTGGCGCGCTGGGTCAAGGACAACTGGCCATCTGAAAATCCCTGAATGGATGCGAGCCGAAGCCCTCAGCCGGATTGCGGCCGTTGCTCTCCCATGCTGATTGCGCTAATGGCAATTCAAACGTCGGACGGGCCTGGAGGGACGGATGTCCAGTCACAACGAGATCGCCTACTCAACCGCGGACGGCAACGACTACGCCGAACACGAATCGACCTATGTCTTCTTCACCAAGCTGGTCAAATTTGGTACGACCGCCGTCATTATCGTCCTGATCCTGATGGCATTCTTCTTGGTTTGATGACGTTTTGGCGCGGCCCGGCCGGGCGCGCCGCCATTTGTTTCACCGCAACGCATCGCGTGTCGCCGGAGGCTTTATGAAAATTGGTGTGGCCAAGGAGGTCGACGCTGCCGAACCGCGCGTCGCCGCGACTCCCGATACGGTGAAGAAATTCAAGGCGCTGGGCGCGGACGTCGCGATCGAGCCGGGCGCCGGGATCAAATCCGGTCTGCTGGATTCGGACTACGAGGCCGCCGGCGCCACCGTCAGCGCTGAGGCGCTCAAGGACGCCGACATCGTCGTCAAGGTCAAGCGGCCGGAGGCGAGCGAGGTCGCGCGCTACAAGAAGGGCGCGCTGGTCGTCGCCATCATGGACCCCTACGGCAACGACGCCGCGCTGAAGACCATGGCGGATGCCGGCGTCGCGGCGTTCGCGATGGAATTGATGCCGCGCATCACCCGCGCGCAGGTGATGGACGTGCTGTCGTCGCAGGCCAACCTCGCCGGCTATCGCGCGGTGATCGAGGCGGCGGAAGCCTTCGGCCGCGCCTTCCCGATGATGATGACCGCGGCCGGCACGGTGCCGGCGGCGAAAGTGTTCGTGATGGGCGTCGGCGTCGCCGGCCTTCAGGCGATCGCCACGGCGCGGCGTCTCGGCGCGGTGGTGACCGCGACCGACGTGCGGCCGGCGACGAAGGAGCAGGTCGAGAGCCTCGGCGCCAAATTCCTCGCCGTTGAGGACGACGAGTTCAAAAACGCGCAGACGGCCGGCGGCTACGCCAAGGAAATGTCCAAGGAGTACCAGGCCAAGCAGGCCGCGCTGACCGCCGAGCACATCAAGAAGCAGGATGTCATCATCACCACCGCATTGATCCCCGGACGCCCGGCTCCGAAGCTGGTGACGGCCGAGATGGTGAAATCGATGAAGCCGGGCTCGGTGCTGGTCGATCTCGCGGTCGAGCGCGGCGGCAACGTCGAGGGCGTCGTCAGCGGCCAGACCGCCGAGGTGAACGGCGTCAAGATCATCGGCATCCCGAACCTCGCCGGCCGAGTCGCGGCATCGGCCTCCAGCCTTTATTCTCGCAACCTGCTGTCGTTCATCGAGACCATGATCGACAAGTCGACCAAGGCGCTCGCCGTCAACTGGGACGACGAACTGGTCAAGGCGACGGCGTTGACGAAAGACGGCGCGGTCATCCATCCGAACTTCCAGCCGAAAGCATAGGGGCTCAAGCCATGCACGCCATTGAGATGGTCGATCCGTTCGTATTCCGTCTGTCGATCTTCGTGCTCGCGGTGTTCGTCGGCTACTTCGTGGTGTGGTCGGTGACGCCGGCGCTGCACACGCCGCTGATGAGTGTCACCAACGCGATTTCGTCGGTGATTATCGTCGGCGCGCTGCTCGCGGTCGGCGTGGCGCTGGTCGGCGATCATGGCGGTTCGCTGTGGGCGCGCGGCTTCGGCTTCATCGCCCTGATCTTCGCCTCGGTAAATATCTTCGGCGGCTTCCTGGTCACCCAGCGCATGCTGGCGATGTACAAGAAGAAGCAAAAGTGAACGGCGTCCACCTCAAGGTGACGATGGCAACGGGGACATGAGATGAACGCCAATCTGTCAGCACTACTGTACCTCGTGGCCGGGGTTCTGTTCATCCTGTCGCTGCGCGGGCTGTCGAGTCCGGCATCGAGCCGTCAGGGCAACATGCTCGGCATGATCGGCATGGTGATCGCGGTCCTCACCACGCTGGCGGCGCATCCGCCGGCGGACGGCGTGGCCTGGCTCCTGGTGGTGCTCGGCATCGCCATCGGCGGCGGCATCGGCGCGGTGATCGCGCGGCGGGTGCCGATGACGGCGATGCCCGAACTGGTGGCGGCGTTCCACTCGCTGGTCGGCATGGCGGCGGTGTTGGTGGCGGCGGGCGCGTTCTACGCGCCGGAAGCCTTCGGCATCGGCACGCCCGGCCATATTCATGGCGCCAGCCTCGTCGAAATGTCGCTCGGCGTCGCCATCGGCGCGCTGACCTTCACCGGTTCGGTGATTGCGTTCCTGAAACTGTCGGGCCGCATGTCGGGCGCGCCGATCATTTTGCCGGCGCGGCATATCATCAACATCGTGCTCGGCCTGGCGTTGATCTTCTTCGTTGTCGGCCTCGTGATGTCCGGCAGCGCGCTCGACTTCTGGCTGATTACCATCATCGCGCTGGTGCTCGGCGCGCTCCTGATTATCCCGATCGGCGGCGCCGACATGCCGGTGGTGATCTCGATGCTCAACTCCTATTCGGGCTGGGCGGCGGCGGGCATCGGCTTCACGCTGGGCAATTCGGCGCTCATCATCACCGGCGCGCTGGTCGGCTCCTCGGGCGCGATCCTGTCCTATATCATGTGCCACGCCATGAACCGCTCGTTCATCTCGGTGATCCTCGGCGGCTTCGGCGGCGAGACCGCGGCGGCCGGCGGCGGGGGCGGCGGCGAAGTGAAGCCGGTCAAGCTCGGCTCGGCGGACGACGCGGCTTTCATCATGAAGAACGCCCAGAAGGTCATCATCGTGCCGGGCTACGGCATGGCGGTGGCGCAGGCCCAGCACGCGCTGCGCGAAATGGCCGACAAGCTCAAGGCCGAAGGCGTCGAGGTCAAATACGCCATCCATCCGGTGGCGGGCCGCATGCCGGGCCACATGAACGTGCTGCTGGCCGAAGCCAACGTGCCCTATGACGAGGTGTTCGAGCTTGAGGACATCAACTCGGAGTTCGCCCAGGCGGACGTCGCCTTCGTGATCGGCGCCAACGACGTCACCAACCCGGCGGCGGAGGAAGACAAGACCTCGCCGATCTATGGCATGCCGGTGTTGCAGGTCTGGAAGGCCGGCACCGTGATGTTCATCAAGCGCTCGCTGGCGTCCGGTTATGCCGGCATCGACAACCCGCTGTTCTACCGCGACAACACCATGATGCTGCTCGGCGACGCCAAGAAGATGACCGAGAACATCGTCAAGGCGATGTGACGACGGCAAGCCGTGAAGACGGTGCAGGGATGCGAACGGCCGGGCCTGTCCCGGCCGTTTGTTTTTATGGGCGCGACGGGAATGCTTCCCCACGGCCGAAAACGCGATAGTCTGACGCCATGAGCGCCCATGCCCCGCTGCCTCGATCGTCCTGGCTGTTTCCGACGCTGGCGGTCGCCTTCTTTCTTTTCGCCACCGGGATCGGCTGGGAATTCACCCGCTCGCTCGCCGGGCTCGCCTACGCGGCCATCGTCCTCGTCATCCTGTTCGGCACCGTGTTCGCCGCCGTCCATCATGCCGACGTGATCGCCGAGCGGGTCGGCGAGCCCTACGGCACCCTGGTGCTGACGCTGGCGGTGACGGTGATCGAGGTGTCGGTGATCTCCACCATCATGCTCGGCGAGAACGGCGTGCCGACGCTGGCGCGCGACACCGTGTTCGCCGTCGTCATGATCGTCTGCAACGGCCTGGTCGGCGTCTGCATCATGAGCGGCGGCTTCCGCTATCGCGAGCAGGACATCCAGGCGACCAGCGCCAGCGTCTATCTCAGCGTGCTGATCGTGCTGGCGACCATCACGCTGGTGCTGCCGAACTATACGCTGACGACGCCGGGTCCGTTCTATTCGAAGGCGCAACTGGTTTTCGTCAGCGCCGCCACCATCATTCTCTACGGGGTGTTTCTCTACATCCAGACCATGCGGCATCGCGATTATTTCATCGGCGGCAATGCTTCGGGGGAGGCCCATCCGGTATCGAACCGGATGCTGTGGATCAGCATCGCCCTGCTGCTGCTGGCGCTGGTCGGCGTCGTCGCGCTGGCGAAGAAATTCTCGGTCGTGATCGACGCGGTCGCCATCGAGATCGGCGCGCCGCCGGCGTTCGCGGGCATCGTCGTGGCGCTCTTGATCCTGCTGCCGGAAAGCGTCGCCGCGATCGGGGCGGCGCGGCGCGACCAGCTTCAGCGCAGCATCAACCTGGCGCTCGGCTCCTCGCTCGCCACCATCGGCCTGACCATCCCGGCGGTGTCGGCGGCCGCGATCATCCTCGGCAAGGAGCTGGTGCTCGGCCTCAGCCCGCGCGAGATGGTGCTGCTGGCGATGACCATCCTCATCAGCATGCTGACGCTCGGAAACGGCCGCACCAACATCCTGTTCGGGCTGGTGCACGTGGTGGTGTTCGCGGTATTCCTGTTCATGGCGTTCGTTCCATAAGCTTGCGGGAGTTCCCATGTCCATCGCTGCGATATCCGACGTTCAGATCGACAATGACGAAGTTCGCGTCACCGAATGGCGGCTGCCGCCGGGCAGCGCCACCGGCCATCATCGCCACGGGATGGACTATGTGATCGTGCCGGTGACCGACAGCGACATGACCATCGTCGCGCCCGACGGCTCGCGTTCGGTCGCGCAGTTGCGGATCGGCAAATCCTATTTCCGCAAGGCGGGGGTCGAGCACGACGTGCTCAACGAAACCGGCAACGCCATCGTGTTCCTCGAAGTCGAACTGAAGGCGTAGCGCGGCGCATGCGGATGGTCCGGCGCATCCTGATCGCCTGTCTGGCGCTGGCATTGACAGCCGTCGGCCTGTCGCCGGGGCATGCGATGCGATGCGCGTCCGACGCCGGAACGGCCGCGATGGCAGCCTCGGCCCATCGTCACGCCGATATGGCGGATATGGCGGAGGCGGCCGCGCATCACGCCGTGCCGGATCGCGCGGTCGATCATGGCGACCGCCATGCCGCCGCGCCGACCTGCGATTGCGGCTGCTTCAGCCTGTGCAACGCCATCGGCGTCGCGCCGGCGCGGATCGAGGCGCTTGAGCGCCGCGCCGTCGATATCGATTATGGCGTCGTCGCAGAGGGCGCTCCCGACGGCATCCCGTTCATCGATCCCGGAATCCCCATTCGCGAGGCATGAGACGGCGGCGGTTCGCCGCCCGGCCGACGCGCCCATGGCGGGCGCATGCTCTCATTGTCCGGACGATCCGAGGATACCGATGTTGCCGTTTCCCTTGCCTCGCGGCCGAGGCCGCGTTCCGTTGCTGATGCTCGGCGCCGCGGCCGTGCTGGCCGTCGTTCCCGCTGCTGTCCGCGCCCAAGACGCGATGCCGCGCGGTCATGCCGGGCATCAGCCCCATTCGCGGGTTTCGCCGCCCGGCCACGCCGCGCATCCGCCAAAATCGCGCCCCGCGCGCAAGCGACAGCGGCCGCCGTCCCCCGCCGCGCCGGCATCGACCGCCGATCATGCCGGCCACGACATGGCCGCGCAGGATGGGGCGGGGCACGATTCGCACGTCGCCGCCTGGCTCGGCCCCTACGCCATGACCCGCGAGGCGTCCGGCACCAGTTGGGTGCCCGACGCCACCCCGCACGAGGGCCTGCACCGGAAACTTGGAGACTGGAGCGTGATGACCCATGGCGCGCTCAACCTGGTCTACAACCGGCAGGCGGGACCGCGCGGTGCCAGCCAGACCTTTGTCGGCGGCATGGTGATGGCGATGGCGCAGCGGCCGCTCGGCGACGGGACGCTCGGCCTGCGCGCGATGCTGTCGCCGGAGCCGTTGATGGGGGCTTCGGGCTATCCGCTGCTGCTCGCGGCCGGCGAGACGGCGGACGGCCGCCATCACCTCGTCGACCGTCAGCATCCGCACGATCTGTTTATCGAGATGGCGGCGAGCTACAGCGTCAATCTCTCCAGGACGTCGAGCGTGTTCGTCTATGGCGGCCTGCCGGGCGAACCGGCGTTGGGGCCGCCGGCGTTCATGCATCGCACCAGCGGCATGGACAACCCCGAGGCGCCGATCAGCCATCACTGGCTGGATTCGACTCACGTCACCTTCGGCGTGGTGACCGCCGGCGTTGTCGTCGACACCTGGAAATTCGAGGCGTCGGCGTTTCGCGGCCGCGAGCCGGATCAATATCGCTACGACATCGAGCGCCCGGCGCTCGACAGTTTCGCCGGACGGGTGAGCTGGAATCCGAGTCGTGAATGGTCGGTGCAGGTGTCCTATGGCCGGCTCCATTCGCCCGAGCAACTGGCGCCGGAGGTGAACGAGAACCGCCTCACCGCGTCGGCGATCTACACCACGCCGTTCGGTGACGGCCATTTGTGGAGCACGACGCTGGCCTGGGGCCGCAAGATGTCGCGGCCGGGCGACACGCTCGACGCCTTTCTGTTGGAAAGCGCGGTGATCCTGAAGGACAACGTCACCCTGTTCATGCGCGCCGAGCGGGTCGAGCAGAACGAACTGACGCACGACGTGCCCGGCCTCGACGGCAAGACCTTCACCGTCAACAAGGTGTCGGCCGGCGGCGTTTACGATTTTCTCCGCACCGAGCGCGCCAAATTCGGAATCGGGGCGCTGGTCAGCCGCTATGGCCTGCCTGACGCGCTCAAGGCCGAGTACGGTCGCGATCTCACCAGCTACATGGTGTTCGGCCGCTTGAAGTTCTTCTAATCCGCGACGCGGCGGATTGGCGGTTTGCCACCGGTCCGTCGCGATTGATCCTTCAATCGGCCCCAAAGCTCTCGCACCAAGGCATGATTGGGTGGGAACATCCGCCGCATCGCCTCGGGAGTGGCCGCCGATGCTCAAATTGATTTCGAAGTTTGTTCTGAACGTTTTTCCCTCGGTCGCGGCCTCGGTGATCGGGGGCTACATCGTCCATAGTTACATCTACGCCAGGCCGGTCGCGCCCGCCGTGACGGTGTCGGCGCCTGCATGGACGGCGGATACGGCCAGGATCGATGGCGCGCCGGTCGCCATGCCGGTTCCGGTCGTTGAAAAGGCCGTCGCAACGGAGACGCCGGTGGCTTCCCCCCAGCGGCCGGAGGCGGCGGCGATATCATCGCGAAGCGCTCGTGGACCGGCGCGGACCGCCAGCGAGCGATTCAACGTCACCCATCGCGGCGGCCATGCCCTGCTGCCGGCGCCGCAACGCGAACATGCCGCGCACGGGGCGATGCTGATGCCGGCGGTCGAGACGGTGTCTGACCCGCAGGGTGCGGAATCGCCGATCGGGCCGCCGATCGATCTGGTGGCCACGCCGGTACGATCCGGTCTGGATCGCCTGATTCCGCCGGTGGCGGAGATGGCGCTGGTCAAGCGGCTGTCGGCGCTTTCAACCGATCTGGAAACGATGCTGGTGTCCCAGACCCGGTCGGCTGCGGACGGTGTCGCCATGACCGCGAAATCGGTGTTCCACGCCATGATGCCGCGATAGCGCGGCCCCGACCGATCCGCCGTCAACAAAAACGCGGGCCGTACGGCCCGCGTTTTTGTTATTTCATTATCGCGGGCGGTTCAGCGCGGACCGCGCGGAGCAGCGCCTGCGCCAGGGCCGCGCGCGCCACGGTCGCCGCCGGGGCCGGCGCCGAACACCGGCTTCGGCTTCATCGGCAACAGACCCTCGCGCTGCAACTTCTTGCGAGCCAGCTTGCGGGCGCGGCGCACGGCTTCGGCCTTTTCGCGGGCCTTCTTCTCGGACGGCTTTTCGTAGTGGCCGCGGAGCTTCATCTCGCGGAAAATGCCCTCGCGCTGCATCTTCTTCTTGAGCGCCTTGAGAGCTTGATCGACGTTATTATCGCGGACGAGAACCTGCACGCGCCATCCTCTTTTCAATAAACCGGATTGGAATTCTGGGAAGGCAGGGGCGACTAAGGCCGTATCCCTCACCTCAAGGGCGTCGCTGTACCAGATCGAACCGGCAATGTCCACTCCGACCGGGCGGCGCAACGGCGGTATTTGGCGGCCATTTCCACCTATTCTTGCGGCGGTCCGGCGGCCGGCAACTCGACAGCCTCACGCGCTTGATTCCATAGTCGCGGGGCGATTCGCGACTCGATGGGGAGAGATCAATCGATGAACACTCAAAAATACGTCGCCGAGGCGATCGGAACCTTCTGGCTGACTTTCGCCGGTTGCGGCAGCGCCGTGATCGCGGCCGGGTTCCCGCAAGTCGGGATCGGGCTGCTCGGGGTCGCCCTGGCCTTCGGTCTGAGCGTGGTGACCATGGCCTACGCCATCGGGCATATTTCCGGCTGCCACCTCAATCCGGCGGTCACCGTCGGGCTCGCCGCCGGCGGCCGCTTTCCGACCGGGCAGGTGGCGCCCTATATCATCGCCCAGGTGATCGGGGCCATCGTCGCGGCGGCGGTGCTCTATCTAATCGCCTCCGGCGCCCCCGGCTTCGACCTCGCCAAGGGCTTTGCCTCGAACGGGTTCGGTGACCACTCGCCCGGCAAATACAGCCTCGGCGCGGCCCTGATCTGCGAAGTGGTGATGACCATGGTGTTCCTGTTCATCATCATGGGCTCGACCCATGGCAAGGCCCCCGCCGGCTTCGCGCCGCTGGCGATCGGCTTGACGCTGACCATGATCCACCTCGTCAGCATTCCGGTGACCAACACCTCGGTCAATCCGGCCCGCAGCACCGGACCGGCGCTGTTCGTCGGCGGCTGGGCGTTGCAGCAATTGTGGCTGTTCTGGGTGGCGCCGCTGGTCGGCGGCGTGCTCGGCGGCGTGCTCTATCGCTGGCTCAGCCCGGACGATCCGGCCGGCGCGGTGACCGGCAAGTGACCGGTCGATAACACGACGGCAAAAGGACCATGGCGCGCCATGGTCCTTTTTGTTTGGGCCGGAGGAAGCGGCGCGAGCTACGGCCTGTTCGCGTCCGGCGGCGTGACTTCCGTAACATGCCCCATCTTGCGGCCCGGACGCGCCGCGCCCTTGCCGTAGAGATGGACGGTGGCGCCTGGCACGGTCAGCCAGCGTTCGAAGTCGTTGATCTCGTCGCCGATCAGGTTGGTCATCGTCACCACGCCGTGGCGCAGCGGCCTGGCCAGCGGCCAGCCGGCGATGGCGCGAATGTGCTGCTCGAATTGCGAGACCGACGCGCCGTCCAGCGTCCAGTGGCCGGAGTTGTGGACGCGGGGGGCGATTTCGTTGACCAGCAGCGTCGGCCCGTTCGCGCCGGGCGCCACGAACATCTCGACCGCCAGCACGCCGACATAATCGAGCGCGGCGGCGATGCGGGTGGCGATGGCGCGGGCTTGCGCCGCCAAGGGCTCCGGGATGCGCGCCGGCGCGCGGGAGTGCTTCAGGATATGGTTGCGGTGTTCGTTCTCGGTGACGTCGAAGCATTCGACCTGACCGTCGGCTCCGCGCGCGGCGATCACCGAAATCTCGCGTTCGAACGGCACGAAGCCTTCGAGGATGGCGGACTTGGTTTCGAGATCGGTCCACGCCGCGTCGGGGTCGACGCCCTGGCGCAGCATGGCCTGCCCCTTGCCGTCATAACCGAAGCGGCGGGTCTTGAGCACCGCGGGGAGGCCGATGGTGGCGATCGCGGCCCGTAGCGCGGCGGCCGAGGCGACGTCGGCATAGGGCGCGGTGGCGATGCCGAGGCTGTTGACGAAATCCTTTTCGGCAAGCCGGTCCTGGGTGATTTCCAGCACCTTGTGGTTGGGCAACACCGGCCGCCGCGCCGACAGCACCATCGCGGTGGCCGCCGGCACGTTCTCGAATTCGTAAGTGACCACGTCGACACCGGCCGCGAACAGTTCGAGCGCCTCGACGTCGGCATATTCGGCGCAGGTCGCGTTCGACACCACGTCGAACGCGGGCGAGTCGGGGTCGGGCGAAAACACCTGGCAGCGCAGCCCCAGCCGCGCCGCGGCCAGCGCCAGCATCCGGCCCAACTGGCCGCCGCCGAGAATGCCGATGGTGTCGCCGGGTTTCAGCCGGGTCTGACCTCTGTCCGTATTTGGATCCGTCACGTCGCGCCCTCCGGACGCTCGGCCACGGCCGCCGTCTGCCGCCGCCGCCATTCCGCCAGCCGGCCGGCGAGGGCGGGGTCGTTGAGCGCGAGCACGCTGGCGGCGAGCAGTGCGGCGTTGACGGCGCCGGCGCGGCCGATCGCCAGCGTGCCGACCGGGATGCCGGCCGGCATCTGGACGATGGAATAGAGCGAATCGACGCCGGACAGCGCCTTGGACTCGACCGGCACCCCGAATACCGGCAACTCCGTGAGGGCCGCCGTCATGCCGGGCAGGTGCGCCGCGCCCCCGGCGCCGGCGATCACCACCTTGCAGCCGGCGGCCTTGGCGCCCTTGGCGAAGGCATAGAGCCGGTCCGGCGTACGGTGCGCCGAGACGATCAGCGCCTCGTGCGCGATCCCAAGCGCGGCCAGCGTCTCGGCGGCATGGCGCATGGTGTCCCAGTCCGATTGGCTGCCCATGATAATGGTGACGGGGGCGTTCATCGCGTCGATTCTTTTCGAATATTCAGAAATGTAAGCTGGATTATCCGTTTCACCCGACCGGGGCAAGGCATCCGTCGTCGCGGCTTGAATGGAACGGGAGCGGCGCGGGGGTGTGATGGGTAATCCGCATTCTCACCCACGGCGTGCAAATCCGCGTCTAAGTCCTAGGCGATGATATCCGGCGTGATCTGGTCCTCGATGAACGCGATGCGGTCGCGCAGCGCCAGCTTGCGCTTCTTCAGCCGCTGCAACCGCAGCAAATCCGGCGCCGGCGATTGATGCAGCGCGTCGATGGCCGCGTCGAGGTCGCGGTGCTCCTGTTGCAACCGCACCAGCTCGGCGCGGAGCTCGCGTTCGTCGTTGGTCATGTTCACTGGAAATCTTGTATCGCGAACCGGTGGCTGCAACCCATGCGGAAGGCATTATCCAGACGATTGGCCGGGCGCGCAAGCGGGCCCGGTTCCACGCTCACGTTTTGTTTTTCATAGCCGCGCCGGAACAGGGATCCGCGACCTTATAGCTATCGACAGAATTCCCATGTCATGTAGACTTCATCATCCAAATCGCGTTTGAGATTCATCCCGACCGAGGAGGTTATAAATGGCGGTTCAGTCGCATCTCGATGAGCTGGAACGAAAGCACCGCGTTCTCGAGAGTGAGTTGCACGAGGCCCTCAGGCATCTGTCCACCGACGATCTGCGCATCGTCGAACTCAAGCGGCGAAAATTGCTGCTCAAGGATGAAATCGAAAAGCTTCGGCAAAACACCGCCGCCACGCTGCATTAGCAAACGATTGAAAACGGCAGGCTGTTAAACGGCTCCGTCACCCGGACGCCGGTCGCGGCGCGATATGCCGCTCTACAGAGCCTGAACGGAAACGAGGTGTCATCGTCCGCGAAAGCGGACGATCCAATATCCCGCGCGAACGCATGGGAAGCCCGATCCAACGGAGAATACCGGATGCTCCGAAGCCTGTCATCGGGCCGCGCCATGGCGCGTCGAAGACGCGCGTGAACGCGCTTTCGGCGCGGACCCGTCGGCGGAGCATGACGGTTTTCGTGTTGCATACTCACCGCGTCGCCCCAATTCAAAAAACGCCGGGGGCGAAGCCGGATCACGCTTGCGCCAACTCCGCGGCGTGATCGGCGATGGCGAGGCACGACGTCAATCCGGGCGACTCGATCCCGAACAGATTGATAAGCCCGGCGACGCCATGGTCGCGCGCGCCTTGAATAATGAAATCCTGCACCGCCACCGCGGGCGGGACGATCTTCGGGCGGATGCCGGCATAGCCGGGCGTCAGCGCGCCATCGGGAAGGCCGGGCCAATAGCGGCGGATCGCCGGATAGAATTTTTCGGCGCGCGCGGGGTCGACGGTGTAATCGATGTTGTCGATCCATTCGACGTCCGGGCCGAATTTGGCCTGGCCCGCGAGATCCAGCGTCAGGTGCACGCCCAGTCCGCCGGGTTCCGGCACCGGATAGATCAGGCGCGAGAACGGCGCGCGGGCGCTGCAACTGAAGTAATTGCCCTTGGCGAGGTAAGCCTGTGGGATGAGGCCGGGCGGCATGCCGTCGATCCGGCGCGCCACCGTGGTGGCGGCAAGTCCGGCGGCATTGACCAGCAGGCGGCATCGCAGCGACATCGGCGCTTCGCCGCCGACATCGATCTCGATACCCTCGCGCGCGACACGCGCTCGCGCGAGCGGGGCATGAAAGGCGAAGGCGGCGCCGGCCGCTTCCGCCTCGCCGCGCAGCGACAGCATCAGGGCGTGGCTGTCGACGATTCCCGTGGAGGGTGACACCAGCGCCGCGCGGCAATCGAGCGCGGGCTCCAGCGCGCGCGCTTCCGTCGCGCTGAGGACTTGCAGATCGTCGACGCCGTTGGCTGCGGCGCGCGCCTGGATCGATTGCAACCGGTCGACTTCCTCCGGCCGCGTCGCCACGATCAGCTTGCCGCAATTGCGGTGGGGAATGCCGTGGTCCCGGCAATAGGCGTAGAGCGCCCGCTTGCCGCTGACGCACATCCGGGCCATCAGGCTGCCGGCGGCGTAGTAGATGCCGGCGTGAATCACCTCGCTGTTGCGCGACGACGTGCCGGTGCCGATGGCGTCCTCCGCCTCCAGCACCACGACCTCGCGGCCGGCGCGCGCCAGCCGCCGGGCGATCGCCAGGCCCACCACGCCCGCCCCGACAATGACGCATTCGATCTGATCCATCGGCACTCGGCTCGTTGGCTGGATTGGAAATCCGAGCGGCAGTGATCGCACCGCCGGCGCTGAACCGCAAGGTCGCTTGAAGCGTCGGGGAATCCGCGCCTGCCGCGTTTTGCCGCGCGGCGGTTGAGCCCGCCCGCATCCCCGGCTACATGGGGGGCCTGCGATCCAGCGACGCGCGGATTTTCGCGTGACGGGCGGCGGCATCCTCGGGAGCGACAAGGGTGGAAGCAGTTTCAGACATCACGTCACAGGCGGGCACGGCGTTGCCGCTGTTGCGCATCGACGGCGTCGGCAAGCGATTCGGCGGATTCACCGCGGTCGATGGCGTTTCGCTCGACATCCGCCCCGGCGAGTTCTTCGCGCTGCTGGGGCCGAGCGGCTGCGGCAAGACCACGTTGCTGCGGATGCTGGCCGGCTTCGAGACGCCGGATTCGGGGCGGATACTCCTCAATGGGGAGGACGTCGCCGGGACGCCGCCGCATCTGCGGCCGGTCAACATGATGTTTCAGAACTACGCGCTGTTTCCGCATCTTTCCGTGCGCGACAACATCGCCTTCGGCTTGCGGCGGGCGGGGATGCGGCGCGCCGAGATCAACGCGCGCGTCGCCGAGCTGGTGGCGCTGGTGCGGCTCGAAGGGCTGGAGAAGCGCCGTCCCGAGCAATTGTCGGGCGGTCAGCGTCAGCGCGTGGCGCTGGCGCGGGCGGTGGCGCGGCGGCCGCGATTGCTGCTGCTCGACGAGCCGCTGGCGGCGCTCGACAAGAAACTGCGCGACAGCACGCAGCGCGAACTCAAGGCGCTGCAACGCACGCTCGGCCTCACCTTCATCGTCGTCACCCACGATCAGGACGAGGCGATGACGCTGGCCGACCGGATCGGGGTGATGAACGCCGGTCAGCTCGTTCAGGTGGCGACGCCGCGCCAGCTCTATGAGACGCCGCGCTCGCGCTGGGTCGCCGAGTTCGTCGGCGACATCAACATCATCGAGGGCCGGATCACGACGCGCGAGGCGGGCCGCCTGCGCCTGACGACGGGTGGCGCGGGTGAACTCGCCGCGACCTTGCCGCCCGAGTTCGGCGACGCCGCCGAGGTCTGCGTCGCCGTCCGGCCGGAAAAGATCAGATTGTCGCTGCGCCCGCCGGTGGACGATCCCGCCGGCGGCGCGATCAACCGGCTGGAGGGCACGGTTCGCGACGTCGGCTATCTCGGCAGCGCGTCGTCCTACACGGTCGCGCTCGACGGCGGCGCCAGCTTGCGCGTGTCGCTGGCCAACGCGGCGCGGCTCTACGCCGACGCCTATGCCGTGGGCCAGCGGGTCACGGCATGGTTCTCGCCCGACGACTGCATCGTGCTGGATCGATGAGATGAGCGGACGCAACCTGTTCACCCGGCCGGCGCGGCTCGCCGCCATCGCGCCCTATGGCTGGATGGTGCTGTTCTTCCTGGTGCCGTTCGGCTTCGTGCTGAAGCTCAGCCTGTCGCAGGTGGCCAACGCCCAGCCGCCCTATCTGCCGGTGTTCGATCTAAGCGCCGGCTGGCGGGCGCTGGTCGCGGCCGCCTCCGTGCTGTCGCTCGACAATTTCCGCCTGCTGCTGTCGGATGATCTATATCTCGCGGCCGGCCTGCGCAGCCTGACGGTGGCGGCGACGGCGACCGCGCTGCTGCTGCTGCTCGGCTATCCGGTGGCCTATGCGATGTCGCGCCTGCCGCGCCGCTTTCAGCCGTTGGCGATGATGCTGGTGATCGTGCCGTTCTGGACCTCGTTCCTGATCCGCGTCTATGCCTGGATCAACATCCTGCAACACGACGGCCTGCTCAATCAGGTGCTGCTGGCGCTGCACGTGGTGTCCGCGCCGGTGGTGTGGCTGTCGACCGACACCGCGATGTATATCGGCATGGTCTATTCCTATCTGCCGTTCATGATCCTGCCGCTCTATGCGACGCTGTCGAAGCTCGATCCTTCGCTGTGCGAGGCCGCCGCCGATCTCGGCAGTTCGCCGTTGCAGAGTTTTTGGCGGGTGACGCTGCCGTTGTCGCTGCCCGGCATCGGCGCCGGCGCGCTCTTGTGCTTCATCCCGCTGGTCGGCGAATTCGTCATTCCCGATCTGTTGGCCGGGTCGGACGCGCCGATGATCGGCCAGACCCTGTGGCTGGAGTTCTTCACCAATCGCGACTGGCCGGTCGCCGCCGCGACGGCGGTGATGCTGCTCGCCATCCTGCTGTTGCCGCTCGTGATCTACGACCGGTTTCAGCGCCGCCAGATGGTGCGGCCATGAGCGCGCCCCGCCGCTTCGATGCGATGTCGCGGTTCAACGTCGCCGCGCTGGCGCTGGGGCTCGCGTTCCTGTACCTGCCGATCGTGATCCTGGTGATCTATTCGTTCAACGCCTCGCAACTGGTCACGGTCTGGGGCGGCTGGTCGCTGCGCTGGTACGTGGCGTTCTTCAACGACGAGGCGATGCTGGCGGCAGCCGCGACCAGCCTGCGCGTCGCCGCCGTTTCGGCGACGCTCGCCGCGGTCCTCGGGACACTGGCGGCGCTGGCGTTGACGCGCGGCGAGCGTTTCAAGGGGCGCACGCTGTTCTCCGGCATGTTGTACGCGCCGCTGGTGATGCCGGAAGTCATCACCGGCCTGTCGCTGTTGCTGCTGTTCGTCGCGCTCGGCATGGAGCGCGGCTTCTGGACGGTGACCATCGCCCACACCACGCTGACGATGTGCTTCGTCGCGGTGATCGTGCAGTCGCGCCTCGGCGGCATCGATCGCAGCCTGGAGGAAGCGGCGATGGACCTCGGCTGCGGTCCGGTGCGGGCGTTCGTCGCGGTGACGCTGCCGTTGATCGGGCCGGCGATCGCGGCGGGCTGGATGTTGGCGTTCACGCTGTCGCTGGACGATCTGGTGATCGCCAGCTTCACCACCGGGCCGGGCTCGGCGACGCTGCCGATCCGGATTTATTCCGAGGTGCGGCTGGGGGTGAAGCCGATGGTCAACGCGATCTGCGCGCTGATGATCGGCGCGGTGGCACTGACCATCATCACGGCGTCGCTGGCGACGAAACTGTCCGGCCGGCGCGGCGGCAACGCCGCGCCGATGTGAGGTGTATCGTCATTGCGGGCGCAAGACCGGAAATTCGCTTTGCGGGGTGAACATGCAACACGAGCGCCGCCATGCTCCGCGCAGGCGGAGCATCCAGTATTCCGTGTTGGATCAAATTTCCCACGAACGCGCGCGGAAGACCGGATCGTCCGCCGGAGCCTGTCATCGGGCCGCGCTTTGCGTGGACCCGTTGGCGGACGATGACGCCTCGGTTCGGGACGACGGTCGAGCGGCTCAACTTCGGAAAATCACGCCTCAGTTCGATTTCGCCGGCGCGGCTGCGCCGGTCTCCGTCGCCGGGGGCGCGGCGCTGGGCGCGAGTTTCTGCCCGGTGATGCGTTCGAGAACCGAACGCACCGCGTTGCGGGTGCGGTGATCCTTCACCGCGTCGAGCAGCGGCGCCGAGGCCGGCGAGCGGCGGATCAGGCTGACCGGATCCGGAAAGATCAGCGGATCGTCCCATGGGCCTTGCACCACGAACGGCAGTTCGAATTTCGGGGCGTCGGCCGCCGTCGAGACCAGGCTGGCGACGCCCTTGAGATCGTATTCGCGCAACGGCACCGAGGCCGTGCCGGTCAGGGTCAGATTGGCGTTCGGGCCGCTGATCTGGATGTCGTCGGCGGTGGCCACGCCGTCGTTGAAGCGGACGGCGATTTTCAGCGTCTCGAACGGCGTCTGGCCCGAGCGGAAATGGCCGCCGCCGGACAACGGCCGCCGCTCCAGCCGTTTTAAAAGCTGTTCGGCGTTGAAGCCGCTGATGGCGCCGTCATGGGCGATCAGGGTGGCGGTCCCGGCCAGGGTCTGCGCCAGCCCGAACGGGCTGGAGCCGGTGGCGCCGAGCGCGATGTTGAGATTTCCGCGCCCGGACAGCTTGCCGGTGCCGAACAATTCGCTGGCGCTGCTTTGCAGGTCGACATCCGTCAGTTGAAACTGCGCCTTGACCTCGGCGGCGAGGTCGTCGCGCGCGATGCCCAGCGACCCCTTGGCGATGCCGCCGAACACCTGCGCCTCCGCCACGCTGAGCGCCAGCGTGCCGCCGCGCAAATTGGCCCCCAGCGCGGTACGGCCGAGCCGGGTCGATCCGACCGCGACCTTGGCCGCCGACAGGCGGATGTCGAGATCGGTGGCCGACAGCGCGCTCAAGTCGAACAATTGCCGGTTCCAGTCGCGCGCGCCGGAGGTCAGCCATCTGAATGTGCTGACATAGGGCGTGAAATCGAGCGCGCCGGCGGCCAGCGTCGCTTGCAGGGTCTGGCGGCCGATGTTGCTGTAGGTCATGACGCCCTCGGCGGCGTTGCCGTCGAGCTCGACATTGACATTGGTGAGCGCCAGCGACGGGCCGACCAGATTGGCGCGCGCCTTGAGCGCGAACCGCCCGAACCCGCCCTGGCCGGGGGGCGCCTGGCCGAGCCAGCGCATCGCGTTGCGCAGCGAGCCGCTATCGGCGGTCAGCGTGCCGTCCATCATCAGGCTGGTCTTGTTGGCGACGGCGCCGTCGAACGCCAGCTTCAGCGCCGGCGCGGCGACGCGGACCTTCAGTCCCGAGCGCTCGCCGGCCAGCGCGGCGATGAAATCGTTGACGCTGATGCTGCCGTCGACGCGCGCGCCGCGCCAGTCGAACCGGCCGGTGGCGGCGAACGAGCGCGAGATCGACGGCCACGCCAGCGACAGATTGATATCCCGGACGATTTCGGTCTGCCCGGCCGCATCGGCGTAGGTCAGGATGCCGTCCTGAATGCGGATTTCGGAGAACGACAGCGGATTTTCCGCGTCCGGCTTGACGGTGCGGGTCAGGGTGTTGATGAACGGCGTCCAGTTACTGCCGCCGTCGGCTTGCCGCACCACCCGGATTTGCGGCTGCATCAGCACCACGTCGGCGATCTGGAAGCGTTGCAGCAACAGCGGCAGCAGCCGCAGGTTCGCCACCAGCGTATCGACCTTCAGCGCCGCGTCGGCCGCGCCGCCGTCCCGCAACCCGACATCGTGGAAGACCACCCGGCTCTGCGGGAACACCGAGACGTCGATGCCGCCGTTGACCACCGGATCGAGGCCGGTCACGGCCCGGATCTGGCTTTCGACGGCGCGGCGCAGGCCGTCCCGGTCCAGCAGCAAGGAAAGACTGGCGAGGGCCGCCAGCACGACGCCGAGGATCGCCGCGATCGGCAACCCCAGGCGCTTCATTCCTTGGGCGATGGTCAATGGTCTGCTCGGATCGGTTGATGTCGGAACGCGGTGCGGTCCCCCGCGCGCTGTGCGATGGCCGGCAACTTGATGGGTTTTCTTGACGCTTTCAAGGCCGCCGGAGCGGGGGCGAGGGCCGGCGCCCCCGCAATTGACGTCGCGCGACGATTTCGCCTAATACACCTACAGCCTGGATTTGACGTTCGCCATCCCGGTGCGCCCCATTCTCCCCGCGTCTCTCCTCGATCAGGTCGCAGTCTCATGAACAAGGTATATCCCGACGCCAAATCGGCATTCGACGGCATTCTCAAGGACGGCATGATGGTGATGTCCGGCGGCTTCGGCCTGTGCGGCATCGCCGAGACGCTGTCGGACGCGCTGCGCGAGTCCGGCGTCAAGAACCTGACCGTGGTGTCCAACAACGCCGGCGTCGACGGCATCGGGCTCAGCCGCCTTTTGGAGACGCGCCAGATCAAGAAGATGATCTCGTCCTATGTCGGCGAGAACAAGCTGTTCGCGCAGCAGTTTCTGGCCGGCGAGCTGGAGCTGGAATTCTGCCCGCAGGGCACGCTGGCCGAGCGCATCCGCGCCGGCGGCGCCGGCATCCCGGCGTTCTACACCAAGACCGGCGTCGGCACGCTGATCGCCGAGGGCAAGGAAGTGAAGGAATTCGACGGCCAGAAGTATCTGATGGAGCGTGGCCTGTTTGGCGATCTGGCCATCGTCCATGCCTGGAAGGGCGATACCGCGGGCAACCTGGTCTATCGCAAGACCGCGCGCAACTTTAACCCGATGATGGCGACCGCCGCGAAGATCACCGTCGCCGAGGTCGAGCATCTGGTGCCGGCGGGCGAGATCGATCCCGACCACATCCATACGCCGGGCATCTTCGTCCAGCGCATCATCGAGGTCGGCACCGACAAGAAGCGCATCGAGCAGCGCACCACCCGCAAGCGCCCCGCGTAACGGTCAGGATTTGAGGAGAGAGCGATGGCATGGACCCGCGAACAGATGGCCGCCCGCGCCGCCAAGGAATTGCGCGACGGCTTCTACGTCAATCTCGGCATCGGCATTCCGACGCTGGTGTCGAACTTCATTCCCGCCGGCGTCGACGTCTCGTTGCAGAGCGAGAATGGTATGCTCGGCATGGGGCCGTTTCCCTATGAGGGCGAGGAGGATCCCGACCTCATCAACGCCGGCAAGCAGACCGTGACCGAACTGCCGGACACCAGCTATTTCTCCAGCGCCGATTCCTTCGCCATGGTGCGCGGCGGCCACATCGACCTGTCGATCCTCGGCGCGATGCAGGTGGCGCAGAATGGCGATCTCGCCAACTGGATGATCCCCGGCAAGATGGTCAAGGGCATGGGCGGCGCGATGGACCTCGTCGCCGGCGTCAAGCGCGTCGTGGTGGTGATGGAGCATTCCGCCAAGGACGGCCCCAAGCTGCTCAAGAGCTGCAATCTGCCGCTGACCGGCGAGCGCGTGGTCGACATGGTCATCACCGACCTTGCGGTGTTCACCATCGACAAGCACGGCAACGACGGCATGGCGCTGGTCGAACTGGCCGACGGCGTCACCCTCGACGAGGTGAAGGCCAAGACCGAGGCTGAATTCCGGGTGGCGCTGAAGAACGTATAAATCGCCATGGAGACGCGCGATGGATCCGACAATTCGTCGCGCCACGGTCGGGGACGAGGATTTTATCGCCTGGACGATCCTCACCGCGCAGCGTGGCCATCGGCCGCGCGGCTTCTTTGATTTCGCGCTGAATCTGCCGGAAGACCAATGTCGCGCCTTCGTTCGTCGCGTGGCGGGCGGGCGCGTTCTCTCGCAATGGCACTTGTCGCATTTTTGGATCGCGGAGAGGGACGGCGAGGCCGCCGCGGCGCTATGTGCGTTGCCGGTCGGCGAAGCGCGGACGACGGTGCGGCCGGCCATCGAGGAAGCGGCGCGGGCCACCGGCTTAAGCGAAAGCGACCTTGCCGCGATGGGCCAGCGGAGCGCGTACGCCAGACTGTGCTGGAGCTGGGCCGACGACAACGACTGGATGATCGAACACGTCGCGACCCGGCCCGCGCATCGCGGACAGGGATTGGTGCCCGCATTGTTGGAGCACGCGATCCGCACCGGTCGAGAAAGCGGATTCAAGCACGCGTCGATCGGCTTCTACATCGGCAACGACGTCGCCGAGCGATGCTATGCCAAGGCCGGCTTTTGTTTCGCCGAGGAAAGGCGTCATCCGGACTTTGAAGCGCTCACCGGCGCGCCTGGATTCCGGCGCTTCGCGCGGGATTTGTAACTCGCGCGCGTCGTGTTCAATTACCTCGCCCGAGCCTTTGACTTCCGCCGTGGCGAGGCTCGTTCTCTCGCGATGGCGACCCGGTGCGCTGCCGAAAGCGCGATGCGCGCCCACGCCAAAAACTCGTCGGGATCATCGAACAGCCGCTCCGGCGCGCGCCAGAAGGCGAGATCGATGGTGCCGCTCTTTTTCGCGTAGTTGAGTGGCGGGAAGGCGGCGGCTTCCTGGAAGGCGGCCTTGCTGTCATCATCGACGCGGAAGTAAAGCGTGTCGTCGCGCACCATCCCGAGCATCACGCCGTCGCAGAACACGCTGGTCTTACCGAACATGCGCCGCATCGTGATGCGGCCGAGCGGGCTCAGTTGCTCGCATAGAAATTCAGCGAAACTGTCGCTGGCGACCATCCGCGATCCTCGCGTTACGCCGTCACGTTCGCGGCTGCCTCCGTAAACGTCACCTCGATCAGCGTGCCGGAGCGCGGCACGCTCTTGATCTGGAAGCGGGCGCGGTTGGCTTCGACCAGTGCCTTGGTCAGCGCCAGGCTGACGCCGACGTGGCCCGGCGTCTGGTCCGGCATCGGCGCGCCGAACGGCTCGACGGCGGCGGCGAGTTCGTTGTCGTTCATGCCGTGGCCGGTGTCGCGCACCCGCAGCACCACACAGCCCTCGTCCGACAGCGCGGTGGAGACGATCACCTGGCCGCCGGCATTGGCGAGGCGGATCGAATTGCCGATCAGGTTGAGCGCGATCTGGCGCAGCGTGCGGGCGTCGGCGACGACGTTGGGCAGCGTATGGGCGAGCGAGGTGCGGATGATGATGCGCTCGCGATTGGCGCGCGGCTGCATCACCGCGACGCATTGCTCTAGCAGATCGTTGAGGCTGTGCCGGCCGAACGCCAGATCGAGCTTGCCGGTTTCCGCCCGCGACAGGTCGAGCATTTCGTCGACGATGGCCGAGACGCGCTCGCCGGAGGCGCGGATGTCCTTGAGGTATTCGGCGTAGCGCTCGTGTCCCAGCGGCCCGAACCGTTCATCGATCATGACGTCGGCGAAGCCGATGATGGCGTTGAGCGGGGTGCGGATCTCGTGGCTGACGCGGGCCAGCACGTCGGCCTTGGCGGTGGCGGCGCGTTCGCTCTGGCGGAGCGCCGCCGCCTGCGCGGCCGCGTCCTTCTTGCTCTGGGTCAGGTCGCGGAATACCGCGAAGAAGTTCGGGCTGCCGGGGAAGGTGCGGCCGATGGTGATCGCCAGCGGCAACAGGCCGCCGTCGCGGACGCGCCCCAGCACCTCGCGCCCCTGGTCGAGTACGCTGGCGGCGTCAGCGTTGGCGATGCTGTCGAAGTAATCGCGCACCGTGCTTTCGCTCTCGGGCGCGAACAATTCCGCGAGGTTGCGTCGGGCGAGGTCGTCGCCGGCGCGGCCGAACAACGCTTCCGCGCTGCGGTTGCAGACGCTGATGCGGCCATCGCGGTCGAACATCACCACGCCCTCGGCCATGGTGTCGAGAATGGCGCCGAGTTCCTCGGCGTTGGCCTGACCGCTTTCGGGAGGGGGCGGCGCGGCGGCGATCGGCTCCGGGCTTGCGGCTGTCGCGACATCGGTCAGGATCAGCGCCAGCGCCGGCTCACCCTCCCAGGTGATGGCGGCGAGGCGGGCCCGCGCCGGCGGCACCGCGGGATGTTGCGTCGTCACCGTCACCGCCGCGCCCTCCTCATCGAGGCTGGCGGCGACGGCTTCCGGCGGATCGATGCTGAGCGCGTCGAGGCCGCCGGCGGCGTCCAGCGCCGCGCGGCTGTCGAAGCCCAGGCGGCCGAGAAGCGCGCGATTGACATGGAGCAGGCGTTCCAGCCGGAAAATCAGCACGCCGCACGGCATCAGATCGAGCAATCGCGGATCCGGATGGTTTTCGCGAGACGAGGAGGGCTGCGGCTCGGCAACGAGGGAGACCCCGTGGTCTGCATCGGGCGCGGCGGCGGCATCGGGCGCGGCGGCGGCAACGGGCGCGGCGGCGAGGTCCGCCTCGGCCGGCTCGCTTTCCAGCCGCGCCGAAAGTTGCCGGGCCAGCTCGTGGAAGGCGTTGTTCTCCACCGGCGTCAGCACCGGCGATTTCGCGTCGGACGCGGGACGGAACGGCACCACGATTCGAGAAGTCTCCACGACATTGTCCGAGACGTTGTCCAAGATCGTATCCGGGTGGGTTGGCGCGGGAAGCGGGGCTTCCGGCGTGGGGGCGGGTTCGGAGGCGGGCGCGGCGTCGGTATCGGCGGCAATCGGCGGCGGCGCGGCATGGGCGTGAAACGGCGTGGCGCGGCGGCCGTCGGTCAGTTCCGCGAGCCGCGCGAGGTCGCGGCAGACGCCGAAGCCGCGATAGCCGACGAAGGCGCGCGCGCGGTCGAACATCGGCAGTCCGGACAATTCCACCGGCAGGCGGCGGCCGGGATCGTCCACCGGCCAATGCAGCGTGACGCCGCTCCAGGTGTCGCGCGTGGCCATGGCCTTCTCGACCAGACCCTGCGGATCCAGATCGAGCACCGCGTTGATTTCGCGCCACGGCCGGCCGAATTCGCCGGCGGTGCGCGGGCCGATCGACCGGATAAAATCATCGGAGCCGAGCAGGAAGCGGCCGTCGGCATCCATCTGCCAGACAAAGCGGATCGGACGGATGTCGTCCGGGATTGGCGAGGCGGCCGGGGTATCAGGCGCCGTCGCCGTGATCGCGTCATCCGTGGCGGCCTCGTCCTCCGCCGCGGGTTCCAGTGGTGGCGCCTGCGCCGGCGCGGGCGGTTCGGACGCGGGCGGCGCGATGGTGGCGATCACGCCGACATCGCCGCCGCGGCCGACGCGTCGCAGCGACAGATGCCCGATCGCGATCGTGGCTTCGGCGTGGCCGGTCTCCAGCGCCTGGTCGCGGGCGCGTGCGAGGTCGGCGTCGGCGAGCGTATCGGTGTCGAGCAGCGGTTGCGCCGTCGCGCTGGCCCCGGCCAATCCGCCGTCCGGCGTGAACGCGGCCATGGGCACGGCGACCGTCTCCACCAGGTGTCGCAGCCGCTGCGCCAGCGGCATCGCGCGTCCCGCCGGCGCGGCGGCGACGATCAGGATGCCGCGCTCGTCCTCGGCGAGGGGCAGGCAGGTGCAGACACAGGTGAGGAAGCCGCCGAGCGGTGCGCCGAAGCCGCGCAGCCGCTCCAGCCGTGGCGGCGCGGCCGGCGACAGCCGGGCGGCCAATCCGGCGATCTGGCGGCGTTGCGGGTCGCCGGGATCGAAAGTGAGGGTGGCCAATGCCGCGCCGTCGGCGGCGCCCAGCAGGGCGATGCCGACCGGATTGGCCCACAGCAGGCGCGCGCCGTCCGGCGTCCACAGCCACGCCGGCGCGGCGCTCGCGGCATGAACCGCCAGCCGGGCGTCGCGGAGCCCTCGCAACTGGAATTCCGTGTTGGTCATCGCCACGCCATCTTGGGGTCCGGATGTCAAGAAATTGCGCTCCGAGGGCGCGCTCGGGCGAACAGGCTTAATATTCGGTTAGTATCGCCTCAGGCCGCGATCCGGTCCACGGTTAGCTCGATCGGCGGCGGGTGAAAGCCGCAATAACGTTAATTCGGCGGGGTGTGTCGGCGGCGATTGCCCTTTTCCGCGGCCATCCCGGAAATCCCGGCCATGGCGGACTTGCCAAACAGCGGCATTGCACCTAGTTTCCGCCCCGTTCGCGCCCCCGCTTGGCGGCGCGCCGGGATGCAGTTGTAGCTCAGTTGGTTAGAGCGCCTGTCTGTGGAACAGGAGGTCGGTGGTTCGAGCCCACCCAACTGTACCAGCAAACCAACGCAATCAATCAAGCTAACGCAATCAATGATGGATGCGGCACGTCGAGCGCGGGTCGGGGCGGGATTTTATCGGGTCGCCGTTTCCCGAGCGGCCAGCGGAAACGGCCGCCGGGCGGGCGGCCCTTGCCTGTCGCGCCGGCTGGGATGCCGTCAGGCGCGGGTTATCCGATCGCCTCGTCGGCGCGCAGTTGCGCGATCGCGGCATCGTCATAGCCGGCCTCGCGCAAAATCTGCTCGTTGTGCTCGCCCAGATCCGGAGGCTTGCGCGGCGCCGCCTTGTCGGCGCCGGTGACGAAGAACGGGCTGTTGATCGTCAGCATGGTGTCGCCCTCGAACGGCAGCAGCACGTCGGTCTCGCGCATCTGCGGATCGTTCGCGACCTGATCCATCGTCGCCACCGCCTCGAACACCAGCCCGTTGGCCATGAACAGCGCGCGCCAGTCGGCGCTGTCGCGGGTGGCGAAGGCGGCGTCGAGTTCCGCGATCAGGGTCGTCGCGTTCTTCGAGCGGCCGGCCCTGTCGCTGAAACGGGAATCGGACGCCAGTTCCTCGCGGCCGAGGCATTTCGCCAGCACCGGCCAGTGCTTGTCTTCGTTGACCAGCGCCAGCAGCAGCCAGCCGCCGTCGCGGCAGCGGTAATAGCAGGACAGCGCGTTGTAACTCTGCTCGCGCGGCGGGCGTGGCAGGAACGTCGCGCCGCACAGCGCGGCCTGCGCCCAGACGCCGTTGGCCCAGACGCCGTTGGCGATCAGCGACGAGCCGACATGGGCGCCGCGCCCGGTGCGTTCGCGCTGATAGAGCGCCAGCATGATCGCCGAGAACAGCGAGACCCCGGAGGGATGATCGCCCATGCCGCTCAAGGCGCGGGCGGGGGTGGCGCCGGCGTGCGGCACCACCTGATCCATCAGGCCGGAACGTGCCCAGTAGGCGGTGAGGTCGAAGCCCGGCTTGCTCGACTCCGCGCCGGTTTCGCCGTAGCCGGTGAAGGAGGCATAGATCAGCCGGTCGTTGAGCGCGGCGAGCGTTTCATAATCGGTCCGCAGTTTCTTGCGCACGCCGAGCGGCTGGTTGGTGATGAAGACGTCCGCCTGCTTGACCAGGGTATGCAGCACGTTCTGGCCGGCGGGCGAGGCAAGGTTGAGCGCCAGGCCGCGCTTGCTGCGATTATCCAACAGCCAGGGATAATTGTGCTCGGACGTCGGCATGCCCCGGGCGTGTGCGACATGGCGATAGGCGTCGCCGGTGCCGGGCGGCTCGATCTTGATGACGTCGGCGCCGAAGTCGGCCATCACCGTGCCGGCGATCGCGGCGGCGATGAAGCTGCCGCAATCGATCACTTTCAAACCATCGAGAATCGCGGTCATGTCATCCCTCCCTGAATTGCGGTGTCCGGCGCGATCATGACGGCTTCGCGGCCGCGTCGAGTTGCGCCAGCGCGTGCAGGATCGCCAGTTGGGAATCGTCGCGCTTGCGTTCCATCTGCGGGATCGGCGTCTTGCCGAACGAGGCGGCGGCCTGATCGATGATGACCCGCTGCAACTTCTCGTCGAGTTCGACTTGCGGGATGATCTTGAACGCCGCCGCCATGTTCTTGCCGAGGTGCTGGAAGAACGACTCCAGCCCCTTCGGCCCGCCGCCCATGTGGAACGAACTGAACGGCCCGTTGACGGCCCAGCGCAGCCCGATCGAACTGGTGACGATGTCGTCCAGCTCATCGACGGTGACCACGCCTTCCTGCACCAGGTAACACGCCTCGCGCATGATCGAGCGTTGCAGCCGGTTGGCGACGAAACCCTGGATTTCCTTCTTCAGCACCCGCGGCACCTTGCCGAGCGCCGCGTAGAACGCGACCGCGTCGGCGGTGGCGTCCGGCGAGGTGCGCTCGCCGGGCACCACCTCGACCAGCGGAATGAGATGCGGCGGGTTGAACGGATGGCCGATCAGCAGCCGGCTGGCGTCCTTCATCAGCGTGCCTTGCTCGGTCGCCGGCCGCGCCGAACTCGATGACAGCAGCAGCGCATGCGCGGGCAGCGCCGGCTCGACGCGCGCCCACAATTTCTGCTTCCACTCCGGGTTCTCCGGCCCGTTCTCCTGAATCAGGTCGGCGCCGGCGACGGCGCGTTCAAGGTCGGCCTCGAAGCGCAGATTTTTCTCCAGCCCCTCGCTGGGCAGGCCGAGCGCCTTCAAGGTCGGGGCGGCCTTGGCCAGCATGGTGCGAACGACGTCCTCGATATTCGGCTGCGGATCGTTGACGACGACGTTGAGGCCGTGCGCCAGGAACAGCGCCGTCCACGATGCGCCGATCACGCCGGCGCCGATCACGCAGGTGTTGCGATAGCGGTCGAGCACCGCCGAATGGTTCTCTCCTGACGACATGGCTTTCTCCCTCCGCTGGGCGTGACGACGTGCTGATGGTGCGGCTCGATTCGGATCGTTGTTGCGAGCAGCGTCAGCGACGATGCAATCCGGCTGTTGCTTGTGCTTCCTGGATTGCCTTGCTTCTCTCGCAATGACGATTCGGCAAGGATCGATCCCGTGCTAACCGGTATTGGCGAGGTAATCGTAGCAGCGCTTGGCGCGCGCCAGCGTCAGGTCGGTCAGAATGTGACTGGCCGCGACCACCTCGCGGACCGGAAAGTCCGCCATCGGCGCCAGCGCGTGCGCGAACAGTTCCAGCCGCGCCGGGCCGGTCCACGCCCCCTTGACGGTGATGTCCTTGATCTCGGTGCGCAGCAATTCGCAGATGCGCGGTTCGCCCGCCGGTTTCGGGCTGTCATAGGTCCACAGGATCTTCAGCATGAAGGTCGGAACGCAAATCTCCTGCCGGGCGACGTCGAGATCCATGGCGCGATGCTTGTAGCCCATGGTGGCGGTGGCCACGCGCAGGGTGCCGTAGTCCAGCGTGCCGACGAGCGTGTCGGAATCGACATAGAGCCGCGGCTTGCCGATCACCTTCGGATAGGCGCTGATCTCGCGGCCCGATGCCAGCGCCGGCAGGTTGTCGAGATACATCGCATGCAGGTATTCGCCTTTTTCCTCCCCGAGCCGCACCTGGATGGCTTGTCCGCATTCGGTGTAGTCGCCGAGTCCCGAGACATCGGGCATTCGCATGATTTCCCAGCGCACCAGCGGATCGTCGATTTCGAGAGGCTCGGGAACGACGGCGCGCAAGGCTTCGATATCGGTTCGATAGAGGATGTTGAGATATTCCCGGTTGGTGAACCGGAATGGCCCGCGTGGAAAGGCCGGCGCTCCGATCGGAGTGGTGAGCTGCCTGAGCACATCCTTCTGCTTCATCGGATCCCCCCGAAATACGTTGTTAATTGTTAATTCCGCCCGAGCGGGCGCCGACGTGTCGCCCGCCGATATCGCCTCGCGGGGTTGACAGGATATCGAACCCGGATCGCTCCGAAAGGTGCGGCTAGGCACCTCATCAGGTGACTTGAGGACGAAATGTCGCGGCGATAAATCGGGAAGTCAAGCTATCGTGATCGATTCACACCCCAGCTTCGCGACGTGCTGCGGTGCATTCGGATCCCGGTTCAAACGCGATCGGGCGCGGGCACGTTGGTCGTTTCGAACAAAAGGATTTGGGGGAGGGACCAAGAACGACAGGCATCTTGCCGTCTGTTCGAAAGGTTTGTCTGCCCGGTCGTATCGCCTGCTCCATCGTGATGACGCACGGCGAACGCACGCGTTCGCGCCGCATTCACCACGCGCGGTCCTTGTCCGCCGTTCGCGAACGTCATCGTGAACGGCGATTTGCAATCGCCGGACCGCCGATCGCCTTCAATATCCGCGCCCTCGGATCATCAAGGAGGGGTTCCGGACGTCAAGTCCATTTTCGCATCGGGATGATTGCATTCGTTGCGGGATCATGATTACCCTTTGCGAAAATATCGATCGGGTGGATTCGGGCTTAGAGCCTTTCCGTTTCGAATGACACGAGAAGCGGGGCTCCATCTTAGCGTTTCGGCGCGTTTTCCTCGCGCGAACCGGCCCCGCTTTGCTCGAAAACGCTGAAGGCGCATGGAGGGCGCGATGGCCGTGATGGACAAGGCGCGTCAGCTGGCCGGTGAAGGTTCAGCGCACAAGTCGCCGCCGAACTTCGAGCAGCGGATTTATTCACCGCACACCATCGCGGCGGTGGCCGCCGAACTTGAGGGACAGGGCATCGCGCCGGACGCGTTGCTGGAAGGCACCGGCCTGACCGGACCGCAACTGAACCGCCACACGACAAAAATCTCCTATCGGCAGCTTGATAAAATTATCCGCAATGCGATCAATCTGTCGAACGATCCGACCATGGCGTTGCGCGCCGGTCTGCGCATGCACGTCACCGCCTACGGAATGTACGGTTATGCCTTGCTGAGCAGCGCGACCCATGCCGAGGCGCGCGATTTCGCGGCGAAGTATATCCGGGTGGTCGGCCCGTTCTGCGATTTTTCGATTTCCTCCGCCGATGCCACCGTGACCGTGGCCTTCGATCCGCTGCATTGGCCCAATCCGACCGACAACATCCACCGCTTCGCCATCGAGTTCGCTCTCGCGGCTCATCTGACCGCAACCAAGGATCGTGTCGGGCCGCATTTCGCGTTTTCGCGCGTGCTTCTCGATTACGCGCCGCCACCCTACGCCGACATCTACGAGCGGATCTTCGGTTGTCCGATTTTATTCCGGCAGACGGGGTGCTGCTACGAACACGAACGCGACGATCACGCGGTGGAGCTTGCCGATCCGCGCACCCATGCGATGGCGCGGGAGATGTGCGAGCAGTTGCTGGAAGAAATCAATCGCGCCGGCGGTGTCGCCGCGGATATCCGGCGGATTCTGATCGAGCAGCCCGGCCGCTATCCGAGCATCGAGACGATCGCCGAGAAGCTGGAGATGTATCCGCGCGCGCTGCGGCGCAAGCTTGAAGCGGAGGGGACCTCCTATCGCGATCTTCTGGCCGGAGTGCGCATGCGACTGGCCATCGAGTATTTGCGCAAGACGCAAATGACCAACGAGGAAATCGCCGGACACCTCGGCTATAGCGACGCGGCCAATTTTCGCCATGCGTTCATCCGGTGGACCGGCAAGAGCCCGTCCGATTTCCGCAACGCAACACAAGCGCCGTAGTCCGCTGGCGGTGGCCGGCGCGGTCCGCCCGCTCCATAGTCTTTCGCCGTTCCAAGGGAGCGGCGAGAACTCTGGATTTTTGTTTCGAGGCGTTTTTCCCGCGCGAGCCGGATTCTCCTTCGCTCGAAAACCCGCCGGGTTGGACGCAATTCACCAGAAGTCTGGCTCAATTGCACCTTTTCGATCGAAACGAACGCGGTACGTTGCATTCGTTCTCAGCGTACTCCTCCCCCCAAACTCGACCGCTGGCGATGCCAGCGGTCTTTCTTTGGAGTGATAAGGTCCGCGCGGCGCTGTCGCCGCGTCGCGGGTTCAGCGAGACGCCGACAGGCTGTCCTAAATTCACCTGAAGAACGGCTGGATCGCACCTTCCGCGCCGAAACGCATGTCCATAGGCTCACATGCGGGTTCGCGATCCGGACACCGACATCGTGCCGCCCGCCGCTGCGATCAACGACGCTGGAACACTGAACATGTATCGGCCGACCCCCAATCTCATGCAGCGTGTCCACCTGATTCCGCGGATCGCTGCGGTCGTGGAAGTTCTTGAGGAGGAGGGCATCGGCGCCTCGCGCGCGCTGGCGGACACCGGCCTCGACCAAGCCGATCTGCGGTCGCCTGACACGCGCGTCTCCTATCGGCAGGTGGAGGCCGTATTTCGCAATGCGACGCGGCTGACGAAGGACCCCACGATCCCCTTCCGCGCCGGACAGCGCATGAATGTCTGTGCCTACGGCATGTTCGGCTATGCGTTGTTGAGCAGCCCGACCCGCACCGAAGGGATCAAGCTGGCCGTCAAGTACAGCCGCCGCCTCGGCATGGTGGTGGACGTCGCGTTCTCGCGCGATGACGACACCGCGACCTATATCCTGACCCCGTTGCTGTCGCGCAATTCGCCCAAGGACGTCTATCGATTTGCGCTGGAGTTCGCCTTCGCGACCTGTCTGACGTTCAGCACCGATGTCTATGGTCCGCTATTCAAGTTTTCATGCCTGCGCGCGAGCTATCCCGCGCCGCCGCATGTCGATCTTTACCAGTCGTTCTTCGGTTGTCCGGTTCTGTTCGGGCAGGCCGGCAACGAGATGGAGTTCGACGCGGGCTGGGTCGATCATCCCATGGTTCGATCCGATCCCGCCGCCACCGCCCTGGCCGCCGACATGTGCGAGCCGCTGCTTGACGACGTCAATCGCGGCGGCGGGATCGCGGCCGACCTGCGTCGCGCGATGATCGCGCGGCCGGGCTGGTTTCCGAGCATCGAAGCCATGGCCGCCGAGATGTCCGTGCATCCGCGCACGCTGCGCCGCAAACTCGAGGCGGAGCAGATCACTTACCGGCAGGTGATCGCCGAGGTGCGGATGAAACTGGCGATCGAGTATCTGCGCAGCACCGAGATGACCAATCAGGAAATCGCCGCCCGGCTGGACTACAGCGACGCCGCGAACTTCCGTCATGCGTTCACGCGCTGGACGCGCAAGAGCCCGTCGGCCTTCCGCCAGCAACAGGAGCAAGAGCACATGGCTGTTGCAGCGCACACAGCATTTTTTGTCCCCAAATAACCGCCGCGAGGGGCCAATTGCACCTTTTAGTCTTTTGCCTGCCCGCTAGCGTTTCGTTACATTACATTGCGGATGGCAATGCGGATCATGTGCATCAAGGTCGGGGAAGTTCCGACATCATGCGTCTGGGCGCGCGGCTAGCTGACGATGCCCGCGCCCTCGTCACGGCGCGGACGCCCTCGGTGGGCGCGGACTGATTGCGATTTTAAAACAGAAGCAGACGAATAGAGGCGGGAGGAAAGCAAATGAACGATATGTCGCTCGGTGACATGCCCTGGATCAAATCGTATCCGCCGGGTGTCAATTGGGCTCGCGAAATTCCGACCTCGTCTGTTCAGCAGATTCTCGAACAATCCGCGGCGCGCTGGCCGAACAATCCCGCTCTCAATTTCATGGGGCGCCGGATCTCTTACGCCGAGCTTGAGGATTTCGCCAATCGCGCGGCCACGGGTTTGCAGAAGCTCGGCGTCGGGCCGGGCGTGCATGTCGGGCTGTATCTGGCGAACACGCCGCATTATCTCATCAGCCTGTTCGGTGTGCTGAAGGCCGGCGGCACGGTCGTCAATTATTCGCCGCTCGACGCCGCCAAGGTGCTCGAACACAAAATCGAGGACAGCCAGACCGACTTTCTCATCACGCTCGACCTGACCTCGCTCTACCCGCAGATGGCGCCGATGCTCGGCACCACGCGCCTGAAGAAGATCATCGTCGGCAACGTCGCGGAAATGTCCGGAAATCCGGAGGCGGTGAACGCGCAGATGCAGGCGACCAAGCAGCTCGCCAGCGTGCCGAACGACGATCGCCACCTCACCTTCAAGGCGCTGCTCGACAATGACGGCATCTATCGCAGCTATCCGGTCGCCGACCCGGCCGACACGGTCGCGCTGCTGCAATATACCGGCGGCACCACCGGCCTGCCGAAGGGCGCGATGCTGACCCACGGCAACCTGACGGCCGCCACCAATCAATGCGTCGAGACCACGCACACCGACCCGCCGACGCTGATCGAGGGCGCGGAGCGCGTGCTTGGCGTGCTGCCGCCGTTCCACATCTATGCGCTGACCGTCAACATGCTGCTGGGCGTTCGCATTGGCGCCGAACTGGTTCAGCACATCCGGTTCGATATCGATGCGGTCATCAAGGATCTGGTCGAAAAAAAGATCACGGCGTTCCCCGGCGTGCCGACCATGTTCGTCGCGGTGCTTAATCATCCGGAGGCCGGAAAGGTCGATCTCAAGTCGTTGAAGTGGTGCAATTCCGGCGGCGCGCCGCTGCCGCTGGAGGTGCAGCGCAGCTTCGAGAAGCTGACCGGCTGCCGGCTGGCGGAAGGCTGGGGGATGACGGAAACGTCGCCGACCGGCACCTTCACGCCGGTGACCAACGAGCCGCGCGCCGGCTCCTGCGGCGTGCCGAGCCCCGGCATCACCATCAAGTTTCTCGATACCAGCGACCACGTCACCTACGTTGCGCTCGGGCAGACCGGCGAGTTGTGCATCAAGGGCGCGAACGTGATGAAGGGCTACTGGAAGAAGCCCGAGGCCACGGCCGAGATCATGACCGCCGACGGCTTCATGCGGACCGGCGACGTCGGCTACATGGATGAGGACGGTTACGTCTATATCGTCGATCGCACCAAGGACATGCTGCTGTGCGGCGGCTTCAACGTCTATCCACGCGTGCTCGAAGAAGCGGTCTACCAGCATCCGTCGGTGGCGGAAGTGGCGGTGATCGGCATTGCCGACGAATACCGCGGGCAGTCGCCCAAGGCTTTCGTCACGCTGAAGGCGGGCGCGGCCCCGTTCACGCTGAAGGAGCTTCAGACGTTCCTGAAGGACAAGCTCGGCAAGCACGAGATGATCCACGCGCTGGACATCCGCGCCGAATTGCCGAAAACCGCGGTCGGCAAGATTTCGAAGAAGGATCTCTACGACGAAGAATCGCGCAACGCGAAGGCATCGTAACCCGCATCCGACGGCGCGCGCGGCGCGCCGTCGTCACCACCGGACATAACAAGAAGCAACATTCCATTTGGGAGGAACGACGATGGACCAACTCAGCGGAATGGACGCATCATTCCTGCATCTCGAAACGCCGGAAACGCCGATGCATGTCGGCAGCCTGATGCTGTTCGAATTGCCCGAGGGCTACGAGGGCGACTTCTACGAAGACGTCAAGGCGATGCTCGCCAAGCGGCTTCATCTGGCGTCGGTGCTGACGCGCAAGCTGGCGCAGATGCCGTTCGAACTGGCCGAGCCGGTGTGGATCGACGACAACGACATCGACATCGACTATCATGTGCGCACCCTGACGCTGCGGCGCCCCGGCACCATGGCCCAGCTTGAGCAGCTGGTGGCGCGGCTGCATTCGACGCTGCTCGACCGCAGCCGTCCGCTATGGGAAATGTATGTCATCGACGGCCTTCAGAACGGCCAGATCGCCTTCTACACCAAGGCGCATCACTCGGGCGTCGACGGCAAGGCTGGCGTCGAGCTGGCGAAGGTGCTCTACGATACCTCGCCGAAGATTCGCGAGGTGCCGCCGCCGCGCCGCAAGCGATCGACCGGGCAGTATCAGCTCGGCGTTACCGAACTGCTCCAGGCAGCCGCCACCAACGCGGCGGAGCAGTATCGCAAGATCGCGGAAGCGCTGCCGACCGCGGCCAAGGCGTTCAGCACCGCCGCCAGCGTGGTCGCCAGCCAGCGCGTGCCGCGGGGCGAGCGCCCGTTGAATCTCGGTCTGGCGCCCAAGACCATCTTCAACGACTCGATCACCAACCAGCGTTCCTATACGACGATGTCGGTGCCGCTCGCCGAGATCAAGGAAACCGGCAAGCGCGTCGGCGGCACGGTGAATACCATCGTGATGGCGATGTGCTCCATCGCGCTGCACCGTTTCCTCAAGGACCGTAACCTGCTGCCGAAGGAGCCGCTGATCGCGATGGTGCCGGTCAGCCTGCGCACTGAGGGCGACAGCGCGATGAACAATCAGGTGTCGTCGGTTCGCGTCGATCTCGCCACCGACATCAAGAACCTGCCGGACCGCTTCAAGGCGATTCACAATTCGTCGGAAGCGGCGAAAGCCGTGGTGCGCGAACTCAAGCCGGTGCTGGGGATGAACGTGCCGGTCACCGGCGCGCCGTGGCTGATGACCGGCCTGGCCTCGCTGCTCGGCCGCTCCAACCTGGCGAGCCGGATGCCCGCCGCCGGCAACGTCCTGATCTCCAACGTGCCCGGTCCGCCGATGCAGTTGTACATGGCGGGCGCCAAGATGCTCCACTATTTTCCAGTTTCGATTCCGTATCACGGCAGCGCCCTGAACATCACGGTGCAGAGCTATGCCGGTCTGCTAGACTTCGGTCTGACGGCGTGCCGGCGGGTGTTGTCGCAAGAAGAATCCTACGAACTCGTCGAGAACCTGAAGAAGGCGTTGAAGGAGATCGAGGCGCTGCCGTCGGTGACGCCAGCATCCGTCGGCGCGGCCGCGCCGCAACCGGCCGAGTTGATCGTCGAGCAACCGGGCAAGTCGGCGAACAAGGCGAAGGTGGCCGCCGTCGCCAAACCTGAGGCTCCCCGAGGGGCGTAACACCCGTCAGGGACGGACGTGGCGAAGCAACTCCCGAACCCTGTTCGGGCGCGGCTTCGTCGCGGTCGCCGGTAGCGGGCCGGAACCAGGAAATTTCCGCGACGAAGGCCATCGTTCATTGAAGCAAGTGATTGGGGGGGAACTGAAATGCATCCGACGACGACGGGCAACACCACGGCCCACGTGGCCGACAGCGCGCCGCTGAACGCCATATTCTCCAAGATCAACTGGCGCATCATTCCGCTGCTGCTGATCGCCTACATGGTCGCCTATCTCGACCGGATCAACATCGGCTACGCGCAGTTGCAGATGAAGCAGACGCTGCCGTTCAGCGATGCGGTTTACGGTCTCGGCGCCGGCATCTTCTTCATCGGCTACTTCCTGTTCGAGGTGCCGAGCAACCTGCTTCTGGAAAAGATCGGCGCGCGCAAGACGCTGCTGCGCATCATGGTGCTGTGGGGCGCGGCCGCCACCGCGATGATGTTCGTGTCGACGCCGATGCAGTTCTACATCGTGCGCTTCCTGCTCGGCGCGTTCGAGGCCGGTTTCTTCCCCGGCGTCATCCTGTACTTCACCTATTGGTATCCGTCGGCGCGGCGCGGGCAAGTGATCGCGATCTTCATGTCGGCCACCACCATCGTCTCGGTGATCGCCGGGCCGTTGTGCGGCGCGATCCTGAAGTATTTCGACGGCATCGGGGGCCTGCATGGCTGGCAATGGCTGTTTTTCGTGCAAGGCGTTCCCGCGATGATCCTCGGTGTTCTCGTCTTCGTCCTGCTTCAGGACAAGCCGGTGCAGGCCCACTGGCTGAGCAGCGAGGAAAAGGCGCTGCATGCCGACCGCATGAACCATGACGTAAAGGACATCCAGGGCGACCACGCCGGTTCGTTCGCCCAGTGCCTGCGCGATCCGCGGGTCTATATCCTGTCGCTGGTGTACTTCCTGCTGCTCGGCGCCACCTACACCATGGTGTTCTGGATGCCGACGCTGATCCAGAGCTGGGGCGTCAAGGACCTGTTCCTGATCGGCATCTACGCCGCCATCCCCAACGCCGTCGGCGTCATCGGCATGATTATGATCGGGCGCCATTCGGACAAGTGGCACGAGCGCCGCTGGCACTTCGCCGCCTGCGTCGCGATCGCCGCCATCGGCCTGTTCATCACCACCTTGATGCAGGGCAACCTAGTGGGATCGATCATTGCGCTGTCGTTCGCCGTCATCGGCATCGCCTCGGCGACGCCGCTGTTCTTCGCGCTGATTAGCGAATACCTGTCCGTCGGCGCGGCGGCCGGCGGTCTTGCCCTCATCAGCAGCCTCGGCAATCTCGGCCCGGCGGCGAGTCCCTCGATCAACGGGCTCATCCTCAAGGCCACCGGCGACAATATCTACAGCATGTATTTCGTGATGGCGCTCTACATCCTGTCCGGCGTGCTACTGTTGCTGACGATCCGGCCGAAGGTGACCGCGCGCGGCGCGGTGCCGGCGGCGGCGCATTGACGGCCTCGGCCGCCATCGCTCGAAACACGGGCCGCCCCACGGGGCGGCCTTTGCCGATTGCCGGCCGCGATGCGGCGGGCGCGCCTCCGATGGAAGCCTGAACGCCGATGGACCTCCACGCCCTCACGCGAGAGATGCCCGAGGACGAGCGGCCGCGATTGCTGGCGCATCTGCTGGCGCTCGGACCCGAGGACCGCCGCCTCCGCTTCGGTCATCTGCTGTCCGACGACGGCATCGCCAAATATGTCGAGAGCATCGATCTGTCGCACGATGTGGTATTCGTCGTGACGGGGCCCGATCTTGCGATCATCGGCGCGGCGCATCTCGTACGCAGGGAAAGCGACGCGGAACTGGGCGTGTCGGTGCTGCCCGAACATCGCGGGCACGGCATCGGCGCGGCGCTGCTGGAGCGCGCGGCGGCGCGGGTGCGCAACTGGGGTGTGCGCGTGTTGTTCATGAACTGCCTGGTCGAGAACGACACGATGATGTCGCTCGCGCGCAAGCAAGGCATGAAAATCGTGGTATCCGGCACGGATGCCGAAGCCTTCGTGAAATTGCCGCGCGCCGATTTGGCGAGCTTCACGGCCGAGGCCGTCGCCGAGCATCTCGGATTGTTCGATCATGCGTTGAAGGCGGGATGGCGGGCGCTGCATGCCCGCCGTGGCGCGCCGCCGGATTCGCCCGGGGCTTGAAGTATCCAGAGTCGGAGAAGGACATCATGGCAACCAACGAAAATGATGGACAATGTGCGCTGGTCACCGGCGCTTCCGGCGGCCTCGGCGAGGCGTTGGCGCGGGTTCTCGCCGCCAACAAATTCAATCTGGTGTTGCTGGCGCGCCGCCGCGACAAGCTCCAGGATCTGGCCAACGAATTGTCCGCCGCGCACGGCGTCCGCACCACCATCGCTCCGGCCGACCTCGGCGAGCCGGGCGCGGCGCAGGCGGTGTTTCAGGCGGTCAACGATGCCGGAACGCAGGTCGATCTTCTGGTCAACAATGCCGGACTGCTGGTGGAGGGGCAATTCAACGCCCTCGATCTCGACAAGCAGTTGCAGCTCTTGCAGGTCAACATCGTCGCCATGACCGCGATGACGCATCTGTTCCTCGCGCCGATGCTGGCGCGCAAGCGCGGGCGCATTCTCAACGTCGCCTCCGTCGCCTCGTTCATGCCGGTGCCGAATCTGGCGGTCTATGCCGCCTCCAAGGCTTACGTGCGCTCGTTCAGCGACGCGCTATCTCAGGAACTGGGCGGCAGCGGCGTCACGGTGACGACGCTCTGCCCCGGCGTCACCGCCACCGACATGGTGAAGGGGACCGAACTCGGCAAGATGCCGAGCATGATGATCATGGACGCCAAGACCGTGGCGGAGGAAGGTTATCGCGCCTGCATGGCCGGCAAGCCGGTGCATGTCGCAGGGCTGGCCAACGAGCTTGCGGTGCAGTGGATCAAGTATCAGCCGAGCTGGCTGGTGCGGGCGGTCGGCGGCCTTCTGAACCAGGGCCGCGAGAAGTGAGCCGCGATATCGCCGCGACGCATCGCCGCTTGCCACGAACAGCCGATCGTGTCACGCGATCGAAACCGATAGTCTTGCACATCACCGAATCCGAGGAGTGAATCACCGATGCCGACAGTTGCCGCGAACGGAATCCAGATTGCCTATGACGAGTTCGGTGATGCGAAGGCGCCGGCCATCCTGTTGATTATGGGTCTCGGCACCCAGATGATCGCGTGGCCGGTTCCGTTCTGCGAAACCCTTGCGGCGCGCGGTTTTCGCGTGGTGCGGTTCGACAATCGTGATATCGGCCTCTCCACCAAGTTCGACGATGCCGCGCCGGTCGACGTGGTCGCCGGCTTTCAGCGCGCACTGGCGGGGCAGCCGGTGGAAGCGCCTTACACGCTCGACGACATGGCGGCCGACGCCATCGGCCTGATGGACAAGCTCGGCATCGCGCGCGCGCACATCGTCGGCGCCTCGATGGGCGGCATGATCGCCCAGGTCGTCGCCGCGAAATATCCCGGCCGCACCCGGAGTCTGGTGTCGATCATGTCGTCGAGCGGCGACCCGAGCCTGCCGCCGGGCAAGCCCGAGGCCATCGCGGCGCTGCTCGCGCCGCGTCCCGACGCCAGTGACCGCGAGGCCGTCATCACGCACGGCATGAAGGTCTACCGTGTCATCGGCAGCCCCGGCTTCCCGACCCCCGACGACGAACTGCGCGTCAAGATCGAGCAATCGACCGATCGCTCGTATTATCCGGTCGGCGTCGGCCGGCAATTGATGGCCGTGCTGGCCTCCGGCAGCCGGGTCGATCTGCTCAAGACCATTGCGGCGCCGACCCTGGTGCTGCATGGCGCCGACGATCCGCTGGTGCCGGTCGAAGCCGGGAAGGACACCGCCAAGCACGTCTCCGGTGCGAGGCTGACCATCGTTCCCGGCATGGGCCACGACCTCGCGCCCGGCCTCGTGCCGATTCTGGTCGAGGCGATCGCGGATCACTGCCATGCCGCGGATCGCCAGCCGCAACCGGCGGAATAGTCGAGGAGAGCGGCGATGGCGCGTGACAGCAAGACGGTGAAAGCGCCCTCCCTCGCCTTGCTGGCGAGCGAGGGACGCGGCCTTCTGGATATTCCGGCGTTGCTCGCCGCCGCGCCGTTCCTCGCCACCGCGCCGCGCGGGCAGCCGCATCCGGTGATCGTGCTGCCCGGCCTCGGCGCCGACGATACCTCGACCATGGCCATTCGCGGCTTCCTCGAACGTCTCGGCTACAAGGCTCACGGCTGGGGGCGCGGCCGCAATGTGCGCGCGCCGGACTCCGATCTGCAATCGATCGCCGCGCAAGTCGTCAAGTTCCACGCGGAGTCGGGCGAGAAGGTCAGCCTGGTCGGCTGGAGCCGCGGCGGCATCATCGCGCGGGAGGTCGCGCGCCACGTGCCCGATGCCGTGCGCCTGGTGGTGACGCTTGGCAGTCCGTTCGCGGCGCCCGGCGCCAGCAATGTCAAGGTGATCTGGCGCATCCTCACCGGCCAGAAGTACGAGCCGCCGACGCCGGAACGGATCGGCCGGCTGGCGCAGCCGATTCCGGTGCCCTCGACCTCGATCTATACCCGCGCCGACGGCGTGGTGGCGTGGCGGGCTTGCCTTGAGGAGGAGGGCGAGGGGCGCGAGAACATCGAAGTCATCACCACCCATATCGGGCTCGGCTTCCATGCGCCCGCCCTGTGGGTGATCGCCGACCGTCTCGCGCAGCCGCCGGGAAGCTGGAAGCCGTTCCGCCCCAACGCCCTGGTGGCGCCGTGGTTTCCGAATCTGCGCCGGGCGACGTGAGATTGTCGCCGCGCGCGGCGTTGCCTGGAGCGTTTTGCGATCAGAGTGAATCACCGTCATTGCGGGTACTCGGATCAACGCTTCACGTTGTCCGAGCACGGGCTCCGCGAAGCAATCCAGTTCTTTCCTTCACGATAACTGGATTGCTTCGGAGCTCACGCTCCTCGCAATGACGATCCAGTCGGATCAGACGCCGCTCTGGCAGGCTGTTGAAAATGGCTTCGTGCCCGGCCGCGCTGCGGCACGCGGTGACGCTGCGCAGAATCGGATACCGGAGATGGCTCCAATCGCGGACGGAAAATTCTCTACCCGTCGGACAGCGCGATGGCGTGGACGTGGCGGCCATAGTCCGGCTCGCCGCGATGCACCGAGCGGCGATAGCTGAAGAAACGATCGTCGTCGGCATAGGTATCGTTGCCGAGATCGTCGATCATCAGCACGCCGGCTTGTTCGAGCCGGGCGCGGATGAAGCCGGCGAGGTCGAACATGGCGTGATTTTCGCGCGCGGCGGCTGAGAAGAATGCCGCATGATCGGGATCGGCGGCGGTGAAGCGCTCGACGAACTCCGCGCCGACCTCGTAGCTCGGCTTCCGGATCAAGGGTCCGATCGCGGCGACGATGCCGTTGCGCTCGGCGCCGCGCGCCTCCATCGCATTGATCGTCGCGTCCAGCACGCCGGTCAGCGCGCCTTTCCAGCCGGCATGGGCCGCGCCGATCACGCCGGCATTGGCGTCGGCGAACAGCACCGGTCCGCAGTCGGCGGTGGTGACGCCGATGGCGAGGCCGCTGGTGCGGGTGACGATGGCGTCGGCGCGTGGCCGGGCGGTTTCATTCCACGCCCTGGCCGCGACCGCGACATCCGGCGAATGCACCTGATGCACGGTGAGGAAATTTTCCGGCGCAACCCCCATGACGGCGGCCATGCGGGCGCGGTTCTCGCGGACATGCTCGGGCCGGTCGCGCGAGCCGAGGCCGCCGTTGAGGCTTTCATAAATACCTTCGGAGACGCCGCCCTCGCGCGTGAAGAAGGCGTGGCGCAGGTTGGGGGCGGCGGCGAGCAGCGAGGAGGCAAGCATCATGGCGCGGCTCCGGGTTCTTCGTTGGCGAAGCCGACCAGCATCGGCAGCGACGGGTCGGAAATCGCCAGCACCTTGAACATCGCTCCCATGCCGTCGCGTCCGCCGTCGATCAGGCGGGCCTTCGCGATCCTGATGCCTTCGGCGACGTCCGTGCTGGCCTTGGCCATCAGCGAATGGGCGCGCGCCTCGATGCCGAGCCGTTGCAGGAATTCGCCTTGCGTCACCGGGCCGTGGACGCGGGCGCCGACATCCTCGGCGGCGCGCGCGAGCGCCTGAAAATCGACGTGGGCGGTGACATCGACCTCGCCCGCGTTGCGCAACGGGTCGGCGAAGGCGTGCCGGGCGATGGCTTGCAGCGTGTCGCCGGCGTCGCTGCGGATATGGCCGTAATCGACGATCAGCGCCGCGCCGCCGGTTTCGCGCAACCGCGTCGCCAGCGTCATGATTTCGCTGTCGGGCCGCCATTCGAAGATAGCGCCGACCGGCGCGGCGCGCACCAGCGGCGGCAGCAGCACCTCGAAGCGCGGCACCGGATCCGGCGCCGTGCCGAACACCAGTTGGCCGGCGGCGTCGACCTCCACCGTGCGCTCGTGCCAGCCGTCGTCGCGCCGCACCATCTGATGGATCGGCAGCGCGTCGATATATTCATTGGCGAGGATGATCGAGGGGCCGCGCGGCACCTCGTCGAGCGAGGTGTGCCAGTGCGCGTTGTCGATGCCGGCGAGCGTCGCGCGCTGCTGCGCGCGCAGCGTCGGGTTGATCTCGACCAGATGGACGCTGAGCGCCTCGGTGAGCGGCGGCAGCACCCGCAGCGCGCGCAGCGCGTCGGCCATCATGGTGCCGCGGCCGGGGCCGAGTTCGATCAGATGCAGCGCCGACGGCGAGCCCATCTCGCGCCACACCGAGGCCGCCCACAGCCCGATCAACTCGCCGAACATCTGGCTGACTTCCGGCGCGGTGATGAAATCGCCCTCGCGGCCGAGCGGATCGTGGGCGATGTAATAGCCGTAGCGCGGATGCGTCAGGCACAATTCCATGTAACGCCACACCGGCATCGGCCCGGCGGTTTCGATCAGCCGGGCGATTTCGCGGTGGAGGGGCGAGGCGTCGGTCACGGCGCGCCTCGCGGGGCTTGGTGCGGCGAAGGCCTCCGCCGCAGCGCGGCGGCGATGACGGCGAGGCCGGCCAGCACCATCGGGATCGACAGCAACATGCCCATGGTCAATCCGCCCCACAGGAAGCCGAGTTGCGGATCGGGCTCGCGGAAGAACTCGCCGGTGATGCGGGCGAGGCCGTAAAGCGCGATGAAACTGCCGAGGATCAGGCCCGGCCGCTTGAGCGCGCCGGCGCGGATCATCAGCGCCAGGATCACGAACAGCACGATGCCTTCGAGGCCGGCCTCGTAAAGCTGGCTGGGATGGCGCGGCAGCGGCCCGCCGTTGGGGAACACCATCGCCCAGGGCAGGCTCGGGTCGGCCGGGCGGCCCCACAATTCGCTGTTGACGAAATTGGCGAGGCGGCCGAGGAACAGGCCGATCGGCGCCACCGCGCAGGTGATGTCGCCGAGCGAGGGGATCGAGATGCCGCGCTTCCAGCCGAACAGCATCACGGCGGCGACGCAGCCGAGGAAGCCGCCGTGGAACGACATCCCGCCTTCCCACAACTCGAAAATCTTCAGCGGATGCTGGATGAAGAAATCGAGGTTGTAGAACAGCACGTAGCCGGTGCGGCCGCCGAGGATGATGCCGAGCGTCACCCACAGGATGAAGTCGTCCAGTTGAAGGAGCGTGATCGGCGATTGCCCGCCCCACAACCGCGGCCGCCGGATCACCGCGCGCGCGTAGAGCCAGCCGAGCACGATGCCGCCGATATAGGCCAGCGCATACCAGCGGATCGCGAACGGTCCGATCGAGACGGCGACCGGATCGAACACCGGAAAGGCGATGGCAAGGGTGGGTATCGGGGTGGGTATCGGCACGTTGGCTGCGATTCGAAGGGCGGCGCGTCGGGCCGGCAAGATCGCAAGGAAAGCGGGGCATGGCAAGGCGGCTGGCCCGGCGGATCCGGATGGACTTGAAGTCGGCTTCCGTGATCGCCATTGTTGGGGATGCAGCGATGCCTTTTCGCCGATCGCGGAGATTTTTGCATGACCCAGACCAACAATCGCTTCTTCGACGAAATCGGCCGCCTGATGAACGACGCCGCCGGCGCGGCCCAGGGCGTCAAGCGCGAGGTCGATGCCGTGGTCCGCAACCAGGCCGAGCGGATCCTGCGCGATCTCGACATCGTCAAGCGCGAGGAGTTCGAGGCGGTGAAGGAGATGGCGCGGCTTTCACGCGAGGAGAACGAGGCGCTGAAGGCGCGGATCGCGGCGCTGGAGGCGAAACTCGGTGCCACGCCGGATAGCGGCGGCGCGCGCTGAACCCTCCGATCGTCGTCCCCGCGCAGGCGGGACCCATGCGCCGCAGCGGATCAGTTCGATCAACAAAGGCGAGGCCGTTTTATAACAACCAAGGCCAGGGGTTATGGGTCCTCGCCTGCGCGAGGACGACTTAGAGAGTGTGGCGAGGCCCAAAAAGGCAGCACCCGCCGCGTCGGAAAAATCCGGCGGTTTCCTTGTGTTTTCCGAATGTTGGCGCTAAAAGCCCGGCATGTCCCGCGGCCCCTGCACCCCTGGAGGCTTGCCGCTGGCATGATCCACAGGCCGCTCTGCGGCCTTTAACTTTTAGAAAACAAGGATTTACACGATGGCGACCGTCAAGGAATTGAAGGCGACCGCGCGTCCGAAGGCCGGCAAGGGGGCCGCTCGGGCAGAACGTCGCGCCGGCCGGGTTCCGGCTGTGATCTACGGCAACAACGAACCTCCGCTGACCATCTCGCTGGACGATCAGGAATTGCGCCGGCGCTTGCAGGCCGGGCGTTTCCTCACCACGATCCACGACATCGTGCTGGACGGCAAGAAGCACCGCGTGATTCCGCGCGACTTCAGCCTCGACCCGGTGCGCGACTTCCCGCTGCATGTCGATTTCCTACGGCTCGGTCAGGGCTCGAAAATCCGCGTCAGCGTTCCGTTGCACGTTCTGAACACCGAAACCGCGCCCGGCGTGAAGCGCGGCGGCACCGTCAACATCGTCACCCACACCGTCGATCTCGAAGTGCCGGCGGACAGCATTCCGCAATATCTCGAAGCCGATGTCGGCGCGCTGGACATCAACGGCTCGCTGCATCTAACCGACATCAAGCTGCCGGCGGGCGTGCGGCTGATTACCCGCGAGGACGCGACGCTGGTGACGATCGTGCCGCCGTCCGGCTACGGCGAGGAGCAGAAGGCCGCCACCCCGGCCGCGGGCGCCGCGCCTGCCGCCGGCGCCGCGGCGCCGGCCGCCGCGAAGGCTCCGGCCGCGGACAAGAAGAAGTAACGGTTCTGCGCGGGAGACCGCGTCATGCGGCTGTTTGTCGGTCTTGGCAATCCTGGCGCGAAGTATCAGGGCAACCGGCACAACATCGGCTTCATCGCGATCGATGCGGTGGCGCGGCGTCACGGTTTTTCACCGTGGCGCCGTCGCTTTCAGGGCGAGACCGCGGAAGGTTCGCTCGACGGCGAGCGCGTGGTGCTGCTCAAGCCCGCGACCTACATGAACGAATCCGGTCGCGCCGTCGGCGAGGCCATGCGGTTCTTCAAGCTGACGCTCAGTGACATCAGCGTATTCCACGACGAACTCGAACTGCCGCCCGGCAAGATCCGGGTCAAGGTCGGCGGCGGCATCGCCGGGCACAACGGCCTGCGCTCGATCTCCGCGCATGTCGGCAACGATTATCGCCGGGTGCGGATCGGCATCGGCCATCCCGGCGTGAAGGAACTGGTGCACGGCTACGTGCTCAACGACTTCGCCAAGGCGGAGTGGCCGCGTTTCGAGACGCTGTGCGATATCGTCGCCGACAACGCCGTCCTGCTTGCCGAGGCCAGGGATTCGACATTCCAGAACCGGGTGCATCTGGCGATGCAGGCCAAGGGATTTGGCGCGGAGAAGGACGACGACGGCAACGGCACCAAGTAACAACTGGCGTCATCGCCGGACTTGATCCGGCGATCCATCTTCTTGCGAGATGGATGCGCGGGTCATAGGCGAGCGGAAGCGACGCCGTTCTTCGAACGGCTATGCCCGCGCATGACGAAGTCACGAATTGAGGACTCCATGGGTTTTAAATGCGGCATCGTCGGGCTGCCGAACGTCGGCAAGTCCACTCTCTTTAACGCGCTGACGGAAACGGCGGCGGCGCAGGCGGCGAACTATCCGTTCTGCACCATCGAGCCGAATGTCGGCGCGGTGGCGGTGCCGGATCCCCGGCTGGAGAAGCTGGCCGCAATCGCCAAATCGCAGCAGATCATTCCGACGCAACTAACCTTCGTCGACATCGCCGGGCTGGTGAAGGGCGCCTCGAAGGGCGAGGGGCTCGGCAACCAGTTCCTCGCCAACATCCGGGAAGTGGATGCGGTGGCGCACGTGGTGCGCTGCTTCGAGGATTCCGACATCACCCACGTCGAGGGCAAGATCGCGCCGCTGGCCGACATCGAGACCATCGAGACCGAACTGATGCTGGCGGATCTCGAAAGCCTGGAGAAGCGCGTCGACAACCTGTCCAAGAAAGCCAAGGGCGGCGACAAGGATTCGAAGGAGCAACTCGATCTGGTCGAGCGCGCGCTGAAACTGTTGCGCGAGGGCAAGCCGGCGCGGTTCCTGGAACGCAAGCCGGAGGAGGAGCGCGCCTTCCGCATGCTCGGGCTGTTGTCGTCGAAGCCGGTGCTTTACGTCTGCAACGTCGAGGAGGGTTCAGCCGCGAACGGCAACGATTTCTCGAAGGCGGTGTTCGATCATGCCGCGACCGAGGGCGCGGTCGCCGTCGTGATCTCGGCGAAGATCGAATCCGAGATCGCGACATTGTCACGCGAGGAGCGCGCCGACTTCCTCGACACGCTGGGGCTCGCGGAAGCCGGGCTCGACCGGTTGATCCGCGCCGGCTACGAGCTGTTGCACCTCATCACCTATTTCACGGTGGGGCCGAAGGAGGCGCGCGCCTGGACCATCACCAAAGGAACCAAGGCGCCCGCCGCCGCCGGCGTGATCCACACCGATTTCGAGAAGGGCTTTATCCGCGCCGAGACCATCGCCTATGACGATTACATCGCGTTGAACGGCGAGGCCGGCGCGCGCGACGCCGGCAAGCTGCGGCTGGAAGGCAAGGAGTATATCGTCGCCGACGGCGACGTGATGCATTTCCGGTTCAACAATTGAGGGTTGGACCGCGTCATCTGCCGACGCGACGACCTCAGCGTCGTCCCCGCGCAGGCGGGGATCCATACGCCGTGTCGTTTGTGATGTGGTTGGCGCACAATTCCCTTGGCAGGCGGTTGTGCTAACGGTGATCGCCAGGGGTTATGGGTCCCCGCCTGCGCGGGGACGACGGTTTCGCTACCGCCGCAACCCCTGCTCGCGGATGGCGCCGAGGTGCTCGTTGATGCGGAAGATGATGAGCACGTATTCCGCCGCGATGCGCGAGAACACGATGCCGACGACGATGCCGGCGAGGCTGTAGAGCACGACGATGACGCCGGCGAACGGGCTCACCGTCATCGCCGCGAGGCCGGAGAAGACATTCGAAATTCCGAGCAGGACGATCAGCGCGATCACCAGCCAGTAGAACGTCTTGATGATGCCGGGCGTGATGAAGCGGTCCCATTGGAACAGGTCCCGGAATTCGAACATCGTCGTTCTCCTGTTGCGTCTGGGCCGATCGTCGCGAGCGGGCTTGTGATTGCCGCAAATAGCGGCCACAATCGGGCATCCCACCAGCGATCGATACCATGACCCTGACATTCGAAGACTTCCCACCCGGCCACTTCGGGACATTCGGCCCGCGTCACGTCACGCGGGAGGAAATTCTCGCCTTCGCCAAGGAGTACGATCCGCAGCCGATGCATCTTGACGAGGAGGCCGCCAAGCGATCGATGCTGCGCGGGCTCTCGGGATCGGGATGGCATCTCAGCTCGCTGATGATGCGGATGCTGTGCGACGGCTTCATCGGGCGCACCGCCTCGCTCGGCTCCCCCGGCGTCGACGAATTGCGCTGGCTGTCGCCGCTTCGCCCCGGCGACGATCTCACGCTCGACGTCGAGGTCAAGGACGCGCGGGTGTCGCGCAGCCGGCCGGGCACCGGCATCGTCACGTTCGGCATGCGGGTCCGCAACGCCGCCGGTCAGGTGTTGCTGGAGGCGACCTCGCCGATCATGGTCAAGCGTCGCGATGCGGCGGCCGCCGCAGGGTAGGGAACACGCATGCGCTTTTTCGAGGACATCGCGGTCGGCCAGCGCCGCGAACTGGGTTCGTTCACTTTCACCGCCGAGAACATCAAGGAATTCGCGCGCCAGTTCGATCCGCAGCCGTTCCATCTCGATGAGGAAGCCGGGCGCAAGTCGCTGTTCGGCGGCCTCGCGGCGTCCGGCTGGCATGTCGGCTCGGTGTGCATGAAGCTGCTGGTGGCCAAGGGCAAGGAAGAAGCGGCGGCGATGCGCGCGGCGGGCGAGACGCCCGCGACGGGAGGGCCGTCGCCCGGCTTTCGCGAGTTGAAATGGCACAAGCCGGTGCTGGCCGGCGACACCGTCACCTTCAGCAGCGTCATCGAATCGACGCGCACCTCGGAAAAGCGCCCGGAATGGGGAATCATTCACGCCCGCAACACCGGCGTCAACCAGCGCGGCGAGGTGGTTTATTCGTTTCTGGCGACGGCCTTCGTGCCGCGCCGCGCCGGCGGCGGTTAGCAGCGCGAGGAGAAAAGGCGCGCAACGGTTGTTGTCGGCGCGCGCCTTCGCTCAACGAGGCGTCATTGCCGGATTCGACCTGGCAATCCATCCTTTTCAATAAGATGGATGCCCGGATCAAGTCCGGGCATGACGGTGGATGATTCTGTCAAAAGCCGACAATCCTTACTCGCGCCGCAGGTTCTCGGCGGCCTTTTTCCATTGCGCGACGTTCTCGGAAATGATCCGCGTCGACTTCATGGCGGCCTGGCTGAGCTGGGCATAGCCGGAAATCTCGCGCTGGACGCGCTGGCCTTCTGCGTGCAGCAGGTCGCGCAAGCCTTCGAGTTCGGTAATCAGGCGCTCGATCTCGGCCAGCGACGTGCCGGCGACGCGCTGGATCAGCGAGTTGACGCTGTTGACCGTCGCCTCGGCGCCGCTGTCGAGCGGCGGCTCGCTGCTGGCCATGCCCGCGCCGGAGCGGCGGAGATAGGCCACGTCGTTGCGGACGAAGTCGCGAATGCCGGCCTCGACATCGGATACGGCGGCGAGGTTTTCGTCGGGTTCCGTGGTTTCGGTGATCTCGGGCGAAGTTGCGTTCATCTGCCGTTCCTTTCGCGTGATGCGAGCGCGGATGTCCCCGCACGATGACGGGCCATCAATACAGCCGATCTTGTCGGGATCGGGGCCGACCTACGGCATGGATCGCCGATTTGTCGTTAACGCCGGGTTAAGCCGCGCCGGTGGGCTCGCGGCGAACGGAACGGCGTTCGGAATTATCCACTTCTGTCCTTAGGGACATATCGTGAAAAGGATGCCCTCGCCGCCGTGTCGGGCGTATATCGGTGGGTAGCCTAGCGTGAGGGGGGCGTTCATGCTCTCGGCCGGACAGGATTTGCTGCGTTTTGCCGAGGGTCGCCGCTTCGCGACGGTGCTGGCCGACCCGCCGTGGCAATTCGCCAACAGCACCGGCAAGGTCGCCCCCGAGCACAAGCGGCTGTCGCGCTACGGCACGATGAAGCTCGACGAAATCAGCGCGCTTCCGGTGGCCGATATCGTCGCGCCGACCGCGCATCTCTATCTGTGGTGCCCGAACGCGATGCTGCCGGATGGGCTCGCCGTGATGCAGGCGTGGGGCTTCGCCTACAAGTCCAATATCGTCTGGCACAAGGTGCGCAAGGACGGCGGCTCCGACGGGCGCGGCGTCGGCTTCTATTTCCGCAACGTCACCGAGCTGATTCTGTTCGGCGTGCGCGGCAGGAACGCGCGGACGCTGGCGCCGGGGCGGCGGCAGGTGAATCTTTTGGCGACGCGCAAGCGCGAGCACTCGCGCAAGCCGGACGAGCAATACGCCATCATCGAGGCCTGTTCGCCGGGGCCGTTCGTCGAACTGTTCGCGCGCGGCACGCGCGAGAACTGGGCGACGTGGGGCGATCAGGCCGACGACGCGTACAAGCCGACCTGGAAAACCTACGCGCATCATTCGCGCGTGGAATCGACGGCGGCCGATCCGTTCGAGCTACCGCTTTTTCCACCCGCCGCGCCGGCCCGGCGCGCCGGCGGATGAGCGCGGGCTCGTGCGTGAATTCGGGCTTGGGCCGAATTCGGGGCCGGCCTCGCGCGAGGAGGTCGGCTGGTAGATGCGGCTCTCGGCGCCGGGGCCCATTTCGTCCAGCGTCGGCTTGCGCGGTTTGGCGCGGCCGCCGGTCGGCTTGACCTCGTGCCAGGTGGCGATGCCCATTTCGTCCAGCGAGGGCTTGTGGATGCGCGATTTGCCTGAGGGCTTGCCCTGTGCGGCCTTGTCCAGCCGCGCCGGCAAATTCGCGGCGTCGCCGTATTTCTTCGCGCCGGCATAGGCGCCCGCCTTGGCGGCGACGCCGCGCTGCTTGATGGTGGGGTCGTCCACCACCGCCAGCTCGGTGGCGCGCAGCCGCTTGACCTCGTCGCGCAGCCGCGCCGCTTCCTCGAAATTGAGGTCGGCGGCGGCTTCCCGCATCCGCGTTTCGAGGTCGGCCAGCACCGCCTCGAAATTGTGGCCGATGGCGATGGCGTCGTCGGTGAAGCCGGTGCCGCCGCCGTCGCCGATTTCCACCAGCACGTGGTCGCGCTCGTAGACCGAGTTGAGGATGTCGCCGATCGACTTCTTGACGCTGGCGGGCGTGATGCCGTGTTCGGCGTTGTAGGCTTCCTGCTTCTCGCGGCGACGATCGGTCTCGGCGATGGCGCGCTGCATCGAGCCGGTGATCTGGTCGGCATAGAGGATCACCTTGCCGTCGACATTTCGCGCGGCTCTCCCGATCGTCTGGATCAGCGACGTCTCGCTGCGGAGAAAGCCTTCCTTGTCGGCGTCGAGAATGGCGACCAGCGCGCATTCGGGAATGTCGAGGCCCTCGCGCAGCAGGTTGATGCCGACCAGCGCGTCGAACGCGCCCAGCCGCAGGTCGCGAATGATCTCGATGCGCTCGATGGTGTCGATGTCGGAGTGCATGTAGCGCACCCGGATGCCCTGCTCGTGCAGGTATTCGGTGAGGTCCTCCGCCATCCGCTTGGTCAGCACCGTGACCAGGGAACGATAGCCGGCCTGCGCGGTGGCGCGCACCTCGCCGACCAGGTCGTCGACTTGCGTGCGCGCCGGGCGGATATGCACCGGCGGGTCGATCAGCCCGGTCGGGCGGATCACCTGCTCGACGAACACGCCGCCGGCCTCGTTCAGTTCCCACGCGCCGGGTGTCGCCGACACCGCGACCGACTGCGGCCGCATCATGTCCCATTCCTCGAAGCGCAGCGGCCGGTTGTCCATGCAGGAGGGCAGGCGGAAGCCGTATTCGGCCAGCGTCGCCTTGCGGCGGAAGTCGCCGCGGAACATGCCGCCGATCTGCGGGATGGTGACGTGGCTTTCGTCGGCGAACACCAGCGCGTTGTCGGGGACGTATTCGAACAGCGTCGGCGGAGGCTCGCCCGGCCGGCGGCCGGTGAGGTAGCGCGAATAGTTCTCGATGCCGGCGCAGCTTCCGGTCGCCTCCATCATCTCGATGTCGAAGGTGGTGCGCTGCTCCAGCCGCTGCGCCTCCAGCAGGCGGCCCTGCGCGTGCAACTGCTCCAGCCGCCCTTTCAACTCGACCTTGATCGACTTGATGGCTTGAATGAGCGTCGGGCGCGGCGTCACGTAGTGCGAGTTGGCGTAGATCTTGACGAACTCCAGCTCGTCGCTCTTGTGGCCGGTGAGCGGATCGAACTCCTCGATCGCCTCGACCTCGTCGCCGAACATCTTCACGCGCCAGGCGCGGTCCTCGTAGTGCGCCGGGAAGATGTCGATGGTATCACCGCGCACCCGAAAAGTGCCGCGGGTGAAATCGGCCTGGGTGCGCTTGTATTGCAGGGCGACCAGATCGGCGATCAGCGTGCGCTGGTCGATCCGCTCGCCCTTCTTCAGCGCGAAGGTCATCGCGGTGTAGGTCTCGACCGAGCCGATACCGTAGATGCAGGACACGGAAGCCACGATGATGACGTCGTCGCGCTCCAGCAGCGCGCGTGTCGCCGCGTGGCGCATGCGGTCGATCTGCTCGTTGATCGAGGAGTCTTTCTCGATATAGGTGTCGGTGCGCGGCACGTAGGCTTCGGGCTGGTAGTAATCGTAGTACGAGACGAAATACTCCACCGCGTTGTCGGGGAAGAAATTCTTGAACTCGCCGTAGAGCTGCGCCGCCAGCGTCTTGTTCGGGGCCAGGATCAGCGCCGGGCGCTGCGTCGCCTCGATCACCTTGGCCATGGTGTAGGTCTTGCCGGAGCCGGTGACGCCAAGCAGGACCTGCGTGCGGTCGTTGCGTTGAATGCCCTCGACCAGTTCCTTGATCGCCTGCGGCTGGTCGCCCTTCGGCGCGTAGTCGGACTTGATCTCGAAGCGCACGCCGCCCTCGGATTTCTCCGGGCGCGGCGGGCGGTGCGGGGTCCACACCTTCAGCGAGCCGTCGTCCGTGCGGAACTCGGGGCGGCCGTCGCGGATCAGGTTTTCCAGCGCCTCGGCGGTGGCCTGCACGCCGAGCCCCTCCATCTTGCTGCGCGGCGGCCGCGCCAGCGCCGCCTCGTCGTCCTCGGCGGTCGGCAAGCCGAGTTGCCGCGCCAGTTCCGGGTCGAGCGTCGGAATCGTGGCGCTGGTGCCGTAATTGGCCTGCGGGGCTTCCGAAAAGCCGCTTCTGTTGTCTTCCTCCCCGCCGCTCGGTTCGCCCGCGTGGGGAGGGGAGATGGCGGCGGCATCGCGCGCCGCCGTCGCCTCGCTCTTGCTTCGCGTCGATTTCCGGGCGCGGTGCGCGGCCGCTTCGCCGCCCGAGCGGCGGTCCCACGAATTGTCCGGCGGCGGCTGCAATCCGGTGCCGGATCCCATGCCGGCGTCGCCGCGATTGATCGCCGGATTGAGCAGGTCCGCCAGCGCCGGGCCGATCGGTTTCACGTCCGGGCGGTGGGCTTTGGATTTCGGGGATCTGCCGGGCGTTTTCGGGTTGTCGGGATGCTTCGCCATCGCGAGAATATGGGATGAGTCCGGTGCCGATGAAAGGGCGAAATCCGGGAGGCCACGGCGATGAATGAGCGTCGCGCGGGCGATCCGGACGATAACGCGCCGCGCAGCTATTGCGTGTTCGAGCGCGACCGCGAGCTGCCGCGTCCGACGCCGTGGAGCCCGCTCACGGCCGAGCCTTCGCGGCCGGGGAGGCCGATCGCGAAGGCCGGCGCGGCCGTCGTCGTGCTCGGCGCGGCGGCGCTGGCGTGGTGGTTTGTCGGCTGAATTGCGCCTCAGAGTGCGATTCGAAATGTCGCACGCAGGATCGGATAGCTTAAGCGTCGTCCTCGCGCAGACGAGGACCCAGATCCCCTGGCGTCAGTTATTTTGAGTGACTTCACCCGGATCGATTGAGCCGAAGCGTTGCGGAGTCTGGGTCCCCGCCTGCGCGGGAACGACGCTGCTTGTATCGGTGAATCCGCGAACAAAACGAATGTCTGGTCAGGCTCTGACGGAAGACGTGCCGATCATCTTTGCTGACCCTCCGCCCGCGCCGCCACCGCGCGCAGGCAGTCGCGGCACAGGCAATCGGCGAAGCCGGTGCCGGACGCGGGCAGCGGCAGACGCGCGCTTTCCGCGCCGCACCAGCAATCCGTCGACAGCGTGCAGACGAACGCGGCGCCGCAGCGCGCGCAGGCGAGGCGCCGGGGCTGCGGACGATCGCTCATGCCGGTCGCGTCAGGGCGTCGACCTCCGTCATCTCCTCCGCCGTCAGCCGCCAGGCCACGGCCTTGACGTTGGCCTCGATCTGCTCGACGCGGGTGGCGCCGGCGATGACGCTTGCGACCTGCGGCCGCGCCGCCAGCCACGAGAACGCCAGTTCGAGCAGGGTGTGGCCGCGCGCCTCGGCATAGGACTTGAGCTTGTCGGCGAGGTCCTCGTTGCGCGGCGTGACGTAGCGCTCGCGCAGCGCCGGCATTTTGGCGAAGCGGGTGTCTTCGGGGGCCGCCGCGCCGCGCCGGTACTTGCCGGTCAGAAGCCCGCTCGCCAGTGGGAAAAACGGCAGCAGGCCGAGATTGAAGTGTTGCGCGGCCGGCAGCAGGTCGTTCTCGATGCCGCGCGCCAACAGGCTGTATTCGTCCTGACAGGAGACGAAACGCACGGTGCCCGCGCCGCGCCCGACCAGTTCGGCCTCGGCGACGCGCCACGCCGGGAAGTTCGAGTTGCCGACGTAGCGGACCTTGCCGTGCCGGACCAGATCGTCGAGCGCGCGCAGGGTTTCCTCGATCGGCGTCAGCGGATCGCAGTCGTGCTGCTGATAGAGGTCGATGTAATCGGTCTTCAGCCGCCGCAAGCTGTCTTCCACCGCCGCCATGATGTAGCGCCGCGACGCGCCTTGCCGTGAGCCGTCGTCGCTCATCGGCTTGGCGTATTTGGTCGCCAGCACGATGTCCTTGCGGCGCGCGCCCAGCACTTCGCCGAGCACGGTCTCGGATCCGCCGCGGCCGGCGTAGATGTCGGCGGTATCGAACAGCGTGACGCCGAGATCGATCGCCTTGTGGATCACCTTGCGCGCGGTTTCCAGGTCGGTGCGCTGGCCGAAATTGTTGCAGCCGAGCCCGACCGCCGAGACGCGCAGGCCGGAGCCGCCGAGGTTGCGAATTTCCATTGGGCACGATCCTGATCGCGGGAATGGTCCGCGCGAGTGTGCCGCCCGGTCGGCGACACCGCAAGGCGGGCGCGCGGCATGGCGGGGCGGCGTTATTCGTCGGGCGCGGAAATTCAGGCCGGCAGCGGCAGGTGGGTGTTGATGGTCAACAGCGTGAAGGTCATCATCAGACACAGCGACAGCGCGATCGCCAGCGATGCGGCGACCGCATGGGTCAATCCTGAGGACGCAATCCGAGCAGGCTTCCCGGCAAAACCCGGCCGGGGATCACGCGACCGCGACATGGTCGTCATTCCTTCGTCACACGGGCGAATCACCCGCATCACGGAACCTGCCGATTCGGCGCGGCGGATTTTGGGCGGCTTTCGCGCCGACCTTGGCGAAATCGCGGCGGGATCGTGGATTTGCCCGCAATTCCGCGCTCAGACTCCGATTTTCCGGCCGGCGCTCTCGGCCCGCCCCTCCATGGGGACGAAGCCGGGGCGGCGCTCGACGCGGGCGAGCCAGCCGCGAATCGCCGGAAAGGCGGCGAGGTCGAAATCGCAGGTATCGGCGAGGTGGGTGTAGGCGTAGAGCGCGATATCGGCCACGCTGAACTGGCCGGCGGCGAAGTAATCATGCGCCTTGAGGTGGTTCTCCATCACCCGCAGGGCCGCGTAGCCGCGTTCCATCCAGTCCTCCAGCGCATGGGTCTGGAGATCGCGGCCGCCGCGCACCAGCGCCAGCCAGAAATAGGCGGCGCCGATGTTCGGCTCCAGCGCGTGCTGTTCGAAGAACATCCATTGCAGCGCCTCGGCGCGGCCGAGCCTGGTGTCCGGCCGCAGCACGGTGTCGTTGGCGAGATACCACAGGATGGCGTTGGATTCGGCGATGTAGCGGCCATCCTCGACTTCGAGCAGCGGCACCTGGCCGCTCGGATTGCGGGCGAGGAAGTCCGGCGTGCGGCTTTCGCCGCGCAGGATGTCGACCTCGACGCGGCGGTAAGGCATGGCGAGCACGGCCAGCGCCAGCCGCACCTTGTAGCTGTTGCCGGAACGCTGCATCGAATAGAGCTTGTACATTCGCGTCGCTGAATCCTGAACCGTCGCTTCCCCGACTGTGGAGCATCTTCGGACGGTGGACAAGCGGCCGGGCGAAAACAGGCCAAAACGCCTGCCGGGCGGCGGCTTCGCGACAGATCATGCCAACGGCGCCACAGTCGGCGGATCACGTCGCCTTGAGCGGCTGCCGCGAATCCGGGAGCGGCGCGGCCGGCACGGCGTCGGGGACGATCGAAGGCGCGGTGGCCCGGCGCGGTTCGACGTCGGTCGTTCCGGCCGCGATCAGCCGCGCGACCGCCGCCCAGCACAGCACCGGGATGACCAGCCCGGCGACGACGTCGACGAGGTAGTGGCTGCCGTTGGTCGGGGTCGCGAGCAGCATGGTGGCGTTCAGCGCGACCGCGAACCAGCGGATGCGTGGCGTCCGCCACAGCGCGAGGACGAACAGCGCGGCAAATCCGGCGTGCAGGCTGGGAAAGGTGATGATGCCTTCCGAGTTGAGGCCGTCGAGCAGGACCGTGGTGCCGTCGCGCAGTCCCAGAAATACCGGCCAACTGCTTGACGACGCTGGCATCACGCCGTGCGTCATCGTGGCATCGACGCCGTGGAACAGCCATGGGCCGGTTGCCGGAACCGCCGCCGAGATCATCACCGTCGTCAGGCTGGTGGCGATGAACGCGGCGATGAAGACGCGCAGCCGGATCGATTGGCCGCTGAAGCCCAGCACCAGCAGCACGGCGATGGTCTGAACCGCGAAGCTGGAATAGGCGAGGCGCAGGATCCGCTCCGGCAGCGGATGTGAGGCGACGAACGTCATCCACGCGGTCCAGTCGAACCCGAGGCTTGCGTCCCACCGCGCCAGCATCGCATCCCGCAACGGCAATTCGGCCGTGGCCGCGATGTAGGACAGCGGCGCGGCGACCGCCGTGAAGCTCATCAGTTGCGCGGTGGCGGTCAGGCTGTCGGCGATCCGGCGGTCGCGCCGGATCGTGCCGTAGAACCAGCCGCCCGCGACGAACACGGCCGTGGCCAGCGCGACCGGACCGAAGGATGCCCACAGGGCGCGGAACGGTCCGAACGCCACGGCGATCACGACGATGGTCGCGACCGCCGCGATCAGGAGCCAGGTGATGCGGTCGGCATGCCGCAGACGGTCGCTTTCGATGTGCATCGCGCGCATCCCGCGTGGCTGAAGGAGTTTTGCGTGTAGCACGCCGCCGCTTTGCGGGACGTTAATGCCAACCGTGCCGGGTTTGCGCGGATTTCCGCTTGCCGCTGCGGTGCAGCAGTCTTAGATACGTTGGCCGCGATTGTGCGGCGTTTTCCGAGGAGATTGAGATGCCGTTCCTGTCCGCCGCGCTCGACCGTGTGAAGCCGTCCGCGACCATCGCGGTCACGGATAAGGCACGGCAGCTCAAAGCGGCCGGCCGCAACGTCATCGGGCTCGGCGCCGGCGAGCCGGATTTCGACACGCCCGCCAACATCAAGCTGGCGGCGGTCCATGCCATCGAGGCGGGCAAGACGAAGTACACGGCGGTCGACGGCATTCCTGAGCTGAAGGAGGCGATTATCGCCAAGTTCCAGCGCGAGAACGGCCTGACCTACGCGCCGAACCAGATCACGGTCGGCACCGGCGGCAAGCAGGTGCTCTACAACGCGCTGATGGCCACCATCAATCCGGGCGACGAGGTCATCATTCCGGCGCCGTACTGGGTCAGCTATCCGGAAATGGTGGCGCTGGCGGGCGGCGAAACGGTACCGGTGGTGTGCACCGCCGAGTTCGGCTTCAAGCTGCAAGCCGAGGCGCTGGAACGCGCCATCACGCCGAGGACCAAGTGGCTGATCCTCAACTCGCCGTCGAACCCGACGGGCGCGGCCTATACGCGCGCCGAACTCAAGGCGCTGACCGACGTGCTGCTGCGGCATCCCCACGTCTGGGTGATGACCGACGATATGTACGAGCACCTGGTCTATGACGATTTCGACTTCACCACGCCGGCGCAGGTCGAGCCGAAACTGTTCGACCGCACCCTGACGGTGAACGGCGTCTCCAAGGCCTATTGCATGACCGGCTGGCGCATCGGCTATGCCGGCGGGCCGGCGCAACTAATCAAGGCGATGGCGACCATCCAGTCGCAATCGACCTCGAACCCGTCGTCGGTGTCGCAATGGGCGGCGGTGGAGGCGCTGAATGGTCCGCAGGATTTCATCGCGGCCAACAACAAGGTGTTCAAGGAGCGCCGCGATCTGGTGGTGGCGATGCTGAACCAGGCGACGGGCATCGACTGCCCGCGTCCGGAAGGCGCGTTCTACGTCTATCCGTCCTGCGCCGGCACCATCGGCAAGACCGCGCCGTCGGGCAAGAAGATCGAGAACGACGAGGACTTCGTCACCGAGCTGCTGGAGGCCGAGGGCGTCGCCGTGGTGCAGGGCTCGGCCTTCGGGCTCGGCCCGGCGTTCCGGATTTCCTACGCCACCAGGACCTCGGACCTCGAAGACGCCTGCAAACGCATCCAGCGGTTCTGCGGCAATCTGCGCTGAATTGCCGTTGAACCGGGACGTCGTCGCCTGCGTGTTCGACCGGAAGCGAGCCGTCATGCTCCCGCCTTCGAGGAGCATGACGGCTTTCGCGGCGCGGGATGCGCGATCACATTCGCGAGAGGACGGATTATTACCGCAAATAAGGCATCCCGGCCGGCGATTGCCTTACTTTGAGCGATTTTTGGGAACCTTTCGGGGCGCGTCACGCTTTTGTCGCGCGTGGCCCTCGATCTGCCTTCCCCAATAAAAAGTGGAGATTGAATTCAATGCGAACGATCAAACTTGCCGGTTGCGGCGCGCTCATGCTGATGGCTTCGATGGCGGCGGCGAACGCCCAGCAGGGCCGGCTTCAGGTCGGCGTGCTGACATGCGAAGGCGGCCAGAACGTCGGCTATGTGGTCGGCTCGACCACCGACCTGACCTGCACCTTCGAGAGCCACGGCCGGCGGCCGGAACCCTATATCGCCACCGTCAAGCGCTTCGGCCTCGATCTCGGCTTCACCCAGCAGACCGGCCTCGCCTGGGCGGTTTACGCGCCCACCAACCGGATCGGTCGCGGTGATCTCGCCGGCCACTTCGGCGGCGTCGGCGCCAATGCGTCGGTCGGCGTCGGCGTCGGCGGCAACCTGCTGGTCGGCGGGTCGAACAACGCCTTCTCGTTGCAGCCGCTCAGCCTGCAAGGCCAGACCGGCCTCAACGCCACCGCCGGCATCGTCGATGTCACGCTGCGTCCGGCCGAGCCGCCGCGCCGCAAGCATCGCAGGCACCATCGCCGGCATCACTGAGCGGCTCCCACCGATCAGGACATCACCAGGAGGCCCGCTCGCGGGCCTCTTTTGCTGAACGGGACGGCTTGGTGAGCGCGGCGTGATTTGGCATAGTCGACGGCAGCTGAGCCGATTCCGGTGCCTGAACCCATCGCTTGAAAACGGAGATGCCCGATGCGCGCCCACGCGACTTGTCTCGGTCTGGCCGCCGCGACGCTGATGTCGATCGCGGCCCATGCCCAGTCCCCGCAGCGCGTCCAGGTCGGCGTGCTCGAATGCCGGGGCGGCGCCAGCGTCGGCTTCATCGTCGGCTCGGTGACCAATCTCGGCTGCCTGCTGCGCGTCCAGGGCCAGCCGGACCAGCCTTATGTCGCGACCATCCGCAAGGTCGGCATCGACCTCGGCATCACCGAGCAATCGACGCTGTCCTGGGCGGTGTTCGCGCCGGTGGAACGCGCCGGCGCGGGCGATCTGTCCGGCACCTATGTCGGCGCGCAGGGCAGCGCCAATCTCGGCGTCGGGCTCGGGGCCAACGTGCTGATCGGCGGCTCGGCCAATTCGATCGCGCTGCAACCGCTCAGCGTGCAGGGCTCGACCGGCATCAGCGTCGCCGTGGGGCTGGCGGGACTGGAATTGCGGCCGGGGCGCTAGACAAGTTCCGCTTGCCAAGCACCGACGCCCCTGAGAGCATTGCCGATGTCGACCCGATCATGGGCCGAGCTTCAATCTCGGAGGCGGCAATGGGACACGACGTCGGACGTTCCTCAGGTCATCTAGGGTCGGGCTCACGCTGCATCGCGCTCGTGGGCCCGTTTCAAAGCGGCAAAACCACCCTGCTCGAAGCCATTCTCGCCCGCACCGGGGCGGTCGCCCGCGCCGGCAGCGTCGAGGCGGGGACCTCGGTCGGCGACGCCGGCGCGGAGGCGCGGCTGCACAAGATGGGCGTCGGCCTTAACGCCGTGACCACCACCTTCATGGGCGACAGCTACACCTTCCTCGATTGCCCCGGCTCGATCGAATTCGCTCACGACATGCGCGCGGTGCTGCCGGTGGTGGACGCGGCGGTGGTGGTGTGCGAGGCCGACGAGCGCAAGCTGCCGCAGTTGCAGGTGATCCTGCGCGAACTCGAAGACCTGCGCATTCCCCGCTTCCTGTTCCTCAACAAGATCGACAAGGCGACCAAGCGCATCCGCGAGGCGCTGGCCGCGTTGCAGCCGGCCTCGCGCGCGCCGCTGGTGCTGCGGCAGATCCCGATCTGGAACGGCGAGTTGATCGCCGGCTTCGTCGATCTCGCGCTGGAGCGCGCCTTCGTTTATCGCGAGCACGCCGCCTCCGAGATGATCGCGCTCGACGGCGGCGACCGCGACCGCGAGCAGGAAGCGCGGTTCACCATGCTGGAATACCTCGCCGACCACGACGACGCGCTGATGGAGCAACTGCTCGACGACATTCCGCCGCCGCGCGACGCGATCTTTGACGATCTGGCGCGCGAATTGCGCGAGGGGCTGATCTGCCCGGTGCTGCTCGGCTCCGCCGCGCGGCAGAACGGCGTCGGACGCCTGCTCAAGGCGTTGCGTCACGAAGCGCCGGGCGTCGCCGCGACGCTGGCGCGGCTCGGCGCGGCCGGCGACGGCGCGGCGCTGGCGCATGTCGTCAAGACCACGCATTTGCAGCACGGCGGCAAGCTGTCGCTGGCCCGCGTGCTGCGCGGCCATATCGATGACGGCGCGACGGTGCAATCCTCCGGCGGCGCGAGCGGCCGCGTCTCCGGCATTCTCGCCGCCAACGGGGCGAGCGATTCCAAGCGCGCCACGGCGGAAGCGGGGGACGTGGTCGCGCTCGGCAAGCTCGACGCGGTCAGGACCGGCGAGACGCTGACCACGGCGAAGACAGCCCCGGCCGCGCTGGTATCGGTCGAGCCGGCGGCCGCGGTGCTGGCGATCGCGCTGGCCGCCGCCGACCGCAAGGACGACGTCAAGCTCGGGCAGGCGTTGCAGCGCCTCGCCGAGGAAGATCCCTCGCTCACGGTGCGGCACAATTCCGACAGCCACGAGGTGGTGCTGTGGGGCCAGGGCGAGATGCACCTGCGCGTCGCGCTGGAACGGTTGCGGGCGCGCTACGGCGTCAACGCCGAGTCGCGCGCGCCGGGCGTCGGCTATCGCGAGACGATCCGCAAATCCGCCACCCAGCGCGGCCGCCACAAGAAACAGTCCGGCGGTCACGGCCAGTACGGCGATGTCGTGCTCGACATCGCCCCGCTGCCGCGCGGCGAGGGTTTTCGCTTCGAGGAAACCGTGGTCGGCGGCGCGGTGCCGAAGAACTACATCGGCGCGGTGGAGGAGGGCGTCAAGGACGCGCTGTCGCGCGGGCCGCTCGGCTTCCCGGTGGTCGATCTGCAAGTGACGCTGACCGACGGCTCCTATCACAGCGTCGATTCCTCCGATCAGGCGTTCCGCACCGCCGCGCGGGTCGGTGTGGCGGAAGCGCTGCCGCAATGCGCGCCGGTGCTGCTGGAGCCGATCCATCTGGTGGAGATCGTCTGCCCCAGCGACGCCACGGCGAAGGTCAACGCCATCCTGTCCGGCCGGCGCGGCCAGATTCTCGGCTTCGACACCCGCGAGGGCTGGGACGGCTGGGATTGCGTCCGCGCCTCGATGCCGGAAGCCGAGATCGGCGACCTGATCGTCGAACTGCGCTCGGCGACGGCGGGGGCGGGCGGTTTCACCCGCGCCTTCGATCACATGGCGGAAGTCACCGGCCGCGCCGCCGACCAGATCGTCGCGGCGCACCGCGCGGCGGCGTGAGGCGGGAGTTGAGGTTTTGCGCGTGCGCTTATAGCGTAAAAATCGTCGTCCTCGCGCAGGCGAGGACCCAGATCCCCTGGCGTCGGTTATCATTGAGTGACTTTGACCTGATTGACTGAGCCGGAACGCCGCGGAGTCTGGGTCCCCGCCTGCGCGGGGACGACGCTGATCGTGTTGCAAGTTCCCTTCAAAGCGCGGGTCCGGTCAGTCCTTGACGATTCTTAGATTGATGTATTTTAAATCATTGTCATTGTATGATACATCAATTATAAATCTCCAACATGGAATTCTGGCATTGATTACCTCATTCCAGATGCGGGCGGCGCGGGCGCTGCTCGGCATTGATCAGAAGACGCTGGCGGACCTCGCGGGAGTTTCGCTGCCGACGATCCAGCGCATGGAAGCCAGCGACGGCAACGTGCGCGGCGTCGTCGAGTCGCTGACCAAGGTGGTCGATGCGTTGAATCGCGCGGGCGTGGACCTCATCGGTGAACATGCGCGGAGCGATGACGGCGGGCGCGGGGTGCGCCTGAAGCAACCCGGACCGCCGCCGCGCGTCTGACCATCGACCGGCCGACCGCCCGCCGCGCCTGCGTGAGACGAGGCCGGGAGCATCGAATGGTCGGAACGAGGAACGGGGCGTCGCCGCGCGGCGCCAGCTTCGCAGAATTGTTCACGCCGAAACTGGTCACGGTGCTGCGCGAGGGCTATGGCCTCGCCGATTTTCGCGCCGACGCCATCGCCGGCCTGACCGTCGCCATCGTCGCGCTGCCACTGTCGAGGGCGATCGCGATCGCCTCCGGGGTGACGCCGGATCGCGGGCTTTACACCGCGATCATCGGCGGTTTCTTCGTCTCGGCTCTCGGCGGCAGCCGCTTTCAGGTCGGCGGCCCGGCGGGCGCGTTCATCGTGCTGGTGGCGCTGACGGCGGAGCGCCACGGCGTCGACGGCGTCATTCTCGCCACCATGATGGCCGGGGTGTTGCTGATCGCCGCCGGGCTGTTGCGGATCGGCGCCTACGTCAAGTTCATCCCCTATCCGGTGACCGTCGGGTTCACGGCGGGCATCGCCGTCATCATCTTCGCCAGCCAGTTGCGCGACCTGTTCGGCCTGACGCTGCCGGGCCATGAGCCGGGCGAATTGCTGCCGAAGCTCGCGGCGCTGTGGCGCGCCGCCGACACCGCCAACCCGTGGGCCGTCGCGCTGGCGGCGCTGGCTCTCGCGGTGATGGTGGGCATGCGCAAGCTGCGGCCGACCTGGCCCGGCATCCTGATCGGGGTGGCTGTGGCGACGATCGCGGCGTGGGCGCTGGCGCTGCCGGTGGAAACCATCGGCTCGCGCTTCGGCGGCATTCCCGACACGCTGCCGGCGCCGGCGCTGCCGGCGTTCTCGCTGGCGAAGATGCAGGCGGTGCTGCCGGACGCCATCGCCTTCGCGCTTCTGGCCGCGATCGAGTCGCTGTTGTCGGCGGTGGTCGCCGACGGCATGACCGGGCGGCGGCATCGCTCCAATTGCGAACTGGTGGCGCAGGGCGTCGCCAATATCGCCTCGCCCTTGTTCGGCGGCATTTGCGTCACCGGCCTGATCGCGCGCACCGCGACCAATGTGCGCGCCGGCGCCCGCGGGCCGGTCGCCGGTATCATGCATTCGGCGTTCCTGCTGGTGTTCATGCTGCTCGCCGCGCCGCTGGCGAGCTACATCCCGCTGTCGGCCCTGGCGGCGGTGCTGGTGATCGTGGCGTGGGGCATGGCCGAGAAGCAGGAGTTCTGGACGCTCGTGCGCTCGTCGTGGGGCGACGCAACGGTGCTGCTGGCGACTTTCCTGCTCACCGTGTTCCGCGACCTCACCGAGGGCATCCTGGTCGGCTTCGCGCTGGGCGCGGTGCTGTTCATCAACCGCATGGCGGAGGCCACCGGGATCGAGACCGGCGTGCCGCTCGCGGTGGATGACAGGGCCGACGACGCCGACGGCGCGCGGGTGCCTTACGATTCCGGGCTCGCGACCGATCCCGACGTGGTGGTCTATCGCATCACCGGGGCATTTTTCTTCGGCGCGGCCTCGACGGTGGGCGCGGTGCTCGACAACATCGCCGCCCGGCACAAGGCGTTCGTGATCGACGTCGGCGCCGTGCCGCTGATGGATTCGACGGCGGCCAACGCCATCCATCGCCTGGCCGTGAAGGCGAAGCGGCAGGGCGTGCGGCTCTACATCACCGGCGCCTCGCGCGCCGTGCGCCGCGTGCTCCTGACCCACGGCGTGCGGCCGCCGCTGGCGAAATACCGCGAGACCATTCCTCGCGCGCTGGAGGATGTCCGGCAGCTTCGCAAGCCATCGGTGGTGGTGCCGATGAAGCGGCCGGCGACGTAAGCTGTGATTGGGTGGACTTGCCACACGATCACCGTCGTCCCTGCGAAGGCAGGGACCCATACGCCGCAGCGGTTCGGCTCCATCACCTGAGGCGGGGTCATCCATCACAACCAATGCCAGGAGTTATGGGTCCTCGCCTGCGCGAGGACGACTCGGAGAGTGCATTGACAAGCGCGGCCCCTCGCGTGATGGAACGGCGACCTTGCCGTGACGGAGAATTGCGATGCCCGCGCCTGAGAAAGCCCCCGCCGCCTGTCTGATCGGCTGGCCGGCGGCGCATTCGCGCTCGCCGATCATTCATCACCACTGGCTGCATCGCTTCGGCATCAAGGGCGGCTACAGCATCGAGGCGGTGCCGCCGGAGGGTTTTGCGGAGTTCGTGCAAAACCTGTCGCATCACGGTTTCGTCGGGGCCAACGTCACGATCCCGCACAAGGAGCGGGCGCTGCTCCTGAGCGAACCGGACGAACGCGCCCGCGCCGTCGGCGCCGCCAATACGCTGTGGTACGACGGCGCGACGCTGCGCGCCACCAACACCGATATCGAGGGCTTCATCAACAATCTCGACGCTTGCGCGCCTGGCTGGGACGCCTGCGCGGAAGCCGTGGTGCTCGGCGCAGGCGGCTCGGCGCGCGCGGTGGTGTTCGGGCTGCTGGAGCGCGGCGTCGGGCCGGTGCATCTCGTCAACCGCACGGCGGACCGGGCGCGGGCGCTGGCCGATCAATTCGGCGCCCGCGTCGCGCCGCGCGGCTGGGAGGCGCTCGGCGAACTGCTGCCTCGCGTAAAATTGCTGGTCAACACCACCTCGCTCGGCATGAAGGGCCAGCCGGCGCTGGAGATCGATGTCGGCCTGCTGCCGGCGCAAGCGGTGGTCGCCGATCTGGTCTATGTGCCGCTGGAAACGCCGCTGCTGGCGGCGGCGCGCGCGCGCGGATTGCGCACAGCCGACGGCCTCGGCATGCTGCTGCATCAGGCGGTGCGCGGGTTCGAATTGTGGTTCGGCCAAAGGCCGCAGGTGACGCCCGAACTGCGGGCGCTGGTCGAGGCGGATCTCGTGGCCGCGCGGTAACAGACGATCAATGTGAATCGCGGCTCTTGTCGCTCGTCATGCCCGGACTTGATCCGGGCATCCATCTTCTTGAAAATGATGGATTGCCGGGTCATAGGCGAGCGAAGCGACGCCGTTCTTCGAACGGCTATGCCCGGCAATGACGCGTCTCGTGTTGCGGGGCGCGCGCCCGCGCTACCCGGCCAGGATATGCGCGTCGATCTCGGCGATGGTGTTGACGCCGCACAGGCCCATGGTCACCAGCATCTCGTTGCGGATGATGTCGATCGCCTTGGCGACGCCGGCCTCGCCATAGGCGCCGAGGCCGTAGGCGTAGGCGCGGCCGATCATGCAGGATTTGGCGCCGAGCGCCAGCGCCCGCACCACGTCCTGGCCCGAGCGGATGCCGCCGTCGAACATCACCTCGATCTGGTCGCCGACCGCCGCCACGATTTCCGGCAGCAGCTCGATCGAGGACTGCGCGCCGTCGAGCTGGCGGCCGCCGTGGTTGGACACCACCAGCGCCTGCGCGCCGGTCCTCACCGCCTCGCGGGCGTCCTCGATGTCGAGGATGCCCTTGATGATTAGCTTGCCCGGCCAGATCGAGCGGATCCAGTCGAGGTCCTTCCAGTTCAGCGTGGTGTCGAACTGGCTGGCGGTCCACTGGCCGAGCTGGGTGACGTTCTCCATCCCCTTGATGTGGCCGGCGAGGTTGCCGAAGGTGCGGCGCTTGCCGCGCAAGACGCCCGCGACCCATTGCGGCTTGGTGGCGAAGTCGAACAGTTTCGACAGGCTCCACTCCGGCGGCACCGTCATGCCGTTCTTGATATCGGCATGGCGCTGGCCGATCACCTGAAGATCGACGGTGAGCACCAGCGCGCTGCACTTGGCGGCGATGGCGCGCTCGATCAGCGCCTTGATGAAGCCGCGGTCCTTCATGACGTAGAGCTGGAACCAGAACGGCTTGTCGACGCTTCCGGCGACGTCCTCGATCGAGCAGATCGACATGGTCGACAGCGTGTAGGGAATGCCGGCGGCCTGGGCGGCGCGGCAGGCATGAATCTCGCCGTCGCCGTGCTGCATGCCGGTGAGGCCGACGGGAGCGAGGATCAGGGGCAGCGCCGCCGGCTCGCCGAGGATCGTGGTCGAGGTGTCGCGCTTGGAGACATCGACCAGGATCCGCTGGCGGAACTTGATGGCTTCGAGGTCGGCGCGGTTGGCGCGCAGCGTGTCCTCGGTATAGGAGCCGCGGTCGCAATAGTCGAAGAAGGCTTTCGGCACCCGACGCTTGTGAATTTGGCGCAGATCCTCGATGCAGGTGACGTGCTTGATGGACATTCCCGGCCCCTTGCGTTTTGCGGTCTCGGCCATGCTCTAGCATGTCCCCGCGCCGGGCAAAATTGTCTTTGAGGCGGCCCCGGCATGATCCCGAAAAGTGGAAGCCGGTTTTCGGAAAAGATCATGCTCAAACAGAAAGATAAGCGACGAGTGCGAACCAACGGGGTTGAATCGGACCCCGAGCCGCCGGGGACGGAACCGGTCGCGTTCCCCGGCGTTGATTTTGAGCACCGATGGAGATCGAGACATGACAGATACGCCCGCGCGCGAGCGCTCCGGGTCCCGCGACCACCCCGGACGCGATCCCAAGGAGATGACCCGGAAGGAAAAGCTGGACGAGGCTTTGGACGAGGGCCTGAAGGAATCGTTTCCGGGCTCCGATCCGGTCAGCGTCACCCAGCCCGCGCCGTCGCGGCCGGGAGCCACCAAGCAAAACGGATAGATTTCGGCGGGGGCCTGGAATATATTTTCATTCCAGATGATTACCCGCGGTCCGGGCTCCGGGCGCGGTAACCATTTATTATATTTTTTGAAGTCGCCGGGGCGGTAAACGCTCTATAAACCGGCCAGGATAATGCTCGCGGACCTTATGTCGCGATCGAGCGCCGGGAACGTGGCCGGCGCGGGCCGCAGCTGGCGTCAAATGATTTCGCTGGGGGATATTTTATGAGCCGGAAATATTTCGGGACCGATGGCATCCGCGGTCGCGCCAACGGGGTGATTACGCCCGAACTGGCGATGAAGGTGGGCCAGGCGGCCGGTCTGGTGTTTCAGCGCGGCGACCATCGCCATCGCGTGGTGATCGGCAAGGATACCAGATTGTCGGGCTACATGATCGAAACGGCGCTGATCGCCGGGTTTACCTCGGTCGGCATGGACGTCTTGCAGGTCGGCCCGCTGCCGACGCCGGCGGTGGCGATGCTGACCAAGTCGATGCGCGCCGATCTCGGCGTGATGATCTCCGCCTCGCACAACCTTTATGAGGACAATGGCATCAAGCTGTTCGGCCCGGCCGGCTTCAAGCTGTCGGACGAGGTCGAGAAACAGATCGAGGAACTGCTCGACGAAAATCTCGACAAGCGGCTGGCGGCCAGCCGCAACCTCGGCCGCGCCAAGCGCATCGACGGCGTGCACGATCGCTACATCGAATTCGCCAAGCGCACCCTGCCGCGCGACATCAGTCTCGACGGCCTGCGCGTGGTGGTCGATTGCGCCAACGGCGCGGCTTACAGCGTGGTGCCGGAGGCGCTGTGGGAGCTTGGCGCCGACGTGATTTCCATCGGCGTCGATCCGGACGGCTTCAACATCAACAAGGAATGCGGTTCGACCGAGCCGGAAGCGCTCAGTCGCAAGGTGCGCGAGTTGCGCGCCGACATCGGTATCGCGCTCGACGGCGATGCCGACCGCGTCATCGTGATCGACGAGCGCGGCCATGTGGTCGACGGCGACCAACTGCTGGCGGTGATCGCCGAAAGCTGGAAGGAGGACGGCCGTCTGGCGCAGCCGGGGCTGGTGTCCACGGTGATGTCCAATCTCGGCCTGGAGCGCTTCCTCAAGGGCATCGGCCTCGACCTGGTGCGAACCGCGGTCGGCGACCGCTACGTGCTGGAGCAGATGCTGGCCGGCGGCTACAATCTCGGCGGCGAGCCGTCCGGCCACATCATCCTGTCGGACTACGCCACCACCGGCGACGGCTTCGTGGCCGCGCTTCAGGTGCTGGCGGTGATCCAGAAGCACCGGCGCCCGGTCTCCGAGGTCTGCCATCGGTTCGATCCGCTGCCGCAGATCCTGAAGAACGTCCGCTATCGCGCCGGCAAGCCGCTGGAGACCGCCGGCGTGCAGACCGCGATCTCCTCGGCCGAAAAGCGCCTCAACGGCCATGGCCGGCTGCTGGTGCGCTCGTCGGGCACCGAACCGGTGATCCGGGTGATGGGCGAGGGCGACGACCGCATCCTGGTCGAGGAAGTGGTGGACGACATCGTGACCGCGCTGGGGGCTGCGGCGGCCGCCGCCTGACGACGGTCCGCATCGCTGCCATCGCGGATTGGCGGTGGTCCGGCGGCGGCGTTTGCCATAAATTGCGCGGCCTGAAACGAATCTCGCGCGTCAGCCTCGCCCCGCTTGCGGGGCGAGAGCGTTAGAGCGGTTGGAAACTCCCCGGATCGTCATTGCGAGCGAAGCGAAGCAATCCAGAGGCCGCAAGCAAGGACTGGATTGCTCCGTCGCTGAATCTCCTCGCAATGACGATGTCGGTATCGATCGGGAATTGCCGTGAACGAGTCTGTCGTCGTCACTGAAGAAACGCTCGCCGCGCCGGTGATCGCGGCCGGTATCGAGACGGCCGCGAAGCCGGCGGCCGCGGCCGGCCCGGTTTATCTGGTGCTCGGCGGCATCAGCTTCTCGCATTTCCTCAACGACACCATGCAGTCCTTGATCCCGTCGGTCTATCCGATCCTCAAGGAAAACTATTCGCTGTCCTTCGCCCAGATCGGGCTGATTACGCTGGCGTTCCAGATCACCGCGTCGCTGTTGCAGCCGGTGGTCGGCAGCGTCACCGACCGCCGGCCGCAGCCGTTCTCGCTGTCGATCGGCATGGGCTTCACCTTCTTCGGCCTCTTGATGCTGAGCGGCGCGCACAACTTCGAGATGCTGGTCGTGTCGGCGGCGATGATCGGGCTCGGCTCGGCGGTGTTCCATCCGGAATCGTCGCGCATCGCGCGGCTGGCGTCCGGCGGCCGCTATGGGTTCGCGCAATCGGTGTTCCAGGTCGGCGGCAATCTCGGCTCGGCGATCGGCCCGGTGCTCGCGGCGCTGATCGTGGTGCCGTTCGGGCAGCCCAGCATCGCCTGGTTCTCCTCGATCGCGTTTCTCGCCATCGTGGTGCTGTGGCGGATCGGCCGCTGGTACAAGCCGCGCATCAGCGTGCGCGGCAAGGCCGCGCCGGTGCGCCACGCCAACGCGCCGTCGCCGCGTCGCGTCGCCATGGCGGTCGCCATCCTGATCGTGCTGGTGTTCTCGAAGTACATCTACCTGTCGAGCCTCTCCAGTTACTACACGTTCTATCTGATGCACAGGTTCGGGGTGAGCACGCAAACCTCGCAACTGTTGCTGTTCGTGTTTCTCGGCGCGGTGGCGGTCGGCGTGTATTTCGGCGGCCCGCTCGGCGACCGCTTCGGCCGCCGCTATGTGATCTGGTTCTCGATTCTCGGCGCGCTGCCGTTCACCCTGCTGCTGCCTCACGTCGGCCTGGCGTGGACGGTGGTGCTCAGCGTCGTCATCGGCCTCATCATTTCCTCGGCGATGCCGGCGATCATCGTCTACGCGCAGGAACTGATGCCGCAGCGGGTCGGCATGATTTCCGGGCTGTTCTTCGGCTTCGCCTTCGGCGCGGGCGGGCTCGGCGCGGCCATGCTCGGCGTCGTCGCGGACGCCAAGGGCATCGACTTCGTCTACGCCGTCTGCGCCTTCCTGCCGGCGATCGGATTGCTGGCGATGTTCCTGCCGAAGATGCCGCGGTCGGTATAGGCAATATAAAAGCCGATTGGCCTTTCAACACTTCGTTAAGAACTACGGAACCGGTTCCGCCCCGATGAGGCGCGCGCCCGCCGTCCACCAAAAATCAACCTTAAAAATTAGGGTTAAGCGACGCTTAAGGATTTGCTGGCATCGTCCAACCATCAATTTCCGATGTGAGGCTCTCAGCCGCCTCACCGCATCAGAGGACGGAGCCAATGCGTAGCGTTAAAATCCTGATCGCCGCCGGAGCGGCTTCCCTGCTGTCCGGCGCGGCGATGGCCGCGGACATTCCACTGGCCCCCCCGCCGCAGTACTACGCGCCGCCGCCGGTCGAGGAATTCGGCGGCTGGTATCTGCGCGGCGACATCGGCATGACCAATACGCGCGCCAAGCTGGATAGCGCATACTACAGCGATCCCGCCATCACCGCGCTCAGCCATAACGGCCATGGCTTCGAGAGCGGCATGTTGTTCGGGCTCGGCGTCGGCTATCAGTTCAACAACTGGTTCCGCATGGACGTGACCGGCGAATATCGCTCGCGCGTCGGTTTCACGGGCACGGATTTTTTCACGGCGCCGGCCTGGAACATCAAGAACGGCTCGGATACCTATAACGGCGGCTACAAGAGCTGGGTCGGACTGGTCAACGGCTATGTCGATCTCGGCACCTGGAACTGCATCACGCCGTTCATCGGCGCCGGTTTCGGCTTCGCCAATGTCCAGACGACGGGGATCCAGGACAACGGCCTTTTCACCGACTACAACAACGGCGTGACCAACGCGTCCTACTTCGCCGAGGGCGCGTCGAAGACCAATTTCGCCTGGGCGGTGCATGCCGGCCTTTCCTACCGGGTCACCAACAACTTCACCGTTGAACTGGCGTACCGCTACCTTGACATGGGCACGGCGGCGCACGGCTTCGGACAAGCCTACAACGCCAGCACTGCCGCGCAGTCGACGTTCCAGTTTCGCGACATGACCTCGCACGATCTCAAGCTCGGCGTGCGCTGGACCTGCTGCGAGGTGCCGCCGCCGCCGCCGCCGCTGGTCACCAAGGGCTGAGCCGAGAGCTGATCGCTTCATCTTCCTTCAACGGCGCGGGCTTGTCCCGCGCCGTTTTATTTTGCGCGGTCGCGCAAAAAAAACTGCGGCGAATGACGCGCGCGGCGCGGAAAACAGCGCGATGACAACGATTGGTTAAGGTTAACGGGCGATGATCGGACAAGGCCGGAACTGACGGCGGGCTCGGGCTCCGCGTCGTGGCCGCGATGGTTGTCCCTGGGGGAATTGCGATGCGTAAGTTGTTGGTTGCGGGAATGATGCTGGGCGCGGTGCAGGGTGCGCAGGCCGCCGACCTTCCGATCCTTCGCGGCGCGGTGCCCGATACCTACGGGCCGCGGGTGGTCAACTGGGAAGGCTTCTATATCGGCGGACAGGCGAGCTACGGCACCGCCGACATGAACTTCGTCAATTCGAATCAGAGCCTGACCAAGAAACTGCTCAACAATGTCGACGTCGAGCAGGAGTACAAGATTTCGCAGTGGCCGCTGCTCGGCAAGTCGTCGCAGAGCAACAGCGGGTTCGGCGGCTTCGCCGGCTACAACATGCAGTGGGAAGACAGCATTCTCGGCGTCGAGTTGAACTACGTCCACGGCAAGTTCAGCGGCCTGTCCGCCGGTTCGCAAAGCCGCACGATGTTCTATCCCGAAGACTACATGACCACCGCGACGCTGACGCAGATCGCGGCGATGCAGATTTCGGATTACGGCTCGTTCCGCGCCCGCGCCGGCTATGCCGCCGGCTCGTTCCTGCCCTATATGTTCGGCGGCGTCGCTTTGGGGCAGGCCGACATCCAGCGATCGGCGTCCGCCAGCCTTTACTATCGATACACCGGCACGCAGGGGCTGCCGGATATCGGACCGTCCAGCAGGACGGAGTCATCCGATCTGAAATCGCACTTCGTGTTCGGTTATTCCGCCGGCCTCGGCATGGACGTCATGCTGATGCAGGGCCTGTTCCTGCGGGCGGAGTGGGAATATCTGCGCTTCACCTCGCCGGTCGACGTCTCGATCAACACCGTGCGCGCGGGCCTCGGCTACAAGTTCTGACCGTCGCGGGATCGCGGGCGGGGCGGCATGAAGATCTACGGCGATCTCAATTCGGGCAATTGCCTGAAGGTGAAATGGGTGTGCGAGGCGCTCCGTATTCCCTATCAATGGATCGCCGTCGATACGCTGAGCGGCGAAAGCCGTACGCCGCAATTCCTGGCGCTCAACGCGGCCGGGCAGGTGCCCGTCGTCGTCTTCGAGGACGGCCGCGCGCTGGCGCAATCCAACGCCATCATCCGTTACCTGGCGCGGCGCAGCGATCTCGTTCCGGCGGATGATTTTCTCGCCGCGAAGATGGACGAGTGGCTGTTCTGGGAGCAGTACAGCCATGAACCCTCCATCGCCGTGTGCCGTTTCATGATGGTTTATCTCGGCAAGCCTCGGTCCGATCTCGATCCCGACAAGGTGAAGCGCGGCTACGCGGCGCTGGCGCGGATGGAGCGGCGATTGGCGGAGAGCCGCTTTCTCGTCGGGGACGGCGTCACGCTCGCCGACGTGGCGCTGCTGGCCTATACGCGCGTCGCGCACGAGGGCGGCTTCGATCTGACGGATTACGGCGCGGTTCGGCGCTGGATTGAAGATAGCGAGGCGGCGCTCGGGCTTTCCCGTTAACGGGCGTCACGCCAGCCGCAGCACGGCCGCGCCGGCGACCACCAGCGCGCCGGCTATGAGGCGGCGCACCCCGCCGCGTTCGCGCAGCACCGCCATCGCGATCACCACCGCGAACAGCACCGAGGTTTCGCGCAGCGCCGCCACCGCCGCCACCGGCGCCTGCGTCATCGCCCACAACGCGACGCCGTAGGACCCCACCGCGCAGGCGCCGCCGATCAGCCCGATCGCGCCGCGCCGGCGCAACTGGCGTCGCAGCCCGGCGCGATCGCGAAGCCACAGCCAGGTCAACAGCGGAAACGCTTCCAGGAACGTCAGCCACAGCACGTAGGACGCGGCATTGCCCGACAGCCGCGCGCCGGTGCCGTCGATCAGGGTGTAGACCGCGATCACCACCGCGTTGGCGAGCGCGAGCCACGTCGCGCGCGGCGCGGCGTGACGGTGCAGGGCGAGCAGCAGGATGCCGCCGCAGATCAGCATCACGCCGAGCCAGCCGTGGAGCGACAGGGTTTCGCCGATCAGCGGCGCGCTCGCCAGCGCCACCAGCAGCGGCGCGGCGCCGCGCATCAGCGGATAGGCGTGGCCCATGTCGCCTTCGTGATAGGCGGCCGCGACCAGCGCGTAGTAAAGCTGATGGATGGCGATCGAGACGACCATCCACGGCACGCAGGCCGTAGCCGGCAGCGGCACGAACGGCAGCGCGGCCAGCGACACCACCGCGCCGCCGCCGGCGATCAGCCCGGTCTCGGTCAGCTTGTCGCCGCCGGATTTGACCATCGCGTTCCAGCTCGCGTGCAGCAGCGCGCCGAACAGCACCAGCAGCATCACATGGGTCGGCATGGTTGGGTCCTTGAGCGTCTGACCGAAAATTCGTTTTGTGTGCAAATTTGCATTGCGAAAACCGTCGTCCCCGCCAACGGGTCGGCGCAAAGCGCCGCCCGATGACAGGCTCCGGCGGGGACCCATACGCCGCAGCGATTCGGCTTCGTCATCAGGGCGAAGTTATTCACAACAACTGACGCCAGGGGTTCCTCGCCTGCGCGAGGACGACGCCGAGGTTATCCGATTCTGCGTGCGACATTTCGAGTTATGGACACGTTGAGCGCGGGTGAGGGGGATGCCCCGGTTGGCGTATCCCTCTCCATACTTCGTCGCATCGGCCTCGCGTATCCCTTGACCGGCGTATCGGCTTGGCGTATCTCCCGCGGCGGGACACCTCCCCCCAACGGGAGGCTTACTATCTGGAAGGATAGACGATGACTGTCGCGAAGCCCGGCGCCAAGCCGAACATGCCGCATTTCTCCTCCGGCCCCTGCGCCAAGCGCCCCGGATGGACCCCCGAAGCCCTCAAGGACGCAGCGCTCGGCCGCTCGCACCGCGCCAAGATCGGCAAGGCCAAGCTGAAGCTGGCGATCGATCTGACGCGCGAGGTGCTGGAAGTCCCCGCCGACTACAGGATCGGCATCGTGCCGGCGTCGGACACCGGCGCGGTGGAAATGGCGCTGTGGTCGCTGCTCGGCCCGCGCCCGGTCACCATGATCGCCTGGGAATCCTTCGGCGAGGGCTGGGTCACCGACGTCGTCAAGCAGCTCAAGCTGAAGGACGTCACCAAGCTCACCGCGGGCTACGGCGAGATTCCCGATCTCGCCAAGGCCGATCCCGCCTCCGACATCGTCTTCACCTGGAACGGCACCACCTCCGGCGTGCGGGTGCCGAACGCCGACTGGATCGCGGCCGACCGCGAGGGGCTGACGATCTGCGACGCCACCTCCGCCGCCTTCGCGCAGCCGCTGGACTGGGCCAAGCTCGACGTCGTCACCTTCTCCTGGCAGAAGGCGCTGGGCGGCGAGGGCGGGCACGGCATGCTGATCCTGTCGCCGCGCGCGGTCGCCCGGTTAGAGAGCTACACGCCGCCGTGGCCGCTGCCGAAAATCTTCCGCATGACCAAGGGCGGCAAGCTGATCGACGGCATCTTCGTCGGCGAGACCATCAACACGCCGTCGATGCTGTGCGTCGAGGACTATCTCGACGCGCTGAACTGGGCCAAGTCGGTCGGCGGCCTCAAGGGCATGATCGGTCGCGCCGACGCCAACACCCGCGTGCTGAGCGACTGGGTGGCGAAAACCCCGTGGATCGATTTCCTCGCCGCCGAGCCGGCGATCCGCTCCAACACCTCGGTCTGCCTCAAGGTGGTCGATCCGGCGGTGACGGCGCTCGCACCCGACGCGCAAGGCGCGTTCGCCAAGGCGCTGTTCGCGGCGGTCGAGAAGGAAGGCGCGGGCTACGACCTCGGCCATTATCGGGACGCGCCTCCCGGCCTGCGCATCTGGTGCGGTGCCACCGTCGAGACGGCGGACGTCGCGGCGCTGACCGCCTGGCTCGACTGGGCTTTCGCCGAGGCCAAGGCCGGGCTCGCCAAGGCGGCCTGACTTGCCTTTTTCACCTCTCCCCGCCGGGGAGAGGTCGACCGCGAAGCGGTCGGGTGAGGGGGCTCGTTACGCACGAAAGGGCCCCTCACCCCAGCCCTCTCCCTAGCGGGGAGAGGGAGCGCGCGCCATTCGTTGAAGCTCCGTCTTCCTCATCAGGACACCCCCATGACCAAACCGAAAGTTCTCATCTCCGACGCCCTCTCGCCCGCCGCCGTGCAGATCTTCAAGGATCGCGGCGTCGAGGTCGATTTCCAGCCCAGCCTCGGCAAGGACAAGGACAAGCTCGCCGCGATCATCGGCGACTACGACGGCCTCGCGATTCGCTCGGCCACCAAGGCGACCGCGAAGATTCTCGCCAACGCCAAGAACCTCAAGGTGATCGGCCGCGCCGGCATCGGCGTCGACAACGTCGAGATCCCGGCGGCCACCGCCAGGGGCATCATCGTGATGAACACGCCGTTCGGCAATTCGATCACCACCGCCGAGCACGCCATCACCCTGATGCTGGCCCTGGCGCGCGAAATCCCCGCCGCCGACGCCTCCACCCAGGCCGGCAAGTGGGAGAAGAACCGCTTCATGGGCGTCGAGATCACCGGCAAGACGCTGGGTGTGATCGGCTGCGGCAACATCGGCTCGATCGTCGCCGACCGCGCGCTCGGGCTGAAGATGAAGGTGATCGCGTTCGATCCGTTCCTGTCGCCGGAGCGCGCCAAGGACATCGGCGTCGAGAAGGTCGAGCTTGACGACCTGTTCAAGCGCGCCGATTTCATCACCCTGCACACGCCGCTGACCGACAAGACCCGCAACATCATCGACGCCGCCGCTATCGCTAAAATGAAAAAGGGCGTGCGCATCGTCAATTGCGCGCGCGGCGGGCTGGTCGACGAGCGGGCCTTGGCGGAGGCGCTCGATTCCAAGCACGTCGCCGGCGCCGCCTTCGACGTGTTCGTCGAGGAGCCGGCCACATCGAACGTGCTGTTCGGCCGCGCCAACGTGATCTGCACGCCGCATCTCGGCGCCTCCACCACCGAGGCGCAGGAGAACGTCGCCTTGCAGGTCGCCGAGCAGATGTCGGATTACCTGCTCACCGGCGCCATCACCAACGCCATCAACTTCCCCTCGATCACCGCGGAGGAAGCGCCGAAGCTGAAGCCGTTCGTCGAACTCGCGGAGAAGCTCGGCTCGTTCGCGGGCCAACTGACCGAGACCGGCATCGGCAAGGTGACGATCACCTATGAGGGCCAGGTCGCGGATATGAAGATCAAGGCGCTGACCTCGGCGGCGCTCACCGGGCTGTTGCGGCCGATGCTGGGCGACGTCAACGTGGTGTCGGCGCCGGTCGTCGCCAAGGAGCGCGGCATGGTGGTGGACGAGGTAGTGCGCGCGGCGCAGAGCGACTACGAGAGCGTCATCACCGTCACCGTCACCACCGAGCGGCAGGAGCGGTCGGTGGCCGGCACGGTCTACGCCGACGGCAAGCCGCGCCTGATCGATGTCAAGGGCATCCGCGTCGACGCCGAGTTCGCGCCGTCGATGATCTACGTCACCAACGAGGACAAGCCGGGCTTCATCGGCAAGTTCGCCTCGATCCTCGGCGCGGCCGACGTCAACATCGCGACCTTCAACCTCGGCCGCCACAAGCAGGGCGGCGACGCCATCGCGCTGGTCGAGGTCGACGGCAAGGTGCCGGACGACGTGCTCGCCAAGGTCAAGGCGCTGCCGCAGGTCAAGCAGGTGAAGGCGCTCACGTTCTGAGATTCGCGCGCCGGCGATCATTCGAATGCCCGGACCGAAAGGTCCGGGCATTTTTTGTTGCGTGGGGTGGCAGTTCATCCCTGCGTCGTCCTCGCGCAGGCGAGGACCCATAATCCCTGGCGCCGGTTGCAATGAATGGCCTTGCCCTGGGTGACGGAGCCGAAACGCTGCGGCGTATGGGTCCCTGCCTTCGCAGGGACGACGATTTTGTGTTTCGCGCCGCTCCCACTCCCGGAAAACGCCGGCCGTTAACCGGTCGTTAACCGACACTGCTCAAGTTGAAATTAACCAATGACAAACTTTTCGACAGCAGTGAGCGCTCATTCATGGATGCAAAGGTGGAGCCGCAACGTCAGCTGATGCGCCTCCGGGGCCGGTCCTACGTCGCCTTCGTGTTCTCGCCATTCATGCCGATCGTGGATTGGCTGGCGGAGATCGACGCGACGCTCAGCAATTCGCCCGGCTTTTTCGCCGGCCGCCCGATCGTGATCGATCTGGCCGGGGTCGAACTGAGCCCGCACGGCATCGCGCATCTGGTTTCCAGCCTTGAGAGCCGCGGCGTCCGCGTGCTCGGCCTCGAAGGCGTCGAGGCGGGCGCGCTCGATGCCAGCCTGCCGCCGGTCTTGAACGGCGGGCGCGGTTGCGTGGTCGAACAGGTCGAGCCGCGCAAGGTCGAGGTCAAGCCGCCGCCGCCTCCGGCGCCGTCGCTGCTGCTGCGGGCGCCGGTGCGCTCGGGCCAGCGCATCGTGTTCACCGAGGGCGATGTCACGGTGCTCGGTTCGGTCGGCTCCGGCGCGGAGATCGTCGCCGGCGGCTCCATTCACGTCTACGGCGCGCTGCGCGGCAGGGCGATGGCCGGCATCAACGGCAACGCGGCGGCGCGGATCTATTGCCAGAAGATCGAGGCCGAGCTTCTGGCCATCGACGGCTATTACCAGACCGCCGAGGACATCGGCGACATGCTGCGCCGGCAGCCGGCGCAGGCGTGGCTCGACGGTGAAGTGTTGCGCATCACGCCGCTGAATTAATTTCGAGGACTCGCGTTTTCGTCACGTCAATCGCAATCCGCGTCGCGTGACAACGCTCTAACCATAAGGAGACGGGAATGGCCAAGGTCCTGGTCGTCACATCGGGCAAGGGCGGCGTGGGGAAGACCACCTCCACGGCCGCGCTTGGCGGCGCCCTCGCGCAGCAGGGGCAGAAAGTCGTCGTGGTCGATTTCGACGTCGGCCTGCGCAATCTCGACCTCATCATGGGGGCGGAGCGGCGCGTGGTGTTCGATCTCATCAACGTGACCCAGGGCGTGGCGAAACTTTCGCAGGCGCTGATCCGCGACAAGCGGCTGGAAAACCTGTGGCTGCTGCCGGCGTCGCAGACCCGCGACAAGGACGCGCTGACCGAGGACGGCGTCCGCGACGTCATCGCCGAACTGCGCACCAAATTCGACTGGGTGATCTGCGACAGCCCGGCCGGCATCGAGCGCGGCGCGACGCTGGCGATGCGCTACGCCGACGAGGCCGTCGTCGTCACCAATCCCGAGGTGTCGTCGGTGCGCGACGCCGACCGCATCATCGGCATGCTGGATTCCAAGACGGCCAAGGCCGAGGCCGGCGACCAGATCAAGAAGCACGTGCTGATTACCCGCTACGACGCAGGCCGCGCCGCGCGCGGCGAAATGCTCAACATCGACGACATCCTCGAAATTCTCGCGATCCCGCTCTTGGGGATCGTTCCCGAGAGTCAGGACGTCCTCAAGGCGTCCAACGTCGGCTGTCCGGTCACCCTCAACAACGCCGCGAGCCCCCCGGCGCGGGCCTACAGCGACGCGGCGCGGCGGCTCGGCGGCGAGACCGTCGCCATGGTGACGCCTTCCGAGGTGCGCCGGAGCCTGATGGGACGTCTGCTGGGACGGAGAGCGGCATGAGCATGAACCTTCTCAACCTGCTTCGCCGCCGCACCGGCTCCGCGCCGGTCGCCCGCGAGCGGCTGCAAATCCTGCTGGCGCACGAGCGCGGCCTGCGCCAGAAGCCCGACCTACTCGGCCTGCTGCGCGAGGAGATCCTTGCCGTGGTCTCGCGCCACGTCGCGCTCGATCCGGACAAGGTGATCGTGCGGATGGATCGGGGGCCGGCGGTGTCGACGCTCGAAGTCGATATCGAGATTCCCAACGGCAGCGAGGCGCGGCTCGCCGTCGCCAGTTGATAGAGAGCGTTTTCAAGCGAAGTGGATACCCGGTTCGCGTGAAGAAAGCCCGTCAAGACAAGAATCTGGGGCGCGGGGGCGCCAATGCTTGGAGATCCGACATGGAGCTTTTGATTCCGCCTCGCCATCGGGGCCTGTTCCCGGCGCTCAAGAACCAGCTCAACAGCGAGCGCACCACCTGCGGCCCGATCACCTGGCACGGCTATCTTCGCGTCGTCACCGACGACGCGTCGGTGATCGACGAACTCAAACGCAAACTCGACGCGCAGCCGAGCTGAGGCGCGAGCTTGATTTAGGTGAAATCGTCATGCGCGGGCTTGACCCGCGCATCCATCAAAAAATGAATCGTCTCAAGAAGATGGATTGCCGGGTCAAGCCCGGCAATGACGGCCTCGTTTCCAATAAAAGACAAACGACCGCCTACGCCCCCGGCAAATCGAGGATGCGCTTGGCGACGATGCCGAGCATCACCTCGCTGGTGCCGCCCTCGATGGAATTGGCCTTGGTGCGCAGCCAGGCGCGCGCCCGCGCGCCTTCCTTCGAGCGCGGACTCTCCCATTCGAGCGCGTCGATGCCGCCGGCGGACATCAGAATCTCGTAGCGCCGCTTGTTGAGTTCGGTGCCGTAATACTTCATCGCCGAGGAGAACGCCGGGTGGCCCTGTCCGGCCTTGGCGAGATCGACGGCGCGCTCGGCCGCGCAGGCCAGCGCCGCCTCGTCGACCTCGAATCGGGCGATCTCGCCCCGCAGGATCGGATCGTCGAGCCGGCCCTGCGCGTCGCTGCCGAGCGAATCGGCGGCGATCTGGCCGAGCGGGCGGCCGACGCTGCGGTCGCCGAGGCCGGAGATCATCGCGCGCTCGTGTTGCAGCAGGTACTTGGCGACGTCCCAGCCGCGATTGACGGTGCCGACCACATGCGATTTCGGCACCCGCACGCCGTCGAAGAAGGTCTCGCAGAACGGCGACTTGCCGGAGATCAGGAGGATCGGCTTGGTCGAGACGCCCGCCGACGCCATGTCGAACAGGATGAAGCTGATGCCGTCGTGCTTCTTGGCGGCGGGATCGGTGCGCACCAGGCAGAAGATCCAGTCGGCGTAATTGGCGTAGGAGGTCCAGATCTTCTGGCCGGTGATGACGTAGTCGTCGCCGTCGCTCTCGGCGCGGGTTTGCAGCGAGGCGAGGTCGGAGCCGGCGTTGGGCTCGGAATAGCCCTGGCACCAGCGGATCAGGCCGGCGGAAATCTTCGGCAGGTGCTCGGCCTTCTGCGCCTCGGTGCCGTATTTGAGCAGCGCCGGCCCGAGCATCCAGATGCCGAAGCTCGACAGCGGCGGCCGCGCGCCGATCGCCGCCATTTCCTCGCGCAGCACCTTGGCCTCGGCGGGATCGAGCCCGCCGCCGCCGTATTGCGTCGGCCAGTCCGGCACGGTCCAGCCCTTGTCGCGCATCCGTTCGAACCACGCCTTCTGCGCCTCGGAGGAGAACTTGGTGTTGCGGCCGCCCCAGAACACGTCGTCGTCGGTGGCGACCGGCTTGCGCATCTCCGGCGGGCAGTTGGCTTCGAGCCAGGCGCGGGTTTCGTGGCGGAATTGATCGAGATCGGGCATCGATGAGGGTTCCTGCTGGAATTTCGCGCGATGGAATGGTCGCGCGGAAGTCAGCCGGAGATTAGCGGCCACCTCGGGAATAGCAATATCCCGGTCGCGGGTTCGGCCGGCCGTGATAGCCTGCGTCGTCCCGACCACGCGAGAGATGCCGATGCGCCTGAAACTGCTGTCGCCCGAGGAGATGAGCGACGATCAACGCCAGACCTATGACGAATCCATCGCCAGCAAGCGCGGCAGTCCGCCGCCGCCGATGATGGCGTGGCTGAACAGCCCGGAGATGGCGCGGCACGCCACCCGGCTTGGCGCCATGCTGCGCTACGACACCCAGTTTCCGGCGAAACTGTCGGAAATCGCCATCCTGGTGACGGCGCGGCACTGGAGCGCGCATTACGAATGGTACGCGCACAAGCGGCTGGCGCTGGCCGGCGGCATGGATCCGGCGCTGATCGAGGACATCCGCTGCCGCCGCACGCCGCAATTCGACGATCCGCGGGCGCGGATGATCTACGACGTGGCGAAGTCGCTGCACGAGGGCAAGGGTCTCGCGCGGCCGCTCTATGACGCGGCGATCGAACTGCTCGGCGAGCGCGGCGTGGTCGAGATCATCGGGCTGTGCGGCTATTATACGCTGGTGTCGATGACGCTGAACGCGTTCCAGTTCGACCTGCCGGCGGGCGAGACATCGGAACTGGAGGACTGAGCGATGACCGTCCCGCCGCTTGAGCCGTCGCCGCGTCCGATCGCCGCCGGGGTCCGCATCGGCCACGTCCATCTCAAGGTCGCGGATCTGTCGCGCGCGCTCGGCTTCTATTGCGGCGTGCTCGGATTCGAACTGAGGCAGCGCTACGGCGATCAGGCGGCGTTCGTCTCGGCCGGCGGCTACCACCACCACATCGGCCTCAACACCTGGGAGAGCCGGGGCGGCTCGCCGCCGCCGCCGGGCTCGACCGGCCTGTTCCATACCGCGATTCTCTATCCGACCCGCGCGGCGCTGGCGGACGCGCTGGCGCGGGTGCTGGATGCCGGCATCCTGCTCGACGGCGCCAGCGACCACGGCGTCAGCGAGGCGCTGTATTTGCGCGATCCCGACCAGAACGGCGTCGAACTCTATTGGGACCGTCCCGAGGCGGCCTGGCCGCGCCACGCCGACGGCCGGCTGGCGATGTTCACGCGGCGGCTGGATATCGAGGATTTGCTGCGCGCCCGCGAACCATGATCAGCGCGGCGGCGGAGAGTTCCAGCGCGATGCACATGATGAACGGCACGGTGTAGCCGCCGGTGAGATCGCGCAGCACGCCGATCACGCCGGGGCCGAAGGCGTAGGTCACCTGCGTCACGGCGGTGTTGAGGCTGATTAGTACGCCGAAGGACTCGGCGGGGAAATCGCGCTGCACGATCAAGGCCGGCAATGTAATCAGGTTGCCGACCGAGAACCCGAACAGCGCGCAGGCGAAATACACCGCATAGGTGTTGCCGAAGTTGATGAGGATCGCCAGCGCGCAAGCCTGGCTCACGAACGACAGCGCCGAGACGAGACGCTGGTTGAGCCGGTCGATCACCACCGAGAACAAGAGCCGTCCGATCATCGCCATCGCGGTCAGCAGCGCCACCGCGATGGCGGCGTGCTCGCGCCCGACCACCGGATCGAGAAACGCGATCAAGTGGACGATCACGCCGACCTGCGCGAACAGCACCAGCGCGAAGGCTATTGCCAATGTCAGGAACGCGACGTCGCGGAACGCCATGGCGCGGATGCGGGCGCCGGACGGACTGCCGTTCGCGCCGGCCGCCGCGCGCGGCCGCGCCGGCGGCGTGCCGGCCGCGAACAGGATCAACGGCACCAGCAACAGCACGACCGTGCAGGCCGCCGCCAGCATCGCGCCGGTGAAGCGCCAATGCGCGATGGCGGCGGTGAGCAGCGGCACGCCGACGATGCCGCCGAAGCTCGCGCCGTTCAGCGCCAGGCTGATCGCCATGCCGCGCTTGCGGTCGAACCACAGGCCGAGGGTGTTGGTGATGGCTCCGAGGCTGGTGCCGGCCCAGCCGCAGGCCAACAGCGCATAGACCGCATAGAGTTGCCACAGCTTGTCGATGTGTCCGAGCAGCGCGGTCGCCGCCGCGATGCAGATCACGCCGGCGATCAGGGTCGCGCGCGCGCCGACCTTGCCGATGGCATCGCCGACGAACACCACCAGCGCCGCGCCGACAAGATAGTAGAGCGTGGTCGCGGCGGAGATCCACGACGTCGGCCAGCCGTGCAGCCGTTGCAGTTCCGGCAGGTAGACGCTCTGGCCGTAGAAGCCGAGCCCCCAACTAAACGTCGCCATCACGAAGCACACCGCGACGATGCGCCAGCCGGGATAGCGGATCGAGGTTTCGTCGGTGACGGGGAGACGAGAGGCGGTCATGCCTCACGCCTCGCGCCGCTTCGCCTTCAGGGCGTAGAGCGCGTCGAGCGCCTCGCGCGGCGACATCTCGTCGGGATGCAGCGCGTCGAGCGCGGCGAGCAGTTGCTCGGCTTCGCCTGGCGGCTGCGCCTCGCTTGCCGCGCGCACGGGCACCGCGAACAGCGGCAGGTCGTCGGCGAGCGCCCGCGCAGTCTGGCCGCGATCGTTGGCTTCCAGTTTCGCCAGCACCGCCTTGGCGCGGGCGATGACCCCCGCCGGCAGGCCGGCGAGCTTCGCCACCTGAATGCCGTAGGAGCGATCCGCCGCGCCCGGCAGCACCTCGTGCAGGAACACCACGTCGCCGTGCCATTCCTTGACCCGCACGGTGGCGTTGAACAGCCGCGGCAGCTTGGCGGAGAGCGCGGTGAGTTCGTGATAATGCGTCGCGAACAGCGTGCGGCACCTGTTGGATTCGTGCAGGTGCTCGATCGCGGCCCAGGCGATCGAGAGGCCGTCGAAGGTCGCGGTGCCGCGTCCGATCTCGTCGAGGATCACCAGCGCCCGCGCGCCGGCCTGGTTGAGGATGGCGGCGGTCTCCACCATCTCCACCATGAACGTCGAGCGGCCCCGCGCGAGATCGTCGGCGGCGCCGACGCGGGAGAACAGCCGGTCGATGACGCCGATCCGCGCGCGCGACGCCGGCACGAAGCCGCCGGTCTGCGCCAACAGCGCGATCAGCGCGTTCTGGCGCAGGAAGGTGGATTTGCCGGCCATGTTGGGGCCGGTAATCAGCCAGATCTGCCCGGACGCCTGCGCCGGCCTCGGCGACAGGTCGCAGGCATTGGCGATGAACGGCTGGCCGGAGCGCTTCAGCGCCTGCTCGACCACCGGATGGCGGCCGCCCTCGATGGCGAAGCTCAGGGAAGCGTCCACCTCCGGCCGCACGTAATTCTCATCGACCGCGAGTTTCGCCAGGGCGGTCGCGACGTCGAGCGCCGCGAAGGCGTGGGCGGCGGCGCGCAGGTCGTCGCCGGCCGCGATCGCCATGGCGCAGAGCTGCTCGAAGATGTCCAGCTCAAGCCCGAGCGCGCGCTCGCCGGCATTGGCGATCCTGGCCTCGATCTCGCCGAGTTCGGCGGTGGTGAAGCGCACCTGCCCGGCCAGCGTCTGGCGGTGGATGAAGGTGGCGTTGAGCGGCGGCGTCATCAGCCGCTCGCCGTGCTGGGCGGTAACCTCCACGAAATAGCCGAGCACGTTGTTGTGGCGGATCTTCAGCGCCTTGACGCCGGTGTCGTCGGCGTAGCGCGCCTGCATCTCCGCCACCACGCGCCGCGAATCGTCGCGCAGTTTTCGCGCCTCGTCGAGGGCGGGCTCGAAACCCGTCCGCACGAAGCCGCCGTCGCGCTTGAGCAGGGGAAGCTCGTCGGCGAGCGCGCCGGCGAATTTCCCCGCGAGGTCGCGCGAGGGCCGTCGCAGCGCGCGCGCGACCGCTTGCAATTCGCGCGGCGGGTCGCCGACAAGCTCCAGTCGCCGCAACGCCTGGTCGGCGGCGAGAATGCCGTCGCGGATCGCGGCGAGGTCGCGCGGGCCGCCGCGCCCGACCGACAGCCGCGCCAGGGCCCGCGACAGGTCCGGCGCGGCGCGCAGGACGGTGCGCAGGTCGTCGCGCGCGGCGGTGTCGGCGACGAAGGCGCCGACCGCGTCGAGGCGATGGGCGATTGTCGCGGTGTCGGTGAGGGGCGCGGCGAGGCGTTGCGCCAGGAGGCGCGATCCGGCGGCGGTGACGGTGGTATCGATGGCGTCGAGCAGCGAGCCGCGCCGCTCGCCACCGAGCGTCCGCGTCAGTTCGAGGTTGGCGCGGGTCGCCGGATCGATCGCCATGGTGGCGCCGGTCGCCTCGCGCGCCGGCGGCGACAGCGGCACCCGCCGGCCGACCTGGGTGCGCTCGACATAGGTGACGGCGGCGGCGGCGGCCACCGCCTCCAGCCGCGACATCGCGGAAAGGCCGTCCATGGTCGCGACCGCGAAATAGTCGCACAGCCGCCGCTCGGCGGTGGCCGAATCGAACACGTCGCGGGTCAAGGGCGTCACGGCGGGCAGTTCGCGCAACAGCGGGCCAAGGATGGCGTCGCCATAGACCGCGTCGCTGACGATCACCTCGTTCGGATTGATCCGCGAAAGCGTCGCGCCGAGTTCGCCGGCCGCGCATTCGGTGACGGTGAATTCCGACGTCGAGATGTCGATCCAGGCCAGCCCGATGCGATCCCCGCCGGAGGCGGAGGCGCGGCTGCGCGCCAGCGCCAGCAGGTAATTGTTGGCGCGGGCGTCGAGCAGGTTGTCCTCGGTCAGCGTGCCCGGCGTCACCAGCCGCACCACGTCGCGCTTCACCACGCTCTTGTTGCCGCGCTTGCGGGCGGCGGCGGGGTCCTCGGTCTGCTCGCAGACCGCGACGCGATGGCCGAGCGCGATCAGCCGGTGCAGGTAGTCGTCGGCGCGCTCCACCGGCACGCCGCACATCGGAATGTCCTCGCCCTGATGCTTGCCGCGCTTGGTCAGCGTGATGCCGAGCGCGCGCGAGGCGACCTCGGCGTCCTCGAAGAACAATTCGTAGAAGTCGCCCATGCGGTAGAACAGCAGCAGGGCCGGATTGGCGGCCTTGATCTCAAGGTACTGTTCCATCATCGGCGTCACGCGCGCCGCCGCCTCGGGCGGCGCGGCGGGATCGTGGGTGCGGGAGGCGGCGGCGGTCTTGAGCATGGCGGGCACGGTACAAAGTTTTTCCGGGCGATCCTATGGGCCGATGCCGATCGGGCGCGATTTCCACGGCTTCGCGCCGCGCTCGCGGCCGGGCGCGGCGGACGCATATCTCGTCGCCGCGCGGTCGATTGACCTGGTCCGGATAGCTTCTTAAAACCGTTCCGGAATTGACTTTCACGCCATCCGGCAACCCGCCACGGGCGGCCGCAATCGGGGAGTTTTCATCATGCGCGACGTTTTCCTCTGCGATGCCGTCCGGACTCCGATTGGCCGTTTCGGCGGCGCGCTCGCCAAGGTGCGCGCCGACGATCTGGCCGCCGCCCCGATCAAGGCGCTGAAGGAGCGGCTGCCGCAACTCGACTGGGCGGCGGTGGACGAGGTCTACATGGGCTCCGCCAACCAGGCCGGCGAGGACAACCGCAACGTGGCGCGCATGGCGCTGCTGTTGGCGGGCCTGCCGGATTCGGTGCCGGGCCAGACCCTGAACCGGCTGTGCGCCTCCGGCCTCGACGCGGTCGGCGCCGCCGGCCGCGCCATCCGCGCCGGCGAGATCGATCTGGCGATCGCCGGCGGCGTCGAATCGATGACGCGGGCGCCGTTCGTGATGGGCAAGGCCACCGCCGCCTTTTCCCGCAGCGCCGAGGTGTTCGACACCACCATCGGCTGGCGCTTCATCAATCCGCTGTTGAAGGCGCAGTACGGCGTCGATCCGATGCCGACCACCGGCGAGAACGTCGCCGAGGAATTCCAGGTGTCGCGCGCCGATCAGGACGCCTTCGCGATCCGCTCGCAGCAGCGCGCCGGCCAGGCCATCGCCTCGGGCTATTTCGCCGAGGAAATCACCCCGATCACGATTCCCGGCGGCAAGGCCGGGCCGACCGTGGTGGACACCGACGAGCATCCGCGCCCCGACACCACCATCGAGGCGCTGGCCAAGCTGAAGCCGATCGTGCGCGATCCCGGCACCGTGACGGCGGGTAACGCCTCCGGCGTCAACGACGGCGCGGCGGCGATGATCCTCGCCTCCGAGGCGGCGGTGCGGAAGCATGGCCTGACGCCCCGTGCGCGGATCCTGGGGCTGGCGTCGGCCGGCGTGCCGCCGCGCATCATGGGCATCGGCCCGGTTCCGGCCACCCGCAAGCTGATGGAGCGGCTGGGGCTGAAAATTTCCGACTTCGACTTGATCGAACTCAATGAAGCCTTCGCCTCGCAGGGGATAGCCTGCCTGCGGCAGCTCGGGGTGCGGGATGACGCCGATTTCGTCAATCCGCACGGCGGCGCCATCGCGCTCGGGCATCCGCTCGGCATGAGCGGCGCGCGGCTGGCGATGACGGCGGCGCACGGCATGGAGAAGCGCGGCGGCAAGCTGGCGCTGGCGACGATGTGCGTCGGCGTCGGCCAGGGCGTGGCGATGGCGATCGAGAAGCTGAACTGACCGGCCGCGTCGCGCTCGGTCAATAATAACGTAAGATCGCCGCCAGCCCGGCGGCGGCGGGAGGACGCTGGATATGACGCTGATCTATCCGCGCGAGAGCAATATCGCCCATCCGCCCCGGCTGTTTCCCGGCTACAAGAGCACGCCGAAGCGCTCGCCGCAGAAGCCGCTGATCCTGATGCGGCAGACGCTGTCGGAACTGACCGGCCCGGTCTACGGCCACGAGACGGTGCGGCCCGGCGATCACGACCTCACCACCCAGCACAAGGGCGAGCCGCTCGGCGAGCGCATCATCGTTCACGGCCATGTCCGCGACGAGGCCGGCCGCGGCGTGCCCAACACGCTGCTGGAAATCTGGCAGGCCAACGCCTGCGGCCGCTATATCCACGTCGTCGACCAGCACCCGGCGCCGCTCGATCCGAACTTCACCGGGGCGGGGCGGGCGCAGACCGACGCCGACGGCTATTACCGCTTCGTCACCATCAAGCCGGGCGCCTATCCGTGGGGCAATCACCCCAATGCGTGGCGGCCGGCGCACATCCACTTCTCGGTGTTCGGCCACGCCTTCGTGTCGCGGCTGGTGACGCAGATGTATTTCCCCGGCGATCCGCTGTTCGAATTCGATCCGATCTTCAATTCGGTGCCCGACGAGAAGGCGCGGCTGCGGCTGGTGTCGAACTTCGACCTCGCCAACACCAAGCCCGACTGGGCGCTGTGCTACCGCTTCGACATCGTCCTGCGCGGCCGCGACGCCACCCCGATGGAGACCAAGTGATGGCGGATCAAGTGATTCTCGGGCTGACCCCTTCGCAAACCGTCGGCCCGTATTTCGCTTACGGGCTGACGCCGGGCGGCAAGTATGCGTGGAACGACGCCTTCAGCAACGATCTGGTGACGCCGGACGCCGCCGGCGACCGCATCCGCGTCGTCGGCCAGGTGTTCGACGGCGACGGCGCGGTGGTGCCCGACGCCATGCTGGAGATCTGGCAGGCCGACGCGCAGGGCCGCTACGCCAATCCGCGCGACACCCGCGCGCTGCCCAACGCCAGCTTCAAGGGATTCGGCCGCTGCGGCGCCGACGCCAATGGCGGGTTTTCGTTCGACACCGTCAAGCCGGGCGTGGTGCCGGACCCCGACGGCAAGCCGCAGGCGCCGCACATCCTGCTCACGGTGTTCGCGCGCGGCATGCTGCTGCACCTTTACACGCGGATCTATTTCGGCGACGAGGCCGAACTGAACGCCGCCGACCCGGTGCTGGCGCTGGTGCCGGCCGAGCGTCGCGCCACCCTGATCGCCAGGCGCGACCCCGACAGCGCCACCTACCGCTTCGACGTGCATCTTCAGGGCGACGACGAAACGGTGTTTTTCGATATCTGAGGGCGGAAGCGGGCGGGCTCGCGACGTGGACACGCCGTAAGGCGTCATTGCCGGGCTTGACCCGGCAATCCATTATTTTTCAAGAGGATGGATGTCCGGATCAAGTCCGGGCATGACGGAAAGTTGTTACCCGTTGCCGCCGATCACGGCGCGGACGGTGCCGTCCGGGCCGAAATCCTCGGCGCCTTCGACATAGAGCAGCGTGCTCAGCTTGGTCCGCGCGCGATTGACGCGGCTCTTGATAGTGCCGATGGCGCAGCCGCAGATCGCGGCGGCATCCTCGTAGGAGAAGCCCGAGGCCCCGACCAGGATGAGCGCCTCGCGCTGGTCCTGCGGCAGCTTGTCGAGCGCCCTGCGGAATTCCTCGAATTCGAGGTGCGCGTTCTGCCCCGGCTGCGACTTCAGCGTTTTGGCATAGTTGCCCTCGGCGTCCTCGACCTCGCGCCGCCGCTTGCGATAGTCCGAACGGAACAGGTTGCGCAGGATGGTGAACAACCACGCCGGCAGGTTGGAGCCGGGCTGGAACGAGTCGATGTTGGCCAGCGCCCGCAGCAGCGTCTCCTGCACCAGATCGTCGGCACGGTCGCCGTTGCCGCTCAGCGAGATCGCGAAGGCGCGCAAGCTCGGGACCGACGCCAGGATGTCGTCGCGTAGTTCATTGGTGAGAGGCATTAGTCCCTCCCGTCATTGTTGACCGCGGGAGCCCCCTCCGGAGAATCGAGCTTTCGAATGAGTTCGGCGAAGCGATCGGGCACGCCCTGACGCACAACCTCGTCGTACATCGCGCGAAGTTGATGTCCGATGCGGGATTGAATTTCCGCGTTCAGGCCGCCCTGCCTGGCCGGTTTCTTCATGTCTGTCATAGGGTCATTCCCGATGTCCCGATCGTCCGAATATCTGTCCAAGCGTTCATCCAATTGTTGCAGCTAACTGTCTCGATCATGCTCGCGCCCGCCCAAATCATTGACCTGTCTTTCGAAGCAAACCCTTGAATCTCGAAAGAATTTCGCCGAACTCGCCGGCGGATCCCGACTTCAATGCCAAAGCCGTGGGAAAGTTCCGGCCGCCGTGGAACTTTTCTCGGGGTGAGGCGTCATTAGCGGGCCGGCGGCGTCGAGGCGCGGCCGGCGTGGAGGGCTCGACGCGCGCCCTGGTTTCAAGGGGGCTTGCGGGCCAAGGTTGGAACCGGAACAAACTGGCGCCGAAGGGCTCAAACGAGGGTTCATGCACAACCGGATAGGACCCGCCGGATCAGACCGGATCAGAATGGAGTGGGGATGTCCCGATCACAGATCGTTGCGGAAAATCTGCCGTTGTTGCGGCGCTACTCCCGCGCCCTGACAGGCAGCCAGGCGTCAGGGGACGCCTATGTGGGGGCCATGCTGGAGGCATTGCTGGAAGACCCGACGCTGCTCGACGAGGCGCGCGGCGCCAAGGCGGGCCTGTTTCAACTGTTCACCCGGATATGGAATTCGGTCGCGGTGAACGGCGACGCCGCGCCGGCGTCGAATGCCTCCGAACACCGGCTGGCCAACATCACGCCGTTGCCGCGGCAGGCGTTCCTGCTGCTGTCGCTGGAGGGCTTCTCCGAGGAGGAGGTCGCCTTCATTCTCGGCATCGACGTCACCGAGGTGCGCCGGCTGGCGGACGAGGCCGGGCAGGAACTGGCGGCTGAAATCGCCACCGACGTCCTCATCATCGAGGACGAGACGTTCATCGCGATGGATATCGAGAGCCTGGTGAAGAAGCTCGGTCATAACGTCATCGGCGTCGCGCGGACTCATGCCGACGCGCTGGCGCTGGCCGGGACCAAGCCGCCGGGCCTGATCCTCGCCGACATCCAGCTTGCCGACGGCTCATCCGGCCTCGACGCGGTCAACGATCTGCTGAAGACCTTCGAGGTGCCGGTGGTGTTCATCACCGCCTATCCGGAGCGTTTCCTCACCGGCGAGCGTCCCGAACCGGCGTTTTTGATCTCGAAGCCGTTCCAGCCCGCGATGGTGTCGGCGGTGGCGAGCCAGGCGCTGTTCTTCCAGCGCAACTCCCGCAACCGGCCGCCGAGCGCGGCGGCCTCTTGAGGAAGTCCGCACCCGGTGCGTCGCGTCGTCCCTGCCCGCGCGGGGACGACGCCGCGCGTGCCGCCGCCGTCGCGGCAAGAACGCCGGGCGGCCGACACGGTGACGTGAACTCCGGCGAATGAACTGAACCTTTTCGTCGCGCGTTATGACTCACATTCACGCTTCCTTCGGGGGAGCGGGCGGTGAAGCGGTGAGGCGTGCGATGTCCCGGATGTTTTCGTCTCAGGTGTTTTCGGTGCAGAAGGCGGTCGTCGCCGCGGTGCTGACGGTCGCGGCCGCGCCGTTCGCGGTCAGCGGCGAAGTGCCGGCATGGCTGATGCGGTCGGCCGCGGCGGTGGCGATGCCCGCGCCTGCCGGCGACCAGGCCGACCCGGCTCGGACGCATCTCGTGGCGCGCGCCGGAAAATCCGACCGCGCCGCGGTGGTCCCGGCCGGCGTCGCGTCGCGGACTTTCTCGATCCAGCCGATCGGCATCGCCGATATGTCGGTGCTGGTGCGGATCGTCAGCCCCAGGCCGGCATCGCCGGCGATCGGCAAGCCCGCGACCCGAGTCGAGCCGCCCCGGAAGACCGTCTGGCCGCGCGCCGCCTGCGAGCCGGTGGTCAGCATGCTGACCGAGGTCGCCAAGCAACTCGCGCCCGGCCGCTGCATCACCTGAACGTGCGACACCGTAGCCGGATTGCCGGGCGTGGCCCGGCGCAGGCAAGCGGAAGCGACGCCGTTCTTCAAATGGCTATGTCCGCGCATGACGGTGGATGATTCCATCGAACGCGGAAAGCATCCAGCGCGGATCAAGCCGGTTATGGCGCCGGTTGCTCGGGCGCGTCGGGCGTGTCCCGCGCCGCGCTTCGCGCCGCCATCAGGCCCAGCGCCACGCCACCCAGCACGACCACCGGTAACAGCCGTTTGACGCCGATGACGCGCACCAGCTGCAAGCCGGTCGCCAGCAGCGCCGGGTCGGTGAGGAGGCTTTGCTGCGCGGCGCGCTTGGCGGCCTCGGCGCGGCGGACGTCCTCGCGCCGTTTAAATTCGCTCCGGATCGCGATCACGCCGAGCGCGATGACGACAAACAGCGCCGCGCCGGACAGGCATGCCTCGACCGGCCCATAGGTCTCCTCGATAGCGATGAAGCCCGCGGCGCACAGGAACAGCAGCGCGACGATCAGCGCTCCCGTCGCCCATAGCCTCAACTCGGTCAGCCGCATCCTGGCGCCGGCGCTGGCCTTGAGGTCGTCGATCCATCGTTGAAGCATGCCGCGCCCCGGATATCGATTGCGCAAGTCGGCGCCATGAAAGCGCGTCAAGGCGACGGAAGACGCCCTGACCGCGCCGGCGGAGTGGTCCTGCGAAACGTCAGCGCCGCCACGCCATGCCGATCAGGAAGCCGACGCCGAGCGCGACCGCAAGCGTCGTCAGCGGCCGCTCGCGGATCGCCTCCTCGGCCGATTCCTCGATCGAGGCGGCGGCGCTCTGCGCGGCTTCCATGGTGGCGGAGCCCTGCGCCTGCGCGTCCGATAGCACCGAGTTGATCCCGCGCCGCGCCTGCCGATAGCCGCGCCGGGCCTGACTGGCGGCCTCGCCCGAAAGAGCGTTGAGCGCCTCGCCGATCCGCTCGGTCAATTGCGTGATATCGTTCTTCACCGCGGCCAGCTCCTTCTCGAAACGCTCGGACAGGCCCTTGTCGACATCGCTGCTCGCCATTCACATCTCCTCGGGGTGATCTTGATGCGCGACAACGCCGCGTGACGGCGGGAAGTTCCACGGGGTCCGCCGGGCGTCGGCGCGCGGAACCCGGATGCGCCGCCGCGCGTTGACGAGGCTGCGCGCGATCGTCGCGCCCTTCGTTTCCCGTTCGTTATTTAAGGATAAGGATATCCAATGCTGATCGGCATCCTGGTGACGTTTCTTGTCGTCATTCTTGTGCTTTATCTCATCAACATGCTGCCGCTCGACGGCCGCGCCAAGCAGATCGCGCGCGTCGTCGTCATCGTCATCGGCATCGTCTCTCTGCTGAAATATCTCGCGGTGTTCTGAGCTTAGCGTGGGCGCGTCGGCTGCCAACGGTCAGGCCCGGCCGCCCTCGAACGCCGCGCGCAGCCGGTTGAGCTGCGGCGCCAGCGGATTGCCGGCGGCGCGACGCTCCGTCAGCGGCGAATGGATGGTGACGTCGAGGCGGCGGACCTTGGTCTGCAACGCCATCGAGCGCGCGATCAGCTCCTGCAACTGCGGCGGCAGCTTGGCCAGCATGTCGCCGGCGCCGGGCTCGGCCGCGGTGAGCTTGACCTTGGTCTTCTCGCGGTTGGCCTGGGTCAGCGTCATCTCGCCTTCCTTCACCGCGCGGTGCAGCAACAGCCAGGAGGCGAGCTGCATCAGCCGCGTCGTCAGGCGCATGCTCTCGGTGGCGTAGGTGAGGGCGACCGGGCGCTCCAGCGCCTTGGCCTCGTTGCGGCCGGGGCCGTCGAGATAGGCGGCGGTTTCCTCCACCAGATCCATGCCTTCGCGAAACAACACGGCGAACGAGGGGGAATTGGTCAGCCGCTCGCTGAACTGGACGAGACCGGCTTCGTCCCCTGCCTTGCCGTGGGAATGATCCAACATCGCTTAACGCCTCACGCTACAAAGTCCCGCGCCGCCCGCCGCCGCACGCCATGCTTAACCCGCAAGCCCGCGTCATGTCGCGACTTCACCGGCCCGCCGCCGAATGATCCAATGCTCGGTCGGCTTATGGTGAATAAATCATTACCCCCGGCGGCGCGGGAGTCCAGCCGGCGCGGCGACAAACTGGAATTATGGTTTCCAGCCGGGCGGGCGTTAAAAAAAAGCCGCCGAAAAAGCCGGCGGCTTAAAGTGGTTTAACAGGGAGGCGTCAAACAGAGTGGACAGGAGCCACTCGGTGTCCAAACGAGGACAATTCCAGTCATACTCCGGAAGCCTTAACCGATCGTAAACGAACGATTTTGTTCAGACTCCGTTTGCCATCTCGGCCGAAGGCCGACTTCGTCAAATATCTCGGCCGAAGGCCGAGTTCGACAATCGTGTCGGCCGGAGGCCGATCAGGTCGCGGCACGTCGATGTTATTTGCCATCTCGGCCATTGGCCGTTGGGCCGCGACCGCCGCAAGCCCTCATGTCTTGAAGACGCTGGCGGCGGCATCCAGCAGGGCGCGCTTGCTCTTTGCCGCCTGTTCGAGCCGGTCGATCTCGGCCCGCAGCGCCGTCAAGCGCTCGGCCAGTTCGCCGACCGACAATTGCGACAGATCCTGCCCGATGTGATGGGGAATCTTGTTCCGGGGCTTGTCGTCGTCCTCTCCGGCCATCGTCCGCCTCCTCGCGCGATTCGATCCGGCGCGGGGTGGCTCCGCGCCGGACGGGAAAACCGGTCGATATATTGGCGAAATTGTGGTGTCGATGTGGCGGCCGGGAATGGGCTGGAAAGTCTTTGAATTCCCAAGCATCCGTGGCATTTATCGCCGCCACGGCAAGGCGTGGCCGATCGCGGGCGGGGTTTGGATCGGCCGGCATCAGCGTCTTCCGTGTCCGTTCCGTTGCCTCGCGCAACGCTGTCGTCGTCGCGTGGCGCCGTTCAACGTGGAGACTCGATATTGCGTCCGATCAGGTTTCTTGCGCTGCTGGCGCTCGGCCTCACGCTTTGGGTCTCGGTGGCGCCGGCTTATGCCGTGGACGCCGTCAGCGTCCGCAGCGACGCCGCGGCTATCGACCTGACCGCGGTTCTCGAACACCAGCATAGCGACACCGACCGGATTCAGGTGTCCACCGCGCCGGGCACCGACGGCATCGTGCGCCGCATCGAGGTGCGCGCGCGCGAGGGTGGCCAGAACTGGGTGGTGTTCGCGCTCGCCAACAATACCGACGACCAGCTCGATCGCCTGATCGTCGCGCCACATTACCGCATCGTTTCCTCCGGCCTGTTGTGGCCCGACCTCGGCATGTCGCGAATCGTGACCATCACGCCGTCCACCGGCGACCGCCCCGAGCGGCAGGAGAATCCCACCGCCGACGTGTTCCGCATCACGCTCGATCCCGGCGCGGTCATCACCTTCGTCGCCGAATTGCGCACCGACCGGCTGCCGCAGCTCTATCTGTGGGAGCCCGACGCCTACAAGGACAAGGTCAATTCCTTCACGCTGTATCAGGGCATCGTCATCGGCATCTCCGGCCTGCTGGCGTTGGTGCTGACGATCCTGTTCGTGGTCAAGGGCAGCATCATGTTTCCCGCCGCCGCCGCGCTGGCCTGGGCGGTGCTGGTCTATATCGGCGTCGATTTCGGCTTCTGGGGCAAGGTGCTGGACATGTCGGCCGGCGCCGAACGGATCTGGCGCGCGGCGGGCGAGGCGATTCTCGCCGCCACCTTGCTGGTGTTCCTGTTCGCCTATCTCAACCTCAATCGCTGGCACGTGCGCTACGCGCACATCACCCTGGGCTGGCTGGTGTTCCTCGGCTCGCTGGTGGCGCTGGCGCTGTTCGATCCGGCGGTCGCCTCTGGCATCGCCCGCATCTCGCTGGCGATGATCGCGGTGTTCGGCTTCGCGCTGATCGTCTACCTCTCGATCCACGGCTTCGACCGCGCGGTGCTGTTGATCCCGACCTGGTTCCTGCTGGTGGTGTGGGTGATCGCCGCCGGCATGACGGTGACGGGCAGCGTCACCAACGACATCGTCGGTCCGGCGCTGCTCGGCGGCCTGGTGCTGATCGTGATGCTGATCGGCTTCACGGTGATGCAGCACGCCTTCGCCGGCGGCGCCGCCGGCGGCATCGTCTCCGACGTCGAGCGCCGCGCGCTGGCCCTGACCGGATCCGGCGACCTGATCTGGGACTGGGACGTCGCCGCCGACAAGGTGTTCACCAGCCCGGAGACCGAAACGCTGCTCGGGCTGAAGCGCGGCACGCTGGAGGACGCCGCCGCGGTCTGGCTCGAAGTGCTGCATCCGCTCGATCAGGATCGCTTCCGCGCCGCGCTCGACAGCGTGCTGGACCAGCGCCGTGGCCGCCTGATTCAGGATTTCCGCCTGCGCGCGGCGGACGGCCATTTCCTGTGGTTCTCGCTGAAGGCGCGCCCGGTCGTCGGCTCCGACGGCGAGGTGCTGCGGGTGATCGGCACCCTGACCGACGTCACCGACGTCAAGAACGCCGAGGAACGGCTGCTGCACGATTCGGTCAACGACAACCTGACCGGCCTGCCGAACCGCAAGCTGTTCCTGGACCGGCTGGCGAGCCTGAGCAACTTCTCGAAATCGGTGCCGGCGCTGCGGCCCACCGTGATGGTGATCGACATCGACCGCTTCAAGCATGTCAACGACTCGGTCGGCGTCGCGGTCGGCGACTCCATCCTGCTGACGCTGGCGCGGCGGCTGACCCGCATCCTCAAGCCGCAGGATACGCTGACCCGCCTCGGCGGCGATCAGTTCGGCCTCATCCTGATGTCGGAGCAGGACGGCGCGCGCATCACCGCCTTCGCCGAAACCATCCGCAAGACCATCCGCGCGCCGATCGCCTTCAACGACCGCGAGATCTTCCTCACCGCCTCGATCGGGCTGGCGCTCTCCGACGCGCAGACCGCGCCCGGCGACGAACTGGTGAAGGACGCCGAGCTTGCGATGTATCATTCCAAGCGCATCGGCGGCGACCGCATCGACGTCTACAAGCCGGCGATGCGGTCGCGCAAGACCGACCGCCTGACGCTGGAATCCGACCTGCGCCGCGCCATCGAGCGCGAGGAGATCACGCTGCTCTATCAGCCGATCGTGCGGCTGGAGGATCGCGCCATCGCCGGCTTCGAGGCCCTGGCGCGCTGGGATCACCCGAAACTCGGCCGCATGTCGCCGATCGAATTCATCGGCATCGCCGAGCAGAGCGGAACGATCGTCGACCTCGGCATGTTCGTGATGGATCAGGCGGCGCGCCAGCTCGCCGTCTGGCAGCGGGCGATGCGCGCGGCGCGTACGCCGATCTTCGTCAGCGTCAACGTCTCGTCGCGGCAATTGCTGCGGCACGATTTGCTTCACGACATCCGCACCGCGCTGTCGCGCTCCTCGATCGCGCGCGGCACGCTGAAGCTGGAACTGACCGAATCGCTGGTGATGGAAAACCCGGAATACGCCGCGCAGATGCTGCAACGGATCCGCGAACTCGGCGTCGGCCTGTCGCTCGACGACTTCGGCACCGGGCATTCGTCGCTGGCCTACCTGCAACGCTTCCCGTTCGACACCCTCAAGATCGACCAGTCGTTCGTCCGCACCACCAGCCGCGGCACCCGGCCGGTGATCCTGAAATCGATCGTCGCGATGGCGCACGATCTCGGCATGGACGTGGTGGCGGAAGGCGCGGAAACCGACTCCGACGCGGTCGAGCTTTACCAACTCGGCTGCGAATACGCGCAAGGCTTCGCCTTCGGCGAGCCGATGGACACCGAGGCGGCGATGCGGCTTTTGACCGAGGAGCGGCTGGAGGCTGCGCACTGAGCGGCATTTTGCGCGGGCCCACATCCCGCTGCCGTGGAATGGCATCATGAGCATCAGCCGCCGCGATTTTCTGGGATGGACAGCCGGCGCGGCGCTTGCCGGCGCGTCGCCGCGCCGCGCCGCCGCCGAGCCTGGCGTCTACGATCTGCCGCGCTTCGGCAACGCCCGCATCCTGCACCTCACCGACACCCACGCGCAGTTGCAGCCGGTGCTGTTCCGCGAGCCCGGCGTCAATCTCGGCGTCGGCGCCATGCGCGGCCAGCCGCCGCATCTGGTCGGCGACGCCTTCCTCGCGCGCTTTCAGGTGACGCCGGGCAGCGCCGACGCCTACGCCTTCACCTGTCTCGATTTCCAGAAGGCGGCGGCGCGGTTCGGCCGGCTCGGCGGCTTCGCCTATCTGAAAACCCTGATCGACCGGCTGCGCCACGAGGCGGGCGAGGCCAACGCGTTGCTGCTCGACGGCGGCGACCTGTGGCAGGGCTCCGGCCTCGCGCACGCCATGCGGGGCGCCGACATGGTGGAGGCCGCCAACCTGCTCGGGGTCGCGGCGATGACCGGCCATTGGGAGTTCACCTATGGCGAGGCGGCGCTGCGCGCCAATCTGGAAAAATTCAACGGCGAGTTCATCGCGCAGAACGTGTTCCTCACCGAGGAAGCCGCCTTCAACGATGCGCCCGCTTTCGACGCCGCCTCGGGGCGGGTGTTCAAGCCCGCCATCGTCAGGCAACTCGGCGGCCGCCGCGTCGCGGTGATCGGGCAGGCGTTTCCCTATGTGCCGATCGCGCATCCGAAACGCTTCACGCCGGACTGGAGTTTCGGCATCCGCGAGGAGGAGTTGCAGAAGCAGGTCGATGCACTGCGCGGCAACGGCAAGGTCGACGCCGTGGTGCTGCTGTCGCACAACGGCATGGATGTCGACCTCAAGCTGGCGAGCCGCCTTCGTGGCATCGACGTCATTCTCGGCGGCCATACCCACGACGCGGTGCCGCAACCGATTTCGGTGACGAACGCCGGCGGCGTCACGCTGGTCACCAACGCCGGCTCCAACGGAAAATTTCTCGGCGTGCTCGACCTCGACATCGGCAAGGGCAGGGTGCGCGACGTGCGTTACCGCCTGCTGCCGGTGTTCTCGGAACTGCTGAAGCCGGACCCCGAGATGCTGGCGCTGATCGAGCGGCTGCGCGCGCCGCACGAGGCGACGCTGTCGGCCCCGGTCGCGCGCGCGCCGCGTCTGCTCTACCGGCGCGGCAATTTCAGCGGCACGATTGACGACGTGCTGTGCGCGGCGCTGCGCCGCGAACTCGACGCCGAGATCGCGCTGTCGCCCGGCTTCCGCTGGGGCGGCAGCCTGCTGGCAGGGCAGGCGATGACCATGGAGGACGTGCAGGCGCAAACCGCCACCACCTATTCCGAGGTCTATGCCCAGCCGATGACCGGCGCGCAGATCAAAACCGTGCTGGAAGACGTCTGCGATAACCTGTTCAACGCCGATCCCTATTACCAGCAGGGCGGCGACATGGTGCGCCTCGGCGGCCTGTCCTATGCCTGCGCGCCCGAGGAAAGTTTTGGCCGCCGCATCTCCGAGCTGCGGCTCGCCGATGGCCGCGCGCTGCAAGCCGGCAAGAGCTATAAGGTCGCCGGTTGGGCCTCGGTCAACCAACAGCAGGGCGCGCCGGCGTGGGAGGTGTTCGCACGGCATCTGCGCGCGGGCGAATGGCCGGCGTCCGCCGATACCGTGACCTTGCGCGGCGTCGAGGGCAATCCCGGCCTCGCCGGAGGGGGATGAGACGATGCGGGCGATGACGCGACGTCAGGTCGGCTGGGCGCTGGGCGCAATGGTCGCGACGCTGGCGTCGCGCGCCGCGTCGGCGCAGCCGCAACCGCTGCCGGACAAGCCGTTCGCGGCGCACCGCGTGGCGCTGCAACTGTCGGATGCCGACCCGCGCAAGCAGGGTCTGGTCATCAGCGTCGCCAACAACCTCCTGAAGGCATACGGGCCGGACGCCATCGCCATCGAGGTGGTGGCGTTCGGCCCCGGCATCGAGTTGCTGCGCACCGACAATCCCAACCGGGCGCGGCTGGAGAGCCTGATCGCCCAGGGCGTCAAGCTCGACGTCTGCGTCAACACGCTCGACACCATCGAACGCGAGACCGGCCGGCGGCCGGAGATCATTCCCGGCGCGGTCCCGGTGCAGGTCGGCGTCGGCCACATCCTGTCGCTGACCGAGAACGGCTTTACGCTGGTGCGGCCGTAGCGGGCCCGACGAAATTCAGCTTCTGACGGAATCATCCGCCGTCATGCGCGGACTTGATCCGCGCATTCATCTTCTTAAGAAAGATGGATTGCCGGGTCGAGCCCGGCAATGACGAGTCAGTGTACTTTCAAGAGAACATTTTCCTCTTGCAGCGGTTTATTGTACAATCGAATTCCAAAAACCCGCGCCGAGGCAATCATGATTTTCCGTCAACTGTTCGACAGCGTATCGGGCACCTACAGCTATCTGCTGGCGAGCCGCGCCGGCGGCGAGGCGCTGTTGATCGATCCGGTGCTGGAGAAGGTCGACCGCTACTGCCAGCTGCTGCGCGAACTCGACCTCAAGCTGGTCAAGGCGGTGGACACCCATCTGCACGCCGATCACGTCACCGGGCTCGGCGAACTGCGCGATCGCACCCAGTGCGTCACCATCATGGGCGAGCAGAGCAAGGCCGACGTGGTGGCGATGCGCGTCGGTGACGGCGACAAGATCACCATCGAGGGGCTGGCGCTCGACGTGATGTACACGCCGGGCCACACCGACGATTCCTACAGTTATCGCATGGCGGATCGCGTTTTCACCGGCGACACGCTGCTGATCCGCGGCACCGGCCGCACCGACTTCCAGAACGGCAGCGCGCGGGCGCAGTACGATTCGATCTTCAACCGGCTGCTGAAGCTGCCCGAGCAGACCATGGTGTTCCCGGCGCACGACTACAAAGGCGACACCGTCTCCACCATCGGCGAGGAGCGGCGCTACAATCCGCGCCTGCAAGTCGCTTCGGTGGAGGCGTACATCGAGCTGATGGGCAACCTCAATCTGCCCAACCCGAAGCTGATGGACGTGGTGGTGCCGGCCAACATGAAGATCGGCCTGCACCAGAGTGCGCTGGCCGAGCAGGGCTGCGCGCTGCGGCCGCGCGACGCCATCGCGCGACTGGGCCAGCCGGACATCCTGCTGGTCGATCTGCGCGAACCTGCCGAGCGCGCCAAGCACGGCACGCTGGCGGGCGCGCTGCATGCGCCCTACGCCACCATCGACGACGGCCTGAAGCCGGGCGGCATGTTGCGCGAGGTCGCCGCCGCCAGCCGCCGCCGCATCGTATTCTTCTGCGCCTTCGGCGAGCGCTCGGCGATGGCGGTGCAGGCGGCGAAGGCGGCCGGCATTCCCGACGCGATCCATCTCGAAGGCGGCATCGATGCCTGGAAGAAGGCCGGGGGGCCGGTGGTTGCCGGCTGAGGCGATCCACGTCGCGCCGCTGAGCGCGGTGGCGGAGGTGGCGCGACAACTGCCCCGCTACGACCTGGTGACGCTGCTGTCGCCTGGCAGCGACGCCGCCGCGCCGGCCGCTTTGACGCCACGGCGGCGGCTGCATCTTGCCTTTCACGATATCGCCGAGCCGCGCGACGGATTGATCGCGCCGGATGCCGCGATGATCGCGGCGCTATTGGACTTCGGCCGCGCGCGCGAAGCGCCGCTGCTGATCCATTGCTGGGCCGGCGTCAGCCGCTCCAGCGCGGCGGCCTATGTGCTCGCCTGCGACCGCCATCCGGGGCGCGAACGCGAATTCGCCACCGCGTTGCGCGCGCGGGCCCCGTTCGCCACGCCGAACGCCCTGATGGTGCGGCTCGCCGACGATCTGCTCGGCCGCCACGGCGCGATGGCCGCCGCCATCGCCGCCATCGGCCGTGGCGCGGAGGCGCGTGAGGGCACGCCGTACCGGCTGGGGTTTGATTTCTAACGTCGTCCTGAGAGCGTGATTGGAAATTCGTTTTGGACACGGATCTGCAACACGAAAATCGTCGTCCCCGCGCAGGCGGGGACCCAGACTCCGCAGCGGTTCGACTCAATCAATCCGGGTGAAATCGTTCAAAACAGCAAGTGCCAGGGGATCTGGGTCCTCGCCTGCGCGAGGACGACGCCGAGATAATCCAGTTTTTCATGCGACATTTCGAGTCGGAGTCTTAGTGTGACGGGGCTAACTCAACACCGCCGCGACGCCGAGCAGGAAGCCGATCTCGAACGCCTGCTCGATGCCGCCCAGCACGTCGCCGGTGTAGCCGCCGATCAGCCGCCGCGCCCACAGCGCGAGCGCCGCGGCCGCCGCCGCGCCGAGCACCACGCCGAATGCCACCGCCAGCGCCGAGATCAAGGCCAGCGGCAGGAGCGCCAGCAACACGAAGATCAGGCCGAGCTGCAATTCATCGGCGCGCGGCCGCGATTCGGCGTAAGCGACCTTCATGGCGCTGACGTCGCCGCTGTAGCCGAGCCGCGTCATCACCCAGGCCGGCGCGGCGCGCGCCGCCGCGTGCGCCGCGACCAGCGCCGCCGCGCCCTGCCACGGCGTCAGCGCCGCCAGCGCCGCGATGCGCAGCGCGACGTCGAGGCCGAGCGCCAGCGCGCCATAGGTGCCGATGCGGCTGTCCTTCATGATGGCTAGGCGCTTCTCCACCGTGAAGCCGCCGCCGAAGGCATCGAATGTGTCGGCGAAGCCGTCCTCGTGCAGCGCGCCGGTGAGCGCGATGGTGGTGGCCACCGCCAGCATCGCGGCGATGGTTTCGTTCCACAGTTCGGTCGCGATCAGCAGCACGACGGCGGCGACCGCGCCGATGCCGGCGCCGACCAGCGGCGAATATTTCAGACAGCGCGTCAGCCAGTCCGGCGCGATCGCGCCGCGCGCGGGGCGCACCGGCAGCACGGTCAGGAAGCGGAGGGCGTGGCGAAAATGCTCGCGCTCGCTCATCGGAGATTGCCCGCCAGCACGTCGTCGAGGCTCGCGACATCGGTCATCAGCCGCGCGGCCGCGCGCAGCAGCGGCACTGCCAGCAGCGCGCCGGTGCCCTCGCCGAGCCGCAGGCCGAGGTCGATCAGCGGCGCGGCGCCGAGCGCGGCGAGGATGCGGCCATGGCCGCGTTCCGCCGAGCGGTGCGCGAACACACAGTAGTCGCGCGCCGCCGGCGTGAGCCGCACCGCGACCAGCGCGGCGGCGCCGGCGATGAAGCCGTCGATCACCACCGGGCGACGCGATGCCGCCGCGCCGATCACCGCGCCGGCCATCATCGCGATCTCGAAGCCGCCGAACGCGGCCAGCACGTCGAGCGGGGCCGACGCATCGCTGCGCGCGGCCGCCCGCGCCAGCACGGCGCGCTTGTGCTTCAGCCCCTCGTCGCTCTGTCCCGCGCCGGGGCCGATGCAATCGTCGAGCGGCGCGGGCGCGAGGCGATGCGCGAGCAGCGCGGCGGCGGCGGTGTTGCCGATGCCCATCTCGCCGATGGCGACGACATCCGCGCCAGCGTCGATCTCCCGCCGCGCGATCGCGCAACCGCGCGTCAGCGCCGTTGTCGCTTGTTCGGGCGTCATCGCGGGCTCACGCGCGGCGTCGGCGGTGCCGCGCGCGACCTTGGCGTCGATCAGGCCGGGGTGCGGCGGCAGGTCGGCGACGACGCCGGCGTCGATCACCCGCAGCCGCGCGCCGGTGGCGGCGGCGAAGGCGTTGGCGCTGGCGCGGCCGGCGAGGAATGTCGCGACCATCGCGGCGGTGACCGACGAGGGATATTGCGAGACGCCCGACGCCGTCATGCCGTGATCGCCGGCGAACACCAGCAGCGCCGCGTCTTGCACGCGAGGCTCGGCGGGATAGGCGATCAGGCCGAGTTGCACGGCGAGATCCTCGATGCGGCCGAGCGAGCCCGGCGGCTTGGCCTTGCCGTCGATCCGCGCCCGCAATGCCGGCTCAAGGGCGGGGTCGAGCGGCGCGACATCCGGCAGATATGGCGTTGGGAAAGCGTCGGTCATCGACATCCTTGTCGGCTGTATGGACTTATCCGCCGTCATGCGCGGACTTGATCCGGGCATCCATCTTCTTGAATAAAGGATGGATTGCCGGGTCAAGCCCGGCAATGACACATTCTGGCGTTTGAGCATGGTCTTTCCCGACCCGAACGGCTGCGAAGCGCGAATCGGACTATCTCGATGCCGCAAAACTCATCGCCAATCGCATTGTCCGCGACGCTGGTTCTCGGCGGCGCGCGCTCCGGCAAGTCGCGCTTCGCCGAAAGTCGCGCGCGCGACAGCGGCCTGGAGCGGGTCTATCTCGCCACCGCGACCGCCGGCGACCCCGAGATGGCCGCGCGGATCGCCCATCACCGCGAAAGGCGCGGCGACGGCTGGCGCACGGTCGAGGAACCGCTGGCGCTGGTCGCGGCGCTGGCGCGCGCGGCTGGGCCGGGCCGCGTCGTGCTGGTGGATTGCCTGACCTTGTGGCTGTCGAACCTGATGCACGCCGGGCGGGATGTTGACGTTGAAACCGGCGTCCTGGCGGCATGGTTGCGCGAAAATCCGCATCCGGTGGTTCTGGTCTCCAACGAGGTCGGGCTCGGCCTGGTGCCCGAAACCCCGCTCGGCCGCGCCTTTCGCGACGCGCAGGGACGGCTCAACCAGGCCGTCGCGGAAGTCCTGCCCGACGTCGCCTTCGTCGCCGCCGGATTGCCGCTGTGGCTGAAACGCGGTTCGAAGGCGAATCCGTCATGACCGCCACTCCCGCGCTGATGATTCAGGCCACCGGCTCCAACGCCGGCAAGTCGACGCTGGTCGCCGGCCTTGCCCGCGCGCTGACGCGGCGCGGCCTGCGGGTCGCGCCGTTCAAGCCGCAGAACATGTCGAACAACGCGGCCATCGCGGTGGACGGCGGCGAGATCGGCCGGGCGCAAGCGGTGCAGGCGCGCGCGGCGCGGATGCCGCCGAGCGTCCACATGAATCCGGTGCTGTTGAAGCCGGAGACCGACACCGGCGCGCAGGTGATCGTGCGCGGGCGACGCGTGGGAACGCTTCGCGCGGAAAATTTTCTCGACAGGAAGCCGGATCTGCTGCCGCTGGTGCTGGAGAGTTTTGCGCATCTCGCGCGCGACGCCGATATCGTGCTGGTGGAGGGCGCGGGCAGCCCCGCCGAGATCAACCTGCGCGCCGGCGACATCGCCAACATGGGTTTCGCCGTCGCCGCCGACGTCCCGGTGGTGCTGGCCGGCGATATCGATCGCGGCGGCGTCATCGCCAGCCTGGTCGGCACCCACGCGGTGCTGGAGGCCGCGGAGCGCGGGCGCATTCATGGTTTCCTCATCAACAAGTTTCGCGGCGAACCGCGATTGTTTGACGCCGGCCTTGAGGCGGTGACACGGATGACCGGCTGGCCGTCGCTCGGCGTGGTGCCGTGGCTGCCGCAGGCGGCGTGGCTGCCGGCCGAGGACGCGCTCGATCTGGAGAGCGCCGCGCGCGACGGCGCGGCTTGCGTGATCGCGGTGCCGATGCTGGCGCGGATCGCCAACTTCGACGATGTCGATCCCTTGGCGATGGAGCCCGGCGTGAGCTTGCGTTTCGTGCGGCCGGGCGAGCCGATTCCCGCCGCGGCGCGCGTCATCGTCCTGCCCGGCAGCAAATCGACGCTGGGCGATCTCGCCTTCCTGCGCGCGCAGGGCTGGGACATCGACATCAAGGCGCATGTCCGGCGTGGCGGCCATGTGCTGGGGCTGTGCGGCGGCTATCAGATGCTGGGCAAATCCATCGCCGATCCCGACGGCCTCGACGGCGCGCCGGGCCGCGTCGAAGGGCTCGGCCTGCTCGACATCGACACAGTCATGCAGGGCGACAAATCCACCGCGCTGGCGCAAGCCGTCCATGGCGCGAGCGGCCTGCCGGTCGCGGGCTACGAGATTCATCTCGGCCGCAGTTTCGGGCCGGATTGCGCGCGGCCGATGCTGCTAGTCGGCGATCGGCCCGACGGCGCCACCTCGCGCGACGGCCGGGTGCAAGGCACCTATCTGCACGGGCTGTTCTCCAGCGACGCTTTTCGCGCGGCGTGGCTTAAGGAGCTGGGCGCGATGGCGTCGCTCCGCTACGAGGCGCGCGTCGAAGCCGCGCTCGACGCGCTGGCCGGTCATCTGGAAACGCATCTCGATATCGACGCGTTGCTTGCGATCGCGCGGCGGCGGTCCTAGCGCATCAGTCCAACGCGTCTACGGCAGGTTGACGTTGAATTCGTAGCCGTGGCCGTTGCCGACCAGCGTGAATTTCAGCGCCGCGCCGTCCGGCTTGACGCCGGGGGGCAGCCCGTCGAGCGCGAAGCGGAAGCGTTGGAGGCCGGGCGCGTCGGCCGCAATCCGCTGCGGCAGCGGCAGCGCCCATTCCGGCGTCGGCCCCTCGACAAACAGATGCGGATCGCCGGCGTCGGCCGCGGCGACATCGACGATGACGTCGCGGTCGCCGTCGCGGCGGACGTCACGAATCGTCAGTGGCAGCGGATCTCCGACATTGGCGGGCTTCGGCACCGCGTCGAGGGCGGCGGACAGCGTGGCGTCCTCGGTGCTGGCGACGCTTGAGAGCGGTAGTTCGGCTTTCGCTTCCACCGGTACGCACAATTTGTCGCAGACCGCGTAGCTGATCGCCATGCGCAGCACCGCCGGCTTGTCGGGAGCCTTCAGCGCGATGCGCAACGGCAGCACCACCTGCTCCTTGTAGCCGAGCGAGGTGCCGCCCGCGCCGTCGGGGAACGGCCGTGGCGCCGGCCACAGCACCGTCACCGCCTCGATATTGTCCGATCCGGAGAAATCGAATCGCGGCGGCACGCCGGAATCGCCGGGCGTGCGCCAGTAGGTCTTCCAGCCCGGTTGCAACCGGAACGCCACGCCGCCCAGCACCACCGCGCCGCTGCGCGATCCGGCCAGGAGGCGCACCGCCGAATGGCTGTCCTGCGCCCATGCCGAGACATCCTGCGCCCGCGCCGCGATCGGCATCGCGCCGACGATGCATAACGCGGCCATGCCGAGGACGGCGCCGGCGGGAAGGGAGCGGGCGGGCGCGGAACGAGCGGGAACTATTGCGATCATGTGACGTCTTTACCGGGATGCGGTCGAACCAACCATTGAATTGCGCGTGATCCATCCGTCGCGGGCGGCTTGATTGACAGCCACGGCGTCCAATATCAGGATAACAGGCAGGCGAGGTCAGATAGCCATGAGTTCCGGCAACAAAACACCGAAAACCGGCATCCGCAAGGCGGCCGGAACCGGCTCGGCCGGCATCGGGCCGACCAGTGGCGCCGCCGAAAGCAACGGCGGCTACCTCGACGGCCAGATGCTGGTGGCGATGCCGGTGATGGCGGACGAGCGGTTCGCCCGCTCGGTGATCTATCTGTGCGCGCATTCCGCCGAGGGCGCGATGGGAATCATCGTCAACCGCCCGGCCGGCAGCATCGACTTCTCCGAATTGCTGGTGCAGTTGCGCATCATCCCCGACGCCGACCAGATCAAGCTGCCGCACACCGCCGAATCGATGAAGGTGTTGAAGGGCGGCCCGGTCGAGACCGGGCGCGGCTTCGTGCTGCATTCCAGCGACTTCTTCATCGCGGAAGCGACGCTGCCGATCGACGACGACATCTGCCTCACCGCGACGCTCGATATTCTCAAGGCGATCGCCGCCGGCAACGGCCCGCGCCACGCCATTCTCGCGCTCGGCTATGCCGGCTGGGCGCCTGGGCAACTCGAAAGCGAGATTCAGGACAACGGCTGGCTGCATTGTCCCGCCGATCCCGACCTGGTGTTCGGCGCCGACGTCGAGGAAAAGTACGGCCGCGCGCTGCGCAAGATCGGCATCGATCCCGGCACGCTGTCGACGGCGGCGGGACATGCGTGAGGGCGCAACTCACCCACGACGTCGTTTCCACCCTCTGAGTCGTCCCCGCGCAGGCGGGGATCCATAACCCCTGGCTTCAGTTGTTATAAAAGAAACTTGCCTCGGTTGATTGAGTCGAACCGCTGCGGCGTATGGGTCCCCGCCTGCGCGGGGACGACGACTGTCGTGTTGGGACTCCGGGCCCCTACCGCATCGCCTGAGCGATCAGGTCGTAGGAGTGTAGGCGCTCGTGGTGGTCGAAGATGTCGGAGACGACAATGAGTTCGTCGGCGGCGGTCTGCCGGATCAGGTCGGCCGCGCCGGCGCGCACCGCCTCGGGGCCGCCGACGATGCTGCATCCGAGCATGGTGGCCACCTGCGCCTTCTCCATCGGCGTCCAATAGCTCTCGATGTCGTCGATCGGCGGCTTGCTCAGGCCCCGCGCGCCGCGAAAGATGTTGGTGAACGACATCTGTTGCGTAGTGGCGAGATGCCGCGCCTCGGCGTCGGTGTCGGCGGCGACGATGTTGACGCCGACCATGGCGTGAGGCTTCGCCAGTTGCTCGGACGGCTTGAAGCGCGCGCGATAGATCTCCAGCGCCTGCATCAGTTGCGCCGGCGCGAAGTGCGAGGCGAAGGCGTAGGGCAGGCCGAACTCGGCGGCGACCTGCGCGCCGTAGGTCGAGGAGCCGAGAATCCACAGCGGCACATGGGTGCCCGCCGCCGGCACCGCCTGGATGCGCTGGCCGGGCTCGGCGTCGTCGAGAAAGGCTTGCAGCTCCAGCACGTCGCGCGGAAAATTGTCGGCGTTGGTCAGGCTGCGGCGCAACGCCTGCATGGTCAGTTGATCGGTGCCCGGCGCGCGGCCGAGGCCGAGATCGATGCGGCCGGGGAACAGCCGCTCCAGCGTGCCGTAGTGCTCGGCGATCACCATCGGCGCGTGGTTCGGCAGCATCACGCCGCCGGCGCCGACGCGGATGCGTTGCGTGCCGGCCGCGATATGGCCGATCACCACCGAGGTCGCGGCCGAGGCGATGCCCGCCATGTTGTGATGCTCGGCCACCCAGAAGCGGGTGTAGCCCCACCGTTCGGCGTGGACGGCGAGATCGCGGGCGTTGTCGAGCGCGCCGCGCGCGTCGGTCGCCTCGGTGACGCGCACCAGATCGAGGATCGAATAGGGGGTCATCGTCATGTCCGTGAGGGTGTGCCGCGACGTTGCGGAGGAGGGACGTTGCTTTCATCTAGGCGCGTTGCGCGGAAAATGCACGTCATGCGGCTGCAATCTTGTCATGCGGAGCTTTCCGCGTCCCGGACGCGGCGCGGCATGAAATGCCGCACCGCAGAGCCGGGACCGTCTCCACGGCATCGTTCGCGACGGTCCCGGCTCAGCGAAGCGGCATCACGCTTCGCGTGTGCCGCATCGCATCCGGGATACCAGGCTTGCTACCCGTTCCGTCCTTCCCGGCGCAGCGTTGGCAGGCCGATGCCGGCGGCGTCGAAGCCGCCGTCGACGGCGAGCAACTGTCCGGTGATGTAGCTTGCGCGGTCGCCGCACAGGAAGAAGATCGCCTCCGCCAGTTCCTCCTCCAGCCCGTAGCGGTTGAGCGGAATGGCGTCGTGGTAATCGGCGCGGATCGCCGGCGAATGCACCGCCTTGGCCATCGCGGTGTCGACCGGCCCCGGCGCCACCGCGTTGACGCGGATGCCGAGCGCGGCCAGCTCGACCGCCGCCTGCTTGGTGAGATGCGCCAGCGCCGCCTTGCTGGTGCCGTAGGCGACGCGCAGCGTCGAGGCGCGCAACCCCGAGATCGAGGTGATGTTGACGATGGCGCCGCCGCCATGTTCGCGCATCAGCGGCGCGGCCGCCTTGATGCACAGGAACGGCCCGGTGAGGTTGACGGCGAGCACGCGCTCCCACTCGTCGTCGGCGGTGTCGAGAAGCGGCTTGAACACCGCGATGCCGGCATTGTTGACCAGCGCGTCGAGGCGCCCGAAGCGTTCTGCGACGCGCGCGAAACTGCCGCGCACCGCGGCCGCGTCGGACACGTCGCAGGTGAGCGCCAGCACGTGCGCCGGATCGGCGAGCGCGGCCGCCGCCTCCCGCAACAGCGCCGCCTCGATGTCGATCAGCGCCACCGCCCAGCCCTCGGCGCGAAAGCGTTTCGCGGTGGCGAGCCCGATGCCGCGGGCGGCGCCGGTGACGAGGGCGACTTTGGCGGCATTTTCGGTCATGGCGGGTCCGGGCGCGAAAGGGATGACCCGTGCGTCTTATCGTGACCGCCGAGCGCTTACCACCCGAAACGCGGCGTCATCGTCCGCGAAGGCGGACGATCCAGCAATCCGCGTAGGCCCGAGGGCATCCGTTTCCTTACGGAATACCGTCCTGCTCCGCCTTCGTGGAGCATGACGGTATTCGTATTGCTTGTTCACCCCGAAAAGCAGCTTACGGTCGGAATCCGAGGCGCTCACTACCTTACATAGAACACGCACACCGCGATCACCAAAAGCGCGGCGACGGCCATGACATGCGCGAGCGTGTGGGTGAGCGCGCGGGTGCCGGCGGGTTTCGTGGCATCGTTCATGATGTCCTCCCCATTTGGTTTGGGCTCGCAGGGCGCGAGCCAAAGTGGTTCGGGCATGGCAAGGCGCAGCACGAATGCGCGAGCCAACTGCAATGATTTTACGCGGAACGCCCCTTCAAGATGCGTCCGCCGCGCACGCTGTCCCCGCGCGACGAAACGCCTGACGGAATCCTTTCGGTCCAATGCGGCGAGAATGTGTTCGGGAGCGGACGGGGCGCATCGGCGCGCGGTCTGGTCGGCCTTGTTATCGCCGCAAGATTTTCTGGAAAAATTTCCCAATGATTTCAAGGATCGCGATGTGCGGAAAATGATGGCCTTTTCGCCGGCCTCATGTAAAAACCATTAACATGAGCTGGCGAAAGGACCGCCGCGGCACGGATCGCGGCTATCATCACGGCAATCTCAAGGAGGCGCTGCTGCAAGCGGCGCTCGGCCTCATCGCGGAGAAGGGACCGGCCGGGTTCACCTTCGCCGACGCCGCGCGCTCGGCCGGCGTCAGCCCGGCGGCGCCCTATCGCCACTTCCGCGACCGCGACGAATTGCTGTCCAGCGTGGCGCAGCGCGGCTTCGAGCTGTTCGAGGCGGTGCTGACGCAGGCGTGGGACGATGGCCGTCCGGACACCGTCACCGCATTCCAGCGAGTGGGGCGCGCCTATCTCGATTTCGCCCGCAGCGAGCCGGCGTTCTATTCGGCGATGTTCGAATCCGGCGTGCCGGTCGATGTCAATCCGACGCTGATGGTGGCGAGCGAGCGCGCCTTCAACATCATCCGCGCCGCCGCCGAGCGCCTCGCCGCGCTGGCGCCCCCCGGCGTGGCGCGGCCGCCGGCGATGATGATGGCGCTGCACATCTGGTCGCTGTCGCACGGCGTCGCCTCGCTGTTTTCGCGCGGCGACGCGGCGCGGCGCAAGCTGCCGATGTCGCCGGACGAACTGCTGGAGGCTGGCGTCTTGATCTATTTGCGCGGCCTCGGCTTCCCGACCGATCAGCGCCCGCCGGCGGACGCGGGAACGCCGCCACGCGCGCCGCCGGGGCCGCCCGGTCCGCCGCCCCCGCCGTCGGGGCCATGGGGCAAGCCGAAGGCGTGATCGGCCGCTATAGCGTTTTCGAACGAAGCGGATGCCGGCTAGCGTCAAGGAAACGCGTCAAAACAAGAATCCGGATCCGCTCCGATTCCATCGAGCGGAAATCGCTCCGGGCGCACGGAATTGTGGTTTCGTGATCGCCCGCGCCGGAACCATCGCGCCGCGCGCGCTTTGCCGCAACGGCCCCGGTCGCCGTCTTGCCGAGGGGCCTGTCGCGACACAAATATTTTCGTGATCGCAGGACCGGTCGCTTGACAAAGCCGCATGATCGGTTACCTATGTAAATGTTATTTACATTCACGCAGCCGCCACTGAGAGGGAGACGACCATGACCCCCACCGCAGACGTTCATCGCTGGAACGGCCCGACGGAGGGCCATTACCGGCGTCCCGGTTTGTTCGAGTCGCCGTGGCACCCCGGCTGGATCGCCTTGACGGTGCTCGGTTTTATCTTCTGGTGGCCGATCGGCCTCGCGCTTCTTTTCTTCACACTCGGGAGTAGGAAAATGGGATGCTGGAGTCATAACGACCGCTGGTCCAACAAGATGGAGCGGATGCAATCCAAGATGGATCGGATGCGCGACCGCATGGAGCGCCGCGGCTTCGGCTTCGGCCCGCCGTCGAGCGGTAACCGTGCCTTCGATGAGTACCGCGTCGACACGCTGCGTCGCCTTGAGGAAGAGCAGAAGGAGTTCAAGGACTTCCTGGAGCGTCTGCGGCACGCCCGCGACAAGGAGGAGTTCGACCAGTTCATGGCGCAGCACCGTTCGCGGCCGACGCCTCCCTCGGATGGCCAGCCGCAGGCGTAAATCTCTCCCTTGTAAACGATCGTTACATCGCCGCCCGTCCGCACCCCGGACGGGCGGTTTTGTTTGTGCCGAAATTTCCGCTCCGAAATGATCCGGAAAACAGCTTTGATAACCTCGCGTTAACCATGGCAGGTGCTTGGTGGAACGCGGGAAAAACCGCCGTCAGCCCTCGTTTTGACACGTTGGCAGGGGATGCAGGATCCGGCTTTGGACGGGCCTCCCATGCGAATTGGCAGAACCGGCGTTGGTGGACGACGCGAGCGGGCGCGCGGTCGGAAACAGCGCGCCGCGCCGCTCCCGGAATTGATGGGAATACTTGCGTTGAGAGGACATTTTCTATGAATCCGGCCGATGTGGCGCAGTCAGCCTTGCCGCTGGCCTCCTCCGATGTCTCTCTGATCGCGCTGTTCTTTCAAGCCCATTGGGTGGTGAAGGCGGTGATGCTCGGCCTGTTGGCCTGCTCGGTGTGGGTCTGGGCCATCGCCATCGACAAAATCCTGCTCTACGGCCGCACGCGGCGGGCGATGGATCGCTTCGAGCAGGCGTTCTGGTCGGGTGAATCGATCGAGGAGCTTTACCGGTCGCTGGCGTCCAAGCCGACGCAATCGATGGCGGCCTGTTTCGTCGCGGCGATGCGCGAATGGAAACGCTCGTTCGAAAGCCAGGCGCGCTCCTTCGCCGGCCTTCAGATGCGGATCGAGAAGGTGATGAACGTCTCGATCGCGCGCGAGATCGAGCGGCTCGAACGCCGGCTGCTGGTGCTGGCGACGGTCGGTTCGGCATCGCCGTTCGTCGGCCTGTTCGGCACCGTCTGGGGCATCATGTCGAGCTTTCAGTCGATCGCCGCGTCCAAGAACACATCGCTGGCCGTGGTGGCCCCAGGTATCGCGGAAGCGCTGTTCGCGACCGCCATCGGCCTTATCGCCGCCATCCCGGCGACCATTTTTTACAACAAATTCACGGCAGAGGTGAACCGGCAGGCGCAGCGCCTGGAAGGCTTCGCCGACGAGTTCTCGGCGATTCTGTCGCGCCAGATCGACGAACGTGCGTGAACGTGAGGGGCCAATCGTGAGCACCGCATCATGGGCATGAACATCGCGGGAGCTTCCAGCGGCGGACGCGGCCGGCGGCGGCGCGCGGCCCCGATGTCGGAGATCAACGTCACCCCGATGGTCGACGTCATGCTGGTGCTGCTGATTATCTTCATGGTGTCCGCGCCGCTGCTGACGGTCGGCGTGCCGCTCGATTTGCCGCAAACCCAGGCCAAAAGTCTCGATCAGGACAAGAATCCCCTGACGTTGTCGGTCAATCTCAAGGGACAGGTGTTTTTGAACGACACCGAAATCGCCATCGACGAACTGGTGCCAAAATTGAAGGCCATCACCGAGGCGCGCGCCGGTCTGGACGAGCGGATTTTCGTGCGCGGCGACAAGAAGGTCGATTACGGCACGGTCATGAAGGTGATGGGCCGGTTGTCGTCGGCGGGCTTTCGTCGCGTCGCGCTGGTGACCGAGGTGGAGCAGGGAAGCTGAGGTGAAAGTCGACAAGACCCTCGTCGCGTCGGTAGCCCTGCACGTGCTCGTGATCGGGTGGGGTCTGGTGTCGTTTTCGGCCCGCTCGCTGGAAGCGCCGCCGCCGGAATCGATGCCGGTCGATATCATCTCGGCGGATCAACTGTCGAAGATCACTGCCGGAGCCAAGACCGGTGAAAAGGACAAGCCGAAGCCGCTGGTCGAGAAGGTCGCGGAGGCGAAGCCTGTCGACGATACCGCCGGCAAGATCACCGAAAAACTGGAAGTGAAGACCGAAGCCGCGCCCGAGCCGCCGCCGAAGCCGGTGGAAAAGCCGGTCGAGAAAAAGCCCGATCCGCCGAAGCCGGTCGCCGAGCACAAGCCGAAGGACGAGCCGAAGCCGATCGAGAAGAAGCCGGATCCGCCGAAGGTCGATCCGATCGCCGAGGCGCTGAAGAAGGACGAGGCCAAGAAGCCGACGCCGAAGCCGCAGGCCAAGGCGGCGCCGCCGAAGCCGCCGGAGCCGAAGCGCGAGCGCACCTTCGATCAATCGAAGATCGCCGCCCTGCTCGACAAGCGTGACCCGACCCGCCACGCCGCGACCGGCGAGCAACTCAATTCGACCGCCTCGCTCGGCGCGGCGCACGGCAATGCGGCGACGCTGTCGCAATCCGAGCTGGACGCCTTGCGGGCGCGGCTGACCCGGCTGTGGAACGTGCAGGCCGGCACCGAGCATCCGGAAGAGCTGATCGTCGATATCCGCATCCGCCTGACCCCTGACAAGCGGCTGGCGGCGCCGCCGGAGGTGGTGTCGCGCGGCTCGTCGCCGCGCTACCGCGCCGCCGCCGACGCCGCGATGCGCGCGGTGTTGCAGGCGCAGCCCTACGACATGTTGCGGCCCGCGACCTATGAGCAATGGAAGGACATGATTGTCACTTTCGATCCGCGCCAGATGTTCAACGGTTGATGTTTTGCCGATACTTTGGAAATGAGCGAGCGATGCCCCTGACGCCATCCCTTCCATCCGCGATTTCGTTGACACGCCGCCATGCGCTGATCGGCGGCGCGGGGGCCGCGGCCAGCCTGCTGCTGCCGACGGTGTCGCGGGCGCAGACCCGTTTGCAGGTGACGGAAGGCAACGTCGCCCCGCTTCCGATCGCGATTCCGAATTTCATTGGCGGCGCCCCGTCCGACGCCGAGGTCGGTGGCGGCGTGACCAAGGTCATCACCAACAACCTCAAGCGCAGCGGCCTGTTCGCCCCGATCGATCAGGCGGCCTACATCGAGAAGATCACCAACATCGATGCCGCCCCGCAGTTCGCCAGTTGGAAGACCATCAACGCGCAGGCCCTGGTCACCGGCCGCGTGACGCGGCAAGGCGACGGCCGCCTGAAAGCCGAATTCCGGCTGTGGGACGTCGCATCGGGCCAGCAACTGACCGGCCAGCAATACTTTACGTCGCCGGAATATTGGCGGCGGATCGCGCACATCATTTCCGACCAGATCTACGAACGCCTGACTGGCGAAAAGGGCTATTTCGACAGCCGCGTGGTGTTCGTCGACGAGAGCGGAGCGGCGCAACGCCGCGTCAAGCGGCTGGCCCTGATGGATCAGGACGGTGCCAATGTGCGCTACCTGACCCGCGGTTCCGATCTGGTGCTGACGCCGCGCTTCTCGCCGTCGACCCAGGAAATCACCTATATGGAATTCGGGCAGGGCGATCCGCGGGTCTATCTGCTCAATATCGAAACCGGACAGCGCGAGATCGTCGGCAATTTCCCTGGCATGTCGTTCTCGCCGCGATTTTCGCCGGACGGTCAGCGCATCATCATGAGCCTGCAACAGGGCGGCAACTCCAACCTGTTCGTGATGGACCTGCGCTCGAAATCGACCACCCGGCTGACCGATACGCCGGCCATCGATACCTCGCCGTCCTACTCGCCGGACGGCGCGCGGATTTCCTTCGAGTCCGATCGCGGCGGCAAGCCGCAGGTTTACGTCATGCCGGCCACCGGCGGGGCGGCGCAGCGCATCTCGTTCGGCGAGGGCAGTTACTCGACGCCGGTCTGGTCGCCGCGCGGCGACTACATCGCCTTCACCAAGCAGGGCGGCGGTCAGTTCGCGATCGGGATCATGAAGCCGGACGGGTCGGGCGAGCGGATCCTGACATCCGGCTTCCACAACGAAGGCCCGACATTCGCGCCCAACGGCCGCGTCGTGATGTTCTTCCGCGATCCGGGCGGCGGCGGCGGGCCGTCGCTCTACACCGTCGATATCTCCGGACGGAACGAGCAGAAGGTGCCGACGCCGGGCTATGCCTCCGATCCCGCGTGGTCGCCGCTGTTATCGTAAACGATCCGTCAACGCGCCGGCCACGGCGCGCGCCTCCACCATGCTCCGGGCGCGCTGCGGTGCGTAACGCCGCCGCGCGGTGTCACTTGGTGACGCGGCGCGTCCGGCGCACGGCATGATTTTCCGCAATCCGCTTGGATTGTGGTCATCCCGCACGCATGCCGCATTTAAAATGTCCCGCATCTAGAACGTCGCGCATCGCCCGAAGCCGCGATTCCGCCAAGGTATCCGGCGGCGGCCGGTAAGATCCCGGCAACCATGTTCGCTCAGGAAGACTTCATATGCGGGCGGTATAACGGTGGGGCCTAAGCGGGGGCCGCGCGCATACGATGCAGTTGTTGAAGACAAATAGAACGCGTCAGGACGAGCGGTGGTCGCCGACCATTCACGCGGCGCTGGTGGATTCGCTGTTCATGAATCCCCTGCCGATGGTTGTCGGCGGATTCGGTCCGGCGATCGCGGCCGCCGTCATCGGCGCGGTCACCGGCGATGTCTGGTGCTGGATCTACGTGCCGCTGTTTATCGCGGTCGGACTGGCGCGCACCTACCAGATGTATCGTTACAAGCAGCGCAGCGCCGGTCTCACCGTCAGCGAAGCGGTGGTGTGGGAAAAGCGGTACGAGATCGGCGCGATGGCCTATGGTCTCGTGCTCGGAATCTGGGGCGCCACGGTGTTGATGCGCACCGATGCCGCGGCCGCGCATATGCTGTGCGCGACGACGGTGGTGGCGCATACCTCCGCCGGCGTGGGCCGGACATTCGGGCGTCCGGTCATTTTCCATCGTCAGGTGCTGCTCTCGTGCGGACCGCTGTTCCTGACCCTGATCGCGGTCGGCGGCGTCTATTATTATGCGCTGGCGCTGCTCAGCGTCGTGTTCTTCGCGGCGATCCGCCGGCTGACGTCGAGCCTGCAACGGATCTACGTCAACGCCTGGGTCGCGCGGGAGCGCGAGGAGGCGCTGGTCAGCCAGTTCGACGCCGCATTGAACAATATGCCGCACGGACTCTGCATGTTCACCGTCGACGGCCGGCTCGCGGTCATGAACCATCGCTTCAGCGAGATGATGGGGCTGCCCGGCGAGATCGTGCTGCGCGGCGTGCACGCGCGCGAGATCGTCGCGGAGTGCCGGCGTTCGAACATCATCGCGGACGACAGCGCGCAACGGATCCTGTCCGAGATCGAGAACGCGCAGGCCGGCGAAATCATCACCGTGGAGCAGGGCGCCGGGATGCGGGCGCTGTCGTGGATTTTCCAGCCGATGGCCGGCGGCGGCAGCGTCGTGCTGGTGGAGGACATCACCGAGCGGCGGATGGCGGAAGCCAGGATCATGCACCTGGCGCGCTTCGACGAACTCACCGGCCTGCCCAACCGCGTCAATTTCCGCGACGAGATCGAACGTCTGTTGACTCACGCCAAGGAGGCGACGTCGGCGCTGTTGTTCATCGATCTCGATCAGTTCAAGCAGGTGAACGATACGCTCGGTCATCCGTGCGGCGACCGGTTGTTGTGCATGGTCGCGAACCGGCTGCGCGAGATGATGCGGTCGGACGATTTCGTCGCCCGTTTCGGGGGGGACGAATTCGTCGTGTTCCAGCGCAATATCGCCTCGAACGAGGATGCGGCGAGCCTGGCGCGCCGGATCGTCGAGCGGCTGAGCGAGCGCTACGAGATCGACCGCCATCTGGTGGAAATCGGCGCCAGCATCGGCATCGCCGTCACGTCGCCGTCGATGAGCGCCGACGTTTTGCTCAAGAACGCCGACATGGCGCTTTATCGCGCCAAGGCGGACGGTCGGGGCACGTTCTGCTTCTTCCGCGAGGAAATGGCGGAAACGGTGGAAGCGCGCCGGATCCTCGAACTCGATTTGCGGCGGGCGCTCGCCAATGAGGAGTTCGAGCTGTACTACCAGCCGCTGGTCAATTTGAAGTCGGGGCGCATCTCCTCATGCGAGGCGCTGTTGCGATGGAACCATCCGGTTCGCGGCAGGGTGTCGCCCGTGGACATCATTCCGGTCGCCGAGGACATGGGCCTGATCGTCGATCTCGGCCGCTGGATTCTGCGCAAGGCGTGCACCGAATGCATGAAGTGGCCGGACGGCGTCAGCGTCGCGGTGAACTTCTCGTCGCAGCAGTTCCACCAGCGCGACGTTCTCACCGAGGTCCGCTATGCTCTCGAAGTCTCGGGGCTGCCCGCCGAGCGCCTTGAAATCGAGATCACCGAGTCGTCGCTGCTGCGCAATACGCAATGGACGCGCGACGCCCTGACGCAATTGAACGAGGAAGGCGTGCGGATTTCGCTCGATGACTTCGGCACCGGCTATTCGAGCCTGAGCTATCTGCACAACTTCCCGCTTCACAAGGTCAAGATCGACCGTTCGTTCCTTGAGGGCATCGACACGGACCGGCCGCTGACTTTGCTTCGCGGCGTGGCGCGGCTCAGCGCCGATCTCGGCATGTCGGTGGTGGTCGAGGGCATCGAGACCAACGAACAGCTCGAACTCATCAGCGCGGACGGCACGGTCACCGAAGCGCAGGGATACTTATTCAGTCCGCCTGTTCCGGCAACGGCGATCTGTCAATTGCTCGATGCCTCGCACGGGCGTCGTGCCGCCGGGAGCGAAGTGGTGGCCTTGCCGTCGCGCTCGGTCGGCAGGGCATAATCCGAATGCGGGAATCGGAGCGACGGCTCAACCGTCGTTCTCCTGCTCAAGCACCCCCCGATTTCAATCCTTGCAGGGCACGCGCCGGAATCCGGCGAATATTGGCGCCGGGCCATCGAGGTCCCCGCGTCGCGAATCGATGCGGCGCTTGGGATATACACGCCGCATTAACCTTGCTGCATTGATCATTTTGCACTTCGTTTGAGAATCCATTAACCTTCAAGAATGATCGCGCGTTGATTGGGACTGCGCAGGAAGATCGATATGGGTCAGTCTGAACAGACCATGAGGCGCCCGTTCGAACGCGGCATCGAATTGCTCGATCGCGTCGATTATCAACTGGCGGAAACCGAGGCCGAGAAGGACGCGATATATCGGCTGCGCTATCGCGCTTATTTACGCGAAGGCGCCATCGCTCCGAACCCCGACCATAAGATCAGCGACCGCTTCGACGATTTGCCGAACAGCTGGATCTTCGGGGTTCATCTCGACGGCGAACTCGTCAGTTCGCTGCGGATTTCCGTGGCCTCGCCGGCGAACCCGGCCACCCCTTCGCTCGACGTGTTCCCGGATTTGCTGAAGCCGGAATTGGCTCAGGGCAAGGTGGTGGTGGATCCGACGCGCTTCGTCGCCGACCCCGCGCGCGCGGGCCGCTTCCCCGAACTGCCTTACATGACGTTGCGGCTCGCCTACGTCGCTTGCCAGTACTTCAACGCCGACATCGGGCTCGCCTCGGTGCGGGCGGAACACCAGGCGTTCTATCGTCGGATTTTCCTGCGCACCCTGGCGCCGCCGCGCGACTATCCCGGTTTAATCAAGCCGATCAGCCTGATGGCGATCGATTTTCCGGCCGAGCGCGACAAGATCTTCGCCCGATTCCCGCATCTTCGCTCAAGTTACTTCGAGCGACGCATGCTGTTCGAGCGCCGATACGTGCAAAACGCCTGCATCCTTCGCTTGCCCGAGCGATTGTGCGAACGCGCCTCGATCGTTCCGGGCGCGTAGGTTCTCGGCGCGATCCGCGCGCGGGAACTTGCCGGCTCGCGCCGTCAGGCCGCATCGCCATTGATGTGACGGCCATCCACGTCCGCGCCATATTTGCCCGCCATTAACCATCCGGTCCGGTTGTCGGCGGCTGACGGCATTTGATCGATCTTGGCAAGGTCTCGTCAAGGTTGATGGAACGTTCGCTTAACCAACCCCCTGTAGACCGGGTCATCAGACAATATCGTGAGCGTGGAGGCTCCGGAATGACCTATCAAAAGCGATTCCTCCAGGGATTGAAGCTGGCAGCCGTGCTGGCGGTGGCGCTGTCGATGGGCGCCTGCGCCAACAAGAACGGACTGGGCGCCGATGGAGCCGGGATGGCCGGCGCGGCGACTCCGGGCAGCCAGCAGGATTTCGTGGTCAACGTCGGCGACCGGGTGTTTTTCGAAAGCGACCAGACCGATCTCAGCCCGCAAGCGGTCGCGACGCTGGAAAAGCAGGTGCGGTGGCTGCAAACCTACAATCGCTACTCCTTCACCATTGAAGGTCACGCCGACGAGCGGGGCACGCGCGAGTACAACATCGCGCTCGGCGCCCGCCGCGCCCAGGCGGTCCGCTCGTTCTTCATCTCGCGCGGCATTCCGGCGCAACGGATGCGGACGATTTCATACGGCAAGGAGCGGCCGGTCGCGGTGTGCAACGACATCTCGTGCTGGTCACAGAACCGCCGCGCGGTGACGGTGTTGAACGCCGGCTCCTGACCTGCCGCGACGCTAACGCTTCGGCCGGCGCCTTCGGGCGCCGGTTTTGTTTTGGCGGCGGATCAGGTTTTTGCCAGACGCGGCGGCGCGCGGTATTACTGCATGCTCCGGCGCGATCTTATCGCGTGAGTCGCGCCGAATGCGCGCAGCCACATTTTCGGCGTGTTCCAATCCTCAAGCTGAAGGCCCGTTACGGCGCCATTCATTCGTCAGGCCAAGATGTCAATCAGAACAGCAAAGCTCGCGATCCCTCAACTCGCGCGCCTCGCGGCCGCGGCCGCGGCCGCGACGCTTGCGATGTCCTCATCTGCGGTGCTGGCGCAGCGCTACGACGACAATGGCGGCGATCCGGCGATGCGGATCGAGCAGTTGGAGGGACAGCTGCGGCGGCTCACCGGTCAGAATGAGGAGCTTCAGCATCGCAACCAGATCCTGGAGCGGCAGCTTCAGCAGCTTCAGGGGGGGGCGCCGGCCAATGTCGCCACCGCTCCGCCCGCGCAGCAACCGCAGCCATCCTATAACCAGCCGTCGGCGGCTCAACAGGAGCCGGTGCCGATCGCGCGCGGGCCGGGGCGCGGCGATGCCTTCGATCCCAGCCGCAATCCCAACGCGCCGGGCGCGCCGCGCATGCTCGGCAGCATTCAGCAGGCTCCGGCCGGTGAGCAGGCTCCGGTCGGCGCCCCCGGCGGTCGCGACCCCGGAGAGCCCCTCAACTTGTCCAATGTCGGCGGAGCGGCGCAGTCCAACGGCGCCGGATCGGGGCTGACCACCTTGCCGCCGTCGTCCTCCCCGCGCGATGAATTCGATCTCGGCATCGGCTACATGCAGCGCAAGGACTACGCGCTGGCGGAAGAAACCATGCGCAATTTCACCCAGCATTTCCCGAACGACCGGCAAGTGGCGGACGCGCAGTACTGGGTCGGGGAGAGCCTGTTCCAGCGGCAGAAATATCGCGAGGCGGCGGAGTCGTTCCTCGCCGTCACCTCGAAATACGATACCTCGGCGAAGGCGCCCGACGCCTTGCTGCGGCTCGGCCAGTCGCTGGCGGCGCTGAAGGAAAAGGAAGCCGCTTGCGCGGCGCTGGGCGAGGTGGCGCGAAAATATCCGCAGGCCTCGCGCGGCATCAAGCAGGCGGTGGATCGCGAGCAGAAGCGCATGAAGTGCTAGAGCGTTTTCGAGCGAAGTGAATACGGGTTCGCGTCAAGAAAACGCATCCAAACAAAAAGCTGGAGTTCCGTTCCGATTCTGTCGGAACGGACAGGGCTCCAGGCTTGACGAACGGCGCGGCTATTCGGCGCCCTCTGCGTCAGCATTGCGGTCGTGACCATGCCGGACGATCCATCGCCCCTCTCGGCCAGCGAAGCGAAACCGTTGTTCGCGGACTTGCGGCTTGCGCCGGCGCTGGTCCTGGCGGTGTCGGGCGGGCCCGACTCGGTCGCCCTGCTCTGGCTCGCCGCCCGCTGGCGGGCGGCCTTGAAGCGGGGGCCGCGGCTCCTCGCCGTGACCGTGGACCATCAGTTGCGCCCCGAAGCGGGGCGCGAGGCGGCCGGGGTCAAACGACTGGCGGGCGAACTGGGCGTGGAGCATCGCACTGTGCGATGGCTCGGCGCCAAACCCGGCAGCGGCGTGCCGGCGGCGGCGCGGGAGGCGCGTTACGCCCTGTTGCTGAAGGCGGCGCGCCGATGCGGTGCGGATCATATCCTGACGGCCCACACCCGCGACGATCAGGCTGAAACCTTCCTGATGCGGATGGCGCGCGGCAGCGGCATGGCGGGGCTCGGCGCGATGGCGCGGCGGTCGCCGCGTGAGGGCGCGGTCATCGTGCGCCCGTTGCTGGATGTGCCGAAGGCGCGGCTCCTTGCGACCCTGGACAAGGTTGGGATTGCTTTCGTTCTCGACCCGACCAATCAGGATGCCAGATATACCCGTCCGCGGTTGCGGGCCTTGATGCCGTCGCTCGCCGCCGAGGGGTGCGATGCCGCCAACCTGGCCCGTCTGGCCGGCCGGCTGGCGCGCGCCAACGCCGCCCTCGAATTGATGGCCGATGGGGCCGAACGGTTTTTGGCGCTGAATGACGGAGGCCGGCCACAGGCGGGGTTCGGTGCCGAGGCGTTCGCCGGGCTGGCGGAGGAAATCCGCGTTCGCGTGCTGCTGCGGACGATCGGTCGCGCCGCCACCGAGGGCGTTCCCGAACTGGGAAAGGTCGAAGCCCTGGCCGCCGCCATCGATGCCGCCGCAGCGGGGCGGAAACCGGGGCGGCCGTCGGGCCGCTTGCGGCAAACCCTCGCGGGAGCCGTGATTACCGTTGCCGACGGCCGGATCGTGATCGAACCCGCGCCTCCGCGCCGCCGGCGCGGCCCGGACAAGGCGGTCGAAGGTTAGACAAGCGCCGGATTTACGATTAATGGCATAGGGAAAGCGTCCGGTGCATCAAACGACGTCCTGGTGTGCTAAATAGTCCTGACTGGTTCCCTTGGCAGGGGCTGGCGCGACACTTAAATTAAAGAAAATTCGTCCAAGGCAAGAGGCCGCGCGCTCGCGTGGCCACAAGGAACCTCGATGAACGCCAATCTGCGCAACTTCGCCCTCTGGGTTATCATCGTCTTGCTGCTGTTGGCGTTGTTCACGCTGTTTCAGAACCCCGGCCAGCGCACGTCGTCGCAGGACATCCCGTTCTCGCAACTGCTCACCGAGATCGATCAGAACCACGTGCGCGACGTGGTGATCCAGGGGCCGGATATTTCCGGCACCTTCACCAACGGCGCCACCTTCCACACTTATGCGCCGTCCGATCCGACCCTGATTAAGCGCCTGTACGACGCCAAGGTCTCGATCACCGCCAAGCCGCCCGGCGATAACGTGCCGTGGTTCGTGTCGCTGCTGGTGTCGTGGCTGCCGTTCATCGCGTTGATCGGCGTCTGGGTGTTCCTGTCACGGCAGATGCAGGGCGGCGCCGGCAAGGCGATGGGTTTTGGCAAGTCGCGGGCGAAGATGCTCACCGAGGCCCACGGCCGCGTCACCTTCGAGGACGTGGCGGGGGTCGACGAGGCCAAGCAGGACTTGCAGGAAATTGTCGAATTCCTGCGCGATCCCGGCAAGTTCCAGCGGCTCGGCGGCCGGATTCCGCGCGGCGTGCTGCTGGTCGGCCCGCCCGGCACCGGCAAGACCTTGATCGCCCGCGCGGTGGCGGGCGAGGCCAACGTGCCGTTCTTCACCATTTCCGGCTCGGACTTCGTCGAGATGTTCGTCGGCGTCGGCGCCAGCCGGGTCCGCGACATGTTCGAGCAGGCCAAGAAGAACGCGCCCTGCATCATCTTCATCGATGAAATCGACGCGGTCGGCCGCCATCGCGGCGCCGGCCTCGGCGGCGGCAACGACGAGCGTGAGCAGACGCTGAACCAGTTGCTGGTTGAGATGGACGGCTTCGAGGCCAATGAGGGCGTGATCCTGATCGCCGCCACCAACCGCCCCGACGTGCTCGATCCGGCGCTGCTGCGTCCGGGCCGCTTCGACCGCCAGGTGGTGGTGCCGAACCCGGACGTGCAGGGCCGCGAGCAGATCCTCAAGGTTCACGTTCGCAAGGTGCCGCTGGCGCCTGACATCAACCTCAAGACCATCGCCCGCGGCACGCCCGGCTTCTCCGGCGCGGATCTGATGAACCTCGTCAACGAGGCCGCGCTGACCGCCGCCCGCCGCAACAAGCGGATGGTGACCCAGGCCGAATTCGAGGAAGCCAAGGACAAGGTGATGATGGGCGCCGAGCGCAAGTCGCTCGTCATGTCCGAGGAAGAAAAGATGCTGACGGCCTACCACGAGGGCGGCCACGCCATCGTCGGCCTCAACGTCCCCGCCACCGATCCGATCCACAAGGCGACGATCATTCCGCGTGGCCGCGCGCTCGGCATGGTCATGCAGCTTCCCGAGCGCGACAAGATGTCGATGTCGCTGGAGCAGATGACCTCGCGTCTCGCCATCATGATGGGCGGCCGTGTCGCCGAGGAACTGATCTTCGGCCGCAACAAGGTGACCTCCGGCGCTTCCTCCGATATCGAGCAGGCCACGCGCCTCGCCCGCATGATGGTGACGCGCTGGGGCCTGTCGGAAGAACTCGGCACGGTGTCCTATGGCGAGAACAACGACGAAGTGTTTCTCGGCATGCAGGTCAACCGCCAGCAGAACGTCTCGGAAGCGACCGCCCAGAAGATCGACTCGGAGGTGAAGCGTCTGGTCGAGACCGGCTATAACGAGGCCACCCGCATTCTCACCGAGAAGCGCGCCGATCTGGAAACGCTGGCCAAGGGCCTGCTCGAATTCGAAACGCTGTCCGGCGACGAGATCACCGACCTGCTGGACGGCAAGAAACCGAATCGCGAATCGGTGCTTGAGCCGTCCGGGCCGCGCACCTCCGCGGTGCCGCCGGCCGGTAAGCAGCGACCGCGTCCGGACCCCGACACCGGGCTTGAACCGCAGCCGCAGGCATAATCGCGGCCCGGCTCGACTGATGGAAACGCGGCGGCAACGCCGCGTTTTTCATTGACACGTCAAGACATGGCGATCGGGGCGAGGGGTCGCGCATGACATCCATGACCTTGCGCCGCTTGACCTGACGGCAACTTGCCCGCAGGCATGCGCCCGCACGCGGATTTCATCATGACATCGGGATTGACCAAAGCTCCATTGACCAAGGCTCCGGCCTATTGGGCGAAGGACGCCATCTGGCCCGGTATCGTCGCGATCGGCCCGATGCTGCCGGGAACGCTGGCGTTCGGCATGGCGTTCGGCGCGCTGTGCGCCCAGAAGCAGTTCTCGCTGGCCGAGGTCGAGGTCATGATGGCCTTCGTTTATGGCGGGCTGTCGCAGTTCGTCGCGGTGCAGGCGTGGCCGGATCATCTGACCGGATCGTCGATCGCGACGCTGGCGTTGCTGACCCTCACCGTCAACATCCGCTTCGCCTTGATGAGCGCCTCGCTGCGGCCGTGGTTCGGCACGCTGCCACGCTGGCAGTCCTATCCCTCGATGCTGCTGGTGACCGATGGCGGATGGCTGGCGGCGACGCGCTATCGCGATCACGGCGGCGCCAATGCGTGGTTCTTCGTTGGCGGCGCGCTGGTTCTCTATGCGCTTTGGCTGGTCGCGGCGATCCCCGGCTATCTTCTGGCCGAGCAACTGGCCGATCCCCGAAAGTACGGCGTCGATTTGGCGATGCCGGCGTTTTACGCGGCGATGCTGGTGCCGGCCTGGAAGGGGCCGCGCCGGGCCATTCCCTGGGCTGTCGCGGGCGCGGTGGCGCTCGGCGTACATTGGCTGGTGCCGGGATGGTGGTTCATCATCGTCGGCGCAATCTCCGGAGCCGTCAGCGCCGGGCTGATGCCGTCCGACGGCGCCGGGCGGGAAACGCGACATGGCTGAGGCTCTGCGCGGCGACGTGATGCTGGCTTTCGCCGTGATGACCGCGGTGACGGTGGCCGCGCGTCTCGGCGGCTTCTGGCTGATGTCCTATGTCCCGATGACGCCGCGCGTGCGCCGGATGATGGACGCGCTGCCGGGCTCGATCATCGTCGCGGCGGCGCTGCCGGTCGCGGTCAACGGCGGGCCGGTGGTGATGTTCGCGATCGTCGCGGCGATCGCCGCGACCATCGTGTCGCGCAACGACTTTATTGCGGTGATCGTCGGCATGGCGGTCGCGGCGGCCGCGCGCGCCGCCGGCATCGGCGGTTGAAACGGTCGGATTTGACTGCCTTGTCGCTCCTGACGCGCTGCAATGATCTGACGTCCGATCAAGGACTTGTCATCTGCTCTGAATAGGTGTTCACTTCTTCCGGGACAGAAACATCGGGGCATGACGCATCCATGGTTTATCGGCGCACCCAGCAGGTGGTGAAACGTCTGGCGGCGCGGCGCGACGCCATTCTGGCCGCGGCCCGCGAGGCGGCCGTCGAAGGCGGCATGAGCGCGGTGCAGATCGCCCCGGTGGCGGCGCGCGCGAATGTCGCGGCCGGAACCGTCTACCGTTACTTTCCGTCGAAAGCGGAACTGATTTCCGAACTGATCGTCGATGTGTCCCGCGACCAGCTTGCCGCGATCCGCCGCGCCGCCGACGCCGCGCCGGGGCCGTCGTCGGCGCTGGCCGCCGCCGTCACCACGGTCGCGGTCTATGTCGTCTCGCACCGCAAGCTGGCATGGGGAATTCTGGCGGAGCCGGTCGACGTTGATGTCAACGTCTCGCGGCTGGCGAGTCGGCGCGAGATCGCCGGCGAGATCGAACTGCGGATCGCTGCGGCGGTGCGCGCCGGCCATCTGCCAGCGCAGGACACCGCGCTGGCCGCCACCGCCTTGCTAGGGGCGCTGCACGAATCGCTGATCGGTCCGCTGGCGCCGGCCAACCTCGACGATCCGGTCAAGCTGCGCGACGCGGTGCAGACCGCGACGCTGCTGGCGATGCGCGCCGTCGGTGTGTTGGACGCGCGGGCGCGCGGCCTGGTGGTGCAGTCCGTGCTGCCGGCCAAAATGGCAGTCAGCGCGTAGAGCATGATCCCGAAAAGTGGAAACCGGGTTGCGCTTCGCAGCCTTTCGGGTCGGAAAAGATCATGCTCAAACCAAAAGATAGGCGCCGAATCTGATTCAACGCAGTTGTATCGGACGCGTCGGCTCACTTCGCCTTGATTTTTCCGTCCTTGTCGAACTGCGCGATGAAGGCCCACAGGTTGTCGATCTCCGACTGCTTGGTGATGCCCGCGAACGCCATCTTGGTGCCGGGAATCTTGGCTTTCGGCGACTTGATGTACTCCTTGAACTCGGCCTCGTTCCACGTGATGCCGGATTTCTTGTTGGCATCCGAATAGGCGTAGCCCTCGACCGAGCCCGACTTGCGGCCATCCAGGCCATTGAGTTCGGGGCCGACCTTGTTCTTGGCGTTTTCGCCGATGGCGTGGCAGGCCGCGCACTTGTTGAAGGCGGTCTTGCCGGCGGCGACATCCTGGGCGTGAGCCGTGGAGATGGCGAACGAGAAGGCGATGGCCGTGGCGGTGAGAAGTTTCATGGAAATCGTCCGAGTTGCGAGTGACGTGTTGGACAGCGTCCAACGCGCCGCGCAAAAAAGTTGATCTTTCTCGCGAGAGGCGCGTAAATGTGATGCCACATTAGAGTTGTTCCAGACAAGGCGGCGATAGTCGTAAGCCTTGTCGTTGTTGCGCTGAAGCGCCGCTTTTTCCTTTGTTCGGAGCGCGTCGATGTCCATCAAGATGCCGCTGCCCGATGCGGGTGTGCTGGGCCGCCGCGACGAGATCGTCGCCGACTTGCGGCGCATCGTGCCGGGCGAGGGCGTGATCTCCAGCGCCGCGGAAATGGTGCCTTACGAGTCCGATGCGCTCAATTCCTATCGCCAGCCGCCGATGGTCGTAGTGCTGCCCGACACCACCGAGCAGGTGGCGCAGGTTTTGAAGTATTGCCACGCCAACGGCATCCGGGTGGTGCCGCGCGGCTCGGGCACCTCGTTGTCGGGCGGCTCGCTGCCGCTGGCCGACGCGGTGTTGCTCGGCATGGGCAAGTTCAAGCGCATCCGTGAGATTGACTTCGACAACCGCATCGTCGTCACCGAGCCCGGCGTGACCAACCTCGCCATCAGTCAGGCGGTGGCGCATGCCGGTTTCTATTACGCGCCCGATCCGTCGTCGCAGATCGCCTGCTCGATCGGCGGCAACATCGCCGAGAATTCCGGCGGCGTGCATTGCCTGAAATACGGCATGACCACCAACAACGTGCTGGGCTGCGAAATCGTCCTCATCACCGGCGAGATCCTGCGGATCGGCGGCAAGGCCCTCGAATGCGCCGGCTACGATCTGATGGGCGTCATCACCGGCTCCGAGGGGCTTTTGGGCGTCGTCACCGAGATCACGGTGCGCATCCTGCAAAAGCCGGAGACGGCGCGCGCGGTGATGGCGGGATTCCCCAGCGTCGAGTCGGCAGGCGAATGCGTGGCGCGGATCATCGCCGCCGGAATCATTCCCGCCGGCATGGAGATCATGGACAAGCCCGCGACCGCCGCCGCCGAAGCTTTCGTCAACGCCGGCTATCCGCTCGACGTCGAGGCGCTGCTGATCGTCGAACTCGACGGCCCCAAGGTCGAGGTCGACGAACTGATCCTGCGGGTCGACGCCATCGCCCGCGCCTGCGGCCAGACCACCTGCCAGATTTCGAATTCGGAGCAGGAGCGGCTGCTGTTCTGGGCCGGACGCAAGGCGGCGTTTCCGGCGGTCGGGCGGATTTCGCCGGACTATATCTGCATGGACGGCACCATTCCGCGCGGCCGGTTGGCGGAGGCGCTGACCCGCATCCGCGAACTCTCCGAGAAGTATCAGTTGCGCTGCGCCAACGTGTTTCACGCCGGCGACGGCAACCTGCATCCCTTGATCCTGTTCGACGCCAACCTGCCCGGCGAGATGGACCGCGCCGAAGCCTTCGGCGCCGACATTCTGCGGACCTGCGTCGAACTCGGCGGCGTTCTCACCGGCGAGCATGGCGTCGGCGTCGAGAAGCGCGACCTGATGCCGGAGATGTTCACCGAGATCGACCTCAACCAGCAGCAGCGCCTGAAATGCGCGTTCGATTCGCAAGGACTGCTGAATCCCGGCAAGGTGTTTCCGACCTTGCATCGTTGCGCCGAGCTTGGCCGCGTCCACGTCCATGCCGGCAAGCTGGCGTTTCCTGAACTTCCGCGGTTTTAGACAGGCGATCAGGTGGATATTCTCAAAATACGCGACGCGGCCGATGTCGAGCAGGCGGTGCAAGCCGCGCTTGCCGACGAACGGCCTCTCGAAATCATCGGCCACGGCAGCAAGCGCGCCATCGGCCAGACGCAGGCGGCCGACGCGGTGCTCGATCTGTCGGCGCTCGATGCCGTGGTGTCGTACGAGCCCAACGAGTTGCTGCTCACGGTCGGCGCCGGCGCGCCGCTGGCCGACGTGTTATCGCTGATCGATTCCAAGAACCAGCATTTCGCGTTCGAGCCGATGAATCCGGCGCGACTGCTCGGAACCGGCGACGATGCCGGCACCATCGGCGGCATGCTGGCTTCGGGTCTTGCCGGGCCGCGCCGGGTCAAGGATGGCGGCGCGCGCGACCATCTGCTCGGCGCCCACGCGGTCTCGGGTTTCGGCGAGACCTTCAAGACCGGCGGCAAGGTGGTGAAGAACGTCACCGGCTACGATCTCTGCAAGCTATTGTGCGGATCGTGGGGCACGCTCGCGGTGATGACCGAGGTGACGTTGAAGGTGATGCCGCGTCCCGAGAGCCAGCGCACCCTGGTGCTGCGCGGCCTCGACGACCTCGCCGCCGTGCGGGCGATGACGGCGGCGCTGGGCTCGCCTTACGACGTTTCCGGCGCGGCGCACCTTCCGGCCGCGGTGCTGCGCCACCCCGATTCAGGCATGGCCGGGGTCGGCGACGGCCGGGCGCTGACGCTGCTGCGGCTCGAAGGCATCGACGCCTCGGTGAAACACCGCGCCGGATCGCTGACGGCGGCGCTGGCGAGCCATGGCGCGGTGGACGGGCTTGACGACGACGCCTCGGCCGGCCTCTGGCAGGCGGTGCGTGACGTCACGCCGTTCGCCGCCATCGGGGCGTTCGGCGCGTGGCCGGTGTGGCGGATCGTCTGTCCGCCGGCGGCAGGCGGCAGGCTCGGCGAGGCGCTGGCCGCCGACACCGGCGGTGCGGTTTTGTACGACTGGGGCGGGGGGCTGATCTGGGTGGCGTTGCCGGGCGCCGACGACGCCCGCGCCGCGCTGGTTCGCGGGCGCGCCGAGGCGGCCGGCGGCCACGCCATGCTGATCCGCGCGCCGCAATCGCTGCGCGACGCGACCGACGTGTTTCACCCACAGCAAAGCGGTGTCGCGGCGCTGACCCGGCGGGTCAAGCACAGCTTCGATCCGAAGGATATCTTCAACCGGGGCCGGATGACGCGCGGGACGACGCCATGAGAACCGAATTCACCGAGGCCCAACTGGCCGATCCCGATATCGCCGAGGCCGACAAGATTCTCCGGGCCTGCGTCCATTGCGGCTTTTGCACCGCGACCTGTCCGACTTATGTGCTGCTGGGCGACGAACTCGACAGTCCGCGCGGCCGCATCTACCTCATCAAGCAGATGCTGGAGAAAAGCCAGCCGCCGACCGCCGATGTCGTCAAGCACATCGACCGCTGCCTGTCGTGCCTTGCCTGCATGACCACCTGTCCCTCCGGCGTCAACTACATGCACCTGGTCGACCAGGCGCGGGTCAGGATCGAGAAGGAGTATGAACGCCCCCTGACCGAGCGGTGGTTGCGCCGCGTGCTGGCCTGGGTGCTGCCCGATCCGAAACGGTTCCGGGCCAGCATGACGCTGGCGCGGCTCGGCCGTCCGCTGCTGACATTGTTGCCGACGCCGCCGGTGGGCGCGAGCGGACCGACATTGACGAGCCGGCTGCGCGCGATGTTGGCGCTGGCGCCGCGCAGCCTGCCGCCGCCGGGCCCGAGGGCGGGGACGGTGTTCGCGGCGATCGGCCCCCGGCGCGGCCGCGTCGCGCTGCTGCAAGGCTGTGCCCAGCAGGTGCTGGCGCCGCGCATCAATCAGGCGGCGATTCGCCTGCTGACGCGCCACGGCGTCGAGGTCGTTCTGGTGGCGGACGAAGTCTGCTGCGGCGCGTTGACCCATCACCTCGGGCTGGACGACGCGGCGCTCGCCAGCGCGCGGGCCAACGTCACCGCCTGGAGCCGGGAGATCGAGCGTGGCGGGCTCGACGCGATCCTGATTACCACCTCGGGGTGCGGCACCGTCATCAAGGACTACGGCTATCTGCTGCGGGAAGATCGTCAGTACGCCGAGCAGGCCGCCCGCATTTCCGCCCTCGCCAAGGACATCACCGAGTATGTTGCCGCGCTGAAACTGCCGCCGCCCGAGCGGCGCAGCGATCTGGTCGTCGCCTATCACTCCGCATGCTCGTTGCAGCATGGACAGAAAATCACACAGCTTCCAAAAGATTTGCTTTCCAAGAATGGATTCGTGGTGAAAGATATCCCGGAGAGCCACCTCTGTTGTGGTTCGGCGGGGACATACAACATTCTCCAGCCTGAGATTGCGAGCAAGCTGCGTGATCGGAAAGTTGCAAACATTGCGACGACTGGGCCGGATATGATCGCAGCGGGCAACATCGGGTGCATGGTTCAGATTGCCAGCGGAACGAACGTTCCGGTGGTGCATACGGTTGAGTTGCTCGATTGGGCGACGGGGGGTCCCAAGCCAGAATTGCAAGGAACGGTGTAAAGCCGCGACCAGCGCGGCCTGCTTGATGTGTCGAAGTCGGCAACAGGAGGACGACGATGGCTAAAGCCAAGAAAGCGCTCAAGTCGAAGACCAAGAGTTCCAAAAAGGCCGCCAAGGCCGTGAAGAAGACAGCCAAGAAGGCCAAGGCCAAGAAAGCCGCGAAAAAGGCTCCCAAGGCCAAGAAGGCCAAGGCCGCGAAGAAAGCCGCGGCCAAGAAAGCCGCCCCGAAGAAAGCCGCGAAGAAGACAGCCAAAAAGTCCGTCGGGCGCAGCGCCAGGAAATCGAGTCCGGCCGTCGCCATGACGCCGCCGGCCGCGCCAGCGGAGACCATGTCGTCGGGCAGCAATGCCGACTCCTCGGACGGCGGTGCTGCGGGAGCGGGTTGACGCGGGTCGTAGCGCGGCGCGGCTGTCGTGGCGCGCGGACTTCGCGTCGAAGACTCGGCGACGACGTGCGCATCCGTTTGAGGCGCGATCCGCCGAGTGATTGATCGGATTTGTGGTGAATCAAGACGCCGCCCTGACAAGGGGCGGCGTCTTTTTCTTTGGCTGAAAGCGCTGAGCTGACTGGATCGGCCGCCGCCATCCCGTCGCATTCCACTGCCGGCGCGACCGCGAAATGTCGTCGGCGTGCAACACTCATTGCGCCACGATATTCAAGACGGTCGGATTTGCCCAACGAGGCAGCACTTGCACTCCATTGTTGCTTTCCGATCACTCTTGCATCCCCGCAGATTGAATCCCGCAAGCGAAAGCAAGCCAGCGGTTCTTCACCAAGGTTCCTCGACGCCTCGGTGAACGGCAGCGCCGGCGCAACCTGATTCAATGGGGATCGTCATGAAGACAATTTATTTTGCCGCGGCCACGCTGATAATGGCCGGGGCGACAGCCGCCTCCGCCGCCGATCTGCCGGCGAAGATCTATACCAAGGCGCCGCCGCCGGTTGCCGCCTTCGATCCGTGGGATGTCGCGTTCGGCGCCGGCATTACCAACAACTACGTCTTCCGCGGCGTCAGCCAGTCCAACCGGGAAGCCTCGGTCAGCGGCTATTTCGAGCCGCGCTTCAACGTCACCAAGGATTTGCAGCTCTATGTCGGCGTTGCCGGCAACAGCATCTCCTTCACCAACCGCGCGGCCGCCGAGGTGGACGTCTATGCCGGCATCCGGCCGACCTTCGGGGCGGTCGCCTTCGACTTCGGCGTCTGGGGTTATCTCTATCCCGGCGGCCAGTGCATCGACGGCAACGCCGGCGGCGTCGCGGCGGGCCTCTGCCCGGCGGGCGCGGCCTTCCTGCCCAACGGCAACTTCATGAAGAAGGACGTCTCCTTCTATGAAGTCTACGGCAAGGTGACCTACACCGTCAGCGACAACTTCTCGATCGGCGCCAACGCGTTTTATTCGCCGAACTTCCTCAACTCCGGCGCCGACGGCACTTATGCGTCGGTCACCGCCAAGGCGACGGCGCCCGCCGACTGGTTTGGGAGCAGCGGTGTCGGCATGTATCTGTCGGGCGAGTTCGGCCGCCAGTGGCTGGGGACGTCGGATGCCTTCTACGGCAACGTCAAGTTCGCCGACTACAACACCTGGAATGTCGGCATCGGCTTCACCTACAAGGTGTTCACGCTCGACTTCCGTTATTCCGACACCAGCCTGTCGAAGGCCGACTGCAATCTCTTTACCGGCGACTTCACCGCGACAGCCGCCGGCTCGAAGTGGTGCGGCGCCGCCGGCATCGTCAAGCTCTCGGCCGACCTGACGGCGATGAGCAATCTGAAATAGGCGGTCCGGATCAATGACGAGAGGGCGGCGGTGACGCCGCCCTCTCGCGTGCCTGGGATGCGACGCGGGCCGCGTGCTGTCCGCCGCCAGCATCTGCCTGGATCCGGCACGGTTCGGTCGCGCAAGGCAAGCTATTGTTTGTTTTGTCGAATCCCGGCGGTGGCCGGAGTCATTCAACAGATTTTAGGACATTTCGCCGCTGCGCCGTCTTGTCGCGGCCGTGGTTTTGTTTCTAGCATGCGGCGCCCGAGGTTTCGCCGAACGCGCAATGTGGGGAGGCAGCGCGATCCGGCCGGCATCGGCGGCGCGGCATGGGTGGATCGTTCTCTGAAATCGACAAGCCGTTCGGGGCGGGCGCGATGCCGGCTCGAAGCGGCGCAAGCGGCAGGTTCAGTCTGACTGACAATGAATCCGTTTAATCAAAAAGGGTGGGGCAACGACGATGTGGAATCAGGTCTACAATCCATTTGGCAACGCGGCGTTATCGACGATTGCCGCGGCCATCCCGGTCATCACATTGCTGGTGTTGATCGCCAGCGGCAAGGTCAAGGCGCATATCGCGGCGATCACGGCGTTGATCGTGGCGAATCTGATCGCGATCTTCGTGTTTACAATGCCGGCCAACATGTCGATCCGCGCCTCGCTTCTTGGCGTGGTGGTCGGCTTCTTTCCCATCGGCTGGATCGTTCTCAACGTCATCTTCATGTACCAGTTGACGCTGAAGTCAGGACGGTTCGAGACGTTGCAACGCGCCATCGGCGGCGTCACCACCGACCGGCGAATCCAGATCCTGCTGATCGCGTTTTCGTTCGGTGCGTTTTTCGAAGGCGCGTCCGGCTTCGGCACGCCGGTGGCGATCACCGGCGCCATTCTGATCGGACTTGGCTTCTCCCCGCTCGCCGCATCCGGCCTGTCGCTGATCGCCAACACCGCGCCGGTCGCTTACGGCGCGCTCGGCACTCCGATCCAGGGCCTCGCCTCGGTGACCGGTCTCGATCCCTTCCTGCTCGGCGCCATGGTCGGCCGGCAACTGCCGATCTTCTCGCTGATCGTGCCGTTCTGGGTGATCTGGGCATTCGCCGGATGGAAGGGCATGAAGGAAGTCTGGCCGGCGATTCTGGTGACCGGCGTGTCCTTCGCGATTCCGCAATTCCTGATCTCGAACTTCATCAACCCCTGGATCGTCGATATCGGCGCCTCGCTGATTTCGATGGGGTGCCTGATCCTGTTCCTGCGGGTCTGGCAGCCCAAGAAGCTGTGGACCTCGCCGGCGCTGCGCGGCCATGACATCTCGGCCGATCTGGCCAAGCCCGACAAGAGCACCACGCTGCCCAAGCTGTCGCAGGCGGAGGTCTGGTCGGCGGTGCTGCCGTGGGTCATCGTCTGCGCCGTGCTGCTGATCTGGGGCACCGGCTGGTTCAAGAACGCGGTCAACCCGATCTTCACCTGGAATTTCGCGGTTCCCGAACTGCACCACATGATTAACAAGGTTCCGCCGATCGTCGCCAAGCCGACGCCGGAGGCGGCGGTGTTCTCGTTCCAGTATCTATCGTTCACCGGCACCGGCATGTTGATCGCGGCGATCATCTCCGGGCTGGTGATGAAGATCTCGGTGGCGCAGATCGGCGCGATCTACGCCAACACCATCCGCATTTGCGCGGTGTCGCTCATCACCATCTCGGCGATGCTGGCGATCGGCACGCTGACCCGGTTGTCGGGTATCGACGCGACGCTCGGTCTGGCCTTCGCCGCGACCGGGGTGCTCTACCCGTTCTTCGGCACGTTGCTCGGCTGGTTGGGCGTGGCGCTGACCGGATCGGACACGGCGTCGAACGTGCTGTTCGGCAACCTCCAGCGGATCACTTCGGAGCAACTCGGCCTGTCGCCGATCCTGATGAGCGCCGCCAACTCGTCCGGCGGCGTGATGGGCAAGATGATCGACGCGCAGTCGATCGTCGTCGCATCGACGGCGACCAACTGGTACGGGCATGAGGGCACCATCCTGCGCTTCGTGTTCAAGCATTCGATCGCGCTGGCCTGCCTCGTCGGCCTGTTCGTGATGCTGCAAGCCTACGTCCATCCGTTCACCGCGATGGTGCTGAAATAGCAAGGGTTTGCGCGTGACAAACGAAAACCCCCGCGGCGAAATCCGCGGGGGTTTTCGGTCTCAAGCCTTCAATACAAGCCTTTGGGAATTTCCGTTTTCGATGGAACCATCCATCGTCATGCGCGGACATGGCCGTTCGAAGAACGGCGTCGCTTCCACTCGCCTATGAGTCCGCGCATCCATCTTCTTGAAAATAATGGATTGCCGGGTCAAGCCCGGCAATGACGCTTAGTGAGGCTTCGCTATTTCCATTCGGTGTTTTCCAGGTCCCAGCGCTGGGCCTTGAATTCCTTCGCGAGGGCTTCGACAATTCCGTAGTCGTCGTTCTGGCTGCTCTCGTCGTCATCGCTGCCGGTATCGATCAGGTTCAACTTCGGCGGCGGGGATTCGTCGGCGATGGTGATCGACGGCCCGCTGATCCACAGCATCAGGTGCTCGGCCGCGCCGGGACGATCCGGCGCGACCATCGCGTTCAGTTCGATGGTTTCGGTCAGGGCCAGCGCCGGGAACGTGTCGCTCGGCCGCTTCAGCACCAGGGTCAGCTTGCCGGTGTCGTCGCTCCAGGATGAGGATGCGAGCTTGGCGGACATGGTTTTCGCCGCGACCGCGCCGATCGCCGCCGCCAGCTTGTCGCGGTTGGGCCTGGCGCCGTCCTGCCAGTCCGCCGCCGCGAAACGGAGGGTGCGCTCCATGTCGAACAGCCCGCTGGTCCAGCCCGCGGCGACCACGCCCGGTTGCGCCTTCACGTTTGCGAGCAGGCCGGCGGAGCGTTGGGGATCGACGCTGAGGTTGAGGGTCATGTGGCCGCCGCGCAGCGCCTCGCAGGAAATCGCCAGGCTATCGACCGCGATCCCGACATTCTGACCCTTGAGATACTTGAGCAGGTCGGCGGCGCTGTCGAGCTTGACCTTGACGGCGATGGCTTCCGGGGACACTTGCGTGAAATCCGCAGGCGCGGCGACGATGCCGTCGTCGTTGGTCTGGTTCTCGCGGAATTCCTGTTCGCTGAGATCGGCGTTGTCGGTCGACATGACGTTGGTCACGGTCTGCCCGACGCGAATCTGCCCCTTGAACTCGAAGGTGTCGCCGGTCTGCCGCCGGGTCAGGTTCACCGAGATCGGCTGCTTGTCGCCGATGCTTTGCGTCGTGCCGGTCATGGTCTGGCCCTTGACGGCGAGATCGACGACGAAGCGGTCCTTGCGATCCGAGCCCCTGGCCGCGGGAAAACAGACATCGAGCACCGCCGAGGTGACGGTCCTGCCCTGATAGTTCTCCTTGAGGATCACGTCGGCGTTGCCGTCCATCAGGCCGTCGATGGAGGTGAAGTAGCGCGTCGCGCCACTCGCTCCCGGAGGCTTTGCGTCGATTTTGTTCTGGGCCGGCGCCGGTCCGGCAGCCGCGAGCGTCAGGCCGATCAGACAGGCGGATAAAGCGCGCATGGAAGCTTCTCGTTCGGATTGGAGGGCGACGGAGTCTATCGCCTTTCCACGCGAAGGGGAAACGGCTTGGCGGAGGCGCGATGTCGCGCATGAATCCATCCGGACAGCAAAAGGCCGCCCGTGGGCGGCCTTCGCGTGTCGCGAGCGCGTTCGGTGGAGTAAGGATCAGAAGCCCATGCCACCCATGCCGCCCATGCCGCCGCCAGCGGGCATGGCGGGTGCCGGCTCCTTCGGCAGTTCGGCGACCATCGCCTCGGTGGTCACCAACAGGCCCGCGACGGAGGCGGCGTCCTGAAGCGCGGTGCGCACCACCTTGGCCGGATCGACGATGCCCTTGGCGATGAGGTCGACATACTCCTCGTTCTGCGCGTCGAAGCCGAAGGTCTCCGACTTGTTGTCGAGCACCTTGCCGACCACGATCGAGCCTTCGACCCCGGCGTTTTCCGAGATCTGACGGATCGGCGCCTCAAGCGCCTTCAGAACGATGTTGATGCCGGCCTGCACGTCGGCATTGTCGTTGGAGATGCGGCCGACCGCCTTCTTCGCCCGCAACAGCGCGCAGCCGCCGCCCGGAACGATGCCTTCCTGCACCGCCGCGCGGGTGGCGTTGAGCGCGTCCTCGACGCGGTCCTTCTTTTCCTTGACCTCGACCTCGGTGGCGCCGCCGACGCGGATCACCGCGACGCCGCCGGCCAGCTTGGCCAAGCGCTCCTGCAACTTCTCGCGGTCGTAGTCCGAGGTGGTTTCCTCGATCTGCGCCTTGATCTGGCCGACGCGGGCCTCGATGTCGGCCTTCTTGCCGGCGCCGTTGACGATGGTGGTGTTCTCCTTGTCGATCACCACCTTCTTGGCGCGGCCGAGCATCTTCACGGTGACGTTTTCGAGCTTCATGCCAAGGTCGTCGGAGATGAGCTGGCCGCCGGTGAGGATGGCGATGTCTTCCAGCATCGCCTTGCGGCGGTCGCCGAAGCCCGGCGCCTTGACGGCCGCGACCTTGAGGCCGCCACGCAGGCGGTTGACCACCAGCGTCGCCAGCGCCTCGCCCTCGACGTCTTCCGCGATAATCAGGAGCGGCTTGCCCGACTGAACCACGGCTTCGAGCACCGGCAGCATGGCCTGAAGGCCGGAGAGCTTCTTCTCGTGCAGCAGCACGTAGACGTCTTCCAGTTCCGCCGTCATCTTCTCGGCGTTGGTGACGAAGTAGGGCGACAGGTAGCCGCGATCGAACTTCATGCCCTCGACGATGTCGACTTCGGTTTCGAGCGACTTGTTTTCCTCGACGGTGATGACGCCCTCGTTGCCGACTTTCTGCATCGCCTGGGCGATCATCTTGCCGATGGCGGCGTCGCCGTTGGCGGAGATGGTGCCGACCTGGGCGACCTCGGCGGAGGAGGCGACCGGCTTGGCGCGCTTCTCGATGTCCTTGATGACGGCGGCGACCGCGATGTCGATGCCGCGCTTCAGGTCCATCGGGTTCATGCCGGCGGCGACCGACTTGGCCCCTTCGCGGACGATAGCCTGGGCCAGCACGGTGGCGGTGGTGGTGCCGTCGCCGGCGAGATCGTTGGTCTTGGAGGCGACTTCGCGCACCATCTGCGCGCCCATGTTCTCGAACTTGTCCTCAAGCTCGATTTCCTTGGCGACGGTGACGCCGTCCTTGGTGATGCGGGGCGCGCCGAACGACTTGTCGATCACCACGTTGCGGCCCTTGGGGCCGAGCGTGACCTTGACGGCGTTGGCGAGAATGTCGACGCCGCGCAGCATGCGATCGCGGGCGTCGCCGGAAAATTTCACGTCTTTGGCGGACATGGATAGCTCCTGAATGGAATGATTCGGTCGCCGCGCTGCTTTCGCGTCATTGCCGGGCTTGACGCGTCAAATTGGCGGCTCAGTGAATTCGGTTGAGGGTGCTTAGCCCACCACGCCCATGATGTCGGATTCCTTCATGATGAGGAGATCCTCGCCATCGAGCTTGATCTCGGTGCCGGACCACTTCCCGAACAGCACGCGGTCGCCAGCCTTGATGTCGATCGGGATCAGCTTGCCGGCCTCGTCGCGGCCGCCCGGGCCAACTGCCACCACCAGACCCTCGGAGGGCTTTTCCTTGGCGCTGTCAGGGATAATGATGCCACCCTTGGTCTTTTCTTCGGCGTCGACACGCTTCACCACGACGCGGTCATGCAGTGGACGAAATTTGGTTTTAGCCATGACGTTCCTTTGAGGTTAGGTTACGGTTTGAATCGCCTGTAATGCGTGGGGCGGTGCCGCCGGGTGCGATGATTGCGGGCCGGCTCGCCGCGTTTTGGCAATCGGAAGCCGAGAGTGCCAAGCAGGGGTCGAGATATGGGCTGCCGCTGGTCCTGTCAAGCAAGCGGTTCTGTTGGGGCAAGGGCTTAACGCCTTGGTCAGACAAATCGCGGATGGTGTGGAAACCGGGCGCTAACCATGATGTGGTGAGGATCGTCGCGCGGCTCCGGCGGGAGCGGCGGAAGTTCTGGAAGTTCGGCGGGATTGCGCGCTCGCCTTGGGGGATATCTTGGGGGATATGATGGCCGATAAGAAATCTCGTCACGGGCGCACCCTGGTCAATGCGGGCTTGGTGTCGCTGTTCGCGGTGTTCCTCGCGGGGTGCTCGACATTCGGAACCTCGCAGCCGTCCGCCGTGTCGGAGCCGGCCGCGCCGCCGGAAATTCCCTCCACCATCCGGGCCGCCGAACTGGTGGGAAACTGGGGGCTGGCCTCCTACCAGAATCCGAACGACCGGGCGCGGACCGAAGCCGCCGCCCGCGCCCAATGCAAGAACCCTTACGTGATCGCCCAAGGCCCCAACGGCGGCGTCATCATGCATCTGGCGGACGAAGCCACGCCGCAGGAACTGCGCCTCAAGGGCAGCGCGAGCGGCCGGAACTACATCGGTCCGGAAGGCCCCGCCGGCGGCGAGCGCGACCGCGAGATCATTTCCTTCGACGGCCGCGTGCTGGTCACCCGCTTCATCGACAAGGACGCCGGCACCCGCTACGGCAACATGGTTTATGTCAGGTGCGCGCCGCACGCCTGATCCGGGTGGCGGAATGTCTGTTCCCGAAGATCTGATGCGATGATGCTTCCGTGACGATGTTTCGGCCTCGCGACCTGATCGCCGGGCCCAGCCGCGCCGTCGCCGTCCTGTCCCTGACCCAGATCCTGGGCTGGGGAATGTTGATCTATCCCCCGGTGCTGATGATGCCGCGGATCGCGGCCGAGCACGGCTGGTCGCTGGCTTTCTGCATGAGCGGGCTGTCGGTGGCGCTGGCGACCTCGGGGCTGTTGTCGCCGACCTCCTGCGGCCTGATCGACCGCTACGGCGCCGGCCGGGTGATGTCTTTCGGCGCGCTGACCGGCGCGGCCGGCATGATCGGGCTGGCGCTCGCCGAGCGGTGGCAGATCTATCTGCTGTGCTGGCTTTTGATCGGCGCAGCGATGTCGTCGACGCTGTACGATGCCGCCTTCACCACCCTGACGCGGATCTACGGCGTGGCGGCCCGGCGGCAGATCACCTTGGTCACGTTCGCGGGCGGGTTCGCCTCGACGGTGGGCTGGCCGGCGACCCATCTGCTGCTCGCGCATTTCGGATGGCGCGGCACCTATATCGTGTTCGCCGCCGTGCTGGGACTGGTGGTGGCGCCGCTGCATGCGTTCGCATTGCCGCGCGGACCCGCGCCGGATCCGGCATTGCCCGTGCCGGCCGGCGCGGTGGCGGCGGGGCCTGCGAGGTTCCCGCCGCCGCGCGGCTGGCCGTTTGTGTTGCTGGCGGCGGCTTTCGCCTGCCATGCGTTCCTGCTGACCGGCGTCACCTCCAACCTGCTGGCGATGCTGGAGCGCGGGGGCATCGACGCCGCGACCGCGGTCACGATCGGCGCGCTGTTCGGTCCGGCGCAGGTAATGGCGCGGCTGGGCGATTTCGCCTTCGCCGGCAAGACCAGTCCGCTGTGGGTGGCGCGGACTGCCGTCGCCTGCATGGTCGTCGCCTTCATCGCGCTGGCGCTGGCCGGCATATCGGTCGTCGTCGCCGGATTGTTCTGCATCATGTTCGGCGCGGCCAACGGCGTGATGACGATCGCGCGCGGCGCGGTGCCGCTCATGATGTTCGGCCCCGCCGGATACGGCCGGGTGATCGGCCGCATCGCGCGGCCCGCGCTGCTGCTGCAAGCCGCCGCGCCGTTCGCGGTGGCGGCGGCCACGCAGAGCCTGTCGGATCGAACGGTGCTGGCACTCGGAGTCGTCGGCGCGATGGTGGCGCTCGGGTGCCTGTTGGCGCTCCGCCCGCCGCCACTGGCGTATCAAGGCTGAGGACTGCGGACCACGGCTTCGTTTCAATCCTCGATTAACCATCACGGCGCGGCGTTGACCGAAAATAAACGCTGTCCGCAACAACGCGGGCGTTCGTCGGGCGTGGTGAATCCGAACGCAGCTTGCGTTTACCAAACCGAGGCGGTTTTGAACTTTATTGGTTTCATGCCGTCTCGCGGCAGTTCACGACGAAACAGTGCAGAGTACGTCGATGCTGAAGAATTTCTCCCTGATTATGTGTGTTGGTGCGGTTGGCTTCGGTGCGGGCGCGGCCCCCGCGGCGGCGCTTGAACGCGCCTATCCGGTCGCTTCAGCGGCCGATGCTCAGCCCGCGCCGGTGCGGGTCGCCTTCGCCGAACGGCGCAACATGGGCGGCGGCTTCATCGAATTCCTGTTCGGCGACGAGCAGGGCCCGCGCGGCTATCCGGCGCAGCCGTCCTACGATCGCCGGCCGATTTATCCGCCGTCGCCCGAACGGACGATGCCGGAGTCATCGACGCAACAGATGATGTATCGCCGCAACGCGCCGGTCGAGGCCGCGCGCTCCGGCTTCGATCCGAAATACGAAAAGCAACTGGTCGAATATCACGGCAGCGAACGGCCGGGCACCATCGTGGTCGATACGCCCAACAAGTTTCTCTACCTGGTGCAGGGCGGCGGCGCTGCGCTGCGCTACGGCATCGGTGTCGGCAGGCCGGGCTTCACCTGGTCGGGGGTGAAGACCATCACCGCCAAGAAGGAGTGGCCGTCATGGACGCCGCCGGCGGAAATGCTCAAGCGCCGACCGGATCTGCCGCGCTTCATGGAGGGCGGCCCGGAAAATCCGCTGGGCGCGCGCGCCATGTATCTCGGTTCCTCGCTCTATCGCATCCATGGCTCGAACGAGCCGTGGACCATCGGCACCAACGTCTCCTCGGGCTGCATCCGGATGCGCAACGAGGATGTCATCGATCTCTACGGCCGCGTCAATGTCGGCGCGCGGGTGGTTGTGATCTGACGCCGCGCGGCTTGCGTTTCGTGGCACGACGGATCGAGAGAGGCCGTCATTGCGAGGCGCGTCAGCGACGAAGCAATCCGGTCCCCACTCGCAGTTCGCCGGATTGCTTCGCTGCGCTCGCGATGACGATCCAAGCCCTGACGGGGTCGCTTGAAGGTCGCTGCCGTCCGTAAGCGGACAAGTTACGCGAAGTCGGTGTCGCCGTCATCGTAGTCGCCGTCGTCATCATCGGCGTCATTGTCGGCGAAATCGTCCGCGTCGTCTTGGTCCTGGTCCTGATCCTGATCGGCGTCGGCCTGGGCTCGATCGAACTGATCGCGCTGGCTGGCGTCGCGCGAACCGATATCGTTGACGCCGGCGTCGCGGGCGAGGCTGCCGCCGGATTGATCCGAACCCCAGGGACTGCCGCCGCTTCGATTATTGAGCGCCGACGCATCGCCGAAGCCATGCTGACCGCCGCCCATCATCGAGCGGATGCTGCTCATCAATAGCGAGCCGCCGACCACGCCGGCTGCGGCCGCCGCCGCCGTGCCGAGAAACGAGCCGCCGGAGCCCGCGGCTTGCGGTTGCTGCTGCGGCGGTGGTGGATAGGAACCAGGTCCGGTTGGCCCCGCGCCTTGTCCAACCCCCGGCCCTAGCACCTGGCCGGTGTTCCACGCCGGACGGCCGGAAACAGGGCCGGGCGGCGCGACGTTGGGGACCGATCCGCGCCCCTGATCCTGACCTGACGGATTGTCCCGCATGGGATCGAGGAAGCCGCCAGCCGGCTTCGCCTCGGGTGTGGCGCGCGCTTCCAGCGCCGCGATGCGCTCGTGGGCCCGCTTCAGCGCCTCGTCCTGTAGCAGCACGGTCTGCACCAGCGCATAGGATGCGTTGGGGGCGCGTTGCCAGTCTTGCGCGATCGCGTCCTCGGCGTCCGGGTCGCGCGCGGCGGTTTCGACGCGGGCCAGCCGGTCGAAAAGATCGTGGATCATCTGGCGTTCTTGCGGCGTCATGGCGTTCTCCAATGAGGAACCGCGATCAGATGTAGGAGTGCTTTGTGTCGCAAGAAGTAGCGATCGAAAATAATTCGCCAATCCGCCAAATGATATTTCCGCGATGTCAGCGCAGTTCGGTCGCCGTCGCAGCCAGCAGCGCGGGGAAGCCGTCGCCGGCGAGGTAGGCGTATTCGCGCTCGCGCTGGTCGGTGAGGGGGTCGAGTTCGCGCAGCGTGTCGTCGACGAAACCGGGATGGCACATGATGAGTCCGCCGTCCGGAAGGCCGTCGAGAAAGCCGCGCATCAGCGCGCCGAACTCGCCGCCCTGTGAGAAGTCGTAAGCGCCGGCGAAACCGGGATTGAAGGCGACGCCGGCACGCGTGGCCTTGCGGCGGAACTGGCGGCTCAGCGCGTCGAGCAGCAGCGCCTTCAATTGGGTCTTGGGGGCGCTGAGGCCATGACGGAACGGCTGCGCGCGACCGCACTGGCGCACCCACGCGCCGGGCGCGCCGCTTCTCGCCGCGTCGAGAAAGGCGTCGCGCACCTGCGGGAACAGTTGCACGTGCTGATGGCCGTCGAGATAGTCCGGCGCGCGTCCGAACAACGCGATGAACCGGGCGATCTGCGCGCCCAGTTCCGCGCCGATGATCTCGCGGTCGAGGCGGCGTGACAGGCTGGCGCGCAACAGCTTCGGCAGCGGCAGGAAGCGGCCGTCCGCGAGCGGCTTGAAGTGCATCGTCAGCGGATGGAACGGCGCGGTCAGCACCGCGTGCAGCCCGACCGCGCAATGTGAATCAGCTGCGGCTTGCAACGCGCTGACTTCGTCGGCGCCGATGGCCGGCCCCACCACCATCACCGACGTCGCATTGAGGCGCCGGCGCGCGATCAGTTCGCGGATGCCGCGATTGACGCTCGCGCTGATGCCGTAGTCGTCGGCGCACAGCCAGATGCGGCGCGGCGAAGCGGCGCTCATTCGGAGATGGTCCGCTCGACCGTCGCGGTCTCGACGCGCGGCGATGCGCGCTTGATGTCGTGCTCGGCGACGAAGTAGATCGGCCGCGCTTTCAATTCCGACAATATCTTGCCGATGTATTCGCCGACGATGCCGATCATCATCAGTTGCACGCCGCCGATGGTCATCACGCCGACCATCAGCGACGGATAGCCGGGGACGCTCTCGCCCTTGACCAGCGTTTCCCACAGGATCGACAGCCCGAACAGGAAGGCGGCGAACGCCAGCAGCAATCCCAGCATGCTGGCGAAGCGCAGCGGCGCGACCGAGAACGAGGTGAGGCCCTCGATCGACAATCCGAGCAGCCGCGCCGGGCTGAAACTGGTGACGCCGTGGGCGCGCGGCGCCGGCTCGTAATCGACGCGGATCTGGCGGAAGCCGATCCAACTCGCCAGCCCCTTGAAGAAGCGGTTGCGTTCGGGCAGCCGGCGCAGCGCCCGCGCGGCGCGCGGCGATAATAGGCGGAAATCGCCGGCGTCCTCGGGAATTTTCTGCCGCGCGCCCCAGTTAATCAGCGCGTAGAAGCCATGCACCGCCCAGCGGCGCAGCGTCGATTCGTTTTTGCGATGCGCCTTGGCGGTGAAGACCACGTCGTAGCCGTCGTCGATCCAGTGCCCGACCAGTTGCTCGGCGAGGTCCGGCGAGTGCTGGCCGTCGCCGTCCATGAACAGCATGGCGCCGTCGCCGGCATGATCGAGACCCGCCATCAGGGCGGCTTCCTTGCCGAAGTTGCGCGACAACGACACCACCTGGATGTCGAGACCGTCAGCGGGAAGATCGCGGGCGATCGAAAGCGTCGCGTCCTTGCTGCCGTCGTCGACGTAGATCACCTCGCAGGCGAGGCCGTAGCGCTGCCGCAGTTTTTCGGCGAGGCGGCTCAGTCGCTGGTGAAGCAGGGCAAGACCGGCGGCCTCGTTGTAAAGCGGCACGACAATCGAAAGCCGATCGGCGTCGCCGCCGGAGGTGTCCGTGATGTGCCTGTCGTCCGCCGTCGATCGCATCTACGCCACCGTCCTGTCAGCCCGGTCAATCAATATGAGGCTGAGGAATAAATTCGGCAATGAGTCTCGTCGGTGATTTACGTGGGCGGGAGGAAGGCGGTCAGCTTGGCGAACAGCGGGTTCTCGCGATCCAGCACGTAGTCGAGCGAGGCGACCGAGACGGTATCGGCGCCACGCGCGCGCAGGAAACTGCCGAGCGCGTAGATTTGCGCCGGCGGGCAATGCAACGTCAGCATGCCGGACGAGGTCGGCCCGCCGAACGGCGACACCACGCCGAAACGATTGTGCGCTTCCGCCAGCATGTCGGCGTCGCAGCCCGCAAAGCGGGTGCGGACCTCCTTGTACTTGCTGGCGCGCGCGCGGGCGGCGATGTGATCGAGAATGACGCGCGCGGTCTCACGGGCCTCAAGGGACCAGTCGGCGTTGCGCGAGGCGATGAGATTGGCCTGGCTGCGCAGCATCACGCCGTCGTCCAGCACCTTGAGGCCGTTGGCGGCGAGCGTGGCCCCCGTGGTGGTGATGTCGACGATCATCTCGGCGGCGCCGCTCGCGGGCGCGCCCTCGGTCGCGCCGGCGCTTTCGACGATGCGGTAATCGACGATGCCCTGCGCGGCGAAAAACATCCGCGTCAGGTTGATGTACTTGGTGGCGACGCGCATGCGCCGGTTGTGCCGGGCGCGAAATTCGGTGGTGACGTCGTCGAGGTCGGCCATGGTGCGGACGTCGATCCATGCCTGCGGCACCGCGACCACCACATTGGCGTAACCGAAGCCGAGCGGATCGATCAGCGCCACGCGGCGGTCGGCGTCGAGGATGCTTTCGCGGATCAGGTCCTCGCCGGTGATGCCGAGATGCACGCCGCCGCGCGCAAGCTGCGCGGCGATCTCGCTCGCGGAGAGATAGGCGACCTCGACATTGTCAAGTCCGGCGATGGCGCCGCGATAGTCGCGCGCGCCGCCGGGCTTCGACAGCGTGAGGCCGGCGCGGCTGAAGAACGCCTCGGCGTTTTCCTGCAAGCGGCCCTTGGAGGGGACCGCGAGAACGAACGGCGTGGTCATGAAACGGTTCCGGGGATTCTTGCGGCGATTTGGTGGCGGAGCCCGGCCAGCGCCTCGACCCAGATCGAGAAGCCGACGGCGGGGATCGGGGCCGCGGCGCCGAGCCGGGTCAGCAACCCGTCATAGCGTCCGCCGGCCACCAGCGGGTCGTCGCCGTTGCCCTTGCGATGCAGTTCGAACTCGAAGCCGGTATAGTAATCGACGCCGCGGCCGAACGCGGTCGAGAACCGCACCGCGTCGAGAGCGATGCCGCGCGCCTTCATCAGGGCGGTGCGGCTGTCGAACTGGTCGATCGCGGCGTCGATGTCGAGGCTGGCGTCGGCGGCCAGCGCGCGCAACTGGCGCGACGCCGCCTCGGGCGTGCCGGCGATGGCGAGGAAGCGGTTGATGGTCTGCAAGGCGTCGCGCGGCAACGCGCCGCCCTTCAGCGTCGATTGCTCGAGGAAGCGGTCGGCGATCTCGGCGACGCTGCGGCCGCCGACATTGGTGGTGCCGGCGATGGTCATCAGGTCGGTGACCAGCGCCAGCGCGGCGTTGCGGTCGGAGCCGGCCAGCGCCGCCAGCACGCCCTCGTATTCATTGTGGGCGGGAGCCGCCGCCAGCGTCAGCCGCTCGATGTCCTGCGCGAGGCTGACCTTGCGGTTGAAATCCTTAATCAGGCGTCGCCGCCACACCGGATAGAGTTTCAGCGCGTCGATCAGCGCGATGAACAGCGCGACGTCGCCGGTCCGGATATCGATGTCGGTGACGCCGGCCGCCGCGGTGGCCTCGCAGGCCAGCGCCAGCATTTCGGCGTCGGCGGCGGCGCGGTCGGACCTGCCGAAGGATTCGACGCCGGCCTGAAGGAACTCGCTCGGCTTGCCGCCGCGATAGCGGAACACCGGTCCGAGATAGCAGAACCCCGCCGGTTCGCCGTCCGGGTGGGCGGCGAGATAGTCGCGCGCCACCGGAATGGTGAGGTCGGGCCGCAGGCACAGTTCCTCGCCGCCGGGGTCGCTGGTCAGGTACAGGCTGCGACGGATGCCTTCGCCGGACAGATCGAGGAACGGCTCGGCCGGTTGCAGGATCGGCGGCTCGGCGCGGACGTAGCCGGCCTGCGCGAACGACGACAGCAGGGCCGCCCAGGCGGCGGTTGCGGTCGCCTCAGGGGCGCGCGTGTCATTCATCGGTTTCGTCCACGGTCTCGTTCAGGTTTGGTTCATGCCTTTGCGTGCGCGCCCCGAGCGGCGGGGGCGCTCGATTCGCCTAACCCATTGCAATTAATTGCACTCTTTATTGTGACAAGGATCGTGACAAAGGTGCAGCGACGCCTGGCGGCATTCGCTGCGGCAGCCCTTAGCACGGCGGCAAGCGAGTTTCGACCGCGAATAGCGGCGAACCTTAACATTGATCGGCGGTGATCCAGTCGCCGAGCGTGGCCTGAACCAGGGCCAGCGCCGCGACGGCGGCGGTGTCGGCGCGCAGGATGCGCGGCCCCAGCGACAGCCGAAGAACCTGCGGCTGCTTCAGCAGCGCGGCGCGTTCGGCTTCGGAAAATCCGCCCTCGGGGCCGATCAGGACGTCGATGCCGCCGCCCCGCCCGCGCGCGCTCAGCGCGGCGACCGGCGAGGCGACCTCGGCCGCCTCGTCGCAGAACACCAGCAACCGCCGGCCGTCGCGCCCGGCGAGATAGCGTTCCAGCGGCAGCGGCTGTTCCACCGTCGCGATGCCGAGAATGCCGCATTGCTCGGCGGCCTCGATGACGTTGGCGCGCATCCGCTCAAGGTTGACGCGGCTCGCCTGGGTATGTTGCGTCAGCACCGGCTGCAACGCGCAAGCGCCCATTTCGACCGCTTTCTGCACCATGTAGTCGAGCCGCGCGTGTTTCAGCGGCGCGAACACATAGGCGAGATCGGCCAGGCTGTCCTGCGGCCTGGTCCGGGCGACGATGTCGAGGCGGTCCGCCCGCTTGCCGCCGGCGATGACGGCGCGCCACTCGCCGTCGCGGCCGTTGAAGACCAGGACGGCATCTCCCGCGCCGAGCCGCAGCACGTTGCCGAGATAATTGGCCGGCCCCCGCTCCAGCGCGACGCCGGCGCCGGCCGACAGCGGGGCATCGACGAACAGGCGGGGACTGCGGAAATCGGCCAGCGGCATGCTCTGGAGTCCTGGGATCGAGCTTTTAGATATTTCATGCTTTTGGCGGAATCATCCACCGTCATGCCCGGACTTGATCCGGGCATCCATCTTTTTGAAAAATGATGGATTGCCGGGTCAAGCCCGGCAATGACGTTTCGTTTGCCAGGACGACGCCTTTCGGTTGGATAATTCGCGCGCGAAATCAGTTTCCGGTCAGGTTTCGGGTTTGAATTGATGCAATTGTTGCGGCCGCGCGCCGTGCTCTCGCCCCATTCGGCGGGTTGTTAACAGGCTGCGGGAATCGTAAAAGGTTTGAAACCGCAAATCGCCTGGTATTTTGAGAACCTTGATCGTCCGTCGAATCTGCCGGAGGGGAAACCGTGAGCATCCGCTGTCTGATCGCGCCGTTGACGCTCATAGCCATGCTGGGAGCGGCAGGTTCGGTTTGCGCGCAGGGCGCGTTTCCGGCGCCGCTGCCGGCGGGCGTCACGCCGGCGGCGAAGCCCTCGCCTTTCCCGCCGGTCAACGCCAGCGGCGGCGTGATCAAGAACGATCCGGCGTTTCCGCCGGTCAACGGCGCGGCCGCCAGTTCGCCGTTCCCGCCGGTCAACGGCGCGCCCGCCGCCTCGGTCGGGGCGCCGAGCCCGTTTCCGTCGGGTGGCGCGGCGCCGGTCGCGAGCGGCGCGTTTTCCGCGCCGCAGGCCGGTCCGCCGCCGGGCGGGGAAGATTGCATGAAGGAATTCATGCCGCTGCGCAAGGAAGCGGAGCGGCGCGGCGCGCTAATCAAGGCCGCCAGCGACCGCCGCGCGCCGGCCTCCGAAGCTTGCAAGCTGATCGGCAATTTCTCGCAGGCCGAAGTGAAGATGATTAAATTCGTCCAGGCCAACCAACAGAAATGCGGCATTCCGCCGACGGTGGCCGACCAACTCCGCAACGGACACAAGAACACCGAGAAGATGCAGAAACAGGTCTGCACCGTCGCGCATCAGCAGAGCCAGCAGCCGCGCGGCATGGCCGGCCCGAGCCTGTCCGACGTGCTCGGCTCCTCGGCGGCGATGCCCGCGCCCACCGCCAAGGGGCGTCGCGGCGGCAGCACCTTCGACACCCTCAGCGGCAACGTGCTGACGCGATGACGGCGGCCCGCGCCGCCGCGGGGCGGCCAACGGTGCGGCGATGAGCGGCGCGGCCGCCCGCGTCGCGGATTCCACCGGCAATTGGGTCGACACCCGCGCGCCCGAGTGGACGCGGCCTTATCTGCGGCTGGCGCGCTTCGACCGCCCGATCGGCTCGTGGCTGCTGCTGATGCCGTGCTGGTGGGCGGCGGCGCTGGCCGCCGGCATGGCGCGCGATGTCAGCGATCTGCCGCGCGTCGTGGCGCTGTTCTTCATCGGCGCCTTCGTGATGCGTGGCGCCGGCTGCACCTGGAACGACATCACCGACCGCAACCTCGACACCAAGGTCGAGCGCACCCGCTCGCGGCCGATCCCGGCCGGGCAGGTGAGCGTGACGCAGGCGGTTGCTTTCCTGGTGTTGCAGGCGCTGGTCGGCCTGGCGGTGCTGGCGCAGTTCAATCGCTTCGCGATCTGGACCGGCATCGCCTCGCTCGCGATCGTCGCGGTCTATCCGTTCATGAAGCGCATCACCTACTGGCCGCAGGTGACGCTCGGGCTGGCATTCTCGTGGGGCGCGCTGATGGGCTTCGCGGTGACGCTGGGGCGGCTGCCGCCGGCGGCGCTGGTGCTCTACCTGGGCTCGATCTGCTGGGTGATCGCCTACGACACCATCTACGCGCATCAGGACACCGAGGACGACGTGCTGGTCGGCATCAAATCGACCGCGCTGTTGTTCGGCGACAAGACGAAACTGGCGCTGACGATTTTTTATTCGGCCGCGGTGGCGCTGATCGGCGTCGCGCTGTGGCTCGCCGGCGCGGGCTTAGCCGCGGCGCTCGGGCTCGCGGCCTTCGCCGCGCATCTGGCGTGGCAGGTGCGCAGGCTCGATATTTCGGACCCCGCGCTGTGCCTGCGCATCTTCAAGTCCAACCGCGACGCCGGTCTGTTGCTGTTTTCGATGCTGGTGATCGACGCGGTGCTGCGGGCGGGGGGGTGAGGGTCCATGTCGTCCCTGCGCAGGCAGGGACCCCCATAATCCCTGACCGCTGCGGTCGGCGGGACGGTCGATCAAGGATCACAAGCGCCGCCTGTACGATGAGCGACACGGCCTATGGGTCCCTGCCTGCGCAGGGACGAGCCGGTGGTTGGAGCATCACTCCCGCGCGATGATCTCGCGTTCGTCGCGATGCACGGTGGCCTCGGTGAGCGGACCGCCGGCGCGCCGGCGCGCGAGAAAGCGCGGGCGGCGTTTGGCGACGGCGTTGCGGCGTCGGCGGCGCGGCGATGGCTGGCGCCGGATCTCGACGAGTTGCGGCAGCGCGAAGATGTCGCTCCAGGTCCGCCAGGTGTCGTCGATCGCGGCGGGATCGTCGATCTCGCACAGCGGCACCGACAGCGACGGATCGCGATGCAGCAGCACCAGCGTCTGGGTGTCGCCGTCGTCGCGGATCGCGACGCCGAGAAAATCGCGCATCCGCACGTTGATCGCCATCCGCATGCCGTGGACGGCGCGGCGCAGCACGATATGTTCGCGATGCAGTTCGATGTGCCGGATGTTGCCGTCGGCGCGCGTGTCGTGCGCCTCGAAGCTGACCGGGAGTGAGTGGGGGTCGAGCCGCGCGATGCGGCCCGACCCTGCGGATGCCAGTCCGCCTGTCGCTGTTTGACGTCTCAAGGTCGTGTCTCCCCGCCGGGATTATGTTCCCGATCAATGCGTGAGACTGTGCCAGAGCCGCATCCGGATTCGCTTAAAAAGGCTGGTTAATCGAAAGTCACTTGCCCTGCTTCCGCCGGCATGATTGACAACACCTTGGCGGAGATGATTGACGAGTCGTTGCGGCGGCTCCGACGATTGGAATCACCGTGGGTCATGCCCGGACTTGATCTGGGCATCCATCTTCTTGAAAAATGATGGATTGCCGGGCATAGGCGAGCGAAGCGACGCCGTTCCTCGAACGGCTATGCCCGGCAATGACGCCTCGTGGTTCCGCCATCAATATGCGATCCGCTTTTAAAGCTTTGTTTTCGGGATTTCGTTCGTGATTGCTTCACCAAACAATTCGACACCCGCCGGTGATGCCGGCCTGCTCGATCAGTCCGCCTTGAGCGATCTGGCGCAGCGCCTGGTCGAGGCGGCGCGCCGCGCCGGCGCGGACGCCGCCGACGCGGTAGCGGTGCGCGGCGTCTCGCACGGCGTCGAGGTGCGCGACGGCCGCGTCGAGGAATCCGAGCGCTCGGAGGGTGACGACGTCGGCCTGCGCGTCATCGTCGGCAAGCGGCAGGCGGTGGTCTCGACCAACGATATCGGCGGCGACGGCATCGCCAGACTGGCCGAGCGCGCGGTGGCGATGGCGCGCGTCGCGCCTGACGACGCCTATGTCGGCCTCGCCGACCCCGCCATGCTGGCGCGCGAGTTCCCCGATCTCGATCTGCTCGATCCCGTGCTGCCCTCGACCGCCGAACTGGAGCGCCGCGCGCTGGAAGCGGAGGCGGCCGCGCTGGCGGTGAAGGGCGTCACCAAGTCGGGCGGCGCGTCGGCGTCCAGCGGTATCGGCGGCATGGTGCTGGTGACCTCGACCGGCTTTCACGGCGCTTACCTGCGCTCCAGCCACGGCATCGCGATGACCGCGATTTCCGGCGAAGGCACCACGATGGAGCGCGACTACGATTTCAGCTCGGCGCTGCACGCCGCCGACCTGGCCTCGCCCGAGAGCATCGGCCAAAGCGCCGGCGCGCGGGCGGTGGCGCGCGCCAATCCGCGCAAGGTCGAGACCTGCAAGGTCCCGGTGGTCTTCGATCCGCGCGTCGCGCCCTCGCTGGTCGGCCATCTGGTCGGCGCCGCCAACGGCGCCTCGATCGCGCGGAAAACCTCCTTCCTCAAGGATCGCCTCGGCCAGCAACTGTTCGCGAGCGGCATCCGCATCGTCGACGACCCGCGCCGGGTGCGCGGGCTTCGCTCGCAGGCGTTCGACGCCGAGGGCGTGGCGACCAGACCGCTCGCGATCATCGACGACGGCGTGCTGACCTCGTGGCTCCTGGATTGCGCGACCGCGCGCGAACTCAACATGACCACCACCGGCCACGCACATCGCGGGGTGTCGTCGTCGCCCTCGCCGGGCGCCTATAATCTGCACATGGAGGCGGGCGAGGCGACGCCGGCCGAACTGATGGCCGGCATCAAGCAGGGCTTTTATGTCACCGATCTGATCGGCTCCGGCGTCAACGGCGTCACCGGCGATTACAGCCGCGGCGCCTCGGGCTTCTGGATCGAGAACGGCAAGCCGACCTTTGCCGTGAGCGAGATGACCATCGCCGGCCACCTCATCGAGATGTTCAAATCGCTGCGCCCGGCCAACGATCTGGTGTTCCGCCACGGCGTCAACGCGCCGACCCTGCGCATCGAGGGGTTGACGGTTGCCGGACGCTGATCCCGCATACGCCGGCCGCGACGGCGCGCTGCTGGCGGACGTGGTGCGCGAGGCCGGCGCGTTGGCGCTGTCGAAGTTTCAGACCACGCTCAGGACCTGGACCAAGGGCGCATCGTCGCCAGTGTCGGAGGCCGACATCGCCGTCAACAATCTGATCGAGCAGCGGTTGCGCGACGCCACGCCGGACTACGGCTGGTTGTCCGAGGAAAGCGCCGACGACCCGGCGCGGCTGAAGCGGCGGAAGGTGTGGATCGTCGATCCGATCGACGGCACCCGCAGCTATCTCGCCGGCCGCGAGGACTGGTGCGTCAGCGTGGCGCTGGTCGAGGGCGACGCGCCGGTGCTGGCGGCGGTGTTCGCGCCGGTCACCGACGAGTTCTTCTTCGCGGCGCGTGGGGCCGGCGCCTCGCTGCACGACGCGCCGATCCATGCCAGCGCCGGGGCGGGGTTCGACTTCAGCCGGATGGCCGGGCCCAAGCCGATCGTCGAGCGGCTGGGCCTGCCCCGCGACGGCGCGGCGATCCATCCGCGCATCGGCTCGCTGGCGCTGCGGCTGTGCCGGATCGGCGACGGCACCCTGGACATCGCCTTCGCCGGCGGCCGGAGCCGGGACTGGGACCTCGCTGCGGCGGATTTGATCGTCCACGAAGCGGGTGGTAGGATGACCATGCTTTCGGGCGAGCCGATCGGCTATAACCACCCGGACGTCACCCATGGCGTGCTGGTCGCGGCGGGGCGCGAGCGCCATGCCTGCGTCGTCACCCATTTTCGCGACCACCCGCTGCCGTGGTCGTGAGGCCATCCGGCACGGGCCATTCATTTCAGGTTGATGAGGACAGGACGTCGATGACGGAGCCCGCGCGGCAGTTGCTCCATCTGGTGATCGGGGGCGAACTGACGAATCTCGATCAAGTCACCTTCAAGGACCTCGACAAGGTCGACATCGTCGGCGTCTATCCCAACTATGCCGCGGCGCTGGCGGCATGGCGGGCCAAGGCGCAGCAGACCGTCGACAACGCGCATATGCGCTATTTCATCGTCCACCTGCATCGGCTGCTCGATCCCGGTCAGGCCGCAGACACGAAGCCCGCCAATTGAAACGCCTCCTCCGCAATGCGTTGCGCGCGCCCTGGTTCCAGCGCGCCGCCGGGATCCTGGCCGCCGAATATTTGCGGCTGGTCTGGCTGACCAGCCGTTTCAGCTTCGAGCCGGCCGACGTCTATGACATCGTCGAGCCGCAGATGCCGGTGATCCTGGCGTTCTGGCACGGCCAGCATTTCATGACGCCGTTCATCCGCAAGGACGGCCATCGCGCCAAGGTGCTGATCTCGCGCCATCGCGACGGCGAGATCAACGCCATCACCGCCGCGCGGCTGAAGATCGGCGCGGTGCGCGGCTCCGGCGATCACGGCTCCGCCTTCCACCGCAAGGGCGGCGTCGGCGCGTTCCGGGAAATGCTCCGGGCGCTGGAGGAAAACTACAACATGGCGCTCACCGCCGACGTGCCGAAGCGGTCGCGCATCGCCGGCATGGGGATTATCATGCTGGCGCGCGAGTCGGGGCGGCCGATCATGCCGTTCGCGATGGCCACCAGCCGTTACGTGCGTTTGAACAACTGGGACCGCACCACCATCAATCTGCCGTTCGGTCGGGGCGCGCTGGTCGGCGGCGAGGTGATCGAGGTTCCGCCGGATGCGGATGCCGAGACCATGGAAGCCTTGCGGGCGCGGCTGGAGGCGACCTTGAACGACGCCACCCGGCGCGCCTATGTCGCGGTCGGCCGCGCGGAGGGCGGACATGCCTGATCCGCTGCCGCCGCTGCTGCGCGCCTACCGCGCGATGTCCCAGGCCGCGCCGCCGATCGCCGGCCTTTTGGCGCGGCGGCGCATCAAGCAGGGCAAGGAGGATCCGGCGCGGGTCTCCGAGCGGCGCGGCATCGCCGGCAAAGAGCGCCCGAGCGGCCCGCTGGTGTGGATCCACGGCGCCAGCGTCGGCGAGGTGCTGGCGGCGGCGGCGCTGATCGAGCGGCTGCGCGCGCGCGGCTTCCACGTGCTGGTGACCTCGGGCACCGTGACCTCGGCGGCGATCGTCGCCAAGCGCTTCCCCGCCGAGGTGCTGCATCAATACCTGCCCTACGACGCGCCGAAGTTCGTCGCCCGGTTTCTCGATCACTGGCAGCCGTCGCTGGCGCTGTTCGTCGAATCGGATCTCTGGCCGAATCTCATCCTGGCCTGTTCGGCGCGGCGGCTGCCGATGGTCCTGATTAATGGGCGGATGTCGCCGCGCTCGTTTCCGCGCTGGCAGCGCGCGGCGCAGACCATCGCCGCGCTGCTCGGGCGGTTCGATATCTGCCTTGCGCAATCGCAGCTCGATGCCGAGCGTTTCGCGGCGCTGGGCGCCGACAGCGTCGCCGTCACCGGCAACCTGAAGTGGGACGTCGCGGCGCCGCCGGTCGATAACGCGCGGCTGGAACGGCTGCTGGCGCTGACGCGCGGGCGGCGGGTGGTGGTGGCGGCCTCCACCCATCCCGGCGAGGAGGAAATCCTGATCGCCGCCCACAAGAAACTGGCCGTCTACTTCCCCGGCCTGCTCACCGTGATCGTGCCGCGCCATCCGCAGCGCGGCGAGGCGGTGGCGCGGCTGGCGTCGGAAGCCGGCGTCGAGGTGGCGCTGCGCTCGCGCGAGCAATTGCCCGGCGCGCGCACCGGCATTTACATCGCCGATACCATGGGCGAACTCGGGCTGTTCTATCGGCTCGCGCCGATCGTGTTCATGGGCGGCTCGCTGGTGCCGCATGGCGGCCAGAACCCGATCGAGGCGGCGAAGCTCGGGGCGGCCATCGTGCATGGGCCGCACACCTTCAACTTCACCGAGGTTTTCGAGGCGTTCGACCGCGCCGGCGGCGCGCGGACGGCGGCCAACGAAAGCGAACTGGTGCGCGAACTCGGCCGGCTCCTCAACGACGCCGCCGCGCGGCAAGCCTCGATCGCCACGGCCGAGCAGGTGGTCGCCGAACTCGGCGGCGCGCTCGACCGCACGCTGGATGCGCTGCGGCCGTATCTGTTGCAATTGCGGTTCGACCGGGGGGCGGCGGATGCATGAGCCGGCCTTCTGGCATCGGCCGTCATCCCTGACTTCGCGCCTGCTGCTGCCGTTCGCCGCGCTCTACGGCTTGATCGCCGCGCGAAGGATGGCGCGGCCGGGCCGGGAGGCCGGCGTGCCGGTGATCTGCGTCGGCAATTATCACACCGGCGGCGCCGGCAAGACGCCGACCGTGCTGGCGCTGGCGGCGATGCTGCGCGAATCGGGCGAGACGCCCTTCGTGCTCAGCCGTGGCTACGGCGGGTCGCTGGCCGGGCCGTTGCGCGTCGATGTTGCGCGGCACGGCGCGGCGGAGGTCGGCGACGAGCCGCTGATGATGGCGGCGCACACGCCCGTCATGGTCGCGCGCGATCGCGTCGCGGGCGCGAAACTGGCGCGCGAGATGGGCGCCGGCGTCATCGTGATGGACGACGGCTTCCAGAACCCGGCATTGCGCAAGAATTTTTCGCTGATCGTGATCGACGCCCGGCGCGGGCTCGGCAACGGACGAGTGTTTCCGGCGGGGCCGTTGCGCGCGCCGCTCGCCCCGCAACTCGCCCGCACCGACGCGCTGCTGGTGATCGGCGCGGGCGACGCCGCCGCCGATGCCGCGCAGGCGGTCGCGGCGCGCGGCGCGCCGGTGTTTTCCGCGAACGTGGTGCCGGATGCGGCCACGCTGGCGACGTTGCGCGGCAGGCGCGTGCTGGCCTTCGCCGGCATCGGCGATCCCGGCCGCTTCTTCGCCACGCTGCGCGGCCACGGTGTCGAGGTCGCCGGCGAGCGGCGCTTTCCCGATCATCATCGCTTCACCGTGGCCGAGATAACGGCGCTGCGCGCGGCGGCCGCGCGCGGCGGGCTGACGCTGGTGACCACGGAGAAGGATTTTTCCCGACTCGGCGCGGGCGGTTCGTTGCGCGAGGACATTACCGCGTTGCCGGTGACGCTGCGGTTCGATGACGCGGCGGGATTGCGTGAGTTGGTGCAGGCAAGGCTGCGCGGGTAGCCCGCTGATCCTGAGAGTTAAATCATCAGGTTATTTTGTACGCGGATCTGCAACACGAAAGCCGTCGTCCCCGCCAACGGGGCGGCACGAAGCGCCGCCCCGTTGGCGGGGACGACGTAAGGTATTTATCCCTTCAGCGCCTCTGGGAAATGCCGCTTCAGCACCGCCTCGGGGGTGGCGTAGGCTTCCTGGCGGTCGACGCTCCAGTATTTCAGTTCCTCGATCGGGATCTGCACGCCGCTGACGGCGCAGATCACATAGGCGCCCGGCGCGATCACGCGGAAATCGCCGTCGAGATATTCCAGCTTGGCCTCGCCCTGGCTCGACGGCCCGAATCTGTTCAGCACGCTCGCTCTCCTCGCGGTCCCTCGCGGACTGTAGATGCCGGGCCAGCGTTTAGCATGAAACGGCCATGACGGCATATAGCAACGGTCTTATGGCGATTGCGGGGCGCTGTGTCCCGGATGCGATGCGGCGCAAGCGAAGCGCCGTGCCGCTTCGCTGATCCGGGACCGTTACAAGCGATGCCGCTGATACGGTCCCGGCTCTGCGGAGCAGCGTTGCACGCTGCACCGCGTCCGGGACACAGCCGCTCAAAACAAATCGCCCTGATCCGGCGGCTTGGGCCGGCGTTTCGGGGCTGGCTGGATCGGCGCGGCGCGCGGATCGCCATCGGCAACCGCCCTGACGCGGCCGTCGCTGAACTCAAGATCGAGCCGCATCCCCGGCGCGATGGCAGTTCTGCCGCGCAGCGCGCGCCCCGCTTCGTCCCGCACCAGCGCGAAGCCGCGCGCCAGCACGCTTTTGTAGGACAGCGCCGCCAGCAATTGCCCGGCGTGATCGGCGCGGGTGCGGTGCTGGCGCAGCGCCACGCGCGCGCCATGCGCGAGCCGCGCCCCGCAGGCCGATGTCTGTTGCCGCGCCTGCGCGACTTGCGCCCGCAGCACGTTCAGCGTCAGGCCGCCGGCCGTGCGGGCGAAGCGGCGGTGATGGGCCTGCGTGTTGGCGGTCAGCGCGCGCGGCAGCGCCGCGGTCGCGGTGTCGAGGCGCTGGCGCGGGATCGCCAGCACCTCGGTTGCGGAGGGCAGCGCGCGGGCGAGGCCGCGCAGATCGTTGCGGCGGCGTTCCTGTTCGCGCTGCCAGCACAGCATGGCGCGGCGACCGAGGTTTCCGACCTCGACGAACAATTCGGCGCGCACCGGCACCGCCATTTCGGCGGCGGCGGTCGGCGTCGGCGCGCGCTTGTCGGCGACGTAGTCGATCAGCGTCACGTCGGTCTCGTGGCCGACCGCGGAAATCAGCGGGATCATGCTCGCCGCCGCCGCGCGCACCACGATCTCCTCGTTGAACGACCACAGGTCCTCCAGCGAGCCGCCGCCGCGCGCCACGATCAGCAGATCCGGCTTCGGGATCGCGCCGCCCTCGTCCAATGCGTTGAAGCCGTCGATGGCGGCGGCGATCTGCTCGGCGGAACCCTCGCCCTGCACCCGCACCGGCCACACCACGACATGGCGGGGGAAGCGGTCCTCGAGCCGGTGCAGGATGTCGCGGATCACCGCGCCGGTCGGCGAGGTGACGACGCCGATCACCTCCGGCAGGTAAGGCAGAAGCTGCTTCCGCGCCTCGTCGAACAGGCCCTCGGCGGCGAGCTTCTTCTTGCGCTCCTCCATCAGCGCCATCAGCGCGCCGACGCCGGCGGGCTCCAGCGCGTCGATGACGATCTGGTATTTCGAGGAGCCGGGATAGGTGGTGAGCTTGCCGGTGGCGACCACCTCCAGCCCCTCCTGCGGCTTGAACCGCATCCGCCCGAAACTGCCGCGCCAGATCACCGCCTCGATCTTGGCCTTGTCGTCCTTCAGCGCGAAATAGCAGTGACCGGAAGCGTGGACCCCGCGAAAGCCGGAAATCTCGCCGCGCACCCGGACATGGCCGAAGGCGTCCTCCACCGTCCGCTTGAGGTCCGACGACAGTTCGGAGACGGTGTATTCGGGCGCGTTGGGCAAGAGTTGTGCGGAATCGGCGGGCATCGGCATCCATTCGGCATCGACGGAGCGGTCATGCCCGGACTTGATCCGGGCATCCATCTTCTAGAAAAGGGGGATGGATTGCCGGGTCAAGCCCGGCAATGACGGTCCAAGGCGCTTCATCACATAAAACCCGCTTCGGACCGTTCGAAAATCAGTAAAAACCCGAGAATACAGGATTCCATGAACATTCTCGTGCTTGGTTCCGGCGGCCGCGAACATGCGCTGTGCTGGAAGATCGCGGCCTCGCCGCTGTTGACGAAGCTGTGGTGCGCGCCGGGCAATGCCGGCATCGCGCAGGACGCCGAATGCGTCGCGCTCGACGTGAACGACCACGCGGCGGTGATCGGCTTCTGCCGCGACAACAAGATCGATCTGGTGGTGGTCGGCCCCGACGCGCTGATCGCCGCCGGCATCGTCGACGACCTCACCGCCGCCGGGTTCAAGACCTTTGGGCCGACCAAGGCCGCCGGACGGCTGGAAAGCTCGAAAAGTTTCACCAAACAGCTTTGCCGCGACAATGCTATCCCGACCGCGGCCTACGCGCATTTCACCGACGCGGAGGCCGCGAAGGCTTACGTGCGGCAGCAGGGCGCGCCGATCGTGGTCAAGGCCGACGGGCTCGCGGCCGGCAAGGGCGTGGTCGTCGCGACGACGCCGGATGAGGCGCTCGCCGCCATCGACATGATGTTCGGCGGCGGTTTCGGCGAAGCCGGCGCGGAAGTGGTGATCGAGCAATTCATGGAAGGCGAGGAAGCCTCGTTCTTCGCGCTGTGCGACGGCGACACCGCGCTGCCGCTCGCCACCGCCCAGGATCACAAGCGCGCCTTCGACGGCGACAAAGGGCCGAACACCGGCGGCATGGGCGCCTATTCGCCGGCGCCGGTGATGACGGAAGCGATGAACGCGCGCGTGATGGACGAGATGATCCTGCCGACGCTGCGCGCGCTCAAGGCGATGGGCACGCCGTACAAGGGCGTGCTCTACGCCGGCGTGATGATGACGAAAGACGGCCCGAAACTGGTCGAGTACAACGCCCGCTTCGGCGATCCGGAATGCCAGGTGCTGATGCTCCGGATGATGTCCGACATCGTGCCGGCGCTGCTCGCCGCCGTGGACGGCGAATTGAGGCATTTCGACCTGCGCTGGTATCCCGAGCCCGCGCTCACCGTCATCATGGCGACCAGAGGCTATCCCGGCGACGCGCCGAAGGGCTCGCGCATCGAAGGGCTCGACGAGGCGGCAAAGGTCGAGGGCGTCGAGATTTTCCACGCCGGGACCAAGCGCGTCGATGGCCACATCGTCGCCAACGGCGGGCGGGTGCTGAACATCTGCGCCTCGGGCAAGACGGTGCGGGAGGCGCAGGCGCGCGCCTACGCGGCCGTGGACCGCATCAAATGGCCGGAAGGCTTCTGCCGCCGCGATATCGGCTGGCGCGCGGTGGCGCGGGAACAATAAAAGCATTCGTGTGTCGTCATACGCGGGCTTGACCCGCGTATCCATCTTTTGAAGATGATGGATTGCCGGATCAAGTCCGGCAATGACGCTGAGGATACGCCATGCCCGATCTCGCCGACCTGTTTCCCGGTTACCGATCCGAATGGATCTCGACCAGCGCCGGGCGCATCTTCGCTCGTGTCGGCGGCGAGGGGCCGCCGCTGTTGCTGCTGCACGGTTTTCCGCAGACCCATGTGATGTGGCACGAGGTGGCGCCGCGCCTCGCCGAGCGCTTCACCGTCATCGTCGCCGATCTGCCGGGCTATGGCTGGTCCGACATGCCGGAAAGCGACGCGGATCATACGCCCTACACCAAGCGCGCGATGGCGAAAGTGCTGGTGGAGGCGATGGAGCGGCTCGGCCACGTGCATTTCGCGCTGGCCGGGCACGATCGCGGCGCGCGAGTGGCCTATCGCCTGGCGCTGGACCATCCGGGCCGGCTGTCGCGACTGGCGGTGCTCGATATCCTGCCGACCTATGAATACTGGGCGCGGATGGATCGCGCCATGGCGTTGAAGATCTATCACTGGGCGTTTTTGGCGCAGCCTCGGCCCTTGCCGGAACAACTCATCCTCGGCGATTCCGACGCTTACTTCCGCCACACGCTGGCGAGCTGGACCGCGACCCGCACGCTGGAGGCGTTCGATCCGCGCGCGCTGCTGCACTACCTGACGGCGGGCCGCGATCCCTCGCGCGTGCATGCGATGTGCGAGGATTATCGCGCCGGCGCCCATGCCGACTTCGCGCAGGACCAGGCGGACCGCGACGCCGGCCGCCAAATCACCGTGCCGCTGCTGGCGCTGTGGGGCAACGCCGGCGTCGCCGCCAGCGCCGCCACGCCGCTCGACACCTGGCGGCGGTGGGCCACCAACGTCAGCGGCGGCGGCATCGCCAGCGGTCACTTCCTCACCGAGGAAAACCCCGACGCCACCGCGACGGCGCTGCTGGAATTTTTCGCGGGTTAGCCACCGCCCCTGGGCGTCGTCCCCGCGAAGGCGGGGACCCATACGCCGTGTCGTCGACGCTTGGAAAAGATCGTTGTTGCTACTTCTGCGATCGTAACGAAGCTCCGGGGGTTATGGGTCCCCGCCTTCGCGGGGACGACGATGGTGGGGCTGCCGCCGCGCCTTGAAGAACGCCCGCAATAGCCCGGCCGCCCGGCTTTCACCGACGGAAGGATAGATCTCCGGCGCGTGGTGGCAGGTCGGCGCGGCGAAGAAGCGGACGCCGGACTCCACCGCGCCGCCCTTGGGATCGAGCGCGCCGAAATACAGCCGCCGGATCCGGGCGAAGGAGATCGCGCCGGCGCACATGGTGCAGGGCTCCAGCGTGACATAGAGGTCGCAGCCGGCCAGCCGTTCGCTGCCGGTGACGCGGGCGGCCCCGCGCAGCGCCAGCACCTCGGCGTGGGCGGTGGGGTCGCGGTCGGTCAGGGTCCGGTTGCCGGCGCGGGCGATCACCGTCCCCTCGCGGACGATGACGCAGCCGATCGGCACTTCGCCGGCTTTTCCGGCGTTTTCGGCCTGTTCCAGCGCCAAATCCATGAAAGTTGCCGCGCTCATGCCGCGTTTCTCGCCTCGTTTCTCGCAAAGAACTCTGTTATGAGGGCGCCTTCAGCTTGTGGATGCCGGTTTTTTGCTTGAGACAGCGCCTCGAAACGGGGCGCTTGAACCTGCCCCATCGCTTCACCCGCGATTTCGACGCACATCAGACGAGAGCCTTCATGCCCCGCGACAACGACAAAAACAACGCCTCGCCGCGCGGCCGGCGCGACCGCCAGGCCGGCGGCAGAGGGCGTCCGGCCGGCGAGGGGCGCCCGGCCGCGAAGGGGCGCTCCGGCGCCAAGCGCGGCCCCGAGAAGAAGTTCGCCAAGCGGGCGGGTGGCGGCAAGCCCGACGGCGAGCGGCGCGCTTACGCCGGCAAACCGGGCGGCGGCAAATCTTTCGGCGACAAGTCTTTCGGAGACAAGCCGTTCGGCAAGAAGCCCTACGCCGGCAAGCGCGACGGCGATGCGCCGCGCCGCTTCCGCGACGACGCGCGCCCGGCGCGCTTCAACCGCGAGGAGCGCCCGGCTCGCGGCGGCGACCGGCCGGAGCGCGCCCCGCGCAAGGATTTTCGCCCGCGTGACGATCGCGGCAGTGAGAAGCGCCCGTATACGCCGCGTGGCGAAGGCTTCCGCAAGGATGGTCCGCGCAAGGATTTCGGCTCCCGCGACGGCGAGCGTAAATTCGACCGGCCGCGCGAGGGGTTGCGGCGCGATGACGACCGGCCGAAATTTTCGCGCGGCCCGCGCAAGGATTTTGGCGAGGGGCGGGACCGTGGCGACGCCAAGCCATGGGAGAAGCGCGAACGCGGCGAGGGACGACAGCGCACATTCGACAAGCCCCGCTTCGATCGCCCGCGGGATGATCGCGGCGGCGAGCGGCGTCCGCGCTTCGACCGGCCGCGCCAGGACCGGGAGGAGCGCGCCGAGCGCCCGAGCTTCCGCCGGCCGCGCGAGGACCGCGAAGCGCCGTCGCGCGAGCGCTTCGCCGACCGTCCGCGCCGCGACAACGAGGACGACGGCAAGGTGTTCGCCAAGCGCCCGGCGTTCGGCGGGCGCGGCGCCTATCGCGAGCGCAAGCCGGACGACAAGCGCAAGTCACCGCCGCCGCAGCCGCGTGAAAACAAATCCGGCGAGCGCATCGCCAAGCTGATGGCGCGCGCCGGCCTCGCCTCGCGCCGCGACGCCGAGGCGTGGGTGACGCAAGGGCGCGTCACCGTCAACGGCCGCGTCATCAATTCGCCGGCGCTCGACATCACCGCCAACGACGTGGTGCTGGTCGACGGCAAGCCGTTGCCGGAGCGCGAGCGCACCCGGCTGTTCCTCTATCACAAGCCGCGCGGGCTGATGACCACCCATGCCGATCCGGAGGGACGGCCGACGGTGTTCGAGCATCTGCCCGAGGGCCTGCCGCGCCTCATCAGCGTCGGCCGGCTCGATTTCAATACCGAGGGGCTGTTGCTGCTGACCAATGACGGCGGGCTCGCGCGCGTGCTCGAACTGCCGGATACCGGCTGGCTGCGGCGCTATCGCGCCCGCGCCCACGGCGAGATCACGCAAGGCCAGCTCGACGCGCTGCGTGACGGTATCGAGGTCGACGGCGTCAAATACGGATCGGTCGAGGCGACGCTGGAGCGCGATCAGGGCAGCAACGTCTGGATCACCATCGCCATCCGCGAAGGCAAGAACCGCGAGGTCCGCAACATTCTCGCAGCCCTCGGGCTGGAAGTGAACCGGCTGATCCGGGTGTCCTACGGGCCGTTCCAACTGGGCGAGATCGCGGAAGGCGAGGTCGAGGAAGTGCGCGCCCGCGTGCTGCGCGAGCAACTCGGCGAGAAGGTGGCGAAGAAGGCCGGCGCCGAGTTCGAGCCACCGGCGCGGCCGGACAAGGCGGCGCGACCCAAGACCAGCGTGGTCGAGGATCGCAAGGGCCGCACGGTGAAGGTGCAGCGCACCGGCAGCGACGCGGCGCGCGCGCGCAACGACGCCATCGCGCGCGGCGGCGCGACGCGACCGAAGCGCGGCTATCACGGCAAGCGCGACCTGACGCCGCGGGATTGATTGAGCGTGATGCGGCAGGCATTGACCTCGGCGTCGTCCCCGCGCAGGCGGGGACCCATACGCCGCAGCGGTTCGGCTCCATCAACAAAGGTGAGGCCATTTCATAAGATTTGGCGCCAGGGGTTGTGGGTCCCCGCCGGAGCCTGTCATCGGGCGGCGCTCCGCGCCGACCTGTTGGCGGGGACGACGATGGTCGTGTTGCAGAATCACGGAGACGCTCGCTGATGCGCGTGGTCGGCGGACGGCTGCGGGGCCGCAACATCGTCGCGCCTTCGTCGCGCGACATTCGCCCGACGGCGGATCGCCTGCGCGAGTCGGTATTCAACATCCTGATGCACGCCTATGACGATCCGGTCGAGGGCGCGCGCGTGCTCGACCTGTTCGCAGGCACCGGCGCGCTCGGCATCGAGGCGTCGTCGCGCGGCGCCGCATTTGTCTTGTTCGTCGACAACGGCGCGGAGGCGCGGGCGCTGTTGCGCAACAATGTCGAGGCGCTCGGGCTCGGCGGCGTCACCAAGGTCTATCGCCGCGACGCCACCCGGCTCGGCCCGGCCCATCCGGTCGAACCGTTCTCGTTGGTCTTTCTCGATCCGCCCTACGGCAAGGGGCTCGCCGAACAGGCGCTGGGCTCGCTGCGCGACGGCGGCTGGCTGAAGCCGAATGCGCTGGTGGTGGTCGAGGAAGCCAAAGCGGCGGGTTTCGCCGCGCCGGACGGTTTTGACGAACTGGACCGCCGCGCCTATGACGACACCGAATTCGTGTTCTTGCGCGCGACACATTCATAACGACGGAGCAGCACGATGGCCGACGCCAAGCCGCAACTGACATGGGATCTGACCTGGGATCACATCCACATCCGCACCCCGGACCCGGAGGCGACGGCGCGATGGTTCGCCGACATGCTCGGCGCCGAGATCGTGCCGACGCCCGCGCGCATCGACGTGCGGCTCGGCGGAAACAGCATTTTCGTCTCGTCTGCCGTCGAAGGCGACAACCCGCCGCCGGTGACGCCGTGTCAGGGTCTCGATCACTTCGGGCTGGCGGTGCGGGGGCTCGACGCGCTGGTGGCCGACCTCAAAGCGAAAGGCGTCGCGTTCACCCGCGACGTGCATGAGCTTCGGCCCGGCTTGCGGATCTGCTTCATTCGCGGCCCCCAGGGCATTTCGATCGAACTGCTGGAGCGCACATAAAGCCGCAAAGATCGTCGTCCCCGCCAACAGGTCGGCGCGGAGCGCCGCCCGATGACAGGCTCCGGCGGGGACCCAGATCCCCTGGCGTTGGTCATTACAAATAACCTCGCCCTTGTTGATAAAGCCGAACCGCTGCGGAGTCTGGGTCCCCGCCTGCGCGGGGACGACTCCCGTGGTCTTGCGAATCCGCGGCATCGATGTGCGACCGGAGAAACGCCCGGCGTGATGCCATCGCTTTCCCCTCTCATCCGAACGTGAAGGCATAGGCCCGCACGCCGGGATCGAAAAACTCGATGGCGAAGATGCGGTCGGCGATGTCGCCCTGCTGGCGGATCAGCTGATAGAGCCGCTCGCCGGTGACGGTGCCGTTGCCATCGGCGTCGGTGTCGATGCCATGATCCGCGCCGGGCGGCTTGCCGTCGAGGGTGACGCGGAAGCGTACCGGTTTGCCGTCAATGCCCGGTCCCAGCACCAGATGCAGGTCGCGGGCGTGGAAGCGGTAGACGATGCCGCCGCCGGGCGCGTCCAGCGCGGCGCGCTCGCGGCCGACGGTCCAGTCGCCGGTGAGGCCCCAGCTGTTCAGTTCGTTGACGCTGGCCTGATAGCTGTGACGGGTGTCGCGCGCGGCGCCGCCGGGCGAGACGAAATTCTCCGCGCGGGCATAGCCGAGATAGGTCTCCGGCGATTTCACCCGCGCCATGTCCGCCGCCGCCTCCGCGCCGGTGGCGCTGACATCGACCAGATCGGCGGTCTTCAGCTTGCGGCCGGCCTGCGACAGCAGCAGTTGAATGATGCGCTCGGACGCGTCGTAGTCGCCCTCGCCGAAATGGTGATGGCGGATGCGGCCCTCGGCGTCGATGAAGTAATGCGCCGGCCAATACTGATTGTTGAAGGCGCGCCAGATTTGATAGTCGTTGTCGATCGCCACCGGGTAATCGACCTTGAGATCGCGCACCGCCTTCTCGACGTTGGCGATGTTCTTCTCGAAGGCGAATTCCGGCGCGTGGACGCCGATCACCACCAAACCCTGATCCTTGTACTTGTCGGCCCAGGCCCGCACGTAAGGCAGCGCGCGCAGGCAGTTGATGCAGGAGTAGGTCCAGAAATCCACCAGCACCACCTTGCCCTTGAGCGCCTCGCGCATCAGCGGCGGAGAGTTCAGCCATTGCGTCGCGCCGTCGAGCGCGGGCATCGCGCCCTCGACCGGCAGCATGTCGTCGGAGGCGTCGGGTGAGGCCGTCTTCGGGGCGCTTGCGACGTTGAACCTGTCGAGCAGGCCCTGTTCGACGCGGTTGGTGCCGGCGAGCGAGACTTGCGTGAGCAGGCCGGTGTCGAGCCCGAGCGCGATGGCGGCGACCGCCACCAGCACCAGCGCGCCGAGCCCGCGCCGCAGCCATTCACTGAGGCCGAGCGAACGCTTCATCGCCGCGAACAGCTTTCCGCCGACCAGCAGCGCCGCCGCCAGCGAGGTCGCCGCCCCCGCCGCGTAAGCCGCGAGCAGCAGCGAGGTGGCGGCGCTGGCGCCTTGCAGCGCCGCGCCGGTGAGGATCAGCCCGAGGATCGGCCCGGCGCAGGGCGCCCACAACAGCCCGGTGGCGACGCCGAGCAGCAACGACGAGGCGACGGTGCCATCGGACGCCGAACCGGACAGTTTTGCGCCCAGCGCCACCAGCGGCGCGGTGAACCGTTCCGCCAGCGACGGCACCAGCAGCGCGACCCCGAACAGCGCCAGTAGCGCGAGGGCGGCGAAGCGCGCGTATTGATTGGCCGCCACCGCCCAGCCGCCGGCGACCGAGGCCAATGTCGCCACCAGCGCGAAGGTCAGCGCCATGCCGATCAGCATCGGCAGGCCGCCGCGCAGGAACGGGCGGTCGGCGCGCGCGAACACGAACGGCAGCACCGGCAGGATGCAGGGGCTGAGAATGGTGAGGACGCCGCCGAGATAGGCCAGCAGGAACAGGGTCATCGGTAAGGGCTCCGCGCTTGCCGGCATTGTGACGCGGCCGGCTTGGCCCGCGTTTCACATGTCTGTGTGGGCGTGGCGTTCCGCCCTCGCGAAAGCGTTATCGCTTGACAGCGGGGGCGTGCCAACTATCGTCCCGGCGAAATGACCGCCCCGCGGCCGAAACTTACCGCTTGCGAGAGCCCGCCCCGATGGACGATGTGATCCGCCCCATCCTGACGCCGCCCGGCGGCGAGAAGAAGGTGCTGCTGCATTCGTGCTGCGCGCCGTGTTCCGGCGAGGTGATGGAGGCGATGCTGGCCTCCGGCGTCGATTACACCATCTTCTTCTACAATCCGAACATCCATCCGGAGAAGGAATATCTGCTGCGCAAGGACGAGAACGTGCGCTTCGCCGAGAAGCACGACGTGCCCTTCGTCGACGCCGACTACGACAAGGACAACTGGTTCGCCCGCGCCAAGGGCATGGAGTGGGAGCCGGAGCGCGGCGCGCGCTGCACCATGTGCTTCGACATGCGCTTCGAGCGCACCGCGCTCTACGCCCACGAGCACGGCTTTCCGGTGATGACCTCCTCGCTCGGCATCTCGCGCTGGAAGAACATGGCGCAGATCAACGATTGCGGCAGGCGCGCCGCCGGGCGCTACGAGGGCCTGAGCTACTGGGACTACAACTGGCGCAAGGGCGGCGGCGCGGCGCGGATGGTCGAGATCAGCAAGCGCGAGGAGTTTTACCAGCAGGAATATTGCGGCTGCGTCTATTCGCTGCGCGACACCAACGCCCACCGCCGCGCCACGGGCCGCGCGCCGATCGAACTCGGCGTGCAATATTACGGCCGGGAACCTGCGGCGAAGGACGGTTCCGACACGGTTTGAGGCGGCTCAAGCGGCGGCCCGCAGGCCGGGGGTAGACTGGCGGCATCGACCGAGGGAGATGTTCATGCTGACCGGCCAGATCATGACGCGCAACGTCATCACCGTTTCGCCCGAGACGGCGGTGGCCGAGGCCGCCAAGATGATGCTCGACAACCATATCAGCGGCCTGCCGGTGATCGCGGACGGCCGGCTGGTCGGCATCGTCACCGAGGGCGACTTCCTGCGCCGCGCCGAGATCGGCACCGAGCGGGCGCGCCCGAATTGGTTGCAGGTGATGTTCGGCAGCGGCCGCGAGGCGGGCGATTACGTCCGGGCGCACGGGCGCAAGGTCGCCGACGTGATGACGCGCGATCCGGTGACCGCGAGCGAGGAGACGTCGTTGCAGGATCTCGTCGCCGCGATGGAGGCGCACCACGTCAAGCGCCTGCCGGTGACGCGGGGCGGGCGCCTGGTCGGGATCGTCACCCGCGCCAACCTGCTGCGCGCGGTCTCCGAACTGGCGCGCGATGTCGAAGGCCCGGCCGCCGCCGACGAGGCCATTCGCGCAAAACTGGTCGAGACGCTGACGGCGGCGGACTGGCGGCCGGCGGGCTTGCAGGTCACCGTGCGCGACGGCGTCGCGCATCTGCACGGCCTGATTATCGACGAGCGGGCGCGGCGCGCCGCAATCATCGCCGCGGAATCCACCGCCGGCGTCAAGGCGGTGCGCGATCACCTGCTGCTGATCGACAACTGGTCCGGGTTTTACGCCGAGCCGTTCGCGGATGACGAAGCCGCGCCCGGCGCGGGCGCGGGCTGATTGCGGGGTTTCATATTCCGATGGAATTCTCCGCCGTCATGCGCGGACCTGATCCGCGCATCCATCTTCTTAAAAATGATGGATTGCCCGATCAAGTCGGGCAATGACGGCTCATGACAATTCAATCAAAAGCCGGACGCCCTCCCGCCTCACGCGAACGAGGCCACGCCCTCGATCTCGATCAGCATCTTCGGGTCCGGCAGCGCCTGCACGACGCAGGTGGTGCGCGCGGGGTAGGGCGCGGGCCCGAACGCCTCGGCGTAGAGCCGGTTCATGGTGGCGACGTCGGCGGCGCGGGTCAAAAGCACGTTGAGCTTGACCAGATGGCGGGTGGTGGCCCCGGCCTCGCCCAGCACGCGCGTGAAATTGGTGACGACGTTGGCGAACTGCGCCTCGAAACCGTCCGGCAGCGCGCCGTTCGCGTCGAAGCCGGGAATCCCGGAAATGAACAGGAAATCGCCGGCGCGGGTGGCGAACGACAGCGGCGGAGCCTTGATGCCGGGCGGGGCGGCGTAGCGGGTGACGGGCATGGGGTTCCTCTCGGGTGGAATGCGCCGCATTCTATCGCGCATCGGCGCGGGACGCACGCCTTGCGCCCGCTGACAGGCTAAATCCTGACGCCGCGATTGTAGGCGTCGATGAGCTGGTTGTAGTCGCGCAATAGCCGGGGCGGCGAGCCTTCGACCATCCAGCCGCCACCGCCGCCCATCATCATCCGGTCGCCGGCGCTGTACGGCGTCTTGTCGCGGATACGGCGCATCAGTTGCTTGGCGGTGGTGAGGTAGGATTTGGCGTTGCCGGTGAAAAACGAGCCGAGCTTGACGTCGCCGTCCTTGCCGGATGCTTCCTCGATCGCCTTGACCGAGGCCTCATAGTCGGAGAGCGCCCGAGTGATGGTCGCGATGTCGGGCTTGTCGGCGGTTTCCGCGCGCAGCACGCGCTTGGCGTGGATCATCAGCGCCGCGACGTGATAATTCACCTTGCGGCCTTCCTTGCCCTCGATCTCGGCGAGGCGCGCCTCGGCCCGCTTGTCGTTGATAAGCTCGATGCCGGCGCGCAGCTTCTTGTCGGCGGCCGCGAAGGCATCCCACGCCGCGACCAGCTTCGGATGCAGCGCCTTGCCCTTGGCCATCCTGTCGTCCTTGTAGTTCTCCTGCGTGTAGTAGTCGTCGGCCTCCTTCAGCAGCGGCTCCAGCTTCGACACCGCGTCCGCGTAGGCGGAGGCGGCGGCCTCCAGCTCGGCGTCGCGCGGCTCCAGCGCGTTCGCCTTCTCCACGTTGTTGCGGCAGTCGGCCGTGTCGTAGATGGTGTAGGTGCCGTAAATGATGCGCTCCTTGCCGGTCGGCCCGGTCTTCCTCGCCCAGCTGAAGTAGCGGTTGCGGGACTCATAGGAGCGCTCCGACAGCCGGTTGATGCAGCCGACATAGGCGTTGATCTTCTGCACCGCCGTGTCCGGCGCATCGGCCCCGGCCGGCGCGGGCAGCGCCGCAGCGCCGAGCGCGGCGGCGAGGATGAATATCCGAATCCGTTTCACGGTGTCTCCCAGGGAGAGCATGATCCCGAAAAGTGGACACCGGTTTTCGGAAAAGACCATGCTCAAACAAAAGATAAGCGACGAGCATGATTCAACGCAGTTGAAATATGCTCCAGACCCGGTCTTGAGTCGCGGGCGCGGCGGGAAAGGTTCATGGCGCGCGCGCGACAAACGGCACGGCCGGACTTTTGTCCGGCCGCCGGCATCCGTCCGGAAAAGGGGAAGGCAATGCGCGCGCCCGCGGCGCCCTACTTCAACGCCAGCACGACCGGTCCCGCCACCGGGTCGGTGAGGCCAAGGCCGCCGCCCAAATCTTCCAGCGTATCGCGGAAGGAATTGAGCGTTGCGATCATCCGCGGCCGCGCGGCGGCGAGCGCATCCATGTCGGTCCACTCGGCGATGATGCAATAGCTGTGGTCGCCGGTCTTGATCATATTGACGTGGCGCAGCCCCGCCCACTCGGCATGCACATTCTTGTGAGCGTCGAGGAATTCCTGGTCGCGTCCCGGCTTGACCCTGAAACGCACGGCGTTGAAGGCGATCATGGCATTCTCCGTTTGTTCAGCGTCCGGATGATGATCCGCTTCCAGGATCGCCGCAAGCGGCGCACGCAAAAAAGAGACGCGGCCGGCATGGCCGGGCCGCGCCTCATCCTGGCCCAGGTCTACCTTAGATGGCGCGATTGCTTTCCTTGACTCTCTCGGCGTCGAGATAGACGTTGCCGCCCATCTCCTTGAACTTCTCGCTCATCTGCGCCATGCCCGCCTTCGCTACGGCTTCGGCGGACAGGCCGTCCTCCAGCTTTCCGCTGATGGTCATGCCGGCGGCAAGCCCGAGCGCCGCCTTTTCGTTGTCGCCGAGCGACGCCGCGTAGTCGCGGACGTCCTGGGTGATCTTCATCGAGCAGAATTTCGGCCCGCACATCGAGCAGAAGTGCGCCACCTTGTGCGCTTCCTTCGGCAGCGTCTCGTCGTGGAACGCCATCGCGGTGTCGGGGTCGAGACCGAGGTTGAACTGATCCTGCCAGCGGAAGTCGAACCGCGCCCGTGACAGCGCGTCGTCGCGCAGCTGCGCGGCCGGGTGGCCCTTGGCGAGGTCGGCGGCATGCGCCGCGATCTTGTAGGTGATGACGCCGACTTTCACGTCGTCGCGGTTGGGCAGGCCGAGGTGCTCCTTCGGGGTCACGTAGCACAGCATGGCGCAGCCGAACCAGCCGATCATCGCGGCGCCGATGCCGCTGGTGATGTGGTCGTAGCCCGGCGCGATGTCGGTGGTCAGCGGACCGAGGGTGTAGAACGGCGCCTCGCCGCATTCCTTCAACTGCTTGTCCATGTTGATCTTGATCTTGTGCATCGGCACGTGGCCGGGGCCCTCGATCATCACCTGGCAGCCTTTATTCCAGGCGATCTGCGTCAGTTCGCCGAGCGTTTCGAGTTCGGCGAACTGCGCGCGGTCGTTGGCGTCGGCGATCGAGCCGGGGCGCAGGCCGTCGCCGAGCGAGAACGACACGTCGTATTTGCGCATCAGGTCGCAAATCTCATCGAAATGCGTATAGAGGAAGCTCTCCTTGTGATGGGCGAGGCACCACTTCGCCATGATCGAGCCGCCGCGCGAGACGATTCCGGTGACGCGATTGGCGGTGAGGTGGATATAGGGCAGCCGCACGCCGGCGTGGATGGTGAAGTAATCGACGCCCTGCTCGCATTGCTCCACCAGCGTGTCGCGATAAAGCTCCCAGGTCAGCTTCACCGGGTCGCCGTCGCACTTCTCCAGCGCCTGATAGATCGGCACGGTGCCGATCGGGATCGGCGCGTTGCGCAGGATCCATTCGCGCGTGGTGTGGATGTTGCGGCCGGTGGAGAGGTCCATCACGGTGTCGGCGCCCCAGCGGATCGCCCACACCATCTTGTCCACTTCCTCCTCGACCGACGAGGTCACCGCCGAGTTGCCGATGTTGGCGTTGATCTTGGTCAGGAAGTTGCGGCCGATAATCATCGGCTCCAGCTCGGCGTGGTTGATGTTGGAGGGGATGATCGCGCGGCCGCGGGCGATTTCATCACGCACGAATTCCGGCGTGATGAAGGCGGGCACGCTGGCGCCGAAGCTCTCGCCGTCCGCCAATGCGGCTTCGGCGCGCTCCAACTGCCGCTTGCGCCCGAGGTTCTCGCGCTCGGCGACGTAGATCATCTCCTTGGTGATGATGCCCGCGCGGGCGAATTCCAGTTGGGTGATCGGCGCGTCGCCGACGCCGCGCAGCGGCCGGTGGTGCGCCTTGAAGGCGGCGGCGGCGTGCGAGGCGCCGACATTGCCGTTGTCCTCCGGCTTGATGGCGCGGCCGTCATATTCCTCGACGCCGCCGCGCGCCTTCACCCATGCGAGGCGAGTGCGCGGCAGGCCGGAATTGACGTCGATGACGACGTTCGGATCGGTGTAAGGGCCGGAGGTGTCGTAGACCGGCAGGTTCGGCTCGCCCGCGCCCTCGGAGAGAATGATCTCGCGCAACGGCACGCGGAGATCCGGCGCGGCGTCCGGCACCGCGAAAATCTTGCGCGACGACGGCAGGGCGCCGGTGGTAACGGCGGGCTTGATGTCGGCCGCGTTGATCTGCTTGTTCATGGCGTCCTCCTCGGTGTTCGAATCGAAATGTAGCGGGTCGGATCAAACAAACTCAGCGTCGTCCCCGCGCAGGCGGGGACCCATAGCCCCTAACGTTAGCTGTTACGGAACAACCGCGCCGTTGTGCTTGAGCCGAACCACTGCGGCGTATGGGCCCCCGCCTGCGCGGGGACGACGATCTTCACGTTGCGCGTCATGCGGCCTCCGTGTTGAGCGCGAGCCACGCCTTCACCCGCGCGTCGGGATCGGCGTTCTGGGTCACGTCGCTGACGACGGCGATGGAGTCGGCGCCGGCGGCGAAGATGTCGGCGGCGTGTTCCAGCTTGATGCCGCCGATGGCGACCAGCGGGATGTCGCCGACGCGTTTTTTCCATTCGGTGATCTTCGCAATGCCCTGCGGCGCGAAGCGCATCGATTTCAGCGTGGTGAAGAAGATCGGCCCCAGCGCCACGTAATCGGGTTTCGCGTCGAGCGCGGCTTGCAACTCGGCGTCGTCGTGGGTGGAGACGCCGAGCGTGAGTTTCGCTTTTCGGATCGCGCCGAGGTCGGCGTCCGCGAGATCTTCCTGGCCGAGATGCAGGTGCGCCGCGCCGGCCTCGATCGCCGCGCGCCAGTAGTCGTTGACCACGAGCCTGGTCGCCGTCGGGCGCGTGACCGCCAGCGCCTCGCGGACGATTCGCAGCGCCGCGTCGTCGTCGAGATTTTTCGCGCGCAACTGGATGGTGCCGACGCCGAGCCTGGTCAGGCGTGCGACCCACGCCACGCTGTCGACGACTGGATAGAAGCGATCAGGATATGGCATGCCAGAACGGTGTCCCTACGACTGGGGTGGAGGGGGAAGCGAAATCGCGGGCCTCCATCAGGCCCGCCTCAAACGCCATGCGGCCGGCCTCGACGCCGAGGCGGAAGGCTTTCGCCATCGCCACCGGATCGTCGGCCTTGGCGATGGCGGTGTTGAGCAGCACGGCGTCGTAGCCGAGTTCCAGCGCCTGCGCCGCGTGGCTCGGCGCGCCGAGCCCGGCATCGACGACGAGGGCGATATCGGGCAGGCGGTCGCGCAAGAGCCGCAGGCCGTCGCGGTTGACGATGCCCTTCGCGCTGCCGATCGGCGCGGCCCACGGCATCACCACGCGGCAGCCGGCGTCGACCAGCCGCTGCGCCACGCCGAGGTCGTCGGTGCAATAGGGGAACACCTCGAAACCGTCCTTGATAAGGATGGCGGCGGCTTCCACCAGCCCGACCACGTCGGGTTGCAGGGTGTCGTTGTCGGCGATCACCTCCAGCTTGACCCAGGGCGTGCCGAACAGTTCGCGCGCCAGCTTCGCGGTGGTCACCGCCTCGCGCACCGTGCGGCAGCCGGCGGTGTTGGGCAGCACCGTGACGTCGAGTTCGCGGATCAACGACCAGAACGCGTCGCCGGTCTTGCCGCCGGCGGCCTCGCGCCGCAGCGACACCGTGACGATCTGGCTGCCGGCGGCGCGGATCGCGTCCTGCATGATTTTCGGCGAAGGATACAGCGCGGTGCCGATCAAGAGGCGGGAGGAGAACGCGCGGTCGTAGAATTTCACTGTGCTCATGATGCCAGCAACCTCGCCACATATTCCATGTCGTCCCCGCGAAGGCGGGGACCCATACGCCGGGTCGCCGCTTGGTGGCACTGAGGCGGATGTTGTTTGAAACAACGAAGGCCAGGGGTTATGGGTCCCCGCCTGCGCGAGGACGACGACGGGAAGCGCGGGGACGACAATAGGGAGGCATGTGCAAGCATTCGCATCATCATCACCCTCCCTGTCGCGGCGTGATGATCTCGATCTCGTCGCCGGGCTGAAGTGGCGTCTCCGCCCAGCGGCTTTTCGGCAGCACGTCGAAATTCAGCGCGATGGCGAAGTGGGAGCCCTCATACGCCAGTTCGCTCAGCAGCGCGTCGATCCGCGTCGCGGCGATCTCGCGCTGTTCGCCGTTGACGGTCACGCGCATTGCATCACCTCGTTGTCGATGGCGCCGGTCTCGATGAATTTGAGCGTCAGTTCGGCCAGCGCCGGCGCGATCAGGAAGCCGTGACGATAAAGCCCGTTGACGGCGATGCGCCGCCCGCGAATGACGATGCGCGGCAGGTTGTCGGGCAGCGCCGGGCGCAAGCCGGAGCCGATCTCGACAATGCGCGCCTCGCCGAACGCCGGATGCACGCTGTAAGCGGCGCTGAGCAGTTCCAGCGCCGAGCGCACGGTGACGCCGTAATCCTCGCGCTCGATCGAGGTCGCGCCGATCATGAAGCGGTGATTTTCGCGCGGGATCAGATACAGCGGCCAGCGCGGATGCAGCAGGCGGACCGGCCGCGCCAGCTCGATCTCGTCGGTCTCGACGATGATCTCCTCGCCCTTGACGCCGCGCAGGTCGGGAAACAGGTCGCGCGCCGCGAGGCCGCGGCAATCGATCACGATGCCGTCGAAGTCGGTTGCGTCCACCTCGGCGCCGTAGACGATTTCGCCGCCGGCGGCGCGGATGGCCTTGTGCAGCTCCGGCACCGCGTGGCGCGGCTCGACGTGGCCTTCGTCGGGGAAGAACAGCGCCTCGGGGAAGCGGCCGTCGAGCGCGGGCTCGATCCGGGTCAGCGCGTCGCCGCTGACGCGCTGGTGATTGGACGTGACGCGGGCGAAGCGCGCGAGGTCGGCGCGGTCGCGCGCATGCGCCACCACCAGCGAGCCCTGGAACGGCGTATCGGGAACCTCGCGGCGCCACAGCGCCAGCGCGCGCAGGCCGAGGCGGGTAATCACCGGCTCGGAGCCGTCCTGTTCGCAATAGGGCGCCAGCATGCCGCCGGCCCAGTGGCTGGCGCCATCGGCCATCGCCGCGTCGCCACGCTCGTGCAGCGTCACCTTGTAGCCGGCCTTGGCGAACAGCAGCGCCTGCCATGCACCTGCGACGCCCGCGCCGATCACATGAACGGGAGCTTTGTCGGCGGAAAATGTGTCGCGCTGAATCTTCGAGGTCTGAATCTTCGAGGTCTGAATCTTTGAGGTCTGCACCATCCCTGTCCCTTCGCCGGCATGACCCGGATCAGGTTCAAAGGGTCACCGCGCTGACGCCGTCTGGCGATCCTGCGGTATCTCAGCTCCCTGCCGGAGCACCCCTCGGAACAGCCTCAATGTAGGCTGACGGCGGCAGGTGTCAACGCGGCATCCCGCCGTCATGGCGGTTATGCCCGATGCACAGCACACAAGCGGGGGCGATTCCGGCGTCGTCGTCCTCGCGAAGGCGAGGACCCATAACCCCTGGCGCTACCTATTGTGGAACAACCGCGCCTTAAATCGATCGAGCCGAACGGCTGCGGCGTATGGGTCCCTGCCTGCGCAGGGACGACGATTGTCGCGTGGCAAATCTAGTAATGCGGCGGGCGCTCGTTGGCGGGGCGGTCGCGGCCGCCGTTCTCGGCCTCGCTCAGGCGCTCGCCGAGTTCGCCGACCAGCCGCCGAAGCGCGTCGATCTGCTGCCACTGCGCGGTCACGGTCTGGTTCAGGGTTTCGATGGTGTCGTCCTGATAGGCGACGCGGGCCTCCAGCGCGTCGATGCGCTCGCTCAGCCGGGCGGGGTCGGTCATGGTCTCGGTTTCCTGGGACGTCCCGGTTGCCGCCGGGCCTGCGGATGTGCCAAGGAAGCAACGGCCTTCCGGGCGGGACAATCATAACGGAAAATCACGGGAGGGACGCGCGCGATGAGAAACTTTCAGTTGGCCGGCCGCTCCACCGTTCATGCCCTGAACGGAATGGCCGCGACCTCGCACCCGCAGGCGACACTTGCGGCGATCGAGGTCCTGAAGGCGGGCGGCACCGCGGCGGACGCGGCGGTGGCGGCCTGCGCGCTGCTCGGCGTGATCGAGCCGCAATCGACCGGCATCGGCGGCGACTGCTTCGCGCTCTACATGCGGCAAGGACGCGGCGATGTGATCTCCTACAACGGTTCCGGCCGCGCGCCGGAAGCCGCCGAGGCGGCGTGGTATCTGGAACGCCGCATCACCGCGATCCCGCTGACCAGCGTCCATGCGGTCACGGTGCCCGGCGCGGTCGATGCCTGGGCGAGGATTTTGCGCGACCACGGCCGGCTCTCGCTGGACCGGCTGTTGCAGCCGGCCATCGAGGCGGCCGAGCACGGCTACGTCGTCGCGCCGCGCGTCGCCTTCGACTGGCGCAACAACGTCGAGAAGTTGCGCAAGGGCGCCAACGCGCCTCGCTATCTACTGCGCGACAACGCGCCGCCGGCGGCCGGCGACGTGATCCGCCAGCCCGAACTGGCGCGGACGCTGCGCATTATCGCCAGCGAGGGGCCGGACGGCTTCTACAAAGGCGCGGTGGCCGAGGACATGGTGGACACGCTGCGCGGCCTCGGCGGGCTGCACACGCTGGACGATTTCGCCGCGCATACGACCGAGACCAGCACGCCGATCGGCACCGCCTACAAGGGTTATGAGGTCTGGCAGTGCCCGCCGAACGGCCCCGGCCTCACCATGCTGGTGATGCTCAACGTGTTGTCGCATTTCGACCTGACGCCTCTGGCGCCGCTCGGCGTCGAGCGGTTGCATCTGGAAGCGGAAGCGGCGCGCGCCGCCTACATGATGCGCGAGACGCACATCGCCGACCCGGCGCATGTCGATGTCGACGTGGCGCGGATTCTGGCGAAGGAGTTCGCCGCCGGCTTCGCCGCCAAGATTCGCATGGACGGAATGCTAGACATTCCCGACGTGTGGCCACGGCCCAATCCGTCGACGATCTATGTCACCGTGGTCGACAAGGATCGTAACGCCTGCTCGTTCATCAACTCCATCGCGCATCCGTTCGGCTCGGGCATCGTCTCGAACAAGACCGGCGTGCTGATGCAGAATCGCGGCGTCGGCTTCCGGGTCGAGCCCGGCCATCCGAACTGCATCGCCCCGCGCAAGCGGCCGCTGCACACCATCATTCCCTGCATGGTGACCAAGGGCGGCCGCGCGGCGATGCCGTTCGGCGTGATGGGCGGGCAGTATCAGCCGGTCGGGCAGTGCCACGTCCTGACCAACATGCTGGACTTCGGCATGGACGTGCAGGAGGCCATCGATCTGCCGCGCGCGTTCCATTACGACGGCCTTTATCAGTTGGAGGACGGCATTCCGGAAAGCACCGCCGAAGCGCTGCGGGCCATCGGCCATCGGGTGAGCCGCGCGAAACTGCCATGGGGCGGCGGACAGGCGATCTGGATCGACTGGGACAAGGGCACGCTGACCGGCGGCTCCGACCCGCGCAAGGACGGCTGCGCGCTGGGGTATTGAGCGCTTGGCGTTTCATGCACCGACTTTCCACACGAAAGCCGTCGTCCCTGCGCAGGCAGGGACTCATACGCCGTGCCGTTCGTGATGCGGATAGCGCTCGAAGTTGTTGACGGGTGGCGCCGCCAAACGCCGTAATTGCCAGGGGTTATGGGTCCCCGCCTGCGCGGGGACGACGACGAGAGGGCTGAACGCCGCCGGCAAAGAAAACGGCCGACCCCGAGGGCCGGCCGAGTTGCTTCCACCATGTTTCTTGCGCTCTTTGAGCTATGAGCCGCCTATAGTTTGCGGTGGGCGTAGTCCGCCGCCCGGTCGACGGCTTCCTTGGCGGCTGCCTTGGCGTCGCCGAGGGCTTGCTGGCCTTCGCCCTTGGCCTCCTGAACAAGGCCCTCGGCCTTCAGCTTGTCCGAGCCGACAGCCTCGCCGACCGTCTGCTTGGCCTTGCCGATCGCCTCGTTGGCGACGCCCTTGACCTTGTCCGTCGTGCTACCCATGGCCTTCTCCTGATGTTGTGCGGTGCGGCGGGACAACGAGGCATCGGGACAATCGTTCCTGCGCCACGTCTTCGTGACCGGGTAGCCGCGGGAGGCGCGCAACCGCCGCGGCCGGATGCGCGAGGAGTCGCGCATTGCGGGTGTCGATTGATGAATGCTCACTGACGAATATTGACAATCGTCAGTAATTGAAGCACCTTCCCCGGCCAAGATCGATCGCAAGGGTTGTCCCGATGTTGGCATTTGCAGGTTTTTCGCGTCAAATCAAAGCATTACCTATCCTTGGCGTAATTCTTCCCGCGCTCGCGCTGGGTGGATGCGAGCAATCCACCGCCGAGAAATCCGCGCCGCTGCGGCCGGTTCTGGTGGCGACGGTGCAGTATCAGCCGGAAACCCCGGAGCGCAGTTTCGTCGGCACCATCCGCCCCCGGATCGAGACCGACATGGGTTTCCGGGTCGCCGGCAAGGTCGAGAAGCGCCTGGTCGAGGTCGGGCAAGTGGTCGAGCCGGGACAGCCGCTGGCGACGCTCGACCGGATCGATCTGAAATTGCAGGCCGAGCAGGCGCAGGCCGAACTCAGCGCCGCGACCGGGACGCTGGCGCAGGCCGCCGCCGCGCAGACCCGCGCCCAGGAACTGAAGGCCAAGGGCTGGGCCACCGACGCCCAGCTCGATCAGGTCAACGCCGCCGCCGCCGAGGCGAGAGCCCGGCTCAACCGCGCCCAGCGTTCGGTCGAACTGACCGGCAACAGCCTGTCCTACGCGACGCTGGCGGCGGATACGCGCGGCGTCGTCACCGCGACCACGATCAATCCCGGCCAGGTGGTGGCGGCCGGACAGCCGGCGATCCGTCTCGCGCGGATGGGCGAGAAGGAGGCGGTGGTGGCGATCCCGGAAACGCTGATCGGCCGCGCCAAGGACGGCGTGGCGCGGGTGTCGCTGTGGTCGGAGCCCGGCAAGACCTACGCCGCGAAGCTGCGCGAGATCGCGCCGCAGGCCGATCCCGCCACCCGCACCTACCTCGCGAAATTCTCGCTGCCCGACGCCGACGACCGCGTCGCGCTGGGCATGACCGCGACGCTCACCATCACCGACCGCGACAGCGAGCGGGTGGCGCGGCTGCCGCTGTCGGCGCTGTTCAGCCAGGGCACATCGCCCTCGCTCTACGTCGTCGATGACGCGGGCAAGCTGACGCTGACCCCGGTGACGGTGAAGTCCTACGGCTCCGAGAACGTGCTGATCGCCGGCGGCGTCGCCGAGGGCGCGAAAGTGGTGACCCTCGGCGTGCAGAAGCTCGACCCGGCCGAGAAGGTCCGCGTCGTGTCGTCGCTGACGTTCTGATTCCGCCTGACGCTGCGAGGCTTGCCATGAAGCGCTTCAATCTGTCCGCCTGGGCGGTGGCCCATCCCGCGCTGGTGCTGTTCCTGATCGTGGCGATCGCCTTCGCCGGGGCCTTCTCCTATCTGCGGCTCGGCCGCGCCGAGGACCCGTCCTTCACCATCAAGTTGGTGGTGGTGTCGGCGATCTGGCCCGGCGCGACCGCGCGCGAGATGCAGGAGCAGGTCGCCGATCCGATCGAGAAAAAATTGCAGGAGCTGCCCCACTTCGACAAGGTGCAGACCTACTCGAAGCCGTCCTTCACCGCGATGCAGGTGTTCTTCAAGGACAACACGCCGCCGAAGGAAGTCCCCGAACTGTTCTATCAGCTTCGCAAGAAGCTTGCCGACATCCGCGCCGACCTGCCGCAAAACCTGATCGGCCCTAACTTCAACGACGAATACGGCGACGTCGATTCCATCCTCTACATGATGACCGGCGACGGCGCCGACTACGCGCAGATGAAGAAGGTGGCGGAGGGCTTGCGCCAGCGCCTGTTGAAGGTGCCGGGCGTCACCAAGGTCAATCTCTACGGCACCCAGGCCGAGAAGATTTTCGTCGAGTTCTCGCACGCGAAACTCGCGACGCTCGGGATCGCGCCGCAGGCGATCTTCGATTCGCTCGCGAAGCAGAACGCGGTGGTGCCCGCCGGCACGGTGGAAACCTCGTCGCAGCGGGTGGCGCTGCGCGTCACCGGCGCGCTCGACGGCGCCAAGGCGGTGGCGGAAACTCCGGTGGAAAGCAACGGGCAGGTGTTCCGGCTCGGCGACATCGCCACCGTCAAGCACGGCTTCGTCGATCCGAAGACCTTCGAGATCCGCCAGGAGGGCAAGCCCGCGCTCGGCATCGGCGTGGTCACCGCCAAGGGCGCCAACATTCTCGAACTCGGCGACAACGTCAAGAAGACCAGCGACGATTTCATGCGCGGCGTGCCGGAGGGCATCGATCTGGAGCAGATCGCCGACCAGCCGCTGGTGGTGAAGCACGCGGTCGGCGAGTTCGTGCGTTCGTTCATCGAGGCGCTGGCCATCGTGCTGTTCGTCTCGTTCCTGGCGCTCGGCCTGCGCACCGGCATCGTGGTGGCGCTGTCGGTGCCGCTGGTGCTGGCGATCGTCTTCATCGTGATGAACGCGATGTCGCTCGACCTGCATCGCATCACCCTCGGCGCGCTGATTATCGCACTCGGGCTCCTGGTGGACGACGCCATCATCGCCGTCGAGATGATGGTGGTGAAGATGGAGCAGGGCTGGGAGCGGACCAAGGCCGCCGCCTTCGCCTGGGAATCCACCGCGTTCCCGATGCTGACCGGCACGCTGGTCACCGCCGCCGGCTTCCTGCCGATCGGTTTCGCCAATTCCGGCGTCGGCGAATATGCCGGCGGCATCTTCTGGATCGTGGCCATCGCGCTGGTGGCGTCGTGGTTCGTCGCGGTGATCTTCACGCCCTATATCGGCGTCATGCTGCTGCCGAACTTCGTCAAGCCGGGGCAGCCGGTCCACGATCCGCACGCCATCTACGAGACCCGGATCTATCGCGGCCTGCGGCGGGTGATCGCGTGGTGCGTCAACCATCGCATCAAGGTGGTGGCGGCGACGGTGGCGATCTTCGCCGCCAGTGTCGTCGGCTTCGGTCATGTGCAGCAGCAGTTCTTTCCGCTGTCGGAGCGGCCGGAACTGTTCCTGCAACTGCGGCTGCCGGAAGGCACCGCGTTCAAGGTCACCGAGACGGCGGTGAAGGACGCCGAGGCGCTGCTCAAGGGCGACGACGACATCGCCACCTTCACGGCCTATGTCGGGCAGGGCTCGCCGCGCTTCTGGCTCGGCCTCAACCCGCAACTGCCGAACGAATCCTTCGCCGAGATCGTGATCGTCACCAAGGGCGTCGAGGCGCGCGAGCGCGTCAAGGCGCGAATCGAGAAGGCGGTGCACGAGGGCGCGCTGAACGCGGCGCGGGTGCGGGTCGACCGCTTCAACTTCGGTCCGCCGGTCGGCTTCCCGGTGCAGTTCCGCGTCATCGGCCCGGACACCCACAAGGTGCGCGAGATCGCCTACAAGGTGCGCGACGTGGTGAAGACCAATCCGAACGTGGTCGATCCGCATCTCGACTGGAACGAGCAGACCCCGGCGCTCCGGCTGGTGGTCAACCAGGACCGCGCCCGCGCGCTCGGCCTCACCCCGCAGGACGTCTCGCAGGCGCTGGCGATGCTGATCTCCGGCGCGCCGGTGACCACGGTGCGCGACGGCATCGAGAAGGTCGAGGTGGTCGCGCGCGCCGTCGCGAACGAGCGGCTCGATCTGGCGCGGGTCGGCGACCTCACCATCACCTCGCGAGGCGGCGTCGCGGTGCCGCTGTCGCAGATCGCCAAGGTCGAATACGTCCACGAGGAGCCGATCCTGTGGCGGCGCAACCGCGACATGGCGATCACCGTGCGCGGCGATATCGTCGACGGCGTGCAGGCCCCCGACGTCAGCAACGCGATCTGGGCCAAGCTGAAGCCGATCCGCGACAGCCTGGAGCCGGGCTACCGCATGGAGATGGGCGGCGCGATCGAGGAATCGGCCAAGGGCAATGCCTCGATCTTCGTGCTGTTCCCGGTGATGCTGGTGGTGATGCTGACGCTGCTGATGATTCAGTTGCAGAGTTTTTCGCGGCTGGTGCTGGTGTTCCTCACCGCGCCGCTCGGCATCATCGGCGCTTCGTTCGGCCTCAACGTCGCGAGCCAGCCGTTCGGCTTCGTGGCGCTGCTCGGCCTGATCGCGCTGGCCGGCATGATTATGCGCAACACCGTGATCCTGGTCGACCAGATCGAGGCCGACGTGCGTCACGGCGCGACCCGCCGCGAGGCCATCGTCGAGGCCACGGTGCGCCGCGCCCGCCCGGTGGTGCTGACGGCCTTGGCGGCGATCCTGGCGATGATCCCGCTGTCGCGCTCGGCGTTCTGGGCGCCGATGGCGATCACCATCATGGGCGGGCTGTTCGTCGCCACCTTCCTGACGCTGCTCTATCTGCCGGGGCTTTACGCGCTGTGGTTCAGAAAGAGTCTCGACGAGAAGGGGGTCGCGACCGCGGCGGCGCACGACGACGCCCAGCTTGCATTTCCGCTTGCCGAGGCCGCCGAATAAATGAAAAGTGAACCTTGATATGACGATGGTGTCCGAACATACCGAAGCCGAGGCGCAGGAGCGCATCCTGGTGGAGGCGGAGCGGCTGTTCCGTGAAATCGGCTATCAGAAGACCACGGTGGCCGACATCGCCAAGGCGCTGCGCATGTCGCCGGCCAACGTCTATCGCTTCTTCCCCTCGAAGGACGCGATCCGGCACGGCGTCGCCTTCCGGCTGATGAGCGAGGTCGAGGCCGCCGCGGCCGCCATCGTGGCGCGGCCCGCGCCCGCGCCGCAGCGGCTGCGCGAACTTGTGACCGCCATCCACCTGATGAACACCGAGCGTTATGTCGGCGACGCCAAGCTGCACGAGATGGTGGCGAGCGCCATGGAGGAAGACTGGGACGTCTGCAAGGCGCATATCGAGCGCGTCACCTTGCTGATCGGCGGGGTGATCGGCGAAGGGGCCGCGGAGGGTGCGTTCCGCGTCGCCGACGTGAGGGTCGCCGCGCTTTGCACTTGCACCGCGATGCTGCGCTTCTTCCATCCGCAGATGATCGCGCAAACCGCCAACAAGCCGGGGCCGACGCTGGACCAGATGATCGATTTCATCCTGGTCGGGCTCGGCTATCACCACGCGGCGTGAGGGGACGACAGATGGACGGCGCGGATTCGAACGGCATCCATTTCTACGAGCCGGGCCACGGCCATGGCCTGCGCCACGACCCGTTCAACGCCATCATCGCGCCGCGGCCGATCGGCTGGATTTCGTCGCGGGACGGCCGGGGCAACGTCAATCTCGCGCCCTACAGCTTCTTCAACGCCTTCAACTACCATCCGCCGCTGATCGGGTTTTCCTCGACCGGCTGGAAGGACACCGTCGCCAATGTCCAGGAGACCGGCGAGTTCGTCTGGAACCTCGCCACCATGGACATCGCGCAGCAGATGAACGCGACCTCGGCGACCGTCGCGCATGAGATCAACGAGTTCGAACTGGCCGGGCTGACGCCGGTGCCGAGCCGCCTGGTCAAGCCGCCGCGCGTCGGCGAGAGCCGCGTCAGCTTCGAGTGCCGGCTGTCGGAGATCATCCAGCTCAAGGGCGCCGACGGCAGGAAGGCGGAGACCTGGCTGACGATCGGCGAAGTGGTCGCGGTGCATATCGACAAGGCGCTAATCAAGGACGGCGTCTACCAGACCGCGCAGGCGCATCCGATCCTGCGCGCCGGCCGCATGGGCGACTATATCGAGGTTCGCCCCGACGCCATGTTCGAGATGGCGCGGCCGAAATAAAGCGTTTTCCAGCGGCCACGGAATCTGCTGTGCTGGCGCGCGCCGTCCCGCGCGGGCGCTTCGACAGATCGGAGAATTGTTTCGATGACCGATACTCAGACCGCTTCCCCACCGCATTCCGAAACCGAACCGCACGGCGATCTGTGCATCCGCACCCTGGCGATGCCCGCCGACACCAATCACAACGGCGACATCTTCGGCGGCTGGCTGCTCAGCCAGATGGACGTCGCCGGCGGCATCTACGCCATCAAGACCACCAAGACGCGCACCGCGACGGTGGCGATCGAAGCCATGAACTTCCGCAAGCCGGTGTTCGTCGGCGACGTGGTGTCGGTCTATGCCTCGACGGTCCGGATCGGCCGCACCTCGATCACCGTCCATCTCGACGCCTGGGTGCGGCGGCGGCGGCAAAGCGGCTTGATCCTGGTCACCGACGGCAACTTCACCTATGTCGCCATCGACGACGACGGGCGGCCGCGGGCCATCGATCGGGGCACGCTTTCGACATAGTCCGATTTTGTCGCGCGGCATATTGGTTGTCGCCCCGGCGTGGAACGATTGCGGCGCGGGACGGTTGTCGGCCCGGATCGACCACTACGGGCGCCATCATGTCGGATAGCTACATCATCGAGGTCAGTTCGGAGCCTGCGGGAATCGTGGTTCGCGATAAGGCCGGCTTTCGTTTCTTCGCCGCCGCGCCGCGGTTTTTCCGGCTGGAAGGCCAGTTGTTCCGCAGCGCTCGCGACGCCGAGCGGGCCGCCGCGCGATTCGTCGGCGAACCTGACGCGGAGCCGTCGCCGTCGCGCGGGTTCGGCTGAGACGGCATTGTTACGCGCGGGCTTGATCCTGGGCCACGATTCACCCCGGTTGAATCGAAGACCGCTGTCCTTCGATGGGTTGCGGTTTTTCTCCGGGGGCCGACCGGAATCCAGTGGCGACGGCGCCGCGCCCTGTTTTATTGCGCCGGGTCGAGCGCCAGCGTCGGATAATCAGTGTAGCCTTTCGCGCCGCCGCCGTAGAACGTGGCCTTGTCGGGCGCGTTCAGGGCAGCGCCGCGCTTGAGCCGTTCCACCAGATCAGGGTTGGCGAGGAACAGCTTGCCGAACGCGATCAGGTCGGCGTCACCAGCGGCCAGCGCCTTGTCGGCGAGCGCCAGATCGTAACCGTTATTGGCGATGTAGGTGCCGCCGAAGCGCCTGCGCAGGCTGCCATAGTCGAACGGCGCATAGTCGCGCGGGCCGCCGGTCGCGCCCTCGATGACGTGAAGATACACCAGCTTCGCCGCGCTCAGTCCGTCGACGATGTGATCGAACAGCGGCTGCGGGTTGCTGTCGGAAATGTCGTTGGCGGGCGTCACCGGCGAGATGCGGATGCCGGTGCGCTCGGCCCCGATCTCGCCCGCGACGGCGCCGGCGACCTCAAGCATCAGCCGCGCGCGATTCTCGATCGCGCCGCCGTAGGCGTCGGTGCGCTTGTTGCCGCCGTCCTTGGCGAACTGGTCGAGCAGGTAGCCGTTGGCGCCGTGAATCTCGACGCCGTCGAAGCCGGCCTCGCGCGCGTTCGCCGCCGCGCGTCTGAAACTGTCGATCACGCCGGGAATTTCCGCGATGTCGAGCGCGCGCGGCTCGGACACTTCGGCGAATCCGCCGCCGACGAAGGTTTTGGCGTTGGCGCGGATGGCGGAGGGGCCGACCGGCGCGCCGCCGTCCGGCTGCAATGAGACGTGCGAGACGCGGCCGACATGCCAGAGCTGGATGAAGATGTGGCCGCCGCGCGCGTGAACCGCGTCGGTCACCCGGCGCCAGCCCGCGATCTGTTCGGCGGTGTGGATGCCGGGCGTGTCCTGATAGCCCTGGCCCTGTTGCGACACTTGGCTGCCCTCGGTAATCAGCAGGCCCGCGCCGGCGCGCTGGCTGTAGTAGTCGGCGGCGAGCGCCCCCGGCGCGAGGCCGGCGCCGGCGCGGTTGCGCGTCAGCGGCGCCATCACGGCGCGGTTGGTCAGCGTGATCGGCCCGAGCCGGTAGGGCTCGAAAAGTCTTGTCGCATTGCTCATGGGTGGAGATTCCGGTTGCCGGCGAGCGGCTTTGCGTATCGATCCACCTAACTTGCGCATGTCGACCGCGAAATTCAATGTCGGTAGATTCGGATTTCGCGGCGGGAGGACAGGCGTGGTTGGCGGGACGGTGCGGGGAGTGGCGATGCGGCTGCGCGATGCCGCGATCGCCGGCCTTTGCGGCATGGCGGCGCAAAGCGGCCTGATGGCGGCGCGGCGCGCGCTGGGCATCCTGCCGGCGTTCCAGCCCTATGCCGATTTGCAGCGGCTGTTGTCCGGCATGGTCGCGGCGTCGCTCGCCCACGACCTGTCATGGTTGTTGCCGATGATCTCCGGCGCGCTGGTCTGGAGTTCGATCTTCGCCTGGGCCTATGCACGGATTCCGGCGCGCACCGCGCTCGGCAAGGGCGCGCTGGTCACGGTCTTCGCCTGGGCGTTGACGGGGCTCGCGATCATGCCGGCGCTCGGCCACGGCTTGTTCGCGGCGCGCGCCGGCGCGGGCGCGGGTCCGGCGCTGATGATGCTGGCGATGCTCGCGACCTATTGCCTGACGCTCAGCCTGGTCTACGGGCGGTTGAGGCGAAGCCAAGGCTGAGGGGGAGCAAACGGCCGCCGGCTTTCGTCATGTCTGCCGCGCGAAACGCCAGTCCGGACGGATCATGCCTTCGACGCCGTCGAACGCGCCGTCGGTCAGTTCCTTGACCAGCAGGCGGCGGCGGTCGACCGGGCCGGGCATGTCGGCGCGGCCGAGCGGGATCATCCTGAAGCCGGCGCGGCTGTAATAGGCCTCGTCGCCGACCAGCGCGACCAGCGTATGGCCCTTGGCCCTGGCGTCGGCGAGCGCGCGCTCCAGCAGCGCGCGGCCGACGCCGCGACTGCGGAACGGCGGCTCGACGGTGAGCGGGCCGAGCAGCAGCGCCGGGGTGTCGCCGATGCATACCGGCAATTGCCGCACCGAGCCGACCAGCAGCGTGCCGATGCGGGCGGTGAACGACAGATCGAGCCGGTGATCGACGTGCTCGCGCAGCCGGTAGGCGCTCAGCACGAAACGACCGGGACCGAAGGTGCGCTCCAGCAGCCGTTCGATCGGCTGGGCGTCGCCCGCGGTTTCCGGCAAAATGGTGAGGGACAGATCGCTCATGGCGGCGCGGAATAGCATCTGGCGCCGATGCGGTCCATCGCGGCGAATGAAATTCGCCTTCTCACACCCACGTCGCCGGGGGCGGCGTCCCCTCGATCACCTCGGCGATCCGCAGCCGGGTGCCCTTGGTGGTGTCGGGCGGCAGCGCGTCGGGCGCGAAGAAGCCGCAGGCGACGATCTCCCGGTTGGGCTCCGGCATCCGGTCCTGGGTGAAACGGCGGATCACATAGACCGCGACGTGATCGCGGCGCGAGACGTGGCTGTTGAAGAATACGCCGTGCAGCGCCGGCGCCTCGAACGCGATCCGCCCTTCCTCCATCAGTTCGCGGCGCAAGGCGTCGCCGGCGCTCTCGCCGACCTCGACGCCGCCGCCCGGCAGATGCCAGCCGGCGACATAGCTGTGCTTGACCAGCAATACCCGGCCGCCGTCATCCAGCACCACGCCGCGCACCCCCATGGTCATGCCGCGCGCGAACCGCCAATAGAAGTGGAAGACGCGGCGCAGCGCCGGCTCCAGCCGCCGCCGCAGGGTGTTGTCTCTATCAGTCCACGCCACGCCGTGCCCTCTTGATTCTTTCCGGTCTCCCGGCATCTTGCCTGATCCGCTCCGGTTCAGACACCGGCGCTCCGTCAGGAATTTCACAGTCCCCACCATGTCCGCCTACGTGCTCGCGCATCTCTCCGATCCGCATCTGCCGCCGTTGCCGGCGGCGCTGCTGCGCGAACTGGTCGGCAAGCGGGCGCTGGGATATCTCAACTGGCGACGCAACCGCCACTTGATCCACCGCCGCGATGTGCTCGATCAACTGGTGGCGGACCTGCACGCCCAACAGCCCGACCACATCGCCATCACCGGCGATCTGGTCAACCTGGCGCTGCCGGCGGAGTTCGCGCCGGCGCGGAGGTGGCTGGACGGCGTCGGCCCGCCCGAGCGGGTGACGATCATTCCCGGCAATCACGACGCCTATGTGCGGGCGACGCGGCGTCGCTTCGCGCAGGCGTTCGGCGATTTTCTGCGCGATGACGATGCCGGCGCGAGCGACGCCATCACCTACCCGTTCGTGCAACGTCGCGGCCCGTTGACGCTGATCGCGACCTCGACGGCGGTGCCGACCGCGCCGTTCATGGCCACCGGCCGACTCGGGGCCGCGCAACTCGCCGCACTCGACCACGTGCTTGGCGCGCGCGCGGCGGAGCCGACGTTTCGCGTGCTGCTGATCCATCACCCGCTGCGTCCCGAGCATCACGGCCGGTTCAAGCGTCTCACCGACGCCGATGCGCTGCTGGGGCTGTTGAAGCGGCACGGCGTCGATTTGATCCTGCACGGCCACGATCACGTCCATTCGACGATGTGGCTGGAGGGGCCGCGCGGGCGCATCCCCGCCATCGGCGTGCCCTCCGCCTCGGCGGTGGCGCACGGCCATCATCCGGCGGCGGCCTACAACCTGTTTCGCATCATGCGTGACGGCGAGGGGTGGCGCTGCGAGCAGAACGTGCGCGGCTTCATCGAAAGCAAGGGATTTCGCGACATCCGGCGGGTGATGCTGATTTGATTCTTGCGGGGCGTCATCCTGAGAGCTTCACCGGACATGCGCGGTGCGCGGATTTAAAATACGACCACCGTCGTCCCCGCCTGCGCGGGGCGACTCCGTGGGTGATGACGCGATCGCATCAAAAGCTGCGCAGCGCCGCCAGAAGCGCGAAGCCGAACAGCGCGACGACGCCGGCGAGAAAGCCGAGCGCGAAACTCCAGACGCGGCCGCGCCGCGGCTTCGCGGCGGGCTCCGCCGCCTCCGGGGGCGGCGTCGCCACCAGCGCCTGCTCGCGCTCGACCATGCGGCGCGCGACGTAATCGGTCACCGCCTGCACGATCACCGCCGGCGTATGCGACTCCGCCAGCACCTTGCGGCCGGAGCGGGTGTCCTGGACGAAGCGATACAGCCGCTTGTCGCGGCCCATCGCGACATGGGCGACCACGTCGATCCACAGCCGCGGCGTGTCGCCCTGGCTGATGCCGCGATCGAACAAATCGACGGCGGCGGGGATCTGCTCGAACAGCGGATCGAGCTGCTCGTTGAGAATTTCGAGCCGCGCGACCTCGGCGTCGCGCAGGTCGACCACCACGCCGGTCCGGTCGGCGGCGTCGATGCGCGCCTGGCGCAAGGCATCGCGCAGCCGGATCGGCTTGGCGGTCGCGGTCGAACCGATGTGTGGTACGTCGGACATGGGCAGGCTGCCTTTAGTTTCCGAAGATCCGTGTTCCCGAAAATCCGTGTTCCCGAAAATCCGTTCGGCATGGTTAATCTATCAGTAACCCCGCGCCGAAAAAAGGCCGCCTGCGATCAAGGGGTTGGCATCGGCCCGCGATGCCCGTCCAATATGCCGGCCCCGTAAAAGCGTCGGCCCCGTCCGGGGTCCGGGCGGGGCCGCTATTCATTGCGTGACTGCTCCGCGCTGGTCAGCCCGCCGAACGGCGCGGCTCCTCGACGATGGAAAAGCGCACGCTGCCGCGATGGCGGTTCTCCTCGGACACCTCGCGCCAGCAATCCTCGGCTTCCTTGCGGGTCTTGAACGGCCCTTTGACCTGGGCCGAGCCCTCCACCAGCTTGTGGAAGTTCATCGAGCCGAATTCGCCCCCGATCACCCAAAAGAGAGAGCCGTCCGACATTGGTGCCTCCTGTGACTCAGTCGCGCGCCTCGTCATTCGAGGCGATGTCCAGCCGCGATCTAATCGCATTGGCGGGCTTTGTCATGCGAATTTTCCCGCGTCAATCCGACGAGAATCCGAACGGAACGCTGAGCCGCCGGTAATCGTCGGGCAACAGTTCGCGGCCGATCGGCAGTTCGGAGCGCGCCGCGCAGGTCGGACGATGGCAGACCCGGCAGGCGATTCCGACCGGCGTCGGCGCGTCCGCGCGCGGCCCGTCCTGATTGCTGGTGTAGATCAGCTTGCCGGCGTATTCGGCGGCGCAGCCGATGGCGATGGCGCGTTCCACCCGCGCCGCGCCGAACGAGCCGCCGCCGGCGGTGACGGTGCGGGCGATCGAGAAAAACCGCTGGCCGTCCGGCAGTTCCAGCCATTGCGTGACGATCTGGCGCGGCGTCTTGAAGACGCCGTGAACCGACCACAGCGGACAGCCGCCGCCGTGCTTGGCGAAGGGAAATCCGGCGCCGTCGAGCAGTTTCGAAATGTTGCCGGCGGGATCGACCCGGATCAGGAAGAACGGCACCTTTTCCGCGCCCGGTTTCTGCAAGGTGGTGATGCGGTGCGCGGTTTGCTCGAAGCTGGTGCCGAACTGCCGCGCCAGGGCCTCGACATCGTAGCGGCGTGTCTCGGCGGCCTTGGCGAACGCCGAATACGGCATAATCAGCGCCGCGGCGGCGTAGCTCGCCAGCGAGCGGTGCGCCAAGAGCCGCGCGGAGGTGGTGGTAAACGGCCCCGCCTTCAGCGCGGCGGCGATCTCGCTCTCGAATTCCAGATAGGCGAGTTGCTGGGCCAACTGAAAATTGAAGCTGGCGTTGTCGAGCGAGTCGTCGAGCAGGATCTGCTTGCGGTGGCGGTCGAGCCGGCGCACCGCGCCGAGCATGACCTCGGGCGGCAATTGCCGGACGTTGAGGCCGTGGCGGCCGTTCAGCCGCTCGATCAGCCAGTTCTGCGTCGCGGGCTCGCGCGAGACGCGTTCGGCCGCGTCGTCGAGGTCGGCGAAATTGTTGCGGCGGGCGGCGAGAAAGCGCCGCACCTCCGCGACCGGATCGCCGGCATCGGCGGCGGCGGACGATCCGGGCTCGCTCAAGCCCGGCCCCTTGCGATCCGCCAGCGCCAGTTGTTCCTCGCGATAGGCGGTGTAGAGCCGCAGGAACGCCTCCGCCAGCCCCGGATAGCCGACCGCGATATCGTTGATTTCAAGCGGCGGGATGTCGATGTCGGCGAACATCGGCTCCTTGAGCACCGCCTGCATCCGCGCCGCGTGGTCGGCGCCGCCGTCGCCGGCGAGGCTCGAAAGATCGATCTTGTAGGTGCGGGCGAGACGCAGCAGCATGTCGGCGGTTACCGGCCGCTGGTTGCGCTCCAGAAGCGCCACATAGGGCGCCGAGATATCGAGGTCGGCGGCCATGTCGGCCTGGGTCAGCCCGAGGTCGCGGCGCAGCCGCCGCAGCCGCGGCCCCATGAAAACCGAGCGGACGGACGATGTCGGCATGACGGCCACCTGTCCCAGGATTCCGGAATTGTAAGAATATTACAGCATTACAAGAGAATATTGTAAAGCCTGACAAGCTTTCTTCGCCGGATCTGGCGAACGCGGGTTTTTTCCGCAAATAAAGGCCCAACGTCACATCAGGAGCCAGCCATGACCTACCAATCGCGCGGAATTTCCGACGGGATTCAACTCCCGGCGACCTACCAGAGCCAGATCGCGGCGGCGGAAGCCCTGCTCAAGGACAAGCCGACCTGGAATGGCGTCACCGTCGAGGCCGTCGCCCGCATGCGTCTCCAGAACCGCTTCAAGACCGGCCTCGACGTCGCCCGCTACACCGCGGCGGTGATGCGCGCCGACATGGCGGCTTACGACGCCGACCCCACCAAGTACACCCAGTCGCTGGGCTGCTGGCACGGTTTCGTCGCCCAGCAGAAGCTGATCTCGATCAAGAAGCACTTCGGCGGCCGCACCGATCGCCGCTATCTCTACCTGTCCGGCTGGATGGTCGCGGCGCTGCGCTCCGAATTCGGCCCGCTGCCCGACCAGTCGATGCACGAGAAGACCACCGTGCCGGATCTGATCCGCGAACTCTACACCTTCCTGCGCCAGGCCGACTCGCGCGAACTCAACGACATCTTCCGTCAGCTCGACGCCGCGCGCGAGGCCGGCGACAAGGCCAAGGAAGCGGAACTGATCGAGAAGATCGACAACTTCCAGACCCACGTCGTGCCGGTGATCGCCGACATCGACGCCGGCTTCGGCAACGCGGAAGCGACCTACCTGCTGGCCAAGAAGATGATCGAGGCCGGCGCCTGCGCCTTGCAGATCGAGAACCAGGTGTCCGACGAGAAGCAGTGCGGCCATCAGGACGGCAAGGTCACGGTGCCGCACGACGTCTTCCTGGCGAAGATCCGCGCCTGCCGCCACGCCTTCCTCGAACTCGGCGTCGATGACGGCATCATCGTCACCCGCACCGACTCGCTCGGCGCCGGCCTGACCCAGCAGATCGCCGTCAGCCACAAGCCGGGCGACATCGGCGACCAGTACAACTCCTTCCTCGACTGCGAGGAAGTCGACGCCACCAAGATCGGCAACGGCGACGTCATCATCAGCCGCAACGGCAAGCTGCTGCGGCCGAAGCGCCTGCCCAGCAACCTGTACCAGTTCCGTCCGGGCACCGGCGCGGACCGCTGCGTGCTGGACTGCATCACCTCGCTGCAAAACGGCGCGGACCTGCTGTGGATCGAAACCGAGAAGCCGCATATCGAGCAGATCGCCAGCATGGTCGACCGCATCCGCGAGGTCGTGCCGAACGCCAAGCTCGCCTACAACAACTCGCCGTCGTTCAACTGGACGCTGAACTTCCGCTGGCAGGTCTATGACGCCTGGAAGGAAGAAGGCAAGGACGTCAGCAAGTACAACCGCGCCGAGCTGATGAAGGTGGAATACGACGACACGCCGCTGGCGCTCGAAGCCGATCAGCGCATCCGCACCTTCCAGGCGGATTCGGCCAAGCGCGCCGGCATCTTCCACCACCTGATTACGCTGCCGACCTACCATACGGCGGCGCTGTCCACCGACAACCTCGCCCGCGAATACTTCGGCGAGCAGGGCATGCTCGGCTACGTCAAGAACGTGCAGCGTCAGGAAATCCGTCAGGGCATCGCCTGCGTCAAGCACCAGAACATGGCCGGCTCCGACATCGGCGACGACCACAAGGAATACTTCGCCGGCGAAGCCGCGCTGAAGGCGGGCGGCGCCCACAACACGATGAACCAGTTCAGCTAAGGACTGCGTTGCGATCGCAAAACCGAAACGCCCGGCCTCGCGGCCGGGCGTTTTCGTCTGGGCCGGGTATTGCTTCCTCGCTCACGCTCCTTGCAATGACGGCCTTCAATATTTCACGTTGGCGAAAATCCGCACGCCGAGACCGGGCATCAGCACCTGGTCCTTGTTGTAGGAAACCGCGTTGCGGATGTCGGCGTTGAGCAGATTGTCGCCGACGATGCCGAAGGTGAATTGCTGCGCGCCCCACCAGTCGGTCTTCGGCAGTTTGGCGGTGTAGCTCAGTTCGGCGCGCAGCCGGTTGTAGCCTTCGGTCGGCGTCTCAACGCCGCTGACGTTATTCTGGGCGAAGGCGTGCAGCAGGTTGACGCGGGCGAACCAGTTGGCGTCGCGATAATAGACGCCGCCGCCGACCCGCTGCGGCGGAATGCGCGGCACGTACGAGCCGTCGGCGAAGGTGGCGCGGACGATATCGTACTGCCCCTCGATGCCGAACGTGCCGTTCCACAGCGGCAGCGCGTCGTACTGGAATTGCAACTCGGCCCCGCGAAAATTGGCGTCGCGCTGCGAATAGATCGCCTGGTTGAGTTCGAGGCCGGGACCGGCGATGCACGCCGTCGCGTCGCAGGTATTGCCGGTGAGCCTGCGATAGATGAAACCGTTGAAGCGGGTGGCGTAGCCGGTCAGCTCGAACCGGAACGGGCCTCGCGCGCGGCGCAGGCCGACCTCGATGGAGGTCGCGGTTTCGATGCCGAGATCGGGATTGCCGATGTCGAAGGTGGCGGTCGCGTCATGCGCGCCGCGTGAAAACAGCTCGGCGGGTTTTGGCGCGCGCTCGGTGTATTGGCCGGTGAGGCTGGCGACCAGGTCCCAAGGCAGGTTCTGGATCAGCCCGATGCCGCCGCTTTTCGGCGTGAAGCTCAGGCCATGTTGCACCGCCGGGCCGATGGCGCTCGGGTCGGTGTTGAGATCGAACACGCCCGGAATGACCCTCGGCATCGCACCGTCGAGGCTGACGTGCTCGATGCGCGCGGCGAGCTGCGCGCGTGTCGAGTCGCTGAATTTCAACTCGTTGAAGACGTAGCCCGCCAGCTTGCCGTTGCTGTTGGGGTCCCACAGGCCGTTGAGCGGGCTGCCGGGGTTGTCCGGGCTCGGCGCGGTCAGGTCCTGATGCGACGCCTGCGCGCCAAACGCGGTGGTGAGCGCCGCGAAGCGCAGGTCGAACGGCGCCAACTGGACTTCGAGCCGGCCTTCCTGCTCCTTGTTGGTGAAGGTCTGGCGCACGCCGTCGCTGCCGGGATCGGCCGCGTCCGCAAGGCCGAGTTCGTTGTGCTTGTAGTCGGTCGCGCCCAGCCAGAACCGGATGGCGTCGATGGCGGCGGCGTCCGGGCGGTATTCGCCCTTGGCGGTGAACTTGGTCTGGCGCGCGTCGATCCTTGTGCCGAGTTCCTCTCCCTCGGTGCCGGGGATGCGATAGAGGCTGTCGTTGCGGGTGATCGCCGCGCCGACAAAGCCGCCGGTGAAGACGTACGACGCGCCGACCGATTCGCCGTGGGAATCGGTCGCGGTGTTCTTCTGCGTGCCGCCGGGAATGGCGTAGTCCCCGGTGCGCCGCGCGAACGCGTCGGCGTGGATCGCGACGTTGCCGCCGGCCGCGTCCAGCAGCACCGCGCCCTCGCGGCCCTGATCGACGCTGGACAGCGCGGCGCGGGTCTCAAGCGTCGCGCAGCCGGCGGGGCTTGCGAGCTGCGGCGGCGCTTCGACGTTGTAGCCGTAGGTCTGGGTCGCCAGCATCGGCGCGCAGGGCATCGTCTCGGGGATGCGGTTGTTGCTGGCGCTGACCACGCCGCCGATCGGGGTCGAGCCCCAGCGCAGCGCCGCCGGGCCGCGAATGACCTCGACCTGATTGGTCGAGAGCGGGTCGATCGGTACGAAATGATCCTCGCCGAGATCGGAGGCGCCGTTGCTGCCGACGCCGTTCTCGACGATGCCGACGCGGTTGGCGTCGAGGCCGCGCACGATCGGCCGGCTGGAAGCGCCCGGCGCGAAGCCCGATCCGGTGATGCCGGGCTTGCCGGTGAGCAGATCGCCCAGCGTCGCCGCGCCGCTGCGGCGGATGGCCTCGCTCGGCACCACGGTGACGGTGGCGAACCGGTCGGTGACGATCGGCAGCACGCCCTGCTGCGGGGCGGCGTTGACGACGATGCGCGGCCGTTCGCCCGGCGTGGCCGCGCGGGCGGCCGCGGCGTGGGCCGGCGTGGCGTGACGCGGCCGCGCGCGGTGGCGCGCGATCGGGCTCGGCGCGGTGACGGTGATGCCGGGAAGCTCCGACGCGTCGTCCTGTGCGAATGCAAGGCTGGAAGGCAGCGGCGACAGCGCGACGGACAGAAGCAGCACCTGCTTCAGTGACGGGGACATGATGAATCCGGTTCCTTGAGCCCGCGCGGCGCGGCGCGCATCGGCGCGGCGGCGGCGCGGGTGCCCGCTGTGGCGGGCGCATGATGGGGAAGGGCCCTCGCCGGACGGGCGAGAGGCACGTTCGGTCCGTCAGGCTCAGGAAGCGGGCGGCGCGCGCGGCTGGGAAATCCCGTGCGGCGCGCCGAGGTGGGAGAACTCGGCGTCGGTGGTCCGGCTGAGGATCTGGTAGGCTTCCGGTACCATCAGGATCACGGGGCCGCTGGCGATCAGCGTACCGGCCAGCGACATCACCGCGCAGATCGCGCAATAGCCGTCGTGGTGATCGCCGCTGGATCGATCCGGCTTCTGCGCCGGCGCGCCGGCGATCACGGCGTCGGCGGCGGACTTGACTTGATCCGGAAGCAGGGCGGCGGCCGGCGCGGCGGCGGTGTGAAGACCAGGGGCCGCCAGCGCGGCGGCGCCGTGGACATGGCCGAACGAGGGGACGAACTGCACCGCCAGCGCCAGCAGCGCCAGCCGGGTCCCCGCCTTGATCCTGGATCGAAACCACTTCATCGCATGACCGGCCCGCAATCGCGAAGCGGCCCGACCCGGCCGCTTCGGATGTTATAATGTAACATCGCAGCGGTCGGCGTGGGTTGTCAACATCGGATTGATCAACGCCGTTTCCCTTCGAGGCTCCAGCTCTTGCCTTGCGCCCTGATTGCTTCGCGGAGCCTGTGCTCGGACAGCGCAAAGTGCTGATCCGGGTGCTCGCAACGACGAGCACATTTCAAGCCGCCCGCCGCGCGAGACCCTAACGCCCCTCGCGCAGCCAGGTGGTGGCCAGGGCGCCGAGCAGCAGCAACAGGCCGATCAGCCCCGCGAACACCGGCAGCACGCCGACGCCGCGCACCACGCTGGCGTCGCGCATGCGGACCCCGAGCCAACCGTCGCCGCGATAGACGCTGGCCGCGCGCACCGGCACGATGCGGGGCAGGACGACCGCGCCGCTCTCGCTGATGCGCCGGGCGTCGCCGCCGCTGGCCTGTGTCAGCGGCGTGAGGGTGTCGGTGGTCGAGGTGACTTCCGAAAATTCCTTCGGATTGACCGGGCCGACGTTGATGAGCGCCTTCAGCGTGCCGTCGCTGGCCGCCCACAGCCCGAGTTCGTCGGCCGCGAGGCTGGCGCTCCATAGCCCCGGCTCGTCGGCGGTCAGCGTCAGTTCGCGCTTGGCGCCCGACGGCGCGGTGACGGTGACCGGGGCGACGCTGTCGGCCATGGTCTGCCGCCGCACCATCAGCTCCTTGCCGCGCACCTCAAGGCGCAGCGCCTCCTCGTCGAGTTCGGGCTCCTTCATCAGCCAGTGCGACATCCGCCGCAGCAGGTCGAGATGCGGCCCGCCGCCCTCGTAGCCGCGCGCCCACAGCCAGATGTGGTCCGACAACAACAGCGCGACGCGGCCCTCGCCGTAACGCGACAGCAGCAGCAGCGGCTCGCCGTCAGCGCCGGTCATCAGCGGCGGCGAATCGGCGTTGCGGGTGGTGACGGTGCGGAAGAAGCGGCTCCAGTGCGGCGGCTCGCTCTGCGAGCCTTCGAGGCCGCGCGTCACCGGATGGCGTTTGCCGATCTCGCTCAAATGCGCGAGGTACGGCTTTTCCGTCACCCCGACCGGTTCCGCCGGCAGCACCGAATCCAAGGGCGTGCGCCAGATGCTGGTGGCGGAGGCGTAGTCCGGCCCGGCCGCCACCAGCATCGCGCCGCCGGCGCGGACGAACCGCGCGATGTTGTCGAAATAGGCGGTCGGCAGCACGCCCTGGCGCGCGTAGCGGTCGAAGATAATCAACTGGAATTCGTTGATCTTCTGCTGGAACAACTCGCGGGTCGGAAACGCGATCAGCGACAATTCGTTGATCGGCGTGCCGTCCTGCTTCTCCGGCGGCCGCAGGATGGTGAAATGCACCAGATCGACGCTGGCGTCGGACTTCAAGAGGTTGCGCCAGGTGCGCTCGCCGGCATGCGGCTCGCCGGACACCAGCAGCACGCGCAGCTTGTCGCGGACGCCATCGATCACCACCACGGCGCGGTTGTTGACCAGCGTCAGTTCGTTCTCCAGCGGCGAGGCCTCGATCTCGACGATGTTGGGGCCGGCGTGCTTGATGTCGACGCTGACATTGACGGTTTGGCCGCCGCCGACCATGCGCTCGTTCAGCACCTCGCCGTCGCGGCGCACCACGACGCGGGCCTGCTGGCCGGTGACGCCGTGATCCTCCAGCCGATAGGTGATGGTCTGCTTCTGCCCGACGATGCCGAAGCGCGGCGCGGCGGTGACGGCGACGCGGCGGTCGCGCTCGTCGCTGCGCCCGGTAATCAGCGCATGGACCGGCGCGTGAAAGCCGAGCGCCGCGGCGTCGGCCGGAATGTCGTGGACGCGGCCGTCGGTAATCAGGAACGCGCCGGCGACGCGGTCGGTCGGCACGTCGGACAAGGCGGTGGACAGCGCGCCGAACAATTTGGTGCCGTCGGTCTCGCCGTCGGCCCGTCCGGCCTCGACCACGCGCACCTCAAGGCCCTTGATCTGCCTGAGGCGGTTGACGAGTTCGTCGCGCGCGGCGTCGGTCTCCTTGGCGCGAGCGCCGAAATCCTGACTCGGGCTCTTGTCGACCACGACGGCGGCGACCGACGACAGCGGCTCGCGTTCCTCGCTGGTGAGGGAGGGGTTGGCCAGCGCCAGCAGCAACAGCGCCAGCGCGCCGATCCGGATCCACGCGCCGCGCGCGCGGCCGAACAGCAGCACCATGGCGATGACGACGATGGCGGCGAGGGCGATCCACAGCACCGGCGTCGGGACGAGAGGGGTGAAGGCGATGCCGTATTGCATGGCGCTATTGCCCCAGCCGTTCGATCAGCGCGGGGGCGTGGACCTGATCGGCCTTGTAGTTGCCGGTGAGCGTGTACATCACGATGTTGACCCCGGCGCGGAAGGCGAATTCGCGCTGGCGCGGCTCGCCCGGCGTCAACGGCAGCATCGGCCGCCCGTCGGGCCGCAGCGCCCAGGCGCCGGCGAGATCGTTCGAGGTGATGATGATCGGCGAGACGCCGTCGCCGCCGCGCGCCGGGCGCGACGCCGCCTCGTCGGTCTCGTCGCGCGGCAGGGCTTCCACCCAGGTCTGGCCGGAAGTGAAGCGGCCGGGGAAGTCGTGCAGCAGATAGAACGTCTTGGTCAGCACGTGCTCCGGCGGCACCGGTTCGAGTTCGGGCACGTCGAGCGCCGACAGGATGCCGCGCAGGGTCACCATGCCGGGCGTCTGCTGCTCGCCGTCGGGGCCGTTCGTCGCCTCGATGGCGTCGCGGGTGTCGAACAGCACCGTGCCGCCCTGCTTCATGTAGGCGTCGATGCGGTTGAGCGCCTCCTGCGACGGTTTTGGCGCGCCGGGGACGATGGCCCAGTAGATCAGCGGAAAGAACGCCAGCTCGTCGCGCGCCGGATCGACGCCGACCGGATCGCCGGCTTCCAGCGCGGTGCGTTGCGACAGGAACAGCGTCAGCGCCCGCATCCCCGACCTGACGATGTCGTCGACGTCGGGGTTGCCGGTGACGACATAGGCGAGGCGGGTTTGCGACACCGCCTTCACGGCGAAGTCGTCGGCGGCCTGGTCCGCGCGCGCCGGCTTTGGGACGATCGCGGCCGAACCCAGCGCCAGCGTCAGCAGCACGACGGTCGCCGCCGCCGCGCGCCGCCGCAACAGCGCGCCGAGGCCGCCGCCGAGCAGGGCGGCGATGACGGCGTCGATCAAAAACAGCGCCAGCGCCGCCGAAAGCAGCAGCCCGCGCAGGTCGCTGGGCTCGCTGTTGGTATAGCTGGCATGGCGAGCGTTGAGGCTTGAGGTGTCGAGCGCGGTGATGCGGTCGGTGGCGGCCAGCGTGTTGACGGCGAGCGGTCCGTCGGCGGGACCGTAGAAGCCGGGCGGATGATCGAGCGTGGCGCGGTCGCGGAAATTCGCGGGCACGGGCTTCGCGGTCGAGGGCGGCGGGCCGAACGCGCCGAAACCGTCGAGGATGCGCAGCGGCGCGACGGTCTCCGCCTTGGCTTCGGTGGCGGCGCCCGCGCCCGGCGTCGCGGTATAGCCGGAGAGATCGACCAGCCGGCGCAGCATCTCGACGAAGGTGCCCGACATCGGCAGATCCGACCAGCGCATGTCGGCGCTGACATGGAACAGCGCGACGACGCCCTTGCCGCGCCGCTGGCCGGTCACCAGCGGCGTGCCGTCCACCAGCGAGGCCCAGCTTCGCTGCGCCAGCGTGGCGTCGGGCTCGGCCAGCACCTGCCGGGTCACGGTGACGTCGGCGGGCACCGCGAGGCCGGCGAACGGCCCTTCCGGCGCGAAGGCGGCGAGATGCTGCGGCTTCTCCCAGGTCAGGCTGCCGCCGAGGCTGCGGCCGCCGCGCCGCAGTTTCACCGGCACCAGATCGTCGTCGGCCTGTGCCAGCCGGGGGCCGGCGAAGCGCACCAGCACGCCGCCCTGGTCGATCCATTTGTCGAGACGCTGGCGCAACTCGGGCGGCAGCGCGCCGACGTCGGCCAGCACGATCAGCGGGAGCTTCTGGTCGAGGAACTGCGCCACCGCCTGCGCCGGGGCCTCGCCGCCGGGGGCGGCGCGGACATCGGCGAACGGCGAAAGCGCGCGGGTCAGGTAGAAGGTCGAGGCCAACAGCGGCTGGGCGGTGTCGGCGGAGGCGCCGCTGACCAGGCCGACCGCGCGCCGCCGCCAGCGCTTGTCCAGCAATTGCACGGCGCCCGCGGAGCGTTCGCCGGCGATGTCGAGCCGTGCGATGTCGTTGCGCAGTTCGACCGGCAGATCGAACGACGCCTCGGTTTCGGTCTCGGCCGCGCCGAAGCGGAACGGCGCTTCGCCGATCGGGGAATTTTTCTGGTCGAGCGCGCGGACAATGCCGGCATCGACGCCACCGGGGGTCGCGCGCAAGACCTTCACCGTCATCTTGGCGGCGGCGTTCTCGGCGGCGGCGAGCGCATGGGCCGGCGGCGCGCCGCCGTCGAAAATGGTCAGTGTGCGGTTCTCAACGATCTTGCCGAGTCCGGCGACGAAGTCCGCGCCGCCCCCGGTGTCGATGCCATCGGAGAGCCAGGCGATGTCGCCGTCGCCGGTCGCTTGCAGGAAGCGGGCGATGGCCGGCAAGGTCTCGGCCCGCGGGATGGCGTAAGGTTTCGGCGACAACTGCCGCAGCGCCACGCGCGCGGCGCCCGCCGGCATCAGGGTGATGTCGCGCGCAGGCTCCGACAGCGGGATCAGCGCCACGCCGCGCCGGTCGTTGTCGGCGCGCGCGATCAGTTCGTCGGCGGCTTTCGTTCGCGCCTCCCAGCTCGCGGCCGCGCTCCAGCCGTCGTCGAGCAGGATCACCAGCGGACCGTTGCTTTTCGCGACGCTGCCTTGCGGATTCCAGGTCGGGCCGGCGGCGGCGAGGATCACCAGCGCGGCGGCGAGCAGCCGCAGCGCCGTCAGCCACCACGGCGTGCGCGACGGGGTTTCCTCCTTCGGCGCGATGTCGAGCAACAGCCGGGTCGGCGGGAAATCGACGCGCCTGGGGCGCGGCGGCGTCACCCGCAGCAGCCACCACAACAGCGGCAGCGCCAGAAGGCCGGCGAGCAGCAACGGCTGGGCGAAGGCGAGCGGCAATCCCATCATGCGCCGCGTCCCGCGTTGAGGGTTGCGCCGCCGCCCTTGTGCGCGGTCATGCCGGCATGGAGGTAGAGCAGCAGTTCGGCGGCGGAGCGGGAGGTCGCGTGGGTCGAGAACAGCCAGCCCAGTTTCGCCGCATCGGCGCGGATCCGGTCGCGATGCAGCGCGACGCGGGCGACGTAATCGCGCGCCCAGGTCTCGGCGCGGCCCGCGGTCACCGCGCCGGCGCCTTCCGGATCGACAAATTCGATGCGCCCGGCATAGGGAAAGCTCTCCTCGGCGGGATCGACCACCTGCACCAGCGCGCCCCGCGCGCCCGCCGCCGACAGGCCCGCCAGCATCGCGGCGATCTCGCCGGCCGGCGACCACAGGTCGGACAGCACCACCACTTCCGACAGCGCGGTCGGGACGAAGGATGGCGGCAGGCTGTCGCGGGTCGCGGTGTCGAGCAGCATCGCCTGCGCCATGCGGTCGATAACGTTGCGGTTCGCGGTCGGCGCCATCAGGCCGGGCACGCCGACGCGCTCGCCGCCCGCCACCAGCAATTCGGCCAAAGCGAAGCCGACGATCAGGGCGCGTTCCAGCTTGCTGTCGCGCGCGGCTTTCGAGGCGAAGGCCATCGACGCGGAGCGGTCGGGCCACAACCACACCGTATGCGCGGCTTCCCATTCGTGCTCGCGCACGTAGAGCAGATCGTCGCGCGCCGAGCGCCGCCAGTCGACGTTTTGCGCCGGCTCGCCGGAGGTGAAGCGGCGATATTGCCAGAAATTCTCGCCGGCGCCGGCGCGGCGTCGGCCGTGCAGGCCGTGGATGACGTTGGCGGCGATGCGGCGCGCTTCCAGCACCAGGCGCGGCAGCGACGCGGCCAGCGTCCGGCTCTCCCCGTCCGCGCGCCGGATCGCGACCGTCTCCGCCGATGGTTGCCGCGCGGGTGCCATCGTCAGCCGATCCGCGACTTCAGCCGGCCGATCACCTCGGCGATGGTGCGGCCTTCGGCGCGCGCCGCGAAGGTCAGCGCCATGCGGTGCTTGAGCACGGGTTCGGCGAGGTCGAGCACGTCGTCGATCGAGGGCGCGAGGCGGCCGTCGAGCAGCGCGCGGGCGCGCACCGCGAGCGTCAGCGCCTGGCTGGCGCGCGGGCCGGGGCCCCAGGCGATCAGCGAACCGAGGTCGCCGCCGTCGGGGCCGGGCCGCGCCGAGCGGACCAGCGACAGGATCGCCTCGACGACGGAATCGCCGACCGGCAGCCGGCGCACCAGCCGTTGCGCGGCGATCAGATCGTCGGCGGTCATGGCGGCGCGGGCGACGGCTTCCTCGGCGCCGGTGGTCTCCAGCAAAATGCGCCGCTCGGCGTCACGGTCCGGATAATCGACGTCGATTTGCATCAGAAAGCGGTCGAGCTGCGCCTCGGGCAGCGGATAGGTGCCTTCCTGCTCCAGCGGGTTCTGCGTCGCCAGCACATGGAACGGCTTCGGCAACTCGTGCCGCGCGCCGGCCACCGTGATGTGCTGCTCCTGCATCGCCTGCAACAGCGCCGACTGGGTGCGCGGGCTGGCGCGGTTGATCTCGTCGGCCATCAGCAGTTGCGCGAACACCGGACCGGCGATGAAGCGGAACGAGCGCCGCCCGCCGCCGCTCTCGTCCAAGACCTCGGCGCCGAGAATGTCGGACGGCATCAGGTCGGGGGTGAACTGGATGCGCTTGGCGTCCAGCCCGAGCGTGACGCCGAGCGTTTCCACCAGCTTGGTCTTGGCGAGGCCCGGCACGCCGATCAACAGCGCGTGGCCGCCGGCGAGGATGGTGACCAGCGTGGTGTCGACCACCCGCTCCTGGCCGAAGATCACGCCGGAGATGGCGGCCTTGGCGGCGCGGACATGGCCGGCCAGCTGCTCCGCCGAGCGCACGACCACATCTTCGAGCTTTTCGACACCGTCTGCGCCAGCCATCCGTCTCTCCTTGCCGGAACGCCGTTCCGGATTGTCGCGGCAATTGCCCCGATGCCGATCAATACCATGCTAAACGTCGGGCCACGCCACGTATTTGTTGAATCCAACGATCCCCATATGATCGGGGGACAAGCGTGGCAACCGCTTCGCGTTCCGGCGCGTCGCGGCCGGTCGGATCAACCTCGGGGTAAACCATGGCGAAGCAAGGGCAGACCGTGAACCGCAGCCTCGAAGGGCTGACTTCCGCCGCCAATGCGGCGGCCGGCGGCGCGAAACAAAGGGGGTTGCCGCCGGTGCATTTATGGAATCCGCCGTTCTGCGGCGACCTCGACATGCGCATCGCTCGCGACGGCACCTGGTTCTACCTCGGCACCCCGATCGGCCGGCCGGCGCTGGTGCGGCTGTTTTCCACCATTTTGAAACGCGAGAACGGCAAGCACTTTCTCGTGACCCCGGTGGAGAAGGTCGGTATTCAGGTCGACGACGCGCCGTTCGTCGCGGTGGAGATGCGGGTCGAGCACGGCGAGGATGGCCAAACGCTCTCGTTTCGCACCAATGTCGACGACTGGGTGAGGTGCGACGGCGCGCACCGGCTGCGCTTCCAGCGCGCCGCGGACGACGGCCTGACGCCGTATCTTCACGTCCGCGCCGACCTCTGGGCCAAGGTGACGCGGGCGGTCTATTACGATCTGGTCGAACTCGGCGAGGAGCGGAGCGTCGATGGCCGCGCGATGTTTGGGGTTGTCTCCGCCGGTGAGTTCTTCACAATGGCGGATGCGGACGAAGTGAGGGCGCCCATTGACTGAATCGATTTTGGCGGCGCAGCCGGCCGTCCCCAAGCTGGGTTCCGACGAATTTTTCAACCGGGCGCAGGCGCGACTGAATTTCGAGGTTCCGGCGGCGTTGACCGATCCCAACATCGTGCCCACCAGCGGCGACGCGGGCACCGACCGGATGTGGAAGCTGATCGCCGAGGAAAACCCGGTGCGGCCGGCGGCGGTGCTGATTCCGATCGTCGAGCGCGACGAGCCGACCGTGCTGCTGACCCAGCGCTCGCCGAACCTGTCGAGCCATGCCGGGCAGATTTCGTTTCCCGGCGGCAAGATCGACGCCACCGACCGCTCGCCGCTCGACGCGGCGTTGCGCGAGGCGCACGAGGAAGTGGGGCTTGAGCGCAACTTCATCGAACCGATCGGCTACCTCGATCTTTACGCCACCGGGCTCGGCTTCCGCATCCTGCCGACGCTGGCGCGGGTCAAGCCCGGCTTCGACCTGCACATCAACGCCGGCGAGGTCGATGACGCCTTCGAGGTGCCGCTGTCGTTTCTGATGAACCCGGCGAACCATCAGATCCACAGCCGGGAATTTCGCGGCATGGCGCGCTCGTTCTACGCGATGCCGTTCGCCGAGCGCTACATCTGGGGCGCGACCGCCGGGATCCTGCGGGTGCTGTACGAGCGGATCTATCTGCCATGATCCGTCCGGTGTTGACCGAGATCGGGATTTTCCTGATTCCGTTCGCGATCTACGCCGCCTTCCTGGTGGCGACGCGCGCCGGCGTGCTCAGCCTGAAATCGTGGCCGTTGCGCGTCGTGGTGCCGCTGGCGATCGTGGCGTTCCTGCTCACCATTCTCAGCCTGGTGCTGCTGGCGCATTTCTCCGGCGCGCCGCCGGATTCGACCTATGTTCCCGCGCATATGGAGAACGGCAGGCTGGTGCCCGGAATCGACCGATGACCGAGACGGCAACGCTTCACGACGCGCCATGGCTGACCGCCGGGCCGGTCGCGCGCGTGCTCGGCTTGCTCAATGCGGGAGGCGAGGAGGCGCGCGTGGTCGGCGGCGCGGTGCGCAACGCGCTGCTCGGCTTGCCGCCGGGCGATATCGACATCGCCACCACCGCCGTGCCGGAGGAGGTGGTTCGGCGCGCGCAGGCGGCGCGGATCAGGAGCGTGCCGACCGGCATCGCCTACGGCACGGTGACGCTGGTGGTCGAGAGCCAGCCGTTCGAGGTGACCACGTTGCGCGAGGACGTCGAAACCTTCGGCCGCAAGGCGACCGTCGCCTTCGGCCGCGACTGGGCGCGCGACGCCGAGCGCCGGGACTTCACCATCAACGGATTGTCGGTGGACGCCGCCGGCACGGTCCACGATCACGTCGGCGGTCTGGCCGATCTGGCGCGGCGGTGGGTCCGCTTCATCGGCGATCCGGACCGCCGCATCGCCGAGGATTTTCTGCGCATCCTGCGCTTCTTCCGTTTTTCCGCCGCCTATGGCGAAGGCCATCTCGACCGCGAAGGCTATCTCGCCTGCGTTCGCGGCCGCGACGGCCTGTCGCTGCTTTCCGCCGAACGGATCGGCATGGAAATGCGCAAGCTCCTGGTCGCGGACCGCGCGCTCGACGCGGCGGTGGCGATGCGCGACGGCGGCCTGCTGCTGCCGATCCTGATCGGCGTGGCCTATCCGGCGACGCTGGCCGCGATGACCGAAATCGAGCGGCGTCGCGCCGGCGCGCCCGACGCGATGCTGCGGCTCGGCGCCCTGGCGGTCGCGGTCACCGAGGACGCGCGGCGGGTCGGCGCGCGGCTCAAGCTGACCAACGCCGAAATCCGCAGGCTGGATTCGATGGGCCATCGCTGGTGGCGGCTCGCCGGCATGGACGAGGCGACCGCGCGGCGGCGGCTGTATCGTCTCGGCCCGGCGCGATTCCGCGACCGGGCGATGCTGGCGTGGGCGCGCGCCGGGCAGGGGGCGGACGCCGGCTACTGGTCGAATCTGCTGGCGCTGCCGGACCGCTGGCCGATCCCGACCTTTCCGCTCAAGGCGGCGGATTTCATCGCGCGCGGCTTCGCCGAGGGGCCGGCGCTGGGACATGTGCTGTCGCTGGCGGAAGATGCCTGGCTCGCGGCCGGCTTTCCGGACGCGCCCGAAACGCTCACGACAATCGCCGACCAGGCCGCGGCGCGGTTCGCGCGCGACCATAAATTGTAACAGGCTCTCGAAAAATTCTTGGATTCGGCTTTCGCCTTCCCGCGTCCCGGGCCTGATGCAGCGTGTAACGCTGCTTCGCAGACCCGGAATCGTCGCAAATGCTGAGGTCGGAACGGCCCCGGTTCTGCGCAGCGTCACTTCGTGCCGCAGCGCGTCCGGGGCACGGAGCTGTTTTCATCGGACTTCGGCAGCGGCGGCTATGGCCACTTCACCTCGGGCGGCATCGACGACAGGATCGAATCGACGTTGCCGCCGGTCTTCAGCCCGAAGATGGTGCCGCGATCGTACAGCAGGTTGAACTCGACGTAGCGGCCGCGGCGAACGAGTTGCTCCTCGCGATCGGCCTCGGTCCACGCCGCCGCGAAGTTGCGGCGCACCAGTTCGGGATAGATTTGCAGGAACGCGCGGCCGACGTCTTGCGTGAAGGCGAAATCGGCGTCCCAGTCGCCGGAATCGTGCCAGTCGTAGAAGATGCCGCCGATGCCGCGCGCCTCCTTGCGATGCGGCAGGTAGAAATACTCGTCGCACCACGCCTTGTATTTGTCATAGGGCGCGACGGCGGCATGGGCGTCGCAGGCCGCCATCATCGCGGCATGAAACGCCTGCGTGTCGGGGTCGTCCTGGGTGCGGCGACGGTCGAGCACCGGGGTCAGATCCGCGCCGCCGCCGAACCATGCCTTGGTGGTCACCACGAAGCGGGTGTTCATGTGCACCGCCGGCACGTTCGGATTGCGCATGTGCGCGATCAGCGAGATGCCCGACGCCCAGAACCGCGGATCGTCGGAAGCGCCGGGAATCTGGGCGCGAAACTCGGGGGCGAACTCGCCATGCACGGTCGAGCAATGCACGCCGACCTTTTCGAACAGCCGGCCGTGCATCATCGCCATCACGCCGCCGCCGCCGGGCTGACCGGTGTGGTCGGCGCGCGCCCACGGCGTGCGTTTGAAGCGCCCCGCCGCGCCGGGATAGAGCGCCGCCGGCGCGTCGTCCTCAAGCCGTTCGAACGCCGCGCAGATGTCGCCGCGCAATTGCTCGAACCAGGCGCGGGCGGTGGCCTTGCGTTGATCGATGAGGGAAGCGTCCATGCGCGAGAGCCTTTCGTCGAATTCAACCCTGCGGCCCGAAATAGGTGCAGGACTCGTGGCAACTGTCGCGATGGACGCTGACGCGGGTGACGTGGCCGGCGTGCTGCACCCGCTCCCAGATGAAGCGCGTCAGGTTCTCCAGCGTCGGCGTGCCGAGCGCCTCGATGTTGTTGAGAAACTTGTGATCGAGCGTCTGGCGGATGTCGCCGAGCGCGCGATCCAGGAGCCCGAGATCCATCACCATGCCGGTTACAGGATCGGGCGTGCCGCGGATCGCCACCTCGGCGCGGAAGGAATGGCCGTGGATTTCCTGGCTCGCCGCGCCCAGCGTCGTTCCCGCCAGCGCGTGCGCGGCCTCGAAGTGAAACGACTTGGTTAGTTCCCACATCTGAGAAACGTGCTCCTGATAACCTGTCCCGGGCGCGATGCGGCATTCTTCATGCCGCTTCGCAGAACCGGGATCGTTACAAACGCTGCCTGCGCGACGGCCCCGGCTCTGCGGCGCGGTACTGCGCACCGCGCCGCATCCGGGGCACGCGTGCCGTCGAGCATTCGCGCATCATTACCTGATCCCCAGCGTCTTGTGCGTCTGCACGCTCAGCCGCCATTGCGGATGGCGCAGACAGTAATCGATGGCCCGCGCGGTGTTCTCCGCCACATCCGGACCGTCGAGCGGCTGCAACGAGAAGCGCTCGAAAGCCAGACCCGCGAAATCCTCCGGGCGGTTCTCGGCCTGCGGATAGACCAGTTTGAGTTCATGGCCTTTGCGAATCCGCAAGGTCGCGCCCGCTTTCGGGCTGACGCAGATCCAGTCGATGCCGTCCGGCGGCGCGAGCGTGCCGTTGGTCTCGATGGCGATGGTGAAGTTTCGCGCGTGCAAAGCCTCCACCAGCGCGTCGTCGACCTGCAACAGCGGCTCGCCTCCCGTCAACACCACGTAGCGCTCGCCGGTGCCCGCCCATTGCCTGGCGATGGTGTCGGCGAGCGCCCCGGCCGTGCCATAGCGGGCGCCGAGCGTGCCGTCCAGGCCGACGAAATCGGTGTCGCAGAAGGTGCAGACGGCCTCCGCGCGGTCTTCCTCGCGGCCGCTCCACAGGTTGCAGCCACTGAAGCGGCAGAACACCGCGGCGCGGCCGGCATGGGCGCCTTCGCCTTGCAAGGTCAGGAAGATTTCCTTGACGGCATAACTCAACGGCTGTTCTCCAATATCCCCGCGCCGGTCTGGCGCAGCGCCTCGCCCACCGCCATCGCCGCAGCCATGGCGACGTTGAGCGAGCGTAAGCCCTCCGCGACCGGGATCACCAGGCGGGCGTCGGCGACCTCCGCGACGGCGTCCGGGACCCCGGCGCTCTCCCGCCCGAACAGCAGGATATCGGTGGGCGCGAAGCCGTGATCAAGGTAGCAGCGGCTGCCCTTGGTGGTGAACAACACCAGCCGGCCCCCGTCCTGGGCGCGCCAGGCCTCGAACGCGGTCCAGGAGGCGTGCCGGGTGATCCGGACGCGATCGAGGTAATCCATGCCGGAGCGGCGGAAGTGTCGGTCCGACACCGGGAAGCCCGCCGGCTCGATGATATGGGCGTCGACCTTCAGGCAGGCGCAGAGCCGCAGAATCGTTCCGGTGTTCTGCGGGATGTCGGGCTGATAGAGCGCGATCTGCATGGGTCGCCGTCCTTTTCGGGCCGCCGGAGCGGCGGAAATCACCCACCCGATCCGCCGGTTTTCGTGCATTGCACGCGGCTTTGCCGATAGCGGGCTTGCGCTCCATCGGCAAGGGTGCCAATAGAACGATTCTGGACTGTCTGTGCCGCCCGTTGGGGCGGCAGAGAGGGTCATTCTGCCGCCGCGGGGGCCGCGGGCGCCGGCAGTCCGTCCCCGCCGCTTCGCGGCGCCTTCGGGGACCGGGGCTGGTTGCAGGAGAGAAAGGGTTTGGAATCGTGACGACAGCGTCTTCGGCGGAACCGACACGCCGTGATTTCCTTTACGTGGCCACGGGAGCCTTTGCCGCGGTCGGCACGGCCGCCTTTGTCTGGCCGCTGATTTCACAGATGAACCCGGACGCCTCGACCATCGCGGCGGGCGCGCCGATCCAGGTCGACCTGTCCCCGATCGCCGTGGGTCAGGACATCAAGGTGTTCTGGCGCGGCAAGCCGATCTACATCATGAACCGCACCCAGAAGCAGATCGACGAGGCGCGGGCGGTCCCGGTCGCGAGCCTGCCCGACCCGGAATCCGATCAGGCCCGCGTCAAGGAAGGCCACGACAACTGGCTGATCGTGATCGGCATCTGCACCCATCTCGGCTGCGTGCCGCTGGCCCACGAGGGCAATTACGACGGCTTCTTCTGCCCCTGCCACGGCTCGCAATACGACTCGTCCGGCCGCATCCGGCAAGGGCCTGCCCCGGCCAACCTGCCGGTCCCCCCCTACACGTTCGTTTCCGACACCAAGGTTCAGATTGGTTGACGCCGGCGCTCGCACGTCGTCGCATAGCTCCCGTCAACAGCGCTGCCGCATAATTTCTAGGATCGCATCATGAGCGGACCCTCGACCTACCAGCCACAGAACGGCTTCATGAAATGGGTGGAAACGCGCCTGCCGATCGGCGGCCTCGTCCATTCCTCGTTCGTGGCCTATCCGACGCCGCGTAACCTGAACTACTGGTGGACCTTCGGCGGCATCCTCTCGATGATGCTGGCGCTTCAGATCGTCACCGGCGTCATCCTTGCGATGCACTATACGCCGCACGTCGACATGGCCTTCAATTCGGTCGAGGCGATCGTCCGTGACGTCAACTTCGGCTGGCTGTTGCGCAACATGCACGCCGCCGGCGCGTCGATGTTCTTCATCGCCGTCTACATCCATATGTTCCGCGGCCTCTATTACGGGTCGTACAAGGCGCCGCGCGAGGTGCTGTGGATCCTCGGCGTCATCATCTACCTGTTGATGATGGCCACCGGCTTCATGGGCTACGTGCTGCCGTGGGGCCAGATGAGCTTCTGGGGCGCCACCGTCATCACCAACCTGTTCTCGGCCATTCCCGTCGTCGGCGAGAGCATCGTGACACTGTTGTGGGGCGGCTACTCGGTCGGCAATCCGACGCTGAACCGCTTCTTCTCGCTGCACTACCTGCTGCCGTTCGTGATCGCCGGCGTCGTCGTGCTGCACGTCTGGGCCCTGCATGTCGCCGGTCAGAACAACCCGGCCGGCGTCGAGCCGAAGACCGAGAAGGACACCGTGCCGTTCACGCCCTATGCGACCATCAAGGACGCATTCGGCATGGTCTGCTTCCTGATCTTCTTCTCCTGGTTCATCTTCTACATGCCGAACTACCTCGGCGACGCGGAGAACTACATCCAGGCCAACCCCGGCGTGACCCCGGCGCACATCGTGCCCGAATGGTACTATCTGCCGTTCTACGCCATCCTGCGCTCGATCCCGAGCAAGCTCGGCGGCGTCATCGCGATGTTCGGCGCGATCGTCGTGCTGGCCTTCCTGCCGTGGCTCGACACCGCCAAGACCCGCTCGCTGCGCTATCGTCCGCTCGCCAAGCAGTTCTTCTGGATCTTCGTCGTGGTCTGCCTGCTGCTGGGCTGGCTCGGCGGCAAGCCGGCCGAAGGCGTCTACGTCACCGTCGGCCGCATCCTGACGTTCTGCTACTTCGCTTATTTCCTGCTGGTGCTGCCGATCCTGAGCCGGATCGAGACCCCGCGCCCGGTGCCGAACTCGATCGCCGACGACGTGCTGGCGAAGTCCGGCAAGAAGGCCGCGACGACGACGGCGTCGATCGCGGTGGCGCTGCTGGCCGGCGCGGCGCTGCTTGCCGGCGGCGTCGATCAGGCCCGCGCGGCGGATCACGGCAACACCCCGCCGTCGCAGTCGTGGTCGTTCGCCGGCCCCTTCGGCAAGTATGATCGCGGCGCGCTGCAACGCGGATATCAGGTCTACAAGGAAGTCTGCTCGACCTGCCACTCGATGAACCTGCTGCATTTCCGCAACCTCGCCGACCCCGGCGGCCCCGGCTTCACGGCGGCGCAGGCGGCGGCGCTGGCCGCCGGCTATCAGGTGCAGGACGGCCCCAACGACGCCGGCGACATGTTCGAGCGTCCCGGCCGCGTCGCCGACCGCTTCCCGGCGCCGTTCCCGAACGAGAACGCCGCGCGCGCCGCCAACGGCGGCGCCGCGCCGCCGGACCTGTCGCTGATCGCCAAGGCGCGGTCCTATGCCCGCGGCTTCCCGCAGTTCATCTTCGATCTGTTCACCCAGTTCCAGGAACAGGGCCCGAACTACATCGACGCGCTGCTGCAAGGCTATGAGGAAAACCCGCCGGCCGGCGTCACCGTCCCCGAGGGCTCGTTCTATAACAAGTACTTCCCCGGCCACGCCATCAAGATGCCGAAGCCGTTGTCGGACGATCAGGTGACCTACAGCGACGGCTCGCCGCAGACCGTCGCGCAATACGCCCATGACGTGACGACGTTCCTGATGTGGGCGGCCGAGCCGCACATGGAGGCGCGCAAGCAACTCGGCATGCAGGTGATGATCTTCCTCATCGTCTTCGCCGGCCTGTTGTACTTCACCAAGAAGAAGGTCTGGGCCGACGCGCACTGATCGCGCCGACCTGACACGGAATGAAAAAGCCCCCGCACCGCGGGGGCTTTTTGTTGGGAGCGGTGACGAGGGGCTACCGCACGAGACGTGTCATTGCCGGGCTTGACCCGGCAATCCATCTTCTTGAAACGAATCATCTTTTTGATGGATGCGCGGATCAAGCCCGCGCATGACGATCCCATCTGAACCAGGCACGCTTTAATGCCAGCGGCAGCGGGTCCCCGCCCGCGCGGGGACGGCTTCGTTGGCGTGGAGAGCCGCCTACCGCTTGAACAGTCCCATCACCGCCGATTTCGCCAGCGTGTTGAAGTGAAGCTGGAAACCGACCACGGCGGCGGAGGTGTCGGCGGTGGCGGAAATTTCGCCTTTCACCGCATGGACGGTGAAGAAATAGCGATGCGGGTGATCGCCTTCGGGCGGGCAGGGGCCGCCGTAGCCGACCGCGCCGAAATCGGTGCGGGTCTGCAACGCCCCCGCCGGCAATGCGTCGCCCGCCGGATTGCCGGCGTCGAGCGCGAGTTCGGTGATGTTGGCCGGGATGTTCACCACCACCCAGTGCCAGAAGCCGCTGCCGGTGGGCGCGTCGGGATCGAAGCAGGTCACGCTGAAGCTCTTGGTGCCCTCCGGCGCCCCGCTCCAGCGCAGATGCGGCGACTTGTTGCCGCCGGCGCAGCCGAAGCCGAAACTCGCGGACAGGATGTGATCCTTGCCGAGGTAGTCGCCGTCCTTGAAGCTGTCGCTTTCGACCTTGAACGTCATCGTGTTCTCCGTGAGTTGGATATCGGGAGGTCTTCGGATGGCGTGAATCTTAGAGCACGCCGCCAACGGATGGAAACGGCATTTGAGGTTCGATTGACCGCGCGCCGGCCGTTGCCTATTCACCGCGCATGACCGCGCAGCTGACGATTTCCAACCTGACCGACCGGCCGGACTTCGCCACAGCCGTCGCCGACCGGATCTGGCGCGCGTGGTGGCGGCCGCATGGCGTGCCGCTGGCCTATATCGCCGAGCGGCTGAAGGAAAATCTCGCCGGCGGGGCGATCCCGCGCGCGTTCGTCGCCCATGACGGCGAGACATTCGCCGGCACCGCCTCGGTGATCGCCTCCGATCTCGACGAGCGGCCGCAATATACCCCGTGGGTCGCGGCGGTGTGGGTCGAGCCGGACTACCGCTCCCGCCGCCTCGGCCGGCAATTGATCGACCACGCCGCCCGCTACGCGCTCTCGACCGGCGCTCGGCAAGTCTTTCTCACCGCGCGGCCGTTGCGCCGTTCGCTTTATGAGGAACTGGGCTGGCGCGTGGTCGAGGAAGGCATCGGCGATCTCGATTTCACCGTGCTGGCCTGGGACGCGGCGGCCGGGCCGGCGTGAGGGGCCGGTCAGGGCATTCGCTTTGTGGACGGATTTGCAACACGAACAACGTCGTCCCCGCGAAGGCGGGACCCAGACTCCGCAGCGCCTTGGCTCAATCATCTGAGGCAAGGTCATTCTATGACAACATGCGCCAGGGGAACTGGGGCCTCGTCCGCGAGAGGATGACGCCGAGGTGATTTGGTCCCGGCGCGACATGCCGATCGGTCGCCCTTGACGCCGGCGCGCGGGCGTGGTGATTTGCCGGCCATGAGCACCGTGTCCCAGAGCCGTCTGTGGTGGCGCACCTCCTGAGAGGTGGGCCGGTGCGATGTCGTTTTTCAGTCGTCAGGGTCGCCTCGCAGCACGGCGGCCCTTTTTCATGATCCGGCATTCCGTCTGTGTGGCGCTCCTCTCGCAAGTTTCGTAAGAGGATGCCATGAACAGAACCGTCTTTCTGCTTCCCGCGCAGGCGAATTACCGCACCGCCGCGGGCCTCGACGTCTCGCGCCGCGTGACCCATTTCACCGGCGGCGCGGCGCTCGACCGCCTGATCGACCGGCTCGACCGCCGTCGCGGCGTGGTGCTGTCCTCCGGCACCACGGTGCCGGGCCGCTACGAGAGCTTCGACATGGGCTTCGCCGACCCGCCGCTGGTGCTGGAGACGGCGGGCACGCGCTTCGAGATCCGCGCGCTCAACCCGCGCGGCGAGGTGCTGGCGGCGTTTCTCGGCGCGACCTTGCGCGATCCCGCCTTCGAGATCACCGAGACCTCGGCGGCGCGGCTTGCCGGCAACATCATCCGCGGCGAGGCGCCGGTCGACGAGGACCAGCGCACCCGCCGCGCCAGCGCGATGTCGCTGGTGCGCGCCATCGTGGCGGCTCTCGCCTCGCCGGTCGATCCGCTGCTCGGGCTCTATGGCGCGTTCGCCTACGACCTGGTGTTCCAGATGGAGGACCTGGTGCAGCGCCGCGCGCGCGAGGCCGACCAGCGCGACATCGTGTTGTTCGTCCCGGATCGGCTCCTGGCCTACGACCGCGCCACCGGCCGCGGCGTGACGCTGGATTTCGAGTTCGCCTTTGACGGCCGCTCCACCGAGGGCTTGCCCACCGACACCGGCGAAAGCGTCTACGCCAAGATTGACCGGCAGGGCTTCGCCGACCACGCCCCCGGCGAATATCAGGCGACGGTGGAAACGGCGCGGGCGGCGTTCGCGCGCGGCGACCTGTTCGAGGCGGTGCCGGGGCAATTGTTCGGCGAGCCGTGCCAGCGGACGCCGGCGGAGGTGTTCCAGCGGCTGTGCCGGATCAATCCGTCGCCCTATGGCGGGCTGGTCAACCTCGGCGACGGCGAGTTCCTGGTCTCCGCCTCGCCGGAAATGTTCGTGCGCTCGGACGGCCGCCGCATCGAGACCTGTCCGATCTCCGGCACCATCGCGCGCGGCGCCGACCCGATCGGCGACGCCGAGCGGATTCGCGAACTGCTCAATTCGCAGAAGGACGAGTTCGAACTCAACATGTGCACCGACGTCGACCGCAACGACAAGGCGCGCATTTGTATGCCCGGCACCATCAAGGTGCTGGCGCGCCGGCAGATCGAGACCTATTCGAAACTGTTTCACACCGTCGACCATGTCGAGGGCATCCTGCGGCCCGGCTTCGACGCGCTCGACGCCTTCCTCACCCATGCCTGGGCGGTGACGGTGACCGGCGCGCCGAAAAAATGGGCGATGCAGTTCGTCGAGGACAATGAGCGCTCGTCGCGGCGCTGGTACGCCGGCGCGTTCGGCGTGGTCGGCTTCGACGGCTCGATCAACACCGGCCTCACCATTCGCACCATCCGCATGAAGGACGGGCTCGCCGAGGTGCGCGCCGGCGCCACCTGCCTGTTCGACAGCGACCCGGCGGCGGAGGACCGCGAGTGCCTGACCAAGGCGGCGGCGCTGTTCCAGGCGCTGCGCGGCGATCCGCCGAAGCCATTGTCGGCGGTGGCGCCGGACGCCACCGGCTCCGGCAAGCGCGTGCTGCTGATCGATCACGACGACAGCTTCGTGCACATGCTGGCGGACTACTTCCGGCAGGTCGGCGCCGAGGTCAGCGTGACGCGCCACCAGCACGCGCAGGCGATGCTCAGCGAGGGCCGCTACGATCTTCTGGTGCTGTCGCCGGGGCCGGGACGGCCGGAGGATTTCGGCATCGCCAAAACCATCGAGACCGCGCTTTCGAAGCAACTGCCGGTGTTCGGCGTCTGCCTCGGGGTGCAGGCGATCGGCGAATATTTCGGCGGCCGGCTGGCGCAACTGGCGCAGCCCGCGCACGGCCGGCCGTCGCGGGTCGCGGTGCGCGGCGGCGCCCTGATGCACGGCTTGCCGAACGAGATCACCATCGGCCGCTATCACTCGCTCTATGTCGAGCGGGACAGCGTGCCGGAAGTACTGCAAGTCACCGCTTCAACGGACGACGGCGTGCCGATGGCGATGGAGCACAAGACGTTGCCGGTCGGCGGCGTGCAGTTTCACCCCGAATCGCTGATGTCGCTCGGCGACGAGGTGGGTTTGCGCATCGTCGAGAATGCGTTCCGGCTGGGGCAGGGCGCGATGCAGCGTTGAAGATCGTCATACGCGGGCTTGACCCGCGTATCCATCTCTCGAAAAGGGATGGATTGCCGGGTCGGAGCCCGGCAATGACCAAGGAAAGCGGCGACGCTCTAAGTTTTTCCGAGAGACAATGTGATGATCCTAGAAGACGATCTGAAAGCCGCCATCCGCACCATTCCGGACTATCCGAAGCCCGGCATCCTGTTTCGCGACATCACCACGCTGCTCGGCGACGCGCGGGCGTTTCGTCGCGCGGTGGACGAACTGGTGCATCCGTGGGCCGGCAACAAGATCGACAAGGTCGCCGGCATCGAGGCGCGCGGCTTCATCCTCGGCGGCGCGGTGGCGCATCAGCTCTCGGCCGGCTTCGTGCCGATCCGCAAGAAGGGCAAGCTGCCGCACCAGACCGTGCGGATGGCCTATGCGCTGGAATACGGCACCGACGAGATGGAGATGCATGTCGACGCCATTGCGCCTGGCGAGCGGGTCATCCTGGTCGACGACCTGATCGCCACCGGCGGCACGGCGGAGGGCGCGGTGAAGCTGCTGCGCCAAATCGGCGCGGACGTGCGCGCGGCGTGCTTCATCATCGATCTGCCGGACCTCGGCGGCGCCGACAAGCTGCGCCGCATGGACGTGCCGGTGCGCACGCTGATGGCGTTCGAAGGACATTGAGCGCCCATTCCGCCGTCATCCGCCTTGCAGCAGCAGGCTCAGTTCAAGTTCGCGGAAGCTGAAGTAAGCGTCGCGGATCCACTGGTGCAGCTCGCTTGACCGATCGCTCTGCCCGCGCAAGAAGCCGGTGAACGAGAACGAGGTGCGGTCGATATAGGTGTTGAGGAACGCCGGCAGCGCCGGCAGCTTCAACTGCCGGCCCCGGCGGTAGATCGCCGGCATCTCGCCGCGCAGCACGTATTCGTTATCGACGGTGATGAGCGCGCGGGTCGGCACCGTGGCTTGCAACATGGCGTAGCTACGGGCGGAAACCCGGTCGCTATCGGCGACGAACAGCACCATCGGCGCGATGCCGCGCCGCGCCGCTTCCTTGAAGAAGCCGATCTCGCCGGTCATCGTGAAGAATTCGTCGAAGGCGTGAAAGCCGAGGTCGATCACCTTGGCGGCGCCGTCGTTGAGGATCAGGCGATCCATCAGCGCCATCTTGCCGAAGGTATCGTCGATCTCGGCGGTTTCCGTCGTGCGCGGCAGGAAGTCGAGCAGCGACGGCTCCTTCAGATTGACGTCGAAGCCGGTCGCGCCGCCGCGTTGCAGCAGCAGGAATTCGCACAACAGCCGCGCGATCAGCGTCTTGCCGACCCGCGGCCGCGGCGAGCAGATGATATAGGCGGGCGTGCGGCGCATGGCGCTATATCAGCGAAATCCATGCGCCGATCCAGCCCCAAGAGCGCGATTGGTTTGGATGGAATTGTCATGCGCGGGCTTGACCCGCGCATCCATCAAGAAAGATGAATCGTTTCAAGAAGATGGATTGCCGGGTCGAGCCCGGCAATGACGGTTTTGTTTCCGTCAAAAGACAAACTGCTCTAAAAGCGCCGCCGCCTATTTCTCGCTGGCTTTCGCCGCCGGCTTGTCGGCCGCCTTTTCCTTCTCCTTGCCGACGATATCGGTCAGCTTGATGCGGTCGAACTCGCTCCAGACGTTGGCGAGCCAGTGGCGGACGTAGCCGCGCAGCACGAAGGAATAGTTCGCCGCCTCGTCCTTCGGACCCTTGTTGGCGACGAATTTGAGGAACGGCACCGAGGCGACCTCGACCTGCTCGAACGCCATTTCGTTGAGCTTGGGGATGGTCAGCTCGGTGGCGTCCCGGATGCGGTGGAAGTAGGAATTGTAGGTCGTCTGATCCCACTCGAAGAAGCTGGTGTTGTTGATGAAGTTCTTCACCAGGAAGTAGCGCGCGCCGTCCATGAAATTGGCGGTCTCGGCGATCTCGTCGAGGGAGGCGATCGACGGCCCGAGGATGTGGAACACCGCGAAGGTGATCTGGCCGGACTTGGCGGCGTCGAGGAAACCGATGTCGCGCAGCGAGGCCAACGCCGGCGACAACAGCCCGGCGCGGACGTCGATCACGGTCACCGACGGCGCGGCGGTGTTGAGCGTGTCGAAGATTTTCATCTGATCGGCGGTCGACGTCATGTCGACGATCTCGGTGATGTCGGGATGGAATCGCTTCAGCGTGCCGCGCGGCGATTCGGTGTCGAACGCCCGTGTCGGGACGTTGTTGGCGCTGAAATAATCGAGCACCGTGCGCGAGACGGTGGTCTTTCCGACCCCGCCCTTGTCCGCGCCCACGACAATCACTGCTGGTTTCGCCATGACGTTCCTTTATGCGCTGATTTGAGAGCGGGCGTGAAGTCTCGCGCCCATGCTCTGGCGCGAGTCGGCCCCCACCGCCCCACCTTGCGTCGAGTTTGGCCGTGAAGATGGCAGAAACGAGGGAGATTTCAATCGTTGTGGGCCGGCGTTATCGTTAATCCCGCCAAAGTGGGTTAACGAAGGCGGCCGGCGGCGCGACCATCATTCGCGCCGGCCCCAGGGACCGTGCAAAGGACCTTGCAAGGGGCCGGGAATAGGGTTCGGAAGCGGCGGCGGCGACGCCCCGCCGTTCGCAGTCGGGGCCGCCGGCGGATCGCTCCACGGTCCATGCGGCGGCGGCTCGGCGGGGCTTTCCGTGGCGGGCGCCTCGGTCGGCAGCGCCAGCGGACCGGGATCGTGGCCGCCGGCGAATTTCACCAGCGCCGCGACGCGCGCGTCGACGGAGGGGTGGGTGGCGAACAGATCGGCGAATCCCTCACGTGGATTGTCGACGCACATTTCCATCACCGCCGAGGTCGCGCCCGGCAGTTCGCCGCGATTCTCGATCTTGCGCAGCGCCGAGATCATCGCGTCGGGATTCTTGGTCAGTTCGACCGCGCCGGCGTCGGCCAGGAACTCGCGCGAGCGCGACAGCGCGAAGCGGATCACCTGCGACAGCATCCACGCCAACGCGATCATCGCCGCCGCGATCACGATGGCGATAACCGCCCCGCCGCCGCCCTTGCGGTCGCCGTTCGAGGATGACGAGCGGCCGAAGCGAATGCGGCTGTGGAAAAACATGCGGAAGATCAGTTCGCCGAAGAAGCCGACGACGCCGGCGATGATGACCGCCACCACCATCAGTTGCACGTCGCCGTTGCGGATATGGGTCAGTTCGTGGCCCAGCACCGCCTCGACCTCGGCGTCGTCGAGATTGTTCAACAGTCCGGTGGTGACGGTGACGGCGTATTGCCGGGGATTGAGGCCGGTGGCGAAGGCGTTCAGCGCCGGACTGTCGATGATCTTCAGCTTCGGCATCGCAATGCCGCGCGAGATGCACAGGTTTTCAAGCTGATTGTAGAGGCGGGGCTGCTCGCGCCGCGTCACGTCGCGGCCGCCGGTGATGGCGTCGATCATCCTCTGGTGGAAGAAATAGGCGATCGCGATCCACGCCGCCGCGCCGACGGTCGCCACCGGGATCGCCGTGACCATGTCGCGCCACGCCGCCATCAGATAGTCGTTGACGGCGCGGCCGTCGTCCGCCAGCGCCTCCGCCAGCAACGCGCCGGCGAACACCATGACGTAAACCAGCACGAACAGCCCGGCGAGCAGCAGCAGCGAACGCGTCTTGTTCGAGGCGATGTGGGTGTAGAGACCGTAGGCTGCCATGGGCGTGTGCCGGGGTTGTTACACCGTCATTGCGAGGAGCGTTGGCGACAAAGCAATCCAGCCCGTCCCTTGTGGCTCTGGATTGCTTCGCGGAGCCTGTGCTCGGACGGCGCGGAGCGCCGATCCGAATGCTCGCAATGACGACTTGCTCAGAACTTCACCGACGGCGTCTGCTCGACCTGGGCGCGGCTTTCGCCGAGGTCGAAGAAGTCCTTTTTGGTGAAGCCGAACGTGCCGGCGAACAGCGCCGCCGGAAGCTGCTGAATGCCGGTGTTGTATTCCTGAACCGCGTTGTTGAAGAAGCGGCGGCTGGCGGCGATCTTGTTCTCGATGTCCGACAGTTCGCTCTGCAACTGCTGGAAATTGGCGTTGGCCTTGAGATCCGGATAGGCTTCCGACAGCGCGATCAGCCGGCCGAGCGCGCCGCTCAACTGGTTTTCCGCCGCCGACACCTGCGCCGGCCCCTGCGCCGCAAGCGCCGCGTTGCGCGCCTTGACGACGTCGTCGAGGGTGCCGCGCTCGTGCTGGGCGTAGCCCTTCACCGTCTCGACCAGGTTCGGGATCAGGTCGTGACGCTGCTTGAGCTGCACGTCGATGTCGGCGAACGCCTGATTGACGCGCTGGCTAAGCGCGACCAGCCGGTTGTAGGCGGCAAAGGCCATGAAGGCGAGGACGACGATGACGCCGAGGACGATCAAGCCGGTCGACATGGGGGACTCCTGATGGGGACGACGTGGGAACGCTCACCGTAAACGAAATTTCCCGCAAGCGGCAGGGGCCGCGGCGGCGGGGAGGTTGCGGCGGCCCATCTTGGTCGCGATGCGCGTTAGAAATGTTCAAATTGTCCGCCGGAACGTTCTGTGTGAAGCAAGATCCGGAAACAGGACGGAGCGGGATTGCGTGCAGATGATCGCGGGCGAACAGCCAGTTGGTCCGGCTCGGGCCGATGCCTCCGGCGCCGTGGCCGCGAAGTCGCGGCTGACGCGCGGCGTCTTTCTCGCGCTCGGGGTCGGCTTCGTCGCGCTCGGCTTCATCGGCGCGTTCCTGCCGGTGCTGCCGACCACGCCGTTTCTGATTCTGGCCGCCGGCTGTTTCGCGCGGTCCTCGCCCCGGCTGGAGCGGCGGCTATTGGATCATCCCCGGTTCGGGCCGCTGCTGCGCGAGTGGCGGGCGCGCGGCGCCATCCCGATGAAGGCCAAGCTGATGTCGCTGGGCGGCATGGCGCTCGGCTTCGCGCTGTTCTGGTTCGGCGGCCACCCCGGCCCGTGGCTGACGGCGGCGGTGGCGCTGTTGATCCTGGTCGGGCTGGCCTACGTGTTCTCGCGGCCGTCGTAGAGCATGATGCCGAAAAGTGGGAACCGGTATTCGGACAAGATCATGCTGCGATAAAAGGACGTGGTTGCGCTTCAGTCGAGGACGACCGCGTCGCCCCATCCCAGCCGGCGGACGCCGGCATAGGCGGCCTTGTCGCGGCGGGGAATGACGGCGATGCCGGCGTCGCCGTCGGGCCGGCACAGTTTCAAGCGCATATCGGCCTTGGTGAGGAGCGGGGGCGCCAGGATGCGCGCCGGCCGTGGCCCGGCCGCCTCACGGGTCAGTACGACATAACTGAATTTCTCGTCCTCGAACGGCAGCGCCGCGCCCTTGACCTGCCGGTGCGCGCGCGAGCGGGCGAGGCGCTGGGCGAAGTGGCACCAGTCCGGCGCGTTCAGGGGACAAGCCGCGTCATGCGGGCAGGGCGCGACCACATGCGCGCCTTGCCCGATCAGCTTCGCGCGCAACGCGAGGATTCGGGCATAGCCCGCGGGCGTGCCGGGCTCGACCACCAGCAGCGTGTCGCGGGTCTTGCGCCACAATTCGGCGGCGAAGGTCTCGCGGGCCTGCTCCGCCAGTTCGCCGATCATGTAGCTGGCGATCACCAGATCGGCCGGCGGCATCGTTGCGACGGCGGCGCGGGCGTCGGCCTGGCGGTAATCGAGCGTCGCGCCAGGCCATTCCCCGGCGAGCGCCAGCGCCAGCCGGCGCAACGCCGCGTTGGCATCGAGCAGCGTCAGGGCTCGCAACGACGGGCAGGCAGCCAGCGCCGCCCATGTCGCGGTGCCGGGGCCGGCGCCGACATCGAGCAGGCTTTCGGGATTGAAATTCACGCAAGCCCGCGTCAACGCGTTGAGGCAGGCGGCGACGGCGGCGTAGGTCGCCGGCATCCGCGCCAGCGCGTAGGCCAGCGCGTCGGCGTCGCCGCGGATCGTGGTGGAGTTGCCGCCGTCGCGATAGGTCCGCGAGATGGCGTCCGCGCGGGCCGCGATATCGCCGCGCGGCAGGCCGTGCGTGCAGTGTTCGAGGGCCGCGCGCAAGGCGGGCGGAAGGTCGGGCGAGATCATTCCGGGATTGATGCCATCTGCAACACGAGGATCGTCATGCCCGGACTTGATCCGGGCATCCATCTTAAAAAAAAGAGGATGGATTGCCGGGTCAAGCCCGGCAATGACGACCGGCGGTGATCGCGCCGGATCACGCCACGTTCTGGTCGAGAATCTGCACCGCGTGGTCGAGATCGACCGACATCAGTTGCGACACCCCGCGCTCCGCCATGGTGACGCCGAACAGCCGGTTCATGCGCGCCATGGTGATGGGGTTGTGAGTGATGACGATGAAGCGGGTCTCGGTCACGCTGGTCATCTCGTTCAGGAGATTGCAGAACCGTTCGACGTTGTGGTCGTCGAGCGGCGCGTCGACCTCGTCGAGCACGCAGATCGGCGACGGGTTGGTGAGGAACACCGCGAAGATCAGCGCCAGCGCCGTCAGCGCCTGCTCGCCGCCCGACAACAGCGACAGCGATTGCGGCTTCTTGCCCGGCGGCTTGGCGATGATTTCCAGCCCGGCCTCCAGCGGATCGTCGCTCTCGATCAGGTGCAGCGAGGCTTCGCCGCCACCGAACAATTGCCCGAACAGCCGCTTGAAGTGCTCGTTGACGGTCTCAAACGAGGTCAGCAGCCGCTCGCGCGCCTCCCGATTGAGGCTCTGGATGCCGGTGCGCAGCTTCTTGATGGCTTCGACCAGGTCGTCGCGCTCGGTGGCGAGCCCGCTATGCTGGGCCTCGACCTCCCGCAGTTCCTCCTCGGCGCGCAGGTTGACCGCGCCCAGCCGCTCACGGTCGCGGCGCAGCTTTTCCAGTTCCGCCTCGGTGTCGTCCAGCGGCGGCAGCGCGTCGCCGGGCTTGATCTCGGCGATGCCGGCGAGGCCGCTCGGCTCGATTTCCAGCACGTCGTGGATTTCGCGCTCGACATCTTCGAGCCGCCGCCTTGTCGCTTCCATCCGCTCCTCGGCGCGGGCGGTGGTTTCGCGCGAGGCCGACAATGCTTCCAGCGTCAGCCGGGCGACGCGGTCGGTGTCCGCCATCGCCGCCTCGGCCTCGGCCAGCGCGTCGGCGGCGGCGCGGCGGTCGGCCTCGGCGTGCTCGACCTCGGTGATGAGCGCGTCGCGCTTCTCGGCGAACAGCGCCGGCGCGTCTTCCAGCTCGGCGCGCTCGGCGCGAACCTCGGTGATGCGGGCCTCGATGGTGGCGATCTGGGCTGCGGCGCCTTGGCGGCGCGACTGCCACTGCTCGCGCTCGGCGACGATCGCCTGAAGGCGTCGGTCGGCCAATTCGGCCTCGCGCGCAAGAGCCTGCGCCTCGGCGCGGACCTGCGCGGCGAGGCGGCGGTGGCCTTCGATCTCGGCGCGGACCGTGGCGAGTTGCGCCTCGGCGTCGTGGCTCGGCGCCAACTCCGCCAGGGCGTCCTCGGCGCTGGCATGGGCGGCCTCGACCTCGGCGCGGTCCGCCGCGAGACGGGTCTGCGCCTCGGTCAGCGCCGATCGGCGCGCGGCGTGGCGGTTGATCTCGCGCTCGACGTTGGCGAGGCGTTCGCGCGCGGCGTCGACCTCGCGACGGGCGGCGCGCAGGGCCTCGCGGCTGGCGGCTTCTCCGGCGGCGGCATGCTTGAGTTCGGCGTCGGCGGCCTCAAGCGCGCCGCGTTTTGTCGCCGCGTCCTCGCGAGCCTGCTCCAGTTCGTTTTCGATATCGACCAGCCGCGCCCGCTCGGCGAGGCGGCGCGCCGCGCCGGTCGGCGCATGGGCGGCGGTAATAAAACCGTCCCAGCGCCAGACGTCGCCTTCCAGCGACACCAGCCGCTGGCCGGTCTTGAGGTGCGCCACCAGTTCGGCGCCGCGCTCCCTGGCGACGACGCCGATCTGCCTGAGGCGGCGCGCCAGTTCCGGCGGCGCCTGCACATGGGCCGACAGCGGCTCGACGCCATCCGGCAGCGCCGGATCGCCCTCGATCTGGCCGGTGTCGGTCCAGCGCATCGGCGCGGAAGGATCGACCGGCGCGTCGAGATCGTCGCCCAGCACCGCGCCGATGGCCTTTTCGTAACCCTTGGTGACGGTGACGCCGTCGATGATCGGCGGCCACAGGTTCTTGGTCTCGCCGTTGAGGATTTTCGACAGCGTGCGCGCCTCGGTTTCCAGCCGCTGCAACCGCTTGTCGGCCTCGGTGAGCGGCGCGCGGCTCGATTCCAGCGCCTGCCGCGCCACCACATGGGTGGTCTCGGCGGTCTGCACCGTGAATTCGGCCTGGCCCAGCATCTCTTGCGCCGCCTCGACCGCCCCGGTGAGCGCGTCGACATCGCCGAAACCGCTGGTCTGGGCGGCGATCCGCTCGACCTCGGCGTTGACGCCGGCAATCTCGTGGTCGAGCCGCGCCAGCCGGTCGCGGTGGGTGCGGACATTGGCCTCGAACTGGGTGCGGCGCGCGGTGAGGTCGGCCAGCGTCCGGGTCAGTTCGGCGAAGGTGCGCTCGGCGGCGGCCAGCGTTGCCTCAGCGTCCGAGACGCGCTCATCGACGCCGCTGCGCAACTCGACGCGGGTGTGGATTTCCTCCTTCAACTCGGCGTCCTCGGTGTCGAGCCGGATCAGCGCCGCGTCGGCATCGAGGTTCTGCTGCTGCTCGCGCTCGATATCCGCTGAAAACTGGGTCAGGCGGCGGTCGAGTTCGACCGCGCGCTCCTTGGCGCGGCTCTCCTCGCGGTCGAGCATCTCGCGGGCGTTGTTGAGGCGTTGCAGCCCGGCGGCGGCGCGGGCCTCGGCCTCGCGCAACGCGGGCAGCCCGGCGGCGCGGATCGCCTGGAGGCGGGCGGCCTCGGCCTGCTGCTGGGTGCGCTCGGCCATTTCGCGGACGCTGAGATCGTGGGTCTGCGCGGCGTCGTTGACGTCGGCATGGGCTTGCAGCCAGCGCAGGTGGAACAGGGTCGCCTCGGCCTTGCGCACGCGGGCGGCGACCTCGCGGTAGCGGATCGCCTGACGCGCCTGCTTCTTCAGGCCCTCGACCTGGCTCGATAACTGCCCGATCACGTCCTCGACGCGGGTGAGGTTGGTCTCGGCCGCCTTCAGCCGCAACTCGGCCTCGTGGCGGCGGGCGTGCAGGCCGGCGACGCCGGCGGCGTCCTCCAGCACGCGGCGGCGCTGCTCCGGCTTGGCCTGGATGATCTCGCCGATCTTGCCCTGGTGCACCAGCGCCGGCGACCGCGCGCCGGTGGCGGCGTCCGCGAACAGGATCTGCACGTCGCGGGCGCGCACGTCGCCGCCGTTGATGCGGTAGACCGAGCCGGCATCGCGCTCGATGCGGCGGGAGATTTCGAGAAGGTCATGCTCGTTGAACGCCGCCGGCGCGGTGCGGTCGGCGTTGTCGATGGTCATCACCACTTCGGCGTGGTTGCGCGCCGGGCGGCCGTTGGTGCCGGCGAAGATCACCGCCTCCATGTCGGTGGCGCGCAGCGACTTGTAGGACGTTTCGCCCATCGCCCAGCGCAGCGCCTCGACCAGATTGGACTTGCCGCAGCCGTTCGGCCCGACCACGCCGGTCAAGCCCGGCTCGATCAGGAAGTCGGTCGGCTCGACGAAGGATTTAAATCCGTGCAGGCGAAGGCGCGTAAGTTTCATGAATGACATGCCCTATTGGCAAGACGCGAATCAGCCCGCCGTCACCGTACCATATATAGTAGGGCGGCGGGCCCTTGAGTCGCGCATCTCGCGAACCGGGACAATGGCGAGCCATGGCCGGCAGGGCAACCGCGCGAGCGGGCTTTTCCAATGGCTTTTGCGAGACTTAATCCGGAACATCGCGGTCCCGGCGATAAAGCCAATGTCCCGGACGCGATGCGGCATTCTGCATGCCGCTTCGCAGAGTCGGGACCGTTACAGAGGCAGCCTTCGGGATGGTCCCGGCTCTGCGGCGCACCACGCGGCGGCGCCGCGCGCTGCACCGCGTCCGGGACACGGGATCAAGGCACTCCTGCCGAAGTCTCAGGTCTTCAGCAACGCCTTGATTCGCTTCTCGAATTCCTCGAACGAGGTTTCGCCCTTAATCATCTCGCCGTTGATGAAGAACGTCGGCGTCGAATTGACGCCGAGCTTCTCGTTGGCGAATTTCTGGTCGGCGGCGATCTTGTCGAGCAGCGCCTGATCCTTCAGGCATTTGTCGACCTCGGCCTCGCTCAGGCCGGCCTGCTTGCCGATCAGCGCCAATTGCTCGCTGGTCTTGCCCATCACCCAGCTTTCCTGCTGCTTGAACAGGGTGTGGATGGCGGCGAAGTATTTTTGCGGATCGTCGCCGGCGATGCAGCGCGCCAGCATCGAGCCGGCGGCGGCCTTGATGTCGAGCGGGAACTCGCGGAACACGAAGCGGATCTTGCCGGTGTCGATATAGGCCTGCTTCAGCTTCGGAAACACCTGCTCGGTGAAGGCGGCGCAGTGCGGGCAGGTCATCGAGGCGTATTCGACGATGGTGACGGCGGCGTCCTTCGGTCCCAGCGCCATGTCTGGCAGCGACGGCGGCTTGGCGACGTCGGCGGCGAGCTGGCTCTGCGCCATGGCCGCGTTGATGAAGCGCCAGGGCGACAGGCCGGCTGCGGCGGCGAGGCCGGCCAGCGACAGGGTGGCGGTGAAAGCGCGGCGCGTAATCATCGGGGGCAGGCTCCTTGGTCGGCGTCCGAGGACGCCCTTGGTTGCCGTCTGGCTAGCTTGAAACCGTGATCGTGGCAATGGCGTGCCAGGGGGAGGCGCGCGGGCCGCGCCGTCAATTTCGCTTGATGGACGCGCCGAGCCGCGCCAGCGCCTCCCGCAGGCCGTCGTCTTCCACGGCCTCCAGCGTCGCGGCGACGCGCGCCACGGCGGCGGTATCCGGTGGCTTGGACGGCTGCCGCGTCGCGGGGCGCGACAGCGGCGCCTGGCGCAACGCCAGCCTGCCGACCGCGTTCCAGCCGAGGAAGCGGTTGACCCGTTGCAGGATGACGCCGGACATATGCTGGATCTCCAGCGCCATCGGTCCCTCGACCCGCAGCACCAGGGTGGCGGGCGTTTGCGGCTGGCCCTCGACCGGGCGCGGCCATTGCATTTTCAGCGGTTCGGCATGGGCGGCGATGTCGGGACCGGCGATCTCGGCCCAGCGCGTCACCAGTTCGCGCGAGGCGAAGCCCTGCTTGGCGAACGCCTCGGAAAACACCCCGCCCAGCAGCGTGGACAGCGGTTTGGCGGAAATCGGGCCGGGCTTGGACATCGCAATCAGCTTTGCGTAGATACACGCATGACCCTAGCAGGCTTGGCCATACGGCGAAAGAAAGCGGACGCGCTGGACCGCCCCGCGCTGCTGCTTGCATGGTACGACCGCCACCGCCGCCGCCTGCCGTGGCGCGCGGCGCCGGGGGAGACCGCAGATCCTTATCGGGTCTGGCTGTCGGAAATCATGTTGCAGCAAACCACGGTGAGGGCGGTCGGTCCGTATTTCGAAAAATTTCTGGCGCGCTGGCCGGACGTGGCGGCGATGGCGCGCGCCTCGCTCGACGACGTGCTGCGGATGTGGGCGGGGCTCGGCTATTACTCGCGGGCGCGCAACCTGCATGCCTGCGCGGTGGCGGTTGCCCGCGACCACGGCGGCGCCTTTCCCGATACCGAGGCGGGCTTGCTGACGCTGCCCGGCGTCGGTCCCTACACTGCGGCGGCGATCGCCGCCATCGCTTTCGGCCGTCGCGCCATGCCGGTGGACGGCAATATCGAGCGCGTGGTGTCGCGGCTTTACGCGGTGGAAGAGGCCTTGCCGCAAGCCAAGCCGCGCATCCGCGAACTGGCGGCGACGCTGCTGGGACCGGCGCGCGCCGGCGACAGCGCGCAGGCGCTGATGGATTTGGGAGCGACCATCTGCACGCCGAGGAAACCGGTCTGCGCGCTGTGTCCGCTGGACGAGGGCTGCGCGGCGCGCGCGCGCGGCGATCAGGAAACATTTCCGCGCAAGACGCCGAAGAAAATCGGCGCGCTGCGGCGCGGCGCGGCCTTCGTGGTGACGCGCGGCGATCAACTGCTGGTGCGCACCCGGCCGGCGAAGGGATTGCTCGGCGGCATGACCGAAGTGCCGAATTCCGAATGGCTCGCGTCGCAGGAGGACGCCGCCGCGCTCGCGCAAGCGCCCGCCATCAAAGGCGTGACGCGATGGCATCGCAAGGCGGGCGTCGTTACCCACGTCTTCACGCATTTCCCGCTGGAGCTTGCGGTCTTTGTGGCGCAAGCGCCGCCGCGCACGCGCGCCCCCAAGGGTATGCGCTGGGTGAGGCATGCGACGCTGGACGACGAGGCGTTGCCCAACGTCATGCGCAAGGCGATCGCGCACGGGCTGGCGGAGTAGCGATCAAGCCGCACCGGATCGCGCCGCCACGCCGACGATCGGCGGCTTGGCGTTGAGCGCCTCGACCTGAAAGCCGGCGACGCGCTTATAGTTGGCGGCGATGTCCTCAAGCTCCTGCCGCGACAGCACGTCGGTGACGACATCGAAGCCGTCGGGCGCGCGTTCCTCGACCAGTTGCATCACCTGCTCCGGCCCGTTGCGGCGGTTCAGTTCGACCAGCGCGGTGGTCGCGGGCCGCCGCTCGGCCTCGTAGGCGGCAAGCGCCGCCGGGATCGCGCCTTGCGCCAGAATCTCGCGGGTCAGCACCCGCGCGTCGAGGATCGCTTGCGACGCGCCGTTGGAGCCGATCGGGTACATCGGATGCGCGGCGTCGCCGATCAGCGTGACGCGGCCGAAGGTCCAGCGGTCGATCGGATCGCGGTCCACCAGCGGGTATTCGTAGGCGTGCGGGCAATCGCGGATCAAGGCGGGAACGTCGAGCCAGTCGAAACTCCAGCTTTCGAACCACGGCAGGAATTCGTCGAGCCTGGCGGTGCGGTTATAGTCCTCGCGCCGCCATTGATAGGTCGGCGGCATGTGCCGTTCGGCGACCCAGTTGATGCGGTGCTTGCCGCGCGCGTCCGGCTCGCGCGAAATCGGATAGCAGACGAATTTCAGGATCTCGTGGCCGGCCATAATCATGGTGCGGCCGGAGAGGAAGGCGTCGGCCTCGGTGACGCCGCGCCACAGGATGCGGCCGTTCCACAGCGGCGGACCTTCTTCCGGATAGAGCTTTTCGCGGACCGCGGAATGGATGCCGTCGGCGGCGATCAGCAAGGTGCCGTCATAGCTGCCCGCGCTCGCGCCGGTGGCCCGGTCGACGAAGTTGGCGCGGATCCCGTCGGCCGTCTCCGTCCAGTCGACCAGATGATGGCTGGTCAGGACATTGCCGGCGCCGAGGCGCTCGATCGTGGCGTCGAGCAGGAGCTGCTGCAACTCCCCGCGATGCACCGAGAACTGCGGCCACTTGTAGCCGGCCTCAAGCCCGCGCGGCTCGCTCCAGATCGGCTTGCCGTATTTGGAGAAGAACGCCAGTTCCTTGGTTCGGACACCGATGGAATCGAGCTTGTCGAGCAGGCCGAGTTCGATCAACTCGCGCACCGCGTGCGGCAGGACGTTGATGCCGACCCCGAGCGGCTTCAACGCGCTGACGCTCTCGAACACGCGGCACGGAACGCCGATCTGGTGCAGGCTGAGCGCCAGCGTCAGCCCGCCGATGCCGCCGCCGGCGATGAGAACCGTCATTTTGCCCCTCCCGAATTACAGCCGCGTCATGACATGAAGACACCGGCGCGGGCAATCGGAAAGACGGGCGAGCCTGCTTCCGGACCGCGCCGGAACCATTTTACGCACGCGCGGTTGATGGTCCGGGGACGCCGACGAGGTCCGCGCGATCGGACCTTGCGACAAGGAGGTGAGCCATGCGGGCGATGGAGGTTCAGGATTACGCGCGGAAGCTGTTGGCGCAGCGGGGCGCGGGCGCGATCGCCGAGGCGGCGCGCAAGGCGGCCGAGCTGGAGCAGGACGGCAGCGCCGAGGAGGCCGCCAACTGGCGCCGCATCGTCGACGCCATGAAGCTGATGCGCGGACCGCGCCAGAGCTAGCGGGTTGCATAAAGCGGCTTCGTGCCCCGGACGCGGTGCGGCACGTAGTGACGCTCCGCAGAGCCGGGACACGATGGAAGCGAAGGCTGAACCGGTCTTCAGCCCGCCGCCATGTCGCGGCGGATCTCGGCGCGCAGTTCGTCGATCAGGCGGAGGCCCTTCTTGGTTTCGACATGCCAATAGGTCCAGCCGTTGCAAGCGCCGGCGCCCTGCGCCGCCGCGCCGATGCGGTGGATCGAGCCGACCTTGTCGCCGAGCATGATGGCGCCATCGGCGCGCACCAGCGCGTTATGCTGCTTCTTGGCGTCGAACAGCATCGCGCCCGGCGTAATCATGCCGCGTTCGATCAGTTCCAAAAACGGCACCCGCGGCGCTTCCCGCGCGGTGACGAACGGCGCCAGCGTCGCGCCGGGCAGCGGCAGGATCGATGCGATCCGCGCCTCGGCCGCCGCCGCGTAGGTCTTGTCGCGCTCGAATCCGATGTAGCGCCGGCCGAGCCGCTTGGCGACCGCGCCGGTGGTCCCGGTGCCGTTGAACGGATCGATCACCAGATCGCCCGGCTTCGACGACGACAGCAGCACCCGCGCCAAAAGCCCCTCCGGCTTCTGCGTCGGATGCACCTTCTTGCCGTCCGCGCCCTTCAGCCGCTCCTCGCCGGTGCACAGCGGAATCAGCCAGTCGGAGCGGGCCTGCACATCCTCGTTGGCGGCCTTCAGCGCCTCGTAGTTGAACGTGTAGTTGCGGGCCTTGTCGTCGCGCGCCGCCCAGATCATGGTTTCGTGGGCGTTGGTGAAGCGGCGGCCGCGGAAATTCGGCATCGGATTGGACTTGCGCCAGACGATGTCGTTGAGGACCCAGAAGCCGAGGTCCTGCATGATGGCGCCGACGCGGAAAATGTTGTGATAGGAACCGATCACCCACAGCGTCGCCGTCGGTTTCATGACGCGGCGGCAGGCGAGCAGCCAGGCGCGGGTGAAATCGTCATAGGCGGCGAAGGAGGAAAACTTGTCCCAGTCGTTGTTGACGGCGTCGACATGGGATTCGTCGGGGCGCTTCAGTTCGCCCTTGAGCTGCAAATTATACGGCGGGTCGGCGAACACCAGATCGACGGAGCCGGCCGGCAGCTTCGACATCTCGGCGACGCAATCGCCGACGACGATCTGCGCGCTCGGGATCGAAACCTCGGGACGCGGAACGGACTCGAATTTAGTGCGGGGCGCCCTTGCAGACGCCCCGCGACGCGACACAACCATGACTCAATGACTCTGACTCAGGCGACGCTGTCGGCGACGCGGGACTAAACAACCGACTGGCGCTACACTGCCGGGGCAAAGTAAAAATCGGCTTAATCGTGAAAGTCTTCTCACTAGGCAATTATTGCCGGGCGCGTTATTGATTGCGGGTCGGGGCGACCTTCGTGCGTGCGACCTTCGAGCGAAAGTCTTCGAGCGATGGCTTGGGCCATCCGAACTGTGAGGATCTGGACCATGCGTTACGATGACTTCCGCCGCAGCGACAATATCGACGATCGCCGCGACGAGGGTGGCGGCGGCGGTGGTCGCGGCGGCTTCGGCCTGCCGATCGGCGGCGGCCGTCTCGGCATCGGCACCATCCTCGTGCTCGGCATCCTCGGCTATGCGCTCGGCATCGATCCGCGCGTGCTGATCGGCGGCGCGGAAATTCTCACCGGCGGCGAGCAGGCGCCGACCCAGCAGGCCGACCGTCGCGCCGGCCCCGCCAAGAGCGGCGCGCCGTCGGACGAGATCGGCAGCATGATCGCCGGCGTGCTCGGCGAGATCGACGACCGCTGGGACGAGATCTTTTCGGCCGGCGGCCAGAAATACACCGGCCCGCGCGTCGTGCTGTTCAAGGGCATGACCAATGGCGGCCGCTGCGGCATGGCGCAATCGGCGATGGGGCCGTTCTATTGCCCGCCGGACAAGCAGATTTATCTCGACACCTCGTTCTTCAAAGAGGTGGAAACGCGCTTCCATGGCTGTAAGGGCAGCGCTTGCAAATTCACCGCCGCCTACATCATCGCGCATGAAGCCGGCCATCACATCCAGAACCTGCTCGGCATCCTGCCGCGCGTGACGCGCTTGCAGCAGCAGGCCGGCAGCAAGGCCGAGGCCAACGCGTTGCAGGTCAAGGTCGAGTTGCAGGCCGATTGCCTCGCCGGCGTCTGGGTCAACCGCGAGGCGCGGCGGCGGCCGAACTTCCTAGAGCCGGGCGATATCGACGCCGCGCTGACCACGGCGGCGGCGATCGGCGACGACACCCTGCAACGGCAGGCCACCGGGCGCGTGGTGCCGGATTCCTTCACCCACGGCTCGGCCGCGCAGCGCAAGCGCTGGTTCATGATCGGCTATCAGCAGGGCACGGTGCAGGCCTGCAACACGTTCGCGGCGGATAGTTTGTGAGGTTGCGTCGCGTGCCCCGGACGCGATGCAATACGAAGTATTGCTTCGCAGAGCCGGGGCCGTCACGATGACGGAATCCGCAACGGTCCCGGCGCAACGGTCCCGGCTCTGCGGAGCAGCGTGAAGAACGCTGCACCGCGTCCGGGACACGAGGAATGAACTCGCCATGTCGATCGATGAATCAAAGCCCTTCATCCCGCTCAACATCGCGGTGTTGACGGTGTCCGACACCCGCGCGCTGGCCGACGACAAGTCCGGCGCGACGTTGGCGGACCGGATCACCGACGCGGGGCATCGTCTGGCGGCGCGCGACATCGTTACCGATGACGTTGAGGCGATCCGCGCCATCGTGCGCCGATGGATCGCCGATCCCGGCGTCGACGCCATCATCACCACCGGCGGCACCGGCTTCACCGGCCGTGACGTGACGCCGGAGGCGATCGAGCCGTTGTTCGAGAAGCGCATGGACGGCTTCTCCATCGCGTTTCACATGCTGAGCCATGCCAAGATCGGCGTTTCCACCATCCAGAGCCGCGCCACCGCCGGCGTCGCCGGCGCGACCTATATCTTCTGCCTGCCGGGCTCGCCGGGGGCCTGCAAGGACGGCTGGGACGGCATTCTCGCCCATCAGCTCGATTACCGCTCAAAGCCCTGCAATTTCGTCGAGATCATGCCGCGCCTCGACGAGCACCTGCGCCGCCCCAAGGCACGGGACAAGGCGAAGGGCGCGACCGCGTGAGGGCGGCGGGGACATAGCGCGATGTCGCGGCTGACGCTGCTGTCGTATCAGGTGCTGGTGGCGGTGGTGCTGCTGGTGCTGTGGCACGTCTTCAGCACGGTGCCGGTGTTCGGCGTGATGCTGCTGCCGCCGTTCTTCTTTTCCAATCCCGTCGATGTCGGCCGCCAGATCGTCGAATGGTTCGCGACCGGCGTGATCTGGAAGCACCTGGCGATCACGCTGTGGGAATCGATCCTCGCCTTCGTGATCGGCTCGCTCGGCGGCGTGCTGTTCGGCTTCTGGTTCGCGCGGAAGCCCGTGGTCGCCGCCGTGTTCGACCCCTATGTCAAGATGGCCAACGCGCTGCCGCGCGTCGTGCTGGCGCCGATCTTCACGCTGTGGCTCGGGCTCGGCATCTGGTCGAAGGTCGCGCTCGGCGTCACGCTGGTGTTCTTCATCGTGTTCTTCAACGTCTATCAGGGCGTCAAGGAAGTCTCAGGCGCGGTGCTCGCCAACGGCCGCATGCTGGGCATGAGCGAGCGGCAGTTGATGCGGCACGTCTATTGGCCCTCGGCGCTGTCGTGGATGTTCTCGTCGCTGCATACCTCGGTCGGCTTCGCCGTGGTGGGCGCGGTGGTCGGCGAATATCTCGGCTCCGCCGCCGGCCTCGGCTACCTGATCCAGCAGGCCGAGGGCGTGTTCGACGTCGCCGGCGTGTTCGCGGGCATGTTCGTGCTGTCGGCCTTCGTGATCCTGATCGACCTCGTGGTGACGGCGGCGGAGCGCCGCCTGCTGGTGTGGCGGCCGGAGGCGGCGCATCGGGGCGGTTAGAGCGGATCGTTAAAGCGGCTTCGTGCCCCGGGCGCGCTGCGGCACGAAGTGACGCCGCGCAGAACCGGGGCCGTTCCAGCGGCGGTGTTTGATACGGTCCCGGTTCTGCGACGCAGCGTTTCACGCTGCATCGCGCCCGGGACACGGTGGCGACGCGCCTTTCACCGTCCCGCACCAACGGCAAAAGACGTATCGTCGTGAACGACTACTTGCCGCCGCCCTCGGGCAGCAGCTTGGTGTCGTTCGGGGGCTGCGGCGGAGTCTTGATGGCGATGGCCTTGAAGGTGCGGCCGTCCGGCTTGGTGCCGCCGTGCTGGGTGCCCTTCGGGATCACGATCAGATCGCCCGGCTTCACCCGCACTTCCTTGTCGCCGAGCCAGACCGTTCCGGTGCCTTCCAGGATGAACTGGATTTCGTTGGTGTTGGGATGCATGTGCCGGGGCACGTTGCCGTCCTGTACGGAAATCGTCGCCCCGTCGGCGCTCACGAAGGTCTTGGACCGGAAGCCGCTGGCGGCGGCGGGGCCCAGCGCGTCGCCGTTCAATTCGGGAACATGGATCACCTGCGCGGTGATGCTTTCGGCCGCGAGAGCCGGCCGCATCAAATAAGTGGCGCCGCATCCGGCGGCAAAGGCGGCGGCGATCGATAGCGAAGCGGCGATGCGGTTCATGGCGTTCCTCTCCGGTTTTGGATCTTGGTTGCCGCCGATGCTACTTCGCCGCGCGATCCGCGCATAGTCCCTTGCTTCTCAAGTGACACGCGCTCCACTATGGTGCCGCCGAAGCTGGGCACATGGAGGCGGCCATGAGGACGATATTCGGAAGGCTCGCGGCGTCGTTGCTGGCGCTGCTCATGATGCCCGCTCTCGCCGCGGCGCAGAGCAAGGTCACCATCGCCATCGGCGGTGGCGCGTGCCTGTGTTATTTGCCGACGGTGCTGGCCAAGCAACTCGGCGAATACGACAAGGCGGGCGTCAGCGTCGAACTGGTCGATCTCAAGGGCGGCTCCGACGCGCTCAAGGCGGTGCTCGGCGGCAGCGCCGACGTGGTGTCCGGCTATTTCGATCACTGCGTCAATCTCGCCGCCAAGAAGCAGGCGATGCAAGCCTTCGTCGTCTATGACCGCTATCCGGGCCTGGTACTGGTGGTGTCGCCGAAGCACACCGACGAGATCAGGTCGATCAAGGATCTCGCCGGCAAGAAGGTCGGCGTCAGCGCGCCGGGCTCCTCGACCGATTTCTTCCTCAAGTATCTGTTGAAGAAGAACGGCCTTGACCCCACCAGCGCGGCGGTGATCGGCGTCGGCTTAGGGGCGACGGCGGTGGCGGCGATGGAGCAAGGCCAAATCGACGCGGCGGTGATGCTGGATCCGTCGGTGACGGTGCTTCAGGGGCACTATAAGGATCTGCGCATCCTCAGCGACACCCGCACCCAGAAGGACACGCTGGCGGTGTTCGGCGGCGAGTATCCGGGCGGCGCGCTCTACAGCACGGCGGCGTGGGTCAAGTCGCACGAGAAGGAGGCGCAGGCGCTGACCGACGCCATCGTCAACACGCTGAAATGGATCCATACGCATTCGCCGGAGGACGTGATGGCGAAAATGCCGCCCGCGCTGGTCGGCAAGAACAAGGAGCTTTATCTGGCGGCGCTCAAGAACACCATTCCGATGTATTCGGAAACCGGCGCCATGGACCCCAAGGGCGCGAACGCCGTGCTGGCGGTGTTCAGCGAGGGCTCGCCGGCGATCGCCCAGGCCAATATCGACGTCAGCAAGACCTACACCAACAGCTTTGTCGAGCGCGTCGGCAAGGCGGCCGCGAAGTAGCGCGTGGCGGGGTTTCCGATCCATCGGGTGAGGCGGCTCGACCTGCGCGTGACGCCGTGGCGGTGGCCGTTCGCGCAGGCGCGGCGCGCCGCGATCGACAGCCATTTCGCCGGGTTGCGGCGCCGCACGCCGCAACTGTGGAACGGGCGCGTGCTGCTCGGCCGCGATCCGGTGTTCGACGGCGACACTTTTCACGCGGAGTATTTTGAGACCGATTTCGCCAGTTTCATCGCCTGGCGCGACTGGGGATATCCCGACGCCACGGTGTTCAACGGCTTCGGCATGGGCGCGCTGCGCGGGCGCGACGGCGCCTATGCGTTGGGTGAGATGGCGGCCCATACCGCCAATGCCGGCCAGATCTATTTCGCGGCCGGGACGCCCGACCTTGACGACATCCGGGACGGCAAGGTCGATATCGCCGGCAGCGTGGCGCGCGAGGTCGCGGAGGAAACCGGATTGACGCAAGCCGATTACCGCGCCGCCGAGGCATGGGACTGCGTCGTCGCCGGGCCGCTGATCGCGCTGATGCGCGACCTTGCCAGCGATCTCGACGGCGAGGCGCTGCGGCGCCGGATCGAGGCCAACCTCGCCAGGCAGGCGACGCCGGAACTCGCGGCCATTCACCTGATGCGCAGCCGGCGCGACATCACCCCGGCGGTGCCGCCCTACATGGCCGCGTTCCTGACCGCGCGGCTGCCCGAGGCGGGCATCGCGTGATAGCCTCGCCGCCGATCAAGGAGACACGATCATCATGGCCGACAAGACCGAGCAGGCGGCGACGTCGTTAAAGCCCTATGTCCGCCCTTTCAGGGTCGACGGCTCGAAGGAGTTTCATCTGAAACTGTTCCGCCGCGATGCCGACGGCGACCTCGAAAAGGACGAGGGCAAGGCCATCATCGAGGCCAACCGCAAGCGCCTCAGCGATCTACAGGAGAAACTCTACGCGCAGGACCGCTGGTCGCTGCTGCTGATCTTCCAGGGCATGGATGCGGCCGGCAAGGACAGCGCCATCGAAAGCGTGTTCGACGGCGTCAATCCGCAGGGCTGCGAGGTCTATTCCTTCAAGACGCCCACGGCTAAGGAACTGGATCATGATTTCATGTGGCGCTCGGCGATCTGCCTGCCGGAGCGCGGCCGCATCGGCATCTTCAATCGCTCCTATTATGAGGAATGCCTGATCGTGCGGGTGCATCCGGAGGTGCTGGCCCAGGAGAGGATTCCGCAGAAGCTGGTGACCAAAAACGTCTGGCGCGAACGCTTCGAGGACATTACCGCCTTCGAGCGCTATCTCTCCCGCAACGGCACCGTGGTCCTCAAATTCTTCCTCAACGTCTCCAAGGAGGAGCAGCGCCGGCGCTTCCTCGCCCGGCTCGACGAGCCGGAGAAGAACTGGAAGTTCTCGCTGGGCGACGTCGCCGAGCGCGGTCACTGGGACCGCTATCAGGCGGCCTATCAGGACATGATCCGGCACACCGCCAGCGCCTCTGCCCCGTGGTACGTGGTGCCGGCCGACCACAAATGGTTCGCGCGCGTGGTGATCGGCTCGGTCATCGTCGACGCGCTGGAAAAGCTCGACCTGCGGTTTCCGAAAGTCAACAAGGCGACGCTGGAGAAGTTCGGGCAGGCGAGGGCGGCGCTGGAAAAGGAAGGCAAAAGCGGCGGCGGAAAGGCCGCAGCGGCCAGGAAGAAACGTTGACAGGGGGCGGCGCGGGCACGAGCGGGCATTTTTGCATTGCGGGACCCCGGCTTTGTCGTTTAAAGTCCCGAACGGTAGGCATCCCGGCAATTATCGAATCTGCGCCGGGACGGCCGCCCCAAGGGAGCCTCACGGGACCAGCAATGCCGACGAGCAGCCACATGACGGGAAATCACGGGAGCGCCGCCACCGGCCGGCCCACCGCGATTCCGGCTGCCTTGCATTTCGCTTTGGCATCGTCCCTGCTTATCGGCGGACTGCTTCTTATCGGCCCCTGAGGGCCGTCTGGGCCGTTGCGCCTGGGCACTCAGGGGTTTCGCGAGACCGTCCGCCACCCGAGCGCCCCCTGATGCGGCGCACCTGACCAAAGGAATCTTCCGATGACGACCGCCAGCAAGTCCGAGAAGGACCGCGTTATCATTTTCGACACCACCTTGCGCGACGGCGAGCAATGCCCCGGCGCGACCATGACCTTCGAGGAAAAGCTCGAAGTCGCCGAGCTGCTCGACGATATGGGCGTCGACGTCATCGAGGCCGGCTTCCCGATCACCTCGCCGGGCGACTTCGAGGCGGTCAGCGAGATCGCCCGCCGCTCCAGGAACGCGGTGATCGCCGGCCTGTCCCGCGCCCATCCGGCCGACATCGACCGTTGCGCCGAGGCGGTGAAGTTCGCCAGGCGCGGCCGCGTCCACACCGTGATCGCCACCTCGCCGCTGCATATGCGGGTGAAGCTGAACAAGACCCCGGAGCAGGTGATCGAAACCTCGGTGGCGATGGTCCAGCGCGCCCGCAACCAGATCGACGACGTGGAATGGTCAGCCGAGGACGGCACCCGCAGTGAAATGGACTTCCTCTGCCGCATCGTCGAGGCGGTGATTAAGGCCGGCGCGACCACGGTGAACATTCCCGACACCGTCGGCTACACCGTGCCGGACGAGTACACCCGTTTCATGCGCACGCTGATCGAGCGGGTGCCCAACTCCGACAAGGCGGTGTTCTCGGTCCACTGTCACAACGACCTCGGCATGGCGGTCGCCAATTCGCTGGCGGGCATCGCCGGCGGCGCGCGTCAGGTCGAATGCACCATCAACGGCATCGGCGAGCGGGCGGGCAACGCCGCGCTTGAGGAGATCGTGATGGCGATCAACGTGCGCAACGACAAATTTCCGTACTGGAACAAGATCGACACCACGATGCTGACCCGCGCCTCCAAGGTGGTGTCGGCGGCGACCTCGTTCCCGGTGCAGTACAACAAGGCGATCGTCGGCCGCAACGCCTTCGCGCACGAGAGCGGCATCCATCAGGACGGCGTGTTGAAGGACGCCTCCACCTACGAGATCATGCGGCCGGAAATGGTCGGCCTGAAGCAGTCCTCGCTGGTGCTCGGCAAGCATTCCGGCCGCCACGCCTTCATCCACAAGCTGGAGGAACTGGGCTACAAGCTCGGCGACAACCAGCTGGAGGACGCCTTCGCGCGCATGAAGGCGCTGGCCGACCGCAAGAAGGATATCTACGACGAGGATATCGAGGCGCTGGTCGATCAGGAACTGGCGGCCTCGCACGACCGCATCAAGCTGACCTCGCTGACGGTGATCGCCGGCACCCACGGGCCGCAGCGCGCCACCATGAAGCTCGACATCGACGGCCAGACGAAGATCGAGGAAGCCGAGGGCAACGGCCCGGTGGACGCGGTGTTCAACTGCATCAAGGCGCTGGTGCCGCATGAGGCGCGGCTGGAGCTTTACCAGGTCCATGCCGTCACCGAGGGCACCGACGCGCAGGCCGAGGTGTCGGTGCGGCTCGCCCATGAGGGACGCTCGATGACGGCGCGCGCCGCCGACCCGGATACGCTGGTGGCTTCGGCCAAGGCCTATCTCGGCGCGCTCAACAAGATCGTCATGAAACGCCAGCGCGACGTGCCGGCGGCGGCGGCGAGTTGATCTGGCGCAAGGTCGCGCGCTTTTGATCGGCGATAAAAAAGACGCGGCGTCTCACCGGCGCCGCGTTTTTGCGTTGCAGCATGGCTTGTCCTGCTCCCACCAAAGGAAGCATAGCCGCGAGGCGGACAAACCGGTATTGACGGCCTCCATCCTTTTCAAGGATGGTATCAACTTAGATGAATGATGGCATCGGGTTGGTCGAGCGACCGATCCGGTGCAAAAATCGAATACGGGAGGACGAATGCGCAAGATCATGTTTCTGGGAGCTGCGATCGCGGCACTCGGCTTCATCGTGCCGGCGGCCGCGCAGCAGCCGATCATCATCAAATTCAGCCACGTCGTCGCGCCGAACACCCCGAAGGGGCTGGCGTCGCAGAAGTTCGCGGAGCTTGCGGCGAAATACACCGACAACAAGGTGAAGGTCGAGGTCTATCCCAACTCGCAGCTCTACAAGGACAAGGAAGAACTTGAGGCGCTGCAACTCGGCGCGGTGCAGATGCTGGCGCCCTCGCTCTCCAAATTCGGCCCGATCGGGGTCAAGGAGTTCGAGGTTTTCGACCTTCCCTATATCCTCCCCGATCTCGCCTCGCTGCGGAAAGTGACCGACGGCCCGCTCGGGAAGCGGCTTTTCGGCCTGCTCGACAAGAAGGGCATCACCGGCCTCGCCTATTGGGACAACGGCTTCAAGCAGATGAGCGCCAACAAGCGGCTGGTCGCGCCGGCGGACTACAAGGGGCTGAAATTCCGCATCCAGTCGTCCAAGGTGCTCGAAGCCCAGTTCCGCGCGCTCGGCGCCATTCCGCAGGTGATGGCGTTCTCGGAAGTCTACCAGGCGCTCCAGACCGGCGTGGTCGACGGCCAGGAGAACACGCCCTCCAACATGTACACCCAGAAGATGCACGAGGTGCAGAAGCATACCACCCTGACCAATCACGGCTACATCGGCTATGCGGTGATCGCCAACAAGAAGTTCTGGGATGGCCTGCCGGCCGATATTCGCGGCCAGCTTGAAAAGGCGATGAAGGAAGCCACCGAATACGGCAACGGACAATCGGCCAAGGAGAACGACGACGCGCTGGAAGCCATGCGCGCCTCCGGCAAGACCGAATTGATCAAGCTGACCAAGGAGCAGGACGACGCCATGCGCAAGGCCATGCTGCCGGTCTACAAGGAAGTTTCGTCGCGGGTCGGCAAGGACCTCATCAACGAATTCCTGCGGGAGGAAGGGCGGCCGCCGATCGATTGAGGCGCGATCCGTCGCCGCGTTCACGAAAAGACGAGTCTGATTCGGGCCTCTGAATCAGACTCGTTATTTGTCTCTGGAGGCTTTTCGCTTTTGATGGAATTATCCGCCGTCATGCGCGGACTTGATCCGCGCATCCATCGTCTTGAAAAATGATGGATCGCCGGGCCTTCGCCGCGCTGAAGGGGCTTCGGCCCCGCAGGCGGGTCAAGCCCGGCAGACGGTTCCATCAAAATTGAAAATACGCTGTCGTGATTTGTCTGGTGCGTTTTCGAGCGGGAGCGGAGACCGGCTTGCGTAACGAAGGCGCGGCAGACCAACAATAAAACGTCTTTCGCCGCTGTCCTGAAACGGTGAAAGACTTGACGACGGTCCGATCCGGAAATGGCGTTCGCCCTTCCGGGTCGTGCATCGGGGGAAGCGCGGCCGCTCCGGCCGCGTTGCGGGCCGCTCCGCCGGAAACGGCGGTCGTCCAACGCCACGGGGGCATCCATGTTTATGAAGATCCTCGACCGGCTTGAGGAGATCCTGATCGCGACGCTGATGGCGCTCGCGACCCTGATCATCGCCGTCGCCGTCGCTCATCGCTACCTGCTGGGTGTGTCCTGGCTCTACCCGATCCTGTTCCCGATCAACCTGTCCTGGGCGCAGGAGCTTTGCATCTACATGTTCGTGTGGGTGGCGAAGTTCGGCGCGGCCTACGGCGTGCGCACCGGCATCCACGTCGGCGTCGATGTCGTGGTCAACAAGCTTCAGTCGCCGTGGCGCAACATCGTCATCACCTTCGGCCTGCTGTGCGGGGCCCTTTTTACCTTCGTGATCGGCACCATGGGCGCCAAGTTCGTCTATGGCCTGATGCACACCGACCAGGTGACGCCGGATCTCGAAATCCCGAGCTGGTTCGTCTATCTCTGCATTCCGCTCGGCTCCTACCTGATGTGCTTCCGCTTCCTTCAGGTCGCCTATAGCTATGCGCGCACCGGCGAACTGCCGCATCACGATGTCGCGCAGGTCGACGGCATCGACCTCGATGAGCCCCCGCCGGTGGTGAGGGGAGTCGCCCAATGAGCAGCGCATTCATTTTCGGGCTTCTCGTCGCCTTCATGCTGACCGGGATGCCGATCTCGATCGCGCTCGGCCTCACCGTGCTCACCTTCATCTTCACGATGACCGAGATTCCGACCGAGTCGGTGGCGCTGAAGCTGTTCACCGGCATCGACAATTTCGAGATCATGGCGATCCCGTTCTTCATCCTGGCGGGCAACTTTCTCACCCACGGCGGCGTGGCGCGGCGGATGATCAATTTCGCCACCTCGATGGTCGGACACTGGTACGGCGGCCTCGGCCTCGCCGGCGTGATGGCCTGCGCGCTGTTCGCCGCGATTTCCGGCTCGTCGCCGGCCACCGTGATCGCGATCGGCTCGATCATGCTGCCGGCGATGGTGGCGCAGGGCTTTCCGAAACGGTTCGGCGCCGGCGTCATCACCACCTCGGGCGCGCTGGGCATTCTGATCCCGCCGTCGATCGTGATGGTGATCTACTGCGTGGCGACCGGCGGCAGCATCGCGCTCGATCCCGCGGGCCATCGCGTGTCGTCGGCCTCGGTCGGCCAGATGTTCATGGCCGGCGTCATTCCCGGCCTGATGCTGGCGACCCTGCTCGGCGTCACGACCTTCTATCGCGCCTGGAAGAACGACTATCCGCGGATGCCGAAAGCGAGCTTCGCCGAGCGCTGGATCGCGTTCCGCAAATGCGTGTGGGGGCTGCTGCTGATCATCATCGTGCTGGGCGGCATCTATGCCGGCCTGTTCACGCCGACGGAGGCCGCCGCCGTCAGCGCGGTCTATGCTTTCGTCATCGCGGTGTTCGTCTATCGCGATATGTCGCTCAAGGACGTGCCGAAGGTGCTGCTGTCCTCCGCCAACATGAGCGCGATGATCCTCTACATCATCACCAACGCGGTGCTGTTCTCGTTCCTGATGGCCAACGAGAACATCCCGCAGCAGATCACCAGCTGGATCACCTCGATCGGCGTCAACTGGTGGATGTTCCTGTTCATCGTCAACATCGTGCTGCTGGCGGCCGGCAACTTCATGGAAGCCTCGTCGATCGTGCTGATTATGGCGCCGATCCTGTTCCCGGTCGCCGTCAGCCTCGGCATCCATCCGGTGCATCTCGGCATCCTGATGGTAGTCAACATGGAGGTCGGCATGTGCCATCCCCCGGTCGGCCTCAACCTCTATGTCGCCTCCGGCATCGCCAAGATGGGCATCACCGAACTGACCGTCGCGGTGTGGCCATGGCTGATGACGATGCTGATCTTCCTGGTGATGGTCACCTACATCCCCGAGATCTCGTTGTGGCTGCCGCGCATGCTGGGGATGCTGTGATCCCGACATGACGGCGAGGCGCGTTGATGAACGGTCCTTCATCAACGTGTCCGACCTTTAAGTTGATCGGACGCGAAACCGGATTCATCATCGCGCCACCCCATGAAGGAGGTTGCCATGAAGAAACTGGTTCTCGCTACCCTCGCGGCCTTGACGGTCGCCGGCTCCACCGCGGTCTATGCCCATCAGCGTCCGTGGGCGGATCGCTCGGCGCGCGTCAGCGCCGAGGATCGCGCGGCCCTGACCGACGCGCGGCTCGCCGCCATCAAGGCGGGACTGAAACTCACGGCGGACCAGGAGAAGCTGTGGCCGCCGGTGGAGACCGCGGTGCGCGATTTCACCAAGCTGCGGGCGGATCGCGCCAATGCCCGCAGGCAGGCCCGGCAAGCCGGCGCGGCACCGGCCGCGACGCCCGACCCGGTGGCGCGGCTGAGCGCCCGCGCCGACGCCATGGCGGCCACCGCCGCGGCGCTGAAGAAGATCGCCGATGCCGCCGATCCGCTCTACAAAACCCTCGACGACGGCCAGAAGCAGCGGCTGGCGCTGCTGACCCGGATGGAGCGCCGGATGGGCCGCGGGGAGTGGCGCGATCGTCGCCATCATGAGCACCGGTTCCGGCACGAATGGCGCGACCGGCGGGGGACGGATCGCGACGGCGACAACGGCCGGCTGTGAAGCCGCGGCGTTTCCACGCAAATCCAGCGCCGCCCGCCAGGGCATGATCCCGAGGAATGGAAACCGGTCTTCGGGAAAAGACCATGCGCGAACAAAAAGATGAGCGCGGAGTCTGTTTCAGCGAGGCTGAAACGGACTCCGCGAGCGGCCCTTTCGTTGAAATCCCACCGCTTTCCGTTGAAAAAGCGCCGCGAGCTTACTGGACATCGCGGGTCCGCTTTGCTAAACGACGCGCACCCGACGGGGCCGGATGGCCCGGAGACGGGCTTCGGGCGATTAGCTCAGTTGGTAGAGCAGCTGACTCTTAATCAGCGGGTCGTAGGTTCGAGCCCTACATCGCCCACCACCCAGTCCGCGAGAGTCGGACGGGGTGCCATAACCTTCGATTTAGAGCGTTTTCTGTCTGATTTGAATCGAATGGGGATTCCCAAGGGGTTGGAGTTCTGATTCATCATGCTGACTGGTTGGAGGCCAGCATGGATGCCGAAAGCCTGTTCCAATGATCTTCGCGAGCGAGTTGTAAAAGCTGTGGCGGCGGGACAATCCTGCCGCTCTGCGGCGCTCCGATTTGGGGTTTCGCCGAGTTCGGCGATCAAATGGATGGAGCGGTGGCGGCAGCATGGCGACATCTCGCCGGGGTCTTCGCGCGGCCGGATCCGCTCGCCGCTTCATCCGCATCGGTCGTGGCTTTTGAAGGTGGTTGCAGCCCAGCCCGACCTGACCTTGGCTGAGGTCCGGCAACGGCTCGCGGATCGCGGCGTCGCGGTGGGAATTGGCTCGGTCTGGCGGTTCTTCGACCGCGAAGGGATCAGCTTCAAAAAAAACGCTGCTGCCATCCGAGCAGGACAGGCCCGACGTCGCGCGCAGAAGGGCAAGCTGGAAAAGGCATCAGGGAAAGGTTGATCCTGGCCGTCTCGTCTTCATCGACGAAACCTGGGCCAAGACCAACATGGTCCGCACCCACGGCTGGGGACCGAGAGGGCTGCGCCTGCGCAGGCACGCGCCGCATGGGCATTGGCGAACGCTCACATTCCTTGCCGCCTTGCGGCACGACCGGATCGATGCGCCATGCGTCCTTGATGGCCCCATCAACGGCGAAAGCTTCAAGGCCTATATCGAGCAGTTCCTCGTCCCGACGCTTAAGCCGGGCGACATTGTCATCATGGACAATCTCGGCAGTCACAAAGGCCTCGCGGTGCGCCGAGCCATCCGTGCCGTCGGTGCCAGACTTCTGTTCCTGCCGCCCTACAGTCCAGACCTCAATCCGATCGAGCAGGTGTTTGCAAAACTTAAAACCCTGCTCCGAAAGGCCGCCGAGCGAACCGTCGAAGCAACGTGGCATCGCATCGGCGCACTCCTCGATCGCTTCACTCCACAGGAATGTGCCAACTATATCCAAAACGCCGGATATGCCGCTACTTAAGTGGAAAACGCCCTAGGCTCCAAACCCGATCAGAGTATTGAGGTTATGGAGCAAATCAGATTCAAGCTCTGCACGGAGCTTGACGATGGCGAACGAGTTTTGGCTAAGCGATGCGCAATGGGCAGCGATCGACCCGTTGCTTCCGAAGAACCGCCCCGGAGCGCGCCGGGTTGATGATCGCCGCGTGATCAGCGGGATCGTGCATGTGCTGAGGGCCGGTTGTCGCTGGCAGGATTGCCCCTCATGCTACGGTCCGCCGACGACGATCTACAATCGATTTCATCGATGGTCGGCGCGCGGCTTGTGGCAGAAGCTGTTTCGCGCCTTGGCAACAGCCAGCGCCAATGACGTGCACATGATCGACAGCACGACAGCAAAGGCGCATCGCTCGGCAGCGGGCGGAAAAGGGGGGCGGAGGAACAGGCGATCGGGCGCTCGCGCGGTGGGCGTACGACCAAAATCCACGCCGTCGTCGTCGGCCAGGGCCGACCGCTCGCCATCGAGATAACACCCGGACAACGCGGCGATCTTCGCGTCGTTCTGCCCCTTCTCTCCGGCTTGCCAGCGGCACGCTTATGCGCCGCCGATACCGCCTATGACAGCGACGGCTTTCGGCTCTTTCTGCTCGGCCGCGGGACAATCCCGGTCATCCCGAACAACCCCACGCGAAAGCGAACACATCCCTTCGACACCGAAGCCTATAAGCTGCGCAACCGCATCGAGCGCATGTTTTGCAGGCTCAAGGATTGGCGCCGCATCGCAACCCGCTACGACAAGCTGGCGCGCAACTTCGAAGCGGCCATCAATATCGCCGCCATCATAACTTGGTGGACCGATTGAGTCTGGAGCCTAATGAGTCGATGACCTAGAAGTCCGCGCCGCAATCGGCGGGCGGATCAGGACCGGCTTCATCAGTAGCGACCGGACCTATGGGGCCCGCCGGGTTTGGTGGGACCTGCTTGCCGAGGGCATTGATTGCGGTCTTCATCGGGTTGAGCGCTTAATGCGCCTGCAAGCCCCGCGGGCCAGGCCGCGACGACGGCGACTGCCAAGGGACGAGGGCGATCGTCAGATCGCAACCCGGCCGTCGGATGAGGATCTATTGTTATTCGGCCTGCAATATTGACCCCCTGAGCCGGGGGATCGGCGTCCAAAATTGACCCCCTACAGGTTGGCTGTTGCGCTGCCTGCTTTGTCATGAAGCAGGTGGTCGGGGATGCTGATCGTGGAGACGATTGCACGGATACGGCGCGAACACTTCATCAAGGGCAAGACGATCAAGGAGATCGCCCGTGACCTGAAGGTGTCGCGGAACACAGACCGGAAGGTGCTGAGGTCGGGAGAGACCTCGTTCGAGTATGAGCGTTCGGTCCAGCCGCGCCCCAAGCTCGGGCGTTGGGCGCCCGAGCTTGATGACCTGCTGGCGGCGAACGCGGGCAAATCCGCGCGCGAACAGCTGACGCTGATCCGGATCTTCGAAGAGTTGCGCGGACGCGGTTATGACGGCGGCTACGATGCCGTGCGGCGTTACGCCAGGCGCTGGAGCAAGGAGCGCGGACAGTCGACCGCGGCGGCCTATGTCCCGCTGAGTTTTGCGCCGGGAGAAGCTTATCAGTTCGACTGGAGCCACGAGATCGTCCTCCTCAACGGCGTGACGGTGCTCGTGAAGGTCGCCCACATCCGGCTGTGCCATAGCCGGATGCTGTTCGTGCGTGCGTATCCGCGCGAGACGCAGGAGATGGTGTTCGACGCCCACGACCGGGCGTTCGCGCTGTTCAAGGGCACCTGCAGTCGCGGCATCTACGACAACATGAAGACGGCGGTGGAGACGATCTTCGTCGGCAAGGATCGCCGCTACAATCGCCGCTTCCTGCAGATGTGCAGCCACTACCTGGTCGACCCGGTCGCCTGCACGCCGGCGTCGGGCTGGGAGAAGGGCCAGGTGGAGAACCAGGTCGGGCGGGAGTGTCGGAAATTCTGTGTTTGAGGCGGTTGAACCATCATGCGTTGACGAAACGCTCGTTGAACATGATGGCGAATTGGGTCTTCGCCTCGGACCATTCGCGCGGTGGTCTTTTCCACTCGGCCGCGGCGCGGTTCAGACACAGATACAGCAATTTGGTTGCGGCGTCATCGGTTGGAAAATGACCTCGCGTTCGCACGGCCCGGCGTAGTTTTGAGTTGAGCGCTTCGATGGCATTGGTGGTGTAGATGATCCTCCGAACGGCTTCGGGGAACGCAAAGAACGGGATGACGAGATTCCAGTTGCGGCGCCAGCTCTGGGCGATGGCGGGATATTTTGCGCCCCAGGGTCCTTCTGCGAAGTCGTCCAGCGCCGCCTGGCCGGCATTGGCGTCGACCGCGCGGTAGACGGTCTTGAGGGCCTGCGCGACGCTCTTGTGGTCTTTCCATGCGGCAAAATCCATCGAATGGCGGATCAGGTGGACGATGCAGGTTTGCACCACCGTCTGCGGGAAAACCGCGTTGATGGCCTCCGGAAAGCCCTTCAGCCCATCGACGACGGCAATCAGGATGTCACTGACGCCGCGGCCCTTGAGTTCGTTCATGACGCGCAACCAGAACTTGGCGCCTTCGGTCTGCTCGATCCACAAGCTCAGGATATCCTTGGTGCCGTCGGGCAGGACGCCTAGCGCCAAGCTGCCGTTGGCCAAGGATCTTGACGACTTCCAGTTCGAAGGCGCGCCGATCAATCAGACGCTCGTCAACGATCTCGCCGGCGGCGGCTTCATCGCCCAGCAGCGCAACGTCGTGCTCGTCGGCGGCACCGGCACAGGCAAAACCCACCTGGCCATCGCAATCGCCAGAAGCTGCATACGTTCCGGCGCCCGCGGCCGCTTCTACAACGTGGTCGACCTCGTCAATCGCCTTGAGATCGAGACCCGTAACGGACGTCAGGGCCGGCTTGCCGAACATCTGACCCGGATGGACTTCATCGTGCTGGACGAACTCGGATATCTGCCCTTCGCCCAATCCGGTGGCCAGCTTCTGTTCCACCTCGTCAGTCGGCTCTATGAGCGCGCTTCCGTCATCGTCACCACCAATCTCGCCTTCGGCGAATGGCCCAGCGTGTTCGGCGACGCCAAGATGACCACCGCGCTGCTCGACCGGTTGACCCTCCACTGCGACATCGTTGAAACCGGCAACGACAGCTGGCGCTTCAAAAGCCGCGACGACGATCACGCCGCCCGCGCTCGTCTCGTCTCCGCAATCCCGGCCAGCTCCGACGAGCCGAGCGCTACCCTCAAACCACGCCGCGCAAAGGGGTCAAAATTGGACGCCGATACGGGGTCAAATTTGTAAGCCGATTGACAGATCTATGGCTGCAAGGCTCGTGAGCTATCGGCGAATCGCATTTCCATCGCGCGTCGCGTCGCCACCGTGTCGTCGGCGGGATCGATCTCGACATCGTTCCAGGTCACGACCGCGCCATGCGCGATATCGCGTGTGAGCTTGACGCGATGTGCCAGGCCGATCGGCAGCGCGCCGACCCTCAGGCTGTCGCGCGCCGGCATCAATTTGCCCCATACGGTGTAGCCGCCTTCGCCGTCGAGCATCTCGCCGGCCTTGAGGTCGCGCTTGGTGACGGCGGCGACATCGCCGCGAAAGCCGCGCGGCTGTCCTGTCGGCTCACGGCGCAGCGCGGCCGACAGCACCGAGATGTTCAGTTCCAATCCGATCAGATGGTACGGCTTGTACATCGCGGCGTATCGTCCGCTGGCATCGGTTTTCAATCCGTATTGCCTGAAGCAATCGGCGGCATAATCGTTCGGCGCTTCCAGCACTACATAGACGCCCCACCGCAGATCGCGAAACACCGGGCGGCCGTCTCGCTCCACCGACGACACCACTTCCACCATGCCGGATCGATCCAGCACGCCGCCCTGGTCGCGCGGTCGCATGATGTGCGGCAGATCGTCGACGCCGCACGGCGGAAATTTCAAGCCCGCCTCGGGGGCGTCGAGCCCGGTGGCGTTGGCGATCGCCGCCATTTCGATGGCGGACTTGGTGCCGTCAAGGAAGGAGTTGAACATCTGCGGATTCATCCCGGCGGATTGCGCTTCCGCGGCGGTCAGTCCGTAGTGCTTCCACACATCCTTCGGCGTCACGTCGTGGTAGAGCGGCAGATATTTGGTGCCCTTGCCGGCGGCGACCACCTTGAAGCCTGTGGCGCGGGCCCAGTCGACCATTTCGGCGGTCAAGGCCGGCTGATCGCCGTAGGCCAGCGAATAGACCACGCCGGCGTTGCGCGCTTCTTCCGCCAGCAGCGGCCCTGCTAGCACGTCGGCCTCGACGTTGACCATCACGATATGCTTGCCGGCCGCGATCGCCGCGCGGGCGTGGCGGATGCCGACGGCGGGATTGCCGGTGGCCTCGACCACCACCTCGACCGCACCGCCCTTGATCGCCGCCATGCCGTCGGTCGTGAAAGTCGTCGCCTCGATCCGCGCGCGGTCCCAGCCCACGGTGCGGCACGCCTCGCGCGCGCGCTCCGGATCGAGATCGACGATGGCGGCTACCTCAAGTCCGGGCGTATGCGGCGCCTGCGCCAGAAACATCGAACCGAATTTTCCGGCGCCGATCAGCACGACGCGAACGGGTTTGCCCGCCGCGTGGCGGGCTTGCAGAAGATGGTGGAGATTCATGGGACGGGTCCGGTGAGATGTATTTCGAAACGGGTTGAAACGATTGAGACCGTGATGGCGGGACGTGCCCCGTCATGCATGGTTCAGTGCGACACCGGGAACACGCAGATGCCCGGCACAATGGCCGGGCATGACGTCCGGATCAAATTTCCAGCTTCAAATTATTCCGCAGCCTGTTGCGGCCTGCGGGCGAGTTGAACCAGCGCGTCGTCGGCGACGGTCTTGATCGGCGTGAAATCGCGATGCGCGATGAATTCGGGCCGGGTCGGCGTGCGAATGTGGTTGGAAACCGCGTTCAGCGTCAGATAGACGATCTTGCGCGGATAGGGCGTGATGTTTCCGGCCGAGCCGTGGACCAGATTGCCATGGAACATCAGCATGCCGCCGGGCTTGCCGGTGGGCGCGACGATACCGCCCTGCTCGACCAACCGGGTGACGGTGGCCTCGTCGAGAGTCCACAAGGGATAGGACGTGGTGGCGAGGTCGTGCGCGGCTTCGAGATCGCCGGCGTTCTGGCTGCGCGGCACCAGCATCAGCGGGCCGTTGATCGGCATCACCTCGTCGAGGAAGATCGCGATGTTCATGGCGCGCGGCTCCGGCATGCCGTCGTCGCGCTTCCAGGTGCCGTAGTCCTGATGCCACTGCCAGACGTCGCCGGTGAAGGCGGATTTGGCGTTGATCTTGAACTGATGCATGTAAACTTTTTCGCCGAACACCTGCTCGATCGGTTCGATCATGCGCGGATGCGCGCCGAGCAGGCCGAATGCCTCGTTGTAGAGATGCGCGGCGAACGCGGTGCGCGGCGCGCCGCTTTTCTCGCGCCAGACTTCCGGCCGCTGCTGATCGTAGATGGCGACGGCCTCGCGGCGCAGCAGTTCGACTTCCTCCGCAGTGAACAATTCAGGCAGGAACAGCCAGCCTTCGGTGTGAAAATGATCGAGCTGGGCCTGGGTGAGTTTCATGGACGTTTCCTTCCTGTTATCGTGCGATCGAAACGATCGGTTTCATGCGGCTTGGCTCGAAGCCGATAGCCGCTGTTCAGTGAATTCGCCGGCCGTGATGGCGTGCTGGCGGGCCGCGGCTTCCGCGCCGTCGGCGTCGCCGGCCAGAATGAGGGCCGCGATCGCTTCGTGTTCGGCCCAGGCGCTGGCGCGGTAATCCAGTTCGGCAAGCACGGTCGCCATCGAGCGGCGCATGTGCGGCCATTGCGCGCCGATGGTTTCCTCGATCACCGGATTGCCGGACAGATGATAAATGGCGCGATGGAAATCCACATCGCAGCCGATCAGGGTCGCCAGCGGCGTGGTGTCGTCGGCGTCGCGGCCGACCTGCAATGCGCGTTCCAGTTCGGCGCGACCCGAGGCGTCAAGCTTGAGCCGCAACGCCGCGAGGCGGGCGGACAGGCCGTCGAGGGCACCGCGAACCTGGTAAAGCTGGCGAATCCGCAAGGGGTCCAGTCGGGTCACCTGAAACCCTTTTCGTCCGCTCTCGGCGATCAGCCCCTGCCGATGCAATAGATGCAGCGCGTGGCTGACCGGCTGGCGCGAAACGCCGAGCCGCTCGGCCAGTTCGATTTGACGGATGCGATGTCCCGGCGGCAATGACCGGTCGACGATCGCATCGAGAATCCGGCCGTAGACCTGATGAATGAGGTTGGGCGACAGATCCAGCGGTATCATATGCATTCCGAATTCGGAATTCCGAATTCGGCAAGACTATGGAGAGACCGCCTCGATGTCAACGGTGCGCCGAGCCCGATCGAAACTGACCGCGGCGGAGCTCTCTGACTAAATCGACATTCGGGAGATGCGCATCATCCCAACATCTCATGCGACGGATTGACGCGCTTCCGGTCCCGGCTGATTGTGACTGTCGGCGCACTTTGCCTAAACTGTGTTCGCGCGCGAATTCCTGCTTTGCCGGCGCGCGCCGGCAATCGATCCTGGAGAACCGGGACGATTTCCGAATGCGGTCAAAAACATTCGTGGTCTGGGAGGATTCACAATGCTGAACGAGACAACATCTCGCCGTCGATTCATGACAGGCGCCGCCGTCGCCGGCGCCGCCGTCGCAGCGCCCTACATCCGGAACGCGGAAGCCGCCGAAACCATCTCATGGAAGGTGCAAACGTCATGGCCGGCGGGTGTCGGCCTCAACACCTTCAAGGCGTGGTGCAACACGATCAAGGAAAAAACCGGCGGCGAACTCGAATTCAAGCCCTATGCCGCGAAGGAAATTGTCGGTGATTTCGAACTGCTCGACGGCGTCAAGAACGGCGTGCTGGAGGCGATGAACTCGTTCTGCGTCTATTGGGTCGGCAAGATTCCAGCGACGGCGTTCCTGTCGTCCTACCTGATGGGTTTGCGCTATCCCCACGAGTGGGACATTTTCTTCTATGGCAAGGGCGGCGTGCAGATGGCCCGCGAGATCTATGCCAAGCAGGGACTTTACTGGGTCGGCCGAATCCAGCACGGGCCGAACATCGTCCACTCGAAGAAGCCGATCCGCTCGATCGAGGACTTCAAGGGCCTGAAGCTGCGGGTCCCTGGCGGCATGATCGCCGAAGGTTTCGCGGCGGCCGGCGCCCGGACGACGCTGTTGCCCGGCGGCGAAGTGTTCTCGGCCCTGGAAAAGGGCACCGTGGATGCGGCGGACTACACCGGTCCGGCGGTGAACTGGGACCTCGGCTTCCAGCAGGTGACGAAGTACATCTGGATGGGACCGGTCGGCCTTGAGTCGATCTATCAGCCGGTCGATCTGATGGACTTCGTCGTCAACATGAACGTCTGGAACAAGCTTTCGCCAAGAATGAAGCTGTGGATCGAGAACGAAGTCGAAGCCTATTCGGCTCATCATTTCGGTTCGATTCAGCGAGCCGATATGGAGGCGTGGGACAAGTTCATCAAGGCTGGCATCGAGATCAATCGCCTGCCGGTTGAGGATCTTGAAAAATTCCAGCGCATCGCGGTGCCGATCTGGTTCAAATGGGCCAACAAGGACAAGGATGCCGCGCGCGTTTTCAAGACCCAGCTCGACATCATGGAGTCGCCGAGCCTCGGCTACGTCACGCCTGAAATGTATCAGGGGCAGAAACTCGACCTTTAGCCGTCACGCGAGAGGCCCGGTGCGCTACGGGGAATCCCTTGGCGCGCCGGGTTTTGGCTGCCTTGGTGCATCGGACCTGATCCATCGGTTTGTCCTCACTGAGCGGTGGAAGAACCACGCGCTTTTTGTGGTGGGATAAATTCCGATTCAAATTTGATGTATCGTAATGGTCGCGACACGGCTGCGATCTTGCAGGCCTGCCGCAACTAACAACAGCGCCATCAAGCGCGGTCACCGCCGCAATCGACGCGGTGGCATCCGGGGGGGCCCATGCCCGAGATCAATTTTGTATTGCCTCATTGGCTTTATTGGGGCGCGCTTCTGCTATTTCCCATTATCGCCATGGCCATGGTTCGGCGCGAGCAACAGCGGCCGAAGCGTCATGGTCCATCGCTGTTCGTGGCCTACATGTTCTGGCTCACGGCCGGCTTCCTCGGCCTTCACCGGATTTACCTCCGCAGCATATGGGCGGCGATTTTCCTGCCGGTGGTGATCGCGATCCTCTACTTCAACGGCATCGACCGCAACTATCGTGAGGACGTCTCCCGGTCGCGGGCGGCGCACGAGACGGCTGTCGTCAAATTGCATCGCATCGAGCCTTCGCCGGGCGTCACGTTGTCGCCCGAAGCGACCGGCCGCGTCACCGCCGCACGCGAAGCGGAAGCCACGACGAAGGCCGATTTCCAGACCGCGGAGGATAAGCTCAAATCCAACGGCAGAATTGTCAGCGGCCTCGCCATCTTGCTTGGCGTCATGCTGCTGATCGACGCTTTCCTGCTTCCGGGATTGGTTCGACGGGTTCGTGCGCGCGAGGCCGCGGCGGGGCCGCCGCCCCCCGAATTGATGCCACCGGATGTCACGACGATCGGCACCGGCGAGGACCCGACGCGGCGCGTTCACACCCGCCTGACTGATGCTCTGGACGGTCTCAGCAATCGAGTCGGCGAATTTGTCGCCTATTGGGCGGTGCTGTCGGTGTTCGCCTATTACTACGAAGTCGTGGCCCGGTACTTTCTCAACTCGCCCACCAATTGGGTCCACGAAAGCATGTTTCTGATGTTCGGCATGCAATACATGCTGTCGGGCGCATACGGCTACAAGGAGGATCAGCACGTCCGCGTCGACGTTCTCTATTCGCAGTTTTCGGTTCGGGGCAAGGCGATCGCCGATATCATCACCTCGGTCTTTTTCTTCATCTTCATCGGCACCATGCTGTGGACCGGATGGAGGTTCGCGTCGGACGCCATCAATGTCGGCGAAGTGTCGTTCACGGAATGGGCCGTTCAATACTGGCCGGTCAAGCTGACAATCCCCATCGGCGCCGGCCTCTTGCTGCTCCAGGGCACATCCAAGCTGATCAAGGACATCATCATCGTGACCAGGGCGAGGGCGTGAACCATGGGGCTCGAAATCGATATCGCATGGCTCACGCTGTTGATGTTCGGCTCGCTGGCCGCGCTGCTGGCGCTTGGCCTGCCGATGGCGTTCTGCACCGGCAGTCTCGCGACCATCTTCCTGTTCGTGTTCGGCACGCCGGCCATTCTCAACATGATGCCGTCGCGGATCTTCCCGTTTATGACGGACTATCAGCTTTCCGCCGTGCCGCTGTTCATTTTCATGGCGGCGGTGCTGGAGAAAGCCGGCATCATCGAGGAACTGTTCGACGCGATCTATAAGTGGCTCGGCTCGCTGAAGGGCGGCCTCGCCGCCGCGACGGTGATCGCCTGCACGTTGCTCGCGGCGATGGTCGGCGTCGTCGGCGCCACCGAAGTCACGATGGGCATGATCGCGCTTCCGGCCATGCTCAAGCGCGGCTACGATCCGAAGCTCGCCTGCGGCGCGCTGCTTTCGGGCGGGACGCTGGGCATCCTGATCCCGCCATCGGTGATGGCGATCGTCTATGCCGTCGTGGCGCAGCAGTCGCTCGGCGAACTGCTGGTCGGCTCGATCTTCCCCGGCTTGCTGCTGTCGGGACTCTATGTCGGCTATGTCCTGATCCGATGCTATATAAATCCGAGCCTCGGCCCGGCGTTGCCGCTGGAGGAGCGCGTCGACTGGCGCGAGAAACTCCGGCTGCTGAAGAACACGATCGCGCCGATCCTGCTAATCATCCTTGTTCTCGGCGTGATCTTCTTCGGCATCGCCACGCCCGTCGAGGCGGCGGGCATTGGCACGTTCGGCGCGCTGTTCGTCGCCGCGCTGCATCGCCGCCTGAACTGGGTCAATATCCAGGACGCGGCGATGCAGACGCTGAAGGCCACCTCCATGGTGATGTGGATTTTCTTCGGCGCGACGATGTTCGTCGGCTTCTTCATCGTCAAGGGCGGCCAGGAATTCGTCGCCAACACCATTCTCGGCACCGGCCTGCCGCCCTATGGCATTTTATTGCTGATGATGGTGATCCTGTTCGTGCTTGGCATGTTCATCGACTGGGTCGGCATCCTGCTGCTGACCGTGCCGATTTTCCTGCCTATCATGCAGGGTCTGGAATGGGGCGGCGTATTCGGCCTCCCTGGCGTCGCGCCGAAAGACGTGGCGCTGTGGTATGGCGTGATCTTCATGGTCAACATGCAGATGGCGTTCCTCAGTCCACCCTTCGGATACTCGTTGTTTTATCTGAAAAGCGTGGCGCCGCCCGAGATCACCATGGCCACGATCTTCCGCGCCGCGGTCCAGTTCATGGCCTTGCAGTGGCTCGGCGTCGGCCTGTGCATCATGTTCCCGCAGATCATCACGTGGCTGCCCAGTTTGGTCTACACGCGGTGAATCGTGGCTCGAATGCCGCATCGGATATGAGGTGACAGCGCTTGATCCGGCGCGTCGCTCGATCGAAGAACGTTGAGCGGATGGAGGCATATGTCTCCATCCGCTCATGCACATCATCCGCGTTCGATGCGATTGACGACGGACTTCTCATCATCATGCCAGCTCGCGGTGTGTCATGTTGCCGCAAGGGCCGTGCGCCGATCGATTCGGTCGCTTCGCGCCACTGTCGGGCAAATCGCCGTTCATGGCTGAATTCAAAGCTCTTATCCGCAGTTTGATAAGCAGACCGACAACCGTATTTTCGTTCGGCGGCGATCATGATCGCGTTTTCCCGGCGCGCCTCGCCATCAGCGGTTTGACCGGTTTGGACATTTCATGATCTTATTTCTCTAAAGAGAAGCGATCAGGGAGGATCGAAATGTCCGGGGCATCGAATCTATTCGGGCGGCGCAACATGCTGAAGGCTTCGCTCGCGCTTGCGGTTGCGCCAGCCGTTATCGGCAGCGCCCGCGCTGACGAGAAGGTAACCTGGAAAGTCCAATCGCATTGGCCCAAGGCATCCGGCTCGTTCAATGATAGCTTGGGCGTTCTCGCCAAGGAATTGGAAGCCCGCACGGGTGGCCGTTTCAAGCTTGAAACCTATGGCGCGGGCGAGATCGCCAAGGATCGCGAAATCTACAACGTCGTGCGTCGCGGCGTCGTCGCGATGGGGACGATTTCGCCGGCCTATATTCTCGGCGAAGCGCAGGCGATGGGACTGTACTACGGCGTTCCGGGAACATTGCGCGAGACGTGGGAGATGATGCACCTGGCCAAGAATCTCGGCATCGAGAAGCTGGTCAATGAGGAATTGCGCCCCAAGGGCGTCGTCGCCATGGGCGACAAGGCCTATCCGACAGAACTTGTCTTGAGGAAGAGGATCACGTCAGCGGCCGATTTCGCGTCGCTGAAGGTTCGCTCCGCCGGCACCATGTTGGAGTATCTCGCGGCCGCCGGCGCGGCGCCTCAGCAGATCGCCGGACCCGAGATTTATCAGGCGATTTCGACCGGCGTGGTCGATGGCGCGCATTGGGGCGCGGCGGTCGGCGCGCTGTCGATGAAGTTCTGGGAGGTCGCCAAATATCACATGAAGCCGGCGCTCGGCTTCGCCAACGACGTTTACATCATGAATATCGCCGCGCTCGACAAGCTGCCTCCGGACCTCAAGCAGCAGTTCCTGTCACTGGTCGAGGAACGCTACTTCCTCCGTTCGGTCGAGTACCTCCACCAGGAGGCGCGCGCCTTGACGACCGGCAAGACCAAGATGGGCGTTGAGGTCGTGCATTTCCCCGACGACGTCATGAAGAAATTCCATGCGGCGTCTCAGACTCTCCTGAAGAAGGAGGAGGCGAAAGGCGAGCTTGCCGCAAAGGGCACCAAGGCGCTGACCGGACTGATGACCGATCTCGGTTACGTTTGATGGATGATGATCCCGGCCGATGCCGTGTCGGCCGGGATCATCCAACCGCCGCGTCGCCAGAGGCAAATATCCGCGCTGAGTTGAGCGTTGATTCAACAAGATGGGGGCTGGATGCTGAGGCTTGCCAGAGCGATCACCTGGATCAACGGCTGGTGCGCGCGCATTACGGCATGGTTGATCGTGCCGATGTTCGTGTTGTTGATGGCGGACGTCATCATGCGATACGTGGTCGGCAGCGCCGCAATCTGGACGGCTGAGTTTGCACAGCTCATATTCGGCGTCTATGCGGTTCTCGCCGGCGGCTTCCTGCTGGCCGAGCGCGCGCATGTCAATGTCGATATCATCTACGGCCGATATAGCCCAACGCGAAAAGCGTGGATCGATCTGGCGACCTCGTTCCTGTTCTTCCTGTTCCTCGCGGTGCTGATCTGGCAGGGCACCGACATGGCGTGGGAATCCGCCGCCAAGCTGGAGAGATCCTCCAGCATCTGGAATCCCTATGTCTGGCCTGTGAAGCTGGCGATTCCGATCGCGGGCGTTCTGCTGATGCTACAGGGCTTCGTGCGGATCGCCTCCGATGTCCGCACGATCATGGGTCTCCAGAATGATCCGGATGTGTTCGGCAAACAAGCCACCGGCGAACCGTCCCATTGAGCGGGTGATTGATCGTGTCTGTCGAACTTATCACGCTTCTCTTTTTCGGCTCGCTCGTTTTTTTCCTGTTTATCGGGACGCCCCTGGTTTTCACCCTCGGGGGTATATCGGTCATCTTTCTGTATTTCACGATGGGAACGGTGGGGTTCTACATTGTCGCGTCCAAGTTCTGGGATTCGATGATGAGTTTCACCCTCATCGCCATCCCTATGTACGTGTACATGGCGATGCTGCTCGAAAAATCCGGCGTGGCGCAGGATCTCTACCGGATGATGCACGTCTGGTTCGGCGCCGTCCGTGGGGGTCTTGCGATCGGCACCGTGGCGATCTGCGCGATCTTCGCGGCGATGAGCGGGATCAGCGGCGCCGCGGTGGTGACGATGGGAACCATCGCGCTGCCGCGCATGCTTGAGCGCGGTTACGACAAGCAACTCGCGGTCGGCGCGATCAATTGCGGCGGGGGGTGGGGCATCCTGATCCCGCCGTCGATCCTGATGGTTCTCTATGCCATGCTCACCGAAGTTTCGGTGGGGCGATTGTTTGCGTCGGGGATCGGTCCAGGCATTCTGTTGTTCGTGCTCGTAACCATCTATATCGCGGTGCGCGCCTGGTTGCAGCCGTCGCTCGCGCCAGCCCTGCCGGTCGATGAGCGGGGCGACTGGAGCCTGAAGATCAGCTCGCTGAAGGCCGTCTTCCTTCCGCTGTTCATTGTCGGTCTGGTTCTGGGCGCCATCTTCGGCGGCTTCGCGACGCCGACCGAGGCGGCCGCATTGGGCGTCTTCGGCGCGCTGGTGTCGTCAGCGATCCATCGCAAGCTGTCGTTCAAAGTGCTCCATGATGCCGCGATCCAGACCTTGCAGTTGACCGCGCTGATCATGTGGATCCTGTTCGCGGCACATGCTTTCTCGACGGCCTACACGACGCTGGGCGCCAATGAGCTGATGAACCATCTGATGACGCTCATTCCCGGCGGCCAGTGGGGCGCGCTTACTTTCATGCTTGTCGTCCTGCTGTTGCTTGGCATGGTTCTCGATCCGGTCGGGATCATGCTGATTACGTTGCCGGTCTTTATCCCGGTGGTGCAGACATATGGCTGGGACCCGATCTGGTTCGGCGTTATTTTCATCATCATGATGGAGATCGGCTACATGACGCCGCCGTTCGGCTTCAACCTGTTCTACCTCAAGGCAGTGGCTCCTCCCGAAGTCACGATGCGCGACATCTATCTGTCGGTCATTCCCTATGTCTTGGTGACCCTTCTCGGTGTTCTGATATTGATCATGTTCCCCGACATCGCCTTGTATTTCCCGAATCTGTTCTTCGGTGTGGCGCGATAGGAATGGTGGGCTGTGCCGGAAGCAAGGCGGTGGCGCGCGCCCGGCGATCGGCATCGACGACGAACTCGGCCGGAGGGTGGCCGATACGCTCGCTCCGTGCGTTCCAGGCGACGAGGTCAGACTAATCGTAAGGTGGGTTCCATGGCAGGGCGGGGAGGTTCACACGCTTTCGCACCACTTCGTTGCCACCATGAAGGTTGCCTTCATCCGCGTCTGGTTGCGATTCAATGAGTCGATGATCTAAGGTAGCGCCAATCCGACTTCAGCGAGCGGAGCATTGCGTGATCCGATGCAAGCGGCTCTGTTCAGATTGTCACCATATCGAGTAATGAAAGCGAAGAACATGGCGCGAGCATCATACTTAGATAGGTAAATATTGAGCGCGTCGTAGAGATTTCCACACAAAGTAGCGATATTGCCTTCCTTCTTGTTGGTCGGATCGTTGCCGTATGTGCCTCCTGGCAGAACAACATCCAGCATCGCGCGCGTGTTTTTAAGTTTAGCTTCGGTGGAAGTCGTTATCAGTTCAACGATGCTCACTTGCTTGCTGTTGCCTACGACCATGCTTGCATTGTTGAAAATGGATTCGTCAGGCTTTGACCCGAACTTCCCGTTGGCGAAAATATCTCCGGCCAATCGGGTCGGCATTGTCGTAACCGAAATCAAAACAGGGATTTTCTCGAAGTCCTCGAACGAAATGGGTGCCCGAATCGGCGTCTTCGTCACTTCGAGCGGCAGGTCGTCCTGATCCACCAGGACCTTCTTGGTTGCGTTTGTATAAAATGAGCTGATTAAGTCGGTAACGGATGAAATGATCGGCATCGCCGCGGCGGGAAGCGGAAACAACGCGGCGAGCGCGCCATCGCTGAAAGTCTTCGCGGTTTTCTTCAGAAGATCGAAGTCGATGGATCTTCCTTTCTGGGCAAAAACCTCGATTGAGAATTTGAGAACCTGATTGCTCTCGGTGATAGGCAACTGATTGATCAATGTGCCGGACCAACTGGTCTTTTGCGCATCCGTGACGACATTATCGACGAACAAAAATCCCCTTTCGCGTGTCCATTGAAACGATAGAATGGGCTCCTTGACGAGGAGGTTGCCGGCCTGATCGGTAATCGTCAGCGTTACGGTGTAAGTGCCTTCGCTGTTGCCCATTTTTTCCGGAAGCGCATGGGCGATCGTCGTAATCAGATCCCGGAGCCGTGGCTTTTGCGCGGCCGTCCCGATCGAATATCGGACGGTGGCATAACCGCTGTGGGGGGCCGGAAGGGCCGCGGTGATAATTTTTCCGTCGTCGCGTTCCGATGTGGCATTGAAGATGATATTTTTAGCCGACGGCTTCGCTTCATCGGCTGCGATGGCTGGCGCCAGCTCGAGCATCAAAAGAAGAAGACCTGCTAGAATTTTCATGGCATCGCCTCCTCGCTGACTATCTGGATTCCAGGCACGAACTACCACTTGCATAATTCGCAGAACGTGATGCTGCGAATGTTTCGAATGTCGATCATTTCGGGATCCTTGAGGGCGAAATCGTCGGCCTGCTCGTCAATTTCCTGAAATTCGATTTGCGAGAGTTGCGCCGCTTGCAGGGGGCACTCAGGTAAAAACTTCATCACCTGCCAATTATTGTTTTTATCGCGCAATACGACGCTCACCTGCGACGCCGTCGGATCGGTAATGCTGATTTGCGAAAATTCCTCTTTTCGAATGACACGATCGCAAACCGAGCGACCAGCAGCCGGCCATGCGATGCGGCCCAGACGCAAATGTCCGGAAGCGTCCCGAATCGCGTCGAACTGCAACGACAATGCCACCGGCACATCGAGCACACGGGCGCTCCGCACTTTTTTAGCGAGTTGTGGAACATACCGTCCGCTCGACAGAATCCTTGCCTTGATGCGCGTTGGGTCTCCGAGGTCGCGGAGCATGCTGCCCGTAAACGAGACCAGAGGCGCTGCGAAGGAAGTCCCTGATACGGTAATTTCCTTGAATGCTTTTGCCTGCTCATCGTAGGTCAGTGTCGGGACGGCGCAGCCTGCCGCCGCGATGTCTACAAGCTTGACGCTCCAATTGGAGCCCGGCCAATAATTGCCGTCGAAGTCGACCGCGCCAACCGTGATCGCATTTGGATTGCGTTCGCCGCCCCAACTGGCAGGAAGGAAGCCGTATTGCTCGATATCCTTGTTGTCGTTTCCGGCCGCGAACACGTACAGCACGCTGGGCCGGGCCTTTATGAAGCTGTCGTGCTCCATGCCGATGAAATCCATTGAAAACCGAAGGCTGAGATTTACGCCGCTGACCAGAGCGCGCCCCCATCCCGAACCGGAGATTGACGGGACCACCGCTCTCCCGTCGACATCGAGTTCGCTCGAATTGGGATCGCCCTTGTATCCCATCAGCGATATCACCGCGCCGTTTTGTGAAACGACATTCGACTGCAATAGTTTTCGACGCAAGACCTCCGGACCGCCCAGGGCTGTGGTCAGCACCCCGATGCCGTGTCCGGAATTCTTATAGCCAGGAAGGTAGTAGGTCGGTGGGTCTGGCGGCTGCGTTGATGTCCACAAGAAGGGTTCATTGCCGGCATCGGCGACATGCCCCACCTTCCTGACAAACAAATCGGGCCAGAATGGAAGCTTGCTGACTTCTCCGGGCGGAAAGCCGGTATCCAGAATAAGAACCTGACCGATCACCGGCTGGTGATGTTCCTTCGTCCGTAATTTCAAAACTCTCTGCAGTTCGTCCACATTGATCGGCCATTCCGTGGAGGGATGTTCCTTGCATCCGGGATCGGTCCCCGGCGGCTCGATAATCGGCTCGTATCGGGATGTGATCGCGGTGCCCCCGGCAGGATCGCGTGGAGAAAGCGCGGCCAGCACCTGCTGCGCCGCCGTCTTGGGATCGGCGTCCGCTCGCAGCTTGAAAGTGTACTGTCCGGGAACGAAATCCGAGGAAATGAGGGCCGATCCGGTTTTCAAGCGGTTGGGATCGATGCTTTCGTTGGCGGCTAACACATCCTGCGTTCTGACCGCTCGTTCGAATGCAAGCGTGTTCGGCCCCCCGACGGTGCCTGCCGTAAGGCTCGAAATGGAGTTTTCGTTTGTAAACACCTTGCTGACGAGGTTGTCGTAGGCCGCCTTGACGGCAGGATCCGCGAGCCGCTTGCTGTCGACGTCATAGATGAGATTTACGCCCTGGTCTTTTAAGTTAGCGGGCAAATCAGTCGCGGCCATGTGTGTGATCCGGATCGCATCGATCGATTGGCCGACGAGGCGCTTTTCCTTCCGTCCGCTCCACAACGCCTCGACACTCGTTCCCGTGGGTGCCCATCTCTGGCTCAGTTGCGTGAGCGAGGTTAAATTTCCGGGCGAGATCTGCCGCGGGCGATCCCATCCTATGCCGTAGATGTCGGCGGTGACCGCCACCGGCTGATCGTTCGCATAGATACAAGCCGGAATCTTTAAGGTGGCGGCCGTTTCGAGCACGGTTTTACCAGCACGAATTTCGGCGTTCGACGCATTCGCCGCAAGGAAAAGCGGCAGGTAATCCCTTCTCGCATTGGCGGAGCCGCAATGATCGGCAATCAGTTTGATGATGTCGGTTGCTGCTGGCGCGTCGACCGAGCGTTCCTCGCCCACCCTTGCGATCGTCGCCACCAGCGCCGGGGTTAACTTTCCGATCTTGATCGTGAGGTCGCGCCGATCGCTTTGCCCGAAGCTTGCGGTGTTAACGCACAATGCGGAGGCGAGAAGAAGATAATTCAATCCCTTCAGGAAACTGCGCATGGCGTCACCCTATGTCCGGCAATTTTTTGCTTGCGGGTGCAAGCCGCAGATCAATTGCCTTTTTTCCGCTGCCCAGATTTGAATGAATTCGATGGCCGTCTCGCCCAACACGGAAATCGCGGATATGCGTGACGTTCGATAGTAACCGGAATTCAATCCGACAATAGATCTCATGCCGTTGGGCTTTTCTTCCGAGACAGGGAGATAGGCCGCGCCGCCGCTATCGCCCCGGCAAATCACGACCCCGTCTTGGGTCAGAATGTGATCGTTGGAATTGGTCGGGGTTTGAATCACGGAGGAATGTCCGCCGTAAAGCTGTCCGATTTTTTCGGGATTCCCGATATCTCCCACGTCCCGGCATCCGTAGCCCAGAAGGAACAGGCGGGCATTGACCGAAATATCCGGAACGGGAAATTTGACGCTCTCGAAGCCGATCTCGCTCGGAAAATCGCCGCTGCTCAGGCAGAGGGCGACATCGTTGGACAGATACGTCTTTTCGAACCGCGGGTGATGATTGCAGTGAATGGTGAATGACGCTTTGAATTTCGGCAGGTCGATCTCACCCACCGCATCATCCTCAAGACAGTGAGCGGCTGTCACCACGACTCGCGGGCCGACGATAGTCGCCGTGCATGTCGCGCGGCCGTCGGATACGTATTTCAACGTTGCCGGCCAATCGTTCGGGTCCAGCTTTGCGCCGCCGTCAATACTGGCTTGACCCGCGCCGGTTTGTTCAGGAGGACTCATTCTGAGAGATGGCTTTTTCAGTTGCTCAGCGATACCGGCGGATGTCGCCAGCATCGCCGGCATGACGACGGCAACGAAGCAAAGCAATCTGCGTTTTGACCGGACCACAGCGATATGGAGGCCGATCGATTTCATGGGGTTCACTTTTCAACTCCGCCCGTTTTGGCGCCGGCTAGGGCGTATTCAGACGAAACACGGATTGAAACTTGTCCTGCGAAATTGGCACCCAGCTCATATCCACTTGCTTGTTCCGGGGGCTCCCCGCGCAAGTCAGAAAGTTGGTCGGCAAAAAGCCCGTTTCCGTAAATTGCCAGAGGTGCGGCTTCGAATAATCATCCACGGGATAGGAGGCGCCTCGCGGCAGCGGAGCCATTTTCCATTTCGGGCTACCGCCCTCCTTGGTCCATTTCTTGTTGTAAACCGGCCCGCGGTCGGTATATCGAGACGTCCATACACCCCGATTGCTCAACAACGCATCTTCGTTATGCGTCATAACCGCATTCCACCACGCGGACGGATTTGTGTAGACGAGGACGGGCAGGCCCGTGGCCGCCTCAACGCGGTCTATCCAGATTTTCGCCATCGCGGCGATCTGGGCCGGCGTCATCTTGTACCACATGTCGCAGTAGTAAACGCCCTGGTCGTTCTTCGTCCGCCGCGCGGCGGGGCAGGCGTCGAATTCTTCGGTGCCAGGCTCAACCCGCTTGTTCGACCACTCGATATCCAATACGGGGGGCAGCTGTTTGGGTTTGTGGCCTCCCGCTGCTCCAATTGCATTGAGAAATACGTCGGCTTGCCGCGTTACATCGAGATTCGGCCGGAGAAAATGATACGCGCCGCGGAACAGGGCTTTCGACGCATGCTTCGGTTCAAGCTGTGCCCAAAGGCGTTGGAACGACAGGTCGGTTACGGCGCCGTCGGAGGCTTTTGTATAGACATGAACAACGCCGGCGTTTGTGGCGGCATCCCAATTCGCTGAACATGAGCATTCAGCTGTATCGTACCCTGCCTGGGTTTTGCACTTGGGCTTGTCGCTGCGGTCGAACGTATAATGCGAGAGATCGATTCCGAAGGTCCCGCTGAATCTGTTTCTCGCTTTCTCATCTAAAAAGAACGGTGCGGCCGCGGCTTCGAGACCGCTTGCTCCCAACCAAAATGGCCGGACGGCAGCAGGATCAACTTCATCTTGATCCGCGAAGGGGTCTTGCGCTTGCGCCGGCATATTACCCGCAGCCAAAAGCACCGCCACGCAGATTGAAATCCAAGCTGCTTTCATGACGCCCCCTCCCGCTTCTCAAGTTATGCAACTATAGAGGGAAGATAGCCTGAACCACGCTTTTTATTCAGTCAATAAGAATCCTCCGGGCCGGGAGTTCATGGAAGGACGCGCCAAAAGGGTCGGTTTCACTGGTCCGAGCGCGCCGGTCCGAGTCCGGCGACGAGCTTGATCAGTTCGCTCTGCCTGTTCACGCTGCATTTGCGAAAGACGCTGACCAGATGCGTCTTGACGGTCGCTTGCGAGATGCCGAGGGCATCGGCGATGGCGTTGACGCCGCTGATCCGCAGCATGGCCTCGACGACGCGGATTTCGCTCGCGGTCAACCGATAGGTTTTGGCGAGCGCTTCCAGCGGCGTCGGATCGGCGAACCGCGAGTGACGGACAAACAATGCCGCGCTGGCCCGATGCGCCTCGCCCACATCGCGCCGGGCGCCGTCGCGAAGCGGCAGCACATTGGCGATCCAGCGCGCGCCTGGCGTCTCCTCCAAGGTGATCGTGCTGCCTTGGGTCCCGATCGACGCGCCGCTCTTGATGGCGCGCAGGCTGTTGTCGAGCGCATGCCCCGCCTCGGGCGCGACGGCGCTTATCCGATCGTGGCGCGCACGCAGCAGTTTGCCGTCATCGATCACGCGCCGGGCGCTTGTATTAGCGAACACGACACGTCCATCGTCGGCCAGCAGGAAGACAGCCTCGCCGATCCGGTCGAGCGCTTCGGTCAGCGCGGATTCCGTATCTTTGTGCTGGACGAACAGCTGCCCGATCGCCGCGGCGCGCTGGAAATGGGGGACCAGCAGCGCCAGGCGTTCACGGGCGGTGATATCGATCGCCTCACCGCGCCAGGGAAACGAGAGGAAGACAAAGCGGCTGGCATCGCGTTCCAGCAGCACCGTCAGCGAGTCGACGAAGCCTTGTGGCGCCACCCACTCTTGATGGAAGGCCGTCTCCTGCGATTCCGCGAGCGGAACGAGGTCATGAAACGTCATAACCTTGCCGACCTCCTGGAAAAGCACGGCCGGGAAAACCGGATTGAGCGGCGCAAGCTTCTTTAGATACAGCTCCGTGTATTGCGGGTCGTCGTTATAGAAATACAGGCCGCCGATTTGATCGGCTGGCACACCCTGCCAGAACAAATTGGCCTGCGCGCCGCCGACCCATCGACAAGCCGCGGCGAGCGCACGCGTCCATTTCGCCGGATCGACGGCCGCATCGTAGATTTCGGCGATAACCGCCGACAGGACGACGGGATCAATATCCAAATTGAACGTCCCAACCAGTCGGCCATCGGCCGGGCGAAAGCACTCATTCTGGCCGAACCCGGAGCAAGTTTCAATCGGAGCGGACTTGTCCGGGATCATCGGGGAGGGGGCTCGCCCTGGAAACCGCGCACGCGGGCCATCTTGGAAGAAAATAGCGCCACCTCAACCGAACGGTTGAGGCGCGGCGCGCGGGCGGTCGGTAAGCTCGCGATAATTAGCCGGTCGAACCGAAGCGCGTTCGGTTCATGGCAAAATCGCGTGTCGTGGCTACCGCGCCGTCCGCAGTTTTAAGAACGATCGATTATCCGGGAGCATTTTTTTGGCAACGTGTTCGTTCGCCGAAGGTGCGCACAGCAAGATAGGATGTTTCGCACCTGCCATCTATTCCGCGCCGGGGCTTGCTCCCGCTGCGCCGCGGGTCACTCGTGCGCGGTCTGCAATTAATTCCTGACGTTAATTGATAAAAATTCCCAACAGAGGGAGGCCAAGCGATGCCGTTTCCGGTGAACCAAGGGATGGTGGACCAGATCGCTGGCGACGACCTGTGGGAGCAGGAGAATATTTCCTACTCGATCGATCTTCAGGGCCGCGGCCACGGGACGAACGACGCCGAGGACAAATTCGGCAGCCCGCCCGACTTCGTCACGATCACTCCCGCCGATATCGCGGCGATCCAGGAAGCCGTCGAACTGTGGGACGACCTGATCGACAATTCGATCAGCCAGAATGACGTGCCGGCGGCCGTTATTTCCGTCAACGAGGTGAGCAACCTGCCGTCGTATTCGGGCGGCGTCACGTTTGGCACCCTGCACGCCACGATCTCCGGACCCGACAACGAGGGCGTCTACCTCAAACCCAACATCACGGTCGGCTCAAAAAACTTCACCTCCGCGATTCATGAATTTGGCCATGCGCTGGGCCTCAGCCATCCCGGCGACTACAACGCCGGCAACGACCAGCCGACCTATCAAGACGATCGCATGTTCGACGAGGACACGGGGCTGGCCTCGATCATGTCCTACTTCGACCCCTCGAACTACATCGCCGAGGTCAACTGGACGACGAACAATATCCGCACGCCGATGATCTATGACATCCTGGCGATCCAGCAACTCTACGGCGCCGATACAACGACGCGCGCCGGGGATACCACCTACGGATTCAACACCGATCCCGCCGATTTCAGGGACGCGTTTGACCAGTCGGTCTACACATTCACCCAGACGACCTTGAATTCGACAAACCAATATGTCTTCAACCCGGCGGTCTTCACGATCTGGGATACCGGCGGCGATCACGACCGCATCGACGCATCCGGGTTTACGGTCAACCAGCGTATCGATCTCACTCCGGGCACGTATTCGGACATCGGCGAAACCACCGCGCCCGACGATCCGAAAGACCCCCATTCCACCGTGCATCTGGTCCCGCTCATTGACAGCATCGGCATCGCTTACGGGGTGACGATCGAGGAGGCGATCGGCGGCGAGGGCAACGACACCGTCACAGGGAATGCCCAGGACAATTACCTCGCCGGCAACGGCGGTGACGACCAGATCTCCGGCGGCTTCGGGAACGACGTCCTGGAGGGCGGCAAGGGCAACGACACCCTGTACGGCAGTCTCGGCAACGACACACTGAGCGGCGGCGACGACGATGACCTCCTGTTCGGCGAAGCCGGCGGTGACACGCTGGATGGCGGCGCGGGCGACGACCGCATCGACGGCGGCGGCGCGCTGGACGGCGCCGGCAGCGCCGCCATCCCGGACACGCTGACCGGGGGCGCGGGGGCCGACACCTTCGTCTACGGCACGCATTATCGCACCACCGTCATCACCGACTACCATCCGACCGAGGACACGATCGACTTCACCAATTTGAAATGGGCGCACAGCTTCGTCGATATCATCGAGCACGCGACGCAACAGGGGAACGACGTTCTCATCGATTTCAAGGACGATCCGTCGGTCGGCGGCGTCAGCGACACGCTGCTGCTGAAAGACATCACGATCGGCGATCTCGATCCTGGCCTGATGCGGTTTTCGGAGGAGACGGAAAACCCGGTTCCGCCGTGGTTCACGAGCGTCACCAATCCTTACAATCCGAATTACGCATTTACAGAACTGACAGCGCCGCTGGCCGATGGCGGTTTTGTCATTGTCCAGTCCAGCTCCGTGGATGCGGCGGCGAATACCATCATCGCCCACCGCTTTGATGGCCGTGGAGTCGAGACGGGCACATTCACGGTCGCCGCCACAAGCCACGGGATGGCCTATGACGTCGTCGGGCTTCCCAACGGCAACTTTGCTGTCGTGTGGGAGGATTATTTTGGCCGCAATGAGGATCCGGATTCGCCGCCGCCGGTCATCAGCGCGCGTTTCTTCGACGGCGACGCCAAGCCGCTCGGCTCGGCGTTTCAGGTCAACACCTCGCCCGCGATCTTCGACAGCGCATCCCTCGGATACAACTTCAACCTTACATTCGCGGGCGCCTCCACCAGCGGCGAACTGATTGTCGAATGGCTTGCCGACGTCGATCCCACCCAGGCGACCGGCATCGCGGATGATCGCGTCTTCCGCCAGGTGCTGTCGGATACCGGGGGGTTCGCGGGCGGCGAGGAGTCCTTCCCTCTTACCAATTTCTTCGACGAACAGAAGCAGGTCTACTATTACGATCCCTATCGATCCGGGATCGTATATGATGCGATCACGGGTAACTATTCGGCGGTCGATGCGCAGTATGTACATCTGTCGAACGGCGATTACCTGCGCTTGTGGCAGGTTCCGATCGCGGGAACCAGGAATTTCACGCTGTGGGCCGAAATTGAAGGCAAGGGAGGGCCGGTCGAGCTTTCGGCGGACACGGGTTACATTCCGCGCTTCCCCTATCGAAACATCGACGGGGTTTCGTCCACCTATGGAGGCGGCACCGTCAACGAACTCGCCGATGGCCGGATCGAGATCACGTGGACCAACGGCGGCTTCGCGCAATACAACTATTACACGCCCGGCTTCGACACCATCATCTTCGACGATCACACGCTGACCGGCTTCACCAAGGCCGGGACGGACGGCAACGATGTGATGCGCGGCGGCCCCGGCGACGACCGGCTCTACGGCCTCGGCGGCGACGATACGTTCATTTCCGGCCTCGGCGCCGATATCCTCGACGGCGGCGACGGCGTCGATACCGCCGACTACAGCCGGTCGCTCGAAGGCGTTGACGTCGATCTGACGCGCGCCGGGGCGCAGGCCGGCGGCCATGCGGAAGGCGACGTCCTCGTTTCCATCGAGAACATCACCGGCAGCGCCTATGGCGATAAGCTCACCGGCGACGCCGGCGCCAACACGATCTATGGCGGTTACGGCGACGATACCATCTTCGGCGGCGGCGGCGCGGACTATCTGCGCGGCCAGGCCGGGGACGATTACGTCGGCCTGCAAGGCGACGGCGGCACCGCGATGGGCGAGGCCGGCGACGATATACTGACCGCCATCGGCAACGGCAATACGCTCGAAGGCGGCGACGGCGATGATACCCTGACCGTCATCGGCAACGGCAATACGCTCGATGGCGGCGATAGCGGCGGCGACGGCGATACCCTGACCGCCACGGGCGACGGCAATACACTCAGAAGCGGCGATACGCATTTCGTCATCGGGAGCGAAGATACGCTGCGTATCATCAGCGGCGACAGTAACGTGCTGATCGGTTCGGACTTCAACGATAACCTTTTCGTCGACGAGGGCAGCTACAATTTCATGGACGGCGGAAACGGCAGTGATGAACTGCGTCTGGCCGGCAGCGGCTTGGGCAATGTCTTGTCCGGCGGCGTCGGACGGGACTATCTGTCGGCCCCCAAGTACACCGGACCGGGCGCGACGTTCTACGGCGGCGACGGCGACGATAATATCGAGGGAGGTTCCGGCGACGACTGGCTTCAAGGCGATGGCGGTGACGACTTCATTGCCGGTGGCGCCGGCAATGATACGGCGCACTTCTTCGGTGAGTTGGCGGATTACCGCATTTCCTTCGATGCGACCTCGAAGAGTTGGACGGTCACCGATCTGCGCGCGGACTCGCCTGACGGCACCGACACTGTCACTAACGACGTCGAGAATTTCGCGTTCGGCGGCTATCGCAATGAGGTTTACGATACCCGGTATTTCCTGACCGCGGCCCATGTCGCCGATGATTACATCAGTGGCGCGACGGTGTTCGCGGACGCCAATGGCGACGGCGTGGTGGATCCGGGCGAGGCTTCCGCCACCACCGATGGCGGCGGCGGATTTACCCTCCCCGCCGGGGCCGCCGGGCCGCTGGTCGCGACCGGCGGCACCGATGTCGGAACCGGTCTTGCCTTTGGCGGGCGCTGGCTGGCGCCGGCCGGCTACAACGCCATCACGCCGCTGACGACCCTTGTCGAACGCGCGACCGAGAACGGCGTCGCCGATCCCCGGCAAACGATTCTGGGCAATCTCGGTCTCGACCCCGCCTGGGATATCGCCAATCAGGATCCGATCGTCGCGGCCCAGTTCGGGGACTACCAGCCCCCGACGGCCGGTCTTGAAGTGGCCAATACGGTCAATCTGATCGCCTCCGCGATCGAGGGCGCCCATCCCGGCCAATTCAGCGTCGCCTATGACGACGCCTTCAAGGCGCTGGCCGCGGCCGTCGGCGCAGGTCCATTCGACCTCACCGACCCGTCGGCGATCGCGGGCGTGATCGATGCCACGCTGGCGCTGGACGGCGCCTCGCTGGCTCCGTCCGTCGCCAGCGGTCTTGCCAGCGTGATCGCGGCGGTTAACGGGGCCGTCTGGAACTGGGGGGGCGGACCGGAAATCCTCGACGCCTTCGCCAAGGTCGCGCAGGGCGATGCCGCCGACGCGATCAAGCTCGCCGCGGCCGATCCCTCGAAAATATCGGATGCCGTCGATCGTTTCACGGGCCAGGCGCTGCTGGATGCCGCGTCGGCGCTCTACTTCCGGGCCGGTGATGCGGCCGGGCCGTACTTTAACTATGGGCCATACCCTCGACCTGACTCTTACAACGTCGCCACCAATCAGGTTCTGACTGTCGATGCCGCATCCGGCGTTCTCGCCAACGACCTCGACTCCGACACTGATACGCTGACCGCCGTGTCGGTCACCCTGGCCACCGACCACGGCACGGTCACGATCAATGTCGACGGATCTTTCTCCTATACCCCCGACGCGGATTTCGTCGGTTCGGACCGTTTCCTCTATGAGGTTTCCGACGGCCTGGCCCATATGTCGGAAGGTGTGACCGTCAGGGTCGGGCCGCATCCCGTGGTCACCGGTGTAACGGCTGAGTTCAAGCCCGGCGAAGGCGATGCCGCCGATAGCTATGTTCTGACCATCACCCTGGATCGCCCGGTGACGGTCGATACGTCCGGCGGTCCGTTCGCCTTGGCTACCAATGCCGAGCCGGCCTACTATGCAGCCGATCTTTCCGACGCGAACAGGCTGGTCTTTGTCATCACGGTCGGCAGTGAAACGCCGACCGGCGTTCCCCTGAAGATCAGCGGCAACGTCAGCGAAGCTCGTGCTCCCATTTACGACAACGCCAATGGCGAGGAGCCGGATCTGTCCGGCGCTTACGTCACGTTCCCGAACCTCATTCTCGGCGCGACGGACGCCACCGGTCTGATGCTGGCATTGGAGACCGACAGCGGCGCTGCCGGCGATGGCGTCACCAATGACGGGACGGTTCATGTGTCGGGGCTTGAGGCCGGCGCGACCTGGGAGTACGCCGTCAACGGCGGCGCGTTCGTTGCGGGCAGCGGCGACAGTTTTACGTTGAGCGGCGACGGGGCGAAGACCGTGCTGGTGCACCAGACCGATGCCGCCGGCCACGTCTCGGCCGACGCCGGCCTCGACTTCAACCTCGATACAGTATCCGCCGCGCCGTCGCTGGCGCTGGCGGTCGACAGTGGCGTCGTGGGCGATGGCATCACCAATGACGGCACGGTCAACGTCTCCGGCCTTGAGACCGGCGCGACGTGGGAATACGCCGTCAATGGCGGCGATTTCATTGCCGGCCATGGCAGTAGTTTCATGCTGACCGGCGACGGGGCGAAGACCGTGCTGGTGCATCAGATCGATGCCGCCGGCAACGTCTCCGACAACGCCGGCATCGACTTTACTCTCGATACGACTGACACGACCGCGCCGAACACGCCAGCGCTGGCGCTGGCGACCGACAGCGGCGTTGTGGGCGACGGTGTCACCAATGTCGGCACGGTTCAGGTGTCGGGGCTGGAGGCCGGCGCGACCTGGCAATACGCCGTCAACGGCGGCGCGTTCGTGACGGGCAGCGGCACGAGCTTTACCCTGAGCGGCGACGGCGCGAAAAGCGTGCTGGTGCATCAGACCGATACCGCCGGCCACGTCTCGGCCGACGCCGGTCTCAACTTCAACCTCGATACAGTATCCGCCGCGCCGTCGCTTTCGCTTGCGACCGACGGCGTCACCAATGTCGGCACGGTTCAGGTCTCCGGACTCGAGGCCGGCGCGACCTGGCAATACGCCGTCGACGGCGGCGCTTTCGTCACGGGCAGCGGCGCCAGCTTCACGCTGAGCGACGGGGCCAAAAGTGTGCTGGTGCATCAGATCGACGCCGCCGGCAACGTCTCGGCCGATTCCGGCCTCGACGTCATCCTTGAGCCGGCTGATGCGGAGGCCGCCGCGCTGCATGCGGCGCTGCAACAGTCGGGTCTTTCGATCGAAGATGCCCTTACGGCAGTCGATCAGGATCCATTGCCATGGAACGTCGATGTCGCGGTTTTCCATCGCGGCGGGACGTTCAGCGACCTTCCGTCGCGAATCACCGGTGTTTTCTTCTCGACGTCGGACAATGTGCAGGTCGACATCGGCGGCAGCGGTCCCAAGGTGGTTTCCACCGGCTCCGGCGACGACATCATTTTCACCAGCAGTCACGGCGGCACCAACGATGCCGTCTTCGCGGGGGCCGGCAACGATACAATCGGCGCTGGCGCCGGTGACGATACGATTGACGGCGGCGATGGCGACGATCTGATCGCGGGTGGCGCTGGCGATGATTCCCTGATCGGAGGCGCCGGCGACGACCTGATCTACGGCGATCAAGGCAACGACACCCTCGCGGGCGATGACGGCGACGACATGCTGGAGGGGAACAGCGGCGACGATCTCCTCGTCGGCGGCGCGGGTGACGACAATCTGTGGGGAAGCGCCGGCAGCGACACTCTGCTGGGCGGCGACGGCAATGACGCTCTCGGCGGCGGCGCCGGCGACGATTCGCTGGCCGGCGACGAAGGCGACGATCTTCTCGCGGGCGGTGCCGGCAACGATACGCTCGCGGGCGGCGTGGGCGAGGATATCTTGTTCGGAGACGCCGGAAACGACTGGCTCGCTGGCGGAGCGGATGACGACCTGCTGCTCGGCGGTGACGGCAGCGATACGATCCTGGGCGGTGACGGTGACGATACGATCTTCGGCGGCGCGGGCAATGACTGGATTGGCGGTGGTGCCGGCGACGACCTGATCGCATGGGGCAAGGGCGACGGCAGCGATCATATCGATGGCGGCGACGGACACGACGTGGTGTTTGTCGGCACGATCAAGTCCGAGGCGTCCGTGACCACGGATCAGTCGACGGGCATCACGACCGTGGCATTCGCGGACGGCATGGCGCTGAATGTCTCGAATGTCGAAACGATCCAGTTCACGAATGATATTGTTTACTTGAGTTAGGCTCGGGACTCGTCGATCGGAGCCGGAATCTGACGGCGGCCGCGACGCCGATGGCGGACATGAAGGTGCGCGCGCATCGTGGCCGGAACAGCGCGGACAGAATCGCGAGCGGCAGTCTTGCGTGGAGCGTCGCGCGCATGATTTTGCGGTCGATGGCGTCAAGCTCGATGGTTGCGCCGACTCCCGTTTCCGGCGTTTGAAGAATGTTTCACGCCGGAACCCTTCGAAATTCGATCAATTTGTTGAATAATCCGGCGTCAGCGCCGTTCCGTAAACCCTATTCGCGGGGAACCGCCGCGGCGTGGTGGTATCCTGGCCTCCGCAATGATGCGCCATGGCCTGTGATAAGCCATGGTCCGTGATGTCACCGGGGCCGCGATGGAGGCCGGATATTTGTCATGAAGGTTCTGGTTCTCGGCGCCGGCGTGATCGGCGTCACCACCGCCTATTATCTGTCGGGGCAGGGCTTCGCGGTGACGGTGATCGACCGCCGGGACGGTCCCGGCCTTGAGACCAGTTTCGCCAATGCCGGCGAGGTGTCGCCCGGCTATGCCTCGCCCTGGGCCGGCCCCGGCGTGCCGCTGAAGGCGGTGCGCTGGATTCTCGATCGGCACGGGCCGCTGGTGGTGCGCCCGCAGCCCGATCCGGCGATGTGGCGCTGGATGTTGCAGATGCTGCGCAACTGCACCGCCGCGCGGTACGCGGTCAACAAGGCGCGCATGGTCGGCATCGCCGAATACAGCCGCGATTGCCTGCGGGCGCTGCGGGCGGAAACCGGCATCGGCTATGACGAGCGCAGCCGGGGGACGCTTCAGTTATTCCGCAAGCAGGCGCAGATCGACGCCACCGGCGGCGACATCGAGGTGCTGAAGCAATACAACGTGCCTTACCAGGTGCTCGACCGTGACGGCTGCATCGAAGTGGAACCGGCGCTGGCGGCGGTGCGCGAGCGCTTCGTCGGTGGATTGCGGCTGCCGGACGACGAGACCGGCGATTGCCACCTGTTCACGCAGCGGCTGGAGCGGCTCGCCGCCGGGCGCGGCGTCAACTTCGTCTATGGCGCGACGATCCGGTCGGTGAATGTGGCCGGCGGCCGCGTCGCCCAGGTCACGACCGACAAGGGCAATTTCGTCGCCGACCGCTATGTGATGGCGCTCGGCAGTTTCTCGCCGCTGCTGCTGCGGCCGCTCGGCATCGACATTCCGGTCTATCCGGTCAAGGGCTATTCGCTGACGGTGCCGATCACCGACGAGCGCGCCGCGCCGCAATCCACCATCATGGACGAGACCTACAAGGTCGCGATCACCCGGCTCGGCGAACGCATCCGCGTCGGCGGCACCGCCGAGGTCGGCGATTACCGGATCCGGTTGCCGATCTCCCGCCGCGCGCCGCTCGACCGCTCGCTGAACGATCTGTTCCCGCGCGGCGGCGACGCCTCGCGCGCGACGTTCTGGAGCGGATTGCGGCCGATGACGCCGGACGGGCCGCCGATCATCGGGCCGACCCGGTTCGACAACCTGCATCTCAACACCGGCCACGGCACGCTGGGCTGGACCATGGCGTGCGGCGCGGGGCGGGTGGTCGCCGACCAGATCGCGGGCCGTGCGCCCGAGGTGCCGGCCGGCGAACTGTCGATCGCGCGCTATGGCGCGACCCGGCGCTGAACCCTTGCCGGTCCGCGCGGCCGGCATCGCCCGCTTTATTGCGTTGCAACAGCAAGGTGTTTTTCGTCGCCGGACAGGTTGCGAACGCGCGGGCGGCGAGTAAACTTGTGGCGATGGCAATCGCGCCATCAGGGAGACGGACATGGCCTGGAAAGCACCGAGGATCGTTGAAGTGCCGGTCGGCATGGAAATCAACATGTACGCCTGCGCGGCGCGCAAGTAAGCCGCGTCGCGGCCACCTGCGCGGGTCCAGGAGCGCGGCGATGCTTCGTGTTGTCGTTCTTGGAGCCGCGGCAGGCGGCGGCGTTCCGCAATGGAATTGCGGATGCGCGGTGTGCCGCGCGGCGCGCGATGGACGGCCTGAACTGCAAAGCACGCAATCGTCGGTCGCCGTCAGCGTCGACGAGACGAACTGGTTTTTGATTAACGCGTCGCCCGATATCAGGCAGCAGATCACCGCGACCCGGCGGTTACACCCGAGAGCCGGCGCGCTCCGGCACAGCCCGATCGCCGGCGTCATCCTCACCAATGGCGAGGTCGACGCGGTCGCCGGCCTGCTGTCATTGCGCGAAAGTTCGCCGTTCACGATCTACGCCCATTCTCAGGTGCTGGCGATCCTTGCCAGCAACAGCATTTTCAACGTGCTCAACGCGACGCTGGTGCGACGCAAACCGATCGCGGCCGAGCGCGCCTTCGAGCCGTTGCTGCCGGACGGCGCGCCGTCGGGGCTGGAAATCCTTCCCTTCATCGTGCCCGGCAAGCGGGCGTGGTATCTCGAAGGGCGGCGGCACCCCGGCGACGAGGAGGGCGACGGCGACACGCTCGGGCTGCGGATCGCCGACAAGGGCACCGGCCGTTTCTTCTTCCATCTCGCCGCCTGCGCCCGGATGACGCCGGATCTGGCGCGCCGCATCGAGGGCGCGCCGCTCGCGCTGTTCGACGGCACCGTCTGGCGCGACGACGAATTGATCGCCGCCGGGCTCGGCCACAAGACCGCTCAGGCGATGGGGCACATCGCGATGTCGGGGGCGAGCGGCGCCATCGCGGCGCTGGCGCCGCTCGGCATCGCGCGGAAACTGTTTCTCCACATCAACAACTCGAATCGAGCGCTGTTGCCCGACACGCCCGAGCGCGAGGCCGTGCGCGCGGCGGGATGGGAGCTTGCCTCGGACGGAATGGAGATCGTGCTGTGATCGCAACCACCGCCTTTTCGCTGGCCGCGGCGGCGCCGCTGCAAAGCGCCGACGAGCTTGAAGCCGCGCTGCGCCAGATCGGCGCGATCCGCTATCATAACCTGCACCCGTTTCATCGCCTGCTGCACGGCGGCAAGCTGAACAAGGGACAGGTGCAGGCGTGGGCGCTCAACCGCTACTATTATCAGAGCACGATTCCGATCAAGGACGCGGTGGTGATTTCGCGCTTCCGCGACCGCGCGACGCGGCAGGAGTGGCGGCACCGCATCGAGGATCACGACGGCGACACTGGCCACGAAGGCGGCATCGAACGCTGGCTCAAGCTCACCGAGGGGCTGGGGCTCGATAACGCCTATGTCGAATCCGCCGAGGGCATCCTGCCGGCGACGCGCTTCGCGGTGGAAGCCTATGTGCATTTCGTCCGCGACCGCACGCCGCTGGAGGCGATCGCCTCGTCACTGACCGAACTGTTCGCGCCGAGCCTGCACGAGGAGCGCATCTCCGGAATGCTGGCGCATTATGATTTTATCAATCCGGCGATCATGAGCTATTTCAAGCGCCGGCTGGAACAGGCCCCGCGCGACGCGAACTTCGCGCTCGATTACGTCAAGACACGCGCGAAAACGCCCGCCGAGCGGGAGGCGGTCTGCAACGCGCTGATCTTCAAGACCAACGTGCTTTGGGTTCAGCTCGATGCGCTGTATCATGCCTATGTCGACGGGCATGTGCCGCCGGGGGCTTTCGTTCCCGCCGCCGGCTGAAAGGCAGTCCGATGGCCGCAGAGCGCAGCCGCAAATTGAGCGTGAGCGAGGCGAGCCGCCCGGTTCTGCCGCGCCATGCCCGGCTGCAATTCGACAGGACGCGCGAGCGCTGGGTGATCCTGGCGCCGGAGCGGGTGCTGGCCCCCGACGAGATCGCGGTCGAGGTGCTGCAATTGTGCGACGGCCGCAGCGTCGCGGGGATGCTCGATCAACTGGCGGCGAAATACGCCGCGCCGCGCGACACCATCGGCGCTGACGTGATCGCGATGTTGCAGGATCTCGCCGACAAGGGATTTCTGGTCGAGGCGAAGGAGCCATGACGCAGGCGCCGACCGAGGTGACGGGGGGAGCGGTGGACGGCCTCGCCGCGCTGGAGGCGGGCGGGTCGGTGGCGGAGACGTTCGGCATTCCGCTCGCCGTGCTGGCCGAACTGACCCATCGCTGCCCGCTGCAATGTCCCTATTGCTCCAACCCGCTGGAACTGGATCGCGCCGCGACCGAACTCAGCACCGACGAATGGAAGAATGTGTTGAGCGAACTCGCCGAGATCGGCGTGTTGCAAATCCATTTCTCCGGCGGCGAGCCGACCGCGCGCAAGGATCTCGTTGAGCTGGTCCGGCACGCCACCGAGGTCGGACTGTACTCGAATCTGATTACGTCGGCGGTGCTGCTGACGAGGGACCGGTTGCGGGCGCTACACGACGCCGGCCTGTGCCACATCCAGGTCAGCTTTCAGGGCATCGAGCCCGAGGCGGCGGATCGCGTCGCCGGCATGCGGGGGGCGCACGCGAAAAAAATCGAGGCGGCTCGTTGGGTGCGCGAACTCGATCTTCCGCTCACCGTCAACGCGGTGATGCACCGGCAGAACCTGCATCAATTGCCCGGAATCATCCAGATGGCGGTCGATCTCGATGCCGACCGGCTCGAAGTCGCCAATGTGCAGTATTACGGCTGGGCGCTGAAGAACCGCGCGGCGCTGATGCCGACGCTGCAACAGATCGAGGACGCGACCCGTATCGTCGAGGAAGCCGTGGTCCGGCTGAAAGGCATCCTCGCCATCGATTACGTCATCCCGGATTATTACGCGCTGCGGCCGAAGAAGTGCATGGGCGGCTGGGGCCGTCAGTTCTTCAACATCTCGCCGACCGGCCGGATCCTGCCATGCCACGCGGCGGAGACCATCACCGGGCTGCATTTCGAATCGGTGCGCGGCAACCGCTCGATCGCCGCGATCTGGCGGCATTCGGATGCCTTCAACCGCTATCGCGGCACCGGCTGGATGCCGGAGCCGTGCCGAAGCTGCGATTTCAAGGAGATCGATTTCGGCGGTTGCCGCTGCCAGGCGTTCGCGCTGACCGGCGATGCCGGCAACACCGACCCCGCCTGCACGCTGTCGCCGCTGCACGAACGGATTTTTAAGCTGGCGGAGACTGAGGCGGCGGGCGAGGCCGACCGTTTCATCTACCGCAATTTTAAAGGCGGCACCCCGGAGACGGATGGCGGTCAGGACATCTGAGAACGAGCGGGTTTGCTGTGGTCGTCATCGCGAGGCGCGTGAGCGACGAAGCAATCCGGTCCTCAATCTATCACATGACGATGATAGTGTGATTTGCCGAAGTTGAACTGGACGCCGTCACGCTGAGACGTCATCGTCCGCGAAGGCGGACGATCCAGTCATCGGTGCGGGTGCAAGTGAAATTCGTCTTCAGCCCGGAGTACTGGATGCTCCGCCGGAGCCTGTCATCGGGCCGCGCCTTCAATCCAATCCGATCATTCCAACGATGTCAGAATGGTCCTGGTCGCTTCATCGGCGGGAAAGAACGCCTCGATGGCGATCTCGGACAGGAGAACGTCGCGCGGCGTCCCGAACATGGTGGTCGTCGAGAGGAAGGTGAGGCGGCCGGCCGCCGTGGTCAGCGCCAGCGGCACGAGAACCCCGCCATAATCCCCCGACCCGACAGACGGGTCATCGCTGACAGGGTAGGCCATAAGCTCGCGCATGAGGCCGGCCAGCACGTCATCGCGCGTCGCCGCGATCTGGAGGCGCAGCCGATCGAGCAGGTGCTCGCGCCACTGCGCGAGATTGGCGATATGAGGCGCGAGCCCTTTGGGATGCAGGCTGAGCCGAAGCACGTTCACCGGCACGTCCAGTAACGTCCGATCCTCGACACCGGCGAGCAGGGGAGCCAGCGCGTCGTTGGCCATGACTTGGTTCCAGTGCCGGTCGACGGCGAGCGCCGGGAACGGCTCGTGGCCCTTGAGGATCATCGCGATCGCATCCCGCGCGGCGGCCATGGCCGGGTCGTCCAGGCTGTGCTCGCCGAAGGAGGGGGCGAACCCGGCGGCGAGAAGCACCGCGTTGCGCTCACGCAGGGGAATGTTCAGGCGTTCGGTCAGACGCAAAACCATCTCCCGGCTCGGCCGCGACCGGCCGCTCTCGACAAAGCTCAAATGCCGCTGCGAGATTTCCGCCTCCAGCGCCAGGTCGAGTTGGCTCATGCCGCGACGCTGGCGCCAGACGCGCAGATAATCGCCGGTTTGCGATGCCGCCCTTGCCATCGCGTCACGCTAGAGCGGATTTGGTCTGGAGGGAATTGTCATGCGAGGGCTCGACCCGCGCATCCATCCCCGTAACGCCTGTGGGTCCGATCATGCCGGCGCCTTATCGATAAAGCCCGTGACCGATTTCAGGCGGCCATTGTCGATGACGACGAAATCGGTTCCCTGGATCATATCGGGCTCTGTTTTTGGCCCGAGCGCCCAGGAGAAGCGGACCTTGTCGCCATAGCCGTCGGCGGCGCCTGCCAGCGCGAACCGGAAGCCGGGGAAGCGGGCATGGACCGCGCCGATCAAGGCGCTGATTTCCGCCCGGCCTTCGCCGCTCATCACGGGGTCGACATAGGTGGCGTCCGTGCTCCAGTTCTCGGCCAGAAGCGCATCGCGGCGGGCAGGGTCGGTTTCATTCCAGGCGGCGATGTAGCGGTCGGCGATGTGGGTGGCGTCGGTCATGACATTCTCCTCGGTTGAGCGCCTGTCGTTCAAGCCAGGCCATCATGAGGAGCGAATGTTCTGCGCTCAATTACCTCGCGGGTCATTAACGCAAAACGGACGGGCAAAAAGCAAACGGCGCGCCCTTGGCGCGCCGTCGCGATTGTCGGTCAGGCGCGGCGGCCTAGCCTGCGTCCTTCACGGCCCGCTGGGCCATGACCTTGACCAGGTTGGCGCGGTAGTCGGCGGCGCCGTGGAGGTCGGCCATCATGCCGTCGGCGGAGATGGTGACGCCGTCCAGCGCCGCGGCCGACCAGTTGGCCTTGAGCGCCTGCTCGATGGCGGGCACCCGCATCACGCCGTTCTGCGAGGCGCCGGTGGCGGCGACGCGGACCTCGCCGGATTTGGTCTGCGCCACGAACACCCCGGTCAGCGCGAAGCGCGAGGCCGGATGGCGGAATTTGGCGTAGCCCGCCTTGGCCGGGATCGGGAAGGAGACGGCGGTGATGATCTCGCCGTCCTCCAGCGCGGTCGAGAACAGGCCCTGGAAGAAGTCTTCCGCCGCGATGCTGCGCTTGTTGGTGGTCACCGTGGCATTCAGCGCCAGCACCGCCGCCGGATAGTCCGCCGCCGGGTCGTTGTTGGCGAGCGAGCCGCCGATGGTGCCGCGATAGCGCACCGCCGGGTCGCCGATCATGCCGGCGAGCGCCGCCAGCGCCGGGATCGCCTTCGCCACCCCGGCGCTGGTGGCGACGTCGTAATGGGGCGTCGCCGCCTTGATGGTGACGGCGTCGCCGCCGACCTCGATGCCGATCAGCGCCGGGATTTTCGCCAGATCGATCACGTCGCTCGGCGCGGCGAGCCGCTGCTTCATCACTGGCAGCAGGGTCTGCCCGCCGGCGAGGTATTTGGCTTCAGTGCCCTTGGCGAACGCCGCCGCGGCGTCGTCGACCGAGGAGGCGCGGTGATAGGTGGTCTGATACATGATGCGTCTCCCTTGTCTCAGGCGCTGGCCTGGATGGCGTGCCACACCCGGTCGGGGGTGGCCGGCATTTCCAGGTTGTTGTTGCCGATGGCGTCGGTGATGGCGTTAATCACCGCTGCCGAGGCGCCGATGGCGCCGGCCTCGCCGCAGCCCTTGACGCCGAGCGGATTGCCCGGACACAGCGTCGTGGTGTGTTGCAGCTTGTAGGACGGCACGTCGTCGGCGCGCGGCATCGCGTAGTCCATGAAGGACGCGGTGATGAGCTGGCCGTTGCCGTCATAGACCGCGTGCTCCAGCAGCGCCTGGCCGATGCCTTGCGTGAGGCCGCCATGGACCTGGCCCTCGACGATCATCGGATTGACCAGGCGTCCGAAGTCGTCCGCCGCCACGAAGTTGACGAACTCGGTCTTGCCGGTGCCGGGATCGACCTCGATCTCGCAGATGTAGGTGCCGGCCGGGAAAGTGAAGTTCGACGGATCGTAGAACGCGCTCTCCTTGAGGCCCGGCTCCATGCCGTCCGGCAGGTTGTGCGCGGTGTAGGCAGCCAGCGCCACCATCGGCAGCGCGATCGACTTGTCGGTGCCGGTCACCTTGAACTCGCCGTTCTCGATGACGATGTCGCTCTCCGACGCCTCGAGCTGATGCGCGGCGATCTTCTTGGCCTTGGCCTCGACCTTCTCCAGCGCCTTGATGATGGCCGAGCCGCCCACCGCCAGCGAGCGCGAGCCGTAGGTGCCCATGCCGAACTGCACCTTGTCGGTGTCGCCGTGGACGATCGAGACCTGGCTCACCGGCACCCCGAGCCGCTCCGCCACCAGCTGGCAGAACGTGGTCTCGTGGCCCTGGCCGTGGCTGTGCGAGCCGGTGAGCACCTCGATGGTGCCGACCGGATTGACCCGGATCTCGGCGGATTCCCACAGGCCGACGCCGGCGCCCAGGCTGCCCACCGCCTTCGAGGGCGCGATGCCGCAGGCTTCGATGTAGCAGGAGAGGCCGATGCCGCGCAGCTTGCCTTCCGCCTTGGCCTTGGCCTTGCGCGCCGGGAAGCCGGCGTAATCGATCGACTTCATGGCGGCGTCCAGCGACGCCTGGAAGTCGCCGATGTCGTAGGCCATGATGACCGGGGTCTGATGCGGGAACTGGCGGATGAAGTTCTTGCTGCGCAGTTCGGCCGGGTCGACCTTCAACTGCCGCGCCGCGGTCTCCATCATCCGCTCGACCAGATAGCTGGCTTCCGGCCGCCCGGCGCCGCGATAGGCGTCGACCGGCGAGGTGTTGGTGTAGACCCCCATCACCTCGGCATAGATCGCCGGGATGTTGTACTGGCCCGACAGCAGCGTGGCGTACAGATAGGTCGGCACCGACGACGAGAACAGCGACATGTAGCCGCCGAAATTGGCGTAGGTCTTGACCCGCAGGCCGAGGATGCGGTTGTCGGCGTCGAACGCCATCTCGGCGTGGGAGACGTGATCGCGGCCGTGAGCGTCGGTGAGGAACGCCTCGGTGCGGTCGCCGGTCCACTTGACGGGCCGGTTGACCTTTTTCGAGGCCCACAGGGCCACCATTTCCTCGGGATAGATGAAGATTTTCGAGCCGAAGCCGCCGCCGACGTCGGGCGCGATCACCCGCAGCTTGTGTTCGGGGGCGATGTTGTAGAACGCCGACAGCACCAGCCGCGCCACGTGCGGGTTCTGCGAGGTGGTGTAGAGCGTGAAATGCTCCTCGGCCTCGTCATATTGCGCGATCGCCGCCCGAGGCTCCATCGCGTTGGGGGCGAGGCGGTTGTTGACGAGATCCATCTTGACCACGTTGGCGGCCTTGGCGAAGGCGTCGTTGGTGGCGGCCTGATCGCCCAGCTCCCAGTCGTAGACGACGTTGCCCGGCGCCTCGGGATGCAGTTGCGGCGCCCCGGCGGCGATCGCCGCCTTGACGTTGGTGACCGCCGGCAGCTCCTCGTAATCGACGACCACGGCCTCGGCGGCGTCGCGCGCCTGGTTCTTGGTCTCGGCGATCACCACCGCGACCGCCTGGCCGACGAAGCGCACCACTTCCGGAGCCATCGCCGGCCATGCGCCCATCTTCATCGGCGAGCCGTCCTTCGAGGTGATGGCCCAGCCGCAAATCAGATTGCCGACCTTGTCGTCGACGATCTGCTGCCCGGTGAGAACCGCGACCACGCCCGGCATTTTCAGCGCGGCCGATGAGTCGATGCCCTTGACCCGGGCGTGACCGTGCGGGCTGCGCACGAAGTGCGCGTGCGTCATGCCGAGCAGCTTGATGTCGTCGACATAGCGGCCCTTGCCGGTGGTGAACCGCCGGTCTTCCTTGCGCACGACGCTTGCGCCGATGCCTTCCATTCCCATGGGATGTCTCCTTGTCGGATCGAAGCCGCGCCGTCACAGGCCGCGCGCCCGATCACTGGTTCAAATCGCGTGACTGTTTCGATCCGCGCGGCACTTCGATGTCGCGAAGCCGCGACGCGCGGAGGCTGACCTTGGAACGCACGGACATGCCAGGCGCGGATACGAAAGCCCGCGCCGGCGGCCGCGCGCTACTCCGCAGCCTGGGCCGCGTTCATCCGCCCGGCCGCATCCAGCACCGACTTGACGATGTTGTGATAGCCGGTGCAGCGGCAGATGTTGCCTTCCAGCTCGTGCCGGACGGTGGCTTCGTCGAGCTGGCCGCCGTGACGCTGCACGATATCCACCGCCGACATAATCATGCCCGGCGTGCAGTAGCCGCATTGCAGCCCGTGATTGTCGCGGAACGCCGCCTGCATCGGATGCAGTTCATCGCCATCGGCCAGCCCCTCGATCGTCGTCACGCTGGCGCCGTCGGCCTGGCCGACCAGCATGGTGCATGACTTCACCGCGCGGCCGTCGACATGCACCACGCAGGCGCCGCACTGGCTGGTGTCGCAGCCGACATGCGTGCCCGTCAGGTTCAAATGATCCCGCAAGAAATGGACCAGCAAGGTCCGGTCTTCGACGTTGCCGGAAACCACCTTCCCGTTCACCGTCAAACTTATAGCCGTCACGAGACACCTCCCGTTTTTCTTTGTTCTAATCGTCAGATCAGACTTTCAGGATTAGAAGCATTCCAGGCCGACTTGGCAACAACGATCTTCGTCGCAGCCGGCCCCGATCTCGAGCCTCCCCCGGCCGGGAAGGGGCGGCTATTGACGGGACTGAAATTCGTCAACAAGGTTGCGGCCGGTCGGCCGAGCCTTCGGCGCCGGACGGGTCTTGCGGGCCGGACGGGATGCGGGCGTCGCGCGAATGCGAGCGGGGGCCGGGAGCGCTCCGGCATGACGGTTCAGCGCATGACGGTGCAAACGGGAGCAGCAAACATGAGAGGTCTGAAGAATCGCGTCGCCATCGTCACCGGCGCGGCCGGCGGGATCGGGAGCGCGATTTGCCGCCGTTTCCTCGACGAGGGCGCCCATGTCCTCGCGATGGACGTCAACGCGGATGCGTTGCAGGCGCTGGCGGCGGGTCTGGGCGCGGACGAATCGCGGCTGTACCCGCTGGCGGTGGATATCGCCGACTACGCGGCGGTCAAGGCGGCGGTGGATCGCGGCGTCGCCCGGTTCAGCAAGCTCGACATCCTGGTCAACAACGCCGGCTGGGATGTCGCAAAACCGTTCCTTCAGACCGATCCGGAGCTGTGGGACAAGATCATCGCGATCAACCTGCGCGGCCCGTTGAACCTGCACAAGGCGGCGATGCCGCACATGATCGCGGGCGGCGGCGGCAAGGTGGTCAACGTGGCCTCCGACGCCGGCCGCGTCGGCTCGTCCGGCGAATCGGTCTATTCGGCGTGCAAGGGCGGCCTGATCTCCTTTTCCAAGACGATCGCGCGGGAATATGCTCGCGACAACATCCGGGTCAACGCGGTGTGTCCCGGCCCGACCGACACCGCGCTGCTGCGCTCGTTCGTCGGTGACGGCGAGTTCGGCCAGAAGATCTATGAGGGGCTGAAGCGGGCGATCCCGCTCAAGCGTCTCGGCCAGCCCGACGATATTCCCGGCATGATCGCGTTCCTGTCGAGCGACGACGCCAACTTCATCACCGGGCAGGTCATCAGCGTGTCCGGCGGCCTGACGATGGCCGGCTGAGGCGGGATTGATCGCGGGTCGAGGTTGTTGCTCGCGGACCTGCAACACGACAATCGTCGTCCCCGCCAACGGGTCGGCGCAAAGCGCCGCCCGATGACAGGCTCAGGCGGGGACCCATACGCCGCGGCAGTTCGGCTTTATCTATCCGGGCAAGTTCATTCAAAACAGCCAATGCCAGGGGTTCTGGGTCCTCGCCTGCGCGAGGACGACGCCGAGATTGTTTGATCTGGCGTGCACCGTTTCCAATCGGACTCCGCGACATATGCAAAGCATGACGTTTTGAGAGGCGACGCCGGTATCCCGCGTTGAAGGCGGCTGACGCCCCAGGGCCACGCGAAATCACGCCTTCAGCCGCCCGACGCCGCGGGCATCGCCAGCAGCTTGGCGATGGCGCCGCGAAGGGCGGCCTGGTCCTTGCGCGACAGCGCCGCGAGCGCGGATTTCTCATAGGCCAGCGCCAGCGGCTCAATGTCGGCGTACACCTTGCGGCCCTTCCGCGTCAGCTGCAATTCGACCAGCCGCTTGTCCGCGCCGGCCACCCGCTTTTCGATCAGCCCGGCGGTTTCCAGCGTCGCCGCGGCGCGGCTGACCTTGGACTTGTCCATGTCGACCCGCTCATGCACCTCGCGCACCGAGACGTTGCGGTTCTGGGCCAGATGGGCGATGACGCGCCATTCCGCGATGGTGATGTTGAAGCGGGCCTCGTAGATCGCCGCCAGGTCCTTGCTCATCCGGCTCGCCAGCACGTTAATCAGGTAGGGCAGGAAGGCGTCGATATCGAGGGCCGGACGTTTTGGCGCGTCAGCCATTCAAATCATCTCATTTGCAATGACACGGGACGGTCGCACCGTAGCGTGGGACCGGGAGCCGCGCAACCCGGAGCCGAGCGGCGCGCGGCCGGCCCGCCCTGGAGGAAGCGTCATCGCCGGCCGCCGTGCGGGACGGCCGGCGATGGGAAACGGTCGCGGGCGGGGCGTGACCGCGCGGGTCACTGAACCGTCGCCAGTTCCTTCTCGTGCAGCCAGGCCATGTGGCGCGGCGGGCTCCGGGTCTGCGACCAGTCCTCGATCATGCGCGGAGCGAGGTCCTTCATGCGCTGCAATTGCTCCGGCGTCGCCGTGTCGACCACCACTTCGAGGCGATGGCCCGACGGATCGAAGAAGTAGATCGATTTGAAGATGGTGTGATCGGTCGGGCCGACGACGTCGAGGCCGGCGTCGCGCGCGCGCTGATGCGCCTCCTCGAACGCCGCCGCGTCCTTCACCGCGAAGGCGATGTGCTGGGTCCATTCCGGCGTGTTGGGGTCGCGGCCCATCGCGGGCGAATTCGGCAACTCGAAGAACGCCAGGATGCTGCCGTTCCCGGCGTCAAGGAAGATGTGCATGTAGGGATCCGGCGACTTGGTGGACGGCACGTTGTCCTCGGCGATGGCGCCGAGCAGGTCCATGTTCAGCACCTTCTTGTAGAATTCGACCGTCGCCTTGGTGTCGATGCAGCGGTAGGCGACGTGATGGAATTTCTCGATCTTCATGGCGACTCCCTTCGGTTCTGGCGGCCTCGGCGGCCCGAATTAAATCATATCATATGAAATGAATATCCGACTCTCGACTTGCCGTGTCAAGCCGGAGAGCGGCCGGAACGGCAAATTATTATCAAGTTAAGTAACGGGCCGCGCCGGCGGCGGCGCGAAAAATAACATTCATCCGCGATGTTTGTTTTGTTTGCGAACTCGCAAAGAGCGTTGGGTGCGCTGCGGCATACTCGCGCCATCCATTACGGACACCGAACAGGAGAGTGTCATGATCACCCGCCGAACCGCCCTGATGGGCGCCGCCCTCGCAGCCATGGTCATCGCCGCGCCCGCATTGGCCGACGACCTCAAGTTGCCGCGCGAGCGCGTCGAACTGGTGGCTCCGCCGTTCGTGCATCCGCACGACCAGATCGCCAAGGACGGCCCCAAGATCATGGAATTCAAGCTCACGGTCCGGGAGAAGGAAGTCGTCATCGACGACAACGGCACCAAGATGCAGGCCATGACGTTCAACGGCTCGATGCCGGCGCCGATGATGGTGGTGCATGAGGGCGACTACGTCGAACTCACCCTGGTCAATCCCGAGACCAATACGATGCCGCACAACATCGACTTCCACGCCGCCACCGGCGGCCTCGGCGGCGGCGCGCTCACCCACGTCAATCCGGGCGAGCAGACCGTGCTGCGGTTCAAGGCGACCCGCCCCGGCGTCTTCGTCTATCACTGCGCGCCAGAGGGCATGATCCCGTGGCACGTGGTGTCCGGGATGCACGGGACCATCATGGTGCTGCCGCGGGATGGCCTCAAGAACGCCGAGGGCAAGCCGCTGCACTATGACCGCATCTACTATGTCGGCGAGAACGATCTCTACATTCCGAAGGACGAGAACGGGAAGTACAAGACTTACGATTCTCCCGGCGAATCCTTCGGCGACACCATTGAGGTGATGCGCAAGCTGATCCCGACCCATGTGGTGTTCAACGGCAGGGTCGGCGCGCTGACCGGCAAGAATGCGATGACCGCCAAGGTCGGCGAGACCGTGATGATCGTGCATTCGGAGGCCAACCGTGACACCCGCCCGCATCTGATCGGCGGTCATGGCGACTATGTCTGGGAGACCGGCAAGTTCAACAACCCGCCCGCGAAGGATCTCGAAACGTGGTTCGTGCGCGGCGGCTCCGCCGGCGCGGCGCTCTACACCTTCCGGCAGCCCGGCGTCTATGCCTACGTCAACCACAACCTGATCGAGGCCGCCGAGCTTGGCGCCACCGCACACTTCAAGGTGGATGGCGAATGGAACAACGATCTGATGAAGCAGGTCGTGCCTCCGGGCCCGATCCCGCCGGCCAAGTCCAGCGCCATCGATGCGACGGTGCTGACACGATAACGGCAAGGCGGCCCGCGGATCGTCCGCGGGCCGCCTGGGGCCTTTCCGCTCCGATGGTATCGGAGCGGGGCTCCAGATTTTGGCTTTGACGCGTTTTCCTGACGCGAACCGGTATCCACTTCGCTCGGAAACGCTCTGTCCCCGGAGGGCGGATCATGTTGCTGGCGATGAAGTTGAAGGCGGCCTTGGCCGTCGCGGCGTTGGCAAGTCCCCTCGCGATGACGGCGGTGACGCCCCGCGACACCGCACCGCCGGAGCGGGCGCTCACGGCGCTGAAGGCGGAGAATTTTCCCTATCGTCTCGCCGGTGATTTCTCCCGCGACGGCAAGCCGGTGGCGGCGCCGTTGCGGCAGATGCGGCTCGGTTCGTCTCTCGGCATCATGACTCGTCAGGTCACGGCGGCCGAATATGCGCGCTGTGTCGCGGACGGCGGCTGTCCGCGCATTCCGCAGGCGTCCGGCGCCGAAGACATGCCGATGGTCGGCGTGAGCTGGCGCGACGCCACCGCTTACGCGCGATGGATGACACGAACGACCGGCAAGCTGCACCGGCTGCCGAGCGACGAGGAATGGGTGTTCGCCGCCGCCGAGAAGGCCAGCGACGACGCGTTGCCCCTGGCCGGCGCCGCCGATCCGGTGGCGGCCTGGATCGCGCGCTACGACGCCGAGGCCAGCCGCGAGCGGCCGGCCGTGCTCACGCCGCAGCCGATCGGCGCCTTCGGCCGCAACGAACGCGGATTGCAGGATGTTGCCGGCAACGTCTGGGAATGGACCGACACCTGCTTCGTGCGGCACGACGTCGAGCCGTCCGGCGCGGTGCGGGTGACCAACACCAATTGCGGCGTCCGCGTCGTGCAGGGCGCTCATCGCGCCTACATGACCGACTTCATCCGCGATCCGCGCAGCGGCGGTTGCGCCGCCGGCGTGCCGCCGGCCAATCTCGGCTTCCGGCTGGTGGTCGAGCAGGAAAGATGGCCGGAGCTGCGGCGCATGGCGGAGCGGATCGCCGACAAAATGCTGCGGTCGCTGTAACCTTGCATAGCGAAATGACCACGATTGAATCGTCATTGCGCGCACCCGGATCAGCGCTTCGCGCTGTCCGAGCACAGGCTCCGCGAAGCAATCCAGAGGCCGTAAGATAAGGACCGGATTGCTTCGTCGCTCCGCCCCTCGCAATGACGGCGAAACGGGTGGTCGAACTTAAATCGAAATCACCCTATTTCTTGACCAGCGGGCAGGCCGGATCCGGCGGGCCGAAGGCGTCATCGCCGGAGATCCGGGTCAGGATTTTGTAGTAATCCCAAGGATATTTCGATTCCGCCGGGGTTTTGACCTGCACCAGCCAGAGATCATGCACCAGCAGGTTGTCCTCGCGCAGCCGGCCGTTGCGCGCGAAAAAATCCTCCACCGGCTTTTCGCGCATCCGCGCGGCGACCTTCAGCGGCTCGTCGGTGCCGGTGTCCTTGACGGCGTTGAGGTAGTTCATCACCGACGAATAGACGCCGGCCTGCCACATCGTCGGCATGCGGTTCATCTTGGCGAAGTAGCGCTTCGACCATTCGCGGGTCTTGTCGTCCATGTCCCAGTAGAACGAGGTGGTCAGCAACAGCCCCTGCGCCACCGGCAGCCCCAGGCCGTGAATATCGGTAATCAGCGCCAGCAGCGCCGCCATTTGCTGGCCGCCCTTGAACACGCCGAACTCGCCGCCGGTCTTGATCGCGGTGGTGTTGTTGGGCGGCCCGCCGGCGATGCCGATGATCTTGGCCTTGGAGGCTTGCGCTTGCAGCACGAAGGAGGAGAGGTCCGGGGTGGCGAAAGGCGGGCGCACCGCGCCGAGCACCTTGCCGCCGTTCTTGGTGATGACGGCCGACGCATCGCGCTCAAGGGAATGGCCGAAGGCATAGTCGTCGGTGATGAAGAACCAGGTGTCGCCGCCGCGTTTCAAAACTTCCCGCGCGGTTCCCACCGCCAGCGCCCGCGTATCGAACACCCATTGGATGGCATAGGGCGAACAGAATTTTCCGTGGAAGTCGGCGGAGCCGGTGGAATGGGTGATGAACAGCTTGTGGCGGTCGTTGGCGACGATTTGCACCGCGAGGCCGACCGCCGAGACCGGGACGTCGAGGATCAGGTCGACCTGCTCGGTGTCGAACCAGCGGCGCGCGATGGCGGAGCCGATATCCGGCTTGAGCTGGTGATCGCCGATGATGACCGAGATCGGCTTGCCGAGCACCTTGCCGCCAAAATCCTCCACCGCCATTTCCGCCGCGGTCACCGAGCCTTGGCCCGACGGCGTCGAAGCCGGCCCCGACATGTCGGTCAAAACGCCGATTTTGACAATGTCGTCAGAGACCTGAGCGTGGCCGGGGGACGATGAGAGCAAGGCCACCGCGAGGATCGCGGGGACCGATAGACGTCGCACGTTCATGGCGGGGAGCCTCCCTTGGGTCGCGGCCTGTTGGCCGTCGTTTGATGATTTCTAAAGCGTTTCTCCCGGCCTTGGCAACATGCGCGGCGACGCCGAGCGTTCCGGGACCGCCCGGACGCGAGCCGTTAGGGCGAACCCGCGAACGCCAGCACCGCGCGCGCCGGCGCGCGCGTCTCGGTACCGGAGGGTAGTTCGGCGGCGCCGGGCGTCTCCTCGGCGGTGTTCAGAAGCTGCCGCCAGGTCCGATATTCGGGCAGCCTCGGCAGATGGAACGCGATATCATCCGGCGCGGCGTTGAGCACGATGAAGATCGGCGCGGCGTCGTTTTCGACCGGCCCCAGCACATAGGCGAGAAACCGGCTCTCGGGAAAATTCCAGTCCTCCGGCGTCATTTCGTTGGCCTGCGGCGTCAACCAGAGCGCGCCGTAGCTGCCGTCGGCGCGGCGGCCATCGACCCAGTCCTGCGAGCGCAGTTGCGCGAAGTCGCGCCGGATCGCGCTGAGGCGACCGATGAAATCGCTAAGGTCGTCGCCCGGGCGGCCGAGGCCGTCCCAACCGATCCATCCGATATCGTTGTCCTGGCAATAGGCGTTGTTGTTGCCGGCTTGCGAATTCGCCACTTCGTCGCCGGCAAGAATCAGCGGCACGCCCTGCGCCAGCAGCAGGCAGGCGAGCTGGTTCCTGCGAAGCTGACGACGCAGCGCCACGATCGTGGCGTCGTCGGTCGCGCCTTCGTGGCCGCAATTGTTGCTGTGGTTGTCACTGGCGCCGTCGCGGTTGTCCTCGCCGTTCGCCTCGTTGTGTTTTTCATTGTAGCTGAACAGGTCCTGCAACGTGAAGCCGTCGTGGACGGTGACATGGTTGATGCCGGCGCGGGTCTTGCGGCCATCGTGGTTGAAAGTGTCCGACGAGCCGGTCATGCGCTTGCTGACATCGCCGATCAGACCGGCCTCGCCGGACCAGAAGCGCCGCAGCGTGCTGCGATACCTGTCGTTCCATTCCGACCATTGCGAGGGGAACGCGCCGACCTGGTAGCCGCCGAGACCGATATCCCACGGCTCGGCGATCAGCTTGACCGAGGCCAGCGCCGGATCCTGCCGCACGGCGGTGAAGAAGCCGCTGGCGCGGTCGAAGCCGCCGGGCCCGCGCGCCAGCGTGGTGGCGAGATCGAAGCGGAAGCCATCGACGTGGCAGACCTCGACCCAGTAGCGCAGCGAATCCATCACCATTTGCAGGACGCGCGGATGGGTCAGGTTGAGCGAATTGCCGGTGCCGGTGAAATCGTCGTAGAAGCGCGGATTGTCCGGCGTCAGCCAGTAATACGAGGTGTTGTCGATGCCGCGGAACGACAGCGTCGGGCCGAGGTGATTGCCTTCTGCCGTGTGGTTGTAGACCACGTCGAGCAGCACCTCGATGCCGGCGTCATGCAACCGCGCGACGGCGGTGCGGAAGGCGTCGAGCGGATTGTCGGAGCCGTAGCGCGCATCTGGCGCGAAGAACGACAGCGAATTGTAGCCCCAGTAATTGGCGAGCTTCATTTCCACCAGCCGCCGGTCGTCGACGAAGCCGTGGATCGGCAGCAACTCGACGGTGGTGACGCCGAGCCGTTTGAGATGGGCGATCATGCCCGGCGCGGCAAGGCCGCGATAGGTTCCGCGCAAGCCAGGCGCGATGTCGTCGCGGCGCTGCGTCAGTCCCTTGACATGGGCTTCATAGATGATGGTGTCTTCCCAGGCGATCAGCGGGCGGATTTCGCGGCGGCCCCAGTTGAAGGTTTCGTCGACGACCACCGCCTTGGGAACGCCGCGCGCGTTGTCGCGGCGATCGAACGAGAGGTCCTCGCGCGGGCTGCCGGCGCGATAGGCGAAATGCGCGTCGCTCCACACCAGCCGGCCGGCGAGACGTCGCGCGTAGGGGTCGCGCAGCAGCTTGTGCGGGTTGAAGCGGAAGCCATGTTCGGGATCGTAGCGGCCATGGACGCGATAGCCGTAGAGTTGTCCCGGCGAGATATCGTTGAGATAACCGTGCCAGACGTCCTCGGTCCGCTCCGGAAGCCGAATGCGTTCCAACTCGCGGCGGCCCTGATTGTCGAACAGGCAGAGTTCGACTGTCTCCGCGTTGGCGGAAAACAACGCGAAGTTGGTGCCGCGCCCGTCCCAGGCCGCCCCCAACGGATGCGGCGTGCCCGCGCTCAGTCGCATGGCGCTCTCTCCGGTGTGAGATAAATAGTGGCGAGCGGCGGAATCGACAGCCTCAGTTCCGGCACCACTGCGTCCGAACTGCGCACCGCGCCGGCGTTGCCGACATTGCTGCCGCCGTAAAACGCGGAATCGGAATTGAGGATCTCACGCCACCGACCGGGGAACGGCACCCGGATGTGATAGTCGCGGTAGACGTTCGGCGAGAAGTTGACGATAACGAGGCACTGCTGGCGCTCATCGTCGGCCTTGCGCAACCAGGCGAACACATTACGCCCGGCGTCGTCGGTCACCAGCCATTCGAAGCCGCCGGCGTCGCAATCGCGCTGATGCAGCGCGGGGGTTTCGCGATAGATCCGGTTGAGGTCGCGCACCAGCGCCTGCAATCCGGCGTGAGCCGGGCGTTCGAGCAGGTGCCAGTCCAGCGAACGATCGTGATTCCATTCGCGCTCCTGGCCGAACTCGCCGCCCATGAACAACAGCTTCTTGCCCGGATGGGCGAACATGAAGGCGTAGTAGGCGCGCAGATTGGCGAAGCGCTGCCAGTCGTCGCCCGGCATGCGGCCGAGCAGCGAACGTTTGCCGTGGACGACTTCGTCGTGCGACAGCGGCAGGATGAAGTTTTCGCTAAAGGCGTATTGCAGGCCGAACAGGATATCGCCGTGGTGATGCCGGCGATGGACCGGGTCCTTGCCGATGTAGTTCAGCGTATCGTGCATCCACCCCATGTTCCATTTGTAGCCGAAGCCCAATCCGCCGTATCCGACCGGCCGCGACACTTGCGGCCAGGCGGTGGATTCCTCCGCCGCCGTGGTGGTCCGCGGGAAATCAGCGAACACCTCGGTGTTGACGCGGCGCAGGAAATCGATGGCTTCGAGATTTTCGCGCCCGCCATGTCTGTTCGGGATCCAGCCGCCGGCCGGGCGGCTGTAGTCGAGATAGAGCATCGAGGCCACGGCATCGACGCGCAGGCCGTCGGCGCCGTAGCGCTCCAGCCAGAACAGCGCGTTGGCCGCGAGGAAGTTCGCGACCTCGACGCGGCCGTAGTTGTAGATCAGCGTCCCCCAGTCGAGATGGCGGCCCTGCATCGGGTTGGCGTGCTCGTAGAGCGCGGTGCCGTCGAACTGGCCGAGCCCGTGAGGGTCGTCCGGAAAATGCCCCGGCACCCAGTCGAGCCAGACGCCGAGCCCCGCGCGATGGCAGGCATCGACCAGAAAGGAAAAATCCTCCGGCGGCCCGAAGCGGCTGGTCGGCGCATACAGACCGGTCGGTTGATAACCCCACGAGCCGTCGAACGGATGCTCGCTCACCGGCAAGAATTCGACGTGGGTGAAGTTCATTTCGCGCGCGTAGCGCGGCAGCGTTTCCGCCAGTTCGCGATAGGTGAGCCATTCGTTGCCGTTCTTGCGCCGCCACGAGCCGAGATGCACCTCGTAGATCGAGATCGGCGCGCCCAGGGCGTTGACATCCGCCGGGGCCGGCGCGGGGCGCGGCAGCCGCGCGATATCCGTGACAACGGAGGCGGTGTCCGGCCGCATCTCGGCGGAGAAGGCCAGCGGATCGGCCTTCAACGGCAACTGCTCGCCGTTCGGTCCGATGATATCGAACTTGTAGTGCTCGCCGGCGGTCGCGCCGGGAACGAAGATTTCCCAATATCCGTTGCCGCGCCGGCGCATCGGATGGCGATGCGGTTCCCAGCGATTAAAGTCGCCGACCACGCTGACGCGGCGCGCGTTCGGCGCCAGCACCGCGAAGCCGACGCCATCGACGCCGTCCAGCGTCATCGGATGCGCGCCGAGCTTGTCGTAAAGACGCTGGTGCCGGCCTTCGGCCAACAGGTGCAGGTCGAAGTCGGAGAGGATCGACGGAAACCGATGGGAATCGGCGGCGGGTTCGCTCATGCGGGGTCCTCGCCGGTCCTTGCCAAGATGCGCAGAGCCCCGGCCAACGGCACGCCGAGCCAATCCGGCCGGTAGGCGATCTCATATTCGATTTCGTAGAGCGCCTTTTCCAGCAGGAACAGGTCCAGCAACCGTTGAGCCGCGATTCGGTCCGTCGGCCAGAGATGCGCGTCGCTCACATGCTCGTGGTAAGCGGCGAGGAAGGTCGCGGTCGCGCGCTCGCGCCATGCCTGCAACGCCGCGGCGAGCCGGCCTTGATCGTCGGGTGCGATCTTCGTCGCCCGCTCCAGCGCAGCCGTCGTCGAATAGTCGATCGAGCGCATCAGCCCGGCGACGTCGCGCGCCGCCGGCGCCTTGCGGCGACGCTCATGCAGCGGCCGGCGCGGCTCACCCTCGAAATCGATGATGAAGATATCGTCCTTGACGATCAGCATCTGGCCGAGATGGAGGTCGCCGTGATGGCGGATCTTGGGGATCGCCATGGCATGTTGCGCCAGCCGGCGCAGGCGCGGCCGCAGATTCGCGCATGCGGCCGCGAATGGTTCGATCGAGGCGCGATCGGACGCGGGTCTTGCCAGGTTCGCAAGGTCGCGCGCGATCCGATCCGCGCGCGTGACGATGTCATCGGTCCACGTCGCCAGATCGTCGTCGGTGACCGGTTCCGGGCGGAAATCGGCGATGTCGTCGCGGCTTGCGAGCGCGACGTGCATCTCCGCGACGCGGCGGCCGACTTGCGCCATATGGAGCAGATAAGAAGTTTGATCCTCGCTCTCGATATCGGCGTCGGCGCTCGCCGGCAGGCGCTGCCGCTCGACATAGCGGTCGAGATAGGCGGCGGTCACGCTCCATGCGTCGCCCTGGTTCTGCAAATAGGCGTGGACGATGCCGACGGCGCTGCGCCGTTCGCCCTCGACCAGCTCGATGCTGCCGAGAAAGGCCGGTGAATTGGCGAAATGCGCCGCCTCGGTGAGGAAACGGCCGACCTCGATCTCCGGGTTGATGCCGGGCTCCAGCTTGCGATAGATCTTGACCACATAATCGCGATCGATCAACGCCGTGCTGTTGGACTGTTCGGCGTCCACAGCCTCGACGCGCTCGATTGCGTCGCGTGGCCGGCACGACAGCGCATCGGTGCCGCGGAATTCCAGCCGCGCATCGCCTTCCACCACCGTTTCATGGTCGCGCAGGTTGTCGATGAGAATTTCGATGAATTCGTGTTCGCTGGCGACATCGATCAACGTGCCCTCGCGCGAGCCCTGGCGCACGGCGGCGAGCGCGCGCGGATTGTGCTGCTCCCGTTCGAAACGGTGCCAGCGGATGCGCAACGGCATCGTGTAGCGGGTGGTCTTGCCGGCAAGGGTGCGCTCGAAGAACGCCAACCACGGCCGATTGTCGCCGAGATTGGCGAACGGAATCGCCGAGGTGACCTTGACCGCGATGGCCGACGGCGAGCGCTCGGGAAACCAGCGCGCCCGCGAGAGATATGACGGCAGCACCTCGCGCTCGAACACGCCGCGCGTACGTTCCAGCGTCACCCACGTCGCGCCGAGCGGCACCACCAGGGTCTCGAATTCCGGCATCCGCGATGGCTCGACATGGTGCGAGACTTCCTTCTCGCGCAACTCAAACCAGTAGAAGCCGTAGGGCGCGAGCGTAATCAGATAGGTCAGTTCGCCGATAGTGGGAAACCGGGTGCGGCCGAGCATTTCCAGCGGCACGCGATCCTTCCACGCGGAGAGATCGATCTCGGTGGCCTGCGCCGAGCGGGAGAGATTGGCGACGCAGAGGATTACCTCCTCGCCGTACTGCCGGACATAGGCCAGAACGGCGCGATTGGTCGAGCGCACGAAGGCCATGCCGCCGCGACCGAAAGCCGGCGTCGACTTGCGCACCGCGATCAACCGCTTCGTGGCGTTCAGCAGCGAAGACAGGCTGCGCGATTGCGCCTCGACGTTGACGGCCTCGTAGCCATAGACCGGATCCATGATCGGCGGCGCGTAGAGGCGGGCCGGATCGGCGCGGGAAAAGCCGCCGTTGCGATCCGGCGTCCACTGCATCGGTGTCCGCACGCCGTTGCGGTCGCCGAGATAGATGTTGTCGCCCATGCCGATCTCGTCGCCGTAATAGATGATCGGCGTGCCCGGAAACGACAGCAACAGCGAGTTCATCAGTTCGATCTTGCGGCGGTCGTTGTCCATCAGCGGCGCGAGACGGCGGCGGATGCCGACGTTGATGCGCGCGCGCGGATCGTTGGCGTAGGTCGACCACAAGTAATCGCGTTCGACGTCGGTGACCATTTCCAGCGTCAGTTCGTCGTGGTTGCGCAGGAACATCGCCCACTGGCAGGTGTCGGGAATATCGGGGGTCTGGCGCAGGATATCGGTGATCGGGAAGCGATCCTCCTGGGCAATCGCCATGTAGATGCGCGGCATCAAGGGGAAGTGATAGGCCATGTGACATTCGTCGCCGGCGCCGAAATATTCCTGCACGTCCTCGGGCCACTGGTTGGCTTCCGCCAGCAGCACCTTGCCCGGCGCATAGGCGTCGAGCGCCGCGCGCAGTCGCTTGATGACCGCGTGGGTCTCGGGAATGTTCTCGTTGTTGGTCCCTTCGCGCTCGCAAAGGTAGGGAATCGCGTCGAGCCGGAAGCCGTCGACGCCTGCGTCCAGCCAGCGCTTCATGACCCGGATCACGGCGTCGACGACGCGCGGGTTGTCGAAATTGAGATCCGGCTGATGCGAAAAGAAGCGGTGCCAATAATAGGCGTTGGCCTCAGGATCCCACGCCCAGTTGGATTTTTCGGTGTCGGTGAAGATGATCCGCGTGCCTTCGTATTTCTGGTCGGTGTCGCTCCAGACATACCAGTCGCGCGCGCTGGAGCCTTTCGGGCTCCGGCGCGCCCGCTTGAACCAGGCGTGCTGATCCGAGGTATGATTGATGACCAGTTCGGTGATGACCCGCAGGTTGCGGCGCTTGGCTTCGTTGATGAAGCGGCGAAAATCCTTCATCGTGCCATAGGATGGGCTGATCGCGCCGTAGTCTGCGATGTCATAGCCGTCGTCGCGTCCCGGTGACGGATAGAACGGCATCAGCCACAGGGTGTTGACACCGAGATCCTGAAGATAGCCAAGCTTCTCGGTGAGGCCGGCGAAGTCGCCGATGCCGTCGTTGTTGCTGTCGGCGAAGGCGCGCACATGCAATTGATAGATGATCGCATCCTTGTACCAGAGCGGGTCGAGCGGGCGGGACGCCGTGGTTTTATGGGGCGGGACGGACTGGACGACGTTCACGACTTGCTCCTTCAAGCCAGGCAGCGGAACAGAAGCGCGGGATCGCGCAGCGGATCGATGCGCAGGCGTAGGCCGCCCCACTCCAACGCATGCCGCTCGCCGCTCAGCAGGTTTTCAACCGCCGCGACGGGGCGCGCCTGGTCGCCGCGCCCGATCCGGACGTCGTTCAGCGGCAGCCAGATCTCGTGCGCATCGCGCGTCAGCGCGATTGCCGCGGCGACGGTGTTGGCGCCATCCACGGAGGTTTTGACGAAGCCCGTGACATTGGGATCGTCGATCTGAAGAAACCGCAGATCGCTGGTCTGTTGCAGCGCCGGGTTGGCGCGCCGCGCGAAGTTGAGGCCGCGCAGATAAGGCTTGATGTTTCCCGGCGCGTTCCAGTCCCGCGTCCGGATTTCGTATTTCTCGGAATTGAGATATTCCTCCTTGCCGGGGATCGCCTCGTGTTCGAGCAACTCGAAGCCGTTATAGATGCCATATGTCGATGACAACGTCGCGGCCAGCGCCGCGCGGCATTTGAACATCCACGGCTCGCCGCCTTGCAGATGATAGGGCAGGATATCCGGGGTCGAGACGAAAAAATTCGGCCGGTAGAAATCGCGCTCGGGATAGCCGGTCAATTCGCGCAAGTAATCTTCCAACTCCCATTTCTGCGTCCGCCAGGTGAAATAGGTGTAGGACTGGGTGAATCCGCGCTTGGCCAGCGCCTTCATCAGCTTCGGCCGGGTGAACGCCTCGGCGAGGAAGATCACGCCGGGATCGCGGTTTTGCACCTCGCGGATCAGCCACTCCCAGAACGGCAGCGGCTTGGTGTGCGGGTTATCGATGCGGAAGATGCGCACGCCGTGGTCGAGCCAGAACAGCAGGACGTCGCGCAGCGCGTTCCATAGCGAGCCGGAATCGTCGCAGGCGAAATCCGGGTTGACGATGTCCTCGTATTTCTTCGGCGGATTTTCGGCGTAACGCATCGACCCGTCGGGCCGGCGCCGGAACCATTGCGGGTGGTCACGGAGCCAGGGGTGATCCGGCGAGCATTGCACGGCGATATCCAGCGCGATCTCGATATTCAATCGCCGCGCGGCGGCGACGAGAGCATCGAAGTCCGCCAATGTGCCGAGTTCCGGATGCACGGCGTCGTGGCCGCCGTCCTTCGAGCCGATGGCGTAGGGGCTGCCGGGATCGCCGGGCGCGGCCGTCAATGAATTGTTGCGGCCCTTGCGATGGGTGCGGCCGATCGGATGGATCGGCGTGAAATAGACCACGTCGAAGCCCATCGCGGCGATGGCCGGCAACCGCTCGATGCAATCGCGGAACGTGCCGTGCCGGCCGCCCTCGCGGCCCTGGCTGCGCGGCACCATCTCGTACCACGCGCCGCAGCGCGCCAGCGCACGATCCACCGTCAGGGGAAACAAGCGCGAGCGGCTCAGGTCGATACGGTCCTGGCTTTCGGCCATGGCGTCGCGCAATTCCGGCGCGAGCAGGGGAGCGGTGTCGCCGGTCCGCAGAAATTGATCGCAGCAGCGCCGAATGATGGCGGCGGCATCCGTGCCGCCCGATTGCGCCCTGGCCAGCAGCCCGGCGCCCTCCAGCGCGTCGAGCGCGATGTCCTGTCCGGCCGCCATCTTCAATTCGAAGCCGTGCCGCCATGTGGCGAATTCGTCGGTCCATGCCTCGATGGCGTAGACGTGGCGGCCGATTTGCGTGGGCGTGAAGGATGCGGTCCAGCGGTCGTTGTCATGGAAGCGCATCGGAACCCGGTTCCACTCGGCGTCCTGCTCGCGCCGCCACAGCAGCGCGGCCGCGATCACATCGTGACCGTCACGAAAAATGTCGGCCCACACCTCGACGGTTTCTCCGGCCATACGCTTGATGGCGAAGCGGCCGCCGTCGACGCCGGGATAAATATCTTCGATATGGAAAGCGTCGCGAAGAACGCTTCCGACCGGTCGGTCTGGTTTGTTCACGATTGCAACGCTCGGTCTTGAATCCGCCCCACAAGCTAAACCCCACGCGGAACTGGCGCGCATGGACGTTTCATCAAGCGCGTGGCCAGGATTTGGTTCCATTGGAACCCGATCGGCGGATCCCGGTTAACACCATGCTACCCAGCCGGAACATCATGTGGATGCGCAACGGAGCGACGTCGCGTCGCGGGCAAGATATGGACGTTTTCGCCAAAGCTCGGGAACTCGGTATCGACGTTGATGTGATCGACGGACGCGGTCGGGAAGCGCGCGTCGCGCCGGAGGCGTTGAGCGCGATCGTGGCGGCGATGCCGCGAGCGGAAGCCGGACGATTGATGCGTGCGCCGGCGGTGCTGCGGGCCGGTGACGCCGCGACCATCGCGCTGACCTCGGCGGCAACGCCTCCCGTGCGCTGGAGCATCGTCACGGAGCAGGAGCAGGTCGCGGCGGCGGGCGCGGCGCCGGCGCGCATCTTGTCGTGGCCGGGGCAACTCGCGGTCGGCCATTATCGCTTGCGCCTTCTCGATGCCAATGCGGTGAGCGAGGAATGGCCTTTGATCGTCGCGCCCGCGACGGCTTACGGCGGTGATTTCCAACCGACCTGGTTGCTGACGGTGCAGCTCTACGGGCTCCGCTCGCCGCGTAACTGGGGCATTGGCGATTTCTCCGATCTCGCGCGGGTGATCGAACTGGCGGCGTGGTGGGGCGCGGACGGCGTCGGTCTCAACCCGTTGCACGCGCTGTTTCCCGAGCGGCCGGACGATTGCAGTCCTTATGCGCCGAACAGCCGGCTGTTTCTCAATCCGCTCTATATCGATGTCGAGGCGGTGCCCGAGTTGCCGGCCTCCTTCGCGGCGGATCATCGCGAGGCGTTGCGGCGGGTGCGCGGCAGCGCGCTGGTGGACTATGCCGCGATTGCCGAATTGAAATGGCGGGCGCTGCGTGCGGCCTTCGCGCGCTTCAGCGCCATGCCGGATCCGGCCCGCGCGCGTGCGTTCGATGAATTTCGCGACGCCGGCGGCGCGACGCTGCGGCGCTTCGGCTGCTTCGAGGTGTTGCGCCGCAGCTTTCGGCGGCCATGGTGGGAGTGGCCGGCGCCATGGCGCGATGGCGGCGAGGCGGCATGCGGCGATCTGCGCAGCAGCGAAGATCGCGACGAAATCGTCTTCGCCGCTTTCGTGCAATGGATCGCCGAGCAGCAATTGCGTGCGTGCCGCGACCGCGCCCGCCGATCGGGTCTGCGCGTCGGCCTCTATCTGGACGTCGCCGTCGGCGTCAGCCCTGACGGATTCGATGCGTGGAATGAGCAGCAGGCGATCGCGCGACATCTCGCGGTCGGCGCGCCGCCCGATGCGCTCAACACCGCGGGGCAGGACTGGGGGCTGGCGGGATTCAACCCCGCCGGCCTTGAGGCGCGCCGCTTCGCGCCGTTCCGCGACATGCTGCGCGCGGCGATGCGCCATGCCGGCGCGATCCGGCTCGATCATGCCTTCGGCCTCAAGCGGTTGTATCTGGTGCCGCAAGGCTTCGGTCCGCGCGACGGTGCTTACGTGCGCATGCCGTTTCAGGCGCTATTGGCCATCATCGCGCAGGAAAGCGTGGCGGCGCGTTGCGTGGTGATCGGCGAGGATCTCGGCACCGTTCCGGAAGGATTTCGCGACGAGACCGCGGCGTGGGGCGTCTGGTCCTATCGGGTGATGATGTTCGAGCGCGACGCGCACGGCTTTCACGGCAGCGATCGCTATGCCGCCGACGCGCTGGTGACGTTCAGCACTCACGATCTCGCCAGCTTCGCCGGCTGGCGCGACGCCACCGATCTGACGCTGAAGCAGTCGCTCGGCATCGATCCTGGCGAAAGCCGCGAAGCGCGGCGCGACGCGCTGCGAATGCTGTCGGACGTCCTGCACGGCGAGGCCATCGCGCGGGAGGATTTCCTCGGCGTGCTGCAATTTTTGTCGAACACACGGGCGCGGTTGCTTGCCGTCGCGCTCGACGATCTGCTGGCGGTGGCCGAGCAGCCCAACGTGCCGGGCACGGTCGATCAGCATCCGAACTGGCGACGGCGGCTGCCGATCATGCTGGACGAGATCGCGGAAGCTGTCGATGAGCGCGCCTTGCGCGACGCGCTGGGTTCGCGCGCGTCGCCGATCCGTGGCGGAGCGCGATCATGAAAACGAACGTCATCAAGGACCGGATCATTGCCCGGCGGGATTGAGGATTACGCGCTGATTGGCGATTGCGAGACGGCCGCGCTGGTCGGCCGCGATGGCTCGATCGATTGGCTGTGCTGGCCAGCCTTCGATTCCGAGGCGTGTTTCGCGGCGCTGCTGGGCGATCCGTCCCATGGGCGCTGGCGGATCGCGCCGGCCGGCGCATGCCGCATGTCGCGCGGCTATCACGGCGAGACATTGATCCTCGAAACGCGGTTCGAGACGGCGGACGGCGCGGTCACCCTGATCGATTTCATGCCGCCACGCGGCACCGCCTCCGACGTGGTGCGGCTGGTGCGAGGCGAACATGGCCGTGTCACCATGCGCATGGAGTTAATCATCCGCTTCGGCTTCGGCGCCAACATGCCGTGGGTCAGACGCACCGCCGACGGTGAACTTCTGGCCGTCAGCGGACCCGACATGGCGGTGCTGCGAACGCCGGTCGAGACCCGCGGCGAAAACATGACCACGGTGGCGGAATTCATCGTGGACGCCGGCGAGACGATCCCGTTCGTGTTGGCCTACGGCGCCTCGTACCGCGAGGTGCCGGCCGCGATCGACGTCGATCAGGCGCTGCGCGACACCGAATCGTTCTGGACCCACTGGGCCGATCGTTGCACCTATCGCGGCCCGCGACGCGACATGGTGATCCGCTCGCTGGTCACGCTGAAGGCGCTGACCTACGCGCCGACCGGCGGCATCGTCGCCGCGCCCACCACTTCCCTGCCGGAAAAGCTCGGCGGGGCGCGCAACTGGGATTACCGCTTCTGCTGGCTGCGCGACGCCACCTTCACGCTGCTGGCGCTGATGAACAGCGGCTATTTCGACGAGGCGCTGGCGTGGCACAACTGGCTGCTCCGCGCGGTGGCCGGCTCACCCGCCGACATGCAGATCATGTATGGCATCATGGGGCAGCGCCGTCTGCTGGAATGGGAGGCCAGTTGGTTGCCGGGCTATGAGGGCGCGCGGCCGGTGCGGATCGGCAATGCCGCGCATGTGCAATTGCAGCTCGATGTGTTCGGCGAACTGCTCGACGTGCTGCATCAGGCCCGGCTCGCCAGATTGAAGCTGGATCACGGCAGTTGGGCGATGGAATGCGCATTTCTCAAGCATCTCGCCAAGATCTGGAATCAGCCGGACAGCGGCATCTGGGAGGTGCGCGGGCCGGGCAAGCACTACGTTTCCTCCAAGGTGATGACCTGGGTGGCGTTCGACCGCGGCATCAAGAGCGCGGAGAAATTCGGCTTCAAGGCGCCGCTCGCGGAGTGGCGCGATCTGCGCGCGACGATCCATCGCGATGTCTGCGACAAGGGATTCGACCCGGAGCAGAATTGCTTCGTCGAATCCTATGGCGCGAATGTACTCGACGCCAGCATCCTGCTGCTGCCCTCGGTCGGCTTTCTGCCGCCGTCCGATCCGCGCGTCGTCGGAACGATCACCGCCGTCGAGACGCATCTGATGCGTGACGGATTCGTGTTGCGGCACGATCCGCGCCGCGTCACCGACGAACAGGAGCCGATCGAAGGCGCGTTCCTGGCGTGCACGCTATGGCTGGCGGATGCCCATGTCCTGGCGGGACATCTCGACAAGGCCGAGGCGCTGTTCGCGCACGTGCTCGGCGTCGCCAACGACCTGGGCTTGCTGGCGGAGGAGTACGATCCGATCGCCCGACGGCAGACCGGCAACTTCCCGCAGGCGTTGACCCATATCGCGCTGATTAACACCGCGCACAACATCAGCCTCGCCAAGGCGGCTTCGGCCAAGCCGGCCGTGCAGCGCGCGAAGGCCTAGCTAGACTTCGAGGGATCGTCATTGCGAGCACTCGGAGTAACGCTTCGCGCTGTCCGAGCACAAGCTCCGCGAAGCAATCCAAAGAACCACAACGCAAGGACTGGATTGCTTCGTCGCTCACGCTCCTCGCAATGACGAGGACAGGAGTTTTCGCACGATATCGTCAACGATGCTTTCGACGTCGGCGTCGATCGGCACGGTGGTGACGTGCTCGCCGGCGTCGGGGGGCTCCAGCGTGGCGAACTGGCTGGCGAGCAGGCCCGGCGGCATGAAGTGGCCCTTGCGCTTCGCCAGCCGGCCGGCGATCAGCGCCTGATCGCCGTCGAGAAAGACAATCCGCGCATCCCTGCGGCCGCCGATCAGGATATCGCGATAGGCGCGCTTCAACGCCGAGCAGGCGATGACGACGTGGCCGCGCGCCGCGGCGACGCGCGCGATCTCGGCGGCGATGGCCTCCAGCCAAGGCCGGCGGTCGTTATCGTCGAGCGGATGGCCGGCCTTCATCTTGGCGACGTTGGCGGGGGGATGAAAGGCGTCGCCGTCCTCGAAGCGCCAGCCGAGCCGTCGCGCCAGCGCAGCGCCGACGGTGCTTTTGCCGGAGCCGGAGACGCCCATGACGACAACGGCATGGAGTTTCGGATCGATCGTGTCATGCGTCATCGCGGATCTCCGGCAGCGCGGCGGCGTCGGCGAGCCACACGGTGTCGCCGCGCGACCGGACACGGGCGGCGGGAAGGCTCTCGCCGCTCAGGACGCGCGCAAGAATGTCGCGCTTGTTTTCGCCGCTGACCAGAAACAGCATTTCGCGGCAGGAGGCCAGCGCCGGCAATGTGAGGGTGACCCGCGGCACTTGCGGCTCGACGCTGGCGCGCGCGACGCTCACCACCCAGCGTTCGCGTTCGTCCAGCGCGGCGTCGCCGGGAAACAGCGACGCGGTGTGGCCGTCCGGGCCGAGCCCCATCAGCACCAGGTCGAACAGCGGCCGCGCCGGATCGAGACGATTGCTGCCGTAAAATGTCTGAAGCGCAATTTCGTAGCGCCGCGCGGCGTCGCGCGTCGTGCCCGCCTGCACCGGGATCGGATGGATGTTGTCCGGCGGCGCGCAGGCGTCGAGAAACAGCGCGCGCGCCACCGCCATGTTGTTGCGCGGATCGTCCGACGGCACGAAGCGCTCGTCGCCGATGAACCAGTGCACATGCTGCCACGGAATGCGGCTTCGATATGTGTCGCTGGCCAACAGGCGATAGAGCGGCTGTGGACCCGCGCCGCCGGTGAGGCACACCGCGGCGCGTCCGCCGTTGGCCTCAAGGCGCGCGATCAGGCGCTGGGCCGCCGCCTGCGCCAGCGTGGTGGCGTCTCGCACCTGAATGATCTGGCGTTTGTTGTTCATCGCTCTAGCAGGGCGTGCGCCAGCCGCGGCCGTCTCTAGCCAGGAGCGCCTCGCCGGCTTCCGGCCCGTTGCTGCCGGCCTGATAGAATTCAAGCCCGTCGTTTCCCGCCTTCCGCCACGCATCGAGGAACGGCTGCACCGCCTGCCAGCCGGCCTCGACGCTGTCGGCGCGCTGGAACAGGATATTGTCGCCGATCATGCAATCATGAATCAGCGTCTCATAGCCGGTGCTCGGCGCGGCGTGAAAATAGTCCTTGTACTGGAACTTCATCTCGACGCCGTCGATGGCGATGGAAGGGCCGGGCACCTTGGTGTTGAATTGCAGGGTGATGCCCTCGACCGGCTCGATGCCGATCACCAGATAATTTTGCGACAGCCGGTCGACCGCCGTGTCGCGGAACATGGTGAACGGCGCTTCCTTGAACTTGATCGCGACCTCGGTGCGCTTGGTCGCCAGGGCCTTGCCGGTGCGCAGATAGAACGGCACGCCGGCCCAGCGCCAGTTATCGATGGCGAGTTTCAGCGCGACGTAGGTTTCGGTGGTGCTGTCGGGCGCGACGTTTGCGGTCTTGCGATAGTCCTCGATGGGCTGGTCCTCGACGCGGCCGGCGCGGTATTGTCCGCGCACCGCGTTTCGCAGCGCCTCGGCCTCGCTCTGGGTCTGGATCGCGCCCAGAACCTCCGCCTTGCAGGTGCGCACGGTGTGGGCGTCGAAGCGCGCCGGCGGCTCCATCGCCACCAGCGACAACAGTTGGAACAGATGATTCGGCACCATGTCGCGCAACGCGCCGGTGGCATCGTAAAAGCTGCCGCGGTGACCGACACCGAGCGTCTCGTCCACAGTGATCTGGACGTGATCGATATGATTGCGATTCCAGATCGGCTCGAACATGCCGTTGGCGAATCGCAGCACCAGAATGTTCTGCACCGTCTCCTTGCCGAGGTAATGGTCGATCCGATAGAGCTGGTGCTCGTCGGCGACCTTCAACAACGCGCCGTTCAACACTATCGCGGAGGCGAGATCGGTGCCGAACGGCTTTTCGATCACCAGCCGCCGCCAATGGTCATTGTCCTCGCGCAGCAGGCCGACGCGGCCGAGTTCGCGGGCGATCGGCGCGAAGGCGTCCGGCGGCGTCGCCAGATAGAACAGCCGGTTTCCGGCGGTGGCGCGGCTGTGCTCCGCGTCTTCGAGATGCTGGCGCATCCGGTCGAACGAGGCCGGCTCGGACGGGTCGGCCTGGACCGTGGTGAGGCAGCCGAGCAGCCGCCGTGCGAGGTCGTCCTTGAGCGGACGGGTGGCGAACTTCCGCAGCCCCTGCATCAGGCTGTCACGCAAGGCGTCGGCATCGATCGGCTTGCGCACCACCCCGGTGATGCAGAAGCGCTGCGGCAGCAAATCCGCTTCGGCGAGATTGTAGAGCGCCGGAATCACCAGCCGGTGGGTCAGGTCGCCGGTGACGCCGAAGATGACGAAGTTGCAGGGATCGGGTTGGGCGCTCCGGGCGGTTCCGTTGGTACTCATGACTTTGTCGGCTCCTTGTGGCCGCCGAACCCCGCGCGCATGGCGGAGAGGATTTTTTCCGCGAAGGTGTGCTCGCGCCGCGAACGGAAGCGCGCATAGAGCGCGGCCGTCAGCACTTCGGCCGGCACCGCCTCGTCGATGGCGGCGTTCACGGTCCAGCGGCCCTCGCCGGAATCCTCGACATAGCCGGAATAGTTGTCCAGCGTCGGATGTCGCGCCAGCGCCGCGGCGGTGAGGTCGAGCAGCCACGACGGGATCACGCTGCCGCGCCGCCACACTTCGGCGATGTCGGCGATATCGAGATCGAACCGGTGCGCGGGCGGCAGCGCGGCGCTATTGGCATTTTTGAGAATATCGAAGCCTTCGGCATAGGCTTGCATCAGCCCGTATTCGATGCCGTTGTGAATCATCTTGACGAAGTGACCGGAGCCGACCGGCCCGGTATGGATGTAGCCCTGCTCGACGCGCGGGTCGCGGTTCTCACGTGCCGGCGTCGCCGGAATGTCGCCACGCCCCGGCGCGAGCGCCTTGAACAGCGGATCGAGCCGCGCGACCACATCCTTGTCGCCCCCGATCATCATGCAATAGCCGCGCTCCAGCCCCCAGACGCCGCCGCTGGTGCCGACGTCGACGTAATGGATGCCGCGCGGCGCGAGAGTTTTAGCGCGGCGCACGTCGTCTTGCCAAAAAGTGTTGCCACCGTCGATGACGACGTCGTCTTTCGCCAGCAGCCCGCCCAGCGCGTCGATGGTGGTTTCGGTGATCGGCCCCGCCGGCAGCATCACCCAGACCGTGCGCGGCGCTTGCAGTTTTGTGACCAGATCTTCGAGAGAGGTCGCGCCCGTCGCGCCCTCGCGCGCCAGCGCGGCGACGGCATCCGGGCTCTTGTCGTAGACCACCGTCCGGTGTCCGCCCTGCGCCATCGCGCGGCGGGCGATGTTGGCGCCCATCCGGCCCAGTCCGACGACGGCAAGCTGCATGGTCCTCGTCCTTCTATTTCAGGGCCGCGACGATCGCCGCCTTGAGTTTGTCCAGGCCGGAGGCGAGGTCGCCCTTGAGGTGAAGGCGCAAGGCGCGGCGGCCGCGCCCGGTCAGAACGTCGAAATCGCCGCGCGCCTGCGCCGCCTTGATGACGCCGAAGCTCGCCGCCTGCTGCGGGATCGGCAAATCCCTGGCGTCGTCGGCGGTGATCTGCACGAACACGCCGCTGTCGGGGCCGCCCTTGTAGGCCTGTCCGGTGGAATGCAGGAAGCGCGGCCCGAACTCGGCGCAGGTCGCGACGTGGCGGCGGTCGCGGATCGCCATCCGCATCGCCTGCAGAGCGTCGATATGCGCCGGATTGTGATCGATATAGGCGAGCAACGCGATGTAATCGTTCGGCTTGACGCGCCCAAGCTGCGCCTTCAGCCACGAGCCGAGATCGCCGTCCGCACCGCCCTGGCGCAGCGCCGCCGCGTTGGCGGCGTCGGTGTAGATCGCGACGCCGTCGATGGTGGCGACGGGTGTTTCGTCCGGCAGCTTGCCGGTCTTCTCGAATGCCGCCGTCAGTTCGCGGGTCTTGATCTTGGCGGATTCGACGTCCGGCTGGTCGAACGGATCGATGCCGAGCACCGCGCCCGCCACCGCCGTCGCCATCTCGAAGCGGAAGAATTCCTGTCCGATATGCGCGATCGATCGCAGCGCGATCCGGATCACCGGATGCCCGGCCTTCGCCAGCGCCGCCAGCTTCGCCTCCTGCGCGGGATCGCGCTCGCCGTCCACGCGCATGTCGATGAAGACGCGATCGTTGCCGTAGACCGCCGGATCGCCCAGCGTCTCGCCGTCGATGGGAATCAGGCCCTTGCCGTTCTTGCCGGTGGATTCGGCGATCAACTGCTCCGCCCATGCGCCGAAGTCGGCGATTTTGGCGGAGGTCAGCATCGTCACCTTGTCGCGGCCGGCAAGGCCCGCGCATCCCAGCGCGAGACCGAGCTGCACGCCGGGATTTTCCTGCGGCGGCACGTCCGGGCCGCACGACCACACCATCGTCCGCGCGCGGTCGAGCAGCCCCGCGACGTCGAGCCCGGCGGCGGCGGCCGGCACCAGGCCGAACGGCGACAGCACCGAATAGCGGCCGCCGATGGCGGGATCGCCGAAGAAGGTACGGGCAAAACCCTGTTGCCTGGCGACCTTCTCCAGCGATGAGCCGGGGTCGGTGACGGCGACGAAATGGCCGCCGGCCTTGCCGTGGCCCGCGACGGCTTCGACGCGGCCGTAGAAGTAGTCCTTCAGCGCGTTGGGCTCGGTGGTGCCGCCGGACTTGCTGGAGACGATGAACAGGGTTTTGGCGAGATCGACCGCCGCCTCGATCCGCGCCACCTGCGCCGGATCGGTGGAATCCAGCACGCGCAGTTTCGGATAGCCCTTCGCTTGCGGAAAGGTTTTCGCCAGCACTTCGGGGCCGAGGCTGGAGCCGCCCATGCCGAGCACCACGGCGTCGGCAAAACCTTGCCGCTTCACCCAGCTTGCGAAATCGCCGTAGTCGGCCAGTTTGGCCTGCTCCGCCGCGACGCTGTCGAGCCAGCCCAGCCACTTGCCCTCATGGCCGCCGGTCCACACCGAGGCGTCGCGCTTCCACAGCTTGCGGATGAGGCCGGCCGCGCGCCATTGCTCGGCTTTCGTGTTCACCGCCTTCGCCTGTCCGTCGCCCAGTGTCAGCGTCTGTGGGTTGACGGCGTCGCCCAGCAGGGTCGCGCGCTTGTGCGCCACGGCGCCGAGCAGCTTGTCGAAGGCGTCGGCGAACAGTTGCACGCCCTCCTCGACCAGCTTCGCCGTTACCGTATCGAGCGAGATCCCCGAGCCGGCGAGATCGGCCAGCACCCGTTCGGCGCCGGCGATGTCATCCTCCAGACTGTCGCGGAGCTTACCGTGATCGCGGAAGGCGTCGAGGGTGGCGGGCGGCACCGTGTTGACGGTGTCCGGCCCGATCAGTTCCTCGATATAGAGCACGTCGCTGTAGGCTTTGTTCTTGGTGCCGGTGGAGGCCCACAACAGCCGCTGCGGCTTCGCGCCCTTGGCGGCGAGCGCCCGCCAGCGCGCATCCGCGAGGGTCTTCTTGTAATGCTGATAGGCCATCTTGGCGTTGGCGATGGCGACCTTGCCTTGCAGCGCCTTGAGCCGCGCCTTTGACGCCGGATCGTTGGTGGCGGCGATGGCGTCGTCGAGTTGCTTGTCGATGGCGCTGTCGATGCGGCTGACGAAGAAGGAGGCGACGCTGGCGACATGGGACGGATCGCCGCCCTTGCCGATGTAGTCTTCCAGTCCCGCGAGATAGGCTTCCGCGACCTCGCGATAGGTTTGTTGTGCGAACAACAGCGTGATGTTGACGTTGATGCCCTGCGCGGTGAGGTGTCGAATGGCGGGAAGGCCCGCCGGCGTCGCCGGCACCTTAATCATCAGGTTGGGGCGGTCGACCTCGCGCCACAGCCGCTCGGCTTCCGCGATGGTGCCCTCGGTGTCGTTGGCGAGATAGGGCGAGACTTCGAGGCTGACAAAGCCGTCGGCGCCCTTGAGTTGGTCATAGACCGGCCGCAGCACGTCGGCGGCGTTGCGGATGTCCTCGACCGCCACCGCCTCGAACAAAGCGGTGACCGGGCGGTCGTGCGCCTTCAGCGCGGCGGCGATGGCGCCGTCATATTCGTCCGAACTTCCGATGGCTTTTTCGAAGATCGCCGGATTGGAGGTGACGCCGCGCACGCCGTCGTCGTCGATCAGCTTCCTGAGGTCGCCGTTCGCGATGAATCCGCGGGCGAGGAAATCGAGCCAGACGGCCTGGCCGTGCTTTTGCAGGGATTTGACGGGATTCATGATGCCTTGTTCGCTGTCGGGAGAAGGGCCGGGTTTCATCATGTGTTCTGCCCTGCGGCCGAAATTTGTCAACCGATCCGGATGGAGCGCGGCCGGGCGAGGCGTGTGGGGTCGGGCGGGCGGCTGGTCGTGATACGGATTTGTTAACGTTTACGCTTGGTAAGGCGAGGAGTTCCCGTTCGGGCAGGATTTGGCGGTCACGTCCAGGTGTGCGAACCGGAGAGTCGCCCTGTGCGCAGGCTTTCAACACAAAAACCGTCATGCCCGCGCAGGCGGGCATCCAGTATTCCATGAAAATCAGATTTCCCTTTTCGCCTGCGCCGGATTACTGGATCGTCCGCCTTCGCGGACGATGACGCCTCGTTGCGGGGAAGTCAGAGGTGCAAGCCCGGTAACGGTGAATCCCTGCGCTTACCGCAGCCCGGCGTTGATCTTGTCCAGCGCTTTCGAGCCGGGGCACAGCTCGGGTTCATTGAGCTGGTTCAGCGGCGTCGCCACGGTGTTGAAATGGCGGTGCAAGTCGTCGGCGTCGCCGTCGACATAGAGCAGCCCGGTGACGATCCGCCCCTTGGCGGCCTCCTGTTGCAGGAAGTTCATCGCCGCCACCCGGTCGGAGGCATCGTAGTCCTCGTTGAGCTTGCGCAGCGTCAGCACCGACCCGTCGTGCTGGGTCACCTCCACCACCTCGCCGGGCTCGTAATCGACGGTGATGGCCTCGCGGCCGATCATGATGTCGAGCGCGTTCACCGCCTCGTTGTGGGCGCGGACGTAATCGAGGCTCTTGGTCGAGCCGGGGTGGTTGTTGAAGGCGATGCACGGCGAGATCACGTCGATGAACGCCGCGCCGCGATGGGCCAGCGCCGCCTTGATGATCGGCACCAGCTGCCGCTTGTCGCCGGAGAACGAACGCGCCACGAAAGTCGCGCCGAGTTGCAGCGCCATCGCCACCAGGTCGATGGCGTTGTCGGTGTTGACCACGCCCTTCTTCGATTTCGAGCCGCGGTCGGCGGTGGCCGAGAACTGGCCCTTGGTCAGGCCGTAGACGCCGTTGTTCTCGACGATATAGGTCATGTTGACGCCGCGCCGCAGCGCGTGGGCGAACTGGCCGAAGCCGATCGAGGCGGAATCGCCGTCGCCGGAGATGCCGAGATAGATCAGGTCGCGGTTGGCGAGGTTGGCGCCGGTCAGGACCGACGGCATCCGGCCGTGCACCGAGTTGAAGCCGTGGGAAGCGCCGAGGAAATAGGTCGGCGTCTTCGACGAGCAGCCGATGCCGGAGATCTTCGCCACCCGGTGCGGCTCGATCGCCATCTCAAAGGCCGCCTCGATGATCGCCGCCGAGATCGAATCATGGCCGCAGCCGGCGCATAGCGTCGAGGTGGCGGCCTCGTAGTCGCGCCTGGTGTAGCCGAGCGCGTTCTTCGGCAGCGACGGATGGTGGAATTTCGGCTTGGCGAGGTAGGTCATGACATCGCCTTTCGCAGCGGCGTGACTTTCAGGGCGTCGAGCCGGTCACTGATTGCGCCGGAAATGAAGCGGGCGGTGATCGAGGTGCCGTCGTAATGCAGGATCGGCACCAGCCGCACCGGGTCGATGTCGAGTTCGTTGACGATCAGCGAGCGGAGCTGCGCGTCGCGGTTCTGCTCGACGACGAAGACGAAATCGTGATCGGAGACGAAGCTCGCGACGTCCTGATGGAACGGGAAGGCGCGCACGCGCATCAGATCCAGCGTGTGGCCGCGCGCGGTGAGGATTTCGGCGGCCTCATGCATCGCCGGCGCGGTCGAGCCATAGTAGATGACGCCGAACCGCGTCGGCTTGTCGGCGTCGCGGCGCAGCGGGCGCGGCAGGATTCCCTTGGCTGTGTCGTGCTTGCGCAAGAGCCGCTGCATGCCCTCGACGTAGTCCACGCCTTCCTCGGAATAGCGCGCGCGCGCGTCATGCGAGGTGCCCCGCGTAAAATAGCCGCCCTTGGTCGGGTGGGTGCCGGGATAGGTGCGGAACGGGATTGCGTCGCCGTCGACGTCGGTGTAGCGGCCGAAATCCTTGCCGGCCTCCAGGTCGGCGGCGGTCATCACCTTGCCGCGGTCGTAGCGGCGGGCGTCGTCCCATTGCAGCGGGCGGCACAGCCGATGGTTCATGCCGATGTCGAGGTCGAGCAGCACGAACACCGGCGTTTGCAGCCGATCGGCGTAGTCGAAGGCGCCGGCGGTGAACTCAAACGCCTCGGCGGCGTCTTCCGGCAACAGCAGGATGTGCTTGGTGTCGCCGTGGGAGGCATAGGCGCAATTGATGAGGTCGCATTGCTGGGTGCGCGTCGGCATCCCGGTGGAGGGGCCGGCGCGCTGCACGTCGATGATGACCGAGGGAATCTCCGCGAAATAGGCGAAGCCGAACAGTTCCTGCATCAGCGAGATGCCGGGGCCGGAGGTGGCGGTGAAGGCGCGCGCGCCGTTCCACGCCGCGCCCACCACCATGCCGATCGAAGCGATCTCGTCCTCGGCCTGGACAATGGCGTAGCGCGCCTCGCCGGTCGCCGGGTCGTGGCGGTGTTTGCCGCAAAACTTGGTGAAATTCTCCGCCACCGACGACGACGGCGTGATCGGATACCACGCGCACACCGTGGCGCCGCCATAGACCGCGCCGAGCGCGGCGGCGGCGTTGCCCTCGATCAGGATGCGGTCGCCGACCTTGTCGGAGCGCTGCAGCCTGAGCCCGATCGGGCACTTGAAGTTGGCTTTCGCGTAGGCATGGCCGAGATGCAGCGCGTGGATGTTGGGCTGGATCAGCTTTTCCTTGGTGCGGTATTGCTCGCCGACCAGCTTTTCCAACTCGGTGATGTCCATGTCGAGCAGCGCCGCCAGCGCGCCGATGCAGATGATGTTCTTGAACAGCTGCCGCTGACGCGGATCGGAATATTCCTTGTTGCAGATCGCGGTCAGCGGAATGCCGATCAGATGAATGTCGGTGCGCGGCTTGCCCGGCGGCATGGCGCGGGTCGAATCGTAGATCAGGTAGCCGTCGGGCTCCACGGCGGCGACGTCGGCGTTGTAGGTCTGCGGATTCATCGCCACCATGATGTCGGTGCCGCCGCGCGCGCCGAGATGGCCGGCCTCGGTGACGCGGACCTCGTACCAGGTCGGCAGGCCCTGGATGTTCGAGGGAAACACGTTTCGCGGCGACATCGGAATGCCCATCCGCATGATGGCGCGGGCGAACATCTCGTTGGCGCTGGCGGAGCCGGAACCGTTGACGTTGGCGAAGCGGATGACGAAGTCGTTGACGGCGGTTAGCGGCATGACGGACCTGCGTGGGCCATTTCGATGAAATACTTGTTCATGTCCCAGGCGCCGGTCGGGCAGCGCTCGGCGCACAGCCCGCAATGCAGGCAGACGTCCTCGTCCTTGGCCATGATGCGGCCGGTCTTGAGGCCGTCGGCGACGTAGATCTCCTGGTTCAGGTTGAGCGCGGGGGCGTGCAGCCGTTGCCGTAGCTCGTCTTCCGCGCCATTCTCGGTGAAGGTGATGCAATCCATCGGGCAGATGTCGACGCAGGCGTCGCATTCGATGCACAGCGGCGCCGAGAACACCGTCTGCACGTCGCAGTTCAGGCAGCGGCCGGCCTCGGCCAGCGCCAGTTTCGCGTCGAACCCGAGTTCGACCTCGGCCTTGATGCTGGCGAGCGCGGTGGCGTTGTCGCGATGCGGCACCGCGTAACGCTCATCCGGCATGATCTCGTTTTTATAGCTCCACTCGTGGATGCCCATCTTCTGGTTGACTACGGTCACCGCCGGCAGCGGCCGCTCGGCAATGTTCTCGCCGTGCAGCATCTTGTCGATCGAGACCGCGACCTCGTGGCCGTGCGCCACCGCCCAGATGATGTTTTTCGGGCCGAACGCGGCGTCGCCGCCGAAGAACACTTTCGGGTGAGTGGACCGGAACGTGACCTTGTCCACCACCGGCATCCCGTGCTCGTCGAAGGCGATGCCGATGTCGCGCTCGATCCACGGGAAGGCGTTCTCCTGCCCGACCGCGACCAGCACGTCGTCGCAGTCGAACGTCACGTCGCTCTCGCCGGAGGGGACCAGCTTGCGGCGGCCCTTGGCGTCGTATTCGGCCTTGACCTTTTCGAACACCACGCCGGCCAGCTTGCCGTCTTGGTGCAGGAACTGCTTGGGCATCAGGAAATTGTGGATCGGAATGCCTTCGCGCGCGGCGTCTTCCTTTTCCCAGGGCGAAGCCTTCATCTCGTCGAAGCCGGAGCGCACCACCACCTTGACGTCCTCGCCGCCGAGCCGGCGCGCGGAGCGGCAGCAGTCCATCGCGGTGTTGCCGCCGCCGAGCACGATGACGCGCTTGCCGATGGAATGGATATGGTCGAACGAGACGCTGGCGAGCCAGTCGATGCCGATGTGGATGTTGGCGGCGGCCTCCTTGCGGCCGGGAATGTCGAGATCGCGGCCGCGCGGCGCGCCGGAGCCGACCATGACGGCGTCATAGCCCTCGGCGAGCAGCGCCTTCATGCTGTCGATCCGACTGCCGCCGCGAAAATCGACGCCGAGGTCGAGGATGTAGTTGGTCTCCTCGTCGATCACGCTGTCGGGCAGGCGGAATTTCGGAATCTGGGTGCGCATCATGCCGCCGGCGCGGCTGTCGCCGTCGAACACCACGCAGTCGTAGCCGAGCGGCGCGAGATCGCGCGCGACGGTGAGCGAGGCGGGGCCGGCGCCGACCAGCGCGATGCGCTTGCCATTTTTGGCGGCGGCGGGCTTGGGCAGCCGCGCCTTGATGTCGTCCTTGTAGTCGGCGGCGACGCGCTTGAGCCGGCAGATCGCCACCGGCTCGTCCTCGACGCGCACCCGCCGGCAGGCCGGCTCGCACGGTCGGTCGCAGGTGCGCCCGAGGATTCCCGGAAACACGTTCGACTTCCAATTGATCATGTAGGCGTCGCTGTAGCGGCCCGCGGCGATCAGTCGGATATATTCAGGAACCGGCGTGTGCGCCGGGCAGGCCCATTGGCAATCGACCACCTTGTGAAAGTAGTCGGGCGCCGAAATATCGGTCGGTCTCATTCCTAACCCAAATCCGCGCTTCGACGGGTGGGCTCTGTCGCGCGGTCTTTCGTCGTTTTCGAGCGTTCGTCGTGACGCCCTTGTTACTTCGCGTCCGGATCATGATCTTAGAAGTATAATAATTCAATATGATCCTGAGCCGACTGCAAAAGCATTTTTAAGTGAACGGGCTGGGCGATTTCGTCGCGGCACGCGGCGCATTTCTGTCGCGTTGCAGCATAGCCATACGGAATTCGCGGAGCCGCTTTGCGTCCTGCGCAGATGGGATCGTGCGCAAGGTAGCGCGCTACAGATCGCTTTTCGTCAGATCCCACATCAGACGATAGATGCCGGACGACACGATCAGGCCGGCTCCGACCAGTTCCTGCGAATCGAAGCGCAGCGCCATCGCGCACGCGGCCGCCGTCACGTCGGTTGCGTCGATCAGCGCGAACCAGTCGCCCGCGCCGGGACGGGGGCGGTCGTCGGTGAGCGATTTCGACAGGGTGGGATCGCTCTCCAGCAGGTGCATCGAAATGCAGCCGTCCAGCATCTCGGGATCGAGCCGCAGCGCCAGCGTCGAGCGAAGCTTGTCGGCGTCGAGCGGGCGCAGCCGGAGGATGCCGAGCACCGCGCCGCGACCTTGCCCCTTGCTCATGGTGATGCGCGCCACCGCGCGGATCATGTTGCGAAAGCGGGCGATATTCTGCTTCGACCAATCGGTCTGGTTGGCAAGCGCGGCGCGGTAAGCCGGGCTGTCCAGCGCCTCGAACGTCGCGGTGGAATACAGGCTGAGGTATTTCGGACTGCTCGCATGGGCGACATAGCGGCGCGCTTCGACGAAGCCGTCGATGGCCACGCGCTCGGCGATATGCTCGCGATCGTACCAGCGGTTGAAGTCCGCCTCGTCGGCGGCGTCGACATCCATCGACGTGAGCAGCATGCCCTTGGCGGCGATCGGCATCGGTCAGCGTCCTTCTGTCGCGGCGGGATGGGAGCGAATGACGGTCACGAGGTCGGCGGTGGCCCTGGTCACCGCGGCGCGGATACCGGGATCGGACAGCGAATGACCGGCGCCTTCGACGACGCGAACCTCCGCCTCGGACCACGCCGCCGCCAGCGCGCGGGCGGTCGCCGGCGGACACAGCAGATCGTAGCGGCCTTGCACGATGATGCCCGGAATGCCGCGCAGGCGGCCCGCGTTGGCGAGCAGTTGCCCCGGCGCCATGAAGCAGTCGTGGCTGAAGTAATGCGCCTCCATGAACGGCGTCGACGGCAATGGCCGCGACGAGGCCGGTGCGGCGAGGTCGAGCCGGGTCTGTTGCGGCGCGTGCGTTGAGAGGATGCGTTCGGTGTCGTGCCAGGCGCGCGCGGCGGGGCCGTGGATCGCCGGATCGGGATCCAGGATGCGCCGCCAATAGGCATCGAGCGGCCGCCGCCGTTCGTCCGGCGTCAGCAGGCCGAGGAAATCGTTGTTGAGGGCCGGGTGGAAGCGCGGCAGCATTTCGCAAAACGCCGCCTCGACCTCGGCGCGGGTGCCGAGAAACGTCGCGCGCAGCACCAGGCCCGCGACACGGCCGGAATGCGCCTGCGCATAGGCCAGCGCCAGGGTCGCGCCCCACGACCCGCCGCTGACCAGCCAGCGCGCGATGCCCAGCGCCTCGCGGATCGCCTCCATGTCGGCGATCAGATGCGGCAACGTGTTGGCGTCGCGGCCGCCTTTCGGCCGGCTGCGTCCGCAACCGCGTTGATCGAACAGCACGGCGCGGCAATGCGCCGGGTCGAACAATTGGCGGTGATCGGGCTGGCAGCCGCTGCCGGGGCCGCCGTGCAGATAGACCGCCGGCACGCCGTCGGGGGCGCCGGCGGTCTCGACATAGATCTCGTGGCCGTCGCCGACCGGCAGCATCCGCGCCGTCGGCGGCGCGTGAGCGTCGCCGCGCGGGTTCGGCTGCGTTGCGGCCACGTCAGGCATCATGGGTTGCATTCGTCTGGCGATTGCGGCTTGGCTTGTTGGTGGCCGGCAGTTTACGGCGATCCGGGCCGGAGGCCATTGTAAATTCGGAGAAAGCGGCAACACTGCGCGGACGGACAACCCCGCGGTCAGGGACGGAGCGAGTTCATGGACAATCTTTGGCGTCTGTCGGCGGTCGAACTGGCGGCGTTGATCCGGTCGCGAAAAGTCTCCGCCGTGCAGGCGGCGGAAGCGGCGCTGGCGCGGTGTGAGGCGGTCAACCCCCGGATCAACGCCGTGGTGGACTACCGGCCGGACGACGCGCTGGCGCAGGCGCAAGCGGTCGATCGCGCCCTCGCCGGGGGCCGAGACCCAGGCGTGCTGGCGGGTGTGCCGGTGACCACCAAGGTGAATGTCGATCAGGCCGGCTACGCCACCACCAACGGCATCAAGGCGCTGCGCGATCATATCGCGACGGAAGACAACCCGGTGGTGGCGAACCTGCGCCGGGCCGGCGCGGTGATCGTCGGCCGCACCAACACGCCGGCGTTTTCGTTCCGCTGGTTCGCCAACAATCAGGTGCATGGCCACACCAGGAACCCGCGCGATCCGGCGATCACGCCCGGCGGCTCGTCGGGCGGGGCGGGCGCGGCCACCGCCGCCGGCATCGGCCACATCGGCCATGGCACCGACATCGCCGGATCGGTGCGCTATCCGGCCTATGCCTGCGGTATTCACGGGCTGCGGCCGACGCTGGGGCGGATTCCGGCCCACAATCCCTCGCTGCCGGAGCGGATGCTGTGCCCGCAGATTTCCGCCGTCTCCGGTCCCCTGGCGCGGACCATCGGCGACCTGCGCCTCGCGCTCGCGGCGATGTCGCAACAGGATCTGCGCGATCCGTGGTGGGTGCCGGCGCCGCTCGAAGGCCCAAAGATGCCGCGCCGCGCCGCGCTGTGCCTGCGGCCCGACGGGCTCGAAACCGTCCCGGAGGTCATCGACGCCCTGAAGGACGCGGCACGCCGCCTGCAAGCCGCCGGCTGGACCGTCGAGGAGGTCGCCAACACGCCGCCATTGAACGAGGCCGCCGAGTTGCAGCGCAAGTTCTGGCTCGGCGACGGTTTCGAGGCGATGCTGGCGGCGGCCGAGCAGGAGGGCGACCCCGGCGCGCTGGCCTGCCTGCGCGGCAGCCGCGCCCATGTGCATCCGCTCGACGCGGCGGGGTTCTCGGCGATCGTGCAGCGCCGCGCCGCGCTGACGCGCGCCTGGCAGCTTTTTCTTCAGGATTATCCGGTGCTGGTGATGCCGGTGTCCGGCGAATTGCCGTTCGAGGATCAACTCGACCTCAAGGACGATGCTTCGTTCGCGCGGGTGTGGCGGGCGCAGATGCCGCAGGTCGGGATTCCGTTCATGGGGCTTCCGGGACTGACGGTGACGACCGGGCTGGTCGGGCGGGTGCCGGTCGGCGTCCAGGTGGTGGCGGGGCGCTATCGTGAGGATTTGTGCCTGCTCGCGGGCGAGGCGATCGAGGCCGGCGGCACGCCGGCCTCGCCGGTCGATCCGGTGGAGTGAGCGATGACCAGCGTTTACGATTTCTCCGCGCGCGCGCTCGACGGCCGCGAGGTGGCGCTGAAGGCGTTCGAGGGCAAGGCGCTGTTGATCGTCAACACCGCCAGCGCCTGCGGGTTCACGCCGCAATACCAGGGGCTCGAACAGCTCCATCGCCAGTATGGGCCGCGCGGTTTCGCGGTGCTCGGCTTCCCGTGCAACCAGTTCGGCCAGCAGGAGCGCGGCACCTCGGCGGAGATCGCGGCGTTTTGCGAGGGCAAATACGCCGTGACGTTCCCGATGTTCGAGAAGATTGACGTCAACGGCGAGGCGGCGCATCCGTTGTACAAATTCCTGAAACGTGAGAAAGCGGGCCTGCTCGGGGCGTCGATCAAATGGAATTTCACCAAGTTCCTGACCGACAAGACGGGCAGGGTGGTCGCGCGGCATCCACCGACCACGCGGCCGGAAAGTCTGACCAGGGAAATCGAGGCGCTGCTTTGAACGAGAACACCACCCCATCGCCGGTTTCGTTGCCGGACCGGCTGTCGATCGATCCGCGCAGCCCGTATTACGACGCCGACCTGCTCGCTCACGATATCGGCATCCGCTTCAAGGGCGTCGAGAAGACCAATGTCGAGGAATATTGCGTCAGCGAGGGCTGGATTCGCGTGTCCGCCGGCGCCGCCAGGGATCGCCACGGCAATCCGCTGACCATCAAGCTTAGCGGCACAGTGGAGCCGTATTTCCGCGACGCCGGAACCTGATCGACGCGGGCGGGGTTTCATCATGCCGGTTCGCATCACTGACTTGCGCGAGGTCACGAGGCCGATCGCCTCCGCCATCCGCAACGCCTATATCGACTTCTCGAAGATGACGACCAGCCTCGTCGCCGTCGTCACCAATGTCGAGCGCAACGGTAGGCCGGTGGTCGGCTACGGCTTCAACTCGAACGGCCGCTACGGCCAGGGCGGGCTGATCCGCGAGCGCTTCGCGGGGCGCCTCACCGGGGCCGATCCGGCGACGCTGCTTGACGACAGCGGCGACAACCTCGATCCCGACAAGGTGTGGGCCGCGCTGATGACCAACGAAAAGCCGGGCGGCCACGGCGAGCGCTCGGTCGCGGTCGGCACCATCGACATGGCGGTGTGGGACGCGGTGGCCAAGATCGCCGGCAAGCCGCTGTTTCGCCTGCTCGCGGAGCGGCACGGCCGCGCCGCCGATCCGCGCGTGTTCGTCTACGCCGCGGGCGGCTACTACTATCCCGGCAAGGGTCTCGACAAGCTGCGGCAGGAGATGCGCGGCTATCTCGATCGCGGCTACAGCGTGGTCAAGATGAAGATCGGCGGCGCGACCATCGCCGAGGATCGCGCCCGCATCGAGGCGGTGCTGACGGAAATCGGCTCACAGGCGCGGCTCGCGGTGGACGCCAACGGCCGCTTCGACCTCGAAACCGCGATCGCCTACGCCAAAATGCTGCGCGACTATCCGCTGTTCTGGTACGAGGAAGCCGGCGATCCGCTCGATTATCAGTTGCAGGCGGCGCTAGCGGAATTCTATCCGGGGCCGATGGCGACCGGCGAAAACCTGTTCAGCCATCAGGACGCGCGCAATCTCATCCGCCACGGCGGGATGCGGCCGGACCGCGACTTCCTGCAATTCGACTGCGCGCTGTCCTACGGGCTGTGCGAATACCGGCGCACGCTGCGGATGCTCGACGCTCATGGCTGGTCGCCGTCGCGCTGCATTCCGCACGGCGGCCACCAGATGTCGCTGAACATCGCCGCCGGCCTCGGCCTCGGCGGCAATGAGAGCTATCCGGATCTGTTCCAGCCCTTTGGCGGTTTTCCCGACGGGGTGAGCGTCGAGAACGGCTACATCGTCATGCCCGAACTGCCGGGCATCGGCTTCGAGGGCAAGGCCGACCTTGCCGCCGAAATGCGGGCGCTGGCGGCGTAGGGCAACCCCCGCCGTCATGCCCGGACTTGATCCGGGCATCCATCTTCTCGAAAAATGATGGATTGCCGGGTCAAGCCCGGCAATGACGGTTGGTTTCCGCCGCAGGACAAACGACTCTAAGTCAGCCGCAGCCGCCGCCCCTCGGCCTTGAGCAGCTTCTTCACTGCGCTGGAGGTGACGACGACGTCGTCATTGGCGTAGGCTTCATGGTTCTTCTCGATGTCGTCGAGGCGATAGAGGTAGTTGACCATCACGCCGGCGGATTCGCGCAAGCCCTTGGCCGAGACGTCACCGAGCCAGTTGATTTGCTCCAGCCGCGCGCCGTTGCCGAGGTGAAACCGCGCCACCGGGTCCACCGGCTTGCCGCGCGCGTTCTTCGCCTTGACGAAGTAGTAGGCCGCCAGCGGCTCGATCACCGCGCGCAATTTTTCCACCAGGTCGGGATCGTCGACCCAGGTCCCGTCGTCGAGATGCTTGAGCAGCGCGCGCTCGTCGTCGCCGAGCGGCGATTCCGTCTCGCGCTTCAGCCAGCGCATGAAGCCCGGCACCGGCGACAGCGTGACGAAGGTGTCGAGCTTCGGCAACTCGCGGCGCAGTTCCTCCACCACCTGCTTGATGAGGAAATTGCCGAACGAGACGCCGGCAAGGCCGCGCTGGGTGTTGGAAATCGAGTAGAACACGGCGGTGCGGGCGCTCTCCGCCGGCACCGGCTGGCGCTCCTTCGCGAGCAGCGGCGCGATGGCGCCGGGAATGCCTTCGGTCAGCGCCACCTCGACGAAGATCAGCGGCTCGTCCGGCAGCGCCGGATGGAAGAAGGCGTAGCAGCGCCGGTCGGTCGGGTCGATGCGCCGGCGCAGGTCGTCCCAATCGTGAATTTCATGCACCGCCTCGTAGCGGATGACCTTTTCCAGAATGTTGGCGGGGCTCGACCAGTGGATCCGGCGCAGCACGAGGAACCCCCGATTGAACCATGACGTGAACAGGTGTTCGAGATCGCGATTGACCGTATCGAGGTTCTTGTGCTCCTTGCTCAGGTTCAATAGCTCGGCGCGCATCGCCACCAGTTCGCCGGTGCCGCCGGGGGCGCGGTTGAGGCGGCGGAACAATTCCTGCCGCCGCGGCTCGGAAGCGAAGTGCAGGTTGCCGCCCGCGCCGCCGACGCCGCTGCGCCACAATTCGATCGCCCGCTCCACCTTGTCGCGGTCGGGGCCGAAGGCGCGCGCCAGCGTCTCGAAAAAGGCCAGCCGGCCGGCCTCGCCGAGCTGGCGATAGGCGTCGAGCACATTGCGCGCCAGCACGGTGCCGGAAGCCTCGCCGCGTCCGGAGAGCAGCCCCTCGCACAGCGCCGCCACGCCGTCCGCGTCCAGCGGCGCCGTATTGCTCCAGCCGCCGCGCCGCAACAGGTTGCGGCCGCGTTCGGAAACCGACGCCAGAAGATCGGAGAAGAAGTCGTTGCTCATGGGCTCGGCGCTCCAGCGGGGTGACGCGATCCAGTTTATGCGCCATTCAACCCGCCACAAGGCCCGTTACCCGATCCTCGCGACAGGATTGCGACCGCGCCGGCCCCGGCATGGCCGATTGGGGGCGCAACGGAAAATTTACGGCGCTTCTCCCGAATCGACGGCGGGTCGATTCGGGCTCGTTTCGTTCCAGCCTCGTTCCAGGAGTTAACGCGGGGCGCCGCCAGCGTCGCGTTCTGGGACAGGCGGCCGCGCCGGTCCTTCAGCCGGTCGCCTTGGCGGGCGGCGTCAGCGATTTGCGGAATTTGCGGTCGCGCTTGAGATGCCACTCGCGGCTCATGGCTTCCTCGCGGGTGGCGAAGCGTTCGACATGGAGCAGCACCCATTGCCGGCCGCGCGTCGAGCGCGCGCCGGTGCCGGCGTTGTGCTGCGCCAGCCGGCGCTCCACGTCGAGCGTCCATCCGACGTAAGTGAGGGTGCGGCCCGCGCTGGCGCAGCCGATGACGTAGACGAATGAGTCCATCGCCCTATTGCTTCCACGGATCGCGCGGGCTGGCAATCGCGCCGAGGCTTCGGCCGGACGTTGACATCGGCGGCGCGGCGCGGCTTCGCTGCGGGCGACCAATGGAAAGGATCGGCGATGCGATATGTGGCGATGATGGTCGTGGCGACGGCGGCGGCGGTCGCCCCCGCCGCGCGGGCACAGGATGTGCCGGGAATCGAAATCTGCACCGCCGAGAAGGACATGGCGCGCCGCACCGGCTGCCTGCAAAGCAACGTCGACTTCCTGAAAACGACCATGACGAAAATGGCGCTCGATCATCAGCGCAAGCTCGACGCCGCGACACGGCAGATCGACGCGCTGAGAACCGCGCTCACGGCGTTGCAGAAGCAGGTGGACGCGCTTTTGGCCGCCCAAGGCAGCAAGGCCGAACCCGCCGCGCCGGCCAAGGACGGCAAGGATGGCGGCAAGGACGGCGCGAAATAACACCGGGACGTGGCCGTGCCTTGGCAGGCCAGAGGTTGTTTGCTTTACTCGCGCCAACATCCAAACGGAGAAAGCACCATGACCAAGCCCCGCGTCCTCGCCACCGATCTGGCGTTTCCCGAGGGGCCGGTGGTGCTGCCGGACGGCTCGGTGGTGCTGGTGGAAATCCGCGCGCAGCAACTCACCCGCGTCTGGCCCGACGGCCGCAAGGAAGTGGTGGCGAAAATGCCGGGCGGGCCGAACGGCGCGGCGATGGGCCCCGACGGCAAGATCTACGTCTGCAACAACGGCGGCTTTTCCTGGATTCCCTCGCGTGGCACCATGATGCCGGGCGCGCCGGCGGCGCATGAATATATTGGCGGCTCGATCCAGCGCGTCGATCTTGCCACCGGCCGGGTCGAGACCCTGGCGGAGCGCTGCGGCGAGCATCCCCTGAAAGGGCCGAACGATCTGGTGTTCGACAGGCAGGGCGGGCTGTGGTTCTCCGATCTCGGCAAGCGCCGCGCCCGCGACATGGATGTCGGCGCGGTCTATTACATGAAGCCGAACGCCGGCGAGGTGGTGGAAGCGGTGTTCGGCATGCTGCCGGCCAACGGTATCGGCCTGTCGCCGGACGAGAACACCGTCTATGTCGCGGAGACGCCGACCGCGCGGCTGTGGGCCTACGATCTGGCGGCGCGCGGCGAGGTGAAGCCGGGCGACGTGATCTATCGCGGCGAGCGCGGCAGGCCGATCTGCGGCCTCGGCGGCTATCAGATGTTCCACTCGCTGGCGGTGGAAGCCGCCGGCAATGTCTGCGTCGCCACGCTGATTTCCGGCTGCATCTCGGTGATCGCGCCGGATGGCTCGCTGGTGGAACAGGTCGAGACCGGCGACCGCGTCACCACCAACGTCGCCTTCGGCGGCCCGGAATTGAAAACCGCCTACATCACGCTGTCGGGGCGCGGCGAATTGATCGCGATGGACTGGCCGCGCGGCGGCCTGCCGCTGAATTTTTTGAACAAGTGAAGATGGCACGGGGCGATCAGCACGCGCGGCTGTCATCGTCCGCGAAGGCGGACGATCCAGTAACCCCTGTCACGGAATACTGGATGTCCCGCCTTCGCGGGGCATGACGGCGACCGGAAAAAAGGAACGAAGATGCCCTGGCTGCAACCCGTCACCTTGAAGGGCGAACACGCCTCGCTTGAACCGCTGGCGCATGGCCATCGCGAGGGCCTGATCGAGGCCGTCAAGGACGGCGAACTGTGGACGCTGTGGTACACCGCGATCCCCGCGCCCGACAAAATGGAAGCCGAGATCGCGCGCCGCCTCGACCTGCAAGACAAGGGCGCGATGCTGCCGTTCACGGTGAAGGACGCCGAGGGCCGGATCGCCGGCATGACCACCTATATGAACGTCGATGCCGCGAACCGCCGGGTCGAGATCGGCTCCACCTGGTACGCCAGGCGGGTGCAGCGCTCCCCGCTCAACACCCAATGCAAGCTGCTGCTGCTGACGCATGCGTTCGAGACGCTGGATTGCATCGCGGTCGAGTTCCGCACGCACTTCTTCAATCACCAGTCGCGGCGCGGCATCGAGCGGCTCGGCGCCAAGCAGGACGGCATCCTGCGCAATCACAGCATTTCGCCGAACGGCACGTTGCGCGATACCGTGGTGTTCAGCATCATCGCCTCGGAATGGCCGACGGCGAAGGCGCATCTTTCGTATCAATTGAATGACAGAGTGCGGTAGCCCCGCCAAGGCAAGATGGACACCTTCGATTATGTGATCGTCGGCGCGGGCTCCGCCGGATGCGTGCTCGCCAATCGCCTGAGCGAGGACGCGGGCGTCACGATTTGCGTGCTGGAAGCGGGGCCGCGCGACTGGCACCCGTACATCCACCTGCCGGCCGGCTTCATCAAGACGTTCTACGATCCGAAGATCAACTGGTGCTATTCGCAGGAGCCCGGACCGTGGACGGCGGGACGCCGTATCTTCGCGCCGCGCGGCAAGACGCTGGGCGGCTCCAGTTCGATCAACGGCCACATCTACAATCGCGGCCAGCATCAGGATTTCGACACCTGGGCGCAACTCGGCAACCGCGGCTGGGGCTATCCCGACGTGCTGCCGTATTTCCGGCGGCTGGAGCGGCGGATCGGCGAGGGCGAGGACGCCTATCGCGGCCGCGACGGCGGCCTGACCGTCACCGACATCGGCTGGCGCGATCCGCTGTGCGACGCCTTCATCGAAGGCGCGGTCAGCCTCGGGATTCCGCGCAACCCGGACTACAACGGCCGGACGCAGGAGGGCGTGTCTTACGCCCAGCGCACCATCCACAACGGCCGCCGGGTCAGCGCGGCGACGGCCTTCCTGCATCCAGCGATCAAGCGCGGCAACGTCCGCGTCATCACACACGCGCATGCGACCAATGTGGTGTTCGACGGCAAGCGCGCGGTCGGCGTGCGCTACGCCAGGGGCGGGCGCGGCGGCGCGATGCGCGAGGTGCGGGCGCGCAGGGAGGTGATCCTGTGCGGCGGCGCGTATAATTCCCCGCAGCTTCTGCAACTCTCCGGCGTCGGCGATCCGGCGCTGCTGCGATCGCTCGGGCTCGATGTGCGTCACGCGCTGCAAGGCGTCGGCGAGGGCCTGCAGGATCACTACGCGCCGCGTTCGGTGGCGCGGGTCAAGAATATCAGGACCATCAACGAGCGCGCGCGCGGATTCAACCTGGCGTTGGAAGCGATCAAGTGGGCGACGACGCGGCGCGGCATTCTCGCGCTGTCGCCGACCATGGTCTATTGCTTCTGGCATTCCGGCGAGACCACCGAAAGCTCCGACCTGCAACTGACCTTCACGCCGGCGAGCTACAAGGAGGGCGTGCAGGGCCAGTTAGAGGGCGAGCCGGGCATGACGGTCGCCTCATGGCAGCAGCGGCCGGAAAGCCGCGGCTACGTGCGCTGCCGCAGCACCGATCCGTTCGAGGCGCCGCTGATCCAGACCAATTACCTCGACGCCGAACTCGACCGCCGCGTCGTCGTCGCCGGCATGAAGCTGGCGCGGCGGCTGCTCGCCTCGACGCCGCTCGCGCCCTATTACGCGCGCGAGGATTTTCCGGGACCGGGCGTGGTGACCGACGACGAATTCCTCGCGGCGGCGGCCGCGCGCGGCACCACCACGTTTCATCCCGGCTGCACCTGCCGCATGGGGCCGGCAGCCGCGCCATGGGCGGTGGTCGACGACCGGTTGCGCGTCCACGGGCTGGACGGCCTGCGCGTGGTCGACGCCTCGATCATGCCGCGCATGATCTCCGCCAACCTCAACGCCTCCACCATGATGATCGCCGACAAGGCGTCGGATTTCATTCGGGGGAGGGAGGGGCTGGAAAGCGCGGCTCTTGGCGCGGCGTCGGTCTGAAAGTCTGACTGGAAATCTGCCGGGATCTTCCACACGAAAATCGTCGTCCCCGCGCAGGCGGGGACCCATACGCCGCAGCGATTCGGCTCCATCGACTGAGGTGTGGTTGTCTATAACAACCAATGCCAGGGGTTATGGGTCCCCGCCTGCGCGGGGACGACGCCGAGGTTGTTTGGGCACTTTGCGATGGCGCGGAAATGAACCGTCAAGCCCCAAACGCATCCTGCGCTACTCCGGCCATCGCGCGATGAAGCCTTTGCGCAGATACGGTTCGATCTTGTCCCACTCCTCGATAGCTTTCGCGCGGAACGCCGGGTCGGCGGGTTTGAGCGGAGTGCGGATCAGGTGCGTCGTGTTGATCTCGTCGATCTCGGTAGCTGTCAGCACGCGATCGCGCGATTTTTCCATGCGGCACTCCGGGAGGTGAGTGAAACTGCCATAGCAGCCGTGCCGCCGCTGGCGGGTCACGTCTTGTTGCGCTTCGTTTCAATCAGCCCGCGCCGCCGCCTACTCATACACGAACGCCGCGTCCTTGAGGTCGATCTGCGGAAATTCGTCCTTCTCGGCCCAGTAGTCCTGATTGTGCTGCCACTCCGGCTTGTCGCCCCGCTTCGGCAGCAGATGCATGCCGCGCATCATGTAGCCGGGATTGAAGTTCTCCTGATCGAGCCAGTCGAGCAGCGGCATGTCCTTGTCCTCGGGCCGCAGCGCCGGCGTCACCTTGCGCGCGCCGATCGCCTTCATGTGGTTGAGCAGGGCGCAGACGAAATCGGCGACGAGGTCGACGCGCAAGGTCCAGCTGGCGCGGAAATAGCCGAACACCCAGACCAGGTTCGGCACGCCGGTGAACATCATGCCGCGATAGGTCACGGTGTCGGCGAAGTCGAGCGGCTTGCCGTCGATCGAGAACGCGATGTCGCCGGTCGGCAGCAGGTTGAAGCCGGTGGCGGTGACGATGATGTCGGCCTCCAGCGTCTTGCCGGATTTCAGGAGGATGCCGGTTTCGGTGAAGCGTTCGATCTCGTCGGTGACCACCGACGCCTTGCCGGACGCGATGCCCTTGAACAGGTCGCCGTCGGGAATGAAGGCGATGCGTTGCCGCCACGGCCGGTAGCGCGGTGTGAAATGGGTCTTGATGTCGTAGTCCGGCCCGAGATAGGCGACGACGCCGGCCATCAGATCCTGCTTCGCGCCCTCCGGGTCCTTGAAGGTCTTGCGGGTGAAGGCGTCCTGCTCGTACAGGATCTTGCGGCGGACGATCTCGTGGATCCACGATTCATCCACTTGCAGCCGGCGCAACTCGTCGGCGATCTCGATGGCGTTGCGGCCGACGCGGAAGTAGGTCGGCGAGCGTTGCAGCATGGTGACGTGCGCGCAATCGTCGGCGATGTTCGGCACCAGGGTCGCGGCGGTGGCGCCGGAGCCGATCACGATCACCTTCTTGTCCTTGTAGTCGAGGTCTTCCGGCCATTTCTGCGGGTGCACGATGCGGCCCTTGAAGGACGCCATCTCCGGCCACTCCGGAGTATAGCCCTCGGTGTGGCGATAGTAGCCTTGGCACATCCAGAAGAAATTGGCGGTGAGGCGCAGCCGCTCGCCGGTGTCGGCGCGCTCGGCGATGATGGTCCAGACATTGTCGGCGTTCGACCAGTCGGCGCTGAGAATGCGGTGCTGGTAGCGGATGTACCGGGCGAGGTCGTTCTCGTCGATCACCTCGCCCATGTATTTCAAGATTTCGGCGGCGGTGGCGATCGGCGCGCCAACCCACGGCTTGAAGCGATAGCCGAAGGTGTAGAGGTCGCTGTCGGAGCGGATGCCGGGATAGCGGTGCGTCCACCAGGTGCCGCCGAAATGATCCTGAGCCTCCAGAATCACGAAGCTGGTGCCCGGACATTGCGTGGTCAGGTGATAGGCCGCGCCGACGCCGGAAATGCCGGCGCCGACGATCAGCACGTCGAAGTGTTCGGCTGCGAGAGAGGGGGCCGGCTCGACCTTGCTTTGCACATTCACGGCGGCAGCCTCCTCAATCAGAGTCAATCCGGATTTCGCAACTGTCGTCGTCCGCCGACGCCGTATCTTGCGCGGAGATGCTACAGAGCGTTGTCTCGATGTCGTCCCCGCGCAGGCGGGGACCCATGACCGCTGGCGCTAGTTGCTATAAATGACCTCGCCCTTGGTGATCGGGCCGAACTGCTGCGGCGTATGGGTCCCCGCCTGCGCGGGGACGACGTTTTTCGTGTTGCGAGTTCGTCTACAAAACGAGTCCTGCAACCCGCCTCACACCTCGCGGCGGCTGAGGAAGGCGAGGCGCTCGAACAGATGGACGTCCTGCTCGTTCTTCAGAAGCGCGCCGTGCAGCGGCGGGATCAGCTTGCGCGGGTCGCGCTCGCGCAGCATTTCGGGGGTGAATTCCTCGTTGAGCAGCAGCTTGAGCCAGTCCAGCAGTTCGGAGGTCGAGGGCTTCTTCTTCAGGCCCGGCACGTCGCGGACCTCGAAGAAGATTTTCAGCGCTTCCTGCACCAGCCGCTTCTGGATGTCGGGGAAGTGGACGTCGACGATCCGCGCCATCGTTTCCTGATCGGGGAACTTGATGTAGTGGAAGAAACAGCGGCGCAGGAAGGCGTCCGGCAGTTCCTTCTCGTTGTTGGAGGTAATCATGACGATCGGGCGTTCCTTCGCCTTGATCGTCTCGCCGGTCTCGTAGACGTAGAACTCCATGCGATCGAGTTCCAGCAGTAGGTCGTTAGGGAACTCGATGTCGGCCTTGTCGATCTCGTCGATCAAGAGCACCGGGCGCTTGGCGTGGGTGAAGGCCTCCCACAATTTGCCGCGCTTGATGTAGTTGGAGATATCGGACACACGGGCGTCGCCGAGCTGGCTGTCACGCAGCCGCGACACCGCGTCGTACTCGTACAGACCCTGCTGCGCCTTGGTGGTGGACTTGATATGCCAGGTCAGGAGCGGCGCGCCGATCGCCTTGGCGACTTCCTCGGCCAGCACCGTCTTGCCGGTGCCGGGCTCGCCCTTCACCAGCAACGGGCGTTCGAGCACGATGGCGGCGTTGACCGCGACCTTGAGATCCTCGGTCGCGACGTAGTCTTGGGTGCCGGTAAACTTCATCGATGGATGCCTTGCTGCTTTCACGAATGGAGGCGCGACGCGCGCCCCCGGACACGCAGCGGCCGCCCTGCGGCGGCCGTTGCCGGGTTGTTGGAAACTCAAGCGCGTCTTATCAGCGACAGGATCACCAGGACGATGATGCCGCCGATCGCCGCGTTGACGATTTCCGCGATCACGCCGCCGCCGATCACGATGCCGAGCCGCGGCAGAAGCCAGCCCGCGACCACCGCCCCGACAATGCCGACGATGATGTTGCCGAGCAGGCCGAGGCCGGCGCCCTTCACGATCAGACCCGCGAGCCAGCCGGCAATCGCGCCGACGATCAGCCAGACGATAATTCCCATGGTCATCCCCGATGTTGCCGCGATCAGGTTCCTCGCCGCGGTCCGCGCCGGCCAACTTTAGAGCATGATCCCGGAAAGTGGAAACCGGTTTTCGGGCGGGATTCTCGTCATGGCGGCCCTGATGGCCGGCCCCCTTGACGAAAGCGCGCGGGCGCGCAATCTGCTACCCATGTTTCTGCAATTCTTCACCGCTTTGCGCGATGCCCAGGTCCCCGTCACCCTGCGGGAATATCTGACGCTGATGGAGGCCCTCGACGCCGATCTGGCCGGCCAGAGCGTCGAGGATTTTTACTATTTGTCGCGCGCCGCGCTGGTCAAGGACGAGCGCAACCTCGACAAGTTCGACCGGGTGTTCGGGGCCACCTTCAAGGGGCTGGAAAATCTGCTCGACGCCATGGAGAAGGCGGAAATTCCCGCCGAGTGGCTGAAGAAGCTCGCCGAGAAGTACCTCACCGACGAGGAAAAGAAGCAGATCGAGGCGATGGGCTGGGACAAGCTCATGGAGACGTTGAAGAAACGTCTTGAGGAGCAGAAGAAGCGCCATCAGGGCGGCTCGAAGTGGATCGGCACCGCCGGCACCTCGCCGTTCGGCGCCCATGGCTACAACCCCGAGGGGGTGCGGATCGGCCAGGAAAAGAGCCGCCACAACCGCGCCGTGAAGGTCTGGGACAAGCGCGAGTTCAAGGACCTCGACGGCAATGTCGAGCTTGGCATCCGCAACATCAAGGTGGCGCTGCGACGCTTGCGCAAGTTCGCCCGCACCGGCGCGCCGGACGAGCTCGACCTCGACACCACCATCAAGGAAACCGCCAATCACGGCTATCTCGACGTGCATATGCGCCCGGAGCGGCGAAACGCGGTCAAGGTGCTGGTGTTCTTCGACATCGGCGGCTCGATGGACAGCCACATCGCGCAGGTCGAGGAACTGTTCTCGGCGGCCAAGACCGAATTCAAGCACATGGAATATTTTTACTTCCACAATTGCCTCTATGAAGGCGTGTGGAAGCAGAACAAGCGCCGGTTCACCGACCGCACGCCGACCTGGGACGTGCTGCACAAGTACCCGCACGACTACAAGGTGGTGTTTGTCGGCGACGCTTCGATGTCGCCTTACGAGATCATGGTGCCGGGCGGCTCGGTCGAGCACGTCAACGAGGAGGCCGGCTCGGTCTGGCTGGAGCGGATCACCAGGACTTATCCGCACGCGGTCTGGCTCAATCCGGTGGCCAGGAAGCACTGGGATTACTCGGAATCCACCACGCTGATACGCCGGCTGTTCTCGGAGCGCATGTTCCCGCTGACCATCGAGGGGCTGGAAGGCGCGATGAAGGAGCTGGTGAGGTAGACTTGAAGGCGCCGCGGATGCGGCGGGGCGCCGCGTCGGGGACAAAGAGAAGGAATCAGACACCATGGCACAGACGATCACCCGCGGCATCAAGGCGCTGCTTGAGCAAGCCAACAACGAAATCGAGACCGTGAACGTCGCCGACGCCAAGGCGGCGGTCGCGCGGGGCGAGGCGGTGATCGTGGATCTGCGCGATCCGCGCGAGTTGGAGCGCGAGGGGAAAATCCCCGGCTCGTTTTCCTGCACGCGCGGCATGCTGGAATTCTGGATCGATCCGGCAAGCCCTTACGCCAAGCCGATCTTCCAGGAAGAAGGCAAGAAGTTCATCTTCCATTGCGCCTCCGGCTGGCGCTCGGCGCTGGCCGCTAAGACCGCGCAGGACATGGGATTGACGCCGGTGGCGCATCTCGGCGGCGGCTTCACTGCCTGGCGCGACGCCGGCGAGGCGGTCGAGAAGGTGACGCCGAAGGCGAAGTGATACGGACCCCGTCGGGGTGAGGTCGCCGTCACACGCGGGCTTGACCCGCGTGTCCATCTTTCGGGATGATGGATTGCCGGATCAGGTCCGGCAATGACGTAAGTGGGAAACGCACCGCCATGACATCCACCACCGACGATCCTCTCGTTTCCACCGAATGGCTCGCGGCGCACCTTGGCGATTCGCGGGTAAAAGTGATCGATGCGACGTTCAAGATGCCGGGCGTGCTGCCGCTGCCGATCGACGATTTTCGCGGCGCGCATATTCCCGGCGCGGCGTTTTTCGATGTCGACGCGGTGTCGGATCATTCCTCGACATTGCCGCATATGTATCCCGACGGCGCGCAGTTCGCCCGCGACGTCGCCGCGCTCGGTATTTCTGATGGCGATACGGTCGTTGTCTACGACGCCGGCGGCTGGGTCGCCGCGCCGCGTGCGTGGTGGATGTTCTTGTCGTTCGGCCATCGCGACGTCAGGATCCTCGAGGGCGGCCTGAAGAAGTGGCGCGCCGAGGGCCGCGCGGTCGAGGCGGGCGACGCGCATCCGAAACCCGGCCGATACGGCGCGGCGAGGCTCGACGCGAATTTCATCCGCGGCCAGGCGCAACTGGTCGCCAATCTCGACGCGAAAGCCGAGCAGGTGATCGACGCCCGCGCGGCCGGCCGCTTCGACGGCAGCGTCGCCGAGCCGCGCGCCGGGCTGCGGTCGGGCCACATCCCCGGCAGCCGCAACCTGCCGTACAACCAGTTGATCGATTCCGAAACCGGGATGATGAAGCCGCTCGCCGATCTGCGGCGGGTGTTCGAGAGCGCGGGGCTCGATCTGGCGCGGCCGGTGGTCACCACCTGCGGCTCCGGCGTCTCCGCCGCCGTGCTGACGCTGGCGCTGTATCGCCTCGGCGTGCGCGGCTCGGCGCTCTACGACGGCTCGTGGTCGGAATGGGGCCTTGAGGGTGGCCCGCCGGTGGCGACCGGCGCCGCCTGACCCTTTCCCGGCCGTTATTCGAACGGCGATGCCGATGCAGGCGCGGCGGACTGCGGCAGCGGCCTGACCGGCTTTCGCGCGCGGGCGGCGGCAAGCCGCCGGGTTCGGGCGGCGCGTTGCGCTTTGTGCTCTCGCGCCAGCGCCGATTGGCGCGAACGCGGCAGCGGAACCGGCCCGGTAACGACGGCGGCCGGATCCGGGATCGCCGAGGCCGCGGGTTCGGTCGGCATCAGCATCGCGGTCCGGATCGGCGCGTCGGCAGGTTCCAGCGGGGCGGGGCCGGTTGGCTCGGCGGCGGCGGCGACCGGATCGGCTGGCGTGGGCTGGGCCAGAACCGGTTCGGCCAGGACCGGTTCAGCCAGGACCGGTTCAGCCAGAACCGGCTCGACTTGAGCCGGTTCGGCCGGCACCGTTCCGGCCGGAGCCGGATCGAGGTTGGTCGGTTCGGGTTGGACCAGTTCGGTTTGGACCGGTTCGGCTTGGGCAGGGACGGTTTGTGCGATGTCGGCCGGGGCGGCGGGCGGCTGGTCGCCCGGCTGCTCAGGCTGGGCCGTGATGGCTTCCGTTGCCGCCGCAGCCGCCGACGGCGGCGTTTCCGGGGTGGGCGCGGCGGTCTGGAGTCGCTCGTTGGCGGCCATGGCCGCGTCGCCATCCGGCGCGGCGACCTTCCCCGCGGCCGGATCGTCGGGCTCCGGCGGATCGAGGCGCAACAGCGCCAGCGTCGGCGGCGCGACATCGTGGGGTGATGCGTCGGCGGTCGCCGACGGCGGCAGCGCGGGCACGGGTTGCAGCGCCGGCAGGCTCGCGAACCTTTCGTGAGAGGCGCGCAGCAAGGCAGCGGCGCCGAGGCCGAACACCAGCGTCGAGATTGACAGCGCGATGGCGGCGAACAGGAAACGGAAGCCGGGAAGCATGAACCTCGATCCGTCCTCGCGGCGAGGGGCCGCGAAGGCTTGTCGTTGTGGCTTGACGGGTTTTCCGACGCGAACCGGCGTTGGTTTCGCTGGAAAACGCCATTCTTGAGCACGCGATGGTGGGACGCGGGTGAAACCGGAAACCGGGCGCTCGCGGCGGCGTGCCGCGAATCAGGTAGCGCGACCATAGTTTAACGTGATGGTTCCGCACGCGAAAAGTTCGGCGACCCGGACGCGGCCGAGGTGCGACATCCGCGCAACGCTTGGCGCCAATCCGCGAAGTCTGCCGGTTTCCGGCCGGATTTCGCCAATTCCGTCTTGAATGTGCCGTTATCGTGAGTGATCTGGCGTTAACGATCTGGAGTCGGGTTGGGATTATAGAACGGCGATGATGATCAGAACCACTTTGACAATTTTGGCGGCCGGCGCTCTCTGCGCGGCGGGAACTTCGCTGGCGTCGGCGCAGGGCTATCCGGCGTCGCAGCCGGGCGCGGTCTATTCGCCGACCCTGGAAGGCTATCGCGGCGCGCCGCCGCCCCCGATCAACCAGATGCCCGATTTCGACGACGTCGACGACGCGCCGGCGCCGCACTACGGCAATTCCACGGCGTTGCCGCCGCCGGGCCCGGTGATGTCGCCCGAGGACCCGCGCTACGGCCGGGCCGCCGGCAACCCGCAGGTCTATTCGCATCAGACCGCGCCGCAAGGCCCGGTGATGTCGCCGGACGATCCGCGCTACGGCCGGCCTTACGCGCCGCCGTCACCGGCCTATTCCGACCGAGGCAATGCCGGCAATGGAAATTCCGGTTATGGCATGCGTCCGCCGTCCGACGTCACCGGCGGGCCGGGCGTGGTGACCGGCTCGGTGCCGCCGATGCCGATGGGCAGCGACGGCAGGCCGACCACGCTGTCCGCGCTGCCGCCCGACGAGCAGCCGGAGGCCGACCAGGGCGGCGAGGCACAGCTTCCGCCGAACCTGCGCCGCCAGGAAGTCACCTTCGTCACCAAGGAGCCGGCCGGCACCATCGTCGTTGATACGCCCAATACCTATTTGTATTACGTGCTCGGCAACAACCGCGCGATCCGCTACGGCGTTCGCGTCGGCCGCGACGGCTTCACCTGGACCGGCGTGCAGAAGATCAGCCGCAAGGCGGAGTGGCCGGACTGGCATCCGCCGACCGAGATGATCGAGCGCCAGCCCTACCTGCCGCGCTTCATGGCGGGCGGCCCCGGCAATCCGCTCGGCGCGCGCGCGATGTATCTCGGCTCGACCGTCTATCGCATCCACGGCACCAACCAGCCGTCGACCATCGGCAAGTTCGTATCCTCGGGCTGCATCGGGATGCTCAACGAGGACGTAGAGGACCTGTTCGAGCGCGCCAAGGTCGGCACGCGGGTCGTGGTGCTGCCGGGCGGAGCCAAGTCCGCCCCCGCGGCCACCGCATCGGCCCGGCCGGCTCCGCAGTCCTATCAGGATTCGACGATCGCCCAGGCCGGGGGCACCGCGCCCACCGTGGTGCCGCCGCTGCCCGCGCCGGTGTCGGTGCGCTGAGCGTTACTTCGTCGCGATTTGAGAAGCCCGGCCTTCGCGCCGGGTTTTTTGTTTTGGGCGTTTCATGTTTTTACGGAAACGTCATTGCCGGGCTTGACCCGGCAATCCATCATTTTCTAGGAAGGTGGATGCGCGGATCAAGTCCGCGCATGACGCTTGATGACTCCGTCAAACGTGGAATGCCTCTAGCCCATCACCCGTACCGGCGCGCCCTTGAGCCAGGCTTCGATGTCCTCGACCATTTCGCGGTAGTAGCAGCGGTAATTTTCCGCCGTGACGTAGCCGAGATGCGGCGTCAGCACCACGTTGTCGAGCCGGCGCAGCGGATGATCGCGCGGCAGCGGCTCCTCGCTGAACACGTCGAGCGCCGCGCCGGCGATGGCGCGCCGCTGCAAGGCGTCCAGCAGCGCGGCCTCGTCGACGATCGGCGCGCGCGCGGTGTTGACGATGTAGGCGGTGGGCCTCATGCGGGCGAGATCGTCGCGCGAGATCAGGCCGCGCGTGCGCTTGCTGAGAATGACATGGATGCTGACGATGTCCGCGCTCGCCATCAACTCGTCCTTGCCGGCGTAGGTGACGCCCGCTTCAACGCAGGCTTCCGGCGTCAGGTTCTGGCTCCAGGCGATCACGTTCATGCCCATCGCTCGGGCGATATGGGCCACCTTCCGACCGAGCTTGCCGAGGCCGATGATGCCGAGCGTCTTGCCCTCGATGTCCTCGCCCAGCGTGATCTGCCAGCGTTCGCCGGCTTTCATCCGTTCGCTTTCGAAACCGATGTGCCGCGTCAATTCCAGCATCAGGCCGATGGCGAGGCTCGCGGTGGGGCCGCCCATCGCGGCGGTGCCGCACACCGTGACGCCGCGCGCGGTGGCGGCGGCAAGGTCGATCGCGGCATTGCGCATGCCCGAGGTGAGCAGCAGCTTCAGCCTCGGCAATGCGTTGAGGGTGTCGGCGCGGAACGGCGTGCGCTCGCGCATGGCGCAGACGATCTCGAAGTCTTGCAGCGCGGCGATGGCTTCAGCGGCGTCGGTGAACGGCCGGTCGAACACCGTGACGTCGACGCGCTCCGCGATGCGCGGCCAGTCCGCCAGTTTCAGCGCGACGTTCTGATAGTCGTCGAGAATCGCGCAGCGCAGCCGTGTCATCGCAAGGTCCGTCGGTGGATGGCGTGGGGCCGCCATCGTCGCGCGCCGTCGGCGCGGATGCAACCACGGATCGCGCGCTCGCGCTCAGATCAGATGACGATGGGCCAACGGCTCGCGCTTGGCCTGGCAGGCCGGGCCGGGGCCGCGCATGTAATGCTGTTCCGGCCGGTACGGATGGAACGCCGCGACGATGAACTGCTGAAAGAAATCGACGATTTCGCGCCACGGGCCGGCGGCGGACTGCCGGGCGACGCTGACCGGCGAGGCCGGCTTCGATGTGACGATGGTGCTCATGAGACGCATTCTGTCGCCTGCCATCGGGCCGTTCTGTGCGCTGGATCACGAAGCGCGGGCCGCGATGAATTCATAACGGCAGTTTCGCCGGGAATGATTAAAATCCGGTTCGAATCAGCCGCGCGCCGTTCAGTCTTCATTCAGGGTTTGCAAAGACTTAACGCCGCAGTTGCCCTTTCGGCGCCGGCTGGCTACATCAGCGGCGGATATTCCCCGCGAAATTCTCAAACGCCCCGATCCGCACGGGCTCAAGGACCACGATGGCGCGCCAGTTCGTCTACTTCATGCAGGGCCTGACCAAGGCTTATCCGACCCGCAAGGTGCTCGATAACGTACATCTGTCGTTCTACCCGGATGCCAAGATCGGCGTGCTCGGCGTCAACGGCGCCGGCAAATCGACCCTGCTCAAGATCATGGCCGGCCTCGACAAGGATTACACCGGCGAGGCCTGGGTCGCCGAGGGCGCGCGCGTCGGCTATCTCGAACAGGAGCCGCAGCTCGATCCCGCCAAGACGGTGCGCGAGAACGTGATGGAGGGCGTCGCCAAGCAGAAGGCGATTCTCGATCGCTACAACGAACTGGCGATGAACTATTCCGACGAAACCGCCGACGAGATGACCAAGTTGCAGGATGAGATCGAGGCCCAGGGCCTCTGGGATCTCGACAGCAAGGTCGATCAGGCGATGGACGCGCTGCGCTGCCCGCCGGACGACGCCGACGTCACCAAGCTCTCGGGCGGCGAGCGCCGCCGCGTCGCGCTGTGCAAGCTGCTGCTCGACGCGCCGGACCTGCTGCTGCTCGACGAGCCGACCAACCACCTTGATGCGGAGAGCGTGTCATGGCTGGAAGGCCACCTGCGCAACTATCCCGGCGCGATCCTGATCGTCACCCACGACCGCTACTTCCTCGACAACGTCACCGGCTGGATCCTCGAACTGGACCGCGGCCGCGGCATTCCCTACGAGGGCAACTATTCGTCGTGGCTGGTCCAGAAGCAGAAGCGCCTCGAACAGGAAGGCCGCGAGGATGCCGCGCACCAGAAGACCCTGGCGCGCGAGCAGGAATGGATCGCGGCCTCGCCCAAGGCGCGGCAGGCGAAATCCAAGGCGCGCTACCAGCGCTACGAGGAACTGCTCGCCAAGGCCAGCGACAAGCAGACCCAGACCGCGCAGATCATCATTCCCGTCGCCGAACGCCTCGGCAACAACGTCATCGATTTCGACGGGCTGTCGAAATCGTTCGGCGAGCGGCTGCTGATCGACAACCTCACCTTCAAGCTGCCGCCCGGCGGCATCGTCGGCGTCATCGGCCCGAACGGCGCCGGCAAGACCACGCTGTTCCGCATGATTACCGGGCAGGAGAAGCCGGACGCCGGCACCATTACCGTCGGCGAGACGGTGCATCTCGGCTATGTCGACCAGTCGCGCGACGCGCTCGACGGCTCCAAGACCGTGTGGGAGGAAATCTCCGGCGGCAACGACTTGATCCTGCTCGGCAAGAAGGAAGTCAATTCGCGCGGCTATTGCTCGGCGTTCAACTTCAAGGGCGCCGACCAGCAGAAGAAGGTGGGGGCGCTGTCCGGCGGCGAGCGCAACCGCGTGCATCTGGCGAAAATGCTGAAATCCGGCGCCAACGTGCTGCTGCTCGACGAGCCGACCAACGACCTCGACGTCGATACGCTGCGCGCGCTGGAGGAGGCGCTGGAGGATTTCGCCGGCTGCGCCGTCATCATCAGCCACGACCGCTGGTTCCTCGACCGCATCGCCACGCATATTCTGGCGTTCGAGGGCGACAGCCACGTCGAATGGTTCGAGGGCAACTTCCAGGACTACGAGAGGGACAAGATGCGCCGCCTCGGCCAGGATAGCATCATCCCGCACCGGGTGAAGTACAAGAAGCTGACGAGATAGGTTTCGCTGCGGCGTGCGGACCGTGCGGTCGCATCGGGAGATGCAACGCTTCGCCCGCGCTATTCAGGGACGCAGGCCCGGCTTTGCCGGGCCTTTTGGCTCATCGATTTTGTTTTGATAAGGCCTTGTTGCAGCTAAGTTCCTAAGCCCCACATCTTCGCAGGTCGTGGTCGAGGTCGGCGGACCTTGGTGCGCCTTCGCCCGGAACAAGGGTTGCCTAAGTGTTTTTTCGCAATCTCCTTCATAAGCTAAAGCGACCCGGCCGCGTGCTTGTTCTGGACGATTTTGTGCCGAAGCCGGAAATCGGAGCCGGCGCGCCGCGCGCCTTGGCGTTTCTGCGCGCTCTTTCGCAGGCCGGGTTCGACATAACGATGTATCCGACGACTTTCGACGCGAAGGATACGAGCCCTATTCAGCAAATCCTGCCGCGCGTGGAGTTCGTTCCCAAGGGCGAGCAAACGCTGGGAGATTTTCTCAGTCGCCGTCTGGCGGAATTCTCCGCCATCGTTGTTTCCCGGCCGCATAACATGCGCACGTTTCGCGCCCTTCGTGCGGAGCATCCGGATTATGCGTGGCCGCGATCGATCGTCTACGATGCGGAAGCGATTTTCGCCGAGCGCGAGGTGGTCCAGCAGCGCGTCCTCGGGACTCCATGCACGCCCGAAAGAGCCGAGGAACTGATCGCCGAGGAAATTGCGCTGGCGCGGGGCGCGATATCCATTCTGGCGGTGAATGAACACACGGCGGCGGTATTCCGCGAGCGCGGATATGATCGTGTGAACGTCCTCGGCTATGCGTGCGATGTCTCCCCCGCGAAATATTCGCCTGAGGGCCGGACGGACTTGCTGTTCGTTGGACCGACATATGAGGACGGTACGCCCAACAGCGATTCCGTCGTATGGTTTGCCGATCACGTATTGCCGCGCATACGTGTCGAAACGGATGCAAGCAGGGCCCTGACGGTTGTGGGCCAATCCGCTTCGGAGGCGGTCGCCGCGCGTGCGGGGAAGGGACTGCTTGATTTAAGGGGGGTGGCGAGCGATCTGGGGCCGGTCTATAAGCGGGCGTTGATGTTCGTGGCGCCCACTCGCTTTGCCGCCGGTATTCCCCTCAAAGTGTATGACGCCGCGGCTCATGGCGTTCCGGTGGTGATGACCTCGCTGCTGGCCGGGCAGATCGGTTGGCGCAACGGTGAGGAGGCTCTGATGGCGGATACGCCGGAGGCGTTCGCGCAGGCATGTCTGCGTCTTTCCCGCGATCCTGTGTTGTGGAAGCATTTGAGCATGTCGGCGCTGCGACGAACCGCGATCGATTGCAATCGCAAACGGTTCAATCGAACCGCGGCGGATTTGATTCGCCGTGTTTCCAGGGCAGGCTTTTAAGCAGCGAGGATGTTGAATGGCCGACTGGAGCGCCGCGCAGTATCTGAAGTTCGAGGACGAGCGCACCCGCCCGGCGCGCGATCTCTTGGCGCAGGTGCCGCTTCAGGATGCGCGCGCGGTGGTGGATATCGGCTGCGGTCCCGGAAACTCCACCGAGCTTCTGGTCCGCCGCTGGCCGCATGCGGCGGTGACGGGCATCGACACCTCGGCCGACATGCTGCGGCAGGCGCGCGAGCGGTTGCCGGCGCAGACCTTCATCGAGGCCAATGTGGCGCACTGGGTGCCGACGGCGAGGGCCGACGTGCTGTTCGCCAACGCGGTGTTCCAATGGGTGCCGCATCATCTCAAGCATCTCAAGCGGCTGGCCGGCACACTGGCGGAGGGCGGCGTGCTCGCCGTGCAGATGCCGGACAATCTCGATGAGCCGTCCCACGTGCTGATGCGCGACGTGGCGCGCGGCGAGCCGTTCCGCGAGGCGCTGGCCCACGCGGCGCGGAGCCGTGACGCGCTGCCGCGGCCGCGCGATTACTATGATGCGCTGAAGCCGCTGTGCGCCCGGCTGGAGATCTGGCATACCATCTACAATCACGTGCTCGACGACGCCACCGCCATCGTCGAGTGGGTGAAGGGCACCGGGCTGCGGCCGTTCCTCGATCCATTGCAGTCTCCCGAGCGCAAGCTGTTCGTCGCCGAATATACCGCGCGGGTCGCGGCGGCCTATTTGCCGCAGGCCGACGGCAAGGTGCTGTTGCGGTTCCCGCGCATCTTCATCGTCGCGGTGCGGTGATTTGCCGTAAGGGGCTCGACAACGGCGGGACGCATCTCATATTTGAGCGTCCCGCCCGTTCGGTTTTCAACCCAGAGCCATTTGCATGTCGATGACCCCCGAGACGCCATTGCCGCCGCCCGGCCGCGCTCGCCTGCGGCCGATTCCGCTCCTGATCTTCAGTTCGCGCTGGCTGCAATTGCCGCTCTATGTCGGGCTGATCGTCGGGCAGGCGGTTTATGCGGTGCTGTTCCTCAAGGAACTCTGGCACCTCGTCGCCCATGCCTTCGATTTTTCCGAACAGCAGATCATGCTGGTGATCCTCAGCCTGATCGACGTGGTGATGATCTCCAACCTGCTGGTGATGGTGATCGTCGGCGGTTACGAGACGTTCGTGTCCCGGCTCAATCTCGAAGGCCATCCCGACGAGCCGGAATGGCTCAGCCACGTCAACGCCAGCGTATTGAAGATCAAGCTGGCGATGGCCATCATCGGCATTTCCTCGATCCATCTGCTGCGCACCTTCATCGAGGCCGGGGGCCTGGGCGGCGGCAGGACCAACTACACCGAGACCGGCGTGATGTGGCAGACCATCATCCATCTCGTCTTCATCATTTCGGCGGTCGGCATCGCCTATGTTGATCGCCTGTTGAGCGAGACCGAGCGCGCGGCTCACATGGCCGAGGCGCATCATTGAGCGCCGCGCCGCCGCGCCGCCGGTTCGCGCTGGCGCTCGCCGCGCTTGCCGCGTTGTGCGTGACGCCGCCGCCTGCGCGCGCCGCCGACGCCGGCTTCGCGCGGTTCGTGGCATCGGTCTGGCCGGACGCGCAAAAGGCCGGCGTCTCGCGCGCGGCGTTCGAGGCGCAGACGCGCGGGCTGGAGCCGGACTACAAGCTGCCCGACCTGTTGCTGCCGGGGCGCCCGGCGACCGGCGCGCCGGCGCAGGCCGAGTTCGTGCAGGTGCCGGCCGACTATGTGAAGGAAGCCTCCATCGCCCGGCTGGCCGCCGAGGGCCGCAAACTGATGCGGCAGCATCGGGCGACGCTTGGGGCGATCGAGGCGCGGTTCGGCGTCCCCGGTTCGGTGATCCTGGCGATCTGGGGCCGCGAGACCGACTACGGCCGCTATCGGCTGCCCTACGACGCGCTGCGCGTGGTGGCGACGCAGGCTTATGTCGGCCGCCGCAAGGAGCAGTTTCGTGAGGAATTCATCCTGGCGCTGAAGCTGTTGAGCGACGGCGTGGTGGCGCGCAAGGATTTCCGCTCCTCATGGGCGGGGGCGACCGGGCTGACGCAGTTTCTGCCGTCGGAACTGTACAAGCACGGCGTCGATTTCGATGGCGACGGGCGCGTGAACATTTGGACCTCGGTGCCGGACGCGCTGGCCTCCGCCGCGCAACAACTTGTCAATAAGGGTTGGCGGCGCGGCGTGCGCTGGGCCTACGAGGTGCGCCCGCCGGCCGATGCCGATTGCACGCTGGGCACGCCAGAGGTGACGCGGCCGATCGGCGAATGGCTGCGCGCCGGCTTCGCGCCGGCGCGCGGCGAGAGGCTGAGCGCCGCTGAGCGGGCCGAACCGGCCTCGCTGTTGCAGCCGGAAGGCAGCCACGGCCCGGCGTTCCTGACCACGAAGAATTACTTCGTCATCAAGGAATACAATTTCTCCGATCTTTACGTGCTGTTCGTCGGCCATCTTGCCGACCGGATGGCCGGCGGCCCGCCATTTGCGACCAAGTGGTCCGCCTCGACCCAGTTGCGCAGCCGCGACGTCGAGGCGATGCAGCGGCACCTGACGCGGCTCGGGTTCTATCGTGACAAGATCGACGGCAAGGCGGGGATGCTGACCCGCGCGGCGCTTGGCGCATTCCAGAAGTCCGCCGGCCTCACAGTCGATTGCTGGCCGAGCGCGGCGGTGTTGCGGGCGATGCAGGCTGTGCGCTGAAGCCCGGCCCTGCGGCCGGGCTCCTCCTCGTTCTCCCGTGCAAAGCCGTCGCGCTTAGCTGCACACGCGAACCTTGCGCACGCGCCAGGCGAAACCGTCCCAGAAGCGCTGGCGTTGCCAGAAGCACGGAGGGCCGACATAGGCCGGTCCGCCGTAAAAGCCGGGAGCCGGCCCGTAGACCGGAGGTCCGTAGACGCCCGGCCCGTAAAAGCCCGGTCCCGCCAGGGCGCCGCCGATCAGGGCGCCGCCGATCAGGCCGGCGGCCACGCCCGCGGCGATACGGCCGCCGCGCGCTTCGGCGGTTTGCGGCGTCGCCACCACGGCGCCCGTGAGCGCGGCGGCGGTTGCAATGGCCATCAGTGCTTTTTTCATGGCTTGACCTTTCTTCTCTCGAAATCTCGGACGGGGATAACCGATCCCTTGACCCGAAGGTTTCATACTGGGTTTGAACGTTCAATGAACGCGACCGCCGAATCCGGCCATCAAATGGCCCGAAGCGAGGCCGGCCTTCGGCATTTTCACGGTTCGACGGGCAATGGGTCGCGCCGCCGCGAAGCGCGGTTCGGCTTGCGGTCCGATTAATTTCAAGCCGACATCGGACCGCCGGGGGCGGAAGTTTGGAATAGCTGCAAACTGATGCTTTTCCTTTTGCTTCCGCCGCAGCGGATGAATATCCATGAAGCGTCGACCATCGGGCTATTCCCCTGTCATGATTGTTTGCTCGTGTAATGTACTGAGTGACCACGACGTTCGCGCGGCCGTCAGCGCCGCGGCGGATACGCCGCGCACGGCGAAGCAGGTCTATGGCTGCCTCGGTTGCTCACCCGAATGCGGCCGCTGCGCGCGGACCATCAAGCAGATCATGACCGAGGCGCTGACCGGCGCGGCAACCATCACGCTCACCGATGCGCTGGCAACCGAAGCGGAAACCGGCGCGGGCGCCTGCTGCGCCGACTGCGCCTGCGGTCGCGCCAGCACCGCCGCTCACGATCACGTCGACGCCGTCGCGACGGCTATCATCGGCCTCGATCCGCCCGTCGCCTTCACCGCCTGACCCTTCGGAACCGTTTCGCCCTGCTCGCAAGCATGCGAGCATCCCCGGAACGACCGGGTTGAAACGATTCAACCCAATTCGAAAACGCTCAAATTTCCAAGCGCCGGGGCTGATCGGCGCCGCCGCACTTGATCCCGTGGTTGATATTGTTTAGAAGCGTTCTAAATTAAACGGCAGATCGCGGTTTTGCGGCAAGGAGTTTGACAATGAAGGGCGATGCCAAGGTCATCGATTATCTCAACAAGGGATTGCGGAGCGAACTGACGGCCATCAACCAGTATTGGCTGCATTATCGGTTGCTGGACAATTGGGGCCTCAAGGATCTCGCCAAGCAGTGGCGCAAGGAATCCATTGAAGAAATGAATCATGCCGATCGTTTCACCGATCGGATCCTGTTTCTCGAAGGCTTCCCGAACATGCAGGTGCTGGATCCGCTGCGGATCGGCCAGGACGTCAAGGAAATCCTGGAATGCGATCTCGCGGCCGAAATCAGCGCCCGCACGCTGTACGAGGAAGCCGCGGCGCATTGCGACAAGGTTAAGGATTACGTGTCGCGCGAGTTGTTCATCAGCCTGATGAAGGACGAGGAGCACCACATCGACTTTCTCGAAACCCAGCTCGATCTGGTCAAGCGCCTCGGCGTCCAGCTTTACGCCCAGAAGCATATGGGTGGACTTGAGGAATAGGCCGCCGCGGCCGGGCGGCCTGTGAGACGGCAAGACGAATTGTCAAAAACCCCGCGTCTGCGGCTGTCGGAAGCGGGGTTTTTACTTTTCAGGGTGCCGTTGTGGTCAGGCGGCTTGTTGTCCGGGACGGAGGGTTGCGCCGGACGTCCGTCGCCCTGGCGCGGCCGCGGCCGGGGCGCCACCGTCATTAACGCCCCGATCCAACGCATCGACGCAACTCCCCCGCGTCCTCAGTCTGCAACCGCGACCGGAACACCGCAAGAGGCTGTCGTAAGGGCTGCTGGAGGTGCGTCGGATGCGGCGCGACTTCGCCCCCGGCTTATTCCTTATGCTTTTTCTTGTCGCGCTTCTTCTTGCCGGCGTCGTCCTCGTCGTCGTCCTCGGCACCGGCGACGACGGCATCCAGAAGCCGCGCGGCGTCGAGCGCCGCGCGCTCCAGCTCCTCCTGTTCCAGCGCCTCGCGCCTCGCTTCCTTGGCCGCGCGCTTCGCTTCCTTGGCCTCGCGTTTGCGGGTCGCCTTATAATCTTCCCACGCCTCGAAAATCAGGTGCAGCCACGGCATGACCTGATCGATCGACGGCAGTTGTCCCGGCGGCCCCTGTTCGCCGCGTGGGCCGGGCAGGCCGGCGGCGCCGGCCGGACCTTGCGGGCCCGCCACGCCGGCGACTCCGGGCTTTCCTTGCGGTCCGGCCTCGCCGCGCGGCCCTGGCGATCCCGGCTTGCCCAGCGGGCCCGGTTCGCCGCGTTTGCCCTGTGGCCCCGGCTCGCCACGCTTGCCTTGCGGTCCCGTCTTGCCCTGCGGGCCGGCCTTGCCTTGCGGGCCGGCCTTGCCTTGCGGCCCCGCCTTGCCTTGCGGTCCGGGTTTACCCTGCGGGCCGGTGGGGCCGACGCGGCCGGGATGACCTTGCGGTCCCGGACGACCGGGCTCGCCGGCCGGTCCGCGTGGCCCTGGGGGGCCTTGTCGGCCCGGCTTCCCGCTCGTTGCTTCCGCCACCTCGTCACCCCACGCTGTTTCCGGAGAATCCCGTCTCTCCCGGAGCCCATGTTTATCAGAGCCCGGATGGCAGTCTCAATGATATCCGGCTCACGACGTCACGTCCCATGTCACCGGCAGGTTGAGCAGGCCGCGGAACGCCCAGCCGCCGATCCGCACCGGCTCGGCCTCGTCGAGCCGCAGGTTCTTCAGGCGCGCGAAGATGCTCGGCAACGCCACCTCGGCGACCATGGCGCGTGATGCCCAGGCGCCGGCGCAATAATGCGGACCGGCGCCGAAGGCGATGCTCTTGGCGGTGTCGCGGGTGATATCGAACCGTTCCGGATCGTCGAAACAGGCTTCGTCGCGATTGGCCGAACCGAACATCAGGAACACCCGATCCTCGGGCTCGAAATCGACGCCGCCGTGATGCCACGGCTTGGCGACGCGGCGCGGCGACATGCCGATCGGCGCGATCCAGCGCGCGTATTCCTCGAACACCTCGATCCATTTCGCCTGTCCGCCCAGGACCAGCGCGAGTTGATCGGGATGGGTGAGCATCGCCCAGACGGTGCCGGACATGGCGTCGCGCGGCTCGTTCTGCCCGCCGGAGATCGCCAGCTTGATGTTGGCGCGGATGCTCTCCAGCGGCATGCCGGTTCTGAGCAGCACGCTGAGGATGCTCTGGTTGGGATGCGCCGTCACCACCGGGATCATGTCGTCGATGGCGGCGTCGATGCCGGCGGTGGCGGCGTTGCAGCGCGCCTCCACGGCCTTGTCGCCGGTGTAGTTGGCGATGCCGTCGATCATCGCCTGCGACCACGCGTCCATGTCCTGATAGCGGATGTTGGTGAGGCCGGTGACGTGCTTGAGGCACTCCGCCGACAGCGGCAGCGCGAACGCCTTGCAGAGGTCGGCGCGGCCTTGCGGCGCGAGTTCGTCGAGGATGCGGTCGGCATGGGCCTGGAACAGCGCGCGCCAGGTGTCGCGGACGGTGCGCGGCGACACCGCGGGAAACATCGCGGCGCGCTCGGCCATGTGCGGCTCGCCGTCCTTGCGCATCATGTTGTGGCCCATCAGCACGTTCATCAGGCCGGCGGGCTGGTGCGAGGAGAACACCTCGATCCGCTTCTCGGAGACGAAGATGTCGTCGCGGCGGGTGAGGATGGTCGAGCCCAGTTGCGGGATGAAGGCGATCGGCGCCTCAGTGCGCATTCGCTTCAGCGCGGGGTAGGGATCGTTCCAGAATTCGCGGACGTCGATATCGAAGTGCGGGGCGTTGGACATGGCGCTTCTCGGGATTTCCCGTCGGGACGGACGATCGGGCTCCAGCGTGGCCAACCGCCGCCGAACTGTCAAATGCCGGCCGCCAGGCGACGACAGGCGCGCGGTTTTACCTGAAATTATGCCTTCGTTGAAACAGTGCGCGGCAAGGACGTCAACTGGAGCGACGTGGATGCATCACGCGGGAGCTGAGGAACTGGACCGCCGCCGGAGCATCGGGCACATTCCCGCCTGGTTCTGGGTTGGCTCCGGCGTGTTGCTGCTGGTGCTGCTGCGCGGGCATGCGCTGCTCAACGATCCGGATACTTTCTGGCAGATCAGGATGGGGCAATGGATCGTCGCGCACGGCGCGGTGCCGCATGCCGACCTGTATTCCTTCACCAGGGCCGGGGAGCCCTGGATATCGTCCTCATGGCTGGCGCAAGTCGCGTTCGCCAAAGCCTATGCGGCGGGGGGCTGGGGCGGCATCGTCGTTCTCACGGCGCTGGCGATAGCCGCGACGTTCGCATTGCTGGTCCGTGCGCTGGAGCGCTATTGGCCGCCGGTCTACGCCAGTCTCGCGGCGATCATGGCGATCGCGCTGGCGGCGCAACATCTGTCGGCGCGGCCGCATGTGCTGGCGCTGCCGATCATGGTGACATGGATCGCCGCGTTGATCGCGGCATCGGAACGCCGCGAGACGCCGTCATTCCGGTTGCTGCCGCTGATGGTGTTGTGGGCCAACCTCCATGGCGGGTTCATTCTCGGCCTGGCCCTGATCGCGCCGATCCTGTTCGACGCTGTGTGGAATGCCGATGCCTCGCAGCGGTTTCGCCTTGCGGTTCGCTGGATCGTGTTCGGGCTGGCTGCCTTGCTCGCGGCCTGCGTCACGCCCTATGGCTGGGGAACGCTGCTGGCGGCCAAAAGCATCGTGGATCTCGGCCCGCTGCTGCCGTTGATCTCGGAATGGGCGCCGCCGGATTTTTCCCAGTTCAGTATTTTCGAGGCCGTCGTTCTGCTTGTCATCGGCGCGGCGCTGTGGCGCGGCGTGACCTTGCCGCTGCCGCGCATCGTGCTGGTGCTCGGCTTTCTGCACATGGCTCTCGGGCATGTTCGAAGCATCGAGGTGTTGGCGCTGTTGACGCCGCTGGCGCTGGCGGCGCCGCTGGCGCGGCAGTTCGGTCAAAACGCCGGGGATGGGCCGGTCGCCACGCAGCGCAATAGCCCGGCGCTTCGGTGGGCGGTTCCGCTGGTGGCGCTGATGGTCGCGGCCGTGGTGTCGTCGATGCAATTCCGGCCGAACGTCAAGACCATGCCGACCGCCGCCGTCGCCGCGCTGAAGCAGCATCAGGCAGCGCGCGTATTCAACGATTATGACCTCGGCGGTTATCTGATCTGGGCCGGCGTGGCGCCATTTGTTGACGGCCGCACCGAATTATATGGGCGGCAGTTCGTGTCGGAGGTTTTCGCCGCGCAATCGCTGCGACGCCCGGACCTGCTGCTGGCGTTGCTCGATCGCTATCGCATCGATGCCACATTGCTGGTGCCCACGTCGCCCGCGGCGCTGTTGATGGATCATCTCGACGGCTGGCGCCGCATCTATGCCGATGACATTGCCGTCGCGCACGTTCGCACCGCCGCCGCCGCCGATGGCGCGGCCGTCGTCAAGCCGGAGCAGCCGCGCTAGCGGTTGTCTGGCGCCGATGCAGGCAGGATCGACAGCGGCGCTCCCGAATGCGCGGCGTGATGGCCGCTGTGCCGCCGCTGCTGGCGCTTGGTGACGTAGTAATAGCCGCCGGCGTAATAGCGGATCGCGCGGTCGGCGTCGCCGTTGGCCGCGCGGTAGGCGCCGGCGAGATAGCGCACGGCGTAAGTGAGGTTGGTGTTGGGGTCATGCAGCCCGGCGGCGGTTCCGGTGTAGCCGAGGCTGCGCGCGGTGGCGAGCTTGATCTGCATCAGGCCGATGGTTCCGCCACGCCCGACCAGATGCGGCTGATAGCGGCTTTCGCGCACGATCACCCGATGCACCAGCGCTTCCGGAATGCCGTTGGCGCGGGCGTGTTCGGCCACCATCGCCTCGTAGTTGGCCCGCTGCGCGGAAGCGGTATGGCCGAGCGGCATGGCGCATCCGAGAGCAAGCGTCGCGCATAGAACGGCGGATTTCATGGCGGATCCGGATCGCGTATCCGGCGTCCGCATCGCGACGCCGGCGTGAGTGGAATGACGTAGGTGATCGGGTTCCTTATGCGCCGCGAACTGTGGCGATGGCAGGGCAGGCGCGTGAGCATCGCGCGGGAACCGGACGAGGCTCGCGCGCGCGGCGTGATTTGTTCCGGAAAATCCCCTCGCGAATTTGCAGGGCAGCCCGTCCCGCCATGCAGCGGCATTGGGTCGCGAACCGGAACGTCTCTCTCACCGCCGAGTTGAATTGCTTTGCATCGCATGATGAAGGAGAGCATTGATGATTGCGAAGTCCGTGATGACCGTGTTGCTGGGATCGACTTTGCTGGCGACGGCGGCGCTGGCGCAATCGCCGTCGACCTCGACCACAACGCCGCCCCCTGCGGAGAAGATGGCTCCGGCCGGCACCACCACCACGACCTCCCATCAGGGTCAATGGCGCGCGTCCAAGGTCGTCAATTTGAAAATTTACAATGACGGCAATGAGAGTCTCGGCACGGTGAACGATCTGCTGATGGACAATCAGGGCAGGATTACCACCGCGGTGATCGGCGTCGGCGGTTTCCTCGGCATGGGTGAACACTACGTCGCGGTGCCGTTCGAGAAAATCAAATGGGTCGACACCCCGGCGCCGTCGGCGAGCGCCAGCGGTACGACCGGACGGCCGAGCACGACCACCAGCACCGGCGCGGGCACCACAACCGGCGCGGCGACGACGACGACAACCACGGCGACGCCGTTGGCCAAGCCCAACCCGTGGTATCCGGACCATGGCGTGCTGAGCGTCACCAAGGACGAACTGAAGGCCATGCCGGAGTTCAAGTATTCGACCTGAACGGTTGGCTGAATTTGAATCGCGCATGAAAAAGGGCCGGACGATCGTATCGTCCGGCCCTTTTTGACGAACGGTCGCGATTACTTCTTGATATAGGGGCAGCCGCCCTCGCTCATGGGACGGAAGGCTTGATCCCCCGGCACCGTGGCAAGCAGCTTGTAGAGGTCCCATTCGCCCTTCGATTCCGAGGGCTTCTTCACCTCGAACAAATACATGTCGTGAACCATGCGGCCGTCCTCGCGAATGTGGCCGTTCTTGGCGAAGAAGTCGTGGATCGGCGTCGCCTTCATTTTCGCCATCACCTTGGCGGTGTCGTCGGTGCCGGTGGCGTCGATGGCTTGCAGATAGTGCATCGTCGCCGAATAGAGTCCCGCCTGAATCATCGTCGGCATGTGGCCGACCCGCTCCATGAAACGCTTCGAGAAGGCGCGGGTCTCGTCGTTCATGTCCCAGTAGAAGCCGTCGGTGAGGATCAGGCCCTGCGCCTGCTTGAGGCCGAGGCCATGCGAGTCGGTGATCTCCTGAAGCAGCGCGATCATCTTCTGGCCGCCCTGGGTGATGCCGAATTCCGCCGCTTGCTTCAGCGCGTTTGTGGTGTCGCCGCCGGCGTTGGCGAGCGCGATCACCTTCGCCTTCGACGCCTGCGCTTGCAGCAGGAACGACGAGAAGTCGGAGGTGTTCAACGGATGGCGCACGCTGCCGACCACCTTGCCGCCGCTGGCCTTCACCACGTTCGCCGCATCGCGCTCCAGCGCATGGCCGAAAGCGTAGTCCGCGGTGATGAAGAACCAGGTATCCTCGCCGCGCTTGACCATGGCCTTGCCGGCCACGTTGGACAGCGCGTAGGTGTCGTAGGTGTAGTGGACGAAGATTGGCGAACATGCCTTGCCGGTAAGGTCCGAGCTGCCCGCGCCGGAATTCATGAAGATCTTGTTCTTCTCGGTCAGCAGCGTCGACACCGCCAGCGCCACCGACGACGTGGGCACGTCGAACACCGCGTCGAGCTTGTCGTTGTCGACCCAGTTGCGGACGATGTTGACGCCGACGTCCGGCTTGTTCTGATGATCGCCGGACAACACGACGATGGGCTTGCCCTTGACCTTGCCGCCAAAATCCTCGACCGCCATTTGCGTGGCGATCAGCGAGCCCTTGCCGGTGGCGTCGGAGTAAAGGCTCGACATATCGGTCAGGACGCCGATCTTGACCACGTCGTCCGAAATCTGGGCCGACGCCGGGGCGCCGGAAACGGCGAGGGCGAGGCCGGCCATCAAGGCTGCGGCGGTTTTGTTCATCGGGACGATCTCCTCGAATTGTTTTTCTTGCGGGTGGACGCGGGCGGTGTGCGCCGCGCGATTGCCGTTGTGCCAATAGCGTCATCCTGCCGCAAGACAGATTGTCGCACCCGATGATGCTCCCAACCAACGTCGTTGCCTGAAACAGCAGTCGATTTCTGGAAAAATCCAGTGAAGACAGTGAATTGCAACGAGTCTGGGTGGCCTAGAAGGCGGGCAGCCGGGTTACCGTCACCTGCACCGGGCCACCGGCCTCGGCGACGATTCGCAGCTTGGTGGAATCGAAGGCGATTCCGGCGAGGCGGAGGCTGTCGATCGCGGCCTCGACGCGAATGCCCTGCTCGGTCTTCCGCAAACCGGCGATCATGGCGCCGATCCGCTGACGGGCGTCGGTGGCGAACGCCTTGAGATCGATCACGGCTTTCTCCGCCACCGCCTGCTCCAGGTAGGGGATCGCGGCGCGGGTGGCCGCGCCGAACAAGCCATGGGCCGTCTCGGACTCGACCGCGAGCTCGATGTCTGTCAGGCGCACGGTCTGCCGCGCCGGATCGAGAATGGGCTTGCCCCAAATCCGGACCGTGGCGTCGGCGCCGAGTCCGAACCAGCTTCGCTTCTCCTTAGCGTCCACCACCAGCGAGATCAGCAGGCGGTCGCCGGCCGCCGCGACCGTGGCGCGCTTGACAGTGACGGCGACGGCTTCGTCCTTGCCCTCCGGAAAGGTCTTGCCGGCGAGTTGTGCCGCCAGGATCTTGTCGATGTCGGTGAACGGCAGGTCCATCGGCACCGCGATATCGACCCGTCCGGGACGCGGCGAAATCAGTTCGAGCGTGGCGGGGAAGGGACATTGCGGTTTGGTTTCGCGCGCGGTGATCCGCGTTTCGGCATCGAGGCCGAGCAGCAGCGTGACGTTGCCGGCGTCGATCGCCGGTTGCACCGCGATGGCCCGGACCGGTTTCAGCTCCAGCCACAATGGCGAAGGCGTCGCGGCTGCGTCATGGAGCGGAATCGAGCGGCATAGCCTGGCCCACTCCCGCCGCGCGCTCTGTTCGAGCAACGGATCGTCGCGGATCCGCTGCTGCAAGGCGGCGAGTTGCTCGTTCACCGCACGGTCGATGGCCGACTTGGTTTGCGCGGGGACGCTGACGCGCGCGCCGGCGATGGAGAGCTGGGTGTCGCCGAGGTCCACCCGCGCCGCCAGGTTCGGCTCGATGCGCCAGTTCGCGGTCAGCGCCGGACGCGAGGTCATGGCGACAGTGCCGCGAATCTCGGCGTCGGCCTTGAACGCCTTGATGTTGATCGTCCCGATCTGCTTGGCGACGTTGCCGCCCAGCAGCGAACCCAGCGCCTCGCCGAGCGCGCCCTTGGCGCCGGCGGACAGCGCGCCCGTGACCCTGAGTTTGCCGGCGAGCGGCGCCGCCATGGTCAGCCCGTTGCCGCCGCCGCTGGCGGTGATGGCGCCGCGCGCGGCGGTCCAGCTGATATCGGCGTCCTGCAACAGTTGCGGCACGGGATTGGCGGCCTTGCCGGCGAAATCGCGTGGGGCGGCGCGCTCGGCCGCGTCAACGATGGCCTTGAGCGGAATTTGAATCGGCGTCAGCAGGACGGAATGGCGCGTGGTCTCCGGCAGCGGCGGCGGCGGCGCGAGCATCGGCGGGGGCGGCGCGGAGGCGGAGTCGGACGCCAGCCAATCCATCGCCGTCAGGCCGACGGCGAAGGCGGCCGCGACCACCCCGGCGGCGATCGCCACGGATGTGAGACGCATCGGTTTCCGGTCCCCGCGTTGAGGGCAATCGTCGCGTCAATGGGACCTCAACACGGCGTCGTCAAGGCGGAGCGCCCGCCGATTGCCTCACAACAACCCGAGCACGATGGCGCCGACCAGGGCCAGCGACAGATAGGCGGTCAAGGTGGAGAGTGTGCCGAATGTCGTCATCGCGATCTCCCGGTTTCGAACGCGCTGATCCGGACCTGAGGGCTCAATCGGCAAACCCGCGCTTCGTTCCGCCCCGGCCGTTGCCGATCGTCCGCGGCATCGTCGCGCATGGTTAAAATTCCGTGAAATCAATGTGTTGAAGAGTCTTTAAGTAAATTCGACCACCTTGCGCGGATGACGCGCCGAATAATCCTTTCGCTGATGGGCTGCGCCGCGCTGGCTTCGCTGGCGGGCTGCGGCGGCGGCTTCTTCCAGCTTGAGCAGCGCGCCCCGTGGCGCGCCGAGGCCGAGGCGGCCTGCCTGAAGTCGGGAACCGTCAAGGAAACCGCCGAGGTGGTCCGGATCAATCCGATTTCCGGTCCCGGCGTCTGCGGCGCCGAATATCCGCTGAAGGTCGCGGCGCTGGGGGAGGGTTCGACGACCTCGCTCGGATTCGCCGACGACATGCGGCCGCCCGCCGCGGTCGGTGGCGGCAACCAGCCGCGTTGGCCCGGTTCGCAGCCGGGCTATGCGCCGCCGCCGCAGCAGCCGGTCGCCGCGCGCGGGCCAGTGTCGCTGAACGCGCCGGGTGTTGCCGAGGCCGCCGACGAAATCGCGTTGCCGGCGGAAGGCCGCGCCGCCCCGCCCGGCTGGCAGACCGGGCCGCAGCCGTATTCGCAGCGCGCCGTCGTCGCCGCGCCCGCATCGCGGGACTATTCCCCGGCCGCCACCGCGCGGGAAACGCCGCTGCCGGCGTTGGGGCCGGCGCGCGCGCCCCAGGTCGGCGCGTTCGGCGCGGTGACGCTGAAGCCGACCGCGACGCTGGCCTGCCCGATCGTATCGGCACTCGATCAGTGGTTGAACGAGAACATCCAGCCGGCGGCGATCCGCTGGTTCGGTGCGCGCGTCGTCGAGATCAAGCAAATCTCGGCCTATTCGTGCCGCGGCATGAACGGCAATCCGCGCGCGCATATTTCCGAGCACGCTTTCGGCAACGCGCTCGACGTCGCCGGCTTCACGCTGGCCGACGGCCGCTACATCTCGGTGCAGAAGGGCTGGAAGGGGTTGCCGGAGGAGCAGGGTTTTCTGCGCGATGTGCAGGGCGCGGCATGCCAGCACTTCACCACCGTGCTGGCGCCGGGCGCCAACGTCTATCACTACAATCACATCCACGTCGATCTGATGCGGCGCTCCAGCGGCCGCGTGATCTGCAAGCCGGCGGCGGTGTCGGGCGAGATGATCGCGGCGCGCGCCGGGCGCGGCGGCAACTTCGCCTATCAGGAGCCGGCCTACACCAGCTCGATCGGCCGTCGCGGCGCGCGTCACGCCGCGCCGGCGCACGACGAGGACGACGACGATTGAAATAGGGCGAGGGGGTCCGCGCGTGGCGTTGAACCCCCTCCCGTCGATCGTGCGAAAAATGCCAGCCAGCCTGTAAGCCGGGTTCTGTAGGGCGGCGCCGTGGACACGGACGCCGCGTGACGGCCATTCGTCTGGGACGATGTTCGCACATCGCCTCAAGCAACCTACCCGGACGGCAGATCCGACACGATCTCGCGGTGTTATCGCTTGCGCGAAGCCGCCGCTGCGCCGTCCCTATTCGGTTTTGCTCCCGGTGTGGTTTGCCCTGCCGCCGCCGTTGCCGGCGGCGCGGTGCGCTCTTACCGCACCTTTTCACCCTTACCCGCCGAAGCCCGTAAGGACGAAGGCGGGCGGTTCGTTCTCTGTGGCACTTTCCCTGGGGTCGCCCCCGCCGGACGTTATCCGGCACCGCGTGTCGATGGAGCCCGGACTTTCCTCCCCGGCGGCCTTTCGGCGTTTGCCGGAGCGGCCGTCCGGCCGACTGACGCTTAACCCTTGCGGCCTTGGCGGCGATCCGTCAAGCGGCGAGCGTTATGAGGCGGCGACGAGCGTTTTCGAGGCGGGCAGCGCGGCGAGCAGCGCCTGCAATGTCTGCATCGTCGACGGATCGGCGATGCCGTCGACGCGCTGGGGACGAAAATGCCGCTGGAACGCGGTGACGACCTCGCGCGTCTGGACACCGTAGCGGCCGTCCGCCTCGATGCCATAGCCGAAGCGCGCCAGCGCCGCCTGTAACTCGCGGACCTGATCGCCGTTCGCGCCTGGGCGCAGCGTTTCGCCCGCGACGATCGGCGCCGGCTCGACCCACAACCCGACGCCGGAATCCGCCAGCGACCGCCAGGGGAATTTCTCGCCGGGATCCTGCTTGCGCGCCGGCGCGACGTCGGAATGCGCCAGCACCCGATGCGGCGGCACATTCCGGCGGATCATGATGCCCCGGCTCAGCGCGATCACCGCCGCGATCTGTCGCAGCGGAAAGTCCGGATAGCCCCAGTCGTGGCCGCGATTGACGATCTCGATGCCGATCGAGCAGGAGTTGATGTCGGTCTCGCCGGCCCAATACGACACCCCGGCGTGCCAGGCCCGCTTGGCTTCCGGCACGCATTGCAGGATGCGGCCGTCCTCCAGCACCACGTAGTGCGCGGAAACCTCGGTGCCCTCGGTGCACAGCCGGTACAGCGTGCCTTCGAGATCCGGCATGCCGGTGTAGTGCAGCAGGATCATATCGGGCACCAGGCCCTTGTTGCGCTCGCCGAAGTTCTCGGACGGAACCACGTCGAACACGACGGAGGAATCGGGGGTGAATTTCGGCATGCCGACGCTGGCCTTCGGGATCGGAAGGACCCGCTGGCGCCTCGGAACAGGTTTCTTGGACGCGGTTGGATCCAATTCGACTTCTTCCCCCAAACCGGGCGGCGCCAAACCGGCGAAGTAATGGCGCGCACCGCTTCTTTTTGCGGCGGGCGATCCATCCGCCGCGCGCCGCCGTCACGATCCCGTCATAAAGTAGACGGCGGTGGCGCTCGCGGGCAAGGCGCCTCGCGGGCCTCGCCGGCGCATCCACAGGGAATCCGCGCGGCGCGGCCGGCGTGCCGGTTCCGGCATCGCAGCGAACGCTCGCGGTTTCATCAACGCTTTTTTAACGGTAACCGCCGTTACTGAAGGATGCAAAGCCGGCCCGTTCGGGCGGCTAAGGTCCCTTTGGCGCTGACGAATCCCATGGCCCCGCGCATCGTCCCATGTGGCAGTCCGGATTTTGGCGTCGAAACGGCAAGCGGAATCCGGCGCAACCTCGATGCCATCGCAAAAGCCATCGGTCAGGCCAGTCAGCGGCGGCGGCGGCGACCGCGCCGCGATAGGCGCGTGGTGATGACCGCGATGCCATCACGCCATGTTCCCGTGCTCGGCCGCGAGGTGCTCGAATGGCTGTCGCCACATCGCGGCGGCGTCTATGTCGACGCGACCTTCGGAGCCGGCGGCTACAGCCGCGCGCTGCTCGCGGTCGAAGGCGTTCATGTCATCGGCATCGACCGCGACCGCACCGCCATTGCCGGCGGGTTCGATCTGGTCGAGGAGGCGGGCGGACGGCTGACGCTGGTGGAGGACCGCTTTTCCAATCTGGCGGAGGTCTGCGCCGCGCAAGGCTTCGACGCGGTGGACGGCGTGGTGATGGATATCGGCGTGTCGTCGATGCAGATCGACCAGGCCGAGCGCGGCTTCTCGTTCCGGCTCGACGGCCCGCTCGACATGCGGATGAGCGGCGCGGGCGTCAGCGCCGCCGATGTCGTCGCGAGCGCTTCCGAAGCCGATCTCGCCAATATCATCTACATCTTCGGCGAGGAGCGCTTCTCGCGGCAGATCGCCCGCGCGCTGGTCGCGGCCCGTCGCGAGGCCCCGATCGCGACCACCCGCGCGCTCGCCGACGTCGTCGGCAAGGTGGTGCGGGCAAGGCCCGGCGAGATTCATCCGGCGACGCGCACTTTTCAGGGCTTGCGGATTTTCGTCAACGCCGAACTCGACGAACTGCATCTGGCGCTGGCCGCGGCCGAGCAGGTGCTGAGGCCCGGCGGCCGGCTGGTGGTGGTGACGTTTCATTCGCTGGAAGACCGCATCGTCAAGAATTTCCTGGTCGCGCGCGGCGGGCGCGGCGGCGGCTCGCGGCATCTGCCGCAGATCGAGACCGAGGCGCCTCGCTTCACCGTGCTCACCAGGCGCCCGGTGACCCCCGCTGATGATGAAGTCGCCGCCAATCCGCGCGCGCGCTCCGCCAAGTTGCGCGCCGCGGCGCGCACCGATGCGCCGGCGCGGCCGGCGGATGCCCTGCCGTCGTGGCCGACGCTCGCCAGCGTGATGCGGAGAGGCTGAGCCATGCGGATCATTCACCTTCTCGTCGTCTGCCTGCTGGTGTTCGGCGCGTCCTACGTCTACCGCATCAAAATGGAGTCGACGTCGCGCACCGAGCGGGTGCAGCGGCTGCACGCCGAGGTGCGGGCTCAGCGCGACGCCATCGCGGCGCTGCGCGCCGAATGGGCGCGGCTCGACTCGCCGAGACGGCTGCAAGGCTTCGCGGAGCGTCATACCAAGCTGCGGCCGCTCGACGCCCGGCAATACGATCAATTGAAGAACCTGCCGGAGCGCTCGCCGACCCTGATTAATCCCAACGAGCCCGATCCGATCGGGGCGATGATCGACACCACCGATCCCGACCTGATGACCGGCTCGATCCCGCAAACGGAGGGTGCGCGATGAGCGATGAAACCGGCATCGTGCATGGCTCGGCGCGCTCGTTCTCCGCGTGGCGGCAGCGCGTGGTCCGCAACCTGCTCTACGGGCGGAACGTCGATCGCGCGGCGCGGGCGCGCGCCCGCGTCGGACTGACCATGCTGATTTTCTCGCTGGTCTACGTCGTCATCGGAGGGCGGCTGGTGATGTACGCGACCTTCGGCGAGGGTCACGGATCGCGCCGCGTTACCCAGGACGCCACCGCCACCGCGCGGCCGGATATCGTCGATCGCAACGGCCAGATCCTCGCCACCGACGTCAAGACGCCGTCGCTGTTCGGCGAGCCGCGCCGCCTGATCGACGTCGACGAGGCGGTCGAGATGCTTACCGCCGCCTTGCCCGATCTCGACGCCAAGGAAGTGCGCGACCGGCTGTCGTCGAAGCGGGGCTTTGTCTGGCTCAAGCGTGAAATCACGCCGCGCCAGCAGCGCGACATTCATCGCCTCGGCCTGCCGGGCATCGGATTCCTGCGCGAGAACAAACGCGACTATCCCAACGGCGTCGATGTCTCGCACCTGATCGGTCTGGTCAACATCGACAACCAGGGCATCGCCGGCATCGAGAAATGGCTCGACAGCAACGGCCTCGCCGACCTGCACCGCGCCGGCTTCGCCACCGACCGCTTGCAGAAGCCGGTCGAACTCGCCGTCGACCTGCGCGTCGAGCACGCGCTGCGCGACGAGTTGATGAAGGCCAAGGAGCACTACAAGGCCAAGGCCGCCTCGGGGCTGGTCTCCAACGTCAGGACCGGCGAGATCGTGGCGATGGTGTCGCTGCCGGACTTCGACCCCAACAACCCGAAGGAAGCCAACGACCCCGATCGCATCAACCGCCTGACCACCGGCGTTTACGAGATGGGCTCGACCTTCAAGGCGTTCACGCTGGCGATGGCGCTGGATTCCGGCAAGGCGACGATGAACTCGATGTGGGACGCGCGCGGGCCGCTGCATTACGGACGCTTCAAGATCCACGACGACCATCCGCTCGGCCGCTTCATCAGCACCAAGGAGGTTTTCACCTACTCCTCGAACGTCGGCGCGGCGCGCATGGCGCTGGGGCAGGGCGTCGAGGCGCATCAGGCGTTCCTGCGCAAGATGGGCCAGATGACGCGGCTGCGCACCGAACTGCCGGAGAGCGCGTCGCCGATCCTGCCGCGCCGGTGGGGCGAACTCAACACCGTCACCATTTCCTTCGGCCACGGCATGGCGGTGGCGCCGTTGCAGGCGGTGATGGGAATCGACGCGCTGGTCAACGGCGGCTACCTGATTCCGCCGACCTTCCTCAAGCGCACCGAGGAGGAGGCGATGAAGCTCGCCAAGCGCGTCATCAAGCCGGAAACCAGCGAGAAGATGCGTTTCCTGATGCGGGCCAACGCCGAGGTCGGCACCGCGCGCAAGGCCGACGTCAAGGGCTACTATGTCGGCGGCAAGACCGGCACCGCCGAAAAGGTCATCAACGGCCGCTATGCCAAGAAAAAGGTGCTCAATAGCTTCACCGCTATTCTGCCGGCGGACAATCCGAAATATCAGATCCTGATCATGATCGACGAGCCGCAGCCGCTGAAGGAAACTTACGGCTTCATCACCTCCGGCTGGAACGCGGTGCCGACCGGCGGCAAGGTGATCGCCCGCATCGCGCCGCTGTTGGGAATCGAGCCGCGTTTCGACCTGCCGCCGTCCGACCGCCTTATTCTTGCGACATCGAGATAGCGTGACCTTGGGTGCGTGACGATCCGAATCCGATCTTGCTGGGGTTCCGCCATCCGGGGCGGCGCCAGGCCGGGAAACCATGAAACTCTGCGAACTGTTCAGCGCTGACATTGCGATCGACCCCTCGGCGCGGGAGGTCGCGGTGACGGGCATCGCCATCGACAGCCGCGCGGTGCAACCCGGAAACCTGTTCTTCGCGCTGGCCGGCGTCAAGACCGACGGCGCGCGGTTTATCGATCAGGCGATCGCCTCGGGCGCGGTCGCAATCGCCGGCGATCACGCGCCGGCGCATCATGACGGCGTGCCGTTCGTCGCGGTGAAAAATCCGCGCCGCGCGCTGGCGCGGGCCGCCGCGCGCTTCTATCCACGCCAGCCGGACACCATTGCCGCCGTCACCGGCACCAGCGGCAAGACCTCGGTGGCGGCGTTCGCCCGCCAGATCTGGCAGCGTCTCGGGTTCGCGGCGGCCAGCATCGGCACCGTGGGCGTGGTGAGCGAGAAGCGCAACGTCTATGGCTCGCTGACGACGCCGGATCCGGTGGCGCTGCATCGGACCATCGACCAGTTGGCGGGCGACGGCGTGACGCATCTGGCGCTGGAAGCCTCGTCCCACGGGCTCGATCAGTTCCGCCTCGACGGCGTGCGCGTCGATGCCGGCGGCTTCACCAACCTGTCGCGCGATCACATGGACTATCACCCCGACGTCGCGCATTACCTCGCGGCCAAGCTGCGGCTGTTCACCGATCTGATCGTTGACGGCGGCGCGGCGGTGATCGCCGCCGATCACGACGTATCGCGACAGGTGATCGACGCCGCGCGCCGGCGCGACTTGCGAATCCTCACGGTGGGACGGCAAGGCGACGGCGAGGGAAGTGGCGTTCGCCTGCTTGATGTCGCGGTCGATGGCTTCGCGCAAAAACTGAATCTCGAACATCGCGGGCGGCGCTACCCGGTTCGGCTGCCGCTGGTCGGCGAGTTCCAGATCGAGAACGCATTGGTCGCCGCAGGGCTTGTGATCGCCACTGGCGCCGACGCGGCGCGAGTGTTCGCGGCGCTCGACCATCTCGAAGGCGCCAAGGGGCGGCTCGAACGGGTCGGCGTGCGCCACGGCGCGCCGATCTTCATCGACTATGCCCACAAGCCCGACGCGCTGGCCAAGGCGTTGCAAGCGCTGCGGCCTTACGCGCGGCGGCGGCTGATCGTGGTGTTCGGCGCGGGCGGCGACCGCGATGCCGGCAAACGGCCGCTGATGGGCGAGATCGCCGCGCGAAACGCCGACGCGGTGATCGTCACCGACGACAATCCGCGGAGCGAGAACCCGGCGGCGATCCGCGCCGCCATTCTCAAAGCTGCGCCCACCGCGCGCGAGATCGGCGACCGCGCCGCGGCGATCCGCGCCGCGATCGATGATCTGCGGGATGGCGATGTGCTGTTGATCGCCGGCAAGGGCCACGAAACCGGCCAGATTGTCGGCGATCGCACGCTGCCGTTTTGCGATCACGACGCGGTCGCGGACGCATTGAAGGTGAAGGTCGCATGAGCGCGCAGCCACTCTGGACCCCGGAAGCGATGGCGGCGGCGATGGGGGCCGAGGCCGTCGGCGCGCTGCCCACAGCCGTTCTCGGCCTGTCGATCGACAGCCGCACCGTTGCGCCGGGGGAGGCTTACTTCGCCATCAGGGGCGACGTCCATGACGGCCACGATTTTGTCGAGGCCGCGCTGAAAGCCGGCGCGGCGCTTGCCGTCGTCGCCCGCGACAAGCGCGATCACTTCACCGCCGACGCGCCGTTGCTGGTTGTCGAAGACGTGTTGCAAGGGCTGGTCGATCTGGCCAAGGCGTCGCGCGCAAGGCTCGGCGCGCGGGTGATCGCGGTGACCGGTTCGGTCGGCAAGACCTCGACCAAGGAAATGCTGCGTCAGGTGCTGGAGCAGCAGGGCAAGACCCACGCCTCGGTGGCCTCGTTCAACAACCATTGGGGCGTGCCGTTGTCGCTGGCGCGCTGTCCGGCGGATGCCGCCTACGCGGTGTTCGAGATCGGCATGAACCACGCCGGCGAAATCACGCCGCTGGTCGGATTGGCGCGGCCGCACATCGCCATCGTCACCACCGTCGAGCCGGTGCATCTGGAATTCTTCGGCAGCGTCGAGAAGATCGCCGACGCCAAGGCGGAGATCTTTTCCGGCGTCGAGCCGGGCGGCACAGCCGTGCTCAACCGCGACAACGATCAGTTTTCGCGCCTGAAGCGCCACGCGGCGGCCGCCGGCATCGGCCGTGTCGTCACTTTCGGCGCGGACGAGGCCGCCGACGCGCGGCTGCGCGACGTCGCCCTGCACGCCACCTGCTCGGCTGTCCATGCTGACATTCTCGATCACGACATCACCTATAAACTGGCGATGCCCGGCCGCCACATGGCGCTGAATTCGCTGGCGGTGCTGGCGGCGGCGGCGCTGGCGGGCGCGGATCTGGCGCGCTCGGCGCTGGCGCTGTCGCAGGTTCAGGCGGCGGCCGGGCGCGGCGTGCGTAAAACCCTCGAACTCGCGCAGGGCGAGGCCACGCTGATCGATGAAAGCTACAACGCCAATCCGGCGTCGATGGCGGCGGCGCTGAACGTGCTGGGCCGCGCGGCGGTCGGCCGGCGCGGACGGCGAATCGCGGTGCTCGGCGACATGCTCGAACTCGGGCCCAAGGGCGCCGAGCTGCATCGCGGCCTGGCCGAGGCGGTGACCGGCAACGGCATCGACGCGGTGTTCTGCTGCGGGCCGTTGATGCGAAACCTGTGGGATGCGCTTCCCTCCGGGCGGCGCGGCGGCTATGCCGAAAGCTCAAACCTGCTTGAGTCGCAGGTGGCGGCGGCGTTGCGCGGGGGCGACGCGGTCATGGTCAAGGGCTCGCTCGGCTCGAAGATGAAAGTCATTGTCAGCGCGCTGGAGAAGCGCTTCCCCGACAAGGCCGCGCACGACGACGCAGCGGTGTAAGGCGGATTGCATGTTTTATTGGTTGATCGACGCGGCGCCGGCTTTTCCGGGCCTCAATGTGTTTCGCTACATCACGTTCCGGACCGGCGGCGCGATGGTCACCGCGGCGCTGTTCGTGTTCCTGTTCGGCCCGTGGATCATCGACAACCTGCGCATCCGGCAGGGCAAGGGGCAGCCGATCCGCAGCGACGGCCCGCAGACCCACCTGACCAAGAAGGGCACGCCCACCATGGGCGGGCTGATGATCCTGTCCGGCCTCGTGGTCTCGACGCTGCTATGGGCCAATCCGATGAATCCGTATGTCTGGATCGTGCTTGGCGTCACGCTCGGCTTCGGTCTGGTCGGCTTCTATGACGATTATCTGAAGGTCACCAAGCAGAGCCACAACGGCTTCGGCGGCCGCAGCCGGTTGCTGATCGAGGGCGTCATCGCGGCGCTGGCGTGCTACGCGATGATGCGGCTCGGCCGCGAGCCGCTGTCGAGTTCGCTGGCGATACCGTTCTTCAAGGAAGTCGTTATCAATCTCGGCTGGTTCTTCGTGATCTTCGGCGGCTTCATCATCGTCGGCGCCGGCAACGCGGTGAACCTCACCGACGGCCTCGACGGCCTCGCCATCGTGCCGGTGATGATCGCCGCCGCGAGCTTCGGCCTGATCTCCTATCTTGCCGGCAACGCGGTGTTTTCCGATTATCTGCAAATCAACTACGTCGCCGGCACCGGCGAACTGGCGGTGCTTTGCGGCGCGGTGCTGGGGGCCGGGCTCGGCTTCCTGTGGTTCAACGCGCCGCCGGCCTCGATCTTCATGGGCGACACCGGCTCGCTGGCGCTCGGCGGCATGCTGGGCTCGATCGCGGTGGCGGTGAAGCACGAGATCGTGCTGGCGGTGATCGGCGGTCTGTTCGTGCTGGAGGCGGTGTCGGTGATCGTACAGGTGGCGTCGTTCAAGCTGACCGGCAAGCGCGTGTTCCGGATGGCGCCGATCCATCATCATTTCGAGCAGAAGGGCTGGACCGAGCCGCAGGTGGTGATCCGGTTCTGGATCATCGCGGTGATGCTGGCGCTGCTCGGCCTCTCCACCCTGAAGCTGCGTTGAAACCATGATCCCCGTCACCTCGTTCGCCGGCAAGCGCGTCGCCGTGTTCGGCCTCGGCGGTTCCGGCCTTGCGAGCTGCGAGGCGTTGCGCGCCGGCGGCGCCGATGTGGTCGCCTGCGATGACAACGCCGAGCGGATGGCGCAGGCCGCGCGCGCGGGATTCCTCACCGCCGATCTGCGCGACGCGGCATGGGAGAGTTTCGCCGCGCTGGTGCTGACGCCGGGCGTGCCGCTGACCCATCCGCAACCGCACTGGACGGTGTTGGCCGCCGGGCGCGCCGGCGTCGAGGTGATCGGCGATATCGAGCTGTTCTGCCGCGAGCGCCGCCGCTTCGCGCCGAACGCGCCGTTCGTCGCCATCACCGGCACCAACGGCAAGTCCACCACCACGGCGCTGATCGCGCACCTGATGCGCGCGGCCGGGCACGACGTGCAGATGGGCGGCAACATCGGCACCGCGATCCTGTCGCTGGAGCCGCCGCGCGCCGGCCGCGTCCATGTCGTCGAGATGTCGTCGTACCAGATCGACCTCTGCCCTTCGCTCGATCCGAGCGTCGGCATCCTGCTCAACGTCAGCGAGGATCACCTCGACCGCCACGGCACCATCGCGCACTACGCCGCGGTGAAGGAGCGGCTGGTCGCCGGCGTGCAGCCGGGCGGCGCGGCCATCGTCGGCGTCGACGACGGCTTCAGCCGGGCCGTCGCCGACCGGCTCGATCAGGCGGGCAAGCCGGTGGTGCGGATCTCGGTCCGGCAGCCGCTCCCGGACGGGATCTATGTCGAGCATGAGACGATTATCCGCGCCAGCGGCGGCGCGCGCACCGAGGTCGCGCGGATCGGCGGCATCGGCTCGCTGCGTGGCGTCCACAATGCCCAGAACGCCGCCTGCGCCGCCGCCGCCGCGCTGGCGCTCGGCGTTCGCGGTGACGTGCTGCAAGAGGGACTGCGCAGTTTCCCCGGCCTCGCCCATCGCATGGAGCAGGTCGGGCGGCGCGGCGGCGTGCTGTTCGTCAACGATTCGAAGGGCACCAACGCCGACGCCACGGCGCGGGCGCTGGCCTCGTTCGGCGACATCTTCTGGATCGCCGGCGGCAAGCCGAAGACCGGCGGCATCACCTCGCTGACGGAGTTCTTCCCGCGCATCCGCAAAGCCTATCTGATCGGCGCGGCGGCGCGGGAGTTCGCCGCGACGCTGGAGGGCAGGGTGCCTTACGAAATCAGCGAGACGCTCGATGTCGCGGTGCCGAACGCCGCGCGCGACGCCAACGCGGCGGGATTGCCGGACGCGGTGGTGCTGCTGTCCCCGGCCTGCGCCTCGTTCGATCAGTTTCCGAATTTCGAGGTGCGCGGCGCGCGGTTCGGCGAACTGGCGCGGGCGCTGGACGGCGTCGTGCCGGTGGTGTGAGAGACTTTCAGCCTTCGGCAGCATTATCTGTCGTCATGCGCGGACTTGATCCGCGCATCCATCTTCTTGAAAAATGATGGATTGCCGGGTCAAGCCCGGCAATGACTCCATCGCGACAAATGTTTTCATTCCGTTAACGGTTCGGCAACCATGATGGGGGAGCAATGGGCGTTGATCCGCCCGCAGGACCCGCCATGATCTCACGCGAACAACGCACCCCGCTTTCCGAATGGTGGTGGACCGTCGACCGGCTGTTGCTGGGCGCGTTCGTGCTGCTGATCCTGTGCGGCGTGATCCTGTCGCTGGCGGCGAGCCCGTCGGTGGCGACCCGCATCGGGCTCGATCCGTTTCACTTCTTCAACCGCCACGTGATGTTCCTGCTGCCGTCGCTGCTCGTGATGCTGACGGTCTCGTTCCTGTCGCCACGGCAAATCCGGCGCAGCGCGCTGATCGTGCTGGTGGTCAGCGTCGCATTGATCGTCGTCACCCTCCTGTTCGGCCCGGAAGTGAAGGGCGCGCGGCGCTGGATCACCATTCTCGGCGTCAACATTCAGGCGTCCGAATCCGCGAAACCCGCCTTCGTCGTGGTGGTGGCGTGGCTGTTCGCGGAATCGGCGCGGCGGCCGGAGATGCCGGCGACCTCGATGGCGCTGGCGGCGCTGCTCGGCCTGGTGACGCTGCTGGTGATGGAGCCGGACTTCGGCCAGACCATGCTGCTCCTGATGGTGTGGGGCGCGCTGTTCTTTATCGCGGGAATGCGGATGGTCTGGGTGTTCGGCCTCGCCGGCTCGGCGGCGGCCGGATTGTTCGGCGCCTATTTGTTGGTGCCGCACGTCGCCGCGCGCATCAAGCGGTTCATGGATCCCGCCTCCGGCGATACCTTCCAGGTCGACACCGCGATGGAGTCGTTCCTGCATGGCGGCTGGTTCGGCGTCGGTCCGGGCGAGGGCACGGTGAAACGCATTCTTCCCGACAGCCACACCGATTTCGTGTTCGCGGTGGCCGCCGAGGAGTTCGGCATCATCTTCTGCCTGGCGCTGGCCGGGCTGTTCGCCTTCATCGTGCTGCGCACGTTGTCGCGCGCCTATGCCAGCGAGGACCTGTTCACCCGGTTCGCGGCCTCGGGGCTGGCGATCCTGTTCGGCGTGCAGGCCGCGATCAACATCTCGGTCAACCTGCACCTGATTCCCGCCAAGGGCATGACCCTGCCGTTCATTTCCTATGGCGGCTCGTCGATGGTGTCGCTGGCTTACGGCGTCGGCATGATGCTGGCGCTGACGCGGCAGCGGCCCTCGACCGAAATGGCGTCGATCGGCGACCTCAACGCGGCCCAAGCCTACGCCTAGCATGAGCGAAGCGCCTCTCATTCTGCTGGCGGCGGGCGGCACCGGCGGCCATCTGTTCCCCGCCGAGGCGCTGGGCGCCGCGCTGATGCGGCGCGGCTGGCGGGCGCAGCTCGTCACCGATGAGCGCGCGCGGCGTTTCAGCGGGCTGTTCGCGGGCGAGACGCTTCACGTCGTGCCGAGCGCGACGGTGCGCGGTCGCTCGCCGTTGGCGCTGGCGCGAACCGGGCTGACGCTCGCGGCCGGCACCGCGGCGTCGCTCAAACTGATCCGTCGCTTGCGTCCGGCCGCGGTGATCGGCTTCGGCGGCTATCCGACCCTGCCGCCGCTGGTCGCGGCGCGCCTTCTCGGCGTGCCGACGCTGATTCACGATTCCAACGCGGTGCTGGGCCGCGCCAACCGCCTGCTGGCGGGGCGCGTCAACGCCATCGCCACCTCGCTGCCCGGCGTGCTGGATCGCGATCCGAAGCTCGCGGCGAAAACCATCGTCACCGGAACGCCGCTGCGGCCGGCGGTTCTCGCCGCGGTCGCGCCGTTCGAAGCACCGCGGCCGGGCGGCGGCCTGCGCCTGCTGGTCGTCGGCGGCAGCCAGGGCGCGCGGGTGATGTCGGATATCGTGCCTCCCGCGATCGAGCGGCTGGAGCCCGCGCTGTGGCAGCGCCTCAAGCTGACGCAGCAGGTCCGTGACGAGGATTTTTCGCGCGTGCGCGCGACCTACGACAAACTCAGGATCGAAGCCGAACTCGCCCCGTTCTTCGCCGACCTGCCGGCGCGGCTGGCGGCGAGCCATCTGGTGATTTCGCGCTCTGGCGCGACCACCGTGGCGGAACTCGGCGCAATCGGCCGGCCGGCGATCCTGGTGCCGCTGCCCGGCGCGCTCGATCAGGACCAGTTCGCCAATGCCGGCGTGCTGGCCGACGCCGGCGGCGCGATCCGGATTCCGCAGGCCGAATTCACCCCGGACCGGCTGGCGGCGGAGATTTCCGCGCTGGCGGCGGATCCGGCGCGCCTCGAAGCCATGGCGTCCGCCGCGCGTGGCATCGGCAAGCCGGACGCCGCCGAGCGATTGGCCGATCTGGTGATGAAGGTGGCGGGAGTGGGGCCGTCGCAAGCTCGATTTTAGCCGCGAAGACGGCCATCCGGTATCCGCGGGGCTCACGGAATCATATAAGTGTCACGATGCTGGATCGTCCGCCTTCGCGGATGATGACGTCAGGGAATTTCAATTATGAGACTGCCGCGCGAGATCGGACCCATCCACTTTGTCGGCATCGGCGGCATCGGCATGAGCGGCATCGCCGAGGTGCTCAACAACCTCGGCTACACCGTGCAGGGCTCCGACGCCGCCGAGGGGTCGAACGTCGTCCGGCTGCGTGACAAGGGTATCAAAGTCACCGTCGGCCACAAGGCCGAGAACATCGCGGGCGCCGACGTGCTGGTGGTGTCCACCGCGATCAAGCGCGACAACCCCGAACTGCTGGCGGCGCGCGCGCAACGCATCCCGGTGGTGCGCCGCGCCGAAATGCTGGCGGAACTGATGCGGCTGAAAAGCTGCGTCGCCATCGCCGGCACCCACGGCAAGACCACCACCACCTCGATGGTCGCGACCCTGCTCGACGCCGGCGATTTCGACCCCACCGTTATCAACGGCGGCATCATCAACGCCTATGGCACCAATGCGCGGCTCGGCAGCGGCGACTGGATGGTGGTGGAGGCCGACGAGAGCGACGGCACCTTCCTCAAGCTGCCGGTCGATGTCGCCATCGTCACCAATGTCGATCCCGAGCATCTCGATCACTTCAAGACTTTCGAAGCGGTGCAGGACGCCTTCCGCCATTTCGTCGAGAGCCTGCCGTTCTACGGCTTCGCGGTTATGTGCATCGATCATCCGGTGGTGCAGGCGCTGGTCGGCAAGATCGAGGATCGCCGCATCATCACCTATGGCGCCAATCCGCAAGCCGACGTCCTGCTGGCCGACCTCAAGGCGTCGAACGGCGGATCACACTTCAAGGTCGCGTTCCGCGATCGCAACGCCGGCACCGCGCACGAGATTTCCGACCTGGTGCTGCCGATGCCGGGCCGTCACAACGCGCTGAACGCCACGGCGGCGATCGCGGTGGCGCGCGAACTCGGCATTGCCGATGCCGCGATCCGCACGGCGCTGGCCGGCTTCGGCGGCGTCAAGCGGCGCTTCACTCGCACCGGCGAATGGAACGGCATCACCGTGATCGACGACTACGGCCATCATCCGGTCGAGATCGCCGCCGTGCTGAAGGCCGCGCGCGACTCCACCGCCGGCAAGGTGATCGCGGTGGTGCAGCCACATCGCTACAGCCGGCTGCAATCGCTGTTCGAGGAGTTCTGCACCTGCTTCAACGACGCCGACACGGTGATCGTCGCCGATGTCTATGCGGCGGGCGAGGCGCCGATCCCCGGCATCGACCGCGACAGTTTCGTGCTCGGCCTGCGCGCGCACGGCCATCGCGAGGTGATCGCGCTGCCGAACGCGGCGGCGCTCGCCGCCGTGGTGCGCGGCGTGGCGAAGCCGGGCGACTACGTCGTCTGCCTCGGCGCCGGCAACATCACCCAATGGGCCTACGCGCTGCCGGGTGAACTGAAGGCGCTGGACGCTTCGCGATGACGACATGCCTGGCCCTGCGTCACCTGGCGTTCGAGGATGCGGGCCTGCTGGGCGACCTTCTCGCGGCGCGCGGGGTGGATGTGTCTTATGTCGATGCGGGTGTTGATTCCCTGGATGCGGGGGCGTGGGGCGCGGTCGATCTGGCCGTGGTGCTCGGCGGCCCGATCGGCGTGTATGAAGTCGATGAGTATCCGTTCCTCGACGGCGAGGTCGCGATGCTGCGCGCCCGGCTCGCGGCGCGCAGGCCGACGCTCGGGATCTGCCTCGGCGCGCAGTTGATGGCGGCGGCGCTCGGCGCGTGCGTCGCGCCCGGTCCCGCCAAGGAGATCGGCTACGCCCCGCTCACATTCACCGAGGCGGGCCGGCGCTCCGTTCTCGCGCCGCTCGACGGCGTGGACGTGCTGCATTGGCATGGCGACAATCTTGACCTGCCGGATGGTGCGGAGCGGCTCGCCTTCACCCGGACCTGTCCGGTGCAGGCGTTCACTGTCGGCGCGCACGCGCTCGGACTGCAATTCCACATCGAAACGGAACCGGTGCAATTCGAGCGTTGGCTGATTGGTCATGCCGTCGAATTGGCGAAGGCGGGACTCGCGCCCTCCGCGCTGCGCGCCCAGGCGGCGCGAAGCGGCGCGGCGACCGCCGCCGCCGGCCGGCGCGTGCTCGGCGACTGGCTCGCGCGGGTGCTTGCATGACCTTCCCCGACATCATTCCCGATTTGCGCGCCGCGATGCCCGATCTGCGCGGGCGGCTGCTCGGCAACGAGCCGCTGGCGCCGCTGACCTGGTTTCGCGTCGGCGGCCCGGCGCAGGTCTTGTTCACGCCAGCGGATGAAAGCGACCTCGCTTACTTCCTGACGCATTTGCGCGCGGACATTCCGGTCATTTGCATCGGCGTCGGATCGAACCTGATCGTGCGCGACGGCGGCTTGCCGGGCGTGGTGATCCGGCTGTCGCCGCGCGGCTTCGGCGAGGTTCGTGTCGAGGGCGATATCGTTCACGCGGGCGGCGCCGCGCTCGACAAGCGGGTGGCGGAAGCTGCGGCGGCGGCCAATCTGAGCGGTCTCGAATTTCTGTTCGGCATTCCCGGCGGCATCGGCGGCGCGCTGCGGATGAACGCCGGCGCGAACGGCGGCGAGATCGAGGACATTCTGGTCGAAGCGACGGCGGTGGCGCGCGACGGCGCGTTGCATCGCTTCGACAACGCCGCGATGGGGTTCAGCTACCGCAACAGCGCGATCGAGGCGTCATTCGTGTTCACCTCGGCGCGGTTTCGCGGCACGCCCGCCGGGGCGGACGCGATCCGCGCGCGGATGCAGGCGGTGCAGGCCCATCGCGAGACCGCGCAGCCGATCCGCGAGAAAACCGGCGGGTCGACCTTCAAGAATCCGCCGGGGCACAGCGCCTGGAAACTGATCGACGCCGCCGGCTGCCGGGGCTTGCGCGTCGGCGGCGCGCAGGTGTCGGAGATGCACTGCAATTTCCTCATCAACACCGGCGAGGCCACCGCGCACGACATCGAGACGCTGGGCGAGACGGTGCGCGCGCGGGTGAAGGGGCATTCCGGCATCGACCTGCACTGGGAGATCAAGCGGATCGGGATCACGCGAGCGTAGCGTCGATCCGCCGATCAATCGCTCAACGTCCGGATGTCCTCGATCGGCGCGGGCGAGACGTGGAACGTGCCGCCGAACGGATATTCCTGAAGCGCGATGATGCCGAGGGCGACCACCACCGCGCTGGCGAAGACGACGAGCGCGGCGACGAAGGCGCGGCCGCGCTCCAGATGGACCAGGCCGATCGCGACCTGCGTGAACAGGCCGAGCACGATCACCACCAGCCATTTGAGGTCGTTGGTGCGGTCGGCGGCCAGCGCCAGCCGGACGTTGCGCAGCGTGCCCGCGCGCACCGTGGCGTTGAGCAGCGCGGAGTGCACCGCCGCTCCGGAGGCGCGCGAAAGTCCCGGCTGGCTGACCTCGCGCAGCAGGTTGTCGTAGGCCGCGGCGGTGCCCGGCGCGGCCTCAAACGCGGCCATGGCCGGCCATTCCTCCGCGACGATGGAGGCCGCATAGGCTTTCAGCGCGGCGCGGATGCTGCGCATGTCGGAGACCGAAGCGACGCTCAGCGTATGGACGTTGCGCAGTTCGCCGGCCTCGGACTGCACGGTGCGGACCGCGAGGCGGCTGCGCTCGCTGACGTCGTTGGCGAGAAAACTGGCCAGCAGCGCGAACAGGATCGCCACCGCGTTGAAAAACGGCGCGACCACGCCATGGAACGAATGGATCGGCTTGCGCGCCGGCGAGCGGAAAACCAGCCCCGCGAGCGCAGCCGCCATCCCGAAATAGAGAATGGCGAGAGTCAAAAAGAGTCCCGCCGGCGCCATGTCGAGCCAGGCTCTGACCATCGAAGATATTCCCCTGGACGTCCGACTCCCGAATCGCCTCGTCGCGTTTCGACAATAGCGCGCCACGCGCGATTTGGTCACGGAAGCAAATCAGCTTAATGAGGAATCAGCAGGAGAGGTGGCGAATGAGCGGTTCGAAGCATGTGGCTGTTTTGTTGGGCGGCTGGTCGTCGGAGCGTGAGGTCAGCCTGCGGTCGGGCAAGGCGTGCGCCGACGCCGCCGAGCGGCGCGGCTATCGCGTCACCCGCATCGACGTTGCGCGTGACATCGCCGCGGTGCTGACGGCGGTCAAGCCGGACGTCGCGCTGATGATGCTGCACGGCCGGCCCGGCGAGGACGGCACCATCCAGGGCATTCTGGAAACGCTCGCCATCCCTTACAGTCATTCCGGGGTGCTGGCCTCGTCGCTGGCGATGCAGAAGGATCTGGCCAAGACGGTGATGGCGGCCGCCGGCATACCGGTGGCCAGGGGGCTGACGCTGTCGCGCGCCGAGATCGCCAAGGGGCATGTGATGGAGCCGCCCTATGTCATCAAGCCGGTGGCGGACGGTTCCAGCGTCGGCGTCTTCATCGTCACCGACGCCCACGCCCACCCGCCGCAGGAACTGTTCCGCGAGGATTGGCCGCACGGCGACCGGCTGCTGGTGGAGAAATACGTCGCCGGCAAGGAGCTGACTTGCGCGGTTGTCAAGGGGGAAGCGACCGGGGTGATCGAGATCGTGCCGCAGGTGCGGTTTTACGATTACGAGGCAAAGTACTCACCGGGCGCGTCAAAACACATCCTGCCCGCGTCGATTTTACCATTTGTTTACCAGGAAGTCCGAAGGTTAACGCTGGCGGCGCATGTTGCGCTCGGCTGCCGGGGCGTGAGCCGGGCGGATTTCCGCTACGACGATCGCATCGAGGGAACGGGGGGCCTCATCTGTCTTGAGGTGAACACCCAGCCCGGCATGACCGAGACGTCACTTGTGCCGGAGCTCGCGGCGCACGCGGGCACAACCTTTGACGAGCTCGTGCAATGGATGGTGGAGGACGCCTCGCTCGGTCGGTGAGACTGCCGAGGCCCCAGACTGACCTGAAGGCCGCCGCCCTCGGCGCGGCCATCCTTGCGCGCGCGTGGCTGGCCGGCCTGATGCGGCGGCGGCCACGGGCTCCGGCGGCGCGCCGGCCGCCGCCGCCGAGCCATCATCCGCTGTTGGTTTTCATCGAGCGCCGGGTGCCGCGCCGCGCCGGCATCTTCGCGACCCTCGCCATCCTGTGCGGCAGCGCGGCGTTCGGCGTCGTCAAGGGCGGGCATCTGGAGGAAGTCACCACCGGATTGAGCGATGCGCGCAACGCCATGGCCAACGCCGCCGGCTTCCGCATCACCGGCGTCGCCATCAACGGCCGCAAGCAACTCAGCCAGGACGAGGTGCTGGCGATCGGCGGCGTCAACGGCCGCTCCTCGCTGTTGTTTCTCGACGCCGCCACGGTGCGCGCCAAGCTAATGGCCAATCCGTGGATCGCCGACGCCACGGTGCTGAAATTCTATCCCGGCACGTTGCAGATCGACGTCACCGAGCGCTCCCCGTTCGCGCTGTGGCAGCAGGACGGCAAGGTCTCGGTGATCGCCGAGGACGGCGCGGTGCTGGAGCCTTATGTCGCCAAGAAGTTCGCGACGCTGCCGCTGGTGGTGGGCAAGGGCGCCGAGACCCGCGCGCGGGATTTCCTGGCGCTGCTCGATCGCTATCCGCGGATCAGGCCGCTGGTGCGCGCCGCGGTGTTCGTCGGCGAGCGCCGCTGGAACCTGCGGCTGCACAACGGCCTCGATATCCGCCTGCCGGAGCGTGACGTCGGCATCGCGCTGGCGACGCTGTCGAAGTTCGACAAGGAGGACAAGCTGTTCACCCGCGACATCGTCGCGGTGGACGCACGGCTGCCGGATCGCCTGGTGGTGCGGCTGTCGGAAGACGCGGCCAAGGCGCGCGACGAGATGCTCAAGGACAAGAAGCCCAAACGCAAGGCCGGCGACGCATGACTATCCTGGATCGCCATCAAACGCCCAAGACCCGCCCGATGCCGCAGAACCGGACGGCGCTGGTCGCCTCGCTGGATATCGGCACCAGCAAGATCGCCTGCCTGATCGCGCGGCTGAAGCCGTGTCCGCCGAGCGAGGCGTTGCGCGGCCGCACCCATGCGGTGGAATTGATCGGTTACAGCCACATTCAATCGCGCGGCGTGCGGGCCGGCGCGGTGGTGGACATGACGGAATGCGAGCAGGCGGTGCGCCACGCCGTGGCGGTCGCCGAGCGCATGGCCAAGGTCCGGGTCGAATCGGTGCTGCTGTCGGTCTCCGCCGGCCGTTTGCAGGGGCAGTTGATCGAGGCGGCTTCCGATATTCGCGGTGGCTCGGTGGCTCCCGACGACGTCGTCCGCATCACCTCGACCGGCATGCGCCACGCCACCGCCGCCGGCCGGACCGTGCTGCATGCGCTGCCTGTCGGCTACGCGCTCGACGGCGTCAAGGGCATTCGCGATCCGCGCGGCATGGTGGCGCGGCAGTTCGGCGTCGACATGAACGTGGTCACCGCCGACGCCACCGTCGCCAAGAACCTGATGCTGGCGGTGGAGCGCTGCCACCTCAACGTCGAGGCAATGGTGGCGAGCCCCTATGCCTCCGGGCTCGCGGTCCTGACCGACGACGAGGTCGATCTCGGCGCCGCCGTGGTCGAGATGGGCGCGGGCACCACGACGATGTCGATCTATTCCGGCGGCCGCTTCGTCCATGCCGGCGGCTTCGCGGTCGGCGGTCAGCACGTCACCATGGATCTCGCGCGCGGCTTGGGTGCGTGCATCGCGGACGCCGAGCGAATCAAGACGTTATATGGCACGGTGCTGACCGGCGGGTCGGACGCGCGCGAACTGATGTCGGTGCCGACGGCGGCCGAGGACGAGCAGGATTTTCCGCAGGTGGTGTCGCGCGCGACCATCGCCAACATTATCCGGCAGCGCGTCGAGGAGATTTTCGAGATGGTGCGCGACCGGCTGAAGGCTTCGCCGCTTGCCGCCGAGCCCCGCGCCCGCGTCGTGCTGAGCGGCGGCGCCTCGCAACTGACCGGCGTGCCGGAACTGGCGACCCGGATTCTGGGCCGCTCGGTGCGGGTCGGCCGGCCGCTCGGTTTCGGCCGGCTGCCCGCCGAGGCCAAGGGCGCCTCCTTCGCGGTGCCGGCCGGGCTTCTGGTCTATCCGCAATATGCTCACCTCGAATTCGTCGAGCCGCGTCACGTGCGGCCATTGAAAACCGGAACCGGCGGCTATTTCGGCAAGGTCGGTCAATGGCTGCGCGAGGGTTTTTGATGAATTCGCCCCGCCCCGTGTCCCAACCACTCACTTCTCCGGCCGTATGCCGGGGGTATCGCAAAATCAAGCGCGCGTAATCGAGAGGCAACCATGACCATCAATCTGACACCCCCTGATGTTCGCGAGCTGAAGCCGCGGATCACCGTTTTCGGAGTCGGCGGCGCCGGCGGCAACGCGGTCAACAACATGATTACCGCCGGCCTCGAAGGCGTCGACTTCGTGGTCGCCAACACCGACGCGCAGGCGCTGTCGATGACCAAGGCGCAGCGCATCATCCAGATGGGCACCGAAGTCACCCAGGGACTCGGCGCCGGCTCGCAGCCGGATGTGGGCGCCGCGGCCGCGCAGGAAGTGATCGACGAGATCCGCGATCATCTCTCCGGCGCCAACATGGTGTTCGTCACCGCCGGCATGGGCGGCGGCACCGGCACCGGCGCCGCCCCGGTGATCGCGCGCACCGCGCGCGACCTCGGCATCCTGACCGTGGGCGTGGTCACCAAGCCGTTCCATTTCGAGGGCCAGCGCCGGATGCGCACGGCCGAGTCGGGCATCACCGAACTCCACAAGGTGGTCGATACCCTGCTGATTATCCCGAACCAGAACCTGTTCCGGGTCGCCAACGAGAAGACCACCTTCGCCGACGCCTTCGCGATGGCCGACCAGGTGCTGTATTCGGGCGTCGCCTGCATCACCGACCTGATGGTCAAGGAAGGTCTCATCAACCTCGACTTCGCCGACGTCCGCGCCGTCATGCGCGAGATGGGCAAGGCGATGATGGGCACTGGCGAAGCCTCCGGCGAGAAGCGCGCGCTGACCGCCGCCGAAGCCGCCATCGCCAACCCGCTGATCGACGATTCCTCGATGAAGGGCGCGCGCGGCCTGCTGATCTCCATCACCGGCGGCAAGGACATGACGCTGTTCGAGGTGGACGAGGCCGCCACCCGCATCCGCGAGGAAGTGGATCCGGACGCCAACATCATCGTCGGCGCCACTTTCGACGAGAATCTCGACGGCGTGATCCGGGTTTCGGTGGTCGCCACCGGCATCGAGCAGGCGGCGCTGGCCCGCGCCGCGGCGCCCACTGCCGCGACCGCGACCATCGCGCAGGGCGGCTCGCCTGACACCCGCCTCGCCGACCTGGCGGCGCGTCAGCGCGCCGCGGCTGCCGCCGCGCCCCGCGCCGAGGTGCCGCGTCAGGCGGCCCCGGCCGCCGCGCCGCAGTCCGTCAATCACGAGCGCGCCACGCTGGCGGCGATCGCCGCCGCCGTCGCCGAGCCGCCGCAGGCCGCGCCGGCGCCGATCCAGCCGGCGTCCTACGGCGATGTCACCGTTCGCCCGATCGCGCAGAAGCCGTCCTTGTTCCCCGAGCACGACGCGCCGCGCGCCGAGGCGCACGAGCCGCCGGTGCCGGATGCTTTCATTCCGAAGTCCGCCGAGCGGATTCCGGTGCGGGCCCCGCGCATGCCGAAGTTCGACGAGCTGCCGCTGCCGGCCCAGAACGAGATCCGGCAGGCCAGCGGCGAGACCGACCAGGACCAGCCGCAAAAGGTCCGCCTGTCGCTGTTGCAGCGCCTGGCCAATGTCGGGCTGGGACGGCGCGACGAGGAGCATGAGCCGCCGATCGCCGCCCGTGCCTCGGGTCCCGCCATCGAGCAGATGCCGCCGCTGCCGGAGCGCAAGCCGCAGCGCAGCGTCGCCCAGCAGATGGCGGCCCATGAGCCGGTTTCCGAATATGCCCGGCGCCCGGCGCCGCAGGGCCTCGACCCGCACGGTCGGCCGGCACCTGTTGCCTCAGCGCCACAGGCGGACGATCATCTTGATATCCCCGCGTTTTTGCGGCGGCAGTCAAATTGACGAATTGTGACCAGCGTTAACGATTGGCAAACCCCGGCGGCTTCCGCCGGGGTTTTCGCTTGCCCGGCAGGCATGGTGAAGGATTATTTAAGTATTTGATTCTAAGTATAATTTAATGCTGTCGATGGAAAGCGGGTTACACCATTGCCGAAGCCGCGCCGAAATATGGTTAACGCGCGGCGTCGGTGCGGCGAAATGGGGTAACAATACGTAAAGAAGCGTGAGTTGCGGGCTTTGCGGCAACCAGTATGGTCTCCAGCGTATTCGGGGACACCGGCTTGAGTCGTGACGCCTTCGGCGAATTTACGATTTTGCGGTGGTAACTTTTGGGCGCTTTACGCATGAAATTCAGCCGACAGACCACGCTTCGGTCGCAAGCTACCGTGACGGGTGTCGGCGTCCATTCAGGCGCTCCTGCTCAACTGACCCTCGGGCCCGCGCCGGTCGATGCGGGCTTTGTTTTTATCCGCATCGCGCCGGATGGGACCGAGCGCGAGGTGCGGGCGACCGCCAAGGCCGTCACCGCCACCGCCTTCGCCACCGTGCTGGGCGACCGCGAGGGGCCGGTGGTGTCCACCGCCGAGCACGTTCTGGCCGCGCTGCGCGGCATGGGGGTCGATAACGCCACCATCGAGGTGGACGGACCCGAAGTCCCGATCATGGACGGCAGCGCCGCCGCCTTCGTCGCCGCCATCGATCAGGCCGGCGTGGTCGAGCAGGCGGCGGCGCGCCGCTTCCTTCAGGTCCTGAAGCCGATCCAGGTCCGGATCGGCGAGAGCGTCGCGGAATTGCGGCCTTATGCCAATGGTTTCCGCGCCGAGGTCGAGATCGACTTCGCCAATCCGGCGATTGGCCGGCAGAACTTCTCGCTCGACCTCGATCCCGAGCGTTTTCGCCGCGAAGTCGGTCGCGCCCGCACCTTCGGCTGCATGAGCGATGTCGCCAAGCTGCTGGAAGCCGGCTTTGCCCGCGGCGCGTCGTTCGAGAACTCGCTGGTGTTCGACGAGACCCGGCTGCTCAATGCCGAGGGCCTGCGCTTCGCCAATGAATGCGCCCGCCATAAGATGCTCGATGTCATCGGCGATCTGGCGCTCGCCGGCCTGCCGCTGCTGGGCGCCTACCGCTCGGTGCGGGGCGGTCACAAGCTCAACCACGCGGTGCTGACGGCGCTTCTGGCCGACCGCGGCGCATGGCGCGTGGTGGAGGGCGAACGGGCGCGCCGCGCGCGGTCCGCCATGGATGCGGTCGGCGGCATGGTCGGAGGGCTGGTCGCGCCGGCCTACGGTCCGGACGTATCCTGAGCCGGCGACCGCAAATCCATTTTAAACGCGATTCCCTGCACGAACAGCGGCGTCCCCGCCAACGGGTCAGCGCGAAGCGCCGCCCCGTTGCGTGGACGCCGCCGAGATAGGCTAATCCCGTGTGCGACACTTCGCGCGAGATTCCGAGCCTTTCGGCGCTTCCCGCCAATCCGCCTTAATCCGGGCGAAATGGCTCCGTATCCGGTTGGTCGCGCGGGTTTTTTCCGATACAGAAACGCGATTGCGCGCACGGTGTCCGGAACGGCGCGGGCCGGTTTGCGGGGCTCGCGCTCCGTGTCGCGGCAAGGTCATTCCACACGAGTATTGCAGACGTCAGGGTCTTATTTGATGGCGGCACCACGTTCGACGTTTGAAACGCGCGGCTTCTCGTTCCACCGTGGTCTGCGCGGCCGGGCGATGCTGGCCGCCTGCCTGGTTGCGTTCGCGGCCGGCCTCGGCGGTTGCAGCAGCATGGGGGAGATGTGGGACAAGTTCAAAACCAAGGACGACAGCTTCGTCGATGAACCGGCGGACAAGCTCTATAACGAGGGCTTGTACATGATGAACAAGGAGAACGATCCCAAGGCCGCCTCGAAGAAATTCGAGGAAGTGGATCGTCAGCATCCTTATTCGGACCTCGCGCGCAAATCGCTGTTGATGTCGGCCTATGCCTATTACAGCGCCGGCGATTACGACAATTGCATCGGCGCCGCGACGCGCTACGTGACGCTGCATCCCGGCAGCCCGGACGCCGCCTACGCGCAATATCTGATCGCCAGTTCCCAATACGACCAGATCCCGGACGTCTCGCGCGACCAGGGCCGCACCGAAAGGGCGATCGCCGCGCTTGAGGAAGTGATCCGCAAATATCCGACCTCGGAATATGCCACCAACGCCAAGAAGAAGCTGGAAGGCGCGCGCGACCAGTTGGCCGCCAAGGAAATGGCCATCGGCCGCTACTACATGGACAAGCGCGACTTCACCGCGGCGATCAACCGCTACAAGACGGTGGTGACGCGCTACCAGACCACCCGCCACGTCGAGGAGGCGCTGGCGCGGTTGACCGAAGCCTATATGTCGATCGGCATCGTGGGCGAGGCGCAGACCGCCGCCGCCATTCTCGGCCACAACTTTCCCGACAGCCGGTGGTATCAGGACGCTTATAATCTCGTAAAGTCGGGCGGTCTCGAACCGAAAGAGAACAAGGGGTCCTGGATCAGCCAGGCCTTCAAGAAGATGGGTCTCGGCTAGGGGCTTTCCGCTTTTGGCAGAATCATTCACCGTCATGCCCGGACTTGATCCGGGCATCCGTCTTATTGAAAAATGATGGATTGCCGGGTTATAGGCGAGCGAAGCGACGCCGTTCTTCGAACGGCTATGCCCGGCAATGACGTTTCCGTCAAAGACGAAAATGCTCTAACGCTTCAAGATCATTCGTAGGACCACTTCCATGCTGGCCCGTCTTTCGATCCGTGACATCGTCCTGATCGAACGGCTCGATATCGAATTCGCCCAGGGGCTCGCGGTGCTGACCGGCGAGACCGGCGCCGGCAAGTCGATCCTGCTCGATGCCTTCGCGCTGGCGCTGGGCGGACGCGGCGACGTCGCGCTGGTGCGCCACGGCGCGGAGCAGGGGCAGGTGAGCGCCGCCTTCGAGGTGCCGAAAGGCCATCCGGCGTCGGATATCCTGCGCGCCAACGATCTCGACACTGACGCGGGCGAGATCATCCTGCGCCGCGTGCAATTGGCCGACGGCCGCTCGCGCGCCTTCATCAACGATCAGCCGGTCAGCGTGCAGACCCTCAAGGCGGTGGGTCGCGTGCTGGTGGAAATCCACGGCCAGCATGACGAACGGGCGCTGGTCGACGCCGCGACCCATCGCCGGCTGCTCGACGCTTTCGCCGGGCTCGACGGCGACGCGGCCGTGCTGGAAACGCTATGGGCCGCCCGCCGCGTCGCGCAACAGGCGCTCGACGATCACCGCGCCGGCATGGAGCGCGCCGCGCGCGAAGCCGACTATCTGCGCCACGCCTCGGACGAGCTGGCGAAGCTCGCGCCGCGCGACGGCGAGGAAACCGCGCTGGCCGAGCGTCGCGCCGCGATGATGCAGGGCGAGAAAATCGCCGGCGACCTGCGCGACGCCCAGGAGGCGGTCGGCGGCAACCACTCCCCGGTCGCGGCGCTGGCGGCGGCGGTGCGGCGGCTGGAGCGCCGCGCCGGCCACGCGCCCGCGCTGGTCGAGCCGGCGGTGAAGGCGATCGACGCCGCGATCAACGCGCTGGAGGAAGCCGGCCAGCATCTCGATGCGGCGCTGGCGGCGGCCGATTTCGACCCGGCGGAACTGGAGCGCATCGAGGAGCGGCTGTTCGCGCTGCGCGCCGCCGCTCGAAAATATTCGACGCCGGTCGATGGCCTGGCGGCGCTGGCTGTGAAGTATGCGGCGGATGTCGCGCTGATCGACGCCGGCGCGGAGCGATTGCACGGCCTTGAGCAGGCCGCCGCTGATGCCGTCAGGCGCTACGCCGCCGCCGCCGCAAAACTCTCGGCGGCGCGGGCGAAGGCCGCCGAGAAGCTGAACAAGGCGGTGAACGCCGAACTGGCGCCGCTGAAGCTCGAACGCGCCAAGTTCATCACCCAGGTCGAGGCGGACGCGGCCGCGCCGGGGCCGCACGGCATCGACCGCGTCGAATTCTGGGTACAGACCAATCCCGGCACCCGGCCGGGGCCGATGATGAAGGTCGCCTCCGGCGGCGAGCTGTCGCGCTTCCTGCTGGCGCTGAAGGTGGTGCTGTCGGATCGCGGTTCGGCGCCGACGCTGGTGTTCGACGAGATCGATACCGGGGTCGGCGGCGCGGTGGCGGACGCCATCGGCGCGCGGCTGTCGCGGCTCGCGGGCAAGGTGCAGGTGATGGCGGTGACCCACGCGCCGCAGGTCGCGGCGCGGGCCGACCAGCATTTGCTGATTTCCAAGGCCGCGCTCGACCGGGGCCGGCGCGTCGCCACCCGCGTCGACGCGCTGGCCGACGAGCATCGCCGCGAGGAGATCGCGCGGATGCTGGCGGGCGCCGAGATCACCAAGGAAGCCCGCGCGGCGGCGGAGCGGCTGTTGAAGGCGGCGGGATAGGGCGGTGGGTGACCGGCGTACTTCCTTTGACCGGAAATTGGTTTTGTGCGCGAATCGACAATACGAACAGCGTCGTCCCCGCCAACGGGTCGGCGCGAAGCGCCGCCCGATGACACGCTCCGACGGGGACCCATACGCCGCAGCAATTCGGCTTGGTCAACTAAGGCGCGGTTGTCAGTAACAATTAGCGCCAGGGGTTATGGGTCCTCGCCTGCGCGAGGACGACGCCGGGATAACGTAGAAACGACCAATGCCGAAATCGAGATCCACCAAAGCGCTCCCCGCCGTCGACACGCTGACCAAGGCGCAGGCGAAGCGCGAATGGAGGCGGCTGGCGCTGGAGATCGAGGCGCATGACGAGCGCTATTATCAGAAGGACGCGCCGACGATTTCGGACGCGGCCTATGACGACCTGCGCCGCCGCGTCGAGGCCATCGAGGCGCGGTTCCCCGAATTCGCGACGCCCGATTCGCCGACCCGGACCGTCGGCGCCGCGCCGGCGCGCGGCTTCGCCAAGGTGCAGCACGTCGTGCCGATGCTGTCGCTCGGCAACGCCTTCAGCGATGACGAGGTGCGCGAGTTCGTCGAGCGGGTGCGCCGCTTTCTCAAGCTCGACGCCGATGAGCATCCCGCCATTGTCGCCGAGCCGAAGATCGACGGGCTGTCGCTGTCGCTGCGTTACGAGAACGGCGAACTGGTGCGCGCGGCGACGCGCGGCGACGGTTTCACCGGCGAGGACGTCACCGAGAACGTCCGCACCATCAGGGATGTGCCGCATCGCCTGAAGGGCCGCAAAATTCCCGCCGCCTGTGAATTGCGCGGCGAGGTCTACATGCTGAAGCAGGACTTTCTCGCGCTCAACGCCCGTCAGCTTGAGGCCGGCGAGCCGGCGTTCGCCAATCCGCGCAACTCGGCGGCGGGGTCGCTGCGGCAGAAGGATGTCGGCATCACCGCGTCGCGGCCGCTGAAATTCTTCGCCTATGCCTGGGGCGAGATGGAGGGGCGGCCGGCGGACACCCAGCACGGCATGCTGAGATGGCTGAGCGAGGCCGGTTTCACCGTCAATCCGCTGATCGAGCTGTGCCACGGCGTCGAGGCGATGCTGGCGTTCTATCGCCGCATCGGTGAAGCGCGCGCCGCGCTCGGCTACGACATCGACGGCGTGGTCTACAAGATCGACCGGCTCGACTGGCAGGAGCGGCTCGGCTTCGTCTCGCGCTCGCCGCGCTGGGCGATCGCGCACAAATTCGCCGCCGAGCAGGCGACCACGGTGCTGGAGAAGATCGACATCCAGGTCGGCCGCACCGGCGCGCTGACGCCGGTGGCGCGGCTCGCGCCGGTCACGGTCGGCGGCGTGGTGGTGCAGAACGCCACGCTGCACAACGAGGATTATATCCGGGGCGTCGGCAATGACGGCCAGCCGATCCGCGACGGCGTCGACATCCGCGAGGGCGACACCGTGACGGTGCAGCGCGCTGGCGACGTCATTCCGCAAATCGCAGGCGTGGTGCTCGACAAGCGACCGGCGACGGCGAAGCCCTATGCGTTCCCGCACACATGCCCCGCCTGCGGCAGCCATGCCGTGCGCGAAAACGGCGAGGTGGTGCGGCGCTGCACCGGCGCGCTGATCTGCCCGGCGCAGGCGGTGGAGCACCTCAGGCATTTCGTCTCGCGGCTCGCCTTCGATATCGAGGGCCTCGGCGAGAAACAGATTCAGCAATTCTATCAGGACGGGCTAATCAGGACGCCGGTCGATATCTTCACCTTGCGGCGGCGTGACGCGGACGCCGAACAGAAGCTCGCGATGCGCGAGGGCTACGGCGAGGTGTCGGCGCGAAATCTGTTCGCCGCGATCGACGCGCGGCGCAAGATCGAGTTGCACCGGCTGATCTTCGCGCTCGGCATCCGTCACGTCGGCGAGGGCAACGCGAAATTGCTGGCGCGGCACTACGGCGCGATCGATGCCTTTCGCGAGGCCATGCTGGTCGCCGCCGCCGCGATCACGCCCGAGGGCAATGCGTCGGAAGCCTATCAGGATCTCAACAACATCGCCGGCATCGGCGATATCGTCGCCGACGCCGTGGTCGAATTTTTCGCCGAGCCGCGCAACGTCGCGGCGCTGGACGCGCTGCTGCGCGAGATCGAGGTGAGGCCGGCGGAACAGCCGCGCCAGACCTCAAGGGTGTCCGGCAGGACCGTGGTGTTCACGGGATCGCTGACGAAGTTCACCCGCGACGAGGCCAAGGCGGTGGCGGAGCGGTTGGGCGCCAAGGTCGCGGGCTCGGTGTCGAAAAAGACCGACTACGTGGTGGCGGGCGAGGAGGCCGGCTCCAAGCTCGCCAGGGCGCGCGACCTCGGCGTCGCGGTGCTGACCGAGGACGACTGGCTGAAGCTGATCGAGGGGTAGATCAACAATCTCGCCGTCGCGGGGACGACGATTGTCGTGTTGTAAATCCGCGTCGCCTCACCCCGGAACATGATCCTGATACGGGATCGGCGCGGTGGCGGCGTCGAGCCAGACCCGCGTCGCCTCGTCGAGATGCGGCCGCACCTCGTCCCGCACGCGCGCGTGATAATCGTTGAGCCACTTCACTTCCTTCTTGCTGAAGCGGCGGTCGATCAGGCGGCGGTCGATCGGCGCCAGCGTCAGCGTCTCGAAGGCGTTCATCGGCTTCTCCGCGCCGTCGATCTCGGTGGGCACCACCAGTTCGAGATTCTCGATGCGGATGCCGAACGCGCCGGTCTTGTAGTAACCGGGTTCGTTGGACAGGATCATGCCGCGCTTGAGCGGCGTGGTGCCGAGTTTCGAGATCCGCGCCGGGCCTTCATGCACCGACAGGTAGCTGCCGACGCCGTGGCCGGTGCCGTGCTCGAAATCGAGGCCGGCCTGCCACAGGAACTGGCGCGCCAGCGTGTCGAGCTGCGCGCCGGTGGTGCCATCGGGAAACACCGCGCGGGCAATCGCGATGTGGCCGCGCAGCACGCGGGTGAAGCGGTCGCGCATCTCGGCCGTCGGCTCGCCGATGGCGACGGTGCGGGTGACGTCGGTGGTGCCGTCTTCATACTGCGCGCCGGAATCGATCAGCAGCAGGTCGCCCGGCACGATGCGGCGGTTGCTCTTGCGGGTGACGCGGTAATGCACGATGGCACCGTTCGGTCCGGTGCCGGAGATGGTCGGGAACGAGACGTCCTTCAGCGCGCCGGTGTCGCGGCGGAACGTTTCCAACGCTTCCACCGCGTCGATCTCGGTGAGCTTGCCGCTCGGCGCCTCGCGATCCACCCACGCCAGAAAGCGCGCCAGCGCCACCGCGTCGCGTTGATGCGCGCTGCGGCTGCCTGCGATCTCGGCGCCGTTCTTCACCGCCTTCAGCAGGCTCACCGGGTCGCTGCCGCGCACCGCCTTGCCGCCGGCGGCCGCGATGAGGCGGCTGAGCGCATCGGCGGCGGTGGCGCTGTCGAGGCCGATCGCCGCGCCGCCTTGCGCGAGTTGCGCCAGCCGCGGCGCGAGGTCGTCGGGGGGTGCCACCTCGGCCTCGCCTTCGAGATGGTCGCGCACGCTGTTGGAGAGCTTTCGCGGATCGATGAAGATCGTGGGGCGGCCGTCCCTCGGCACCAGCGCGTAGGACAGCGGCAGCGGCGTGTGCGACACGTCGGCGCCGCGAATGTTGAAGGTCCAGGCTACGGCGTGCGAATCCGACAGCACCAGCGCGTCGGTGCCGAGGCGGGCAATCTCCGCGCGGATTCGGTTCAGTTTGTCGGCGGCGGACAGGCCGGCGAGGGTCGCGTCGTGGATCGACACCGGGCCGAGCGGCGGAACCGGGCGTTCGCGCCAGATCGCGTCGATCGGGTTGCGCTCCACCGCGACCAATTCCGCGCCGGCCTTGGCGCAGGCCGCCGCCAGCCGCTCCGCCGCCGCGGTGGTGTGGAGCCACGGATCGAAGCCGATGCGGTCGCCGGCCGAGAGGTGGTCGGTGAGCCAGCTCTCCGGCGGCGGATCGATCAGCGATTCGACGGCCCACGCCTTGCCGTCCACCTGGGTCGCGGCTTGCAGCGTATAACGGCCGTCGACGAATACCGCCGCGTCGCGCGGCAGCACGATGGCGAGGCCCGCCGATCCGGTGAAGCCGGTCAGCCACGCCAGCCGCTCCTCGGACGGCGCGACATATTCGTTTTGCTGCGCGTCGGCGCGCGGGACCACGAAACCCGTCAAGTTTCGCTGCGCCAGTTCGGCGCGCAACGCCATCAGCCGCGCGCCGAGCGCGACGCCGCTTTCCGGGTCCTCGAAGGTCTGGAAGTGAGCCTCGAACATGGTGCCTCGTTGGTTTGACGCGGATGCCGGCAACGGCTGCGAAAATGCGGGAAAATCAGAACGTCATGTTGTAAAAGCGGTGCAATTTAGAATAGATTGACTTGCCCGCGCCAGACGGGCAGAAGCCTCGCCGCCACGGCGACCGTGCTCGCCAATCAATATTCGACAATATCGGGAAACGTCGGGAGTGTTTCAACTCGGTCCGAACGATGGGGGATGATTTTGCCCGCCTTTACGTTTGAGAAGTTGTCGCCCCCCGCGCCGCGCGCGCCGACGCCGCGCGCGCCGGAACCTAATCCCGATGCGGCCAAGCCGCGCGGAACACTGCGCCGGATGCTCGACCGCTTTACCGCGCGAAACCGTGCCGCCCGGCAGGGCTCCGATCTGCCGCAATCGAAACCGGCCGGACAACGCTGAAATCCCTCATTGCGAGCAAAGCGAAGCAATCCAGAAAGCCACAAGGTAAGGGCTGGATTGCTTCGTTTCGCTCGCAATGACGATCCAGGTCGAGCTAATCCAGGTCGAGCTAATCGGCCCGCCGCATTAGCAGGCTGCACCAGCCGTCGACCTGCATGCGCCGGGCGAGCACCAGCCCGACCGCGCGATAGCTCGCGATCACGCCGCGCGTATGCGCCGGCAGCAATCCCGACAGGATCACCTGCCCTCGGGGCGCGAGATGCGCCGCCATCGCCGGCGCCATTTGCCGCAGCGGATTGGCGAGGATGTTGGCGAGGATCAGGTCGAACGGGGCGTTCCGGCGAAACGCCGGCGCGGCGAAGCCGGTGGCGCGGACCGCCCCGATCAGCGGCCCGACGCCGTTCAGCCGCGCGTTGTCGCCGGCGACGACGACCGCCTGCGGATCGATGTCGCTGGCCAGCACCGGCAACCGCCGCGCCTTGGCGGCGGCGATCGCCAGGACACCGGTGCCGGAGCCGAGGTCCAGCACGCGCGCGGGGCGGCGGCGTTTCATCGCCGCGTCGAGCAGCAGCAGGCAGCCGCGCGTGGTGCCGTGATGGCCGGTGCCGAACGCCAGCGCCGCCTCGATCTCGATGCCGAGCTTGTTGGGCGCGATCCGGTCGCGATCGTGCCGGCCATGGACGACGAAGCGTCCGGCGGGAACCGGGACCAGCCCTTCCAGGCTGGCCCTGACCCAGTCCCTGGCCTCCACCGTCCGGAACGCCAGCGCCGCCGCCGCGTCGTCGCCGGCGGCAAGGCCGACCAGATGGCGGATCGCCGCCTCGTCCGGGGGCGCCGAGAAATGCAGCACGACCTCCCAGACGCCTCCCGCATTCTCGAACGCGGCGACCGCGACCTCGCCGGGTTCGAGGCTTTCCTCCAGCACGTCGACAATGCCGCGCGCGCGGCGTTCGTCGCCGACGCTGAAGGTCGCGCTGTTGCTTTGCGGAGTGACAGTCGGCGTCATGGGAGGGACATCGTGGGACGGACAGGGGGCTGCTGCGGAGTCCCTTGTTCACATGCGATCCACGGACATTTCAAGGGTTTTCCACGCCGAAGGCCATGCGCCTCGGGGCACTTGTTCACGCGATATCCACGGGTTGTCGACAGGTTATCCACAGAGGTGTCCAAGGCTGGCCGCGATCGGATGCGGCCGGTTGGCGATGGGCGTCCTGGCCGTTCAGCGTAGCGGCGGCCGGCTGTCGCCACGGTGTCGGCGTTGCAGCCAGAGCAGGATGAAGCCGGCCAGCGGCAGCAGGATGTCGGTATAGAGAATCACTCCGGCGTTGCCGGGCGCGAAATTGCCCTGATGGACGATCTCCTGGATATGGCCCGCGGCCGCGCCCCACAGGAACGCGGCGATGCCGGTGACCGCGGCGAGGCGCATGTCGAAGCCGCGGCGAAAGCCGAGGAAGCCGATCAGCGCGAAGCCGAGACTGGCATAGCCGACTTCGGCCTGGAAGGGACTGTCCTCCCAGCCGATGAACGCGGCGCTCATCTCGCCGAAGAAAGTGTGCATGACGAAGTTGTAGAAAAAGCTGAAACCCACCGAGAACAGGATGAAGTAGGACAACAGCGCCTCGATGACGACCGGTGCGGTGAACGGCTTGGGCGCGCGGACGAGCGCAACGGCCGAGGCCACCAGACCGAGGATGACGAATGTCAGCGTAAAGTTGCTCAGCGCGAAACGAATGATCGATTCCATGTGCGCCCCCTTGCGACGTCTCTTGCGGTATGGGCTCCTTGCGGTCTTGTCCGGTGCGCGCCACGTTCTTGTATCAATCAGAACCGGGCGCTCTTGAGCGCAACGACGCCACTCCGCCGTTCGCGTCGGCCCCGGCGCGACTCATCGGCGACTTTTCCACTCGTTATCAACAGGGATATCGGCGGACTTGTCCAGTCGCCGGGAGATTGTTTTTCAATCGCGGCTGAAGACCGCCTCAGCCGAACAGCGCGCGATGGTCGCGCAGGATGGCGCGGGCGGCGTTGTGGCCCGGCGCGCCGGTGACGCCGCCGCCGGGATGGCTGCCCGCGCCGCAGTGATAGAGTCCCTTGAGCGGCCCGCGATAGTCGGCATGGCCCAGCATCGGCCGCGCCGAGAACAGTTGGTTCAGCGTCAGCGCGCCGTGGAAGATATCGCCGCCGAGCAGGCCGAACGTGCGCTCCAGATCGAGCGGGGAGAGCACCTGCCGGCCGATGACGCTGGCCTTGAAGCCCGGCGCGTAGGCGTCCACGGTCGCGATCATCAGGTCGGCGACTTGCTCGCGGTGGTCGTCCCATGAGGCTCCGTTCGGCAGTTGCGGCGCGACGTGCTGGCAGAACAGGCTGGCGACGTGGCGGCCCGCCGGGGCGAGGGCGTCGTCGAGGGTGGATGGAATCAGCATTTCCACCACCGGGGCGCGGCTCCAGCCATGGTCGCGGGCATCCTGCCAGGCGCGGTCCATGTAGCGGAGGCTGGGGGCGATGATGATGCCGGCGCTGAGATGATCGCCGTCGCCGGGCAGTGCCGTGAAGGACGGTAGCCGGTCCAGCGCGACGTTGATGCGGAAGGTGCCGGAGCCGTTGCGCCAGCGGGTGATGCGGGTGAGAAATTCACCCGGCAGCGCGTCCCTCGGCACCAGCCGCGTATAGAGCAGTTTCGGATTGACGTTGGCGGCGACATAATTCGCGCGGATGCGGCGGCCGTCGTCGAGCACGACGCCGGTGGCGCGGCCGGTTTCCACGGTCACCTCGCGAACGCCCGCGCCGGTCTCGATCTCGGCGCCGTGGCCGCGCGCCGCCGCCGCCATCGCCTGGGTGATCGCGCCCATGCCGCCGATGGCGTGGCCCCAGGCGCCCTTCTTGCCATTCACCTCGCCGAAGGCGTGATGCAGCATGACGTAGGCGGAGCCGGCGGCATAGGGGCTGGCGTAATTGCCGACGATGGCGTCGAAGCCGAACAGCGCCTTGACCAGGTCGCCCTCGAAGGTTTCGTCGAGCATCTCGCCGGCGGAGCGGGTGAACAGGTCGAGCAACAGCCGCTGCCGCTCGATCGGCAACGCGCGCAGCACGTTGGCGGCCCCGAGCGCGTTCAAACTTTCGCGGAGCGCGGGCGCGCCGAAGCCCGCGACCAGGTTGGGCGGCGCGCGCAGCACCAGTTGCCGCAGCACGTCGGCGATGGCCTCAAGCTCGCGCGTGAAGGCGTCGTAGCGCTCGACGTCGCCCGCGCTGTGACGGGCCAATGACGCCGCGGTGCGGCCCTCGCCGGTCAAGAGATAGTCGCCGTCCAGCGTCGGCAGGAAATTTTGCGCGCGGCGCTCGACGATCCGCAACCCGTGCTGGTGCAGCTTGAGGTCGGCGATCACCTTCGGGTTGAGCAGGCTCACGGTATAGGCCGCCACCGAGTTGCGGAAGCCGGGGTGAAATTCCTCGGTCACCGCCGCGCCGCCCACCACCGCGCGCCGCTCCACCACCCGCACCTTGAGGCCGGCCATGGCCAGATAGGCCGCGCAGGTGAGGCCGTTATGGCCCGCGCCGATGATGACAACGTCGGTATTCGATTCGGCCATTTTGTCCTTGTGGGGCAGGGGCGTGATGCTCACTGTACCGGGTTCGCGGAACCGGTTGCAGCCTTTTGTCGTGACAGGCGTTGCGAAGGCGGCGGTCGGGATGATACCGCTCTCAGCCACATTGTTCGCTGCGCAGGCGTTTGCTTCAATCCCGCGCCTCCGGCGCGCGGCGGCAAGGTACCGGATCGAGGCCGAACATCGCATGACGCTTTCCGCGCCGCCCGCGAACCGCGACCAGCCGTTGCGGTCGCGCCATCGCCAAATCCTGATCCTGTACACCGCCGCGATCTTTCTCAGCGCGCTGCTGCTGTTTTCGGTGCAGCCGCTGTTCACCAAAATGGTGCTGCCACGGCTCGGCGGCTCGCCGGCGGTGTGGTCGGTGGCGATGGTGTTCTTCCAGTCGCTGCTGCTCGGCGGCTATCTTTACGCACACTTTTTGACGCAATTGCCGGGCCGGGCCGCCGCCGTCGCCATTCACCTGATGCTGCTGATCGCGGCGATGGCCGCCCTGCCGCTGGCGATCGCGGCGGGCTGGGGCGAGCCGCCGGGGAGCGGCGCCGCGCTCTGGCTGCTCGGCCTGTTCGCGGCCTCGATCGGCCTGCCGTTCTTCGCGCTCGCGGCCAACAATCCCTTGTTGCAGGCGTGGTTCGTCCGCACCGGCCATCCCGGCGGGCGCGATCCGTATTTTCTCTATGCGTCGTCGAATGTCGGCAGCTTTCTGGCGCTGTTGTCCTATCCGTTCCTGCTGGAGCCGACGTTGTCGCTGCGTGGCCAGAACCTGGCGTGGACGGCCGGTTACGGGCTGCTGGTGCTGCTGATCGCGGGCTGCGGCGTGGCGCTGCTGCGCTCGCCGCAAGCGGTGGTGACCGATCCGGCGGCGGATGCGGTTGACGATCGCCCGCCGCCGGCATGGTCCACCCGCCTGCGCTGGATTTTCCTCGCGGCGGTGCCGTCCGGCCTGCTGATCGCAGTGACGGCGCATATTTCCACCGATGTCGCCGCCGCGCCGCTGCTCTGGGTGCTGCCGCTGTCGCTCTATCTCCTGACCTGGGTGCTGGTGTTCCAGTCGCGCCCGTTGCTGCCGCACAAGTGGATACTGGTATTGCAGCCGTTGGCGATCGCCGGCGTCGTCGTGCTGCTTGCGATCGGCGGCGAGCAGAACCTGCTGCTGACGCTCGGCGGACATCAATTGTGTTTCTTCATCATCGCCATGGCCTGCCACGGCGAACTGGCGCGCACGCGCCCCGCGCCGCGCTATCTCACCGGCTTTTATGTCGCGCTGTCGTTCGGCGGCATGGTCGGCGGCTTGTTCTCCGGCCTGATCGCGCCGTTCGTGTTCTCGTGGATCGCCGAGTATCCGATCCTCATCGCGCTGGCGGCGCTGTGCCGCCCGCTATCCCGCGAGCGCTGGCCGAACTGGCTGCGCTGGTACTGGCTGGTTCTGGCGATCCTCGCGATCGTCTGGCTCGCCCCGGCCTTGTTTCCGGGCCAGTTGTTCGACACGCTCAAGGCCGAGCGGGTGAACGTGGCCGGCGTTTGCGCGGTCATCGCGGTGGTGCTGGCGATCGTGGCGCGCGCCAGCCGCGCGAAAGTCGCCGCGACGGTGGCGCTGGCGTTGCTGCTGCTGCGGGTCTATTCGGCGGACGAGGGGCGGGTGACCACGGTGCGCAGCTTCTTCGGCGTCCACAAGGTGGTAGTGACGCCGGACGGCCGCTATCACGCGCTGATGCACGGCACCACGATTCACGGCGCCGAGCGGGTGCTGAACGACGACGGCACCCGCGTCACCGGCCCTCCCGAGCCGATCGCCTACTACCACAGGGACGGCGGCATCGGGCAGGCCATCGCCGCGATCCGCGCGCGCAAAAGCGCGCCGCTCCGCGTCGCGGTGATCGGGCTCGGCGCCGGCACGCTGGCCTGCGCCGCGAAGCCCGGCGAGAACTGGACGTTTTTCGAGATCGACCAGACCATGATCGACACCGCGCGCGATCCGCGTCACTTTACCTTCATCGAAAAGTGTATGCCCGAGATGCGGCCGGTGCTGGGCGATGCGCGGCTCACCTTCGCGCGCGAGCCGGACGGCGAATACGACATTGTCATCGTTGACGCCTATTCGTCGGACGCGATCCCGATCCATCTCGCCACGCGGGAGGCGATGGCGATCTACCGCGCCAAGCTGGCGCCCGAGGGCGTGGTCGTGATGCACGTCTCCAACCGGCATCTCGACCTCGCCGGCGTGGCCGCCGGCATCGCCGGCGCCAACGGGTTGACGAGCTGGCGCTTCAACGAGGATTCCGGCCGCAACGACGAATATGTGTTCACCACCGACGTGGTGCTCTCGGCGCGCGCCGCCGACGATATCGGCAGCCTGGCGTCGGACGACAAATGGGTCAAAATCACCGCGCCCGCCGATCAGCAAGTCTGGACCGACGACTATTCGAACATCCTCGGCGCGGCGTGGCGGCGGCTGCGCGACGGCGATGATTGAGGTGACTGAAATCCCCTCCCGTCATTGCGAGGAGCGTCAGCGACGAAGCAATCCAGTCCTTGCTTCGTGGCCTTCTGGATTGCTTCGCGTCGCTCGCAATGACGACTGAGAGATCAACGGCCGATGTGTTCGGTGAACCTCAATCCATGTCGGAAAACAGCCCGCGCGGTCGCAGGTAGGTGCGCGGCTGGACATAATAGCCCTGTTGCGAGCCGTAATAGTCCGGCGTGGCGTAGCCGCGTGGCGCCGCGTATTGCTGGCCGTACTGATCGCTGTAGACTTGCCCCTGATAGGTGCGCCGATAGGGACGCGGCGACGGATAGCGCTGGTCGCTGCTGCTGCCGTCGGCGGGATAGATGTAGCCGTCGTCGTCGCGGGTGATCTGCTGCGGCGGCAGCGCCGGGCGGGGCGGCGGGCGACGCAGTTGCGGCCTCAGGTCGATCGGGTTGCCGTCGGCGTCATAACCGGCTTCGACGTCGCCCGCGGCCGGATCGCGGCGCGCCACCGCGGTCGTCGGTTTGCCCTTGCCTCGGGCGAGGGCGACGCGGGAGGAGCCGGTCAGCGTCACCGTGGTGGTGAGCAGGCCGTCGCGCTTGACCAGGTCGTAGAGCGTCGCGGCGTGGGCGCGCGAAAGCCGGACGCAGCCATGCGACACCGGCACGCCGAGGCTCTTTTCCGAGAACGTGCCGTGGATCGCGTGACCCTGCTTGGTGAAGAAGATCGCGTGCGGCATCGGCGCGTCGTCGAACTCCTTGGAGTAGTGGTCTTCCTCCATGCGGAAGGTCCGAAAACTGCCGTCGGGCGTCTCGTGCGACGGATTGCCGGTCGACACCGGCCACTGATAGCGCTGCACGCCATCGACCGCGACCGTCATGATCTGGTTGTCCTTGTCGACGGTGATGGAAACCTTGGCCAGCGCGGCGGCGGGAGCGGCCACCAGCATCAGCGCGGCAACCGGAATGAGCAACGAACGCATATGTTGCGAACTCATGTTTGTCCTGGCCTCCAGATCCGATTCCCGGCCTGTCGCCCGAAACCGCAACTCGCTCGCCCGTCCCCGCCGACTATATGCCCATGATCCGGCACCGGCACCAGTGCCATGCCCGATCAATCTTAACGGCGCGGCAACCAATCACGATCTCGCGCGTTGCCGTGGACAGTCCGTCTCGATGTGCCGGAGCGTTTTCGTTTGGCCCGGCCAACCCGCATGGAGTCCCGATGATCGTCCAAGCCGCGACAATTCAAGCCGTTGCCTTCCCGTCCCGACTCTCGCCGCGCGCGCATCTGGCGATCGCCGCCCTGGCGGCGGCGCTACTGGTCGCGCCCGGTGTGGCGCACGGGCAGGGGGTCATCAAAGGCATGGAGCGCGGCGCCAATCAGGGCGCGTATGAAGGCAACCGCGCCGCCGGTCCGGTTGGCGGGGCGGTCGGCGGTGCCATCGGCGCCGGCGTCGGCGGCGTGGTGGGCGGTGTCAATGGCGTTCTCGGCATCCCGGACAGAGGCCCGCATCGCGGCAAGCGTTGTCATGGCTATTACGACCACAACCATCGCTTCCACTGCCATCGTCGCTGAGGCGCGTGCGCGACAATCATGAAGGCCCGGAGGCCATTCCGGGCCTGAACTACGCCCGCTGCACGAAACTGTCGACCACCTTCTTCTCGCCCGCCTTGTCGAAGGCGATCGAGAGCTTGTTGCCGTCGATCCTGACGATGCGGCCATAGCCGAACTTCTGGTGGAATACCCGCTCGCCGGTGGAATAGTCCGACGTGGCGCCGGTCGATTTCGCGATCAGCTCGCCCTCGATGGTGAGCGGCGCGCGGGCGCGGCGCGGACCGTTGCCGTAGGCCGCGCCGCTCTCGTTGAAGCCGCCGCGCGTGCGGTTGGCCTGCGCGCGCTGCCATCCGGGCGTCGAATAGCTGGAGCCGAACGCTTCGAGATTGTCGAAGCGCGATGCGCCGTAGCTGCCCGAGCCGCCCCAGCCGGAGCCGCCCTTCGACTCGGTGATCTCGACATTGTCCGCCGGCAGTTCGTCGAGGAAGCGCGAGGGCACGGTGGTCGACCAGGTGCCGTGGATGCGGCGGTTGGTGGCGAAGTAGAGTTTCGCGCGTCGCCTTGCGCGCGTAATGCCGACATGGGCGAGGCGGCGCTCCTCCTCAAGCCCGGCGCGGCCCTGCTCGTCCAGCGCGCGCTGATGCGGAAACAGCCCTTCCTCCCAGCCCGGCAGGAACACGTTGTCGAATTCCAGGCCCTTGGCGGAATGCAGGGTCATCAGCGACACCGCTTCCTCGTCGGGTCCGCCGTCGCGATCCATCACCAGCGCGATGTGTTCGAGGAAGCCTTGCAGGTTCTCGAACTCCTCCATCGAGCGCACCAGCTCCTTGAGGTTTTCGAGCCGGCCGGCGGCGTCCGCCGAGCGGTCCTTCTGCCACATCTCGGTATAGCCGGACTCATCCAGCACGATTTCGGCCAGTTCGGTGTGCGGCAGCGTCTGGCCTTGCATCCGCCAGCGGTCAAAGCTGTCCATTAGCGCGCGCAGCGCGCCGCGCGCCTTCGGCTTCAACTCGTCGGTCTCGGCCACGGCGCGGGCGGCCTCCGACAGCGGAATGCGGCGCTTGCGGGCGTGATCGTGCAGCAACTGCACGGTGGCGTCGCCGATGCCGCGCTTCGGCACGTTGACGATGCGCTCGAAGGCGAGGTCGTCGGCCGGCGAATTGATGACGCGCAGATAGGCCAGCGCGTCGCGGATTTCGGCGCGCTCGTAGAAGCGCGGGCCGCCGATCACGCGATAGGGCAGGCCGAGGGTGACGAAGCGGTCCTCGAACTCGCGCATCTGGAACGAGGCGCGCACCAGGATGGCGATTTCATTCAGCCTGTCGCCGGCGCGCTGCAACTGCTCGATCTCCTCGCCGATGGCGCGGGCTTCCTCCTCGGAATCCCACGCCCCGGTGACGGTGACCTTCTCGCCGTCAACGTCCTCGGTGCGCAAGGTCTTGCCGAGCCGGCTCTCGTTGTGGGCGATCAGGTGCGAGGCGGCGGCGAGGATGTGGCCGGTGGAGCGGTAGTTGCGTTCCAGCCGGATGATTTTCGCGCCGGGAAAATCGTGGTCGAAGCGCAGGATGTTGTCCACCTCGGCGCCGCGCCAGCCGTAGATCGACTGGTCGTCGTCGCCGACGCAGCAGATGTTTTTCTGCCGGATTTCGAGCGTCGCGGACGAATCCTCTCCCGCAAGGGGAGAGGGAAGCGGAGTGCTTGCCGATGTCTGCGCCAGCAGCCGCAGCCAGAGATATTGCGCGACGTTGGTGTCCTGATATTCGTCGACCAGAATATATTTGAAACGCCGCTGATACTGCCGCAACACGTCCGGGTTCTCGCGGAATAGCCGGATGTTTTCCAAGAGCAGGCCGCCGAAGTCGGCGGCGTTGAGCGTCTTCAGCCGTTCCTGATAGGCGGCGTAGAGCTTGCCGCCGCGGCCGTTGCCGAATACGACGGCCTCGCCGGAGGGCACCTGCGCCGGCGTCAGCCCGCGATTCTTCCAGCCGTCGATCAGCCCCGCCAGCATCCGCGCCGGCCAGCGCTTGTCGTCGATGCCGTCGGCTTGCAGCAATTGCTTGAGCAGCCGGATCTGGTCATCGACGTCGAGCACCGTGAAGTTGGATTTCAACTGCACCAGTTCGGCGTGGAAGCGCAGGATGCGGCCGCCGATCGAATGGAAGGTGCCGAGCCACGGCATCCCCTCCACGGCCTGGCCGAGCATGTCGCCGAGGCGGTGCTTCATCTCGCGCGCGGCCTTGTTGGTGAAGGTCACTGACAGGATTTCGTGCGGCCGGGCGCGGCCGGTGGAAAGAATGTGCGCGATCCGCGAGGTCAGCACCCGCGTCTTGCCGGTGCCGGCGCCGGCCAGCACCAGCACCGGGCCGTCGAGCGTCTCCACCGCCTCGCGCTGCTCGGGATTGAGCGCGGCGAGATAGGGCGGCGCGGCGGCGGCGCGGGCGCGCGCGGCGATGCCGCCGGCCACCGGCTGGTGGTCGGGCAGGTCGCGGCGAAGGAGTTTGCTCGGCTCGGTCATGCGAATCAGTTTCCGGTTCACGATGGCACCGTGAACGCGCGATGGGGAGACTCCTGCGGCAGGATTCGACCAGATATAGGGCGGAGCGGCGGGTTTTCCCACCTTAAGCCGTGGAACCGGCTATTTCACCGGCATCGCGATGCCGCGGCCGAGCCCCTCGGGGCGCGGGCAGGCGTCATGAGCGCTGGTGACGGCCGCGATTTTAGCGCGGATGTCGGGCGGGAACGGCGCGGTCTTGCGCGCCGCCATGTCGACGTGAAGCGACATGTTCTCCGAGGTCGCCGACAGCCAGCCCTCGGTGGCGTGGCGCAGTTCCTGGAACGTGTGCAGGCGCTTGTCGTCCGCCGCCACCAGCAGGACCGAGACCCGCACCGGATCGTCGAGATGCACCTCGCGCAGGTAGCGCACGTGGCATTCCGCGGTGAAGGTCGAGCCGCCGCGCGTCGCGAGATAGTCCGCGCCGATCCCGAGTTCGGCCCACAGCGCGTCGATCCCGCGATCGAACAGCACGTGATAATAGGCCATGTTGAGGTGGCCGTTGTAGTCGATCCACGCCGGCTCGATCCGCATCTCCGGCGCGAGGAAGGGGACCTGTTCCAGCGGCGACGCCGCGGGGGCATTGATCGTCATGGCGAATCCTTGGTTAAGCGCATGGCCGCGCGGTTCGACTATGCTATGGGTTTATGGGATCGTCGGATCGATTGTACAGCCTTGCCACGATCGCGTCGCCGGAACGACCGGGAGGAAAATTGAATGAACGTCCACAATCCGTTCGATCTGCCCCATGCCGACCCCGGCGCGCTGGCGAAAGCGCTGGAGCGGCTCGCGGCGCGGTTCGGCAACCGGCTGGTGACCTCGCAGGCGGTGCGCGAGCAGCACGCCCATACCACGACATGGCTCACGCCGCAGCCGCCCGACGCGGTGGTGATGGCGCAGGAGACCGCCGACATCCAGGACACGGTGCGGATTTGCGCCGCCCATGGCGTGCCGGTGATCGCGTTCGGCACCGGCACCTCGCTGGAGGGGCAGGTCAACGCGCCCGCCGGCGGCGTCTGCATCGACCTGCGCGACATGAACCAGGTGCTCGCCGTTCACGTCGAGGATCTCGATTGCGTGATCCAGCCCGGCATCACCCGCAAGGCGCTGAACGAGCACCTGCGCGACCAGGGCGTGTTCTTCCCGATCGATCCGGGCGCCGACGCTTCGATCGGCGGCATGGCCGCGACCCGCGCCTCCGGCACCAACGCCGTGCGCTACGGCACCATGCGCGACAACGTGCTGGCGCTGAAGGTGGTGCGCGGCGACGGCGAGATCATCACCACCGGCACGCGGGCGAAAAAGTCGTCGGCCGGTTACGACCTGACGCATCTGTTCGTCGGCGCGGAAGGCACGCTCGGCATCATCTCCGAATTGACCATCCGGCTGCGCGGCATTCCGGAAACCATCGCCGCCGCCGCCTGCTCGTTCGAAACCGTGAGGGGCGCCTGTCAGGCCACCATCCTGGCGATTCAGACCGGGATTCCGCTGGCGCGCATCGAATTGCTCAACGCCGCCCAGGTGCGGGCGGTCAACGCCTATTCGAAACTGTCGCTGCCGGAAACCCCGCTGCTGCTGCTGGAATTCCACGGCAGCGAGGTCGAGGTTGCCGAGCAGACCCGCCGCTTCGGCGAGATCGCGCGGGAGTGTGGCGGCGGTTCGTTCGAATGGACCACGCGGCCGGAGGATCGTACCCGGCTGTGGCAGGCGCGGCACGACGCCTATTGGGCGGTGCGCGGCCTGCGTCCCGGCGCCGGCGTGGTCGCGACCGACGTCTGCGTGCCGATTTCGCGGCTGGCCGACTGCGTCACCGAAACCGAGGCCGATCTGATTCGCCTCGACCTGCTGTCGCCCATCGTCGGCCATGTCGGCGACGGCAATTTCCACTGTTCGCTGTTGTGCGACGTCGACGATCCCGCGGAAATGGCGCGCGCCGACGAATTCATGCACCGGCTGGTGGAGCGGGCGCAATCGATGGACGGCACCTGCACCGGCGAACACGGCATCGGCCAGGGCAAGCAGAAATATCTGCTCGGCGAGCTTGGCCCCGAGGCGCTCGACGCCATGCGCGCGCTGAAGCGGGCGCTCGATCCGCAGAACATCTTCAACCCCGGCAAGATCGTGCCGCCGGCTTGATTTGACCTCCGAGGTCATTGACCGGATTGCGCCGGTCGTCTCAAATCGAAGCCTGATCCGAATTCGTTTGAATGGACGGACTCTCCACACGAAAATCGTCGTTCCCGCGCAGGCGGGGACCCATACGCCGCAGCGATTCGGCTCCATCACCAGGGCGAGATGATTTGATGACGACCAACGCCAGGGGTTATGGGTCCCCGCCTGCGCGGGGACGACTCAGCGATTGTTTCAACGCTTCGCGACACGTCTCGGAGGGCCGATAACCGATGCGCGCACGCTTCTTCTACGGCTGGGTGATCGTCGCGGTCACCTTCGTGACCATGGGCATCGGCGTCAACGCGCGTACGGCATTCTCGCTGTTCTACCCGTCGATCGTCGACGAGTTTCATTGGGAGCACGGCCTGACGGCCGGCGCGTTCTCGTTCGGCTTCGTCATTTCCGCGATCTTCAGCCCGCTGATCGGCCGCATGATGGATCGCCTCGGCCCCCGCGTGGTGATGGAAACCGGCGTGCTGCTGATGGCCGGCGGCCTGCTGCTGGCGCCGCTGACCACCGAGGTCTGGCATCTCTACCTCACCATGGGGCTGTTGGTCGGCGGCGGCAGCGTCTGCCTGAGCTATACCGGGCAGTCGCTCTACCTGCCGAACTGGTTCGTCCGCAAGCGCGGGCTGGCGATGGGCATCGCCTTCGCCGGCGTCGGCATCGGCTCGATCATCATGTTCCCGTGGATCGGCTATGTCATCGGGCATTCGGGCTGGCGGTCGGCGTCGACGATGCTCGGGATCCTGATGCTGGTGGTGCTGGTGCCGATCAACCTGATGGTGCGCAAGCGCCCGCAGGACATGGGGCTGCTGCCCGACGGCGACGATCACGGCGGCGGCGCGGCGGCGCAACTGAGGCGGCCGACGGTGGTGGTGGTCGATCCCGCCTGGGCCGCGACCGACTGGACCCTGTCGCGGGCGATGCGCACCGCCCCGTTCTGGTGGCTGTCGCTCGGGTTCTTCTGCGGGCTTTATTCGTGGTACGCGGTGCAGGTTCACCAGACCAAATACCTCATCGATGTCGGCTTCAGTTCCAATGTCGCCGTGTGGGCGCTGGGCGCGGTCAGCCTGCTCGGCATTCCCGGCCAGATTCTGCTCGGCCATTGGTCCGACCGGATCGGGCGCGAATGGGTCTGGACCATCAGCGGCCTCGGATTCATCGTTTGCCTGTTCGCGCTGATCGCGCTCAGCTTCGTGCCGAACATGGCGCTGATCTATCTCATGATCGTGACGCAGGGCTTCATCGGCTACGGCACCACGTCGGTGATGGCCGCGGTGGTGGTGGAGATTTTCGAAGGCAAGCAGTACGGCAGCATTTTCGGCACCATCATGCTGGCGGGGCTTGCCGGCGGCGCGGCGGGGCCCTGGATCACCGGCCTGCTGCATGACTGGTACGGCAACTACATCGGCGGGTTCGTGCTGTCGATCGCCTTCAGCGTGCTCGGCAGCGCGGCGATCTGGTTCGCCGCGCCCGGCAAGGTGCGCGCGGTCGCCGGCCGCGCCCATCTGTTCGATCAGCGCGCAGGCGCGGCGACGACCTCCGACGCGGGATGACGTCGCCGCTTCGCGCGCGCGGCGCTGGGACTTCGCCGGGCTTGTTGCTATAAGGTTGCTCCCGCCGGATGACGCTCACGAGGGAGACGCCGTGCAGACAACCCTGCTCGGACTGGCAATCGCTTTTATCATCGCGCTGGTCGCGGCCCTGGTCGGTCCTCACTTTGTCGACTGGACCCGGTTTCGCCCGCAGTTCGAGCTTGAGGCGAGCCGCATCCTGGGCGCGCCGGTGCGTGTCGGCGGATCGCTCGACGCCCGGCTGTTGCCGTCGCCGTCGCTGCGCCTTCAGTCGGTGGTGTTGGGCGGACCCAACGATCCCGGCCGCGTCCGCGCCGACGACCTCTCCATCGAGTTCAGCCTCGGGGCGTTGATGCGCGGCGAGTGGCGCGCCACCGAACTCACCGCCAACGGCGTCGCGCTCGATCTCGGTCTTGACCGCAACGGCCGCATCGATTGGCCGGTGGCGTCCGGCAATGCCAACCTCGCCGCGCTGTCGGTCGATCGGGTCAATCTCACCGGCCGCGTGGCGCTGCACGACGCCGCAAGCCGCAGCACGCTGGAACTGAACGACATCGCCTTCAGCGGCGACGTCCGCGGCCCCGCCGGGTCGATCCGCGGCAACGGCAACTTCACGGTGTCGAACACGCGCTTTCCGTTTCGCCTCTCGTCCGCGCGGGACGACGGCGCCGCGCGCGTGCGGCTGACCCTCGAACCCGGTCTGCACGGCTGGAGCGTCGATCTCGACGGCGCGCTGGCGTTCGAGGCGCGGGCGCCCCGCTTCGACGGCACGCTGGCGCTGGCGCGGACCGCGCCCGACGGCACCGCGCCGGATTCGGTGACGCCATGGCGGCTGTCGGCCCGGCTGAAAGCCGATCCGGCCAAGGCGGCGCTGACGCAACTCGACATCGCCTACGGCGTCGACGACGCGGTGATGAAGCTGACCGGACTTGCCGACTTCCATTTCGGCGCGAAGCCGATGTTGCAGGCGCTGTTGTCGGCGAAGCAACTCGATGCCGACAAGCTTCTGGCGAAGCAGAGCGGCTCGACCGAGCCGGCGCGGATGATGCCGGGCCTGCGCGCCCTGCTGGCCGCGCTGCCGCCGGCGCCGCTGCCGAGCCGGATCGACGTCAACGCCGAGCGCATCATCCTTGGCGGCCGCGCGGTGCAGGATCTCGACCTGACGCTGCGCGCGGCCGGCGGCGCGTGGAGCGTGGATCGCCTGGAGGCGCGCGCGCCCGGCGCGACCGACATCAGCATTCAAGGCGCGCTGGCCTCGCCCGGCGGCGCAAACCATCCATCCGACGCCGGCGACAGCTTCAAGGGCGCGCTCAGGATCGATTCCACCGATCCCGCCACCTTCACCGCATGGCTGCTGGGGCGCGCCGACGCGCCGACGCAAAAGCAGAAGCCGATGCACGTCGCCGGCGACGTGCATCTTGCCTCTGACCGCGTTGCGATTGACCAGCTCAAGGCCGAAGTCGATGGCGGCGCCATTACCGGGCGTCTTGCCTGGGCGGCGCGCAGGGACGGCCGCGCCTCCGCCTTCGACGCCGATCTCGCCGCCGACCGCCTCGATCTCGACGCCGCCATGGCGCTCCTGCGCGGCATCGGGATTCCGCAGCAGGACTGGCCGGATCGCGGGCAACTTACCTTCGATCTCGCGCGGGCGATCGCGTCCGGCCAGGAACTGCGGCCGCTCGCCGGCAAGATTCGCTACGACGACAAAACGGTTGCGCTGGACGGGTTGCGGCTGGGCCAGTCCGGCGGACTCGTGGTGCAGGGCGCGGGGGCGTTCCACCGCGACACCACGACCGGCGATTTGGCGTTGCAGGCCGCAGCGCCCGCCATGTCCGATCTCGCCGGACTGATCGCGCCCTGGGCGCCGTCGCTTGCCGAGCGGCTGCGGGCGGGGGCCGAAGCCAGGCAGGGGCCCGCCCGACTGGAATTGACCCTTGCGCTTGACGATGACGCCGACGCCGCGGAGCGCGCCAGCGCGCGCGCGACGCTGCAATGGTCCGCGCCGCAACTCGGCGGCACCGTCACCCTGCGCGCCGCGCCGTCGCGCGCGGCGTTGCGTGCCCGTGACGGCGAGGCGCTGATGAAAACCCCGCTCGATCTCGCCGTCGATGCGTCGGCGGAGAACGGCGCGGCGGCGCTCCGCTGGCTCGGGCTCGACCGCGCCATCGCCACTGGCCCCGGCGCGGCGCGGCTGACCGGTTCGGCGCGCGGGACATGGGACTCGGCGTGGCAGGTGAAGGCCGCGTTGTCGGCGGGCGCGCTGACCGCCGACGTCCATGGCGAGGTGACGCCCACGGCGCAAAAATCCGCCGATCTCGTCGTCAAGGCGCAAGGCGTCGATCTCGCGCCGCTGCTGGGCCTCGACGCATCGAACCCGCTGGCGCGGGGCGCGAGCCTGTCGTCGCGCGTCACGCGCGACGGCGATACCGTTCAGCTCAAAGATATCGATGCCGCGGTCGCCGGGGCGCGGCTGCGCGGCAACATCAAGGCGAGGCTCGGCGACGGCGGCGGTTTCGAGGGCGAACTCGGCATCGACCGGCTCGACCTGCCGCAAGTCTTCGCACTTCTGATCGGCGCGACCGGACGCGACAAGGGCGCGCCGCTCGGCGGCGGCGTGCTGGCGGGCTGGCGCGGCAAGATCGATTTCCAGGCGGCGCGCGGCGCGTTGCCCGCCGGCCTCGAACTGCAACCGCTGAGCGGTGTCCTGAAAAGCGACGGCCGCGCGGTCGCGATCAACGCTCTCAAGGGCGGGATCGGCGGCGGCGTGGCTGGCGCCGAGATCGATGCGCGACAAACGGCGGACGGGCTGGCGCTGAGCGGCGAGGTGCGGCTCGATGGCGTCGACGGCGCGGCGCTGCGCTATCGCGGCCTCGCGATGCCTTCCGGCAAGGCATCGATGCGGATGACCTTCGCGACCCAGGGGCGCAGCATCGCGGCGCTGACCGGCGCGCTGACCGGAAGCGGGACGCTGACCCTCGACGCCGCGCGGATCGCCGGCCTCAATCCGGATGTGTTCGACATCGCGATCAAGGCCGGCGATGCCGGTCAGGCCACCAACGAGGATCAGCTTCGACGCATCGTCGCGCCGGAATTGCGGCGTGGCGACCTTGCGGTCCGGCAGGCGCAGGTTCCGTTTCTGCTGCGGGACGGCCGCTTCAGCGTCGGGGCCACCATGCTGGAGGGGGAGGGCGTCCGCGCGGTGGTGTCCGGCGGTTACGACATCATCGCCGATCAGGTCGATATCCGCGCCAATCTCACCGCGCGCGCCGCCGACAAGAACGGCCCGCCGCATCTCGATATCTTCGCGGCGGGCACGCCGGACGCGCTGACGCCCAGCGTCGATGTGTCCGGCCTCGCGTCCTGGCTGGCGTTACGGACGATCGATCGCGAAACGCGGCGGCTGGATGCGATCTCGCGCGGCGAGGCCGCCCGCGAGCCGGCGAAGCCGGAGCCGTCGCCGCCCGCCGCCCCTCCGGCGAGGCCGAAGGAGGTTGCTCCGGCAAGACCCGCGCCGCCGCCGGTCGCGGATACCCCGGCCGCGCATGGCGTTCCACCGCTGCCGCCGCCGGTCGAGGTGCGGCCCGCGCCCGCCGCCAAGGCCGCGCCTAAGCCGCACGCGCCGCTGATCCTGACGCCGATCCCGGCGCAGTGACCGCGACGGAAGCGGCTGTCGGCGGCCGGTCAGGCGAGGGGGCGGATCTCAGCGTTGACCGCCGGCGCCGGCGGGCGATTTCTGAAGTAATCCAGCACGAACAGCCGGATCGCCGATGACAGGTTGCCCTGCTGGCGGTTGCTGTCGATCTCGCCGACCAGTTCGGACAGCGTCATGTGACGTCGCGCGGAAATTTCCTTCATGCCGTTCCAGAAGGCTTCTTCCAGGCTGACGCTGGTTTTGTGTCCGGCAATCACAATCGAACGCTTCACCACCGGCGATTTCATGTTTCGTCCTTGTCGATGCGATGCTGGTCCAGGAGGGCGTTGTCCCTGCGCGCGCGGTCGTCCGCGATCGCGCGTTCGGATTTGCTGCGGCCGAACCGCGCGCGGTTCTCCTCCGCCTGCCGCGCGGACTTTTCGCGCGCGCTACGTTTTCTGCGCCGGTTGAGATTGACGAGATCGCCCAACGCCGTCTCCTCAGCCGGCGCACGGTCTGCGAGGCGGAAGACGATCACGCGAGCAGAGATTGCGACGCGCGCCGTTCACACGACGAAAAGTTCGGGGGCCGGGCGGCAAATTCAGAACTCCACGACAACCATGCGACCGCGAGGGGCCTTGCGATTTCGGCATTTTCGTAGATACGGGGGCAGATGGGAAGCGAGGCGCTGGGCGTCATAACGCACTGTTGAATGATAAGTTTCCGAGTTTAACAGTCCGGCAAGCGTATAATTCATAATTATTCGCGGCACTCATCACCGCCGGATCGATAGCGGACCGGCGCCGCCACGGTCGGTCAGCCGGGGCGGACCATCTTCTCCGGCTTGACGAGGCGGTCGAATTCGGCGGCGGTCACGAAGCCGAGCCGGATCGCCTCCTCCTTCAGGGTGGTGCCCCGGCCATGGGCGGTTTTGGCGACCTTGGCGGCGTTGTCGTAGCCGATCTTCGGCGCCAGCGCGGTGACCAGCATCAGCGAGCGCTGCATCAATTCGCGAATGCGCGGCTCGTCGGCGCGGATGCCGTCGACGCAATGGTCGGTGAACGAACGCACCGCGTCGGACATCAATTGAACGGAATTAATCATGCAATAGGCCAGCACCGGCTTGTAGACGTTCAGCTCGAAATGACCCTGGCTTCCGGCGACCGTGATCGTCGCCTGATTGCCGAAAACCCGGCAGCAGACCATGGTCATCGCCTCGCATTGGGTCGGGTTGACCTTGCCGGGCATGATCGAGGACCCCGGCTCGTTTTCCGGCAGGATCAGTTCGCCGAGCCCGGAGCGCGGCCCGGAGCCGAGAAAGCGGATGTCGTTGGCGATCTTGAACAGCGCGGTCGCGACCGAATTGATCGCGCCATGCACCGAGACATAGGCGTCGTTGCTGGCCAGCGCCTCGAACTTGTTCGGCGCGCTGGTGAACGGCAATTTGGTGATCGCGGCCGCGTGCTTGGCAAAAGTTTTGGCGAATTTCGGCTTGCTGTTGAGGCCGGTGCCGACGGCGGTGCCGCCCTGCGCCAGCGGATAGAGTTCGCGCAAGCCGCTGCGCAGCCGCGCGAGCCCGCTTTCCACCTGCGCGGCGTAGCCGGAGAATTCCTGTCCGAGCGTCAGGGGCGTCGCGTCCTGGGTGTGGGTGCGGCCGATCTTGACGATTTTCGAAAACGCCTTCTCCTTCTTGCGCAGGGCCTTGGCGAGGGTGGTCAGCGCCGGGATCAGGTCGGCGGTGATGCACTGCGCGGCGGCGATGTGCATCGCGGTCGGAAACGAGTCGTTCGACGACTGGCTCATGTTGACGTGATCGTTGGGATGCACCGGCGCCTTGGCGCCGCGCGGCGCGCCGAGCAGTTCGTTGGCGCGGTTGGCGATCACCTCGTTGAGGTTCATGTTGCTCTGGGTGCCGGAGCCGGTCTGATAGATCACCAGCGGAAATTCGCCGTCATGCGCGCCGTCGATCACTTCGCGGGCGGCGCGCCCGATCGCCGTGGCGCGGCGCTTGTCGAGAAGGCCGAGCTGCCGGTTGGTCTGCGCCGCCGCCAGCTTGACGACGCCGAGCGCGCGCACCACCGGCATTGGCATCCGGTCCGTGCCGATGCGGAAATTCTGCCGCGACCGCTCGGTCTGCGCGCCCCAGTAGCGCTCGGCGGCGACCTCGATCGGGCCAAAACTGTCGGTTTCGGTGCGGGTGGCGGCGCGCGGCGTGCGCGCGGTCTTGCGGGAAGGTTTGCTGGTGCGGGCCATGATCGGTGTCCAGTGCCGGAATGTCGGTTCGGAACTGGGATATCGCGTTTCGCGCCGCCTTGCCATCAGGCAATGGCCGCGTGTTCCATGGAATTACACGAAGTATTCATTTTCCGTGATTGCAAGGCGCGCGAGCGACGAAGCAATCCAGTCCTCGCCTTGCGGCCATCTGATTGCTTCGTTTCGCTCGCGATGACGATGTTACGGCTTCGCGCCGAGCCTTGCCGCTGACTTCTTGCCGCTTACTTCTTGCGGAAGCGATCGAGGCGGACCACCTCGGCGCCCTCGTTCGGCTTCGGCGGTTCGCCGTCGGCGGTGGCGCCGGACTCGGCGGCGGGCGCCGTCGGCGCGGCGGCGGGCGGTTGCGCCTCCGGCTGGGCGGCGGCCGGCGCGGCGCTGTCCGCGGTCTCGAACTGCAAGCCGAACTGCACCGACGGATCGAGGAAGCTCTTGATGGCGCTGAACGGCACGACCAGCCGCTCCGGCACGCCGCCGAACGACAGCCCGACCTCGAAGCGGTCCGGCGTCACGACCAGATCCCAGAACTGGTGTTGCAGGATAATGGTCATCTCCTCCGGATATTGCGCCAGCAGCCGGGGCGACAGCTTCACCCCCTCGGCCTTGGAGAGGAAGGTAATGTAGAAATGGTGGTCGCCGGGCAGGCCGTGCTCGGCCGCGTCCGTCAGCACCTGCCGCAGCACGCCGCGCAGCGCGTCGCGGGCCAGGACGTCGTATCTGATGTGATCGGTGGCCATCGGTCGTTCCGCTATTGGTCGTTATCTTGTGTTGCCGCGCGCCAACCGGACCCACGGATATCCCGCCGCCCGACTCGCTGCTGGCGCCATGCTACTCCCGCTCTCGGCGCGGGTCAGCAGGCGGCGCGGATGGATTTATCAACATTTATGGCGGAGCGCGCCGCCATTCGGAAGCGTCCGCCGGTCGAGCGAGACGGACAATAAAAAGGGACCGGGTCGGAAAATATCAAGGTTGAGTGGAGGCTTCTGTTGCCAGGTGCCTCCGGACCCCGCCTGACGGAGCTTAACCCATCAGGACTTTAGACTTGGTCTTTCAAACTGCGTTACGCAGCCTGAGCAACCGGAGCGTAGTTGTCGTTTGCAACTATTGCATAGCCCGATAACGGCGGAACCATACCGAGAAAAAACGCGCCCTTTACGCCCTCGTCGATCCTGTTTCGCCCCCGCCGAAATTCCGGGTCCGGTGTTCCGGATCAAGTTCCGGTCCGGAGGAAATTTGGGTGGAGGCGCCGGGTGCTGCCCCCGGGTCCGAATGGTTTATTGCGACGGTCATTTATTTCCATAGCCGGCGAACCGGCCCGCTCAATATAGGGGGTCGCGCGGCCGGGCGGAAGCCCCGCGACGGTTTGTCCGCGAGGTCGTGGGGAGGGGGCGCGGCCCCGCGCCCGGCGCAGGCGGGGGCACCTAAAACGCGGCTTGGTGGCGCTGCGCGCAGGCGATAAGTCTCAGCGCCGATGCCGCCCGAACCCCCCATCGCCGGGCTTGCGCCCGATCCGCCGCCGGCCTTGCCGGGCCGGTTCGCGTTGTTCGTGGCTTTCGCCAAAATGTCGCTGGCGGGTTTCGGCGGGGTGCTGGTGTTCGCGCGGCGCGCCATCGTCGACCGCCACCGCTGGATGACCGCCGACGAGTTCAACGAAACCTTCGCGCTCTGCCATTTCCTGCCCGGCCCCAACATCGTCAACCTGTCGGTGGTGTTCGGCGCCCGGATTCGCGGCCTCGGCGGCAGCATCGCGTCCTTTGCCGGGCTGCTGGCGCCGCCGTTCCTGATCGTCACCACCCTGGCGCTGCTGTACGCGCATTACGGCGACGTCCCGGCGTTGCGGCGGGCCTTGAACGGGGTGTCCTGCGCCGCGGTGGGGCTGCTGCTGGCGGTGACCTGGCGGATGATGCTGCCACTCTTGAAGCGGCGCGACCCGGTGGCGCTCGCCATGCTGGTCGCGGTGTTCGTCGCCGTCGGTGTGTTGCGATGGCCGCTGCCGCAGGTGCTGCTGGCCGCGATCCCGCTCTCGATCGCCGCGACCTGGCTGATGCGGCGGAGGGGCGCGGCATGACCGGCATCGGGACGCTGGTCTCCATCGCGCTGGCGTTCGGCTGGCTGTCGCTGTTCGCTGTCGGCGGCGCGGCCGCCGCGATTCCGGAAATCCACCGTATCGCCGTCGATCTCAATCACTGGATGACCGAGGCGCAGTTCGCCGACGCCTTCGCCATCGCCCAATTGTCGCCCGGCCCCAACGTGCTGATCGTCACCCTGGTCGGTTATCAGGTGGCCGGGATCGCCGGCGCGCTGGTGGCGACGCTGGCGATGTGCGTGCCGACCGCCGCGCTCGCCTATACCGTCAGCCGGCTCATCAACCGCGCCGGCGATTCGCCGTGGCCCGCGCTGGTGCAGGCGGCGCTGGTGCCGCTCTCGATCGGGTTGATGGCGGCGAGCGGCCTGATCCTGGCCTTCGCCGCGGACGGCTCCGTCGCCGCCGTGGCGTTGACGCTGGCCGCGGCGGTGATGGCGGCGGCGACCTCGCTCAACCCGGTGTGGCTGCTGGTGGCCGGCGGCGTGCTCGGGCTGCTGGGCTGGATTTGAACGGGGGGCTGGGCCGACGCCCCGGAACCCACACATTGTCCCCAGCATATTGCCTTATCGGCCGTCGTGTTGCCCGGCCGCGGGCGCTAGATTGAGCCGAACGAGACGGACCTCCATGCACCAGCAGCATCACAACCCATTTGAAGCATTCTCGCCGATGGCGCGGAAAAGGGCGCCGACGCCGGCGCGCTGTCGGTGTTCAGCCATCGGTTGCGCGACGATCTGACCGCGGGTTGGCGCGTTTTCTCGACGCGAACCGGATTGCCCTTCGCTCGAAGGCGCTACAGTTTCGCATTCACCATGTCAGTCGGCAAAAAACCACCGCAGTCCGACGTTTCGTTTTGGGCAGCCTGACAATGACTGGAGCAAATGGACCGGCAATGTCTCATCCCGAGGAACAATATCTTGGACTCCTGCGCTCGCTTCTCGAACGGGGCGTTCGGCGCACGGACCGGACGGGTGTCGGAACCCTGTCGATGTTCGGGCATCAAATGCGCTTCGATCTCGCGGACGGATTTCCGCTGCTCACCACCAAGCGAATATTCTTTCGCGGGTGCGTTCATGAACTTCTCTGGTTTCTAAGCGGGGATACAAACACCAGGTATCTTCGAGAAAATGGGGTCACGATTTGGGACGAATGGGCCGACGAAAACGGCGATCTCGGGCCCGTCTACGGGAAGCAATGGCGCCAATGGGAAGCCAAGGACGGCAGAACCATCGATCAGATCTCCGGCCTGGTCGAAGGCCTCCGATCGAATCCGCATAGCCGACGCCTTCTTTTTACCGGCTGGAATGTCGGTGAATTGGACCGAATGGCCCTGCCGCCTTGCCACATGGTGTATCAATACTACGTGGCTGACGGACGCCTTTCCGGATTGTTGTTCCAGCGAAGCGCGGATTCGTTTCTTGGCCTGGGCTGGAATCTCTGCGAGGCCGCCCTCCTGATACACATGCTTGCCCAGCAGGTCGGTCTGGAAGTCGGAGAACTCGTCTGGTCGGGTGGCGATGTCCATCTCTATCTAAATCATGTCGAGCAAGCTCGGGCACAGTTGCTGCGCGAGCCACGGCCCTTTCCCAAGCTCAACCTCAGGCGGAAGCCCCCTTCGATGTTCGAGTACGCCTATGAGGATTTCGAATTGCTCGGTTACAATCCCCATCCAAATATTTCCGCCAAGGTGGCTGTCTGAGATTTTTCACGGCGTCGTTACTTGCCGCCAATGTTCGGTTACCGGTCCAGCGGCCCTCCGAGAGAAGTCGTTCGATATATTTCCGTGACTTTCATGCCATTCCGATCGTTGCGCGGCGGGGCTGTTGCCAAAATCGCGCTTTCGGGGAAAGCAGCGGCGATCCGCTTCGGCCTGGTGCTCCTGTCCTTGAGCCATCGCAGGCGCCGCATCTTCGGGGGCATCGGGTCCGCATGCCTCTCGCGCCCGTTGTAGAAGGTCGCATCGCAGGTCCCGGCCTTCCGACAGGCCTTGGTAATCGGCGCGCGATCCCGAGCCTGTTTCAGCACAAACGCGATCCGCGCCTCACTGAATTTCGATGCCCTCCTGGCGGCGGCGTCCAACGATAGCTTGGGACCAAACTCCTACTCATGCGCTTCCGTGTCGGATTGTTGACAATCTTACATGTTGATGCATGATGCGCGAAGGGAGAAAACAAACAAGGCTGGGGGTCCGCATGCTTGCGGCATCATTGGCGCTCAACGGCTTGGTTATGGGTTCGGTGCTGCTGCTGTTCAGCCTCGGCCTGACGCTGATCTACGGCGTGGGGCGCATCGTGAATTTCGCGCACGGCGCTTTCTTCAGCCTTGGGGCGATGGCCGGCATCTGGGCCGCCAATTCGGGGTTGCCGTTCTGGGCTGCGCTGATCGTCGCGCCGCTTGGCGTGGGTCTGCTCGGCGTGCTGCTCGATTGGGCGGTATTCGCCCGCATTCGCGACAGGCCGATGGTGGACAGTCTGCTGCTTACCTTTGGCCTTGCGCTTTTTATCACCGGTGTTCTGTACGAATTTGGCGGTCGCAACGTGCAGATCCTGGCGATACCGCCGAGCCTGCAAGGCATCGTTTCGCTCGGCGCGATCAAGCTTCCCGTGTATCGCGTGTTCTTGTCGGCGCTCGCGATCCTGCTCACGGTGGCGCTGCTGTTGTTTCTCAAGAACTCCGACTGGGGACTTCGGGTTCGCGCCGCGAACGATGATCCCGAAATGGGGGCCTGCCTCGGCATCGACCGCGAGAACCTGATGCATTCGGTGGTCGGCGTCAGTGCGGCGCTGGCGGCGATCTCCGGCGTTGTCGGTGCGCCGATCTTTACCGCCTATGCGTCGGTCGGCGACAAAATTCTGATCCTGGCATTCATGACGGTGATTCTCGGCGGCCTCGGGAGTCTGCGTGGCGCTATCGTCGCGGCCTATGTCGTGGGCCTCATCACGGTGTTCGGCGAGGGTTACTTCGGAGGGCAGCTCGCGCTGATGCTTCTGTTCGTCCTCGTCATGGCGATGCTGATTAACTGGCCGCGCGGGTTCTTCGGAGAGGGGCGGACGGAATGAGCGATCATACTGCCACAATGCCGATGCATGCCGCGGCGGACCGGCGAATGAAGGGGCTGGCTCTGCTCGTCGCGGCCGCGGCCGGCGCGAGCGTGCCGCTCTGGACGGGGAACGTGCCCTTTGTTCTGATCCTTGCCTCGCAAGCTGTGATCGCGGCGATCGTGGCGCTGAGTCTCGATCTGCTGATGGGAAGCACCGGCCTGCTCTCATTTGGCCATGCCGCCTGGTACGGCTTCGGTGCCTATCTCACAGGTCTCGCGGCGAAGATGTTGACGCCGGAGATGCTGCTGCTGCTGCCGCTCACTGTCGCCGTCACCATTCTGCTGTCGGCGATCATCGGCTTCGTGCTGGTCCGGCAGATCGGCAAGACATTCGCCATTCTGACGCTCGCCTTGGGGCAGATCATGTTTGCGCTGGTCTTCGTCATGTCCGGGATCACCGGTGGCGAGGACGGCCTGCAAGGCATCCCGGTGCCCACCGCGCTCGGCTTCCAGATCGCCAAGCCCGCGGTTTGGTACTGGCTGCTCTATGGCATTCTGCTCGCATCGCTCGCGGGTGCGTTCCATATCCGGCGCTCGCCGCTTGGCAAGTCCTGGCTGGCGATTCGCGAGAACACTGAACGCGCGCGCTTTATCGGGTTGGATACCGGAACTCTCAAGCTGCTGTCCTACGTGGTGTCGGCAAGCCTCGCGGCGCTCGCCGGCGGCTTGTTCGCGCTGTTCAATGGCGCGGCTTCGCCTGACATGCTCAACTGGTTCGAGTCCGGAAAAGTGTTGATGTATGTGGTTCTCGGAGGCGTCGGCACGATCATCGGACCTGTGATCGGCGCCGCCGTTTTCACCGTCACCGAACATTACGTCAGCAGCGTCACCAATTCCTGGCTGATCTACTTTGGCGGGTTCTTCGTGCTGATCGTCATCGTGGCGCCGGGCGGGTTGTTCGGTGCGGGCGCCAGCCTGTGGGCCCGGATCACCACCGCGCGGCGCGGAGCGTCGGCATGATCCTCGAAGCGACCAACATCACCAAGCACTTCGGCGGTCTGAAGGCTGTCAACGGCGTCGATCTGCGGATCGTGCCTGCCTCCATCCATTCCATTATCGGTCCGAACGGCGCCGGCAAGACCACGCTGTTCAATCTGATCACCGGCGCGATCACGCCGGCAGCGGGGACGGTGATGTTCGATGGCGTTGACATCACCGGGTGGTCGCCGGAGCGTCTGGCCAAGATCGGTCTTGCGCGCACATTCCAGCGCACCAGTGTGTTTCGTAACCTGTCGGTGCTGGAGAATATCGCCCTCGCGATCCGGTCACGCGAGGGGCTCAGCCGCTCGATCTGGCAATCGGTCAGGAGCGAAGAAGCGATTGCAGCCGAAGCGATGGAGATCCTCGGCCGGGTGCGCTTGCGCGGATACGAGAATAGCAAGGCCGGTGCGTTGGCCCATGGTTATCAGCGTGCACTCGATATCGCGATCGGCCTCGCGCTGAAGCCGAAGCTGATCCTCATGGACGAGCCGCTCGCCGGCATGTCTCGCGGCGATCGTGAAACCGTCGCCGCACTCATCACATCGCTGCGCAGCGCGCTCGGCGTCACGATCGTGGTCGTCGAACACGACGTCAGCATGGTCATGCGTCTGTCGGATCGCATCACGGTGATGCAGCACGGACAGGTGATCGCCGATGCGCCGCCGGCCGAAATCCGCGACAACGAGGCGGTTCGAAAGGCTTATCTCCATGGGAGCTTCGCGACATGACCGGCGCGTTGATCTACGACAATCTTTGCGCCTTCTACGGAGCGAGCCAGATTCTCCACGGCGTCAGCTTCCAGGTCGATAAGGGCTCGGTCGCGTGCCTGCTCGGTCTCAACGGGATGGGCAAGACCACCACATTGCGCGCCACGATGGGATTGGTGGACCGAACCGATGGCAAAATCATCCTGAACGGTCAGGAATTACGCGGGCCGACTCATCGGCGGTCGAAAATGGGCGTTACGCTCGTGCCCGAGGATCGCAAGGTGTTCGCGGGCCTCACCGTGGAGGAAAACCTCCGCGTCGCTCAGCGAAAAGCCGCGCAGGGCGACGACTTCAAGATGAACGATGCGATCGAGATATTTCCACGTCTCGGCGAGCGGCTGGGACAGAAGGCTGGAACCCTGAGCGGCGGCGAACAGCAGATGCTGGTGGTCGCGCGCGCCATGCTGGCCAACCCGCATTACATGATGCTGGACGAGCCGACGGAAGGACTCGCCCCCAGCTACGTCGATGCGATCCGGGACTCCATCGATGCCGCGCGCAAGCGAGGCATCGGCATCATTCTCGTCGAGCAGAGCCTGCCGTTGGCGCTTGCGGTGGGCGACCGGTTCTATGTGATGGAGAACGGTCAGATCATCAAGTTCTTTGAACGTAAGGAAGTGGTCGCCGATCCGAACCGTCTCGCCAACATGTTGACAGTGGAGTAGGCCGGTGGCGGACATTCAAAGCCGTCGGAATGGCGACATTCTCATCCTGACGATCGATAACGAAGCCAAGCGCAACGCGTTTACGCACGACATGACGCTGCGGCTCGGTGAGTTGCTCGACGCCGCCGAGGCTGATCGCGCGGTACGCTGCGTAATTCTGACCGGGGCGGGGAATCGCGCCTTTTCCAGCGGCCACGACCTCAACGCGCTCCTGACCGATCGCGAGCATGCCGCGGACGAGAAGCTCAATGCGCCGTTCTTCAAGCCCCGCTTGATGACGACGCCGACCATCGCGGCCGTGAACGGCGCCGCGCATGCCGGCGGTTTCATCCTCGCGCTGTCCTGCGACATGCGGATATGCGAGCCACATGCTGATTTCTGTGCTCCCGGCGCGCGCATCGGTCTCCTGCCGATCGGCGGTCAATTGAGCTGGTTGCCGTCATTGATGCCGCTCGGCATGGCCTACGACATACTGGCGACCGCGCGCCGTGTCGGCGCGGCCGAAGCCGCGCAACACGGCTTCGTCAACCGCATCTCCGAGCCCGGCCGCGTGCTGGATGCGGCATTGGAAACGGCCCGTCTCATCGCCGCCAACTCGTTTGATGTGGTGTCGTCGATCAAGCGCGGGCTCGTCACCTTCGCGTGCGACGGCTCGGATGCGGCGCGCCGTTTCGAGGCGGAGGAGGGGCTGCGGCTGCAAGGCGGCCCCGATGCCGATGAAGGAATGAAGGCTTTTCTTGAGAAGCGACCGCCTCGCTTCAAATAAGAAGAATGAAGGTTTCCGAAATGAAGACCGAAATCGAATCCAAAGAGCTTCTGGCGCGCTATGGCATCGCCACCACTCATCCGGTTTTGGCGACGTCCGCCGCCGTGGCGGCCGAGGCCGTGCGGCGTCTGGGCAAGCCTTGCGCGCTGAAGGTCGTGTCCCCGGATATCGTTCACAAGGTCGACGCGGGCGGCGTTCGTCTTTCGGTCGGAGCCGAGCAGGCCGCGGATGCCTATCAATCGATCATCGAGGCCTGCCGCCGGTCGCATCCGAAAGCGACGATCGACGGCGTCCTGATCGAGGAGATGATCCCGGCGGGGCTTGAGATCTTCATTGGCGCTCGGCTTGATCGCGATTATGGCGTGGTCGTCTTGATCGGGCCGGGCGGCTCCGGCGTCGAGCAACGAAGCAAGCCGAAGGCGGCGCTGGCCCCGCTGGACCGGGAGTTGGCGCTGGCCTTGGTCGATGCGGCATTCCCCGCGCGGTTTGCCGACAATGCGGCAGGCCGCGACGTGCTCGCGCGCTATCTGATGGCGGTCGGTGGTCCCGATGGGCTGATGATGCGCGAGGCGATTGAAGAACTCGATATCAATCCCGTGATCGTCAGCGGGGGGGACGCCATCGCGGTCGACGCCGTCGCCAGTGATGCCTCGCCGGCAATCTCGCTAACGCCCCGATCCGATAGCGATATCGCTGAAACGCTGGCGCGCCGCCGCAGTCGGCTCGGCGGTCTTGGCGCGATCTTCGATCCGAAGGCGATCGCGTTCGTCGGCGCCTCGACGTCGAAGGACAAGCTTGGCTTTCAGTTGATCCAGACGCTGGTTGATTTCGGATTCACCGGCAAGATCTATCCGGTGCATCCGACCGCGTCGGAAATCTACGGGTTGAAGGCCTATCCGTCGGTCGCCGCAATTCCGGACGAGGTGGACCGTGCCTACATCGCCGTCGGCAACAAGCTGGTTCCCGACGTGCTGGCGCAGTGCCGGGACAAGGGGGTGAAAGTCGCGCAGGTGCTGACCGCGGGCTTCTCCGAATATTCCAGTGACAGTTCCGATCTCGAACAGCAGATGCGCGATCAACTCGCCGCGGGAACGATGCGGATGATCGGCCCGAACTGCATCGGTACGTTCTCCTCCGGCACGCGCATGGCCATCGGCGCGCCGCGCTACAATCCGACCGAGCCGGGCGGCATTACGTTCTATTCGCAGAGCGGCACTTACGCCGGCGACGTGGTGCGCCGCGCTCAGGTCTGGGATCTGCCGGTCGCTCGTGCATTGTCATGCGGCAACTGCGCCGACCTCGATATGCTCGACCTGCTGTTGTTCGCGGAATCCGATCCCGAGACGACGATCGTCGCATTCTATATCGAATCGATGCGTGATCCCGGACTGTTCTTCCGCGCCGCGCGCGGCATGACCAAACCCGTCGTCGTTCTGCGCGGCGGCACCACCGAGCAGGGGCAGGTTGCCGCCTCAAGTCATACCGCCGCGCTGGCCACGGATCGCGTGCTCTGGGACGCCGGCGTGTCGCAATCCGGCGTCATCCAGGTCGGCAGCATGGACGACCTGATGGATACGCTGCTGGCGCTTTCGGTCCACGGCCGCAGCAAGGGAAATCGCCTCGCGGTGTTCGGCTCGGGCGGCGGCGTCAGCGTCACCTCCTCAGACGTCGCGGCGCAGGTTGGCTTGAAGATTCCGCGGTTGCAGGAGGCAACCGCCGAAGGTCTCCGCCGCTTCGGTATCCCCGGCACGAGCGTCGCCAACCCCATCGACATTCCGGTGTGGGGCTTGCGCGATGGCGACCGGTATATCTTCGAGGAGATCATCAATCGGCTGAAAGTCGACGGGAATATCGACCGCATCGTCGTCTTTGTCGAAATGGGGTGGGTGCTCGATTTCATTGAGAACGATATCCAGGGCCTGAAGGCGCTGGAGGCGATCTGCGCCTCTATTGCACGAGCCCGCCCCGACGGCGCCCCGATGTCGCTGGCGCTGCGAAGCTCCGGCGACAAGTACCAGGATGATTTCGTCCGCGAACAGCGGATTAACTTGATGAAACTGGGCATTTCTGTCTATCCCACGACATCGCGCGCGGTGCGCGCGCAGGCACGCTTAGTGAAAGGCTAGAGCCAGTGGGAAACAGGAAATTCAGAAACCTGGATGTGGCCGGCGAGCGGTTCGGAATTCGAGCCGATGTCGCTGGCGCGTTCTTCAATTCATTCGGAGGGCGTACCAGCGCCATCAAGACGCTGCCGGAGCAACTGGCGGAGAAGCTGGTGGAGCAAATCATTCGCGGCGACTTTGCTCCGGGGCAGCGATTGCACGAGATGCGGCTGGCCGAACAGTTTCAGGTCAGCCGAGGGCCGGTGCGCGAGGCATTGCGTCTTCTGGAGCGCGAAGGCCTGGTGGTGATGTTGTCGCATCGCGGTGCGTCGGTCGCGCGGCTCACGGAAAAGCGGCTGAAGGACATTTTCTCCGTGCGTTCGGCCCTGATGGGGATCTGCGCCGAAGAACTCGCCGAACGGCAATCGGAAGCTATCCTGGCTCTGCTTGATGATGGCACGGCAAAGCTGTTCGCCGCCAGCGATCGAGGCGATGTCGGCGAGTACATCGTTATCGTTTACCAGCTCAGCATGTATCTCGCGGAAGCCTCGGAGAACGGCATCGCTCGCACCATTCTGTTCTCGCTCGGACGCCAGACGCTGCCTTTGACGCGCGGCGTCTTCGAGGTGGAGAAGCATCGGAAAAGCTGGTCGAAAAACTGGCGCAATATTGTCGAGGGGATCCGCGCGGGCGACACCGCCGCGGCAAAGCAAGCCGCGCATGATCTGCTCAGCGGGATCAAGGCTGCGGCCATTTCCGCGCTTGCGGACCTCGAACGTGAGGAAAAGCGCGCCGCCCTGAAGGCCGGCAAGCAGCCCGAGGCGCCGAATAAGAGGATTTCCAGATAACGGCTCTCATCCATCACGGAGCCGAAGCACGCAGCAAAGAGAAATTTTCAACGGAGGAAACCAACCATGCGACAATTTCTAAAACTGACAGTGCCGGCTCTCGCTCTCGCGGCGTTCGGAAGTCTGTCGATGGGACATGCGGCAGCTCAGGACGTCGTTCTCGGCGTGTTCGTTCCCACGACCGGGGTTCTCGCTCCGCTCGGCAACGATATGAAGAATGGATTTGAGCTGGCGGCGCAGGGCGCCAAGGTCAAAGGCCGTCCGGTCAAGCTGGTGATCGAGGACACCGCCGCCAATCCCGCGAACGGCCTTCGCAAGGCGCAGAAGCTGGTTCTCGAAGACAAGGCCACGCTGCTGATCGGCGGCGCGGCGAGTTCGGTCACGCTCGGGGTCAACGCGCAGGCGGCGCGCCTGAATGTGCCGATCATCACGACCAACGCGCAGGCTGTTGGCATCACCGGGGATCAATGCAGCCGTTTCCTGTTCCGTACCGTGCCGAACGATGCGATGTCCGCGAAGGCCAGTGCGATCATGATGCAGGAGCGCAAGGATCTGCTCGCGAAGAACTGGTTCGTGGTCTATCACGACTTCGCCTATGGCATCAGCAACAAGAATGAATTCGCCAAGATCCCCGGCATCAAGATCGCCGGCGAGGCTGGCCGTCCGGTCGGCACCGCCGACTGGTCGAGCGCGATCGCCCAGATCCAGGCCAGTAAGGCCGACGGCGTCTATCTGGCGCTCGCCGTGGGCGACGACCTGACCGCTTTCGTCAATCAGGCGCGCGGCTTCGGCATCAACTTTCCGATGATGACTCCGGTCGGCATTCCGGATTCGATGTTGCAGGCACTTGGCAAGAATGGCGTTGGCATGATCGCAGCCGCGCTGACGACCTCGTGGGTGCAGGAAGATACCAACCCGAAGATCGCCGAACTGGTGAAGGCCTATCACGCGAAATATGGCGTCGTGCCTGGCTATCAGGCGATCCAAGCCTACGCCGGCCTTCAGTTTACCCTCGCTGCGCTCAACGCCGCGAGCGAACTGACGACCGATGCGATCATTAAGTCTCTGGAGACCACGTCCGCCGACACCGTGGTCGGAACCATCAAAATCCGCAAGGAAGATCATCAGGGCATGTTGGGAGCTTACATCTCCGAGGCGCAGGCCTTGCCGAAGGAAAAGTATGGCGCGACGGTCGGTTGGAAGACGTTGACGCCGCTGACCTGGGATCAGACCAAGATCGAACTTGCCAAAACCGGCTGCAAGGGACTCTGATTTCGGAACGGAAGACGCCGGAGACGGAATGATGCTGGGAAAAGCCGGGTCGATCGCCCTTATCGTGCTTTGCCAAGTCTCCGGGATGACTCTGTGGTTCTCGGCAACGGCTGCGGCCTCGGTCATGGTCGCTGCCGGGAGCCTCTCGGGCCAGCAAAGCGCGTTGCTGACCGGCGCCGTACAGCTTGGCTTCGTCGCCGGAACGCTCGGCAGTGCGATTCTCGGACTCGCCGATCGTTTCGATCCGCGACGTCTGTTTACGGTCGCGGCCCTGATCGGCGTCGTCGCCAATCTTGCTTTGCTGCTGGTTGGCTTCGATAGCGTCATCACGATCGCGCTTCGGTTCGTGACTGGCGCGGCGCTGGCCGGGGTTTATCCGGTCGGGATGAAGATGGCGGCGGCCTGGACGGAGCGGGGTGTCGGCCTGATGATCGGCGCGGTTGTCGGCGCGGTCACGTTGGGCTCGTCGCTGCCGTATCTTTTCAATGCGATGTCCGGTCTTGATTGGCGTACGACAATCTGGACGTCGTCAATTTGCGGTGCGCTTGGCGCCTTGGCGATTCTGTTGACGAGCATTGGCCCGCGACTTCGGATTGCCTCACGCTTCCGGGCGGCGGAAGCGTTTGCCGCATTGAGGCGGCGGCCGATGTTGCTCGCCAACGGCGGCTATCTCGGACACATGTGGGAACTCTACGCGATGTGGGCCTGGATCGGCGTTTTCCTGAAATGGGCGATCCAGCGCAGCGACCCCGCGCTGGCGGGCCATGCTGACGTGCTGACCTTCATCGTGATTGCCAGCGGTGCCTTCGGCTGCATCTTCGCGGGATCGCTGGCGGATCGGATCGGCCGGACCACCGTGACGATCGTGGCGATGGTCGTCAGTGGAATTTGCGCGGCGCTTATCGGTTTTACTCCCGCATTCGGTGTGGTCGCGGTGCTGGCCGTGGCCATCGTCTGGGGCATCAGCGTCATCGCGGACTCGGCTCAGTTCTCCGCTGCGGTGACGGAACTTGCCGAACCGCATTTGATCGGCACCATGCTGACCCTGCAAACTTGCGCCGGCTTCCTGCTGACCTTTCTCACCATTCAGGGAATGCCGATCGTCATTGATCTGGTCGGTTGGCAATACGCCTTCGCCATTCTGGCGATTGGCCCCGCTTTCGGCGTGACCTCAATGACTTTGCTTCGACGGCAACCGGAATCTGTCCGTCTCGCTGGCGGCAATCGATAAATCTCATCATCAGAAAGAAGGATGTGAAACATGAGCTGGGAAACACTGACGTTTGACAAGCCGGAGCAGGGAGTTGGGCTCGTCACCTTCAACCGGCCGCGGCGTGCGAACGCCATCAGCCAGCACATGCTCAAGGAACTGGACGAGGTTTGTGGCGTGATCGCCGCGGACGACGAGGTTCGTTGCGTTGTGGTCACCGGTTCGGGGAATGCGTTCAGCGCGGGCTTTGATCTTCGCGATCAGGCGGACGCGATGCCGAGCGGCGTGAAGGATTGGGTGCCGCTGCTCGAAGCAGACTTCAAGGGCATCATGCAGTTCTGGAATCTTGGGAAGCCATCGGTCGCCGCCGTGAACGGTCCGGCTTTGGCCGGCGGTTTCGAATTGATGATGGGTTGCGATCTTGCCATCGCCGTGGAATCCGCCACGTTCGGTGAGCCGGAACTGAAGTTCGGTGCGGGCATCGTCGCGATGATCCTGCCATGGTATGTAACGCCCAAGGTCGCCAAGGGCGTGATCTATACCGGCGAGGATTCCATCACCGCGGGTCAGGCGCTTGAATGGGGCCTGATTAACAAGATCGTCGAGCCGGACCAGTTGATGCCGGAGGCAATGGCTGTCGCCCGCAAGCTGGCGCGAATGGATCCGATGGTGCTTCAGCGCACCAAGATGGCGCTCAATCGCACCTACGAGATCATGGGAATGAAGGATGCCCTGCGCTCCGCTTTGGATATCGACATCATGATCGAGGGCGAGGGCACCGATCTGAAGCGCGGCTTCCTCAAGGTCGTGCGCGAGGAAGGGTTGGCCAAGGCGCTGGCCTGGCGCGAGCGGCGCCTCGACGGAAAGTAGGATTAGAGAATAGCCACCCGTGAATCCTGCCCGCTGGAGCACGATCCCGGAAAGTGGAAGCCGGTTTTCGGAAAAGATCATGCGCAAACAAAAAGCTAGGCGACAAGTCTGATTCAACGCAGTTGAACCAGACTCCGGAGGAAGGCGATGATGTCTGAAGCTCGTCCAAAGCTGTTCACACCGATCACCGTGCGCGGCGTGACCGTGCGAAATCGGGTGATGCTCTCCCCGATGAACCAGCATCGCGCGCAGGACGGTTATGCCGATGATGGATTGCTGGTCCATCTCGGCAAGTTCGCGCTCGGCGGCTTCGGCATTATCATGACCGAAGCCACGGCGATCGAGCCGCGCGGCCGCGTCGCGCCTGGCGATCTCGGCATCTGGTCGGACGATCACATCGCGGGCCTTCGCCGCGTTTGCGCTTACGTGAAAGGGGCGGGTGGCACGCCCGGCGTCCAGTTGGCCCATTCCGGTCGCAAGGGAGCCTCCCAACGACCCTGGCAGGGATTTGGTCCGTTAACCGGGGAAGACGCAAGGCGAGGAGAGCCGCCGTGGCCGCTGGTGAGCCCGACGCGTGAGGCCCTGGGTCCGGGGCATGTGGTGCCGGACCAGCTATCGCTGGACGGCATCGAGGGTGTTCTGCGAAGCTACGCCGATGCCGCCGCGCGTGCGGATGCGGCCGGCTTCGACGTGATCGAAGTTCACGCCGGACATGGCTATCTGATCGCAAGCTTCCTTTCGCCCGTCATCAATACGCGTAACGATGAATATGGCGGCGACTTCACGGGACGTATCCGTTTCGCGTTGAAAGTGGCGGATGCGGTTCGCTCGCGCTGGCCGGAGCACAAGCCGCTGATGTTTCGTATCTCCAGCGTCGATGGGCACCCCAACGGCTGGAAGATCGAGGATTCCATCATGCTGGCCCGCGAACTGAAGGCTCATGGCGTTGACATCATCGATTGTTCTTCAGGCGGGCTTCGTCAATCAACCGCGCTGGAGAACGCCAAGCGCTATCCGGGCTATCAGGTTGAATATGCCGCGCGGATTCGGCGCGGTGCCGGGATCGCGACCGCTGCGGTCGGCCTGATTCTCGACGGTCGGCAGGCCGAGGATATCCTCGCGAACGAAGAAGCCGATTTCATCGCACTCGGCAGACAGGCTCTATACGATCCGTTCTGGGTTCATCATGCCGCGCAGGAGTTCGGCGTCGATCCGGATTTCGCCTCGTGGGACGTCTCGGCGGGGTGGTGGCTGGCGAAGCGCAAGGACGGCTTGGCGAGTATCGGCTTGGACGGTGCCGGCAAGCGGATGTCTTCTATTGAATATGAAACGAAAATCTGATTGTCACGGGATGAGCTTGACCGGCTGTCCAATAAACCGGCGGCAACTCAGCTCATGCATTGACCGGATTTCTTCTCCTCGCCATATAATGGCGGCCATGGTGAATGACCTTCATGGGAGAAAGCCGTTCAACACCGCCTTCGATGCACTGCGGACGATGATGGCGGCGCGGGTCGCCGGATTGCGGCCGGGCGAATTCATTTTCCGCTGTGAGGATTTCGCGCTGATTGGCTACGATCCGCATCCGCGCATCGAGGCCGAGGTCGCGGTGTGAGCGGGTTCATGCCGGCGCGCCCCGAGATCGTGCTGCTGGTCGCGATGGCCGAGAACGGTGTGATCGGCCGCGACAACGCCATCCCGTGGCGGCTGAAAGCCGATCAGCAGCGATTGAAGCGGATGACGCTCGGCAAGCCGATCGTGATGGGACGCAAGACCTTCCTGTCGCTGCGCCGCCCGCTGCCGGGCCGCACCAACATCGTGATTACCCGCGACCCGGCGTTTGCCGCCGCCGGCGCGGTGGTGACCGATTCGCTCGCCCACGCCTGCGAGGTGGCGTGGGGCGACGCGCTGCGGCGTTTCGTCACTGAAATCGCCGTGATCGGCGGCGCCGAAATCTACGCCCAGGCGATGCCGCAGGCCGACCGGCTCGAAGTTACCGAGGTTCACGCCGCGCCCGATGGCGACACCCGCTTCGCCGCCATCGATCCGGCGGTCTGGCGGGAAACGGCGCGGGAGCGTCACCCGGCGTCGGGCGACGACAGCGCCGACTATTCCTTCGTGACCTACCGGCGGCGCGGCCGCGATTGAGCCGCTGGAGCCCCGTTCCGATAGAACCGGAACGGGGCTCCGGATTTTTGTTTTGACGCGTTTTCCTCACGCGAACCGGTATCCGCTTCGCCCGAAAACGCCATCGCGCCGGCCCCCGCATTGACAATCGCCGCCGGAGGCATAGCTCAGCACCGTGTTCCGCAAAGCGTCCCGTCCGCCGGCGCGCAACGCGCTGACACGCCGCAATCAAGCCGCGTTGTAAGGGCCGGGAGCGTCCCCTATAAAGCCGGGCAAATCATTCGCTGGGGCCGGAAACTCAGGTCCGGCCAGCGCCGAGGAGGTTGTCGATGCCGTGGAAGAATCAAGGCGGAGGGCCCTGGGGCTCGGGTCCGAAAGGGCCGTGGGGTTCCGGTCCTCAATCCACGGGGCCGAAGCCGCCCGACCTGGAGGACCTGCTGCGGCGCGGACAGGACCGCCTGCAATCGATCCTGCCCGGCGGCCATATGAGCGCCATGGGCATTCTCCTCCTCATCGTCGCCGGCCTCGCGGTCTGGGGCTTGTCGGGCTTCTTCCGAGTCCAGCCGAACGAACTCGGCGTGGTGCTGCGCTTCGGCAAGCACGTGCGCACGGTGCAGCCCGGCCTGAACTATCACCTGCCGTACCCGATCGAGACCGTGCTGCTGCCGACGGCGCTGCGCGTCTCCACACTCAACATCGGCATGACGGTGTCGCATGATCCGGCGCGGCGCGGCAGCGTGATGCGCGACGTGCCGGAAGAAAGCCTGATGCTGACCGGCGACGAGAACATCGTCGATGTCGATTTCACCGTGCTGTGGCGCATCGCGCCCGACGGCGTCGGCAAGTACCTGTTCAACATCCAGAATCCGGAAGGCACCGTGAAGGCGGTGGCCGAGAGCGCGATGCGCGAGGTGATCGGGCGCTCGGATATCCAGCCGATCCTCACCGGCGCGCGCTCCACCACCGAGAACGCAGTGCATCAGTTGATGCAGCGCACGCTCGACAGCTACGGCGCCGGCATCCTGATCCAGCAGGTGCAAATGCAGAAAGTCGACCCGCCGCAGCAGGTGATCGATTCGTTCCGCGATGTGCAGGCGGCCCGCGCCGACCTCGAACGCTTGCAGAACGAGGCCCAGACCTACGCCAACCGCGTCATTCCCGACGCGCGCGGCCGCGCGGCGCAGGTTCTGCAGAACGCCGAAGGTTATAAGGAGCAGGCGATCGCCGAGGCCAGGGGCCAAAGCTCGCGGTTCCTGCAAGTCTATCAAGCCTACAAGCTCGCGCCCGACGTGACGCGGGAGCGCATCTACCTGGAAACCATGGAGCGCGTGCTCGGCGGCGCGGACAAGTTGATCTATGACCCCGGCGCCTCGCGCGGCCAGGGGATCGTGCCCTATCTGCCGCTCAGCGAATTGTCGGCGCGGCGCGGCGCGCCGCCGCCGGCCGCCACTCAGTCCAACAAGCCGAACGGGAGCGCGCGATGAAGGCCGGGGTTTCAGGGATAGTCGCGCTGCTGTTGCTGCTCGTCGTTGTCGTGATCGGCTACAGTTCGCTGTTCACCGTGCGCGAGACCGAGCAGGTGCTGCTGGTGCGGCTCGGCGATCCGGTCCGCGTGGTCACCGCGCCGGGATTGCATTTCAAGGCGCCGTTCGTCGATACGGTCATCAGTATCGACAAGCGGATACTGGATCTGGAGAACCCGTCGCAGGAAATCATCGCTTCCGACCAGAAGCGTCTGGTGGTCGACGCCTTCGCGCGTTACCGCATCAAGGACGCGTTGCGCTTCTATCAGAGCGTCGGCAACGTTCCCGCCGCCAACATCCAGTTGACGGCCTTGCTGAACGCCGCCATGCGCCGTGTGCTCGGCGAGGTCACCTTCATCCAGGTGGTGCGCGACGAGCGCGAGGCGCTGATGGGGCGGATCCGCGACCAACTCGACAAGCAGGCCGACGCCTACGGCATCGGCGTGGTCGATGTCCGCATCCGCCGCGCCGACCTGCCGGACCAGAACAGCCAGGCGGTGTATCAGCGGATGCAAACCGAGCGCCAGCGCGAGGCCGCCGAGTTCCGCGCCCAGGGCGGCCAACGGGCCCAGGAAATCCGCTCCAAGGCGGATCGCGAGGCCACCGTGATCGTGGCGGAGGCCAATTCGCAGGCGGACAAGGTCCGCGGCGAGGGCGACGGCGAGCGTAACCGGATCTTCGCGGACGCCTATAATCAGGATCCGGCGTTCTTCTCGTTCTATCGCTCGATGTCGGCCTACGAAACCGGCCTCAAGCAGAACGACACCCGCTTCCTGTTGCAGCCGAATTCCGATTTCTTCCGCTTCTTCGGCACTCCATCGGGCAAGCCCCCGAACGGCGGTCCGCCCGCGGAAGGCGCGGCCGAGGCCAAGCCGGACGCCCGGTAGTCCGCGTCCGCCGCCCGGCGGCGCGGTGCTATCGGACAGCGCCGGCAAAAATCGCTGCCGGCGCCGGCGGATCGTGCTCTATAGTCGCGATTCATTGATGCGTCTGCGGCGCGGCCGGGGCGACAATCCAGGCGAGGGGGGCTGCCATCCGATGAGGTCTATTGCGTTCGCCGACTTCCTCATCGGCGTGGGAATGCTGCTCGTGATCGAAGGTCTGATCTTCGCCGCCGCCCCCGGATGGATGCGCCGGGCCATGGAGAGCGTGCTGCATACGCCCGACCATATCCTTCGGCTCACCGGGATCGCGACCGCCGTTTTCGGCCTGGTGATGATCTGGCTGATCCGTTGGTAGGCGGCCGGGCGGCTCACCCGTCAATTTGCCGCAATCCCCACCGCTGATAGGCGCCGGGATAACGGCCGCTTGAGTCCTCGCGGCGCTTGCGCCGGGATCGCATTCAGGCACAGTGCGGCCGGCAAGACGGCCGATTCACGTCATCCGGGTGGTTCAGGAGATATCGCGACCATGATCGATGCAGTTCCAGCTCCGGGCCGCCGGTTCCGCCAACGGCTGATGGGGATCTGTCTTGGCGCCGGCCTCGGTGTCGCGGCGCTCGTGGCGGCGAATGCCCCGGCGCAGGCGCGCGGGCCGGAGGGGATCGCCGATGTCGCGGAGAAGGTGATCGACGCCGTCGTCAACATCTCGACCACGCAGAACGTGCAGGCGCGGGGCGGCGGCGACCGGCAGACGATGCCGCAACTGCCGCCGGGATCGCCGTTCGAGGAGTTTTTCGAGGACTTCTTCAAGAACCGGCGCGGACCGGGCGGCGACAAGGGCGGGAGCCCGCGCGCCCACAAGGTCAATTCGCTCGGTTCCGGCTTCATCATCAGCACCGACGGCTACGTCGTCACCAACAACCACGTCATCGCCGACGCCGACGAGATCAACGTCATCCTCAATGACGGCACCAAGGCGCGCGCGGACATCGTCGGCGTCGACAAGAAGACCGACCTCGCGCTGCTGAAGTTCAAGCCGGCCAAGCCGCTGACGGCGGTGAAGTTCGGCGATTCCGACGCGCTGCGGCTCGGCGAATGGGTGGTCGCCATCGGCAACCCGTTCAGCCTCGGCGGCACGGTGACGGCGGGCATCGTCTCGGCGCGCAACCGTGACATCAATTCCGGCCCCTATGACAGCTACATCCAGACCGACGCCGCGATCAACCGCGGCAACTCCGGCGGTCCGCTGTTCAACCTCAACGGCGAGGTGGTCGGCGTCAACACCGCGATCATCTCGCCGTCCGGCGGCTCGATCGGCATCGGCTTCGCGGTGCCGTCGAAGACGGTCTCGGCGGTGATCGACCAGCTCCGCGAGTTCAAGGAAGTGCGGCGCGGCTGGCTCGGGGTGCGCATCCAGCAGGTTACCGACGAGATCGCCGAAAGCCTCAACATCAAGCCGGCGCGTGGCGCGCTGGTGGCCGGCGTCGACGACAAGGGGCCGGCCAAGCCCGCCGGCATCGAGCCGGGCGATGTCATCGTCAAGTTCAACGGCAAGGATATCAAGGAGCCGAAGGATCTGTCGCGCGTCGTCGCCGAGACGCCCAGCGGCAAGACGGTGGACGTCGCCATCATCCGCAAGGGCGCCGAGCAGACCAAGACCGTCACCATCGGCCGCCTCGACGACCTTCCCGAGCCGGTGAAGGCGTCGGCCAAGTCGAACGGCGGCACCGTCGAAAAGACGCCGACGCAGAAGGCGCTGGGTCTCGACCTCGCCGATATCAGCAAGGAACTGCGGGGCCGCTTCAAGATCAAGGACACCGTCAAGGGCGTCGTGGTCACCGGCGTCGATGACGGCTCCGACGCCGCCGAGAAGCGCCTCAGCGCGGGCGACATCATCGTCGAAGTCGCCCAGGAGGCGGTGACCAACGCGGCCGACGTCAAGAAGCGTGTCGAGCAGTTGCGCAAGGACGGCAAGAAGTCGGTGTTGCTGCTGGTCTCCAACGGCGAGGGCGACCTGCGCTTCGTCGCGGTGAGCTTGAAGTAGCCGCGGCCGCTATAGCGTTACCGGTTTTGATAGAAACACCACGGGGCGTCATTGCCGGGCTTGACCCGGCAATCCATCATTTTCAAGAAGATGGATGCCCGGATCAAGTCCGGGCATGACGGCGGATGATTACGTCAAAATTAAAAATCTTTAGTTGGGCAGCAGCTCCAGCACCCGTTCCGGCGGGCGGCAGAGCCGGACGCCGTTCGGCGTCGCCACCAGCGGGCGCTCGATCAGCACCGGATGCGCGGCCATCGCATCGAGCAAGGCTTCGTCGTCGGCGGCATCGAGCTTGAGGTCGCGATACAGCGTTTCCTTGGCGCGGATCGCCTGCCGCGGCGTCAGCCCGGCGCGCCGCAGCAGATCCTTGAGTTCGGCGCGGCTCGGCGGCGACGTCAGATATTCGACGATCACGGGTTCGATGCCGGCGGCGCGGATCAATTGCAGGGCGCCGCGCGAGTTGCTGCATTTCGGGTTGTGATAGATGGTGACGTCCATCGGTGGCGCTCAGACCGTCACGAATTCGCTGCGTGCGAAACCCTGCGCGTAAAGCAGGGCGGTGAGATCGCCATGATCGATCCGCGCGGCGGCGGCGGCGGCGACCGCCGGCTTGGCGTGATAGGCGACGCCGAGCCCGGCTTCCTGGATCATGCCGAGATCGTTGGCGCCGTCGCCGACCACCAGTGTGTCGATGCCGTCGAAGTCGAACGCCTCGCGCAATTCGCGCAAGGTGGCGAGCTTGGCGTCGCGGCCGAGAATCGGCTCGGCGACCGCGCCGGTCAGCTTGCCGTCCTCGGCCAGCAGCGTATTGGCGCGGTTCTCCTGAAAGCCGAGCATCGCCGCCACCTTTGCGGTGAAGGCGGTGAACCCGCCGGACACCAGGCAGGTGTAGGCGCCGTCGGCGCGCATGGTGCCGACCAGTTCGCGCCCGCCGGGGGTGAGGCGGATGCGTTCCCTCAGCACCTGATCGATGACGCTGGTTGGCAACCCTTTCAGCAGCGCCACCCGCTCGCGCAAGGCCGGCTCGAAGGCGATCTCGCCGCGCATCGCGCGCTCGGTGATGGCCGCGACATGCGCCTTCAGCCCGGCGAAGTCGGCCAGTTCGTCGATACATTCCTGGCCGATCATGGTGGAATCCATGTCGGCAAGAAAAAGTTTCTTGCGCCGGTTGGCCTGAGGCTGCACCACAACGTCGATCGGCAGGTCGCCGCGCGCCGCGCGCAGCCGCTCGGCGACGGCGGTCGCCGGCTCGTCGCTGGTAAAGGGAATATCGGCGGCCACTTCGTCGAACAGCCAGCGCGCCGGGCCGGCGGCGGGCAGCACGGCGCGCGCGCCGTCGAGGACGGTGGAGTCGAGCGCCGGATTGGCGGGATGGCAGATCAGCGTGGCGACGAGAGACATCGGGGATTCGCGGAAAATGGGCACCAAGGCCGTGCTTATCGCAGGGCCGACCGCCAGCGGCAAGTCGGCGCTGGCGCTCGACCTCGCGCAACGTTGTGGCGGCGTCGTCATCAACACCGATTCGATGCAGGTCTATCGCGACTTGCGCGTCATCACCGCGCGGCCGACGCCGGCCGAGGAAGCGCGCGCGCCGCACCGGCTCTATGGCCACGTCGATGCCGCGGTGAATTATTCCGCCGGCATGTGGGTCTCTGACGCCGCGCGGGTGCTGGCGGAGGCGCGCGCCGAGAGACGCCTGCCGATCTTCACCGGCGGCTCCGGCCTGTATTTCAAGGCGTTGACGCGCGGCCTGTCGGCGGTGCCGGCGGTGCCGCCCGAAGTGCGGGACGCGGTGCGGGCGCGGCTCGATCGCGACGGGCCCGAGGTGTTGCACGACGAGTTGCGACGGCGCGACCCGGCCGCGGCGACACGCCTGAAGCCGCGCGACCGCAGTCGCGTTGCCCGCGCGCTGGAGGTGATCGAGGCGACCGGGCGGGCGCTGACCGACTGGCACCGCGACGCCCTGCCGCCGCTGCTGCCGCCGGAGCAGACGACGGCGGTTTTCCTCGCCCCGGAGCGCGACGCGCTCTACGCCCGGATCGACGCCCGTTTCACGACCATGCTGGACAGCGGCGCGCTGGAGGAGGTGCGGCGGCTTTCGGCACGCCGGCTCGATCCGCTGCTGCCGGCGATGAAGGCGCACGGCGTTCCGGCGCTGATCCGGCATCTGGCCGGCGAATTGCCGCTGGAGCAGGCCGCCGCCATCGGCCGGCTCGACACCCGCCGCTACGCTAAGCGGCAGTTCACCTGGTTCCGCCACCAGCTTCCGGAATTCACGTGGGCGGAGCCGGAGGCCGCCGCCGCATGGTTGACCCGCGCTTTAAGCGTAGCGGAACCGCCATGGGAGGCGTAATTGTAAGAAGCTGCGGTGTTGACCTGGAGATTTCAGGGTTCTATAACCGCGCAACCTTTGGGAAGTTACGACAAGTCATGCGCAATAAAGTTACCGACCTTCTCCTGATCGTCATCGTACCCTGGCACACCGCCGGGGGTGGCTGACGTCACCCTGAAGTCGGGCGGTGTGTGCAGGGCCTCTTGGGCCCTTTTTTATTTTCGAACTTCGCTAAATCGAGCCGCGCCAGCCGGCGCATCCGGAGACAGCCATGAGCGACAGCAACAGCCACGATGCCAACCAGATGACCGGAGCCGCGATGATCGTCCGCGCGCTGGTCGATCACGGCGTCCAACACATCTTCGGCTATCCGGGCGGCGCGGTACTTCCGATCTATGACGAGATTTTCCAGCAGGACGACGTCGAGCACATCCTGGTCCGCCACGAGCAGGGCGCGGGCCACGCGGCGGAGGGCTACGCGCGCTCCACCGGCAAGCCCGGCGTCGTGCTGGTGACCTCGGGCCCCGGCGCCACCAACATGGTGACGCCGCTCGCCGACGCGCTGATGGATTCCATCCCGCTGGTGTGCATCACCGGCCAGGTGCCGACCCACCTGATCGGCAACGACGCCTTCCAGGAATGCGACACCGTCGGCATCACCCGGCCCTGCACCAAGCACAACTGGCTGGTCCGCGACATCAAGGATCTGCCGAAGGTGCTGCACGAGGCGTTCTATGTCGCGACCTCCGGCCGTCCCGGCCCGGTGGTGGTCGACGTGCCGAAGGACGTGCAGTTCGCCACCGGCACCTATCATCCGCCGCGCAAGTCCGACGTGCATGTCTCCTACAAGCCGCGGACCAAGGGCGATCCCGGCCAGATCCGTAAGGCCGTGGCGTTGATGGCCGGCGCCAAGCGGCCGGTGATCTACTCCGGCGGCGGCGTCGTCAACGCCGGTATCGAGGCATCGCGGACGTTGCGGGCGCTGGTGGAGGCCACCGGCTTTCCGATCACCTCGACCTTGATGGGGCTAGGGGCCTATCCGGCCTCGGGCAAGAACTGGCTCGGCATGCTGGGGATGCACGGCACCTACGAGGCCAACATGGCGATGCACGATTGCGACGTCATGCTGTGCATCGGCGCGCGCTTCGACGACCGCATCACCGGCCGCACCGATGCGTTCTCGCCCGGCTCGAAGAAGATCCATATCGATATCGACCCGTCGTCGATCAACAAGAACATCCGCGTCGACGTGCCGATCATCGGCGACGCCGGAAGCGTGATGGCCGACCTGTTGCAGGCATTCAAGGCGGAGGGCAAGAAGCCGAAAATCGACCCGTGGTGGTTCGAGATCGGGCGCTGGCGCGCGCGCAACTCGCTGGCCTACAAGAGGAACGACGATCTCATCATGCCGCAATACGCGATCCAGCGCCTGTTCGAGGCGACGCGAGGGCATGACACCTACATCACCACCGAGGTCGGCCAGCATCAGATGTGGGCGGCGCAGTTCTTCGGCTTCGAGGAGCCGCACCGCTGGATGACCTCGGGCGGGCTCGGCACCATGGGCTACGGCCTGCCGGCGGCGCTCGGCGTGCAGGTGGCGCATCGCGACAGCCTGGTCATCGACATCGCCGGCGACGCCTCGGTGCAGATGACGATGCAGGAAATGTCGTGCGCCGTGCAGCACGATCTGCCGATCAAGATCTTCATCCTCAACAACCAGTACATGGGCATGGTGCGGCAGTGGCAGCAACTGCTGCACGGCAACCGCCTGTCGCACTCCTACACCGAGGCGATGCCGGACTTCGTCAAGCTGGCGGAAGCCTATGGCGGCGTCGGGATGCAGGTAATCAAGCCGGGCGACCTCGACGGCGCGCTGCACGAGATGATTAAGGTGAAGAAGCCGGTGCTGTTCGACTGCCGCGTCGCGGCGCTGGAGAACTGCTTCCCGATGATCCCCTCCGGCAAGGCGCACAACGAGATGCTGCTGCCGGCGGAAGCCAACGACGACGCCACCGCCAAGGCTTTCAGCGGCGGCAAGGCGCTGGTGTGAATGCGAACGCCATGAACGGCACAACGCGCCCTGGTAACGCGGCGTCATCGTCCGGCTTGACCGGACGATCCAGTCCGCCGCGGTCATCGCGGTCGATCATCAACGGCAATGTGTACTGGATGCCCGCCTTCGCGGGCATGGCCACAAGCGAGAGATTACAATGAATCAGCCTGCCTCCGCCTATTTCATGGAAGAACGCCGCGATCCCAACGAGACCCACACCTTGTCGGTGCTGGTCGCCAACGAGCCGGGCGTGCTGGCGCGGGTGATCGGCCTGTTTTCCGGCCGCGGCTACAATATCGAGAGCCTCACCGTCTCGGAGACCGAGAACCAGAAGCACGTCTCGCGCATCACCATCGTCACCACCGGCACGCCGATGGTCATCACCCAGATCAAGCATCAGCTCGATCGCATGATCCCGGTCTACCAGGTGGTGGACATGACGCTGACCGGCAAATCCATCGAGCGCGAACTGGCGATGGTCAAGGTCAAGGGCTCGGGCGACCAGCGCATCGAGGCGATGCGGCTCGCCGAGGTGTTTCGCGCCCGCGTGGTCGACGCCACCAACGAGAGCTTCGTGTTCGAGATCACCGGCGCGACCTCGAAGATCGACCAGTTCGTCAACCTGATGCGGCCGATCGGCCTCGTCGAGGTGTCGCGCACCGGCGTCGCCGCCATTTCGCGCGGCCCCGAAGGGATGTGAGCCGCGCGGGCTTATGAAGCCGGTCGACATCTTCCTCGCCGTTCTGGTCGCCGTCATCTGGGGGTTGGGGTTCATCGCCAGCCGGCTGGCGCTCGATGAACTGTCGCCGTCGCTGATGACGGCGCTGCGCTTCGCCATCGCCGCGGTGCCGTGCCTGTTCATTCGCAAGCCGGACGTGTCGTGGCCGGTGCTGGTCGCCATCAGCCTGACGCTGTTCCTGTTTCAGTTCCTGGCGCAGTCCTACGGGATCGCGCAGGGCGTGCCGGTCGGGCTGACCAGCGTGATCGTGCAAAGTCAGGCGCTGTTCACCATCGCCTTCGCCGCCATCGCGTTCCGCGAAACGCCGACGCCGGTGCAGATGCTGGGGATCGGCATCGCGACCGCCGGGCTGTTGATGATCTGCGGTACGGTCGGGTTCGATTTCTCCGTCGGCGCGTTCGCCGTACTGATGGTTTCGCCGATCAGCTTCGCGGTCGGCAACCTGCTGCTGCGCTTGGCGCCCGACACGCCGATGTTCGATCTGTTCGCGTGGCTGTATCTGATTCCGCCGCTGCCGCTGCTGGCGCTGGCGCTGGCCGTCGACGGGCCGCGAGCAACGTGGCACGACCTGACCCATATGAGCGCGACCGGAATTGTCAGCATGCTGGCGATCGGCATCTTCACCACCAGTTTCGCCTACTGGCTGTGGGGCCGGCTGCTGCGGAGCTATCCGGCCGCGCAGGTGACGCCATTTGCCTTGCTGGTGCCGTTCGTCGGCGCTGCGGTGTCGGCGGTGGTGTTTCATGAAACATTCGGATCCCTCCGCCTCGCCGGCATGCTCACCGTGGTGTTCGGTATCGCGGTGATGCTGTTGTCGCGGCGGCCGCCGGCTCCCGCCGGAATGGGATGAGCGGGGCCATGCGGAAAACCGGTTTCCCCTTTGCGGCAAAATGCTTTAGAGAACGACGGAATTTTCGCCCTGGCGGCGGTCGCCGCGGGGCCTGACTTCATCCGAAAGCATCCGGACAGGCCAATGGTGGCCAATCGAAAAGGAAAAGGATTATGCGTGTTTACTACGATCGCGACGCCGACCTGAACCTGATCAAGGGCAAGAAGGTCTGCATCGTCGGTTACGGCAGCCAGGGCCATGCCCATGCGCTGAACCTGAAGGATTCCGGCGTCAAGGAGGTCGCGATCGCGCTGCGCAAGGGCTCGGCCTCGGCCAAGAAGGCGGAAGCCGCCGGCTTCAAGGTGATGGAAGTCGCCGAGGCCGCCAAGTGGGCCGACGTCATGATGATGCTGACGCCGGACGAATTGCAGGGCGATATCTATCGCGATCACCTGCACGACAACATGAAGAAGGGCGCGGCGCTGCTGTTCGCCCACGGCCTCAACGTCCACTTCAACCTGATCGAGCCGCGCGCCGATCTCGACGTGCTGATGGTGGCGCCGAAGGGCCCCGGCCACACCGTGCGCTCCGAATATCAGCGCGGCGGCGGCGTGCCGTGCCTGATCGCGATCGCCAAGGATTCGTCGGGCAACGCCCACGACCTCGGCCTGTCCTATGCCTCGGCGATCGGCGGCGGCCGCGCCGGCATCATCGAGACCTCGTTCAAGGAGGAATGCGAGACCGACCTGTTCGGCGAGCAGGTGGTGCTGTGCGGCGGCCTGGTCGAACTCATCAAGGGCGGCTACGAGACGCTGGTGGAAGCCGGCTATGCCCCGGAAATGGCTTACTTCGAGTGCCTGCACGAGGTGAAGCTGATCGTCGACCTGATCTATGAAGGCGGCATCGCCAATATGAACTACTCGATCTCCAACACCGCCGAATACGGCGAATACGTCACCGGTCCGCGCATCATCACCGCCGAGACCAAGGCCGAGATGAAGCGCGTGCTGGCCGACATCCAGGGCGGCAAGTTCACCCGCGACTGGATGCTGGAAAACAAGGTCAACCAGACCTCGTTCAAGGCGACCCGCGCGCGGCTCGCCGAGCATCCGATCGAGCAGGTCGGCGCCAAGCTCCGCGACATGATGCCGTGGATCAAGAAGGGTGCGCTGGTCGACAAGACCAAGAACTGAGGCTTGCCTCCGCGTCATGCCCGGACTTGATCCGGGCATCCATCTTCATTGAAAGTGATGGATCGCCGGATCAAGTCCGGCGATGACGCCGGGACAATCGGCGAGCTATTCGTTTCAATGCGATGACGCGCGGGCTTGACCCGCGCGTTTTTGTTTTGGGAAGCTGGCATGCCGGGCAACCGGCGTCGCGAACATAAGGGCGTTCGATGCGGGAGGCGAACACATTGATGCCGGCGATTGAGTTCGACGACGCCAGTGTCGCGTTCCGCCTCGCCGACGGGCGCACCTATACGGCGGTCGAGCGCGCCAGCCTGACGGTCGGCGACGGCGAGTTCATCGCCGTGGTCGGACCGACCGGCTGCGGCAAATCCACCTTGCTCAATCTCGCCGCCGGGCTGCTGGCGCCAGCCTCGGGCGCGGTGCGGATTTTCGGCGCGCCGCTTGCCGCGCTCAACCGGCAGGCGGGCTACCTGTTTCAGGCCGACGCGCTGTTCCCCTGGAAGACCGCTCTGGAGAATGTCGCGATCGGTCTCGACATCGCTGGCACGCCGCCCGCCGAATCGCGCCGCCGCGCGGCCGGCTGGCTCGACGCCGTCGGGCTCGGCGCGTTCGGCAATCGCTATCCGCATATGCTGTCGGGCGGTCAGCGCAAGCGCGTGGGCCTCGCGCAGGTCTTGATCCGCGATCCAAAAATCCTGCTGATGGACGAGCCGTTCGGCCCGCTCGACGCCCAGACCCGGCAGATCATGGGCAACCTGCTGCTCGACCTCTGGGCCAGGGACCGCAAGGCGGTGCTGTTCGTGACCCACGATCTGGAGGAGGCCATCGCGCTGGCGGACCGCGTCGTCATCATGTCGGCCGGGCCGCGCGCGCGGATCATCGGCGATTGGCGGGTGCCGTTGCCCCGCCCGCGCGACATTTTCGAGATCCGTTTCGACGCCGGCTTCCACGCGCTCCATCGCGAGATCTGGAGCGTGCTGAAGGCCGAGGTCGCCAAGGGCTATGCGCAAACGCCGTAGGCGGCGGTCGGCGTCGGACCGTAAATGTTCTTGATATGTTCTCTTGGCGTGCTACCATTTCCGCCATGAGCAAAACCTCAAGCGCCCTCCAGCGTCCGCCGTTTCCGAATCCCGCCGCGCCGGCGGCGTCGCCCTCGTTTTCCGAGATCGCGATCGCCATCGACCGCGAGCGGCGGCGCGGGCGAGGGGCGCAGTCGAACGCCAGCGGGCGCTTCGAGGCCGAGGCCCGCACCGCCTTCGACGACGGCTGGCAGAGCCTCGACGATCTGCCGCCGTTCAAGACCACGGTGGCGCTCGATACCTCGCGAAAAGTCATCACCCGCAACGACTCGCCCGATATCGGCTTCGACCGCTCGATCAATCCCTATCGCGGCTGCGAGCACGGCTGCGTCTACTGTTTCGCGCGGCCGACCCACGCCTATCTCGGCCTGTCGCCGGGACTGGATTTCGAATCGAAACTGCTGGCCAAGCCGGACGCGCCGGCGCTCCTGGAAAAGGAACTGGCGGCTCCCGGCTATGAGCCGAAAATGATCGCCATCGGCACCAACACCGACCCCTATCAACCGATCGAGCGTGAGCACAAGATCATGCGCGGTATTCTGGAGGTGCTGGAGCGCGCCGGCCACCCGGTCGGCATCGTCACCAAGTCGGCGCTGGTGATGCGCGATATCGATATCCTGTCGCGGATGGCGCAGCGCAATCTGGTCAAGGTGGCGCTGTCGGTGACCTCGCTCGACCCGAAACTGGCGCGCGCCATGGAGCCGCGCGCGGCGACGCCGCCACGGCGGCTGGAGGCGTTGCGGCAATTGTCGGCGGCGGGGATTCCGACCACGGTGATGGTGGCGCCGGTAATCCCGGCGCTCAACGATGCCGAGATCGAGCGCATCCTCGATTCCGCCGCGCATGCCGGGGTACGGGAAGCGAGTTACGTGCTGCTGCGGCTGCCGCTCGAAGTCCGCGACCTGTTCCGCGAGTGGCTGATGGCGCATTACCCGGACCGCTATCGCCACGTCTTCACCCTGATCCGGGAGATGCGCGGCGGCCGCGACTACGATTCGCAATGGGGCGCGCGGATGAAGGGAACCGGGCCGATCGCCTGGATGATCGGCCGGCGCTTCGAGATGGCCTGCGAACGGCTCGGCCTCAACAAGCGACGTGTGAAGCTGACCACGGACCATTTCGCCCGGCCGCCGCGCCATGGCCAGCAGTTGAGCCTGTTCTGATTCGGGGTTGCGCGCGGGGCCGTGGTCGCCGCACCATCGCGCCATGATTCGCGCGGTTCCTGCCAGCATCAAGCCGAAGAAGGCGGACGGCCTCGCCGCGCCGACGTTTAAGCGCGAGCGGGCGCTGTTCAAGCGCGGCATCTGGCCGGTGGCGGGCTGCGACGAGGCCGGGCGCGGTCCTCTTGCCGGGCCGGTGGTGGCGGCCGCGGTGGTGCTCGACCCCAAGCGCATCCCCAAGGGCCTCGACGATTCCAAGCGGCTCACCGCCGCGCGACGCGAGGAACTGTTCGACGAGATTTGCCTGACCGCGTCCTGCGCGGTGGCGTTCGCCTCGCCGGCGCGGATCGACCGCGACAACATCCTGCGAGCGTCGCTGTGGGCGCTGGCGCGCGCGGTGGGAGCGCTGCCGGAACCGCCGCGCCATGTGCTGGTCGACGGCCGTGACCGCATCGAGACCGCATCTGACTGCGAGGCGGTGATCGGCGGGGACGGCCTGGTGGCGTCGATCGCCGCCGCCTCGATCGTCGCCAAGGTCACGCGTGACCGCCTGATGTGCCGGCTGGCGCGGGATTGTCCGGGCTACGGTTTCGAGAGCCATAAGGGTTATGGCGTGCCGGCGCATCTGGAGGCGCTGCGGCGGCTCGGGCCGAGCATCCATCACCGCCGCTTCTTCGCGCCGGTGATGGCGGCGGCCGAACTGCGGAAAGCCATCGTCAGCGACGGCGATTTGCAGGTCGAGCAAACGGTTGTCACGATCGAGGCCGCCGCGGGCTGAGGCGGTTGCCCCGTGCGGCAAGGGGCATTATCACTAAACTCTCTTGATGATTGATCGTTCTTGCCGGCCCCGCGACAGCGTCGGAGACCGTTGCCTGACCGAGGGCGGCAGGGGCAACGCAGCCGGGGCTCATGCGCTTCTCATCCCTGATCGTCGAACTGATCCGCGCCCGGCCGCGTCTGGTGATGTGGCTCGCGGTGCTGGCGCAGGCCGCGCTGTGGCTGCTGACGCCGCTGCTGATCTACCGCGCGCCGCCGGGCGATCTCGCCGGCCTGCTGGTGGTCGGCCGCGACTATCTGGTCGGGACCGATCTCGGTCCGCCGCTGGCGTTCTGGCTGGCCGATGCCGCCCTCAGGCTGGCGGGCGATCACCTGTTCGGCGTTTACGCTCTCGCGCAGCTTTGCTTCGTGGCGACGTTCGCGGCGCTCTACGAATTGGGCCGCGCCATCGTCGGCGGGCCGCACGCCGCGCTGGCGGTGCTGCTGACGGTCACCGCGACGGCGTTCGGCGCGGCCAATGTCGAATTCGGCCCCGCCGTGCTGGCATGCCCGCTGTGGGCGCTGATCCTGCTTTATGCCTGGCGGGTCATCGGGCAGGGCGATCATCGCGCTTGGTTCATGCTGTCGATCGCGGCGGGCCTGCTGCTGCTGACCACTCCTGCGGCCGGATGGCTGTTGGCTCTGGTGGTCGGCTTCGCGCTGGCGACGGCGCGCGGGCGCAGAGCCCTTGCCTCGCTCGATCCATGGTTCGCGGCGCTGGTGGTCGCGGCGCTGGTGCTGCCCTACGCGGTCTGGCTGGTCCGCGCCGGGGCCGTGAGCTGGCCGGCATGGCCCGACGTCTCCGATCCGCGCGGACTGGCGCGGACATTGGGCGTGAGATGGGGCTGGATGATCGGCGTGCTGCTGCTGGCCTTGCCCGGCATGGCGGCTCTCGTCGTGCTCAATTCGCGGCTGGTGCATCGCCGGCTTTTGCGCGGGCGCGACAGCGCGCCGGGCGTGCGGCGGCCGCCGGCGGAGCCCCTCGCGCGGCGTTTCGTCTATTTCTTCGCGCTGGCGCCGGCGCTGGTCGGCAGCGCGATCGCGGTGCTGTTCCGGTTCGATACGATTGCCGGCGGCCCCGGCGTCGCGCTCCTGATGTCCGGGCTCGCGGTGGTGGTGGCGACCGGCGAGCTGATCTATCTGCGCCGTCAGCATATCTTGCGCGCGGTGTGGGCGGCGGCGGTTGCGGCGCCCGCGCTGGCGCTGGTGGCGATGGCGTTGATTTTGCCCTGGGTCACGGCGACGCAGACGCCCACGTCGCGGCCGGCCCGCGCCATCGCGCAGTTCTTCGGCGACAGTTTTCAGCGCCGCGTCAACCGGCCGCTGCCGGCGGTGGCCGGCGATCCGCAACTCGCCGCGCTGGTCGCGCTCGGCGCATCGCGGCCGCGTCTGGTGCGCCCGGACGCGCCCGCGCGCGGGCCGTGGCTCGCGCCGGATCAGTTCAACGAGACCGGAGGCGTCGTGGTGTGGCGCGCCTCCGACACCGCCGGCACGGCGCCGGCCGAGATCGTCGGCCGGTTTCCCGGTCTGGTGCCGGAGGTGCCGCAAAGCTTCGACTGGCTGGTCAACGGCCGCGCCGCGCCGCTGCGGGTCGGCTGGGCCGTGGTCCGGCCGAAAGCGCCGTGACCGGATGATTTTCGCTTTTGGCGGAATCATCCACCGTCATGCCCGGACATAGCCGTTCGAAGAACGGCGTCGCTTCCACTTGCCTATGATCCGGGCATCCATCCTCTTGAAAAATGATGGGTTGCCGGGTCAAGCCCGGCAATGACGTTTCACGTTGTCGTCGCGGCGTTCAGCGCCTTCGAAATCGCGCGCAGATCCTGCCAGGCCAGCCGCTTGTGGATCGGCTGCCGCAGCAGATAGGCGGGGTGGAATGTCGCCATGGCGCGGATGGTGCGCCGGCCGGTATCGTAGTCGTGCCAGCGGCCGCGCGTGCGCATGATGCCGTCCTTGAGGTCGAGAATGGCCTGCGACGACGGCTTGCCGAGGCACACCAGCACGTCCGGATCGACCAGTTCGATCTGCCGCTTGATGAAGGGCAGGCAGATCTGGGTTTCCTGCGGCGAGGGATCGCGGTTGCCCGGCGGCCGCCACGGAATGATGTTGGCGATGTAGGCCGTGGTGCGGTCGAGGCCGATGGCGGCGATCATGCGGTCGAGCAGCTTGCCGGACCGGCCGATGAAGGGAACGCCTTCAAGATCCTCGTCGCGACCCGGCGCCTCGCCGACGAACATGATCCGCGCTTGCGGGTTGCCGTCGGCGAACACCAGCCGCGTCGCCGTCTGCTTCAGCACGCAGCCGTCGAACGTCTCCAGCAGCGCCCGCAGCGCTGCAAGCGTCGGCGCGGTGCGGGCGGCCTCGCGCGCCGAGGCGACGGCGATGTCCGGCGCGGGCGCCGCCGGCATGCGATCGATCGTCGCGGCAACCGGCGCCGGCGCACGGACGGCGACCGATGGCGCCGCGGATGGCGGCGCGGCAAGCTCGGCGTCGAGCAGCCGGTTCGGCGGCTCGTCCAGCAAGGCGCAGTCCACCCCGGCTTCGAGATAGAACGCCAGCAGGTCGCGCGCGGTCGGCGGCGGCTCGGCGGCCAAGGGAGAAGGGGTATTCATGAGGGGATAATAGGACATCGGCGGCGGGTTAAGAAATATTCTTCCTGCATTCGGTGGTTGTTCTTCCCGGAAAAATCGGAAACAAAAGGCATTAGAAGTATTCTGGTTTGACCGGGGTTGGAACATGATCACCGAAGAACTGCCGCCGCGCGAGTCCATGGAGTTCGACGTCGTGATCGTCGGCGCCGGGCCGTCGGGCTTGTCCGCCGCGATCCGTCTCAAGCAACTCAATGCCGATCTGTCCATCGTCGTGGTCGAGAAGGGCTCCGAGGTCGGCGCGCATATTCTCTCCGGCGCGGTGATGGACCCGACCAATCTCGACAAGCTGATCCCGGACTGGCGCGAGGACGCCGACTGTCCGCTCAAGACCCAGGTCAAGGACGACCAGTTCTACCTGATGACCAAGACCGGCGGCATCAAGCTGCCGAACTTCCTGATGCCGCCGCTGATGAACAATCATCATTGCTATATCACCTCGCTCGGCATGGTGTGCCGCTGGCTCGGCGCGAAGGCGGAGGCGCTCGGCGTCGAGATCTATCCGGGCTTCGCCGCCGCCGAGGTGATCTACGGCGAGAACGGCGAGGTGCGCGGCATCGCCACCGGCGACATGGGCATCGGCAAGGACGGCAAGCCGAAGGATTCCTATACGCGCGGCATGGAATTGCTCGGCAAGTATACGCTGTTCGCCGAGGGCGCGCGCGGCAGCCTGACCAAGCAGTTGATCGCCAAGTTCGCGCTCGACCGCAATTGCGAGCCGGGAAAGTTCGGCATCGGCCTCAAGGAAATCTGGCAGATCGATCCGGCCAAGCACAAGAAAGGCACGGTGCAGCATTCGTTCGGCTGGCCGCTCGACAACAACACCGGCGGCGGCTCGTTCCTCTATCACTACGACGACAATCTGGTGGCGGTCGGCTTCGTCGTGCATCTTAACTACGACAATCCGTATCTCTATCCGTTCGAGGAATTCCAGCGCTTCAAGACCCATCCGATGATCCGCGACACGTTCGCGGGCGGAAAGCGCCTGGCTTACGGCTCGCGCGCCATCACCGAGGGCGGTTATCAGTCGGTGCCGCGTCTGACCTTCCCCGGCGGCGCGCTGGTCGGCTGCGCCGCCGGCTTCGTCAACGTGCCGCGCATCAAGGGCATTCACAACGCCATGGCCAGCGGCATGCAGGCCGCCGAGCATGTCTCCGCCGCGCTCGCCGCCGGCCGCGCCAATGACGAACTGGTCGATTACGAGAACGGCTGGCGCGCGTCCTCGATCGGCAAGGATCTCTATCCGGTCCGCAACGCCAAGCCGCTGTGGTCGAAATTCGGCACGCTGCTGGGCAACGCGCTCGGCGGCCTCGACATGTGGTGCAACACGCTGGGCTTCTCGCTGTTCGGCACCATGTCGCACGGCAAGAACGACGCCAAGGCGCTCAAGCCGGCCAAGGATTATCAGCCGATCGCCTATCCCAAGCCGGACGGCAAATTGACCTTCGACCGGCTGTCGTCGGTGTTCCTGTCGAACACCAACCACGAGGAGGACCAGCCGGTCCACCTCAAGGTGAAGGACATGGCGTTGCAGAAGTCGTCGGAACTCGAAGTCTTCGCCGGTCCGTCGAACCGCTACTGCCCGGCGGGCGTCTACGAATGGGTCGAGGAAGCGACCGGCCCGCGCTTCCAGATCAACGCGCAGAACTGCGTCCACTGCAAGACCTGCGACATCAAGGATCCGAACGGCAACATCACCTGGGTTCCGCCCGAGGGCGGCGGCGGGCCGAACTACGAGGCCATGTAAGACACGAAGGCGTGAGCGGAGCCGGCAAGGCGCCGGCCACGCTCCCGCCACAGTGCGGGTGCCAGCAGGAACGAGTTGAAGGCAAGGGCCGCTGAGCGGCGGAACCGGCCTCGGTAGCTGCCGCCGTCGCGGTCGCCGTCGCCTTGCGGTTCAAGGCCAAACGCTGCATTGTCGCGCCGTCGGGCGGCCCGCGTTAGTCAAGGGGCCGGGCCTGTCCGCAAATCCCAGGAGCTAGGCTGGTCGTGATGTTCTCTCGTTTCAAAAGCCTGACGGTGATCGCGCTCGCCGCATCCGCGCTGCTGTTGCCGGGGCAGCTTGCGGCGCAGACGCCCGAGCATCCGACCGATTCGTCGGCGACGTTCCCGACGCGCGAGGATCTTCGCGACATGACGGTCGCCGGCAGCTATCTCGCCGCGCGCCATGCCAGCATCGAACGCGATGCCGCCGCGGCGGCGGAGTTTTATCGCTCGGCGTTGCGCAAGGATCCCCGCAACAACGAGTTGCTGGATCGCGCCTTCATCTCGTCGCTGGCCGAGGGCAACATCGAGGAAGCCGTCAAGCTGGCCGGGCGGGTTCTCAAGATCGACAAGACCAATCGCGTGGCGCGGCTGGTGATCGGGGTGCACGATCTCAAGCAGAAGCGCTACGAGGCCGCGCGGCGCAACATCAACCAGTCGGTGCGCGGGCCGATCACCGATCTGGTGGCGACGCTGCTCGCCGGCTGGGCGGAATACGGCGCCGGAAACCCCAAGGGCGCGGTCGCCGACATCGACAAGCTGACCGGGCCGGAATGGTATCCGGTGTTCAAGGACCTGCACTCCGGCCTGATTATGCAACTCGCCGGCAACGAGAAGGAGGCGGGCTTGCGGCTGGAGCGGGCCTACAAGCTCGATGAGTCGGCGCTGCGGGTGATGGACGCCTATGCGCGCTGGCTGTCGCGCGGCAAGGACGGCGGCCCGGCGGCGCTCGCGGTCTACGAATCGTTCAACAAGAAACTCGCCCGGCATCCGCTGGTGGTCGAAGGCATGCGCGAAGCCAAGGCCGGCGTCAGGCGGCCGCCGCTGGTCGATTCGCCGCAGGCCGGCGCCGCAGAGGCGCTGTACGGCATCGGCGCATCGCTGACGCGGCGCGGCGGCGAGGATCTCGCGCTGGTCTATCTGCAACTCGCGCTCTATCTGCAACCCGATCACGCTCTGGCGCTGCTGTCGCTCGGCGATCTCTACGAGTCGGTGAAGAAACCGGAGATGGCGATCAAGGTCTATGAGCGCGTGCCGGAGCGCTCGGCCCTTCACCGCAATGCGCAGGTGCAGATGGCGACCGATCTCGACGCCGCCGACCGCGGCGAGGAGGCAATCAAGATTTTGCAAACCGTCATCCATGACGATCCGAAGGATATCGAGGCGATCATGGCGCTCGGCAATATCGAGCGCGGCCGCAAGAAGTTCGCCGATTGCGCGGCCACCTACGGCAAGGCGATCGACCAACTCACCGGCGGCGAGAACAACAACTGGGTCTACTACTATTTCCGGGGCATCTGCGAGGAGCGCTCCAAGAACTGGGACAAGGCCGAGGCCGACATGAAGAAGGCGCTCGAACTCAAGCCTGAGCAGCCGCATGTCCTGAACTATCTCGGCTATTCGTGGATCGATCGCGGGCTTCACCTCGACGAGGCCATGAAGATGATTAAACGCGCCGTCGATCAGCGCCCCGACGACGGCTACATCGTCGATTCGCTCGGCTGGGCCTATTATCGCATCGGCAACTATCCGGAAGCGGTGAAGCATCTCGAACGCGCCATCGACCTCAAGCCGGAAGACCCGACCATCAACGATCACCTCGGTGACGCCTATTGGCGGGTCGGCCGCACCCTGGAGGCGCGGTTCCAGTGGGCCCACGCCCGCGACCTCAAGCCCGAGCCGGAGGAACTGCCGAAGATCCTGGCCAAGATCGAAAAGGGCCTGCCGGCGGACCAGGCGCCGTCAGCGGCGGAGGCCGACAAGAACAAGGAGCCGGGCAAGGACGCCGACAAGGACGACGAGGGCAAGGGTGGCTGACAAGGTGGCTGATCGAAGGGCGGGTCGATCATGCCGGTGCTGACGGATGAGGCGCGGGCCAAGGTCAACCTGACCTTGCGGGTGCTGGGCCGCCGTGCCGATGGCTATCACGATCTTGTCAGTCTGGTGGCGTTCGCCGATTGCGCCGACCGCCTGACGCTTGAACCGGATACCGACCTCGGCCTCGCCATCAACGGGCCGGGCGGCGATGATTGCGGCGCCGTGGCGGACAATCTCGTGCTCAAGGCGGCGCGGCTGTTGGCGGAGCGCCTGCCCGGTCTGCGCCTCGGCGCCTTCACACTCGACAAGCGCCTGCCGGTCGCGGCCGGGATCGGCGGCGGCTCGGCGGACGCGGCGGCGGCGCTGCGGCTGCTGGCGCGGCTCAATACGCTCGCGCCCGACGATCCGCGCATCTTCGACGCCGCGCGCGCGACCGGCGCCGACGTGCCGGTGTGCGTGGCGTCGCGAAGCTCGGTCATGACCGGGATCGGCGAGCAGTTGTCGTCGCTATCCTTGCCGAGGATGCCCTGCGTGATGGTCAATCCGCGCGTGCCGGTGGCAACGGTGGAGGTGTTTTCCGCGCTCGGCCTGCGCAAGGGCGAGATCCTCACCGGGGTGGTCGACGTGGTACGCTCGCGCAAGTGGCCGGCCGAGGATTCATCGATCGAGGATTGGCTGAAGGCGCTGGGCCATGCCGCCAACGATCTCGAAGCCCCGGCGATCAAGATTCAGCCGGTCATCGGCGAGGTGCTGGCGGCGTTGCGTACTCTCGCCGGAGCGCGGCTGGCGCGGATGTCCGGATCCGGCGCGACCTGCTTCGCGCTGTTCGACGGCGACGCGGAGGCGCGCGCGGCGGGCGAGGTGCTGCGAGCAAGCCATCCGCAATGGTGGGTTCACGCCGGGACGTTGAGCTGATGGCGCGCGCCGTTTAGTGCGAGCGCGCCAGGCAGAACGCCACCACCTGCTCCAGCGCCGCCTTCATCGGCGACGGCGGAAACAGCGCCAGCGCGTCCACCGCCATCGCGCCGTAGTGCTGCGCGCGCGACAGCGTGTCTTCCAGCGCCCGATGCTTGGTCATCAGGCCGATGGCGTGATCGAGATCGCCGTCGCCGATCTCGCCGCGTTCCAGCGCGCGAATCCAGAATGCCCGCTCGGCGTCGTTGCCACGGCGGAACGCCAGCACCACCGGCAGCGTGATCTTGCCTTCACGAAAATCGTCGCCGACGTTCTTGCCGAGTTTCGCGGCCTTGCCGCCGTAGTCGAGCAGATCGTCGACAAGCTGAAACGCGATGCCGAGATTCATGCCGAAGCTCGCTGCGGCGGTCTGCTCCGCCTTGGGCCGCTCGGCGATCACCGGGCCGACCTCGCAGGCGGCGGCGAACAGTTCGGCGGTCTTGCCGCGGATCACCGCGAGATATTCGTCCTCGGTGGTGGCGGTGTTCTTCGCCGCCGCAAGCTGCATCACCTCGCCCTCGGCGATGGTGGCGGCGGCGGACGACAGGATATCCAGCGCGCGCAATGATCCGACCTCGACCATCATCCGGAACGCCTGCCCGAGCAGGAAATCGCCGACCAGGACGCTGGCCTCGTTGCCCCACACCATGCGGGCGGACAGCTTGCCGCGCCGCAGTTCGCTTTCGTCCACCACGTCGTCGTGCAGCAGCGTCGCGGTGTGCATGAACTCGACCGACGCGGCGAGCTTGACGTGGCCCTCGCCGCCGTAGCCGGACAGCCCGGCCATCGCCAGCGTCAGCATCGGCCGCAGCCGCTTGCCGCCGGACGAAATCAGGTGGTTGGCGACTTCCGGGATCATGGTGACCTCGGACCCGGTGCGGGACAGGATGGTGGCGTTGACCCGCTCCATGTCGGACGCGACCAGCGCGACGAGCTGATCGATCGAGGTTGCCGAGGGGGTCTCGAAGGGAACAATCACCGCCACGCCATAATCTCCACGCTACCTGGTCGATTGGCCGGTTCGATCTCGCGCCGGCTCGGAAAGCCGCTATAACCATAGAAACTGCGGCGAGAGGCGGCAAGGGCAGACGAGACTTGACACGCCGCCCGCCGTCGCCATGGCGCGGGTTATCAAGGAGACTGTCCGGTGCGCGAACTGGTGCGAACCAACGACGTGGTGCTGGTGTCGGCGATCGAGGCGTTGTTGAACGGGGCCGACATTCACCATCTGGTGCTGGACCAGAACATGAGCGTGCTCGACGGCTCGATCGGCGCGATTCCACGCCGGATTCTGGTCGGTGACGACGACAACCGCGCGGCCCGCCAGCTTTTGACCGACGCCGGCCTCGCCCATGAATTGCGGCCCGATGTCTGAGGCGGCGGCTGGCGTCACCGAGGATGGGTTTCTCGGCGGCCGGCTGCGGCTGCGCCAGCCGATATCCGGCCATCGCGCCGGCCATGACGCGATTCTGCTGGCGGCGGCGACCATGGCGCGGCCCGGCCAGCGGATCGCGGATTTCGGCGCGGGCGTCGGCGCGGCCGGGCTGGCGCTGGCCCGGCGCGTCGGCGGGGTGGAACTGGTCCTGGTGGAGATCGATCCGGCGCTGGCGCGGCTCGCGTCCGCCAACGCCGCCGCCAACGGCGTCACGGCCCGCGCGGTGACGCTCGATCTCGGCGCGGGCGCCGTGGCCTTCGCGGAGGCCGGCCTCGGCCCGGACAGTTTTGACGGCGTGCTGATGAACCCGCCGTTCAACGATCGCGTGCGTCAGCAAGCCTCGCCCGACCCGGCGCGGCGGGCGGCGCATGAGGCGACCGTGACGACGCTGGAGACGTGGATTCACGCGGCGCGCCGGGTGCTGAAGCCCGGCGGCGCGCTGACCCTGATCTGGCGCGCGGAGGGATTGGAGGCTGCTCTCGCCGCGCTGGCACGCGCGTTCGGCGGCGCCGCGGTGCTGCCGGTCCATGGCAAGGATGGCGCGCCGGCCATCCGCGTCCTGATTCAGGCGATCAAGGGCGGCCGCGCGCCATTGCGGATCTATCCCGGCCTGATGCTCAATGATTCGGCGGGCCTGCCGACGTCGCAGGCAAATGCGGTGTTGTCCGGCGCGGCGGCGTTGCCGCTGGCCCAGCCATGAATCGCGCCGAACCTCAGTTCGGGAGCCGTTCCACGCGCGGTTTCGCGCCGGAAGTGAGGCGAATCGCGGTCCAGAGCGAACCCATCAGCACGATCAGCAGATAGATTTTCATGACATGCTCCGCTGCAAGCCGGATCTCAGGATATCCTTCAAATGCAAATCGCGTTCCACACATCGGATGACACTGTCGTGATCGGAAATGGTCAATTTTTGGTAAAGCGCGCGCCACAGTCGGCGAGGAGTTCCAGGTTATGAGCGTGATGGGGAGCGTGAAGCGAATATTGCCGCGGCGCTGGCGTGGCGATGCGGTGGTGGTGCCGGTGGTGCGGCTGTCGGGCGCGATCGGCGCGGTGACGCCGCTGCGGCCGGGGCTGTCGCTGGCCGGCGTCGCCAAGCTGCTGGATCGCGCCTTCGCCATGCCGAACGCCAAGGCGGTGGCGCTGGCGATCAATTCGCCTGGCGGCGCGCCGGTGCAATCGCGGCTGATCTATCTGCGCATCCGCCAACTGGCGGAGGAGAAGAAGCTTCCCGTGCTGGCGTTCGCCGAGGATGTCGCAGCCTCCGGCGGCTACATGATCGCCTGCGCCGGCGATGAAATCTTCTGCGATCCGTCGTCGATCCTCGGTTCGATCGGCGTGGTCGGCGGCAGCTTCGGGTTCGTCGAGGCGATCCGCAAGATCGGCGTCGAGCGGCGGCTTTACACCGCCGGCGAGCACAAGGCGACGCTCGATCCGTTCCTGCCGGAAAATCCCGACGACGTGGCGAGGCTCAAGGCGATCCAGCGCGACATTCACAGAACCTTCATCGAACTGGTCAAGCGCAGCCGGGGCGCCCGGCTGCGCGGCTCCGACGAGCATTTGTTCAGCGGCGAGTATTGGGCCGGGGAAGCCGCGGTGGCGCTCGGTCTCGCCGACGGCATCGGCGACCTCCGCTCGGTGTTGCGGGCGCGTTTCGGCGACAAGGTGGAGACGCCGGTGATCGAGCAGCCGCGCGGCCTGTTGGGCGGGCTGCTGGGCCGCAAGTCCGGAGCCGGCGGTGCGGCGCTGGAGGCCGGGCTCGGCGCGCTGCCCGAGGGGCTGGTCGGCGCGGTGGAGGAGCGCGCGATGTGGGCGAAATTCGGGCTGTGAGCGCCGCGAAGCCGCGCCTTTTGGTCGCTTGCGTGAAACTTCCCGTTGCGCGAAACTGTTGAAAGACGGGCTGATGATCGTGAACCAGAAGGATCGACCGATGCCGCCATTCGTAGCCTTTGCCGGCGCCCTGGGTGGGCTGGCCGTGGTCCGTTGGGCGTATCGCACCGCCCGCCGGATCAACGAAGAACTGGAAGAAGCGCGCCGCCTCAGAATGGCGGAAGCTGCCCCGGTGCGGGAAATCCCGACCTTGCGGCGCGACCCGCGGACCGGAACCTACCGGCCGGGATAGGGTTTTCCGACATTCGCACTCGCCCGGCGGTCGAGGTGGGGCATCACCTCGAAACCGGCGAGCGGAGCTTTTCGAGCAAACCTTGAAGTCGCGGAAGCCGCGCGGCCACCATCGGCCGGCGCGCCTTAACGGCTGCTTGCTTCACCGCGCCGTCAAGGCGGCGTGGTGAACGGATTTCGTATCAAATTGCCGGCATTGCGCGGATTGGATTTTCCGGCCGTCGCCTTGATTCCCGAGGAGCCCGCCGATACGGTCCCGCGCGACTCGTGACCTCCGCTCCAATCCAGAAGCCAGCCATGGACTCCATGCCGCCTCATATGCGTCCCGAACGCTCGTTCCAGGGACTGATCCTGACGTTGCAGCGCTATTGGGCCGACCATGGCTGCGTCATCCTGCAACCCTACGACATGGAGGTGGGCGCGGGCACCTTTCACCCGGCGACGACCTTGCGGGCGCTGGGACCGAAGCGCTGGAACGCGGCTTACGTGCAGCCGTCGCGGCGGCCGAAGGACGGGCGCTATGGCGAGAACCCGAACCGCTTGCAGCACTACTACCAGTTTCAGGTGATCCTCAAACCCTCGCCGCCGGACATTCAGGATCTCTATCTGAAGTCGCTCGCCGCCATCGGCGTCGATTCCGCGCTGCACGACATCCGCTTTGTCGAGGACGACTGGGAAAGCCCGACGCTCGGCGCGTGGGGGCTCGGCTGGGAATGCTGGTGCGACGGCATGGAAGTGTCGCAGTTCACCTACTTCCAGCAGGTCGCAGGCGTCGAATGCGCGCCGGTGGCGGGCGAACTCACCTATGGGCTTGAGCGGCTGGCGATGTATGTGCAGGGCGTCGAGAACGTCTACGATCTCAACTTCAACGGCCGCGACGGCGCGGAGAAGGTGACCTATGGCGACGTGTTCCTGCAAGCTGAGCAGGAATATTCGCGGCACAATTTCGAGCATGCCGATACCGCGATGCTGTTCGAGCAGTTTCGGATGGCGGAGGGCGCGTGCCGCAAGTATCTCGACGCCGGCTGGGAAGGTGGCAAGAAGGAGCGCCACCTGATGGCGCTGCCGGCCTATGACCAGTGCATCAAGGCAAGCCACGTCTTCAACCTGCTGGACGCGCGCGGCGTGATCTCGGTGACCGAGCGGCAAAGCTACATCCTGCGCGTGCGCGAACTGGCGAAAGCCTGCGGCGAAGCCTGGATCCACACCGAAGCGGGCGGAGTGTAAGCGATGCCCGATCTTCTGCTCGAACTGTTCTCCGAGGAAATTCCGGCGCGGATGCAGGCGAAGGCCGCCGAGGATCTGCGCAAGCTGGTCACCGACAAGCTGGTCGCCGAGGGGCTGGTCTATGACGGCGCGAAATCCTTCGCCACGCCGCGCCGCCTGGCGCTGACCGTTCACGGCCTGCCGGCGCGGCAGCCCGACCTCAAGGACGAGCGCAAGGGGCCGAAGGTCGGCGCGCCCGAGGCCGCCGTGCAGGGCTTTCTCAAGGCCACCGGATTGAAGTCGCTCGATGAGGCTAAAATCCAGAAGGATCCGAAGAAGGGCGATTTCTATGTCGCGCTGATCGAGAAGGAAGGCCGTCCCGCCATCGACGTGATCGCGGAGATCATTCCCGTCATCATCCGCACCTTCCCGTGGCCGAAGGCGATGCGCTGGGGCGAACGCTCGGCCAAGCCCGGCGCGTTGCAATGGGTGCGGCCGCTGCATTCCATCGTCGCGACCTTCGGCATGGAGACCGAGGAGACGGACGTGGTGACGTTCGACGTCGCCGGCATTCAAGCGGGACAAGTGACGCGCGGTCATCGCTTCATGGCGCCCGCCGAATTCAGCGTGCGGCGCTTCGAGGACTACGAGGCGAAACTGTTCGCCGCGAAAGTCGTGCTCGACGCGCAGCGCCGCAAGGACATCATCCTCGCCGACGCCAAGGAACTGGCCTTCGCGCAGGGGTTCGAACTGGTCGAGGATCTGGGGCTGCTCGACGAGGTCGCCGGCCTTGTCGAATGGCCGGTGGTGCTGATGGGATCGTTCGACGAATCCTACCTCGCGATTCCGGCCGAGGTGATCCGCGCCACCATCCGCAACAACCAGAAGTGCTTCGTCGTTCAGGATGCGAAGACAGGCAAGCTCGCCAACCGCTTCATCCTGGTCGCCAACATCGAGGCCAGCGACGGCGGCAAGGCGATCGTCGCCGGCAACGAGCGCGTCATCCGCGCGCGGCTGTCGGACGCCAAGTTCTTCTACGAGACCGATCTGAAAACCAAACTCGAAGACCGGCTGCCGAAGTTCGAGGGCATCGTGTTTCACGAGAAGCTCGGCTCGCAGGCCGAGCGCATCGCGCGCATCGAGCGCTTGGCCGCCGAAATCGCGCCGCTGGTCGGGGCCGATGTGGAGAAGACCAGGCGCGCCGCGAAGCTGGCGAAGGCTGATCTGCTCACCGAGGTCGTCGGTGAGTTTCCCGAAGTGCAGGGCCTGATGGGGAAATACTACGCGCTGGCGCAAGGCGAGGACTTAAGCGTCGCGCGGGCGATCGAGGATCACTACAAGCCGCAGGGCCCGAACGATCGCGTGCCGAGCGATCCGGTGGCCATCGCGGTGGCGCTGGCGGACAAGATCGACATCCTTACCGGCTTTTGGTCGATTGACGAAAAGCCGACAGGCTCAAAGGATCCGTTTGCCTTGCGTCGCGCGGCGTTGGGCGTTGTCAGGCTCGTTGCCGACAACGCCATTCGCTTGCCGCTGCTTGCGACCTTTGCAAAGGCGGCGAAGCCGCACGATAGCAACGACCTGCTGGCCTTCTTCGCCGACCGCCTGAAAGTGCAACTGCGCGAGCAGGGTGCGCGGCACGATCTGGTGGACGCGGTGTTCGCGCTCGAAGGCCAGGACGATCTTCTGATGATCGTTCGCCGCGTCGAGGCGCTGGCGAAATTCCTCGACACCGACGACGGCAAGAATCTGCTCGCCGGCGCCAAGCGCGCGTCGAACATTCTTGCCATCGAGGAGAAGAAGGACAAGCGCGCCTTCGACGGCGCGCCGGATGCGGCGCTGTTCGTCGCCGACGAGGAGAAGCAACTCGCTCGCGCCATCATTGATGTGAAGCGCGAGGCCGGCGAGGCGGTCGCGAAGGAAGACTTCGCGCGCGCGATGGCGGCGATGGCGAAACTGCGTCCCGCCGTCGATGCGTTCTTCGACAAGGTGAAGGTCAACGACGACGATCCGAAGGTGCGCGAGAACCGCCTGAAGCTCCTGAACGAAATCCGCGCCGCCACCCGCGCGGTCGCGGATTTTTCGAAGATCCAGGATTGAGGATGAATGCCCGGATCAAGTCCGGGCATGACGGCGTACGAGGTCGGACTGTCCATCGCTCGTCAAGCTACTCCACTACTTGCATGATCCGCCGCGTGCGTGGATTGACCAGCACCGGCTGCTCGTTGATGATGGTGAAACGGTACGGCGTCGCGCCGTATCGTTGCGGCACGTCGTAATAGGTGACGCCGATCTCCGGCAGCACCGACCCGACCTCGACCGGCACATCGACCATATAGGACGGGATGCGCTCCTGCACGACGTATTCGCGGAACCGCGACACCTGCTCGCGCGGGATGCCGATATAGGGACCGCCGACGGTGCCGCTGTCCTCGACGATGATCGCACCTTGCGCTTGCGCGGCGGACGGCGCGCTGAGGGTCGCGGCGCCGACGGATGCTGTCAGCGCGGTGACGACGATGAAGGCGTTGCGCATGAAATCCTCCTCACTACATTTTCCAAAAAGCGCCGCCGCGGGGCGGCGCGTGAGTGCGGTCAATGCCGGGAGGCCATTCGCGTTCCGCGGCAAATACGGCGCGGGAGCGGTCATTCGATGAAGCTTTTCGGATCGTCGCGCCGCTGTCGCGGCGCTCACGGCGATGATAAAAACCGATATGATTCGTGAAGGCGGCTTCAAAACCGTCGGGAGCCAGCAGCCATGACCATCACCGCCGCCCATTTGCCAGCCATCGTCGCGTTGGTCGCCGGCATCTTGATTCTGCTGATGCCGCGCTTGTTGAACTTCATCGTGGCGATTTACTTGATTTTCGTGGGGTTGGCGGGGCTCGGCGTTCTGAGGATGTTCCACCTGTAGCGGCGGGCCGTCGCGGCCACGAGGTCGGGCATGGAGCCGCCGGTTGGCGACGGTGCGCCTCGGCCGTCACCGGCCTCGCGGCTTGCGCGGGTGCGGCAAAACGTGGTGTAAGGCGGGCAATATTTCCCCTCTTACATGACGTTTGGAAGCCATGGCCAAAGCTGCATCCAAGTCCCGCAAATCCGCATCGAAGAAGCCCAAACCCTCATCCGCCTCGAAAGCCAAATCCAGGTCGAAGCCGGCGGTCGCGTCGCGCGCCAAGGTCGCGGCCAAGCCCGCCGCCAAAGCCAAGGCCGCGCCAAAACCGGCGGCCCGCAAAGCCGTCGCCGCGAAGCCTGCCAGGACTTCGCTCAAGACCGTTGCCAAGGCTGCCGCCGCGCCGAAGGCCGGCAAGTGGGTCTACACGTTCGGCGACGGCAAGGCGGAAGGCCGCTCCGGCCTGCGCGACCTGCTCGGCGGCAAGGGCGCCAACCTGGCGGAGATGGCCAATCTCGGCCTGCCGGTGCCTCCCGGTTTCACCATCCCGACCTCGGTCTGCACCTACTTCTACGCGCACGGCAAAACCTATCCGAAGGAACTGAAGGCGCAGGTCGATCAGGCGCTGGCCTATATCGGCCGGCTGACCGGCAAGGGTTTCGGCGACACCAGGAATCCGCTGCTGGTGTCGGTGCGCTCCGGCGCGCGCGCCTCGATGCCGGGCATGATGGACACCGTGCTCAACCTCGGCCTCAACGACGAGACGGTGGAATCGCTCGCCGCGCTGTCGGGCGACCGGCGCTTCGCCTATGATAGCTATCGCCGATTCATCACCATGTATTCGGACGTGGTGCTGGGCTTCGAGCATCATCACTTCGAGGAAATCCTCGACAGCTTCAAGGACGCCAGGGGCTACACCCTCGACACCGACGTCACCGGCGACGAGTGGGTGGAACTGGTCGGCCAGTACAAGCAGGCGGTCGCCGAGGAAACCGGCGAGGCGTTCCCGCAGGATCCGCACGCGCAATTGTGGGGCGCGATCGGCGCGGTGTTTTCCTCGTGGATGAACGCGCGCGCGGTAACCTATCGCAAGCTGCACGACATTCCGGAGTCGTGGGGCACCGCGGTCAACGTGCAGGCCATGGTGTTCGGCAACATGGGCGAGACCTCGGCCACCGGCGTCGCCTTCACCCGCAATCCCTCCACCGGCGAGGGCAAGCTCTACGGCGAGTTCCTGATCAACGCGCAGGGCGAGGATGTCGTCGCCGGCATCCGCACGCCGCAAGACATCACCGAGGAGGCGCGCATCGAATCCGGCTCCGACAAGCCGTCGATGGAAAGCGCGATGCCGGCCGCGTTCAGGGAACTGAAGCGCATCTATACGTTGCTGGAAAAACACTACCGCGACATGCAGGACATGGAGTTCACCGTCGAGGCGGGGAAGCTGTGGATGCTGCAAACCCGCAACGGCAAGCGCACCGCCAAGGCGGCGCTGCGCATCGCGGTCGAACTGGCCGACGAGGGACTGATCTCGCGCGAGGACGCAGTGTCGCGGATCGATCCCGCCTCGCTCGACCAATTGCTGCACCCGACCATCGATCCCGGCGCCAAGCGCGACGTGATCGCCACCGGCCTGCCGGCCTCGCCGGGCGCGGCCTCGGGCGAAATCGTGTTCTCGTCGGACGAGGCCGCCAAGTTGCAGGCCGAGGGCCATAAGGTCATCCTGGTCCGCATCGAGACCAGCCCCGAAGACATTCACGGCATGCACGCCGCCGAAGGCATTCTCACCACGCGCGGCGGCATGACCTCGCACGCCGCGGTGGTGGCGCGCGGCATGGGCAAGCCCTGCGTCTCCGGCTGCGGCATGATCCGGGTCGACTACGGCCGCGGCACCATGTCGGTCGGCGACCGCGTGTTCAACGCCGGCGACATCATCACCATCGACGGTTCGGTCGGGCAGGTGCTGGCGGGTCGGATGCCGATGATCGAGCCGGAGCTGTCCGGCGAGTTCGGCACGCTGATGAGCTGGGCCGATCAGGTCCGCAAGCTCGGCGTGCGCGTCAACGCCGACACGCCGCCGGATGCGCGCACCGCGATCCGCTTCGGCGCCGAAGGCATCGGCCTGTGCCGCACCGAGCACATGTTCTTCGAGGAAACCCGCATCCGCACCGTGCGCGAGATGATCCTCGCCGAGGACGAGCAGTCGCGCCGCGCCGCGCTGTCGAAGCTGTTGCCGATGCAGCGCGCCGACTTCGTCGAGCTGTTCGAGATCATGCAGGACCGGCCGGTGACGATCCGGCTGCTCGATCCGCCGTTGCACGAATTCCTGCCGCACACGCAAGCCGAGATCGAGGAAGTGGCGCGGGCGATGAACGCCGATCCCCGCCGCCTGGCGGATCGCGCCCGCGAGCTGGCCGAGTTCAACCCGATGCTCGGCTTCCGCGGCTGCCGTCTCGCCATCGCCTATCCGGAAATCGCCGAGATGCAGGCGCGCGCCATCTTCGAGGCGGCGCTGGAGGCGGGCCGGCGCACCGGCAAGGCGGTCACTCCCGAAGTGATGGTGCCGCTGATCGCGACCAAGGCCGAGTTCGATCTGGTCAAGGCGCGCATCGACGCCGTCGCGCAGGCGGTGACGCGCGAGACCGGCGTCGCGTTGAAGTATCAGGTCGGCACCATGATCGAACTGCCGCGCGCCTGCCTCAAGGCCGGCGAGATCGCGCAGGCCGCCGAGTTCTTCTCGTTCGGCACCAACGACCTGACGCAGACTACTTTCGGCATCAGCCGCGACGACGCCGCGAGCTTCCTCGGCGCCTATACCCAGCGCGGCATTCTCGAAATCGATCCGTTCGTCTCGGTCGATCGCGAGGGCGTCGGCGAACTGGTGAAGATCGCGGTGGAGCGCGGCCGCGCCACGCGGCGCGATCTCAAGATGGGGATCTGCGGCGAGCATGGCGGCGATCCGGCGTCGGTGAATTTCTGTCACCGCATCGGGTTGAACTACGTGTCGTGTTCGCCCTATCGCGTGCCGATCGCCCGCCTCGCGGCGGCGCAGGCGGCGCTCGGCAAGGAGATCGCCAGCCAGGCGTGAGACACCGGCCTTTCTGAACGATGCGAAATGCCCGGAGCCTGCTCCGGGCATTTTTGTTGTCGCCTATCGCGCCGTCGTTGGCGCATGATTTGCCTGGATGGAAATGTTCGCCGTCATCTGCAACACGAAAACCGTCATGCTCCGCGCAGGCGGAGCATCCAGTATTCCGTGCTGGATCAAGTTTCCCACGAACGCGCGCGGACTACTGGATCGTCCGCCTTCGCGGACGACGACGCTTCGTTTCGCGATGACGGTTGAGCGCTTCTCGGACAATCATCCGTTAGCATTTCTTAACCACCGGCGTTGACCGGACGTTTACCTGCTTTCGTGACGCGCGATTCAGGGTGTTTCGAGAAAGCCTTGCGCGCCAATGACAACCGGCTTGCCTGTGTCTCGCGCGCATCGCCGATTAACTCCCCCGCAACTTTAATGGGCTACTAACGGCAAGGATCGAATTGCATCGAAGATGCGCCTCGATCTGGTGTGTGCGTATGTGTGGCGTTGCGTGAGCGTATCGATGTTTGTCATGCGTAACGGGCCGAGGGGCGCACGGTTTGCGTCCTTCGGCCTCGGTCTTTGCGTCTTCGCATTGTTGCCGACGGAAGCCGGATATCAGGACATTGCCTCACTGCTGGCGCGCCAGCCGGGCGTCGCCGAACGCTGGCAGCAGCGGGTGTTCTCGCCGACCGTCGAGACCATTCAGGTCGCGACCTTCAACTTCGTCCGCCCGATCGGCACGTCGTTGCCGCGCAGCGCCGCCGCCTTGCTGGCGAGCTTTGAAAGCCAGGGCAACAATCTCGTCGGCGCGATCACGCGCAATCCGCTGCTGGCGCCGCCACGCCGCTATGAGGCGTCCGACTTTCCCCGCGTCGATCGCAGCATGAAGGGCGATCGGCTGCACGTGGCCGCGCCGCCGGCCGAGACGCCGGAGGGCGCGCCGCCGCGCGAGCCGGCCGCGCGTTTCGTCGCGCCGGAGAAGACCGCCGCCACGCCGCAACGCGCGCTCGATCCCGAACTCGCCGAGGCGCTCAACGCGCCGCCGCTCGCGCAATATGACGCGGCCGCGCCGGTGGATGTCGGTCCGTTCGAGGACAAGGCCGCGGCGTCTGGCTTCGATCATCCGTCGACGTTGACGCCGTCGCCCGATCCGTTCACGGTCAAGACGGCGAGCCTTTATTTCGGCAGCGACTCCCTCGGCTCCAGCGGCGAGACGTTGCGAAGCTGGCAGCCCGGCGAGGCGCCGATGATTCTGAGCCCCGCCGTGCCCGATTCCGATCTCAAGGCCACGGCGCCGGGCGGCCCTGCGGCGGCCTTGAGCGCCGGCGAAAATGTGGCCGGCAAGGGCGAGGTCAACGCCGATCACAAGGCTCGTCCCGCGGCTCATCTCGAGACGCCGGCGGAACGGCTCGGCCTCGAAGGCAAGGCGCGCGCCAAACAGGAGAAGTGCCTTGCCGAGGCGGTCTATTTCGAGGCGCGGGGCGAGGCGGTGCGCGGCCAGATCGCGGTGGCGCAAGTGGTGATGAACCGCGTGTTCTCCGGCTTCTATCCGACCACGGTGTGCGGCGTGGTCTATCAGAACGCCAACCGGCACCTGGCCTGTCAGTTCACCTTCGCCTGCGACGGCATTCCCGACGTGGTGCGCGAGCCCGACATGTGGGACCGCGCCAGGAAAATCGCCAAGGCTACCCTCGATGGCCAGCTCTGGCTGCCGGAAGTGGCGAAGTCGACGCATTACCACGCCTATTGGGTGCATCCGTCGTGGGTGCGTGAGATGCGCAAGATGTATCGCACCGGCGTGCATACCTTCTATCGCCCGCGCGCATGGGGTGACGGCAGCGAGGCGCCGAGCTGGGGCTCGTCGGCATCGACCGCCGAGATTTCAGCGAAACTGGCCCTGGTCAAGAACTGAGCGGCGGCTCTGGAAGGTTGCCGGGCCTCGCCGCATTGGATAAGTTCGCCGCGTTGGCGGCACGGCGGCGACCGTTCGCTCGACATTCCTTTTTTGCAGCGGTGACGGGATATCTGACGTGGGCACATTCAAGGCGGTACGGATCGACAAGGCGGAGAAGGGCACCACGGCGGCGCTGACCCAGTTCGACGAGGCGGAGCTGATGGATGGCGACGTCACCGTCCGCGTCGAGTGGTCCACCCTGAACTATAAGGACGGGCTGGCGCTCACCGGCAAGTCGCCGGTGGTGCGGCGCTTTCCGATGATCGCCGGAATCGATTTCGCCGGCACCGTCGAGCAGTCCTCGCACCCGAAGTGGAGGGCCGGCGACAAGGTGGTCTGCAACGGCTGGGGCATGGGCGAGACCCATCTCGGCGCTTACGCCGAAAAAGCGCGCGTCAAGGGCGACTGGCTGGTGCGGCTGCCGGACGGCATCTCGGCGCGCGACGCCATGGCGATCGGCACCGCCGGCTATACCGCGATGCTGGCGGTGCTGGCGCTGGAGAAGCACGGTTTGACGCCGCAGGACGGCCCCGTGGTGGTGACCGGCGCGGCCGGCGGCGTCGGCTCGGTGGCCGTCGCGGTGCTGTCGAAGCTCGGCTATCACGTCATTGCCTCGACCGGCCGCGCGGCGGAAGGCGATTACTTGCGCAAGCTCGGCGCCGCCGAGATCATCGACCGCAACGAACTTTCCGGCCCCGCCAAGCCGCTCGCCAAGGAACGCTGGGCCGGCGGCATCGACAGCGTCGGCTCGACCACGCTCGCCAATTTGCTGGCGATGACGAAGTATCGCGGCGCCATCGCCGCCTGCGGCCTGGCCGGCGGCATGGACCTGCCGTCGTCGGTCGCGCCGTTCATTTTACGCGGGGTGTGTCTTCTCGGCATCGATTCGGTGATGTGCCCGCTGGCGCTTCGCGAAGCGGCATGGAACCGGTTGGCGAGCGATCTCGATCCTTCGAAACTTGCTGAAATCACTCATGAAATCAGCCTTGACGAGGTGATCGCGGCGGGGCCGAAAATTCTTGGCGGGCAGGTGCGGGGTCGCATCGTGGTGAAGATTTCCTGAGCCGCGTTCAGACTTTACCAACCAAGCTGATCCATTCTCGCCATGATTGGTATGGTAAGCAGCGGGTAAAGGTGAGGCGATCGCCTCCTTTGTCCGCGCTCGGTTGTGTGGAGTTCAGCATGTTCGCGCGTTTTGTGTTGGGTGCCTTGACCATCGGCGCGTTGATCGCGCCCGCCGTCGCCGGCGAAATGAACGCCACCGAGGCGCGCAAGTTCGTCATCGGCAAGATCTTCTCCTTCACCTGTTTCGACGGCACGCGCGGCGCCGGACGGATCTTCGACGACGGTTCGGCCTCGGGCTCGATTCAGTTCAGCGGCTCCGGCCCGACGCGCTATATGCGGCTTCCGGTCAATACCGTGCAGACACGCGGCGAGTCGGTGTGCGCCTCGCTGAAGGGATTGCCGTTCTCGCCGTGCTTCAACCTCGACAAGCGCGACGAGCGCAGCTTCCGCGGCGCGGTGTCGGGGATGGGCTTCGCTTATTGCGATTTCCAGCACAAGGGCGCCGGGCACATTCTGATGGCGCGGGCCGTCTCCGGCAGGGGGCCGCGCTCGCTGCATCCGCGCCACGTCAGGTCGGCGGACGCCGCGCCGGCGGAAGTGGCGACGCGCGTGGAAACGCCGAGGGTCGAGCGCCATAACATCGATCCGGTAAACACCGGCTCGGTGTCGGAACTGCGCCGCTCGACCGACTGATTCTCGCCCTTTATTCCAGATCGATCCTGAACGGACGGCCCTCGATCGACAGATCGCCCGGCCCGATCGCGTCGAGCGCGCGCAGCATGCGGCCGTCACGGCCGAGCGCGCGGTCGGCCAGCGAGACGATGAGACGATTGGGGTGGGCGCTGGGCGACGCCTCCCGGATTTGCCGCGCGATACTCACCTCGTCGCGATGCGGATTCAGCGCGCAGACGGTGGCGAAGGCGCTGGCGGTCGAGCGGCTGATGCCGGCATAGCAATGCACCACCAGCGGCGCCCGCCGGTCCCAGCCGCGCACGAAGGCCAGCACGCGGTCGACGTGATCCTGCGACGGCGCGACGAAGCCGTCGGCGGGTTCGTTGATGTCGTCCATCGAGATCATCAGGTGGTGGGCCTCCCGCACCGAGACGGGCCGCCGCACGCGGCTGATGTCGCCCATCACGGTGAGGATGTGGCTGGCGCCGGTCGCTTGCACGGTGGAGGCCAGCGCGGCGAGCGAACACACGTGAATCATGCTGAATTTCCCTGTCGTTCGCCCGAATTATAGTCGCCGCGTTCCAGCGGCGAAAGCGGCGGGACCGGGTTAGACGTGCAACGTCTCGAACCGCGTCAGAAACCGCTTGCCGGCCTTGCCGGCCGACCATGGCGTCAAATAATCCTGTTCGGTGGCGGCGGGCAGCGCCGGGTCGCGGCCGAACAGCCGCTTCGCCTCGCTTTCGGAAAAGCCTGCGAGCCGCGTCGCTTCGAGATAGGCGGCGCCGCGATCGGCGGCCTTGATCGCCTGCGTGAAGTCCTCGGGCAGCACGGCCGGCAGACCGAAGCGGACATGAATCGCGCCGAGCAGGCGCTTCTCGACGGTCTTGTAGGAGCCGCCGATCACCGCCTTGAACGGCGAGATCATGTCGCCGATGACATATTCCGGCGCGTCGTGCAGCAAGGCCGCCAGCCGTAGCGACTGGCCGGCGCGCGGCAGTGCCTGGCGCAGCACGGCCTCGACCAGCAGCGTATGCTGCGCCACCGAGAAGATGTGCGTTCCCCCGGTCTGGCCGTTCCAGCGGGCGACGCGGGCGAGGCCGTGGGCGATGTCGGCGATCTCGATATCAAGCGGCGAGGGGTCGACCAGGTCGAGCCGCCGCCCCGACAGCATGCGTTGCCAGACACGGGTGTCGGCCTTCGCGGCACGTACCTTGGATTGCGTCATGGCGCCGCGAGGCGGCGGGCGCGCGGCCTGCCGCCGCAGACCGCGTGGCAATGGCAACTCACCAGATGATCGTTGACCATGCCGGTCGCCTGCATGAAGGCGTAGACGATGGTCGGGCCGACGAACTTGAAGCCGCGCGAGACGAGGTCCTTCGAGATCTTCACCGACAGCGGCGTCGAGGCCGGCACGGTGGCGGTGGTCTTGAAGGCGTTGACCTTGGGCTTGCCGTCAACGTAGTCCCACAGCAGTTTCGAGAAGCCGGGACCTTGCTCCATGATCGTAAGATAGGCTTGCGCGCTTTTCACCGTGCCCACGATCTTGGCGCGATTGCGCACGATGCCGGCGTCCTGCATCAGCGCGTGGATTTTCGCCTCGTCGTAGCGCGCGATCCGCGCCGGCTCGAAGTCGTCGAAGGCGCGGCGGAAATTGTCGCGCTTGCGCAGGATGGTGATCCACGACAGCCCTGCCTGGAAACCGTCGAGGATCAGCTTCTCGTAGAGCGCGCGGTCGTCGTATTCCGGCACGCCCCATTCGGTGTCGTGATAGGCGACGTACAGCGGATCCTCGCCGGGCCATGGGCAGCGGACGAGACCGTCGGCATGGGTGACGGCGCGGCTCATGCGACGGTCTTCTTTTGCAGGCCGCGCACGGCGTCCGGATCGGCGAGGCGGACCGTGACGTTGCCGGCGGTCAGCCGCGTGCCGGCGTCGAGCGCGTCGGACACCTTGTCGATGCGCACCGTCGCGAGGCCGTAGCCCTGCGCGGACGATCCCACGGCGCCGACCTGTCTGTCGCCGGCGAGGATCGGCGCGCCGGCTTGCGGCGCCGCGCCGTCGAAGGCGACGCGCACGGTGCGGGTGCGCGCGGTGCCGCGATGCTGCATCCGCGACACCACCTCCTGGCCGATATAGCAACCCTTGTCGAAATCGACGCCGTTGAGGCGGTCCATGTTGGTCTCATGCGGAAAGGCGTCGCCGTAGTGGAAATCAATGCCGCCGCGCGGCACGCCGCAGGCGATGCGGTGCGCCTCATAGGCGGCCTCGGTCGTCATCTCCGCCCCGGCGGCGGCGGCGACGCTCGCGGCGGCGTGCGATGGGCTCAGGATGCGCCATCCCAGTCCCTCGGCGCGCGGATCCCGGAAGGCGAGGCCGGGCGTGGAGGCCGGTTCGCCGCCCCACAGCGCGAGCACGCTGACCGAGTCCGACAGGTTCTCCACGCTCACCTTGGCGCGCAGCTTGTAGAAGCCGAGCTTGGTGGCGAGCGGGGCGGCCAGCGCGCTCGGGCAGTCGAGCAGCAGGCTGCCGCCATCGCTTGCGGGGGCTTCGGTGACCAGGAAGTCGGCGACGATCTTGCCTTGCGGGGTCAGCAACGCGCCGAACCGTCCCGCGCCCGGTTGCAGCCGGGTGGCGTCGGTGGTGACGAGCCCGTTGAGGAAGGTTCGCGCATCCTCGCCGCTGAGCTTGATGACGCCTCGGTCGGAAAGGAATGCTGCGTACATGGTCGAAGGCTCGGGGAATGATGTCCGGCCGTGCCGGAACAGATGTCGAACCTAAGCCGACCGCGGCGAAACGACAAGGCCGGCGCGTGCATGGCGGCCGTCGCGTGACGCTGCGATGTCTGAAAGGAGCCGGCGACGGGAGGCGGCTTACTGTCTCGCCAGCATCAGCGAGAATTCGCCGTTGCGGATCCGGTTCGGCAGACCTTCGACGAACTTCGCCACGGCGTCCTCGCCATAGGTGGACACCAGTTCGGCGAAGGCGGTGAACAGGCTGGCTTGCGCCAGGCAATCGCCGTCGATGCCGTCGTGCAGCGCCTCCGCCCATGCCTCGTTGAGATAACCCAGCGCCGCCTGCTTCTGTTCCTGGTCGGGCATCAAGTGGCTGGCGGCGAAGGAGGACAAGGACTGGCTCATGCAATTTCCGACGGCGAGGGCGATCCGTCGGAACGCCGCGAACAGGTGCAAGGTTTAACATGCTCCGGCGCGTCGGCGAGCCGCATCTTTAGGAAAGGTTAACGGCGCGATCCAAATCCGCGCGATTGTTCCCGACTGCGTCCCCGCCGCAACGCCCGAACCTGGTGAGTTCAGGCTCGACGGCTCCGTCATTGCGAGCGCTCGGACAATGCGAAGCGTTGATCCGAGCGCTCGCAATGGCGCCTCGACATCAATGTATCTCGCTCCGGTCGCGGTGGAACCGGATCGCGGCGCGGGTCAATTGGCGTAGCGGGCGGTGAGGTCGCGGGAGATTTTCGCGCCCTCGTCGATGGCCCGCTTGATGGCGATGTGGGCCGCCGGCGTGCAGGTCCGGTAGGTCTGCTGAAAGCCGTTGTAGCCGCGGTTGAAGCTGGCGATCAGTCGCGCGCGGCGTTCGCCGGAGGGGGTCTCGGCATCAATCAGCGCCTGCATCTCGTTGCGCCACTTCGCGCCTTCGTTGGCGCCGCAGAGGCCGCGCAGATAGTGCAGCGTCCCGAGCAGTTCGGCGAGTCGTTGCAGGTCGCCGTCGAACGGCGCGGCGGCGTCTTGCGCCCGCGCGGGGGCGGCTTGAAAGGGCGCGCTACATGCCGCCAGAAGCAAGGTTGCCGCTAAAAGTCGTTTCCGCATCGTCGGGTCCGGATTTCGGCTGATATGCCTCGTCGAGCTTGCCGGCGCAAGCCGCGGCGCGGCGGATGTTATGGCGCGATCAGCCGCCGGGCGGCGTCGACGATCCCGGCCAGTCCCTGGGTGGTTCGCAACGCGCGGAGCCCCCCTGGCGCGATCCAGCGGAAATCGTCGAGTTCCCCGTTGAGCGTCACCTCGCCGGCGCGCCAGCGCGCGGCGAAGGAAATCACCACATAATGACCCGCGCGCCCGGCGAAGGGGTCGGGCAGCACCTCGCGCCAGCCGGCGAAGCCGACGATGTCGATGGCGAGCGCGGTTTCCTCGCATACCTCGCGCTCAACCGCCTGATGCAGCGTCTCGCCATGCTCGACGCGGCCGCCGGGAACCGAATAGAGCCCGCGCCCCGGCGCGTTGGCGCGGCGCGCCACCAGGAACCGGTCGTCGCGAAAAATCACCGCGCTGACCGCGAGTTGCGGGCGGCCGCCCGGCGGCGGTTGTGGATGGCTGTGTCGGGTGGCGGAGATCATCGACCGCAGTTTTAGCGCGCCGGGTTAAAAGATGTTGAGATATTTTGCGTGGGGCAGGCGGGAAATCATGTGCGGTCGTTTCGTCATCACCTCGCCGCCGGCGGCGATTCGCGCGGCGTTCGACTTTCGTGAGCAGCCGAACTTTCCGGCCCGCCACAACATCGCGCCGACCCAGCCGGTCGGCGTGGTGCTGGTGGAGAGTAGCACGCGTCACTTCCGCCTGATGCGCTGGGGATTCATCCCGAGCTGGGTCAAGGACCCGCGCGGCTTTCCGCTGCTAATCAATGCGCGCGCCGAGACGGTGCGCGACAAGCCGGCGTTTCGCAACGCCATCCGGCGGCGGCGTTGCCTGCTTGCCGCTGACGGTTATTACGAATGGCGTACCGAAGGCGGCCAGAAACATCCGTATTTCATCTATCCTCGCGTCGGTGGCCCGATCGGCTTCGCCGGCATCGCGGAGACCTGGAGCGGGCCGAATGGCGAGGAGGTCGACACGGTCGCGATCGTCACCGCCGCCGCCAAGGGTGGTCTCGCGATGCTGCATCATCGCGTGCCGGTGACGATCCCGCCGGGAGACTTCGCGCGCTGGCTGGATTGCGCCTCGGTCAACGCCAATGACGTCGCGCCGCTGATGGCTGCGCCTGACGACGATGCATTTGCGTGGCATCGCGTCTCGCGCGATGTCAACAGCGTCGGCAACGACGACGCGTGGCTGATCCAGCCGTTGTCCGAGCAGCAGATCGCCGACGAGGCGGCCACACCGAAAGCGAAGTCCGCGCCGCGCAAACCGGATGACGACGGGCAGAAGTCGTTGTTTTGACGCGTGCGGCAACTGCTACGGCGATAGCCGCGTCACAACACCTTGCCCGGATTCATGATGTTGAGCGGATCGAGCAGCGCCTTGATGCCGCGCATCACCTCGATCGCGACCTTGTCCTTCACTTCCGGCAGTTCGTCGCGTTTCATCACGCCGATGCCGTGCTCGGCCGAGATCGAGCCGCCCATCCGCAGCACGATCTCGAACACCACGGCGTTGACGTCGTGCCAGCGCGCGAGGAACGCTTCCTTGTCGCCGCCGACCGGCTGGCTGACATTGTAGTGAATATTGCCGTCGCCGAGATGGCCGAACGGCACCGGCCGGCAACCGGGCAACAGCTTCACCACGGCGGCGTTGGCTTCCGCGATGAAGGCCGGCACGGCGGCGACCGGCACGGAGACGTCGTGCTTGATCGAGCCGCCCTCGGGCTTTTGCGCCGGTGAAATCACCTCGCGCAGGGTCCAGAACGCGGCGCGTTGCGCCAGCGTGTCGGCGATCGCGGCGTCGTCGATGACGCCGCCCTCGAACGCGCGCGTCAGAATGGATTCGAGCGTGGCGCGCGCGTCGTTGCGCGCGGAGGAGATTTCCATCAGCACGTACCACGGATGACGCGAGGTCAGCGGATCGCGAATCGAGGGACCGTGCCTGACGGTGAAATCGATGCAGATTTCCGCCATCAGCTCGAAACTGGTGAGATTGTCCGCCGCCTCGCCTTGCGCGATCGCCAGCAATTTCAGCGCCTGCGCCGGCGAGGCCAATCCGATAAACGCGGCGTCGACGCTGCGCGGCTTGGGAAACAGCTTTAAGCTTGCGGCGGTGATGACGCCGAGCGTGCCTTCGGCGCCGATGAACAGGTTATGCAGGTTGTAACCGGTGTTGTCCTTTTTCAGCTTCGACAAGGTGTCGAGCACGCGGCCGTCGGCGAGCACCACTTCAAGGCCGAGCGCCATTGCGCGCGCCACGCCGTAGGCCAGCGCGCCGGTGCCGCCGGCATTGGTGGAGAGGTTGCCGCCGATGGTGCAGCTTCCTTCCGCGCCGAGCGACAGCGGAAACAGCCGGTCCGCTTCATCGGCCCGGCGCTGCAAGTTTTGCAGCACGCAGCCGGCTTCAACGGTCATGGTGTTGGATTGCGTATCGACGTCGCGGATCTTGTCGAGCCGGCGCAGCGACAGCACCACCTCGCCATGATGCGGCGTCTGGCCGCCGACCAGGCCGGTGTTGCCGCCTTGCGGCACCAGCGCCGTGCGCGTCTCGGTCGCCAGCTTGCAGATCGCCGCGACTTCGGCGGTGGTGTCGGGCCGCAGCACCAGCGGCGAGTGCCCTTGGTAGAGATTGCGCTCCTCGGTGACGTAAGGCGCGATCTCGTTCTGATCGGTGACGCCGTAATTGTCGCCGACAATCGTCTTGAACCGCGCGATCAGTTCAGGCGCAAGCGGCGATGGAGCGATGGTCATGGTGCGCCTCGTGTAACTTGTGACTTGTTACTTGTGAATTGGATCGGCCGGCACGGCGGCGCGGCGCAGCCGGTCGTTGATGGCTTCGCCGAGATCGTGTTCGGGGACGGGCATCACCGCGATGGCGCGGGCGCGGGCCTCATCGAGCGCGCGCAGATGGCCGAACAGGTTGGCGGCGGCCTCGGTGAGATCGCCGCGTTCCGAGAGGTTGAGGATTGTTGCGGCGACATCGTGTCCGGGGATAGCGACGGCCCCGAACGCCAGCAGCGCCTCGCCGGGTTCGATCCGGGCCGCGTCGAGCCGGACCAGGGTGCGCGGCGCGTAATGCGAGGCCAGCATGCCGGGAGCCATCGGCTGGCCTGCCGCGTCGGGTCGCGGGGGCGGCCGACGCAGCGGGTGACCCAGCACCTGTTCGATGGCGGCGCGCGGCAGCCCGCCCGGCCGCAGCAGCATCGGCCGGTCAAAACAGCCGACGATGGTGGATTCGACGCCGACCGAAACCGCCCCGCCGTCCACGATCAGGTCGATGCGGCCGTCGAGGTCGCTCGCCACATGGGCGGCGGTGGTCGGGGAGACGTGACCGGAGCGGTTGGCGGAGGGTGCGACGATCGGGCGGCCGAGCGCGCGCAAAATATCCCGCGCCACGGGATGGGCAGGCATGCGCACCGCGACGGTGTCGAGCCCGGCGGTCGCGAGGTCGGCGACGGGGCAACGAGGGGTCTTCGGCAGCACCAGGGTCAGCGGACCGGGCCAGAACGCTTCCGCCAGCTTGCGCGCGGTGGCGTCGAAGCGGGCGATTCGTTCGGCGCCGGCGAGATCGGCGACATGGGCGATCAGCGGGTTGAACGACGGCCGGCCCTTGGCCCGGTACAGCCGGGCGATCGCCTCGGCATGGGTGGCGTCGGCGCCGAGGCCGTAGACCGTTTCGGTGGGAAACGCCACCAGGCCGCCGTCGGCAAGGCAGCGTGCGGCCTCCGCGGCCGCGATTTCGCTCGCCGGGATGATTTTTGTGGTCAGTTCGACGGCCATTCGGTTCCGATCTTCCATTCGCTGTCTTGCGGTGGCCGAAAGCGGAGGCTATAAGCCGCCCCATCGTCGGAGTGTGGCTCAGCCCGGTAGAGCACTGCGTTCGGGACGCAGGGGTCGCAGGTTCAAATCCTGCCACTCCGACCAGCTTTCTCGCCATCGATGCCCCGAATTTCGATGTCCTTGCGGTTCCGGCGCTTCGTCGCGATCTCAGCCGCCGATACACATCTTTTTGGCCTCGCGGTCAAATTTCCGGCGATGATTGCGGTGCGTGAATCGATTTTTGCCGGCGCGCGGGCGGCAATCGGCCGGCGGGTCTAAAGCATGCACGATCTCATCAGCGACATCGCGCTCAGCATTCTGTTCGCCTGGGTGTTGGGGGTTCTGGCCCATCTCGCGCGCCAGCCGCTGATTCTGGCCTATCTGGTCGGCGGTTTCCTGATCGGCCCCCACGGCGCGGGCCTGGTCAAGTCGGATCAATCGATCGCCATCATTTCCGAACTCGGCCTGATCTTCATGCTGTTCATGATCGGGCTGGAGATCGACCTGAAGAAGATCGTCCGCGCCGGCCGCGTCATCCTGATCGCGGCGGGCGGGCAGTTGCTCGGCGGTTGCCTCATCGGCGTCGTGGTGTTCATGGCGGCGGGGCTCGGGCTCGGCGCCGGGCGGTTCGACGCGCTCTATCTCGCGGTCGCCTGCGCGTTGTCGAGCACGGTCATCATTGTCAAGGTGCTCTACGAGCGGCGCGAACTGGATACGCTGCCGGGCCGCATCACGCTCGGCGTGCTGGTGGTGCAGGACATTTTCGCGATCCTGTTCCTGGCGATCGAGCCCAGCCTCGACAATCTTCAGCCGGGCGTCGTGCTGCTGTCGGTGATTCGTGTCGGTGCGCTGGTGGCGACGGCGTGGGGCATCAGCCGCTACGTGCTGCCAAAACTGTTTCACCAGATCGCGCGGCGGCCCGAACTGGTGCTGCTCGGCGCGCTGGCGTGGTGCTTCCTGATCGGCCAGATCGCCGAACTGCTGCATCTGTCGCGCGAGATGGGCTCGCTGGTGGCGGGCGTCTCGCTCTCGACTTTTCCCTATGCGCTCGATGTCACCGCCAAGGTCACGACGCTGCGGGACTTCTTCATCACGCTGTTCTTCGTGACGCTCGGCATGACCATTCCGGTGCCCGACCGCTCGGTGATCGGACTGGCGCTGGCGATCGCGGCGTTCGCGTTTGTCAGCCGCCTCGTCACCACCTTCGTGCCGCTCTACCTGATGCGGCAGGGTCTGCGCACCAGCCTGCTGCCGGCGGTCAACCTGGCGCAGATCAGCGAGTTCTCGCTGGTGGTGATCCAGACCGGGGTGCTCGCCAAGCATGTCTCGACCCAGACGGCCAACGCCGCCTCGTTCGCCTTCGTGCTGCTGGCGGTGATCTCGACATTCCTGATCGGGCGCAGCGACCGCATCGTGCGCGCCGCCATCGCGCCGCTGAAGCGGCTCGGCCTGCGCGACCTCGACGCCACTGAGCTGGCCGCGACCGAGGCCGGCGAGGGGTCGGGCGCGGCGCGGCGCATCGTCATCCTCGGCTTCTACCGCGCCGCCAGCGCGCTGCTCGGCGAGATGGAGCGGCAGGACTCCTCGATGCTCGACCAGATCACCGTGGTCGATTTCAACCCGAACGTGTTCCGCAATCTCACCGCGCGCGGGGTGCATGTGATCTATGGCGACGTCAGCAATGTCGAAACGCTGGTTCACGCCGGCGTCGGCCGTGCCGGCGTCGTCATCCTCAGCGTGCCGGACGCGCTGCTCAAGGGCACCGACAACGCCAGGCTGGTCCGCCACGTCCGCGCGCTGAACCCCAAGGCCAGGATCATCTCGACCGCCGACGTGCTCGCCACCGTCGCCGATCAGTATGCCGCCGGCGCTGATTATGTCGCCGTGCCGCGCTTCTCCGACGCGCAGGAACTGTTTCACGCCATCGAGGCCGCCGATAACGGCCTGCTCGGCGCCAAGCGCGCCGAAATCGACGCGCGGCTCGCCGAGGGCGGCGAGGTGCTGCCGTAGGAGATAGGGCGGCGCTATTGAACGGAGGCGTCATTGCCGGGCTTGACCCGGCAATCCATCATTTTGAAGAAGATGGATGCCCGGATCAAGTCCGGGCATGACGATGGTCAACGACAGTGCCAGAGTTGCGTTGCCTCTCGCGCTGCGCCATATGAACGGGGTCATTTGTCAGAGTATCCCGCATGGCCCATCCGATACCCGAAGTGTTGCAGGCGTTCGCCGCCGGCGAAATCGTCGTCGTCACCGATGACGACGACCGCGAGGGCGAGGGCGACCTGATCGTCGCGGCCTCGCATTGCACCGCCGAGAAAATGGCGTTCATCATCCGCCACACCTCCGGCATCGTCTGCGCGCCGCTGACCACCGACGAGGCGCGGCGGCTGCGGCTCGACCCGATGGTGGCGCAGAACGACTCCAACCACACCACCGCCTTCACCGTCTCGATCGACTACAAGCCCGACGGCGGCACCGGCATCTCCGCCGACGAGCGCGCCTCGTGCTGCCGGGCGCTGGCCAACCCCAACGCCGGCGCCAGCGATTTCGCCCGGCCCGGCCACATCTTTCCGCTGATCGCGCGCGACGGTGGCGTGCTGCTGCGCTCCGGCCATACCGAGGCCGCGGTCGATCTGTGCAAGCTCGCCGGGCTGCCGCCGGTCGGCGTCATCAGCGAACTGATGAACGACGACGGCACCGTGACCAAGGGCGAACAGGTGGTGCGCTTCGCCGCCGCGCACAACCTCAAGCACGTCACCATCGCCGATATCATCGCCTATCGCCAGGCGCGCGAGAAACTGATCGAGCGGGTCTCGACCTTTCATGTCGACAGCCCGATCGGGCCGCTGCAAGGCTTCGCCTATCGCTCGCCGTTCGACAGCATCGCCCACGCCGCCTTCGTCTACAACGGCATCGGCGACGGCCACAACGTGCTGACCCGCTTTCACAAGCCGAACATCGTGCGCGACATCTTCTCAGGGCCGGCGCGGATGCGCGAGGTGCTGGAGAAGTTCAAGGACGCCGGCCGCGGCGTGCTGGTTTACCTGCGCGACGGCGCCGCCGGCGTGCCGGTCGCGCCGATCGATCAGCCGCGCACCGCCGAGGCCGACCGCAACCGGCAATGGCGCGAGGTCGGCGTCGGCGCGCAGATCCTGCGCGATCTCGGCGTCACCTCGATCCGCCATCTGACGTCGTCGACCCACGACTACAAGGGCCTGTCGGGTTTCGGCATCGAGATCATCGCGACCGAGCGCCTTGAAGGCTGACGGTCAAGGATTTAGACTCGGTCTTTCTCACTGAGACGGCTGCGATGTGAAAGGAATCCCATGGGCGTGCGTCCGCAAGGCAAGGACAAGTCGGGTCTGGCGAGCTTCAAATGGGACGATCCGTTCCTGCTCGACGAGCAACTGACCGAGGACGAGCGGCTGATCCGCGACACCGCGCGCGCCTACGCGCAGGACAAGCTGCTGCCGCGCGTCTCGCAAGCCTATCTGGAGGAGAAAACCGACCGTGAGATCTTCAACGAGATGGGCGAACTCGGGTTGATCGGCATCACGCTGCCGGAGGAATACGGCTGCGCCAACGCCAGTTACGTCGCCTACGGTCTGGTGGCGCGCGAGATCGAGCGGGTGGATTCCGGCTATCGCTCGATGAACTCGGTGCAGTCCTCGCTGGTGATGCATCCGATCTACGCCTACGGCGACGACAATCAGCGCAAGAAATACCTGCCCAAGCTCGCCAGCGGCGAATGGGTCGGCTGCTTCGGCCTGACCGAGCCGGACGCCGGCTCCGATCCCGGCGGCATGAAGACCCGCGCGGAAAAAGTCGCCGACGGCTATCGGCTGACCGGCTCCAAGATGTGGATCTCCAACGCGCCGATCGCCGACGTGTTCGTGGTGTGGGCGAAGTCGGCCGCGCATGACAATCAGATCCGCGGCTTCATTCTGGAGAAGGGCATGAAGGGCCTCTCCGCGCCGAAGATCGGCGGCAAGCTGTCCTTGCGCGCCTCGATCACCGGCGAGATCGTGCTGGACGGCGTGGTGGTGCCGGAGAGCGCGCTGTTGCCCAACGTCTCGGGCCTGAAAGGTCCGTTCGGCTGCCTCAACCGTGCCCGCTACGGCATCTCCTGGGGGGCGATGGGGGCGGCGGAGGACTGCATGCACCGCGCCCGGCAATACACGCTGGACCGCAAGCAGTTCAACCGGCCGCTGGCGGCGAACCAACTGATCCAGAAGAAGCTCGCCGACATGGAGACGGAAATCGCGCTCGGCCTGCAAGGCTGCCTGCGCGTCGGCCGCCTGATGGACGAGGGCAAGATGGCGCCGGAGATGATCTCGCTCATGAAACGCAACAATTGCGGCAAGGCGCTGGATATCGCGCGTCAGGCGCGCGACATGCACGGCGGCAACGGCATCCAGATCGAGTATCACGTGATGCGTCACGTCCATAACCTGGAGACCGTGAACACCTACGAGGGCACCCACGACGTCCACGCCCTGATCCTCGGCCGCGCCATCACCGGCATTCAGGCGTTTTCGTGAAGCGAGACGAAGCATCTGTTGCCGTCATGCCCGGGCTTGACCCGGGCATCCATCTCTCTTGAAAAAGGATGGATTGCCGGATCAAGTCCGGCAATGACGCTTCGAACCGAGCGAGCGACCATGGCCGACGACAACGACGACGTTCCCTTCAATCGCGATTTTCCGCTCAAGCCCGGTGTGGTCGAGGAGGTCATGCCCGGCGTGCGCCGCGTGCTGTGTCCCAACCCGTCGCCGTTCACCTTCACCGGCACGGTGAGCTACATCGTCGGGCGCGGCAAGGTCGCGATCATCGATCCCGGCCCGGACAACGCCGCGCACGCGCAGGCGCTGTTGGAGGCGGTGCGCGGCGAGACGGTGACCCATATCGTGGTCACCCACACCCATAACGACCATTCGCCCAACACCCCGCGCATCAAGGCCGCGACCGGCGCGCCGGTCTATGCCGAGGGCGCGCATCGCGCCTCGCGGCCGCGCTACGAGAGCGAGAAGCACAATCCGGAGTCCGGCGCCGACCGCGATTTCAAGCCTGACGTGACGGTGGGCGACGGCGACGTGATCGAGGGCGACGGCTGGCGCCTTGAGGCGGTGGCGACGCCGGGCCACACCGCCAATCACATGGCGTTCGCCTGGGCGGAACGCGAGTTGACCTTCATCGGCGATCACGTCATGGGCTGGTCGACCTCGATCGTCGCGCCGCCGGACGGCTCGATGGTCGATTACATGGCCTCGCTGGAGCGGCTGACGCAACGCCCCGAGCATCTGTATTTCTCCGGCCACGGCCCGGAGATTCCGAACGCGCGGAAATTCGTGCGCTTCCTGATGCGCCATCGCCAGGCGCGCGAGGCGTCGATCCTGCATCGGCTCGGCAAGGGCGAGGCGGATATTCCGACCATCGTGCGCGCCAGCTATATCGGCATCGATCCGCGGCTCTTGAATGCCGCCGGCTATTCGGTGCTGGCGCATCTGGAGGATCTGGTCGCGCGCGGCGTGGTGGCGACCGACGGCGATCCGGTGATCGGCGGCCGTTACAGGCTGAGCGAGTAGTAAGTAGCGAATAGCGAATAGTCGGTTGACACGGAGCAACGTGTCATTTCCTTCCTATTCGCTATTCGCTATTCGCTATTCGCTATTCGCTATTCGCTATTCGCTATTCGCTATTCGCTATTCGCTATTTCTTCGCCTTCGCCGGCGGCATCGGCGGCGCTTTCGCGGGCGCGACGTTGTCGTCGGACACGGTGTTGAGGTCGGCGATCAGCTTGGCGATGCGCGCGGCGTTGCTGCCGAGATCGCTGTCGAAATGGCGCGACGAGGAGCGGATGTCGATCCGCGCGCCGTCGCCGTCCGGCGCCACGCGGATCGCGATGTCCTCGCGCAGGCCCATCACCGGCGTGCGCGCCACCGCCTCGATATGGCCCTCGCGGCGCGGCGGCTGCGGCGACCGCGCGTCGACGATGCGCCATTTGCGCCGCGTCACGAAGTTCAGCGTCGCGTCGTAGGCGCGCCGCACCGGCACGTCGAGGCGCACCGGCGCGATGTCCGGATAGGCCCGGCGCTGCTGCTCGGCCGAATAGAGCCCGGCATAGACGGCGGGATTGGTGTCGTCGCCGGTGCGCAGCCGCGCCAGCACGTCGAAGCGCGGCGGATCGATCGGATCGGTGGTGATGTCGTGGATTCGCGGCAACTGGCGGTACTGGAGCGCGAGATAGGACGGATAGGCCAGCACCGCGACGGCGATAAACAGCGCGGCAGCGATGCGTCCGAGGCCGCGCGCCCCGCTGCGCCAGATCGCGGCGAAGCCGGCGAGCGCCAGCAGAATCGCCAGCACCGCGCAGGCCAGCGCGCCGGCGAAGGTGGTGAGCGCCGGGCGGACTTCGAGAAAACCGAAGCGCACCACGATGATCGACATCACCGCGACGACGGCGGCGAACACCGCGAGCCGCCGCGCCCAGGTGGCGAGCGACGAATAGGGCTCGGCTGAATAAGGGGCGCGAAATCGGCGGGCCATGAGGGCTTCCGGTGCGGCGGATCGGGGGCGCCGATCACCTACCGCATTTTTCCGTGGGTTGAAACGCCGCTTTCGGCGGCATCGAGGGCGGCGAATTCGGCGACCAGGAAATCCAGCAGCGCCCGCACCGAGGGCAGCAGCCCGCGCCGCGAGGAGAACACCGCGTGGACAATGCCGGCGCGGGGTTTCCAGTCGGGCAGCACATCGACCAGCGCGCCCGATTCGAGATCGGCCTTGACCATCATGGTCGGGAACTGGCCGACGCCGATGCCCTTGAGCGCCGCGAACCGCAACGCCACCATGTCCTCGGTCATCAGGCGCGGGATGTAGGGGATCGATGCGGTGGCCTCGTCGGGGCCGTCGAGGCACCACTCATGGCGCTGGTGCGGCGGACCCCAGCCGATCGCGGGCAACCGGGCGAGGTCGGCGGGAACCGGCGCGCGGTCGAGGCTCTTGATTAGCGCCGGGCTGGCCACCAGCCGCTGCGTACTCTCGGCCAGCACCCGCATCACCAGTTCGTCGTCCGCGAGCGGCGGAAACCGCACCCGCAACGCGATGTCGAAGCCCTCGGCGATGACGTCGACCCGGCGCGGCGTGCTTTCCAGATGCACCTCGACGTCGGGGCACTCGGCCATGAAACGGGCCACCATTTCGCCGACCTGAAAATACAACAGCGGCGGCGGGCAGCTCAGCCGCACCACGCCGCGCGGCTTGCTGTGGGCGCGCGCGATCAATTCGTCCGCCGCCCGTGCCTCCACCAGCATCGCCACGCAGTGGTGGTGATAATCCTGCCCGATCGGCGTGACGCTGAAGCGGCGGGTCGAGCGCTGGATCAGCCGCACCCCGAGGCGGTCCTCCAGCGCGGCGATGCGGCGGCTCAGCCGCGAGCGCGGCATCCCCAGCGCGCGGGCGGCGCTGGCGAACCCGCCGTGATCGACCACTTGCACGAAATAATAGAGGTCGTTGAGGTCCTGCATCATTGTCTCGTTTTCAGGACAGTGAAGCGCGATATTGCCAGCTACCGGGCTGTTTGTCTCGTTCTTATCCTCCATGCCAACAGGGCGGCCGATCCCGGCCGCGCAATGATGGAGGTTTTCATGCGCAAGGTTCTCGGTGTTTTCAGCGGTCCCCGGCCGCATTGGGTCGGCGACGGCTTCCCGGTCCGTTCGCTGTTCTCGCACTTCAGCCACGGCGATCATGTCAGCCCGTTCCTGCTGCTGGACTACGCCGGCCCGGCCGACTTCACCCCGGCCGACAAGCCGCGTGGCGTCGACACCCATCCCCATCGCGGCTTCGAGACCGTCACCATCGTCTATCAGGGCGAGGTCGAGCACCGCGATTCCACCGGCAATGGCGGGCTGATCGGGCCGGGCGACGTGCAATGGATGACGGCGGCCTCGGGCATTCTGCACCAGGAGTTCCACTCGCGCGCCTTCACCCGGAAGGGCGGCACCTTCGAGGTGGTGCAGCTCTGGGTCAACCTGCCGGCGAAGCACAAGAACGCGCCCGCCGGCTACCAGACCCTGCTCAACGCCGACATTCCGGTGATCGATCTGCCGGACGGCGCGGGCAAGCTGCGGGTGATCGCGGGCGCGTTCGACGGCCGCAAGGGCCCGGCGAAGACCTTCACGCCGATCGACATCTATGACGTGAAGCTCAACCGCAATGGAGTGGCCACGCTCAATCCGCGCGACGGCCATACCGTGGCGGTGGTGGTGCTCAAGGGCACGGTGCTGGTCAACGGCGGCGAGATCGCCCGCGAGGCGCAGTTCGTGCTGCTCGGTCGCGACGGCGGCGAGGTGACCGTCGAGGCCAACACCGAGGCGTCGGTGCTGGTCCTCTCCGGCGAGCCGATCGACGAGCCGGTGGTGATGCACGGTCCGTTCGTCATGAACACGACGGACGAAATCCGCCAGGCCATGGTCGATTTCCAGAGCGGCCGCTTCGGCAGCCTGGAGCCGGTCGCGGCGGAGGCTTGAAGTCTTAAGTGCATCACCCGCCGTCATGCGCGGACTTGATCCGCGCATCCATCTTCTTGAAAAATGATGGATTGCCGGGTCAAGCCCGGCAATGACGCCTCACTGAGCGGCAATTCCGCGCGGCAAACAAAAATGCCCCGGTCATCGACCGGGGCATTTTCATTTCAGCGCGCGCGCGTCACGCCGCCGCGGTCGGCAGGGTGTAATCCTTGAACTGGTCGCGCAGCGAGGTTTTCAGGATCTTGCCGGTGGCGGTGTGCGGGATCGCCTTCACGAAGGCGACGTCGTCTGGCATCCACCACTTGGCGATCTTGCCGTCCATGTATTGCAAGATGTCCTCGCGGGTCGCGTTCTCGCCGTCCTTGAGCTGGACGATCAAGAGCGGCCGCTCGTCCCACTTCGGATGGTAGACGCCGATCACCGCCGCTTCCGCCACCTTGGGATGGCCGACCGCGAGATTTTCCAGATCGATCGAGGAAATCCATTCGCCGCCGGACTTGATGACGTCCTTCGAGCGGTCGGTGATGCGCATGTAGCCGTGCTCGTTCATGGTCGCGACGTCGCCGGTGTCGAAGTAACCGTTGTCGTCGAGAATGCTGGAATCGAGCCGGTAGTAGGCGCCGGCGATCGCCGGTCCCTTCACCTTGAGGCGGCCGAAGGTCTTGCCGTCCCACGGCAGTTCCTTGCCGGCGTCGTCGGTGATCTTCATCTCGACCATGAACGGCGGGTAGCCCTGCATTTGCAGGATGTCGAGCTTGTCCTCGCCGGTGAGGTCGGCGTAGGGCGCCTGCAACGAGCCGACGGTGCCGAGCGGCGACATCTCGGTCATGCCCCAGGCGTGACGGACCTCGATGCCCATGTCGACAAACGCCTTAATCATCGAGCGCGGCATCGCCGAGCCGCCGCAGATCACCACCTTGAGGTAAGGCAGCGTCAGCTTGTTCTTCTCCATGTGCTGCAACAGCATCAGCCACACCGTCGGCACGCCGGCGGTGTAGGTGACCTTCTCGGTGGAGAGCAGTTCGTAGACCGACTCGCCGTCGAGCTTCGGCCCCGGCATCACCAGCTTGGTGCCCATCGCCGGCGCCGAGAACACGATGCCCCAGCTATTGGCATGGAACAACGGCACCACGGGCAGCATTGTGTCCTTGGATGTAGCGCCTAGCGCGTCGCCGTTGTTGGCGATCAGCGAATGCAACACGTTGGAGCGATGCGAATACAACACGCCTTTCGGATCGCCGGTGGTGCCGGAGGTGTAGCACATCGCCGCGGCGGTGTTCTCGTCGAACTCCTTCCATTTGAAATTGCCGTCGACCTCCGCGATCCAGTCCTCGTAGGCGATGGCGTTCTTCAGCGTGGTCTGCGGCATGTGCGCCTTGTCGGTGAGGACGACGTAGCGCTCGACGCTCGGCATCTGGTCGGCGAGTTTCTCCAGCAGCGGCACGAAGGTCAGGTCGGTGATGACGATGCGGTCCTGGGCGTGGTTGACGATCCAGGCGATCTGCTCCGGGAACAGCCGCGGATTGACGGTGTGGCACACCGCGCCGATGCCCATGATGCCGTACCAGCATTCCATGTGGCGGGCGGTGTTCCATGCGATGGTGGCGACGCGGTCGCCGAGCTTGATGCCGTCGCGGTCGAGGCGTTGCGCCACCCGGAGCGCGCGGGCGCGCACCTCGCGGTAGTTGGTGCGGACGATCGGGCCTTCGACCGACCGGGTGACGATCTCGCGATCGCCGTGGACCCTCGCCGCATGATCGATGATCCGATGGGTCAGCATGGGCCAGTCTTGCATCAAACCGCGCATTCGAATTTCCTCCTGGTCGCGTTTTCGCGTAGCAATACCCCGAAAAGGGATTGGCATGGACATTAGCGCGCGGAACGCGGCGGGGGAATGCCATTGTGGCCCAAACCGCTGCGGCGAAAGGCCAATATGGTTTCTCGCGGCATCGCTGGCGGGGCTGCTTGCGCTCACCGCGTCGGCTCTCGCGGTGCCGATGCCGCGTCCCCGCCCGCAGCTGCCCGCCGATGCAGCGCCGGCGCAAGAGCCGCCGCCGGCGGCGGCCGATTCGCCCGCCGCGCCGTCGCCCTGCCGGTTGGCGCTGACCGAGGCCGTCGCCATCGCGCCGAGCATTCCGCCGGTGCGGGGGCCGGGGGCTTGCGGCGGCGACGATCTGGTGCGGCTGGAGGCGGTGGTTCTGCCCGACGGCCGCCGCGTCGCGGTGAAGCCGCACGCCACGCTGCGCTGCACGATGGCGACCGCCGTCGCCGGCTGGGTGCGCGAGGACGTCGCGGCGCTGGCGGCGGGGCTCGGCACCACGGTCAGCGAGCTGGACAATTTCGATTCGTTCGAATGCCGTGGCCGCAACCGGGTCGCGGGTGCCAAACTGTCCGAGCACGGCCGCGCCAACGCGCTCGACGTGCGCGGCGTCAAATTCGCCAACGGCAAAACGCTGTCTCTGACCGACCGCGACGCGCCGCGCGAGGCGCGGGAGAAGGCGATGGCGTCGGTCTGCGCGCGATTCACGACAGTGCTCGGTCCGGGCTCGGACGGCTATCACGAGGACCACATCCATCTCGATCTGGCGGAGCGCCGCAACGGCTATCGCATCTGCCAGTGGATGATTCGCGACACGGCGACGGAGATCGCGACGCCGCTGCCGCCGCCGCGCCCGCCGGAAGCGCCGCCGCGCGAACTCGCCAGCCGCGAGGAGGAGGCGCCGCGTGCGGATACGAGACAGGTCGAGGAGGTCAAGGTGCAACCGACCGCGCCGCCGCCCGCGCTGTCATTGTCGCCGGTGCCGCTGGCGCGACAGCCGGCGGATGTCGCCAAGCCCGTCGCGCCAAAACCCGTTACCGCCAAGTCGGTCGCGTCGAAGCCAGCGCCGCCGCCGATGCGGATCGCGCCCGATCCGAAGCCGTCCGCGCAACCGGCAGCCCGCCCCAAAACCGCGCGGGCAAAATCGCGGCGCGGCGAGCCGGACCTGCCGCGCGCGCTGCGCCGGATTTTTCAGTAGGGCATCACCGGAAATGCGTCTTGTGCGTGGGTTTACAACACGACAATCGTCGTCCCCGCGCAGGCGGGGACCCATACGCCGCAGCGGTTCGGCTCTGTTCCCTGAGACCAAAACAAGGTCGGGTTAAAATCACCAACGCCAGGGATTATGGGCCTCGCCTGCGCGAGAACGACACCGGGATTGCGGCATCCCGCGTGCCATCTTTCGAATCAAGATTCCCGAGGCTGCATCGCAAACAAAAAGCGCCGGCGAACCGGCGCTTTTGGTGTCGAAAATGAAAGGCGCGGCGGCTCAGTAATTGCCGTTGCCGCCGCCGCCCATGGCGAGCTGGGGCTTGTAGGGCGAATCGCCGTGCTTCGGCTCCAGCACCACCACCGGCGCGTTCGGCTTGACGCGGTTGTAGAGGTCGATGACGTCCTCGTTGAGCATGCGGATGCAGCCCGAGGAAATCGACGCGCCGATATATTCCGGCTGGTTGGTGCCGTGGATGCGGAACAGGGTGTCCTTGTTGCCCTGGTACAGATACAGCGCCCGCGCGCCGAGCGGATTGTCCGGCCCGCCCGCGACGCGCGCCGGAAGCCCCTCGATTCGCTTGTGGATGTCCGCGGTCGGAATCCAGTCCGGCCACTCGCGCATGTTGCCGACCCGCGCCACGCCGGAGAAGGCCAGCGCCTCCTCGCCCACGGTGACGCCGTAGCGGATCGCCTTGCCGCCTTCGAGCACGTAATAGAGGTAGTGGTTGTCGGAATCGACCATGATCGAGCCCGGCGCTTCCTTGCGGTGATAATCGACGATGGCGCGGCGATACGGCTGCGGCACCGGGCTGTTGACGTAGCGAATCTTGGCCAGCAGTTCCTTGTCGCGCGGCTTGAACTGATTGGTGTTGGTGGCTTCGAAGTGGGTTGCGGTCTGGCAGCCCGCCAGCATCAGTCCGGCGGCGAGAAGTCCCAATCTGGTAAACAACGACATCAACGTGATCCAATCTGCTTGATACGCAATTCCATTCTACCAAACGCCGGTTAAGCCGGCGTTTACCCTGAACGACATCAGTCCGTTCTCAATAATTGCCGTAGGCGCCGCCCTGTAATGCCAGCTTGGGATTGAAGGGCGAATCGCCGTGCTTCGGCTCCAGCACCACCACCACCGTTCCCAGCTTGACGCGGTTGTAGAGGTCGATGGCGTCCTCGTTGGTCATCCGGATGCAGCCCGAGGAGATCGAGGCGCCGATATATTCCGGTTGGTTGGTGCCGTGGATGCGGAACAGCGTGTCCTTGCCGCCGGAATAGAGGTAGAGCGCCCGCGATCCCATCGGATTGTCCGGGCCCGGAGCCACGAATTTCGGCACGCCCAGCCGCTCGATCTCGCCCGGCGTCGGGTGCCATGCCGGCCACTCGGTCATCGCGCCGACCTTGGCGATGCCGGACCAGGCCATTGCTTCCTCGCCGACGGTAATGCCGTAGCGGATCGCCTTGCCGCCATCGAGCACGTAATAGAGGTAGTGATTGTCGGAATCGACCACGATCGATCCCGGCTCCTCCTTGCGGTGATAGGTGACGATGGCGCGGCGGAACGGCGCGGCCACCGGCGTGTTGACATACCTGACCTTGGCCAGCAGTTCCTTGTCATGCGGCTTGAAACTGGCGGTGTTGGTTGCCTCGACCTGGGTTGTGGTCTCGACGCAGCCCGACAGCAGGAGGCCCACGGCCAGCAGGCTCAATCTCACGAGCGGCGACTTCACAAGCGGCGACATGACCTAATCCATAATTTGGCGCGGGAGCCTGTTTTGACGACAAAGCCCGCTGAACCCTGGGCGGCGTCCCGAAGTCGACGCGGCCACGGACGCTTCCGCTGCCAATTACTATCGCCAAAATGCGCAATAATTCCAGCGGTTAGACTCGAACTTCGCCATGCAGCACGGCGTTGTGATATTTTTGCCGCAACGCGGGGTGGGTTCCGCCGGTTGTCGTTCGCGGCGGCGCGGCGCCGGTCACGCCGCCGTCACGCCGCGATGCCAACGCTGCCGGGAAAAGCTTGCCAGAATCGGCCGGATCGGCGCACTCAGGCGAACGGGTCACGCCATTTGATCGTTTCACGCATTCGTCCCCCGCCGCACCGGAGCTTATCCATGCTGACGATCTTCGTGCCGACCGGTTCAGCCCTGAAGAAAGTCGTGGCCGCGGATTTGGCGGCGCTGCCGGAGAATGCGGCGTGGCTCGACATGGTCAATCCGACGACGGAGGAAGATCGCGCCGTCGAGAAACTGGTGCGGATCGCGGTGCCGACCCGCGAGGAGATGCAGGAGATCGAGATTTCCAGCCGTCTCTATGTCGAGAACGGCGCGCGCTACATGACCGCGATCCTGATGTGCGGATCGGAGACCGATGCGCCGCGCACCACGCCGGTCACCTTCATCATGTCGGACCGCCGGCTGGTGACGGTGCGTTACGACACGCCGCGCCCGTTCGCCGCCGTCGAGCACAAATTGCAGCGCACCGCGCCGCCGGAAGTCAACGGCGAGACCATCATGCTGGAGCTTCTGGAAGCGGTGATCGACCGCTGCGCCGACATTCTGGAGCGCGCCGGCGCCGACGTCGATGCGGTGAGCCGCGAAATCTTCGAGCCGGAAGTCTCCGCGCGCACCGGCCACGCCAAGCGCTATTCCGACATCCTGATCGCGATCGGCCGCAAGGGCGACCTCACCTCGAAGGTGCGTGAGAGCCTGGTGTCGATCGGCCGCGTCGTCACCTTCGTGGTGGCCGAGGCCGACAACGTCAAATGGTCGAAGGAGCGGCGCGCGCAGCTCAAGACCATGCAGCGCGACGTTCTCTCGCTGTCGGACCACGCGACCTATCTGTCGAACAAGATCACCTTCGTGCTCGACGCCATGCTCGGCGTCGTCAACCTCGAACAGAACAACATCATCAAGCTGTTCTCGGTGATGGCGGTGGTGCTGATGCCGCCGACCCTGATCGCCTCGGTCTACGGCATGAATTTCCGGGCGATGCCGGAGCTGGACTGGCCGCACGGCTATCCGGTGGCGCTGTTCGCGATGCTGTGCGCGGCGATCGGGCCGTACATGTTCTTCAAGTGGAAGAAGTGGCTGTAAGTTCGCGCGTTGCGTCTGGCGTTTTTCGTTTTTGACAGGATCATCGTCATGCCCGGACTTGATCCGGGCATCCATCATTTTGAAAAGTGATGGATTGCCGGGTCAAGCCCGGCAATGACGCCTTTAGTTGTTATGAGCCGTGGCTGTAGCCGGGCCGCTCCGCCACAATTTCTCCCGTAAAATTTGAGCGTTGCGCTGAACGATTGATCCAAGGGTTTTTGCGATAACGCCTCACCGACACGAGAGGACTGCCATGGCTGGACAACCCATCGCCCGCGGACGCAACGTCATCGATCTTTCGGCCTGGCGGCCGCGCGCCGATCCGGCGGCCGCCCGGCCGTTGCGCGCCGGCCGCAACTTTTGCGCGCACTGCGGCGCCTGGATGGCCGAAGGCGAATCCGAGGACGAGTGCTCGGCCCGCGACGCTGCCCCCGCCTTCCGCGCCGTCGCCGTGCAGTAGCAGGATGAGTCGGGGTTTCGTGTTTCGCACGGTTGCGCAATACGAACATCGTCGTCCTCGCGCAGGCGAGGACCCATACGCCGCAGCGATTCGGCTCAATCATCGGGGCGCGATTATTCCGTCATAACCACCGCCAGGGGTTATGGGTTCTCGCCTGCGCGAGGACGACCCCCAAGGGCAAGGCGATACGCAAAAGATCGCCGACGGCCGCTCAAACGTGCTGGCCGCCGTTGATGTGGATCTCGGCGCCGTTGACGTAAGACGAGGTTTCCGAGCACAGCACGTAGATGATTTTCGCCACCTCGTCCGGGGTGCCGAGGCGGCGCAGCGGGATCTGGCTGTCGACGATCTTCTCGGTGCCTGGCGACAGGATCGAGGTGTCGATCTCGCCCGGCGCGATGGCGTTGACGCGGATGCCGAAGCGGCCGAAGTCCGAGGCCATCTCGCGGGTCAGCGCGGCGAGCGCGGCCTTCGAGGTGGCGTAGGCGGCGCCGGCGAACGGATGCACCCGCGATCCGGCGATCGAGGTGACGTTGACCACCGAGCCCTTCGCCGCCTTCAATTCGTCGAGCAGGCCGCGCGCCATCATGATCGGCGCGAAGAAGTTGACCCGGAACACATGGCTCCAGGTGTCGGTGTCGGTTTCGATCGAGCCGAGCCGGCCGCCGTCCGGAGCCTTCGGCGAGATCGCGGCGTTGTTGACGAGGGCGTGCAGCGCGTGGCCTTCGAGCCGCTCGCGGATGTCGGCGATCGCCCGCCGTGTGTCGTCGTGGCTGGCGAGGTCGACCTGGATGTGGTCCTCCGGCCCCGCGCCCCACGGGCACTCCTCCGGGAACGGATGGCGCGAACAGGTCAGCACCCGCCAGCCGGCGCTGGAGAAGCGGATCACCGTGGCGTGGCCGATGCCGCGGCTGGCGCCGGTCAGCAGTAGGGTTCGTCGCGGCGCGTTGCTCAGGTTCTGCATCGAGGGTTCTCGGTCTTCGGCATGCCGGCGGCCATGACGGCGCGACGTTATGGATACATCCGCGTTTTGGTCCACGCCATGTCGGGGTTGTCGCGGCGGAATTCAACGCGGTCGTGCAGCCGGAACGGGCGGTCGTGCCAGAACTCGATGCGCAGCGGGGTGAGGCGCCAGCCGCTCCAGCCGGGCGGGCGCGGCACCTCGCCGAGGACGTGGCGGGCGGCGACCTTGGCGATGGCCTGCTCGAACGCGAAACGGCTTTCCAGCGGCTGCGACTGCTTGCTGGCCCAGGCGCCGATCTGCGCCTGCTTCGGCCTTGTGGCGAAATAAGCGTCGGCCTCGGCGTCGCTCACCGGCGTCACGGACCCGCGAATCCGCACCTGCCGGCGCAGCGATTTCCAATGAAACAGCAGCGCCGCCCTGGGATTGCCGGCGAGTTCGCGGCCCTTCTGGCTGGCGAGGTGGCTGTAGAACACGAAGCCGGCGGCGTCGAAACCCTTCATCAGCACCATGCGCACGTCGGGCAGGCCGTCGGCGTCGACGGTGGCCAGCGCCATGGCGTTGGGATCGTTCGGTTCGCTCGCCTGCGCCTCGCTGAGCCATCCGGCGAACAGGCCGAACGGTTCCTCCGCGGCGGTGAAATCACCGGACGTTAACTCTATTGGGTGTTTCATGGAGGCCTGATCGGTCATGTTCGGAGTTCCACGTTGTTGCCGCCCTCAGCCCGGAGTCCCTCGGGATCCTCGCACCGGCTCACCCTATATAGGGGAAGGCGGCGTTTTGGCCTAACGGCGATCCGCCCGGCGGCCATGCTGATGACAGCAATTCTAATCGGCGTGGCGCTGGGCGGATGCAGCGTCGGCCGGCTCGATGCCCTGTCGCCGACCAACAATGGCGGGGCTGATAGCGGCAACGATGTCACCGGCTCGATCGCGCCGTCGCCGGCCGGGATCGGCGGCGACCAGCCGACCGCCGCCGATCTCGCCTTCGCCCGCCTCGCCGTCTCCGACGTGCTGACCAGGGGCGACAAGGATTCCAGCCAGCCGTGGGAAAATCCCGCGACCGGCGCGCGCGGCTCGGTGACGCCGCTCGCCAGCGCCTATTCGACCGAGGGGCGTACCTGCCGCGACTTCCTCGCCAGCTATGTCAACGGCACCTCGGAAAGCTGGCTGCACGGCGCCGCCTGCCGCGCCGAGGGCGGGCCATGGGAAATCCGCCGTTTGAAACCGTGGAAACAAAGCTGATCGAGGGGGTCGATCGCGGCAAGGCCCGTTGCAAAAATGCCACGAACCTCCCAGATGTAGCAGCGAACACCACCGGCCGTTCGGCCACATCCCGACTTTCAAGGAGACGACACGGATGCGCGACCCCTATGAGGTCCTGGGGGTGCAGCGAAACGCAAGCGCGGCGGCGATCAAGAGCGCCTATCGCAAGCTTGCGAAGAAGCATCACCCCGACAGCAACAAGAACGACCCCAAAGCGGCGGCCCGTTTTTCCGAACTGAATTCGGCCCACGAGATTCTCGGCGACGAGGACAAGCGCAAGCAGTATGACCGCGGCGAGATCGACGCCGAGGGCAAGCCGCGCTTCCAGGGCTTTCCCGGCGGCGGCGGGCCGCGCGGCGCGCCGGGCGGCGGTTTCGAGCAATACAGCTTCCGCACCGGCGGCGGCCCCGGCGGCTTTGGCGGCGGAACGGGCGGCGGCGGGGCGTTCGAGGACATCCTCAACAGCATGTTCGCGGGCGCGGCGAGCGGAGCCGCGCGCGGGCGCGGCGGCCGTGGCGGGGGCCGGACTTTCGAGTTCGACGGCGGCGGCTTCGGGGCGCCCGACCTCGACCTCAGCGTGGCGATGACGGTGTCGCTGGAGGAGGCCGTCAACGGCGGCGAGAAGCGGGTGCGGCTGCCGACCGGCAAGGAACTGAACGTCAGGATCCCGGCGGGCGTCACCTCGGGCCAGCAGATCCGGCTGAAGGGGCAGGGCGAGACCGCGCCCGGCCATCCGCCCGGCGACCTGTTGATCGCCATCACCATCGCGCCGCATCCGCTGTTTCGGATCGACGGCGACGACCTGCGCGTCGACCTGCCGGTGACGCTGTACGAGGCGGTGCTCGGCGGCAAGGTGCGGGTGCCGACGCTGGGGGGCGCGGTCGAACTGACGCTGCCGAAAAATACCTCGGGCGGCCGCATTTTTCGCCTCAAGGGCAAGGGCCTGCCGAAAAGCGGCGGCGGCCGGGGCGATCAGTTCATCACCACCCGCATCATGCTGCCCGACGGCCACGACGCCGAACTGGAAGCCCTGATGCAGAAATGGCGCGACGACCACCCCTATCACCCGCGCGGCGGGATGGGGTGACGGCCGTGTGTTGTTCTGAGCCTTCTTGTGACCCGCTGAAGTCTCGCGAAGTGCTCAAACAACCACGGCGTCGCCCCCGCGCAGGCGGGGGCCCATAACCCCTGGCATTGGTTGTTATCGATAACCTCGCCTTGGTCGATCCAACTGAATCGCTGCGGCGTATGGGTCCCCGCCTGCGCGGGGACGACGGTTTGTCGGGCGGCGCTGGCGTGCGCTCACCCAGCTATTGCACGTCGTCCACGAACGCCCCGATCAGCGCGTTGAACTTGTCCGCCTGCTCCCAATGCGGCAAGTGGCCGGCGTCGTCGATCACCTGCACCTTGCCGCGCCACAGCGTCGGCATCGTCAAGGTGTCGAAGTAAACGCCGTTGATCAGTTGCTCCTGCGCGCCGTGCAGCACCGCCAGCGGTTGCTTGAGATTTGCGACGATCTCGACTTCGTCGCGGAACCCACTCGTGGAAATTTGTGCGGCGAGTTGTTCGCGGGCGCGGCCATCGGTGCGCAGCACTTCGTCGATCATCTCGCGCGGCAAATCGGTGACGCCGGGCTTGAACGCCGACGCCACAAAGGCGCGCGCCTGCTCCTCCGTAAGGTCGCGCGTAAAGATGTAGGCGTTCGTCTTGCTGGGCAGGAAGGCGTTTTCCATCACCGGTGGAAATGGAAGCGGCGGCGTGCCGAAAATGACAAAACCTTTCGCGCGCGGCAGGTCCGGCGCGGCTTCCAGCACGATGTGGCCGCCGAGGCTCCAGCCGGCGAACACCGCGTCCTCGACGCCGAGTTGCGCCGCCACCTCGCGCAGCACCCGCGCGTAGCCCGGCATGTTGTAGGTCGCGGCGGGATCGCGCGCGTCGTCGGAGGCGCCATGGCCGGGCAGGTCGAACGCGATGACGCGATGCGTCTTGCCCAGCGTGCCGCCGAGTTGTTTCGCGAAGGCTTGCGACGAGGCCGAATTGCCGTGCACCAGCACGAGCGCGGGACCGGTGCCTTCCGAATCGTGGCAGACGATCTTTCCGGCTTGGCTTTGAAGCGTAGTGGTTTTCATGAGCGTCCTCCTGCGCGGCGACAGTGGCCTGAAAATCGCGGCGGCGGAAGGGGGATGCTTCGCGCTACCGCGCCATCTCCCGCAGCACCCGATCGATAAAATCCGCGAGGTCGCCGCCTTCGAACAGAAACCCCGGCAGCCCCGCGGCTTGCGCCGCCGCGATGTCGCTCGCCTTGTCGCCGATAACAAAACTGCCTTGCGCGCGCACCGGCCACGTCGCCATCAGCGCGCGCAGCATGCCGGGCTTCGGCTTGCGGCAGTCGCAAGCGATGGCGTGAGCGGCGACTGAGCCCGCCTGGTGATGCGGGCAGAAGCGGATATCGTCGATGCGCGCGCCGTCGCGCCGCAATTCATCGCGCATCCAGTCGTGCAGAGCGCGGACGTCCTGCTCGCTGAACATGCCGCGCGCGACGCCGGACTGGTTGGTGACGACGAACACGAAGTAATTCGCGTCGTTGAGGGCGCGGATCGCGGGCGCGACGCCGGGCATCCAGCGGATGCGGTCGCGGGTGCCGATATAGCCGTCGTCGAAATTGAGCACGCCGTCGCGGTCGAGGAACGCGGCCGGCCGCGGCGTCCCGTTCATGGCCGCAGCGCCGCGCGCACCGCGTCCCAGACGTCGGCCGCCGGAATGCTGGCGATGTAGGAGGCGTCGTCGCGCTTGGCGATCGAGTGATAGGGCATCTCGACGCCGCGCAGGCTGGCCGGCTGCACCGCGGCGGCGAGCGGATTGAGCGGCGCCCAGTGCCACGGGCTGGTCGGGCCGAAGATGCCGATGGTCGGCGTGCCGGTGGCCGCCGCCACGTGCATCAGCCCGGAGTCGTTGGACACCGCCAGCGCCGCGCCGGCGATCGCCAGCACCCCCTGGCGCAGGTCGGTCCCGGTGAGGTCGCGGGCGCGGGGACCGGCGGCGGCGGCGATAGCGCGCCCCGCCTCGCGCTCGCCGGGGCCGCCGACCACCCAGACCTGAAAACCCTCCGCCGTCAGCGCCTGCGCCAGCTCCGGATAGAACGGCCAGCGCTTGTGCGCGCCGACCGAGCCGGGGGCCAGCGCCACCGCCGGTTCAAGGCCGAAGCCGCCCGCCTGCCGCCACGCGGCGACCTCCGGGGCGGGAAGGCGCAATTGCGGTTCCGGCCAGCGCGCGGGCCGCGCCGCGCCCGGCGGCAGCGCCAGCATGGCGTTCTTGTCGATCAGCCGGGGCAGCGCCCGCTCGCCCCAGCGCCAGCGGTTGATGAGGCCGAAGCGGACCTCGCCGACGAAGCCGACCCGCTCCGGGATGCCGGCCAGCGCCGGGGCCAGCGCCGATTTCCAGGTGCGCGGCATCACCAGCGCGGTGCCGTAGGATTCCGCGCGCAATCGCCGGGCCAGTTGCCGCTGACGGTCCAGCGCGAGGCGCGAGCGCGGCAGGTCGTGGACGATGGCGTTGCGGACGCCCGGCATGTAATCGACCAGCGGCGCGCAGAGCGGCGTCGTCAGGATGTCGACCGGCCGGTTGGGCCACCGTTGCCTCGCGACCCGGACCACGGTATGACCGCGCACGAAATCGCCGATCCAGTTATAGGGCACGATCAGCAGCGGCCGTGTATCCGCGGCGTCGACCGGGCCGAAAGATGGATCGGAATCGATGTTCATGGCTTGATCTGGTGCGACCGTCGGGTCGGGAGGTAGTGGTTAGCCGCTCCCCGCCATCAGGTAAAGCGTTGCGGCGGCAATCGGTGTGTTGGCCGCGTCGGCGAGGGGAACAATGCTGCTGGTGACCGGAGGCGCCGGATTTATCGGGTCGAACCTGGTCGCGGCGCTCAATGCGGCCGGGCGCGCCGATGTCGTGGTCTGCGACTGGCTGGGCAGCGAGGGCAAGTGGCGCAACCTCGCCAAGCGGCAGCTCGCGGACATCCTCCCGCCCGAGCAATTGATGGCGTGGCTCGACGGCCGCAAGCTCGACGCGGTGTTTCATCTCGGCGCGATCTCGGAGACCACCGCGACCGACGGCGATCTGGTGATCGAGACCAACTTCCGGCTCTCGATGCGGCTGCTCGACTGGTGCGCCGCCCATCCCACTCCGTTCATCTACGCGTCGTCGGCGGCGACCTACGGCGACGGCGAGCGGGGATTCGTCGACGACCCCTCCCTCGCGGCGCTGAAACAGTTGCGGCCGATGAATCTCTACGGCTGGAGCAAGCACCTGTTCGATCTCGCCGTGGCCGAGCGGGTGGCGCGCGGCGAAAAGCTGCCGCCGCAATGGGCGGGCCTGAAGTTCTTCAACGTGTTCGGCCCCAACGAGTACCACAAGGGCGCGATGATGAGCGTGCTGGCGAAGAAGTTCGCCGACATCAAGGCCGGGCGCGCCATCCAGTTGTTCAGGTCGCACCGCGACGGCATCGCCGACGGCGACCAGCGCCGCGACTTCATCTCGGTCGATGACGTGACGCGGGTGATGCTGTGGCTGTTCGCTTCGCCGAACGTCAGCGGGCTGTTCAACGTCGGCACCGGCCACGCGCGCAGTTTTCGCGAGATGATGCTTTCGGCCTACGCCGCGCTGGGCGCGCAACCGCGTATCGACTATATCGACATGCCGGACAGCATTCGCGGCAGCTACCAGTATTTCACCGAGGCCGATGTGACGCGGCTGTGCGCGGCCGGCTACAACGGCGGTTTCACCCCATTGGAGGACGCGGTCAACGCCTATGTCAGGGATTTCCTTGACCGCGCCGACCCGTTCCGCTGAGCGACGACGATGCTGGATTTCGACAACCTGTCGCGGACCATTGCCGACAAGACGGTGCTATGCGTCGGCGACATCATGCGCGACGAATTCGTCTACGGCGAGGTCTCGCGCATCTCGCCGGAGGCGCCCGCGCCGGTGATCGCGGTCCAGCGCAGCGAAAGCAACGTCGGCGGCGCCGGCAACGTCGCCCGCAACATCGCGGCGCTCGGCGCGCGCTGCATCTTCGTCGGCCTCATCGGCGACGACGAGGCAGGCCGCGCGCTGCAAGCGGCGTTGGCGGAGGAGCCGCGGATCGAGCCGGTGCTGGTGATCGATTCCTCGCGGCCGACCACGCGAAAGGTGCGGTTCGTTTCCGAGCATTTCTCCACCCACATGCTGCGCGCCGACTGGGAGCACGCCGCGCCCGCCGCGCCCGAGATCGAGCAGCGCCTGTGCGAGGCCATCGCGCCGCTGCTCGCGCGCGCCGACATCGTGCTGCTGTCGGACTACGCCAAGGGCGTGCTGACGCCGCGCGTGATCCGCAACGTCATCGACGCGGCGCGCGCGCGGGGCGTCCCTGTCATCGTCGATCCGAAAAGCCTGCACTTCGAGCTTTATCGCGGCGCGACCTTGCTGACGCCGAACCGCAAGGAGTTTTCCGAGGCCACCCGCAGCCGCGCCGAGACCGCCGCCGAGATCGCCGCGTCCGCGCAGGACGTGCTGCGTCTCGCCGAGTGCGACGCGCTGCTGGTGACGCAGAGCGAGCGCGGCATGACGCTGGTGCCGCGCGACGCCGAGGCGATCCACGTGCCGGCGCATCAGGTCAAGGTGCGCGACGTGTCCGGCGCGGGCGACACGGTCGCCGCCGTCATCGCCGTGCTGCTGGCCTGCGGCGCCGACTGGGACGTGGCGCTGCGCGCCGCCAACGCGGCCGCCGCGGTCGCGGTCGGCAAGCAGGGCACCGCGACGGTGACGCTGGACGAGTTGCGCCGCAAGCTGTTGCCGGAAGCCTCGCTCGCCGCCGAGGAAAAGATCGTCGCCGGTCTCGAATCGCTCGACGCCCGCGTCCGCGCCTGGCGCGAGGAAGGGCTCCGCATCGGCTTCACCAACGGCTGCTTCGACATCCTGCATCCCGGCCACGTCAAGGTCATCACCGAGGCGCGCGCGACCTGCGACCGGCTGATCGTCGGGCTCAACAGCGACGCCTCGGTGCGACGCCTCAAGGGGCCTGACCGTCCGGTGCAGAACGAACGCGCCCGCGCGGAAGTGCTGGCGGCGCTGGAGGCGGTCGATCTGGTGGCGATCTTCGAGGAAGACACGCCGCTGAACCTGATCGCGCGCATCAGGCCGATGGTGCTGGTGAAGGGCGGCGACTACACCCGCGAGGAGGTGGTCGGCCACGAACTGGTGACGGCGCAGGGCGGCGAGGTGGTGCTGGTCAACATTCTGCCGGGTTTCAGCACCACATCGCTGGTCGCGCGCGCCCGCGAGGGCGGCGGATAGCAGGTTTCCGCTTTTGACGGAATCATCACACCGTCATGCCCGGACTTGATCCGGGCATCCATCTTCCTGAAAATGATGGATTGCCGGGTCAAGCCCGGCAATGACACCTCGGAGTGACTCCATCAAAACAGGAAACGAATGCCGCCCCTGTAATCGTTTGAATCAAAACGTGTTTGTTACCGCCATTCTGACGTTCCCGCGCGCGGCGGCGGCGTGATACGAACACGATGACGCGGCTCGCTGCATGAGTCGCCTTCGGAATTGAGGTTGTCGAGCATGAGTTTCGTGGAACCGGATTCGCCGTCGGCGGCGAACAGCGGCGATGTGCTGCGTGTCGGCGTCATCGGCGCCGGGGTGATGGGCACCAATCACGGCCGCGTTCTCGCCGGGTTGCCGCATGTCGAGCTGGTCGGCATCGTCGATCCGCTGGACGATCACCGCAAGCGGGCCGACGAACTGATCGGCTGCCCGGTGTTCGCCGAACTCGATGGCCTGCTCGAGGCCGGCGTCGATGCGGTGACGATCGCGGCTCCCACCCACCTGCATCACGAAATCGCGCTGAACTGCATCGCGCATGGCGCGCATGTGCTGGTCGAGAAGCCGATCGCCTCCACCGTCGAGGAAGGCCGCGCCATCGTCGCCGCCGCGCAACGCGCCAATGTCACGCTGATGGTCGGCCATGTCGAGCGCTTCAACCCGGCGGTCGCGGCCATCAAGCGGGCGATCGCGGGCGAGGATATTCTGTCGATCGCCATCACCCGCGTCGGTCCGTTCCCGCCGCGCATGTCCAATGTCGGCGTGGTGATCGATCTCGCCGTCCACGACATCGACCTGATCCGCTGGTTCACCGAGTCCGACATCGTCGACGTGCAGCCGCAACTCTCCAGCGCGGTGGCCGAGCGCGAGGACATCGCGCTCTTGCAATTCCGCACCGCGTCCGGCGTGCTGGCCCACATCAACACCAACTGGCTGACGCCGTTCAAGGCCCGCAACGTCACCGTCGCCACCCGCCACAAATACGTGCAGGGCGATCTGCTGACGCGGCAGGTGACCGAGTGCTTCGGTTTCCAGCGCGACGGCAGCTATTCGATGCGGCATCTGCCGGTCGGCCACGACGAGCCGCTCCGCGCCGAGCTGATTTCCTTCGTCGAGGCGGTGCGTAGCGGCGGCGCGCCCGCCGTCACCGGCGAGCAGGGCGTGGCCAGCCTGGAAATCGCCACGCAATGCCTGGCCGCGCCGGCCAATTCCGTTCATGCCGCCGAAGGCGTACGCCGCGCCGCCAACTGAGACCCGTGTTTCTCCCCGCCGCGGGATACTGTAGAAGCCGCTGATGCTCAGGCGAATCTTCACCGTCGGCGGCTTTACCCTGTTGTCGCGCGTCACCGGGTTCGCGCGCGACATCATGCTCGCCGCCATTCTTGGCGCGGGGCCGGTGGCCGACGCCTTCTTCGTGGCGTTGCGGCTGCCGAACCATTTTCGCGCGATTTTCGCCGAGGGCGCGTTCAACGCCGCGTTCGTGCCGGCCTATGCCCATGTCGGCGGCCACGGCGGCGAGGCGGCCGCGCGGCTGTTTGCGGGCCGCATCTTCACCCTGCTGCTCGCCTCGCAGGTCGTTCTGCTGGCGCTGGCATGGGCGTTCATGCCGCAGGTGATCGCGCTGCTGGCGCCGGGCTTCGTCGGCGATCCGGTGCGCGGCGATCTCGCGGTGGAACTTACGCGAATCACCTTTCCCTACCTGCTGCTGATTACGCTGGTGACGCTCTATGGCGGCATGCTGAACGTCGCGCAGCGCTTCGCCAGCGCCGCCGCCGCGCCGATCCTGCTCAATTTGTCGATGATGGCGGCGCTGGCGCTGGCGGCGTTTTTTCCCGACGCCGGGCACGCGGCGGCGTGGGGCGTGCTGATTTCCGGCTTCCTGCAATATTTTCTGCTGGCGGGCGACGTCGCGCGGCAGGGGCTGCTGCCGCGCCTGACGCGGCCGAGGCTCGACGACGACGTGCGCGGCTTCTTCCGCGCGCTCGGCCCCGCCACCATCGGTTCGATGGGGACGCAGGTGGCGATGTTCGCCGACACCATCATCGCGACGTTTCTCACCGCCGGCGCGGTCTCGGCGTTGTACTACGCCGAGCGACTCTATCAACTGCCGATCGGCGTCATCGGCATCGCCATCGGCACCGTGCTGCTGCCGGAGATGGCGCGGCGGCTCACCGATGGCGATCACCGGGGCGCGCAGGCGGCGCAGCTTCGCGCCTTCGAATTCTCGCTCTTGTTCTCGGTGCCGTTCGTCGCCGCGTTCCTCACCGTGCCGGACATCATCATGCGGGCGATGTTCGCGCGCGGCGCGTTTTCGGCCGCCGACGCCGCCGCCGCCGGCGCGACGCTCGCCGCCTACACCATCGGGCTGATCCCCGTGGTGACGATCCGCAGCGCGGTGGCGACGTTTTACGCGCGCAAGGACACCGCGACCCCGGTGAAAGCCTCGCTCACCGGGCTCGCGGTCAATCTGGCGCTCAAGGTCGCGCTGATGGGGGCGCTGGCGCAGGTCGGGCTGGCGCTGGCCACCGCCGTCGGCGCCTGGGTCAACCTGCTGCTGGTGCTCGGTTTCGCCGCGCGGGCGGGTTATCTCGCGTTCGACCGCCGCTTCGCCCTGGCGCTGTTGAAGTTCGCGGTGGCCGGCGGCGTGCTCACCGTGGCGTTCTGGCTGACGCCGCTGGCTATGGGCGGTTATGTCGCGCGGTTGAGCGCGCTGCGCGACGAGGCCCTGCTGCTGATTCTGATGGTCACCGGTGCCGTCGTCTACGGCGCCACGGTGTTGGCGCTGTTTGGTCGCGGCGGATTGCGCGCCCTGATCCGGGCCTGACGCGAAATTGAAGTTGCCAGCGCGGCGGCACAATGTAGATTCAATCTAAATCGCAACGGGAGCGACCATGGTTCGGATCAACACGGCCCCGGTGAAATTTGGCGTCGGTCAAAGCGCGCGCCGCAAGGAAGACGACGCGCTGGTGCGCGGCCACGGCCGCTACACCGACGATCACGCTCCGATGCCGGCGCTGCACGCCCTGATGCTGCGCTCGCCCCATGCCCACGCCACATTCAAGATCGACGCCACCGTGGCGCGCGGGCTGCCCGGCGTGGCGCTGATCCTGACCGCCGCCGACATCACGGATCTCGGCGGCCTGCCGTGCCTGTTCAACCTGCCGGATACGCCGTTCACCGCGCCGCCCTATCCGATCCTCGCGGATGGCGAGGTGCGCCATGTCGGCGACGCGGTCGCCTTCGTGGCGGCCGATACGCTGGCGCACGCCCGCGACGCGCTGGAGGCCGTCGCGGTGGAGTGGACGCCGCTGCCGGCCGCGGTCGGCGCGGCCAACGCGGTGAAGAAAGGCGCGCCGGCGGTGTGGCCGCAGTTTCCCGACAACGTGCTGTTCGACGTCGATATCGGCGACAGGGCGAAGGCCGAGACCGCCTTCGCCGGGGCCGACGCGGTGGCGGAGATCGCCATCGTCAATCCACGCATCGTCACCAACTACATGGAGACCCGCGCGGCGGTCTGCGAATACGACGCCAAAGGCGACCGCCTGACGCTGACCGTCGGCAGCCAGGGCAGCCATCGCCTGCGCGATATCCTGTGCCAGAACATCCTGCACATCCCGGTCGAGAAGATGCGGGTGATCTGCCCCGATGTCGGCGGCGGTTTCGGCACAAAACTGTTTCCCTATCGCGAATACGCACTGCTCGCGGTCGCGTCGCGCAAGCTGAAAAAGGCCGTGCGCTGGACCGCCGAGCGCGCCGACCATTTCATGGGCGACTCGCAGGGCCGCGACAACGTCACCACCGCGCGGATGGCCTTGCGCAAGGACGGCAAGTTCCTCGGCATGGACGTCGACCTGATCGGCGACATGGGCGGTTATCTGTCGACCTTCGGCCCCTACATCCCCTATGGCGGCGCCGGGATGCTGCCGGGGCTCTACGACATTCAGGCGTTCCACTGCCGCATCCGCACCGTGTTCACCAACACCGTTCCGGTCGACGCCTATCGCGGCGCGGGGCGGCCGGAAGCGGCTTACGTGGTCGAGCGGCTGGTCGACGCGGCGGCGCGAACACTCGGCATGACGCCGGAGGCGATCCGGCTGAAGAATTTCATCGCGCCGCGCGCGCTGCCTTACACCACCGCGACCGGCAAGGTCTACGATTCCGGCGACTTCGCCGCCCACCTCAGGCGGGCGATGGAACTCGCCGACTGGAAGGGATTTGCGCAACGCGCCAGGGCGGCGAAAAAGCACGGGCGGGTGCGCGGCATCGGGCTCGCCAGCTACGTCGAGGTGTGCGGCACCATGGGCGAGGAGACCGCCAACGTGCAGCTCGATCCCAACGGCGACGTCACCGTGCGGATCGGCTCGCAATCGAGCGGGCAGGGCCACCAGACCGCCTATGCCCAACTGGTCAGCGAGCAGTTCGGCCTGCCGCTGGAGCGCATCCATGTCCTTCAGGGCGACACCGATCAGGTCAAGACCGGGCTCGGCACCGGCGGCTCAAGTGCTATTCCCTCCGGCGGCGTCAGCGTCGAGCGCGCCACGCGCGGCCTCGGCCTCAAGCTGAAGGAGATCGCCGCCGAGGCGCTGGAAGCCGGCGCGGCCGATCTGGAAATCGACGCCGGCGTGGTCCGCGTCGCCGGCACCGACCGCGCGATCGCGTTCGCCGATCTGGCGCAGCGCCCCGATGCCGATCCGTCGAAGCTGAACGCCAGCGCGGCGTTTTCCAGCGCCGACGGCACCTATCCCAACGGCACCCATGCGGTGGAGGTCGAGATCGATCCGGCGACCGGCGTCACCCGGCTGGTCAATTACGTCATCGTCGACGATTTCGGCGCGACGCTCAATCCGCTGCTGCTGGCGGGGCAGGTGCATGGCGGCACCATGCAAGGCATCGGGCAGGCGCTGATGGAGCGCGCGGTCTATGACGCCGATGACGGCCAACTCGTCACCGGCACCTTCATGGACTACGCCATGCCGCGCGCCGGCGACGGCACGACGATCACCTTCGAGACCCATAACGTGCCCTGCGCCACTAATCCGCTGGGCGTGAAGGGCGCGGGCGAGGCCGGCGCCATCGGCTCCTGCCCGGCGGTGGTCAACGCCATCGTCGATGCGCTGTGGCGCGAATACGGCGTCGAGCACATCGACATGCCGGCGACGCCGGAGCGGGTGTGGGCCGCCATCCGCGAGGGGCGGCGGCGGCGTGACGCGGCGGCATGAACGCGGCCGCGCGGCGGACGACCTCATCGTTGTTATCTCGGACATCGTTATCGCAGACAGGCCGTCGCGGTCGCGACGGATCAGCCAGGGAGAGACTGGGTTCATGAAACGGATATTCGTCACAATGGCGGCGGTGCTGCTCGGAGCGGGCGCGGTTTTCGCGCAACAGGACATTGTCAATCAGCGCCAGACCGAGATGAAGAACAACGCCAAAAACCTCGGCGGCGTTCTCGTCGCCATGGTCAAGGGCGAGAAGCCCTACGATCAGGCGGCGGTCGATGCCGCGCTCGGCGTTCTCGTCGCCAATGCCAAGGTCTTGAGCACGCAATTTCCCGACAGCACCAAGGGACTGAGGTCGGGGGACAAATACAGCGCGTCGCCGAAAATCTGGGAAAACCGCGCCGATTTCGAATCCCATCTCGCCAGTTTCGCGAAAGTGGTCAATGAGGCGAAAGCCAGCGTCAAGGACCTCGACACGCTGAAGGCCACCGTGCCGCTGATCGGCAAGCAGTGCGCCAACTGCCACGAAACCTATCGCCTGAAGGACGGTTAGGGTCGGGCCGCGAACAGCGTCGTCCCCGCGCAGGCGGGGACCCATGACCCTTGGCGTTGGTTGTCATAGATAACGTCGCCTTGTGTGATTGAGCCGATCCGCTGCGGCGCATGGGTCCCCGCCTGCGCGGGGACGACGATGGAATATGTTTTGAAAGCACGACCAAGCCCATGACGCGACGACTTTCCATTCTGGCCGCCATCGTTATCGTCGCGGGCTTTGCGATCTATTGGTGGCTGACGATGCCGGTGGTGATCGCCGCGAGTGCGTTGCCGGCGCGCACGCCGGATCTCGCCAACGGCAGGACCGCGTTCAATATCGGCGGCTGCGCCTCCTGCCACGCCACGCCGAACCAGCCGGACCGCACGAAACTCGGCGGCGGCCTGCCGCTTTCGACCCCGTTCGGCGCCTTCCACGTCCCCAACATCTCACCCGACCCGAAGGACGGTATCGGCGGCTGGAGCGAAGCGCAGTTCGTCACCGCCGTGATGGAGGGCGTGTCGCCGCACGGCGCGCATTTTTTCCCGGCGTTTCCTTACCCCTCCTATCATCGCGCCAGGCTTGCCGACATCCGCGACATGTTCGCCTACATCAGGACGCTGTCCCCGGTGAGCGGACGCGCGCCCGATCACGACATCGCCTTTCCCTACAATATCCGGCGCAATGTCGGGATCTGGAAATGGCTGTTCATGGAGCGGCGGCCGTTCGCCGACGTCGCCGGACAATCGCCGCAGTGGAATCGCGGCGCCTATCTGGTCAACACGCTCGGCCATTGCGCCGAATGTCACTCGCCGCGCAACGCGCTCGGCGGCATCATCGCGGCGCAGCGCTTCGCCGGCGGGCCCAATCCCGAGGGCAAGGGCTGGGTTCCGAACATCACGCAGAAGAACCTCGGCGACTGGAGCGAGAAGGATATCGCCTATTTCCTCGAAAGCGGGCTGACGCCGGACGGCGATTCCGCCGGCGGCTCGATGGCCAGCGTCATCAAGAACACCGCGCAATTGAGCGCGGAGGACCGCGCGGCGATGGCGGTCTATCTCAAGTCGCTGCCGCCGGTGGACGGCCCGCCGCGCGTGAGGGCGCGCCCGTCTAACTGACGCCGAACGCCTTGAAGGTGATGATGGTGCGGGTGTCCTGGATGCCGGGAATGATCTGCACCTTCTCGTTGACGAAATGGCCGATGTCGGTGTCGTTCTCGACGTAGAACTTCACCAGCAGATCGAAATCGCCCGCCGTCGAATAGATTTCCGAGGCGATCTCGGCCTCGGCCAGCGCGTTGGCGACGCGGTAGGACTGGCCGAGCTTGCACTTGATCTGCACGAAGAAGGGAACCATCGCGATTGTCTCCGAACGGCGCGTTGTTCTGCTCACTAAAGCCGGAAACGCCGCGCCGATGCAAGGCGTCTGGCATGGCGCGTCGTTGCCGGACTTGACCCGGCGAACCATCTGTCTTCAGAGTTGGACTCGAAATGTCGCACGTCGGATCAAACAACCTCGGCGTCGTCCCCGCGCAGGCGGGGACCCATAACCCCTGGGGCTCGCGGTTTTAAACGATTTCGCCTTGGTTGATCGAGCCGAAGCGCTGCGGCGTATGGGTCCCCGCCTGCGCGGGGACGACGATTTTCGGGTTTTGCATCCGTGCAAAACACGAATTTCCAGGCAGGCTCTCAGAAGTTGGGCACGATATTCATGACCATTCCGATCGCGCTGACCATCGCCGGCTCGGATTCCGGCGGCGGCGCCGGCATTCAGGCCGACCTCAAGACGTTTGCCGCCTGCGGCGTCTATGGCGCGTCAGCGATCACCGCGCTGACCGCGCAGAACACGAAAGGCGTCACCGGCATTCATGACGTGCCGGCGGCGTTCGTCACCGCGCAGATCGACGCGGTGTTCGACGATCTCGATGTGGCCGCGGTGAAGATCGGCATGGTGTCGCGACGTGACGTGATCGAGGCCATCGCTGTCGCGCTGGCGCGCTGGTCGCCGCGCCATGTGGTGGTGGATCCGGTGATGGTCGCGACCTCCGGCGACCGGCTGCTGGCTCCCGATGCCGTCGAGGCGGTGCGGCGGTTTCTCATTCCACGCGCGGGAATTATCACGCCGAACCTGCCGGAGGCGGCGGCGCTGCTCGACGAGCCGGTTGCGACCGCCGAGGCCGGCATCGTCCGGCAGGGCGAGCGGCTGCTGACGCTGGGTTGCGCGGCGGTGCTCATCAAGGGCGGCCACGGCGACGGGGCGCAAAGCAACGACTACCTGTTTCAGGGCGACCGCGTGGTGCGGCTCGACGCGCCGCGCATCGCCACCCGCAACACCCATGGCACCGGCTGCACGCTGTCGTCGGCGATCGCGGCGGGGCTCGCCAAGGGGCTGGCGCTGGAAACCGCGGTGCGCGAGGCCAAGGCGTATATCAGCGCCGCCATCGCCAACGCCGACCGGCTCGATGTCGGCCACGGCCACGGTCCGGTGCATCACTTCCACGCTTTTGACGCGGGCGGCGCCTGATCCGCGCCCTTGCCGGCGCGCGATCAAGCGCGTAGCACGGAGATCATGGACCCTTCGCCGCCGCTTGCCGTCACCGCCGCCGATATCGACGCCGCCGCGCGGGTGCTCGCGCCGTTCGCGGTGCGGACGCCGCTGTTGTCGTCGCCGACGCTGGATGCGGCGACCGGCGCGCGGGTGCTGTTCAAGGCGGAAGTCTTGCAGCGCACCGGGTCGTTCAAGTTTCGCGGCGCGTTCAACAAGATGTCGGCGATTCCGCAAGCCGCGCGCGCGGGCGGCGTGGTGGCGTTTTCCTCCGGCAATCACGCCCAGGGCGTGGCGGCGGCGGCGCAACTGCTGGGGATGCGCGCGACCATCGTGATGCCGGCCGACGCGCCGCTGGCCAAGCGCGAGCGCACCAAGGGCTATGGCGCCGAGGTGGTGCTGTACGACCGGCTGCGCGAGGACCGCGAGGCGATCGCGCGAGGGCTTGCCGCCGAGCGCGACGCGACGCTGGTGCCGCCTTACGACGACGCCGAGATCATCGCCGGGCAGGGCACCGTCGGCCGCGAGATCGCCGACGATCTTGCCGCGCTCGGCCTCGCGCCGGATATCGTCGCCGCGCCGGCCTCCGGCGGCGGCCTGGTGGCCGGCATCGCGGTGGCGATCAAGGCGCGCTACCCGAACGCCATGGTGATGACTGCGGAGCCCGAGGGTTTCGACGATCACGCGCGGTCGCTGCGCGCCGGCCGGCGCGAGGCCCATGACGGCAAGGCGCAAACCATCTGCGACGCGCTGATGGCCGCCATGCCCGGCGAGATCACGTTCGCGATCAACCGCGTGCTTGGCGTTCGAGGCGTCGTCGCCTCCGACGCCGAGGTGGGCCGCGCGGTCGCGGCCGCGTTCGCCGAATTGAAGCTGGTGGTGGAGCCGGGCGGCGCGGTGGCGCTGGCCGCGCTGCTGGCGGGGCGGTTCGATGCGCGCGGCAAGACGGTGGTGATCGTGCTCTCCGGCGGCAATGTCGACGCCGATCTGTTCGCGCGGCTGATCGGCTGAAGACATTGCGTTTTTGAAGGAATTATCCATCGTCATGCGCGGACTTGATCCGCGCATCCATCTTTTTCAAAAGATGATGGATTGCCGGGTCAAGCCCGGCAATGACGTTCCCTGAAAACATCAGCGCCATAGCCGCCGCAATCCGGACTTACGAGAACAGCGCCACCTTCTCGGCCTGGCTCAGGCGCGAAATGGCGGCGAGGCGGCCGCCGCCGGAGCGCAGCGCGCCGCTGGCGATCACCGCGGCGCCGAGCGAGGCAGGCTCGCCCTTGTCGCGGGTGGGCATCGCGTCGGGCGTTTCCGGAGTTGCGGCCGCATCGATCGCATCGTCATCGGGGGCCGGCGCGCCCATCTCCATCGCGACCATGTCGAGCAGGGCGAGATCGTGCGCCTCCTCGGCCTCGGTGATGGCGGCCGCGTCGCCGGATGACGGAGCCTGCGCGCCGCCGCCGGTCGCGAACTGATCGAGGCCGCGGTCGATGGCGTTGGCGTGGGCGTCGAGGGCGTCGCAAAGGCCGGCCTCCGCGCCGGATCCGCGCAGTGTCCAGGCGATTGCGCGGATGGCGCGCAGACTGCGATAGGCGAGCGCCAGTTGTTCAGCCGCGGGCGGTGCTTGCGTCGCCGCTCCCGTCTGTTGCCGGGCCTTTGCGGCGACATCTCCGGTCCCGGCCGGCTCGGCGGGCGGATCCGTCTCCGGCCGGCGCGAGCGTTCGATCCGCGCCACGGCGTCGAGCACCATGCGGATGTCGGCGTTGCGGTTGCGCCGGGCGAACTCGGCGAGAAACCAGCGCCCGCGCGCGGTCGCCGTGAAGGTGTCAAGGATCGCGTCAAAAGCCCGCTGGTCGGGCGTCGCCGCCTCAGTGGGCGGCGACGGTGTGCCTTGCAACGATGTGCCTTGCGCGTCGTCAGTCATGCGATCTCGCTGCACCTGTCGGTCCGTGGGCCATCGCTGTGGAAACCGGTTTCGGATCGCACCGGTTCCATGCCAATGTCCCTCCCGTTCCATGCGCCTGGCGCGACGGATTCGTCCTCTCCGCAACGATCAACATGATCCGCCGCGAATCGCAATTGCTTTGATGATGCCTGGCCCGGAAATCCCCACGTCGGCGACGCTGGAAGCGCGGCGGTTCGCGATTGGCCTGCGGCTGTTCTACGCCGCCGCGTTCGGCTTGATGGGCGTGCAACTGCCGTTCTTCCCGGTCTGGCTACAGGGCGTCGACGTCGGTCCGGCCTGGATCGGCCTGATCGTCGCGGTGCCGGCGCTGACGCGCTTCACCGTGCTGCCGCTGGTGACCGCGCGGGCGCAGCGCCGGCGCTCGTTGCGGCCGGCGCTGATCGTCACGGCGCTGCTCACCGCCATCGGCTTTTCGACGCTCGGCCTGTTTCACGCGCCCGCCGCGATCCTGATCGCGTTCGTGCTGACGGCCTGCGCCTGGACGCCGATGCTGCCGCTGACCGACGCCTACGCGCTGCAAGGCGTCGCCCGCCACGGTCTGCACTACGGGCCGTTGCGGCTGTGGGGATCCGGGGCCTTCGTGCTCGGCACGCTGGGCGGCGGGTTGCTGGCCGATCGCCTCGACGCGGCGCATCTGATCTGGCCGATGGCGGCGCTGGCGGTTTTCGGCGCGATGGCCGGCTTGGCGTTGCGGCCGCTGGAGGTCGGCGACCTCGCCGTCGCCACGCGGCGCGGCGGGCCGCCGTTGCTGCGGCAACCGGCGTTTCTCGCCGTCATCCTCGCGGCGGCGCTGATCCAGGGCAGCCACGCCGCCTATTACGGCTTCGCCTCGATCGCGTGGCGGGCGTCCGGCCTCGACGGCGCCACCGTCGCCGGGCTGTGGACGCTGGGCGTGCTGGCCGAGATCGTGGCTTTCATGGCGTCGCCGCGCATCGCGATCGCGCCGGCCGGGCTGATCGCGATCGGCGGGTCGTGCGCCGTGCTGCGCTGGATGGTGACGGCGCAGGCGCCGTCGCTGCCGGTGCTGGCCGCCGTGCAGGCATTGCACGGCGCGACCTACGGGGTGACGCTGTTGGGGACCATGGGGCTGTTGGCGCGGATCGCGCCGACACGGATGATGGCCAGCGCGCAAGGCTATCTGGCGGCGGCGTCGGGCATCGTCATGAGCTGCGCGTCGGTTCTGGTCGGCATGATGTACGCGCGGCTCGGCGCGGAGGTCTACCACGCGATGGCGGTGATGGCGGCGGCGGGTGTCGGCGTCATGTGGCTGGCGCGGCGCGGCCTGCCGCCGTCGAACGGGGCTCAGCCCCACAGCGATGCGTCGGGCGGATCAACGATGCTGCCGTCGTAGCGCAACCCGTGATCGCGGTCGGCGGCCAGCAGCAGCGGCCCGTCGAGATCGACATGGCGGGCGCGTGGCGTCAGCAGCATCGCCGGCGCCATCGCCAGCGATGTCGCCACCATGCAGCCGACCATCACCTGCAATCCCATCCCCTCGGCCGCGTCCGCCATCGCCAGCGCCTCGGTCAGCCCGCCGGTCTTGTCGAGCTTGATGTTGACGGCGTCGTAGCGGCCGGAGAGGCCGGCGAGCGAGGCGCGATCGTGGACGCTTTCGTCGGCGCAGACCGGAATCGGCCGATCGATCGTCGCCAGCGCGGCGTCGCGGCCGGCGGGGAGCGGCTGCTCCACCAGCGTCACGCCGGCGTTGGCGCAGGCCGCGAGATTCGCGGCCAGATTATCGGCGCGCCAGCCCTCGTTGGCATCGACGATCAGTTGGGCGTCTGGCGCGGCGCGGCGCACCGCCGCGATCCGCGACGCGTCGTCGTCGGTGCCGAGCTTGATCTTCAACAGCGGCCGGTGCGCGGCCCGGCCGGCGGCGTCCGCCATCGCCTCGGGCGAGCCCAGCGAGAGGGTGTAGGCGGTGGCGCGCGGTTGCGGCGGCGGCAGGCCGAGCAAGTCCCACGCGCGCTTGCCCGCGGTTTTGGCTTCGAGGTCGATGAGGGCGCAGTCGAGCGCGTTGCGCGCCGCGCCGGCGGGCAGCAAGGCTTGCAGCGCCGCGCGGTCGAGGCCCGCCGCGAGGCGCGCCTGAAGCGACAGGATTTGCTTCAGCGCCGTCTCCGGAGTCTCGCCGTAGCGGGCGTAGGGCACGCATTCGCCGCGCCCGACATGATCGCCCGCGCGAATTTCGGCGACCACCACCACGGCCTCGGTCTTGCTGCCACGGCTGATGGTGAAGGATCCGGCGATCGGCCAGCGTTCGATCCGGGCTTCAAGGACGGGCGTCTGGTTCGGGATCATCTCGGACACGCGGTTTGGCGCCGTCGCGAATCGGGCGCTCGCGCCAAATTACAGCAAGGCGAGTGTCGCGCGCATGGCGAAACACCTTCGGCGTCGTCCTCGCGCAGGCGAGGACCCATAACCCCTGGCGTCGGTGATTTTGAACGATTCCGCCCGTTGATCGAGCCGAAGCGCTGCGGCGTATGGGTCCCCGCCTGCGCGGGGACGACGTTTTTCGTGTTGAAAAGCCGTGCATGGAACGGCTTTCGGTCAAATGCTCAGTTCAGCCGGCCGGCGGCGTGCGCCAGCAGGGTGTAGACCAGCCCGGTCTCCGAGGTCAGGTGGCTGCGCAGCAGCGCCGGGCCGCGCTCGTCACGCGCGACCTCGTCCAGGAGCCGCTCGAACTCGACGATGTAGCGGTCCACCGTTTGCTTGAAGTTGCGGTCCGCGCGATATTTTCGCGCCACCTCGTCGAAGGTCTTCTGGCCCGCCGGCGCGTACAGCCGCTTGGAGAACGCCTTGTTCTCGCCGCGCTGGTAGCGGTCCCACATCTCGGCGGCGAGGTCGCGATCGACCAGGCGGCCGATATCGAGCGTCAGCGTCTCCAGCGGATCGCTCGCGGCGGCCGGCTGCGAAGCCCGCGTCCGCGCGCTCTCGCGCTCCTCGGCGACGGAATCGTCGGCACGGCTGAGCAGGTCCGACAGCCAGGCGTCGCGGTCCTCGGCGGGCTCGCCGATATTCGGGCTGACCGGGGGCGCCTCGGTTCGCTGCGGCGCCGACAGTCCGAGATCCGGCGGCGGCAAGGTCGATGCGCTGCCGTTGCCGCTGTCGCGGCCGCGGGGCGCGGCGCGAACCGGGGCCTCAGCGTGACCGACGCCGGCGGCGGCCATCTGCGGTTCCTCGCGTCGGCGCGGCGCGGCGGCGCGGGGCGCCTCGACCACGTCGACCCCGCGTCCGTGGCGCGCGACGATCCGGTTCAGTTCGGCCAGCGCCTCGATCTGGTCGACGATCACCTTGCGCATCTGCGCGGTGTTTTCGGCGGCCTCCTGCGGCAGTTCGAACACGCCGCGCCGCAGTTCCTCGCGGGTCATCTCCAGTTCCTGGTGCATCTCCGCGGCCATCTGCTTCATGCCCTGCACCATCGAGGTGAACTTGTCGGCGGATTGCCGGAAGATCGTCTCGGTTTCCCGCGTGCTCTGCTGGTAGAGCGCGTGCAGCGTCTCGGCGGTGGCCGCGCGCTGCTCCTCGGCGGCGTTGCGCACCGCCTCGAACTGCCGGGTGATCGCGGTCGAGCCGCTGCCCGCGGTCTCCGCCACCACGCGGGCGATGTCGCGGGCGCGCTCCTCGGCGGCGGCCAGCGAATCGTCGAGCAGCGCGGTGAAGCGCGTCAGCCGCTGGTCGAGATCGAGGGTGCGCGCGTCGATGGTGCTCACCAGATCGGCGAGCGCCGCCTTGCGCTCCACGATCGAATGGTCGGTGTTGCGATTGCTCTGCTCCATCGCCGCCGCCGCCGCGACCAGCGCGCGGCCATGCTCATCGAACTGGCTCGACAGCCCGGACAAGCCCTCGATGGCCTTCGAGGTCTTGGCGTGGAACATCGTCAACTGATCTTCCAGGCTCTGCGTGGCGTTGCCGCTGCGGGTGGAGACGTCGGTGATCGCCGACACGAATTCGGCGACGCGGGTGACCATCGCGCGTTCGAGCGAATTGAGGTTGTCGTGCGCCCCGGTCAGCACCTCTTGCAGCAGGATGTTGCCTTCGCGCAGCCGCTCGAACAGCGCCACCGTGTCGGTGCGCAGCACCTTGCTGGTCTCCTGCATTTCGGTGACGGCCGCCATCGACACCTGACGCGACTGCTCGATGCTGGCGCGGGAGGTCTGTTCGAGGTCCTTCAGCGACTTGTTGACCGCGCCGGTGGCGAGTTCGCCGGCCGCCGTGATGGCGCGCGCCACCGTCGAGCCGTTGGTGGCGATCGACTGCGAGAAGTTCATGCCGCGGCTTTCGATCGCCTTCAGCGCCTCCGAGGTGACGCGTTCGATATCGACGATCAGCTGGTTGCTCTTACCGCCGATGGTTTCGACCAGCGAGCCGCGCTTGTCGTCGAGCGTCTGCGCCAGCCGGTCGGTCTGCTGCGCCATGTAGCCGACGATTTCATCGGCCTTGCCGCCGAGCACCGTCTCGAACCTGTCGCTGGCGCCGAGCACCGACTGTTCGATCTCCGCGGCGGTCGTCTTGGCCTTCTGGCCGGCCTCCCCCGCGGCGGCGATGAGCTTGTCGTGGACGGCGAGGGTGCCGCTGCGGATGGTCTCGACCGAGCTGGCGGCGGTCGCGGTGAGCGACTGCTCGATGCTCTCGCCGAGCGCGCGGATCTGGCTCGCGGCGTCGGAGGTGGTCGCGACCAGCGAGCCCGACAGCGCCTTCATCTGTTCGGTGGTCTCGGTGCTGGCGCCGGTCAGCGCCTCCTGCGCTTCCCGCGCGCTGCGCCGGATCTGCGCGGCGGTGTCGGAGCCGACGCTGGACAGCGTCCGCTCGACATCGGCGGACAGCGACCTGACCTGCTCCGCCGCGTTGCTGGAGGCGGCCATCAGCGTCGCCTGCGCCTCCTGCGCCCCGGTGAGCACGGCGCCGACGGCGGCGTTGCCGACCGTCGACAGGTTCTGTTCGAGATCGGCCGACAGCGCCTTGACCTGACCCGAAACCTGATCGGTGAGGGCGATCAGCGTCATCTGCGCCGCGCGGGCGCTGGTCGACACGGCGTCGGCGGCGTTGCCGCCGGCCTGCTTCAGGGTGCGCTCCATCTCGTCGGAGGCGGCCGAAAGCGTCGCCTGGGCGTCGCGGGTGCCGCTGAGCAGGGCGGCGGTGGTCGAGGCGCCGGTGCCGGACAAGGTCTGTTCGATGGTCGCGGACAGCGATTGCATCTGCGCCGCCAACTCGCCCGACGTGCCGGTGAGAACGCTCTGGGCCTCGCGCGCGCTGGTCAGCAGCGTGCTGGCGGTGGCGCCGCCGGCCGAGGTCAGGATGCGCTCGACGTCGGCGGTGAGCGACTGCATCTGCGCCGTCAACTCGCCCGAGGTGCTGGTGAGGACGCTCTGGGCCTCGCGGGCGCTGGTCAACAGCGCGCTGGCGGTGGCGCCGCCGGCCGAAGTCAGGGTGCGCTCGACGTCGGCGGTGAGCGACTTGATCTGGTCGGTCGCATCGCCGGAAACCGACAGCAGCATGGCGCGCGCCTCGGTGGCGCTGCCGAGGATGGCGGTCGCCGCGGTGGTCCCGACATTGCCGACCGTCTGCTCGACCTCGGTGGACGCCTGCCGGATCTGGGTGGTGATGTCGGCCGAGACCGCCAGCAGCGACTGCTGCGTGCTCCGCGCGCTGCTCTGAATGGTCTCGCTGGTGGAGAGCATCAGGCCGGTGAGCGACTGCTCGGCATCGTCGACATGCGACTTGATGCTCGACGACAGTTCCTCGGCGCGCGCCACCAGCGTGTCGCTGGCCTGGCGGCCGCTGGTCTCGATGCGGCCGGCCACCGCCTCGACGCGGGAGCCGAGCAGATCCTCGAACTGCGCGATGCGGGTGTCGATGTCGCTGGCGACCGCGTCGGCGCGGCTTTCCAGGCTCTGGTGGATGGTCTGGAAGCGCGCCGTGATGGTGTCGGCGAGATGCGCGGTCCGGCCGTCGATGGTCTGCGTGACGTTGGTGACGCGCTGGTCGATCGCCGCCAGCGCCTGCGTGGTGCCGTCGTTCAGGGTCGAGGACAGCCGGGCGAGGCGGGAATCGATGGAATGGATCGCCTCGGTCGCGCCTTCGGTCAGCGACGAGGTGAGCCGCGACAGCCGGGTGTCGATTTCGCCCAGCGTGTGCGTCGCGCCTTCGGTCAACGTCGAGGTGAGGTGCGAAAGCCGGCCGTCGATCTCGTCGAGCGTCTGCGTCGCGCCCTCGGTCAGCGACGAGGTGAGCCGCGACAGCCGGGTGTCGATTTCGCCCAGCGTGTGCGTCGCGCCCTCGGTCAGCGACAAGGTCAGTCGCGACAGCCTGCTGTCGATCTTGCCCAGCGTCTGCGTCGCGCCTTCGGTCAGCGATGCGGTGAGCTGTGTCAGCCGGCCGTCGATTTCGCCGAGCGTCTGCGTCGCGCCTTCGGTCAGCGATGTGGTGAGCTGTGTCAGCCGGCCGTCGATTTCGCTCAGCGTCTGGGTCGCGCCGTCGGTCAGCGACACGGTGATCTGCGACAGCCTGCTGTCGATTTCGCCGAGCGCCTGCGTCGCGCCCTCGGTCAGCGACGAGGTCAGGTGCGACAGCCGGCTGTCGATCCTGCCCAGCGTCTGGTTGGCGCCCTGCGTCAGCGACACGGTGAGTTGCGTCAGCCGACCGTCGATTTCGCCCAGCGTCCGTGTCGCGCCCTCGGTCAGCGACGACGTCAGCTCCGTCAACCGGCTGTCGATCTTGCCCAGAGTCTGGTCCGCATCTCCGGTGAGCGAGGAGGTGAGGTGCGTCAGCCGGCTGTCGATCTTGTCGAGCGTCTGGTTGGCGCCTTCGGTCAGCGACGCGGTGAGATGCGTCAGCCGGTTGTCGATCCTGCCAAACGTCTGGTCGGCGCCTTCGGTCAGCGAGGCGGTGAGATGCGACAGCTTGCTGTCGATCTCGCCCAGCGTCTGGGTCGCGCCGTCGTTCAGCGTCGTGGTGAGGTGCGTGAGCTTGGCCTCGATGCTGTCGATCGCGGTCTGGGTGCCGCCCGAAAGCGAGGCGGACAGCGCGCCGAGCCGCGAATCGACGGTCTCGGTCACGAATCTGGCGCGGGTGTCGAAGTTCTGTTCGAGCGTCCGCAGCCGGCTGTCCACGCTTTCGTCGAACGACTTGATCTTGGCGTTAAGGGCGCCGTCGAGATCGCCGACGCGGGTGCCGAGCTGCACTTCGAATTGTTGCAGGCGCTGGTCGAGCGTCGCGGTGATCTGGCCGCTGTTGGAGGTGAAACGGGTGTCGAAGGTGTCGACGTAGGTCTTCAGGCTTTCGGCGATTTCGCCGGTGCGCTGGCCCAGACGCTCGACCACTTCGCCGCCATAGGTCTTCACGGTGCGGTCGAATTCGGAGATGTGCCGGGTAATCAGGGCGCCCAGCGTCGAGCTGTCGCGCGCGAACTTCTCGGCCAGTTCGGTGCCCTGCTGCCGGATCAATTCATCGAACGTGCTCATCTGGAGGCTGAGCGTGTCGTGCGCGGTTTCGGTCTGGCTCACCATCCGGGTCACCAGCGTGTGGACGGTGGCGTCGAGCGCGTCGCTGGCCCGGTCGCCGCTGGTCAGGACGCGATCCGCCAGCCGCCGGCCGGCTTCGTCGATCTTGCCGGCGATGTCGCCGCCGCGCAGTTCGAGTTCGAGCAGAAGCGAGTCGCCGGAATTGCGCAGCGAGTCGTGAAGCGCCTCGGTGCGGTCGGAAATGCTGTCGACGATCGAGGCGGACTTCTGCTCGAACTCCGAGGTGATGCGGTCGAGCCGGTCGTTCAGCATGTCGTGGACGCGGTTGGCCAGATCGACGAATTCGTCATGGACGTGGCCGGTCTTGAAGTTCAGGCTGGCGGTCAGCCGCTCGCTGGCGTCGAGCACGGCGCGGGTGGTTTCGCCGCTGGCTTCCTCAAGGCGGTCGAGCAGGTCGCCGCCGCGCTCGCCGAGCGCAAGGATCATGTTGTCGCCGGCGCTGCCGAGCGCGCGCGTGATGTGCTCGCCGCGTTCTTCCAGCGCGCCGGTGATGTTCTTGGCGACCTCGTCGACGCGCGCCGCGATGGCGTCGCTAATCAGGGCGATGTCGTGGCGCAGGTCGATCTGAACGCCGGAAATGGCGCTGCGCACCTGCTCGGCCTGGCCGACCAGATTGTCGCGCTGGTGGGCGATGTCCTGCAACAGCGCGCGGATCCGCACCTCGTTGTCGGAATAGGCGCGCTCCAGCGCCGAGACCTCGTTGGCGACCAGCGTTTCGAGTTCGCCGGCGCGCGCGATGGCGCGCTCCATGCCGTCGCCCATGGCGGCGACCTCGCGGCGGATCGCCTGGCCGACCGTCACCATGGAATCGCTGGCGGCGTGCTCGGGTTCGGAGAACCGCATCGCCACCTGCGCCATCGACTGCGCGATCATCCGCAGTTCCTGGCCGCGCCAGGCGAGGCTGGCGAGGAAGTAGAACAGCAGGATCGGGGCCAGCAGCACCGAGGTCAGGCCGACGAAGGCCAGCGCGCCGCCGTTCTGGCCCAGCGATTGCAACGACGGATAGAAGGCGAACGCCAACAGGCCCGCGCCGATCAGCCAGACCACGGTGAAAATGGTGGCGAGCGTGTAGATGTTGCGCGCCGGGCGGCCCTTCTGGATCGCTTGCAGGATCTGGCCGATGGTCTCGCGGTCGTCGTTGGCGGCGTCGCGATTGAACCGGGGCTCGTCGGACATCTCGTCCGGGAACGGCCGCGGGCTGAACGTCGCCTCGTCGCGCGGCGGTTCGGGGATGTTGACGGAAGGCGCGGCGGGCTGTGCGGTGGCGCTGTCCGGAGCCGGCGTCTCGCTGATGTTCAGGGCTTCCTGAATCGCGGAAAGCGCGACCTCGGTGGGGTCCTGAGTCTTCTTGGGACTGTTCGCCATGGTACTCTACGCCCTTGTTTACCCAGCCGGAAGTTTCGCCGCCGGGCCGACCGGAAGGCCCTCTTGGCCCTCGACGATCGGCGGCGGCCGGAGCAAACGCCCGCGCCGCACGGTTGTGCGCGACTTCCCCCAACATCCTATTGGCTTGCAGGCGCGAATGAAATGGATGTGATTAATACAATTTTAACGATCCTTAATCATCGTTAACGCGGAACCGGGCAAAAGCGCGCGGCGATGGAAAATCGCCCCGAACCGGCGCGGTCGCCGCTGAAATCGGCCTGATCGCCGGTTTTATCCGGTGTTCCGGCCCGCGCGGATCGTTAACCAAGTTGCTCGGTTGGCGTCGAACGGGTTCGCATTTTCGCGACGCGGCCGGATCTGGCCATCGGGCCTGGCCGCCGCGTGAAAGGACCGAGGGGATCGATGCCGCCGTATTCCGCCGCCGCCGGGCCGCCGATCGATCTCGACCATCTCCGCGCGGTGACGCTGGGCGATCCGGCGCTGGAGCGCGAGGTGCTGCTTTTGTTCCTGGAGCAGACGGCCGCCCTGATGCGGAGGCTGGCGTCGCTGCCGGCGGACGCCGCCGCGCTCGCGCACACCATGAAGGGATCGGCGCGCGCGATCGGGGCGTTCGGCGTGGCGGACGCGGCGACGGCGCTGGAGGCGGCGCTGGGCGACGAGGCGGGGGCGCGCGCGGCTGTGCGGCGGCTCGACGCCGAGGCCGGACGGGCGCGGCGGGCGGCGACCGCGCGGCTTCGCCGGTAGCCGCGCCGGCGCGGCCGAAAATCGGCGGCGGACCGGCGTGGCGGCTGGCGCGGGGCGGAGCGAGCCGCTATAGGTCAGCGAGCATTCCTCTTTCCAGACAGCACGAGCAGCCATGGCGAAGATTCACTATGTTGACCACACCGGCGAGACCCGCACCGTCGACGTCGAAAACGGCGCGACGGTGATGGAGGGCGCGATCCGCAACGCCATCCCCGGCATCGAGGCCGAGTGCGGCGGCGCCTGCGCCTGCGCGACCTGCCATGTCTATGTCGACGAAGCCTGGCGTGAGAAGGTCGGCGGTCCGACGCCGATGGAGGAGGACATGCTGGACTTCGGCTACGACGTGCGCCCGAATTCGCGGCTGTCGTGCCAGATCAAGGTCACCGACGAACTCGACGGGCTGATCGTCAGCACACCGGAGCGGCAGGCTTAGGCAGGCCGACCGGAAATTCGTTTTATGCGCGGTTTTACAACACGAATAACGTCGTCCCCGCGCGGGCGGGGACCCAGACTCCGCAGCGGTTCGGCTCGATCAATCCGGCGAAATCATTCAAACCGCGAACGCCAGGGGATCTGGGTCCTCGCCCGCGCGAGGACGACGCCGGGTTAAGCCCCGGCGGCATCGCCGCGCAGCTTCCAGCGCTGGAATCCCTCGATGGTCGCGGGCGGCAGCGGCGTCGGCTTGCGGGTGCGGGCGTCGACCAGCACCGTGGTCGCCTGCGCCGAGGCGATGCACCGGCCCTGCGAGAACACCACCTGATCGAACGTCACCGAGGTTCGGCCCAGCCGCAGCACGCCGAGCCCGGTCTCGATGGTGCCGGGCCAGTGCAGTTCGGCGCGGTAGTGAACGTCGAGGCGGACCAGCACCCAGCTTGCGCCCGCCGGCGTCAGTCCGTTCGCCGCGTCGCGCACCAGGATCACCCGGCCGGTCTCGAAGTAGCTGGCATAGACCGCGTTGTTGACATGGCCGTTGACGTCGAGATCGGCGAAGCGGACGTTGTCTTCGAGGCGAAGCGGGTAGTCGTCGAGACGCGGCGGCGTCGGGGCGGGATCGGTCACGGGCGGGCTTCCATGCGGTTGATCCATGCAGTTACATGGAAATCGCGGGCGCCGGCAAGGGGCTCCCGCCGCCGGGCGGCGCGGCCGGTCGCGCGATGTCTTCCCACTTTGCGTTAAATCACTATAGATAGTCGGCGAAAACGCTATAGATGGCCCTTGCCTGAAGCCTTCCTATCAAGCCTTTCCCATTCCCCAATCAGCGAAGACGGCGAGATGAGCGAAACGATCAAGACCGATGTGTTGATAATTGGCGCCGGCCCCTGCGGCCTGTTCGCCGTGTTCGAGCTGGGCCTGCTCGACATGAAGGTTCATCTCGTCGACATCCTCGACAAGATCGGCGGGCAGTGCGCCGAGCTTTATCCGGAAAAGCCGATCTACGACATTCCCGGCATCCCGATGGTCACCGGCCACGGCCTGACGGAATCGCTGATGGAGCAGATCAAGCCGTTCAACCCGACGTTCCATTTGAACGAAATGGTGGAGACGGTCGAGAAGATCGGCGATCCGCTGTTTCGCGTCGCGACCGACGCGGGCAAGGTGTTCGAGGCCAAGGTGGTGGTGATCGCCGCCGGCGGCGGCTCGTTCCAGCCGAAGCGCCCGCCGGTGCCGGGCATCGAAGCCTATGAGGGCACCTCGGTGTTCTACGCGGTGCGCAGGATGGAGCAGTTCCGCGACAAGGATCTCTTGATCGTCGGCGGCGGCGACAGCGCGCTGGACTGGACGCTCAACCTGCACCCGGTGGCGCGGCGGGTGACGCTGCTGCACCGGCGCGACGACTTCCGCGCCGCGCCGCACAGCGTCGAGCAGATGCGCGCGCTGGTCTCATCCGGCAAGATAGACTTGCGGATCGGTCAGGTCACGGCGCTGGAAGGCGAGGGCGGTAGCCTCACCGGCGCGATGGTCAAGGGCAGCGACAACGCCGTGACGCGGGTCGATTGCAATGCCATGCTGCCGTTCTTCGGGCTCACCATGAAGCTCGGTCCGGTCGCCGACTGGGGCGTCGCGCTGGAGAACAATCTGATCCCGGTGGAAACCGCGTCGTTCGAAACCAACGTGCCGGGTATTTTCGCCATCGGCGACATCAACACCTATCCCGGCAAGATCAAGCTGATCCTTTGCGGCTTCCACGAGGGCGCGCTGATGGCGCAAAAGGCGCATCGTTACGTCTATCCCGACAAGCGGCTGGTGTTTCAATACACCACCTCGTCGTCGAGCTTGCAGAAGAAGCTGGGAGTGAGCTGAACCGCGCGCGCGGGTTTCACGACGAAATTGTGGCGGACCAGCGCCGCCGCGCGGCGGCCCGCGTCCGGGGAATTTCACCGGGGTTTCCCGCGAAATCGCCACAGTTCTCCGCGACGCTCGACATTCGATTGAATAAAAGGCGAGGCCCGATGGTAAAATTCAGGACCGGATTTCGACGGAGCATTCCCGCCGCCGCCACGCTCGTGGCCGCGCTGCTGAGCGCGAGCCTGGCGCGCGCGGCCGAGCCGACCGCCGCCGGGCTGTGGCAGAAGACCGAGAGCGGCAAGCCGGTGGTCTGGGTGCTGGTGGTCGATCACGACGGCGTCTTCGAGGGGGCGATCGCCCGGACCTTTCCGACGCCGGGCGAACCGGACAATCCGGTTTGCAGCAAATGCACCGACGACCGCAAGAACGCGCCGATCCTCGGCCTGTCGTTCATCCGCGACATGAAGCGCGCCGGCCTGAAGTACGAGAACGGCAACGTGCTCGATCCGCGCGACGGTGAAATCTATCACGCCAAGATGACGCTGAGCCCCGACGGCCAGTCGCTCACCCTGCGCGGCTATGTCGGCATTTCACTGCTCGGCAAGAACGAAACCTGGCAGCGGCTGCCGGACACCAATCTGGCGGTCCTCGATCCGGTGGTGGTGGCGAAGTATCTGCCGGAGCAGGCCCAGCCGCCGCTGCCGCCGCCGGGCGCGCCCAAGTCGGCCGCCAAATCGAAGCCGCGCACCACCGGTTCGGCCCAGCATCCGCGGTGATGTGGTTTCCCGAGATCGTGAAGCGCCCAAACCAACTCAATGTCGTCCCCACGCAAGCGGGGACCCATAACCCCTGGCTTTGGTTGTAATAAACAATCTCGCCTTGGTGGATAGAGCCGAACCGCTGCGGCGTATGGGTCCCCGCCTGCGCGGGGACGACGATCTTGGTGTTGCACAATCATCAAAAAGCAAATTTCCTGCCAGATACTCAGGGATTAACACCGCCCCGCGAACCTTCGATGCGTCGGCGCTATTGCGGCTGCCGCTCGCCGAGCGGCGACAGCGGCTCCTGGGTCACCTCCGGCACGACCGCGTCGAGGCGCAGCACCGAGATCGCGGCGGGCAGCGCGGCGTCGGCCATCGCGGCGTGGCCCTCGGCGGTCGGGTGCACCGCGCCGCCATAAACCGCCGACAGCACGCCCCACGTCGCATCGTGGATATCGGAGGGCTGGGCCGCGGTCGGCAGTCCCTGCGGATAGGTCATCGCCGCGAAATAGCTGTCGTTGGCGTCGCGGATCCAGCGCGCGCGCGGCAGGTAGGCGCGAAACTGGCTGGCGCCGCGCCCGCAGGCCATGGGCTGCGCGGCCGCCGCGACCACGTCGGTGACGAAGCTGTCGCCCTTCGCCGAGAAGCAGGCCTGATCGAATTCCGGATCGCTCGCGCTCCGCGCGCAAAACCCGTGATCGGCGAAGGCGGTTTGATGGGCGTCGACGAAGGTCATGCGGTCGGTGGCCGGGTCGCGGCACAGGATGCCGGAGCGGCACAGCGCCAGATCTTTCAGGCGCGGCAGGAATTCGCTCTGCACGAAGCGCGCCGTGGCGTTAAGCCGCGCCGGGTCGGCGTTGAACGACGGATGCACATCGAAGCCGGCGCGGCCGCCCGGACAGATCCCGCCGCCCGCCAGCGCCGGATTGGCATAGCTCACATAGACGACGCGCGACAGGTCCCCGACCAGCGGTTTCAGCGCGCCGCGCAGCTTGTTGAACGCCTGCGGCAGGTCGCTCGCCAGCGCCGCCCGCGAGTCCTCGACCGAGCCGAGGACGCCGGTGCGCTTGAACAGCGCGCGCTCGGTCGGGCTGTCGACGATGACGTTGGCCACCAGTTCGGAGAAGCCGATGTCGTTGGCGCCGATCGACAGCAGCACCAGGTCGAGCCTGCGGTCCGGCTGGCGGCGTTTGGCGGCGGCGAGCGCATCGCGCAATTCGGCGAGTTGCGCGTTGACCTTGCCCTGGCAATCGACGCCGGACTTGGTGACGAGGCATTCGCGCGCGCGTTGCGGCCCCAACAGGCCGTCGGCGATGGTCGCGCCGGTGCAGGCCAGCGGCAGATAGGTCACCGCGATGTGCGGAAAGCGCACGGCGAGCGCCAGCGCGGTGCGGGTCTGGTAGCTGTAGAGCGAGCGATGACAGGCCGGGTTGAGCCATACCGCGCTGTGGCGCTGCCATGCCTGCAACGGCGCCGGCGCGCCGCACGCCCGGCCGCCCTTGTAGCCGGCGCGGCTCGGCCGGAAATATTCGCTGCCCGCCCCGCCGAGATAGGACTGGAAGCAGAAGCCCTCGTCGGCCAGCGCGATCTGCTTGTCGGGATTGCCTTCGCCGGAGGCGATCGAATCGCCGAGGCCGGCGATCAGGACGTCGCGCACCGTGATCTCGGTGGCGGCGCGCAGCGGCGCATCGGCGCCGCTCGACACGTCGACGGTGACGGCGATGGTCTGGCCCCGCGGCACCCGCAGGTTGATCGGCTCGGCGCAATCCAGCGTCGACTGGCGCGGGCCTTGTCCGTCCTCGAAGGTCCAGGCGCAGGTCGCGCCGACCGGCAGGATGCCGGCGAGGCGCACCGTCACCGGATGATCCGCCGGGGTGAGATAGCTTTCCTTGACGCCGTCGCGGACGCAGGGCTCGCTGACCCGGCCGGTGCGGTCGATGCATAGCCGGTTGACGGTGTTGCGCGCCCAGCCGCGGCCGTCGCTCTGGATTTCCAGCGCATCCTCGGCAGCGAGGATGGTGCCCGCGCGCATCGCTTCCGCCTGAAGCTGGAAGTCGCGCTCCTCGCGGAACAGCCGGAAGCGGTTGCGCACCTCCCAGGTGATTTGCAGAGGAGCGGCGTCGGCGTCCCGGGCGGGTTCCTGGGCGGTATTCTGGGCGGCCGCGGGCCCGACGGCGAACCACGGCGTGGTGGCGAGCAGCGTCAGACCAACGAGGAGGCAGGGCAGTGCGCGAATCCGGATCATGCGGTGTTCAACGTCAGGGATGGGGCGGAAATAAGGGACGCGCCGATTTGACGATTACGTCGCGGGGAGTTGATAACCCATCGTCGTCCCCGCGCAGGCGGGGACCCACAACCCCTGGCGTTGGTTGTTAAACAATGATTTTGCCGTGGATGATCGAGCCGAGGTGCTGCGGTGCATGGGTCCCTGCCCGCGCGGGGACGACGGGGATCGTGGCGCTTACGGATTGCCCGACAGCAGATGCTGGTCGCAGCATTCGGCCTTGCGGCGCGCCTGCCAGGGCTTGACCACGTTGAGCCACAATTCGCGGGTGCCCATGATGCTGATGGCGATGGTGAAGGGGATCACGAAATACAGCACGCGGAACATCAGCAACGTCGCCACCATCTGCTCGCGGCCGAACTGCGGCAGCGCCACCAGCATCGCGGCGTCGAACACGCCGAGGCTGCCGGGGGCGTGGCTGGCGAAGCCGAGCAGGGTGGCGAGGATGAACACCACCGCCAGCGACAGGAAGTCGATCGCGGGCTCGTTCGGCATCAAGAGATACATCGCCAGCGAGCAGAAGCCGAGATCGACCACGCCGATCAGGATTTGCAGCAGGGTCAGCCGGCCGGACGGCAGCACCACCTTCCAGCCGTTGCGGCCGAGCTGACGGCGGCCCGCCCCGACCGCGACCCACACCAGATAGGCCCCGATGCCGGCGAGGCAGCCGAGCCCGATCAGTCGGTTGACGGTTGAGGGCAACAGATTCATCGCGCCGGCGGCGTCGGGGTGCAGCACCATGCCGATGCCGAGCACGAAGACGTTGCCGAGCCAGAACGTCAGCCCGGAGATGAAGCAGATTTTGGCGACGTCGATGGCGTTGAGGCCGAAGTCCGAATAGATCCGGAAGCGGATCGCGCCCCCGGTGAACACGGTCGCGCCGATGTTGTGGCCGATCGAATAGCTGGTGAAGCTCGACAGCGCCGCGATCCGGTACGGGACATGGGTGACGCCGAGCGTCCGCAGCGCGAAGAAATCATAGAATGTCAGGGTGCAGAACGCCCCGAACACGCACAGCGCGGCGAGCGCGATGCGCCCCGGCGATTTTTCGGACAGCGCCTCCAGGATCACGCTGAAGTCGATCCCCTTGAGGGTCCGAACCAGGATCGTGATCGCGACGGCGACGATAATCAGGCTGGCGGCGATCCCGACCCGCTTCCAGCCGATCCGCTCGGTGAACCCACGCCGCAGCGTGGTCAGCAGTCGATCCATTCGTCCTCCCGCCGTGGCGCGTACAACCCCGTGGCCGAACGAACCGATCGGACGTCTGCGGCTGCCAAGTCACTCAACAAGTCACTCACCGGGCAAGCTTATACTGGGAAACCCATCGCGCCGGAATGGCTCGTGGAACGATTTTGATATTGGCGCGCATCGGGCGCGGCGCAAGGCAGGCCGCCAAGGTCGATGCCATTCCACTAACCTGTCGAATCCGGCGACAACGTGCCGTTCCCCGCGATATGGCGATCCGGTTGCGGCGGCGCTATGGCTTGCGGAGCGCGAAATAGGCGCCGCAGAACGCCATCGTCGCGCCCAGGCACAGCGCGGTGAGGCCGGCCAGCACGCCGGCGAGACGCGGCGCGGCGCTGGGGGCGGCGGCGGCCTGGCCGGCGGCGGCCAGCGCCACCACGCCGAGGCCGATCAGGAGATGCCGCATCCGCCGTGAGATCCGCCCGGAGGAGGCGCGATCCATCAGGGTCGCCGCGACATGGCCGCTGGCGAAGCCCGCCATCGCCATCAGCCACCACGCCAGCGCGGCGCGGGCGGGCACCGGGACGCGCGGGTCGCCGGGTTGCCATAACGCGCCGAGATCGAGGCCGAGGCGCTGCCCGAGGATATGGATGGCGAGCGCCAGCAGCATGCCCGACAACGCCGCGCCGGCCAGGATCAGGTGGCGGGGAAAAGGGGTTGCCGGGTTCATCGCGGGTCCATCGGAACGAGTCTCAAGGCGGTCGCGCCCTTGTGTCGCGGCGCGTCCCTGTGGCTTGGTGGTTGGCAGCTTATCGCGTTTCCGCGTCCTGCGGAAACCGTGCAAGGGGATCGGGAGAATCATCGATGTCGTCGGATGAGGTCGCGCACGGCGCGACATCCTACGCCTTCAAGCCGTCGCTGGCCGGCGCGGCGCGCCGGTTCGACCTGACCGAGGCGGGTCTTGCCTGGCAGGTCGGGGCGCGGCGCGGGCTGTGGCCCTATGCCGCGATCGCGGCGGTGCAGTTGAGCTACCGGCCGGTGTCGATGCAGCCGCGCCAATTTCGCGCCGACATCGTCGGCGGCGACGGGCAGCGACAGGTGGTGCTGTCGACCTCGTGGAAAGGGTTCGCGCTGGTGGAGACGCAGGACGAGGCCTATCGCCGCTTCATCCTGGAACTGCACCGGCGGATCGCGGCGGCGGGCGACCGCGCCGCCTTCCACGGCGGCATGCGGCCAATTCCCTATGCGCTGGCCGCCGGCGTGCTGGGTCTGGTCGCGATGGTGATGGCGGCGCTGGTCGCCCGCGCGCTGGCCACCGATGCGTGGGCCGGCGCGCTGTTCCTGCTGGCGCTGGGGGCTGTGTTCGTCTGGCAGATCGGCGGCTTCATGCGGCGCAACAAGCCGTGTCGCTACACCGCGGACGCGCTGCCACCGCAACTGCTGCCGTGAACGCTGGGGTTGGCGCGCGACGGCGCGCAACACGAAAGCCGTCATGCTCCGCGCGGGCGGAGCATCCGGCAATCCCGAAAAGTCTGTCACGCCGCCGTCATGACCTGACCACCAGCACCGAGCAGCGGGCGTAGCGCACGACATTGCCGGCGTTGGAGCCGAGGAAATAGGTCTTCACCGCCGGGCGGTGCGACGACATCACGATGAGGTCGGCGTTGATTTCGGCGGCTTCCTCAAGAATCTCGTGATAGATGCCGCCCTGGCGCACGGTGCTGGAGACGCGATCCGGCGCCACGCCGGATTCCGCCGCGACGATGGCGATCGCCTCCTCGCAGGACCGGCGCTGCTGCTCGTCGAAGTTGGCGGGAACGTATTCCGCCAGCATCACCGGCGTCATCGGCAGCACGTTGAGCAGCCGCACTCGCGCGTTGAAGGTGTTGGCGAGCGTCGCGGCGGCCGAAACCGCGGGCTTGGCGAGACCGCTGTCGGCCAGATCGATCGGGACCAGAATGGATGTATACATCTGCGCCTCCCCATGCCGGACAGCGTATCACGGCATCGCCGCCGCGGCGACGTCGTCGTTGACGCCACGCTCGTCATTGCGAGGGCAGCGACGCAATCCGGCGCAAAGCAAGCGAGGATTGCTTCGTCGCTTTGCTTCTCGCAACGATGAGGGACAGCATGACGAAAGACGGACTCACACCTCGTCGCGGCTCTGCCGCAGCAGTTTCGGGCTGACGAAACATTTCAGCCGGCCGCGCCGGAACCCGACGTCGCCCCAGTCGGCGATGTCGAAGTCGAGCACCACCAGGCCGCTGGTCGGCAGGTTGCCGGAGAGGAGCCGCAGCGCCTCGTCGTCGCCCGAGCCGGTCAGCATCAGCGCCAGTTCGTGCAGGCCGGGGTTATGGCCGACCACCACGAGGCAGCGGGCGTCAACGCCGCCGGCTTCGTGGATCGCGCGCAGGAGGTCGGCGGGATCGGCGAGATAAAGATCCGCGAGGTGCGTGACCTCGGCCGCCGTGCCGCCGATGAGCGGCGCGACGATGTCCCAGGTCTGCCGCGCCCGCACCGCGGTCGACACCAGCGCATGGCCCACCCGGCAACGCTGATCCGCCATCCAGCGCCCGATCGAGGCGGCGTCGTCCTCGCCGCGTTGATCCAGCCGGCGGTCGACGTCCTCGCCGCTCGGGGCGTGACTTTCGGTCTTGGCGTGGCGCAGCAGGATCAGCCGCCGCATCGCGCGATCTCGTTTCGATTCAATCCCCTGCCTCCGGATCGTGGGTGGGTCGGCGACCGCCGGACAGTGTACAGCCTATCGACGGCACGGTGACAAGCGCCGCGTCGCCGGGTTAGGAAAACCTGTGAACACCGAGAGCCCCAGCGCCGCCCCCGATCCGCCGCCCGAGCCGGAGATCCGGCCGCCGGCCGCCGCCGCGCCGGAACGCCGCCGGCTGACGCTCGATCTCGACGTCGATGTCTGCGTCGTCGGCGCCGGGCTGGCCGGGCTGGCGGTGGCGCTGGAGGCGGCCCGGATGGGCGCCAGCGTCGCGGTGCTGGAGGCCCGCCACGTCGGCTGGAACGCATCCGGCCATCACCTCGGCACGGTGATGCCGGGCTATGAGCTTGCCGCCGCGGATCTGGTCGCGCGTCTCGGCGTCGATCACGCGCGGGAATTGTGGGCGCTGTCGCGGCAGGGCGTCGGCCGGGTGCGCGCCCTCGCGGACGAAATGCCCGACGCCGCGCGGCTCGCCGCGACCGGGGCGCTTCAGGTGTCCCATGTCGATCTCGGCGACGCCTTCGCCGCTCGCCTGGACATGCTCGGCGGCGGGCTCGGCGCGGCGGTCGAGGGCTGGCCGGCGGCGCTGGTGCGCGAGCGGCTGCGCACACGGCGCTACTTCCAGGCGATCCACTATCCCGATGCGTTCGACGTCGACGCCCGCGCCTATCTCGACGGCCTCGCGGCGCTGGCGCAGCGGGCCGGCGTGCGCATCTTCGAGGACAGTCCGGTCGTGAGCTTCGAGGCGTCCGGCATCCGCAAGCGGATCATGACCGCCGCCGCGCGGCTGCGGGCGGCGCATGTCGTGCTGGCCGGCAACGTCCATCTCGGCGCGCCGTCGCCGCGCCTGACCGCGACGTTGCTGCCGGTGTGGCGTTATGCCGCCGTCACCGAACCGCTGGGCGAGCGGCTGGCGGAGGTGATCGGCTTTCCCGGCGCGGTGATGGACCTCGACGGCGTCGATCATTTTCGCGTGGTCGAGGGCGACCGGCTGATATGGGCGAGCCCGGAAACCACCTGGGCCGGCGCGCCGGCGCGTCACGGCCGCGCCATTCGCCGCCGCATCGCCACGGTGTTTCCGGCGCTCGGCAAGGTCGCCTTGCGCGAGACCTGGTGCGGCACGGTCGGGCAGACGGTCCATGGCATGCCGCAGATCGGCGCGTTGCGGCCGGGACTGTGGGTCGCCAGCGGCTTCGGCCGGCACGGGCTCAACACCACGGCGCTGGCCGGCCAGTTGATCGCGCGCGGCATGCTGTGGGGCGACGACCGCTGGCGGCTGTTCGCCCCGTTCGAACTGGTGTGGGCCGGCGGCCGGGCCGGGCGCGTCGCCGGCCAGATCGTGTCGGGATGGACCCGCGCCAGCGCCGCCGCCAAGGGCGCGCGGGCGCGCTGGCACGAACGCGCCGAGGCGCGCGAGACCGCCCGCGAGGCTAGGGTCGCCGCCGCCAACCGTCAGATGGGCGGCGGCGGATCGTAAGCCCCGCCAGCGCTCGCGCGATCGTGAGTCACGGCCGTCGCCGGGTGTGACATCCTGCGCGCGCCACCCTTTCAACGGAGCCTGTCATGATCGACCGTCGCGTTCTGCTCGCATCCGCCGCCGGCCTTGGCGGCCTCGTCGCGCTGCGGGCCTTGCGGGTCGGCCCGGCGAAGGCCGGCGAAAAATTCGAGATCGAGAAAACCGAGGCGGAATGGCGCGCGCAACTGACGCCGGCGCAGTATCACATCCTGCGCGAGGAGGGCACCGAGCCGCCGGGATCGAGCCCGCTTCTGAAAGAACACCGCAAGGGCGTTTTCGCCTGCGCCGGCTGCGACCTGCCGCTGTTCTCGTCGGCGACGAAATTCGAGAGCGGCACCGGCTGGCCGAGCTTCTGGCAGCCGCTCGACAACGCCGTCGGCAAGCGCGAGGACCGTACCTTCGGCATGACCCGCATCGCCGTGCATTGCCGTCGCTGCGGCGGCCACCTCGGCCACGTCTTCGACGACGGCCCGAAGCCGACCGGCCTGCGCTACTGCATGGACGGCCTGGCGCTGGTGTTCCACCCGGCGACGCCGTCGGCGACGTGAGGGATTCGCTGTTCGGAAGGGGATGCAACACGACAATCGTCGCTCCCGCACAGGCGGGGGCCCGGACTCCGCCTGCGCGGGGGCGACACTGAGGGCGTGGCGAGGCCAATCACCTCACCGCGCCGCGTGAATGCGCGATCCCCCCGGCAAATCCTGCCGGTTCCCGGCAATTGCGCCCCGGCCGGCGCCACCGGAAATTTTCACGCCGCATTGAGCCGATTGCATAATTCCGCGTCGCCGCGGTTGGCACGGCGCTTGCGAGGATCGCTTCCGGAGGATGGCCCCGGCGTACCGCCGGCGGTCGGGCTATTCGCATCTGGAGGCGATGTCATGGGTATCTTCGGGGCTCTCACCACGTCGGTGGCGGGGTTGCGGGCGGAATCGTATGCGCTGGAAAACATTTCCGGCAACATCGCCAACGCGCAGACCACCGGCTTCAAGCGCATCGACACCAGCTTCCTCGACCTCATTCCGGAAACCGCGCAGAACCAGCAGAAGGCCGGCAGCGTCCTCGCCAACTCGCGCTCGACCAACACCGTGCAGGGCACCGTGCAGCCGGCCTCGGTCTCCACCTACATGGCGATCAACGGCCAGGGCTTCTTCGTGGTGCAGAAGCCGAGCGGCACGGTTGACAACTCGCTGATTTTCGACGGCCTCGACAACTACACCAGGCGCGGCGACTTCACGCTCGACAAGGACGGCTACCTGGTCAACGGCGCGGGCTATTACCTCGAAGGCCTGCCGATCGATTCCACCACCGGCAACCCGGCGGGCAGCACGCCGCAGGTGTTGCAGTTCAAGAACGATTTTCTGCCGGCGCAGGCGACCACCAAGGTCGACTATCGCGCCAACCTCGCCAGCACGCCGCTCACCGCCAAATACGATGCCTCGGTGTCCGGCTCGGAACTCCTGAGCGCGGCCGACTTCACCAGCGACCCGACCATCGCGGGCACCGGACAGGTGATCGGCAGCGACGTTCAGACTTTCCTCGACGAATCGATCGCCGGCGGCGCGCTGACCACCTACGACGCCTCCGGCGCGCCGGTGAACCTGCAATTGCGCTGGGCCAAGGTCGACAGCTCCACCACCGGCGGCGCCGACACCTGGAACCTGTTCTACCAGACCGACCCCAACGCCACCGGCACCGATGTCGCCTGGCAGAACGTCGGCACCGCCTTTACCTTCGGCGCCAACAAGCAGCTCAACCCGGCGGTCCCCTCGGTCGATCTGACCGGCGTGACCATCAACGGCGTGTCGCTCGGCAACCTGACGGTCAATTTCTCCACGGGCGGCCTGACCCAATACGCCGACGCCAACGGCAACGTGCAGGTCAACCAGTTCCAGCAGGACGGCTTTCCCGCCGGCAGCCTGCAATCGGTGTCGATCAACAACGAGGGCCGCGTGGTCGGCAACTATTCCAACGGGCGCAGCATCGATCTGGCGCAGGTGGTGCTGGCGACCTTCAACGGGACGGACTTCCTCAAGCGGCTTGACGGCGGCGCCTTCGCGGCCACCGAGGAATCCGGCCAGGCCTTGCTCGGTCGCGGCGGCTCGATCGTCGGCTCGTCGCTGGAGGATTCCAACACCGACATCGCCGACGAGTTCACCAAGCTGATCGTGACGCAGCAAGCCTACTCCGCCAACACCAAGGTCATCACCACGTCGAACGAGATGGTGCAGGACTTGCTCAACGTGCTGCGATGAGGCGGCGTGAAGAGGTGATGTCGTCATTGCGGGAAGCGTGAGCGACGAAGCGATCCAGAACACGGTGCGGCAAGGGCTGGATTGCTTCGCTTCACCCGCAATGACGGTTTGGATGACGTTCGCGTTGTTGCCGCGCGGAAACCGGGTAGTTCGCCATGAGTCTCAGTCAGGCTTTAGCCACCGCGATGTCCGGCCTGCGCGCCAATCAGGCGGCGCTGGCGCTGGTGTCGTCCAACGTCGCCAATGCCGAGACGCCGGGCTATGTCAAGAAGACGCTGGTCCAGACCGCGACCACCACGGCGGATTACGGCTCCAGCGTGCGCATCGCCGGCGTCAACCGCGAACTCGACGCCTTCGTGCAGGCGCAGTTGCGCACCGAGACCTCGGGCGCCGCCTACGCCAACATCCGCGCGACCTTCCTCAACAACCTGCAAAGCGTCTATGGCGATCCGAATTCCACCGGCACGCTGGAATCATCCTTCAACGCGCTGACGACGGCGCTTCAGGCGTTGTCCACCAGCCCGGATTCGCAATCGGCGCGGCTCGGCGTCGTCAGCGCCGCGCAGACCATCGCCCAGCAACTCAACCAGGCGTCGCAGGGCGTGCAGACGCTGCGCAATTCCGCCGAGAACGGCCTCGCCGGCGCGGTCGCGACCGCCAACACCGCGATGGCCCAGATCGCCGCGATCAACAAGCAGCTTTCCGGCGGCCAGAGCGACGCCGTCACCGCCTCGCTGCTCGATCAGCGCGACCAGTATATCGATCAGTTGTCGCAACTGATGGACATCAAGGTGACGACCAATGACGCCAATCAGGTCAGCGTGTTCACCACCTCGGGCGTGCAGCTTGTCGGCGTCGACGCGGCGCAGCTGTCGTTCAACGCGCAAGGCGCGGTGACGCCCGATTCGTCGTGGGACGCCGATCCGTCGAAAAGCACGCTCGGCACCCTCAGCATCACGTTCCCGCAGGGCGGCAGCATGGATCTGATCGCCACCCGCTCGATCCGTTCCGGCGCCATCGCCGGCTACATCGAACTGCGCGACCAGACGCTGGTGCAGGCGCAGGCGCAACTCGACCAGTTCGCGGCCTCGCTTTCAAGCGCGCTGTCGGACCAGACGGTGGCCGGCGCACCGGCCTCGACCGGCGCCGGCGACGGTTTCGACCTCGACCTCGCCGGCCTGCAAAGCGGCAACGTCATCCACGTCAGCTACAAGGACAACGTCACCGGGCTCACGCATAATCTGTCGATCGTGCGGGTCGACGATCCGTCGGTGCTGCCGTTGCCGAACTCGGCCACCAACGATCCCAGGGACGAGGTGCTCGGCGTCGATTTCTCCGGCGGCATGGCGTCGGTGGTTTCGCAACTCAACGCCGCGCTGGGCTCCGCCGGCCTGCAAGTCTCGAACCCATCGGGATCGACGTTGCGCGTGCTCGACGACGGCGCGGCGAACCGGGCCGACGTGCTGTCGGCCTCGACCACGAAGACCGTCACCGCGACGAACAGCGGCGCGCCGCACCTGGCGCTGTTCACCGACGGCGACACCGCCTATACCGGCGCGATCTCCGCGAGCGGGTTGCAGCAGACCGGGCTCGCGGCGCGCATCGCCGTCAACGCCAGCCTGGTGTCCGATCCGTCGCAACTGGTCGCCTACGGCGCATCGACGGCGTCGGGCGACACCACGCGGCCGGATTTCATCCTGTCGCAACTGACCACCGCCACCAATTATTATTCGCCGCAAACCGGCATCGGCACGACGAACGCGCCGTACAAGGGCACGCTGCTCAACTACACGCAGCAGTTCCTTGGCGCGCAGGGCAACGCCGCGGCCGCGGCCCAGCAACTCGCCGACGGCCAGAGCGTGGTGCTCAGCACCTTGCAGGGCAAGATGGACGCGGCCTCCGGCGTCAATATCGACGACGAGATGGCGCACCTGCTGGCGCTGCAAAACGCCTATTCCGCCAACGCGCGCGTGATGTCCGCCGTCAAGGACATGTACGCCATGCTGCTGCAAGCGATATGAGGGTCTCATGACAATCGACGGCGTCGGCAACCGGGCGTCCTATATCGGATCATCGATCCTGAACATGAAAAGCCAGCTCAACGAGCTGAGCCAGCAACTCGCCACCGGCCAGGTGTCCAACACCTACGCGGGCGAGGGCGTCAATCGCGGCCTCGCGGTCGGCCTGCGCGCGCAGATCAGCGCGCTCGACGCCTATGCCGACACCGCGACCAACATCAACACCCGCATCAATGCCGCCAACCTGTCGCTGCAAGGTCTGGCCGATCTCAATACGCAGGTGAAGACGGCGGCGAGCGGCTCCTCCACCGCGCTCGGCGCGGACGGACAGACCGCGGGGCAGATCTCGGCGCAGGCGGCGTTCGCCAGCGCCATCGAACTTTTGAACGCGCGCGCCGGCGACCGCTATCTGTTTTCCGGCCGCGCCACCGACACGCCGCCGACCGCGAGCGCCGACGAGATCCTCAATGGCAGCGCCGACGGCTCCCGCGCCGGGCTCACTCAACTGATCGCCGAGCGCAAGAGCGCCGATCTCGGCGCGGACGGCATGGGGCGGTTGACCCTCTCCGACGCCGGCGCGTCGCCGCTGCGGCTTGCGGAGGATGCCGACCCCTCGGCGTTCGGTCTCAAGCTGAGCGCGGTGAATTCGACGCTGAACGGGGCGACGGTCAGCGGCCCCACCGGCACACCCGCGGGCATCTCGATCGATCTCAACGGCGTCAACCCCAACGCCGGCGACAAGATCAGTGTCAGTTTCAGCCTGCCGGACGGCAGCAGCGAAAGCGTGACGCTGACCGCGACCACCACGTCGCCGCCGCAGGCCGGCGAGTTTATGATCGGCGCCGACGCCGCGGCGACCTCGGACAATTTGCGGACGGCGCTGCAAGGCGGCGTCAAGACGCTGGCCAATACCGCGCTGGTGGCGGCCTCCGCTGTCGCGGCTTCGAACAATTTTTTCGACTCGCCGCCGCTGCGCGTCGATACGTCCGGCGGCGGATCGCTGTCGTCCGCGACCGGCCTCGTCGCCGGCACCGACGCCGACACCGTCTCATGGTACACCGGCGAGACGGCGCAGGGCGCGACCGATGCGGCACGCGGCACCGCGGTCGCGCGGGTCGATTCCGGGATCGCCGTGCAATATGGCGCGCGCGCCGACGAGCAGGCGTTCCGCGCCCAGTTGCAGACCATCGCGGTCTACGCCGCGGTGACGACGCAGGCCAGCGATCCCGACGCCGGCGCGCAGGTCGCCGCGCTGAGCCGGCGCGTCACGCAAAAGCTGTCGCCGCCAGCGGGCGTGCAGACGATTGAGGACATTCAGGCCGATTTCGCCGGCGCGCAGACCGCGATCAAGGCGGCGGCCGACCGTCAGGCCCAGGTCAAGACCATGACGCAGACCATGCTGGATTCCATCACCACCGTGTCGCCGGAGGAAACGTCGATGAAGATCCTGGCGTTGCAGACCAGCCTGTCGGCGTCCTACCAGACTACGTCGATGCTGTATAAATTGAGCCTGACGAATTTCATCTGAGGGCCGGCGTAACGCGCGGCCGTCATGCTCCGCGGAGGCGGAGCATCCAGTACACTCGATCGGATCAAATTTTTCCTCCAACTCGCACGGAATACTGGATCGTCCGCCTTCGCGGACGATGACGCCTCGTTTCCGGCCAGGCTCCAGGGGGTCCCGCTACCTTTGGGGGATAACTCACGCCGTCTTGCGCGCATCCTGCGCCTGAAGCCGGCGCGCCGCGTCGAGCAGGGCGGCCTCGTGCGCGATCAGCTTGCGGGCTTCCTTCAGCGCGCGATAGAGGTCGCCGTTGAGGATGTGATTGTTGATCGCCTCGATCAGCGGCCACGAACTCGGCGTGGCGCTGATGACGTCCTTGATGAGGCTGAAATAAGCCGGGTGGTGCGCCATCGGATCCGGCGCGAGATACATCAGTTGCACGGCGAGGTAGATCAGCTTGGCGGGGGTGTCGGCGGTCTCCGGCGTCAGGATGTCCTTCTCGCGCAGGATCGGAATGCGGTCGCCCTCGATCAGGAGCCGGGCGCGCTGGTCGGTGTTGGTGATGACGCAGGCGCCAACGATGATGCGCTCGTGCGGGCGAAGCTCGACCTTCAGCGCCATGTCGCCCTCCTGTGGTTCGGAACGGCATCCTTCCCCACCGTGGTTAACGGCAGGTTAATGTCGGCCCGGCGCCCGCGCCGGACACGGCGTTGTCCTGCGGTTTTCGTCGCGGGCGAAAGCCTCTGGTAACCATATCTAAACGGGAACCGGCCTAGAGTTCCGGGTGTCTGCCTGTCGCAGCGAACCCCATCGAGGTCGTGTATGTCCAACGCCGCTTCCGCCTATGCCCGCACGTCGCAAACCACCGCTTCCCCCCGCGAGATCGAGGCGCAGGCGCTGCTGAAGGCGGCCCGGCAACTGCAAGCCGTCCAGGCCAATTGGGCCGGCCCCGACAAGAGCATGCACGACGCGCTGTTGTTCAATCGCCGGCTGTGGTCGATCTTCATGGGCGCGGTCGAGAGCAGCGACAGCGAGCAGACGCTGGAAATCCGCCAGAACATCACCAACATCGGCATCTTCGTGCTGAAGCAGACGGTGGAGATGCAGACCAACCCCGATCCGGCGAAACTGAAATCGCTGATCGACATCAACTGCAATCTCGCCGCCGGCCTGTCCGGCCGCGCCTGAGGCGAGCGGCGCGACGCCATGACCGATATCTGGAACATCATTTCGTCGAACTACGTCACGGTGGGCAGCGCGACGCCGTCCAGCGTGAAGTACGTCGCCGTCGATCCGGACATGTACCAGGGAAGCTGGAAGGGTAAATACGCCAACGGCACCTCGTTCGAGATGACGGTTTCCAATGTCAACGGCTTCCGCGCCAAGGCGAAATACGTGAGCGGAACCACGGTCAAGTATCAGGATGTGCTGATCCGCGACGGATCGTTCCGGATCGGCGATTCCAAGTTCATGGTCACCGGCGTGGACAAGGCGCAGATCGCCACCGTGGTGACCAGCCCGGTCACCGGAACCTCGACGCTGGAGAAGGCGCAGGCGACGCGGGGGTGACGGTCACATCACGCCGTTTTATCAGCGGCGTGTTCGCGCAACCTGTCATCCCTGAGCAGATCCATCGCGCGAAAATAGGCGCGGCGGCGCAGCAGGGCGTCGTCGGGAAACTGCCGCACCACGAGGTTGCTGCGGTCGTCGACCACCTGATGGACCAGGGTGGCGGCGTCGCGGTCGAGCACGGTCTGGCGCGAGGTGCCGTCGCGCGGTCGTGCTGACGGATCCGCCGCCGTCACGGCCGCGACGGCGGGCAGCAGCGTGGCGACGGCCTGGCGCGCGGCGGCGCTGACGGGTTGCGCATCCGCAACCGCGACCGGCGCGTTGGCCGGCTTGATGTTGAAATCCATACCCATGGCGGCCTCCTGGCATCCAACGAGTCAAATCCCAACCCCTGTCCACGGGCAAGCCTAGCCGTCGCCCTTCAACATCGCGTTAGCAAACACGATGAAGGCGCGGCTTCGACGATCGCGACGGTTTGATTGAAATGCGCGGCGACGACGCGCGTCATCAGGCGTCGCAGCGATCGCGATCCTTCGAGGTTCGCTGACGCGCTCCACGAAAGCCGTCATGCTCCGCGAAAGCGGAGCATCCAGTATTCCGCATGGGAAAGTCATCCCCTGTCCGCGCCGGGCGTACCGGATCGTCCGCCTTCGCGGACGATGACGCCTCGTTCGCGGTGAGCGCTACAGCGTCCGGCTGATCGCGAGCGGCGCGGCGTGGCGCGGGCCGGGGGCGGCGCGCTGGCCGCTGGCGGTGTAGGTCTGCGGCATGTTGCGGCGCTGCACTTCGCTGTTGACGCCGCGCACCACGCCCTCGGAGACGGCGTGGGCGGTCGCCAGCACCGTGAGATTGACTTGCAGCATGGCGCGGAAGGTCTCGTGCTGGCGTTGCAGCGCCGTCAGCAGGTCCGGCGCGACGGCGCGCAGGCGCGGCCCGTTCGCCTTCAGCGCCGAGATCAGGTTGACGTAGCGCCGCGACAGGCTGGTCTTGCCGGCTTCCAGCGCCATGGCGTCACTGACGCGGCCGGCGCGCATCAGATCCGTCTCGCGCTCCACGACGTTGAACAGCGCGGCCATCACCTCGGCCATCTCGGTCGCGAGCGGTTGCGGATCGATCGCCGCGGTCGAGGACGACGACGGGGTTTGCGTGGGATGCGGCATGGCGGGTCCTTGAATTATCCGGCGCTGCCGGCCTGTTGCAGGATCAACGTGCGAAAGACGTCGCTGGCGATGCCGATGCCGCCGGCCTTCGCGAACGATTGCGCGTATTGCTCGGTCTGCATCGCGCGCCAGACGCCGGTGCCGGGCGTGTCGCCGAACGGGCCGTCGCCTTTCAGGCCGTCGGTCATCTGCGAAAACATCGCGTTGACGAACATCGCCTCGAAATCGCGCGCGGTGGATCGCGCCTTGGCCTGCGCCTGCGGCGAGACGCGCGCCAGCGCCTGCGCCATGGCGATGTCGGGGGTTGGATGGGGGTTGGCGGGGACAGTGGCGGCGAAGCCGGTCATCACATCACCTCGATATCGGCCTGGATCGCGCCGGCGGCCTTGATGGCCTGGAGAATGCTGATGAGATCGCGCGGGCCGATGCCGAGACCGTTGAGGCCGTCCACCAGTTGCTGCAACGACACGCCGGATTTCACCAGCGCCAGCTTGCGGCCGTCTTCCTGCACGCCGACGCGGGTGTTGGGCGTCACCACGGTGCGGCCGCGCGCGAACGGTTGCGGCTGGCTGACCTGCGGGCTTTCGGAGATCGAGACGGTGAGGTTGCCTTGCGCCACCGCGACGGTGGCGACGCGCACGTCGCGGCCCATGACGATGATGCCGGAGCGCTCGTCGATGACGATCCTGGCGCTCAGGTCCGGCTCCACCTGCAACTGCTCGATCTCGGTGAGGAAGGCGACCGCGTTGCCCTTGAACTGCGGCGGGATGCGCAGTTGCACGGTGGAGGGGTCGATCGGCTCGGCGCTGTTGACGCCGAGGTAATCGTTGATCGCGGAGGCGATGCGCTTGGCGGTGGTGAAATCGCCGTTGCGCAAGGCGAGGCGGACATGGGGCATGCGGTTCAGCGCGAACTCGATCTCGCGCTCGATGATCGCGCCGTTGGCGATGCGGCCGACGGTCGGCACGCCGCGGGTGATGCTGGCGGCGGCGCCCTCGGCGGAAAATCCGCCGATGGCGAGCGAGCCCTGGGCCACGGCGTAGACATTGCCGTCGGCGCCGAGCAGCGAGGTGACCAGCAGGGTGCCGCCTTGCAGGCTCTTGGCGTCGCCCAGCGCCGAGACGGTGACGTCCATCCGCGTGCCCTGGGTGCCGAAGGCGGGCAGGTTGCCGGTGACCATCACCGCGGCGACATTGCCGGTGCGGATGGTGGTGCCGCGGATATTGACGCCCATCCGCTCCAGCATCGCTTGCAGCGACTGCTTGGTGAAGGGAATGTTGTTGAGGGTGTCCCCGGTGCCGTTGAGGCCGACCACCAGGCCGTAGCCGATCAACTGGTTCTGGCGCACGCCCTCGATGTTGGCGAGGTCCTTGATGCGCGAGGTGGCGAAGGCCGCCGTCGAAGGCCAGGCCACGCCGAGCGCCAGCAACGCCACGCCGACCGCATAGACCAAAGCCCGACCGAATCCCGTTTCATGCACGCCTGGCATCGTCGCTCCCCGCTGACGCCGCTTATCCCGCGTTAACCATGCCAGTGCCGTGCCAACTGGAATGCGGAAAAACGCCATTGATTAAATTGATGAATTTTCGGCAATGGGCGCGGCGGCGCGATGCGGCGGGCGGCAAAACCGGGACAATCGGTAAATTTTGCCGGGTCTTTACCGGGTGTTAACCATGCCGCGCCCAGGGTTCCCAGAAGCCATCTTCGCGGAACGCCATCATGCGCATCACAGGCCCCAACGGGACAACCTTCGGAACGCCGGCCGGCGCGGCGCGGCGCGCCGGCGGCGGCTTTTCGCTGCCGGATCCCGGCGGCGCGAGCGCGGCGCGGCCGGCGGCGGCGCCGCGACCCATGGCCGGCATCGACGCGCTGCTGGCGTTGCAGGGAATCGAGGACGCCACCGAGCGGCGGCGGCGCTCGGTGGCGCGCGGCCGGGGCGCGCTCGACGCGCTCGACGGCCTCAAACTCGGGCTGTTGTCCGGGTCGCTCGACGGCGCCGCGGTGGCGCGCCTGCGCGATGCCGCCACCCATCTCAAGGAAAGCTCCGGCGACCCCGGACTCGACGCCGTGCTGTCGGAAATCGAGCTGCGGGTCGAGGTCGAGCTGGCCAAGGCCGCGCGCTGAAACGGTCGCGGGTTCCATCGGGCACCTGGGAACCTGTATTCCGGCGCGGTGGGCAAGGTCTGCGACGATATTGTCTGCGATAGAGCCGCGCTATATAAGCGCGGCGCGGCGGACCCATTCCGCCGCCTCGAAGACAATGGATCGGCCTTGGAAAAGTTGAAGAATTATCGACCCTCCGAAAAAGAGCCCTTCATGAACGAGCGCCAGCGCGAGTATTTTCGCGGCAAGCTGCTGGCCTGGAAGGACGAGATCATCAAGGAGTCCAAGATCACGTTGCAGACGCTCCAGGAGGAGAACGTCAATCATCCGGATCTCGCCGATCGCGCCTCCTCGGAAACCGATCGCGCCATCGAACTGCGCTCGCGCGACCGCCAGCGCAAGCTGATTTCCAAGATCGACGCCGCGTTGCAGCGCATCGAGGACAACACCTACGGCTATTGCGAGGAAACCGGCGAGCCGATCTCGCTGAAGCGCCTTGAGGCGCGGCCCATCGCCACGCTCTCGGTCGAGGCCCAGGAACGCCACGAGAAGCGCGAGAAGGTCTATCGCGACGAATAGCGCGCGGCGCTTTCCGTCAGATACCGGGGTGCGAGTGGCGAGCCACGCGCTTCCAGCAAAACCGCGGATACGCCAGGCGCCCGCCGGATGCGCGGCGGGCCGGGAACGCGTGCCGCATGCGCGCCACGCCCGCGAAGTTGCGTTTAGACGCTGACGTTCATCACAGTTCTGTTTTGCGGCCGCGCGATGCTGGCAATTTCGCGAGGACCACGCTAGTGGTTCCACTCCAATAAAAAACTTCCAAGGAGAGTATGCGAATGATTCGACTTCCGTCCCGTCTGGCCGCGATTTCGGTCGCAGCATTATTGCTCAGCGCCGGCGGCGCATTGGCTCAGAAGAAATACGACACCGGCGCCACCGACACGGAAATCAAGATCGGCAATATCAATGCCTATAGCGGCCCGGCGTCCGCCTACAGCATCATTGCCAAGACCCAGGCCGCTTATTTCAAGATGATTAACGACCAGGGCGGCATCAACGGCCGCAAGATCGACTACATTTCCTATGATGACGGCTACAGCCCGCCGAAGGCGGTGGAGCAGACCCGCAAGCTGGTCGAGAGCGACAACGTGTTGTTCATCTTCAACCCGCTCGGCACGCCGACCCAGTCGGCCGTTCACAAATACATGAACACCAAGAAGGTCCCGCAGCTCTTTATCGCCTCCGGCTCCAGCAAGTGGGACGACGCCAAGAATTTCCCGTGGACCATGGGCTTCCAGCCGAGCTACCGCTCGGAAGGGCGCATTTTCGCCAAGTACATCCTGGCCAACAAGCCGGACGCCAAGATCGGAATCCTTTACGCCAACGATGACTTCGGCAAGGACTATCTGCTCGGCCTCAAGGACGTCCTGGGTGACAAGGCCTCCAAGATGATTATCGCCGAGGAGAGCTACGAGAACAGCGAGCCGACCATCGACGCTCACATCGTCAAGCTGAAGAATTCCGGCGCGGATGTGTTCGTCAACATCTCGACGCCGAAGTTCGCCGCCCAGGCCATCAAGAAGATGCACGAGATCGGCTGGAAGCCGCTGCACCTGATTACCGACGTGTCGATTTCGATCGGCGCGGTGATGAAGCCGGCCGGCTTCGATGCCGCCGAGGGCATTCTGTCCGCGGGCTATCTGAAGGACGCCGCCGACCCGCAGTGGAAGGACGACGCCGGCATGAAGAAGTTCATGGCGTTTGTCGACAAGTACATGCCGGGCGCCAATGTCACCGACGCCAACATGGTCTATGGCTACGCCTCGGCGCAGACCATGGCTCATGTTCTTCAGAAGGCCGGCGACAATCTCACTCGTGAGAACATCATGAAGCAGGCCGCCAGCATCAATAACTTCGAGCCCGACACGATTCTCCCCGGCATTCACGTCAAGACCAGCGCCGCCGACTTCGCGCCGATCGAGCAGCTCAAGATGATGAAGTTCCACGACGGCAAGTGGGACCTGTTCGGGGACGTGCTCAGCGCCGAGACCAACCGCTGATCGTCTCACGCGACTTCAACAGCAACGGGCGGCGTCGAAATGGACGCCGCCCGTTTTTTATTGCATCGCGCCGCAAGATCGCGGCGGCTATTCCGGTGCGCCGATCGTCACCGTGAGCGTGCCGACGCCGTCGACGCCGCATTCGACCTTGTCGCCGGGGTTGAGCGCGCCGACGCCGGCCGGGGTCCCGGTCAGGATGATGTCGCCGGCTTCGAGCGTGACCTGCTCGGACAATTTGGCGATGATCTCCGGCACGCTCCAGATCAGCTCGGTGAGGTCGCCCTTCTGCTTCTCGACGCCGTTCACCGCGAGCCAGATTTTGCCCTTCGACGGATGCCCGATCCGCGTGGCCGGCTGCAACGCGCCGCAGGGCGCGGAGCGCTCGAACGACTTGCCGATTTCCCACGGCCGTCCCTTGTTCTTCGCCGCGCCTTGCAGGTCGCGGCGGGTCAGGTCGATGCCGACGGCGTAGCCGTAGACGTGATCGAGCGCGTCGGCGGCGGCGATGTCGCGGCCGCCGCTTTTCAGCGCCACCACCAGTTCGACCTCGTGATGGAAGTCCTTTGTCTGCGGCGGATAGGGGATGGTGGCGCCGTCGGCCACCACCATGTCGGCGTGCTTGGCGAAGAAGAACGGCGGCTCGCGGGTGTCGTTGCCCATTTCGCGGATGTGTTCGAGGTAGTTGCGGCCGACGCACCAGATGCGGCGCACCGGAAAGGCCCCGCTTTCACCGGCGACGGCGATGGCGGCTTGCGGCGGCGCGGCAATGACGAAGGGCGTTGCGGTGCTCATGGGCGATCCCGTGTGATGGAGGGAAGGGGCGGTCCAGTCTAGGCCGACGCGGCGGTGGCCGCCAGCGACGGCGTTTCGCGATGTTGCAGGCGGAAGAACGACGCGTAGCGGCCGCCCTGGCGCAGCAGGTCGTCGTGGCGGCCGCGCTCGACGATCTCGCCGCCCTCGATCACCAGGATCGCGTCGGAGTTCATGATGGTGTGCAGGCGGTGGGCGATGGCGATGGAGGTGCGGCCCTGGCACAAGTGGGTGATGGCTTCCTGCACCTGCTTCTCGGATTCCGAATCCAGCGCCGCGGTCGCCTCGTCCAGCAGGATGATCGGCGCGTTCTTCACCAGCGCGCGGGCGATGGCGATGCGCTGGCGCTGGCCGCCGGACAGTTGCGCGCCGTGCTCGCCGACAGGGGTGTCATAGCCCCTCGGGAAACCCATGATGAAGTCGTGGGCGCAGGCGGCTTTGGCGGCGGCGGCGATCTCGTCGTCGCTGGCCCCTGGCCGGCCGAAGGCGATGTTGTCGCGGATGCTGCCGCGGAACAAATAGACGTCCTGCCCGACATAGGCGGCCTGCTGCCGCAGCGAGCGGCGCGACACGTTGGCGATGGTCTGGCCGTCGATCAGGATTTCGCCGCTGTCGATTTCGTAGAGCCGCAGCAGCAGCGCCAGCACCGTCGATTTGCCGCCGCCGGAGGGGCCGACCAGCGCGGTCGCCTTGCCGGGCTCGGCGATGAAACTCATGCGTTTCAGCACCGGCTCGCCGGGCCGATAGGCGAAGGTGACGTCGCGCAGCTCGACCCGCGCCTCGGTCAGCCGCAGCGCCGGCTTGTCGCCGTCGTCGGGCTCGCTGGCGGGGCTGTCGATGATTTCGATCAGCTTGCGCGCGCCGATCAGGCTGGAATTGAGATCGATGTTGAGCCGCGCCAGCCGCTTCGCCGGCTCGTAGGCCAGCAGGAAGGCGGTGAGGAACGAGAAGAACTGCCCCGGCGTCGCCCCCATCGCCACCACGCGGTAGCCGCCATACATCAGGCCGCCGGCGATGGCGAAGCCGCCCAGCGTTTCCATCAGCGGGCTGGAGCGGTTGGAGATGCGGGCCATCTTGTTGGAGTCGCGCTCCACCGCGTCGATCGAGACGCCGATGCGCTCGCTCATCGTTTGTTCGAGCGTGAACGCCTTGACGGTGCGGATGCCTTGCAGCGATTCCTGCATCGTTTCCATGATGTCGGCGGTGCCGTGGAACTGGCTGTGCGCCAGCCCCTTGATGCGTTTCACCAGCTTGCGCAGCACGATCATCGCCGGCGGCGCCACCAGCGCGCCGAGCAGCGACATCATCGGATCCTGCATCACCATCACGGTGACGAGGGCGATCAGCGACAGCAGATCGCGCCCGACCGCGTTAATCAGCAAGGTCAGCACCTGCGTCACCGAGGTGGCGCCGGCGGTGAGCCGCGCCAAAAATTCCGACGAGTGCCGCTGCGAGAAATAGCCGACGCTCTCGCTCATCAGCTTGGCGAACAGCCGGCGCTGGTTGTTGGCGAGGATGGCGTTGCTGATCTGCGACAGGATCACCGAATGGCCGTAGGTGGCCGCCCCCTTGATGACGAAGATCACCAGCACCACCGCCGACAGCGAGAAGATGCCGCGCACGTTGCGGTCGACGTATGCCTGGTTGATGACCTCGCCGAGCAGATAGGCGGCCGCGGCGGTGGTCGCCGCCGCCACGCCCATCAGGATGAAGGCCACGAGATAGCGCCGCCAGTAGGCTGCCGCCTGCTCGCTGACGAGGCGGCGGATCAGAATCGCCGCGCCATAGGGATCGTCGGTGATTTTTCGCGGGGTGTCGGTCATTCGCGTTCCAGGGAGCGGCGGCAAGGCCGCGCGCGTCCGGGTTGCATGCGAGAATGCCCGTCTCACTTGCCCGCTCGGCGCGGCTTTTTCAAGCCGGAACCGGAGGTTTTATCGGTGGTTCAGGCGGTTTCCGCCCGCCGTTGCTCGCCGCCGCGGCTTTGCGCGAGCCTCGCCTCCCACGCCAGCGCGTGCGCGGCCATGGTCGGCAGGTCGTCATATTGCGGCGTCCAGTCCAGCGTGGCGCGGATGTGGCGGGTATCGGCGATCATGGCGGTGATGTCGCCGGGCCGGCGCGGCGCGTATTGGACCGCGAAATTGTGCCCCGCGGCGCGCCGCACCGCCTCGACGGCTTCCAGCACCGAATAGCCGCGCCCGCAGCCGCAGTTCACCGTGGTCGGGACGCCGCCCCGCCGCAGATAGGCGAGCGCCGCGCGGTGGGCCTGCGCCAGGTCGCTGACATGGACGAAGTCGCGGATGCAACTGCCGTCCGGCGTCGGATGGTCGGTGCCGTAAATGTCGACCTTGGCGCGCTGGCCGGTGGCGGCTTCCACCGCGATCTTCAGGAGCGGGGCGGCGCCCGGCGTCGCGAGCCCGACGCGGGCGAGCGGGTCGGCGCCGGCGGCGTTGAAACAGCGCAGCACCACGAACTGGAAATCATGCACGGCGGCGAGGTCGTGAATCATGATCTCGCTCATCAGCTTCGAGGCGCCGTAGGGCGACAGCGGCCGCGTCGGCGCGTCCTCCCGCACCGGCACCTGATCCGGGTTGCCGTAGACCGCGGCGCTGGACGGAAAAATGAAGCGGCGGACGTTGCCCTTCGTTGCGGCCGCCAGCAGGTTGCGGGTGGTCATGGTGTTGTTGCGGTAGTAGCCGAGCGGATCGCGCATCGAATTCGGCGTCACGATGGAGCCGGCGAAATGAATGATGGCCTCGATGCCGTGATTGGCGATTACCCCGGCGATCAGATTCTCGTCGCCGGCGTCGCCGATGTAGAGCGGCACGCCTTCCGGCAAAGCGGCGGAGAAGCCGGTGGACAGGTTGTCGACCACCGCCACGCTCTCGCCGGCTTCCACCAGGGCGAGAACCGTGTGGCTGCCGATGTAGCCCGCGCCGCCGGTCACGAGTACGGTCATGAACCTGTTCCACCGCGCGCCGACAGCGCGCCAATCGGCGGAGTCTACGGCCGCAGCGGTGCAGACAAGGTAAAACCAGGCGCGTGAACCGCGGATTCGCGATGAACTTGGCGGCGAAACGTGGTTATGGTTGCCAAATCCTCACCGAATTCCGGACAATGCGGATTGCGAGCGACGATGGATGCCCTTCTGTTCGTGAAAACCTCGTCGCTGGGCGATGTCGTTCACAACATGCCGGCGGTGACCGAGGCGCGCCGGCGCTGGCCGGCCGCGCATATCGGCTGGGTGGTGGAGGAAGCCTTCGCGCCGCTGGCGCGGCTGCATCCCGGCGTTGACGCGGTGATACCGGTTGCGACACGGCGCTGGCGCGGCGCGGCGCTTTCGCCTTCGGCATGGCGGGAAGTCGTCGCGTTCCGGCGCGGCTTGCGCGCGCGCGGCTACGACCGAGTGGTCGATACCCAGGGTCTGCTGCGCTCCGCGCTGATCGCCGCGCAGGCGCGGGGCGAGCGCCACGGCTACGATCGGGCCAGCATTCGCGAGCCGGCGGCGGCGTGGTTCTACGATGTCCGCCATGCGGTCGGAAGGGACCAGCACGCCGTGCTGCGCAATCGCGCGCTGGCGGGGCTGGCGCTCGACTTCGTGCCGTCCGATCGCATCGACTACGGCCTGCCGCCGCGCCCCGCGCCCGCCGCCGCGCCTTATGCGATGTTGTTCCACGGGACGTCCCGCGCCGACAAGGAATGGCGCGAATCCGACTGGATCGGGCTCGGGCAGGCGCTGCGGCGGCGCGGTCTGGGCGTGGTGCTGCCATGGGGCAGCGAGGCCGAGCGCGTGCGCTCCGAGCGGTTGGCCGGCGCTGTTCCGGGCGCCGAGGTGCTGCCGCGCCGCCCGCTCGACGAGACCGCGCGGGTGATCGCGGGCGCCGCGCTGGTGGTCGGCGTCGATACCGGGCTGTTGCATCTCGCCGCCGCCTACGCGGTGCCGCTGATCGGCGTGTTCATCGCCACCGACCCGCGCCTGACCGGGCCGGTCGGGCCGGGGCCGATCGAGATCGTCGGCGGCAAGGGCGATTATCCCGGCTACGCCCGTGCTGTCGCGGCGGCCGAGCGGCTCCAGCCGGCGTAGCGATTTCGGGCTTTGCCAAGCGGCGCGGCTGGTGTACCCGGAAGGGCTGAGCACACCAGCGTCGAGACAGGGAATGGGACAAGGCATGGGTTTGATGCAGGGCAAGCGCGGGATCGTTCTCGGTGTCGCCAACAACCGTTCGATCGCCTGGGGCATCGCCAGGGCCTGCCGGGCGCAGGGCGCCGAGATCGCGCTGACCTGGCAGGGCGATGCGCTGAGGAAACGGGTCGAGCCGCTGGCTGCGGAACTCGGCGGCATCCTGCTCGGCCATTGCGACGTCACCGATCCCGCGACCATCGACGCGGTGTTCGAGGAAGCGAGAAAACAGTGGGGCCGGATCGATTTCGTGGTCCACGCCATCGCGTTTTCCGACAAGGACCAGCTCGACGGCCGCTACATCGAGACCACCGCCGACAATTTCAGCAAGACCATGCTGATCTCCTGCTATTCGCTCACGGCCATCGCCCAGCGCGCCGAGCAACTGATGCCCGATGGCGGCTCGATCCTGACCCTGACCTATTACGGCGCGGAAAAGTGGATGCCGCACTATAACGTGATGGGCGTGGCGAAAGCCGCGCTGGAGGCGAGCGTGCGCTATCTCGCCGCCGATCTTGGCGAGAAGAACATCCGCGTCAACGCGCTGTCGGCGGGGCCGATCAAGACGCTGGCGGCGTCCGGCATCGGCGATTTCCGCTACATCCTGAAGTGGAACGAATACAATTCGCCGATGCGCCGTACCGTCACCATCGAGGAGGTCGGCGACAGCGCGATGTATTTGCTCTCGAACCTGTCGCGCGGCGTCACCGGCGAGGTGCATCACGTCGATTCCGGCTATCACGTCGTCGGCATGAAGCGCCCGGACGCGCCGGACATCACGCTGGCGAAGGAGTGAACCGGGCATCGTGAGCGCGACACGGGAAACGTCATGCTCCGCGAAAGCGGAGCATCCAGTATTCCGTGTCGGATTGAATTTTCCCACGCGCTTGCACTGAGTACGGGATCGTCCGCCTTCGCGGACGATGAGGCCCAGTCCAGGTCAACGCGGCGGGCCACGTGAACCGGAAGTATTGACCAGAGTGATCGAATGCCTTCACCCACCATCTATTTCATCCGCCACGGCGAGACGGCATGGAACGCCGCCGGCCGCTTTCAGGGCACCCAGGACATCCCGCTCAACGATCTCGGGCACGCGCAGGCCACCCATGCCGGAGGCGTTCTCGGCGAACTGATCGCGCGCAACGGGCACGCCTTCGACCGGCTGGCTTTTATCGCCAGCCCCTTGATCCGCGCCCGCCGCACCATGGAGCTGGTGCGCGAGGCGCTGGCGCTGCCGGCGGACGGTTTTGTGCTCGACGATCGCCTGCGTGAGATCGCCTATGGGGTGTGGGAGGGCTCGACGCTGTCGGAAATGCGCGCCTCGCATCCCGAACTGTTCGCGATGCGCGAACGCGACAAGTGGAACGTGTCGCCGCCCGGCGGCGAGAGCTACGTCGCGGTGACCCGGCGGATGCGCGACTGGTATCGGCAACTGGCCGCTGACACCGTCGCGGTCTCCCACGGCGGCACCGCACGGGCGCTGATGGTCGCGCTCGGGGTGGCGACGCCCGCGACCGCCGCCGACCTGTTCATCGAGCAGGGCGCGGTTTACGTCTTCAGCGATGGCGCGCTGGCGAAGTACGATTGAGCGCACCCTTCCTCATTGGGAGCGTGAACTCCGAAGCAATCCAGTCTTTCCGTGCGGTTCCTGGATTGCTTCGCTTCGTTCGCAATGACGATTTCATCACACCGCGCGGCTGTGGATCGCCCCGGCCGCGCCGAGATAGGCGTCGAACGCCGAGGCGACGCTGCGCACCAGCGGGCGGGCGTGGTCCGCGACCGCAAGGCTCCGGCCGTCGAGCCGGATCATGCCGTCGTCGGCCAGCGCGCGCAGGCGCGGCGCCGACTGGAGCACGCTCTCCGGCGTCACGCCATGTCGCGTGGAAATCTCGCCCAGATCGACGTGGAAATCGCACATGATGCGCTCGATGATCTCGGCGCGCAGCCGGTCGTCGGCGGTCAGGGCGTAGCCCTTCCGGGTCGCCGGCTCGCCTTGGGCGACCAGCGCGGCATAGGAGCGGGGCGAGGGGTCGTTCTGGATGTAACCCTGGTCGAGCCGGCCGATGGCGCTGGCGCCGAAGCCGATCAGCACCTCGCTCGCGTCGGTGGTGTAACCCTGGAAATTGCGGTGCAGCCGTCCGGCCGCCTGGGCGGCGACCAGGCTGTCGTTGGGCCGCGCGAAGTGGTCGAGGCCGATCCGCCGATAGCCGGCGGCGGTGAGATGGGCCGCGATGGTCTCGGCCTGAAGGTGGCGGGCGGCGCCGTCGGGCAGGGTGTCGTCGGCGATCTTGCGCTGGTGGGTCTTGAAACTCGGCACATGGGCGTAGCCGAACACCGAGAGCCGGTCGGGTCGGAGCTGGAGGCACTGGCGCACCGTGTCGGCGCAGGACTGCGTGGTCTGATGCGGCAGGCCGTAGATCAGGTCGAAGTTGATGCCGCGCACGCCGGCGGCGCGCAGGCCTTCGGTGGTGGCCGCCGTGACCTCGAAACTCTGAATGCGGTTGATGGCCCGCTGCACGACGGGATCGAAACTTTGCACGCCGAGACTGGCGCGGGTGACGCCGTTCGCGCCGATCTCCGAGGTCATCTCGGGCGTCAGCGTGCGCGGATCGATCTCGATCGCCACCTCGGCGTCGGGGCGGAAGCTGAATTTTTGTCGCAACAAGGCCATCAGTTCGGCCAATTGCGCGGGCGCCATGATGGTCGGGGTTCCGCCGCCGAAATGGACGTGGCTGACCGCGAGACGGCGGCCGATCTGATCCGTCACCATCGCGATCTCGCGCCTGAGCGCGGCCAGATAGTCGGCGATCGGCTCGTCGCGGCCGGAAATCGTGGTGTTGCAGCCGCAATACCAGCACATCGAGCGGCAGAACGGGATATGCAGGTAGAGCGACACCGCGCGGTCGTCGGCGATCGCCGTCAGCCATTGGCGATAGGTCTGCGCCGAGATGTTCCCTGAGAAATGCGGCGCGGTCGGATAGCTGGTGTAGCGCGGCAGCCGCTCCTCGCTGTAGCGCGGATCGAGAGGTGCCGTCGCGCTCTGATGCATGTTCATGGGGCGTCCCTGCCGGAAAGATCGTCCGTGCCGGAGATCTAGCAGCAGCCGCCGCCCCCGCTTTGCGCCAGCGCAAGCTCCGGCGCGGGCCGCCGATGTTGCGATTTTTCCCCCATATGGTTACGAGAGGGGCGAAATCAGCCCCGTTGAGACGCCTGCATGTCGCATAACAGTTTTGGCCATCTGTTCCGCGTCACCACCTTCGGCGAGAGCCACGGGGTGGCGATCGGCTGCGTGGTCGACGGCTGTCCGCCGCTGCTTCCGCTCGGCGTCGAGGACATCCAGCGCGATCTCGATCGCCGCCGGCCCGGTCAGTCGCGCTTCACCACCCAGCGGCAGGAGCCGGACCAGGTCAAGATCCTGTCCGGCGTGATGGCGCATCCCGAGAGCGGGATCCAGGTCACCACCGGCACGCCGGTCGCGCTGTTGATCGAGAACACCGACCAGCGCTCCAAGGACTATTCGGACATCAAGGACAAGTATCGTCCCGGCCACGCCGATTTCACCTACGAGGCGAAGTACGGCATCCGCGACCATCGCGGCGGCGGACGCTCCTCGGCGCGCGAGACCGCGAGCCGCGTCGCCGCCGGCGCGGTGGCGCGCAAGGTGATTTCCGGCGTCACCGTGCGCGCGGCGCTGGTAGCGATGGGGCCGCACCGGATCGACCGCGACAAATGGGACTGGGACGAGGTGGCGCGCAACCCGTTCTTCTGCCCGGACAAGGACAAGGCGGCGTTCTTCGAGGGCTATCTCGACGGCGTCCGCAAGAGCGGTTCCTCGATCGGCGCGGTGATCGAGGTGGTGGCCGAGGGCGTGCCGGCGGGGTGGGGCGCGCCGATCTACGGCAAGCTCGACAGCGACCTCGCGGCGGCGCTGATGAGCATCAACGCCGTCAAGGGCGTCGAGATCGGCGAGGGCTTTAACGCCGCCGCATTGTCCGGCGAACAGAATGCCGATGAGATGCGGATGGGCAACAACGGCCCCGCCTTCCTGTCCAACCATGCCGGCGGCATTTTGGGCGGCATCTCGACCGGGCAACCGGTGGTGGCGCGGTTCGCGGTGAAGCCGACCTCCTCGATCCTGTCGCCGCGCCGGACCATCGACCGCGCCGGCGCCGACACCGACATCCTGACCAAGGGCCGTCACGACCCCTGCGTCGGCATTCGCGCGGTGCCGGTGGGGGAGGCGATGATGGCCTGCGTGCTGGCCGATCACCTGTTGCGCCATCGCGCGCAGGTGGGCTGATGCCGTGACCCGAATCCCGCCGAACGACGAGACGGTTCGATGCGGCTAGACGACCTCAAGGACATCTCGGCTTGGGTGTCCGCCGGCGAGCGCAACGGCGTGACGCCGGAAGTGATGATGCAGCAATTGTGCGAGCGTCTGGTCGATGCCGGCGTCGCGCTATGGCGGGTCGGCGTCTTCGTCCGCACGCTGCACCCGCAGATGTTCGGCCAGAGTTTTACCTGGCGGCGCGGCGAGGGCGTCACGGTTTATGCCGCGCCGTTCGGCATCGAGCAGGACGAGGATTTCCTCACCAGTCCGCTCGCCGTCGTTCATGCAGAGGGCCGCGAGGTGCGCTACCGCGAAGCCGAGATCGCGGCGGACACGCGATCGAGCTTCTTCATCGATGCGCGCGCCGAGTTCATGACCGACTATGTCGCGATGCCGCTGCGTTTTCTCAACGGGGAAATTCACGCGGTGAGCTGGACCACGACGGCGCCGGGCGGCTTCAGCGAGGCCGAGATCGCGGCGTTGCGCGCGCTGATGGCGCCGGTCGCCCGCGTCATCGAGATCCTTCGCCTCGAACGCACCGCGACCGCGCTGCTCGACACCTATGTCGGCAATCGCGCCGGCCAGCGCATCCTGGCCGGCGCGATCCGGCGCGGACACACCGAGACCATGTCGGCGGCGATCTGGCTGTCGGACATGCGCGGCTTCACCCGGCTGTCGGACATGCTGCCGCCGGCCGACGTGGTCGAGATGCTGAACCTGTATTTCGACTGCCAGGTCGAACCGATCGCCGCTTATGGTGGCGAGGTGCTGAAATTCATGGGCGACGGCCTGCTCGCGGTGTTCCCCATCGCCGAGGGTGGCACTGATGCGGCGGAGGTCTGCGGCCGCGTGCTGGCGGCGGCGCGCGCCAGCCGCGCGCGCGTCGCGGCGATGACCTTCCGCCACGGCGACGCCGCCATCGACAGCTTCCGCTTCGGGCTGGCGCTGCATGTCGGCGAGGTGCTGTACGGCAATATCGGCGGTCGGGACCGGCTGGATTTCACCTGCATCGGGCCGGCGGTCAATCTCGCGGCGCGGCTGGAACGGATCGCGAGCGGCCTTAACCGCACCATCGTGGCCTCGGAAACCTTCGCCGCCGCCGCGCCGAAGGACTGGATCGATCTCGGTGAATTTCCCATCGCCGGGTTCCGCCACACCGAGCGCGTCTACGGCCTCGCCGACGAGACGCCGCGCGACTGAGCCAAGTTCCGGTCCGGCGATCCGGTCTTGCGGATTTGCCGCGCTGTGTCACCATCGTCGCGGGGCGCGACGGAGGCCGCGATGCGCTGGTCCATCTCTTTCGGTCTGCTGCTGGTCATGGGCGCCATGGCCGGCGATGTCGCCGTCCGCGCCGCGCCGCAGGCGCCGCCGCAGGTCGCCCAGGCCAGGCCCGCCGATATCACCGTCGATGTCGAACTGGTGCTGGCGGTGGACGTGTCCTACTCGATGGATATCGAGGAACTGACGGTTCAGCGTGAGGGCTACGCGCTGGCCATCGTCTCCAAGGAGTTTCTCCAGGCGTTGAAGTCCGGTCCCAACGGCAAGGTCGCGGTAACCTATTTCGAATGGGCGGCGGAGGGCGACCAGAAGCTGATTATTCCGTGGCGCATCATCGACGGGCCGGAATCCGCCGATGCGGTGGCGGCCGAAATCCTCAAGACGCCGGTGCGCCGCGCCTCGCGCACCTCGATTTCCGGCGCGATCAATTACGCGCTGCCGCTGTTCGAGGCGAATCAGTATCACGGCCTGCGCCGCGTCATCGATATTTCGGGCGACGGCCCCAACAACAACGGCATGCCGGTGACCATGGCCCGCGACGCCGCGCTGGAGAAGGGCATCGTCATCAACGGCCTGCCGATCATGGTGAAGGAGCCGAGCTACTCGACGATGGATATCGAGAACCTCGATTATTACTACGAGGACTGCGTGATCGGCGGTCCCGGCTCGTTCGTGGTGCCGATCAAGACCCGCGACAAATTCCGCGAGGCGATCCGCACCAAGCTGGTGATGGAAGTGGCGGGGCGCGCGCCGGAGCGGCGCGTGACCCTGGCGGCGGCCCGCCAAGCGCGCGCCAACTGCCTGATCGGCGAAAAGATCTGGCAGGATCGATGGGGGCGGTAGTGATCCATCGCGCGATTGGTCGGGATGGAGACGTGTGGCGTACTTCTAAGTGTTCGAAGTTCGCTTTGTGCGCGGATCTGCAACACGATAATCGTCGTCCCCGCGCAGGCGGGGACCCATACGCCGCAGCGCTTCGGCTTCATCAACAAAGGTGAGATCGTTTGATAACAACCGGCCCCAGGGGTTATGGGTCCTCGCCTGCGCGGGGACGACGCCGATGGATCATCGCGTGAACCGCGCCACCAGTTCGACATGCGGCGTGTGGCGGAACTGATCCACCGGAGTGACGGTTTCGAGTCTGTAGCCGCCGTCGATGAGAATGCGCGCGTCGCGAGCGAACGTCGTCACGTTACACGATACCGCGACGATCACCGGCACGCGGCTGGCGGCCAGCCGCCGGCTCTGCGCTTCCGCGCCCTGACGCGGCGGATCGAACACCACGGCGTCAAAGTCGCGCAGTTCCTGCGCCACCAAGGGTCGCCGGAACAGGTCGCGCGCTTCCGCCGCGATCGGCTTCAGGCCGTGGGCGGAGGCCGCCGCCTTGCGCAGCGCCTCGATGGCGCGGGCGTCGCTGTCGAAGGCGGCGACGCGGGCTTTCGCGGCGAGCCGCAACGCAAACGGTCCGACGCCGCAGAACAGATCGACGATACGTTTGGCCTTGCCGCAATGCTCCGTGACCAGCCGCGCCAGCGTCTCCTCGCCGGCTGTGGTCGCTTGCAGGAACGAGCCCGGCGGCAGCGGCACGGTGGCCGCGCCCATCGTCACTACCGGCGGCTTGCGCATCAGCACCAGTTCGCCGTGGCGGGTCAGCCGCGCCAGCGAAAATTGCTCGGCGAGCCGCGACAGCGCCGCGATGGTCGGCGGCGGCAGAGGGCCGGAGCCGCGCACGTCGATATCGAGGCCGTTGTCGGTGGCGGTGATCTGGATGTCGAGCGGCTTGGCGACGGGTTTGAGCAGCGCGACGAGGGCGCGCGCCGCGTCCAGGGCGCCATCGAGCGCCGGATCGAGGATCGGGCAGGCGTCGATGGCGACAACGGCGTGGCTGTTCGCGGCGGCGAACCCGACCGGGAAGCCGCCGTCGCCGTCGCCGCGGGCATGCAGCGTGACACGGCGGCGACCCGCGCCGTGGGCGTCGATCAGTTCAGCGACCTCGGCGCCGATGTCGGCGCGCGCGAGCGCCTCGACGACAAGCCGGTGTTTCCAGTCGCGATAGGCGTCGGCCTGCCAGTGCTGGACGGCGCAGCCACCGCAGCGGCCGAAATGGACGCAGAACGGTGTGATGCGGTCGGGGCTGGCGTTCAGCACCGACAGCAGCCGCATTCGCTCGCGCTGGCCGGGCGCCGCCTCCGCCTCCACCGTCTCGCCGGGGAGCGCGTAAGGCACGTAGCGCGTCGCGTCGTCCTTGCGCGCGACGCCGTCGCCGCGCTGGCCGACATGATCGATGACCAGCGTTTCAGCCACGGCGCGCGCCGAGGAAAAATTCCGTGTTGCCGTCGCCGCCGGCGATGGCGAAGGGAAAGATGTCGATATCGGTGCAGCCCTGCGCGGCGGCGAAGGCGGCGATGTCGTCGCACACCGCCTTGTGGACGGCCGCATCGCGCACGATGCCCTTCTTGATCGCCGCGCGCGGGGCCTCGAATTGCGGCTTGATTAACGCCAGCAGGCTCATCGGCGCGGCGGCCAGTTGCAGCGCCACCGGCAGGACCAGTTTTAGCGAGATGAAGCTCGCGTCGATCACCACCACGTCCGGCCGTCGCGGCAGGCGCTTGCCGTCATAGCTGCGGATGTCGGTCTGCTCCATCGAGACGATGCGCGGGTGGCCGCGCAGGCTGTCGTGCAGCTGAGCGGTGCCGACATCGATGGCGAACACCAGCGCCGCGCCCTCGCTCAGCAGGACTTCGGTGAAGCCGCCGGTGGAAGCGCCGACATCGAGGCAGACGTGGTCCGCGATCTCGATCGGATAGCGCGCCAGCGCGGAGGCGAGCTTGACGCCGCCGCGCGACACCCACGGATGCGCCGGCTCGGCCGCGAGCACCGCATCGCCCGCCAGCATGTCGGACGATTTCGTGACCGGCTTGCCGTTGGCGGTGACGAGCCCCGCGTCGATCGCGGCCTGCGCCCGCGCCCGGCTTTCGAACAAGCCGCGCTCCACCAGAAGAATGTCGGCGCGTTTGCGGGTCGGTGTCATGGTGCGATCATCCCGTGTCCCGGACGCGATGCCGCGCGAAGCGTGGCGTCGCAGAGCCGGGACCGTTCCGCCGGGATCATGTCATAGACTTGCATGCGCGACGGTCCCGGTTCTGCGCCGCGTCACTGCGTGCCGCGCCGCGCCCGGGACATGTCGTCGGCGTTGTGCCCGCCAGGAGCGCTTACGCGCCGGCGAGCTTGGCGGTTCCCGCGGTGTCCTTGCCGATGGTCTCGAACACCTTGGCGACGATGCCCTTGGCGTCGAGCTTGGCATAGGCATACATCGCCGCCGGCGTGTCGTGGTCGATGAATTCGTCGGGCAGCACCATCGAGCGGAAGCGCAACAGGCCGCTGTCGAGCATGCCGTGCTCGGCCAGCGCCTGCATCACGTGCGAGCCGAAGCCGCCGATCGAGCCTTCCTCGACGGTAATCAGGATTTCGTGTTCGCGCGCCAGCTTCAGCACCAGATCGACGTCGAGCGGCTTGAGGAAGCGCGCGTCGGCGACGGTGGTCGAGAGGCCGTGGGCGGCGAGTTCGTCGGCGGCCTTCTCGCAATCGGCGAGGCGGGTGCCGAACGACAACAGCGCCACCTTGCTGCCCTGACGGACGATGCGGCCCTTGCCGAGCGGCAGCGGCACGCCGGCCTCCGGCATCTCGACGCCGCGGCCTTCGCCGCGCGGATAGCGCACCGCGCTCGGGCGGTCGTTGAGGGCGACTTGCGTTGCGACCATGTGGACCAGTTCGGCCTCGTCCGACGCCGCCATGATGACGAAATTCGGCAGGCAGCCGAGATAGGCGTTGTCGAACGAGCCGGCATGGGTGGCGCCGTCGGCGCCGACCAGGCCGGCGCGGTCGATGGCGAAACGCACCGGCAGGTTCTGGATGGCGACGTCGTGGACCACCTGGTCGTAGCCGCGTTGCAGGAAGGTCGAGTAGATCGCGCAGAACGGCTTGTAGCCCTCGGTGGCGAGACCGGCGGCGAAGGTCACCGCGTGCTGCTCGGCGATGCCGACGTCGAAGGTGCGCTGCGGAAACGCCTTGTTGAAGATATCCACGCCGGTGCCGGACGGCATCGCCGCGGTGATGGCGACGATCTTGTCGTCCTTCTCGGCTTCCTTGACCAGCGATTGGCCGAACACGTTCTGATAGGCGGGCGCGTTGGGCTTGGCCTTCGACTGCGCGCCGGTGGCGACGTCGAACTTGACCACCGCGTGATACTTGTCGGCGGCGGCCTCCGCCGGACCGTAGCCCTTGCCCTTTTGCGTGACGACGTGCACCAGGATCGGGCCGTCCTCCATGTCGCGGACGTTCTTCAGCACCGGCAGCAGATGGTCGAGATTGTGACCGTCGATCGGCCCGACGTAATAGAAGCCCAGTTCCTCGAACAGCGTGCCGCTGTTGGTCATGAAGCCGCGCGAATATTCCTCGACGCGCTCGGCGCGGTCGGCGATCATCTTCGGCAGGTGCTTGCCGAGCTGCTTGGCGGCCTCGCGGATGGTGCGATAGGTCTTGCCGGAATAGAGCCGCGACAGATAGTTCGACATCGCGCCCACCGGCGGCGCGATCGACATGTCGTTGTCGTTGAGGATGACGATCAGCCGCGAGTTCATCGCGCCGGCGTTGTTCATCGCCTCGTAGGCCATGCCCGCCGACATCGCGCCGTCGCCGATCACCGCGATGACGTTGTTCTTGGCCCCGGAAAGGTCGCGCGCCACCGCCATGCCGAGGCCGGCGGAGATCGAGGTGGAGGAATGCGCCGCGCCAAAGGGGTCGTAGTCGCTTTCGGAGCGCTTGGTGAAGCCGGACAGGCCGCCGCCGGTGCGCAGCGTGCGGATACGGTCGCGGCGGCCGGTCAGAATCTTGTGCGGGTAGGCTTGATGGCCGACATCCCAGATCAGCCGGTCGCGCGGCGTATCGAAGATGTAGTGGATCGCCGTGGTCAACTCGACGACGCCGAGGCCAGCGCCGAAATGCCCACCGGTCACGGACACGGCATCAATGGTTTCCTGCCGCAACTCGTCGGCGACCTGGCGAACCTGCTCCACCTTGAGCTTGCGCAAATCATCGGGCGTACGGATCGTGTCAAGAAGCGGTGTCTTACTGAAGCTGGTCACGGCGGAGTTCCAATTTGCATGTCAGTGGGCCAAAGAGATGGAAAGGGCGCCGCGCAAGTCCTACGCGCCGAACACCCGGCATCCCAAAGCCCCTGAACAGGGAAAACGGTTTCGAGCCTTGTTTGAGCATGATCTTTTCCGAAAACCGGTTTCCACTTTTCGCGATCATGCTCTAGTCGGATCATGCTCTGGTCATGCGCCGCCTCAGGTGTCTGTGACGGAGATCACATCAGCGGCGCGGGTTTAATTTTGGCATTTATACAAGCCGTTTCAACCTCTTGACCGAATTTCGGTCGGCCGGGACGAACGGACAAATGTATAGCATTTCTAATCTTATACCAAGCTCCCCTTGCAAAGCCAACTTTCGGCGTTGCTGTCAGTCGGGCCGCGCGGCGGGTCGGTTCAAACGCGCCTGGGCATCAACGGTTGGGAGGATGCCGAGGTTCCCTTTTATCGTGTGGTCGCGCCAGGGGAAAGGGAATGGCCGGGACCTTGGGGGATCCTGGTTTATTTCTTGTTCAGGCCCGATCTTTTTCGGGGACCGGTTCCGGCGTTTCGGGTTGGCGCGCCAGCACGGCGGCGAGCGCCGCCTCGGGATCGGCGACGCGGTCGGGCAGTGCGACCGGGCCGCAGATCATCGTATAAAAATCAAAGGGATGCGGCCGCTCGCTGGCCATGACGAATTGAAAATGCACCCGGAAGAATTGCCAGCGGAACCGGTTGTAACGCGCCGGATCGATCATATCGCGAAACCGGATCGCCACCACCGACGGATTGCGCCGCGCCGGGCCGGCGTCGATGCCGTGGCCCTTGATCGGATCGAACGGGTAGAAATTCATCACGTCCTTGCGGGACTGGCAGTCGATCCAGTCGATGGCGGGGGCGACCGCCAGTTGCCTGAGATGCTCCCGGAACGGCTGCGAGGCCGGGAAGAAGCCGACGATCGGCAAGTTGCCGCCGAGCGTCAGCAGCACGACGCGCGCTCCGTGGCGGCCGAGGTCGGGATCGAGCGCCAGCGCCCGCGCCATGATCTCGACGCCGAGGAACGACCCGGAACTGTGGCCGACGACGACGATCTCCCCGGCGTCGCCCGATCGCGCGACCTCGACCAGATGTCGCGCGAAGCGGTCGATGCGCCGGTCCCATTCCGGCCGCCCGCGATGGGCGAACTGCCAGGTGAAAATGGTGTCCGACATCAGGTAAAGCGCATAGGTGCGCTTCTCGGTGTATTTCAGCAGCGCCCATAGCGCGGCGAGAAAGGTCGCGATGGCGGCGGCCCATTTCAGCGGCGCGGCCGCGCCGAGAGAGCCGGCGACGGCGGCGACGATCCACGCCGGGAAACTCGACAGGATCGCGAGGTCGAGCAGCACCATGTAGGGATAGGTGATGAACATGCCGAAGCGCCAATGCGCTTTCCAGATGCGCGGGATGACGCCGGCAAGGAACGCGCGACAGTAGGTCGCGAATCCGTGCAGCGCGGTGCGCCAGATCGGCGCCGCGAAATCGCCCTTGATTAGATCTTCCCACCGCAGGAAGTCGTAGACGACGCGCGTGCGCCAGCCATCGCCGCGCGTGTCGATCGACCATGACGCCATGGTGTCATCGTCCGCGCTTTGCGGCCGGCCGACCTCGGCCTCGAACCCATGGATCCGGGCGGACTTGCGCAACTCGGTGCGGAACAGGCGATAGTATTGCGCGAGCCCGCGCGGGTCGTAGCCCTGAACGTAGATCACATGCCGGCGTTGAACGCGCACGTTCACGATCCGGCTTCGGGGCGCGCGGCCGGCGGCGGATTGTTCGGCATGTTATGCAAAGGAATTGTGATCCGCAATCTGACGCTCATTCAATTCGAACGGGACATCGGCGCGGAGACGCTCGCCGCATTTCCGCAGTAAAGCCGACAACGGAGGCTAAATCAAAGACCCCGAACCGGGGTGTCTTCGGCTCGCGCCACGACGGTCAGGACGGCATGTCGAGCGGCGCGGTGCCGCTGGGCCGGCCCTTGGTGTCGACGGTGATCTTGTCGACGCGGGCCTCGGCCTGGCGCAGCAGGTCCTCGCAGCGCCGCTTCAGGGCCTCGCCGCGCTCGTAGATCGCCACCGATTCCTCCAGCGCCACCTCGCCGCCCTCCAGGCGCGTGACGATCGATTCGAGTTCTTCCAGCGCGCGCTCGAAGCTCAGCTTCTTGATGTCGGCGTGGTTGGCATCGGCCATGATCGGGTTCCTGCGAAGGGGTGACGGCGCGCGATCATACGCACGGGTGAGGGCGGAATGTGGCGAGGGCTTATTTTCCCATCAGTGCGGCGACGTGGGCCGCGACCGATTCCTGCAAGCCGCGCAGGTCGTAGCCGCCTTCCAGCACGGAGACGAGGCGGCCGCCGGCGCTTTTGTCGGCCTGGTCCATCAGCCGGCGCGTGACCCAGCCGAAATCGTCGGCGTCGAGTTCGAGGGTGGCGAGCGGATCGCGGCGATGGGCGTCGAAGCCGGCGGAGATCACCAGCAGTTCCGGCGCGAAGGCGGCGAGGCGCGGCAGGATCAGCTCCTCGAACGCGGCGCGGAACTCGGCGCTGCCATCGCCGGACATCAGCGGCGCGTTGACAATGGTGTCGTGCTCGCCGCGCTCGCCGCGCGCGCCGGTGCCGGGGAACAGCGGCATCTGATGCGTCGAGCAGTACATCACCGTCGGATCGGCCCAGAAAATATCCTGGGTGCCGTTGCCGTGATGGACGTCGAAATCGATCACCGCGACGCGGCCGACGCCATGCTTGCGCTGGGCGTGACGCGCGGCGACGGCGGCGTTGTCGAAAAAGCAGAAACCCATCGGCTTGCCGATCTCGGCATGATGGCCGGGCGGCCGGATCGCGACGAAGGCATTGTCGTGGGCGCGTGACAGCACCGATTCGGTGGCGGCGATCGCCCCGCCCATGCCGCGCAGGATCGCTTCCCAGGTGCCGGGCGACATCGAGGTGTCGCCGTCGATGAAGGCGAAACCCTGGCGCGGCGCGATATGGCGCAACTCGTCGATCAGGTGATCGCTGTGGCACAGCGCGGCAGAGTCGAGCAAGCCTTCCGGGGCGAGCGCGCGCGACAGCGCGGAAAACTCCGCGCCGCCCAGCACGGCCTCGATGGCGCGCAGCCGGTCCGGACATTCGGGATGTCCGGCCGGCATCACATGATCGAGACATGCGGGGTGGGTGACGTACAGCGTGGTCATTCAAGATCCGGCGCGCGGGTCGCGCGAGAGAGAACGACCAATACTAAAGGGTTTTCTTCCGAAGGGGAAACCGGTTTCATGACGGAAGGCGCGAGAAACCCACGAATTTCCGACCCGACGAATGGCCTGTCGGCGTGGCGGCCCGTTGTCGCGAGGATCAAGCCTTTTTGCGTGCGAAGAACGCCTTGAAGGCGTTGATCGCTTCCTGCGAACGCATCCGCTCGCCGAACAGCGCGCTTTCGTGATTGATTCGCTCGATCAACTCCTCCGGCGAGGGTTTCAAGAGCTTGCGCGAGATCGCGACCGCTTCCGCCGGCAGCGCGGAAATTTCGCGCGCGACCTTGAGCGCTTCAGCGTCGGCTTCGCCGGCCGCGACCACGGCGTTGACGAAGCCGGCCTCGCGCCCTTCGTTCGCATTGAGCGAGCGGCCCATCACCAGGGTGGCGAAAGCGCGTTGATGGCCGATGGCGCGCGGCATCAGCAGGCTGGACGCGCCTTCCGGCACCAGTCCGAGATGGATGAACGGCGTCGAGAATCGTGCATTGGCGCCGGCCACCACGTAGTCGCAATGAAACAGCATCGTGGTGCCGACGCCGATGGCGATGCCGTCGACCGCCGCGACCAGCGGCTTGGCGTTGCGCGCCAGCGCGTGCAGGAAGCCGAGCGCGGCTGAGGGGCGCGGCTTGTCGGCGCTGGCGGTGCCGCCCTTGAGAAAGTCCTCAAGGTCGTTGCCGGCGGTGAAAACGCCGGCGCCGCCGGTGAGGACGAGACAACGGATCGCGGCATTGTCCTGCGCGCTGTCGATCGCATCGGTGGTGGCCCGATACATGTCCTGCGTCAGCGCGTTTTTCTTGTCCGGCCGATTAAAGGCGATGACGCGCGTGGCTTCGATGTCGGTCACGGTCAGATGGTCGGTCATGCGGTGTCCTTGTTCGGCTCGGGAATTGCGTGATGAAATCGCGGCGGCGCATGGTGTTCCGCCGCGCCCTCTCACCCCAGCAGCACCGCGTCGGCGGCGAGCACGGTGTCGGCGCTTTCGGTGACGGTGCGCGCAAGCGAAGGCGCCTGCACCGCGACGTTCTCGGCGAAGAACCGCGCCTGCGCGACGTAGCGCTTCGGGTCGCCGTACTGCTCGCCCGCGTCGCGCGCGGCAAGCGCCTCATGGGCCAGCATACAGCCGCCGAGCGCGGAGCCGAACAGCCGCAAATAGGGTGTGGCGCCGGCCAGCGCCTCGTTCGGCGCGCTGCCCAGGCGTTCGAGCAGCCAGCGGCTGGTGCGCTCCAGCGCCTCCAGCGCCTCGCGCAGTTTTGGCGCGGTGGTGCCGAAGGCCGGATCGTTGGAGGCTTCGACGCGCCGGACGATGTCGGACAATTCGTCGAGCAGCGCCCACACCGACTCGCCGCCCTTGACGCCGAGCTTGCGCGTCACGAGGTCGATCGACTGGATGCCGTTGGTGCCCTCGTAGATCGGCGTGATGCGCGCGTCGCGCATGTGCTGCGCCGCGCCGGTTTCCTCGATGAAGCCCATGCCGCCGTGAATCTGCACGCCGAGGGAAGCGGCTTCGTTGGCGATGTCGGTCGAGAAGGCCTTGGCGATCGGCGTCAGCAGCGCGCCGCGCGCGGCGGCGGCGGCGCGGACCTGCGGATCCTTGGCGCGGGCGGCGACGTCGAGCGCCACCGCCGTGGCGTAGCAGATGGTGCGGGCGGCCGCCGCCATCGCCCGCATCTGCAACAGCATGCGCTTGACGTCGGGATGCACGATGATCGGATCGGGGCCGGTCCCGGTCGCGCCGATCGCCTTGCCCTGCTTGCGCTCCTGGGCATAGGCCAGCGCCTGCTGATAGGCGCGGTCGGCAAGGCCGACGCCTTGCAGGCCGACGCCGAGGCGGGCCTGGTTCATCATCGTGAACATGCATTGCATGCCGCGATTTTCCTCGCCGATCAGGTAGCCGACCGCGCCGCCGTTGTCACCCATGGTCATGGTGCAGGTGGGCGAGGCGTGAATGCCGAGCTTATGCTCGACGCCGGAGGGATAGATGTCGTTGCGCGCACCCAGCGAGCCGTCGGCGTTGACCAGGAATTTCGGAATCAGGAATAGCGAGATGCCCTTGGTGCCGGCTGGCGCGTCCGGCAGGCGCGCCAACACGAAATGAATGATGTTGTCAGTCATGTCGTGGTCGCCGTAGGTGATGAAGATCTTGGTGCCGCTGATGCGGTAAGTGCCGTCGCCGGCGCGTTCCGCGCGCGAGCGCAACAGCCCGACGTCGGAGCCGGCATGGGGCTCGGTGAGCTGCATGGTGCCGGGCCACTCGCCGGAGATCAGCTTGGCGAGATAGATGTTTTTCAATTCCGCGCTGCCGTGGGCGTCGAGCGCCTCGATGGCGCTGCCGGTCAGCAGCGGGCACAACTCAAAAGCAATGTTCGCAGCGCTCCAGATTTCGGTGCAGGCGGCGTTGATCGCGCCCGGCAGTCCCTGGCCGCCGAACGCCTCGTTGCCGGCGACCGCGTTCCAGCCGGCGGCGGTCCAGCGCTGATAGGCGTCGGGCCAGCCCGGCGCGGTGGTCACCTTGCCCTCCGCGAGCTTGATGCCGTTCTGGTCGCCGACGCGATTGAGCGGCGCCAGCACGTCGGTCGCGAACTTGCCGGCTTCCTCCAGCACCGCGGCCGTGATCTCGGGGTCGTAGTCGCCCAGATGGCCGGCGCGGGCGGCGGCTTGCAAGCCGGCGCCGTGATCGAGGGCCAGCAGGATGTCGTTGATGGGTGCGCGATAGGTCATGGCGTGGCGCTCACAGGTGAGATGGCGGACGGTCCGCCGTCTTCCCACGAAACCGCGCCCGTCTCAACACCCGGAAGCGAGCTTGGCGGGTCGAGAACGCTCGGCTCCCGGCCCCGGCGGCTGCCGCCCGTCATCGTTCGAGCGATTTCAGGAAGGCGATGAAGTCGGCGACCTGATCGGCATCGAACCGGAACTGCGGCATGCTGGGATGCCCGGTCATGATGCCTTCCGCCAGCGACTCCTCCAGATCCTCGACCGGGTAGCGCTTGTGCAGGTCGCGGAACGGCGGCGCCACGCTCAACGGGCTGGGGCTCGCCTTGTCGATGGCGTGGCATTTCACGCAGTAGGTGCGGGCAAGCTGTTGTCCCTGCCTTACGCTCGCGGCGTGCGCCGGCGCAAGCGACGCGAGCGCCGGGAGGCAAAGAGCGAGCGCCAGGTGGATTGAATATCGCAAGATGAAGTCTCCGGATTTGAAGATCTGCCGTGTTCCGGTTGTCCAGCCTGCGCGTGAACGGCGAATTTCGCCTTGATTTCAATCAATTGTGACGTCGTAACTCCCCCGCCGGGTTGTCGGCGCGGCCAGCGTGATGAAATCGTGGACGAAATCCGGGGGCGGCGCGAATGGGCCGTGCCGCGCGGCGGGCTGCATCGGATTATTCAATCGCGATCATTCCATAAATATTCGACGGCGGCGCGATTTTGGCCGAAGCGTGCGCGGATCGGCGCAATTAGCGCGCGACAGCGGTGGGAGGCTGATATATCTTTCGGCAAATCATGACGGTGACGCCGGCGCATCACACCCCGACCGATGACACGATGAACAACAGCTCGCCTCCGTGGGGACCGGCGTCGCGCCGCCAGATCGATGCGCCGAAGACGCTCGCCGACGAGGCGTATCAGCGCATTCACGACGACATCATCCGGGGCGAGTTCGCGCCCAATGAAAAGCTGCAACCCGACGCGCTGCGCGAGCGCTACGATATCGGCCTCAGCCCGGTCCGCGAGGCGCTGTCCCGCGTCGCCCTCGAAGGGCTGGCGGTGACCGAGGGGCAGCGGGGTTTCTTCGTCGCCCCCGCCACGCGCCAGGAATTGCTCGACATCGCCGACCTGCGCATCAATTTCTCGATGATGTCGCTGGAGCGCTCGATCCGGCTCGGCGACGACGACTGGGAGAACCGCGTCGTCACCACCTATTATCAACTTCACAAGCTTGAAAACCTGACCAAGCGGGAGCCGCTCACTTTCCGCGATGAGTGGGAGCGGCGCAACCGCGACTTCCATGAGGCGCTGGAATCCGGTTGCGGCTCGCCGTGGCTGCTGCACTTCTGCGCTATTCTTTACGATCAGTTCGAGCGTTATCGGCGGCGTTTCGTGGTCTATACGGATATTCAGCCGACCATCGCCGACGAGCATCGCCAGATCATGGAACTGGCGCTGGCGCGCGACACCGCCGCCTGCAAGGTGCTGAAACAGCACTTCGAGCATGCGGCGTCCGTGATCGAGCGCATGATGGTGGAGGCCGCCAAGGCCGCAGCGCCGGCGAAAAAGCCGAGAGGGCCGGTCAAGCCGGCCGCCAAGCCGAGATCCAAAGTCGCGGCGAAGCCCGCCGGTTCGCGCATCGCCTGACGCCGGACGGTTTCCTCTCCCGGTCCGCGGCGCGGTGGTCCGGCGCGCGATCAAATCCCTTGCGTCGGCGCGCGCGCCTGTTTTATGAAATTCACGAAATTTATGAAATCAGGAGCAATCGGCGCGCGGCGCGCATGCGATGGAGTTCTACCTCGAACCGCGCGATGGCTGTATCAAGCTCCGAACCACGATCGACCGGGGGAGGTATTCGACCATGATGAGCGACCAGGAGCGCGCGCGGGCCGCGGACATTCTGATGGAGGCGGAGCGGACGCGGACGCAGGCCGTGCAACTGTCCAAAACCTTTCCGCATATCGAGATCGAGGATTCCTACGCGATCCAGAGCGAGACCACGCGGCGCAAGATCGCGGCCGGGCGCCGCCTGATCGGTCACAAGGTCGGGTTGACGTCGAAGGCGATGCAGCAATCGTCGCAGATCGACGAGCCGGATTACGGCCACCTGCTCGACGACATGATGTTTCAGGACGGCGCCAAGGTGGCGCACGCCAATTACAGCGTGCCGCGCGTCGAGCCGGAACTGGCGTTCGTGCTCGGCCAGCCGCTGAAGGGGCCGGGCGTCGGGCTGCTCGACGTGATGCGGGCCACCGAATACGTCGTGCCGGCGATCGAGATCATCGATGCACGGGTGCAGAATCCGCGCAAGATTTTCGACACCGTTGCGGACAACGGCGCCGCCGCCGGCATCGTCATCGGCGGCCGGCCGGTGCGGCCGCACGACGTCGATCTGCGCTGGGTCGGCGCGGTGTTCTACCGCAACTCGGAAATCGAGGAGACCGGCATCGCCGCCGGCGTGCTCGGCCATCCGGCGATGGGCATCGCCTGGCTCGCCAACAAGGTCGGCCGGTTCGGCACCGTGCTGGAACCGGGCCACATCATGTTGTCCGGCTCGTTCACGCGGCCGGTCTGGGCCGACAAGGGCGACACGCTGCACGCCGACTTCGGGCCGCTCGGCGCCGTCGCCGTGCAGTTCGTGTGAGCGGCGCGACGCGGCGGCGACCGGCGTCGGATCGTCGATCTCGCCCGGTCATGGGATGCGGTTGGTTGAGGGCGTCGGATGCGCCGGCGTGTCGGCAACGGTGCATCCTCGGTTCCGGTCATCTGACTTGCGCGGCGTGACAGTCGTCAGGGGCTGGGTGGAATAGGTTGGTGCTGAAATAAGCGTCCCAGCCTACATTGGTCGCGACCGTCTGATGGAGGTTCAATCCTGCCAGCGGTCTTTCTCTAAACGTGAGGCGGCCTCCGGCAGGGGAGCTACCGGAGGCCGCGTGGTGCGCGGCGTCGCGCTGAGGCTGGCGATGCCGCGTGGGAGCTGGTGAAATCGCGTCAGAACGGCAGCAGAATGTCGAGCACCTGCTGGCCGTAGCGCGGCTGCTGCACGTCGGTGATCTGGCCGCGTCCGCCATAGGCGATGCGCGCCTGCGCGATCTTGCTGGAGTCGATGGTATTGTCGCTCTGAATGTCCTCGGGGCGGACGATGCCGGCGACCACCAGTTCGCGCACTTCGAAATTGACGCGGACTTCCTGCTTGCCCTCGACCACGAGGTTGCCGTTGGGCAACAGTTGCGTGACCACGGCGGCGACGCTGGTCTGCAAATTTTCCTGGCGCTGCACCGAGCCCTTGCCGTCGCTCGACGAGGTCGAGTCGGCGGTCAGCACCCGGCCCGGCAGCACCTGGGCGGCCTTGCCGGTGAGCAGCTTGCTGCCGATGAAGTCGGACACACCGGTGTCTTCCTTGTTGGTGCGGCTGCGCTGGGTCTCGTTGGCGATGTTGGCCTTGTCGGTGAAGTTCACCGTCACGGTCAGGATATCGCCGACCTGATGCGCGCGCTGGTCCTTGAAGAAGGCCCGCGAGCCGTTGCGCCACAGCGAGTTGGCGGCGTAGGCGGCGGGCTCCGGCTTCGGCATCGGCATCTGCACCGGCTTGTAGCCCGGCTGCGCGGTCGGATTCTCGATCGAGGTCAAGGCCGGCTTCTCGCCGATCGCCGCCAGGCGGTCGATCGAGGAACAGCCGCCGGCGAGCGGCGCGGTCGCCAGCAGGGCGGCGATCAGGAGGGCGCGGTTGGGCGAGGTGAGCATCGGCTTGAACATCAACGTGACTCGGCGGTTCGAGGATCGGACGAGGCCGTGTTGGCGGCGACCGCGACGGGCGCGGCGAGGCTGGCTTCGGTGGCGGCGACCGGCTGCGGGGTGACGACGACCTGATTGCGGCCGACGACCGTGCCGGAAAACGTGCGTTTGGATTGCAGATTCATGACGCTGACGGCATCGCCCTCGGCGCCGTTCTCCAGCGCCTTGCCGCGGATCGTCAGCGTGATGCCGGCGGTCTTGTAAACAATGGTCACCGCCTGATCGCGCTGCACCAGATCCGGCTTGGCGAGATCCGACGAACGCAGCGCCTGGCCCTGCCGCAACTGCCGCCGCGCCTGCATGCCGACCACCTGCGCGCTCACCGCGACGTCGCGGCCGACTTCCGCGCGGGGCCGCCGCTCGATCGCGACGTCGGAGGCCTTGACGATCTCGTTGCGGTCGAGGGCGCGCGTCAGCACCACCGCCTCGACGGTGTCGACCGCGGTGCCGGTGAAGCGCAGCCGGGCCGGCGCCGCGCCGCCGGTGTTGGCGATCTCGAAGACGGTGTCGAAGCGGCCGTTGCGGGAATCGAAGCGGACGGCGACCGGATGCAGCGCGCCGGTGTTGGCGACGTCGAGCCGCAGCGGTTCGATGCCGCGATCGAAGCTCAGCTCGATATCGCCGGCCGCGCCCAGCCCGTTGCGGTGCTCCAGCGCGCGGGCGACGCCTTGCTCGATCTCCTTCACGTCGATGGTGCGCGCGAGCCGCGTTACCGCGACCTCGCGCAAATTCCGCGCATCGATGCCGATCACCTGATGCGCGCGCAGCGTGGCCAGCACCTGGGCCGCCGGCAGCTTGCCGGTGGTGCCGGGGTCGGGCGCGCGATAGATGGCGATGGCGGCGGCCGCGCCGGCATTGTCGATCATATCGCCGATCCGCACGATGTCGGCGGTCACGGTGACGTCGGCGCGCAGTGCGGGCACACCTGCGGACTGCGCGAAAGCGGCGAGCGGCGCGGCGGCGATCAGCGCGGCGGTGAGCAGGGAGCGGATCATGATGGCAAACTCCCTCAGCGGAACATGTTGGAGGTCGATTGCAGCATCTGGTCGGCGGCGCTGATGACCTTGGCGTTCATCTCGTAGGCGCGCTGCGCGGCGATCAGGTCGGAGATTTCCGACACCGCCTCGACATTGGCCTGTTCGAGGTTGCGCTGCTGCATGTCGCCGTAGCCGTCGAGCGTGGCGATGCCGTCCTGCGGCGGCCCCGAGGCGGGCGTCTCGGTGAACAGGTTGTCGCCGATCGGCTGCAAGCCGGTCTTGTTCATGAAGCGGGTGAGGCCGATCTGGCCGAGAATGGTCGGCGTGGTCGAGCCCGGCACCGTCACCGACACCTGCCCCTGCGAGTTGATGGTGAGGCCGGAGGAATTCTGCGGCACGGTGATGGTGGGTTGCAGCAGGTTGCCCTGGGCGTTGACGATGCGGCCCTGCTGGTCGGTGGTGAACGAGCCGTCGCGGGTATAGGCGAAGCTGCCGTCCGGCATCTGGATCTTGAAGAAGCCTTCGCCGCGCACCGCGATGTCGAGATCGTTGCCGGTCGGCGACAGCGTGCCCTGTCCCATCAGCCGCGGCGTGCCGACGGTCTTGACGCCGCCGCCGATGTCGATGCCGACCGGCAGGATGGTGCCCTGGTCCGACGCCTGCGCGCCGACGCGGCGGACGTGGTCGTAAATCAGGTCCTGGAACGCCGCGCGCTGCTTCTTGTAGCCGGTGGTGCGCATGTTGGCGATGTTGTTGGAGATCACCTGGACGTTGAGTTCCTGGGCGGCCATGCCGGTCGCGGCGGTGTAGAGGGCGCGCATGTCAGTCGGTCCTTACGCTGGAACGTCGGCGAGTTTTTCGATCGCGGTGCGGCGCAGGTCGCTCTGCTGCTGGAGCAGCGCGGAAATCTGCGTGTAGGCGCGGCTCACCGCGATCATGCGGCTCATCTCGACGACCGCATTGACATTGGATTTCTCGATGAAGCCCTGCTGCACCCGCGCGGCGGTATCGGCCTGCGGCGCCGCGCCGCCAGCGGAGAAAAGGTTGGCGCCTTCCTTCACCAGCCGCTGCGGATTGGCGAACTTCACCAGCCGCAGTTTGCCGCGCACCGAATCGACGCGGGTGTTGGCGCCTTCCGTCACGGTGATGGTGCCGTCGGCGGAAATGGTGATGTCATGGTCGGTCTGCTGCATCTGGATCGGGCCGTTGGCGCCCATCACTGCGAAGCCGCTCGAATTCACCAATTGGCCGGTGGCATTGACGCGGAAACCGCCGTCGCGGCTGTAGCGTTCGCCGCCGGGGGTCTGCACCACGAAAAAGGCGTTGCCGTCGATGGCGACGTCGAGCGGGTTCTTGGTTTCCTGGGTCGGGCCTTGCGCGAAGTCGTGGAAGGTCGCGCGATCCTGCACGTAGCTGAGGCGGCGGTCGCGGCCGATGAAATTGTCCTGATGCGCCGTCGGCATCAGGAATTCCTGGAACAGCGACTGGTCGGCCTTGAAGCCGTTGGTGTTGACGTTGGCGACGTTGTTGGCGACGACGTCGATCTGGCGCTCCAGCGCGACCTGCCGCGACAACCCGATGAGGAGGGTGTTCTCCATCGGCCTGATCTCCCCTGATGACGATCGGGGATGGCCTCTCCCAAAGCTGGCCCCGATTCCTGAACCGGCGGCTCTCCCAAGCTGGCGGTTCAGGGTTGCTGAAGCGAAACCCGTGCCAGTTGGCGAATTGTAGTTAATTCAAGGAGTTGCTCTCAGGGAGCGGTAGCGAGGAGGTCGGCAATAACGGTTCATTGGACCATATCGGCCGGCAAAAAATTCCCAGTCGAGGAACAAAAGAAAGGTTCCGTTAACCATTCCAACCCTAGCGTCCGCAGTGAGGCAGGGCGCACAAGATGGCGGACAACGAACGCAGCGAAGACGGCGCGGGGGATGAAGGCGCGAAGGCGGCTCCGAGGAGCAAGCGCAAGCTCGTCATCATCGCGGCGGCCGTGTTGGTGTTGATCGGCGCGGGCGGTGGCGGCTGGTTCTTCCTCGGCCATCGCGGCGCGGAGCCGCACGCCGAGGCGAAAGCGCCGAACCCGCCGGTGTTCGTCGACGTGCCGGATATTCTGGTCAACCTCGCCGCCTTGCCGGGGGAGCGGGCGCAGTACCTCAAGCTCAAGGTGGTGCTTGAGGTGAAGGACGAGCCGCTGGTCGAGAAGATCAAGCCGACCATGCCGCGCCTCACCGACATCTTCCAGACCTACTTGCGCGAATTGCGCGTCGCCGACTTGAGCGGCTCCGCCGGCCTGTTCCGGCTCAAGGAGGAACTGACCAAGCGCGTCAACGCCGTGGTCGCGCCGGGGCACGTCGACGCCGTGTTGTTCAAGGAAGTCGTCGTGCAATGAGCGGACGCGCGGGTTGAGACGGGGCTCGGATTCGGGACGACAGCGCCATGGCGGGTAACGACCAGCTCTCCCAAGATCCGGCGGCGGCGAAGGCCGTGGCCGCCGACGACATCACCGGCGTGATGGCGGCGCAGTGGGCCGCCATGGTCGAGGACGACCGCCGCCAGGCGGCCTCCGGCAAGAACGGCAGCGAGCGGGTGCTGTCGCAGGAGGAGATCGACAACCTGCTCGGCTTTTCCGTCGGCGACACCAATCTCGACGACAATGCCGGCATCCGCGCCATCATCGACTCGGCGATGGTGTCCTACGAGCGTCTGCCGATGCTCGAAATCGTCTTCGACCGCCTGGTGCGGCTCCTGACCACGAGCCTGCGCAATTTCACCTCCGACAATGTCGAGGTCTCGCTCGACCGCATCACCTCGGTGCGGTTCGGCGACTACGTGAACTCGATCCCGCTGCCGGCGGTGCTGGCGGTGTTCAAGGCGCACGAGTGGGACAATTTCGGCCTCGCCACCGTCGACGCCAGCCTGATCTATGCGACCATCGACGTGCTGCTCGGCGGCGGTCGCGGCCAGGTGTCGCCGCGCGCGGAGGGGCGCCCCTACACCACCATCGAAACCAATCTGGTGCAGCGCCTGATCGAGGTGGTGCTGGCCGACGCCGAGCAGGCGTTCCGGCCGCTGTCCCAGGTCGCCTTCTCAATCGACCGCCTCGAAACCAATCCGCGCTTCGCCGCCATCAGCCGACCCGCCAACGCCGCGATCCTGGTAAGGCTGCGCGTCGACATGGAGGATCGCGGCGGCAATATCGAACTGCTGTTGCCCTATGCGACCATCGAGCCGATCCGCGACGTGTTGTTGCAGATGTTCATGGGCGAGAAGTTCGGCCGCGACCCGATCTGGGAAAGCCACCTCGCCACCGAGATCGCGCAGGCGCAGATCGCGGTCGACGCCGTGCTCTACGAGGCCGAGATTCCGCTGCGGCAACTGATGAAATTGCAGGTCGGGGATACCTTGCCGCTGGACATGCGCGCCGACGCCCTGGTCGCGGTGCGTTGCGGCAACGTCACCTTGACGGAAGGGCGCATGGGCCGCGTCGGCGACCGCGTCGCCATCCGTGTCACCAAGAACCTGCGCAAACCCAACACCACCTTCGCGATGTTCGAGAAGGCGGACGAGCGAACCAAGGCGACGGAGGCACCATGAATCATTCAATCGGACTGATGATCGAGATATTGGTGGCGGTGCTGCTCGTGGTGACGATCGGCTATTGCATGCTGCTGAACAAGCGGTTGTTGCGGCTCAGGGCCGACGAACAGTCGCTGAAGGCGACGATCGGCGAACTGATTACCGCGACCGAGATCGCCGAGCGCGCCATCGGCGGCCTCAAGCATACCGTGCGCGACGTCAACGAAAATCTCGGCGACCAGATCGCCGCCGCCGCCGATCTCTCCGATCGGCTGATCCGGCAACTGGCGGAAGGCGATGCGGTGCTCGGCCGGCTGTCGCGGATCGCGGTGGCGGCGCGCTCGCCGCATGCGCCGGTGACGGCCGCGCCGGAGCCGCGGGTGTCGGCGGCGAAGGCGGCGGCGGCGGCGACCCAGGCGTTCGCCGAGCGCAGGCGGGCGAGCGGCATCGCCGCATGAGCGCGTTTCGCGACATCCGCGTGCTGCCGGTGGTGCTGGCGGCGGTGCTGGGGCTGGCGGTGCTGAAATTCGCCGGCCTCGCCATCGATGGCGGCTATGTCTTCGACTACAACCCGCAGTCCACGCAAAAGTCGTGGGCGCAGGAATATCTCAACTTTCCCGCCGGTGACCGGCGCACGGCGGATGCCGGCGACGACGGCGACGTCACCGGATCGGTCGGCGCCGGCGCGAAAGCGGCGCCGGCCGTGAAGCCGCCGGAAACCGCCCCGCCGGCGGGCGCGATCGTCATTCCCGAGCAGCCGAAGGTGGCGTCCGAATCCGAGCGCGCGATCCTGGAGCGGTTGCAGAGCCGGCGCCAGGAACTCGACGCGCGGGCGCGCGAGATCGACATTCGCGAGAACCTGTTGAAGGCCGCCGAGGCCCGCATCGCCGACCGCGTCAAGGAACTGAAGGAGACCGAGGCACGGATCGACACCAGGACGCAGGCGCGCAACGACGCCGACGCCGCGCGGTTCAAGGGACTGGTGACCACCTACGAGGCGATGAAGCCGAAGGACGCGGCGAAGGTGTTCGACCGGCTGGAGATGTCGGTGCTCTACGAGATCGCCTCGCAGATCGCGCCGCGCAAGATGTCGGACATTCTCGGCCAGATGACGCCGGAGGCCGCCGAGCGGCTGACGGTCGAACTGGCGCGCCGCGCCGGCGGCGACAAGACCGTCGCCGCGACCGAACTGCCGAAGATCGAGGGCACGCCGACCGTGCCCGACCGCTGACGGCGCATTGAATTTAGATCGTCATTGCGAGGAGCGAGGCGACGGAGCAATCCAGCTCTTGCTTCGCGGCCTCTGGATTGCGTCGCTTCGCTCGCAATGACGAATGGATGAGCCTTCCATATTCACTCATTCTGTTTGAGGTCAGAACGTCCATGATTCTTCAGATCGTCACCCATCCCGTCACCCAGCGGATGACGCGCGAGGACTATCTCGCCGATGCCCGGCCAACGCTCGCCGGGTGGCGGCAGGAGCCCGATCTGGTCAGCAAGTTTTACTGTGAAAATCCCGACGGCGCGCTGGTCGGCGTCTATCTGTGGAAATCCCGCGCCCGCGCCGAGGCGACCCATGACGCCGCCTGGGCCGAGGCCGTCTTCCGCAAGCGCGGCGTCCGCCCGATCATCGAATACAAGGAGGTCCGCATGATCCTCGATAACGACAAGGGAACGGTGACCGAGTTCTAACGCCTGCTCGGACCGGCCTGTCGACGTTAACAAATCCTTATTCGGCCCTGCCTAGACTGCAACGGGCGCGGCCGGCCGCCGATCGCCGCACGGGATTCGAAAACGCTTGAGATGACGCGCCACGCCGCCCGGCATTGCTGGTTGTCCGTCCGCCGTTTGCGGGCGGTGATCGCGTGTCTCGCGCTGTGCGCCGGCGTGGCCCTGTCCGCGCCGGCGGCGCGCGCCGATCCGGTGCGCGGCGAGGCCACGGCCTCGACCGAGAACGGTTTCGCGCGGCTCGTCGTCAAGCTCGACGACGACGTCGATTCCGATGTGTCGGTGGCGGGGTCGGTGCTGATTATCCGCTTCAAGCGTCCGGTCGATGTGGCCGTCGATCGGATTCCGGCGGCGGCATCGGATTATATCGGCTCGGCGCGGCGCGATCCCGACGGCTCGGCGATCCGGCTGGCGCTGTCGCGCAAGGTCAAGGTCAACGCCATGGCGGCGGGCGAGCGGCTGTTCGTCGATCTCCTGCCGGAGACCTGGAAGGGGATGCCGCCGGGACTGCCGATGGACGTGGTGCGCGAACTCGCCGAGCGCGCCCGCGCCGCCGAGCGCGCGTTGCGCCAGCAGCAAGCGGCGACCGCGCCGAAACCGTTGCCGGTGGTGCGTGTGCGCGCCTCGGTGCAGCCGACCTTCGCGCGCTATGTCTTCGAACTGCCGCGGAACGCCGGTGCGTCATCGTCGCTGGGGCCGGACAAGTTCTCGGTGGTGTTCGACAAGCCCTTCAAGTTCGACCTGGCGGATGCGATCCTGGCCGCCCCCGCGCAGGTCGGCGCGATCGCGCAACGCAGCGAAGGCGGCAACGCCGTGGTCGATTTCAGCCTGATCGGCGATGTCGACGTCAAAGCCTTCCGCGAGGACGGCAATTATGTCGTCGATGTCGGCGTGCCGCCGGTGGCGCTCCCGGCGGCGACAATGGCGTCGAAGGTAGCCCCCGCCGCGGTCGCCACGGCCGCCGACAGCGCCAAACCCGTCGAAACGATCAAGCCCGTCGAAGCCATCAACCCCGTCGAGACGGTCGCGCCCGCCGCGAATGTCAGGGCGGCCGCCGCCGCGCCGGTTGAGGTCCAGCGCGGCAGCGACGGCATCCGGCTGAATTTCACGTTCGACGCGGCGACCCCCGCCGCGCTGTTCCGCCGCGCCGACGCGGTGTGGCTGGTGTTCGATTCCGCGCAAGCCCTCGATCTCGACGCCATCCGCCGCGACGCCAAGTCGGTGGTCGGCGAGGTCAGCCGCATCGCGCTGCCGCGGGGGCAGGCGATCCGGATGCGGCTGTTGCGGCCGCAACTGGTGGCGCTGGCCGATGCCGACGGCGCCGACGCTCAACGCTGGACCATGACCCTGGCCAATACGCTGACGACGGCGCCGCGGCCGCTGGAAGCGCGGCGCGACCTCGCCGATCCACGCCGGGCCTCCATCACCGTGCCGCTCGAAGGCGCGGGCCAGCTGCATCGGCTGACCGATCCCGACGCCGGCGACGTGCTGCTGGTGGTGACGGCGCGAGGGCCCACGCGCGGCTTCATCAAGCGGCAGGACATGGTTGAATTGTCGTTGCTGGAAACGGCGCAGGGCGTGGTGGTGCGGCCGAAGGCCGACGATGTCGCCGCGAGTGTCAATTCCGCCGGCGTGACGTTGTCGCGGCCCGGCGGATTGACATTGTCGTCGGCCTGGACGCGGCCGGAGCGCGGCGTCAGCGCGGTGCCGCCGTTGTTCGACGACGCGGGCTGGCGCGCGGACCGCGCCGCCGCGTTCATCGCGCGGCGCGACGTGCTGATCGAGGCCGCCGCGGGTGCGAGCGGCGCGGACCGGACCGCGGCGCGGCTTGTGCTGGCGCGTTTCTACATGGCCTGGGCGATGTACACCGAGGCCAAGGCGGTGCTGGATCTCGCGCTCGCCGACGCCCGCCCCGGCGCGGAGGACGCGACCGCCCTGACCATGCGCGCGCTGGCCGGCATCCTGATCGGACGCCCCGAGCAGGCGCTGAAGGATCTGGCGAGCCCGGTCCTCGGCAGCGGCGCCGATGCCCAGTTGTGGAAGGCGCTGGCCTATGCGCGCCAGCAGAAATGGGTGGCGGCGCGCGAAGCCTTCAAGAACGCCGAACTCGCCATCGGCACGTTGCCGCTGGACTTGCAGCGCATGGTCCTGCGCGACGCGATGCGCGCCTCGGTCGAGGTGCGGGATTTTTCCGGCGCGGCGGCGCGCAGCGACGATCTCGACGCGGTCGGCGTCACCGCTGCTATCGCGCCGGCGGTGGCGGTGCTGCGCGGCCGGTTGGCCGAGGGACTGGGGCAGGAGAAGACAGCGCTCGCCGATTACCGGATCGCGACGGCCTCGAAGGACCGGCAGGCGGCGGCCGAGGGCGAGCTGCTGGAGGTCGCGCTTCTCCGCAAGCGCGGCGACGTCTCCGCCGCCGACGCCTTGAGCCGGCTCGAAACGCTGTCGGCGCTGTGGCGCGGCGACGGCATCGAGGTCAGGACATTGCAGCAACTCGCGCGGCTCTACGCCGACGCCGGCCGCTACGCCGAGTCGTTCGCGGCCAACAAAACCGCGACGCGCCTGCAACCCAATTCCGAGGCCGCGCGGCTGGCGCAGGACGAGGCCGCGGCGCTGTTCGCGCAGTTGTTCCTCGGCCCGAAGGGCGACGGCCTGTCGGCGATCGACGCGCTGGCGATCTTCTACGACTATCGCGAATTGACGCCGATCGGCCGGCGCGGCGACGAGATGATCCGCCGGCTCGCCGATCGGCTGATCGCGGTCGATCTGCTCGCCCAGGCGGCCGACCTGTTGCAGTATCAGGTCGATCACCGGCTGGAGGGCGCGGCGCGCGCGCAGGTGGCGGCGCGCCTCGCCATGGTCTACCTGATGAACCGCAAGCCGGAGCGCGCCATCGCCGCGCTGCACGCCACCCGCATCGCCGATCTCGCCGGCGAATTGCGCCAGCAGCGCCTGTTGCTGGAGGCGCGCGCGCAAAGCGACACCGGCCGTCGCGACCTGGCGCTGGAAATCGCCGCGAATCTGCCCGGCCGCGAGGCGATCCGGCTACGCTCCGACATCTATTGGGCGGCGCGGCGCTGGCGCGAGGCGGCCGAGCAGATCGAACTGTACTACGGCGACCGCGCGCGCGATTTCAAACCGCTTAACGCCACCGAAAAGGGCGACATCATCCGCGCCGCGATCGGCTACGCGTTGGCCGACGACGCGCTGGGTCTCGCGCGCTTCCGCGAGAAATACGCGCCGCTGATGGCCGGCGCGGCGGACCGCGACGCCTTCGACAAGGCCAGCCGCCCGGCCTCCGCCAGCAACGCCGATCTGGTCAATCTGGCGAAAATGGCCGGCAGCGTCGATACGCTCGACGGCTTTCTGCGCGAGATGCAGGCGCGTTTCCCCGACGCCGTCGCCCGCGCCGCGCCGGCGGCGGTGGATGCGACGCCGACCGGCAGCGTCGCGGCGGGAGGCAAGCGCGCCGACGCGGGAGAGTGAGTGGCCGGCTTGAGCCGTCAGCGTACAACGGCCGTCATGCCCGCGCAGGCGGGCATCCAGTATTCCTTATGGAATCAGATTTTCATCGCGCCCGCCCGGATTACTGGATCGTCCGCCGGAGCCTGTGATCGGGCCGGCGAAGCCGGACCCGTTGGCGGACGATGACGCCTTGCTTTCAGTCGCTTGCTAATTCAAGGCGATCCCATCGCGTCACCCGCCGCCGTAGCTCTGCACCAGCGAACCCGCGACCAGCGACCAGCCGTCCACCAGCACGAAGAAGATCAGCTTGAACGGCAGCGACACCACCACGGGGGGCAGCATCATCATGCCCATCGACATCAGCACCGACGCCACCACCAGATCGATAATCAGGAACGGCAGGAACAACAGGAAGCCGATCTCGAACGCGCGCTTCAGTTCCGAGATCATGAAGGCCGGCACCAGGATGCGCAGTGACATTTCGTCCGGTGTCGCGGGGGGCGGCTCGCCGGACAGGTCCATGAACAGCTTGAGGTCCTTTTCGCGGACGTTCTTCTGCATGAAGCCGCGCAGCGGCACCGCGGCGCGCTGCATCGCCTCCTCGACGCTGATCTGGTTGGCGATCAGCGGCCGGATGCCGTCGTCGTAGGATTTTTGCAGCACCGGCCCCATCACGAACGCGGTGAGGAACAGGGCGAGCGCGATGATGACGGAGTTCGGCGGCGCGGTGGCGGTGCCGAGCGCAGTGCGCAGCAGCGACAGCACCACGACGATGCGCGTGAACGACGTCATCATGATGAGGATCGACGGCGCCACCGACAGCACCGTCAGAAGCGCGATCAACTGGATCGCGCGCTCGGTCACGCCGCCGTTGCCGCCGCCGAGATTGATGCTGATATCCTGCGCCGCCGCCGGATCGGCCAGCGATGCGGCGGCGGCGAGGACGACAGCGAATATTAGAACTCTACGCGGGCCGGGCGCCGGTCTCACGAAGGCGGCTTCGAGCGTCCGAGCAGGGACGCCATTTCGTCTTCGAGGTTCTCGAAGTCGCCTTTCGGCCGGGCCGGCGGGGCTAAGCCGGGCGCGGGGTCGACGGTGACGCGCGGCGCGCTCCGCGCCGGGATCTCGGGCGCGGCTGTCGGCGGCGCGGCGGCCGGGCGGGCGTCGCCGCCGGGACGGCGCAACGCCGCCTCCAGCCGCTTCGCCATCTCGGCGAGATTCTGGTCGGCGCTCGCCGGATCCGGCGGCGGCGTCGGCGCGGGGACGGCTGGCTCCGGCGCGCGCGGCGGCGGCGGCTTGGCGGCGAGCGGGGGCTCGGGGCCGCGCAGCGGCGGTCGCGGCATCACCGGCTCGGTGCGCGGCGCGCGCAGGTCCGGGCGCGGCTCCGGCCGGGTCAGCGGTTCCGGCGAGATGGTCGCCAGCGGATCGTGACGGCGTTCCGGCAGCGTAGGGAGCGGGGATGGCGGCGGCGCGGCGGGGCGGCGCAACTCGTCCGCGAAGGCCGGACGGGCCGGGCGCGGCGGCGGCTCCGGCAGCGACGGCTCAATCGGCTCCAGGCGGTCGTGGGCGGGACCCGCGTCCTCGTCCGGGAACGGGTTGAGGCGGGCGTCAGCGCGCGGCGCGGCCGCCTCGCGCGCCGGCATGGCGCGAACGATATTCGACTCCACCACGATGTCGCTCGGCCCGCCGATCATCACCAGATGCTCGACATTGTCGCGCCGGACCAGCACCAGCCGCCGGCGTCCGTCGACGGCGGCGGCGTCGATCACCGCCAGCCGCGGCATCCGGCCCCGGCCCGCGCTGCCGCCGAGCCGGTTGCCGGCGAACCGGCGCACCAGCCAGGCCACCACGCCGATCAGCACCAGGACGGCCACGAACGCGAAAAAGAATGTCAGTGGTGTCTGCATTGTCGATCCATTCCCGGCGCGACCGGCGGATCCCGCCAGAATCGCCGCCTGCTCGAACTCCAGGATACAGCAAAAAGATCCAGTCAATAATCGGTCGGTTGACGTCCTCGGGCGGCGACCGCCGGCCTGCTTCCGTCTTAACCCAAGATTAACCCAACGCAACGCCGACCCAAACCGGTTTCAGCCGCGCCGATTCCGCGGCCGGCCGGGCGGATTTGCGCCGGCCGCGCCGGTCGTGGTCGGGAAGGGCCTGATAACCCACGATTAAAGTTCGTCAATCCCGCCGGGACCGGCGTTAACCGGCCGTTAACCATGACGCGGCAAATTCTGCCTACCTGCCGTGCCGGCACGCGAGGACCCGATGGCCATCAACGATCTTCCGATGCTGTCCGCGTTGCGGGCCAGGATGCAGTGGCACCAGGAGCGCCAGCGCGTGCTGGCGGAGAATATCGCCAATTCGGACACGCCGAACTTCCGGCCGCGCGACCTGGTGGAACCGGCATTCGACGCGCGCGGCGGCGTCAGCGGCGGGGGCGGGCGGTTGCAGATGGCGGCGGCGACGAGCGGCGTCAGCCTCGCGGCAGGCGGCCGCGCGCCGAGCTTCCCGCTCGACCGCAGGACCGGCTACGAGACGCGGCCCGCCGGCAATGCCGTCAATCTGGAGGACGAGATGCTCAAGGTCTCGGCCAACCAGATGGACTATGCGGCGGTCAGTTCGCTCTACAGCCGCAGCCTCGGCCTGTTGAAAACCGCGATCGGCAAGCGCTGACCGCACGGCGACGACTAGGGAGAACACGCGATGGCAGACGAGGGCATGGACTTCATCCGGTCGATGAGCATTGCCGCCTCCGGGTTGCGGGCGCAGGCCGGGCGGATGCGGGTGATCTCGGAAAACCTCGCCAACGCCGACTCCACCGCGCAGACGCCGGGCGGCGATCCCTACCGCCGCAAGGTGCCGACGTTTTCCTCGACGCTCGACCGCTCGCTCGACGCCCGCGTGGTGTCGCTCGGCCGCGTCCGTCCCGACAATTCCGGCTTCCGCGTCAAGCACGAGCCCGGCAACCCGGCGGCCGACGCCAGCGGCAATGTCAAATATCCCAACGTCAATCCGGTGATCGAGATGACCGACATGCGCGACGCGCAGCGGTCCTACGAAGCCAACCTCAACATCATCACCGCCACGCGCCGGATGATCCAGCGCACCCTCGACATTCTCAAAGCCTGATTTCCAAGGAGCCTCGCCATGGCCTCGCCGATTACCGCCGCCAACGCCTACGCCAGCCTCGCGAAGATGGTGTCTCAGGGCGGCGCCCCCACACCGAAGGCAGGGGAGACCGGGGGGCCCTCGTTCGGCGCGCTGGTGAAGGACGCGATCGGCAGCGTGATGGAGACCGGCCGCAAGTCCGACGCGCAGACGGTGGCGATGGCCAACGGCCGCGCCAACGTCATGGACGTGGTGACGGCGGTGGCCGAAACCGACGTCGCCGTCTCGACGCTGGTGTCGGTACGCGACCGGATGATCCAGTCCTACGAGGAAATCATGCGGATGCCGATCTGATGGGGCGTTTTTGGATGACGCGCAACACGGAGAACGTCGTCCCCGCGCAGGCGGGGACCCATACGCCGCAGCGGTGCGGCTCCATCATCCGAGGTGAGTTTGTCTTTTGACAGGCAAGGCCAGGGGGCATGGGTCCCCGCCTTCGCGGGGACGACGCCTCGTTTCCAACAACACAGGACCCCACATGACCGGAGCTGAAACCCTCGACGTCGCGCGCGACGCGATCTGGACCATCGTCATCGTCGCCTCGCCCTTGCTGGTGGTCGGCCTTCTGGTCGGCGTCGCGATCTCGCTGGTGCAGGCGTTGACGCAGATCCAGGAGCAGACGCTGGTGTTCGTGCCCAAGATCGTCGCGATGCTGGTGACCCTGGTGCTGGCGCTGCCGTTCATGGCGGACGCGCTGCACGCCGAGATGATGCGGATTTCGTCGCGAATCATCGGAGGTTGAAGCATGGTGCCGAGATGCGCGTCGACCTTACGTTCCTGCCGGCCTATGCCGCCGCCTTCATGCTCGTGTTCGCCCGCATCGGCGCGATGGTGATGCTGCTGCCGACGCTGGGCGAGGCCAACATCCCGGCGCGGATCAAGCTCGGGATCGCGCTGCTTCTGACCCTGATTATCCTGCCGCTGCACCGCGCGGCGTTCCATGTCGATACCCAGTCGCTGGCGCCGATGGCGGTGCTGCTGGCGCAGGAAATCTTCATCGGCGTCGTGCTCGGCGCAACCGCGCGGGTGACGCTGGCGGCGTTGCAGGTGGCGGGCTTCATCATCGCCCAGCAACTGGGACTAGGCTTCGTCACCGCGGTCGACCCGACGCAAGGCCAGCAGGGCGTGCTGGTCGGCAATTTCCTGTCGCTGCTCGGCGTCACCTTCCTGTTCGCCACCGACAGTCATCATCTGGTGATCGCCGCGCTCAGCCAGAGCTACGACATTTTCGCGCCGGGCGCGCTGATGCCGAGCGGCGACGTCGCGGCGCTGGCGGTGCGCGCCTTCGCCGGCGCCTTCAAGGTCGGCGTGCAACTCGCCGCGCCGTTCCTGGTGTTCGGGCTGGTGTTCAACATCGGGCTCGGCATCCTGGCGCGGCTGATGCCGCAGATGCAGGTCTATTTCGTCGGCGTGCCGCTCTCGATCCTGTTCGGCCTCCTGATCCTGCTGATCGCGATCGCCGCGATGATGGGCGTGTTCCTCGATTACTTCACCGGCATCATGCACGACCTGGCTCCAAGGAGTTGATCCGACGTGTCCGACGACAACGACGGCCCGGAGAAAACAGAAGACCCGACCCAGAAGCGGCTCGACGACGCGCTTCAGCGCGGCGACGTCGCCAAGAGCCAGGAAGTCAACACCTGGTTCATGATCGCCGGCGCGACGCTGGTGTTCACCTCGTTCGCGGGCTCGATCGGCGGCGGATTGCAGAACCCGCTGCGCAATCTGATCGCCAATTCCTGGATGATCCGCGCCGACGGCCCCGGCCTGCTGGCGCTGGCGCGCGATCTCGCATACCTGCTGATCGCCGTGCTCGGCGTGCCGCTACTGCTCTTGGCGCTGGCGGCGATCGCCGCCAACATGGTGCAGCACCGGCTGGTGTGGTCCGGCGAATCGCTCAAGCCGAAATTGAGCAAGCTGTCGCCGCTGGCCGGCGCCAAGCGCATCTTCGGCAAGCAGGCGGCGGCGAATTTCCTGAAAGGTCTGTTCAAGGTCATCGCGCTCGGCGCGGTGATGACGATGGTGCTGTGGCCGGATCGTTTCCGCTTCGAGGCCATGGTGCGCGCCGAACCCGCGACGATCCTGTACTCCACGATGACGCTGACGCAGCATCTCCTCACCGCGACGGTGGCGGTGCTGGCGCTGGTGGCGATCGCCGATTTCTTCTTCCAGTACCGGCAATGGTTCGAGAAGCAGAAGATGTCGTTGCAGGAGTTGAAGGAGGAGTTCAAGCAGTCGGAAGGCGACCCGCATATCAAGGGGCGGCTCCGTCAGTTGCGCCACGCCCGCATGAAGAAGCGGATGATGGCCGCCGTGCCCAAGGCGTCGGTCGTCATCACCAACCCGACCCACTATTCGGTCGCGCTGCAATACGATCGCGGCATGGCGGCGCCGGTCTGCGTCGCCAAGGGCGTCGACGCGGTGGCGTTCAAAATCCGCGAGGTGGCGAAGGCGCACGACATCCCGATCGTCGAGAACGTGCCGCTGGCGCGCGCGCTCTACGCCACGGTGGAGATCGACGACGAGATTCCGGTCGAGCACTACCATGCGGTGGCCGAGATCATCGGCTACGTGATGAACCTGAAACGCGGCCTGTCGGGGCGGCGGACATGATCCGGCGCGGCTGGCGGCGGATCGGGGCCGCGCGCAATCGCGGGGATCGCTGTATGATGCGCTTGCGCGCGGCGAGCCGATTCGGGCATTTCGGTCGGGTTTCCGCGCCTATCGTCCCACCGCACAGGTTGCGCGCCGTTCCATGACCACCCCTTCGGACCCTTCGCCGTCGCCCGATCCCGTGCCGACCCCGGAGCCTGCCGGGCGCGGGGGCAGCATCGTGCTGGTGCTGGTGGTGGCGGGTGCGATCGTCGCGGCGGCGGTGGGCTTCATGGTGCTCGGCCGCAGCCAGGCGCAACCTTATATTCTCGGCCTGCTGGCGGTGCTGGCGATGGTCGGCCTGTTCGGCCTGTTCGCCTTCGCGGCGGGGTTGATCCGGATCGCGGACCGCGCGGTCGACAATCCCTTGATGCGGCCGATCGCGGACCACGCCCTCGACGGCATCGCGGTAACCGATTCCCGCGGCTACGTGGTCTATTCCAACGCCGCCTACCGCGCCTTGACCGGGGCGGCCTCGGCGCAGGACGCGCGGCCGGTGGAGCGGGTGTTCATCGGCAATCCGGACGTCTCGGAGGCGGTGTTCCGCCTGCTCAAGGCGTCGCGCGAGGGCAAGCGGTTGCAGGAGGAGGTGCGGGTCGACGGCGCCCCCGGCCGCTGGCTGCGGATGCGGGTGCGGCCGCTCGACGACGACAAGAAGAACGCCCGGCTGTCGGTGTGGACGATCGCCGACATCACCCGCGACCGCGAGCGGCAGGAGGACGTGTTCAAAGAATTGCAGCACGCCATCGAATATCTCGATCACGCGCCATGCGGTTTCTTCTCGGTCGATCCCAAGGGCGAACTGGTCTACGTCAACGCCACGCTGGCGAACTGGCTCGATCACGATCTGGCGGAAATCGGCTCGGGCGGCCTCAAGCTCGGCGATATCATGGCGGGCGACGGCGCGGCGCTGCTCACCGCGGTCGTGCCGGCCCCCGGCGAGGTCAAGACCGAGGTGTTCGACGTCGATCTCAAGATGCGCAACGGCCGCACCATGCCGGCGCGGCTTTATCACAAGCTGGCGTTCGGCGCCGACGGCGCGCCCGGCCCCTCGCGCACGCTGGTCGTCAGCCTGGCGCGCAACGAGCGCGCCGATCCGCAGCGCACCGCCGAGGTGCGCTTCATGCGGTTCTTCGATCACACGCCGATGGCCATCGCCACCGTCGACAAGGCCGGAACCATCGTCCGCGCCAACGCCCGTTTCGCCAAACTGGCGCAGGGGTTGAAGCCCGGCTCGGCCTCCAGCGCCTCGATCCTCGACGCGGTCCACGAGCGCGACCGCGCGGCGCTGGCCGAAGCCATCGGCCGGGCGGCGGAAGGCCACGGCGACATTGCCCCGGTGGAAGCCTCGCTCGACAGCGCCAAGGAGCGCTGGGGCGAATTCTTCGTCACCGGCGTCAGCGAGCCGGGTGACGCGGAAGCCGCCATCGTCTACCTGCTGGAAACCACCGAGAAGCGCTCGCTGGAAAACCAGTTCGCGCAGTCGCAGAAGATGCAGGCGGTGGGCCAGCTCGCCGGCGGCATCGCCCACGACTTCAACAACGTGCTCTCGGCCATCATGATGGCCAACGACTTCCTGCTGAACGCGCACAAGCCGACCGACCCGTCGTTCCAGGACATCATGCAGATCAAGCAGAACGCCACCCGCGCCGCGACATTGGTGCGGCAGTTGCTGGCGTTCTCGCGGCGGCAGACGCTGCGGCCGCAGGTGCTGCACCTCGGCGACTCGCTGTCCGACCTCACCATGCTGCTGCGCCGGTTGATCGGCGAGAAGGTCAAGCTCGACCTGGTGCATGGCCGCGACCTGTGGCCGGTCAAGGTCGACGTCTCGCAGTTCGAGCAGGTGATCGTCAACCTCGCGGTCAACGCCCGCGACGCCATGCCGGACGGCGGCAAGCTCATCGTGCGCACCGCCAACGTGTCCGCCGTCGAGGCGGAGCGGCTGGGGCACAAGGAAATGCCGGCCGCCGACTATGTGAAGATCGAGGTCGCCGACACCGGCACCGGCATTCCGGCCGACCTGGTCGACAAGATTTTCGAGCCGTTCTTCTCCACCAAGGAGGTCGGCAAGGGCACCGGCCTCGGTCTCTCCACCGTTTACGGCATCGTCAAGCAGACCGGCGGCTTCGTCTATGTCGAATCCGCACTCGGCAAGGGCACCTCGTTCCTGATCTTCCTGCCGCGTCACTATCCTGAAAAGGACGCGGCTCCGGACATTGTGGCCTCCGCCGCCGACGCCGGCAGGCCGCAACAGCCGGCCGCCGCCAAGCCGGCCGCGCAGGACATGACCGGGCAGGGCACCATCCTGCTGGTGGAGGACGAGGAGGGGTTGCGCGGATTGAACGCGCGCGGCCTGCGCTCGCGCGGCTACAACGTCATCGAGGCCGCCAACGGCATCGAGGCGCTGGAGGCGCTGGAGGCGAACGAGGGCGGCGTCGATCTGGTGGTGTCGGACGTGGTGATGCCGGAGATGGACGGGCCGACCCTGCTGACCTCGATGCGCGCGCGCAATCCCGACATCAAGGTGATCTTCGTCTCCGGCTACGCCGAGGACGCCTTCGCCAAGAGCCTGCCGGAGAACCAGCAGTTCGCCTTCCTGCCAAAACCGTTCTCGCTCAGCCAACTGGTCGCCGCCGTCAAGGAAACCATGGCGGGGTAAGCGACCGCGCGGGTGGGGTAAGCGACCGGTCCCGTGCCCGCGAATTCATGTCATCTCTTCGCCTGATAGGATGCCGACGCGCGGGCGCCGGCCTCGATTTTCTCGTGCGATAATTGTTCCGCCCGATAGTAACCCCGCGCCTCTTGCAGCAACGTGATCGCCTCAGTGGAAGGATTGAATATCACTCCATCCATATCGGCCGCGACCAGGTCGCCCGGGCGGACGGACACGCCGCCGATCTGAATTTCAACGCCGGTCTCAACGGCGATACTATCGGTCCTGCAACTCGCCATGGTGACCGAGCCGGACCAGCAGCCGATGTCGCATGCCAGAATGCCTTCCACGTCACGAACCGGACCATCGACCACGATACCGAGCACCCCCAGCCGTTTTAACCGATGGGCCAGCACGTCGCCGATCACGGCGCCCCGCAGGTCGCCGATCGCCTGAATGACGAGGACAACGCCCGCCGGCACGCTGTCGTAGGCCGCTATGAAGCGTTGGCTATTTTCCGCAGATGCCTGCTCCGATTTTGTCAATCGGACGGTCCAGGCCTTGCCGAGAACGGGCCGGGGCGCGCCGCGAGGCGCGATGCCGGTGGCGATGCGGCTGCGCATATCCTCATTCGTGTGCATTTTTTGCGCCGCATCATAGATGAGCGACGTGTTGAGTCCGTCGGTCTCCGGCCATTCATTCGACATCACGTGTTTTCCTCAAGACCATCAACTTCTCGGAAGCGGCCAGGATGGCAACGTTCCAGCTCGCGTCCATTGGAACCTGAAAACGGCAACGGCACAATTCGCACCGCGGTGAAAGCGCTCGTCACGCTTTCGAAAGCATGGCCGACGAGTCGGCCGCGACCGAGCGCCGCACGGGCGCGACGCCGTGGCCACTTTTCTTTTTTCGACGGTTCCCCACCTTATGGGCGACCGCCCTGCTTCCGGGGCGTGAGGAAACCATCGATGACCTTTCTCCGACGCCCACGTGGCATCGTCCAGACGCTGGCCCTGACTATGGCCCTGGCGTTTCCGCTGTTGATGATCGCGGTCTCGGCGGCGGATGCCCGCGCCGGCCGCGGCGGCAGCGCCGGCTCGCGCGGCTCAAGGACCTTTTCGGCGCCGGCGACCACCCCCACCGCGCCGAACGCGGCGCAGCCGTTCAACCGCACCATGACGCAGCCCGGCACCACCGCGCCGCGCGGCGCGGCGGCCGCCGGCAACGCCGCCCGCCCCGGCATGGGCATGATGGGCGGCCTGATGGCCGGCCTGCTCGGCGCGGGCCTCATCGGCATGCTGTTCGGTGGCGGCCTGTTCAGCGGCCTCGGCAGCCTGTCGTCGTTCCTCGGCCTGGCGTTGCAGATCATCATCATCGTGATGGTGGCGCGATTCGCGATGGCGTGGTGGCGTCGCCGCAACGCCAACACCGCCGCTTATGAAGGCCCCGCCAACGGGCCCGCCCCGGCGGGTGGTCCGCAGACCAATCTCCGCAACGGTCTCGGCGGTCTTGGCGCCGGTCTTGGCGCTGGCCTCGGCGGCGGTCCGGGCGCGGCGGGCGGCGGCTCTGGCTTGGGCGGCGGCGCGGCGGCTTCGACCCCGCTCCAGATCACGCCGGACGATTATGAGGCGTTCGAGCGGCTGCTCGGCGAGGTGCAGGCGGCGTGGTCGGACGAGGACGTCGAGAAGCTGCACAAGCTGGCGACCCCCGAAATGGTGTCATACTTCACCGAGGATCTCGCCGCCAACAAGCAGCGGGGCGTGGTTAACAAGGTCACCGGCGTCAAGCTGTTGCAGGGCGACCTCGCCGAAGCCTGGCGCGAGGGCGTCACCGACTTCGCCACGGTGGCGATGCGTTTCAGCCTGACCGACAAGACCGTGGACCGCGCCAGCGGCAACGTGGTCGACGGCGGCGACACGCCGGTCGAGGCGACCGAGGTGTGGACCTTCGCCCGTCGTCCGGGCGAGGGTTGGGAGTTGAGCGCGATCCAGCAGGCATGACGCCCGCAACCATTCGCGCCATAGCGTTTTCGAGCGAAGTGGTTCCCGGTTCGCGTGAAGAAAACGCATCCGGATAAAAGATAAGGGCGTTGCGGCGACAGCCGCAGCGCCCCTTTTTATTTGAAGGGCGATTCGTATGATCTTGCCGGATGCGCAACGCCTCCAACGACGGGTATCCTCACCACAAGCAGGCAAGCAACAGGGAGCAGATCGATGTCCATGAGATTCACCGGACGCGAATTGGCGGGAGTTTGCGCGGCGGCGGCGCTGGCACTGTCGGCCGCGACATTACCGGCACGGGCGCAGGGCGCCGAGACGACGTTCTTCGTCACCAGCCACGGCATCGGCAACGGCGGCAACCTCGGCGGCCTCGCCGGCGCCGACAACTGGTGTCAGCAATTGGCGCAGGCCGCCGGCCTCGGAGCCAGGACCTGGCGCGCCTACCTGTCGACGCAAGCCGCCGACGGCAAGCCGGCGGTCAACGCCCGCGACCGCATCGGCAAGGGGCCATGGAAGAACGCCAAGGGCGAGGCGATCGCCAAGGATGTCACTGAGCTGCACGGCGCCAACAGCCTCACCAAGCAGACCGCGCTGAGCGAGAAGGGCGAGGTCATCAACGGCCGCGGCGACAAGCCGAACCGCCACGACATCCTGACCGGGTCGCAGGCCGACGGCACCGCCTTTCCGCCGGGCGAGGACCGCACCTGCAAGAACTGGACGAGCAGCACGCAGGGCGCGGCGATGGTCGGCCACTCCGACCGCATGGGGCTCGACGACAGTCCGCCGGCGAAATCCTGGAACATGTCGCACCCTTCGCGCGGCCCGGACGGCGGCTGCTCTCAGGCGGACCTGCGCTCCACCGGCGGCGACGGCCTGCTCTACTGCTTCGCGACGAACTGAATGATGGAGCCAATCCGGCTGCGTTGAATCGGCTTCCATTTTCCACCGTCGCGCTCCGACCGCCGCGCCGGCGACCCGAACGGGTGCGCCGGCCGGCTGTTTTGAACCCTTCAAAATTCCCGGCAAAGGGCCTAAACAGGGGCAAATCCCCTCCGTCAGAGGCTCTTTCCAATGAATGCACCGACCGCGATCCCCGACCAGAAGCCCGTTCCGCCCTATCGGCACACGCCGCTGTTCCCGCTCGGCAAGGACGAAACCCCTTACCGGAAAGTGTCGGACGAAGGCGTGCGGGTCGAGAAGTTGCTCGGCAAGGACATGCTGGTGGTGTCGCGCGCGGCGCTCAAGGCGCTGTCAGAGGCGGCGTTCGGCGAGATCAACCATTATCTGCGGCCGGGACACCTGAAGCAGCTCCGCAGCATCCTCGACGACAAGGAAGCCAGCGACAACGACAAGTTCGTCGCCTTCGATTTTCTCAAGAACGCCAATATCTCCGCCGGCGGCGTGCTGCCGATGTGCCAGGACACCGGCACCGCGATCATCATGGGCAAGAAGGGCTGCAACGTCATCACCGACGGCGACGACGAGGCGGCGCTGTCGGAAGGCGCGCGCGACGCCTATCTGCGCCGCAACCTGCGCTATTCGCAGGTCGCGCCGCTCTCGATGTACGAGGAGAAGAACACCGCCAACAACATGCCGGCGCAGTGCGAGATCTATGCCGAGGGTGACGACGCCTACAAGTTCATGTTCATGGCCAAGGGCGGCGGCTCGGCCAACAAGAGCTTTCTGTTTCAGGCGACGCCCTCGGTGCTGACCAAGGATCGGCTTCTCGCTTTCCTGAAAGAGAAGATCATGACGCTCGGCACCGCCGCGTGTCCGCCCTATCACCTCGCCATCGTCATCGGCGGCACCTCGGCCGAATTGTGCATGAAGACGGTGAAGCTCGCCTCCGCGCGCTATCTCGACGCGCTGCCGACGCACGGCAGCGAGAACGGCAACGCCTTCCGCGATCTCGACATGGAGCAGGAGATCCTGAAGATGACGCAAAGCACCGGCGTCGGCGCGCAGTTCGGCGGCAAATATTTCTGCCACGACGTGCGGGTGATCCGGATGCCGCGCCACGGCGCTTCGCTGCCGATCGGATTGGGCGTGTCGTGCTCGGCGGATCGTCAGGTGCTCGGCAAGATCACCAGGGACGGCGTGTTCCTTGAGCAACTGGAGCACAACCCTGCGCAGTATCTGCCGCCGGTGGAGGGCCAGCTCGGCGGCGAGGTAGTGAAGATCGACCTCAACCAGCCGATGAAGGACATTCTCGCGACGCTGTCGAAATATCCGACCAAGACGCGGCTGTCCTTGACCGGCACCATGATCGTAGCGCGCGACGCAGCCCATGCCAAGCTGCGCGAGCGGCTGGACCGGGGCGAACCGCTGCCGGATTACTTCAAGAACCACCCGATCTACTACGCCGGCCCCGCCAAGACGCCGGAAGGCTACGCCTCCGGGGCGTTCGGCCCGACCACGGCGGGCCGCATGGATTCCTTCGTCGATCAGTTCCAGGCCGCCGGCGGCTCGATGGTGATGGTGGCGAAGGGCAACCGCTCGGCGCAGGTGCGCGAGGCGTGCAAGAAATACGGCGGCTTCTATCTCGGCTCGATCGGCGGCGTGGCGGCGAACCTCGCCGAGCACTGCATCAAGAAGGTCGAGGTGGTGGAATATCCCGAACTCGGCATGGAAGCGATCTGGCGCATCGAGGTCGAGGATTTCCCGGCGTTCATCATCATGGACGACAAGGGCAATGATTTCTTCAAGGAACTGAATCTCGGGTGAGGTGACCCGCGCGGACTCGATTCTGTCCGGACTCGCAAGCCGGGCGGCGAAAAAGAATCCGGATGACGCATTCGCGCGTCCTGCTTCAATGGATGAATTGAAGCAGGACGATTCGGACGCCGCGCATGGACATCGATGCCGTCAGATTGAACGCGATGCTGATCGCGCTCCTGGTCGCCGCGAGCACGATCAACGGCGTCATCGTTTATAGCTATCTGTAGCGGTGTGGGAGCCAGGCAGGCTGCTGCTCGGGAGCGGCCAGGTTCCGCTTCCTTCCCTCTCCACCGTGTCCCGGACGCGATGCAGCGTGTAGCGCTGCGTCGCTGAACCGGGACCGTCTCAAACACCGTGGATGGAACGGTCCCGGTTCTGCGCTGCCTCACTTCGTGCCGCAGCGCGCCCGGGGGCAGGGAGCCATTTTCAACGGCTTGCTACGCCCGCGTGCCGGTGAACGGGAAGCTGCCCATCGGGCCGATGCCCATCTGGCCGCTCATCGCGTCGCCGTCGACCGAGCCGGTGAAGCTCAGGGTCAGCGGCATCGGGTTGGTGATGTCGATTTTCCAGGCGATGTCGTTGCCGTTCACGGTGCCGTCGAAGATTGCGCCGGAATTGCCGTCGGCGGCCTGCGTGCCGGTCAGCGCGCCGCCGGCGGTCTTCAGCTCCAGCGTCGCGTTGCGCTCGCCCATCGGCGTGCTCATGGTGATGTTCCAGTTTCCGTCGACCGACATTCCGTTTCTCCAATGCGTCGCACCTCGGTTTGAGGCGCGAGATGAATTCTCTATATCGCAAAATCGCCGCCGCGCGAATGGCCGCCGGCGCCGGGCGCCGCCGCGCGCAGCTTGCGCCGGATGACGGTGCGGAAGGTGACGTACTGGATCGCGAACGCTGCGATCTTGGCGCCGATCGCCACCACCGAGACATAGAACGCCCACAGCTTGATGTCGCCGGTCGCGGCCACCGCGATGGTGCCGAGGCCCAGCGCGAACATCAGCGCGGCCCAGGCGTAGCCGGCGAGCCGCGCCAGATGCGGGATGGTGTCGCGCACGATGGCGGGCGAATAGCGTAGCATCCAGTCCTTGCGCAGCATGATGCCGCCGACGGCGAAGTGGCCGATGGCGGGCTTCACCAGCACGAAACGGGGATCGTGGGTGAGCAGCGTCGCGCCGCCCAGCACGATCACCAGCGCCAGGCTGGCATAGGTCATGACGTCGAGCGTTTGTCCCTTGATGCGCGCGTGAATCACCTGCGCGATCGCCGCCGCCACCGCCGCCAGCGTGGCGACGACGACGTTGTCGGTTAAGGCGTAGACCGCCAGAAAGACGATGGTGGAGAAGAAGTCGGCGGCGAGCTTGATGAAGACGGTTTTCATGGGGGTCACCGGGTTGGAGGTTTTCCGCAAGGGTCAAACGCGCCGATGTCAGGCGGCGTTCACCCAGTTGCCGTGAAAGCCGTCCGGCACGCGGTGGCCGAGCTTGACCAGCGCGGCCGGGCCATCCGCGATATTTTGCGCGTCGAACACCGCGAGGTCGCTGCGGTTCTCGCGCGCGCGCCAGACCACCGCGAGCAGCCAGCCGTCGCCCTCCGGCGCGTCCGCGCCGCGTTCCACGAACACCGGCTCGGAAATGCTGTCGCCCTTCGGCAGCAGGTATCGCGCCTTGCGCTCGCCGTCGCCGCCGACATGGACGATGCCATGCAGCGCGGTCGAGGCGGGCAGCTCGGGATTGGCGCAGGCGTACCAGCCATGCGCCGTCGCAAGCCCGGCGCGGCGCTCGTCGACGCGGGGAAACTCGCCGGCGATGTCGTCGAGATAGACCTGCGAGAAACGGTCGGTATTGGCGGCGAGGTCGAAGGTCCAGCGGCACAGCCGCGCGCTCAGGCCCGCCGCACGGCTGGGGCGGCCGTCGAGGCGCGGGAACAGCGGCGGCTCCTCGTATTGCATGACGTCGGCGACGACGCGGCTGCCGTCCTCCCAGGCGTTGAGGACGTGAAACACGTAACACGCCTCGGCGCGAAACCAGCGGATGTCCGAGGTCGTGCCGCCGCGCGCCATGACGCCGATGTGGCCGCCCTTGTCCGGCTCCCAGGCATAGGCCGGCTGCCCCTTGACGGCGCGCTCCATGCTGCCGGTCAGCGGCAGGATCGGAAACAGCACATGGTTCGCGGTGACGATGAAATCATGCACCATGCTGGAATACGGCGTCTCGAAATGCTCGAAGCGCGTGACGCGGCCGCCGCGATCGACCACCCCGTAAGATAGCGCCGAGCTGAACGGCCCCTTGGCGTTGTAGCCGAAGAACATCATCTCGCCGGTTGCGGGATCGACCTTGGGATGCGCGGTGAAGGGTCCTTTGATGCGGCCGTCGTAGTCGCAATAGCCGCGCGTCGAAAGCGTCAGGGGGTCGATCTCGGTCGGCGGGTGGCCTTCCTCCAGCGCCAGCAGCCGGCCGCCGTGGCGGATGATGTTGGTGTTGGCGGCGCCGCTGTCGTTGCAGGTCGTCGGCGGCGCGTCGGGGAGCCGGCGCGGGCCGAAGCCGGCGAAGATGGCGCGGCCGGCGTCGTGCTCGGCCAGCCATTTCGGCGTGCGGACCCAGCGGTTGCGATAGCTGGCTCGGCCGTTCTCAAGATGGAACGCGTGCAGCATGCCGTCGCCGGTGAACCAGTGCGCGCCGGGGACGTCGAATTGCGGATTGGGGCCGTTGCGATACAGCGTGCCGTTCAGCGCGCGCGGCAGTTCGCCCTCGACCTTGAGGAACGGGGCGTCGCATTCCATCGGAATCGGCGCGAGGTTGTCCAGTTCGGCGGCGGCTGCGGGCACGGGGATCTCCATCGGTCGGGTATCTTGACGTCGTCAAGATAAAGTAGATGGAAACTCTCGATCTCGTCAAGTCAAATCTTTACAGTGTAAAAATCGCATTCTATCATGTGCGGATGACCCGCAAGCCGTCCCCGCGCCGCGCCGCCGCCCGCGCGGCAAAATCTCCCTCCCGCCCGGCTTCGGCCAAGGCCAGGCCCCCGGCGAAAGGCGCGCCGGGCGCGCGTTATCACCACGGCGATCTGCATGACGCGCTGCTCAAGGCGGCGGAGACGATCCTCGAACGCGATGGCCTCACCGGCCTGACCTTGCGCGCGGTGGCGCGCGAGGCCGGGGTCTCGCATGCCGCGCCGGCCCACCACTTCCGCGATCTCGCCGGCCTCGTCAGCGAACTGGCGGCGATCGGTTACCGCCGTTTTGGCGCGGCGATGAAGGCGGCGGAACTGCCGGGACGCTCATGGACGGAAGTGGGCCAGGCGCGGGCGCACGCCTATCTCGATTTCGCCCGCGCGCATCCGGCGATGTATCGGCTGATGTTTCGCGCCGAGCGGCTCGATATGGGCAACCCGGTGCTGCAAGAGGCGGCGAATGCGGCCTTTGCCCGACTGGTGACGGCGGTGGGCGAGGGGCGGGGTGAAACCATCGCGAGCCGGACGCTGACGCTGGAACAGGCCGCGGGCGCCGCGCGCGCATGGTCGCTGATGCACGGCTTCGCCAGCCTCGTGCTCGATGGCCGTCTGTCCAACATTCTCGAACGGTTGCCGGCGGGCAGCACGGTCGATCAGTTGCTCGACGTCATGCTGCGCGGTGGCGCGCCGATCGGCCCGCGCGGCGGCTGAGGCGTTGCGGTGGGCGACGGCAAGCTGGGGAAGGTTCGGTGCGCCCGTTGGAAAAGCCTGACATTCCGACCCCGATTGCGATAAGAGGCTTATTCGCGGCAAGTCCGCAGCGTCAGCATTTTCCCGAACCAACCTTCCAGAGCCAACCTTCCAGAGACATGCCCACCATCCCCGACAGCAAGCCGTATCGCATTGGCCGTTCCAAGACCGGACTGGGCCTGTTCGCCACCAAGCCGATCAAGAAAGGCGCGAAGATCATCCGCTATATCGGTCCGATGCTGGACTGCCGCAAGGAGGAGGACGACGCGGTCGAGAACAAGTATCTGTTCCAGATCAACAAGCGCTGGACCATCGACGGCTCGGTGCGCGAGAACATCGCGCGCTACATCAATCATTCGTGCAAGCCGAACGCGGAATCCGACGTCAGCGCCCGTAAGCGCAAGGTGGTGATCCGTGCCGTCAAGAACATCGCGCCGGGCGATGAGATCAACTACGATTACGGCACCGAGTATTTCAAGGAATACCTGAAGCCGATCGGCTGCAAATGCGACGCCTGCGAACACAAGCGGGCCAAGCAGCGCGCCGCCGCGCGCGCGGAACGGCAGGCGGCGAAGGCAAACGGCAAGACGGTGAAGGCCAAGACCGGAAAGGCCAAGACAAAAGCGACCAAGACAAAAGCGACCGAGGCGAAAAAGGCCAAGGCCGCAAAGACCAACGCCAAAACCGCCAAGCCGGCCACGAAAGCCAAGCGCGCCGTGTCCGGCAAAGGCCGACCCGCGCACGCTGCCTGAATTTATTTTGTGTGGGGCCGACGCCGAGGTTGTTTGATCTCGCGTGCTGCATTTCGAATAAGCATAACGGCCCGGCGCGATAAGCGCCTTGCGGCCGCCGCCATCGGCTGGTTAGCTCTGTCTTCCATGGAACAAGGAGGATCGTCATGAGCACGATCAAGCCGTTGACGCTCGACATCGTGTCGGATGTCGTGTGCCCGTGGTGCTACATCGGCAAGAGCCGCGTCGAAAAGGCGCTGGCGCTGGTGAGCGACGTGCCGCTGGAGGTGCGCTGGCGGCCGTTCTTCCTCAATGCGTGGGTGCCGCGCGAGGGCATCAGCCGCGACGAGTATCTGACGACGAAATTCGGCTCGGCCGAAGCCTACGGCAATATCTCCGCCCCCGTGGTCGAGGCGGCGCGCGAGGAGGGGCTGGAGTACCGGCCCGATCTGGTCAGCCGCCAGCCCAATACGCTCGATTGCCATCGCCTGATCTATTGGGCTCAGGCCGAAGGCAAGGCGGCGGCGATGAAGCAGCGGCTGATGGAACTGTATTTCCGCGACGGCGGCGACCTCACCGACCCGGAGGTTCTGGTGCGGGCGGCCGCCGATTGCGGCCTGGACGAAGCGACGGTGCGCCGCCGTCTCGCCACCGACGAGGACGTCGACGTGGTGGCCGGGCAGGCGCAGGAAGCCTCCGACAAGGGCATCAGCGGCGTGCCGACCTATGTGTTCGCCGGAAAATACGCGGTGTCGGGCGCCCGGCCGCCGGAGCAGTTGGCGCGCGCGATCCGTCAGGTCTCGGCGGAGATCAATGCCGAGGCTGCGGAGTAATCCCTCGCTCCGTCTCGCGTGGCCTGTTCCTCAAGCGTCCGGCTTGCCGCGCGGGCGGGCCGCATTCTTTGCGTCAGGTCGCGCATCAGGTTGCGGGCCGTCAACGCGGCGATGGCGAGCGCCAGCGCCGGGTCGTGCCGGTACAAGGGCAGCAGGACGTTGCCGATCCTGAGCCGGCCGCGCCAGATCGGATCGATCATGGGGTGGCTGGGAGCGGCGGTCGAGTCGGCGGTGACGATGGCGGGATCGGCGCAAAGATGGCGGGTCACGTCCAGCGTGAGCTGCACGCCCGGCGAGAATTTCGCGAACGCCTCGTCCATGCCGATCTTGAAATAGAACGCGCGGTCCTGATGGCGGACCACGACGGCGGCGGCGACCGGGGTGGCGCCGGCGTGAAGCGAGACGATCTCGCAGGCGCCGGTTTTCGCCAGCATCGGCGCGGCGGCGCGGATGAAGCGGCTGTCGCCGGGGCGTCGCAGCAGCGCGGTGCCGCGCCGCCCTTTCCAGCCGCTCGCCTCCAGCGCCAGGAAAACCTCGAGCGCGCGGCTGACCGCGTCGGGCGTCCGCGCCACTTCGAACCGGACCGGGCCATGTTCGGCCAGGCGTCGCCGCTGCCGGCGCAAATCGTTCAGTTTCCGCTTGCTCAGCGCCTTTCGTAACAGGGTATCGGCGTCCTGCGTCGCATCGAGGCAGGCGCGGGCGTGGGCGCCGAGCAGGCGCGGCTGAAGATGGTCGCGCGCCAGCGCGGCGGTGAGGGCCGCGAGCGCGTCGCCATCGAGGGTCATGTTGCGCAGCAGCAGCGCGCGCGCGCCGGCGCGGCGGGCATGGTCGAGCAGCGCCCGCGCGGCCCCCACCGGCGAATCGCGGTCGAGCAGCGGCGTGCCGAGGGTGCCATAGGGATCGGCGTTGACCAGCATCGGCAGCGGAAGACGATAGGCCCGCCACATCGAGATGACCGGCATCAGGCCGAGCAGCGCCGGCGGTGAACCGGCGTCGGCTGTGGGCTCGGCGAAGGCGGTCAGTGCCGACGCGCCGGTGCGGCCTTCGGCAAAGGCGCTCACCGCGCGCTCCCAATCGGCGAGATAGTAGCCGTTCGGCTCGACCGCGCGCCCGGCGAGGGCATGCCAGGCGGCGCGCGACACCGAGGCGAGCGGCGGCAGCGCGCGCGACGACGCGCCGCGCGCGTCGGCCTGCGTGCTATCGGCTTGATCCGGCACGCCATGCCGCCGCGCGGCGATGTTTCCCAGTTCGACCAATCCCGTATCCCGTCGTCATCGGCCCCGAGGGCTGCATGGCGATACTTCTAGATGACAGACTTCAATTTAGCGTTGGCCGGTGCGGTTAAATTTCCGCGCAGGATTAACGCCCTGTTTACCGATCGGCCGCGGCCCGGTTGGGCGGTGGCCGGTCGCCAACCGGCATGCTTGAACCGCCGCCGGATTTCCCGCGACCCATGACGAGCCGACGCCTGCGCGGCCGGGCCGAGGGATTCAATTTGCAACGAGGGGTAAGGTGATGTTTCGCCGGACTGTGTTGAGCGTGGTCGCCGCCGCGACCCTGTCGTGGAGCGCCGGCGCGGCGCTGGCGGAGAGCCGGATGGCGCTGGTGATCGGCCAGTCCGCCTATCGCGCGGTGACGCCGCTGCCCAACCCCGCCAACGACGCCAAGGCGATGGCGGGGCTGTTGGGCGACGCCGGCTTCGAGGTCACCTCGGCGTCGGATCTGTCGCAGAACGCGCTGCGGCAGGCGATCAGCGATTTCGCGGGGAAAGTGGCGACCAGGGGACCGGATACCGTGGCGCTGGTGTTTTACGCCGGGCACGGCATGCAGATCGACGGCGAGAATTTCCTGGTGCCGGTCGATATCGATCCGCGCCGCGAGGCCGACATTCCGCTCCAGGCGGTGCGGCTCAACGACATCCTGAACACCTTGACCTCGGTTCCGAGCCGGATGCGGCTGGTGCTGCTCGACGCCTGTCGCAACAATCCGTTCCCGGATATCGGCCAGACCGCCGGGCGCGGGCTCGCCATCGTCGATGCCCGGTTCGGCGCGCCGGGGACCTTTCTGTCGTTCTCGACCTCGCCCGGCGCCGAGGCCGAGGATGGCAGCGGCGCCAACAGCCCCTACACCACGGCGCTGCTGAGCGCCGCCAGGGAACCGGGCCTGGCCATCGAGGATGCCTTCAAGCGGGTTCGCGTCGCGGTGAACAAGGCCACCGAGGGTCGCCAGACGCCGTGGGAAAGCTCGTCGCTGACCGACGATTTCCGTTTCTTCGCGACGGCGGGCGATGCATCCGCCAAACCGGACGAGACCAAGCCTGCTGATGCCAAGCCTGCTAATGCCAAGCCTGCCGTTGCCAAACCGGCCGAGGCAAAATCCGCCGATGGTCGCCCCGCCGGCCAAAAGCGTTCGACGGAGCAATGGAAAACGGCGTTGCAGGGCAAACCGGCCGCGGCGGCCCACGAGATGATCGTGGCCGATGGCTCGGTCGAAGCCTACGAGGCGTTCGTCGCGCTGTACACCGATCCGGTCTTCGTTCCGCGCGCCCGCGCCTGGCTCGAACGCCAGTTGCGCATGATCGCCTGGAACAAGGCGGTGATCGAGAACTCCGCCGCCGGTTATCGCGCCTTCCTGCTGGCCTATCCCGACAGCGACCTGACCGCGACCGCGCGCAAGCTGGAGCAGCGGCTGCGCAACCGGCCGAACTTCAGCCCGGCGGTGGTCGCCGCGCTGCCGCCGGCCGCGAACTGCTCGTGCGGCGCCCCGCCAGCCCGGAAAGCCGACCATAAGAAGGGCGGGAAGCCGGCGAAGAAGCAGGCCGCCGCGCCGCCGCCCCGGCGCGCCGTCTCCGACGACCCGGTGCCGGAGCGGGGGACGCCGGTCTACGTACCGACGCCCGGCCTTTCCATCGGCATCGGTGGTGGCTTCCTCGGCGGCGGCGGGCGGGGCGGCTATCATCCGCCGCCGGGCCGGAGCCCCGGCGTGCCGACGACGACGGGAGGAGCGCGGCGCGGTTACTGAGCCGGAAGCGTAAGATCATCACGGAAGCGTTTTTCAGCCAGCGCGAAACCGCTATAACGGCGTCAACAACAAGGAGACGCGGCATGGCGGACGGGCTTCGCAAGGGGTTGACCAGCTACGGCGACGCCGGCTTCTCGCTGTTCCTGCGCAAGGCGTTCATCAAGGCCGCGGGCTATTCCGACGACGCGCTGGAGCGCCCCATCGTCGGCATCACCAACACCGCCTCCGACTACAATCCCTGCCATGGCAACGTGCCGGCGCTGATCGAGGCGGCGAAGCGCGGCGTGATGCTGGCCGGCGCCATGCCGATGGTGTTTCCGACCATCTCGATCGCGGAAAGTTTCTCGCACCCGACCTCGATGTATCTGCGCAACCTGATGGCGATGGACACCGAGGAGATGATCCGCGCCCAGCCGATGGACGCGGTGATCGTGATCGGCGGCTGCGACAAGACCTTGCCGGCGCAGATCATGGCGGCGGTCAGCGCCGATCTGCCGACCGTGGTGGTTCCGGTCGGGCCGATGGTGGTCGGCCATCACAAGGGCGAGGTGCTGGGCGCCTGCACCGATTGCCGCAGGCTATGGGCGAAGTATCGCGCCGGTGAACTCGACGACGCCGAGATCGAGGCGGTCAACGGCCGCCTCGCGCCGTCGGTCGGCACCTGCATGGTGATGGGCACGGCCTCGACCATGGCCTGCGTCACCGAGGCGCTCGGGCTGTCGCTGCCGATGAGCGCGACGATCCCCGCGCCGCATGCCGAGCGCGTGCGGACCGCCGAGGCCAGCGGCAAATGCGCGGCGGAAATGGCGAAGCGCAAGGGGCCGAGGCCGAGCGAACTGCTGACGCCGGCCGCGTTCCGCAACGCGCAGGTGGTGTTGCAGGCGATCGGCGGCTCGACCAACGGGCTGGTGCATCTCACCGCGATCGCGGGCCGGGTGCCGCGCCGCCTCGACCTCGATGCCTTCGATGCGCTGGGCCGCGAGGTGCCGGTGCTGGTCGATCTGAAGCCGTCCGGCGCGCATTACATGGAGCATTTCCATCACGCCGGCGGGGTGCCGAAGCTGCTGAAGCAACTCGGCGACCTGATCGACCTCAACGCGAAAACCGTCACCGGCGCGACATTGCGCGAGGTGGTGGCGAACGCCGAGGAGGTGCCGGGGCAGGACGCGATCCGCCCGCGCGATAATCCGATCCGCCGCGAGGGCGCGATGGCGGTGCTGCGCGGCAACCTCGCGCCGCGCGGCGCGGTCATCAAGCATTCGGCCGCCAGCGAGCGGCTGTTGCAGCATAGCGGGCGCGCGGTGGTGTTCGAATCGGTCGAGGACATGACGCGGCGAATCGACGATCCCGCGCTCGATGTCGCGGCCGACGACGTGCTGGTGCTGCGCAACGCCGGGCCGAAGGGCGCGCCGGGGATGCCGGAAGCGGGCTATCTGCCGATTCCGCGCAAACTGGCGCGCGAGGGCGTCAAGGACATGGTGCGGATATCGGACGCGCGGATGAGCGGCACCGCGTTCGGCACCATCGTGCTGCATATCACGCCGGAGTCGGCGGCGGGCGGGCCGCTGGCGCTGGTCAAGACCGGCGACCGGATTCGTCTCGACGTCGCCGGCCGCCGCATCGATCTCCTGGTGGACGATGCCGAACTTGAACGCCGCCGCGCGGCCCTCGCGGTTCCCCGGCGGCCGGATGGGGCGGAACGCGGCTATGCGCGATTGTTCCACGACACCGTGTTGCAGGCCGACGAAGGCTGCGACTTCGATTTTCTCCGCGGGGACGGGAAGGCGTAGTTTCGATTTTCGTCGTCCCCGCGCAGGCGGGGACCCGTAACCCCTGGCGTTTGCAATTTTAAGCGATCTCGCGCAGATTATTGAGCCGAAGCGCTGCGGCGTATGGGTCCCCGCCTGCGCGGGGACGACGTTGATCGAGTTGCCTATCCGCGCACAACACGAATGCCGGGTCGATTCTCAGGGGACGGCGCGCCTAAGCCCGCTCCTCCCAGATCATCGCCAGATGCACGATGGTCTCGGCCGCCTTCTCCATGTCCTGCCGGCTCACCCATTCGGTGCGGGAGTGGAAGGCGTGCTCGCCGGCGAAGATGTTGGGGCAGGGCAGGCCCATGGCCGACAGCCGCGAGCCGTCGGTGCCGCCGCGAATGCTGCCGCGCACCGGATCGAGCCCGGCGCGGCGGATCGCCTCAAGCGCATGGTCCATCACCCGCGGATGGGCGTCGATTACCTGCTTCATGTTGCGATACTGCGGCGTGATTTCGATCTTGCAGATCGAATGCGGAAAGTCCTTCATCACGTCCTTGACGATCCGATCCAGCAGCGCCGCCTTGTCGCGCAGACCCTGCTCGGTGAAATCGCGCACGATGAAGGCCAGCCGCGCCTGCTCCAGCGTGCCGTCGATGCCGACCGGATGCAGGAAACCCTCGCGCCCCTCGGTGGTTTCCGGCGAGCAGGTGTCGTGGGGCAGCCGCTCGACGATGCGCGCGGCGATCTTGATGGCGTGCTCCATCTTGCCCTTGGCGAAGCCGGGATGAACGCTGACGCCGGTGATGGTGAGGGTCGCGGCGTCGGCGGAAAAGGTTTCGTCCTCGATATGGCCGGCGGTCTCGCCGTCCATGGTGTAGGCGAAGTCGGCCCCGAGCCTTTTCAGGTCGACCTTGTCGACGCCGCGGCCGATCTCCTCGTCCGGCGTGAACAGGATTTTTATCGCGCCATGCTTGATCTCCGGATGCGCGAGCAGGAAGCGCGCCGCGTCCATGATCTCGGCGATGCCGGCCTTGTTGTCGGCGCCGAGCAGCGTGGTGCCGTCGGAGGTGATGATGTCGTTGCCGATCTGGCCGGCCAATGCCGGGTTGTCGCGCGCGCGGATCACTTGCGCCGGATCGCCCGGCAGCACGATGTCGCCGCCCTGATAGTCGCGCACGATCTGCGGCTTGACGTTGGCGCCCGAGCAGTCCGGCGAGGTGTCCATATGCGAGCAGAAGCAGATCACCGGCACCGCCTTGGCGGTGTTGGCGGGAATGGTGCCGTAGACATAGCCGTGCGCGTCGAGATCGGCGTCGGCGATGCCCATCTCGCGCAATTCCCGCGCCAGTAGCCGGCCGAGATCTTTCTGCTTCTCGGTGGAGGGGCAGGTGGGGGATGCGGGATCGGACTGGGTGTCGATGACCACGTAGCGGAGGAAACGCGCGACGACGTCATGGTCGAAATCGGGGAGAGGATGGGGCACGGCGGCGGTCCTTGCTCGGTGCGGCGCATCGGCTCGCGCAAAGGTGTCCGCGAATCAAAACGCCACCCCGCGCGGCGGCGCGGGATGGCGTCACAAAAGCGCAAAATCCATCGCCGGCGCAAGCCGCGCGTGGCCGGCGGACGGCGCCCGGCGGCAGCGTCAGATCGCTTCCTTGAGTTCCTTGGCGGCGCGGAAGGCGACCTTCTTGCTGGCCTTGATCTGGATGGTCTCGCCGGTGGCGGGGTTGCGGCCGGTGCGGGCGGCGCGCTTGCGGACCTGGAGAATGCCGAGGCCGACGATGCGGACCCGCTCGCCCTTCTTCAGGTGCTTGGTGATGCGGGTGACCAGATCGCCGAGAATCGCTTCGGTCTGTTTCTTCGACAAATCGTGTTGTTCGGCCAGCGCGGCAGCCAGATGCTTGAGCGTGACGGTGGTCGGGGTCGCAGCTTTCTTCGCCATTTCCAGGCCCTCCTCGTGGTTCGAATTTAAAAAGTGACGACGTATCAGGCATTAGTTGATTCGGTGGGGTGCTGACCATGCGGTTTTCCGCGTAAATCTCCGGGTTTTCGCCGCCGGGAGCGCAAAATCGCCGGTCCGCGCGGGCCTTTCCCGACATGTTCCGAACCGGCTTGACTTGCGAGGGCCGCCCCTTTAAGTCCCAGCCCCACGGTCGGATCGGTTTTGATCCGTGCGGGAGTAGCTCAGTTGGTTAGAGTGCCGGCCTGTCACGCCGGAGGTCGCGGGTTCGAGCCCCGTCTCTCGCGCCATTGTTTTTCAATGGCTTAGTTCCTTAAACAGCATCACAATTCGACTCCGGAGCGGCCCGCGTCTCGGCTCGGTGGCCTGTTCCCGTTGCCGCGCTTGACTTGGCGGTCTTCCCGCGTGTCGTTGGCTGAGCCCGCTCGGGGCGGGTGTGTGCGGGTGCGTTGCGGCTCGCGGTGCGAGTCGATCGTGCGGGCAATTCTTCCGCTGGGGCCTGTCGGCGTCGAGGCCGGCATTCCCGCATGGCAGGGGACGGTCAACACAGCTTGTCTTGCCTCCCTTGTTGCGCTGCGCTAAAGGCTCAGAACAATTCCAAGGTGGCCGAACCTGTCGGCCGTACCGCCCAAAAACCAAGGATCGCCGATGACCGGCATCTTGCAAGATTATCTGCCGCTGGTGGTGTTTATCGGCATTGCCGCCGTGATCGGGCTGGTCTTGCTGATCGCGCCGTTCATCGTCGCGTTCCAGCAGCCCGATCCGGAAAAACTGTCCGCTTACGAGTGCGGCTTCAATGCGTTCGACGACGCGCGCATGAAGTTCGACGTGCGGTTCTATCTGGTGGCGATCCTGTTCATCATCTTCGATCTGGAGGTCGCCTTCCTGTTCCCGTGGGCGGTGGCTTTCGGCAAGCTCGGCGCCGTCGGATTCTGGTCGATGATGGTGTTTCTCGCCGTCCTCACCGTGGGTTTCATCTACGAATGGAAGAAAGGCGCGCTCGAATGGGATTGAGCCCAACTCACGCGCAGTCGTCGGGTACGCTGGTTGCCCCCGCCGCGACCGGCGTTCTCGATCCGCGCACCGGCAAGCCGGTCGGCGCCGACGACCGCTACTTCCTCGAAGTCAACCACGAGCTGTCCGACAAGGGCTTCTTCGTCGCCGCCGCCGACGACCTCATTACCTGGGCGCGCACCGGCTCCTTGATGTGGATGACCTTCGGCCTGGCCTGCTGCGCCGTCGAGATGATGCAGGTGTCGATGCCGCGCTACGATGTCGAGCGATTCGGCTTCGCGCCGCGCGCGAGCCCGCGCCAGTCCGACGTGATGATCGTCGCCGGCACCCTGACCAACAAGATGGCGCCCGCGCTGCGCAAGGTCTACGACCAGATGCCGGAGCCGCGCTACGTCATCTCGATGGGGTCCTGCGCCAACGGCGGCGGCTATTATCACTATTCCTATTCCGTGGTGCGCGGCTGCGATCGCATCGTGCCGATCGACATCTACGTGCCGGGATGCCCGCCGACGGCGGAGGCGCTGCTGTACGGCGTGCTGTTGTTGCAGAAGAAGATCCGGCGCACCGGAACCATCGAACGCTAGGGTTGAACAATGGACGACACGCGGCTCGACACCCTGGGTCAGACGATCGTTGGCGCGCTGCCGGGCGTCGCCGCCGGCCATGAGGTGGCGTTCGGTCAACTCACGGTGCATGTCGAGATCACCAAGATCGTCGAGGCGATGCGGTTCCTGCGCGACGATCCGCGCTGCCGCTTCGTCTCCTTCATCGACGCCACCGCGGTCGATTATCCGTCGCGTGAACAGCGCTTCGATATCGTCTATCATCTGCTGTCGCCGACGCTGAACGCGCGCATCCGCGTCAAGGGCGTCGCCGACGAGACGACGCAGGTGCCGTCGCTCATCGACGTGTTTCCCGGCGCCGACTGGTTCGAGCGCGAGACCTACGATCTTTACGGCGTGATCTTCGTCGGCCATCCCGACATGCGCCGGCTGCTCACCGACTACGGCTTCGACGGCCATCCGCTGCGCAAGGATTTCCCGACCACCGGTTTCGTCGAGGTCCGCTACGACGACGCCGAGAAGCGGGTGGTCTACGAGCCGGTGCAGCTCAATCAGGAATTCCGCCGGTTCGATTTCCTCTCGCCCTGGGAAGGCGCAGACTATCCGCTGCCGGGGGACGAGAAGAAGAGCGGATAGCGAGTAGTAAGTAGTAAGTAGCGAATAGACAGGTTCATGAAGCAACAGGAGGGTGCGCGATAGAGATCAGTTCATACCGGGATCTCAAAGTCTGGCAGAAAGCGATGACGATTGCCGAGCAGGTCTATCGTTTGACCAGTTGCTTTCCGAAGGACGAGATTTACGGGATGACCAGTCAAATTCGCCGGGCGGCTGTATCGATAGCGGCTAATGTCGCTGAAGGTCATGGTCGCGAACATCGCGGATCGTTCGTTCAGTTCCTTCGTATCGCACAAGGTTCGCTGAAAGAGCTTGAGACGCATTTGTTACTGGCATTGCGTGTTAACCTGGCCTCTCCCGACGTGGTTGAGCCGGTTCTGGCGCAATGTGACGAATTGGGCAAAATGTTGAGGTCACTGATCCGATCAGTTCAGCGCAGGCAAGCCGATGATTGAATTCCGCTCCTACTATTCGCTATTCGCTACTCACTATTCGCCATTCTCCAGAGCGCGGAGCGCTTGAGATGAACGAAGTCCCCGGAATGCGCAATTTCACCATCAATTTCGGGCCGCAGCACCCGGCGGCGCACGGCGTGCTGCGCCTGGTGTTGGAGCTGGACGGCGAGGTGGTCGAGCGCGTCGATCCGCATATCGGCCTTTTGCATCGCGGCACCGAGAAGCTGATCGAGACCAAGACCTATCTGCAAGCGATCCCCTATTTCGACCGGCTCGACTACGTCGCGCCGATGAATCAGGAGCACGCCTTCTGCCTCGCGGCGGAAAAGCTGCTCGGCATCCAGGTGCCGCGCCGCGGCCAACTGATCCGCGTGCTCTATTGCGAGATCGGCCGCATTCTCTCGCACCTGCTCAACGTCACCACGCAGGCAATGGACGTCGGCGCGCTGACCCCGCCGCTGTGGGGGTTCGAGGAGCGCGAGAAGCTGATGGTGTTCTACGAGCGCGCCTCCGGCTCGCGGATGCACGCCGCGTTCTTTCGCGTCGGCGGCGTGCATCAGGACCTGCCGCCAAAGTTGATCGACGACATCGACGCCTGGTGTGACGCCTTCCCGCCGAAGGTCGACGACCTCGAGGTGCTGCTGACCGGCAACCGCATCTTCAAGCAGCGCAATGTCGATATCGGCGTGGTGACGCTGGCGCAGGCGTGGGAGTGGGGTTTCTCCGGCGTCATGGTGCGCGGCTCGGGCGCCGCGTGGGATCTGCGCAAGGCGCAGCCCTACGAATGCTACGACGAGATGGAATTCGATATTCCCGTCGGCAAGAACGGCGACTGCTACGACCGTTACTGCATCCGCATCGAGGAAATGCATCAGTCGGTGCGCATCATGAAGCAGTGCATCGCCAAGCTGCGCGCGGCGGACGGGCAGGGCCCGGTGGTGGTCGAGGACAACAAGATCTTCCCGCCGCGCCGCGGCGAGATGAAGCGCTCGATGGAAGCGCTGATCCATCACTTCAAGCTTTACACCGAGGGCTTCCACGTTCCGGCCGGCGAAGTCTACGCCGCGGTGGAGGCGCCGAAGGGCGAGTTCGGCGTGTTCCTGGTCGCCGACGGCAGCAACAAACCCTACAAGTGCAAGATTCGCGCGCCCGGCTTCGCCCATTTGCAGGCAATGGATTTCATCTGCAAGGGGCATCTCCTGGCCGACGTCTCGGCCATCCTCGGGTCGCTCGACATCGTGTTCGGCGAGGTCGACCGGTGACCGTCGCAGCCCGCCATATCCGCACCGACGCGCGCCGCGCGGCGCGTTTACCGAAAGACTGATCGAGCATGTCCGTCCGTCGTCTGGCACCGAAGGAATTGCAGCCCGCGAGCTTCGCGTTTCGCGAGGAGACGCTGGCGTTCGCCAAGCAGCAGATCGCGAAATATCCGGAAGGCCGGCAGGCGTCGGCCTGCATCGCCATTCTGTGGCGGGTGCAGGAGGACAACGAGGGCTGGGTCTCGGAAGCCGCGATCCGCGCCGTCGCCGACCTGCTCGACATGCCGTACATCCGCGTGCTGGAGGTCGTGACCTTCTACACCATGTTCCAGCTTTCGCCGGTGGGGAAGAAGGCGCATGTGCAGGTTTGCGGCACCACGCCGTGCATGCTGCGCGGCGCCGGCGACCTGATCGAGGTCTGCAAGCATCGCATCCATCACGAGCCGGGCCATGTCTCGGAAGACGGCGACTTCTCATGGGAGGAAGTCGAGTGCCTGGGAGCCTGCGTCAACGCGCCGATGGTGATGATCTGGAAGGACACCTACGAGGATCTCACCAAGGACAGCTTCAACAAGGTGCTGGACGGTTTCGCCTCGGGCAATCTGCCGAAGCCCGGCCCGCAGATCGACCGCCACAACGCCGCCCCCGTCGGCGGCCCGCGCGTGCTGACCAACGGCGGCCAGCCGGGGACGGCGGCCGGGCCGAGCGCGCCGAAGGAGCCGGTGCTCGCCGACGCCGAGCCGAAGAAACAGACCGAGGCCGCGAATTTCCAGGAGCGGCCCGCGCCGAAGCCGCCCGCCGATGACGCGACCAAGAAGGGCAACATGTGATGCTCGACGACAAGGACCGCATCTTCCGCAACCTCTACGGGCTTGACGACTGGGGCCTCGACGGCGCGCGCCGGCGCGGCGCCTGGGACGGCACCAAGACGATCATCGAGAAGGGCCGCGACTGGATCATCAACGAGATGAAGGCATCCGGCCTGCGCGGGCGCGGCGGCGCGGGCTTCCCGACCGGCATGAAATGGTCGTTCATGCCGAAGGAATCCACCGACGGGCGGCCGAGCTATCTTGTCGTCAACGCCGACGAGTCCGAGCCCGGCACCTGCAAGGACCGCGAGATCATGCGGCACGATCCGCATTTGCTGGTGGAGGGCTGCCTGCTCGCCTCCTTCGCGATGGGCGCGCACGCCTGCTACATCTATGTGCGCGGCGAGTTCATCCGCGAGCGCGAGCATTTGCAGGCGGCGGTCGATCAAGCCTATGAGGCGAAGCTGATCGGCAAGGACAACGTCCACGGCTGGCCGTTCGACCTGTACGTCGCGCACGGCGCCGGCGCCTATATCTGCGGCGAGGAAACCGCGCTGCTCGAAAGCCTCGAAGGCAAGAAGGGCCAGCCGCGCCTGAAGCCGCCGTTCCCCGCCAATGTCGGCCTGTTCGGCTGCCCGACCACGGTGAATAACGTCGAATCGATCGCGGTCGCCCCGGACATCCTGCGGCGCGGCGCGGCGTGGTTCGCCTCGATCGGCCGGCCCAACAACGTCGGCACCAAGCTTTACGGCATCTCCGGCCACGTCAACACGCCCTGCGTGGTCGAGGAGGCGATGGGGATTCCGTTCCGGGAACTGATCGACAAGCACGGCGGCGGCATTCGCGGCGGCTGGGATAATCTGCTCGCGATCATTCCCGGCGGTGCATCCTGTCCGCTGATCCCGGCGCATGACTGCGCCGACCTCATCATGGATTTCGACGGCACCCGCGCGGTGAAGTCGAGCTTCGGCACCGCCGGCGTCATCGTCATGGACAAGTCCACCGACGTCATCGCCGCGATCGCCCGCATCAGCTACTTCTTCAAGCACGAGAGCTGCGGCCAGTGCACGCCCTGCCGCGAGGGCACCGGCTGGATGTGGCGGGTGCTGACCCGCATGATCGAGGGCCGCGCCCATAAGCGCGAGATCGACATTCTGCTCGATGTCACGACGCGGGTCGAGGGTCACACCATCTGCGCGCTGGGCGACGCGGCGGCGTGGCCGGTGCAGGGCCTGATCCGCGCCTTCCGCCCGGAGATCGAGCGCCGCATCGACGAGTTCACCCGCAAGGCGACGCTGGACGATCAGGGCATCCTCGATCCCGCGCACATGATCGCGGCGGAGTAGGGCGATGGCGGGCGAACCGGACAACATGATCCTGGTCTACCTTCGGCGGTTCGATGAAAAGCTCGACCGCGTGATCGACGACATGCGCGATCTGAAAATTCGCGCCACCGCCGTCGAGGAGGGACTGGTCGGAATTCATCGACGGCTTGACCGTCTCGAAACTCGCGTCGAACGGATCGAGCGCAGGCTCGATCTTGTCGACCAGCCGCATTGAGTGATCGCATGACCAAACTCATCATCGATGGCAAGGAGATCGACGTCCCGGCCGACTACACGCTGTTGCAGGCGTGCGAGGCGGCGGGCGCGGAAATTCCGCGCTTCTGCTATCACGAGCGGCTGTCGATCGCCGGCAACTGCCGGATGTGCCTGGTCGAGGTCAAGGGCGGGCCGAAGCCGGTGGCGAGCTGCGCCTGGGGCGTGCGCGATTGCCGCCCCGGCCCCAAGGGCGAGCCGCCGGAAATTTCCACGCGCTCGCCGATGGTGAAGAAGGCGCGCGAAGGCGTGATGGAGTTCCTGCTCATCAACCATCCGCTCGACTGCCCGATCTGCGACCAGGGCGGCGAGTGCGACCTGCAAGACCAGGCGATGGGCTACGGCGTCGACTCCAGCCGCTTCGCCGAGAACAAGCGCGCCGTCGAGGACAAGTACATGGGCGCGCTCATCAAGACGGTGATGACGCGCTGCATCCAGTGCACCCGCTGCATCCGTTTCGCCGCCGAGGTCGCCGGCGCGCCGGAGATGGGCGCGATCGGCCGCGGCGAGGACATGGAGATCACTACCTATCTCGAATCCGCGCTCAGCTCCGAATTGCAGGGCAACCTCGTCGATATCTGCCCGGTGGGCGCGCTGACCTCGAAACCCTATGCCTTCGTGGCGCGGCCGTGGGAGCTGGGCAAGACGCAGTCGATCGACGTGATGGACGGTCTCGGCTCCGCGATCCGGGTCGATACCCGTGGCCGCGAGGTGATGCGCATCCTGCCGCGCGTCAACGAGGCGATCAACGAGGAATGGATTTCCGACAAGACCCGCCACATCGTCGACGGCTTGCGCACCCAGCGGCTCGACCGGCCCTATCTGCGCGAGAACGGCAAGTTGCGCGCGGCGTCGTGGCCGGAAGTCTTCGCCGCCATCGCCGCGAAAGTGCGCGGCGCGAACGGCAAGCGCATCGGCGCCATCGCCGGCGATTTCGCCACCGTCGAGGAAATGTTCGCGCTCAAGCAACTCATGGCGAGCCTTGGCTCGGCCAATGTCGCGGCGCAGGGCGGCCACGCCTTCGACGCCACGGCGGGCCGCGCGTCCTATATCTTCAACCCGACCATCGCCGGCATCGAGCAGGCCGACGCGCTCTTGATCGTCGGCTCCAATCCGCGCCACGAGGGCGCGCTGCTCAACGCCCGCATCCGCAAGCGCTGGCGCTCGGGCAAGCTCAAGATCGCCCTGATCGGCGACAACGCCGACCTGAGCTATCCGGTGCAGCACCTCGGCGCGGGCGTCGAGACGCTGAACGACATCGCTTCCGGCAAGCACTCCTTCGCGGAGGTTTTGAAGGCCGCGCAGAATCCGATCGTGCTGGTCGGCGTCAGCGCCACCGCGCGCCCCGACGGCGCGGCGATCCTGGCGCAGGCGGCGAAGCTCGCGGTCGATATCGGCGCGGTGAAGGACGGCTGGAACGGCTTTGGCGTGCTGCACGGCACGGCCTCCGGCGTCGGCGCGCTTGACACAGGCTTCGCGCCGGGTGAGGGCGGCCTCACCGCCGCGCAGATGAGCGCGGCGAACGGCGTCGACGTGCTGTTCTCGCTGGGCGCGGACGAGATCGAAGTCGCGGACGGCGCGTTCGTCGTCTACATCGGCACTCATGGCGACCGGGGCGCGCACCGCGCCGACGTCATCCTGCCGGGCGCGGCCTATACCGAGAAGTCCGGCCTCTACGTCAACACCGAGGGCCGCGCGCAGATGACCAACCGCGCCGCGTTCCCGCCGGGCGAGGCCCGCGAGGAATGGGCGATCCTGCGCGCGCTGTCGGATGCGCTGGGCCACCGGCTGCCGTTCGATACGCTGGCCGCGTTGCGTCAACTCGTATTCAAGGCGCTGCCGCACCTGATGCGGCTCGAACAGGTCGAACCGGCCGATGGCGGGGCGGTGCGCACGCTGGCCGGGCGCGGCGGCAAGGCGGACGCGACGCCGTTCAAGCCGGCCTATGCGAGCTATTACCTGACCAATCCGATCGCGCGGGCCTCCGCCGTGATGGCGGAATGTTCGCGTCTCGCCTCCGGGCAAATGTTGACGGCAGCGGAGTGAGGCGAAGCGATGGCTGAAATCTGGACCGCCTATCTGTGGCCGCTGATTATCATGGTCGCGCAGAGCGTCATGCTGCTGGTGATCCTGCTGGTGGCGATCGCCTTCATTCTGCTCGCTGACCGCAAGATCTGGGCGGCGGTGCAGATCCGGCGCGGCCCCAACGTGGTCGGGCCGTTCGGCCTGTTCCAGTCGTTCGCGGACCTCTTGAAGTTCGTGTTCAAGGAGCCGGTGATTCCAGCCGGCGCCAACAAGGTGATCTTCCTGTTGGCGCCGCTGGTGACCTGCGTGCTGGCGCTGGCCGGCTGGGCGGTGATCCCGGTCAACCTGAACTGGGTGATCGCCGACATCAATGTCGGCATCCTCTATCTGTTCGCGATTTCGTCGCTGTCGGTCTACGGCACCATCATGGCCGGCTGGGCCTCGAACTCGAAATACCCGTTCATGGCGGCGTTGCGCGCCACCGCGCAGATGGTGTCCTACGAGGTCTCGATCGGCTTCGTGCTGATTACCGTGCTGCTCTGCGTCGGCTCGCTGAACCTGTCGGCGATCGTCGCGGCGCAGGACACGCGATGGGGGCTGCTCGGCTGGTACTGGCTGCCGCTGTTTCCGATGTTCGTGATCTTCTACGTCTCGGCGCTGGCGGAAACCAACCGGCCGCCGTTCGACCTGGTGGAGGCGGAATCCGAACTGGTGGCCGGCTTCATGGTGGAATACGGCTCGACGCCATACCTGTTGTTCATGCTCGGCGAATACGTGGCGATCTGCACCATGTGCGCGCTCGCCACCATCCTGTTCCTGGGCGGCTGGCTGTCGCCGATCCCGTTCGCGCCGTTCACCTGGGTGCCCGGCGTGATCTGGTTCTCGTTGAAGGCGCTGTTCATCTTCTTCCTGTTCGCGATGGCCAAGGCCATCGTGCCGCGCTACCGCTACGACCAGTTGATGCGGCTGGGCTGGAAAGTCTTCCTGCCGCTGTCGCTGGCCATGGTGGTGATCGTCGCGGCGGTCCTGCAATTCGGCGGGCTGGCTCCGCAATGAGGCTGTCATGAGCGTTACAACCGCTGCAAAGTCGCTGCTGCTGACGGAATTCATCGAGGCGTTCGTCGTCACGATGCGCTATTTCTTCAAGCCGAAGCCGACCCTGAACTATCCGTTCGAAAAGGGGCCGATCAGCCCGCGCTTTCGCGGCGAGCACGCGCTGCGCCGCTACCCGAACGGCGAGGAGCGCTGCATCGCCTGCAAGCTGTGCGAGGCGATCTGCCCGGCGCAGGCCATCACCATCGAGGCCGGCCCGCGCCGCAACGACGGCACCCGCCGCACGGTGCGCTACGACATCGACATGGTGAAGTGCATCTATTGCGGCTTCTGCCAGGAAGCCTGTCCGGTCGAGGCCATCGTCGAGGGTCCGAACTTCGAGTTCGCCACCGAGACGCGCGAGGAGCTTTACTATGACAAGGCCAAGCTGCTCGCCAACGGCGACCGCTGGGAGCGCGAGATCGCGAAAAGCATCGCGCTCGACGCGCCGTACCGGTGAGGTGAGGGCATGATCTTTCCCGCGCTGTTCTTCTACCTGTTCTCCGCCGTGCTGATCGCCTCGGCGGTGATGGTGATCGCCTCGCGCAATCCGGTGCATTCGGTGTTGTTCCTGATCCTTGCCTTCGTCAACGCGGCCGGATTGTTCATCCTGCTCGGCGCCGAATTCCTGGCGATGATCCTGGTCGTGGTCTATGTCGGTGCGGTCGCGGTGCTGTTCCTGTTCGTCATCATGATGCTGGACGTGGATTTCGCCGAACTGCGCGAGGGCTTTCTGGAATACCTGCCGGTCGGCCTGCTGGTCGGCGCGATCTTCCTTGCCGAACTGCTGCTGGTCACCGGCGGCTGGGTGATCAACCCGACGCTGACCAAGACCGTCGCCGTGCCGATTCCCGGCAACGTCACCAACACCGAGGCGATCGGGCTGGTGCTGTACACGACCTATATCCACTACTTCCAGGTCGCGGCGCTGGTGCTGCTGGTGGCGATGATCGGCGCCATCGTGCTGACCTTGCGGCACAAGGCGAACGTCAAGCGGCAGAACATCAGCGTGCAGAACGCCCGCACCAAGGCGGCGGCGATGGCCGTGCGCCAGGTGCCGTCCGGGCAGGGCTTACGCGAATCCGACGCGGCGGAGTGGGTGAAATGACAATCGGTCTCGGCCACTATCTCGCGGTCGGCGCGATTCTGTTCACGCTGGGCATTCTCGGCATTTTTCTCAACCGCAAGAACATCATCGTCATCCTGATGTCGGTGGAGCTGATCCTGCTCGCGGTGAACATCAACCTGGTGTCGTTCTCGGCGTTCCTCAACGACATCGTCGGCCAGGTGTTCGCGCTGCTGGTGCTGACGGTCGCCGCCGCCGAGGCGGCGATCGGGCTCGCCATTCTGGTCGTCTATTTCCGCAACCGCGGCTCCATCGCGGTGCAAGACATCAATATGATGAAGGGCTGACGCGCATGATCCCGAATAGTGCGGGCCGGTTGTCCGGCCAGATCGTGCAGCGGCCGGGGGCTGAAGCATGATTCAGGCGATTGTCTTCCTGCCGCTGCTCGGCGCCATTCTCGCCGGCCTGATCGCGCTTGCCGGCGCTCATGCCCGCCATCCGAGCGGCGACACCGTCGAGCACGCGCATCGCCATGATGGCCACGGCGATCACGCGCACGCCTCCCACGCCCATGCCGATCACGGCCACGACGACCACCACGCGCCGGCCGAGCCGCCGGCCGCGGGCACCGGCGCGGCCGAACTCATCACCACGGCTCTGTTGTTCGTTTCCGCCGCGCTGTCTTGGATCACCTTCGTCAATGTCGGCTTCTTCAAGCAGGATGTGCTGATCCATGTGCTGCCGTGGATCAATTCCGGCGACCTTCAAGTGGCGTGGTCGCTGCGCGTCGATACGCTGACGGCCGTGATGCTGGTGGTGGTGACCACGGTGTCCTCGCTGGTCCACCTGTATTCGGTCGGCTACATGGACGAGGATCCGCACCGGCCGCGTTTCTTCGCCTATCTGTCGCTGTTCACCTTCGCCATGCTGATGCTGGTGACCTCCGACAATCTGGTGCAATTGTTCTTCGGCTGGGAAGGCGTGGGCCTCGCGAGCTATCTGCTGATCGGTTTCTGGTATCAGAAGCCGTCGGCCAACGCCGCCGCGATCAAGGCGTTCGTCGTCAACCGCGTCGGCGACTTCGGCTTTTCGCTGGGCATCTTCGCGGTGTTCATGCTGATCGGCTCGACCGACTTCGACGTCATCTTCGCCGCCGCCCCGGGCCTCGCCGGCAAGACCATCAACTTCCTCGGCTGGCAGGTCGACGCGCTGACCATCACCTGCCTGCTGCTGTTCATGGGCGCGATGGGCAAGTCGGCGCAGTTTCTGCTGCACACCTGGCTGCCGGACGCGATGGAAGGCCCGACCCCGGTGTCGGCGCTGATCCACGCCGCGACCATGGTCACCGCCGGCGTGTTCATGGTGGCGCGGCTGTCGCCGCTGTTCGAACTGGCCCCGAACGCACAAGCCTTCGTGATGCTGATCGGCGGCACCACGGCATTCTTCGCCGCCACCGTCGGGCTGGTGCAGAACGACATCAAGCGCATCGTCGCCTATTCGACCTGTTCGCAGCTCGGCTACATGTTCGTGGCGATGGGCGCGGGCGCCTATTCGGTCGGCATGTTCCACCTGTTCACCCACGCCTTCTTCAAGGCGCTGTTGTTCCTGGGGTCGGGCTCGGTGATCTACGCGATGCACCACGAGCAGGACATCCGCCACATGGGCGGCCTGAAGGACAAGATCCCGTTCACCTATTTCATGATGGTGATCGGCACCCTGGCGCTGACCGGATTCCCGCTCACCGCCGGCTACTTCTCCAAGGACGCCATCATCGAGTCGGCGTTCGTCTCGCAGAACCCGTTCGCGTTCTACGGCTTCCTGATGACGGTGGTGGCGGCGTGCCTGACCTCGTTCTATTCATGGCGTCTGATCTTCAAGACCTTCCATGGCAAGCCGCATGACCAACACCACTACGAGGCCGCGCACGAGGCGCCGCTGTGGATGCTGGTGCCGCTCGGCGTGCTGGCGGCAGGTTCGCTGCTGGCCGGCCTGCCGTTCAAGGACCTGTTCGCCGGCCATGGAGTCGACGAGTTCTTCCGCGCCTCGCTGAAGATGCATCCGCACATTCTTGAGGAAATGCATCACATCCCGGCGACGATCGCCTATCTGCCGACGGTGATGATGGCGATCGGCCTGTTCGTGGCCTGGATGTTCTACATCCGCCGGCCATATCTGCCGGGCGAACTCGCCAGCCAGCATCGGGCGCTGTACCGCTTCCTGCTCAACAAGTGGTATTTCGACGAGCTTTACGAGATCATCTTCGTGCGCCCGACGAAATGGCTCGGCACCACGCTATGGAAAAAGGGCGACGGCGCCGTCATCGACGGCCTCGGCCCCAACGGGGTCGCGGGCCGGGTGCTCGACGTCACCCGCGGCGTCGTCCGGGTTCAGACCGGGTATCTTTATCACTATGCCTTCGTGATGCTGATCGGCGTGGCCGGTCTGATCACCTGGTTCATGCTCGGGCTCGGGGGCCAATAAATGATGACGTGGCCCATTCTTTCGGTCATTACCTTCCTTCCCGCGGTCGGCGCGCTGCTGATCTGGCTGATGGCGCGTGGCGGCGACGAGGCGGCCGCCCGCAACGCGCGCTGGATCGCGTTGTGGACGACGCTGATTACCTTCGCGATCTCGCTGATCCTGGTGGCGCGGTTCGATCCGACCCAGGCGGGATTCCAGTTCGTCGAGGAGGGCCGCTGGCTGACCGCGACCAACGCCTACAAGATGGGCGTCGACGGCATCTCGCTGCCGTTCGTCATTCTCACCACCGCGCTGCTGCCGCTATGCATCATCGCGAGCTGGAAGTCGGTCACCCGGCGCGTCGCGGCCTATATGATGGCGTTCCTGATCCTGGAATCGCTGATGGTCGGCACCTTCGCGGCGCTCGATCTCTTGCTGTTCTATGTGTTCTTCGAGGGCGGCCTGATCCCGATGTTCCTCATCATCGGCGTCTGGGGCGGCCCGCGCCGGGTCTATGCGACGTTCAAGTTCTTCCTCTACACGCTGCTCGGCTCGGTCCTGATGCTGCTGGCGATCATGGCGCTGTACTGGAACGCCGGCACCACCGACATCCCGACCCTGATGACCACCGCCGTGCCGCGCAACTTGCAGACCTGGGCGTGGCTGGCGTTCTTCGCCTCGTTCGCGGTGAAGATGCCGATGTGGCCGGTGCACACCTGGCTGCCGGACGCCCACGTCGAGGCCCCGACCGCGGGCTCTGTGATCCTCGCCGCGATCCTGCTGAAAATGGGCGGCTACGGCTTCCTGCGCTTTTCGCTGCCGATGTTCCCGCTGGCGTCGCATGATTTCGCGCCGCTGGTGTTCACGCTGTCCGCCATCGCCATCGTCTACACCTCGCTGGTGGCCTTGATGCAGGAGGACATGAAGAAGTTGATCGCCTATTCGTCGGTGGCGCATATGGGCTTCGTCACCATGGGCATCTTCGCCGGCACCATGCAGGGCGTCGCCGGCGGCGTGTTCCAGATGGTGTCGCACGGTCTGGTCTCGGGCGCGCTGTTCCTCTGCGTCGGCGTGGTTTACGACCGCATGCACACCCGCGAGATCGCCGCCTATGGCGGCGTCGTCAACCGCATGCCGCTTTACGCTTTTGTGTTCCTGGTGTTCACCATGGCCAATGTCGGCCTGCCGGGCACATCGGGCTTCGTCGGTGAGTTCCTGACGCTGATCGGCACCTTCAAGGTCTCGATCCCGACCGCGTTCTTCGCCACCCTCGGCGTCATCCTGTCGGCGGCCTATGCGCTGTGGCTGTATCGCAAGATCGTGTTCGGCGCGCTGGTGAAGCCTTCGCTCGCCACCATCAAGGACCTGACGTTGCGCGAGGTGGTGACGCTGGCGCCGCTTCTGGTTCTCACCATTCTGTTCGGGTTCTATCCGAAGCCGCTGCTGGATTTCTCGGCGGCGTCGGTGCAGCAACTCGTCACCAATTACAGCCACGCGATCACTGCCATGAAGGCAGCCGCGCTGATGCAATGAAGACGGCAGGTCAGGACCCTATCCCATGAATTTCACTCCCGCCGGATATTCGCTGCTTCCCGTGCTGCCGGAGATCGTGCTCGCCGTCGGCGCGATGGCGCTCCTGATGGTCGGCGCGTTTCGCGGCGAGCGTTCGACGTTCCTGGTGATGACGCTTGCGATCGCGCTGCTGATCGTCACCGGCGTGGTGCAATGCTGGCTGCCGGCCGGAAAGCTCACGACGTTCGGCGGCAGCTTCATCGTCGACGGCTATGCGCGCTTCCTGAAGATCGTTGTGCTGGTGGGCTCGGCCGCGACGCTGCTGATTTCCTACGGCGTCATGTCGGAGCGTCCGCGCCGCATCTTCGAGTATGCGATCCTGATCCTGGTCTCGACCGTCGGCATGATGCTGCTGGTGTCGGCCGGCGATCTCATCATGCTCTATCTCGGCCTCGAACTGATGAGCCTGTCGCTCTATGTCATGGCCGCCTCTCACCGTGACGAGGTCAAGTCCACCGAGGCCGGCCTGAAGTATTTCGTGCTCGGCGCGCTCGCCTCCGGCATGATGCTCTACGGCATGTCGCTGATCTACGGCTTCACCGGCACGGTCAGTTTCGAAGGCATCGCCGCCGCCGCCAAGAGCGGCGGCACGGGCCTGATGTTCGGCATCGTCTTCCTGCTGGTGGGCCTGTGCTTCAAGGTCTCGGCGGTGCCGTTCCATATGTGGACGCCCGACGTCTACGAGGGCGCGCCGACCCCGATCACCGCCTTCTTCTCGTCGTCGCCCAAGGTCGCGGCCTTCGCGGTGTTCGTGCGCGTGCTGCTCACGGCGTTTCCGAACCTCGTGCCCGAATGGCAGCAGATCGTCGTTTTCGTCGCGATCGCCTCGATGGCGGTCGGCTCCTTCGGCGCCATCGGCCAGCGCAACATCAAGCGCATGATGGCATATTCGTCGATCGGGCACATGGGCTTCGCGCTGGTCGGGCTTGCGCCGGGAACGCCCGAGGGCGTGCAGGGCGTGGTGCTCTATCTCGTCATCTACACGGTGATGACGTTCGGCGTGTTCACGCTGATCCTGGCGATGCAGCGCGACGGCCGGGCGATGGAGCAGATCAGCGACTTCGCCGGGCTGTCGCGTAGCCATCCGGTGCTGGCGTTCCTCACCGCGATGCTGCTGTTCTCGCTGGCCGGCATTCCGCCGCTGGCCGGCTTCTTCGCCAAGTTCTATGTCTTCATGGCGGCGATCAAGGCCGGCATGTTCGCCCTGGCGGTGATCGGCGTGCTGCTGAGCGTGGTCGGCGCGTTCTACTACCTCAACGTCATCAAGGTGATGTATGTCGACGAGGAGGCCGGCGCGACCGACGCCGTCCGGGTCGAACTGGGGACCGTGGTGGTGGTTTCGGCGCTGTTCAACATGCTGTTCTTCGTCTATCCCGGCCCGCTGGTCGGCGCGGCTACCGCCGCCGCGAAGTCGCTGTTCTGATGGCGCTGGCGCTCGGTCCGCGGGCACTGGCGGCGGACTATGGATTGATGGCGTATGACGCGATCGGATCGACCAATGCCGAGGCGCTGGCGGCAGTGCGCGGCGGCGCGCGGCGCTCGACATGGTTCGTCACCACCGAGCAAACGGCCGGGCGCGGCCGGCGCTCCCGCGCCTGGATCGCGCCGCGCGGCAATCTGGCCAGCAGCGTGCTTGAAGTGATCGACGCCGCGCCGTCGGTCGCGGCGACGCTCGGCTTCGCCGCGGGCGTGGCGCTGGAGCGCGCCTTGCGCGAGGTGAGCTTTGAAGCCGCCGCGCGCGGCGGCGCCCGCGTCGACTATACGCTGAAATGGCCGAACGACGTGCTCGGCAACAAGCACAAGCTGTCCGGCATTTTGCTGGAAGCGGAAGCGCTGACCGGCGGCGGGCTCGCGGTGGTGGTCGGCATCGGCACCAATGTCGTCGCGGCCCCCGAAGGCACCCCCCATCCCGCCACCTCGCTGCGCGCGCTCGGCGTCGATATCGGCGCGGAGGATCTGTTCGCCGCGCTGTCGGATGCCTGGGCGGAGTGTTTCGGCATCTGGAATAATGGGCGCGGCTTCGATGAGATCCGCCGTCTCTGGCTGGAGCGCGCGGCGGGGATCGGCGGGCCGGTGTCGATCCAGTCCGGATCGTCGACCGTCGCGGGGACATTCGAAACCCTCGACGCGGCCGGCTGCATGGTGATCGCGGCGCCGTCCGGGCGTCGCGAAGCCATCGCCGCGGGCGACGTCTATTTCGGCGCCGTCGCGTCGACAGGAAGCAAGTAATGGCGCGGCCCGACGAACTGACTTTCACTCCGCTCGGCGGCGTCGGCGAGATCGGCATGAACTTGTCGGTCTACGGCCTCGGCAACCGCCAGCAGCGAAGTTTTCTCGCGGTCGATCTCGGCGTGTCGTTCGGCGACGAGGACCATCTGCCCGGCATCGATCTGGTGATGCCCGACGTGACGTTTCTCGAAAAGGAACGCAAGAACCTCGTGGGGCTGGTGCTCACCCACGCCCACGAGGATCACTTCGGCGCCATCATCGATCTGTGGCCGAAACTCAAATGTCCGATCTACGCCACGAAATTCTCGGCCACGCTGTTCGAGGCCAAATGCGCGGCGGAGCGCGGCGCGCCGAAAATCCCGGTGACCGTGGTGGAGTCGGGTTCGCGCATCGATGTCGGGCCGTTCAACGTCGAGTTCATCCCGGTGGCGCATTCGATTCCGGAATCGCACGCCCTCGGCATCCGCACCTCCGCCGGCCTGGTGCTGCACACCGGCGACTGGAAGATCGACCCGACGCCGATCGTAGGATTGCCGACCGACGAGCGCCGCTTGCGCGAACTCGGCGACGAGGGCGTGCTGGCGCTGATCGGGGACTCGACCAACGCGGTGCGCGAGGGACGCTCGCCGTCGGAAGCCGAGGTCGCGGCGACGCTGGCGAAACTGGTGAAGGCGGCGCGCGGCCGCGTCGCGGTAACGACGTTTGCCTCCAACGTCGCGCGGATTCGCGCGGTGGCGGACGCCGCCCGCGCGGCGGGGCGCGAGGTGGTGGTGGTTGGCCGCGCCATGCAGCGCGTGGTGCAGGTGGCGCGCGAAACCGGACATCTCAACGGCGTGCAGAATTTTCGCAGCGATCAGTATTACGGGCATTTCCCGGCGGACAAGGTGCTGGCGCTGTGCACCGGCAGCCAGGGCGAGCCGCGCGCCGCGCTGGCGCGCATCGCCCGCGACGATCATCCGCAAGTGACGCTGAACCGGGGCGACACCGTCATTTTCTCCTCGCGCACCATTCCCGGCAACGAGAAGGCGGTCGGCGCCGTCATCAACGGCCTGATTACGCAGGGCATCGAGGTGATTACCGACCGCACCGAGCTGGTCCACGTCTCGGGTCATCCGCGCCGCGACGAATTGCGCGACATGATATCGTGGGTGCGGCCGCACCTGCTGATCCCGGTCCATGGCGAGCCGCTGCACCTGTCGGAACACGCCGGGCTGGCGCGAACCCTCGGGGTGCCGAAGGTGCTGGTCTGCAAGAACGGCGATCAGGTCCGGCTCGCGCCGGGCGAGTCGTCGATCGTGGGCGAGGTGCCCTCGGGCAAGCTCTACAAGGACGGCTGGCTCTTGGAGAGCGCGAAGTCGCGCGCCGTGGCCGAGCGGCGCAAGATGGGATTCGCCGGCGGCGCCTTCGTCGCCATCGCCATCACCGAGGCCGGCGAACTGGCGGACGATCCGGAGATCGAACTGATCGGCATTCCGGAGAAAAACGCGGCGGGCGAACTGCTCGACGATATCGCTTTCGACGCGATACTCTCGACCGTCGAAACGCTGCCGCGGACGCGGCGGCGCGACCCCGACGCGCTGGCGGAATCGGTGCGCCGCGCGGTGCGCTCGGCGCTATCCGAGCAATGGGGCAAGAAGCCGCTCTGTGTCGTTCACGTTCTGGTGGTTTGATTCGAATGAAGTGAGGTTGGATCGTCATTTCTTCGTCATTGCGAGCGAAGCGAAGCAATCCAGAGCCTCAGGGGAAGACTGGATTGCTTCGTCGCTGACGCTCCTCGCAGTGACGAAGACAGATGGGAGAATAAATATGTTGGGCCGGCTCAATCATGTCGCGATCGCCGTCAAGGACGCGGAGAAGGCCGCGCGGATTTACGGCTCCGCGTTCGGCGCCACGATCTCGGAGGCGGTGCCGCTGCCGGAGCACGGCGTGATTACCGTGTTCGCGACCCTGCCGAACACCAAGATCGAGTTCATCCAGCCGCTCGGCGACAACTCGCCGATCGCGAAATTCGTCGAGCGCAACGCCGACGGCGGCATTCACCATATCTGCTACGAGGTGCCGGATATCCTGGCGGCGCGCGACACCCTCGTCAAGGAAGGCGCGCGGGTGCTCGGCGACGGCGAGCCGAAGATCGGCGCGCACGGCAAGCCGGTGCTGTTCCTGCATCCGAAGGATTTTTCCGGCGCGCTGGTCGAGATCGAGCAGGCTTAAGCGCCATGGCCTATACCGTCTCGTCGGTCCTCGCGATCTATTTCGTGCTGTGGTGGGTGGTGTTGTTCCTCACCTTGCCGTTCGGCGTCCGCAGCCAGCACGAGACCGAAGAAACCGTCAGGGGCACCGACCCCGGAGCCCCGGTGCGGACGCTGATGGCGCGCAAGCTGATCTGGACCACGATCCTGTCGGCGGTCATCTTCGCGGTGGCCATGGTGTGCTACCATCAAGGCTATCTGAACGTCGGCCGGCTCGCCGATCTGATGGGCATGTCCGGGATGCACCTGAAACTGGACTGAGATCGGACGGTGGCGGCGTCGCGGGAGATGGCATTCTCGCGACCGCGGGGGATCGCGGAACGCAGCGTGAGCGTCGCAAAAAAAGAGCAGGGACAAGCCCTGCTCGGAAAATTGTGTCGACCCTTAATTATCCCCGAAATATCAAGATTTATGGTTGATTTGCCGGGGTGGCGCCGCTTCAGCGCGCCGGGGCTCCTCCCGAGACTTGGACCACCAGGCAATCGCTGTCAGATTACCTGAAGTGCAAAAATGGATAGCCGATCCGCGCGGTCTTGTCACTCGCCGAAATATTAAACTTTATCATTGTGCGGGATCGCGACATTCCCCGCGGGACGCACCCGCGATCGCACGGCGCGGGCAGGGCGGCTGGCGTCTGGTCGCGGCGGTGGCCGCCGCCGAATTTGCGACGGCGCAAATTGCCCCGCTTTTCCTGATGTTCGGACCGTCCCGCCGAGGCGAGCGACCTCGACTCGCCGACCCGTGCGTGTTAGCTGACAAAGGGAAAGGTGGTGCGATCATGCAACGGCGGCTGGGAAGATTTCTTCCAATCGTCCTGCTTGCGATGCTGGTGCAGATTTTGGCGCCCGTCGGCGCATCATGGGCCTTTGGCACCGACGTTTCGGACCCGCTGCACCTCGCCGGTATTTGCTCCGGCGCTCCCGACGCGGCCGGCGACGCCGGCCAGGCCGATCCGCACCAGACCGCCGATGCCTGCTGCACGCTGTGCTGCGTGGCGCAGGCGGCGACGCCCGCGCCCGACCCGCAAGCCTCCTTCGTCAAGTTGCAACGCGATGCCAGCGCCGTCGTCTGGCGCAATCCCGGCCCCGCCGCCCGGACCTGGGTGGTCCATGCCCACGCGCGGGCGCGGGCCCCTCCTGTGGTTTCCTGATCGAGCGACCTCGCGAGCGCCGCGTCTTGCTAGGCGGCGTCTTGGTTGATCCGTGAACGTACCGGCTGTGGCCGGTTCAGGAAATTGTCATGACCCGTTATTCCGCCTGGGGCGGCCGACGCGTGCCGTGCGGCGCGCTGGCGGCGGCCGCCATCATCGCGCAGACTCACATCGCCATCGCCCAAGGACAGATCGAGGACACGCTGCCGACGGTCACCGTCACGGCGCGCAAACCCGCGCCGCGCGCCCGGACCACGCATGGCGTCGCCCGCGTTGCGCCGGCCGCTGCCGCATCGACGCCGGCTCGAGTCCCGGCCCGTGTCGTCGTCCCGGCAATGCCGGGCGCGCTCACGGTCGCCACCGCCCAGCAGGCGCTGCGCGAGATCCAGCATACGCCGGGCGGAGTCGCGCTGGTGACGGCGGACGTCTACAAGAACGCGACCGTCGCCAGCACCGTCAAGGACGTGCTGGACTTCGTGCCCGGCGTGTTCGCGCAGCCGAAATGGGGCGACGACACGCGGCTGTCGATCCGCGGCTCGGGCCTGTCGCGCAACTTTCACCTGCGCGGCGTGCAATTGTATATGGACGGCATCCCGATCAACACCGCCGACGGCTACGGCGACTTTCAGGAGATCGATCCGACCGCCTACAAATATGTCGAGGTGTTCCGGGGCGGCAACGCGCTGCGCCTCGGGGCCAATTCGCTCGGCGGCGCGATCAATTTCGTGACGCCGTCCGGCCGCGACCCGTTCATCAACGGCGCCAGCGCCGACATCGGCGCGTTCGGCTTCTGGCGGCTCCAGGCCATGGCGGGCGGCGCCAACGGGCCGTGGGACGGTTTCATCACCGCCTCGACGCAAGGCTCCGACGGTTTTCGCGATCACTCCTTCGGCCATGCCACCCGTGTCAGCGGCAATGTCGGCTACCGGTTCTCGCCGGATGTCGAGACGCGGTTCTATCTCAACGCCAACGAGGTGCGGCAGCGGATTCCGGGCACGGTGAGCAAGGATTCCGCGCTGACCACGCCGACCGCGGCGGCGCCGGCCAATGTCGCGCTCGACCAGCAGCGCAACATCGATACCGTTCGTCTCGCCAACAAGACGACGATCCGGCTCGACCACGGCACGGTGGAATTCGGCGCGTTTGGCATCGACCGGCACCTGATGCACCCGATCTACCAGTGGCTGGACTACCGCTATCAGGACTATGGCGGCTTCGCGCGTGTCACCGACGAGCGCGTGATCGGCGGCTTCCGCAACCGCCTGGTCGCGGGCATCAACCTGCTCAACGGGCGGATCGACAACAAGCAGTATCAGAACCTCGGCGGCCAGAAGGGCGCGCTGCTGTCGTCGTCGATCGACAGTTCGACCAACACCTCGCTCTATGTTCAGGATTCCTTCTACTTTCTGCCCGACGTCGCGGTGGTGGCCGGCACGCAATTCCTCCACGCGACGCGCGTGCGCAAGGATCGCTTCCTTGCCGACGGCGACCAGTCGGGATCGACGGCGTTCGACCTGTGGAGCCCCAAAGGCGGGCTGTTGTGGCAGATCGATCCGACCTGGCAGGCTTATGCGAACGTCTCGCGCAGCGCCGAGGTGCCGAGCTTCGGCGAGAGCGCCAACGGCCCCGGCATTCCGACGATACCGTTCACCAGCATCCGGCCGCAACGCGCCACCACCTACGAGATCGGCACCCGTGGCCAGCGTCCCGATCTGAAGTGGGAACTGACGGCGTACCGCGCCGAGATCCGGGACGAACTGTTGTGCCTTTACAGTGCGTTCGGCAACTGCAACGTCACCAACGCCGACCGCACCGTGCATCAGGGCATCGAGGCGGGACTGGGCGTCGCGCTATTCAAGAACATTTTCACGCGCGATGATGACGCTGACCGGCTGTGGCTGAATCTCGCTTACACCTACAGCGATTTCCGCTTCGACAACGACGCGACCTTCGGCAACAACCTGCTGCCCGGCGCGCCGCGACACTTCGTCCGCGCCGAGGTGCTCTACAAGCACCCGAGCGGGTTCTATATCGGCCCCAATCTGGAATGGGTGCCGCGAGGCTACTACGCCGACAGCGCCAACACGCTGAGCACGGACGGCTATGCGATCTACGGGCTGAAGGCGGGTTTCGACGACGGCGGCCGTTATTCGGCCTATGTCGAGGCGCGTAATCTCGCCAATAAGGCCTATATCGCCTCGGCCTCGATCATCGATCGGGCCACCGCCACATCACCGTTGTTTGAACCGGGAACGGGCCGCGCCGTTTATGCGGGCTTCAAGGTGCGGTGGTGAACCGATATGACACTGATCCACACCGACGGTTCCGACTGATTTCGAGGAGAAAAGTCATGCAGCATATTTCGACACGGCGCGGCCTGCTGGGTGGGGCGCTCGCACTGACCATCGCGCTCGGTGGGAGCGCGTGGGCGCAGGATCAGGGCGCGACGGTCAAGGCCGGCGATCTGGCGATCTCGCAGGCCTGGACCCGCGCGACGCCGGGCGGCGCCAAGGTCGGCGGCGGCTATCTGACCATCGAGAACAAGGGCAAGACGGCGGATCGCCTGATCGGCGGCGCGACGCCCGCCGCGGCCCGGTTCGAGATTCACGAAATGAGCCTCAGCGACGGCGTGATGAAGATGCACCCGGTCGCGGGCGGACTTACCATCGCGCCGGGCAAGACCGTGAAGCTGGCGCCGGGCGGCTATCACCTGATGCTGATCGATCTGAAACAGCCGTTCAAGCAAGGTGAGTCGGTGCCGGTGACCTTGCGGTTCGAGAAGGCGGGCGAGGTGGCGATTTCGCTCAGCGTGCAGGGGATCGGTGCCGGCGCGCCGGGCGCGCACGGCGGCGCGATGATGATGATGAAACAGGACGCCGCTCCCGCGCCGCATGGCGGGACCAAATGAGGAGGGCGCTTCGGCCGAGCTTCCTCGCCATGGCTGGCGCGGCGCTGGCGATGGCGGGATGGGTCGCTCCCGCAGCCGCGCACGTCACCCTACAACCGGCCGACGCGGCGGCGGATAGCTACGCGCTTCTCACGTTCACGGTGCCGCACGGCTGCGAAGGCAACGCCACCAAGGCGCTGCGCGTCAAGTTGCCGGACGGCATTCTTTCGGCAAAGCCGCAGATGAAGCCGGGGTGGAAGGTCGAAATCAAAACCCGAAAGCTCGATGCGCCGGCGCGGGGACCGCATGGCAAATCCGTCGCCGAAGTCGTCGACGAGGTGGAATGGCGTGGCGGACCGTTGCCGGACAACCTTTACGATACGTTCGGCCTGATCGTGCGCTTGCCCGACAAGGCGGGGCAGACGCTGTATTTCCCGACCGTGCAGGAATGCGAGCAGGGCGTCGGCCGCTGGACAGAGATTCCGGCGACGGGCCAGGGCGCGGACAAGCTGCACGCGCCGGCGCCGGCCGTCCGGCTCAAGGCCAGGAGCCCTTGAAGCGCGGCGGCGCGATGGCTGCGGCGGGGCCGTTGCGGTTCCGGCGGCGAAAGCGGCCGGAATTCCGCCGTTTTCGCGGGGCTCCGCTGCTCCACCCTTGTGTTTTGCCGCTTGATCCGCTTTCTCTGCGTCAATTCCCGTTGCCAACTGATTCCCGAGCGTGCCCATGCGACTGTCGCGGTTCTTTTTGCCGATCCTGAAGGAAAACCCGAAGGAGGCGGAGATCGTCTCGCACCGCTTGATGCTGCGCGCCGGCATGTTGCGGCAGGAGGCGGCCGGCATCTATGCCTGGCTGCCGCTGGGCTTTCGGGTGCTGAAGAAAATCGAGCAGATCGTCCGCGAGGAGCAGGATCGCGCCGGCGCCATCGAACTGTTGATGCCGACCCTGCAACTCGCCGACCTGTGGCGCGAAAGCGGCCGCTACGACGCCTATGGCCCCGAGATGCTGCGGCTCGCCGACCGTCACAAGCGCGAACTGCTGTATGGGCCGACCAACGAGGAAATGATTACCGAGATCTTCCGCAGCTACGTCAAGTCGTACAAGAACCTGCCGCTCAACCTCTATCATATCCAGTGGAAGTTCCGCGACGAACAGCGCCCGCGCTTCGGCGTGATGCGCGGTCGCGAGTTCCTGATGAAGGACGCCTATTCGTTCGACCTCGACGAAGCCGGCGCGCGAAAATCCTACAACAAGATGTTTGTCGCCTACCTGCGCACTTTCGCGCGCATGGGGTTGCAGGCGATCCCGATGCGCGCCGAGACCGGGCCGATCGGCGGCGATCTCAGCCACGAATTCATCGTGCTGGCGGAGACCGGCGAGTCCGGCGTGTTTTGCGACCGCGATGTGCTCGACCTGCCGGTGCCGGGCGCCGACACCGATTACGACGGCGATCTCGCGCCGATCATCAAGCAGTGGACCTCGCTCTACGCCGCGACCGAGGACGTGCACGACGCCGCGCGCTTCGAGCGCGAGGTGCCGGAAGCGCGCCGCGTCAACACGCGCGGCATCGAGGTCGGGCAGATCTTCTACTTCGGCACCAAGTATTCGGAATCGATGAAGGCGCTGGTCGCCGGTCCCGACGGCGCCGAGACGCCGATCCACGGCGGCTCCTATGGCGTCGGCGTGTCGCGCCTCGTGGGCGCCATCATCGAGGCGTGCCACGACGACGCCGGCATCAAGTGGCCGGACGCGGTGGCGCCGTTCAGCGTCGCGCTGCTCAATCTCAAGCAGGGCGGAAGCGACACCGACGCGGCCTGCGAGCGGCTCTATCGCGACCTCGCCGCCAAGGGCGTCGACGTGCTTTATGACGACACCGACCAGCGCCCCGGCGGCAAGTTCGCCACCGCCGACCTGATCGGTATTCCGTGGCAGGTGATGGTCGGCCCGCGCGGCCTCGCGGAGGGCAAGGTCGAACTGAAGCGGCGCTCTAGCGGCGAACGCGAGCTTCTCAGCCTCGCGGATGCCGTGGCGCGCCTGACATCGTGATGGCTTTTCCACCGCCCACTGCCGGTTATCGATCCACGACGCGGCCGCGACCGGTCCGAATCGTGGGACATTCGAGCGATGGGTGATGTCATGAGCGAGCCAGTCCGGACCCGACCCTTCGCGCCGTTCGAATGGATGCTGTCGACGCGCTATCTGCGGGCGCGCCGCAAGGAGGGCTTCATCTCGGTGATCGCCGGCTTCTCGTTTCTCGGCATCATGCTCGGCGTCGCCACCCTCATCATCGTCATGGCGGTGATGAACGGGTTTCGCGCCGAACTGCTCGGCAAGATTCTCGGCCTCAACGGCCATCTGCTGATCCAGCCGCTGGAAAGCCCGCTGACCGACTGGCAGGCGGTGGCGGACCGCGTCAACAAGGTTCCCGGCGTCCGCCTCGCCGCGCCGGTGGTCGATGGCCAGGCGCTGGCGTCGTCGCCGTTCAATGCGTCGGGCGTGCTGGTGCGCGGCATTCGCTCGGCCGATCTCGACAACATCACGTCGATTGCCAAGAACATCAAGCAAGGCTCGCTGGAAGGCTTCGACGAGGGGCAGGGGGTGGCCATCGGCCGCCGTCTCGCCGATCAGCTTTCGATCCATGCCGGCGACAACATCACGCTGGTCGCGCCGCGCGGCGCGGTGACGCCAATCGGCACAATGCCGCGCATCAAACCCTATCGGGTCGCGGCGGTGTTCGAGATCGGCATGTCGGAATACGACGCGACGATGGTGTTCATGCCGCTTGCGGAGGCGCAGGCGTATTTCAACCGCCCCAACGACGTCACCGCGATCGAGATCTACACCGTCAATCCCGACCGCATCGACCAGTACCGCAAGGCGGTGACCGAAGCGGCCGGCCGGCCGATCTATCTGGTGGACTGGCGGCAGCGCAACGCGACGTTCTTCAACGCGCTCCAGGTCGAGCGCAACGTCATGTTCCTGATCCTGACCCTGATCGTGCTGGTGGCCGCGCTCAACATCATCTCGGGCCTGATTATGCTGGTGAAGGACAAGGGCGGCGACATCGCCATCCTGCGCACCATGGGCGCCTCGCAGGGCGCGATCATGCGGGTGTTCCTGATTACGGGCGCCGCGATCGGCGTGGTCGGCACGCTGACTGGGCTCGTTGTCGGGCTGGTGGTCTGCCTCAATATCGAAAGCATCCGGCAGTTCCTGTCGTGGCTGACCAACACCGAACTGTTCTCGCCGGAACTGTATTTCCTGTCGCGGCTGCCGGCGGAAATCGACGTCGGCGAAACCGTCGCGGTGGTGGTGATGGCGTTGACGCTGTCATTCCTGGCGACGCTCTATCCGTCGTGGCGGGCGGCGCGCCTCGATCCCGTCGAAGCCCTGCGGTACGAATGATGACGGCCATGGACGCGAACGACTTGGACGCAAACGACTTGGGCGAAAACGACAAGGAGGTCCCGGTCGTCTATCTGCAAGACATCCGCCGGCAGTATCATCAGGGCGAAACCACCCTGACCATTCTTGAGGGCGCGGTACTGGCGCTGTGGGCCGGGCAGTCGGTGGCGCTGGTGGCGCCGTCCGGCTCCGGCAAATCCACGCTATTGCATATCGCCGGCTTGCTGGAACACCCCGACGACGGCGAGGTGTTCGTCGGCGGCCTCGCCACCTCCGGCCTGTCGGACGCCGAGCGCACGCAGATCCGCCGCACCGATGTCGGCTTCGTCTACCAGTCGCACCGGCTGCTGCCGGAATTCACCGCGCTTGAGAACGTGATGATGCCGCAGATGATCCGCGGCCTGAAACGGAGCGAGGCGGCCGCCCGCTCACGCGAGCTGCTGGCCTATCTCGGACTGGAGGAGCGGGTGACGCACCGCCCGGCCGAGTTGTCCGGCGGCGAGCAGCAGCGGGTCGCGATCGCGCGCGCGGTGGCCAACGCGCCGCGCGTGCTGTTCGCCGACGAGCCGACCGGCAATCTCGATCCTCACACCGCCGATCATGTGTTCCAGGCGCTGATGCAACTGGTGCGGGCGACGGGGGTCGCGATGCTGATCGCGACTCACAACATGGATCTGGCTGCCCGCATGGACCGCCGCGTCTCGCTGGAGGGCGGCCGGATCGTCGAACGCGACTGACGCCCGGTCGCGCCACGATCGCGCGACCGTCGTTCCGCACGGGTCAGAAGTTAGTAGGTATGGCGATGACGCCGGCGAGGGTGGCGCGGCTCCGCCAGCGCGCCGCGTCCTTGGTAGAACGGATTGGCGTCGCAGTAGTTCAGCCGTCCGGACGCCGTCGCCAGGCACTGCTGATAGGTGTCGAAGCTGCAGTCGCCGAGCACCATATCGATGCCCTGGCCTTTCATGCAGAAAGCCCGTCCGCCGGCCTGCGCCGGGGCGCTTGAAAGAGCCGCTGCGGCACCCAGGACCAGGGCCGCCAAAATTGCCGATCGCATTTCTGCCTCCGCTATTGGCCGCGTCGCGGCCGCGATTCGTGTTCGCGCCTAGCCAAACCGCTATTTGGGTTACAGGTCAATTCACGTTCGCGCCGATCGGTTCCGCCTTGTCCGGCATTTCGCCCGGATGTTCCGCCGGTGGGGCCGGATCAATCTTTCGTTAACGGCTTTCGCCGTTGCACCGGACGGCTCTTGACTCTTGTGAACAAACAAAGAACAATGTTCTGCATATGTTCATGGGAGGCGATGATGCTGAAAGTGTTCGTTGAAGAAGCCGCCGCGCTGGCGTCGCTGACGCTGTTCGTCGGCATGATCGCGGTATGGGCGCAGGTGATTCCCCAGCTTTGACGCCCGGCGACGCGGTCGCCGCCGCGGCGGCGGTCGCGACCGTCCCGGTTCCCAGGAAGCCGGCCCCGGATAGTCCGGCATGGGCGCGCCGGGCGCGCGGGTCGGCCATAGCGTTTTCCCGGCGATGTGGGTGGCGCTTCGCGTGAGGAAGACGCGTCAAATAACACGGCGGAGCCCCGTTCCCATTCCACCGGAACGGAAATGGCTCTGGCCCACGGCCGCTGGTCGCTTGACCTCCGGCGCGGTCCGCAGTACGAAGCCTCACCTGCGGCCGGCCCGACCTCGGATTTCCGGCGCGGCGGTTCATTTCCGAAACCAGAGCCCCACTTGACGGCTCATCCTCGTCTTGAGGGTTGGGCGCAAGAGGGCTGTTCGGATTCCTGACATTTTCACGGCGGACGCGGATCACCGACGATGGCTTTCAGCCCGTTCAAATTCCTGCAAGAGGTGCGTAGCGAGACGGCCAAGGTCATCTGGCCCACCCGCCGCGAAACGGTGGTGACCACTATCATGGTGTTCGTGATGGTGGCACTGGCGTCGCTGTTCTTTTTCGTCGCGGATGTGATTATCCGTTTTGCCGTTACAACCTTGCTCGGTATCCACTGACGAGCCGCGCGGAATCTTAATCATGAGCATGCGCTGGTATATCGTTCACGCCTATTCGAACTTCGAGAAGAAGGTCGCGGAATCGATCCGCGAGCAGGCCAAGCAACGCGGGCTTGAGGACCTGTTCGAGCAGGTGCTGGTGCCGACCGAGAAGGTCACCGAGGTGCGTCGCGGCCGCAAGATCGACGCGGAGCGCAAGTTTTTCCCCGGCTACGTGCTGGTCAAGATGAACCTCACCGACGAGGCGTTCCATCTGATTAAGAACACGCCGAAGGTCACCGGTTTCCTCGGCGCCGAAAACAAGCCGATGCCGATTTCCGAGGCCGAGGCGATGCGCATCCTGCATCAGGTGCAGGAGGGCGTCGAGCGGCCCAAGGCGTCGGTGTCGTTCGAGGTCGGCGAGAACGTGCGGGTGGCGGACGGCCCCTTCGCCTCGTTCTCGGGCGTGGTCGAGGAGGTCGACGAGGGCCGCTCGCGGGTCAAGGTCGCGGTGTCGATCTTCGGCCGCGCCACGCCGGTCGAACTGGAGTTCGGTCAGGTCGAGAAGGTCTGAGCAGCGAGCAGGGAATAGCGAATTGCGAATAGAAGAAGCGGTTGGCGGCTATTCGCTATTCGCTACTTCCTATTCGCTTCATCGTGGGAGGTAAGGGCGGTCGCCAGCCGTTCGAGCCGCACCACCAACAGGAGTGACACATGGCGAAGAAAGTGACCGGATACCTGAAACTTCAGGTGCCGGCCGGCGCGGCGAATCCCTCGCCCCCGATCGGTCCCGCGCTCGGTCAGCGCGGCCTCAACATCATGGAGTTCTGCAAGGCGTTCAACGCGCAGACCCAGAAGGAAGAAAAGAACACCCCGATTCCGGTGGTGATCACCATCTATGCGGACCGCTCCTTCACCTTCGAGATGAAGACGCCGCCGATGTCCTACTTCCTCAAGCAGGCCGCCAAGATCCAGTCCGGATCCAAGGCCCCCGGCCGCGATTCCGCCGGCAAGGTGACGAGCGCGCAGGTGCGCGAGATCGCCGAGAAGAAGATGAAGGATCTCAATTGTGATACCGTCGAGGCGGCCATGAAGATGGTCGAGGGCTCCGCCCGCTCGATGGGCCTCCAGGTCGCGGGGTAACGGTCATGGCAATCGGAAAGCGTACCAAGAAAATCCGCGAAGGCATCGACCGCACCAAGCTGTATCCGCTCGCGGACGCGATCAAGCTGGTCAAGGAGCGCGCCACCTCGAAGTTCGACGAGACCATCGAGGTCGCGGTCAACCTCGGCGTCGATCCGCGTCACGCCGACCAGATGGTCCGCGGCGTGGTGATGCTGCCGAACGGCACCGGCCGCACCTTGCGCGTCGGCGTGTTCGCGCGCGGCGCCAAGGCCGATGAAGCCAAGGCCGCCGGCGCCGACGTGGTCGGCGCGGAAGACCTGGTGGAGATCGTGCAGGGCGGCAAGATCGAGTTCGACCGCTGTATCGCCACCCCGGACATGATGCCGCTGGTCGGCCGCCTCGGTAAGGTGCTCGGCCCGCGCGGCATGATGCCGAACCCGAAGATCGGCACGGTGACCATGGACGTCGCTAGCGCGGTCAAGGGCGCCAAGGGCGGCTCGGTCGAGTTCCGCGTCGAGAAGGCCGGCATCGTCCAGGCCGGCGTCGGCAAGGCGTCGTTCTCGGAGGAGAAACTGGTCGAGAATATCAAGGCGCTGGTCGACGCGGTGTCGAAGGCCAAGCCCGCCGGCGCCAAGGGCACCTATATCCAGCGCGTCGCGGTGTCCTCGACCATGGGTCCGGGCGTCAAGGTCGAGCCGGGCACCACGCTGGCGTAACCGCGCAGCGGCGTGAAGGAATGAGAGGGCGGGACAGGGCGACCTGTTCCGCCCTTGCTTTTGCCGCCTTTGCGATGCTCCAGGCCAAGTGAAGTCAAGCCGGGTGAATTAGGGCTTGGCAACGCCGGAAAGAGTCGTTAAAGAACCCCTTCCGGACGTGCTGGCGATCGCTGGCATGTCTGTGCTCGCATTCCCGAAATCGACTTGACTAGGAGATCATTCCTTTCCGGACATCCGCTTGGATTGCTTGAAGGGAACGAACATCCGTCGATCGAAGGCGTGCGTGCAAGGGTGCCCGGCGTGCCGGGTATCCTGAATCCTGTCCGAGACTGCGGGTGCCCGCGAAGGCTGTTTGTCTTCAAGAGCTTAATAGACCAATCCGCACAGACGGGTGACGACCGATCTAGCAGTCTCCGCATTCGCGGAACCTGCGTATTTGGTTCGAACCTCGACACCCCGCGCCGGTTTCCGGTTCGGGAGGGCAGGCTGTTCAATGTCGTCTGCCAGTGGGCCGAAAGACCGTGTGTCTTGACGTCATGTCCGGCGGGCGGCGGGTGCAACCCGGCGGTCCTGCCTCGGACATTGATCCAGGGCTGAAGACCGCCAACCGGAGAGAGCTTGCTGTGGAACGAGCGGCAAAAAAAGAGGCGGTCGAATCGCTGAACGAGGTCTTCAAGACCACCAGCGTCGCGATCGTTGCTCACTATTCCGGCCTGACCGTGGCTCAAATGCAGACTCTGCGTCAGCAGATGAAGCGGGCGGGCGCCTCGGTGAAGGTCTCGAAGAACCGTCTCGCCAAAATTGCTCTTGAAGGCACGGACGTCGTTGCCATCGGTTCCCTGCTGAAGGGGCCGACCGTGATCGCGACTTCAAACGATCCGGTGGCGGCGCCGAAGGTGGCTGTCGAATTTGCCAAGGCGAACGAACAGTTCGTCATCCTTGGCGGCTCGATGGGCAAAACCGTCCTGAATGTCGACGGCGTCAAGGCGCTCGCCTCGTTGCCGTCGCTCGATGAACTGCGCGGCAAGTTGGTCGGCCTCCTGGTGGCGCCGGCGACCAAGATCGCTCAGCTCTCGACCGCGCCCGCGGCCAAGGTCGCGCGCGTCGTTCAGGCCTATGCCTCAAAGAGCGAAGCGGCGTGAGGCCCTTCGCAAATCCAACCTGGTTCGAACTGAATACGTTAAAGGAACACATCAATGGCTGATCTACAGAAGATTGTTGACGACCTCTCGGCGCTGACCGTGCTCGAAGCCGCTGAACTGGCGAAGCTGCTCGAAGAGAAGTGGGGCGTTTCGGCCGCCGCGGCTGTCGCGGTTGCGGCCGGTCCGGCTGGTGCCGCTGCGGCGCCTGCTGAGGAGCAGACCGAGTTCACCGTCGTTCTGGCCGCCGCCGGCGACAAGAAGATCGAGGTCATCAAGGAAGTCCGCGCCATCACCGGCCTGGGCCTCAAGGAAGCCAAGGACCTCGTCGAGGGCGCGCCGAAGCCGGTCAAGGAAGGCGTCGCCAAGGACGAAGCCGAGAAGATCAAGGGCCAGCTCGAAAAGGCTGGCGCCAAGGTCGAGCTTAAGTAACCGACGGTTACAGGCGGGGAACTTCCGGGTCGGGTTCAGCGATCCGGAGATCGCCTCGCGGAAGACACGGATGGCCGGGCCCGCGCCCGGCCGTTCGCCGGAACGGCGGAGCGGCCGTTCCACACGGGATCGTGTGGGAATTTGTGGGCATGCCCCTCGATTTTTCACCATTGCCGGCCCATATCGGGGTGGCAGCAGACAACACGGTGGGCTTTGCGGCGCAAAAGTGGGGCGCCGGCGCAAACCGTTGGGAGACATGCAATTTCGGGCTTTTGGTCCGTAATATTCCGGTTTGGACGGGCGAAGCGCCGTTAGCGCCTCGCACGTCGTTTTGCGTTTCAGGGACCGGTGCCTTGGCCGTGGGATTGTTGTCCGCGCCGTTGGCTGTCGTCCTGGACGTGTCGCGTTTCAACCTGGAGGCGGCGGCAGCCGTGCTCCGGAAGGTCCGCCCCTGCCGGGCGGCGCAATGAGAGGCCCAGATGGCGCAGCAGACGTTCACCGGTCGCAAGCGAGTTCGCAAGTTCTTCGGTCACATCAAGGAAGTGGCGGAGATGCCCAACCTGATCGAGGTGCAGAAGGCATCCTACGATCAGTTCCTGATGGTCAACGAGCCGCCGGGCGGGCGGCTCGACGAGGGCTTGCAGGCGGTGTTCCGGTCGGTATTCCCGATCTCGGATTTCTCCAACACCTCGATGCTGGAGTTCGTCCGCTACGAGTTCGAGCCGCCGAAGTATGACGTCGACGAGTGCCGCCAGCGCGGCATGACCTTCGCCGCGCCGCTGAAGGTGACGCTGCGCCTGATCGTGTTCGATATCGACGAGGAAACCGGCGCGCGCTCCGTCAAGGACATCAAGGAGCAGGACGTCTACATGGGCGACATTCCGCTCATGACCATGAACGGCACCTTCATCGTCAACGGCACCGAGCGCGTCATCGTTTCGCAGATGCACCGTTCGCCGGGCGTGTTCTTCGATCACGACAAGGGCAAGACCCATTCGTCGGGCAAGCTGCTGTTCGCCGCGCGCGTGATTCCCTATCGCGGCTCGTGGCTCGACATCGAGTTCGATGCCAAGGACATCGTGTTCGCGCGCATCGACCGCCGCCGCAAGATTCCCGTGACATCGCTGATGTTCGCGCTCGGTCTCGACGGCGAGGAGATCCTGTCGACCTTCTACAAGACCATTCAGTACAAGCGCACCAAGGACGGCTGGCGCGTGCCGTTCGACGTCAACCGTTTCCGCGGTTACTCGACCATCAACGACCTGATCGACGCCGACACCGGCAAGGTGGTGCTGGAGGCCGGCAAGAAGCTGACCGTGCGCGGCGCGCGTCAGTTGCAGGAGAAGGGCCTCAAGGCGCTGCGCCTGGCCGACGACGAACTGGTCGGCATGTATCTCGCCGAGGATCTCGTCAATCCGAAGACCGGCGAGATCTATGCGGAAGCCGGCGAGGAACTGACCGAGAAGTCGCTGAAGGCGCTGAACGAGCACGGCTACAAGGAGTTGCCGCTGCTCGACATCGACCATGTCAACATCGGCCCCTACATCCGCAACACGCTGAACGCCGACAAGAACATGACGCGCGAGGACGCGCTGTTCGACATCTATCGCGTGATGCGTCCGGGCGAGCCGCCGACGCTGGAATCGGCGCAGAACATGTTCCAGTCGCTGTTCTTCGACAGCGAGCGCTACGACCTGTCCGCGGTCGGTCGCGTCAAGATGAACATGCGCCTCGATCTCGACGCGCCCGATACGCTGCGCACGCTGCGCAAGGAGGACATCCTCGCCGTCATCAAGACGCTGGTGGATCTGCGCGACGGCAAGGGCGAGATCGACGACATCGACCATCTCGGCAACCGCCGCGTCCGCTCGGTCGGCGAACTGATGGAAAATCAGTATCGCGTCGGCCTGTTGCGCATGGAGCGCGCCATCAAGGAACGGATGTCGAGCGTCGACATCGACACCGTGATGCCGCAGGATCTCATCAACGCCAAGCCCGCCGCCGCCGCGGTGCGCGAGTTCTTCGGCTCGTCGCAGCTGTCGCAGTTCATGGACCAGACCAATCCGCTGTCGGAGATCACCCACAAGCGCCGTCTCTCGGCGCTCGGGCCGGGCGGTCTGACCCGCGAGCGCGCCGGTTTCGAGGTTCGCGACGTGCATCCGACCCATTACGGCCGGATCTGCCCGATCGAGACGCCGGAAGGTCCGAACATCGGCCTCATCAACTCGCTGGCGACGTTCGCGCGCGTCAACAAATACGGCTTCGTCGAGACGCCGTATCGCCGCGTCAAGGACGGCCGCGTCACCGACGAGGTGGTGTATCTGTCGGCGATGGAGGAAGGCCGCTATCACGTCGCGCAGGCCAACCTGCCGCTCGACGCCAAGGGCCGCTTCACCGAGGATCTCGTGGTCTGCCGTCACGCCGGCGAAGTGCTGCCGGTGACGCCGGATCGCGTCGACTTCATGGACGTGTCGCCGAAGCAACTCGTCTCGGTCGCCGCGGCGCTGATCCCGTTCCTTGAGAACGACGACGCCAACCGCGCGCTGATGGGCTCGAACATGCAGCGTCAGGCGGTGCCGCTGGTGCGCGCTGAGGCGCCGTTCGTCGGCACCGGCATGGAAGGCGTGGTCGCGCGCGACTCCGGCGCCGCGATCGCCGCCCGCCGCTCCGGCGTCATCGACCAGATCGACGCCACCCGCGTCGTCATCCGCGCCACCGAGGATCTCGACCCGACCAAGTCCGGCGTCGATATCTACCGGCTGATGAAGTACCAGCGCTCGAACCAGTCGACCTGCATCAACCAGCGTCCGCTGGTGAAGGTCGGCGACGTGGTGAAGAAGGGCGACATCATCGCCGACGGCCCGTCCACCGAGCTTGGCGAACTCGCGCTCGGCCGCAACGTGCTGGTCGCGTTCATGCCGTGGAACGGCTACAACTTCGAGGACTCCATCCTGCTCTCCGAGCGGATCGTGAAAGAGGATGTCTTCACCTCGATCCACATCGAGGAATTCGAAGTGATGGCCCGCGACACCAAACTGGGGCCGGAGGAAATCACGCGTGACATTCCGAACGTGTCGGAAGAAGCGCTGAAGAACCTCGACGAGGCCGGCATCGTCTATATCGGCGCGGAAGTGCGGGCGGGCGATATCCTGGTCGGCAAGATCACGCCGAAGGGCGAAAGCCCGATGACGCCGGAAGAAAAGCTGCTGCGCGCCATCTTCGGCGAAAAGGCCTCCGACGTGCGCGACACCTCGCTGCGGGTGCCGCCGGGCGTGCAGGGCACCATCGTCGAGGTCCGCGTGTTCAACCGCCACGGCGTCGACAAGGACGAGCGTGCGTTGGCGATCGAGCGCGAGGAGATCGAACGCCTCGCCAAGGACCGCGACGACGAGCAGGCGATCCTCGACCGCAACGTCTACAGCCGTCTCGCCGACCTCCTGGACGGCCGGCAGGGAATCGCCGGCCCGAAGGGCTTCAAGAAGGACACCAAGATCACCCGCGCGACGCTGGACGAATATCCGAAGTCGCAGTGGTGGCTGTTCGCTGCGCCGAACGACAAGCTGATGGCCGAGATCGAAGCCATGCGGAAGCAGTACGACGAATCGAAGAAGGGGCTTGAGCAGCGCTTCCTCGACAAGGTCGAGAAGTTGCAACGCGGCGACGAACTGCCGCCCGGCGTGATGAAGATGGTCAAGGTCTTCGTCGCGGTGAAGCGCAAGATCCAGCCCGGCGACAAGATGGCCGGCCGCCACGGCAACAAGGGCGTGGTGTCGAAGATCGTGCCGATCGAGGATATGCCGTTCCTTGAGGACGGCACCCATGCCGACATCGTGCTCAATCCGCTGGGCGTGCCGTCGCGCATGAACGTCGGGCAGATTCTCGAAACCCATCTCGGCTGGGCCTGCGCCGGCCTCGGCAAGCGCATCGGCCAGACCGTGGACGCTTACTTGTCGAAGCAGGACGTCAAGCCGCTGAAGGAGACCTTGAAGAAGGTCTATGGCGAGAACGAAACCATCAAGTCGCTCAACGACAACGAGTTGGTGGAATTGGGCCACAACCTGCGCAAGGGCGTGCCGATCGCGACGCCGGTGTTCGACGGCGCCAAGGAAGCCGACATCGAGGAGATGCTGGAGCTTGCCGGCGTCGACAAGTCGGGCCAGTCGGTGGTGTATGACGGCCGCACCGGCGATCAGTTCGATCGCAAGGTGACGGTGGGCTACATCTACATGCTCAAGCTGCACCACCTGGTCGACGACAAGATCCACGCGCGCTCGATCGGCCCGTACTCGCTGGTCACCCAGCAGCCGCTGGGCGGCAAGGCGCAGTTCGGCGGCCAGCGCTTCGGCGAAATGGAGGTGTGGGCGCTGGAAGCCTACGGCGCGGCCTACACGCTTCAGGAGATGCTGACGGTGAAGTCGGACGACGTCGCCGGCCGCACCAAGGTCTACGAGGCCATCGTGCGCGGCGACGACACCTTCGAGGCCGGCATCCCCGAGTCGTTCAACGTGCTGGTCAAGGAAATGCGCTCGCTCGGCCTCAACGTCGACCTGCACAATTCGAAGCAGGATCCGACGCCGACGTCGGAAGCGGCTGAATGACGCGCGCTCGGCGAGCGCGCGTCAGCGAATAGTAAGTAGCGAATAGCGAATAGAAAGAAGCGAATGAAAGCGGGTGGTTGAGACGGCGAAACTATTCGCTACTCGCTACTCGCTATTCGCTCTCTCCGAAGGAGAACACCATGAACCAAGAGATCATGAACCTCTTTAACCCGACGACGCCGGCTCAGGTCTTCGACCAGATCCGGATCTCGATCGCGTCGCCGGAAAAGATTCTGTCGTGGTCCTACGGCGAGATCAAGAAGCCGGAAACCATCAACTACCGCACCTTCAAGCCGGAGCGCGACGGCCTGTTCTGCGCCCGCATCTTCGGGCCCATCAAGGATTACGAGTGCCTGTGCGGCAAGTACAAGCGGATGAAGTACAAGGGCATCATCTGCGAGAAGTGCTCGGTCGAGGTGACGCTGTCGCGCGTCCGCCGCGAGCGCATGGGCCACATCGAGCTGGCCGCGCCGGTCGCGCACATCTGGTTCCTGAAGTCGCTGCCCTCGCGCATCGGCCTTCTGCTCGACATGACGCTGAAGGATCTCGAACGCATCCTTTATTTCGAATACTACGTCGTGCTTGAGCCGGGCCTCACCGCGCTCAAGGACCGCCAGTTGCTGTCGGAGGAGGAATACCTTCGCGCGCAGGACGAGTACGGTCAGGACAGCTTCACCGCCATGATCGGCGCGGAAGCGATCCGCGAACTGCTCAAGGGCCTCGAACTTGAGAAGCTGGAAGCCCAGATCCGCGCCGAGATGGCGGAGACGGAATCCGATATCAAGCACAAGAAGCTCGCCAAGCGCCTGAAGATCGTCGAGGCGTTCCGCTTCTCCGGCAACAAGCCGGAGTGGATGATCCTGACCGTGGTGCCGGTGATCCCGCCGGACCTGCGGCCCTTGGTGCCGCTCGACGGCGGCCGCTTCGCGACCTCCGACCTCAACGACCTCTACCGCCGCGTCATCAACCGCAACAATCGTCTGAAGCGGCTGATGGAACTGCGCGCGCCGGACATCATCATCCGCAACGAGAAGCGCATGCTTCAGGAAGCGGTCGATGCGCTGTTCGACAACGGCCGCCGCGGCCGCGTCATCACCGGCGCCAACAAGCGCCCGTTGAAGTCGCTCGCCGACATGCTAAAGGGCAAGCAGGGCCGCTTCCGCCAGAACCTGCTCGGCAAGCGCGTCGATTACTCCGGACGTTCGGTGATCGTGGTCGGTCCCGAACTCAAGCTGCATCAGTGCGGCCTGCCGAAGAAGATGGCGCTGGAGCTGTTCAAGCCGTTCATCTATTCGCGGCTCGACGCCAAGGGCCTGTCGACCACGGTGAAGCAGGCCAAGAAGCTGGTGGAGAAGGAGCGTCCGGAGGTCTGGGACATCCTCGACGAGGTGATCCGCGAGCATCCGGTGCTGTTGAACCGCGCGCCGACGCTGCATCGCCTCGGCATTCAGGCGTTCGAACCGGTGCTGATCGAAGGCAAGGCGATCCAGCTTCACCCGCTGGTGTGCTCGGCGTTCAACGCCGACTTCGACGGCGACCAGATGGCCGTGCACGTTCCGCTGTCGCTGGAAGCGCAGCTGGAAGCGCGCGTCTTGATGATGTCGACCAACAACATCCTGCATCCGGCCAACGGCCAGCCGATCATCGTGCCGTCACAGGATATCGTGCTGGGCTTGTATTACCTCTCGATCCTGCGCGAGGGCCTGCCGGGCGAGGGCAAGCTCTACGGCGAGATGGCCGAGATCGAGCACGCGCTGCACGCGAAGGTCATCCACCTGCACACCAAGATCAAGTATCGCTGGGAAGGTCTGGACGAGGACGGCAAGCCGGTCAGCCGCTGGTACGACACCACGGCCGGGCGCGCCATGCTCGCCCAGGTGCTGCCGAAATCGCCGAAGATGCCGTTCGACGTCGTCAACAAGCTGATGACCAAGAAGGAAATCTCCGGCGTCATCGATCACGTCTATCGTCACTGCGGCCAGAAGGAGACGGTGATCTTCTGCGACCGCATCATGGCGCTGGGCTTCTACAACGCGTTCAAGGCCGGCATCTCGTTCGGCAAGGACGACATGGTGGTGCCGCACTCGAAGTGGAAGATCGTCGACGCCACCCGCACGATGGCGAAGGACTTCGAGCAGCAGTACAACGACGGCCTCATCACCCACGGCGAGAAGTACAACAAGGTCGTCGACGCCTGGTCGAAGGCGACCGAGGAAATCGCCAAGGAGATGATGAAGGAAATCTCCGCCGTGAAGAAGAATCCGAAGGGCGGCGAGGCGCAGGTCAACTCGATCTACATGATGGCCCACTCCGGCGCGCGCGGTTCGCCGGCCCAGATGCGCCAGCTTGCCGGCATGCGCGGCCTGATGGCCAAGCCGTCGGGCGAGATCATCGAGACGCCGATCATTTCCAACTTCAAGGAAGGACTTTCGGTTCTCGAATACTTCAACTCGACCCACGGCGCCCGCAAGGGTCTCGCCGACACCGCGTTGAAGACCGCGAACTCGGGCTATCTGACCCGCCGCCTGGTCGACGTCGCGCAGGACTGCATCATCACGCAGGACGATTGCGGCACCAAGCTCGGCATCAAGATGCGCGCCATCGTCGATTCCGGCACGGTGGTCGCTTCCCTTGGCTCGCGCATTCTCGGCCGCACCGCGTGCGAGGACATCCGCGACCCGGCGACCAACAAGGTGCTGATTAAGCGCAACACCTTGATGGAAGAAAGCCATGTCGAGCAGATCTCGCAGGCCGGCATCCAGGAGGTGAAGATCCGCTCGGCCCTGACCTGCGAACTGGTCAACGGCATTTGCGGCAAGTGCTACGGCCGCGATCTGGCGCGCGGCACGCCGGTCAACCACGGCGAGGCGGTCGGCGTCATCGCGGCGCAGTCGATCGGCGAGCCGGGCACCCAGCTCACCATGCGCACGTTCCACATCGGCGGCGCGGCGCAGCTCAACGAGCAGTCGGTGATCGAGTCGAACTTCGACGGCAAGATCACCATCAAGAACAAGGGAATCGCCCGCAACAGCGATGGCCATCTGATCGCCATGGTGCGCAACATGGTGGTCGCGGTGGTCGATGCCGACGGCGCCGAGCGCGCGACCCATCGCATTCAGTACGGCGCGCGCATGCACGTCGACGAAGGCGACGCGGTCAAGCGCGGCCAGCGCATCGCCGAGTGGGATCCGTACACCCGGCCGATCCTCACCGAAGTCGAGGGCACCATCGGGTTCGAGGACCTGGTGGAAGGCCAGTCGATTTCGGAAACGCTCGACGAATCGACCGGTATCGCCAAGCGCGTGGTCATCGATTGGCGCTCGACGCGCGGCGGCGCCGACCTGCGGCCCGCCATCGTCATCAAGGGCAAGGACGGCAAGGTGCTGAAGCTGCCGCGCGGCGGCGACGCGCGCTACATGCTTTCGGTCGACGGCATTCTGTCGGTGGACCTCGACGCCAAGGTGAAGCCCGGCGATATTCTCGCCCGCGTCTCCACCGAAAGCGCCAGGACGCGCGACATCACCGGCGGTCTGCCGCGGGTCGCCGAACTGTTCGAGGCGCGCAAGCCGAAGGATGCCGCGATCATCGCGGAAATCGCCGGCACCATCCGCTTCGGCCGCGACTACAAGAACAAGCGCCGCATTTCGATCGAGCCGGTGGACAAGACCGAGGAGCCGCGCGAGTACCTCATTCCGAAGGGCAAGCACATCCACTTGCAGGATGGCGACATCGTCGAGAAGGGTGACTTCATCGTCGAGGGCAATCCGGCGCCGCACGACATTCTGGCGATCAAGGGCATCGAGGAACTCGCGGCCTATCTGGTCAACGAAATCCAGGAAGTCTACCGGTTGCAGGGCGTGCTGATTAACGACAAGCACATCGAAGTCATCGTGCGCCAGATGCTGCAAAAGATCGAGATCACCGATTCCGGCGAGACCGACATGATCTCGGGCGAGCAGATCGACAAGATCGAGTTCGACGCGCTCAACGCCAAGGCGAAGGAGGAGGGCAAGAAGCCCGCCACCGGAACCCCGGTGCTGCTCGGCATCACCAAGGCGAGCCTGCAAACCCGCTCGTTCTTCTCGGCCGCGTCGTTCCAGGAGACCACCCGCGTGCTCACCGAAGCCGCCGTCAACGGCAAGGTGGACCCGCTGGAGGGCCTCAAGGAGAACGTCATCGTCGGCCGGCTGATCCCGGCGGGCACCGGCGCCTCGATGGCCCGCATCCGCGAGGTGGCGATGAAGCGCGATCGCCTGATCCTCGACGAGCGCGAGAAGCAGGCGGCGATCACCCCGGCCGCGCCGGAAGCCGAGCCGCTGGCCTTGCCGCCGGCGGAATAGTCTGCCCGTGATCGATCAAAACCCGAAAGGCCGGCGCAAGCCGGCCTTTCGTCGTTATGGGGCGGCTCATGGGGGCGGCATCCGCGCCGGCGCGGCCGCCGGCGGGACGGCCGGTGGGGGACGGCGGCGCGGGCCGGCTTGGCTCTTGACCTCCTGAAAAGCCGTGACTTTCCGGCCTCAGCCGGGAAAATTTCGGTTGCCGGGAGGGGCGGCGGGGTTTGTTCATCTTTCTTTCAGGTGAAAAGCGCTTTTGCTTGAGGCCGCCGATGGAAATCAGCGATAGTGACGGCGGCCCCTGGCGGGGGCCTCGGTGCCGGGAAGGGCGCGGCCCGAAGGGGCGCTTTCATCGTCGTGACAATCCGGGATGCGTGGTCGCAACGGCCGCATGGCGCGGCGGTTGCGTTTCGGAACAGGCAGATGTTCGATCTTGCAATCATAGGTGGTGGTCCGGGCGGCCTGATGAGCGCCTGGTATCTCAAGCGGAAGCTCGGGCCTCAATGCCGGGTGACGATCTTCGAGGCGTCCGACCGTGTCGGCGGCAAGGTGATGTCGGCCAAGTTCGACGCCGTGCCTGCGCCCTATGAAGCCGGCGTCGCCGAAATCTACGATTACTCGATGACCGGGCCGGACCCGCTGCGCGAACTGATCCAGCATTTCGGCTTGCAGACCATTCCGATGGACGCCGAGCAGGTGATGCTCGACGGCGAGTTGCTGAACGACGTCCCCGGCATGCGCCGCAAATACGGCGACGCCACCGCCGACGCCATTCTCGCTTTCCGCAAGCGCTGCGAGGGCATGATCTCCCCGACCGAATACTACGAGGGCGTCGGCGCGCAAGACAACGAACATCCCTGGATCGACGTCAATTGCGAGGAATTGCTGGATCGCGAGGTGAGCGATCCGGTCGCCAAACGCTTCTTCAAGGTGATGGCGCGCTCCGATATCGCCACCGAGAGCCACAACACCAACGGCCTCAACGCGCTGAAGAACTTTGTGATGGATATCGACGGCTACATCGGGCTGTATGCGATCCAGAACGGCAATGAGCAGTTGATTACCTGCCTTCAGTCGGAGGTCGATGCCGACATCCAGCTCAACCATCGTGTGCTGGAGGTCGGCAAGACCGAGCAAGGCCGCTACCGGCTCAACATGATGAACGGCAAGGGCCCCGAGACCAGGGATTTCGATCTGGTGATGGTCTGCCTGCCGCATAGCTGGCTCGCGACCATGCGCTGGGGTGGCGAGCAACTGCGCAAGTCGATGGTCAGGCACGTCGCCTATTTCGATCGCCCGGCGCATTATCTGCGCATCTCGCTGTTGTTCGACGAGCCGTTCTGGGGCGAGCAGATTCCCGGCGCCTGGTTCATGTCGGAAGCATTCGGCGGGTGCTGCGTCTACAACGAGGGCGCCCGCCTCGACGTCGGGCGCAACGGCGTGCTGAATTTCCTGGTGCCGGGCTCGGACGCGCTGGCCTTCGCCAACCTCGGTGACGAGGCGTTGATCGACGCCGCGCTGAAATCGCTGCCGGCGTCGTTCGGCAATGCGCGGGCGCATTTCATCGAAGGCAAGATCCATCGCTGGCTGTCGTCGGTGAATGCGATCCCCGGCGGCGTACCGGTGCGCGACGTCGCCACCAACCACCGGCCGGAGCCCAAGCAGCATCCCGGCATCGTGCTGGTCGGCGACTACCTGTTCGACTCCACACTGAACGGTCTGCTCGATTCCTCCGACGCCGCCACCGACATCGTGGTGACGGAGACGATGCGGTTGCGTTATGCCCGCGAGCAGGGCGCGCGCGGCGGCAAGATCGACGCGGCCTATTTCGAGAACTACCGCGGGCTCGGGCCGTATCGCGACGCCTGGCGGCACTTCACCGATCCGGGATATCTCGCCGGGCTGATCGAAATCGTCTGGAACAGGCGCGGTGGTTACCGGCTGCTGGTTGCCGGCTCCGCCAGCGGCGAACTTGTCGGCGCCTTGCGCGCGCTCGGCATCGACGCCTGGGGCGTCGAGAACAACCGCGCCATTCATGCCAGGACGCCGGCCGAATTGCGTAAGTTCAACCGGCTCGGCTCGGTCAACGAGCTTCCGTTCGAGGACGGCGAATTCGATTTCGTATTCGAGACCTGTCTGTGTCACGTCGCGGAGCGGCGTGTGCCGGCGGCGGTGCGCGAACTCAATCGCGTGGTCAAGACCGGCCTGATCTTCGGCTCGGTCACCAGCGATTTCGATTTGAAGCTGATCGAGCGCTACGATCTGTTGCGGGGGGTGAAGAAGCTCGGCACCTGGTGGGAATGGTCAGAAATCTTCTTCAACAACGGTTTCGATCTGGCCATGAGTCGCAACGATTGCCTTGACGCGGTCTGGACGGCGACGCTCACAGCCGGCAAGGGGCCGGGCGACTGGTATCTCGATCCGGACAGTCTGCGCTATTCGTTCTTCGACAAGCTCGCGTCGGACGATTGAGCCAAACGAGAGTCGATCATATCGAAACGATTGGTAGATCGTGGCCAGAAAATCATCCGGCGAGTCGGATTCGGAAATCTCCGGCGAGGACCGCAAGGCGCCGCCGCGTGACGACGATCCGTTGAGATCGGCGCGCGCGGCCGAGGCCATTGCCGCGCCCGGCAAGCCGGCCGGGACCCGCGACCGCGACGAGGATGACGACGACCTCGACGACGATCCGGAACTCGACGACGAGGACGAGGAGCTTGTCGTCTACACCGCGAGCGAGGCGGCGGGGGCGCTGGCGACCGTCTACGGATTCGTCCGGCCGCATTTCGGCCCGTACAAAAAGGCGCTTTCGTTCGTGGCGTTCGGCCTTCTGGTCGAGACGCTATTCAACGTCATCATGCCGCTCAGCCTCAAGTTTCTCATCGACGACGCGCTCGGCGAGGAGGATTTCGGCGTCCTGATGCGGATTCTGTCGGTGCTGGCGGTCGCCGGCATCGTCACCTCGATCATCTCGATCTGGTACGAGAAATGGGACGCCTGGCTGTCGGCCTCGATCATCTCGGACGTTCGCGCGCGCCTGTTCGGTCATATCCAGGATTTGCCGTCGAGTTTCTTCGCCCGCACCAGGCGTGGCGATATCCTGTCGCGGTTCTCGGTCGACATGGCGGCGTTCGAAGGCACGATGAAGACCATGGCCAACGGCGCGGTGCTGCCCGCGCTGGAACTGGTCGCCGGGCTGATCCTGATGTTCTTCCTCAACTGGCAGCTCGCGCTGATCGCGCTATTGATCTTTCCGATCACCTTGATCGGCCCGCGCATCCTGACGCCGAAGGCGGTCAAGGCGAACTACGAGCAGAAGGTCAGCGAGTCGTCGATTCTCGGCATGGTGCAGGAGAACATCGCGGCGCAGGCCGTGGTGAAAGCGTTCAGCCTGCAACGCCGGGTGCTGGGCTGGTTCACCGTCGGCAACGACAGCACCCGGAATAAGATCGCCTCGGCGACGTTCCTCTCCAGCATGGTCGAGCGTTCCGTCACCGTCGCGGTGCTGCTGTTGCATCTGGTGGTGCTGGCGTCCGGCGCCTATCTTGCGACCAAGGGCCACATCACCATCGGCACCTTCGTGACGTTCGAGAGCGCGTTCTGGGAAATTTCCTACAATATCGCTCATCTGATGCACTTCATCCCGGTGTCGATCCAGTCGGCGGCGGCGATCCGGCACATGAACGAACTGCTGGACGAGCCGACGCGCGGCATCGATCGCCCCGGCGCGCCGGCGTTGCCGCGCATCAGGAGCGACATCACCTTCGATCATGTCAGCTTCGGCTACGAGGGCAGCGAACGGCCGGTGCTCGACGATCTCAACCTGAGGATCGCGTTCGGCAAGTCGATCGCCATCGTCGGGCCGAGCGGATCGGGCAAGAGCACGCTGCTCAACCTCATCCTGCGAATCTACGTGCCGACCGCGGGACGGGTGACCATCGACGGCGTCGATATCGGCAAGGTGACGCGCGAATCATTGCGGGCCAACATGGCCGTGGTGTTTCAGGATAACGTGCTGTTCAACATGTCGATCCGCGAGAACATCCGGCTCGGCAAGGAGGACGCCACCGACGCGGAGGTCGAGGAGGCGGCGCGCAAGGCCGAGATCCACCGCTTCATCAAGAGCCTGCCGCAGGGCTACGACACCGTCGTCGGCGAGCGCGGCGACACGCTGTCCGGCGGCCAGCGCCAGCGCATGGCGATCGCCCGCGCCATCGTCCGCGATCCCTCGGTACTGCTGCTCGACGAGGCCACCTCCGCGCTCGACCAGACCACCGAGGCCGCGATCAACCGCACGCTGCTCAAGCTGGCGCGCGGCCGCACCATGATCTTCTCGACCCATCGGCTGACGTCGGTGGTGGAGATGGACGAGATCATCGTCATCAACGAGGGCCGGGCGATCGAACGCGGGTCGCATGCCGAATTGCTGGCGGCGGGCGGCTTCTATCGCAAGCTGTGGGACGATCAGAGCCACGTCATCCACGACGATGGAGATGACGACGAGGACGAGGACGAGGACGAATGATCGTCCTGCGCCGCGGCATTTCATGCCGCCCCGCGTCCGAGGCGCGGCGTCCTTTCAACAGCCGGCTAACCGCAATAGGCCCGGACGATCTTCCGGGTCTTGCCGTCGGTTTCAATCGTCACGCGCTCTGGCCTGTAGTCCATCGTCACACCCTGGCCGGGCTTGATCTGGCGGACGATCGTCGCGCCCGTCAGTCGCTTCGCGCGTCGGTTCGAAATTCTGCTTTTGCCAGCGAGGGCATCCGCCGCGGCCGGGTTGCAAACGCCGGGCTGTGGGCCGGCCGCCTGGGAAGGCGCGTGGCCGCCGCCGATGATGGCGAAAGCCGTCGTCAGCACGGCGAGGCAATGCTTGAGGGTCATCATGATCGGCTCCGGAAAGGAGATGATGTCAGGATAAAGAAATGTGAATATAATCCCAATATACAAATTTTGTCAAAAATTGATGTCAATGACCCCGGATTTCCGTCATGGCGAGGAGCGCACGCGACGACGCAATCCGGGAGCCCCGGAGTCAAGGGCTGGATTGTTTCGCGGAGCCTGTGCTCGGACGACGCGGAGCGCCGATTCGAGGGCCCGCTCCCGAATTTCGAATCGAAGGCGGGTTGATGCTGCGGTGCGAAGGACCAGGAGAGCGTTTCGCGCGTTCCTTGCCGCGAATTATTGAGCGCCCCGGTCGCGCCATCACCGAAAAGCCTTATAAAACGGGACTTGGCGGCATCCCGGCGGCGGCAACACACGGCCGATAAGTCTTGACTTGGGGTGAGGCGGCCGATAAAACCCGCCCACTTACCAGCAGGCGGTGAGCTGCGCCGGCGTCGGAACGGATCACTCCTTCCAGTTCGCAACCATGCGAGACGGGAAGCGGGCACCAACCTCGACCTATGCCGCTCAAACGCTGCTGTCCTAAGCCAGGCAATGCCAAGGCGATTTTCGATCTCTTGAGGACATGCGCGTTCTTGAGGGGCTGATTTCGGAAGCATGAGCTCGGGGTGCGCGAGTGGCGACAGCCGCTCGGCCGGCTCCGAGGTCCTCTGTGGCACGACGCGCTTTCCGCTCCGCGAAGGAGTGGCTGGCGCGGTTTCGTTTTGCTTGTCGGGGTTGGGGTCGACGAAATCACGGAGCTTGTCGCTCCAGACCACCGGCGAGGCCCGAACAGGGGTTCGCGCGAACAAGGGTAAAGGCGAACGATGCCGACGATCAACCAACTGGTCGCAAAGCCGCGCATTCTGCAGAAGGCGCGCAAGAATGCTCCGGCGCTGCAACAGTCGCCGCAGAAGCGCGGCGTTTGCACGCGCGTCTATACGACGACGCCGAAGAAGCCGAACTCGGCCTTGCGCAAGGTCGCCAAGGTGCGCCTGACCAACGGCTTCGAGGTCATCGGCTACATTCCGGGCGAAGGCCACAACCTGCAAGAGCACTCGGTGGTCATGATCCGCGGCGGCCGCGTCAAGGACTTGCCGGGCGTGCGCTATCACATCCTCCGCGGCGTCCTCGATACGCAGGGCGTTAAGAACCGTAAGCAGCGCCGTTCGAAGTACGGCGCGAAGCGTCCGAAGTAAGCGGGAGGCATATCGATGTCGCGTCGCCATTCTGCCGAAAAGCGTGAAGTGAACCCGGACCCGAAGTTCGGCAACATCGTCATCACGAAGTTCATGAACTCGATCATGTACGACGGCAAGAAGTCCGCCGCCGAGAGCATCGTCTACGGCGCGCTCGACCTGATCGAGGCCAAGACCAAGCAAGGTCCGCTGACCGTGTTCGAGCAGGCGCTCGAAAACGTCATGCCGACCATCGAGGTGCGGTCGCGCCGCGTCGGCGGCGCCACCTATCAGGTGCCGGTGGAAGTGCGCTCGACCCGCCGTCAGGCGCTGGGCATCCGCTGGCTGATCGCGGCCGCGCGGGGGCGCAACGAAAAGACGATGACGGAACGGCTCTCGGCCGAGCTGCTCGATGCATCGAACAACCGGGGCAACGCAGTCAAGAAGCGGGAAGACGTGCACAAGATGGCGGAAGCCAACCGCGCGTTCTCGCATTACCGCTGGTAACGGCGACCCGAACGGATATTCAAGGACGAAACTCATGCCCCGCCAACATGCCATCGAGGACTACCGCAACTTCGGTATCATGGCGCATATCGACGCCGGCAAGACCACGACCACCGAGCGCATCCTCTATTACACCGGCAAGAGCCATAAGATCGGCGAAGTGCACGAAGGTGCCGCGACGATGGACTGGATGGCGCAGGAGCAGGAGCGCGGCATCACCATCACCTCGGCCGCGACCACCGCGTTCTGGGACGGCAAGCGCCTGAACATCATCGACACCCCCGGCCACGTCGACTTCACCATCGAGGTGGAGCGCAGCTTGCGCGTGCTCGACGGCGCGGTATGCGTGCTCGACTCGAACCAGGGCGTCGAGCCGCAGACCGAGACTGTGTGGCGCCAGGGCGACAAGTACAAGGTGCCGCGCATCGTCTTCTGCAACAAGATGGATAAGACCGGCGCCGACTTCTACAAGTGTCTCGCCGACATCGTCGATCGTCTTGGCGCGCGTCCGGTCGCGTTGCAGCTTCCGATCGGCTCGGAGAGCAACTTCAAGGGCATGATCGACCTCGTCCGTATGAAGGCGCTCGTCTACAATCAGGATTCGCTGGGCTCGATGTACGACATCGAGGAGATTCCCGCCGATCTCGTCGACAAGGCCAAGGAATATCGCGAAAAGCTGGTTGAAGCCGCCGTCGAACTCGATGACGACGCGATGGCCGCTTATCTCGACGGCGACGAGCCGAGCGAAGACACCCTGAAGCGCCTGATCCGCAAGGCCGTCATCACCGGCGCGTTCTATCCGGTGCTGTGCGGCACCGCGTTCAAGAACAAGGGCGTGCAGCCGCTGCTCGACGCCGTTGTCGCCTACCTGCCGTCGCCGCTCGACGTGCCGGCGATCAAGGGCGTCGATGACGCGGGCAACGAAGTCCTTCGCCACGCCGACGACAAGGAGCCGATGTCGCTGCTGGCGTTCAAGATCATGGACGACCCGTTCGTCGGCACTATCACCTTCTGTCGCATTTATTCCGGCGTGCTGCAAAGCGGCACCGGCGTCGTCAACTCGACCCGCGAGAAGAAGGAACGCATCGGCCGCATGTTGCTGATGCACGCCAACAACCGCGAGGACATCAAGGAAGCCTATGCCGGCGATATCGTCGCGCTGGCCGGCCTCAAGGAAGCCCGCACCGGCGACACGCTGTGCGACCCGGATCATCCGGTGATCCTTGAGAAGATGGAATTCCCGGAGCCGGTGATCGAGATCGCGATCGAGCCGAAGTCGAAGGCCGATCAGGAGAAGCTCGGTGTCGCGCTGGCGAAGCTGGCGGCGGAAGATCCGTCGTTCCGCGTCTCCACCGATCACGAGTCGGGGCAGACCATCCTCAAGGGGATGGGCGAACTGCATCTCGACATCAAGGTCGATATCCTGCGCCGCACCTACAAGGTCGACGCCAATATCGGCGCGCCGCAGGTGGCGTTCCGCGAGAAGATCACCAGGGCGGCGGAAGTCGATTACACCCACAAGAAGCAGACCGGCGGCACCGGTCAGTTCGCGCGGGTCAAGTTCATCGTCGAGCCGAACGAGCCGGGCGCGGGCTTCCTGTTCGAGTCCAAGATCGTCGGCGGCGCGGTGCCGAAGGAATACATCCCCGGCGTCGAAAAGGGCCTCAACAGCGTGATGAACTCGGGCGTGGTCGCCGGCTTCCCGGTGGTCGACGTCAAGGTGACGCTGATCGACGGCGCCTATCACGACGTCGACTCCTCGGCGCTGGCGTTCGAAATCGCCTCGCGCGCGGCATTCCGTGATGCCTTGCAGAAGGGCAAGTCGGTGTTGCTCGAACCGATCATGAAGGTCGAGGTGGTGACGCCGGAGGACTACACCGGTTCGGTCATCGGCGACCTCAATTCCCGCCGTGGCCAGATCCAGGGCCAGGACATGCGCGGCAACGCCAACGTCATCAACGCGATGGTGCCGCTCATGAACATGTTCGGGTACGTGAACAACCTGCGCTCGATGAGCCAGGGCCGCGCCACCTTCACCATGCAGTTCGATCACTATGCTGAAGCGCCGGCCAACGTGTCGGCCGAAGTCCAGAAGAAATTCGCCTGATCGTCGTCGCGACGATCACCGCTTGAACGGAGATTAAGATGGCCAAAGAGAAGTTTGAACGCACGAAGCCGCATTGCAACATTGGCACGATTGGTCACGTTGACCATGGCAAGACGTCGCTGACGGCTGCGATCACCAAGGTTCTGGCGGAGACGGGCGGTGCGACGTTCACGGCCTACGACCAGATCGACAAGGCGCCGGAGGAGAAGGCGCGCGGCATCACGATCTCGACGGCGCATGTCGAGTACGAGACCTCGAACCGGCACTACGCCCACGTCGATTGTCCGGGCCACGCCGACTACGTCAAGAACATGATTACCGGCGCGGCGCAGATGGACGGCGCGATCCTGGTGGTGTCGGCGGCCGACGGCCCGATGCCGCAGACCCGCGAGCACATTCTTCTGGCGCGCCAGGTCGGCGTGCCGGCGCTGGTGGTGTTCCTGAACAAGTGCGACATGGTCGACGATCCGGAGCTTCTGGAGCTGGTCGAGATGGAAGTGCGCGAGCTGCTGTCGAAGTACGACTTCCCCGGCGACGACATTCCGATCGTCAAGGGCTCGGCCTTGGCGGCGCTGGAAAACTCCGATCCGAAGCTCGGCCATGACGCCATTCTCGAACTGATGAAGAACGTCGACGCCTACATCCCGCAGCCGGACCGTCCGGTCGACCAGCCGTTCCTGATGCCGGTCGAGGACGTGTTCTCGATCTCGGGCCGCGGCACGGTGGTGACGGGTCGCGTCGAGCGCGGCATCGTCAAGGTCGGCGAGGAAATCGAGATCGTCGGCATCCGCCCGACGCAGAAGACCACGGTGACGGGCGTGGAGATGTTCCGCAAGCTGCTGGACCAGGGCCAGGCGGGCGACAACATCGGCGCGCTGCTGCGCGGCACCAAGCGCGAGGACGTCGAGCGCGGCCAGGTGCTGTGCAAGCCGGGCTCGGTGAAGCCGCACACCAAGTTCAAGGCGGAAGCCTACATCCTGACCAAGGAGGAGGGCGGCCGCCACACGCCGTTCTTCACCAACTACCGCCCGCAGTTCTACTTCCGCACCACCGACGTGACCGGCGTCGTGCACCTGCCGGAAGGCACGGAGATGGTGATGCCCGGCGACAACATCGCCATGGAAGTGCACCTGATCGTGCCGATCGCCATGGAGGAAAAGCTGCGCTTCGCCATCCGCGAAGGCGGCCGCACCGTCGGCGCCGGCGTCGTGGCCTCGATTATCGAGTAAGCCAGCGAATAGGGAATAGCGCGCGGCACAGAGCCGCTCGCTATTCCTCACGATTGATTACTTCGCTACCCACTATTCGCTATTCGCTAGGAAACAGGCAATGAACGGCCAGAATATTCGCATCCGTCTCAAGGCGTTCGACCATCGGATCCTCGATACGTCGACCCGCGAGATCGTGAATACGGCGAAGCGCACCGGCGCGCAGGTTCGCGGACCGATTCCGCTGCCGACGCGCATCGAGAAATTCACCGTCAACCGCTCGCCGCACGTCGATAAAAAGAGCCGCGAGCAGTTCGAGATGCGCACGCACAAGCGCCTCCTCGATATCGTCGATCCGACGCCGCAGACCGTCGATGCTCTGATGAAGCTCGATCTTGCCGCCGGCGTCGACGTCGAGATCAAGCTCTAGGGGCATGACCTTATAAGGATCCGGCTTCCGGATCGGGTTATGCGAAACAGGTTTAGTCATTGTCCCTCGGGACAGAAACAACAGGATGCACGCCGATGCGCTCCGGAGTGATCGCACAAAAGGTCGGGATGACACGGGTTTTCACGGAAGCCGGTGAGCATATCCCCGTGACCGTGCTGAAGCTCGGCAATTGCCAGGTGCTTGGTCATCGCACCAACGAGAAGAACGGTTACGTCGCGTTGCAGCTCGGGTCGGGCGCGCGCAAGTCGGTTTACATGCCGAAGGCGGAGCGCGGCCAGTTCGCGGTCGCCAAGGTCGAGCCGAAGCGCAAGGTCGCCGAATTCCGCGTCTCCGAGGATTCGCTGATCCCGGTCGGCGCGGAAATCCAGGCCGATCACTTCGTCGTCGGCCAGTTCGTCGATGTCACCGGCACCTCGGTCGGCAAGGGTTTCGCCGGCGGCATGAAGCGCTGGAATTTCGGCGGTCTGCGCGCCACCCACGGCGTCTCGGTCTCGCACCGCTCGATCGGTTCGACCGGCGGCCGTCAAGACCCCGGCAAGACCTTCAAGAACAAGAAGATGCCCGGCCACATGGGCGTCGACCGCATCACCACGCTGAACCTGCGGGTGGTGTCGACCGACGTCGAGCGCGGCCTGATCCTGGTCGAGGGCGCGGTGCCCGGCTCCAAGGGCGGCTGGATCGCGGTGCGCGACGCCGTCAAGAAGGCGCTGCCGAAGGACGCGCCGAAGCCCGGCAAGTTCAGGCTCGCGGGCGAGCAGGCAGACGCGCCGGCTGAAACCGCGACCGAAGAAAAGGGTGCGTGAGATGGAACTGAAAGTCACCACGCTTGAAGGCAAGGAAGCCGGCTCGGTCCAGCTCTCCGACGCCATTTTCGGTCTTGAGCCGCGCAAGGACATCATCCAGCGCTGCGTCAACTGGCAGCTCGCCAAGCGTCAGGCCGGCACCCACAAGACCAAGGGGCGCGCCGAAATCTGGCGCACCGGCAAGAAGATGTACAAGCAGAAGGGCACCGGCGGCGCCCGTCACGGCTCGGCCCGCGTGCCGCAGTTCCGGGGTGGCGGCCGCGCGTTCGGTCCCGTCGTGCGCAGCCACGCCTTCGATCTGCCGAAGAAGGTGCGGGCGCTGGCGCTCAGGCACGCGCTGTCGGCCAAGGCCAAGGACGGCGGCCTGATCGTGATCGACAACGCCGCGCTGGAAGCCGCCAAGACCAAGACGCTGGTCGGCCACTTCTCCGGGTTGGGCCTGAGCAACGCGCTAATCATCGACGGCGCCGAGCTGAACGCCGGTTTCGCGACCGCCGCGCGCAACATTCCGAACATCGACGTGCTGCCGATCCAGGGCATCAACGTCTATGACATTCTGCGCCGCCACAAGCTGGTGTTGACCAAGGCGGCGGTCGATGCGCTGGAGGCGCGCTTCAAATGACAATCGATGCGAAGCATTACGACGTGATCGTCGCGCCGGTGATTACCGAGAAGGCGACGACGGCCTCCGAGCACAGCAAGGTCGTGTTCAAGGTGGCCGCCAAGGCGACCAAGCCGCAGATCAAGGAAGCGGTCGAGAAGCTGTTCGACGTCAAGGTCAAGAGCGTGAATACGCTGGTGCGCAAGGGCAAGACCAAGGTCTTCCGCGGGCATCTCGGATCGCAGTCGGACTCCAAGCGCGCGGTCGTGACCCTCGAAGAGGGCCACCGCATCGACGTCACCACCGGGCTGTGAGGCGGATACGACGATGGCACTGAAAAAATTCAATCCGACCACGCCCGGCCAGCGCCAGTTGGTGATGGTCGATCGTTCGACGCTCTACAAGGGCAAGCCGGTCAAGGCGCTGACCGAGGGCAAGACCTCGGCCGGCGGCCGCAACAACACCGGCCGCATCACCGTGCGGTTCCGTGGCGGCGGTCACAAGCAGACCTATCGCCTGGTCGATTTCAAGCGCACCAAGGTCGATGTCGCCGCGACCGTCGAGCGCCTGGAGTACGATCCGAACCGCACCGCGTTCATCGCGCTGATCAAGTACGCCGACGGCGAACAGGCTTATATCCTGGCGCCGCAGCGCCTCGCGGTGGGCGACCAGGTGATCGCCGGCAATTACGTCGACGTGAAGCCGGGCAACGTCATGCCGCTCGGCAACATGCCGGTCGGCACCATCGTCCACAACATCGAGCTGAAGATCGGCAAGGGCGGGCAGATCGCGCGCTCCGCCGGCACCTACGCCCAGATCGTCGGCCGCGATCAGGATTACGTCATCCTGCGCCTCAATTCGGGCGAGCAGCGCCTGGTGCACGGTCGCTGCCGCGGCTCGATCGGCGCGGTGTCGAACCCGGATCACATGAACACCTCGATCGGCAAGGCCGGCCGCAAGCGTTGGATGGGCCGCCGCCCGCACAACCGCGGCGTCGTCATGAACCCGATCGATCACCCGCACGGCGGCGGTGAAGGCCGCACCTCCGGCGGCCGTCATCCGGTGACGCCGTGGGGCAAGCCGACCAAGGGCAAGAAGACGCGGTCGAACAAGTCGACCACCAAGTTCATTCTCATCAGCCGCCACAAGCGGAAGAAGTAAGGATCGCCGGACATGGTTCGTTCAGTCTGGAAAGGCCCGTTCGTCGAGGGCTCGCTGCTCAAGAAGGCGGATGCCGCGCGCGCCTCGGGGCGTCATGACGTCATCAAGATCTGGAGCCGCCGCTCGACCATCCTGCCGCAGTTCGTCGGCCTGACGTTCGGCGTCTACAACGGGCAGAAGTTCGTGCCGGTGTCGGTCAACGAGGAAATGGTCGGTCACAAGTTCGGCGAATTCTCGCCGACCCGCACCTTCCACGGCCACGCGGGCGACAAGAAAGCCAAGAAGTAGGACTTATATCCATGAGCAAGCCCAAGCGCGAACGGAGCCTCCCGGACAACGAGGCCAAGGCGGTGGCCCGGATGCTTCGCGTCAGCCCGCAGAAGCTCAATTTGGTCGCCCAGATGATCCGCGGCCGCAAGGCGTCGGCCGCGCTCGCCGACCTGCAATTCTCGCGCAAGCGGATCGCGGTCGATGTCAAGAAGTGCCTGGAATCGGCGATCGCCAACGCCGAGAACAACCATGATCTCGAAGTCGACGACCTGATCGTCTCCGAGGCGCATGTCGGCAAGGGCATCGTGATGAAGCGTTTCGCGCCGCGCGGCCGTGGCCGTTCGGGTCGGATTTTCAAACCGTTCGCGCAACTGACGATCGTGGTTCGTCAGGTTGAAGCGGAACAAGCCGCTTAAGACGCGCGGGAGAGAACGATGGGTCAGAAGATCAATCCGATCGGGCTTCGCCTAGGCATCAACCGGACCTGGGATTCGCGCTGGTACGCCGGCAAGAACGATTACGGCCGGCTGTTGCACGAGGACGTCAAGATCCGCGAGTTGCTGCACAAGGAACTGAAGCAGGCGGCGGTCGCGCGCATCGTGATCGAGCGCCCGCACAAGAAATGCCGCGTGACGATCCATTCGGCGCGTCCGGGCGTGGTGATCGGCAAGAAGGGCGCCGATATCGACAAGCTGCGCAAGAAGGTCGCCGACATCACGTCGTCCGACGTCGTCATCAACATCGTCGAAATCCGCAAGCCGGAACTCGACGCGACCTTGGTGGCGGAATCGATCGCCCAGCAGCTCGAACGCCGCGTCGCGTTTCGCCGCGCCATGAAGCGCGCGGTGCAGTCGGCGATGCGTCTCGGCGCCGAGGGTATCCGCATCAACTGCTCGGGCCGTCTCGGCGGCGCCGAAATCGCGCGGATGGAGTGGTATCGCGAAGGCCGCGTGCCGCTGCACACGCTGCGCGCCGATGTCGATTACGGCGTGGCGACGGCGTTCACCACGTTCGGCACCTGCGGCGTCAAGGTCTGGATCTTCAAGGGTGAAATCCTTGAGCACGATCCGATGGCCCAGGACAAGCGGATGGCCGAGGGCGAGAGTTCGCGTCCGCGCCGCGACGCCGCCTGATTTGAATTGGAAGGTTTGAGGGCGTAAGCCATGATGCAACCTAAGAAAACCAAGTTCCGCAAGGCGCATAAGGGCCGTATCCACGGCACCGCGTCCTCGGGCGCGACGCTGGCGTTCGGCCAGTTCGGCCTGAAGGCGATGGCGCCGGAGCGGATCACCGCGCGCCAGATCGAGGCCGCGCGCCGCGCGCTGACGCGCCACATGAAGCGCGCCGGCCGCGTCTGGATCCGGGTGTTCCCGGATCTGCCGGTGTCCTCGAAGCCGGCCGAAGTTCGCATGGGCTCCGGCAAGGGCTCGCCGGAATACTGGGTGGTGCGGGTCAAGCCGGGCCGCATCATGTTCGAGATCGACGGCGTCAACCAGCAGACCGCGCGCGAGGCGCTGACGCTGGCGGCCGCCAAGCTGCCGATCAAGACGCGCTTCGTCGCGCGCATCGCCGAGTGAGGGTGTGATGGCCGAATTGAAACTCGATGACATCCGCGCGATGAGCGAAGACCAGATGAGCGACGCCATCGCCAATCTGAAGAAGGAACGCTTCAATCTGCGCTTCCAGCGCGCCACCGGGCAGCTCGAAAACACCTCGCGGCTGCGCGAGGCCCGCCGCGACATCGCTCGTATCAAGACCGTCGCCGCGCAGAAGCGCGCCGCCAAGACGAAGTAAGGGGCTTACAGATGCCGAAACGTACCTTGCAGGGCGTGGTCGTCAGCGACAAGCAGGAGAAGACCGTTGTGGTGCGGGTGGATCGCCGCTTCACGCATCCGATCTACAAGAAGACGATCCGCCGCTCGAAGAACTACCACGCGCACGACGAGAACAACGAGTTCAAGCCGGGCGACATGGTGTGGATCGAGGAAAGCAAGCCAATCTCCAAGCTCAAGCGCTGGACCGTGATCCGGGGCGAGCAGAAGAAAACCGCCTGAGGGCAACCGTTTCAGACGAGCCGCCCGGCCGCCCCAGATGACGGCGGGTCCGGCTCCCAAGCGCGACGAGCGCAGCAGAAAGAGGACGAGGTGCATCAATGATTCAGATGCAGACCAACCTCGACGTGGCCGACAATTCAGGCGCACGCCGTGTCATGTGCATCAAGGTGCTGGGTGGATCCAAGCGCCGCTACGCCTCCGTGGGCGACATCATCGTGGTGTCGATCAAGGAAGCGATTCCGCGCGGCAAGGTGAAGAAGGGCGACGTCATGAAGGCGATCGTCGTCCGCGTCGCCAAGGACATCCGCCGCCCCGACGGGTCGGTGATCCGCTTCGACCGCAACGCGGCGGTGCTCATCAACAACCAGTCCGAGCCGATCGGCACCCGCATCTTCGGGCCGGTGCCGCGCGAGCTGCGCGCCAAGAACCACATGAAGATCATTTCGCTTGCGCCGGAGGTGTTGTGATGGCCGCCAAGATTCGCAAGGGTGACAAGGTCATCGTGCTGAGCGGCCGCGACAAGGGCCGCACCGGCGAGGTGTTCGAGGTGCGTCCCTCGGAGAACCGCGCCCTGGTGCGCGGCGTCAACGTGGTGAAGCGTCACCAGAAGCAGACGCAGAGCCAGGAGGGCGGCATCATCTCCAAGGAGAGCCCGATCCACCTCTCCAACATCGCCATCGTTGGCCGCGACGGCAAGCCGACCCGCGTCGGATTCAAGATTCAGGCGGACGGCACCAAGGTGCGTGTCGCCAAGCGTTCGGGAGCAGAGATCGATGGCTGAGACCGCTTACGTTCCGCGGCTTCGCGCGGAATACGACAAGAGCATTCGGGCCAAGCTGATCGAGCAGTTCGGCTACGCCAACGTCATGCAGGTGCCGCGGCTGGACAAGGTCGTGCTCAACATGGGCGTCGGCGAGGCGGTCAACGACCGCAAGAAGGCCGAGACCGCCGCCGGCGACCTGTCGCTGATCGCCGGCCAGAAGGCCGTCGTGACCTATTCGCGGGTCGCGATCGCGACCTTCAAGCTGCGTGAGAACCAGCCGATCGGCTGCAAGGTGACGCTGCGCAAGGCGCGCGCCTATGACTTCATCGACCGCTTAATCAACGTCGCGCTGCCGCGCGTGCGCGACTTCCGCGGCCTCAATCCGAAAAGCTTCGACGGCCGCGGCAACTATTCGCTCGGCATCAAGGAGCACATCGTTTTCCCCGAGATCGATTTCGACAAGGCCGGGGAGCCGATGGGCATGGACATCACGGTTTGCACCACGGCGCGGACCGACGACGAGGCGCGCGCCTTGTTGACCGCTTTCAATTTCCCGTTCCGGCAGTGAGACGCTGAAGGCCTCTCAAACGCGGAAACCCAGGAGCCACGCATGGCGAAGAAAAGCTCGATCGAGAAGAACAACCGTCGGAAGAAGATGTCCAAGAACGCCGCGCCGAAGCGCGCGCGTCTGAAGGCCATCATCGCCGACAAGTCGAAGCCGATGGAGGAGCGGTTCGCCGCCACCCTCAAGCTCGCCGAGATGCCGCGCAACTCGTCGACCACGCGCATCCGCAATCGCTGCGAACTGACCGGCCGCTCGCGCTCGGTGTACCGGCTCAACAAGCTAAGCCGCATCGCGCTGCGTGAACTGGGCTCCAAGGGCCTGGTTCCGGGTCTTGTCAAGTCGAGCTGGTAAGGAGGCGCGAGCATGTCCACGCACGATCCGATCAGCGATCTCATCACCCGCATCCGCAACGCGCAGATGCGCGCCAAGTCGAAGGTGTCGACGCCGGGCTCGAAGATGCGCGCCAGCGTCCTCGACGTGCTGAAGGCCGAGGGCTACATCCGCGGCTACGCCAGCGTCGAGCACGTCTCCGGCCGCAGTGAGCTGGAGATCGAGCTGAAATATTTCGACGGCGAGCCGGTGATCCGCGAGATCGAGCGGGTGTCGAAGCCGGGCCGCCGGGTCTATGCGTCGGTGAAGAACCTGCCGCGCGTCAACAACGGCCTCGGCATCTCGGTGCTGTCGACGCCGAAGGGAATCATGGCCGACCACGAGGCGCGTGAAGCGAACGTGGGCGGCGAGGTTCTCTTTACGGTGTTCTGAGGAAGGATTCAGACATGTCACGAGTTGGCAAGAAGCCCGTCGTGGTGCCGTCCGGCGTGACGGCGGCCGTCGAGGGCCAGACCGTCAAGATGAAGGGGCCGAAGGGCCAGCTTCAGTTCGTCGTGCACGACGACGTCGAGGTCAAGTTCGAGGATGGCGCGGTCAAGGTCGCGCCGCGTTTCGAGACCAAGCGGGCGCGCTCGCTGTACGGCACCGCGCGCGCACAGGTGGCGAACCTGGTCGAGGGCGTCACCAAGGGTTTCGAGAAGAAGCTGGAAATCACCGGCGTCGGCTATCGCGCCGCGTTGCAGGGCAAGAACCTGCAACTCGCGCTCGGCTACAGCCACGACGTGGTGTATGCGATCCCGGAAGGCATCGCCATCACCGTGCCGAAGCCGACCGAGATCGTGATCGCCGGCAACGATTCGCAGCGCGTCGGCCAGGTCGCCGCCGAGATCCGCGGCTATCGTCCGCCGGAACCGTACAAGGGCAAGGGCGTGCGCTACGCCGATGAATTCATCTTCCGCAAGGAAGGCAAGAAGAAGTAACGGAGCCGGTCATGTCGAAGATGAAAGTTACGAATGCCCGGCGCCAGCAGCGCGTGAGGCTTTCGCTGCGCCGCGCCGCCAACGGCCGCCCGCGGCTGTCGGTGTTCCGTTCGTCGAAGCACATCTACGCCCAGGTCATCGACGACCAGAAGGGCGAGACCTTGGCGTCGGCGTCCTCGCTGGAGAAGGCGATGCGCGAGGGCGGCAAGAGCGGCGCCAACGTCGACGCGGCGGCGGCGGTCGGCAAGCTCTTGGCCGAGCGCGCGGTGAAGAACGGCGTCAAGGAAGTGGTGTTCGATCGCGGCAGCTATCTCTATCACGGCCGCGTCAAGGCGCTGGCGGACGCGGCGCGCGAGAGCGGCCTGAGCTTCTGAGATTTATTTGAACGGACAGATGGATTGGGGTTGCTACCCCGCAAGGATTGGAAAACACCATGGCAGGTGAACGCGAACGCGGCGGACGCGAACGGAGCAGGGATCGCGAGGAGCGCGACAGCGAGTTCGTCGACAAGCTCGTCCACATCAACCGTGTGGCCAAGGTCGTCAAGGGCGGCAAGCGCTTCGGCTTCGCGGCGCTGGTCGTGATAGGCGATCAGAAGGGCCGGGTCGGGTTCGGCCACGGCAAGGCGCGCGAGGTGCCGGAGGCGATTCGCAAGGCCACCGAATCGGCCAAGCGCAACCTCACCCGCGTCGCGCTGCGCGAGGGCCGCACGCTGCATCATGACATCGCCGGCCGCCATGGCGCCGGTCGCGTCTATCTGCGCGCGGCGCCCGCCGGCACCGGCATCATCGCCGGCGGCCCGATGCGCGCGGTGTTCGAGACGCTCGGCATTCAGGACGTGGTGGCGAAGTCGATCGGCTCGTCCAACCCCTACAACATGGTTCGCGCCACCTTCAACGCGCTGAAGCATCAGGACTCGCCGCGCTCGGTCGCCGCCCGCCGCAACATCAAGGTCTCGACCTTGCAGGCGCGCCGCGTCGGCGGCGACGCCGAAGTCGTGGCCGAGTGAATAGCCGCGTGAACCTTGGAGCAATGACGATGGCCACAAAGACGATCAAGGTCATGCAGACCGCCAGCGCGATCCGCCGCCAGCAGGTGCAGCGGCAGACGCTGATCGGCCTCAAGCTGAACAAGATCGGCCGCGTCGCCGAGCTTCAGGATACCCCTGAGGTTCGCGGCATGATCGATCGGGTGCGCCACCTCGTGCGCGTGGTGGACGACAAGTAGGAATTCGCCGTCATGCCGGCCTTGCGCCGGGCAGCCGCGTCTTGTCGATGCAGTCAACCTTGACTGAGACACGCGGAAGGCCATGACGGAAACGATGAGGACAGGACGATGAAACTCACCGATATCGCCGACAACGCCGGTTCGCGCAAGAAGCGGATGCGGGTCGGCCGTGGCATCGGCTCCGGCAAGGGCAAGACCTCCGGCCGTGGCGGCAAGGGCCAGACCGCGCGCTCCGGCGTGCGCATCAAGGGCTTCGAGGGCGGCCAGATGCCGTTGCATCGGCGGCTGCCGAAGCGCGGCTTCAACAACATCTTCGCCCTCGACTTCGCAGAAGTGAACCTCGACCGCCTGCAAGCCGCGATCGACGCCGGCAAGCTCGACGCCGCCAGCGCGATCAACGCCGAAACGCTGGTCAAGGCGCGCGTGCTGCGACGGGCCAAGGACGGCGTGCGGCTGCTCGGGCGCGGCGAGATCAAGGCCAAGCTGACCGTCGAGGTTCACGGCGCCTCGAAGTCGGCGATCGAGGCCATCGAGAAGGCGGGCGGATCGGTCAAGATCCTGGCGCCGAAAAAGGACGAAGGCGAAGCGGCATAACATTCGCGTCATCGTCCGCCGCGGACGAGCGATGCAAGATGCCGCTGTGATAGACATCCGGCGTCTGCTGAATGCCCCGCCACGGCGGGGCATGACGGTGTAAGGGGCGCGGGAGAAAGCTGGTCATGGTCTCTGCTGCTGAACAACTCGCCTCGAATCTCAACTTCTCCGCGCTGGCCAAGGCGGACGAGCTGAAGAAGCGGATCTGGTTCACGCTGGGCGCGCTCCTGGTGTACCGGCTCGGCACCTATGTCCCGCTGCCCGGCATCGACCCCGGCGTCTGGAGCCAGATCTTCCGCACCCAGGCGGGCGGCATCCTCGGCATGTTCAACATGTTCTCGGGGGGCGGCATCGATCGCATGGCGATCTTCGCGCTCAACATCATGCCGTACATCTCGGCCTCGATCATCCTTCAGCTCCTGACCTCGGTGGTGCCGTCGCTGGAAGCCCTGAAGAAGGAAGGCGAGGCGGGGCGCAAGGTCATCAACCAGTACACCCGCTATCTCACCGTGGTGCTCGCGGTGTTGCAGGCTTACGGCATCGCCGTCGGCCTTCAGGGCGCCGGCAACGTGGTCAGCCAGCCCGGCCCGTTCTTCCTGATTTCGACCGCGCTGACGCTCACCGGCGGCACCATGTTCCTGATGTGGCTGGGCGAGCAGATCACCGCGCGCGGCATCGGCAACGGCATTTCGCTGATTATCATGGCCGGCATCGTCGCCGAGCTGCCGTCGGCCCTGGCCTCGACCCTCGAACTCGGCCGGCAGGGGGCGCTGTCGACGGCGGTGATTCTCGCCGTTCTGGTGATGGCGGTGGTGGTCATCGCCGTCATCGTGTTCGTCGAGCGCGCCCAGCGCCGGCTGCTGATCCAGTACCCGAAGCGTCAGGTCGGCAACAAGATGTTCGAGGGGCAATCCTCGCATCTGCCGCTGAAGCTCAACACCTCGGGCGTGATCCCGCCGATCTTCGCCTCGTCGCTGCTGCTGCTGCCGACCACGGTCGCCAACTTCAACGCCGGCTCCGGCCCGGAGTGGCTGCAATGGCTGAACACCAATCTGGGGCATGGCCGGCCGCTCTATCTGGTGCTTTATCTGGCGCTGATCGTGTTCTTCACGTTCTTCTATACCGCCGTGGTGTTCAACCCGACCGAGACCGCCGACAACCTGAAGAAGCACGGCGGCTTCATTCCGGGCATCCGCCCCGGCGAGCGCACCGCCGAATATATCGACTACGTATTGTCGCGCATCACCGTGGTCGGCGCGATCTATCTGGCGGTGGTCTGTCTGGTGCCGGAGATTCTCATTTCGTATGCCTCGGTTCCGTTCTACTTTGGCGGAACATCGTTGCTGATCGTGGTCAGCGTGACGATGGATACGGTGGCGCAGGTTCAGGGCTACCTGCTGGCGCACCAGTATGAGGGCTTGATACGCAAGTCGAAATTGAGGGGCCGACGCAAATGAGATTGATTCTTCTCGGGCCGCCGGGGGCGGGCAAGGGAACGCAGGCGCAGCACATCGTTCAGCGGCACGGCATCGTTCAGCTTTCCACCGGCGACATGCTGCGCGCCGCGGTGAAGGCGGGAACGCCGGTCGGCCTCAAGGCCAAGGACATCATGGCCGCCGGCGGGCTGGTGCCCGACGAGATCGTGGTCGGCATCATCGCCGATCGCATCGAGGAGCCGGATGCGAGGAACGGCTTCATCCTCGACGGCTTTCCGCGCACGGTGCCGCAGGCGGCGGCGCTCGACAAGCTCCTGAAGTCGAAGGGATTGACGCTCGACGCCGTGATCGAGCTGCGGGTCAACGAGGGCGCGCTTCTGCGCCGGGTCGAGACCCGAATCGCCGAGATGAAGGCGCGGGGCGAGGCGGTTCGCGCCGACGATACGCCGGAGGTGCTGTCGCAGCGGCTCGCCAACTACCGCGCCCAGACCGAGCCTTTGATCGATTACTACGGCGAGAAGCGCAAGCTTGCGACCATCGACGGCATGAAGGCGATCGAGGAGGTCACCGCCGACATCAAGCGGGTGCTGGACGCCCTCGGCGACTCCGCCGCCAAGATTCGCAGCCGGGCCGCGCGCAAGCCGGCCGCCAAAAAGACCAAGGCCAGCAAGGGAGCCAAGAAGGCCGTCAAGGCGGCGTCGGCCGGCCGGACTGGCAAAAAGGCCGGCAAGAAGGCCAAGGTCGCTAAAAAGACGGTGAAGAAGGCCGCCAAGAAAGCCGTCAAGAAAGTCGCGCCCAAGCGGGCGGGTGCCAAAAAGGCGAAGAAATCGGCCAAACCGGCCGCCAAAAAGGCCAAAACAGCCGTCCGCAAGGGAGCCAAGAAGGCTTCCAGGGCGAGTTCCCGGCCCGCGAAAAAGGTCACGAAAACGCGAGCCAAAACCGCCAGGCGGTTGACGAAACGAGGATGAATCCTTTAATAAGCCCCGCATTCAGTCGGATTTTCCAGACGATGCCGGGCCTCAAGGTGATTGAAGGGCGGGCGTCGTATTCGCGTTTGCGACCGCCTGCCTAAACCAGTTGACAATAACCGGCCCGAAAGCAGGACCGGTGACAGGAGAGAAGTCTGTGGCCCGTATCGCAGGTGTGAATATCCCGACCAACAAGCGCGTTCTGATCGCGCTGCAATACATTCACGGCATCGGCCAGAAGAACGCCGCCGAGATCCTCGAAAAGGTGAAGATTCCGGTGGAGCGCCGGGTCAACCAGCTCACCGACGCTGAAGTGCTGCAAATCCGCGAAGTGATCGACCGCGACTATCTGGTCGAGGGCGACCTTCGCCGCGAGACCGGCATCAACATCAAGCGGCTGATGGATCTGGGCTGCTATCGCGGCCTGCGGCACCGTCGCGGCCTTCCGGTTCGCGGCCAGCGCACGCATACCAACGCGCGCACCCGCAAGGGCCCGGCCAAGGCGATCGCCGGCAAGAAGAAGTAAGAAAGCGAATAGCGAATAGGGAGTAGCGAATAGAGTTCCTCTACTCGCTATTCGCTACTTACTACTCGCTCATCAGGTGGAGCCGCTGGCGTCACGGCGGCGTTGAGATCGTAAGAAGGAATTGCAATGGCTAAAGAAGCTGCCCGCGTTCGCCGTCGTGAACGCAAGAACATCGCGTCCGGCATCGCGCATGTGAATTCGTCGTTCAACAACACGACCATCACCATCACCGACGCGCAGGGCAACACCATCGCCTGGTCGTCGGCCGGCACCATGGGCTTCAAGGGCTCGCGCAAGTCGACGCCGTACGCGGCGCAGGTCGCGGCCGAGGACGTTTCCAAGAAGGCGCAGGAACACGGCATGCGCACCCTCGAAGTCGAGGTCGCGGGGCCCGGCTCGGGGCGTGAATCGGCGCTGCGGGCGTTGCAGGCGGCGGGCTTCACCGTCACCTCGATTCGCGACGTGACCACGATCCCGCATAACGGCTGCCGCCCGCGCAAGCGCCGCCGCGTTTGATCTTTTTGGGGCGCGGACGCCACATGCGTCCGCGACATTTTCGACGTCCGATACGCGGGCCGATCCCCGCGAACTCCAACGCCAGCCGTCGCGGCCGACGCCTGGCCTGTATGGGTGAACAATGACGATCCAGAAAAATTGGCAAGAATTGATCCGTCCCAGCAAGCTCCAGGTGACGCCGGGCGCGGACGCGACTCGTTTCGCAACGCTCGTCGCCGAGCCGCTTGAGCGCGGCTTCGGCCAGACGCTGGGCAATGCGCTGCGCCGCATCCTTTTGTCGTCGCTGCAAGGCGCGGCGGTGCAGTCGGTGCATATCGACGGCGTGCTGCACGAATTCTCCTCGATCGCGGGCGTCCGCGAGGACGTCACCGACATCGTGCTCAACATCAAGGACATCTCGATCAAGATGCAGGGCGAAGGCCCCAAGCGCATGGTCGTGAAGAAGCAGGGACCGGGAACGGTGACGGCCGGCGACATCCAGACCGTCGGCGACATCACCATCCTCAATCCGGAATTGCAGCTTTGCACGCTGGACGACGGCGCTGAAATCCGCATGGAATTCACCGTCAACACCGGCAAGGGCTATGTCGCCGCCGAGCGCAACCGCCCCGAGGACGCGCCGATCGGCCTGATTCCGGTCGACAGCCTGTACTCGCCGGTGCGCAAGGTGTCCTACAAGGTCGAGAACACCCGCGAGGGTCAGATCCTCGACTACGACAAGCTGACCATGACCATCGAGACCAATGGCGGCATCACGCCGGAGGATTCGGTGGCCTATGCCGCGCGCATCCTGCAAGATCAGCTCAACGTCTTCGTCAACTTCGAGGAGCCGCGCAAGGAAGTGACCGCCGAGATCATTCCGGATCTGGCGTTCAACCCGGCGTTCCTCAAGAAGGTCGACGAACTGGAATTGTCGGTGCGCTCCGCCAACTGCCTGAAGAACGACAACATTGTCTATATCGGCGACCTGGTGCAGAAGTCGGAAGCCGAGATGCTGCGCACGCCGAACTTCGGCCGCAAGTCGCTCAACGAGATCAAGGAAGTGCTGGCCCAGATGGGGCTGCACCTTGGCATGGAAGTGCCCGGCTGGCCGCCGGAGAACATCGACGAACTGGCCAAGCGCTTCGAGGATCATTATTGAGCCAAGAGAGCGAATGGCGAATAGTAAGTAGCGAACAGAGAAAGCTACTCTCTACTTACTATTCGCTACTCACTACCAACTACTCACTCCCTGGGCGAACGCAGGAAGCCCACCTGAGCAACATGTCGGGCCAGCGGTCGCGGCAAAGAGATCGAGGATAGAGAAATGCGTCACGGAAAAGTTCATCGCAAGCTCAACCGCACCGCCGAGCACCGCAAGGCGATGTTCGCCAACATGGCGGCGTCGCTGATCAAGCATGAGCAGATCGTCACCACGCTGCCGAAGGCGAAGGAGCTTCGCCCGATCGTCGAGAAGCTGGTGACGCTGGGCAAGAAGGGCGGCCTCGCGCTGCGCCGTCAGGCGATCAGCGAATTGCGCGATCAGGATCAGGTCAGGAAGCTGTTCGACACGCTGGCGACCCGCTACAAGGATCGTCAGGGCGGCTACACCCGCATCATCAAGGCCGGCTTCCGTTACGGCGACAACGCGCCGATGGCGGTGATCGAGTTCGTCGACCGCGACGTCGACGCCAAGGGCAAGGATTCCGGCCCGGTGCAGGGCGAGGCCGAGGCGGCGTAAGCCGGGCCGGTTCCCATCGACCGGCCTCCATCGACACGGCGGCGTCCCTCGGGACGCCGTTTTGCGTTTGCGGGGCACGCTTCTCTTGCCGTGCCGGCGCACCTATATTCGGGTTCGGATTCGGGAAAACCCACATGACATCATTTCGCTCGCTCATCCTGCCGCTCTTGATTCTGACGGCGTCGATTCCGGCCCATGCCCAGGATCGTCGCGTGCCCGCCTCGCAAAACGAATTGCGGCTGTCCTATGCGCCGATCGTGCAGCGGGTGACGCCGGCGGTCGTCAACGTCTACGCCGCCAAGGTGATCCAGAACCGCAATCCGCTGCTCGACGATCCGATCTTCCGCCGCTTCTTCGGCGTGCCGGGCCAGCAGCCGGAGCAGATGCAACGCTCGCTCGGTTCCGGCGTCATGGTCGATGCCTCGGGGCTGGTGGTGACCAACAATCACGTCATCGAGGGCGCCGATCAGGTCAAGGTGTCGCTGGCGGACAAGCGCGAGTTCGAGGCGGAGATCGTGCTCAAGGACACCCGCACCGATCTGGCGGTGCTGCGGTTGAAGGACGCCAAGGAAAAATTCCCGACGCTCGAATTCGCCAACTCCGACGACCTTCAGGTCGGCGACGTGGTGCTGGCGGTGGGCAATCCGTTCGGCGTCGGCCAGACCGTGACCCACGGCATCGTCTCGGCCTTGGCGCGCACCCAGGTCGGCATCACCGACTATCAGTTCTTCATCCAGACCGACGCCGCCATCAATCCCGGCAATTCCGGCGGCGCGCTGGTGGACATGACCGGCAAGCTGGTCGGCATCAACACCGCGATCTTCTCCCGCTCCGGCGGCTCGCAGGGCATCGGCTTCGCCATTCCCGCCAACATGGTGCGGGTGGTGGTGGCCTCGGCCGAGCGCGGCGGCAAGGCGGTGAAGCGGCCATGGCTCGGGGCGCGCTTGCAGGCGGTGACGCCGGAGATCGCCGAGTCGCTGGGATTGCCGCGGCCGACCGGCGCGCTGGTGGTCAAGGTGGTGCCGGGAAGCCCGGCGGCGCGGGCCGGGCTGAAAGCCTCCGATCTGATCGTCGCGGTGGACGGCCAGACCATCGACGACCCCAACGGTTTCGGCTATCGCTTCGCCACCCGGCCGCTGGGCGGCACCGCGCAGATCGAGGTGAGGCGCGGCGGCAAGCTGATGAAACTCGCGGTTCCGCTGGAAGTGGCGCCCGACACCAACCGCAACGAGGTCGTCATTACCGCCCGCTCGCCGTTCCAGGGGGCGAAGGTCGCCAACATCTCGCCGGCGGTGGCCGACGAACTGCACATCGACAGCGAGGACGGTGTGGTGATTACCGAATTGGCCGACGACGGCACGGCCGCCGGCGTCGGCTTCCAGAAGGGCGACGTGATCCTCTCGGTCAACGGCACCAAGATCGACGACACCAAGACCCTGCAACGGGTCGCAGGTGAACGCAGCCGGCTGTGGCGTATCACCGTGGTGCGCAACGGTCAGCAGATTCATGTGACGCTCGGGGGGTAGCGGCCGGTGGCATTGTCCTGAGCGCGCGACCGGACATTCAATTTGCGGGCGGACTTGCAATACGAAAATCGTCGTCCCCGCGCAGGCGGGGACCCATACGCCGCAGCGGTGCGGTTCTATCAACAAAGGCGAAGTTATTTTCTCGCAACTGATGCCAGGGGCTATGAATCCCCGCCTGCGCGGGAACGACGCCGAGACTGTAGGGACGCTCCAGGCCGGTCACCATGAACGCAAAGCGCGCAGCGTCGTCTTCCTCGAATCTGTTCTCCGCCGCCGGGCTGGAGCAGGACGCCCCGCGCCCGCTGCCGGAGCGGCTGCGGCCGCGGAAACTCGCCGACGTGGTCGGACAGGATCACATCCTCGGCCCCGACGGCGCGCTGACGAGGATGCTGGAGACCCGCACGCTGGGCTCGCTGATCTTCTGGGGGCCGCCCGGCACCGGCAAGACCACGGTGGCGCGGCTGCTGGCGGACGCGACCGAACTGCATTTCGAGCAGATCTCGGCGGTGTTTTCCGGCGTCGCCGATCTCAAGAAGGTGTTTGACGCCGCGCGCGCGCGCCGCGAGACCGGCCAGGGCACGCTGTTGTTCGTCGACGAGGTGCATCGCTTCAACCGCGCCCAGCAGGATTCGTTTCTCCCGGTGATGGAGGACGGCACCGTGGTGCTGGTCGGCGCCACCACGGAGAATCCGTCGTTCGAGCTCAACGCGGCGTTGCTGTCCCGCGCCCGCGTGCTGGTGTTCCATTCGCTCGACGCCGACGCGATCGAAAAACTGTTCGCGCAGGCCGAACGCGCCGAGGGCAAGCCGCTGCCGCTCGATGCCGAGGCGCGCGCGGCGCTGGCGCGGATGGCCGACGGCGACGGCCGCGCCGCGCTGACGCTGGTCGAGGAAGTACGGCGCTCGGCGCGCGCCGGCGAGACATTCAATGCCGCGCAGTTGCAGGACATTCTGCAACGCCGCGCGCCGATCTACGACAAGTCGGCGGACGGCCACTACAACCTGATCTCGGCGCTGCACAAGTCGGTGCGCGGCTCCGATCCCGACGCCGCGCTGTATTATCTGGCGCGGATGCTGGATGCCGGCGAGGACCCGCTGTTCCTGGCGCGGCGGGTGGTGCGGATGGCGGTCGAGGATATCGGGCTCGCCGACCCGCAGGCGCTGGCGATCTGTAACGCCGCCAAGGACGCCTACGATTTTCTCGGCTCGCCGGAAGGCGAGCTTGCGATCGCGCAGGCCGTGATCTATCTCGCCACCGCGCCGAAATCCAACGCCGCCTACAAGGCTTTTGGCGCGGCGATGCGGACCGCGAAGGAGGCGGGGTCGCTGCTGCCGCCAAAACACATCCTCAACGCGCCGACCAAGCTGATGAAGTCCGAAGGCTATGGCGGCGGCTATCAGTACGACCACGACACGCCGGAGGCGTTTTCCGGGCAGGATTACTTCCCGGAGGCGCTGGGCCGGCAAACCTTCTACCATCCGCCGGATCGCGGTTTCGAGCGCGAAATCCGCAAGCGGCTGGAGTATTGGGCCAAGTTGCGGCGCGACAAGGCGCGCGACACATGAGACGGGATTTTGCGCGGATGACGGGACGCGGAATAGTGGGCGTGATGATCGGCCTGGTGCTGCTGGCGCTGTCCGGCGCGGCGCGGGCCGAGACGGTCGAGGTCGCCCCCGGCGTGCGGGTGACGAAGACCACGTTCGACGCGCCCATCGACGAGCAGCCGTTCTACGGGTTCGCGACCAAGACGCCGGAGCAGCGCGCGGCCGACGCGAAACTGGTTACCGATCTGATCGCGGCGGCCGGTTCGCGCGAGCAGGCGTTCGAGGCCGTCACCATGCGCGGCTGGAAGGCTATACAGGACGGCCGCCTCGCCGAGGCCGCGCGGCGCTTCAATCAGGCGTATCTGCTGATGCCTGAACGGAGCGCGGTCTATCACGGGCTGGCGATGGTGGCGCAGATGCGCTTCAACGATCTCGCCTTCGCTGATGAACTGTTCAGGGTGGCCACCACGCAGCCGCATCCGCTGAAGATACTCAATACCGATTACGGCCGTCTGCTGCTGATGCGGAAGCGCTATCGCGAGGCGCAGCCGGTGCTGGAAAAGGCGGTGGTGGACACCGCCGATGTCGGCGACGCCTGGGCCTATCTGGCCTTCGCCAAATTGCAGAACGGCGACAAGCGCGGCGCCTGCGTCGATGCCGCGCAAGCGCGCAAGCACAATCCGTCGCGCGCCACCGTGCGGGACCTGGCGCATATCGAGAAAGACGCCCAATGCAACTAGAGCCCACAGCATGAGCCGCCGCGTCAAACGCCCGCTCGCCAAGAAGTCCGACCGCGGCGGTGAAAAACGCGGCGGCTGCAAATCTTCTCCCCTCCCTCCGCGAAGCGAAGCGAAGCGGCGGGGAGGGGTCGGGGGTATGGGGCAACTTGCGCCGAAGCGTCCCGCCGCGACCGCGCCGGCGACCCTCCCCGAGAAAGCGCCGCTTCCTACAAAAGTGCAGACCGTCACCGTCAGCGCCGACGAAGCCGGCATGCGCGTCGATCGCTTTCTCGAAGCGCGGTTTCCCGGCTTGTCGTTCTCGCACATCCAGCGCGTCGTGCGCAAAGGCGAGCTGCGCGTCGACGGCAAGCGCGCCGACAGCAAGGACCGCCTTGAGGAAGGCGCGAGCGTGCGCATCCCGCCGCTCAGGCTCGATGCGCCGAAGCTGGCGCAGGTCTCCGAGGCGCAGCAGAAGACGCTGGACGCATTGAAGGCGATGACGCTCTATGAAGACGCCGACGTCATGGTGCTGAACAAGCCGGCCGGGCTCGCGGTGCAGGGCGGCTCCGGCATGACGCGGCATGTCGACCAGATGCTGGAGGCGATGCGCGACGCCAAGGGGCAGAAGCCGCGCCTGGTGCATCGGCTCGACCGCGAAACCGCCGGCTGCCTGCTGATCGCCAAGACCCGCTTCGCCGCCACCGCGCTGACGGCGTCGTTCCGCCACCGCTCGGCGCGCAAGATCTACTGGGCGCTGGTGGCGGGGGTGCCGAAGCCGAAGCAGGGCCGCATCTCCACCTATCTCGCCAAGGAGGAGAACGAGGAGGATTCCATCATGCGCGTCGCCGCCCACGGCGACGAGGGCGCGAGCCACGCCGTCACCTATTACGCGGTGGTGGAAGCCTCGGCGCAAAAGCTCGCCTGGGTGTCGCTGAAGCCGGTGACCGGCCGGACGCACCAGTTGCGCGCCCACATGGCGCATATCGACCACGCCATCGTCGGCGATCCGAAATACTTCAACAAGGAGAACTGGCAGTTGCCGGGCGGCATCCAGAACCGGCTGCATCTTCTGGCGCGGCGCATCGTCATTCCGCACCCGCGCGGCGGCATGATCGACGCCACCGCGCCGCTGCCGCCGCACATGCTGCAATCGTGGAACCTGCTCGCCCTGGAGGCGGACCGCTTCGATCCCATCGAGAACGCGCCGGAGGAGTGACATCTTGTGTTTCGCAACACCAAAGGCGTCGTCCCCGCCAACGGGGCGGCGCAAAGCGCCGCCCGATGACAGCCTCCGGCGGGGACCCATATGCCGCAGCGGTTCGGCTCAATCACGGCGCGGTGAAATTGTTCAAATCACCCATGCCAGGGGTTATGGGTCCTCGCCTTGGCGAGGACGACGCTGAGGTTGGTTGATCCCACGTGCCCTATTTTGGGTGAAACGCTGAAGTATCAGATATGAAATGGGTGTCGGTCATCTTGCTCGGCGTTGCGCTGGTTTTGCCCGGCGGCCTCGCCATGGCGCAACTGTTCGGGCCGGGCGTCACGCCGTCGAATCCGCCGCCGCCACCGCCGCCTCCGCCGCCACGCATCGAGGTGCCGGCGGTGCCGAAACTCGACGCGCCGCCGCCACCGCCGAAGGCCGGCGCGGCGCCGCGCGGTTCGTTCGGCGACCGCGTCATCGATTGCCTGCATCAGGGCGCGGCGGCGGGCATGACCCCCGGCGAGCGCGCCGCCTATTCGCGCGCCTGCGCCAACCAGTGAGAGACGACCATGCGTGAGCTGTTCGACGAGGTTGCCGCCAACGGCGCGCTCGACCCGCAGGAGGCGGTTCGCCAAACCTCGCGCGCGCCGCAGCGCAAGCGCTTCTATGCCAGCGCCGGATTCGTCGAGGCCGAGGGCGGCTTCGCCATCGTGCTCGACGGCAAGCCGGTGCATACCCCGGCGCGGCAGCCGCTGGTGGTGCCGTCGCGCGACATCGCGCAGGCGATCGCCGACGAATGGAACGCGCAAGACGAGGCGATCGATCCGATGACCATGCCGCTGACGCGGCTCGCCAACAGCGTCATCGCCGGCGTGGTCGGCCGCGTCGAGGCGGTGGCCGCCGACATCGCCAAATATTTCGAGTCCGATCTTTTGTTCTACCGCGCCGCGCATCCGGAGGCGCTGGTGGCGCGCGAGGGCGAGCATTGGGACCCGGTGCTGTTCTGGGCCACCGAGGCGCTCGGCGCGCGCTTCATGCTGGCGGAGGGCATCATGCACGTGCGCCAGCCGGAGACCGCCGTGGCGGCCGCCACGCTGGCGCTGCCGGACGATCCGTGGGCCATCGCGGCGCTGCACGTGGTCACCACGGTCACCGGCTCGGCGCTGCTGGCGCTGGCGCTGTCGCGCGGCGCGCGCACGGCGGACGAGGTGTGGGCGGCGGCGCATGTCGACGAGGACTGGAACATCGCGCAATGGGGCGCCGACGCCGAGGTGATGGCGCGGCGCGCCGCCCGTTCGCGCGACTTCCGCGCCGCCGCTTTCGTGCTGGCGGCCGGTGACGCGCCGCAGGCGGATTAGCCAGGATCACGCCTATGCTTGATCGTCGCCAGGCCCTCGCCGTTCTCGCCGCCGCCGCCCTGCCACCTGGCGCGCGCGCCGACGTCGCGCCGCAGCGAAGCGAAATCCGCGACAGCCTCGCCAGGCGTTTCACCGACGCCGGCACGGTCGGCACCTTCGTCGGCTACAAGACGGACGATTACCTGATCGTCGCCAGCGACGCGACGCGCTCCGGCGAGGCGATCCTGCCGGCCTCGACCTTCAAGATTCCCAACTCGCTGATCGCGCTGGATACCGGCGTCGTCGCCGATCCCGACAAGGACGTGTTCAAGTGGGACGGCGTGAGGCGCGCCTATCCCGACTGGAACAAGGACCACACCCTGCGCTCCGCCATCGCGGCCTCCGCGGTGCCGGTCTATCAGGAAATCGCGCGGCGGATCGGCGAGGAGCGGATGCGGCGTTATGTCAAGCTGCTCGACTACGGCAACAAGAACATCGGCGGCGGCATCGACCGGTTCTGGCTTTCCGGCGACCTGCGGATCGACCCGATGCAGCAGATCGACTTTCTCGACCGGCTGCGGCGCGGCGTGCTGCCGGTGGCGAAACGCAACCAGGATTTGACCCGCGACATCCTGCCGGTGGAGAAGGCGGGCGGGGCGGTGATCCGCTACAAGACCGGGCTGGTCGGGGTCGGCGACCGCTCGGAGGCGGGCAAGGCGCGCCCGTCGGTCGGCTGGCTGGTCGGCTGGGCCGAGACGCCCCGCGAGCGGACCGTGTTCGCGCTCAATCTCGACATCCGCGAGCCGCGCCACAGCGCCGCGCGGATGGTGCTGGCGAAGCAGCTTCTGGGCGATATCGGCGCGATTTGAGGAGCGGTGGTCCCGACGCCCCAACCTCGGCGTCGTCCTTGCCCAACGGGGCGGCGCTTTGCGCCGACCCGTTGGCGGGGACGACGATTTTCGGGTTGATAATTCGTGCTCGAAACGAATTTCCGGTCAGGCTTTCGGCGTGATGCCACCGGCCGCTTAGACATCCGCCCGCGCCGCCCTGCCGATGCGGCCGAGGTGGGTGAAGCGGAAGCCGCGATCGTATTTCAGGCCGAGGCCGAGCGCGCGGTCGATGCCGATGTGGGCCATCCAGATCATCGACACCGACAGCGTCATCGGCATCATCAGGGCGAAGCCGATCACCGACAGGATCAGCGCGGGCAGGTAGGTGTGCATGGCGTTGTAGGCCGTGGCGCCCGCCCGAGGGCCGATGAGGTAGCCGAGCAGGCCCAAGTCGGGCACGAGGAACAGCGCCGCGTAGAGCCACCACGAGCCTCCCCACAGCCCGTAGAGCAGCGTCATGCCGGCGAACAGCGTCAGTCCCTCGATCCGCAACAACGTGTTGACGCCTCCGGTGGTGGCGCCGGTGGCGGGGTCGGTCGGGGCTGCGGTCACGGCGGCTCTCCTGTTCGGTCGGGGGACTCTAGTTTCTTGTTTTGACGCGTTTTCTTCACGCGAACCGGTATCCACTTCGCTCGAAAACGCTCTGGAGCATAGCGGTTTCGGCCGCCGCTTGCATCGTTTCCCCGGTTTCCATCCCTGAAAACCCCGTGATAGAACGCTTCGACGACGTACCGGGGGCGGCGCCCGCCGCCCGTATCGACTGGCTGGGACCGATGACCGAAATTCTGGAATCTCTTGAGGCGAGGCGCGCCGGGGCAAAACTCGGCGGCGGCGAAAAGCGCATCGAGGCGCAGCACAAGCGCGGCAAGCTGACCGCGCGCGAGCGCATCGAGGTGCTGCTCGACAAGGGCTCCTTCGAGGAGTTCGACATGTTCGTCGAGCACCGCTCGACCGAGTTCGGCATGGAGAAGACCAAGGTCCCCGGCGACGGCGTGGTCACCGGCTGGGGCACCGTCAACGGCCGCAAGGTGTTCGTGTTCGCCAAGGACTTCACGGTGTTCGGCGGCTCGCTGTCGGAGACCCACGCGCTCAAGATCACCAAGTTGCAGGACATGGCGATGAAGGCGCGCTCGCCGATCATCGGCCTGTACGACGCCGGCGGCGCGCGTATTCAGGAAGGCGTCGCGGCGCTCGCCGGCTATTCCTACGTGTTCCGCCGCAACGTGCAGGCGTCCGGCGTGATCCCGCAGATCAGCGTCATCATGGGGCCGTGCGCCGGCGGAGACGTCTATTCGCCGGCGATGACCGACTTCATCTTCATGGTGAAGGGCACCAGCTACATGTTCGTCACCGGCCCGGACGTGGTGAAAACCGTGACCAACGAGGTGGTGACGGCGGAGGAACTCGGCGGCGCCTCGGTGCACGCCACAAAGTCCTCGATCGCCGACGGCGCGTTCGACAACGACGTCGAGACGCTGTTGCAGATGCGCCGGCTGTTGAACTTCCTGCCGTCGAACAATTCCGACGGCGTGCCGGAATGGCCGAGCTTCGACGACATCGAGCGGGTCGACAATTCGCTCGACACGCTGATCCCCGACAATCCGAACGTGCCCTACGACATCAAGGAGTTGATCCTCAAGGTGGTGGACGAGGGCGATTTCTTCGAGCTTGCGCCCACCTTCGCCAGGAACATCGTCACCGGCTTCGGCCGCGTCGGCGGCCGCACGGTCGGCTTCGTCGCCAACCAGCCGATGGTGCTGGCCGGCGTGCTCGATTCTGACGCCTCGCGCAAGGCGGCGCGCTTTGTCCGTTTTTGCGATGCCTTCAACATCCCGATCGTCACCTTCGTCGACGTGCCGGGCTTTCTGCCGGGCACCGCGCAGGAATATGGCGGCCTCATCAAGCACGGCGCGAAGCTGCTGTTCGCCTATTCGCAATGTACCGTGCCGCTGGTCACCGTCATCACCCGCAAGGCTTACGGCGGTGCGTTCGACGTGATGGCCTCGAAGGAAATCGGCGCCGACATGAACTACGCCTGGCCGACCGCGCAGATCGCGGTGATGGGGGCCAAGGGCGCGGTCGAGATCATCTTCCGCGCCGACATGAACGATCCCGACAAGATCGCCGCGCGCACCAAGGAATACGAGGACCGCTTCCTGTCGCCGTTCGTCGCCGCCGAGCGCGGCTACATCGACGACGTCATCATGCCGCATTCGACCCGCCGACGCATCGCCCGCGCGCTCGCCATGCTGCGCGACAAGAAGGTGGAAATTCCGGCGAAGAAACACGACAACCTGCCGCTGTGAGCGGCGGCGAGCGGGCGTCGGGGAGGTTCCTCTGCACAGCGATCTGGTTCTCTACGCGCTGTCGCTGGTGGGATTCGTCGCGGAAGCCATGACCGCGGCGCTCGCCGCCGGCCGCCGCAACATGGACTGGATCGGTGTCGCGCTGCTCGGCTGCGTCACCGCGCTCGGCGGCGGCTCGGTGCGCGACGTGCTGCTCGGGCATCACCCGCTGTTGTGGGTCGAGCATCCCTGGCTGCTCGGGCTGACCGCCGTTTCGGCGCTGCTGACGATCGCGGTCGCGCGCTTCATGCAGCGGTTGCGCATGACCTTTCTGGTGCTCGACGCCATTGGGCTCGTGGTCTTCACCATTCTCGGCTGCAAGGTGGCGCTGATAATGCAGGTGCCGCTGATGATCGTCATCGTCGCGGGAATGATTACCGGCTGCGTCGGCGGCGTGCTGCGCGACGTCCTGTGCAACGACGTGCCGCTGCTGTTTCGCAGCGAGCTTTACGCCAGCGTTTCGGTGGTGGTCGGGATCGTCTATGTCGGCGGGGTCTGGTTGCAGTTCAATCACGACCTCGTCGCGCTGGTGGCGCTGGCGGTCGGGCTGACGTTCCGGCTCATGGCCATCGCCTTCAAATGGGAGATGCCGAAGTTCGTCTACGACGCCGACCTGCATTGAGGTTATGTGGTAGCATTCCATCACAACCGGCAAGGATGGCAGGCCATGGCGATATCGGTTTCAGAAAAGCGCGCGGCATTCCGGCGGCTGCACCAAAGCGGCTGTTTCGTGATTCCCAACCCGTGGGATGTAGGTTCCGCCCGCGCCTTGCAACATCTTGGCTTCAAGGCGCTGGCCTCGACCAGCGCCGGCTACGCCTGGTCGACCGGGCGCGCCGACAACAAGGTGACTTGCGACGACGTGATCGATCATCTGGCGCGGCTGTGCGCCGCCGTCGATCTGCCGGTCAACGCCGATTTCGAGGGCGGGTTCGCCGACGCGCCGGATGGCGTCGCGGCCAACGTGACGCGGGCGGTCGCGACCGGCGTCGCCGGATTGTCGATCGAGGATTCCACCGGCGACAAGGCGAAGCCGCTTTACGACCGCGCGCTGGCGGTGGAGCGCATCAAAGCCGCCCGCGCGGCCATCGACGCAAGCGGCGCGGACGTCATGCTGGTCGGGCGCTGCGAGAGCTTCCTGGTCGGCCAACCCGATCTCGACCTGGTGCTGGATCGCCTTACAGCCTATTCGGCCGCCGGCGCGGATTGCCTCTACGCGCCGGGCATCCGCGCGCCCGAACAGATTTCGGCGGTGGTCAAGGCGGTGGCTCCGAAGCCGGTCAACCTGCTGATCGGCTGGCCCGGCGGATTGACCGTCGCCGAGGCGGCCAGCCTCGGCGTCCGCCGCATCAGCGTCGGCGGCGCGCTCGCGCGCGTGGCGTGGGGTTCATTCATGCGCGCCGCGCGCGACATTCTCGATACCGGATCGTTCGAACAGTTCGCGCAAGGCCATCCCGGAGCCGAGTTGAACCGGTTGTTCGGCGGCTGAGCGCGCGGAGGAGGTGCGCGCGCTCGCGCCGGGACCTACTGCGCCTTGCCGCCATTGCTCGCCGGCGGGGGCGACGACGGTGACGGCGATGGTTGTGCTGGCGCCGCGCCGGTGGTCACGCCGGGCTGACTGTTGGGCGGCTGGTTGTTGGACGGCGTCACGTCGCGCACGCCCGGCGCCACGGGCGGCCGGGACTGGTCGGCCAGGTTGGGGTTGGCTGCGCCGCGATCGGATTTCGGCGTCGATGTGGATTGCGACGTCGATGTCGTGGCCGGTGTGCCGGTCGGCTCGCTGCTGTTGAGGCCATAAAATACCGCGCCGAGGATGACCGCGGCGACCACCGCATACAGGGCGATGCGTGTGGGGCTGGCCGGCCCTTCCGACAATTCCGGATCGGGCTGCAATTCATTGTCGAGCAACGGCGCGTCGGGCGGCGTCTCGTCGCGGCGTGTGGGGCGGAACGGATCTTGCGGGTCGCGTTCGTAAGCCATGGTTGCTGCGCTCCTTTATCTGCCGGGGTCAATGCCAGGGCGCGCGAAGCGTTCCGGGCGGAACCCGCGCGGTCACCGGACCATCGCCGCCGCCGTTGTTCCGGCATTTTGCCGCGCTGCAAAACGCGAAGCCGGCGCGACCATGATTTCAGGGTTGGCAATGCAGCCAAAAAATATCGCGGCGGACGACATCTTTCACAACGAAACATCGGGTTTTCGGAATGAAATTGTGATCTGCGCGCGCGGCGTGGCACGGTTGCGATTTGTCGTGCACTAGGGGCAAAAACGGACGTAGACTGCTTCTAAAGTATTGAGTCATCGGTTCGAAAACAAACATCCTTGCGGGTGCAAAAAGAGGGCGGAATGGGAATCAACCAGGGTCCGATCAGTCTCGATCAGAAATACACCCAAGAATCCGGTCACGTTTTTCTCACGGGCATTCAGGCGCTGGTCCGGCTGCCGATGGCCCAGATCCGGCGCGACCGCGCCAACGGACTGAACACCGCCGGATTCGTCACCGGCTATCGCGGCTCGCCGCTCGGCGGCTACGATCAGCAGTTGACGGCGGCGCGCAAGCACCTTGAGCGGTACAACGTCAAATTCCAGCCCGGCGTCAACGAGGACCTCGCCGCCACCGCGATCTGGGGCTCGCAGCAACTCAATCTGTCGCCGGGCGCGCGGCACGACGGCGTCGTCGGCATCTGGTACGGCAAGGGCCCCGGCGTCGACCGCTGCGGCGACGTGTTCCGCCACGGCAACGCCGCGGGCTCCGCGAAGAACGGCGGCGTGCTGTGCCTCGCCGGCGACGACCACGGCGCGAAATCCTCCACCGTGCCGCATCAGTCCGACCACGCCTTCATCTCGGCCTTGATGCCGTATCTCTATCCGTCCAGCATCCACGAGATGATCCAGATGGGGACGCTCGGCATCGCGATGTCGCGCTACTCCGGCTGCTGGGTCGGCATGAAGGTAATCACCGAGACGGTGGAGACCACCGCCGAGATCGACCTCGCCGACGAACTGGCGCCGTTCGTGATCCCGACCGATTTCGAGATGCCGCCGGGCGGCCTCAATTTGCGCTGGCCCGACGACCGCTACGAGCAGGACCGAAGGCTTCAGGACTACAAGGGTTTCGCCGCCATCGCCTTCGCCCGCGCCAACAGGATCAACCGCGTCACCATGGATTCGCCGAACGCGCGCTACGGCATCATGGCGTCCGGCAAGAGCTACGAGGATGTGCGGCAGGCGTTGCGCGAACTCGGCATCACCGAGCAGGTGGCGGCGCGCATCGGCCTGCGGCTCTACAAGATCGGCATGCCGTGGCCGCTGGAGCCGGAAGGCGTGCGGCAGTTCGCGGTCGGCTTGCAGGAGATCTTCATCGTCGAGGAGCGGCGCGAGATCGTCGAGAACCAGGTCAAGCAGGAGCTGTTCAACTGGCGCGACGACGTGCGCCCGCGCATCATCGGCAAGATGGACGATCACGACAAGCGCTTCCTGCCGTTCGCGGAAGAACTCGGCGTCGCCAACATCGCGACATCGCTGGCGGACCGTCTGCTGGCGATGGAGATCGACCCCGAGATCGCGGCGCTGATCCGCGCCCGCGCCGACTGGTTCCACGGCCGCGCCGCCTCGCAGGTGCAGCCGGCGGTGCCGGTGGCGCGCGTGCCGTATTTCTGTTCGGGATGCCCGCACAACACCTCGACCAAGGTGCCGGAAGGCAGCCGCGCCATGGCCGGCATCGGCTGCCATTTCATGGCGCTGTGGATGGATCGCTCGACCGAGACCTTCACGCACATGGGGGGCGAGGGCGTCACCTGGGTCGGCATCGCGCCGTTCACCGACGAGCAGCACGTGTTCGCCAATCTCGGCGACGGCACTTACTTCCATTCCGGCAGCCTGGCGATCCGGCAGGCGATCGCCTCGAAGGCCAACATCACCTACAAGATTCTTTACAACGATGCGACCGCGATGACCGGCGGCCAGCATGTCGACGGCGAGTTATCGCCGCAGCAGATCACCTTCCAGCTTCACAGCGAGGGCATCCGCGACATCTACCTGGTCTCGGAGCATCCGGAGGACTATCCGTCGTCCACCATCGCCCCCGGCGTCAAGACCGCGCATCGCGACGATCTCGACACGGTGATGAAGACGCTGCGCGAGACGAAGGGCTGCTCGGCCATCGTGTTCGTGCAGACCTGCGCCGCCGAAAAGCGCCGCCGCCGCAAGCGCGGCATCATGGAGGATCCGGCGCGCCGGGTCGTCATCAACCCGGCGGTGTGCGAGGGCTGCGGCGACTGCTCGGTGCAATCGAATTGCATCTCGGTGGAGCCGCTGGAAACCGAACTCGGCCGCAAGCGCGCCATCAATCAGTCGAGTTGCAACAAGGATTATTCCTGCGTCAAGGGTTTCTGCCCGTCGTTCGTCTATGTCGACGGCGGCCGCCCGCGCAAGCGCGCGGCGATGGACGTGTCGGCGCTCGCCGGCGACCTGCCGGAGCCGGCCGCGCGGCCGTCGCTGGAAAAGCCCTACAACATCGCGGTGGGCGGCGTCGGCGGCACCGGCGTCCTGACCATCGGCGCGCTGCTCGGCATGGCCGCCCATATCGAGGGCAAGGCCAGCATGATCCTCGACATGAGTGGCCTCGCCCAGAAGGGCGGCGCGGTGCTGAGCCATGTCCGGCTGTCGAAAAACACCGACGACGTGAAAACCTCGCGCATCGTCACCGGATCCGCCGATCTCCTGATCGCCGCCGACGAGGTGATGGCGATTTCCAAGGAGACGCTGACATTGTGCGATGCCGGCCGCACCCACGGCGTCGTCAACACCCACCTGATCCCGATCGCCGACTTCATTCACAATCGCGACTTCGATTTCCAGAACCGCAAGGTCGACAGCGTGCTGCAAGGCGCGCTGGCCCGTGAATCCGCCTTCATGGATTTCACCAAGATCGCGGAAGGGCTGCTGGGCGACGCCATCGCCACCAACATGATGATGCTGGGTTATGCCTACCAGCAGGGCCGGCTGCCGCTGTCGGGGCAGTCGCTGTTGCAGGCCATCGAGATCAACGGGGTGGGGATCAAGATGAACACCCAGGCGTTCCAGTTGGGGCGTCTGGCGGCGGCCGACCCGGCGCGGCTGGCGCAGATGATTAAGGGCAGGGACGAAGTCGCCGCGCCGAAGACGCTCGACGCCATGTCGCTCGACGAGATCGTCGCGCATCGCGTGAAGCTTCTGACCGACTACCAGAACGCAGGCTTGGCCAGCGCCTATCGCAAGGTGGTGGACCAGGTGAAGACGGTGGCCCGGCAGCATGGCTTCGACGAGGCGCTGCCGCGCGCGGTCGCGATCAACTACGCCAAGCTGCTCGCCTACAAGGACGAATACGAGGTGGCGCGGCTCTACACCGACGGCGGCTTCCAGAAGCTGCTGCGCGAACAGTTCGAGGGCGACTACAAGCTCACCTTCAACCTCGCGCCGCCGATCCTGTCGGCGGAGCTCGATGTGCAGGGCCGGCCGCTGAAGCGGCAGTTCGGCCCGCGGATCCTGCCGCTGTTCCGGCTGCTGGCGAAGATGAAGGGGCTGCGCGGCACGCCGTTCGACGTCTTCGGCTACAACAAGGACCGCAAGATGGAGCGCGAACTGATCGCGGGCTACGAGCGCGACATCGAGACGGTGCTGCGGCTGGTGTCGCCGGCCAACATCGAGATCGCCGTCGAATTGCTGTCGCTGCCGGACCGCATCCGCGGCTACGGGCCGGTCAAGGAGAAGGCGGTGCAGGACACCCGCGCCCGCTACCAGCAACTGGCCAAGGATCTGGTCAACCCGCCGCCGGCGGCGCGGCAGATGGCGGCGGAATAACAATCCCGACGTCGTCCCCCCTGCGCGGGGACGACGATTGTGGGGTTGAAGATCCCCCAACTCAATCTCATGGCACGGAATATTTCCGCGCTTGCCAAGCCGGCGCGGACGGGCGAGAAAATCCGCCGGGGACCCAACGCCAGCGGAGACAGCTTTTGACGATCAAGGGCAAGGCCTATATCGCCGGGATCTTTGAGCATCCCACCCGGCACGCGCCGGATAAATCCACCGCGCAGCTGCATGCCGAGGTTGCCAAGGGCGCGATCGAGGACGCCGGGCTGACCATCGACGACGTCGACGGCTATTTCTGCGCGGGCGACGCCCCCGGCGGCGCCTGGCCGATGGTGGACTACCTCGGGTTCAACACCCGGAAACTGCGCCACATCGATTCCACCGAAACCGGCGGCTGCTCCTACATCATCCACATCGGCCACGCCGCCGAGGCCATCGCCGCCGGCAAGTGCTCGGTGGCGTTGGTGACGCTGGCCGGCAAGCCGCGCACCAGCGTAATGCCGCCGCGCGCGGCCGGCGCGGAGGTTGATTTCGAGGCCGCCTACGGCGCCACCACCCATAACGCCTATGGCATGTGCGCCATGCGCCACATGCACGACTACGGCACCACCAGCGAGCAACTGGCCTGGATCAAGGTCGCGGCCTCGCATCATGCCCAGTACAATCCGCACGCCATGCTGAAGGACGTGGTCACCGTCGAGGACGTCGTCAACTCGCCGATGATCTCCGATCCGCTGCATCGCATGGATTGCTGCGTCGTCACCGACGGCGGCGGCGCGCTGATCGTCACCACCCCCGAAATCGCCAAAAGCCTGAAGAAGCCGATGGTGCGCCTGATCGGCCACGGCGAGGCGATGAAGGGGCCGCGCGGCGGCCGCGACCTCGACCTCACCTACTCCGCCGGCGTGTGGTCCGGCCCGCGCGCCTTCGATGAGGCGGGCGTGACGCCGCAAGATATCAAGTACGCCTCGATCTACGACAGCTTCACCATCACGGTGCTGATGCAGCTTGAGGACCTCGGCTTCTGCAAGAAGGGCGAGGGCGGCAAGTTCGTCGCCGACGGCAACCTGATTTCCGGCGTCGGCAAATTGCCGTTCAACACCGACGGCGGCGGGCTGTGCAGCAACCATCCGGTCAATCGCGGCGGCATGACCAAGATCATCGAGGCGGTGCGGCAGTTGCGCGGCGAGGCTCATCCCAAGGTGCAGGTGCCGAACTGCGATCTCGCGCTGGTGCATGGCACCGGCGGCCTTCTCGGCGTGCGTCACGCCGCCTCTACCGCCGTTCTGGAGCGCGTGTGATGAGCGAAGCGAAAACTCAAGACAAGAAATACCCCGCGCCGCAGGGCAACCCGGAAACGCAAGCGTTCTGGGACGCGGCGAAGCAGGGCAAGTTCCTCATCAAGCGCTGCACCGCGTGCGGCGAGGCGCATTACTTTCCGCGGTCGATCTGTCCGTTCTGCTTCTCCGACAAGACGGCGTGGGAGGAGAGCGGCGGCGAGGGCGAGATTTACACCTTCAGCCTGATGCGGAAATCGCCGACCGGGCCGTATGCGATTGGCTACGTCAAGCTGAAGGAAGGTCCGGCGGTGCAGACCAATTTCGTCGATTGCGATCTGGAGAAACTGAAGATCGGGCAAAAGGTGAAGGTGGTGTTCAAGCCGACCGACGGCGCGCCGCTGCCGTTCTTCACGCCGGTCTGAATGTGGCCCGTGGACTTTCAAAGCAACAACCCGTCATCCCCGCGCAGGCGGGGATCCAGTAAACGCGGGACTGGGAATACGGGATGCCCGCCTTCGCGGGCATGACGACAGAATCTGGAGGAACGACTCACATGGCGCTCAGTTACGACCAGCTCATGGCGCTCAAGAGCACGGGCCAGCGCTACAGCTACACCGATCGCGAGGTGATGCTCTACGCCTACGGCATCGGGCTCGGCGCCGATCCGATGGACGAGAACGAGCTGGCCTTCGTCAACGAGGCGTGTTTCACCGAACGGCCGCTCAAGGTGGTGCCGACGTTCGCGTCGGTCGCGGCCTGGGGCTCCGGCCCCGGCGACATGGAGTTGAACCGCTTGATGGTGGTGGACGGCGAGCGCGACATCACCTTTCACCAGCCGATGCCGGTCGCGGCCGACATCACCGCCGATTCCACCGTGCTTGGCGCGTTCGACAAGGGCAAGGACAAGGGCCTGGTGATCCGCCACCAGACCGTGCTCAGAAACGACAAGGGCGCGGCGCTGGCGACGCTGGTGGCGTCGCGCTTCGCGCGCGGCGACGGTGGCATCGGCGGCCCCTCGGACGGCCAGCCCGAGCCGCATCCGGTGCCCGCGCGCGCCCCGGACCGCAGCGTCGACATCGCCACGCGGCCGGACCAGGCGCTGATCTATCGGCTCTGCGGCGACCGCAATCCGCTGCACAGCGATCCCGAATTCGCCAAGCGCGCCGGCTTTCCGCGCCCCATCCTGCATGGCATGTGCACCTATGGCCTGACCTGCCGTGGCGTGTTGCAGACCTATGCCGATTATGATCCGTCGGCGTTCCGCCGCCACGCGGTGCGGTTCTCCGCCCCGGTCTATCCCGGCGAGACCGTGACGATGGATTTGTGGAAGGACGGCAATGTGATCTCGTTCGAGGCCAAGGTGAAGTCGCGCGGCGTCACCGTAATCAAGAACGGCCGGACGGAACTGGGGTAGCGGGCTGTTAAAAATGGCTCCGTGCCCCGGGCGCGCTGCGGCGCGAAGTGACGCTGCGCAGAACCGGGGCCGTTCCAAGCGCGGTGTTCGCGACGGTCCCGGCTCTGCGGTGCATCGTAAGAACGCTGCACCGCGTCCGGGACACAGGACAAGCGAGGTGACACCATGGGATTGCTCGACGGAAAAGTGGCGCTGATTACCGGCGCGGGCGGTGGGCTCGGCGAGGCTTACGCAAAACTGTTCGCGCGCGAGGGCGCGGCGGTGGTGGTCAACGATCTCGGCGGGCCGCGCGACGGCAGCGGCTCCGACCTCTCGATGGCTGAGAAGGTGGTCGAGGCGATCAAGGCGGAGGGCGGTCGCGCCGTCGCCAACGGCGCCGACATCTCCACCATGGCCGGCGGGCAGTCGGTGTTCGACGACGCCATCAAGCATTTCGGCCGCGCCGACATTCTCGTCAACAACGCCGGCATCCTGCTCGACCGCTCCTTCGTCAAGATGACCGAGGCGGATTGGGACAAGTGCCTCAAAGTGCATCTCAAGGGCACGTTCTGCGTCACCTCGCCGGTATTCCGCTGGATGAAGGACAACGGCGGCGGCGTCATCGTCAACACCTCGTCGACGTCTGGGCTGATCGGCAATTTCGGCCAGAGCAATTACGGCGCTGCGAAGGGTGGCATCTGGGGCCTCTCGAACGTCCTGGCCATCGAGGGCCGCAAGTCCAACATCCGGGTCTGGACGCTGGCGCCGGGCGCGCTCACCCGCATGACCGCCGACCTGCAACGCTATATCGACAATCCCGGCGCGGCGCTGGGCCCGGACGGCATCGCGCCCGCCGTGCTATACATGGTCAGCGAACTGTCGGGCGACCAGACCGGCAAGGTGCTCGGCGTCTCCGGCCCGCGCGGCGTGCGCGAGATGAAGATGCTGGAAATGGAAGGCTGGAAGCCGCCGCATGACGGCTGGAAGGCCGAGGACATCGTCACCCACGCCAAGGAGATTTTCTTCTCCGACGAGACGATGGCCGCGCGACGATTTTGAGAGAACCGCGATGAAGCTCACCCATGAGGCCGCCGGCACCTTCGCGATCGCCCCGACGCCGTTCCACGACGATGGCCGCATCGATGACGGCTCGATCGACCGGCTGGTCGATTTCTACACCGAGGTCGGCTGCGACGGCGTCACCGTGCTCGGCATTCTCGGCGAGGCGCCGAAGATGGACGCAGGCGAAGCCGAAGCCGTGGCGCGGCGTTTCATCAAGCGCGCGGCCTCGCTGCAAACCGTGGTCGGCGTTTCAGCGCCCGGCTTCGCCGCGATGCGCGCGCTGGCGCGGGCGTCGATGGAGGCGGGCGCGGCGGCGGTGATGATCGCCCCGACGCCGAATTTGCGCACCGACGACCAGATCGTCGCTTACTTCAAGCAGGCGGTGGAGGCGATCGGCGAGGATGTCCCGTGGGTGTTGCAGGATTATCCGCTGACCTTGAGCGTGGTGATGACGCCTTCGGTGATCCGCAGGATCGTGATGGACAATCCGTCCTGCGTGATGCTCAAGCACGAGGACTGGCCGGGCCTTGAGAAGATCACCACGCTGCGCGACTTCCAGAAAGACGGTTCGCTGCGGCCGCTGTCGATTCTCACCGGCAACGGCGCGACCTTCCTCGATTTCGAGATGGAGCGCGGCGCCGACGGGGCGATGACCGGCTACGCCTTTCCCGAACTGCTGATCGATGTGGTGCGGCTGTCGAAGGCGGGCAGCCGCGACGCCGCGCACGACCTGTTCGACGCGCATCTGCCGCTGATCCGCTACGAGCAGCAGCCCGGCGTCGGGCTCGCGGTGCGCAAATACGTGCTCAACAAGCGCGGCGTCATCGCCTCCGCCGTGCAGCGCAAGCCGGGCTCGGCGCTCAGCGCCATCGCGCGGGCCGAGGTGGACTATCTGCTGTCCCGCGTGGCGAGCGTCGACAAGCGCGCGCTGACCATGCCGCGCGCAAGCGCCGCCGGTTAGGAGATCGTCCATGTCCGTTCAAGCTGTCACCGCGCGTCCGGCCTCGACCATCCTGTTGCTGCGCGGCGGCGCCAGCGCCATCGAAGTGTTCATGATGGTGCGGCACTACCAGATCGAATTCGCCTCCGGCGCGCTGGTGTTTCCCGGCGGCAGCGTCGATCCGGGCGATCGCGACATCGCGGGCGACGCCGCGCTTTGCGACGCGGCGGGGGATGCGGACACGATGGCGGCGCAATTTCGCGTCGCCGCGATCCGCGAGACATTCGAGGAGAGCGGCATCCTGCTGGCGCGCCCGCGCGACTCGCAGGAACTCATCACCGCGTCGCGCGCCGCGTCGATTGCCGATGCGCACCGCGCCGCGCTGTGCGAGGGCAAGACCTCGTTTCGCGAGATTCTCGCGGCGAATGAACTGATCCCGGCGATCGATCGCCTCGCCCACTACGCGCACTGGATCACGCCCGAGGGACTGCCCAAGCGCTTCGATACGCATTTCTTCCTGGCCAAAGCGCCGCCGGAGCAGGTCGGCGCCCATGACGGCCGCGAGTCGACCGACTCGATCTGGGTTTCGCCGCGCGAGGCGCTGGACGGCGGCGAGAGCGGCCGCTTCATCCTGCCGTTTCCCACCATCCGCAACCTCATCAAGCTCGGCAAGCAGACGAGCGTCGAGGCCGCGCTTGAGGACGCGCGGCGTTCGCCGGTGGTGACGGTAATGCCGGTAATCACCCGCGACGGCGACAAGCGCCGCCTGCGCATTCCGGCCGAAGCCGGTTACGACGGCGAGCTGTTCGAGATGCCGGCCGGCGCGAGGTGATTGGAACCGTTCCAGTCTGTTGACAGTCTTTGCATCGCTGTCCTAGCCTTGATGCGGCCCGCGAGAGGCTATCAGGGAGGACGTCATGCGGAAGCTTCCACGTTCGATTGGCGGCGCGTCGTCGCATTCCGGTCGGGGGCGCGGCCCCTTGCCCAGACAAGCCTTGCGCGGCATCGCCATGGCTGTGCTCGCGGTCTCGCTCGGCTGCGGCGGCGCCAGCGCGCAGGACGCCAAGGGCTCGGCGGCGCACATCAAGGCGGTGACGTCGGCGATCGACAGCAAGGCGATCGAAGCCAATGCCGCGACCACCAAGGATTGGCTCAGCTACGGCCTCGACTACGCCGAAACCCGCTTCAGCAAGCTCGACAAGATCAATGACGGCAACGTCAAGGATCTTGGCCTGATGTGGACCTATAACCTCGAATCGATCCGTGGCGTCGAGGCGACGCCGCTGGTGGTCGATGGCGTGATGTACGTCACGGCGTCGTGGAGCGTGGTCCATGCCGTCGATGCCCGCACCGGCAAGCGGATCTGGAGCTATGATCCGGGCGTCGATCGCTCCAGGGGCTTCCGCGGCTGCTGCGACGTCGTCAATCGCGGCGTCGCGCTCTACAAGGGCAAGGTGTTCGTCGGCGCCTTTGACGGCCGTCTCGTGGCGCTGGACGCGGCGACCGGCGCCAAGGTCTGGGAAACCGACACCATCATCGACCATGCCCACTCCTATACCGTGACCGGCGCGCCGCGCGTCATCAACGGCAAGGTCATCATCGGCAACGGCGGCGCGGAATACGGCGTGCGCGGTTACGTGTCGGCCTATGACACCGAAACCGGCAAGCTGGCATGGCGCTGGTTCACCGTGCCCGGCGACCCGTCGAAGCCGTTCGAGGACGAGTCGATGGAGAAGGCCGCCAAGACCTGGGATCCGTCCGGCAAGTACTGGGTCAACGGTGGCGGCGGCACGCCATGGGACACCATGGCCTATGATCCGCAGTTGAACCTGCTCTATATCGGCACCGGCAACGGCTCGCCGTGGAATCGCAAGCTGCGCAGCCCCGCCGGCGGCGACAACCTCTATCTGGCGTCGATCGTCGCGCTCAATCCCGATACCGGCAAATACGTCTGGCACTATCAGGAAACCCCCGGCGACAACTGGGACTACACCTCGACGCAGCCGATGATCCTGGCCGACCTGACCATCGAGGGCCAGCCGCGCAAGGTCATCCTGCACGCACCGAAGAACGGCTTCTTCTTCGTCATCGACCGCACCAACGGCAAGTTCATCTCCGCGAAGAACTTCGTCGATGTGAACTGGGCCACCGGCTACGACAAGGACGGCCGGCCGATCGAGGTGGCGGAAGCGCGCGGCGACAAGCCGTTCGATGCGATCCCCGGTCCGTTCGGCGCGCACAACTGGCACCCGATGTCGTTCAACCCGCAGACCGGCCTGGTCTATCTGCCGGCGCAGCACGTGCCGCTCAACCTGACCGCGGAGCCGACCTTCGCGCAAAACGCGGTAGTGCCGGGCAAGCCGATGTCCGGCATCGGCTGGAACATCGGCTTCTCCGTCAACGCGGAGCCGCCGAAAAGCCAGCCGTTCGGCCGACTGATCGCGTGGGATCCGGTCAAGCAGCAGCAGGTATGGAAGCAGGACTATGTCTCGCCGTGGAACGGCGGCACGCTGACCACGGCGGGCAACCTGGTGTTCCAGGGCACCGCCGACGGCCGCTTCGTCGCCTATAACGCCAAGACCGGCGACAAGCTGTGGGAGCAGTCCACCGGCACCGGCGTGGTGGCGGGGGCCTCGACCTACATGGTGGACGGCGTGCAATACGTCTCCATCGCGGTCGGCTGGGGCGGCGTGTTCGGCCTGACCCAGCGCGCCACCGCTCGGGAGGGAGCGGGAACGGTGTACACCTTCGCCATCGGCGGCAAGGCCAAGCCACCGGAGTTCACCAAGCTGCAACTCGCCGGCCTCATCGAGGGCGTCAAGTACGACCCCAAGGATGTCGGACCGGGGACGCTGGTCTACATCGCCCACTGCGCGTTCTGCCACGGCGTGCCGGGGGTGGACAAAGGCGGCAACATTCCCAATCTCGGCTATTCGGCTCCGGCAACCATCACCCACCTGAAGGATTTCGTCCTCAAGGGGCCGCTGATGGACAAGGGGATGCCGGACTTCACCGGCAAGCTCTCCGAGACCGATATCCGCCAGATCACGGCGTTCATTCAGGGCACGGCGGACGCCATCCGTCCGAAGAAGTAACAGCCCCGGTCCGGCCTCGCGCCGGGCCGGGCGACCTTGCGGCGCGTCGGGCGACCGGCGCGCCGCGTCCATGCGGCTTCCTCGCGCGAACCGGATTCCGCTTCGCGCGACAAAACTCTTAAGCATGATCCCGAAAAGTGGAACCCGGTTTTCGGAAAAGATCATGCTCGAATAAAAAGATAGGCGACAAGTCCGATTCAACGCAGTTGAATCGGACTCTCGTGGGCTGTTGAAAATGGTTCCGTGCCCCGGACGCGCTGCGGCACGAAGTGACGCCGCGCCGAACCGGGGCCGTTCCAGACACCGCATTTGCGACGGTCCCGATTCTGCGACGCAGCGTTTCACGCTGCATCGCGCCCGAGACACGGCGGAAATGGATGTGGACCTGGCCGTTTTTCAATAGCCTGCGAGAGTGTGATCGAGCGAACCGGTTCTCCGGTTTGCGCGATCACGCTCGAACGGCGTTTCCACACGCGGCAGGTGACCGTGCTCGTTCCGCAACTCGCGATTGATCTGACCGGACCGGGAGCGCTGATCGGAGCAGGTGTCATCGCCGGCCTGATCGGCGCCGCGCTGGGCTATGCCGTGGCGCTCGCCGGCCGGTGGCGGAGCGCCGCCGCGGGCGAGGTGGCGCGCCGGTCGCTGGCCGAGCGCCGGTTCGCGGAAGCCGAGGAAAGCTACCGCAAGCTGTTCGACAGCTCGATCGACGGCATCTATGTCACCACGCCCGACGGCCAGTTGCTGAACGCCAACCCGGCGCTGGCGCGGATGATGGGCTATGTCAGCGCGCGCGAGCTGATCGACGCCGTCGCCGATGTTGCCGGCACGATCTATCTCGATCCCGCGATGCGCGCGGAATATCAGAACCGCATGGCGCGCGACGGCATGGTGCGCGAATTCGAATATCAGGCCCGGCGGCGCGACGGCAGCGTGCTCTGGCTCTCCGACAGCGCGACGACGGTGCGGGACGAAGCGGGCAAGGTGGTGCGCTACGAGGGCGTGGTCCGCGACATCACCAATCAGAAGCGGGCGGAGGGCGAGGTCGCCGAGGGACGCCGCCGCTTGCAGGAGGTGATCGATACCGTGCCGGCGGTCATCAACGTCAAGGACATGCGGATGCGCTATGTCCTGATGAACCGCTACATGGCGAACATCTTCAATATCGAGCCGGAAGACGCCATCGGCCGCACCACGTCCGACATCATGTCGCGCTACGGCGCCGACAAAACCGACGAGAACGACCGGCGCGTGATCGAATCCGGACAGGAGTTGGGCTTCTACGAGGAGGAGTATGTCGATTCGTCCGGCGTTATGCGCCAGTGGCTGGTCAACAAGCTGCCGCTGCGCGATTCCGACGGCGAGATCAGGCAGATCGTCACGGTCGCGCTCGACATCGGCGAGCGCAAGCGCAACGAGCAAGAGATGCGCAAGGCGCGCGACGCCGCCGAGGCGACCTTGCAGCATCTGCGGGAAACGCAGAACTCGCTGATCGAGGCCGAGAAGCTGGCGGCGCTCGGCCGCCTGGTGGCGGGCGTGGCCCACGAGGTCAACAATCCGGTCGGCATCAGCCTGACGGTGGCCTCGTCGCTGGAGCGCAAGGCGGCGATATTCGCAGAGGAGGTGGCGCGGGGCGCGTTGCGGCGCTCCAGCCTGAACGAGTTCGTCGAGACCAGCCGCAGCGCGGCGGCGCAACTGGTCGGCAACCTCAATCGCGCCGCCGAGCTTATTCAGTCGTTCAAGCAGGTCGCGGCGGATCGCAACTACTCCGACCAGCGCAGCTTCAATCTCGCCGATCTGACCGACCAGGTGGTGATGAGCCTGCGTCCCGGCATCCGCAAGCAGAACCTCACGTTAAGCGTCGAATGCGAGCCGGGGCTGATGATGAACAGCTATCCCGGCCCCTACGGCCAGGTGCTGACCAACCTGTTCCTCAACTCGGTGGCGCATGCGTTTCCCGGCGGCGAGGCCGGCAAGGTCGATATCAAGGCGCGGGCCTGCGGCCCCGATCATGTCGAGGTGGAGTATTCCGACAACGGTCGCGGCATGAGCCCGGAGATCCGGCGGCGCGCGTTCGATCCGTTCTTCACCACGCGACGCGACGAGGGCGGCACCGGTTTGGGTCTGCATATCGTCTACAGCATCGTCACCAGCCGCCTCGGCGGCCAGATTCATCTGGAGTCGGAGCCGGACAAGGGAACCCATGTGCGGATGATTCTGCCGCGCCACGCGCCCGGTGAATTCGCCGCGTCATAGCACGCGATGAACGTATCCCAGCGTCGTCCCCGCGCGGGCGAGGCCCCATAACCTCGGGCGCTGTTTATATAGAACGACCTTTGCCGTTGTTGATAAAGCCGAACCGCTGCGGCGTATGGGTCCGCGCCCGCGCGGGGACGACGCTGATCGAGTTGCAAATCCGCGGGCAAAATAAAATTCAGGTCGGATGCTCACGACGATATCGCGCGCGTCAATCCAAACCGATCACGCTCAATCGGCGTCCGCGAGCTTGCGCAGGGTGGCGGTGAAGATCTGGCTGGCTTTGCCGACCAGCGCCGTTCCGGTCATGGTGCCGCCGGTGTCGGTGAAGCTGCCGGATACGCCGATGCCGACCGGCTGGCTTTGGCCGCCGAAGATCAGGTTCACGTCGGCGCTGCGGGTATGCTGGTTGACTTGCAGCTCGCCCTTGAAGACCGATCCCTCGATGATGTAGTGGCCGACATAGAAAAGGTAGGCGTCGCCGCCGAGGATCCTGCCGTCGCGGAACACAACCACGCCGCTGCCTTTGCCGGTCCTGCCGTCGAGCAGATCGACGTGGACTGAATATAGCCCGTTCTTCATCGTGCCCCGAATTGCGGTTGCGCCATCCCGTCTCGGTTATGCCAAAGGCTGTCCGGGGCCGTCAACGCGACATTCGGTTCCGCGAGCTTGCCAACTGGCGCGGATGGCGGAATCGAACCCGCCGATGTTCTGAAGCCCGATCGGTCGCGGTGACAGGAGCGTCGCGCTTTTTCTTCAAATTGAGCGCGGCCATATCGCAAACGTAGGGCGGGACACGCGACCCGCGCCCCGCCCTTTGCAATCATCACGCCGGTTTTGATTAACGGCGAGGTCCGCCGCCGCCAGGTCCACCGCCGCCATGTCCGCCGCCGCCAGGTCCGCCCGGCCGACCACCGCCGGGGGGACGCCCGGCGTGAGGAGGCCGCCCACCGGGAGGTCTGGCGTGCGGAGGCCGTCCGCCCGGAGGTCTGGCGTGCGGCGGTGGGCGGCCTCCGCCATGCCAGCCCGGCGGGGGCCGACCGCCGCCATGCCAGCGCGGCGGGGGCGGCCGGCGATGATCCCAGCCGTTCCAGCCGTGGCCGCCGCCCCACCCCATTCCGCGGTGCCAGGCAAAACCGCACCAGTAGAATCCGGGGCCGTTCCAGCCGTTGGGATAGAAGCAGAAGTTATGGCCGCCGAACCAGAATTGCGTCTGCTGCACGTCCGTCGGCGCCGGGATGCCCGGTTGCACCGGAAGCGCCTGCGCCGGCGCGAGCGCGCCGAAGCTCACGAGAGACAAAGTTGTTGTTGCTGCGTAAATCCACCGGCGCATGCGGTCCTCCAGTTGCCGACCAACTCGGCAATCATGATTCGCAAAGCTATAGCGTTTTCGAGCGATGCGGAATCGGGTCCGCGCAAAGAAAACGCTCCAGAACAAGAATCGAGAGCGGTTTCGGTTCCGATTCCCCGCGAACGGAAGCGGCTCCGGCGGCCGGTGGCAAGAATAACTGACGCGCGGCGCCTGGGAGAAAGCCGTCGCAGCGGGCGGGGCCCGGCATGGCCGGCCGGCGGGGATGCGGCGTGTCCCGCTGCAGAATCACGATAAAGTCGATCGATGAGCTTGCACCGGGATATCTACTGGCTGGGCCGGCAATGGGCCGTGACGGGTTACGGGATTCAGGCTGTCGATCAAAAGCGTTTCGGACACTACGATGTCGAGGCCGCGCGGATCGGGGACGAGGAAGTGGTCGCCGCGCTGCAAGCGCTCGACTGGTTCGATCTGGATGATTTCCGCGCCGCGATGCATCACGTCAAGCGGCGCCCGGCATCCGCGCGGACTCCCGGCTTTGGCGGTCCGCTCGGCGGTTCAGGCGGCGAAAAATGACCGGAGCCCGGCGCGGGCGGATTTTTCTATTTTCCGCCCTCGAACGCCGGATCGTAGGCAATGAACCGAACGATGCGCCAGCGCCCGTCATTTTCCTTTCGAAAGACATCGAGGCCGATTTCAGTGCTGACGATATCGCCGGGAGATATCTTCAACGTCCAGTTCAGCCTGACAACGGCGAGGGTTTTATCGACGATGATGTCCTTGATATTCAGGCTGTAGTGAAACGACCGTTGCGGGTCATCGAGGGCTTTGCCGATGGTCGCGCATCGCGTTTCGTAACTCGCTTCACCTTGCCCTTGAACATCGGAAACCAGCGATTTGGAGAACAGGTCGCATGCCCCGACCTTGTCCCGGCTGTTGAAGCTCTCCGTCCACCGCCGGAGCCGCGATCTGATATCGGCCGCGTCATCCGCGATCGCAACGACAGGGTGGAATTGCAGGGCAAAAACGATGAATGGCAATCCGATGCGAACGCGGGAGAACATTGCGCCGATCGTCGTGCGGTCGCGCCTCATCGTTTCGCCCCGCTGAAATCACTCCGCAGCCGCAGCTACCGACAATCGATTGACCCGTGTTTCGCCTGCGATGTTATCGACCGTGACATGGGTGTCGTACCAGGTCAGGCGCGGCTTGACTCCGAAGCGCTCGGTCAATTCAGCGATCCTCGCTTCGGTAAACCAGGCTTCGGCCGCCGCTCGGCTCTCCCACAGATAGACGCCGCCTCCGCCGGAGTCCCCATTCAAGTAATCTTTCCGGATCAATCCCTTTGAGGCAAGGGCCCGGTAGGTCGGGGCGGAGCCGGTCCCGCCTGCGATAGCCTGCTCCTCGGTTCGCTTCGGGAGGTCGAACTGGACGATGACGATGCACGTTGCCATGGGCTTTCTCCGTCGGAAACACCGATCTAACCGGAATATCGCCGAAACCGCCATCACCTGATCTCCCGTGCGACCTGCGCATCGGATGCTGGGCGGCGTCACCGAACGAATTCGGTCGTGGATTATCGGCCCGTTCGTCGGGGCGATCAACGGCAGTCGAATACGGGCGCGGAAGGCGACGGGTGTTCAGACGATACACGGCCACCCTTGCGGCGAGTGGGGGATCTCCAGCGCCCCCGTAGGCGGCTTTTGATCGTCTTGCATTCTCCATTCCCCTCGAAGGTTGAAAACCGTTGTCAAATCAGAAATAACCGGGGCCTGCGCTCGTAGCTCAGCTGGATAGAGCATCGGATTTCGATTCCGAGGGCCGGGAGTTCGAATCTCTCCGAGCGCGCCACTAAGCTGTTCGTCAGCGTCCGCCCTTGTTCGTTCATGAAAGACAAGCCCTTGCAACGCAGGGGCTTTTTGCGTTTTCAGTGGTTTTACGTATTCGTGCGAACACTCATACTGCCGCAGTATTGACGTGAGGTTTGACGTGAGTTCGGAACACCCTTGGAGGGATCATGGGAAATCTGACGGCGCTACAGGTCAAAAACGCGCAACCGGGGACGAAGCTGTTAGACGGCGACGGACTACGCCTGGACGTCGACAAACAAGGCAATGCGGCATGGAATTTTCGCTACACGTCGCCGGTGAATCGGCGCGAGCGACTCATGGGGCTGGGCTCGATCAAGGTCGTTTCGCTGGCGGATGCGCGCGAATTGGCAGCCGACATGCGGAAGCAAATCCGCAGCGGCATCGATCCGTTAGAGGCCAAGGCGGCAGCTAAGGCGGCAATCAAGGTCGAGGAACGCAAGGCGACCACGTTCCGGCAATACGCCAGCGGCTACATCGACGCGCACGAATCGGCGTGGCGAAGCCCGATCGTTCGGCGATCGTGGCGGAGCACAATGCGGGACCATGTATTTCCGGTCATCGGCGACATGGCAGCGGGGGACGTTGACGTCGAGGCCGTGTTAAAAGTCCTGCGGCCGATATGGGACGCGAAAAAAGAAACCGCCCGATCGGTGCGGAGCCGAATCGAAAACATCCTATCGGCCGCGCGCGTCGAAGGGTTGCGGACGGGAGAAAATCCCGCCGTCTGGCGCGGCAATCTCGAATTCTTGCTGGCGCGGCACAAGCGCAAGGCGGATGTGAAACATCATGCGGCCCTACCATGGAGGGAAATGCCGGCTTTCTGGCGAAGCCTTGCCGCTGACACGTCGGACGCGGCGCGCATGTTGCGGTGGATCATCACGACCGCGGCTCGCTACGGCGAGGCTGCACGCATGGGAAAAGGCGAAATCGTCAGCGATCTGTGGACGGTGCCGGGCGCGCGGATGAAAGGCGGTAAAGAGCACTGTGTTCCGCTCACCAAGTTGGCGCTCGCGCAGTTACCATTTCGCCCCGTCAGCGACGTCGCATTGACGAAATGCATTCGGCGGAACACCGATCTACCAGCATCAACTCATGGATTCCGGAGTTGTTTTAGGGATTGGTGCGGCGATGCGACTGACTATCCGCGCGAGGTCGCAGAGGCGGCATTGGCTCACGCTGTTGGTAGCGAAGTTGAACAGGCGTATCGGCGTGGCAGCGCGTTGGCAAAACGGCGAAAACTCATGGACGAATGGTCCCGCTTTCTGGCGAACACGCCACCGTCTTGACTTTGGGCGGCATTAGTAATAGGATGTGTTTCTCTTGAGGATTGCGACTGGCGGACGCCGTTGCGATCCCTTTTTTGTATCTGTCGCACCCTGCCTGTCTCTTGATTGAGATCGGCGGGGATTTTTTGTTTCAAGATGGGAGAAAACTAAATGCAGTCCTTTTCCATTTCCAAATTCTGCGAACGGCAGTCGATCGGCCGGACGCTTTATTACGAGCTGCGGAAGCGGGGCAAAACGCCACGCACGTTTAGAGTTGGCAGCGTCGAGCGGATATCCGAGGAAGCCGAACGCGAGTGGGTGAAGGCGCGCGAAGCGGAAAGCGAGGCCGCAGCATGACCGGACTCGCGTTCTATGCCGAACACCCCGAACGCCTGCCGCCGCTGCGCATCGCGCCGTACCGTGATCCAATGGGGTGGTTCTTAAAGCAATCGCCGACGGCATCCGACCCGCGCGTCGCAGCGGACTATATGTGGTTTCGCGATCACCCGGATCGTCGCTTCAGGATGCGCAACACCTCCCGCATCCGCGACGGTCACTGGCATGTGTCGATCACAGATCGATACCATCTCAATCGAACGCTTAACTTCAGCGTGGACGTTACTGATCGCCGCATCCCGCCGCCTGCATTCTGGCAGGACGAAATCATCATCGAAGTACTGCGCGACATCGGCCGAACGCTTCCGGAGCCTGAACATGCCGGATGAAACTGTCACCATCCGCCGGGCCGATCTTGAACGTCTGGCGTTCGCGATTGCTGAAACAAAAGCCGCGCGCGCCAAGGCCGACAACGCCTATGGCACGTTCCGCCGTCAGCTTGCCGGACTCGAACATCTGATCGCGTCGATCCGCGTGCAGCAGGCGCAATAGCGTAAAAGAAAACCCCGCCGTGCGAGGGCGGGGCTCTGTAGCGGCGATGGAGGCCGCATTAAAGTATGACAGACAACATATCATATGGCGTCACCGACACAAGCGTTTTTAACGCTGCGGTACATATGGCCCAGGCAGGCTGGATGATCTTCCCCGCACCGCCGGGCGAAAAGAAATCGTACAAATCAATCGAATTTAGCGGCACACTATGGGGCGCCACTCGCGATCCGGACATTGTGCGCGACGACTTCACGCGTTGGCCGCAGGCTAGAATTGGCTTGCTGACCGGTCCGGACAATAATTGCTTCGTTCTCGACGTCGATACGGAGGAAGGCCACGGCGTCGACGGATTCGCGTCGCTCGCATTGCTTGAAACGGCACACGGTTCATTACCGCCGACCCTGCAAGCTGAAAGTCCGAGTGGGTCAATCCACTACTATTTTCGGCACCCTGGCATTCACGTCAGATCGCGAAAGCTGAAAGGTTCGGCTGGAATTGACGTCAAGGGCAATGGCGGCATGATCATCGCACCGCCGAGTGCGAACCCTGAGGGCGGCGCCTATCGCTGGAGAAACGCGCTTCCCATCGCTGACGCGCCGTCGTGGTTGCTCGACATGATCGTGTCAACCGAGCCCGACCGTGCGACAGCGACCGACGTTGCGGCGATTACAGAATATTCGATCGATGAAATTCGATGGTGGATTGATCGCAATCGATCCGAATTCGACGAGATCACGCAAGACCAAGGCGAATGGGTATTCTTCGGCAAAGCGCTTAAGCTGCACGCACCAGGCGACGACGGCCTAGACCTGTTATTGTCACTGACTTATGACGGCGCCGAGTTGATCACGAAGCGCTGGTGGAACGAATTCAGCGCGGACTACAAAGCCGGAATGCGAACGTGGGCGCACTACGTCTCAACGGACAATGTCACAAAAATCGATTGGATGTTTCGGCATGTCATCGGCTGTCCGCGTCCGGCCCGCGACGGGCAGAACATAGAGATCGCGCCGGAAATCCTTAAGCGGCATCGGGCCGAGCGCGATCAGTATCTCGCGGCGCAGATAGGGCCGCTACCGGAGCATCCCGAACTGACTGCGCCGCAGGCCGACGCGCTTGTGCAGTTCTGGGCGCATCTTCCGTCGGGCAAGATTATTCACGAAGCATCGCGGGCGTTATGGGCATCCGGCAGTTTCGATAAGCATGTCGGGCGCGTCAAAGACGCGATGAAACTTGAAGGGCCGGGGGCGCTGGCGTCGACGTGGCTTTCGCAACATCGCGCGGTGCAGTCTATCGGCTGGGAACCGGCCGAACCAATGATCATTGAAGGCCGCGTCCTGACCGAGGGCGGATGGATGTATGCACCGGGCTGTCGGACGTTCAATCTATACGCTCCGAGCAATTTGATCCCCGCGAAAGGCGACGTCTCGCTCTGGTTGGATCATCTGCGCTTCATCTATCCTGCGGAAGCGGAGCACGTCATCGCATGGTTTGCGCATCGCGTTCAGCGTCCAGGGGACAAGATCAACCACGGACTGGTGTTCATAGGCAGCCCCGGCATCGGCAAAGACACGGCGATCGAGCCGGTGGTGGCGGCGATCGGATCGCACAACTTCAAAAGCATCACTGCCGCGAAGTTCTTCAATTCGGATTTCAATGGCTATCTCAAATCGGTGATGCTCCGGATCGACGAAGTTCACGATCTCGGTGGCGAGTCGAAATACGCATTTCACGACAGAACCAAGCCAATCCTGGCCGCTCCGCCGATGATGCACGACATTAACGAGAAGCATGTTCCCCACCACGCCGCGCGGAATGTCTGCGGCGTGATCCTGACCAGCAATCACGCGGACGCGCTGTTTCTCGATCGCGAAGATCGTCGCCACTTCGTCTGCATCTCGGATCGTCGGAAGGACGAATTTCCAAATGGCTATTTTGAACGTCTATATCGCTGGTTCGACGCCGGGGGAAACGAAGCCGTCGCATACTACCTGGCCCATTATGACCTGACCGCATTCGACGCCAAGGCGCCACCGCCAAAAACCGCGGGATGGCACGCCGTCGTCGCGGCGGGGTTGGCACCGGAGAGCGGCGATCTGACCGATGCGATCGCGGATCTCGGAACGCCACCGGCGGTGACGATTGCGATGATCAAGGCGAAAGCGCCGATGCGGCTGTTGGCGATGTTCGAAGATGCAAAGTTTCGGAAGAACATTCCGCGGCGGTTTTCTGAATGCGGCTACGTCGCGGTCGTGAACCCCGACGCTGTCGAGAGCGGTGGCCGTTGGCGCCTGCCGGGCGGGAAGGCGGCAATCTACGCTCGCCAGGATTTGTCAGAACCGGAACGAGTGAGCGCGGCGCGACGTCTGGTCGCGACCGGAAACCTATCGCCATCGACGCCAAGGGGACAATTGCCACCGCTGCCGTATTGATCCGCTGGGCGCGTGGGCGCTATGGGCGCGGTTTTTCTACTGTTGTCAAAATCTCTCTCTATCTCTCTATAGAACGGACAGAAGCAAAAATGAATACAATGGAAAACCGCGCCCATAGCGCCCGACCTGCCCAGCCGCTAATTCAACTCATAAAAATACTCCGCACGTATCCCGACCTGACGATCGAAGGCGTCGGTGGTGATCGCTACGGCGCGGCGCGCGCCAACCTGCTTGGCCGTTACGATCAGTTCGGCGAAGTGCTTGCGTGGCTGGCGACGCCGTCGGCGCGGAAGTCGATCCGACGCAATGGCGGTTATAGTTATGGCATCAAGCACGATGCCGAGAAGGCGATCGGCGGGCACCTGCCGAACGGCGTCCTGATCGCGGCCGCACTGGCAGCCAGCCACCGCATCCGCCGAATTGCCGGCTCTGTGAACTGCCGGATTTGTCAACGCGCCGCCACTCCCAGAATGTAATTTTCTGTTAGGAGCTTTCGTTTACACTTCGTCTCCAAGTTGATGTGTGTCAACCCGCTCGCGGTATGAAAGCCGCCGGCGGGATTTTTTGCGTTTCCGGAGAACCATGGGCATCTGGCCCTTCAACCGTACCGTCGAAAAATCTCTCGCCGCTCCCGATGAAGCGACCTTTGCGATCCTTTCCGGTGAAACTTACGGTCCGGTCAATCCGCTTTCCGATCCGACCGTCGTCGCAGCCGTCACCACGATCAGCACCGCGGCCTCGACTCTCGACCTGCACCTGGTAAAGCGCGACGACACGTCCGCCGACGTGTCGCATCCTGCTCTCGATCTGCTCCGCGGCCATGTAAACGACTGGACGTCCGGCTCTGACCTAATCCGCGATTTGATCGCGCAAGCGCTGACTCATGACGTTGGCGGGATCGCGTGGGTGAATAAATCCGCCGACGGTCGCCCGCTTGAAATTCTTCGGTACAACGCCGGCCGCATCGCTTGCACCTACGCGGGCGACGGATCGGGTCGGCCGAGTTACACCGTCAACGGTCGCAGCGTTCCGGCGAGCGACATCATTCACATTCGCGGCCCGTTTTCTCGGTGCCCGATCAGCTTGTGCTATCCGACCGTATCCGCGTCGATCGCGATGACGCGTTACATCGAGTCGCTGTTCAGGCGCATGGCCCGGCCCGGTGGCCTTGTCGAAGTGCCGAGCGGCGCCGGTGAGAAGGCGATTCAAAACATGATCGCCGGTTGGGAAGCGGCTTATGGCGGCGCGGACAGTGCCGGCGGTACTGCGTTTCTCTTCGATGGTGCGACTTTCAAGCAGATGGCGCTTACCACGACGGATGCGCAGTTCGTTGAAAACAAGCGCGCCTTGCTTGAAGACATTGCGCGAGCCTTCAACATTTCGAGCGTTATGCTCGGTGATCTTGTCAAGTCATCGTACAGCTCGGCGTGGCAGAAGTATCGCGAATTCCTCAGCATCACCCTGATGCCTTGGCTCAAGGCGCTTGAAGACGCATTCAATCGTGCGCTGCTCAACGACGATGAACGCGCCAAGTATACGTTCAAGTTTGACGTTGACGATCTCACGCGGGTCGATCTCGAAAAGCGCGCCACGGCGATTTCGAGTCTCGTTTCGTCGCGCGTCATCAATCCGAACGAAGCGCGCACCTGGCTCGATGCCGGGCTCGCTCCGTATGACGGCGGCAATGAATTCGCCAACCCAAACACTGGCGCCAGCCAACCCGGTGCGCCGCCGCCGCCCAAACCTGAACCCGACGGGGATAGCAATGAATGATCTTGTCGCGTGCGATGATCTTGTCGCGTATCAGGACCGCGGTGCTGATTGCGTCATTACGCATCCAGTCACCGGCGAGACGATGGATATCGTTTTCGTCGTGGCCGGTCCCGACAGTGATACGCAGCGCCGCGCGCGTCTCGCCACCACTGACGCCTTGATGGCCTATACCGGCCGTCCGCCGGCGGAAGAGCAGGAACGCCTTGCGATCGAACAACTCGCTCGCTGTGTCGTCGACTGGCGCGTCAAGCAGGACGGCGTCGAAGTGCCGTTCTCGTTCTCCGCGGTCGTGCGCTTGCTCCGCAAATTCCGGTTCATTCGCGAGCAAGTCGACGCATTCGCGGCATCGTATGAACCGTATCTCCCGAAGGTGAGTCAATGAAAGAACAGACGATTGTCACGAAAGCGCGCGTTGGCATTTCAGACGCCGGCGAAATTGAGGGCGTCGCATGGCTGTTCGGTTTACCCGATAGCGTCGGCGACGTAATTCAGCCGGGCGCGATCAGCTTCGCAAAGTCCGTCCCGATGGTGCGCGAGCACGACGAGGGCGCGGTTGTCGGCGTGTGGAACGGATTCACCGAGGATAGCGACAAGCTGACCGTCAAGGGCGCGATGTTTGTGGATGGTATCGCGCCGGCGCGCAAGGCCCGCGACGAAGTGAAGGCCGGAAAGGCAACTGGTCTGTCGCTGAAATTTTCATCGGACGACTACGAAAAGAATGAGCACGGCGGCACGACGTTCAAGAAAGCCATCGTGTCGGAAATTTCACTCTGCCGTCTGCCGGTTCATCCCGGTGCGCGGATCACTGCGGTCAAATCGAAAGGTACTAAACATATGGACGACAATAATCAGGTTGACGTTGCCGAGCAGATCAAAACGGAGGCGAAGGCGTTCGTCGATCCGATCATTGCTCGCATGGACAAGCTCGAAGCCAAGATGAATCGCCCGGCGGGCGGCGACGGCGCGCAGGAGCCGACCGAGCAGCGCAAGGCGTTCGGTGAATACCTGCGCAAGGGCGACCGAGCCAGTGCGGACGTGCTCAAGGCGCTCGTCGTCTCGTCCGATCCGCAGGGCGGCTATCTCGCGCCGACCGAGATGAGCGCCGAATTCATCCGCGACCTTGTCGAGTATTCGCCGATCCGCGGCCTCGCCACCGTGCGCAGCACGTCGGCGCCGGCTGTTTCCTATCCGAAGCGCATCGGCGCCACGAATGCGAAGTGGAAGGGCGAGGGCCAGGCGCAGGAGGGCAGCGAACCGTCCTTCGGTCAGGTCGAGATTCCGGCACGGGAGATCAACACGTTCGTTGATATCAGCAACCAGCTTCTTGCTGATAGCGCCGGCGTTGCGGAGGCGGAAGTCCGGATGGCACTGGCGGAGGATTTCGGCCTGAAGGAAGGCACGTCGTTCCTCAAGGGAAGCGGCCCGCTTGAGCCCGAAGGCATTCTCAACGCGGCCGGCGTCACCGTCATTCCGACGGGTAATGCGTCGACGCTTGGCACCAATCCGGCCGATCTGCTGATCGACGTCATGTATGACCTACCGGCTGGCTATCGCGGTCGCGGCTCGTGGCTGATGAACGGCAAGACGCTGGCGGCGGCGCGAAAGTGGAAAGACGGGACCACCGGAACGTATCTGTGGCAGCCGGCCTATGTCGCAGGCCAGCCGGAAACCATTCTCGGCCGTCCGGTGATCGAGTGTCCTGACATGGACGACATCGGCGCCGGTGCCACGCCGATCGTATTCGGTGACATCGCGACGGGCTATCGCATCGTCGATCGCATCGGCCTGTCGATCCTCGTCAATCCGTACCTGCTCGCAACCAATGGCGTTACCCGCATTCACGCGACCCGTCGCGTCGGCGGCGCGGTGGTGCAGGCAGCGGCGCTCCGTAAGGTGGTCTGCAAGACGGCCTGATCGTCCTGAGCGGGCCGGTTCGTCCGGCCCCTCATCGTCCTTTCCCGATTTGGAGAATTCAACATGCGAGATATCGCTTCTAACATCGGCGCCGTCCTGGCGCTTTCGCCGGCGGTGCAGGCCGCGACCATCAAGGGCAACGCCGTCGACACGGCGGGCTTTGGAAGCGTGGCGTTTGTCGTCAATACCGGCGCGGTTGCTGGCGCGGGCGACTACACTGCGAAGGTGCAGGAGTCCGACACGACGACGGATGGCGACTTCACCGACGTTGCTGCCGGTGATCTTGTCGGCACGCTTCCGGCGACGCTCACCGCCAACGGCTCGTTCAAGCAGGGTTACATCGGCCACAAGCGCTATGTCCGCGTCGTCGTGACGAAGAACAGCGGCACTTCGATTGCGGCCGGCGCCGTTGCCGTGCTTGGCGGCGCGCACAGTCGTCCCGTCGCATAACTCTTCGCCCGCGCATTCTGACGACGACGCGGCCAGTCGAACAACGATCAGCATCCTCCCGGCGGGCAAGTATTCAGTAGCGGGTCAAGGATGCGAGGCCGAGCCAGCAGTTGGGTTCCTGTTCTCGACGAAGCTGGCGGCGTCACGCATGGGGTGACGTAACGGTGGCGGGCCCTTCACAGGGTCCGCGACCTACAACCGAGAGGCATCATGCAGCAGTACGGCACCATTCGCTATTTCGATCCTGCCACCGGTTACGGCCTGATCATCCCGGCCGACGGATCGCGCGACCTGCATTTCCGTGACGTTGACATCGGTACTGGATCGCAGCCCGTGCGCGTCGGTCATCCGGTCACCTTTCATCCCGTCACTGGCAAGCGTGCTGCGGCGGATCACGCCGCGAACGTCAGGACAGTCGATGCCGACGCGTGCGCCTAGAGTTTGTTCCTGTGGCCGCATCGTTGCCTATGGCGTGCAGTGCTCCTGTCAGGTGAGGCAGAAGGCAGAGGCGGACAAGCGCCGGCCGTCAGCGCGGCAGCGCGGCTATGACACAGCGTTCCAGCGCGAGGCGTCCGCGTTCCTGAAGGATCATCCGACCTGTACGTGCGGCGCGCCTGCCGTGCTGGTCCGTCACCGCATCAGCATCCGCGCGCGTCCTGACCTGCGGATGGCGAAATCGAACTGGTTGCCAGGCTGCCGGCGCTGCAACGCGCGCGACGTCGTGGCGGAGCGCAGAGCGGCCGGGGGTGGTTGAAATGTTTGCGTGTAGCGACCGGGACCGGCGGGGGTCCACAACGCACGATTTGCCCAAATTGGGAGTTTTTCCGCGATGATCGCGACACTTGCCAACCTCAAGGCGCAGCTTAACGTAACCAGCGACCTCGACGACACGCTGCTGACCCGCAAGCTCGCGGCGGCGCAGAACTATGTGGAATCGTGGTTGGGCTACAAAATCGAGACGGAGTATCCGCCGACCGATGGCGAGCCGCCGGTTTCAACCGTGCCGCCGGCACTGGTCGAGGCCGTGCTGCAACTCGCCGCCCATTGGTATGAAAATCGCGAAGCGACGCTTGTCGGCGTCACCGCACAGGATCTCTCGCACGGCGTTTCCGACGTGATCCGCGAGTATCGACGCTGGTGGAGCAAGCCCGATGGCGAATGAGGACGGCGGACTCGCCAGCTTTCAGCGCCGCATGGCTGCGATCCCGAAAGAGGTTCGCGCGGCGGTCAAGCCCGCGCTGCTCAAATCCGGCGAGGAATTGCGCGCCACCATGCGCCAGCTTGCCGAGATGAGCCGCGACACTGGCGACCTGATCGACTCCATCGCCGTTACGGGACCAGGCGAGACGACGCCGCCGTATTCACAGCCGGGCGGATCGCAGGTGGTCGGGGAAACGTCCGTTGCCGTTACGGTTGGCGACAGCAGCGTGCGATATGCCCATCTGGTGGAATACGGCACCGCGAAAGCACCGGCGCAACCGTTCTTCTGGCCCGCATTTCGTCTGCATCGCACCCGGATCACCCGCCGGATCAAGCGTGCGATCAATAAGGCGGTGAAGGAGTCGAAGGCGAAATGAGCAGCCCGGCACTGGCGATGCAAAAGGCGATCCGGTTCCGACTGGTCAACACGGCAGCGGTCACTGCGCTCGTGCCGGCGACGAGCATCCTCGACCGCAACGAGCGCCCCGTGCCGGACCCGTCCATCATTCTCGGTGAGGATCAGGAAGTCGACGACGGAATTACGCTCAGGCGTGATTACACGCGCGTCTATTTGAACGTCCACATCTGGAAAACGGAGCCAAGCACCGCCGGCGTTAAGGCCATCGTCGGTGCGATCAGGAAAGCCATCGGGCGTGTGCAGCGAATTGACCTCGATGATCCCGACTTCGTTTGCATCAATTGCAGCGTCGATGGCGTGCGTTTTCTGCGCGATCCCGACGGCGAAATGTCCCATGGGATCGTAACGATCAGTTCCCTGGTGCGATGGAGCGCGGCATGAGGGCGGGAAAACTCGACCAGCAGATCGTCGTGCAGCGTTTCACCAATACGGTGGACGATTACGGCACGCCGATTGAGACGTGGACGACGCTTGCCACCGTGCGGGCGCAGATCATCCAGCAGTCGACCGAGGAATTCATTCGCGGGTACGGCGCCAGTGACGACGCCATCGTAATATTTCGCGTTCGGTGGATTCCCGACATTTCCACGGCAGATCGTGTCGTGTTCGATGGCGACAACTACAACATCAAGGAATTGAAGCCCATCGGCCGCGCCAAGGGAGTCGACATTCGAGCGGTGATGCAATGAAGGGCCGCAAGCCGAATATGAAGCAGGCCGGCAAGGCGCTCCGAGCGATCCGAACCGCGCCGAAATGGCTATCGGTGGACGCAAAGGCCGAATGGAAGCGCGTTCTGCCGGACCTTGTAGAGCGCCGCATCCTCACGGACGCGGACCTTGGCTCGCTTGAGAATTACTGTGTTGCCATCGGGCAAGTCCGGGAGATGGAGCGCATCCTGCAAAAGGAGGGACACGTTTACGCTGCCGACAACGGCCTGCTTAAACGTCACCCGGCCGGCGTGATCCTGTCCGACGCCATGACGCGTGCGCGTCTTTTGGCGGCAGAAATGGGTTTGACGCCTGTGTCCAGGTCGCGGCCTGCAATCGGCGATGATGAAGATGAGGACTCGCTAGTAGACTGATGCTCATTCCAGCGTGGATCAGCGACGATAGCGAAATTCCCGATCCCCTTGGTTATGGTGAGCGCGCGGTGCAGTGGCTGCGCAGGCTGAAGCATCCAAAGAACCCGGCGCGTGGTCATCCGTTCCAGCTTGATCCATGGCAAGAGCGTATCATTCGCAAAACCTATGGCCCGCGCCATGAGGATGGACGGCGAGTGGTGCGGCGGCTCGATCTGCTACTGCCACGCGGCAACCGGAAAACCAGTCTATGCGGTGCAATCACGCTATTGCACCTGATCGGCCCGGAGAAACAGCCCGGCAATCTGATCGTGTCAGCAGCATCCGCGCACGAACAGGCATTGGAGTTGTATAACGAGGTCGCTATGATCGTCGAGCACGACGGCCGCCTGGAAAAGCATCTCGACGTTCGAGAATATACGTCGTCGATCACGTTTCGCGCGCAGCGATCCCGCTACATTGCAGTCGCGAGTGACGGCAAAGTTCAGCACGGTAAAACCCCGAACGTCGTCATTGCTGACGAACTGCACGCATGGGAAGGCCGCGCGGGACGCGTGCAATGGGAAGCGCTCGACTCGGCCCTGGTGAAGGTGCCGGACACGCTCATGATCGTTGCCACAACGGCGGGACGCGGCCGCGAAAACCTTGCCTGGAAAACGATCGGCTATGCAATCAAAGTGCAGAAGGGCGAAATTGACGATCCCGCCACACTACCGGTTGTCTTTATGGCTGAGGAAGGTGACGACTGGCGCGACGAGGCCGTGTGGCACGCGCTGAATCCTGGTATGAAGCACGGCTATCCGGACCTGACTAGCTATCGCGACAAGGCGCAAAAGGCGATCAACTCGCCGTCAGATCGCGACAGCTTTCTGCAATTCAACCTCAATCGCTGGCTTGACCATTCGGCGTCGCCGTTCGTTGAAATGCCAGTTTACGATGAAGGCGCCGGCGCTATCGACCTCAATGCCCTCAAGAGTGATCCTTGCTGGCTGGCAGTCGATCTCTCAAGCAATTCCGATCTCACGGCAGTCGTCGCGTGCTGGCGCGATGGTGACGATGGTTATCAGGTCCACCCGTGGTTTTTCTGTCCGGAGGAGAACCTTCGTCGTCGTGCTGATAAGGATAGCGTGCCTTACCCGCAATGGGCCGATGAGGGATTCATCATTCCGACGCCCGGTAACGTCGTCGATTTTCATATAGTCGAGAATCATATTCGCGATCTATGTGAGCGATTCAACGTTCGCGAGATCGCATTCGATCCGCACCTTGCGCGCAACACCTTGAACAATTTGATGTGCGACGGTTTACCAGCGGTCGAGATGCGGCAGGGCTGGGTGACGATGGCGCCCGCAATCAAGGAATTAGAGCGTGCCATTGTCGGTCGTCGCTTCCGTCACGGCGGGCATCCGGTGCTGCGGTGGAATTTCGACAACATCGCCGTCGAGACGGACAAGGCTGGCAATAAGTCATTTCACAAGGGAAGATCGAAGGACCGTATCGACGGCGCGGTTGCAGCGGCCATGGCTGTTGCACGATGCGCGGCTGGCGACGGTGCCCGATCGATCTACGACTCTCCGAACTGGACGCCCGAATGGGCATTTGTAAAGGCGGGATAATCCATGGCTGATGATGTAGGTGAACGCCTTGTCGTGATGCTGGAAGCTCGGATTTCCGAGTTTGAAAAGCGCATGGCGAAAGCCGAGCAGACGGGCACGCGGACCTATCGGCAATTGACCGCGGGATCTAGCCGCGCCAGTCGGCAGATGGCGAATGATATGGCGATGTCCGCCGGTGCGATCAACAAGGCACTGGCGAGCACAAGCACGCAGATCGGTGCATTCGGCAAAACCATGGGTATAGCGTTCGGCGCTGCGCTGGCGGTGAAGGGCGCGCAAACGCTGGTCGATACGGCCACGCGGATCGACAACGCCCTGAAGGTCGCGGGCCTGTCCGGTGATGACCTGACGAAGGTCTACAACTCCCTGTTTGAGTCCGCACAAAAGAACGCCGCGCCGCTGGAATCGCTTGTCCAGTTGTACGGCCGCGTTTCCATGGTGCAAAAGGAACTCGGCGCCTCGACGAAAGAGATGCTGAAGTTCACCGACAACGTCGCGGTTGCGTTGCGCGTGTCCGGCAAGACGGCAGCCGAGTCATCCGGCGCGCTGCTTCAGCTATCGCAAGCGCTCGGCTCCGGTGTGGTGCGGGCGGAGGAATTCAATTCGATGCTGGAAGGCGCGCTGCCGATCGTGCAGGCAGCCGCGCGCGGTATCGATGATGCGGGCGGTTCGGTTTCGAAGCTGCGCAAGTTGGTCAACGACGGCAAGGTTTCGTCGAAGGCGTTCTTCAAGGGCTTCCAGGCTGGCGCGGTCACGCTCAATCAGCAGGTCGCCGGCGCATCGCTCACCGTCGCGCAGGGCTTCACGCGCCTTGAAAATGCGGCGGTAGATGCCGCCAAGCGCGTGAACGACGCGGCGGGCATCAGCAAGTCGGCAACGTCGACGCTTGATGCACTTGCCATCGTGGTGACGAGGCTCGGCGACGCCTTTGCATACCTCGCGAAGAAGGGCAGCGAGTCGAATGCCGCGAAGCAGATCGACGATCTCGGCGTTGCCGCGCGCAACCTGTGGAATGATCCGTCCTGGAAAAATCTGTACGCCTTCCTGTTTGACACGTCCGGATCGCGCGCCACGGCTGCGGCAAATGATGCGATCACAAACCGCATCAACGGAATCAACGCGCTCCGGAAGGCGATGCAGGACGCCAATGCGGAGGCGACGAAGGGGCAGGCAAAGAAGTCCGGCGAGCCCAATCGTTTCGACGACGCATTTTCGCAATTCGCGACGAAAAAGGTGAAGCTGTCCGACTTCCCGGTGAAGGACGACAAAAACAAGGACGGCGGCGCCGACCGTGATGCCTTCGAACGTCGCATGGCGATGACGCAACGCCAGATCGACTTGATGGGCGTCGAAGCGCGCACCATCGATCAGACGGTCGAGGCGCGGGAGCGGGCGCGCATCGTCGTCGAACTGGAAACCGCCGCGAAGCGCGCCAACGAGGACGCCGGCAAAAAGAATACGGCGGTCACGGAAGAACAGCGCGCCAAGATCAATCAACTCGCCGACGCCTATGCCAAGGCAAAGGGCCAGCTAGAGCAGTTGAACGGGCCGCTGGCATCGTTCGCGCGAGAGTCCGCCAACGTCGGGCAGGCACTGGAAACCGTCACCGTTCGGTCGCTGGATCGCATTGGCGACGAATTCGCCGATGTCGTCACGGGCACAAAGAGCATTTCCGACGCGTTCCGGGACATGACCGCCAGCATCCTGCGCGACCTGGCGAAGCTGATGATCAAGCAGGCGGTGCTTGGTCCGATCGCCGGGTTGCTCGGCGGCGGCAGTGGCGGCGGGCTGCTTTCCAGTCTCCTTGGCGGGCCGTCGACGGTCATGGTCGGGAACTACGCCATGCCGAAATTCGCGTCGGGGACCAACTTCGCGCCGGGCGGGCCGGCGCTGATCAACGAGAACGGCGGGGAAATCGTCAACCTGCCGCGCGGATCGCAGGTCATCCCGCATGATGTTTCCATGGCGATGGCGCGCAACAGCGAACCGCAGCGCATCGAGGTCGCCGTCACGGTCGATCGCAACGGCAATCTCGATGCCTACGTGAAGAACGTGGCGCAGCAGACAACAGCGGCCGGCGTCAGGGCCGCTCTGAATAGTCCCCAATTCGTCGATCGCGTTGCGAGTGCGTCGAAGAAGGCCGGTTCGCAGAGGAAGATATGATCTCGCTGGAGTGGCTACGGGATCGCCTTTGCGACGCGCTGCGATGGCAATTGGCGCATCCTGGTCGCACTGACGGGCCGGAAATCCCGCCGGCGGGGCGGCGCGTATGGGGCATCTTCCTTGCGCTGAACGCGGGGCGCTGCGGCGGCATGAACGGGCCGAATCCGATCAGCGCCGTGGAGATGGAGGCTTGGTCACGTTTGCACCGCGAGCCGATTCGGCCGTTCGAACTCGACATTCTCCATGCGCTGGATCGGGCGATGCTGAGCGCGGCCGCACCGAAAACGACGCGTCCGGCGCAGCGGCCGATACCTGATGAGCCGCCGACGGCAGACGCGATCCTGGCGGTGTTTCGGAAGGCGGCGGGGTAGGGATGATTCACGCAATCTTTAGATTGCAATCGCCAACATGAGCATCCGAATCATTGAGTAGATTAGATCATATGGACAAGAATACGTTGGACCTTAACGCTCATGTCACAGCGCTCGAACTCGTTGTACGAGGGCTTTTCACCAAATGGGCCGAACAAGCGCCCGATCCCAAAGAGTCGGTTTTCCGCATCACTGAAGCGATGGTCGGATCGTTACATAGCGTTACAGAAAATGCCCCACCAGAGCACCTCGAATTCATCTCGCAGATTGAAAATCACTTGCGACGTATCGGCGAACAGGTAGCAAAGCGGCTTCCGGAGTAGGACCAGTCAGTTTTAGTCGAGCGATTACGATTTCATTGAACGCCCGGCGTGGATGGAGCGTCTCGCGTTGATTGGCAAGACGCACATGGCTATTGACTGGTCGGATACAGCCCTTCGCACGCTTGAGGAATTGGCTGCTACGGCTTTCCCGCCTGAGGCGGGCATTACAAAGGACACGCTGAAGCGTCGCATACGTCAGGGCAAGCTCGTCGCTTATCGCCCCGGCAAAGCGTACTTGTCGTCATATGCCCATGTTCATGCGATGATCGAGTGTTTCCAGGTAAAACGAAGTCCGGAGCCAGCCCGCCATATTGCGGAACCATTGCTGCCGGCCGGCCTTACTGAGGCTGAATTAGCTAGGAAAGCTGTGGATCGCGCACTCGCGGAATCGAGGGCGGCCAGAAATGTCCGGAACACCGAAAAGCGCTCAGTGAAGCGGAAGCCGACCCGATAGACACAGGGCTCCGTTACTTCGCCAATCGTACGCCGGGTCCACCAGTGACTGACTGACCATCGTCGAGAATGATCACGCCGGCTGACTCAAGAGCGCGTCGGATCGCCGCGAGGTTATTTGCGATCGGCATTGATCGCTCCGTTTCAAAATTCCTGACGGTGGACAGACCTACACGAGCAGATTTTGCGAGGTCGTCTTGAGAGAGATTGACGAGTGCTCGGGCGGCGCGGCACTGAGCTGGAGTCACAAAAACCTCCTGTAACGAATTTCATCCATCATAACGAATATCGTTGACAATACTATATATAACGATTATCGTTGCCCTTGGTTTTAATCGTTATGCACAGGATATGTGATGACCAAGAAAGAGCGTGAGCAGTTTGAATTCATCCAGCGCACCGTGATGGTATTGGCGAGCGCCGTGGCATTGAAGCGACCGGCACAGGTGCGTATCGCGACCGAGATACTGGCGCGTGAGTGCGGCGTGGCAATGCCGCGCGAAACGGCCAAAATCCGTGAGGCATGATCCCTCGTGAGGCGACTCGTGAGGTCGCCGAAAACGCGGAAATTTATCTAACTAAAGCAACGCTGGTTGACACCCTCCGAGCGCGCCATTTTCGAGGCGCATCCCCTCGCTGAAGGTGCGGGAGGAATCCAGGCGTCGAGAGCGGCCGGGGCGTTTCCCGATGTGGAGCGTTGAAGGCTCGGGTTCGTGTCCGGTCCGGCCGATCCGACGGCGCTTGCGCGCGCGATCCGGCGGTCACTCCGCGATCAGGCTCGCGATCCTGGCCTGATAGCGTTCGATCGGATTTTCGGCGACGCCGATGAACGGCTCGACGTGGACGAGGCAGGTGTGGGCCGAGCAGCCCTGGCCGAATTGCGACGTCGGCACGTCGAGCGTCAGCACGTTCGGGTTGCCGGCAAGATCGAGGGCGCTGTTGCTGGCGGGCGTCAGCCAGGCGCCGGTCGGCAGCACCACCACGCTCTCGCGCACCGCCTCGGTGAGGGTCGCGGTCGCGAGGCATTCGCCGCGCTCGTTCCACAGCCGCACGGTCTGCCCGTCCGAGATGCCGAGACGATGCGCGTCGGTCGGATGCATGCGGGCCTGCTCGCGGCCGTTGCGCTTGTGCCGCTGGCTCTCCGGCGCCGCTTCGAGCTGGCTGTGCAGCCGCCCCGCCGGCTGGTGCGAAATCAGATGCATCATGCGCTCGCGCACCGCCGCCGGCGCGCCGAGCCACTCGGCCGGCGGCAGCCAGGCGGGGTGACTGCGGCAATCGTCGTAGTTCAGCCGCGCCAGCATCTCGCTGCCGAGCACGATGCGTCCGCTCTCGGTGGCGAGCGGGCAGGCGTCGGGATCGTCGCGGAATTCCGCCAGATAGACGTTGTTCGGCCGGGTCGGAACCTCGGCGTAGCCTTGCCGCCAGAAGGTCTCGAAATCAGGCATGTCGTGGTTGAAGCGGCTCGCGGCGTCGGCGCGGGACAGATCGTAGATATAGCGAATCCATTCCATCTCGCCACGGCCTTCGTTGAAGGCGCGACCGACGCCGAGGCGTTCGGCGAGGCCGTTGAAGATGTCGAAATCGCTGCGCGCCTCGGCCAGCGGCTCGATCGCCTTGTGCATGGCGACGATGACGTCGGATCGCCGGTTGCCGGCGAGGTCGTTGCGTTCGATCGAGGTTGAGGCCGGCAGCACGATATCGGCGCGCTGCGCCGTCGCCGTCCACATCGGCTCCTGAACCACGATGGTCTCGGGCCGGGTCCAGCCCTCCGCCAGCCGGTTGATGTCCTGTTGATGGTGGAACGGATTGCCGCCCGCCCAGTACACCATGCGGATGTCCGGATAGGTATGGGTCTTGCCCTGATAGTCGAAACGGGCGCCGGGCTTGAGCAGCAGATCGGTGATCCGGGCCACCGGAATGAAGCTGTCGATCGCCTTGTCGAACTGGGAGATGGCGGGCGACTTCGCGACCGCGAACGGCGCGCCGACGCCGCCCAGCGATCCGTAGCCGTAACCGACGCCGCCGCCCGGCAGGCCGATCTGGCCGTTGACCGCCGCGAGCCCCAGCGCCGCCCAGAACGGTTGCTCGCCATGGTGGGCGCGCTGCAAGCTCCAGCTCACGCTGAGCATGCTGCGCGTCGTCGCCAGCCGCAGCGCGAGGTCGCGGATGGCGTCGGCGTTCAGCCCGGTGATCGCCGCCGCCCACGCCGCGTCCTTGACGACGCCGTCGGTCCGGCCGGCGAGGTAGTCGGTGAAGCGGTCGACCCCGCTGCAGCAGCGCGCCAGGAAGTCGCGATCCTGCCGGCCGGCTTTGACGGTCTCGCCGGCCAGCGCGATCATCAGCGCGGTGTCGGTGTTGGGCCGGATCGGCCACCACTCGGCGGCGACCCAGTCGGGCAGGTCGTCCTTCAGCGGCGACACCAGCACCACGCGGACGCCGCGCGCCACCATGCGCCGCAGATAGGTTTCGAGGGCGTGGCGGCCGATGCCGCCGGCCTCGTTCTGCGCCGTTCGCGGCGACATCGCGCCGAACACCACCAGGGTGTCGGCGTGCTCGGCGACATCGTCGAGGGTGTTGGCGCGGCCGCCGCAGGCGTCGTCGCTGCCCAGCGTGTGCCGCAGGATCACCGGGCCGGCGGCGATGCTGTAGGTATCGACATGGCCGGTGTAGCCGCCGACCAGGTTCAGCGTCCGCTTCAGCAGCGAGGAGGCGTGATGGAAGCGGCCGCAACTGGTCCACCCGTAGGAGCCGGCGAAGATCGCGGCGTTGCCGTTGGTGGCGCTGACACGCCTGATTTCGTCCGCCACCAGGCCGAGAGCGGTATCCCAGTCCACCGCGACGAAGCGGTCGCGGCCGCGCGCGGCGCGATCGCTGCGGATGCCGCTGCGCAGCCAGCCGGCCCGCACCATCGGCCGCGCCACGCGGCGGGACGGATCGATCCAGTTGCGCACCGACTGGATGATCGGCGAGGGCGCGGGATCGCGCGCGAACGGCTCGATCCCGACGATCGCGCCGTCCTCGACCAGAATGGTGTAAGCGCCCCAATGGCTGCAATGCGGTACGCGACGAACCTGACCCATGACGGTCTCGCTTCCTTGATTAAGGACTCTGAATCACAACACCGCCTCGATGACGAACGGGCCGCGCCGCGGCATCGCCGAGGTCAGCAGATCGCCAAGCTCCTCGGCGGTCTCGGCGCGGGCGGCCTCGACGCCCATGGCGTTGGCCATGCGCACCCAGTCGAGGGTCGGATCGTCGAGGTCGAGCATGCGGCTGGCGTTTCGGCCCGGCGCTCCCGCGCCGACATTCGCCAGCTCGCCGCGCAGGATCTCGTAGCGGCGATTGGCGCAGACGATGGTGACGATGTCGAGGCGCTCGCGCGCATGGGTCCACAGCGCCTGCACCGTGTACATGCCGCTGCCGTCGGCTTGCAGCGCGATCACCTTGCGCTCGGGGCAGGCGATCGCCGCGCCCGCCGCCAGCGGCAGCCCGATGCCGATGGCGCCGCCGGTCAGTTGCAGGAAGTCGTGCGGCGGCGCGCCGTGAGTGGCGCCGTAGAAGCCGCGGCCGGAGGTGACCGATTCATCGCAGACGATGGCGTTGTCCGGCATCTGGCGCGCCAGCGTCAGCGCCAGCGCCTTCGGCGTCAGCCGCCCCGATGGACGATCGGGCCGCGCCGCCTGGCTCAGCACCGGCGCGACGTCGGCGGCGACGCCGAGTTCGTCCGCCAGCATGTCGATCGCGAGCCCGAGGTCCGTGGTCGCGTCGGCGAGCGAAATCACCTGGCATGACGGCGGCAGCATCGCGCTCGGCTTGCCGGGATAGGCGAAGAAGGCGACCGGCGCGGTGGCGCCGATCAGGATCATCTGCTCGACCTCGGCGAAGCTCTGCAACGCCTGCTCCACCTTGTAGGGCGCGCGGTCGATGGCGACGCGGCCGGCGCCGCGCTCGATCCGGGCATTGGACTGCTGCGCCAGCAGCGTCGCGCCGCTGGCCACGGCGATCCGGCTCAAAGCCTTGAGGGCGTCGGCGCGGACCGCCTTGCCGGAGACGAGAATCACGGTGCGGCGGCGACACCGCAACGCCGTGGCGGCGGCGCGGACGCGGTCGGGGTCGGGCTTCGCCGGCGCGCCCGGCGCGCCCGGCGCGGCCTTGACGACGGCGGCGGCGGCCGGCGCGTTCCAGGCCGCGTCGGCTTGCAGGATCAGCGTGGCGACCTGGCCCGGCGCCGCGCGGGCCGCCGCGACGGCGTCGGCGGTGTCGCGGCCGACGTGATCGGCCGACACGATGCGGCGGACCCAGTGCGACATCGGGCGCGCCAGCGACTCGATATCGGTGGTCAGCGGCGCGTCGCAGGCGAGATGATAGGAGGCATGTTCGCCGACGATGTTGACCATCGGCGTCCGCGCGCGGCGGGCGTTGTGCAGGTTGGCGAGCCCGTTGGCGAGACCCGGACCGAGATGCAGCAATGTCGCCGCCGGCGCGTCGCGCATCCGCGCGTAGCCGTCGGCGGCGCCGGTGACGACGCCCTCGAACAGTCCCAGCACGCACCGCATCCGCGGTCGGCGGTCGAGCGCCGCGACGAAGTGCATTTCCGAGGTGCCGGGATTGGCGAAGCAGACATCGATGCCGTTGGCCAGCAGCGTATCGCAAAGCAGATCGGCGCCCGTCATGGTCATGAACCTCCAGCGGCATCGAAGACGCGGGCCTGTTCGGCGAGCGCCGACATGTCCTGCCAAAGCGGTGAGACCCGCTCGACAAGCTCGGTGAACACCCGGTATTTGCGCTCGGCGTAGTCGCGCAACGGGCCGGTGCGGGGATGCCGCGCCTGCCGGTCGATATCGAGCCAGCGCGCCGCCAGCGCCGCGCCGTCGCCCGCGCCGAGATGGTGCGCCGCGATCAGCCCCAGCCCTTGCAGCCCGACATGCGGGCTGGTGGAGCGGTATATCGGCCGGCCGAGCGTGTCGGCGAGGAACGCCATGAACGCGCTGTCGCCGGCCAGCCCGCCGCCGACCGCGACCGCGCCCCCGGCGGGATCCATGATGTCGTGACTGGTGCGGGCGAGGAAGGCGAGCGCCTCGCGCGCCGCCCATGCCACTTCGTCGGGGGTCGCGGCGGCGCCGAGCCCGATCAGCGCGCCCTTGGCGTCGGGATCGGTATAGGGCGCGCGCTCGCCGCCCGGTTCGAGGAAGGGATGGACGATCACCTGCGAATAGGCCGGCGTCACCGTGTCGGCCGGCGCGCGTGACAGCAGCCGGTCGAGATGGCCGAACGCCGTCGTGCCGTTGAAGCACGGCAGCAGGCACAGATAGCCGGAGCCGAGCGCGAATGGCTGGATGATGGCCCCGGCGGGCCGCCCCTCAATGGCGTCGGGATCGCGGACATAGCCGATGTGAATGGCGCTGGTGCCGAACGTCGAGGCTTGCGCGATGGTGGGCGAGACGCCGAGTCCGAGCCCGATCGCGGTGGACTGGACGTCGCCGGGGCCGAGCAGGACCGGCGTGCCGGCCGCGATGCCGAGATCGCGCGCGGCGGCCTCGCTCAGTGTGGCCCGGCAATCGGCCAGCGCGGTGAGCGGCGGCAACAGCGCGATGCCGCGCTTCAGCCCGATGGTGTGTTCGACCTCCTCCGACAGCCGGCCGTCCTGCCAGCGCCCCCAGTTCGACAGCATGGTGGTCGGCTCGCACACCAGCGCGCCGCTGAGCGTGTGAAACAGATATTCCTTGAGCCGCAGCGCGTGGCGGATGCGGCCGAACCGTTCCGGTTCGTTGTCCTGGAGCCAGAGCAGATGCAGGATCTGCGAGGCGGCGGTCGGCCGCGCCGAGGTGATCGCCTGCACCCTGTCGGTCGCGCCGCTGGCGCTCAGCCGCGCCTGGAGTTGCCGGGTGCGGCCGTCGAGCCAGGTGATGGCGGAGCCGACCGGCCGCCCGTCCGCATCCAGCGGCCACAGGCCGTCGCCTTGCCCGGTGACGATGATGCCGTGAATCGTCCCGGCGTGTTCGGTGGCGCACCGGCGCAGCATCGCGAAAGCGTCGGCGCGCGACACCGCCATGTCCTGCTCGACCCGCGCGCCGTTGCGGCGCAGGGCCGCGTTGGGCGTTTCACAGAGGCCGACAAGTTCTCCGTCGAGCGTGAAGGCCGCCGCTTTCACCCGCGTCGTGCCGGAGTCGAGGCAAAGAACGAGGTCGCGCTGGGGCATGATTCAGGAAGCTTCGTTCAAGATGCCTGACGCAAGCCTTCCAGCACCGCGCTGCTCTGCTGCCCGTAGGTCTTGAACTTTTCCAGGACCGCCGCGATCTGCGGCTCCGACAGCACCGGCGGTTCGCCGAGCGGCAGGCACAATAGATATTGATGCGCCAGTTCCTCCACCGTCACCGCCAGCGCCAGCGCGCGGGCGATCGAGACATGCGCGGCGATGACGCCATGATGCGCCATCAGGCAGGCGCGGCGGCCTTCGAGCGCGACGACGACGCGGTCGGCCAGTTCCTGCGAACCGAAAATCTCGTAGGGCGCGCAGCGGATGGTGGCGCCGCCGGCGGCCGCGATCGCGTAGTGGATCGCGGGAATGTCCTTGTTGAGGATGCTGACGGCGGTGGCGTGGGTCGAATGGGTATGCACGACGGCGTTGAGATCGGGCCGCGCTTGCAGGATGTCGCGATGGAACCGCCACTCGCTGGACGGCTGCACCTCGCCCTTGTAGGTGGCGTCCCAGTTCATCATCACGACGTACTCGGGGACCAGCTTGTCGTAGGGCAGTCCGGTCGGCGAGATCAGGAAGCCGTCGCCATAACGGACGCTGATGTTGCCGGCGGTGCCCTTGTTGATGCCGAGCCGGTTCATGGCCCGGCACGACTCGATGATTTCCGTTCGCAGCGTGAGTTCGTTCGACATGGGTTCTCTCACTTGGTCGGGTAGAGCGGCGGCTGGCCGTCGAGGATGCGGCCGATATCCTCGGCGATCATATCGGCGGCCTTGATGATGGAAAAGCGCGACGCGCCGGCGATGTGCGGCGACAGCGTGACATTGGGCAAGCGCAGCAGCGGCCAGTCGGCGGGCGGCGGCTCCGGATCGAAGGTGTCGAGCACGGCGCCGGCGAGATGGCCCGACACCAGCGCGTCGTACAGCGCGGCGTAGTCGAGCACCTGGCCGCGCGTGGTGTTGACCAGATAGGATCCGCGCTTCATCGCGGCGATCTGGGCGCGGCCGATCATGCCCTTGGTTTGCGGCGTCACGCGCGGATGCAGCGTCACCACGTCGGAACGCGCCAGCAAGTCGTCGAACGACGCCTTGGCGAAGCCGGCGGCCTGTTCCTCGGCGGTCAGTTCCTTGAACGGATCGAAAATCAGGATGCGGCAGCCGAACGGCTGGAGCAGCCGCGCGACGCGGGTGCCGATGTCGCCGTAACCGATGATGCCGACGGTCAGTTCGCACAGCTCGGGGCCGGTGTGGTCGAGATGGTAGAACTCGCGGCCGAAGGCGCCGCTCGCGACCGTGAGGTGGCCACGGATCAGGTTGCGGGTTTCGGCGAGCAGCGAGGCCACGGTGAATTCGGCCACCGCCGAGGCGTTGCGGCCGGGCGTGTTGATGACGGTGACGCCGCGCTCGCGCGCCGCCGCGGTATCGATGTTGACCGGGCCGCCGCGCGACACCGCGACGGTTTTCAGCCGCGGCGCGCGCGCGAAACTGTCGCCGGTGATCGGGGCGAGATGGGTGATCAGAATGTCGAGGTCGGCGATGAAGGCGAAGTAATCCTCCGGCCGGCCGACGAACTCGGCGACCGGCAATGTCGGATCGCGCTTGGTCGATTGCAGCTTCAGCGGCCAGTCGAGCGTCATCGCGGCGTAGGTCACCGGCCGCGCGCCCAGCCGCTTGCGCAGCGCCGCCTCGAAGAAGCGCGGCTGCATGAAGCCGTCGCCGATGATGCCGATTTTCAGATGATCCGTCATTGCCGCCTGCCTGTGTCGTGTCGTTCCGCGTCGCGTTCGATGTCGGCCTTCATCGCGCTGGCGAAAGCCGGATAGGTTTCGTTCAGTTCGTCGAGAACCTGATGCCGCAACAGATCGAGCGTGGGGCCGTCCGGCGGCGGCGTGGTCCGGGGCGCCGGCTCATGGGCGAAGGCGAAGCCGGTCGCCTGCGCGATGTCGTCAAGGCGGTGGCCGGGATGAACGCTCTCCAGCGTGAAGCCGGGGCGGCGCTTGTCGAAAGAAAATAATCCGAGACCTGTCAGCAGCGCGTACGGGCCGCCCTTGCGATAGACGTGGTCGCCGGTCACGCCGGGCGCGCTGACGAAATCGACCTTGTCGACGAACACCCGTGGCGAGTGCTCCTCGCGGAACAGAATGACGCGGGGCACGACGTAATAGAGATAGGCCGAGCCGAACGAGCCCGGCCAGCGCACGCTGGATCGCGGATAGTCCCCGGCGCCGACCAGATTGATGTTGCCGCGGCCGTCGATCTGTCCGCCGCCGAGGAAGAACGCATCGATCCGGCCTTGCCCGGCGCAGTCGAACAATTCCGCCGAGCCGTTGGTGAAGAAGTTATGCTCGCGCGAACCGAGGATCGAAATGCGGGTCGGCGGCAGGCCGGCGCGCCGGTTGAGCGCGCGCCGCAGCATCGCGCCGGCCGCCGGAATCGGCGACGACGCGCCGACCGCGACATGGCGAACGCCGTCGAGCAGGCCGGCGATGGTGTGGATCAGGATTTCACGGGGCGTCGCGGGCATCGGCGTCAGGCCGCCTTGTCGGCCGCCCGCGCGGCGAGATACGCGGCGAAGCCCTCGTCGGTTCTCGCGGCGCGCGCATAGCGTATGATCTCGGCGGTGTCGGTCGGATATTCGCCCCACAGCCCGTAGGGCCACGCGCCGTTCGACGCCACCGCGATGTCGCTGACGTAGAGCGCCGGCAGCGTGCCGGCGGCGCTGAGTTCGTCGGCGAGAAGGTTGTTCTCGACCACGCGCTCGACCGTGACCAGGGTGGTGGCCGAGGCATAGGCCATCGCCGCGAGTTCGCGCCGCCGGCCGATCCAGACGTTGCCGAAGCGGTCGGCCATCGGCGCATGGAAGATCGCGACGTCGGGCTTGATCGCCGGAATCAGCACGACGGGATCGGCGCTGTCCGCGAACGGATTCTCGATCACCTTCCAGTCGTCGCGAAACTTGAGAAGGTCGCTTTCGAGCAGGCCGCGCATCGGCATGAAGGGGCTGCCCTTCTGCGCCGCCATCAGGCCGGCGTGGATGGCGGGGCAGGTGGCGTCCTTGAGTTTGATTTGTCCGCTCTTGACGGCGCGATTGAAACAGGGCGCGCCGCCGGCCTCGCCGAGCGTCATGGCGCTGGTCTCGACCGAGCGGACCAGGCCGGCGCCGATCAGGATGTCGCCCTGCATGCCCCCGGTCGGAACGTTGACGATGTGCAGGTCGCCGGCCCCGCGCGCGAGCAGCGCCCAGGTCATCGCCATCGAGACGCCGGCGTAATCGACCGGCAGCGCCAGCGCCATGCCCGGCTCGACCGCCCCGGCCAGCCGGTCGAGGTCCGCGATGGGGGCGGAGTTGGATGGCGGCATCGGCCTGTCTCCCTTGCGTCCACGGCGGCGGGGGCATCCGGCCGGGATCGGTATTGGCTTTTGTTCTATAATATAGAACGAAATTCTGATATTCAGAATAGCCGACGCTCCCGTCATGTCAATCAGTCCCGTCCGACCGCGACGCGGAGGTGCGATGCCGCGAACGCGGGGCTGCGGCCGGCGGCGTCAGCACCGTCTTGACAAGCGCCACGTCATCACGGACCATAACGTGGAATTGTGTTCTATAATGTAGAACACGGGAGGTAAGCCGAGGATGAGCGATCGGACACAAAGCGCCCGGAGTCGCGAAAACAGTGACGACGCGGGTCGCGTCGCCGGCGCCGGGCGAACCGCGACGGCGATCGGAAGCAGCATTTCGATCGAGCAGGTGACGCGCCGCTACGGCGGATTTCTCGCGATCGACAACGCCAGCCTCGCCATCGCGCCGGGCGAATTCATCACGCTTCTCGGCCCCAGCGGCAGCGGCAAGACCACGCTGCTGAATCTGATCGCCGGATTTCAGAAGGTCGATAGCGGACGGATCCTCGTCGACGGCGCGCCGATTCAGAACATCCCGCCCTATCGGCGCGGTTTCGGCATGGTGTTCCAGAGCTACGCGCTGTTTCCCAACATGACGGTGACGCAGAACGTCGCCTTCCCGCTGCGAATGGCGGGGATCGGCCGCGCCGAGACCGAGCGCCGCGTCGCCGAGACGCTGGAGATGATGCGGCTTTCGGCGCACGCGCAGAAAATGCCCAGCCAGATGAGCGGCGGCCAGCAGCAGCGCGTCGCCATCGCCCGCGCCATCGTGATGCGGCCGAAGGTGGTGCTGATGGATGAGCCGTTGAGCGCGCTCGACCGTCGCCTGCGCGAGGAAATCCAGATCGAGATCCGCGACCTGCACCAGACCATCGGCAGCACCATCCTGTTCGTGACCCACGATCAGGGCGAGGCGCTGACGCTGAGCGACCGGATCGCGGTGCTGAACGCCGGCGAAATCGTTCAGATCGGCTCGCCGATCGACATCTACCAGCACCCCTCGAACCCATTCGTCGCCAGTTTCATCGGGGAATCCAACCTGATCGCCGCCGACGTCGTGTCGCGCGCCGGCTCGTCGCTGACGTTGAAAAGCCGGGCCGGCGTGGTGTTCCACGCCGAAAGCAACCGGCAGACCGAGGCCGGGCAGGTGAGCGTGCTGGTCCGGCCCGAGCGGGTCCGGATCGCGCCGCAACCCGCCGCGGCGACGCTGCCGGCCGTGGTGACGTCGTCGCTGTTCCTCGGCGAACTGCTCCGCATCGAGGCCCATCTGCAAAGCGGCGAGCGCATCCTGATCCGCTGCACCAACAACGCGGTGACCGCGATGCCGGCGGTCGGCGAAACCTTGCACGTCGGCTGGGACCCCAAGGACTGCTGGGTGCTGTCGTGACCGCCATCGACGCGCGCGCTGCACGGGACGGCCGGGCCGATCGTCGCAACCTGTTCGGGAACCCGGCGTGGCTGCTGTTGCCGGCCGGTCTTTTCCTGGCCTTCATCTACGCGCTGCCGCTGCTCGACCTGTTTCGCCTCAGCATCGGCGGGCCGACGCTGCTCGCGCATTACGAGCGCGTCTTCTCGGTCCCGCTTTATTGGGATTCGCTGGTGCGCACGATCGGCATTTCGTTGTCGGTCGCCACCATCTGCCTGATCTTCGGCTATCCGACGGCGCTTCTGATCCATCGCGCGTCCGGCTTCGCCAAGGTGCTGATCGCGGCCGCGATCATCCTGCCGTACTTCGTCGCGATCCTGATCCGGACCTATTCCTGGATGGTCCTGCTCGGCCGCAACGGGCCGCTGAACAAATTGCTGGTCGCGCTCGGCATCCTCGATGCGCCGGCGCAGCTTCTGTTCAATCGCGGCGCCGTGCTGCTCGGGATTTCCGCGGTGTTGCTGCCGCTGATGGTGCTGAGCATTTACAGCAGCGTGTCGCGGATCAACGAGGGCTTGACGCGCGCGGCGCTGGCGAGCGGCGCGGGGCCGATCGCGGTGTTCTGGCGCGTGCTGCTGCCGCTGACCTTTCCCGGCATGGGCGCGGGCTTTCTCCTGGTCTTCGTCACCTCGCTCGGCTTCTTCATCACGCCGACCCTGCTCGGCGGGCCGGGCGACCAGATGTTCGCCATGCACATCACCCAGCAGGCGGATTTCCTGAGCAGCGAAGGGTTTTTGCAGGCGCTGGGCGTGGTGCTGCTGGTCATCACGCTGGCCGTGGTCGCTGTCGCGGGCCGCTTTCTCGGCTTTGAATTCATCTGGGGCGGCGGCCAGATTTCCCAACCCGGCGTGACCGCGTCATCGACGGGACGCAAGGCCCCGGCGAAAGCGGCCGCCGGATCCGGCGGCGCGCTCACATCGTTTCTCGCCGAGGCCATCGGCTGGCCGCTGCTCCGGCTGCTCGGCAAGCTGCCGGCCTCGACCGGGTCGATCACGGTCGGAACGCTCGGCGGATTCGTCATCCTGGTGCTGCTGGTGCCGATCGCCGCCGTCATCGTCATCTCGTTCAGCAAGTCCAGCTACCTGATGTTTCCGCCGCCGGGGTTCTCGCTGCGCTGGTACGAGAAATTCTTCTCGGATTCGCAATGGATGGCGTCTTTCGTCACCTCGCTCACCGTCGCGGTGATCTCGTCGGTGATCGCGGTGGTGTTCGGCACCTCGGCCGCGCTCGGCATCGTCCGCAGCAACATTCGCGGCAAGACGGCGATCATGCTGCTTCTGGTCAGCCCGCTGGTGGTGCCGACGGTGGTGCTCGGCCTGTCGCTCTACAGCCTGTATCTGCGGCTGGATCTGGTGGGCACGGTCTATGGCCTGGCGGCGGCGCACGCCATCGGCGGCATTCCGCTGGTGGTCGTCATCGTCGCGGCCAGCTTGCAGGGAATCGATCCGAAGCTAGAGCAGGCGGCCACGGTGCACGGCGCTTCCCCGCTCACGGTGTTTCGCCTGGTGATCCTGCCCGGCATCGCGCCCGGCATCGCGGCGGCGGCTTTTTTCGCGTTTCTGCACTCCTTCGACGAACTCGTTCTGTCGCTGTTTCTGTCCAGCGCCCACCTGACGACGCTGCCGCTGCGGCTCTGGGCGGATGTCAACTACCAGCTCAATCCCGTGCTCGCGGTGGTGTCCACGCTCGAGGTTCTGCTGGTCGTGATCGGAATCGTGCTGGCGCGCCCGGTCCTCGCCCGCAGGGGGGCGGGGCACGCCTGATCGATATCAAAACGGTGGAATCAACTGCAAAGAGAGGAGACGACGAGCGATGACTAAATCCGGTTTCTGGAAAAGCTGCGCATCCACGATCGCCGCACTGGCCCTTTCGGCCGCCGCGGCGAGCCAGGCTCAGGCCCAGAGCAAGCAGGTGGTGATGCAGGACCCCGGCGGCGCTTACGGCGAGGCCCTGCGCAAGATCATGTACGATCCGTTCGAGAAGGAGACCGGCATCAAGGTCGTGACCGTGCAGGAGGCCCGCAGCGGCCCGCGCATCAAGGCCCAGATCGAAGCCGGCAAGACCGAGTGGGATCTGGTTTTCATCTTCGATCAGGAAACCCGGCTGCTCGGCGACTGCTGCCTGGCCAACATCGACTACGACAAACTGTCGCCGGAAGCGCAGAAGACGCTGAAATCGCTGCCGGCCTACGCGGTGCGCCCGAACGGCGTGGCGTTGCAGGTGATCGGCGTCGCCATGACCTACAACACCAACACCTACAACAAGCCGGACAAGCAGCCGCAGAACTGGGCCGATTTCTGGGACGTCAAGAAATTCCCCGGCAAGCGCTGCCTGCCGGGCTGGTCGCGGTTCGTGTTCGAGGCGGCGCTGATGGCGGACGGCGTCGCCAAGGACAAGCTCTACCCGATCGACATGGAGCGGGCGCTCAAGAAGATCGCCGAGCTGAAGCCGTATGTCGCCAAGTGGTGGCAGACCTCGGCGCAGGCCCCGCAGTTGATGCTCGACGGCGAGGCCGACATGTGCATGGCCTACACCGGCCGCATCAGCACCCTGATTACCGACGAAGGCGCGCCGCTGGCGCTGAACTGGAACCAGGGATTCGTCTATTACGACTTCTTCTCGATCCCGAAGAATTCGCCGAACCCGGAGAACGCCCTCAAGCTGTTGTCGTACCGCATGGACGCCAAGCGGGCGGCGGCGCTGGCCACCGCCTATCCGGTGACGCTGCCGTCGCCGCTGGTGTTCGAGGCGGCCGACCCCAAGGTGCGCAAATACTGGGCGAACAACCCGGAAAACGTCGCCAAGGCGATTCAGTGGAGCGCCGACTACTGGGGGGCGAAGTCCCCGGACGGCCGCACCACCAACGAGGAATACGCACAGGAAAAGCTCAACGCCCTGCTTGCGAAATAATCGCGGCGACGACTTAGTACGGTTTCCGCAACAGGAGATGGCCCTGGGACGAATCGATCGGCTCGCCCCAGGGCACGCATGGCATGGACAAGGCATTCATCAAGGGGCTCCGGTTGATCGAGGTTCTGTCGCTCAGCGACAAGCCGCGCGGCGTCACCGATCTTGCCAACGATCTGCAACTGACCAAGAGCAACGTCCATCGCCTGCTGGTCACGTTGCAGCAACAGGGATATGTCCGTCAGATCCCGCAGCAGAGCGACTATGAACTGACGACGAAGATCTGGGAGCTGGGCAGCCACGTCATCGGCCGCATGGATCTTCCCAGGATCGCCCGGCCCTCGATGGAATGGCTGGCGCAGAAGACCCGCGAGACCATTCACCTCTCGGTGCTCGACGATACCGACGTGGTCTATGTCGACAAGATCGAGAGCGAACATCATATCCGCGCCCATACCAGCGTCGGCTGGCGCGCGCCGGCCTGGACGGTGGCCACCGGCAAGGCGATGCTGGCCCGGATGCCGGACGATTATCTGCTGCGGTTCAAGGGCCACTTTCGGCAGTACACGCCGACATCGAAGGCGTCGCTTGAGGCGTTGCGTCAGGACATCAAGACGATCCGGATGCAGGGATTCGCGGCGGTTTACCACGGCGAATGGCGCGAGGGCATCGCCGCGGTGGCCTGCGCCATCGTCGATCGCTCGAATCGGCTGGTCGGCGGGATCGGCATGTCCGGGCCGGATACGCGGGTGAAGAAGGCGCAGATCAAGGAATGCTCGGCCTACGTCATGGCCGCGGCGGCGGAAGTGAGCCGGCTATACGGCTACTTGCCGCCCAAGACTGACAACAAGACTGACAGCAAGGCCGATAAATAGCGATTCCGCACGAAAGTAAGGGTCGGCCCGCCGCGGATTCGCGCAAAACGAGAGCCCGGCGCCAGGCTCGGGCGCCCGCCCCGCCATGCTTAACGAAATGCCAACACAGTTGGGCCAGATTTCCCCGGCATGGATGGAATGGTTGCGGCGCTCGCCCGCCTCCTCGCGCCGGGGCGGGGCGCGGGTTTCGGGCCGCTCAATCGAAACGACGGTCGGCTGATGCGCACCACGGGGTTGATGGGTTTTGTGATCGCGGCGGCGATGGTCGCGCCGGCGCGCGCCGATCTGCGCATCACCCGCGATCACGGCGGCTATGTCACTGAATACAAGGCGAAATACGAGCGCATCCGCGCCAAGGGCGAGCGCGTCATCATCGACGGCATCTGCAATTCCGCCTGCACGATGGTGTTCGGCATCGTGCCGATGAACAAGATCTGCGTGACGCCGCGCGCCAGCCTCGGCTTTCATCAAGCCTATTACGACAAGGCGTTCACCTTCGGCATCAAGGTTCTCAGCCCGCAGGGAACCTCGGACCTGATGGCCTACTATCCCTCGACCGTGAAGGACTGGATCCGCCGCAACGGCGGCCTCACGCCCGAGATGAAGAAGATCCGCAACGGGCCGGAGCTATGGAAGATCGTCGATCCGTGCCCGGAGGAGTTTTGATCGGCGGTTCGCCGCAACGTGCTCGAACAACTCCGGCGTCGTCCCCGCCTGCGCGGGGACGACGCCTTTCGTGTGGTTAATTCTTCCACAAAGCGGATCTCATCCCCGCCGCCTCAGAACGTCACCACGCTCCTGATCGATTCCCCCCTGTGCATCAGGTCGAACGCCTTGTTGATGTCGGCGAGCGGCATGACGTGGGTAATCATCGGGTCGATCTCGATCTTGCCCTGCATGTACCAGTCGACGATCCTCGGCACGTCGGTGCGGCCGCGCGCGCCGCCGAACGCGGTGCCCTTCCAGGTGCGGCCGGTGACGAGCTGGAACGGCCGCGTCGCGATTTCCGCGCCGGCGGGCGCCACGCCGATGATGATCGACTGGCCCCAGCCGCGATGGCAGGCTTCCAGCGCCTGGCGCATCACCGTGACGTTGCCGGTGCAATCGAAGGTGTAATCGGCGCCGCCGATCTGGTCTTCGCCGGATTTCGTCATGTCGACGAGGTAGGGGACGAGGTCCTTGCCGACCTCCTTCGGATTGACGAAATGGGTCATGCCGAAGCGTTCGCCCCACGCCTTGCGGTCGTTGTTGAGGTCGACGCCGATAATCATGTCGGCGCCGGCGAGCCGCAGCCCCTGCAACACGTTCAGCCCGATGCCGCCTAGCCCGAACACGATCGCTTTCGCGCCGGGCTCGACCCTGGCGGTGTTGAGCACCGCGCCGATGCCGGTGGTGACGCCGCAGCCGATGTAGCAGACCTTGTCGAACGGCGCGTCCTCGCGGATTTTCGCCACCGCGATCTCCGGCAACACGGTGTAGTTGGCGAAGGTCGAGGTGCCCATGTAGTGGTGGATCGGCTCGCCGCCCAGCGAGAACCGCGAGCTGCCGTCCGGCATCAGGCCCTGGCCTTGCGTGGCGCGGATCGCGGTGCACAGGTTGGTCTTGCGCGACAGGCAGGACGGGCACTGCCGGCATTCCGGCGTGTACAGCGGAATGACGTGATCGCCTTTTTTCACGCTGGTGACGCCGGGGCCGACATCGACCACCACGCCCGCGCCCTCATGGCCGAGAATCGCGGGAAACAGGCCCTCCGGGTCGGCTCCCGACAAAGTAAACTCGTCGGTGTGGCAGACGCCGGTGGCCTTGATCTCCACCATCACCTCGCCCGCGCGCGGCCCGTCGAGTTGAACCGTGGTGATTTCGAGGGGCTTGCCTGCGGCGATGGCGACGGCGGCGCGAACATCCATGTCTTAATCCTGATCCTTGTCTGGCGTTATGTGAAATTGCGCGAGCGGCCCGCGCAAACCGGCATTGCCGCCCAGCATAGGTTCGGGCACTCAGGGCCGCAAATGAATCGTGACATCGCCTCCGACCCCGCCGCGATGGCGGCCCAGGCCGCGCCGGCCGTCTTCGTGGTGCTGTGGAGCACCGGTTTCGTCGCGACCAAATACGCGCTGGCCGGCGCCGAGCCGCTGACCTATCTGATGTGGCGGATGCTTCTCGTCGTGGCGCTGATGGCGGCGATCGTCGCGATCGGGCGGCCGCGCTGGCCGGGCTGGAAGGGCGTCGGCCACAGCGCCGTCGCGGCGATCCTGGTGCACGGCTTCTATCTGGCCGGCACCGCCGTCGCCATCGCCCATGCGGTGCCGGTGGGGCTGTCGGCGCTGATCCCCGGCCTGCAACCGGTGCTGATGGCGACGCTGGCCAACCGCTGGCTCGGCGAGCGCGTCACCTTGCTGCAATGGGTCGGGCTCGGCCTCGGGCTGATCGGCGTCGTGCTGATCCTGCACGGACGGCCGATGAGCGGCGAGGTGGGGTGGGGCTGGTTCGCCTCCGGCGTGTCGCTGGTCAGCATCACCCTCGGCGCGCTGTATCAGAAGCGCTACTGCCACGACATCGACTGGCGCAGCGGCAACCTCATTCAATACATCGCGGTCGCGGGGTTCTTCGCGCTCGGCTCCTTCGGTTTCGAGACCGGGGAGGTGCGGTGGACGCGGGAATTCGTGCTGGCGCTGCTGTGGCTGGCGGTGGTGCTGTCGATCGGCTCGATCGCCGTGCTGTACTGGCTGATTAAGCGGCGCGGCGCGACCCAGGTCGCGAGCCTGTTCTATCTGGTGCCGGCGGTGACGGCGCTGATGGCCTACGTGCTGTTCGGCGAACGGCTGGACTGGCTGGCGATGCTCGGCATGGCGGTGTGCGCGGCGGCGGTGGGGCTGGTGGCGCGCCGGGCCTAGCAGATTGTTGAAAATCGCCCCGTGCCTCGGGCGCGCTGCGGCACGAAGTGACGCTGCGCAGAACCGGGGCCGTTCCAGCGACAGTGTTCGCGACGGTCCCGGTTCAGCGACGCAGCGTTACATGCTGCATCGCGCCCGGGACATGCGGAGAGTGACGGCCGAACCCGGCAGTTTCTCCAAAGCCTGTTAGAGCATCATCCCTGACGGCATGCCGATACAATCCGAGGGTGCCGACAATTTGCGCTTGCTGTGCTTCGGGTCAACAAAGATCGCGCTTCTCGTACCGCAAGCAAAAGGGACGCCCTGAGGGCGTCCCTTGAGGCATTGCCTGGCGGTTGGGTGCCGTTATTGCGGCTGCGCGACAATGCGGAAATATGGTTTCGGCGATTTCCAGCCGGCGGGGAATTTCTTGCGGGCTTCCTCCTCCGGCACCGCGGCCGAGAAGAACACGTCGTCGCCCTGTTTCCAGTCGGACGGCGTCGAGACGCCGTGCTTGGCGGTGAGTTGCAGCGAGTCGATGGCGCGCAGCACTTCCTGCCAGTTGCGGCCCGTGCTCATCGGATAGATCAGCACCAGCTTGAGCTTCTTGTCCGGACCGATCACGAAGATGTTGCGGACGGTCTGGTTGTCGGCGGGCGTGCGCGCGTTGACGTCGCCCGAGGTCGAGGCCGGCAACATGCCGTAGAGCTTGGCGACGTTGAAATCGACGTCGGCGATCAGCGGATAATTCGGCGCGACGCCCTGCGTCTCCTCGATGTCCTTGGCCCACAAATGATGCTTGTCGGTGGGATCGACGCTGATGCCGATCAGCTTGACGCCGCGCTTGTCGAACTCCGGCTTGAGCCGGGCGACGGCGCCGAGTTCGGTGGTGCAGACCGGGGTGAAGTCCTTCGGATGCGAGAAGAACAGGCCCCAGCTGTCGCCGAGCCATTTGTGGAAGCTGATGTGGCCTTCGGTGCTTTCGGCTTCGAAGTCGGGTGCTGTGGCACCAATGGAAAGAGTCATCGTCACGTCCTCGTGTCTCAAGTTGTTCTTGGATGCGAGAAATATAGGGCGCGCGAAAATCGAACGGAACCGGTTGCGAAAAAGGATAATATGGTTCTCCGGATCGCGTGGCCGGCAGTGGTTTCGTTTTGGCCGGCGCTTGCGCCATCGAATTAACGCCTACGGCGATCTGCCGCATCTTGCCCCGAGAATGCCGCGACCGCGCCCCACCCGCGCCGGAACGGGCTGCGATGGCTTGAACCGTGATCCGCGCTGCGGCGACAAACGCTCGGTTAGGCAAGTTCAAATGCCACCCGGCGGCTTGTCGAATTCTTAACGAACGATTCACGCCCGCGTGGAATTGCTGGTCCGTCATAGAAGCGAGAAACGCCATGCCTTCCGTCAACACGTCCGCCGTCGATGCCTTTTCCGCCGACTCCCGTTCCGCCGCCGCTCCGACCCCGATCGATATCGCCGCCATCGTCGATCGCGAGGCCGTCGTCGCGGCGCTGGCCATGGTGCGGGACGGCGTGATTACCGGCGAGGGACCGACGGCGCGGGGGCGCGTGCATTTCTCCCGCGCGCTCGACGCCCAGGACGTCGATTGGTGCGTGCGTATCCTCACCGCCACCGCGATCGACGACGTGCCGGTGAGCCGCGACGAAGCCGAGGCGCTGTTCGAAATCAACGACGCCAGCGCCGACCGCCTCGACCAGGGATTGTTCGATGATCTTCTGGCCAAGGCGGTGGTGCATCACGCCGCCTCCGCGTCCGGCCTGCCGGTGCCGCCGCGCGCCGTGGCGCTGTCGCCGAACACCGCCATCGAGAGCTGGGCCCCGACGCGGGCCGTGGGCGTCAACCTCGAAGTGCTGGAATGGATATCCGGCCAGATGCGCGGCAAGCGCCGCTACAGCCGCGCGCTGATGACGCTGGCCGCGTTGCTGGTGGGCGCCGCGACCCTGCCGATGGTGCAGCAGGTGCCGGGAATGCTCGACCTCGGCATGTGATCCTGGACCGACGGTGTTCGAGCGGCGGGGTTCCGGCCCCGCCGTTTTTGTTGCCTGGCGGCCATAGCGTTTTCGAGCAAAGTGGAATCCGGTTCGCGTGAAGAAAACGCGTCAAACCAAGACTTTAAATGTCTCCCACTTTTGACGAAATTATCCAGCGTCATGCCCGGACTTGATCCGGGCATCCATCTCTTTTGAAATGATGGATTGCCGGGTCAAGCCCGGCAATGACGTTTCCATCAAAAACGAAAACGCTCAAAGAGCCCCGCTCCGAATTCCATCGGTGCGGAAAAGGCTCAAATGCGCCTTCCCCCGTCGTGACGGAATTGTTACGACGGCTCCGTCGTGCCAGATTGGGAGGGGTGGCCGGCACAGGCCCATCTCCAGATTCACCCTCCAGGTTGCAAAACAGCGCATGTTCAAACGTATCCTGATCGCCAACCGTGGCGAGATCGCCTGCCGGATCATCAAGACCGCCCGCCGCATGGGGATCGAGACCGTCGCGGTCTATTCCGAGGCGGACCGCAACGCGCTGCATGTCGAGATGGCCGACGAGGCGGTGCTGATCGGCCCGCCGCCGGCCGCCGAAAGCTACCTGCTGATCGACCGGATCGTCGATGCCTGCCGCAAGACCGGCGCCGAGGCGGTGCATCCCGGCTACGGCTTCCTGTCGGAGCGCGAGGCGTTTCCGAAGGCGCTGGCGGACGCCGGCATCGTCTTCATCGGCCCCAATCCGGGCGCCATCGCCGCGATGGGCGACAAGATCGAGTCCAAGAAGGCGGCGGCCAAGGCGAAGGTTTCCACCGTGCCGGGCTTCCTCGGGGTGATCGAGGACGACAGGCACGCGGTCAGGATCGCCGACGAGATCGGCTATCCGGTGATGATTAAGGCGTCCGCCGGCGGCGGCGGCAAGGGCATGCGCATCGCCCATTCCACCGGCGAGGTGGCGGAGGGCTTTAACCTCGCCAAGGCCGAGGCCAAGGCGTCATTCGGCGACGACCGGGTGTTCATCGAGAAATTCATCGTCAACCCGCGCCACATCGAAATTCAGGTGCTGGGCGACAAGCACGGCAACGTCATCTATCTCGGCGAGCGCGAGTGCTCGATCCAGCGCCGCAACCAGAAGGTGATCGAGGAGGCCCCGTCGCCGCTGCTGGACGAAGCCACCCGCCGCGCCATGGGCGAGCAGGCGGTGGCGCTGGCGAAAGCGGTCAACTACGACTCCGCCGGCACGGTGGAGTTCGTCGCCGGCCAGGACAAGAGCTTCTACTTCCTCGAAATGAACACCCGCTTGCAGGTCGAGCATCCGGTGACCGAGCTGATTACCGGCATCGACCTGGTCGAGCAGATGATCCGCGTCGCCGCCGGCGAGAAGCTCAAGCTGGCCCAGAACGATATCACCCTGAGCGGCTGGGCGGTGGAATCCCGCGTCTACGCCGAGGATCCGTTCCGCAACTTCCTGCCCTCGATCGGCCGGCTGGTGAAATACCGGCCGCCGCAGGAGATCAGCGCCGATGGCATCACCGTGCGCAACGACACCGGCGTTTACGAGGGCGGCGAGATCTCGATCTATTACGACCCGATGATCGCCAAGCTCGTCACCCACGCGCCGTCGCGCGCCGCCGCCATCGAGGCGCAGTCGCAGGCGCTGGATGCCTTCTACGTCGACGGCATCCGTCACAACATTCCGTTCCTCTCCGCGCTGATGAGCCATCCGCGCTGGCGCGAGGGCAACCTCTCCACCGGCTTCATCGCCGAGGAATTCCCCCATGGCTTCTCCGGTCGCGTGCCGGAAGGCGAGACGGCGCGGCGGATCGCGGCGGTGGCGGCCGCCATCGACCACGTGTTCGGCGAGCGCAAGCGGCGGATTTCCGGCCAGATGATCGGCCGCCCGGTGACGCGCGAGCAGCGCCGCGCGGTCTGGCTCGACCGCGACGAGATCGGCCTCGACGTCGTCCGCAACGACGCCGGCGCCATCGTGGTGCGCTTCGTCGAGGCCGACGGCATGCTGAGCCAGCCGCACCAGCTGGCGTCGTCGTGGACGCCGGGCATGCCGGTGTGGCACGGCACCCTCGACGGCGTCCCGCTGGCGGTGCAGGTGCGGCCGATGGCCAACGGCATCCGGCTCGCCCATCAGGGCATCGAGGTCACCGTCAACGTTTACACCGAGACGGAAGCGGCCGCGGCGCGGCTGATGCCGGTCAACACCGCCGCCGACACCGGCAAGAAGCTGTTGTGTCCGATGCCGGGGCTGGTGATCTCGATCGCGGTCACCGAGGGGCAGGAGGTCAAGGCCGGCGAGGCGCTTGCGGTGGTCGAGGCCATGAAGATGCAGAACGTGCTGCGGGCCGAGCGCGACGGCACGGTGAAGAAGATCCACACCGCTCCCGGCGCGACGCTGGCGGTGGATGCCCTGATCCTCGAATTCGCCTGAGGCCGGACCATGGCGTGGCGAACCCGGCGCGAGGCGTTGCGGGCGACCCTCGCGGGGCCGACTTGCGTCCGCCCGGCGTCGGTGCATGACGCGCTCTCGATCCGGATCGCCGAGGACATCGGCTTCGAGGTCGGGATGCTGGGCGGCTCGGTGGCGTCGCTGGCGGTGCTGGGCGATCCCGACCTGACCCTGATTACCCTGACCGAACTCGCCGAGCAGGTGCGGCGGATGTCGCGCGCCGCCTCCCTGCCGGTGCTGGTCGACGCCGACCACGGCTACGGCAACGCCCTCAACGTGCGCCGCACCGTCGAGGAGCTGGACGCCGCCGGCGCGGCCGGGTTGACCATCGAGGACACGTTGCTGCCGCAAGAATTCGCCCACGCCAAGCCCCGGCTGATTTCGCTGGAGGAGGGCGTCGGCAAGATGAAGGCGGCGCTGGATGGCCGCCGCGATCCGTCGCTGGTGGTGATCGGCCGCACCGGCGCCGCCGGCATCAGCTCGATCGCCGACGCTGTCGCCCGCGCGCGGGCCTATGAGGCCGCCGGCGTCGACGCGCTGTTCTTCACCGGCATCAAGTCCCGCGCCGATCTGGAGACCATCGTGGCCGCGACCCGGCTGCCGATCCTGCTCGGCAGTCCGGGCGAGGCCATCGCCGACTTCGATTATCTCGCCGGCCAGCGGGTGCGGATCGCGGTGCAGGGTCATGCGCCGATCGCCGCCGCCGTTCAGGCGATTTACGAGACGCTTCAGGCGATTCATCAGGGAACGCCGACCAAGCAATTGAAAAATATCGCATCTGCCGATCTGATGGCGCGTGTCGGACGGACCCGTCTGTTCGCCCGCCGCGCGGCGGATTTCCTTGGGCTGACATAACGTGACGACGGTCCACGTTTCGATTCGCGGTCGGGTGCAGGGCGTCGGCTATCGCGCCTGGACGGCGGACGAAGCGCGGCGCAGAGGGCTCGCGGGCTGGGTGCGCAACCGCCGCGACGGCAGCGTGGAGGCGGTGTTTTCCGGCGCCGGGGACGTGGTGGCGGACATGCTCGCGGCCTGCCGCCGCGGCCCGTCGCTGGCGCGGGTCGAGGCGGTGGAGGCGAGCCCGGCCGGCGACGACGTGCTGGACCTGCGCGCTGCGGGCGAGCCGTTTTCACTTCTTCCGACACTTTAGGATTTTCGATCAAAGCGCTGATATTCAATATTTGTCTGTGCCTGTCATCGTCGGCCCAAACAGCGCCTCGAACGCCTGCCGCAGCGCGACGTCGACGTCCTCCATCGTCGCCAGATGGCCGAGATCGACCAGGCTGGTGACGCCATAGCGCGAGTCTTTGATGCCGCATGGCACGATGGCGTCGAAATGGCTCAGATCCGGCTCGACATTGATGGCGATGCCGTGCAGCGACACCCAGCGCCTGAGCCGGACTCCGATGGCGGCGATCTTGTCCTCGAAGCCGGGGCCCTTGTCCGGCCGCGCCACCCAGACCCCGACGCGGTCCTCGCGCCGCTCGCCCTTGACGCTGAAGGCGGCCAGGGTCCGGACGATCAGCGCCTCAAGGCTCGCGACATAGGCCCGTACGTCGGGGTGTCGGCGCTTGAGGTCGAGCATCAGGTAGGCCACCCGCTGCCCCGGCCCGTGATAGGTCAGTTGCCCGCCGCGCCCGGTCCGGAACAGCGGGAACCGGCGCTCCAGAAGATCGCCGTCGCGACCGCTGGTGCCCGAGGTGTAGAGCGGCGGGTGTTCCAGCAGCCACACCAATTCCGGCGCATCGCCGGCGGCGATGGCGGCGGCGCGGGCCTCCATGGCGGCGACGGCGTCGGGGTAGGCGACCGGCGCGGCGGCGATTCGCCATTCCACCGGCGTGGCCCCGGACAACGGCATCAGGTCGAGATCGTCGCGGCTGTTAACCATCGGCTAACCATAAGCTGGTGGGATGGCGTCGGTCATTCTGCATGTGGTGGGCGTGGGTTCCGGTGCCAACTCTCGAAAAAGTCAGCGTCGATCTGATGGTCGTTCTGGGGACGACGTCAATGCCGATCCATCAGGTGATGCGCCTGAGCCGCGGCGCCATCATCGAACTCGACGTCACCGAGCAGGACGAGGTCAGGATATTGGCCAATAACCTGCCGATCGCCAGCGGCGTGGTCGCGGTGGACGGCAACCGGATCGCGGTCGAGGTCAAGCGAATGCTGCCGCGCGCGCCTGATCGCAGGTAAGCCGCGCACGGCTCTTGTCCGCTCAGGTTTGATTTGTTACACGAGCGCCGTCGAGACGGTCGGCCGACGCTGGTGACCCTCGACATGCGCTCGTGGCGGAATTGGTAGACGCGCTGCCTTGAGGTGGCAGTGAGTAACATCGTGGGGGTTCGAGTCCCTCCGAGCGCACCACCCCGACATTTCGGAAAACCCTCTGTCGCGGCGTCCGGTGCTACCGGTCGACGTTGACGACCGCGCCAGTGCGCGCGTCGACATCGACTTCCATATAGCCGCCAGCGACGTCATAGCCCTCGATCTGCCACTCATCGCCCCATCGGTTGGTGCTCGAGACCGAAACCAGCCCGATCTGGTTGGCGATATCGACCGCCGTCTGAAGCGGGATCGACGCTGCTTGAGCGTAGACCGGGATCGCCGGCCTCTCGATATACGCCATGTCGGCGGCCGAGGCAGGACCTGCGAGGCCGATCGCGGCCAGCGCAATAATGGGGATCAGGTGGTTTCGCATGACGGTTCTCCAACTCGATGCCAGTCGCGCCCGTCGGCGACGGGCGCGGTCGGCGTCAAGCGAGAACGTCCGGCGGCGAAGTGGTGTTCCGATTCGCCACGTGACCATTTCCGGGCGATGGCGTGGCGGGAAACGGGTAGAGCGTTAGCGTTGCAGAATTGTCGACGGGATCACGTCGGGGAGAGCGGTCGGCCGCGTTCCAAAGGTGTGGCGCGGCTCGCCGCCGGCCTCGGCGGCACGGGGCGCGCGGGAAAGCGGTGTCGCGGCCGGGACCGGACCGTGCGGGGAGGCCAGTCTGACGGCGGGCGAGAGGCCGTGGCTCGCGGCGGCCGCCCTCTCTGGTCGCGCGAAGATGCTTTGCGAGGGCACCGGCAAGGCGAGAAGGTTGTTGGCGGTGTTGAGGGCGGCATGGAACGGCGCCGTCGATTGCAGCGGCCCGGTCGCCGCGGCGTGCCCGTCATCCGCCCGGCGGATGGCGGCGGGGAGATCGAGGTCGCGCAGCCGGCCGCCATAAAGGTCGGAGTCGGACAGCGCCGGTCCCGGCAACGTCGCGGTCGAGACGAACAGGAATTTCGGCACGCGCGGCCAATGCGCCATGGCGACGCTGGCCGCCGGCGGATGGATGTACCATTCGCGCGGTTCGGTCGGCGTCGCCGGTCGGCCGGGGGCTGCCGGCACCACATGGACGATGCGGTAGCCGCGCTCCTTCAGCGTTTGCAGGATGCGCGGCAGCGCCGCCACGGTGCGCGGCTGGATGTCGTGCAGCAGCAGGATGCCGCGTCCCTTCGCCTCGATCCGCGCGATCGCGCGGCTGTAGACCTGATCCGGCGTGATGTGCAGCCAGTCGTCGGCGGGAAAATCCGCGCTCCACGACTGGATGCCCTTCGACGCCAGATAGTCCTCCATCACCTCGCCGCGACGCAAGCCCGGCACCCGGAAGAACGGCGCCACCGCCGAGGGGTCGCCGAGCGCCTCGGCGGTGTGCCGGATACCGTCGTCGATCTCCTGCCGGATGCGCTCGGGCGACATCTTGTTGAAATGCAGCGGGTGGTTTTCGCTATGGGTGCCGATCGAGTGCCCGGCGGCGCGCAGCTTGCGCACGCCCTCGGGAAACTGGCGCGCCATCCGCCCGATGATGAAAAACGTCGCCTTGACGCATTCCGAGGCCAGCGTTTGCAGCACCCGGTTGCTGTTTGCCGGCAGCGGCCCGTCGTCGAACGTCAGCACCACCTCATGGTCCTTGAGCGGCAGTGTCTGTCGGTACTGCATGGTGCCGATCAGCGGATGCTCGGTGGGATCGACCACCAGCGTGCGCGAAGTCCCGAGCGCGTTCGGGTTGCCGGGGCAGCCGGTCGCGGCGTGGGCGGCGAGGCCCGTGCTTGCCAGCAAGCCGAGCCAGATGCCGAGCGCGGCGGCGCGGTGACCGGGTAGGGCGAAGCTTACGGCCTTCGGAATGGGAAACATCAAAAATCGCCTTGTCGTCGGTAAATGATCCATCCTGACGATCAACGTCGGCTTAACGGTGCGCCATGCGCCGCCGCGCCGCTCGCGGCGGTGTTGCGCACCGCATCCGCCGCCGGCGCGATATGCACTATCCGGTAGCCGTGTTCGCGCAGATAGCGCAGGAAGGCGGGCAACATTGCGGCGGTCTGGGCGCGCGGGTCATGCAGCAGCAGGATGCCCTTGCGGATCGTCTCCAGCCGTCGGGTCAGGAGCTTGAGCTGCGCCTCAGGCGTCATCGGCTCCCAGTCGCTGGCCCAGAAATCGGCGCCGAATGCCGCATAGTTCTTCGACTGGACGTAGCCGAGCAATTCGGGCGTCGACTCGAAATACGGGAAGCGGAAGAACGGCGCGGCCGGCGCGTGGCCGGCGAGCGCCGCCTGGTCGGCCGCGATGCCGCGGTCGATTTCCTCCTTGGCGGCGGTGAGGCCGATCCGCGCCAGATAGCGGTGCGACCAGCTATGATGGCCGATCGTGTGACCCTCGGCGGCGATCCGCTGCACCATCGCCGGCATCTCCCGCGCGCTCTTGCCGACCAGGAAGAACGTCGCGCGCACGCATTCGTCGCGCAGCGCCTTCAGGACGGCGGGCGTGGTCGCGGCCGGGCCGTCGTCGAAAGTCAGCACGATTTCCTTGTCGGCGAGCGGCAGCGTCTGCGGATAGCTCTTGGTGCCGACGCGCGGATATTGCGCGGGATCCACGGTGAGCACGCGCGCGGTGCCGAGCGTTCCGGGGCGCGGACACGCCGCCGCTTGGGCCGTCGCCCCCAGCGACAGCAAGGCGAGCAAGGCGAGCATCGCGGCGCGGCGCGGCGTCGGTTGCCCCGGCAGGGTGAATGGCGTGCGATGCCGACTTGTCATGACCGATCACCGGATGGATCCGGCGGTGTTCCGCGCCGGTCGCGTGGTCCATAGCGTCTCGGCCACGGCGCCGGAATAGCCGCCGTCAAAAAAACCGCCGGCGTGGCGGCGGCGCATCGTTCATCGCGCCTTAACGCGCATCGGCGACCATGGCGAAGCGAGACCGGGGCGAGCGGGGATGGCGATGCGGCGGCTGCGTTTGAAGGCGGATGGGCGGATCGTCGAACTCCACGACGGCCGCGAAATTCCCCTCGCGCCGGTATTGCCGTCCGCTCCGCCGGTCGCGGCGGCATCCGCCGTCCCCGGCGTTCGCGACCTGCGCCGCCGCGCGCGGCTGACGCAGATCGAGTTCGCGGCGCGGCTCGGCGTGCCGGTCGACACCATCCGCAACTGGGAGCAGGGCAAGCGCCAGCCGCGCGGGCCGGCCCGCGCGCTGCTGGCGGTGATCGCGCACGCGCCGGAGACCGCGTTCGCCGCGCTCGACGGCCGCCGCGCCTGACGGCGCGTCAGTCCTGACGCGGCAGGCCCAACCGGTAGACGCCGCGAAAATCGTTCGGATCGGCGATCTTGCCCTTGCGATAGATGACCAGCCGTCCGGCCCGCGCCAGATCGACGGCCGTGCGCCGGATCGGCGTCAGCAGCGCGTGCCACTCGCCACCACCGGCGATGGCCGGCGCGATGGCTTGGGCGATCTCGGGCGCGCTCAGCGTCTTGCCGCCGGCGCGCGCCAGCGCGGCGAGCAGGGCCTGCTCCAGCGACGGCGCGGATGTGGTCGAATCGGACAGGGACATGCGCCCTGCATCGCGTATTGGCGCGGCGCGCGCAAGCCGTGGTAGTCATGGCGCGGATGGCTTTCGGGAAAGATCGCGCGATGACGCTGAAACTGGTGATCGGCAACAAGAACTATTCGTCGTGGTCGATGCGGCCCTGGGTGGCGATGAAGGCCGCCGGCATTGCCTTCGAGGAGATCCTCATTCCGCTCTATAGCGGCCCCGCCGACAAGCAGCGCATCCTTGACGTCAGCCCGGCCGGCAAGGTGCCGGCGCTGATCGACGGCGACGTCACGGTGTGGGACTCGCTCGCCATCATCGAATATCTCGCGGAACGTTTCCCAGAGACCCGGCTGTGGCCCGAGGATCGCGCGGCGCGGGCGCATGCGCGCTCGATCTCGGCCGAGATGCATTCCGGCTTCGCCGCGCTGCGCGGCGAATGCGGCATGAACCTGCACCGGCCGGTCAAGGCGAAGCCGCTGTCGGAGGCTGCGCGCGCCGATATCGCCCGCGTGCAGCGGATCTGGACCGACTGCCGGGCGCGCCATGGCGCGGAGGGGCCGTTTCTGTTCGGCGCCTTCAGCGCGGCGGACGCGATGTACGCCCCGGTGGTGCATCGCTTCCGGGTCTACGCCATCGACGCCGCGCCGGTCGTGCGAGACTACATGGCGGCGATGATGGCGCAGCCGGCATTCGCGGAATGGACGGCGGCCGGGTTGGCTGAAACCATTGTGATCGCGCGGTTGGAGGCTGACTGAAGCCGTCCGCAACGGCCCTGGCGGACGGCTTCCAGGTTGGCGCGAACGGATGCGCCACGGTTCCGAATTCCCACCTATCCATTTGAAATTATTTGAAGAAATACCGATTTGCCGGACCGTTTCCCGGTTGGCAAAAGTGGGCTTGGCATGCTATAGAGCGCGGGACAACACGTCGGCCCGCCATCCTGGGGCCCAAGAGGATCGGCCGACATTCTCGTGCGTAATGGAGATGGCGTTGAAGCATAAGTATGCCGTTGGAGAAACTGTATATTTTACGGCAAGCAACGTGGCGCGACCCGCCGCCAGCGGCACCTACGAGGTGATCCGCCTGCTGCCGACCGATGGGGACGATTGCCAGTACCGGATCAAAAATTCGACCGAAGCGTTCGAGCGGGTCGCCAAGGAGAGCCAACTCGCCGTTTCCTGACCCCGCCGCACGCGACGGGACGTTTGACGGGTTCGCGCGATAAGCGGGCGGACCGCATCGGCAGGGAAATGCCGGTGGCAAGCACGAGAATGGCGCGACGCGCGTCATGTTGCTTCGTTTCAGCCGCTCGCTTGGCCCGGTCCGGGTCCGCGTCGCGGCGGTTGACCGGCGGTTGCCGACGCGAGCCGCTCAAAATAGTCTTTGACCTCATCGTCTCTGACATCGTCCTTGGAATCGTCCTCGGGGAGCGCGCATGGACCTGATTTGGACTTCGCTCGATCAGTTCTGGCGATCGCCGACGTTTCCGATCTGGCTGACGCTGGCGGCGGCCGCGTTCTTCGCCATCCTGTTTCTGGTCGTCGTGCTGCGGGCCGACCGTTCGATCGCGAACGCGGCGTTGACGGTGCTGACGCTGCTGGCGGTCGCGGTGGCGACGGCGGCGACGGTCCGCGGGTTTGGCGGTGGCCTGGGCGGCGGCGGGGAACCGGCCCGGTCGCGGGCGGCGGTCGCGAGCGGGGTGTCGTTGCCCGCGTTGGCCTGCGTCGATGATCTCGCCGGCGACGGCGTCGAGGCGGCCTGCGAGAAGGTTTTGTTCGGATCGCCGGATCATGTCGCGGCGGCGGTGTCCTACGCCGCCGCGCGTCTCGACCGGCTGACGGCGCTGGGTGACGTGGCCGCGGCGGGCGGGGCGCTGACGCCGGACTTGCAGGCGCTGCGCCGCGCGATCGAGCGCGATCGCTACGGACTGACCGCGCATGTCCTGGTCGCGCGCGACGGCTGCACCGCCGCGATGTGTCCGGCCTACCGGTCGCTGACCGATCAGCGCCAGATCGCCGCCAATATCGAGGGCCGTGTCTATGACGGCCTGGTCACGCGCTATGCCCCGGCGTGGGGCGGCGCATCCATTCCGGCCGCGGATACCGCCGCGGCGACGCCGACGATTCCCGCCGCCGCCGCGCCGGCGGCGCTCGCCGAGCCGCCGTCGGTTCCGACCGGCAAGCCGACCACGGCGGACTTTCCCTCCGCCGCCTCGATCCCGCCAGTCAGCATCATGACGCCGGAGCCGGCGGCGAACCCAGCCCCCGCGCCGGCCCCCACGGCGGCGCCTAAGGCCAAGGCCGCGCCAAAGGCCGCCGCGAAAGCGGCGCCTCCCGCGCATGCGCCGACATCCTCTCCGGCGGCGAGCCGTCGTCCGACCCACCCCCCGGCGCCGCCGGTGCAACTGGCGCCGCCGCGCGGCGACAACTGATCGCCGCGCCGCCGGTCGCTCAGAACGGGCTCCAGCCATGGGCGCCGGCGACCGCCCCGAGAACGGTGATCGCGCTCAATCCCAACAGCACCCAGTGCACCGCGTGCAGGACCGCGAAGGCGGTGTCGGGCCGTTCGCTGACCCATCGCGGAAAGAAGCGATGCAGAATGAAAGGCTCGCCGATGAACAGCACGAAGGCGAACAGGGTCCAGACAATGACCATGGCGTGCATCCACCAGAACGTCGCCGCCTGAAAACGGTCCCAGATGTCGAGGCGGGCGATCATGTAGAGGCCGCTCAGTCCGACCACCAGCACGGCGGTTCGCGCGATCCAGATGAAGCGGTGCTCGATGGCCTGGAAAATTCGCATCCGGTCGGGGCCGAGTTCGCCGCGCCGCACCGCCGGCAGCACCACCATGGTCGCCATCGCCACGCCGCCGATCCAGATCACGACGCCGAGGACGTGCAGGGCGCGGGCGAGAATGACGTCATTCATGATGAAAGCCTGCCAGGAGCACGATCCCGAAAAACGGGAACGCGCATGGAGAGGGACTACGCCTCGCGGGCCATCGTGAAGTTGCGCCAGCACAAAGCGTTCGGGTTTTTCCGCGGAACCGCGCGGCTAGGAAGCCGACCGGGCGTTGAACGGGGTCGTGGTTTTATTTAAGACAAGCCCGTCGCCGTCCCCGCACGCGCACTCGGATACTGGGGTCTCATGCCGCTTCACCTCGTCAAGCTCGCCGTCGGCTGTGAGTCCGTCAAGGATCTCAAGACGCGTGTCGCCGAGCGGGCGCGGCAGGCGAGGGCGCGGGGTGAGACGCCGCGCCACCTGCATATCACGCGGATGACGCCGAAACGTGACGCCGAGTTGCTCGACGGCGGATCGCTCTACTGGGTCATTCGCGGCGAAATCGCCGCGCGCGAGAAACTGATCGGCATCGAGCCGTTCCGCGATTCCGACGGCATCGGCCGCTGCCGGCTGGTGATGCAGCCCAAGGTGATCGCGGTGACGCCGCGCCCGATGCGCGCGTTCCAGGGCTGGCGCTATCTGCCGGCGAACGACGCGCCGCCCGATCTCGCCCGCGTCGGCACCGGCCTTGTCGAGATGCCGGAGGAACTGCGCCGCGAACTGCGCGAACTCGGTTTGCTCTGAAAGCCCGCTCACACGCCGATATTGTCGATCAGCCGCGTGGCGCCGATCCTGGCGGCAACCAGCAGCCGCACCGGCCCGTCTTGCAGCGACGTGACCGGTTGCAACGTTTCGGCATGCCGCGCCTCGAAATAGTCGAGCGCGAAGCCCGCCTCCGTGATGCGTGTGCCGCCCGCGGCGACGACGGCGGCAACATCCTCACCGGCGCGCAGCCGCGTTGCCGTGTCCTGCATGGTGCGGTGAAGCACCGGCGCGACCGCGCGCTGCGCGGGCGTAAGGTAGACGTTGCGCGACGACATCGCGAGGCCGTCGTTCTCGCGCACCGTGGCGAGGCCCACCACGTCGACGCCGAGGTCGAGATCGCGCGCCATCCGCGTCACCACGCGGAGCTGCTGATAATCCTTTTCGCCGAATACGGCGACGTCCGGCCGGCACTGGATGAACAGCTTGCCGACCACGGTGGCGACGCCGCCGAAGAAGTGGGGGCGGAAGCGATCCTCCAGATCGGCGACGGCGGGGCCCTCGGTGACGATGCGCGAGGCGAAGCCGTCCGGATACATCGTCTTGACGCCGGGATTCCAGATCAGGTCCACCTTTTCCGCCGCGAGCTTGGCGAGGTCGCTGTCCCAGGTGCGCGGGTAGGAATCGAAATCCTCATGCGGCGCGAATTGCGTGGGGTTAACGAAGATCGACACCGCCACCCGCTTGCCGCGGCGGCGCGCTTCCCGCACCAGGGCGAGATGCCCGTCGTGAAGGGCGCCCATGGTCGGAACCAGCGCGACGCTCTCGCCCGCGGCGCGGAAGGCGTTCAGCGTTTCGCGCAGCGCCGGCAGGTCGCGGGCAACGGCAGGGTCGCGGGAAGGATCGCTGGACATGGGCGGGCTCGATGTTGGTTCCGGAACGGCGGGTTATTCACCAAGCGGCCGGCCAAGTCCATCGAACCGGCGAGGCGTTTCGGAAGAAACTGAAATATGCAATAAATATCAATAATTTATTGATATGGCCAAGCGGTGGCCGGCGGCGGCGGAGCGCCACGTCGGCGGCCAAAATCCGAACAAATCGTCCTTTCCGTCGCAAGATTGTGACATATATTATTGATACCGGTGCAGAGAACGCCGGAGCAAGGTCGATCGGGCGCCCGGCGCTCGCAAGGTGAGGTCATGAAGCACGCGGTTGTCGTCGCCCTGTCACTGCTGATCGTTGCGGTTGCCGTCTATCTCGGCGGCAGCAAATGGATGATTCGGCATGAGACCATGACGTTCTTCGACCAGACCCGCGACCGTCCCGTCCAGGTCGATATCGCCATCCGGCGCGACAAGGCGATGCAGGCGCAGGCCGGCGTTGTTCGTTTGCCGGTCGCCGTGCTCAATCACGGCAATACCGTGAAATTCACCGAATACTCGTTCCTCGCCAACCTGTTCGCGATGCGCGGCTACATGGCCGTCAGCATCCAGCACGATCTCCCCAGCGATCCGCCGCTGGTGACCAAGGTGGGCGAGCCCTATGTCGGCCGTCTGCCGGTCTACGAGCGCGGCGTGCAGAACATCCTGTTCGCGATCGGCAAGCTGAAGGCGTTGTATCCCAACGCCGACTACGATCACCTGACGATGGTGGGCCATTCCAACGGCGGCGACATCGCCGTGTACTTCGCCAAGATGCATCCCGACCAGGTCAGCAAGGTGGTGACGCTGGACAATCTGCGGGTGCCGTTCATGACTGACGGCAAGTTCAAGATCCTGTCGTTCCGCTCGCACGATCCGGTGTTCAAGACCGATCCCGGCGTCATTCCGGACGGCGAGATTTGCGATCAGGCCGGCATCACCGTCATCAACACCGGCGCGCAGCATACCGAGATGAGCGATCGCGGGCCGGATTCGGTGAAGCAGAACATCGAGGACATGCTCGACAAGTATCTCAACGACGACAGCGTGCTGGCTCCGGTGGATACCCGCAAGCCGAGGATCGGCAATCCGGGTCCCGATGCGCGGCGCGCGCCTCCCGGCCCGGTGGCGCAGGCCGCCGCCCCGGCGGCCGCGCCGTCGCATTGACCTCGTTCGGAACGCGTTTACATAGTCCCGTGACGATCGTGGGACGATGATGACGGACGAAGGCGCGAAATCGAAAACCTCAAGCGTGGCGGCCACCGGCGCATCGGCGCCGCGGACCGTATCGACATCGGCGGATATCGCGGCGTTCGTCGCCCGCGCCCGCGCGGTCTCGCCGCGCGCGCCCGGCGCGCGGGCGCGGCTGGTGTTCGCGCTCGACGCCACCATGAGCCGGCAGCCGACCTGGGACATGGCCTGCGATCTGCAAGCCGACATGTTCAGCGAGGCGGCGGCGGTCGGCGATCTCGATATCCGGCTGGTGTATTTTCGCGGCGCCGCCGAGTGCCGGGCCAGCAACTGGATATCCGATCCGGTGAAACTGGCGGCGCTGATGCGCAGGATCGACTGTCAGGGCGGCCACACCCAGATCGGCCGGGTGCTGGGCGACGTGCGCAGCCAGGCAGTCGAATCCGCGGTGCGCGCGGTGGTGTTCGTCGGCGACGCCATGGAGGAGAATGTCGACGATCTGTGCGGCAAGGCCGGCGAACTCGGCCTGCTGAAAGTGCCGGTGTTCCTGTTTCAGGAAGGCGACGATCCGGTCGCCGAGCGGGCGTTTCGCGAGATCGCGCGGCTCACCGGCGGGGCGTGGTGCCGCTTCGATCCCGGCGCGGCGTCGCAGTTGCGCGAGTTGCTGCGCGCGGCGGCGGCCTATGCGGCGGGCGGGCGCGAGGCGCTCGCGCGGCTGTCGCGCAGCGCGGGCGGCGCGGCGCGGTTGCTCGGGCAGATGCGATGATGCGCGTACTCCGGCGGAAAGAACGCGAATGGCCACACTGATCGCCGGCGCGGTCGCCGTCTTCGTCCTCTACACGCTGTTGCAGATGTTCCGCTCGGCCAATCCGGCGATGCTGGCGCGCGCGATCAAGATCGTCGGCGGCATCGTCGCCCTTGCCGTCGCGGCGTTCGTCGGTCTCAAGGGCGAACTGGCGGTGGCGATCCCGCTCGGCCTGTTCGGCGCGGGATTGCTCGGCTGGTCGCCGCTCGGGGCTCGCTTCGCCAATCTCGGCGGCCTGTTCGGCGGTATCGGCAAGCCGAGCGGCGGGCAGCGCTCGCGGGTGCGTTCGCAATTCCTCGACATGGTGCTCGATCACGACAGCGGCGCGCTGAGCGGCACGATCGTCGCGGGCCCCGATACCGGCCGTTCGCTCGACGACTTCGACCTGCCGCAGCTCGCGGCGATGATGCCGCGCTTCGACGCCGAAAGCTGCGCGCTACTTGAAGGTTATCTTGACCGCCGCTTTCCCGCCTGGCGTCAGCACGCGGAGCGCGACGCGGCAACGGGGGATCGCCGCGCGGCGTCGAGCGGCAAAATGACCGACGAGGAGGCTTACCAGATCCTTGGCCTGCAACCGGGGGCGAGCCGCGACGAGATCGGGCGAGCTCACCGCGCCCTGATGAAGAAACTGCATCCCGACCAGGGGGGGTCGACGTACCTGGCGGCTCGGGTCAATGAGGCCAAGGACACTCTGCTTCGCACGCATCGCAACTAACTCCGGCAACGCCAATCAACGCCACAAACCGCGCCTCGCCTGTCGTCCGTTCGATGCCCCGCCGCCGCCCGCCGTTGTCCGGCGTGGTCGGTCTGCATGGTAAATGTATCGCGAAATTCTTGACGGGAAGTTTTCAGCGGAACCGATCGGTGCGGTTAAATTGCGGTGGCTTGAATTGAAAAGCGTATTGTCTTCGAGTGTTCGGCGGGAAATTCATTTCCGGACCAAACTCCCAACACGAAAGCCGTCATGCTCCGCGCAGGCGGAGCATCCAGTATCCATCCTCGGATCAAATTCTTTCTCGAACTCGCACGGATTACTGGATCGTCCGCCGTTGCGGACGATGACGCCTCGTTAAAAAAGGAGGAGCCCCGCGCAAGCGAGGCTCTTTCTCTTATTTCGGATCCGCGAGGAAATCAGTTGCGGATCGTGATGCAGGAAATGTCGGAGCGCTTGAGCCGTTTGCAGACCGCCTCGGCCTGGTCGCGTTCGAGGCCGGCGAAGCGGGCGCGGTAGAGTTTCTTGTCGCCGCGCGTCACCACCGTTTCGGTGAACGGATCGGCGCGGCCCAGCATGCCCTTGGCGCGTTCGCGCGCCGCTTCCAGACGCTCGCGGGCCTGGCTCTCGCTCTCCAATGCGCCGACCTGGACGATCCAGCCGCTATGGACGGCAGCGGTCTTGATCGCGCCGGTCTTGATCGCGCCTTGGCTCTGGGTGTTCGCCGCCGCCTGCTGGACGTGCCGCTCGGCCGGCGCGGCGACGCTGGAAGCCGGCAGCACGCCGAGCAATCCCTTTCCGGTGCCATGGTTCGGCGGCTGCGCCGGCAAATCCCGCGCACCGATTGTGCCGGAGACGTCCGCCGGTTCATTGGTCGGGGCGACAAGCGGCATCGGACCGGCGCTGGCGACCTTCACCTGGCCGGAGCGGACCTGCACCGTCTTGACGCGCACCGGCTTCATCGGCTCGGTCGATCCGGGGATCGCGGCAAGGGTCTGACTGTGGATCACGCCGTTGGTGAGGGGGGCGGGCGCCTGGTTCGGCGCGACGGCGGCCACCGGGCGCGGCGGCGGCAGCGGCGCGGGCGCGCTTTCGGGGGCGGCGACCTGGATGGCGCCTTGCACCTGGACCGGCGCGGCGGGCCGCGCCCGCGCCGCTTCCTCGGCGACCGCGGCGTTGGCCTCGGCCGGGCCGCGCTCCGCGATGGCGGCGACGGTGCGGCGGCCAGTGGCCTTGTCGAGGTTTTCCGCCAGGAGGTTGCGCATGATGGCGTCGCGCGAGCCGCCGCTGCGGCCGCCCATCACCACGCCGACCAGATGGCGGTTGCCACGTTTCAGGTTGGTGACGAGGTTGAAGCCGGAGGCGCGGGTGTAGCCGGTCTTGATGCCGTCGACGCCCTCGACCTTGCCGAGCAGGTGGTTGTGGTTGCGGATGTTGCGGCCGCGATAATTGAACGAGGCGGTGGCGAAATAGCGATAGTAGCGCGGGAAGCGGTCCTGAATGGCGCGGCCGAGCGTGGACTGGTCGCGCGCGGTGGTCACCTGATCGTCGTTGGGCAGGCCCGAGGCGTTGCGATAGACGGTACGGGTCATGCCCAGCGCACGCGCCTTGCGCGTCATCATCTTGGCGAAATCGTCCTCGTCGCCGCCGAGATATTCGGCGATTACCACCGCGGCGTCGTTGGCGGAACGGGTGACGAGACCCTTGATGGCGTCCTCGACGCGAAGGCTCTGGCCAGGGCGCAGGCCGAGTTTGGTCGGGGCCTGCGAGGCGGCGTGCGCCGATACCGGCATCTCGGTATTGAGACTGATCTTGCCGGCGTCGAGGCGCTCGAACAACAGATACAGCGTCATGATCTTGGTGAGGGACGCCGGAAACCGCAGCCCGTCGGCGTTGGTGGCGCTCAGCGTCGCGCCGGAATTGGCATCGACGATGATCGCCGCGAAGGCCGGATTGTAGCTTTGCTGAACGCTGTGGCGTTGATGGTGGCGATGGCGGCGCTTGGCGTCGGCGGTATTGGTGGCGAGAACGGTGGCGGCGGTGATGGTGGCCAACCCGAGAACGCAAACCCGCAGGGTCCGTGAAGTGGCCGAGGTTCTACGCAGCATGGACGTCCCCGTCAGATTTTAATCTCAATCATCGGCGCGTGCGGCCAAATTATGCCGACCGCCGGCGATCAAGATTGCGACATGGGCCGACGCCGTGCCGGCCCCGAGCCGGTTCCGGCAATGGCCGGATTTGGCTAAGGGCCTGCATCCACGAAGCTTTTCTGGCTTTGCGCCGGACCGCAACGATTTCGCAGACAGGGTAAGGGGCTGGAGTTTCGAAAAGGTTAAAGAACCCTTGCCGGGTTACCGCGTTTTCGCCGAACCAGATTCCGGCCCGCGTCGAGAAGACACGTTAAAACAAAAAGATAGAATGGATTCTGACTTTTCCGAAGACGCGGAGAGCCGCGATATCAATCTCGGCGATTGTGCATTGCGTCATTTTTGTTGACATAATTGTGCAATGCGATATTGTCATTGCCATTGCGGCATCGCGTTGTCCCCGGCCGGCGATGCCATCAGATGATCCCCGCGGCCGGCGCAAGGATATTTCCCATGGTCAAGGTTGAAGAACTGCAAAACTACGGCAAAGAGCAATACGAGAGCGCTGTGTCGTCGGTTAACGAAGTCCAGCACACCCTTCAGGCGATCGTGGCCGCGTTCGGCGACTACTCGAAGAAGTCGTTCGAGGAAGGCAGCGCGTTCCTGGAGAAGCTGATGGCCTCGAAGTCGCTCGACAAGGTGATCGAGGTCCAGACCGAATACGCCAAGAGCAGCTACGAGACGTTCATGGCTGAATCGCAGAAGATCAGCGCGCTGTACGCCGAGCTTGCCAAGCAGTCGTTCAAGCCGTTCGAAGGCTTCATCGGCAAGTTCGCGCCGGGTTCGGTTCGCTAAGCCGCGCAACGTTCCAGGAAGACAAAAAGCCCGGTCTCGCGACCGGGCTTTTTTTCGTGGCGGTCTGCGAATCCGCTTACTGGGAGATCCGCAGGTTGGCGATCTGGGTCAGGACGGTGTTGAAGGCGCCGGCGATGTCATCCGACGACGTGATCTCCTGGAAGTTGTCGGTGGTGGAGGCGCAATCTTGCAGCACCGTCGAGGTCGGATCGACCTTGTTGATGTTGACCTGGATGGTGAAGATCTTGATGCCGTCGGCCTTGATCGAGGTGCACAGCTTGCTTTGCCGCGCGTCGATGCAGGGTTCGTCGTTGCAGGTGGACTGGGTTTGTCCGTTGCCGTAGGACGGCCAGCGGTTCTGCGTGTTCAAGCCGTCCGACAGGATCACCAGATAATCCTGGTAGATGGCGTTGGCATCCTTGGCGGGCGCCGCGATCGGTCCGTTGGTCGTGCTCAGCGACTGCCAGCCCCAGACCACGCCGATGGCCTGGTTGGTGCCGCCGGTCGGATCCATGTTGGTGATCGCCGTCTTGAGCTTGGTCCAGTCGGTGGTCATCGGGATGATCGGTTGCAGATAGGTCTTGCTGCTGGACTTGCAGTAGTTGGTCGAGCCCGAGGTGTATTCCTGAGCGGGGAACAGCGTCGACACGGCGTTGGTGTCGCCGGGCACGGGCGCGACGTTCTTGATGTCGTTGTCCTGATCGCGGTCCATCACGCAGCCGCTCCAGGTGCTGTGATCGGCAGGGGTCCAGACATAGTTGGCGTTGCGCCACGTCTTGTTGTTGTTCTCGCACTTTCTCTGACTCGTGTAGCTGGAATCCGAGCACACATAAACCGATGTGCAGGCCGACTTGGTCTTGTAGGACGAGCCGCCGCTGCAACTGCCGTTGTTCTCGTCCCAGGTGTCGGAATTGCCGCTCCACTTGATGTAGCTCTTGTCGAACCCGCTGCCGAGATTGACGTTCTTGGCGAACGGGATCAGCGAGATATAGACATCCCCAGGCGCGTTGGCGAACGAGGCAAGTTTGTCGACCATGTCCTTGGCGGCGGACCGCATCTTGGTCATCTTGCTGTTGTCGGCCATCGAGCCGGTGTTATCCAGCACCATGGCGACGCGCATCCTCGTGTTGCCCCACTTGGTCTGCGAACGGGCGTCGATAGCGATATTGTAGAAGCCGACCAGTTGCATGAAGTCGGTCGTCACCAGGCCGTTGGCGGTCACCTGCACCGACGCGCCCTGGCCGGTGTTCTGCGTAAAGGTCGCCTCGACCTTGACATTGCCGGCGCCGCCCTTGGCGTAGAGGGCGTTGAAGTATTTTTGCGCCGCGGCGGTGGCCTGATCCGCCGTCATCTTCGGGTTGGCCTGGGCGTCCTTGGACACCATCAGCGCGGCGGTGTCGAGGGCGGCCTGCATGGCGGTGCGGGCGGCGACGGCGCGGCTGTAGTCGATCGCCGCGCCGACGATGCCCATCATGGGGACCAGCGCGAGGGCGAAAATGGCGGCGACGTTGCCGCGATCGCTGCGGATCAGACCGGCGGCGGCGCGCCGTCCTGCATTCAACATGGATTTACCGAACATGGTGGTCACCGGGGTTGGGTTATCGCGCCATTTCCGCGCGGGCGGCTAAACAGGGGGTAAAACCGTGCTGAGAAATCCGGTAAATAGCCGGATAAATGCGCGCGATGCCGGATCGGCTGATTTCAGCGTCAATGACCGGTGAATCCCATGGCTCGGAATTCGGACGAATCGGGCAAATTCGATTAACCTTGCCGCGGGCGCCTGCCGGGATGGCTGGTTGAACGCTGTTCTGGAAAGACGATTCTGGAAGGGCTCTTGGGCGACGCGGTCTCGGGCGACTTGCGGCGGTTTCGGCGCGGACCCATATTGGCAGGGCTGCGGGCTTCCGCCGACCGCCGCCGGTTCGTTCCGCTCCGGCAGGGCCGGGACAGCGGAACGGGGCAGGACCGTTTTTGTTCTATCCGGGGCGGGGTCGGGCTTCTCGAACTCGCGGGAATTTGGACGCAACGATCGGAATCGTTTCCATCTGGATCATGTCGAATTTGTTTTCACACGTTGAACTCGTGGCGGCGCCCTCCGGGGCCGATGCGGTTTTGCCGCGCATGGCCGGCGACGACCAGGGCCGGGCCGGCGGCCCGGCCACCTCGATCATCACCAAGGTCAAGCCCAGGGTCAAACGGCCGAACCTCTACCGCGTCCTGATCTTGAACGACGACTACACGCCGATGGAGTTCGTCGTCCACGTTCTTGAACGCTTCTTCCAGAAGGACGCCGAGGCCGCCACCAAGATCATGCTGCACGTTCACCATCACGGCATCGGCGAATGCGGCGTCTTCGCCTATGAGATCGCCGAGACCAAGGTGACCCAGGTGATGGATTTCGCGCGCAAGCATCAGCATCCGTTGCAGTGCGTGATGGAGAAGAAATAATCGCGGCCGACGCGATTGTTCGCTCCTCGGGGTTCGGCCGCCCGCGCGTGACGCGGTCCGCGTTCATGGATTTGCGGCAATGCGCTTGGCGAGGTCGCCGCGGCGAATCGCCTGGGCGGCGCTCGGCGCGCGTCCGGGAACCGGCCTTCCGCTCGGGCTCGGCGGGCTTATATATTCCAAAATGTTGTTGTTGCCTGATCGGGCATCCACGATCATGATGGCCGGGGGTTACAGAGGACGCGAATGCCAACTTTTTCCCAGAGCCTTGAACAGTCGCTGCATCGGGCGCTTGCGATCGCCAACGAGCGGCATCATCAATACGCCACGCTCGAACACCTTCTGCTGTCGCTGGTGGACGACTCCGACGCCGCCGCCGTGATGCGCGCGTGCAGCGTCGATCTCGACAAGCTGCGCGCCAGCCTGGTCAACTATCTCGAAACCGAATTCGAGAATTTGGTGACCGACGGTTCCGACGACGCCAAGCCGACGGCCGGCTTCCAGCGGGTGATCCAGCGCGCGGTGATTCACGTTCAATCCTCCGGGCGCGAGGAAGTCACCGGCGCCAACGTGCTGATCGCGATCTTCGCCGAGCGCGAGAGCCACGCCGCCTATTTCCTGCAAGAGCAGGACATGACGCGCTATGACGCGGTGAACTACATCAGCCATGGCATCGCCAAGCGGCCCGGCGTGTCCGAGGCGCGCCCGGTGCGCGGCGTCGACGAGGAGGCCGAGTCGAAGAACAGTGACGATCCCAAGAAGAAGGGCGAGGCGCTGGAGACCTATTGCATCAACCTCAACAAGAAGGCGCGCGACGGCAAGATCGATCCGGTGATCGGCCGCAACGCCGAGATCAACCGCGCCATTCAGGTGCTGTGCCGCCGCCAGAAGAACAACCCGCTGTTCGTCGGCGAAGCCGGCGTCGGCAAGACCGCGATCGCCGAAGGGCTGGCCAAGCGCATCGTCGATAGCGAGGTGCCGGAGGTGCTGTCCGCCGCCACCGTGTTCTCGCTCGACATGGGAACGCTGCTCGCCGGCACGCGCTATCGCGGCGATTTCGAGGAGCGGCTGAAGCAGGTGCTCAAGGAACTGGAGGCGCATCCCAACGCCATCCTGTTCATCGACGAGATCCACACCGTGATCGGCGCCGGCGCGACCTCCGGCGGCGCCATGGATGCGTCGAACCTGCTGAAGCCCGCGCTGGCCTCGGGCACCATCCGCTGCATGGGCTCCACCACCTACAAGGAGTACCGCCAGCACTTCGAGAAGGACCGCGCGCTGGTGCGCCGGTTCCAGAAGATCGACGTCAACGAGCCGACGGTGGAAGACGCCATCGCCATTCTCAAGGGGCTGAAGCCGTATTTCGAGGACTATCACAAGCTGAAATACACCAACGACGCCATCGAGGCGGCGGTGCAACTGTCGTCACGCTACATTCACGACCGCAAGCTGCCGGACAAGGCGATCGACGTGATCGACGAATCCGGCGCGGCGCAGATGCTGGTGGCCGAGGGCAAGCGCAAGAAGACCATCGGCATCAAGGAGATCGAGACCACCATCGCCACCATGGCGCGGATTCCGCCCAAGAGCGTGTCGAAGGACGACGCCGAGGTGCTGAAAGCTCTCGAACAGACCCTGAAGCGCGTGGTGTTCGGCCAGGACAAGGCGATCGAAGCCTTGTCGGCATCGATCAAGCTGGCGCGCGCGGGCCTGCGCGAACCGGAGAAGCCGATCGGCTCCTACCTGTTCTCCGGCCCGACCGGCGTCGGCAAGACCGAGGTCGCCAAGCAGCTCGCGGCGACGCTGGGCGTCGAACTGTTGCGCTTCGACATGTCGGAATACATGGAGCGCCACACCGTGTCGCGGCTGATCGGCGCGCCTCCGGGCTATGTCGGCTTCGATCAGGGCGGCCTGCTGACCGACGGCGTCGACCAGCATCCGCATTGCGTGGTGCTGCTCGACGAAATCGAGAAGGCGCATCCCGATCTCTACAACGTGCTGTTGCAGATCATGGATCACGGCAAGCTGACCGACCATAACGGCAAGCAGGTCAACTTCCGCAACGTCATCCTGATTATGACCACCAACGCCGGCGCCGCCGATCTGGCGCGGCAGGCGTTCGGCTTCACCCGCAACAAGCGTGAGGGCGACGATCAGGAGGCGATCAACCGGCAGTTCGCGCCCGAGTTCCGCAACCGGCTCGACGCCATCATCTCGTTCGCCCACCTCAACGCCGAGGTGATCGGCATGGTGGTGGAGAAGTTCGTGCTGCAACTCGAAGCGCAACTCGCCGACCGCGACGTCACCATCGAACTGTCGGAGCCGGCCAAGGCGTGGCTGATCGAGCACGGCTACGACGAGCAGATGGGCGCGCGCCCGATGGGCCGCATGATCCAGGAGCACATCAAGAAGCCCTTGGCCGATCAGGTGCTGTTCGGCGCACTCAAGGGCGGCGGTCACGTTCGCGTCGTGCTGGAAAAGGACGAGGCGGGGGCCGACAAGATCGGCTTCGAGTATCTCGACGGCCCGGTGACGCCGAAGCCGGAGAAACTGCCCGGCGCGCGCAAGAAAGCGCCGCCGCGCAAGCCGCGTCCCGGCGGCCCCAAGGGCTCGCCGTCGAAGGGGCCGCTGGTCAAGGTCTGAGCGAGGCTGACGCAACACGAAAGGGCGGCGGAGATTTCCGCCGCCCTTTTTGTTTTGCGGCGACGGCGGCCCATGGTTTGGCCCGCTTGAGTTGAAGCGTGCCAGTGATTGTGAGCGACCAGCCGGACGTCCATTTTGCTTGCGGATTGACAGCTCGATCAGCGTCGTCCTCGCGCAGGCGAGGACCCATACGCCGCAGCGGTTCGGCTTCATCGACGATAGAGCGTTTTCGAGCGAAGTGGCATCCGGTTCGCGTGAAGAAAACGCGTCAAAACAAGAATCCAGAGCCCCGCTCCGATTCTATCGGAGCGGGAAAGGCCCTAGGCAAGGTTATCTGAAACAACCAATGCCAGGGGTTATGGGTCCTCGCCTGCGCGAGGACGACGCCGGGGATGTTTGAGTTGGGTGCGATATGACTGGTGCTCCAATCAACTCGTCCCCTCGCGCACTTTTCGCGCGGCGTCCTTCTGCACGTCGAAATTGCGGCGGCGTCGCGCAAGTTCCTCGGCGCTCATCGTCTCGACGTTGTTGTAGTCGCGCTTCCACGACGGATCGTCGCGCCAGCGCAACGGCGATTGCATCGTGGTCTGCGGACCGGCGGCGGATTCCAGCAGCCGCAGCGCCAGTTCCAGCGTGACCGCCTGGGATTCCGTGTCGTGCGGCTTTCCGGCGGAATTGCCGAGCGGAAAGTCGCTGAACAGAAAGCGCGGCACGGCGGCGTGCTCGACGATATCCTTGGCGCAGCCCATCACCACGGTCGCGATGCCGTTCGCCTCAAGATGCCGCGCCACTAGGCTGACGGTCTGGTGGCACACCGGACAGTTCGGCACCAGCACCACGGCGTCGATGGCGTCGGCCTTGCAGCGCGCCAAAATCTCCGGCGCGTCGGTCGCGATGGTGACGCGGTGGCTGCGGTTGGTGGGCGCGCCGAAGAAGCGCGGCGCCACTTCGCCGATGCGCCCCGCCGCCGAAGCCTTGATGAGTTGGGGGAGCGGGAACCAGGTTCCTGAGTCCTCCGCCGAGGTATGGACGCGATCATAGGCGATATGCGAGATGCGCAGGTCGTGCGGTTTTGAGGTGTCGCCGTCATAGACCTGATAAAACTTGGCGCCGCCGTTATAGGTCGCGCCGGGGCCTTGATCGCCACGGGCGGGATCGAATGGCGCGGCGGTGGTGACGATGGCGACGCGCGATTTCGCCAGCGGCTTTTTCAGCGGCTGGAACGGCGCGCCGGTATAATGCGCCCAGCGATACGGTGTGTCGTAGCCGATCGCGGCGTAATAGGCGCGGGTGCGCGCCATGTAGGGAATGGGCTGATCGTCGTCCGGCGCGAAGCCGCTGATGTCGTCGCTTTCGCTCATGCCACCCTCCGTTCCGGCGTGGTTCGGAAGTAGCTATCGTCCGTGGTTTGGCTGTCAAGCGCGCGGTCGCGCCGGCACGCCCTTGCCCCCGAAGTTGCGGCGGCCTATTCCGTCTCAACTGCCGCTGACAACCGGAGGGTGCGCCATGGTGCGGGAAAGCGAAATCCGGGCGGGCGAGGTCGCGATTGACGCGCCGCCGCCGAGCGACGCCGGTCTGGTCTTCATCGGCCGCATCCACACGCCATGGACCTCGCGCCTGATGACGCCGCGCCAGGGCCGTCTCGACGGCCCGGTCTGCCGTATCGAGATCTTCGAGCCGTGGGCGCCGGCGCTGCGCGGCATCGAGCGGTACCAGCGCGTTGAGGTGCTGTACTGGCTGCATCTGTCGCGGCGCGACCTGATCTTGCAGAGCCCGAGGAACGACGGCGCGGTGCGCGGCACCTTCTCGTTACGCACGCCGGTGCGGCCCAATCCGGTCGGCACCTCGCTGGTCAAGCTGGTCGGCGTCGAGGGCGCCAATGTGATGGTGCAGGGGCTCGATTGCCTCGACGGCACGCCGCTGATCGATCTCAAGCCGGATCGCTGCGAGTTCACCCCGCTGGCGCCGCCGCAGCCGGGCGATTTCGAGGTGAAGGACTGAGGACTTTCCGCTTTTGACGGAACGATCCGTCGTCATGCGCGGACCTGATCCGCGCATCCATCCTTTTAAAAAATGATGGATTGCCGGGTCGAGCCCGGCAATGACGTCTGTGCTTCACCCGTCCTTCAGCGCGGCGGCGAGCAGCGTCGCCTGTTCCTTGAGCGCCGCCATGTCGGCTTTCACGGTGGCCGGCGGCAGCAGCGCCACGCCGGCGAAGCGCGGGATCACGTGCATATGCAGGTGATAGACCTCCTGGCCCGAGGCCGGCTCGCTGAATTGCACGATCATGATGCCGTCGGCCTTGAACAGCGGCATTGCCACGCGGGCGATCAGGCGGGTGGCGCGGGCGACATGGACGAAATCCGCCTCGGTAATATCGAGCAGATTGCGGGCCGGGGCCTTGGGGATCACCAGCGTGTGTCCCGGCGCGCGCGGCATGATGTCGAGAAACGCCAGCACGTGGTCGTTCTCATAAACCTTGAAGCAGGGAATTTCGCCGCGCAGGATTTTTGCGAAGATGTTGTTGGTGTCGTAAGCGGTCATGGTCGCGCCCGATGGAGGGATCTGAAATCGCGCGCCACTTTCGACGTCCGGCGCGGCGCGGTCAAGCCGTTCGAATCAAGACCCGCGATCGTCGGCCTCGCCTTTGCGGAACGGGCCGGCCTCGGTGAGCTGACGCCCGGCTTCGGCGACGTAGAGCCGCTCGCGCGCGAGATAGTCGCGCACCGCGCGCCGCAACGCCGGATCGGCGATGTAGTGCGCGGAGTAGGTGGTTTGCGGCAGATAGCCGCGCGCCAGCTTGTGCTCGCCCTGCGCGCCGGCCTCGACGGTGGCGAGCCGATGGCGGATGGCGTAGTCGATCGCCTGATAGTAGCACACCTCGAAATGCAGGAACGGATGATGCTCGATGGCGCCCCAGTGCCGCCCGAACAGCGTCTCGTCACCGATGAAGTTGATCGCGCCGGCGATCCAGCGGCCCTCGCGCCGCGCCATGACCAGGGCGATGCGTTCACCCATGCTGGCGCCGATCCGGCTGTAGAAATCGCGCGTGAGATAGGGGCGGCCCCATTTGCGCGAGCCGGTCTCCATATAGAACGCGAAGAAGGCATCCCACGCTTCCTCGGTGAGGTCGCTTCCGCTCAGCACATGGATGGAGATGCCGTTGGCCAGCGCGTCGCGGCGTTCGCGGCGGATCGCCTTGCGATGGCGCGACGACAGCGTGGCGAGAAAGTCCTCGAAGCTGCCATAGCCTGCGTTGCGCCAGTGGAATTGCTGGTCGGTGCGTTGCAGGAAACCGCGCGCGGCGAGGAGCTGCCACTCGTTCTCCGGCGCGAAGGTGACGTGAACCGATGACGCGTTGGTGGCGTCGCACAGCGCGGTCAGGCCGGTTGCCAGCGCGACGCGGACCCGATCGGGATCGTCGAGGCCCGCGCGCGCTAGCAGGCGCGGCCCGGTCGCCGGGGTGAACGGCACGCCGACAAGGAGTTTCGGATAGTAGCGGCCGCCGGCGCGCTCATAGGCGTCGGCCCAACTGTGATCGAACACGTATTCGCCTTGCGAATGCGATTTCAGATAGCACGGCGCGAGGCCGACGATGTCGCCGCCGCGCCGCGCCAGCAGATGGCGCGCGGCCCAGCCGGTGCGCGCGCAGGCCGAGCCGGATTGTTCGAGCGCGTCGAAAAACGCGTGCGACACGAATGGATTGTAAACCGCACCATCGGGATTGCCGCAGGCGTCCCACTGCGCCGCGCCGATCTGGCGCACGGACGACACGGCTTCCAAGGTGATGTCGGGTGAATCCATCGATGGCGTCATCCTGAGGCTAGCTCAAAATGTGGTTTACGAAACGTCTCTCCACCCGCGGCGTCGTCCCCGCGCGGGCGAGGACCAGAACCCCTGGCATTGGTTGTTATATAGTGACCCTGCCTTGAGTGATGAAGCCGAACCGCTGCGGCGCCTGGATCCCCCGCCCGCGCGGGGATGACGCCGACCGCGTTGCCAGCGCGCGCAAAACCTCACCTATGCCCGGAACCCCTCGAACACGATCTGGTCGGCGTAACGCGCGGCGTGGGCGCGTTGCGCGGCGGTGCGGATGGTCCAGGCCAGCAGCGGGCAGCCGAACAGGTTGCGTGCGATCCACGGCGCGGGGGCAGGCAGTTGCGCGCCCTGGTAGTTGATGAAATGCGGGCGGGTACGGAATGCGTGGCGCAGATGCAGCATGTCGTCGCGCTGCCGTTGCGTCAGCCAGCTCCAGTAACTGTCGTCATAATTGCGCTGGGCGATGATGCCGCGCGGCCGCGCCGGAATTTTTTCGCGCAACGCCAGCACCTGATCCGGATCGAACGACATCACCGCCGCCGGGCCGCTGTAACCGGCGAGTACCTCGGCGAGCCGCGCGACCAGCTTGCGGTCGCCGTCGAAATGGCTTTTCACCTCGATGTACAGCGGCACGCGGCCGCCGACCAGCGTCAGCACGTCACCGAGCGAGATCATGCGCTCGATCGTATCCTTGAACGTCACCTGCCGCAGTTGCGCGACGGTCATCTCGCGCAGCGGCGTTGCCTCGCCCTCGGTGAGCCGACCGAGCCGGTCGTCGTGATGAACCATGGCCTCGCCGTCGGCGGTGAGCTGGAGATCCAACTCGATGCCGTAATTGCCGGCGATGGCGGCGGCGAACGCGCCCGGCATGTTTTCGACAATGCCGCGCGCGCGGTCGTGCAGGCCGCGATGAGCGACCGGGCGCGCGGCGAGCCAGTCGGGTCCGCGCATCGCGCTCAAGCCGTCAGGCGACTTCGAAGATGGCTTCGACTTCCACCGCGGCATCGCCGGGCAGCGCGGCGACACCGACGGTGGAACGGGCGTGACGGCCCTTGTCGCCGAATGCAGCGACCATCAGGTCGGAGGCGCCGTTGAGCACCTTCGGGCCTTCGGTGAAATCGGGAGCCGAATTGACGAAGCCGCCGAGACGCACCACGCGCGTCACCTTGTCGAGGTCGCCGAGCGCGGCCTTGACTTGCGCCAGCAGGTTGATGGCGCAGCCGCGCGCCGCCGCCGCGCCCTGCTCGATGGTGACGCCGGCGCCGAGCTTGCCCTTGGCGATCAGCTTGCCCTCGGCATTGACGCAGACCTGACCGGACACGATCAGCAGGTTTCCGGTGCGGACGAACCCGACGTAATTCGCGACCGGGGACGTGGGCTCGTGCAACACGATGCCTTCCGCCGCGAGCTTCTGTTCGACTGTTCCTGCCATGGTAATCCCCAAATGATTGCTGTCGTGTCGCATGCGCATGATCGCCCGATCATACCGGCGTCTATTTCACCCATCGGATCGTGACTTGCAAGCGCGTGGCGCGGTTTGCGCGGCCCGCGCGCGGGGGCGGGCGAACCCGATTCGCGCCCGGTCCGGCACCTGGCCGCGAATGCCTCAGTTGCGGCCCAATGGGGCGCTCAATATGCTGCGGACCCGCCGACTCGAAGGAGACGCCATGCGTCGTTCAGATCGATTGCCGCCGATGTCAGGGATTTTGCGCCTCGCGGGCTTCACGCTCGCCGCCGCGGCGCTGCTCGGCGCGCCGTCCGCGCGGGCGGCGAGCGTTGCATTCCTGCCGCATCAGGCATCCTACAATCTCAGCCTGTTGAAGTCACGCGGCGGGGGCACCGCGGTGGACGGCGCGCGGGGACGGATTCTGTATAACTTCACCGGCAGCGCCTGCGACGGCTATACCTCGGAATTCCGTCAGGTATCGGAACTCAGCGGCGGCGAGGGCAAGCGCACGTTGAGCGATCTGCGTTCGACGAGCTGGGAAGACGCCGAGGGCAAAACCTACCGCTTCAGGATCGATACGCGGATGAATGAAGGCGACGCCAATAATGTCGACGGCATCGCCGAGCGCAGCGGCGACCACGTCACCGTCAAGCTGAAGCAGCCGGTGGCGAAGACCTTCACGCTCGGCGGCGACACCGTGTTTCCGACCGAGCAGGTCCGTCGCATCATCGCCGCCGCGCGCGAGGGCAAGTCATTGCTCGAACTCACCGTCTATGACGGCTCCGATAACGGCGAGAAAGTCTACAACACCCTTACCGTGATCGGGAAGCCGATCACCGGCGAGGCCGCGACGACACCCGATCCGTCGACCGCCAACCCGGCGATGAAGGCGGTGACGCGCTGGCCGGTGACGGTGAGTTATTACGACCGCGACGTGAAGCCGACCAGCGGCGAGCAGACCCCGACCTATGCGATGTCGTTCGAACTGTTCGAGAACGGCGTGTCGCGCGCGTTGAAGCTCGACTATAACGCTTTTGTGATCGCCGGCGCGCTCGACAATTTCGAGATCAAGCCGTCGAAGCCGTGTGAGAAGTAATCACCATGTCTCGGGCGCGATGCGGCATCCTTCATGCCGCTTCGCGGAACCGGGACCGTCGCACAGTCAGCGGCCGCGACGGCCCCGGATCAGCGGCGCACCGCTGACGCGCTGCGCGGCATCCGGGGCACGCAGCCGCGCTCGGCGCGTTGCCGCGAACGTCGCGAGGGCATTCCTCAGCGGCCCTTATCCGGCCCGTCATAGGCGATGCCGCGAATGACGGCGGCGTCGCCGAATTTCTTGCGCAGGTCGTCCATGGCGCGTTCGGCGTGCGCGGCGCGGCGGTCGATCAGGTCGCTGTCCGAGGCCGCATCGCCGCCGCGCAGCGCGCTGACGCCGGCGCCCATCAGCCGGAACGCGGTGCCGTCGATTTCCTTGTGCAGCATTTCGCGGACGATGCTGAAAATCCGGCTCGCCAGCTGCGTCGGCTGCTGGATCGATTGCGAGCGGGTGCGCTGACGGAAGTCGGCGGTCTTAAGTTTCAGCGTCACGGTCGAGCCGGCCAGGCCGCCGTTCTTCAGCCGCGCCGAAACTCTTTCGCACAGCCCCCACAGGATTTTCTCCAGCGGCGCGAAATCGCGGATGTCGGTCTCGAAGGTGGTTTCGCTGGAGATGGTCTTGGCGCCGCGGTCGGCCACCACCTTGCGGGCGTCGATGCCGCGCGCGAGTTGCCACAGCCGCCGCCCTTCGGAGGGAAACCGCCGCATCATCTCGATCTCGTCCGCGCGCTGCAAGTCGCCGACGGTGCGCAGGCCATGGCGGGCGAGGCGGTCCTGGGTCGCGGGGCCGACGCCGAAGATGAAGCCGACCGGCTTGTCGGTCAGGAGCGCGCGGCCGTCGTCCTGATCGAGAATCGCGTAGCCGCGCGGCTTGTCGAGGTCGGAGGCGATCTTGGCGAGGAACTTGTTGCAGGACAGGCCGATCGACACCGTGATGCCGATATCGCGCTCGATATCGGCCGCGAAGCGCGCCAGCACCTTGGCGGGAATCATGCCGTGCAGGCGCGTGGTGCCGGTCAGATCGAGAAACGCCTCGTCGATCGACAGCGGCTCGACCTGCGGCGTCAGCGCCAGCATGGCCTGGCGCACCTCGCGGCCGACGCGGACGTATTTCGCCATGTCGGGACGGATCACGTGGGCGTTCGGGCACAGCGCCAGCGCCTTGAACATCGGCATCGCCGAGCGCACCCCGTAGGTCCGCGCGATGTAGCAGGCCGCCGACACCACGCCGCGCTTGCCGCCGCCGACGATCACCGGCCTGTCGGCCAGGGCCGGATCGTCGCGTTTCTCGACGGTGGCGTAAAAGGCGTCGCAGTCGATGTGGGCGACGCTCAGTTGCGCCAGCGCGCGGTGCCGGACCAGGCGCGGCGAGCCGCAGCCGCCGCACCGCTTCGCCGCGAAATCGAGATCGCGCAGGCAATCGCGGCAGAAGCAGCGCGGGGCGGCTCCCTCTGTCGCGGATGCGCTCACGGCAGGTCGCGCTCCCATTGCGGGTCGCCGATTGCTTGCCGGGCGGCGGCGACGTGAGTGGGATCGAGTTCGGCGGAGCGCGCGAACGCCGTCACCATGGCGTCGTCGCGCAGGATGAAATCCAGCACCGCGGCGAGAAATTGCGGGTCGGCGGCGGCGGAGCGCAGGGTCTCGGGGCCGAGCCCGCTCTCGGCCAAAAATAGTCCCAGCCGCTCGGGCTCGCCGGCGATGAAGGAAAGCCCCTGAATAGCCACGATTTCAGCGGCTTGCCGGGGATTTGAGGCGCGCTTTGTCATTGATCGCGTTTGCCTTTCCGTAACTTATGGGCTCTATTTTCGCTAATGTTGCCGGAGTCGGGGGATGGCCCGATTTCGCGGTTATGCTCTAGCAAATTTTCGGCTCCCGGTGGAGTTCGAGGACGGGCGGCGCTTCGTTGCGGATAGGAGGGGCGGGATGGCGAAAACCGTCCTGATTGTCGAGGACAACGAGCTGAACATGAAGCTCTTTCGCGACCTGCTGGAGGCTCACGGCTATCAGACGTCGGGGACCGGCAACGGTTACGAGGCGATCAATCTGGTGCGAAAACTCCGCCCGGATCTGATCCTGATGGATATCCAGCTTCCGCAGGTCTCCGGACTGGAAGTGACGCGCTGGATCAAGGACGATCCGGAATTGCGGGCGATCCCGGTGGTCGCCGTCACCGCTTTCGCGATGAAGGGCGACGAGGAGCGCATCCGCGAGGGCGGCTGCGAGGCTTATTTGTCGAAGCCGATTTCGGTGGGCAAGTTCATGGAAACTGTCCGCCGGTTTATCGGCTAGAGCGTGATCCCGAAAAGTGGAAACCGGTTTTCGGACAAGATCCCGCTCAAGCAAAGAGAAGCGACGAGGCTGATTCAACGCAGTTGAATCAGGCTCTAGAGCGTGATCCCGAAAAGTGGAAGCCGGTTTTCGGACAAGATCACGCTCAAGCCTGAAAACCGAAGACGGGTTTGATTCAACGCCGTTGAGACAGACTCGAGGAGATAGTGATGTCCGCGCGCGTTCTGGTCGTCGACGATATTCCCGCCAATGTGAAGCTCCTGGAAGCGCGGCTTTCGGCCGAATATTTCGACGTCGTCACCGCCTGTAACGGCGCGCAGGCGCTGGAGGCGGCGTCGCGCGCCGAATGCGACATCATCCTGCTCGACGTGATGATGCCGGACATGGACGGCTTCGAGGTCTGCCGCCGCCTGAAGTCCAATCCGGCGACGCATTTCATTCCGGTGGTGATGGTGACGGCGCTCGACAGCCCGGCCGACCGCGTGCGCGGCCTGGAGGCGGGCGCCGACGATTTCCTCACCAAGCCGGTGTCGGACGTGGTGCTGATCGCGCGGGTGCGCTCGCTGACCCGCCTCAAGATGATGACCGACGAATTGCGGATGCGGGCGCTAACCTCGATGGAGATGGGCGTGCAGGCTCCGGAACGCGCCGCGGTGGCGGACACCGGCGCCGGCGGTCGCATCCTGCTGGTGGACGACCGTCCGTCGTCCTATGAACGGCTGGCGCCGGTGCTCGCCACCGAACATGCCGTGGACGTCGAGCCTAATCCGGCGGAAGCGTTGTTTCACGCGGCGGAAGGCAATTACGATCTTCTGATTATTTCACTCGGCCTGGAGAATTTCGACGGTCTGCGGCTGTGCGGCCAGGCGCGCTCGCTGGAGCGCACGCGGCAGGTGCCGATCCTGGCCATCGCCGAGACCGACAACAACGCGCGGCTGTTGCGCGGCCTTGAGATCGGCGTCAACGACTATCTGTCGCGGCCGGTGGACAAGAACGAGTTGCTGGCGCGGGCGCGAACGCAGATCCGCCGCCGCCGCTACACCGACCATCTGCGCGACAACGTGCAGCATTCGATCGAGGCGGCGATCACCGACGCCCTGACCGGCCTGCACAACCGCCGCTACATGGAAACCCATCTCGGGACGCTCGGCGAACAGGCGTCGTCGCGCGGAAAGTCGCTGGCGCTGATGATGCTCGACATCGACTTCTTCAAGGCGGTCAACGACACCTATGGCCACGAGGCCGGCGATGAGGTGCTGCGTGAATTCGCCGTGCGGATTCGCAAGTCGATCCGCGGCATCGATCTGGCCTGCCGCTATGGCGGCGAGGAATTCGTCATCGTGATGCCGGAGACCGACATGCAGGTCGCCGGCATGGTGGCCGAGCGGTTGCGGCGGGCAATTGCTGCGGAACCGTTCGTCATCGACAAGGGCGCGCGACAGATTCAGGTGACGATCTCGGTCGGCCTCGCGGCGCTGGAACGCCGGGGCGAGCCGATGACCGACATCCTCAAGCGCGCCGATCTCGCGCTCTACCGAGCCAAGCACGACGGCCGCAACCGCGTGGTCGCCGCGGCGGCGTAGCGCCGTATCCCGACGCCGGCGTTACCTGTGGCCGCCGCCGAAATGATGTGCCTCGACATGCTCGATGACCGGCGTTTCGCGGCCGCCCATGGTCCTGACGCCGGAGGGCGGCTGGAAGCCGCTGAACCTCACCGGCGGCCGACGACCGCGTGGCGGCGCCGTGGCGCCGGAAGAAGCCGTCCCCGCCGTTGGCCCATGGCCGCGTTGCCCGTTGGCTTTCCGGAACGAGACGGTGTTGGTGCAGAATTTCTTTCCGCCCGACCCCACGGAGCAATTGATGACGTGACAGTGATCCCGATGGCAGAAGATGCAGTCGGTCCCTCCGCCATGGCCGTGGCAGAACGCCTCGGCGCTCTGCCCGGAGATGGTGGTGGTCCGGACCGGCTTGGCGACCGCGTCGCCGGAGACGAGGATCGTGACCGCGACCAGCGCGGGAACGACCATGATTGCGGATTTGGTCTGCATGTGAACCTCCCTGATCGTGAGTGCGCCGCGGGCGGCGGCGGCTAGGTGCGATGGTCGCGAACCATCTTGGGGCAGCCCGATGCGTTCCAATGATGCCGGCAATACGTAAGACGGCTGTCCCCGCGCGGTTGGGGCCGGCGATGATCGTGAACCTCGTTGGCGCAATTCGGTGAGTACCAGTTGTTCTGGCAATCGCCGGCAGGGCTGGGCCGGCGGTGATCGCGGACCACCGGTCCGGGCACCGCGACCGGATGAAGGCTCGCACCCGGCCCGAGCCTGGGGTGCTGGATGATCGGATCGTGGCTCGATCCCGCTCCGTGCACCGGGCCGGTGCCGAACGGCCCGCCGCCACCGCTGCCGCCGTGATGCCAGCCGCCATAGGCCGGAGCCGCGCCGCCGCCCGCCGCGACGAGCAGCGCGAGGCAACAGCCGGCAAGAAGACGGAAGCCTGTCTTTGTAATCGTCGTCATGACGCTCTCCTTCCGTTGTGCCGACCGCGGCCGCCGTTAGGCCGCATCCGCGATCGGATCGAGACCGAGCGCGACGCGGCCGGTGAAGGCGCACTGGCGCTTGGCGGGCAGCGGGTGGAATTGCGCGCCGTGCGCGTCGCGCAAAAATCGCTCCAGTCCGGCGGCGCGGTAGAAGCCGGCGCCGCCCGCGGCTTCCAGCGCCTTTTCCACGGTCGCCAGCACCCGCTCGGCGACGATCGTCTTGCGCACCAGCATGGCGTTGGTCAGATCCAGGCTCATGGTGAAGTCGAGGTCGTTGGCCAGGCGCACCATGTCGTCGGTCGCAAGCTGCGCGGCCGTCAGGGCGTTGGTCAGTTCGCCGATCAGACAGGGCACGGTGGGATCGCCCGCGCGTTTGCGCGCCAGCGCCTGGGCGATCTCCGCGGCCTTCTCTGCGACGCCCGCGTAGACCGACATGATGAGCGGCAGGGCGACGGTGAGAATCACGTTCCATGCCGGATGGAACCGGCCGCGCGACCGGCGCAGGGCGATGGCCTCGTCGGGCACGAACACCCGATCGAGGATGATGGTGCGCGAGCCGGTGGCGCGCATCCCCAGGGTTTGCCAGTCGTCGGCGAGCGAAATGCCCTTTGCGCTGAAGGGAACGGCGAAGTGCAGAACCTGCGGCCCCTCCGTGGGATCGTCGAACGCCGCCGACGTCACCAGCAGGTCGCCTTGCGGCGAGCCGCTGCCGAACGGCTTGCGCGCGCTGACGCGGAAGCCGCCGTCGGCGCGCTCCATCGCGCCGTTCGAGTCCATCCAGTCGTTGGCGCCGGTCGAAATCAGGACGGTCTGGGCGGCGGCGACGCGCTCCAGCAGCGCCTTTCCCGGCCGGCCGTTGCGATGATGATAGGCCGCCGCCGCGACGATGTGCTGGTGCATCGACAGCGCCAGCGCGGTCGACGGGCAGTCGTGCGCGAGCCGGCGCAGGAACGCGCACATGGCGCTGTGCGGCACGCCGCCGCCGCCGAGGTCGGCGGGCACCAGCGCCGAGAACACCTTGTGGGTTTTCAGAACTTCGTAGTTTGCGGCGACGAACGCATCGTTTTGATCGCGCTCGGCCGCGCCTTCGGCGAAGCGCGGTCCGATGATCTGGACGAGCGCCTGCAAATCAAGAAAGCGTGTCATGGTCGGACCTCCCGGCTTGAAGCATTTAGGGGTAGCCTGATCCCCGCCGGAGGCAGTGACAACTTCAAGATCTGAAGCGGCCGGATAACGTTGCCCGGAGTTATGCCATGGCCGAGAAGCGAATGGCTGAGAAGCGAGGCTACGGCCAGTTCTGTCCCATCGCGCTCGCCGCCGAGATTTTGGCGGAACGCTGGATGCCGCTGATCGTTCGCGAGTTGCTGTGCGGCAGCGTCCGCTTCAACGATCTGCATCGCGGCGTGCCGCGGATGTCGTCGGCGCTGCTGACGCAGCGTCTCAAGCAGTTGGAGTTCGTCGGTATCGTGGAGCGGCGGCGCGGCGGTTCGGGCAGTTTCGAATATCATCTGACCACGGCCGGCCGGGAGCTTTTTCCCGTCATCGAGAACATGGGTCTTTGGGCGCAGCGCTGGTTGCGCCACGATCTCATCGATCACGCCAATCTCGATCCCAACGTGCTGATGTGGGACATCCGCCGCAATGTGGTCGGCGAGGCGTTGCCGCGCGATGGCCGCTACGTCGTGGCGTTTCGGCTGTCCGGCGTTCCGGTCAGCCATCGTCACTACTGGCTGGTGTTCGAGCGGGGCGTCGTCGATCTGTGCTATCGCGATCCGGGCTTTGAGGTCGACCTGTTCGTCGAGGCCAGCCTGCGCCGGCTTACCCAGATCTGGCTCGGTCATGTCGGAATTGAACAGGCGATCCGGGACGGCTGGCTGCGTCTCGACGGATCGCGCGGTGACAGACATGCGTTTCGCGCGTGGTTCGCGCTCAGCATGTTCGCGCCGGCGGGCCGCGCGCCGGCCGGATCCGCCGGGCCGTAGCGGAAGGTCGCGCCAAAACGACGAACGGGGCCGCGAGGGCCCCGTCGAACGCTAATCAAGTCTCTGAAAAGATTACTTGATCTTGGCTTCCTTGAACTCGACGTGCTTGCGCGCGACGGGATCGTACTTCTTCTTGACCATCTTGTCGGTCATGGTGCGCGAGTTCTTCTTCGCGACGTAATAGAAGCCGGTGTCGGCGGTGGAAACCAGCTTGACCTTGATGGTGACCGCTTTGGCCATGGGATGAACCTCGAATTGTCAGGAATCGGCAGCCGACCGGCGAGCGCCAATCCGCGTTTGGGCGCAAACTACCCGGCAGCGGCCCAAAGTCAAGATTGGCGCTGTCGAATATCCGCGGCGGCGGATCGGTGGTGGAACCCGGATCCTGCCGGGGTTAGCCCCCCAGCAGGTCCATCTGCATCTTGCCGCCGTAGAAGTGGAAGAACGGCACCGGCGTATCGTGGCGGAGCGGGCCGGTGGCGAGCCGCCGGTCCAGTTGATGCAGCACTTGCTTGGTCATGACATGGGCTGCCGCCAGGGGCTCCGAGCCGATTTCGACCCATACCAGCTCGACCAGCTCGGCGTCGGCATGGACCACGCCTTCGACCCGATGGGCGATGGCGGAGGCGTCGGCGGTGAAAAACCGGGTGTCGAAGCGGCGGACGCGGCCGGGCGGGGTGATGGCGCGGGCAATCAAAAACAGGCCGGAGGGGTCCGGCAGCAGCCCGGCGTCGGCGAACGGCTGCCACACCCCGTTGAGCCGGCGTGTGGCGGGGTCGTCGCGCTTGCAGCCGAGGCACAGACCGGTTTCCTCGCAAGCCTCGCGGATCGCGGCGATCGCCAGCGAGCGCGCCCGCGACGGCTCGGTGCGCGGGCTGCCCTTCATCAAGTTGATTTCGAGTTCCCTCGGAATCGGCGCGGCCACCGGCACCCGATTGTCGGTCTTGTCGACACTGCCGCCGGGAAACACGTATTTGCCCGGCATGAACACCACGTTGTCGTGTCGGCGGCCGACCAGCACGCGCGGCCGCGCATGGCTGCGGTCGATTAGGATCAATGTCGCCGCGTCGCGCGGCCGTCGATAGGGATGGTGATCGGCTTCTTTTTCCTCGGGTTTGGCGGGCGTGCTGGTCATCGGGTCTCCGGTGGGGTCTTGCCGCCGGCTGCATCGAGCACCGGCATGTCGTCGGGTGATTGATCGTCGAAACCGTGCATGCGGCAGGCCCATTGCAGGCCCACCACGGCGCCCTTCACCGGCTGAAGCAGCAACAGCGAACTGATGAAGGTGATCGGCAGATAGATCGCCAGTTGCAAGAGGACGCTCGGCGCGAAACTGGTTTCGACCGCCAGCGCCAGCGGCACCACGATATGGCCGACGATGACAATCACCAGATAGGCCGGCAGGTCGTCGGCGCGGTGATGGAACAGTTCCTCGCCGCAGGACGGGCAGTTCTCGGTCACTTTCAGAAACGCCCGGAACAGCTTGCCTTCGCCGCAATGCGGGCAGCGGCCGCGCAGGCCGCGTTTCATCGACAGCCAGATGTCGCGGTCGGGCGTCGGGGCGGTCTTCTGGGTCCAGGTCGAGACGGCGGGTGGTTTCACAATCTGCCCTTACTTCTTCTTGCCCTTGCCCGATCGGCTCTTGATAGACTTCCCCGTGGGTTTTGCAAATTTGGCTTTTGCAAATTTGCGTGGCGGTTTTTTCGCCTTGCGTTCGGCCTCGATCTTGCCGCGCGCCCTTTGCGCCTCGCGCGAACGCTCAGTGCTCCGCCCCGGTTTGCGCCGGCGCGGCGCGGCCTCGGCCGCCGTCAGCAGTTCGAAACGCAGCGCGCCGGCTACTGGCGCTGCTTCTACCAGACGGACCTCGACCGCGTCACCCAGCCTGTGCATGGCACCGCTGCGCGTGCCGACCAGCGCATGGCGCGCCTCGTCATATTGGAAATACTCGGTGCCTAACGTCCGGATCGGGATCAACCCGTCGGCCCCGGTCTCGTTGAGTTTCACGAACAGCCCGGCGCGGGTGACGCCGGAGACGCGGCCCGAAAACACCGCGCCGATGCGGTCGGCGAGGTGATGGGCGATCAGCCGGTCGACGGTTTCGCGCTCCGCCTTCATGGCGCGCCGCTCGGTCGCGGAAATCTGCGCGGCAACCTCGCTCAGGCTCTCGACGGTCTCGCTGTCGGGCAGGGCGCCGGCGCCGAGCTTGAGCGCGCGGATGATGGCGCGATGCACCACCAGATCGGCGTAACGGCGGATCGGCGAGGTGAAATGCGCGTAGCGCCGCAGGTTAAGGCCGAAATGGCCGTAGTTCTCGGCGGCGTATTCGGCCTGCGCCTGCGCGCGCAGCACCACCTCGTTGACCATGTGCTCGGAGTCGTGATCCTTGATCTTCGCCAGCACCCGGTTGAACAGCGCCGGCCGCAACGCGCCGCTCTTGGCGAAGGAGATGTCGAGCGTCTTCAGAAATTCCTGAAGGTTGTGGATCTTCTCGACCGTCGGCTCGTCGTGGACGCGGTAGATCAGCGGCAGGCCCTTTTTTTCCAGCGTCTCGGCGGCGGCGACGTTGGCGAGGATCATGAATTCCTCGATCAGTCGGTGCGCGTCGAGCCGTTCCGGCGTCACCACGCGATCCACGGTGCCGTCCGGTTTCAGGATGATCTTGCGTTCCGGCAGGTCGAGGTCGAGCGGCTCGCGGACGTCGCGGGCGCGCTTCACCAGCGCGTAGGCTGCGTAGAGCGGCTTGAGGATCGGCTCCAGCAGCGGCCCCGTGGCGTCGTCGGGACGGCCGTCGATGGCGGCTTGCACCTGCGCGTAATTCAGCTTCGCGGCCGAGCGCATCAGCACGCGATGGAACGAGTGCGCGCGTTTACGGCCGTCCGGGGCGATCACCAGCCGCACCGCCAGCGCGCCGCGCGCCTCGGCGGGCCGCAGCGAGCAGAGGTCGTTGGAGATGCGCTCCGGCAGCATCGGCACGACGCGGTCGGGAAAGTACACCGAGTTGCCGCGCGTGAGCGCGTCGCGGTCGAGCGCCGAGCCCGGCCACACATAGAAGGCGACGTCGGCGATGGCGACGTGAATGATGAAGCCGCCTTCGTTGCCGGGATCGTCGTCCAGCATCGCGTGCACGGCGTCGTCGTGATCCTTGGCGTCGGGCGGGTCGATGGTGACGAGGGGAATGTCGCGCCAGTCCTCGCGGTCCTTGAGGGTGGCGGGCTCCGCCGCCTCGGCTTCCCGCAGCGCGGCCCGCGAAAACGCTTGCGGAATGTCATGGGCATGGATCGCGATCAGGCTGACGGCCTTTTCGGTCGCGAGCGACCCGAGCCGTTCCTTGACGCGGCCGGATGGCGGGCCGAAGCCGCGCGAGCGGATTAGATCGACGCTGACCAGATCGCCGTCCTCGGCGCCGCCGGCGTCGGTGCTGGCGATCACGAGTTCGCGCCCGGCCTGCTTCTTGTCCACCGGCACCAGCCGCCCGCCGCCGCCGGGGAGAGCGTGAAAAATGCCGAGCACGCGCGAGCGGGCGAGGTCGATGATCTTGATGACGCGGCCGATATAGGCGTGCGCGGGGTCGTCGGCGTCGGGCTCGACGCGCAATAGCGCGCGGTCGCCGATGCCGGCGGCGGTGCCGGGTTTCGGATGGCGCGGCAGGCGGATGCGGATTTTTGGCGGGGCGCCTTGCGTGTCGGCGTCCCATTCCGCCGGAGCGGCCAGCAACTCGCCGTCGCTGTCGCGGTTGGTGACGTCGGCCAGGATGGTCGGCGGCAACGCGGCCGCTTCGTGCAGCTTGCGGCCGCGTTTGGCCAGCACGCCGTCGTCGGCGAGTTCGCGCAGGATCTCTTTCAGCGCGGCGCGGTCGGCGTTCTTCAAGCCGAACGCGCGCGCGATCTCGCGGGTGCCGACCTCGCTTTTCGACGCGCGGATGAACGCGATGATCGCATCGCGTTCGGGAAATCGGCTGTCGCGCGGCTTGCTCAAGGGGACCCGCTGTTACCTGCCGGCGCTTTTCTTCGCCGCCGCCTTCGGTGTCTTGGCAGCGGCGGTTTTCGCCGCCGCCTTGACCGGCGCGCGGGCCTTGCTCGCGGCTTTCTTGGCGACCGGCTTTTTCGCGACGGTCTTCTTGACGACTGCCTTCTTGACGACGGCCTTCTTCGCCGCTCCCCGCTTCGCCTTGCCGCCGCCTTTCGCCGCGCGCTCGTCGATCAAGGCGATGGCTTCCTCAAGCGTGATTGAGTCCTGCGTCTTGTCGCTGGGGATGGTGGCGTTGACGCCGCCGGCGGTGACGTAGGCGCCATAACGTCCGCTCTTGACCGCCACCGCGCCGAGGCTGGGATGCTCGCCGAGCGGCTTGCCCGGATCGGCGCCGAAGCGCCGGCGGCCCGGCCCCTTGGCGATCTTCTCCGCGATCAGGGTTATCGCGCGATTGAGGCCGATGCTGAACACGTCGTCGCCGGCCTCCAAACTGGCGAAGGTTTTCAGATGCTGCACGTAAGGGCCGAAGCGGCCGATGCCGGCCTTGATCGGCTCGCCGTCCTCCGGGTGCGGACCGACCTCGCGCGGCAGCGACAGCAGCTTGACCGCGAGGTCGAACTCCACGTCGTTCGGCGACATGCCCTTGGGAATGCCGGCGCGCCTCGGCTTCTCGCCTTCTTCATAGTCCTTTGGCTCGCCCAACTGGATATACGGCCCGAAGCGGCCCGCCTTCACCGCGACATCGAGGCCGCTGGCCGGATCCTTGCCGAGCACGCGGTCGCCGCCGGCATCGCCGTCGGCCGCCAGCGGGCGGGTGTAACGGCAGTCCGGATAGTTGCTGCAACCGACGAAGGCGCCGAACTTGCCGGCTTTCAGATTCAGCCGTCCGGTGCCGCAGGTCGGGCACTGGCGCGGATCGCCGCCGTCCTCGCGCGGCGGATAGATATGCGGCCCGAGCATCTCGTCGAGCGCGTCGAGCACCTCGGCGACGCGCAGGTCCTTGATGTCGTCGACCGCCCCGGTGAAGCCGGCCCAGAACGCCTTCAAGACGTCCTGCCACGACACCTCGTTGTTGGAGATGCGGTCGAGGTCCTCCTCCAGCTCGGCGGTGAAGTCGTATTCGACGTAACGCGAGAAATACTTCTTCAGGAACGCGACCACGACGCGGCCCTTGTCCTCGCCGTGCAGCCGCTTCTTTTCGAGCCGGACATAGCCGCGGTCGCGCAGCACTTGCAGGATCGAGGCATAGGTCGAGGGTCGGCCGATGCCGAGTTCCTCCATGCGCTTGACCAGCGAGGCTTCCGAGAAGCGCGGCGGCGGCTCGGTGAAATGCTGGGTGACGGCGAGTGACTGGCGCTTCAGCGCCTCGCCCGCGCTCATGGCGGGGAGGCGGTTGCCGTCCTCATCCTCCGGATCGTCGTCGCGGCCCTCCTGATAAAGCTTCAGGAAGCCGTCGAACTTGATGACCTGGCCGCTGGCGCGCAGGTCGAGCGTGCGCGCGCCGGCCCGTGCGAGAATATCGACGGTGGTGCGCTCAAGCTCGGCGGACTCCATCTGGCTCGCGAGGGTGCGGATCCAGATCAGTTCGTAGAGTCGCGCCTGATCCTGATCGAGGCTGCGGCGCAGCTCGGCGGGGCGGCGCGACATGTCGGTGGGGCGGATGGCTTCGTGGGCTTCCTGCGCGTTCTTCGCCTTGGTCTGATACTGGCGCGGCGCGTCCGGCACATAATCCTTGCCAAAATCCTCGCCGATCACCTTGCGCGCCTGCGCGATGGCGGACGGATCGATCTGCACGCCGTCGGTTCGCATATAGGTGATGAGGCCGGTGGTCTCGCCGCCGATGTTGACGCCCTCGTAAAGCCGCTGCGCGATGCGCATGGTGTGCGCCGGCGCGAAGCCGAGCTTGCGGCTCGCCTCCTGCTGCAAGGTCGAGGTGGTGAACGGCGCGTAGGGGTTGCGCCGCGCCGGCTTGGCCTCGACGCTGCCGACGGTGAAACTCGCCGCCTCGATGGCACGCTTGAAATCCTCCGCTTCCGCGCCGCTGCCGATGTCGAGCCGCGCCAGTTTCCTGCCGTCCGCGCCGACCAGCCGCGCCTCGAAGGCGTCGCCGCGCGGCGTCGTCAAGGTGGCCACCAGCGACCAGTATTCGCGGGCGACGAAACTCTCGATCTCCTGCTCGCGGTCGCACACCAGCCGCAGCGCCACCGACTGCACGCGGCCGGCCGAGCGCGCGCCGGGCAGCTTGCGCCACAACACCGGCGACAGCGTGAAGCCGACCAGATAGTCGAGCGCGCGGCGCGCCATGTAGGCGTCGACCAGCGCGCCGTCGATCTGGCGCGGGTGCTTCATGGCGTCGGTGACGGCCTGCTTGGTGATGGCGTTGAACACCACGCGCTCGATCGGCTGGTCCTTCAGCGCGCGCTTCTGCTTCAACACTTCCAGGACGTGCCAGGAAATCGCCTCGCCCTCGCGGTCGGGGTCGGTGGCGAGAATCAGCTTGTCGGCGCCCTTCACCGAGCGGGCGATGTCGTTCAGCCGGCTGGACGCCTTGGGGTCGATCTCCCAGATCATCTTGAAGTTGGCGTCCGGATCGACCGATCCATTCTTGGCCGGGAGGTCGCGAATGTGCCCGAAGGAGGCCACCACTTCGTAGCCGCCGCCCAAATACTTATTGATCGTCTTGGCCTTCGCAGGCGACTCGACAATGACGATGTTCATGTTTTTCCAGATACTTAGGGAAGAAAAAGCGCGGGCTTCGCGAGAGTCGCGGCGATCCGCTTCGCCCGGAACATGGGTCCAGACCCCTTAACTGTCAAATCGCCGCCCGCATTTAAATCCCGATCACTCAACTTTTACGCTTATATAATCCTTTCAAATATACCTTTGGTTGTATATATCCTGAGATGGAACCGGACTTCGTTCCCATCTCGGCGGCGATTCGTGGCGGCGTGAGGATCGATGAGACAGCGGCGGCACAGCACCTCCACCGAAGCGGACGAGCCGGCCGGCGACGGCGGTCCCGACGAGGCCGCTTGCTTCATCGCCGGCGCCGTCTCCGAGCTGGTGCCGATCGCGCGGCGGCATCGGCTGGAAACCCTGGCATTCCTGCTTGGCATGGCGAAGATGGAGGCGGAAGAACTGGTCCGCGCCAGCCATCTCAACAACGCGCATTAACGGCGTTCCGGGCGCCGGGTCTGACCGAACGCGAAACGTCATCGTCCGCGGTACTGGATGCTTCGCCGGAGCCTGTCATCGGGCCGCGCTTTGCGCGGACCCGTTAGCGGAGGATGACGGCTTTCGTCTCGGATGTTCATAAAAAAACTAAATTCCGCCAGAGGCTTATAAGATTTTGATTCTAGGATGCCGCCAGCGAGATCAGGCCGCCGCCGTGGCGCTCCAGCCGCCCGGCGAGTTCGAGTTCGAGCAGCACGGTGCGGACGATGGCGGGTGAGGTCCCGGCCAGGCGGATCAGGTCGTCGAGGCCGACCGGGCTCGGCCCCAGCAGTGCGACGATCCGCGCCCGCTCGCCGGCGGCGGGCTCGCGATCCGTCGGCGGCGGGGTTTCGTCGGATTCCTCGATCGGCAGTTCGACCGGCCGCCCCATGATCGGGCGCACCGCCGCGATCACGTCGGCGGCCTCGGTAATCAGGGCCGCGCCCTGCTTGATGAGATGGTTGGTGCCTGCGGCGCGCGGATCGAGCGGCGAGCCGGGGACCGCGAACACTTCGCGGCCCTGTTCGGCAGCGACGCGGGCGGTGATTAGCGACCCGGAGCGGTGCGCCGCCTCGACCACCACCACGCCGAGCGCGACGCCGGAGATCAACCGGTTGCGTCGGGGAAAATCCCGCGCGCGTGGCGCGTGACCCAAGGGCATTTCCGAGATCGCGGCGCCGGCGTGCAGGATATCCGCGAGCAGTCCTTCGTGCTCGGGCGGATAGATGCGGTCGTGGCCGCCGGCCAGCACCGCGACGGTGCCGGCCTGAAGGCTGGCGCGGTGCGCCGCCTGATCGATGCCGCGCGCCAGTCCCGAGACCACGACGAAGCCGGCGGCGCCGAGGTCGCGCGCCACGAGTTGCGTGAACTTGAGGCCGGCGCCGGAGGCGTTGCGCGAGCCGACCACGGCGATCATCGGCCGGGCGAGCGCGGCGGTGAGGCCACGGATGCCGAGCAGTGGCGGCGCGTCGTCGATCGTCGCCAGCCGCGGCGGATAGCCGGCCTCGCCCGGCGCGACCAAAGTGACGCCGATGTCTTGCCCGCGCGCGAGTTCGCTCGCCGCTTCCGCCGCCGTCGAGATGCGCGCGGCGCGGGTGGCGCCGCCGCGACGGGCGAGGTCCGGCAAGGCGTCGAGCGCAGCCTCGGCGCTGCCGAAGTGATTGATGAGCGAGCGAAAGGTGCGGGGGCCGACATTGTCGCTGCGGATCAGGCGCAGCCACGCCAGCCGTTGGCGCTCGGTCAGCCGTGTCACGCCGCTCGATGGTGAAGCACTGTCCAAGCCGCCCCCGCTCCCTGGGCGCAGCATCGCGCAACATCCACGTCGAGACAACCGCAAGTCGCGTCGGCGGAGCCCCGGCGGGCGATGTCAGCTTTTTTGGCCGATCTTGCTTTCGGTGCGGTCCATCAGCCGGCGGATATTGCCGCGATGCATGACCCACAACAGCACCGTGAGCACGGCGAACAACAGCGCCAGCGCGACATGGCCGTCGAGCCACAGCGCCGGCGGCGTCAGCAGGCTTGCGGCCAGCGCGGCGGCGGAGGAATAGCGCGTCAACCAGGCCACCATCAGCCACACCGCGCAGAACGCCAGCGCCGCCGGCCAATACAGGCCGAGCAGCACGCCGATATAGGTCGCAACACCCTTGCCGCCCTTGAAGCCGAGCCACACCGGAAACAGGTGGCCGACAAACGCGCCGAGCGCCGCCAGCATCGCCGCGTCCGGGCCGCCAAAGCGGCCGGCGACGATCACGGCGGCGGTCCCCTTCAGCATATCGCCGAGCAGCGTGGCGGCTGCGAGGCCCTTGCGCCCGGTGCGCAGCACGTTAGTCGCGCCGATGTTGCCGGAGCCGACCGAGCGCAGATCCGGCCCGCCGGCAAGCCGCGTCAGGATCATGCCGAACGGAATCGAGCCGAACAGATAGCCAACGAGGAGGGCGAGACAGGCCACGCCAAGGGAGGAAGTCAGCATCGGCTCTCCAGTCCGGTGTCGAATGGTTCGGTCATTGGTCCGGCCACGTCGTCATCGTCCGGCTTGACCGGACGATCCAGTATACACTGATGCCCGTACTCTATTTCAGACGTTATGAATACTGGATGCGTGCCTTCGCGGGCATGACGACGGGATGAGCTTCATGGTCTCGTCGCATTCTTTCCGGCACGTCACGCTCGCCGATAGACGGTGCGGCCGCCGACGATGGTCTGTCGCACCCGCCCGGAGAAGCGAGCCTCGTCGAACGGCGTGTTCTTGCATTGCGACTTGAGGTCGGCCGGATCCAGCACCCACGCCTCGTCGGGATCGATGATGACAACGTCGGCCGGACGGCCCGCGCGCAAGGTGCCGCCGGGCAGGTTCAGCAATTCGGCGGGGCGGCTCGACATCGCCCGCAGCAGCGCGGCGATGGCGATCTCGCCGTCATGGACCAGCCGCAGACCCGCGGCCAGCATGGTTTCGAGGCCGATGGCGCCGACCGCGGCCTCGGCGAACGGCAGCCGCTTGGTCTCGACGTCCTGCGGATTGTGATCCGACATCGCCACCTCGACCAGACCGGAGGCCAGCGCCGCGACCAGCGCGGCGCGGTCGTCCTCGGTGCGCAGCGGCGGCGCGGTTTTCAGGAAGGTGCGGTAGGGGCCGATATCGTTTTCGTTGAGCGCGAGATGGTTGATCGAGGCCGACGCGCTCACCGCGAGGCCGGCGTCGCGCGCGCGCGCCAGAACGTCGAGCGAGTCCCGGCAGGTGACGGACGCCGCGTGATAGCGCCCGCCGGTCAGTGCGACGAGGCGGATGTCGCGCTCCAGCATCATCGCCTCGGCGGCGGCGGGAACGCCGATCAGGCCGAGCCGCGTCGCGAACTCGCCCTCGTTCATCACGCCTTCGCCGGTGAGGCCGGGGTCCTCGGTGTGATGCACGATCAGGGCGTCGAAATCGCGCGCATAGGTCAGGGCGCGACGCATCACCTGGGCGTTGGTGATGCTTTTCGCGCCGTCGGTGAAGGCGACCGCGCCGGCCGCCTTGAGCAGGCCGAACTCGGTCATCACCTCGCCGGCCATGCCCTTGGTCAGCGCCGCCATCGGATGGATGTTAACGATCGCGGTGTCGCGGGCGCGGCGCAGCACGAAATCCACGGTCGCGGAATTGTCGATCACCGGCGAGGTGTCGGGCTGGCAGATCACGGTGGTGATGCCGCCGGCGGCGGCGGCCTCGCTCGCGGACGCAAACGTCTCGCGATAGCTGGCGCCGGGCTCGCCGACGAAGGCGCGCATGTCGATCAGGCCGGGCGCGACGATGCAGCCTTCGCAGTCGATCACCTCCGCGCCGTCGGGCGCGGCGATGTTCTGTCGCGTGTCGCGAATGACGCCATCGGCGATCAGCAGATCGCCGCGCATGTCCAGATCGCGCGACGGATCGATCAGGCGGGCGCGACTGAGCAGCAGCGGGCGGGGCGGGATCTGGCTGTTGGGCATGGCGTCACGCATTCGGCAGGTTGCGCGCCAGCGCTTCGAGCACCGCCATGCGCACCGCCACCCCCATTTCGACCTGCTCGCGGATCAGCGATTGCGCGCCGTCCGCCACCAGCGAGTCGATCTCGACGCCGCGATTCATCGGTCCCGGATGCATCACCAGCGCGTCGGGCTTGGCATAAGCGAGCTTCTTCTGGTCGAGCCCGAAGAAGCGGAAATATTCGCCGCTGGAGGGCACGAACGAACCGTTCATGCGCTCGCGTTGCAGCCGCAGCATCATGACAATGTCCGCGCCCTGAAGACCTTGCTCCATGGTGCGCGCCACTTCGACGCCCATCCGTTCGATGCCGACCGGCAGCAGCGTCGAGGGCGCCACCACCCGCACCCGCGCGCCCATGGCGTTGAGCAGGATGATGTTGGAGCGCGCCACCCGCGAATGCGCAACGTCGCCGCAGACCGCGACCAAGAGTCCTTCCAGCCGCCCCTTGTTGCGGCGGATGGTGAGCGCGTCGAGCAGCGCCTGGGTCGGATGCTCGTGAGAGCCGTCGCCGGCGTTCACCACCGATCCATCGACCTTGCGCGCCAGCAGTTCCACCGCGCCGGAGGCCTGATGGCGCACCACCAGGATGTCCGGGTGCATGGCGTTGAGGGTGACGGCAGTGTCGATCAGCGTTTCGCCCTTGCGCATCGAGGACGAGGCCACCGACATATTCATGACGTCGGCCCCCAGCCGCTTGCCGGCGATCTCGAACGACGACTGGGTGCGGGTCGATGCCTCGAAGAACAGGTTGACCTGGGTGCGGCCGTGCAGGCTGGTGCGCTTCTTGTCGATCTGGCGATTGAGTTCGACGTATTCTTCCGCAAGGTCCAGGAGGCCGGTGATGTCGGCGGGCGAAAGACCCTCGATGCCCAGCAAGTGGCGGTGGCGGAGAACGAAACTGGATTTCGCGGCGGGGATCATGCGGGCAAGAGCTATAGGCGCTGGTGCAGGGGCGGGCAAGGCCGTTTTCCCGCGTTCCGGGTTATCCCCCGGTATCCCGTGTTAGGCCCCTGGCTGCCCCCGCGGCGAACTATTTCTTGTCATTGTCCTGCGCATCCTTGTAATCGTCACTAGCCGCGCCTTGCGTTTGCCTCGCGTTCGGACCAGTCTCGGGCTTGCCCGCCTGGGCGTCGTGTCCCGACGCGTCCGGAGATTCCGCCGGGGCGGATTGCTTGGCGGCGGGCTGGTTGCCGGCGGCGGGTTGATTGCGGTCCTGCTGCGCGCTGGCTGCGCCGCCGCTCAAAATCAGCGCGGTCATCGCCGCCGTGAAAATGGATTTGGCCTGCATCGCTGTCTCCGGTGGTGGATGGCTTGGCTGCAACCCGTCGATCCGCGGCCGGGTTCCCGGAAAACTTCTGTTGCGGCGTTTTCCCGCACCTTGCGCCGCCGGCGAAATCGGCGGATGTCTAGCGGCCAGCGCTGCGCTCAAAATTCGAATCCGGGAGTTCGTCATGCTGTCCGCCGCATCCGCCAGAACCGAGGTGTTCAACCAGTCGCCGGCGTTCGAGGACGTCAATCTGTTCACGCAGGACCGGCCGCTCGCGGAGGCGGTCGCCGCCAATGGCGGCGCGGACGCGGCGAACGACCTTGCCGCCTTCGGCAAGCTGTGGGGCTCGGCGGCGATGATCGAGCGCGGCCGTCTCGCCAACGAGAACACGCCGAAGCTCAGAACGTTTGACGCGCGCGGCTTTCGCCGCGATCAGGTCGAATTTCATCCGGCCTATCATGAACTGATGGCGCACAGCGCCCATGCCGGCCTGCACAATTCGACATGGACCGCGACCGGCGAGGCGGCGGGCGGCGCCTCGGAAGTGGTGCGCGGCGCCAAGCTGTTCATCGCCGCGCAGGTTGAATCGGGCCACCTGTGCCCGATCACCATGACCCGCGCGGCCGTGGGCGCGCTCGCGGTCGATCCGGCGCTCAAGGCCAAGGTGATGCCGGTGCTCGGCAGTCGCAGCTACGATCCGGCGTTCGCGCCGTGGTGGACCAAGCGCGGCATGACCATGGGCATGGGCATGACCGAGCGGCAGGGCGGCACCGACGTGCGCGCCAACATCAGCCGCGCGGTGCGCGACGGCGACGCCTATCGCGTCACCGGCCACAAGTGGTTCATGTCGGCGCCGATGTGCGACGCCTTCCTGGTGCTGGCGCAGGCCGAGGGCGGGCTGACCTGCTTCTTCATGCCGCGTTTCGCGCCGGACGGATCGGTCAACGGCTTGCGCTTCCAGCGGCTCAAGGACAAGCTCGGCAATCGCTCCAACGCCTCCTCGGAAGTCGAGTTCGACAACGCCTATGCGCTGCGGCTCGGCGAGGAGGGGCGAGGCGTGCGCACCATCATCGAAATGGTGTCGCTGACGCGACAGGACTGCGCGCTGTCGTCGGCCGGCCTGATGCGCTCGGGGCTGGCGCACGCCATCAACCACACCCGCCATCGCAGCGTGTTCCAGAAGCATCTCGCCGATCAGCCGCTGATGCAGAGCGTGCTCGCCGACATGGCGCTGCATGTCGAGGCGTCGACCGCGCTGGTGATGCGATTGTGCCGCGCCTTCGACCGCGCGCCGTTCGACGCGGCGGAGGCCGCCTATATGCGGCTGCTGACGCCGGTGGTGAAATACTGGACCTGCAAGAGCGCGCCCGGCTTTATCTATGAGGCGATGGAGTGCCTCGGCGGCAACGGTTACATCGAGGAGGGCATTTTGGCGCGACATTATCGCGAGGCGCCGGTCAATGCGATCTGGGAGGGTTCCGGTAACGTGATGTGCCTCGACGTGCTGCGCGCGCTGTCGCGCGAGGCCGATGGCGCGGAGGCGGTGATGACCCATCTCGCCGCGCAGGCCGGCGACCTGCCGGGCGCGCGGGAGGCGCTGGGCTTTGTCGCGAAGGCGTTCCAAAGGCCCGATGCCGAGCGCATGGCGCGCCTCGCGGTGGAGCGGCTGGCGCTGCTCGCCGCCGCCGCCGCCTTGCAGGAGGTGTCGCCGTCGCATGCCGAACTGTTCGCCGCCACCCGGCTTGATACCTCCCACGGCAACCTCTACGGCGCGGCCGACCTCGGCGCCGACGCCAGCCGCCGGCTGCTCGATCGCGCGCTGGGGTGAGGGCGGATATGCTCGTCGTCTCCGCCCCGACCATGGTTTGGTAACTAATCCTGACCACAGTGCCGCGATGAGCACGCTTGAGATCGATACCCTTGCGCCTTCGCCCAAGCCGCCGCGGCGGGTGTGGAAGTTCTTCAGCACCAGCCTGTGGGGCCTGTTCATCTTCGCCGCGATGTTTCTCGGACAAGCGGCGGTGGTGGCCTATCTGGCATGGCGCGGCGGCGGTCTCGACTTCGCGACGATCCGCGCGGTGGCGGGCAGCGGCATGGTCATCTCGCTGTCGGTAATCATGGGCCTGCCGGCGGTGACGCTGGCGGTCTGGATCGCCACCCGCTGCGCCGGCGCGCGGCTTTCCGACTATCTCGGCTTGCGCTGGCCGAGCTGGCGCGCGTTCCTCGCCGGCCTCGCGGGGCTGATCGCGGTGGTCGGCGCGTGGGACCTGTTGTCGAAGGCGGTCGGGCGCGAGGTCACCGCCACGTTCATGGTCGATGTGCTGAAGTCGGCCGAGGCGGATAACTCGCTGTGGCTGCTGCTCATTGCGTTCTGCGTCGCCGCCCCGCTCACCGAGGAGTTTTTCGCGCGCGGATTCCTCTATCGCGGATGGTCCGAGTCGTTCCTGCGACCGGCCGGCGCCATCGTGCTGTCGTCGGTGGTGTGGACGGCGATGCATCTGCAATACGACTGGTTCTTCTTCGGCGAAATCGCCTCCATCGGCCTGTTGTTCGGCTATCTGCGCTATCGCACCGGCTCGACCTGGCTCACCATCGTGCTGCACGGCCTCAACAACCTCGCCGCCACCATCCAGACCATGTGGCTGGCGTCATGAGCGCGCCTCACCCGGCCAGCGCAATGAACAGCGGCATGGTGAAAACCGCGACCACGGTTTGCAGCACCAGGATCTGCGCCAGGAGCGGCGCGTCGCCGCCCATCTGCCGCGCCAGCACGTAGGCGTTCGACGCGCTCGGCACCGAGGCGCAGCAGGCCACCACCACCAGGTTCGCCCCCGACAGGCCGAAGCCGCGGCCGAGCGTGATGGCGATCACCGGCATCACCACCAGCTTGAGCGCCACCGTCAGCGCCGCCACGGCATTGGGGCGCTTCAACCCGTCGAGTTGCAGGCCCGCGCCGACCACCAGCAGGCCGATCGCCAGCGAGGAGCGGCCGAGCGATCCGGCGAAGTCGTAGAGCGGCTTCGGGATCGGCAGCCGGAGGATGTTGATGGCGATGCCGATCAGGCAGCCCCAGATGAACGGGTTCCTGGCGATCGCGAGCGCCGTTGCGCGCCACGAGGTCTTATGCGGCGAGGCGAAATGGGCCAGCACCGACACGCTCATCACGTTGAGCACCGGGATCATCGCCACCATCGCCACCGAGGCCACCGCGAGGCCGGCATCGCCCAGCATGTTGCCGACCACCGAGAGCGCCACGAAGGTCTGCCAGCGCACCGACCCCTGAAACAGCGACGTGAACGACGGCCCGCTCAGCGCCAGCCACCGCGCCAGCAGCGGCCGCAGCGCGAGGCACAGCGCGCCCACGATCAGCACCGACAACAGCATGGTGCCGCCGACGCCGGCGACCGGCACCGAGGAGAGGTCGGCGCGGCCGAGCGTCTCGATCAGCAGCGCCGGAAACAGCACGTAGTAGACCAGTTGCTCCAGCCCGATCCAGTAAGCGTCCTGCTTCAACAGGATGCGCCGCAGCGCGTAGCCGAGCGCGATCAGCAGGAACACCGGGATCAGCGAGGCGACCACGGTCAGCATCGGCGCGAGGGCTCTTGGCGATGGAGCGTGGCGAGGCGGTCGAGCGCGCCTTGCAGGATGAAGATGGCGGCGTGCTCGTCGATCACCTTCGCGCGCTTGGCGCGGCTGGCGTCCTGCGCGATCAATTCGCGCTCCACCGCCGCCGTCGACAGCCGCTCGTCCCACAGTCCGACGGCAAGATCGGTGAGGCGGGAAAGGTTGCGGGCGAAGGCGCGGGTCGATTGCGCGCGCGGCCCCTCGCTGCCGTCCATGTTGATCGGCAGGCCGAGCACGAAGCCGACCGCGCGGCGCGCTTGCGCGAGATCGATCAGCCGCGCCGCGTCGGCGGTGAAGGCGGTGCGCTTCACCGTCTCGACGCCGGTGGCGAGCCGACGGTCGGGGTCGCACACCGCGACGCCGATGGTCTTGGTGCCGAGGTCGAGGCCGATCAGCGCGCCGCGCGCGGGCCAATGGGTCGCGGCTTCGGTCAGGGGCAGGACGGGAGCGTTCATGGCCTTCGCATAACACGGCGGCGGGCGGCGGACACCATCCTTCGCTGACCGAAGGTCGCATGGCGAGGGGCCGTGACATCGCCGCCGCGAAGTGAAATACCATGCGCATCAATCGAGGAATGCCGCCATGTGGCCCGACCGCCGACTTCTCGACCTGTTCAAGGTCGATCTTCCCATCATCCAGGCGCCGATGGCCGGCGCGATGGATACCGAACTGGCCATCGCCGCGGCAAAAGCCGGCGCGCTCGGCGCGCTGCCCTGCGCCATGCTGTCGCCGGACAAGGCGCGCGAGCAGGTCAACATTTTCCGCCAGCAGGTGTCGGCGCCGGTGTCGATGAATTTCTTCGCCCACACCCCGACGACGCCTGACGAGACGAAGATGGTGGCGTGGCGCGAGCGCCTCGCGCCTTATTATAGAGAGTTGCAACTCGACCCGGCGATGCCGCTGCCCTCGGCCGCCCGCGCGCCGTTCGACGCCGCGATGTGCGAGGTGGTCGAGGATGTGAAGCCCGAGGTCGTCAGCTTCCACTTCGGCCTGCCGGAGGCGAGCCTCTTGAAGCGCGTCCGGGACGCCGGCTGCGTCGTCATCGCATCGGCCACCATCGTCAGGGAGGCGGTGTGGCTCGCCGAGCGCGGCGTCGACGCGGTGATCGCGCAGGGCGCCGAGGCGGGCGGCCATCGCAGCATGTTCCTGACCGACGACATCGCCACCCAGCCCGGCACCTTCGCGCTGGTGCCGCAGATGGCGGATGCGGTGCGCGTGCCGGTGATCGCCGCCGGCGGCGTCGCCGACGGGCGCGGCATCGCCGCCGCCTTGGCGCTGGGCGCGGCCGGCGTGCAGATCGGCACCGCCTTGCTGCGCACGCCGGAATCGAAGGTGAGCGCCATCATTCGCGAAAATCTGGCGAAGGGCGACGACGGCGTCACCGCCATCACCAACGTCATGACCGGGCGCGCCGCGCGCGGCATCGTCAACCGCGCCATGCGCGAACTGGGGCCGGTGACGGCGGAGGGCCCAGGATTCCCGCACGCCTCGGCGGCGTTCGGGCCGCTGAAGGCGGCGGCGGAAAAGACCGGCAGCGCCGCTTTCACCAATCTGTGGGCCGGGCAGGCGGTGGCGCTCGGCACCGAACGGCCCGCCGAGGATCTGGTTCGCGCGCTGGCCGAGGATGCCTTGCGGCGGCTGCGCGCGCTGTCGGCCTGAGTGGGCGCGGTTGCGGTGCGAAAGGGCGGTCTGCTATAGGGCGGAGGCTGTTTGCATACGCCGCCAGCCGTCTCCATATCGCAGTAAGGCTTCCATGTCCGTCGACGCCGCCACCGTCCGCCGCATCGCGCATCTGGCGCGGATCGCGGTCACCGATGCCGAGGTTCCGCACTTGCAGGGCGAGCTGAACGCCATTCTGGCGTTTGTCGAGCAATTGTCGGAGGTGAATGTCGAGGGCGTCGAGCCGATGACCTCGGTGACGCCGATGGCGATGAAGAAGCGCCCCGACGTGGTCGATGACGGCGACATCGCCGACGCCGTGGTCGCCAACGCGCCGGCGCGCGAGGATCATTTCTTCACGGTGCCCAAGGTGGTCGAATAGAGCGGGAGACGAAACCGATGTGCCTGCTATGCGACGACGAAAAAGCCTATCAGGCTTACATGAACTATCTTGACGCCACGCGGCGCCAGGGCGCCGAGGCCGATCCCGACAAGGCGATGGACGCGGTGCTCGACGTGATGGAGCAATCGGCCCGGCAGCCGACGGCGCGCCGCGACGATCCGGCCAACGACAAGACACTCTCTCCTTTCTTTTGCAGCCCGGTTGATAAATGACGGATCTGACGACGCTAACGCTGTCCGAGGCGCGGGACGGCCTCGCGCGCAAGACATTCACCTCGCTTGAACTGACCGACGCCCATCTCGCGGCGATGGAACGCGCGCGGGCGCTGAACGCCTATGCGCTGGAGACGCCGGACGCGGCCCGCGCCATGGCGCGCCAAGCCGATGCGCGGATCGCCAAGGGCGAGGGCGGGCCGCTCGGCGGCGTGCCGCTCGGCATCAAGGATCTGTTCGCCACCGAAGGCATCCGCACCACCGCGTGCTCGAAGATTCTCGGTGACTTCACGCCGCCTTACGAATCCACCGTCACCGCGCAACTGTGGCGCGACGGCGCGGTGATGCTGGGCAAGCTCAACAACGACGAATTCGCCATGGGTTCGTCCAACGAGACCTCGTGCTTCGGCCCCGTGGTCAATCCGTGGCGGCGTGACGGCTCGGACGCGCAACTGGTGCCGGGCGGCTCCTCCGGCGGCTCGGCGGCGGCGGTGGCGGCCGGCCTGTGCCTCGGTGCCACCGGCACCGACACCGGCGGCTCGATCCGGCAGCCGGCGGCCTTCACCGGCATCGTCGGCATCAAGCCGACCTATGGCCGCTGCTCGCGCTGGGGCATCGTGGCGTTCGCCTCCTCGCTCGATCAGGCCGGCCCGTTCGCCCGTAGCGTGCGCGACAGCGCGATCCTGCTGCGCTCGATGGCCGGCCACGATCCCAAGGACACCACCTCGGTCGACCGCGCCGTGCCGGATTATGAGGCCGCGGTCGGCAAATCGGTGAAGGGGCTGCGCATCGGCATCCCGAAGGAATACCGCCTCGACGGCATGTCCGCCGAGATCGACCGGTTGTGGTCGCAGGGCGCGGAATGGCTGAAGGCGGCGGGCGCCGAACTGGTCGAGGTGTCGCTGCCGCACACCAGATACGCGCTGCCGGCCTATTACATCGTAGCGCCCGCCGAAGCCTCGTCGAACCTGGCGCGTTACGACGGCGTGCGCTACGGCGCCCGCGTCGACGGCAACAACATCGTGGAGATGTACGAGAACACCCGCGCGCGCGGTTTCGGCCCCGAAGTGAAGCGGCGGGTGATGATCGGCACCTACGTGCTCTCGGCCGGCTATTACGACGCCTATTATCTGCGCGCGCAAAAGGTGCGCACTCTTATCAAGAAGGATTTCGAGGACTGCTTCGCGCAAGGCGTTCACGCCATCCTGACGCCGGCGACGCCGTCGGCGGCGTTCGGCATCGGCGAGAAGACCGGGGCGGACCCGATCGAGATGTACCTCAACGACATTTTCACCGTCACCGTGAACATGGCTGGTCTTCCCGGCATCGCGGTGCCCGCCGGCAAGGACGCCCAGGGCTTGCCGCTCGGCCTGCAACTGATCGGCCGCCCGTTCGACGAGGAGACGCTGTTTGCGCTCGGCGAGGTGATCGAGCAGGCGGCGGGCCGCTTCACGCCGGCGCGGTGGTGGGACTGAGGCGCACGACTTTGGAGGCTTGCGAGCATGGCAATGACGGGAATCCGTCGTTGCGATTAACCATGATGGCCTTGCCCTTGCCATGATGCGGCCATCTTTTGCCCCGGTTAACCGCCTTCGGGCGACAACCGCCATACGGAGGGGCGGATGATGCGGTGGGCGGGATTTTTCGGCGCGATGGCGGTGAGCTTGTGGCTCTCCGGCTGCGCCTCGGTACACAACGAGCCGGTGAACGTGCCGGCCCATGGCAGCGTGGTCGATCAGCTTCATCTCGGCTTCAAGGACGTTGCCGACGAGGACGACCTGTTGATCGGGCTGGCGTTCTCCGGCGGCGGCACCCGCGCGGCGGCGTTTTCCTTCGGCGTACTGTCGGAGTTCGACCGCATCGGTGTGCCGCGCGCCCACGACAAGCTGCTCGACCGGCTCGATTTCATCTCCGGCGTTTCCGGCGGCTCGGTCACCGCCGCCTATTACGGGCTGAAGAAGAAGGCGGCGCTCGCCGATTTCCGCGAGCGCTTCCTGTTGCAGAACGCCGAGGAAGGGCTCAACACCACGCTGTCGCTGGCCACCATGGGCCGCGCGCTCAGCGGCGGCATCAACGATCAGCAGGGGTTCACCCAATGGCTCGACCGGAACCTGTTTCACGGCGCGACCTTCGGCGCGTTCCGCGCGGTGGGGCCGCCGCGGGTCTGGATCAATGCCTCCGACATTTATAACCGCGTGCCGTTCGTGTTCGGCGCCACCGCCTTCACGGCGATCTGTAGCGACCTGACCAAGTTTCCGTTGTCCAACGCGGTGGCGGCGTCCGCCGCCGTGCCGGTGGCGTTCGCGCCGATCGTGGTCAAGGCCTATCCCGGCACCTGCAACGATCCGCTGCCGCAATGGATCACCCGCTCGGCCGCCGACCGCAACGCCTCGCCGATGCTGCGGTCCTACGCCAGCGCCATCCTGCGCTATCGCGAGGGCAAGGTGCCGTACATCAAGCTGCTCGACGGCGGCCTGGTCGATAACTACGGGCTGTCCGGTTTCACCATCGCGCGCGAATCCTCGGAGACGCCGTACGGGCCGCTGAAGCCGGAGCAGGCGGTCAGGCTGCGGCGCTCGATATTCCTGGTGGTCGACGCCAAGGCCGGGTTGTCGGGCGACTGGGTGAAAAGCGTCGACGGCCCCGCCGGCGTCGATCTGGTCAAGGCGGCCATCGACACCACCATCGACGCCAGCGTCGGCGCCAGCTTCACCGCGTTCGAACGCACCATGGGAGACTGGCAGAACGCGCTGGTGCGTTGGCGCTGCGGCCTTTCGGCAGCCGATCGCAGGCGCTATGGCGCGCCGGCCAACTGGAACTGCCGCGACCTGAAATTCTTCGTCGGCCGCGTCGGCTTCGACCAGCTCGATCCGGCGCGCGCCGCCGAACTCGGCAAGGTGCCGACCCGTTTCCACCTGCCGCAGCCGCAGGTGGACGAGGTGATCGAGGCGGGGCGCGACGCGCTGCGCATCAACCCGACGCTGAAGGCGTTCCTGGGGAGCATGTAGTAGCAGGATGCTGGATCGTCCGCCGGAGCCTGTCATCGGGCCGCGCTTCGCGCGGACCCGTTGGCGGACGATGACGCCTCGTTTCCGGGCAGCCGCGGCCGGGGTTTTCTCATCGCGCGGTCCATTGTAGAACCCGTCCCATGAACGCACCCGTCAAATCCACGAAGCTCATCAAGGGCGCCACCGGCGATTGGGAAATGGTGATCGGGCTGGAAATCCACGCCCAGGTCACCTCCAACGCCAAACTGTTCTCCGGCGCGTCGACGCAGTTCGGCGGCGAGCCGAACGCGCACGTCTCGCTGGTGGACGCGGCGATGCCCGGCATGTTGCCGGTCATCAACGCAGAGGCGGTGCGGCAGGCGGTGCGCACCGGCCTCGGTCTCAAGGCGCGGATCAACCTGCGCTCGGTGTTCGACCGCAAGAACTATTTCTATCCGGACCTGCCGCAGGGCTATCAGATCAGTCAGTACAAGTCGCCGATCGTCGGCGAGGGCGCGGTGCAGGTCGATCTCGACGACGGCGACAACGTCACCGTCGGCATCGAGCGGCTGCACCTGGAACAGGACGCCGGCAAGTTGCTGCACGACCAGCATCCGACCATGACCTACGTCGATCTCAACCGCTCCGGCGTCGCGCTGATGGAGATCGTCTCCAAGCCGGACATCCGCTCGGCGGAGCAGGCCAAGGCGTATGTCGCCAAGCTGCGCACCATCCTGCGCTACCTCGGCACCTGTGACGGCGACATGGAAAAGGGATCCCTGCGCGCCGACGTTAACGTCTCGGTGCGCCGGCCCGGCGCGCCGTTCGGCACCCGCTGCGAGATCAAGAACGTCAACTCGATCCGTTTCATCGGTCAGGCCATTGACTACGAGGCGCGCCGTCAGATCGGCGTCATCGAGGACGGCGGCCAGATCGTGCAGGAAACCCGGCTGTTCGATCCGAGCCGGGGCGAGACGCGCTCGATGCGCTCCAAGGAGGAGGCGCACGATTACCGCTACTTCCCCGATCCCGACCTGCTGCCGCTGGAATTTCCGCAGAGCTTCGTCGACGAGCTGGCCGCCGCGCTGCCGGAACTGCCGGATCAGAAGAAGGCGCGCTTCATCGGCGATTTCGCGCTCTCGCCCTACGATGCCGCAGTGCTGGTGAGCGAGCGCGAGAGCGCCGAGTTCTACGAAGCCGTGCTCGCGGCGCTCGCCGACAAGGCGCGCGACGGCAAGCTCGCCGCCAATTGGGTGATTAACGAGCTGTTCGGCCGTCTCAACAAGGAAGGTAAGGACATCGCCGCCTCGCCGGTGTCGTCGGCGCAACTCGCGACAATCGTCGAACTGATCGGCGAGGGCACCATCTCCGGCAAGATCGCCAAGGATCTGTTCGAGATTGTCTGGAACGAGGGCGGCGATCCGCGCGCGGTGATGGAAGCGCGCGGCATGAAGCAGGTCACCGACCTCGGCGCGATCGAGACGATTGTCGATGCGATCGTCGCCGCCAATCCCGACAAAGTCGCGCAGGCGCAAGCCAAGCCGGCGCTCGCCGGCTGGTTCGTCGGACAGGTGATGAAGGCGTCCGGCGGCAAGGCCAACCCGCAAGCGGTCAACGATCTCATCAAGGCCAAGCTCGGTTTGTAGCGCGCGAAGGCATCGTCACCGCGCGGTGCGACGGTGATGAATCGGAAAGCCGCGGCCGCGAATCAGCGCGAAGCGGCTGGCAAAAAAATCGCGTTCGAGAAACCGCGAAGGTTCGGAACGCGCGTTTCGCTAAAAATTTTTTGTTTGCCAAAATTCGCGACTCAGAGTCCGCGCGCGCGGTTCTGATCGCTCGCGCCGAGTCGCGGCATGTGCCGTCGCGCGCGAAAAAATTTCGCGCCGCATTGCGAATCTATCTGCGGCACAAGCGTTTCCTTCAATCTTGACATTTGCCGACGTAGATCTGGCGGGCACTACTTGCATCGCGCGCGATGGCGCGATGGTGCGTATCGGTCGCGACGCGCGCGCGGCGCTGCCACCGTTTCATCAACACTTCCTTAAGCAGGACGCTGTTTTTTCGCATGTGTTGGTGTATGCGGGATGAAGTGCATTTCGATTCCCGAATGCACGCAGCGATCAAGCCATCTCACTACTCAGGAGGGCAATATGGCTAAGAAGGCGAAGACAGCGAAGAAGGCGAAAGCCAAGAAGGCCGTGAAGAAGGTCAAGAAGGCGACGAAGACCGCGGCGAAGAAGACCGCGAAGAAGACCCGCAAGGTCGCCAAGAAGAAGACCGCCAAGAAGAAGGCCGCGAAGTAAGTTTGCTTCTGGAACAATTGCCGGCGCTCACTGCCGGCGACGTCGCGCGAGCCGCCAGATTGTCCTCCGCCTCGCGGCGGGTGCGGTTGGAAGCTCGGTCGACGGGAGAGGGTGTCGGCGAGACATCAGGTCAGCCAGCCGGATCGTGGAACGGGTTGCTCATGCGCCCGGCGGGCGATCCGGCGGAAGAATGGTTCGGTGACGGGACATTCTTCGATACGGCGTGGAGGTCGCGTCTTTAAGAGGTCGCGTCTCCAGAGTCACTGGTCCAGAGCCACCGGCCGGCAACGCCGCGGTGGGCTTCGACCCTGACATGCTCGCCGACGCCCTCGTTTTTGCCGGCCCGCCTCGCCGCCGGCGCGCCGTGATCGCCGGCGCTTTCGTTTTCGCTTCTCCTTTCCCCAGCGTCTCTCTCATCCCCCGCGTCTCTCGCCGCCCGGTTGATCGCGGGCAGCGTCGCGGTTTGCGGCAATGGTTATCGCTTCGCCAAGCGACAGCGTGAATCGGCGATTCAGGAATGCAGGAAGTCCGCCAATGGCGGGGCTTTTCGCCAATGTCGCGAAATTCGCCCGTGCGCCCGTTCAGATTCCATTCATCGCGATGCTTAAACTGCCTTTCAAATTTGACCCGTCATAGTCACCCCAACACGCCGGACAACGGCGGTTGGGAGAGTGTCGAAAGATCGGACGGGAGCCGCGCTCGGAGCAGGGCGGCACCAATAACAAGAAGGTCAGGGATCATGTTTCACGGGGCGATCGATTGGGATGCGGCGAAGCCGGTGCGGGATGCGGCGATACCGGACACGCTGTTCGAGCGCGGATTGTATTGGGCGAGCGGACGGGGCGGCCTGGTCGATCTCGTCGCCGCGCACAAGTGGTTCAATCTGGCGGCGCTGAAGGGCCGCACTGATGCGGTGCAGATGCGGCGCGAGGTGGCGGAGATGATGTCCGGCGTCGAGATCGCCGCCGCGCAGCGCGAGGCCCGCGCCTGGATCGCCACTCACTGACCGGAAGCGCGGCCCGAAAGCTCAGTCGGGCCGCTTCTGAATCCAGAACTGATACATCTCGGCGAAAGTCGCCGGGTTGTCGGCCTCGAAGCGAGCCCAGTTGGTAAGGTCGGTCGCCGCCGCGTCGTCCGGGAAGCGCCGCCGATAGCGCGCTTCCGTGCGGGTCTCCAATCCCAGCAAGGTGAAGCGTTCGGCGTCGAGGAACGCACCGATCTCGGGCAGGTCGAACTGGTGCTCCTGGACGTGCATCAGCAGGTCGCGGCAGTCGCTGGCGCTGAAGAAGTCAGGAAAATCGGCGATGCGCCGCAGCGGATCGGACGGGTCGCGGCTGATGATGTCGCGGCGCAGCTTGCGGATGCCGTCGAGCGTCGGCGGAAAACCCTTGGCGGCGATCACGTCGCGCATCGTCCGAATCTCGGCGCGCGCGGCGGCGCTGTAGAGCGCGACATACATCAGCCCGCCGGGCCGCAGCAGCCGCGCGAGAACGCGCCAGCCCGCGAACGGATCGCGCATGTGATGCAGCACGCCGCTGGCGTCGATAAGGTCGAAGCGGCGCTCCAACGCGCCAAGCGCAAGAATGTCGGCCTGGGCGAACTCGATCGCCGAAAGCCCGGCCTCGCGGCTTTTCCGCGTGGCGTAGCTCAGGCTGCCGAGGCTGAGATCGATGGCGAGCGTGTGGCGTGGCCGGAACTGGATGACGCGCTCGATGGCGTGCATGCCGGTGCCGCAGCCGGCGACCAGCAGATCGATCGGACCCTCGCCGATGCCGCGATAGGGCGCGGCGGGAAAGCGGGCGCGGATGTAGCGATCGAGCGCCAGCGGCGGCCGGTCGGCGACCGGCGCGCTCCAGCGCGGGTAGGGGTTTTCCTCGTATTGCGCGCGCACCGCCGTCGAGGTGGCGTCGGTGATCGGCGTCAGCGCCGGAATTTTCGCGCGGATCTCGCGCTCCTTCGCCGGCTCGCGGATCTGTTGCGTGACCAGCGCCGCAACCGGCTCCCGATCCGGCTGCGCCGCCAGCCGCTCGCTGCCGGCAAGCGCGTGCAGCGGACCATAGGCGGCGCTGAGCGCGACGGCCATCGGCGCGACGGCCGCGCCGGCCGCGAGCTTCGCCGCCAGCTCGTCGTTGAGCGCGGCGACCTGCCGCCGCTCGTCGGCAGTGACGTCGAAGACATATTCGTTGATGAAGCACTGCCGCGCCAGCGCGACGGCGAAGCCGAGCCAGTCGTTTGCCGCCGCGGCGGGGTCGGCGTCATGGTGGTCGAGCAGCGCGCGCCGCGCGGCGGTGAGCAGCCGTTCGAGTTCGGCGTCGATCACCGGCGTCGTGGTCAAGAGCGCCGCCAGCAGCGGATCGTCGTCGTCCTCCAGTCCGGTGTCGGCGCTTGCCAGTTGCTGCGCGAGAATGCGGCAACACAGCTTGGCGAGGTCGCGGGGCCGACACCACGGCTCGGTCAGCGCGCGGGCCAGCGCTTCGCGAAACCCGTCGTGTCGCGCGGCGGTGGCGGGATCGAGCGCCCGCGCGATCATCACGAACAGCGATTTGAGATTGGCGCTGCCGCCGTCGCGCAGGCCACGCAATACGACGTCGATCGCCTCATCGGCGCGGCCGTCCTCCAGCAGCGCCTGACCGAGATTGGCATAGGCGGGTTGCGACGGCGAAAGCTCAAGCGCGCGCGTCAGATGCTCGATCGCCTCGCGCGGCTGGCCCTGACGCAGCAGCAGCGCACCGAGATTGGTCCGCGCCTCGACGTGGTCGGGATTGAGCTTCAGCGCGCGGCGGGTCTGGGCGATGGCGTCGGCGTACTGGCCGAGGCTGGCGTGAATCAGGCCGAGGCTGTAGCGCGGCTCGGCATTGTCGCGGTCGGCGGCGATGGCCTGCCGGACCAGTTCCGCCGCCGCCTCGCTGCGCCCGGTCTGGTGATGCAGCACGCCGAGGTAATTGAGCGCGCCGGCATGGCGGGGCGCGAACGCCAGCGCGTTGCGGTAGAGCGCTTCGGCGTCCTGCAGCCGGCCGGCCTGATGCAATTGCAGGGCTTGGCGGAACAGCGCCTCGCCGTGCCGGACGTCGCCGTCGGCTGCGGAACCGTGGGTTCCGGCGGCCCGTCGCTGTTTACGGTTCATGGGAATCACTCCGGGAAATCATAAAGGTCGAACGCCTCCGACGCGGGTACGGGGAACTAAATCACCATAGTCGTTTGCGAGCGAAGGCGTGACCTGATCCGGACTTGAGATAGTATTCAAACGCTTGAGCTTTGGATTGGCTGGAAAAGGCAATGTAAGTCGCTAGTTTCCACGGCATATATTTTGATGTATGCGCCGATTTTCCGGTGTTGTGCTCGGTTAGACGTCGTTTGAGGTCAGCGGTGAGGCCCATATAGCGCTGTTCGCCGTCAGCAAGGCTTTCAATGAGATAGACATAAAACATATAGCCCTCCTTCGCTAAAGCTTCGGAGGGCATCCTGCTTCGCGCGCGGGATCCTGCCAATCCTGCGAAGCGCCTGGGCGCGAAGCAGGATGGCGGAGACAGAGGGATTCGAACCCTCGATAGGGCTTTACAACCCTATAACGGTTTAGCAAACCGCCGCCTTCAGCCACTCGGCCATATCTCCATCGGTCCCCGATATGCCCGACCCGGCGTCGCCCCGCAAGGGTCACGTGAGTCGCGGCCGCGTTTGGGGATGACTTATCCGACGTTCGGCACGGCGCGGTTCCGGCCCGACACTCTATAACAAGGGGACGACCGGTCCGGCGGCCCGATTCGAGCGGGCGAGGGGCGGCGTCGATGCCTGGCAAGGCCCGCCGGCGGGGTCGGTTCCGGCCGGGCGGCAGGGCGCGGGGGCCACGTGTTCCAACGGGATGGTGAAAAAAGTATTTATCCATCAAGTGTTTGCGAGGGTGGTTCGATCACAGACGCGTGTTATTTGTGCAACACAGGCCCAAAAACGGCCGGATTGGTCCCATTCTGAGGCGTTCCTTTGTTGCGTGTTCAGGGCCGTTGGGTAATTGTGACTGAAGCGACGGAGGGGGGCATCCCGAGGTCGTCCCGTTAGGTGGTTCGCTTAAGTCCCTCGCGTTTCGCGGGAGTGTCCGAAGGCGCGAACGGATCGAGCGGTTTAGTCAGGGACTAAGGGAACCTAGTCTTCGGGTGGTTCACCCAGCGGATCCGGAACCTTCCCTAAAGAGCAAACTTGGAGGTTTACATGAACATTGCGAAGAGCCTTATCCTCGGCTCGGCTGCGACCCTGGTCGCACTGGGTGGAGCGCAGGCGGCGGATCTTCCGTTGAAGGCCAAGGCGGTCGAATACGTGAAGGTGTGCTCCCTGTACGGCGCCGGCTTCTACTACATCCCCGGCACCGACACCTGCATCAAGCTGGGCGGCTATCTGCGTGCCGACACCTCGTTCAACGCGGCCGGCGCCTATAACCTGCCGAAGGTCACTGGCAACGGCGCGAACCTGCGCACGGCGAACAACTACATCGCCCGCGCCCGTCAGGACATCAACATCGACACGCGTACCGCCACCGAATACGGCGTGGTCCGCACCTACTTCGACATCACCTTCAACTGGACGACCGGCAGCGCGGTTCGTGCCGGCGTTGACGACGCGTCCGGTCCGCTCGGCGGCAACAACTCCGGTGTCGGCGTCTACTACGCCTTCATCCAGTTCGCCGGGTTCACCATCGGTAAGGCGATCTCGCAGTTCTCGACCCCCTGGACCGGTTATCCGGGCAACAACACCTCGTACCTGATCGGTGGTCCGGACGACGTGACCGGTATCAACCAGTTGGCCTACACCGCGCAGTTCGGCAACGGTGTGTCGGCGGCGATCTCGTTGGAAGACTCCAGCGGCATCTACTTCGCCAGCGGCGGCACCAACACCTACAACTCGTATAACCGCGCTCCGCTGTACGGCCTCGATATCAACGGCAACTACTTCAACGGTTGGGGTGGCGCCAACATTCCGGACATCGTCGGTCAGATCCGCGTCGATCAGGCCTGGGGTCTGTTCCAGGTGTCGGCCGTCGCGCATAACCTCCGCGCGAGCTACTACAATGGTGTTGCTGGCATGGGTTCGCCGGGTGACGCTTGGGGCTTCGCGGTTACGGCCGGCCTGTCGCTCAGGAACCTGCCGACCGGCGCCGGCGACTCGATCAACTTCGACGTCACCTACGCGGACGGCGCCAGCCGCTACGTGGTCGGCGGCGTGAGCCCGGACACCTGGAGCATCGCCGGCAATCAGGGCACCAGCCTTGGTAGCGTCTGGTCGAGCGACGGCATCTTCGGCCCGGCGGGCACCGGCGGCATCCACAAGACCCAGGCTTGGGGTCTCCGTGGCGCCTTCAACCACAACTGGGATCCGCACTGGTCGTCCTCGCTGTTCGGTTCGTATACGCAGGTTCGCTACAGCGACGCCGCGCGTGCTCTCGTCGCCGCCGCTGGGGCCCTCGGAGGCAATGGCGCTTCCACGGTCTGCCCGCGGACCATCACGAACTGTAATCCGGGTGGCAACATCTGGCAGATCGGCACCGTGCTGCGCTGGACCCCTGTCAAGAACCTGACCTTCTCGGGTGAAGTTCTGTACAGCTACGTCGAGACCCTGCAGGTCGGCACCTACTCCAACGGTGTGGTGGCCAAGGACAACGGCACCTGGACCTTCGGCGTCCGCGCTCAGCGCGTCTTCTAATCGCCATCGCCTCACGGCGATTACGATCTGAAACAGAAACCCCCGGCAGCGATGCCGGGGGTTTTTGCGTGTCGGACGAGGCGAGGGGCGCGATTCGGGCTCAGGACGCGATGTGGCTGTCTAGAGCATTGTCCAAGGTTGAAACGTTCGATCGCTAGAGCATGTTTCAACTGCGTTGAATCACGCTCGTCGCCTATCTTTTTGTTTGAGCATGATCTTTTCCGAAAACCGGTGTCCACTTTTCGGGATCATGCTCTAACTGGAAACGAGGCGTCATCGTCCGCGAAGGCGGACGATCCGGTATTCCCTGCGCGCGTGTAGAAGTTCGATCCGACACGGAATACTGGATGCTCGGCCTTCGCGGAGCATGACGGTTTTCGTGTTCAACATTGACCCGAAAGGATGGCGGCGGGCGTTGCCATCCGAGCCGATCATGGTTCTAGCGCGGATGGGCGGTCAGCCACGCCAGCACATCGCCCGCGTTGCGGTCCGGCGGAAACACCGGATAGAACACGTGCGTGATGCGCCCGTCGTCGACGATCAGCGCCAGCCGCTTAATCATCACCAGTCCGGCCACGTCCATGGTCGGCAGCCTCAAGGCCCGCGTCAGTTCGAGCGATTCATCCGATAACACCGGAAACGGCAGATGCAGCCGTTCGGCCATCTCGCCTTGATAGGCATGGCTCTGCGTCGACAAACCGAACACATGGCGGGCGCCGGCGGCTTGCAGATCGGCGAACAGATCGCGGAAGGCGCAGGTCTGCGGTGTGCAGCCGCGCGCGCCCGGAATCATGTCCCAATCATCGACCAGCGCGATCTTGCCCGGTTCGCCGGTGCGCGGATAGCCGAACACGACCGTGCGCCCGGGCAACGCCGCCAGCGTCACCATGGTCTTGTCGGTGGCGAGCAAGCCGACCGGCGGCAGCGTTGTCCCGATCAAATGGCGCGCCGCGCCGTCATCTTGCGGTGCGGGGATCTTGCTCCAGTCGACGGCCAGCAGATCGTTCTGATTCATCTCGATCCATCCTCTGAAAAGCCGCGCGTCACAGCGTTTCGCGTTTTGCCGGAAATACCCCGCGGCGTCATGGCCGGGCGGACCCGTTCGAGGAACGAGGCCGGTTCGCTCGCCTGCGACCCGGCAACCCGCTATTGCGACGAATGCCCGGATCAGGCCCGCGCAAGACGGCGGCTGTTTCCATTAAATGCGAATAATCAGCCTCTCGCCCGCATCAGGCGGCCCTTCTCGCGATTCCAGTCGCGCTTCTTCTCGGTTTCGCGCTTGTCGTGCAACTTCTTGCCCTTGGCCAGCCCGAGCAACAGCTTGGCGCGGCCCTGCTCGTTGAAATACAGCTTGAGCGGGATGAGGGTCATGCCGTTGCGTTCCACCGCGCCCGCCAGCCTGTTGATCTCCTTCTTGTGGAGCAACAGCTTGCGCGGCCGCTTCGGCTCGTGATTGAAGCGGTTGGCTTGCAGATATTCGGGAATGTTGGCGTTGATCAGCCAGATCTCGCCGCCCTTGGGGTCGGCGTAGGATTCGGCGATCGTGGTCTTGCCGTTGCGGATCGATTTGACCTCGGTCCCGGTCAGGACGATGCCCGTCTCCACCGTGTCCTCGATCGCGTAATTGAACCGCGCCTTGCGGTTCTCGGCGACAACCTTGATGGCGCGCGCGTTCTTCTCCGCCATGTCTCAAGCCTTTCGGGCGCTGCCCTCAATCAAAGACAGCGCCCCCGCCGTCTCAGCTCTTCTTCAGGAGATCGCGGATTTCAGTCAAAAGCTTGATCTCCTCGGACGGTTCCGCCGGCGCCGGCGCCGGCTCCTTCTTCTTCAGCGAGTTCATCAGCCGCACCACGATGAACAGCACCCAGGCGATGATGAGGAAGTTGATCGTCAGCGTCAGGAAATTGCCCCAGGCCAGCACCGCGCCCTGTTTCTTGGCGTCGGCCAGATTGCCGGCGTTGACGTTCTTCGACAGCCCGTAAAAATAGTTTGAGAAATCGAGGCCGCCGGTGATCGCGCCGATCAGCGGCATGATGACGTCGGCGACCAATGAGTTGACGATCGCGCCGAACGCCGTGCCGATGATGACGGCGACCGCCAGATCGACCACGTTGCCCTTCATGGCAAATTCGCGAAATTCCTTGAGCATTCAAAATTCCTTTTCGGCGCCTGCTGATCTGTGACGATAATAGTGGAGGTGAAAATAACCTGCTCAGTTCACCAGTCCGGCGTGAACCATGGCCTTGCGCACCGCGACGCGCGTCGGTTCGGAGACTGGAACCATCGGCAGCCGCAATGTCTCATCCATCTTTCCGATCAGTGACAGCGCATATTTGATCGGCGCCGGATTCGACTCCATGAACAGATCGGTATGCAGCGGCATCAGCTTGTCATGGATCGCCAGCGCGGCGGCGGCGTCGCCGCGCTGCCAGGCCTGATGGAATTCGGAACACAGCCGCGGCGCGACATTCGACGTCACCGAGATGCAGCCATGGCCGCCATGGGCCATGTAGCCGAGAATGGTGGCGTCCTCACCGGAGAGCTGATTGAAATCCTCGCCCATCGCCGCGCGCTGCTGCGAGATGCGAACCATGCTCGCGGTGGCGTCCTTGACGCCGGCGATATGCGGGAGTTGCGACAGCCGCGTCATGGTCTCGACCGACATGTCGATCACTGAGCGGCCCGGAATATTGTAGATGAAAATCGGAATGCCGATGGCGTCGTTGATCGCCTTGAAGTGCTGGTACAGCCCTTCCTGGGTCGGCCTGTTGTAATAGGGCGTCACCACCAGCACCGCGTCGGCGCCCGCCTTCTCGGCGTGTTCGGCAAGCCCGATCGCCTCGCGGGTCGAGTTCGATCCCGCGCCCGCCATCACCGGAACGCGCCCCTTGGCCTGATCGATGCACCATTCGACAATGCGCCGGTGCTCGTCATGGCTGACGGTCGGGCTCTCGCCGGTGGTGCCGACCGGCACCAGGCCGTTGGTGCCCTCGGCAATCTGCCAGTCGATGAAATCGCGAAAGCCGGCCTCGTCCACCGCGCCGTTTTTGAACGGCGTCACCAAGGCGGTGAAGGATCCCCGAAACCTGGTCTTGGCTGCCATCGTCATTCTCCAACAAACATTTTTTCGCGCGATCACCGCCGGCCTATCTAGCGGGTCGGCGGCCGCGACAAAAGGTCTATCCGCGCCGCGCATCTGTCGCGTCGCCCGGTTCCCCATGGCGAGAACCCGAGCGGATCGCAGGCCGCCGCGCGATTCCGGCGCAAACCATAATAATTTCATTAGCTTGCGCTGTCCATGGGGCGCTACGTCGCCACCCGGCACAACGCCGCCGTCCCGCCGCGAGGGGTTGCCGGCGACAGCCGGGGCCGCGAAATCGCCGCCGTCGCGGGTCAGACATGGAATGCTTAACACATTTGATGTTCTGTTTCCTCAATCAGGGATAATTTTGCCTGGCCGCGCGCCGGGATCTCATCGAGCGAAGGACGCCGTGATGACGTTTAGCCGAACATCGGCATGGCGATGGACAATGGTTATGGCGACCGCCGGGTCGCTGGCGCTGACGACCGGGGCGCGGGCGGCGTCCGAGAGCGCCGGGGCGAAGCCCCAGGCGGCGAAAGCCGCCGCGAAGACAGCGACTTCCAAACCCGCCGCATCCAAGCCCGCCGCCGCGACCAAGGCGCAGGACGCTAAAAAGGCGCACGCGACCAAGCCGGAAACGCACAAGGCCGCGGCGAAGAAGAAGGCCGAACCGAAAAAGACCGAAGCGAAGAAGGCGCCGTCGAAACCGCCGTCGAAATCCGCCGCGCCGGCGAAATCGGCCGCGAAGCCGGCCGCCAAACCGCATCCCGCCGCCGCGTTGCCGGCGCCGCGCATCGCGCGCAAGCCCAGCCTGCCGTCGGTGGTCGCCGCGACATCGTCGACCTCGCAGGCCGATCTTGGCGCGTTGCAGAACGTGATCGAACTGGTGCGGCGGCGAAAGCAAGGCGAGGCGACGCAGGTGGAAGCCGCGATCGGCGATCCGGTGGCGCGCAAGCTCGCCGAATGGATCATCCTGCGCAGCGCCGACAACGGCGCCGGCGTCGAGCGCTATCAGGCGTTCCTCGCCGCCAATCCCGGCTGGCCGTCGCAGACCTTCCTGCGCCGCCGCGCCGAGGCCGCGCTGTGGGACGACCGCCGCGACGACGCCGCCGTGCTGGGCTATTTCCAGAACGAAACGCCGCTGTCCTACAAGGGCAGGCTGGTGCTGGGGCGCGCCTTGCTGGCGCGCGGCGATCGCGCCAATGCCGAGCGGCTCATTCGCGAGGCGTGGCGGGATGACAATCTCACCGCGCAAGCGATGGAGGCCGCGGTCCTCGATCAGTTCGGCGCGCTGCTGCGCCCCGCCGACCACAAGGCGCGGATGGATGCGTTGCTGTACGGCAACGACGGCTTCGAGGCGGCGCTGCGCGCGGCGCATCGCCTCGGCGGCGATCAGGTGGCGCTGGCGCGGGCGCGCATCGCGGTGTCGAAACGCGCCGCGAACGCCAAGGCGCTGCTCGATGCCGTGCCGGGTGGTCTTCACGACGACGCCGGCTATATCTTCAGCAAGATTCAATGGCTGCGTCGGCAGGAGCGCGTCGCCGAAGCCGGCCGCCTGATGTTGAGCGCGCCGCGCGATCCCGCCCGGCTGCACGATCTCGACGAATGGTGGATCGAGCGCCGCGTGCTGGCGCGCGAATTGCTCGACATCGGCGACAACCGCACCGCCTATCTGGTGGCGCGCGACGCCGCGTTGCCGGCCAAGGACGTTTACAAGACCCAGAAGGAGTTCACCGCCGGCTGGATCGCGCTACGCTTCCTCAAGGATCCCGCCACCGCCACCCAGCATTTCGCGCGCATTGCCGAGCGCAGCGACAATCCCACCGCGCTGGCGCGCGCCGGCTACTGGCTCGGTCGCGCGGCGGAAGCCTCGGGACGGGGCATGGACGCGCGCGCCGCCTATCAGTCCGCCGCCGCGCACTCCACCAGCTATTACGGCCAGTTGGCGCGCGCCAAGCTCGGCCTGCCGCAGATCGAGATCAACCGCGCGCCGGGGGCCGGCCTGCGCGGCGGAGACCGCTTCGAGATGGTGCGCGCGGCGCAACTGCTCTACGCGCTGAACGAGGGCGATCTGGTGATTTCGATTCTCGCTGACCTCGGCGACAACGCCGAAGCCGAGGTGCTGGCCGGCCTCGGCGATCTGGCTTCGCGCCACAACGACGCACGAGGCCAGTTGTTGCTCGGCAAGGCCGCGATCAATCGCGGCCTGCCGTTCGACGTCTATGCCTTCCCGGCCACGGGCCTGCCGCACTACCGGCCGATCGGGCCGGAGGTCGATCCCAGCGTGCTGTTCGCGATCGCGCGGCAGGAAAGCGGATTCAACCCCAGCGTGGTCTCGCCGGCGCAAGCCTACGGCCTGATGCAGGTGACGCCATCGGCGGCGAAATATGTCACCCGGAAATACGGCGCGACATACGACCTCGGCCGACTGAGGAACGATTCGGTCTACAACACCACGCTCGGCGCCGCCGAACTGGGCGGGCTTCTGGAAGACTATCGCGGCTCCTACATCATGACTTTCGCCGCCTACAATGCCGGGCGCGGCAGCCTGAGGAAATGGATCGCGCGCTACGGCGATCCGCGCGATCCCAATGTCGACGCGGTCGATTGGGTGGAGCGGATTCCGTTCTCGGAGACGCGCAACTACGTGCAGCGGATCATGGAAAACCTGCAAGTCTATCGCGCCCGGTTCGGCGGCGGAACGCGCTTGCAGATTGAGGCCGACCTGCATCGCGGCGCCAGCGTGCAGTAGAGCGTTTTCTAGCGAAGTGGAATCCGGTTCGCGTGAAGAAAACACGTCAGAACATAAAGCCCGCTCCGCTGCCATCGGAGCGGAAATGGCTCCAGTTCAGCCGAGATCGGCGCGGACTTTCGCGAACACGCTCTGAAACATCGCCGGCGTCAGCACACCGGTATTGGTGTTGTAACGCGAGCAATGATAGCTGTCGTAAAGCCTCAGCGCGCCGGCTTGATGCATGGCGCCGTGGGCGAACGGGGCTGCCGCGGCGCGCAGGCCGAGCGCCTTCACGGTCGAATCATGCGCGACACGGCCGAGCGCGACGATGGCGCGCAGGCGCGGCATGTCGGCGAGCGTTGTTTCCAGGAACTGACGGCAGGTGCGGATTTCAACCGGCAGCGGCTTGTTCTGCGGCGGCACGCAGCGGACCGCATTGCTGATACGGCAATCGATCAGCGTCAGGCCGTCGTCCGGGCGCGCCTGATAGGTGCCCCGCGCGAAGCCGAATGCGATCAGCGTCGCATACAGCAGATCACCGGCGTAGTCGCCGGTGAACGGGCGGCCGGTGCGGTTGGCGCCTTGCAGTCCCGGAGCCAGCCCGACGATCAGGAGGGCCGCGTCGCGGTCGCCGAACGAGCGCACCGGCGCGTTGTGCCAACCGGGTTCGCGCGAGCGGATCGTGTTGCGAAAATCGACCAGCCGCGGACAGAGCGGACAGTCCCGTCCGGGCTCCGCCGGATCGACGATGCCGGGATCGGTGTCGGGGCGAATGTCGGCAACCGGGCGGGACGGCGACGGGGGTTTAGTCGTCGAAATCGTCGTCATTGTTTCGCGCGCCGACGGTGCTGCGTTGGAGGAACTGCGGCGTGTGATGGCGGGGTTCGCGCGGGACGGGGCGCTCCGCGGGATCGCGTCCGATCTTCGCTTGCAGCTCGACCAGGTCGGTGAAAATGTCGGCCTGGCGGCGCAGTTCATCGGCGATCATCGGCGGCTGGCTGGTGATGGTGGAAACCACCGTGACGCGGACGCCGCGTCGCTGCATCGCCTCGACCAGCGAGCGGAAATCGCCGTCGCCAGAAAACAGCACCATCTGGTCGATATGCTCGGCGAGCTCCATGGCGTCGACGGCCAGCTCGATGTCCATGTTGCCCTTGACCTTGCGGCGGCCGCTGGCGTCGACGAATTCCTTGGTGGCTTTGGTAACCACGGTGTAGCCGTTGTAGTCCAGCCAATCGATCAGCGGGCGGATCGATGAATATTCCTGATCTTCGATGATCGCCGTGTAATAAAACGCGCGCAAAAGCGTCCCGCGGTTCTGGAACTCCTTCAGGAGGCGTTTGTAGTCGATGTCGAAACCGAGTGTCTTCGCGGTGGCGTAGAGATTGGCTCCGTCGATAAAGAGCGCGATTTTGCTGGATCCGGGAAAAAGCATTTGATTGCTCGCGATGGCTTCACGTTCTAGCGCCTGTCGGAATAAACCGCTGCGCTTGGCTGAGATCAGGCGCCGACAAACCGTCGAGCGTCATGGGATGCCTGCTCCGGCAATAAATCCCGATAACGCATCGGGAGTTGAGAGGAGCTGTGGATTTGGCGGTCACCAGCCGCCTTGCGGCGGGCGCGGGAAGCGAATGTCAAATCCAAAGCCCCACTTGCAGCTTGTCGTCGCACGCGGTTCTTCGGCTCCATGTTCGAGCCGCAGGCTCAGACGTTCCGTAACATCGGAGGTGAAACACCAGCGGAAGTGAAACACTAGCGCGACAATGCCGCGATTTCTTGATGTAGCTCAACGCAACCCCTGCACTCCAACCCCTGCAAGAGGCCGCCGGCGTTCTCAAGCACGCGCTCCGACCCAACCCCGGAACCTGCCATATAAAGTTTAAGCCTAAGTCTGGGATTGTGCCATAGGGCAAGTGCGGATTTAATGTTGCGAAATCGTCGCAAGCCATATACTTACGGCGTATATTCAACCACATTCAACTCCTGGAAGCGGAGCGGCAGGACATGGCGCGCGTCACCGTTGAAGATTGCATTGACAAGGTCGACAACCGGTTCGACCTGGTGCTGCTGGCCGCGCACCGCGCCCGCATGATTTCGTCGGGATCGCAGCTCACGGTCGACCGCGACAACGACAAGAACCCGGTGGTCTCGTTACGCGAGATCGCCGACGAGACGATCTCTCCGGAAGATTTGAAGGAAGAACTGGTTCATTCCTTGCAGAAATTCGTGGAGGTTGACGAGCCGGAGCCGGATACGGTGCCGCTGATTGGTTCAGCCGGGGCCAGCGTCGACGCCGACGACACCGAGGTGGCCATCGAGCGCATGACCGAGGAGGAACTGCTGAAGGGGCTGGAAGGCCTCGCGCCTCCGGAGGAGCGCCCCGAGGAGGACGAATAGGCCGGCGCGGCCTGGTCCCGTCGTTCAAATCCCAGTTATCTGAAAAAGCCAGATATCCGAAAAAAGCCCGGCCGCCATGTCCGGGCTTTTGCTTTTATTGACGTTTTCTGGCGTTATGATGGAACTGAAAGCGGTATGGCCGGCCGCTGGCCCTTCTCTTTGATCCCGGTCTGTTCGATGGGCCGGAATGCCTTCCGGCGCGATGGGGTCTGAAGCGTGATCGCGTACTGGCGCCGCAATGCGCGGCAAATGCCGACCTCGGCCGACGTTGCGGCCCCCGCCGCCGTGCCCGCCGTCGAGGTGCCGAAACCGGCCAAGCCGCCGCGTTCGCAGATGATGCGGCAGTACGATCTGGTTGAGCGAGTCCGTTCTTACAACCCGAATACCAACGAGGACCTCCTGAACCAGGCTTACGTCTATGCCATGAAAGCCCATGGTGAGCAGACGCGCGCCTCGGGCGACCCGTATTTCTCGCACCCCCTCGAAGTGGCGGCGATCCTCACCAAGCTGAAGCTCGACGACGCCACCATCGTCGCCGCGCTGCTGCACGACACCATCGAGGACACCGACGCGACGCGCGCCGAGATCGACAGCCTGTTCGGCGCCAAGATCGGCGCCCTGGTCGAGGGGCTGACCAAGCTCAAGCGACTAGAACTGGTGTCGCGCGAGGCCAAGCAGGCGGAAAACCTGCGTAAGCTGCTGCTGGCGATTTCGGACGACGTGCGGGTCCTGCTGGTCAAGCTGGCCGACCGCCTGCACAACATGCGCACGCTGGAATTCGTGCCGACCGCCTCGCGCCAACGGATCGCCGAGGAAACGCTCGACATCTATGCCCCGCTCGCCGGGCGCATGGGCATGCAGGAGATGCGCGAGGAACTGGAGGATCTGTCGTTCCGAACGCTGAATCCCGAAGCCTATGCGGTGGTGATGCAGCGGCTCGACGCGCTGGCCGACCGCAACCGCAATCTGATCGAGGAAATCGAAAGCGAACTGTCCGCCAAGCTTGCAAGCCGGGGCATGGTCGCGCGGGTGGTGGGGCGCCGCAAGCGACCGTTCTCGATCTGGACCAAGATGGAGCGCAAGTCGATCGGTTTCGAGCAACTGTCGGATATCTTCGGCTTTCGCATCGTGTTGCGCGATGTCGAGGAATGCTACCGCGCGGTCGGCATCGTTCACACCACCTGGCCGGTGGTGCCGGGGCGCTTCAAGGATTACATCTCGACACCGAAGCAGAACGACTATCGCTCGATTCACACCACGGTGATCGGCCCCGGCAATCAGCGCGTCGAGTTGCAGATCCGTACCGAGGACATGGATCAGATCGCCGAATACGGCATCGCCGCGCACGCGCTCTACAAGGACGGCATGGAAACGCCGACCGACCTCGTCAAGCGCGAGTCCAATGCGTTCGCCTGGCTGCGCCACACCATCAACCTGCTGTCGGAAAGCGCCAATCCCGAGGAATTTCTCGAACACACCAAGCTGGAGCTGTTTCACGATCAGGTGTTCTGCTTCACCCCGAAGGGCAAGCTGATCGCGCTGCCGCGTCAGGCCAACGTGATCGATTTCGCCTACGCGGTTCACACCGACGTCGGCAACAGCGCGGTCGGCTGCAAGATCAACGGCAAGTTCGCGCCGCTGTCGTCGGAATTGCAGAATGGCGATCAGGTCGAGGTGCTGACGTCGCGGGTGCAGACCGCGCCGCCGTCGGCCTGGGAGACGCTCGCGGTCACCGGCAAGGCGCGCGCCGCGATCCGGCGCGCCACCCGCACGGCGGTGAAGGGGCAATACGCGACGCTCGGCCGCCGGATCGTCGAGCGGCTTTTCGCACGGGCGAAGATCGAGTACGCGGACGACAAGCTGAAGGGCGCGCTGCCACGGCTGGCGCGCGCCTCGATCGAGGACGTGATGGCGTCGGTCGGCCGTGGCGAGATGCGGGCATCCGACGTCGCGCGGGCGATGTATCCGGACTACAAGGAGGAACGGGTCAAGCGCTTCGGCGAGAAGAAAAGCCTCGCGGTCAAATTGAAGCTGCGCTCGCCCAAGCCGCCGGCGGCGACCGGCGCCGCGATTCCGATTCGCGGCTTGCGCGGCGATTTGCCGATCAAGTTCGCGCCCAACGGCGGCGCGGTGCCGGGCGATCGCATCGTCGGCATCGTCACGCCGGGCGAGGGCATTACCATCTATCCGATCCAGTCCCCGGCGCTGAAGGATTTCGAGGAGGAGCCGGAGCGCTGGCTCGACGTGCGCTGGGACGTCGACGAAACCACGCCGCAGCGGTTTCCCGCGCGGCTGTTCGTCGAGAACGCCAACGAGCCCGGCAGCCTGGCGCAGATCGCCACCGTGATCGCCGAGCACGACGGCAATATCGACAATATCGGCATGTTTCGCCGTTCGCCTGATTTCACCGAATTGACCATCGATCTTGAGGTCTATGATCTGAAGCACCTCAGCGCTATCATCGCGCAGTTGCGTGCCAAATCGGTCGTCTCCAAGGTCGAGCGCGTCAACGGCTAATTCATATTCGGTCCTCCCGCGAGTTCGCCATGTCCCAGTCCGCCCTTCGTCTCGGGGTCAACGTCGATCACGTCGCGACGCTGCGCAACGCGCGCGGCGGGCCGCAGCCCGATCCGGTGCGCGCCGCGTTGGCCGCGATCGAGGCCGGGGCCGACGGCATCACCGCCCATCTGCGTGAGGACCGCCGCCACATCCGCGACGACGATATGGCGCGGTTGAAGGCGGAGATTTCCAAGCCGCTCAATTTCGAGATGGCGGCGACCGAGGAGATGCAGCGCATCGCGCTGGCCACCAAACCGCACGCGGTCTGTCTGGTGCCCGAGCGGCGGATGGAGCTGACCACCGAGGGCGGGCTCGACGTCGTCGGCCAGCGCGCCGCGCTCGCGCCGGCGATCGCGCGCTTCACCGACGCCGGCATCCGCACCTCGCTGTTCATCGATGCCGAGCCGGCGCAGATCGAAACGGCGGCGGCGCTGCGGGCCCCGGTGATCGAGTTGCACACCGGCGCGTGGTGCGACGCGGTGACCGGGGGCGACCGCGCCAAGGCCGACCGCGAGTGGCAACGCATCGTCGCCGGCGCCAGGCTCGCGGGCGAGGCGGGGCTTGAGGTTCACGCCGGCCACGGGCTCGACTACGCCACGGCCGAAACCATCGCCGCGCTGCCGCAGATCATGGAACTGAACATCGGTTACTTCATGATCGGGGAGGCGCTGTTCGTCGGGCTTGCCGAAACGGTGCGGCGGATGCGCGCCGCCATGGCGCGCGGCCGCGCCGCCGTCGCCGATGCGGCCCGCGCATGATTATCGGCGTCGGCTCCGACCTGATCGATATCCGGCGGATCGCCAAGGTGATCGACCGCCACGGCGAGCGGTTTCTCGGCCGCATTTTCACCGAGGCCGAGCGCGCCAAGGCCGAACGCCGTGCCAAGAGCGAGAAGATGGTGGTGGCGACCTACGCCAAGCGTTTCGCCGCCAAGGAGGCGTGCTCCAAGGCGCTCGGCACCGGCATCCGGCGCGGCGTGTGGTGGCGCGACATGGGCGTGGTCAACCTGCCGGGCGGCCGGCCGACCATGGAACTGACCGGTGGCGCGCGGGAGCGGCTGCTCCTTCTCACGCCCGCCGGCCACGCGGCGCGGATCGATCTCTCGATCACCGACGACTGGCCGCTGGCGCAGGCTTTCATCGTGATTTCGGCGGAGCGGCGAATCGATGAGTAACCCGCGTCCGGACCTCGATATCGAATTAAAAGTCAAATATATCAATGGATTGTGAAGTTTCGCGGCGACGGTTGATTGCGCGGCGGCGAACAACGGTCTAAAACCCGCCGGGGTGCTTCGTGGCGGATCGACCCTTGGGCTGACCACCGGCGCGGTGGTCCGGGCGGTTCAGGCGTTCAAAATCGAGCTGGGCTCGGGCGTGACTTTCGGACACGCCGGGCAAATGCTCATCGTCGTGCGTGACGAGGGAATTGAGAGAGCGATGAGCGTGACTTCAAGCACCAAGAAGGAAAGCGGTTTCGGCGAGACCGTGCGGGTCGTTATCCACGCCCTGATTATCGCGCTGGTGATCCGCACCTTTCTGTTTCAGCCTTTCAACATTCCGTCGGGCTCGATGAAGGCGACGCTGCTGGTCGGCGACTACCTGTTCGTCTCCAAATACTCATACGGTTACAGCCATTACTCGATCCCGTTTTCGCCGCCGCTGTTTTCAGGCCGCATTTTCGGCTCCGATCCCGCGCGCGGCGACATCGTCGTGTTCCGCCTGCCGAAGGACGACACCATCGATTACATCAAGCGCGTGATCGGGTTGCCGGGCGATCGCATCCAGATGCGGGACGGGCTGTTGTATATCAACGACGTCGCGGTCAAGCGCGAGCGGTTGCCGGATTTCGTCGGCGAGGATCCTTGCGGATCCGGCGCCACCGCCCGCGTCAAGCAGTGGCAGGAGACCTTGCCGAACGGCGTGACCTACAAGACGCTCGACTGCGTCGATAACGGGTTCTACGACAACACCAGCGTCTACACGGTGCCGGCCGGGCACTTCTTCATGATGGGCGACAACCGCGACAACTCCACCGACAGCCGCGTGCTTTCGGCGGTCGGCTACGTGCCGCTGGAAAACATCATCGGCCGCGCCCAGATGATTTTCTTCTCCATCGCCGAGGGCGAACAGGCATGGCAAATCTGGCGATGGCCGACCGCGGTGCGGTGGCATCGCCTGTTCTCCATCGTGCGATGACCGGCGAAGCGGCCGACATCGAAATCCCTCCGAGTGCCGATCAGGCGGATCCGGCGCCGGCGGCTGAAGTCGCGCGCGTGCGAAAGCCACGCGGCAAGGCGGCGGCGAAGGCCGCGATGGCGGCCATTGAGCAACGCATCGGCTATGCCTTCACCGATCCCGCGCTGCTCGCCACCGCCTTCACCCATGTCTCGGCGTTGAAGGCGGCGCGCAACCGCACCGACAGCTATCAGCGGCTGGAGTTTCTCGGCGATCACGTGCTCGGGCTGATCGTCTCGGACATGCTGTATCGCGCCTTTCCCAAGGCGGACGAGGGCGAGTTGTCAAAACGGCTGGCGGATCTGGTGCGCAAGGAGACGTGCGTCGACGTCGCCCGCTCGCTCGGCTTTCAGGATGCGATCAAGCTCGGCGCGGTCGGGGCCGGCGCCGGGGCGCGGTTGCGCAAGTCGGTGCTGGGCGACATCTGCGAGGCGGTGATCGGCGCCATTTTCCTCGACGGCGGCTATGCCGCGGCGGCGCGGTTTGTCGAGGTCAACTGGCTGGAGCGGATGCGCAAGCCGCAGCGCCCGCTGCGCGATCCCAAGACCGTGTTGCAGGAGTGGGCGCAGGCCAAGGGCCTGCCGGTGCCGGTCTATCGCGAGGTCGCGCGCACCGGCCCCCATCACGATCCGCAGTTCCGGGTCGCGGTCGATCTGCCGGGCCTCGCCTCGGCGGAAGGCACCGGCGGCAGCAAGCGCGCCGCCGAGAAAGCCGCGGCGTCAGCCATGCTGGCGAGCGAGGATGTCGAGGGGGATGGTCATGGCGCCGGATAGCGCGGCTCAATCGCCGACGCGCTGCGGTTTCGTCGCGCTGATCGGCGCGCCCAATGTCGGCAAGTCGACGCTGGTCAACGCGCTGGTCGGCTCCAAGGTGACGATCGTGTCGCGCAAGGTGCAGACCACGCGCGCGCTGATCCGCGGCATCGTGATCGAGGGCCGCTCGCAGATCATTCTGGTCGATACGCCGGGCATTTTCGCGCCGAAGCGGCGGCTCGACCGCGCCATGGTCTCGACGGCGTGGAGCGGCGCGCACGACGCCGACCTGGTCTGCGTGCTGCTCGACGCCCGCGCCGGCATCGACGATGAGGCCGACGCAATCCTCACCAAGCTGGAGACGGTCGCCCATCCCAAGATTCTGATCATCAACAAGATCGACCTGGTGCCGCGCGAAAAACTGCTGGCGCTGGCGCAGGCCGCTAACGCGCGCCTCGCCTTCACCGACACCTTCATGGTGGCGGCGCTGTCCGGTGACGGCGTCGACGATCTGCGCCGCGCGCTCGCGGCCGGGGTGCCGGAGGGGCCGTTTCACTATCCCGAAGACCAGATGTCGGATGCGCCGCTGCGCTATCTCGCGGCCGAGATCACCCGCGAGAAGATCTATCGACACCTGCATCAGGAACTGCCGTATCAGTCCACCGTGGAGACCGACAGTTGGACCGAGCGCAAGGATCGTTCGATCCGGATCGAGCAGACGATCTATGTCGAGCGCGACAGCCAGCGCAAGATCGTGCTGGGCAGTCGCGGCGCGACCATCAAGTCGATCGGCGAGCAGTCGCGCAAGGAGATCGCCGAGATCGTGGGCCAGCCGGTGCATCTGTTCCTGTTCGTGAAGGTGCGCGATGGCTGGGGCGACGACCCCGAACGCTATCGTGAAATGGGCCTGGATTTTCCCAAGGAATGACCCCGGCGAGCCAGCCAGTTCCGCGCAACGTCTGGCGCTTCGAGGTGCTGCTCTATGCCTCGTTGCTGCTCGATACGTTGACGACGCTGTTCCGGACCATGCCGGACGACATGAGCGAGGCGGCCGTCTCGGCCGCCTATCTGGCCAATGCGGTTCTGATTCTGGCGTTCGTCTTCCTGGTGGGGCTGGCCGCGCGGCGCCGGAAGAACTGGGCGCGCTGGGTGCTGGTCGCGGCGCTGGGATTGTCCGTCGTCTCCTTGGCTGGCGAATTGTCGTTCGAAGGCATGCAGGTCGAGACGCTGCTCGAACTGGTCTCGACGGCGATGACGGCGGCGGGGTTGTATTACTCGTTCACCGGCGACGCGCGAGGCTGGTTCGGCTGACGGGGGCAGGTAGTCGCTGCGCGCCGGAGCAAAAAATTGTACATTGCCGCGTCATGGAATGGACCGACCAGGGAATCGTGCTCGGCGTGCGGCGGCACGGCGAGTCCAGCGCCATCGCGGAACTCCTGACGCGCGACCATGGCCGCCACCTCGGCCTGGTGCGCGGCGGCGCCGGCGCGCGCTTGCGGCCGGTGCTGCAACCCGGCAACACGGTTCACGCGGTTTGGCGCGCGCGGCTGGACGAGCACCTCGGCGCCTATCAGATCGAGGTGACGCGCAGTCGCGCCGCGACCCTGCTGGCGCAATCGCACGCGGTCTATGGCGTCACCCATCTCGCCGCGCTGGCCCGCCTGCTGCCGGAACGCGCGCCGCATGAAGATATCTACGAGATGCTTGAGGCGACGCTGGAGGACTTCGCCGACGCCGGCGTTGCCGCCGTCCGTCTGGTGCGGTTCGAACTGGCGATGCTGGCGGAACTCGGCTTCGGCCTCGACCTGTCGAGTTGCGCGGCGACGGGAGCCACCACCGATCTGATCTACGTGTCGCCGAAGTCCGGCATCGCGGTGTCGCGGCAGGCCGGGGAGCCCTGGCGCGGCCGGCTGTTGCGGTTGCCGCCGTTCCTGCGCGAGGCGGACGGCGGGGGCGGCGGCTGGTCCGGTCAGGACCTTCAGGACGGTTTTGAGCTGACAGGACGATTCCTGCTGCGCCACGTCCTTGAGCCGCGCGGGCTCAACCACTCCGATGCCCGCGCCGGTTTCATCGCCGCCGTGGCCCGGCATCGGGCGCGAACCGGGCCGGAACCGGTTCCGGCGACGCCGCCCTGATTCGCGCCTTGCCGGGGGCCGCCGCAGGCGGTAACCCGTCGCCATGGGAAAACGATTGATTCCACCGGAACCCGCCGACATCGAGGATGTCGCGCTGCGCACCGCCCTTGAGGAGCGGTATCTGGCCTATGCGCTGTCGACCATCATGCATCGGGCCTTGCCGGATGCGCGCGACGGGCTGAAGCCGGTTCACCGCCGTATCCTTTACGGCATGCGGCTGTTGCGCCTCGATCCCGGAGCGCCGTTCAAGAAGTCCGCGAAAATCGTCGGCGACGTGATGGGGTCGTTCCATCCGCACGGCGACCAGGCGATCTATGACGCCATGGTGCGGCTGGCGCAGGATTTTTCCTCGCGCTATCCGCTGGTGGACGGGCAGGGCAACTTCGGCAACATCGACGGCGATAACGCCGCCGCCTACCGCTACACCGAAGCGCGCATGACCGACGTGGCGCGGTTGCTGCTGGACGGCATCGACGAGGATGGCGTCGAGTTTCGCGCCAACTACGACGGCCAGTCCAAGGAGCCGGTGGTGCTGCCCGGCGGCTTTCCGAACCTGCTCGCCAACGGCGCGCAGGGCATCGCGGTGGGCATGGCGACCGCGATCCCGCCGCACAACGCCGCTGAATTATGCGACGCCGCGCTGCATCTGATCGACAAGCCCGACGCCAAATCGCGCGCGCTGCTGAAATGGGTGAAGGGGCCGGACTTTCCGACCGGCGGCGTCATCATCGATTCCAAGGAAAGCATCGCGGAAGCCTACGCCACCGGGCGCGGCGCGTTCCGCACCCGCGCCAGATGGCATCAGGAGGAGGGCGCGCGCGGCACATGGGTCGTGGTCGTCACCGAAATCCCGTGGCTGGTGCAGAAGTCGCGGCTGATCGAGAAGATCGCCGAACTGCTCAACGACAAGAAGCTGCCGCTGCTCGGCGACATCCGCGACGAGTCGGCGGAAGACATCCGCATCGTCATCGAGCCGAAATCGCGCAACGTCGATCCGGAGCTTTTGATGGAATCGCTGTTCAGGCTCACCGAGCTTGAAAGCCGGATTTCATTGAACCTCAACGTGCTGGTGAAGGGCCGCATCCCGAAGGTGGTCGGCCTCGCCGAGGCGTTGCGCGAGTGGCTCGATCATCTGCGCGACGTGTTGCTGCGCCGCTCGAACTATCGCAAGGCGCAGATCGAGCATCGCCTCGAAGTGCTCGGCGGCTATCTGGTCGCCTATCTGAACATCGACGAGGTGATCCGGATCATCCGCACCGAGGACGAGCCGAAGCCGGCCTTGATGAAGGCGTTCAAGCTCACCGAGGTTCAGGCCGACGCCATCCTCAACATGCGGCTGCGCTCCCTGCGCAAGCTGGAGGAAATGGAGATCCGCACCGAGGACAAGAATCTTCGGGCCGAACTCAAGGGCATTAATGCCGTGCTCGGCTCCGAGGCCGAGCAGTGGAAGAAGGTGGCTGAGCAGGTGCGCAAGGTGCGCGAGATGTTCGGGCCGAAGACGCCGCTCGGCAAGCGCCGCACCGCCTTCGCCGACGCGCCCGAGCACGATCTCGCCGCCATCGAGGAAGCCTTCGTCGAGCGCGAGCCGGTAACCGTGGTGGTGTCCGACAAGGGCTGGGTGCGCACGCTGAAGGGCCATGTCGAGGATCTGTCGGGCCTGTCGTTCAAGACCGACGACCGGCTCGGCTTCGCCTTCTTCGCCGAGACCACGTCGAAAATCCTGCTGCTCGCCACCAACGGGCGGTTCTACGCGCTCGATGTCGCCAAGCTGCCGGGCGGGCGCGGCCACGGCGAGCCGATCCGCATGTTCATCGACATGGAGCAGGACGCGGCGATCGTCACCATGTTCGTCAATACCGGCGGCCGCAAGTTCCTGGTCGCCAGCCACGAAGGGCAGGGTTTCGTGGTCAATGAGGACGATTGCGTCGGCACCACCCGCAAGGGCAAGCAGGTGCTCAACGTCGACATGCCGAACGAGGCGCGGGCGCTGACCACTGTGGTCGGCGACACGGTCGCGGTGATCGGCGACAACCGCAAGCTGTTGATCTTCCCGCTCGATCAGGTGCCGGAGATGGCGCGCGGCCGCGGCGTGCGGTTGCAGAAATACAAGGACGGCGGGCTCTCGGACATCACCGTGTTCACCGCGAAGGACGGCCTGAAGTGGCGCGATTCCGCCGGCCGCGAATTCAGCGCGACCATGAAGGAACTAGCCGAGTGGCGCGGCCACCGCGCCGACGCCGGCCGATTGCCGCCGAAGGGGTTTCCGAAGTCGAACAAGTTCGGTTTGCCCATCGCCTGAACCCGGCGTCCGGTCACGCCGGGGCGCCGGGGCGAAATTGATAGAGGATCAGCGCCAGCGTCGCGCCGAGCGTCAGCACCACGCCGAGCGCGATCGTCGCGTCGGCGATGATGGTCGCGCTCATCCAGACGCCGATGGCCGCGACGAGCATCTGCCAGAAGCCGAGCAGCGCCGAGGCCGCGCCGGCGTTGGCCCCGAACGGCGACAGCGCCTGCGCGGCGCCGAGCGGATTGACGATGCCCATGCCGAGCAGGAATACCGCGGTGCCGCCGACGAACGGCCAGAAGCCGCCATGGGACACCGCGACCAGCAGGATCGCGATGCTGCCCGCCAGCGCCAGCAGCAATCCCGCCTGAATCGGACGCTCCAGTCCGAACGCCGCCGACAGCCGGGTCGCGATCATGCCGGCGGCAAACACGATCAGCACCGTGCCGGCGAAAAACACGCCGAGACCCATCGGGGAGAGCCCCATGTCCTCGATCAGGATGCGGGGCGTCGCCGCGAACATCGCGTACAGGCCGCCGAGGATCAGGCTGACCGCCGCCGCCGGGATCAGGAAGCGACGGTCCCGTGTCAGCCGCAGATAGGTCGTGCCGATGGCGCGTGGCGCCAGCGGCGTCCGGACGCCGCGATGCGTTTCGCCGAATTGGCCCGCATAGGCAAGCGCCGCAAGGCTCGCAAAGATCGCGACAAAGGCGAACTCCGAACGCCAGCCGAAATAATAATCGAGCGCGCTGCCCAGGAGCGGCGAGAAGCCGGGCGCCGCCGCCATCGCGATCATAATCAGGGCGAGGGCGCGCGCCAGGGCCTCGCCGCTGAACAGGTCGCGGGCGATGGCGCGCGACAGCACCGACGTCGCGCAGGCGCCGAGCGCCTGCACCACCCGCCCGGCGAGAAGATTGGGCAGGTCGGTCGCGAAGGCGCACCAGATGCTGCCGGCGATGAAGACGATGAATCCGATCAGCACCGGGCGAAAGCGGCCGTAACGGTCGGAGAGCGGCCCGACGACGAGCTGCCCGAATGCGAAGGCCGCCAGGAAAACGGTGATCGCGGAGGTGACGGTCGCAGTGGAGACGTCGAGCGCGCGGGCGATCCGCGGCAGCGACGGCAGGAAGATGTTGGTGGCGAGCGTGCCGGTCGCCGCCAGCGCGGCGAGAACGGCGACTTGGTTCACCGATGCGCGCGGCGGGGTCAGCGCGTGGGCGGGATCGGCAACGGAATTGACGGTCATGGTTGTCCTCCTCGCGGCTATTGGATGATGAGCATCATTTTATGGAATGATGACTATCATATGAAGCGCCGGTGCGGGCGGATTTCCGTCATGCGAAAACGCCGGGGAAGGGTTGCGCGGGAGCCGCGGCACCGACGATGATGCCGGCGGTCTCGTTGGACGGCGGTTCGGCGGGCTCGCCCCTATGTCCTCGAACGGGGGTCATCGTCCGCCAGCGGGTCCGCGCAAGCGCGGCCCGATGACAGGCTCCGGCGAACGATCCAGTACCTGGTGCGGGCGCACGGGAAATCCGATCCAGCATCGCGTGCTGGATGCTCCGCCGGCGCGGATCATGACGGCTTTCGTTCTGCGCCTTATCCGGAAGGCGATTTTCTCAAGATAACGACTTCAGGAGGTTCATTTGGGCATTGTTTCTCCGCATTATCTGCATATGCGAATGAGTTGCAATAAAGATTAATTTCCGCCATGGTGACGGCATGGATGCTGCGACGCCACAAAATGCCGCCGGGGCGGCCTCGTCGGGCGACGGGGCCGGGATCGAGGCGGTTTCAGATCCCGCCGGAGCGGATCACCCGCCCCGCGCGGCGGCTGGTCATCGCCTCAGCCTGTCCGAGGTTCATTCCAGCATCGCCGTGCCGCAGGGCGGCCACTGGGGCCGGCGGCTGCTGGCGTTCCTCGGCCCCGGCTACATGGTGTCGGTTGGCTACATGGACCCCGGCAACTGGGCCACCAGCCTCGCCGGCGGCGCGCGGTTCGGCTACACGCTGCTGTCGGTGATTCTGCTGTCGAACCTGATGGCGATCCTGTTGCAGGCGCTCGCCGCGCGACTCGGCATCGCCAGCGGTCGCGATCTGGCGCAAGCCTGCCGCGAAAGCTATTCGCGGCCGGTCGGCATCGCGTTGTGGTTGATTTGCGAGGCGGCGATCATCGCCTGCGATCTCGCCGAGGTGATCGGCACCGCGATCGCGCTGCAATTGCTGTTCGGCATTCCGCTGATCGCCGGCGCCCTGATTACCGCGCTCGACGCCTTTCTGGTGCTGCTGTTGATGAATCGCGGCTTCCGCTTTCTCGAAGCCTTCGTCGTCGCGCTGCTGATCGTCATCGCCGTCTGTTTCGTGATCCAGATCGTCGCGGCGGCGCCGCCGGTGGCGGCGGTCGTCAAGGGCTTTCTGCCGTCCGGGGAGATCGTCGCCAACCCGGCGATGCTCTACATCGCCATCGGCATCATCGGCGCCACGGTGATGCCGCATAACCTCTATTTGCATTCCTCGATCGTTCAAACCCGCGCCTATCGCCGCACCCCGCAGGGCCGCCGCGAGGCCATCAAGTGGGCGACGACGGACAGCACCATCGCGCTGATGCTGGCGCTGTTCGTCAACGCCGCGATCCTGATCGTCGCCGCCGCGGCGTTTCACGGCACCGGCCATCAGGACATAGCCGAAATCAGCGACGCGCACCGTCTGTTGTCGCCGCTGCTCGGGCTCGGCATCGCCTCGACGCTGTTCGCGGTGGCGCTGCTCGCCTCCGGCCTCAACTCGACGGTGACGGCGACGCTGGCCGGCCAGATCGTGATGGAGGGTTTTGTCCACCTGCGGATGCCGACCTGGGCGCGCCGGCTCCTGACGCGCGGCATCGCCATCGTGCCGGTGGTGGTGGTGACGTGGCTTTACGGCGAGCGCGGCATCGGGCAATTGCTGGTGCTCAGCCAGGTGGTGCTGTCGATGCAGTTGCCGTTCGCGGTGATCCCGCTGGTGCGGTTCGTCTCCGACCGGCGCAAGATGGGCGATCTGGCGATCTCGCGCCCGACCGCCGCCGTCGCCTGGGCGGTGGCCGGCGTCATTGTCGTGCTCAATCTCAAGCTGCTGTACGATACGGTATTCGGATGACGCTCAGTCCTGCGCTTCGGATCGCGCGGAAGCCTCGTCGTCGACCCGCAGCCAGCCGGTCGGCGCCAGCCGCTGCTGCGGCAGGAAGCGGCTCTTGTAGCTCATCTTGCGCGAGCCCTCGATCCAGTAGCCGAGGTAGACGTAAGGAAGCCCCATGCGGCGGGCGCGGGCGATGTGGTCGAGGATCATGAAGGTGCCGAGCGAGCGGTGCTCCTCGGACGGCTCGAAGAACGAATAGACCATCGACAGCCCGTCGCCGAGGATATCGGTCAGCGCCACCGCGATCAGTTCGCCCGGCCGGGTCGCGGCAACGCCCTCGGCGGGACGGCGGCGATACTCGATCAGTCGGGTCTCGACGTGGCTGTCCTCGATCATCATGGCGTAATCGAGCACGGTCATGTCGGCCATGCCGCCGAGCCGGTGGCGTTGGTCGAGATAGGCGCGGAATATCGAATATTGTTCCGAGGTCGGCGTCGCGTTGCGCGACTGTCCGACCAGATCGGCGTTGCGCGCCAGAATCTTGCGGAAGCCGCGCGAGGGGCGGAATTCATTGGCGATGATGCGGACCGAGACGCAGGCGTGGCACTGGTCGCAGGCCGGGCGATAGGCGATCGACTGGCTGCGGCGGAACCCGCCGTGGGTCAAGAGGTCGTTCAACTCGGCGGCCTTGCTCCCCACCAGATGCGTGAACACCTTCCGCTCCTGCCGGCCCGGCAGATACGGGCACGGCGAGGGTGCCGTCAGGTAGAATTGCGGCGTGTCGCGGGAGTGTTGCGTCACCGAATCTCGTCAGCCTCCGATGTCCTGCTCCGGCAAGCATCGCCCGTGCCGCCGGGCCGGTCAACGGCCTTCCGCGGTTACCAGCTTTGGCGGGGCTGCGGGGAGATGGCGGCGCGAACCGAGGTGTTGATGACCACGGTTCCGAGGATCATATCGTGCAACAGGCGGCGGCGTCCGTTGAACAGGCCGACCAGCAGCACCAGCGGCGTCAGCATCGACACCGATATCCAGTAAACCACGGCGTGGGTGGCGCCGAGCAGGAAATAGCTCGATTCGCCGTACCAGGTGCGCATTTCCAGGTCCATCACCCGCATGCCGACGGTCGCGGAGTGCGGGCCGCCGAGCGTCATGCCGTAGTACATGATGGCCCAGACCACCGAGGCCGGCGACACCAGCCAGAACAGCGCCCAGCCGAGCCCGAGGGTGACGACCCCGAATACGGCGATGAACAACACCGCCAGGATGACGGGAACCGACAGCACCACAAGATCGATCAGGAAGGCGAAGAACCGCCGCGTCAGCACGCCGCGAAACAATTCCGGCTGGACGAGCGGATCGAACGCATGTGGCCGCGCGTCGGCCGGCCAACCGGTCGCGTGAGTCTGATTCGAATCGCTTGCCGACATGATGCTCTCCCGTCCGATGACGTCACTTCGGGTCATCAGATGGCGAGCGTTCCGCTCTGCCGCAAGGTTTTGCGGGCGGATTTGCCACACGGAAACCGTCGTCCCTGCGCAGGCAGGGACCCATACGCGGCAGCGGCTCGGCTCAATCAACCAGAGGCAATGTTGTTTTTAACAGGCAACGTCAGGGATTATGGGTCCCTGCCTGCGCAGGGACGACGCCCTGGGGGTGGGGCGAGCCCTCACCGCCCGGCGCGAATCTTTTCCGCCGCCTGTGGCGCGAAGTAGGTCAGCACGCCGTCCGCGCCGGCGCGCTTGAATGCCACCAGGCTCTCCATCATTGCCCGCTCGCCGTCGATCCAGCCGTTCCTGGCGGCGCCGGCGATCATGGCGTATTCGCCGGACACCTGATAGGCGAAGGTCGGCATGCCGAAGGTATCCTTGACGCGGCGGACCACGTCCAGATAGGGCAGGCCGGGCTTCACCATCACCATGTCGGCCCCTTCGGCGATGTCGAGTTCGACCTCGCGCAGCGCCTCGTCGGAATTAGCGTAGTCCATCTGATAGGTCCGCTTGTCGCCGGTCAGCGCCTTGGCGGAGCCGATGGCGTCGCGGAACGGACCGTAGAACGCCGATGCGTACTTGGCCGCATAGGCCATGATCTGGACGTCGAGGAACCCGGCCTTGTCGAGCGCCTCGCGGATGGCGCCGACACGGCCGTCCATCATGTCCGAGGGCGCGATCACGTCGCAGCCGGCTTCCGCCTGCACCAGCGCCTGCCGCGCCAGCACGGCGACGGTCTCGTCGTTGAGAATCTTGCCGTCGCGAATCAGCCCGTCATGGCCGTGGCTGGTGAACGGATCGAGGGCGACGTCGCACAGCACGCCGAGATCGGGAAATTCCCGCTTGATCGCGCGCACCGACTGGCACACCAGATTGTCGGGGTTGAGCGCCTCGGAGCCGCGCTCGTCGCGCCGCGACGGCTCGGTGTAAGGGAACAGCGCGATGCAGGGAATGTTGAGCTTCATGGCGCGTTCGGCGTCGCGCACCGCCTGATCGACGCTGACGCGCTCGACGCCCGGCATCGAGGCGACATCGACGCGCCGGTTGTCGCCGTCGATGATGAACAGCGGCCAGATCAGGTCGTCGGTGGTCAGGACGTTCTCGCGCACCAGCCGTCGCGCCCATTCGGACTTGCGGTTGCGGCGCAGGCGAACCGTCAGATCGAGCGAGGCCGGGGTGGTCGCGGCCTCGCTCCGCGCGGTGTCGCGCATTTCGATAGGCCGGCCGAATTTGATCGCCATGACGGAGTGTCTCCAAGATCGCTGAAAGACCGCGGACTGGAATTAGTCTTATTTCAGTTTAGCACCTCGCGGCGGCGGCGTCACCGCGCGTCGCGGCCTCCGCGATTGATTTTAGCGCCCCGGCAGGCCATGAATCGGGCATGAATCGTACCGGCACCTGTCCGTTTCCGCCGTCGCGGCCGCGAGCACCGAATTGATGTCCAAGCCTTCGTCCAGGCCGTCCCCCCGGCAGGTGCCGCGGCGCGAGCGCACCATCGCGGCCAATGATCTGCGCTCGGTGCGGCCGGAGTGCGACGATAATGTCTGGACCCGGCGGCTGGTGCTGTTCCTGCGGGTGATGGCGGTGCTGTCGATGGGCAAGGGCCTTTATCATTGGGCGCAGGTCACCGGCTTCGTCGGCGGCGAGAACGAGGCGTTCCAGAACCAGACGACGTCGTGGCAGGCCGCCACCATCTATTTCGCCGTCATCGAACTGGTGGCCGCGGTCGGACTATGGCTGGCGACGCCATGGGGCGCGGTGGTCTGGCTGACCTCGGTGGTGTCGATGGCGATCGTGGAACTGATGGTTCCCACGATCTATGGCGGCAGCCTCGTCGTGGTCGGCGTCGATGTGGTTTTCCTGGCGGGTTATCTGGCGCTGGCCTGGCTCGCGGCGCAGGAGCGGCCGCCATAGTTCATCCAAGCACCACCCGGCATCGGCCGGCAAAAACATCGGGAGGCAACATGGATCGACTTCACGCGGGCGGAACCGCTGGCAATCTCATCGTCAGCGCGGTGAAGCGGTACGGCGACCGGCCGGCAATGGCGGACGGCCATCTCCGCTGGAGCTATCGCCAGTTCGGCGCGGCGATCGGGCGTTTCATCACCCTGTTCCGCTCGATCGGGCTCAAGCGCGGCGACGCGCTGTCGGTGCTGTCCGGCAATCGCGTCGAATCCTGGGCGGCGATCAGCGCGGCGATGGTGATGGGGCTGCGCTATACGCCGCTGCATCCGATGGCCGCCGAGGACGACCATGTGTTCATCATCGCGGACGCCGAGATCGACGCCCTGATCGTCGAGGGGGGTAAGTTCGCGCCGCGCGGACAGGCGATCAAGGCGCGCGTCGCCTCGCTCAAGCATCTGTTGTCGTTCGGCGCGGTCGAGGGCGCGCGCGACCTGCTCGCCGGCTTCGATGACGTCGCGCCGGCGCCGCTGGTCGATGACAGCGACGTCGATGCGATCGCATGGCTGGCCTATACCGGCGGCACCACCGGCCGCTCCAAGGGCGTGATGCTGCCGCATCGCGTCGTCACCACCATGGCGACGTTGCTCTATGCCGACTGGGACTGGCCGGCGGAGATTCGTTTCCTCGCGGCGACGCCGATCAGCCACGCGGCCGGCGTCACGCTGTTTCCGGTAATGCTGCGCGGCGGCTTCACCCGCCTGGTGCAGGGGTTCGACGCCGAAGCCTATTGCCGCGTGGTTGCGGAGGAAAGGATCACCGCCGTCTTCCTGGTGCCGACCTTGATCTATGCGCTGCTCGATGCGGCCGATCTGCGCGCGCGTCACGACCTGTCGTCGATCGACATGATTATCTACGGCGCGGCGCCGATGTCGCCGGACCGGCTGCGCGAGGGCATCAAGATCTTCGGCCCGGTGTTCGTGCAAATCTACGGCCAGACCGAGGCGCCGCAATGCGTCACCACTCTGCGCAAGATCGATCACGACGACTCCAAGCCCGGTCGCCTTGGCTCCTGCGGCCTTCCCAATCCGCTGATCGACGTGAAGCTGTTCGATTCCGAAATGCGCGAGGTCGGCGTCGGCGAGCCGGGTGAAATCTGCGTGCGCGGCACGCTGGTGATGGACGGCTACTGGAAGCGTCCGGAGGCGACCGAGGAGGCGTTTCGCGGCGGCTGGCTGCACACCGGCGACGTCGCCGTCAAGGACGAGGAGGGCTACCTCTATATCGTCGACCGCACCAAGGACATGATTATCTCCGGCGGCTTCAACATCTATCCGCGCGAAGTGGAGGATGCGCTGATGTCGCATCACGCGGTCGCGCTGGCCGCGGTGATCGGGGTGCCCGACGACAAGTGGGGCGAGGCGGTGAAGGCGTTCGTGGTGCTGAAGCCGGGCGCCGCCGGCGACGCCGCCGAACTGCAAGCCCACGTCAAGCAGAAGCGCGGCGCGCCGTGGTCGCCGAAGTCAATCGACTTCGTCGAGGCCATCGCGGTGACCGGGCTCGGCAAGATCGACCGTAAGGCGCTGCGCGCGCCATATTGGGACGGGCGCACTCGCGGCGTTGCGTAAGGATCGAAGCCGCCGCGCGAATTTTTCCGCGAATTTTCGCAAAATTTTTCGCGGTAAGATTCGAGTCACCCTAACGCGGCGGTGACGAAGATGACCGCATTGTTTCGGTTTCAGCCGCCGCTGTCCGCAAATGCGACAACGGCGGCGGCCGCTGTGGACGAAGCGGGAACATCGAGCGCCTTTTCCTCAACGCTTGATTACAAAAAGCCCTTATTTGACGGCCTTAATCCGCGATTCACTGTCTTAAATTCACGCTCTCTTTATCGTCTTATTTAAGCGGATCTTCAAACGCCCCCGGTAGGTTGTGGCTATCAGACGGGACACAAGTTTCGTCGCATAAGTCGAAAAAACGACAACAGGGGTAGTGTCATGATGAAAGCCGCAGCCACGGCCGTTGAAACCGCCGACCGCGCCGCGCAAGCACCGGTGCAGTCGCTCTATCTCGAAGCTCTCACGCTGGTAGAGCGGCTGCATCGCCGGTTGCTTGACGTCATCAAGGATGAGTTCGATCGTCGCGGTCGCGCCGACATCAACTCGGTGCAGGCACTCTTGCTCTACAACATCGGCGACAAGGAACTGACCGCCGGCGAATTGCGGACGCGGGGTTATTATCTGGGCTCCAACGTGTCGTACAATCTGAAGAAGCTGGTCGAACTCGGCTTCCTCGACCATCAGCGCTCGCGCGTCGATCGTCGCTCGGTGCGCATCCGTCTCACCGCGAAGGGCCAGGAAGTCCGCCGCATCGTCGATGCGCTCTATCAGAAGCACATGAAGACCGTGGAGCAGGTCGGCGGCATCTCCAACGACGAGTTCGCCACGCTCAACAAGTCGCTGCACCGGCTGGAGCGTTTCTGGACCGACCAGATCCTCTACCGCCTCTGAGCTTGTTTCGGGCGCGCCGGCGCAAGATCGGCCGCCCGCTCCCTCGAAGACGTCTCTCCAAGGACACCTTCAAGCCAACTGTCGCGCATCGGCTTCCAATTGCCCCGGAGCCGATGCGTTTTTTTGTTGGCGCGGCCGAATTCAGGCGTACAACAGCGCGCGGCGCGGATCGCGAGAGCCATTTCCGTTCCGATGAAATCGGAACGAGGCTCTCGTTTATTGTTTTGACGCGTTTTCTTGACGCGAACCGGTATCCACTTCGCTCGAAAACGCTATGGGAGACGGAGGAGCATGGACAAGCAGGCAATGCGCGAGGAAGCCGAGCGGCTGATGCGCGAGGCGATGACGCGCAAGGGCGTCACAGTGAAGCAGGGCGATACCCGCATCGTCGCGACCTGCGGCAAATGCGGCGCGCAGAACAAGGTGTCGGCCCCGAAGGGCGCGACGCGCGTGCAATATGCCTGCAAGGAATGCGGCGTGAAGCAGATGGCGCTCTGAGCGATCCGGGGGGCGGGGGCGCGCCGCCTGCGCCGCGCGGGTCGCCCACACGGTCGCCCACATCATCGCCCACTTGGCGCACGAGGGTTGCCGCTGGGACGGTTGCCCGCGCTGTCTGGCCCAACCAAAGCCCGGCGAGCCGCAAAACCTTGGCGGCGGTGCGCCGGATGTGGTAAGGCGACGCCGGCCACCCGACCCGTTTTCCCGGACCGCCCGCGCCTTGTTCGAGAGGCTGTGGCGGTGGAGATATTGCCGATGACGACTTCCGCCCAATCCGCCGCCGCTTCCGCTCCCGACACGTTTTTCACCGCGCCGCTGACCGAGGCCGACCCGGAGATCGCCGCCGCGATCAAGGGCGAACTCGGCCGCCAGCGCCACGAGATCGAGCTGATCGCGTCGGAAAACATCGTCAGCCGCGCCGTGCTGGAGGCCCAGGGCTCGGTGATGACCAACAAGTACGCGGAGGGCTATCCGGGCAAGCGCTATTATGGCGGCTGCGAGTGGGTGGACGTCGCCGAAAACCTCGCCATCGAGCGGGCGAAAAAGCTGTTCGGCGCGCAGTTCGCCAACGTTCAGCCGAACTCCGGCAGCCAGATGAACCAGGCCGTGTTCCTGGCGCTGTTGCAGCCGGGCGATACCTTCATGGGTCTCGATCTCGCCGCCGGCGGCCATCTCACCCACGGCGCGCCGGTCAACATGTCCGGCAAGTGGTTCAAGCCGGCGCACTATACCGTGCGCCGCGAGGACCAGATCATCGATATGGACGCGGTGGCGAAGCAGGCCGAGCAGATCCGCCCGAAGCTGATTATCGCCGGCGGCTCGGCCTATTCGCGGTCGTGGGATTTCAAGCGATTCCGCGAGATCGCCGACAGCGTCGGCGCCTATTTCATGGTCGACATGGCGCATTTCGCCGGTCTCGTCGCCGGCGGCGTTCATGCCAATCCGGTGCCCCATGCGCACGTCACCACCACCACCACGCACAAGTCGCTGCGCGGTCCGCGCGGCGGGTTGATCCTGTGCAACGACGAGGACATCGCCAAGAAGCTCAACTCCGCGATCTTCCCCGGCTTGCAGGGCGGCCCCCTGATGCACGTCATCGCCGCCAAGGCGGTGGCGTTCAAGGAGGCGTTGCAGCCGGACTTCAAGATCTACGCCCGGAATGTGGTCGAAAACGCGCGGGCGCTGGCGGAAACGCTGCGCGGCCATGGCTTCGAAATCGTCTCCGGCGGCACCGACAATCACCTGATGCTGGTCGACCTGCGGCCGAAGGGGTTGAAGGGCAACATCTCGGAGAAAGCGCTGGTGCGCGCCGGGCTCACCTGCAACAAGAACGGCATTCCGTTCGACCCCGAGAAGCCGTTCGTCACCTCCGGCCTGCGGCTCGGCACCCCGGCCGCCACGACGCGCGGCTTCGGCGTCGCCGAGTTCAAGGAGGTCGGCGGCCTGATCGCCGAGGTGCTCAACGCGGTGGCGCAGTCGCCGGACGGCGCCGCGCCCGGCGTCGAGGCGGCGGTGAAGAAAAAGGTCAGGGCGCTGACCGACCGCTTCCCGATCTATCAATAGCGCGTGTTTTCGTCATCGCGGGCGGTGACGGTTGCATAGGAAGAAGCGATGCGCTGCCCAAGCTGCAACAGTCTCGATACGCAGGTGAAGGACTCGCGGCCGACCGAGGAGTCCTCGGTAATCCGGCGGCGGCGGGTCTGTCTGGCCTGCAACTTCCGCTTCACCACCTTCGAGCGGGTGCAGTTGCGCGAACTGACGGTCATCAAGCGCAACGGGCGGCGCGTGCCGTTCGATCGCGACAAGCTGGTGCGCTCGCTGCAAATCGCCTTGCGCAAGCGCCCGGTGGAAACCGAGCGGGTCGAGAAAATGGTGTCGGCCATCGTGCGCGAGCTGGAGAGCGGGGGCGAGGCGGAAATCTCCTCGGAGACCATCGGCGAGGCGGTGATGGAGCATCTGCGCCAGCTCGACGACGTCGCCTATGTCCGCTTCGCCTCGGTCTATCGCAATTTTCGCGAGGCGCGCGATTTCAAGACCGTGCTGGGCGAACTGTCCGGCGATGACGAGCCGCGGGCTCCGCTGGCCAGCAAATGATCTTCCGGCTGCTGGAAGATCAGTATGCCGACAAGGCGCGCGAGGCCAAGGCGCGTGATCGCCGCTTCATGCAACTGGCGCTGGCGCTCGGCCGTCGCGGCCTGGGCCTGACCTCGCCCAATCCGGCGGTCGGCGCGGTTATCGTCAAGGACGGCGTCATCGTCGGGCGCGGCTGGACGCAGCCGGGCGGCCGGCCGCACGCCGAACCGGAGGCGCTGGCGCGCGCCGGGGAGGACGCGCGCGGCGCCACGCTCTATGTGACGCTGGAGCCATGCTCGCATACCGGCCAGTCGCCGCCCTGCGCCGACGCCATCATCGCGGCCGGCCTGGCGCGGGTCGTCTCCGCCATCGAGGATCCCAATCCGCTGGTTGCCGGGCAGGGCCATGCGAAACTGCGGGCCGCCGGCGTCGCGGTCGATGTCGGGACGTGCGCCGAGGACGCGGCGCGCGACCATGCCGGGCATTTTCGCCGCGTGCGCGACGGCCGCCCGCACGTCATTCTCAAGCTGGCGGTGTCACTGGACGACAAGATCGGCGCGGCCGGAGGCAGGCCGGTGGCGATCACCGGGGAGGCGTCGCGGGCGCGGGTGCATCTGTTGCGCGCGCAATGCGACGCGGTCCTGATCGGCATCGGCACGGCTCTCGCCGACGATCCATTGCTGACCTGCCGGCTGCCCGGCATGGCGCGGCGCTCGCCGAAGCGCGTGGTGCTGGACCGCGCGCTGCGGCTGCCGGACGACGGCAAACTGATGCATTCGGCGCGCGAGGCGCCGCTGTGGGTGATGACGTCGGAGACGGCTGAAGCGTCGGCGGCGGCGAAGCTGGGGGCGGCGGGGGCGCAAGTGTCGCGGGTCCGGACCGGCGAAGGCGGCCTCGATCTCGCCGGCGTGCTGCGGACGCTGTCCGGCAAGGGTGTCACCCGGCTGCTGGTCGAGGGCGGGGCGCGCATCGCGGCCTCGTTCGTCGCGGCCGACTTGGTGGACGAGATCTGGCTGTTGCGCGGCGAGGGGACGATCGGCGCCGACGGCGTGGCCGCGCTCGGCGCATTGCCGCTCACCGCCATCACCGGGTCGCCGTCGTTCCGGCTTCGTGCTAGCGAAAGCCTCGATCGGGATACCCTGACGATTTACGAGCGAGTCTGAATGTTCACCGGAATCATCACCGACGTCGGCGAGATCGCCGGCCTCACGCCGGTCGCGCGGGGCCAGTTGCATCGCCTGCGCATCCTGTGCCGCTACGACCGTGCGACCATCGCCGACGGCGCGTCGATTGCCTGCAACGGCGTCTGCCTCACCGTGGTCGCCTCCGGCGTCGAGGCCGGGCGGACCTGGTTCGACGTCGATGCCGCCGCCGAAACCCTGCGGATGACCACCGCGCGGCACTGGCGGGCCGGCACCCGGCTCAACCTCGAACGCGCGCTAAAGATCGGCGACGAACTCGGCGGCCACATTGTCGCCGGCCACGTCGATGGCATCGCGCGCATCGTCGCCCGCGACGATCTGCCGGACATGGCGCGGTTCGAACTGGATGCGCCGCCCGATCTGGCCCGTTTCATCGCCGCCAAGGGCTCGGTGACGCTCGACGGCGTCTCGCTGACGGTCAACACGGTCGCGGACACACGCTTCTCGGTGCTGATTATTCCGCACACGCTGGCGGTCACCACGCTGAGCGGCTGGCAGGCCGGTTCCGAGATAAACCTGGAAGTCGACCTGATGGCCCGCTACGCCGCGCGGCTGACGGAGATGAAGTAGCCATCTTCGCGCTTGGCTTCATGCCGGCCAGCGACTACAACCCGCGACGTTGTAAGTCAGTATTGACTTGATCTCTGATCGGATTTGCCCATGGCCGACGCGCGACGCGCCCCGCTGACAGACCGGACCGACCTGCGCGGCGCGCGCGCGCTGATCGTCGAGGCGCGGTTCTACGACGACATTCAGGACGCGCTGTTGCAGGGCGCGGTGGTGGAGCTGGATGCCGCCGGCGTCAGCCATGACGTGGTCACGGTGCCCGGCGCGCTGGAAATTCCCGCCGCCATCGCCATCGCCTTCGATGCCGCCGAGAAAGCCGGCAAGCCGTACGACGCGGCGGTCGCGCTCGGCTGCGTGGTGCGCGGCGAGACGTTTCATTTCGAGATCGTCTCGATGGAATCCTCGCGCGGTCTGATGGACCTGTCGATCAACCGCCGGATCGCGCTCGGCAACGGCATTCTCACCGTCGAAAACGACGCGCAAGCCTGGGCGCGGGCGCGGCCCGGTGACCTCAACAAGGGCGGCGACGCCGCGCGCGCGGCGCTTGCGATGCTGCGCCTCAAGCGCCGCGTCGGTCAGGCGTGAGCGCCATGGCCGAGATCAGGAAAAATCCGGTCAAGCCCAATCCTGCCAAACCGCAGGACAGGAAAGCCAACCGGCGCGGCGCGGCGCGGCTCGCGGCGGTGCAGGCGCTGTACCAGATGGACATGGCGGGGGCCGGCATCAACGACGTGTTCGCCGAGTTCGAGAGCCATTGGATCGGCAACGAGATCGAGGGCGAGCAGTATTTGCCGGCCGAAGCCGCGTTCTTTCGCGATGTCGTCGCCGGCGTGGTCCGCGATCAGGCCAAGCTCGATCCCCTGATCGACGGCGCGTTGTCGCGCGGCTGGCCGTTGAAGCGGATCGACGCCATTTTGCGCGCGGTGCTGCGGGCCGGCTCCTACGAGCTTGAGCATCGCAAGGACGTTCCGGCGCGCGTCGTGGTGTCCGAATATGTCGATGTCGCGCACGCCTTCGTCGAGGGCGACGAAACCGGCATGGTCAACGCGGTGCTGGACCAGATCGCGCGCCAGTTCCGCGGCGACGAATTTTCGCGGTAATTTTCGGCGTCATTGCGAGGAGCGGAGCGACGAAGCAATCCACTCTTGCTTTGCGGCTCTTGGATTGCTTCGCTTTGCTCGCAATGACGAGAACCGTGCACCATGTCCTCCGGTGAAGACGATCTGATCGCGCGCTACTTCAAGCCGCTGGCGGTTGCGCCCGGCGCGCTGGGGCTCTCCGACGACGCCGCGATCCTGCCAGGGCATGGCGACGACATGGTCGTCACCGTCGACGCCGTCGTCGAGGGCGTGCATTTCCTGTCCGACGATCCGCCGGACACCGTGGCCCGCAAGGCGCTGCGGGTGAACCTGTCCGACCTCGCCGCCAAGGGCGCCGAGCCCGCCGGCTTCGTGCTGACGCTCGCCTTGCGCGCGCCCGATGTGGCATGGCTTACGCCGTTCGCCGCCGCGCTGGGGGAGGATGCCCGCCTGTTCAACTGCCCGCTGCTCGGCGGCGACACCGTGTCGACGCCGGGACCCGTGATGATTTCCATTACCGCGTTCGGGCGGGTTCCGCCCGGCAAAATGGTCCGGCGCGACGGCGCGCGGCCCGGCGATCTCCTGATCGTCAGCGGCACCGTCGGCGACGCGACGCTGGGGCTGGCGCTCCTGCAAGGCGCGGATTCGCCCGGCCTCGCCGCCGCCGCCCGCGCGACGCTGGTCGAGCGCTACCGGGTGCCGCAGCCGCGTCTCGCGCTGGCGCGGGCGGTCCGCGTTCACGCCAGCGCCGCGATGGACGTGTCCGACGGCTTGATGGGCGATCTCGCCAAGCTGTGCCGCGCCTCCGGCGTCTCGGCGGTGGTCGAGGCGGCCGCTGTGCCGTTGTCCGCGCCGGCGCGCGCCTGGCTGTCACGGGACGCGGCGCTGATCGGGCGGCTGGTGTCGGGCGGCGACGACTACGAGATTCTCTGCGCGATGCCGGAAGACCGGCTCGCGGCTTTCCAGGTCGCCGCGCGGGAGGCCGGCGCGCCGGTCAGCGTGATCGGCCGCGTCATCGCCGGGCAGGGGGCTGTGGAACTGCGCGACGCGAGCGGCCGCGAGATCCGGCTCGAACGGCGGTCCTACAGTCATTTTTAGGGGCTTTCCGCTTTTGGCGGAACTATCTATAGGGCGTCATGCGCGGACTTGATCCGCGCATCCATCTTTTTCAAAAATGATGGATTGCCGGGTCAAGCCCGGCGATGACGTTTGCATCAAAAATGAAAGCGCTTTAGCCGTTCCGCCGGTTTCCGGCCGACCTGTGCCCTATTCGGCACGGTTCAGAAATCCTTTAAAAAACCTTTGCTTGCGGCCTTGGTATCGTTGCGCGGCCGTCGCGATTTTGGCATGGTCGCGCCCGATTTGAGCCGGCTCTTTGGGCAGAGCGGGTTTTCTTGCGCGTTCCGCCGCAATGGCGGCCATGGACGCAATTCGGGGCAACTACAGAATCTGAGGCACTTCAATGACAGCATTATGGGTGATCGTGCTCTGCGGAGCACTTTCGATCGTTTACGCCATCTGGGCGACCACGTCGGTCCTGGGGGCTGACGCCGGCAACGCGCGGATGCAGGAAATCGCCGGCGCGGTGCGCGAAGGCGCGCAGGCCTACCTGCGGCGGCAATACACCACGATCGGCATCGTCGGCATCGTCATCTTCGCCCTGCTGGCCTATTTCCTCGGCGTCCTCGTCGCGATCGGCTTCGCTATCGGCGCCATCCTCTCCGGCGCCGCCGGATTCATCGGCATGAACGTCTCGGTTCGCGCCAACGTGCGCACCGCGCAGGCGGCCACCAAGTCGCTGGCCGGCGGCCTCGAACTGGCGTTCAAGGCCGGCGCGATTACCGGCATGCTGGTGGCCGGCCTGGCGCTGCTCGGCGTCACCCTGTATTTCGGCTATCTGACCCAGATCGCCGGGCATCCCGCCAACAGCCGCATCGTGGTCGACGCCATGGTGGCGCTCGGCTTCGGCGCGTCGCTGATCTCGATCTTCGCCCGTCTCGGCGGCGGCATCTTCACCAAGGGCGCCGACGTCGGCGGCGACCTCGTCGGCAAGGTCGAGGCCGGCATTCCGGAAGACGATCCGCGCAACCCGGCGACCATCGCCGACAACGTCGGCGACAACGTCGGCGACTGCGCCGGCATGGCCGCCGACCTGTTCGAGACCTATGCGGTGACCGCGGTCGCCACCATGGTCCTGGCGGCGATCTTCTTCGCCACCTCGCCGCTGCTGGTGAACATGATGACCCTGCCGCTCGCCATCGGCGGCGTCTGCATCATCACCTCGATCATCGGCACTTTCTTCGTCAAGCTCGGCTCCTCGCAGTCGATCATGGGCGCGCTGTACAAGGGCCTGATCGCCACCGGCGTGCTGTCGCTGGCGGGGCTCGCCATCGCCATCAACTGGCTGGTCGGCTGGGGCGCGCTCGCCGGCGTCTCCTACACCGGCACGGCGCTGTTCGAATGCGGCGTGGTCGGCCTCATCGTCACCGGGCTGATTATCTGGATCACCGAATACTACACCGGCACCGACTATCGCCCGGTGAAGTCGATCGCCCAGGCGTCGGTCACCGGTCACGGCACCAACGTCATCCAGGGTCTGGCGATCTCGATGGAAGCGACCGCGCTGCCCGCGATCGTCATCATCGCCGGCATCCTGGTGACCTACAGCCTCGCCGGCCTGTTCGGCATCGCCATCGCCACCACCACCATGCTGGCGCTGGCCGGCATGATCGTCGCGCTCGACGCCTTCGGTCCGGTCACCGACAACGCCGGCGGCATCGCCGAAATGGCCGGCCTGCCGAAGGAAGTGCGCAAGTCCACCGACGCGCTCGACGCCGTCGGCAACACCACCAAGGCGGTGACCAAGGGCTACGCCATCGGCTCCGCCGGTCTCGGCGCGCTGGTGCTGTTCGCGGCCTACAACGAAGACCTCAAGTTCTTCGTCGCCGACCCGGCCAAGCACCCGTACTTCCAGGGTGTCGCGCCCGACTTCTCGCTGAACAACCCCTACGTCGTGGTCGGCCTGCTGTTCGGCGGCCTGCTGCCGTACCTGTTTGGCGCGATGGGCATGACCGCGGTCGGCCGCGCGGCCGGCGCGATCGTCGAGGAAGTGCGGCGTCAGTTCCGCGCCAAGCCGGGCATCATGAAGGGCACCGACAAGCCGGACTACGGCAAGGCCGTGGACCTGCTGACCAAGGCGGCGATCAAGGAAATGATCGTCCCGTCGCTGCTGCCGGTGCTGTCGCCGATCGTCGTCTACTTCCTGATCTACTTCATCGCCGGCGGCGGCGCGGCCGGCAAGTCGGCGGCGTTCTCGGCGGTCGGCGCGATGCTGCTCGGCGTCATCGTCACCGGCCTGTTCGTCGCGATCTCGATGACCTCGGGCGGCGGCGCGTGGGACAATGCCAAGAAGTACATCGAGGACGGCCACCACGGCGGCAAGGGCTCGGACGCCCACAAGGCGGCGGTGACCGGCGACACCGTCGGCGACCCCTACAAGGACACGGCGGGCCCCGCCGTCAACCCGATGATTAAAATCACCAACATCGTGGCGTTGCTGCTGCTGGCGATCCTCGCGCATTGAGGTCTTTCGGATTTTGACGGAATCATCCGCCGTCATGCCCGGACCTGATCCGGGCATCCATCCTCTGGAAAAGGAGGAGGGATTGCCGGGTCAAGCCCGGCAATGACGCCTCCGAATTGATCCGAAACAAAACCCCGCGGTTGACGCCGCGGGGTTTTTCTTTTTACCGAGGGTGTTGACAGACGGTGTTGAGAAAGCCGTTGAAGATCGTCGGCGGCTCTATTTGCCGCCGATCAGCCGGAACAGCGGCGCCAGATAGCTGATTTCCTGACCGCCGCTGGCGGTGGTGCGGCTGATGAAGTCGAAAATCTTGCCGTCTTTCATGCCGTAATTGGCCAGCCGCTCGACCTGACGGTTCTTGTCGAAGTAGATCGCGATGACGCGCTGGTCGGTGACATGCTGCGGCATGAACGCGACCTTACGTTCGGCGCGCTGCGAGATGTAGTAGAACACCTCGCCGTTGAGGGTGGCGACGGTGGAAGGGGTTCCCATCACGATCAGCACCTGATCCTGGCTGGCGCCGATCGGAATTTGCTCCAGCGCGCCCTCCGGCAGGATATAACCCTTCTGGTACTGCTCGCCCGCGCAGCCGCCGAGGCCGGCGCCGGCGACCGCGATGGCGATAGCCGCACCGAGACCGCGCCAGCGGGCCGCGCGGCCGCGCATTCCCAGAGTCCGATTGCAACTTGTCATGCGGAAGCGAGCCCCGTCCCCTGAAGCATGATTCCGAAAGCTGGCAGCCGGTTTTCGGACAAGATCATGCTCAATCAAAAAGATAAGCGAGGAATCTGGTTTAGCGAAATTGAAGCAGACTCCCGCCTCGCGGAGGTTGCTTCATGCAAGCCATTGACGTACCGGGCTGAACCGGTGATTTCAAGGCAGGTGCGCATCCCCGGCGTCGATATGTGGAATCCAAGACGATGATCTGGCCGTTCAAACCCTTTGACCGATCCCGTCCCGGTTCGGAAGGCACCATCGGCACGATCTATGGCATGATCGTGGCGCAGGCGCGAGAGCCGGCGTTCTATGCGGACTTGGGCGTTCCCGACACCGTCGATGGCCGTTTCGATCTGGTGGTGCTGCATTTGTGGATGGTGCTGCGCCGTCTCGGGACGGTCGGCGATTCGGCAAAGCTGGCGCAGGGGCTGTTCGATCACTTTTGCGGCGACATGGACGCCAACCTGCGCGAAATGGGCGTGGGAGACATCGTCGTGCCCAAGCGGATGCAGGCGTTCGGCGAAGCCTTTTACGGCCGCGCGGCGGCTTATGACGCGGCGCTCGCCGATGGCGGCGAGGCCCTGGCGCGCGCGCTCGACAAGAACGTATATAATGGCCGCGATCCCGAGGACGCGCGGCGGCTGGCCGCTTATGTCGAGACGTCGGTCGCGGCGCTGGCGCGTGTTGATGTCGCCGCGCTCAAGGCTGGGCCGCGACCGTTCGCCGCGCTCGATCCGCAATGAGGAATGACGCCATGGTTCATCCCGCACCATCTTCCGCTTCCGATCCCTGGCGGCATTCGGTCAATGTCGCGCAGATCCCGGAGACCGGCTTGCGGGTGACGTTCGAGGCCACAGCGGACGAGCGCGCGGCGCTGGCCGCGATGGCCGGCTTGCGCGAGGTGAGCCGGGCCGCGGCCGCCTTCGAACTGACGCATGCGGGCGGTGGCAAGGTGGCGGTCACGGGCCACGTCACGGCGCGGGTGGGACAGACCTGCGTGGTGACGCTCGATGCGGTGGAGAATGCCATCGACGAGCCGGTCGATCTGGTCTTCGCCCCCGAGGCGGAGATTCCGCGACTGGCGGCCATGATCGACGACGATGCCGACTCCGACGAGATTCCCGATCCGCCCGAGCCGATCGTGGGCGGCCTGATCGATCTCGGCCGGGTGGCCACCGATGCGCTTTTTCTAGGGATAGATCCCTATCCGCGCCGGCCGGACGCGGTTTTCGAGCCGCCAGCGGCCGCCGTCGATCCCGAAGACCACCCCTTCGCCGCGCTGAAAGCCCTGCAACAAAAGGGAAAACCGCCCGCCTAGCGCCGATTGGGCCGCGTCGCGCGGTCCACTTCTCTCAAAACATTCCGGTTTTCGCGCGCCGGAGCAAGATGTTGTATGAAGTCGTGACAGGCTATCGTCGCACTTGATAAAGTGTGCGGCACGGCGCGCGATGCGCCGGCGCGACGCGCGGCCAGGGTGAGCATCGCTGCTGTCGCGCGGACGCGGTTCGCGAAAGGTACGGTTTCCGGAACTGACATGGCGAAGAAAGTTCGAATTGCGCTTGACGCCATGGGCGGCGACGTCGGTCCGTCCGTCGTGGTTCCCGGAGCGGCCATCTCGCTGTCCCGGCACCCCGACAGCGAATTCCTGCTGTTCGGCGACAGCGCCGCCATTGCGGCGCAGCTTGCGGCCTATCCGGCGCTCAAGGCGGCTTCGCATGTGATCCATACCGACGTCGCCGTCAGCATGAAGGATAAGCCCAGCCAGGCGCTGCGCCGAGGCCGGAAGAATTCCTCGATGTGGCTGACCATCGACGCGGTGCGCAAGGGCGACGCCGATGTCGCGGTCTCGGCCGGCAATACCGGGGCGCTGATGGCGATGTCGCGCTTCAACCTGAGGACGCTGCCGGGGGTCGACCGGCCGGCGATCGCGGCGGTGTGGCCGACCGCGCGCGGCGATTCGGTGGTGCTCGATCTCGGCGCCACCATCGGCGGCGACGCCCACCATCTGATGGCGCTGGCGGTGATGGGCAGCGCCATGGCGCGGGTGCTGTTCGACATCGAACGGCCTACCGTCGGGTTGCTCAATATCGGCGTCGAGGAGGTCAAGGGCGGCGAGGAAATTCGCGAGGCGGCGGAACTGCTGCGGGCGATGAAGGCGCCGCAATTCGAATTCATCGGCTTCGTGGAGGGTAACGGTATCGGCCGCGGCGACGCCGACGTCATCGTCACCGAGGGATTTTGCGGCAACATCGCGCTCAAGGCCGCCGAGGGAACCGCGCGGCAGATGAGCGATTTCCTGCGCGCGGCGCTGACCAAGACGTGGCGCGCCAAGCTCGGCTATCTGCTGGCGCGCGACGCCTTCAAGGCGTTGCGCGACAAGCTCGATCCCGGCAAGTCCAATGGCGGCGTGTTTCTCGGGCTCAACGGGGTCGTGGTCAAGAGCCATGGCGGCACCGACGCCGAAGGCTTTGCCTATGCCGTCGATGTTGGCTATGAAATGGTCCGCTACGATCTCCTCACCAAGATCAACCAGATGCTCAACCGCGATGGCAGCCCGCTCGTTGGCGCGCCGACTGCGCAGGAGGCTGTTTCGTGACTGCCATACGTTCGGTTGTGTTGGGCTGCGGCTCCTATTTGCCGAAACAGGTGCTGACCAATGCCGACCTGGCCGCCAGGATCGACACCTCGGACGAATGGATCGTGCAGCGCACCGGCATTCGCGAACGTCATGTCGCGGCGGAGGGCGAGTTCACCTCGCACCTCGCGATCAACGCGGCGAAGGCGGCGCTCGCCGACGCCGGCGTCGACGCGCAATCGATCGACCTGATCGTGCTGGCGACCTCGACGCCCGACAACACGTTTCCCGCGACGGCGGTCGCCGTGCAGCACGGTCTCGGCATCCATCACGGCGCCGCGTTCGATCTTCAGGCGGTTTGTTCCGGTTTCATCTTCGCGCTGGCGACGGCTGACAACTTCCTGCGCAGCGGCGCGTTCAAGCGCGTGCTGGTGATCGGCGCCGAAACCTTCTCGCGCATTCTCGACTGGAGCGATCGCGGCACCTGCGTGTTGTTCGGCGACGGCGCCGGCGCCATCGTGCTGGAAGCGCAGGAGCAGCCGGGCCTGTCATCCGACCGCGGCGTGCTGACGACGCATCTGCGCTCCGACGGCAGCCACAAGACGAAACTGTTCGTCGACGGCGGCCCCTCGACGACGCAGACCGTGGGCCATCTGCGGATGGAAGGCCGCGAGGTGTTCAAGCATGCGGTCGGCATGATTACCGACGTGATCGTCGCCGCTTTCGAGGCCACCGGCACCTCGGCTGCGGACATCGACTGGTTCGTTCCGCACCAGGCCAACAAGCGCATCATCGACGCCTCGGCGCACAAGCTGCACATCGCGCCGCAGAAGGTGGTGCTGACGGTGGATCGGCACGGCAACACCTCGGCGGCATCCATTCCGCTGGCGCTCGATACCGCTGTCCATGACGGCCGCATCAAGCGCGGCGATCTCGTCATGCTCGAAGCGATGGGCGGCGGATTCACCTGGGGTTCCGCGCTGCTGCGCTGGTGAGGCGCGCCCTTCGCGTCGATCTCGGAGCGATGCGATCTAAATGCGGCTGTATCGATGTGCGCTGTTGACCGGGGCGCACTAAGCTCATAGTTTCCGTTGCAAAATTTCCGCCGGGAGTTGGGGCAGGCGATGGCTGGAACTGGCAAAACCGTCACACGGGTCGATTTGTGCGAAGCCGTCTACCAAAAGGTCGGGTTGTCGCGCACGGAATCGTCGGCGTTCGTTGAGCTGGTGCTGAAGGAAATCACCGGCTGCCTGGAGAAAGGCGAGACCGTCAAGCTGTCGTCGTTCGGTTCCTTCATGGTGCGCAAGAAGGGCGAGCGCATCGGCCGCAATCCGAAGACCGGAACCGAGGTGCCGATCTCGCCGCGCCGGGTGATGGTGTTCAAGCCGTCGGCGATCCTCAAGCAGCGCATCAATGCCGGCGGCGCGGGGAACGGCGCCGATAGCAGCGAGTAGCGTTGCGCGGGTCGCGCGACTTGCGTTTGCCTGTCTGACATCCCGGTCCTGCTTTTCATCGCACGGCCGTTGCGATAGTTTGTGAAGCGCGCCGCGACGCGAGAGTCGCATCACCATCGAGCACAGGGAGCGTGCGTTTGGACAAGGCGCCGGATGCATTCCGCACCATCAGCGAGGTGGCGGAGGAGCTTGAAGTTCCGCAGCACGTTCTGCGCTTCTGGGAAACGCGCTTTCCGCAGATCAAGCCGATGAAGCGCAGCGGCGGCCGCCGCTACTACCGCCCCGATGACGTCGATCTGCTGCGCGGCATCCGCCGCCTGTTGTACGGGGAGGGCTATACCATCCGCGGCGTGCAGCGGATCCTGAAGGCGCACGGCGTCGGGTCGGTTCAGGATTTGACCGCGAGCGCGACGGTGGCATTCGGCCCGATCGAGCCGGCCGCGGCCGATGACGATGACCGCGACGAGGCGCCGCGCGATATGGCGGGCGGCGCCGTTGACGACGACGAGGGCGCCGACGATGAGGAGGCGCTCGCGCAAGGCGAGCCGGCGCCGCGCCGCGAACCCGAACTGGCCGCGCCACCGCGCCGCGAATATGACACGCGCCACGCGCCGGACCCGCCGGCCGGCCATGGCGTCGCGGCCGGCCCGCTCGCCGCGCCGCGCCGGCTCGACCGCGATCGGCTGCGCGCGGTGCTGGCCGAATTGATCGCCTGCCGTCGCTTGCTCGACGGGGCGCTGAATGACGGCGCGCGCGGCGATGGCGGCGGATAGTCTGACACCGCGCCTCACAAATCGATCGCCAGGCTGCTTGCGCCAGAGCCGGATCGCGGCTAGAGGAACGGGGCCAATGGCACGGAGCGTGGCGCAGCCCGGTTAGCGCACTAGTCTGGGGGACTAGGGGTCGTGGGTTCAAATCCCGCCGCTCCGACCATTAAACCCTATGAAAATAAAGAGAAATATGCGCCGACCATAAATCGGTTACGCGGTAAAGTCGGAACATTTGGGATACGAGGTGCTGGACTTGGCACCAAAAATCCCGAAAAAGTCCCGAACGGTGTTCCTTTCTCGTTCCCGATCATCATCGCCGAATGGGACCGCAACAAGCGGGAAGTCATCCGGGTTGCGCTCGATCAATACAACGGTCGCCACACCGTCAACGTTCGCGTCTGGTATCGCGACGGCGACGGCTTGAAGCCGGATAAGACCGGCATCACCCTCTCGTTGTCGCATCTGTCGGCTCTGGCTGGCGCGCTTGTTCTCGCCGATCGGCGGGCCTGTGAACTCGGCCTGATTGGCGGGGGCGAGCAATGAGCGCGCCCCTGAAGGTGTCGGCGGAACTGTCTGCCAGCATCCAGCGGATGACGGCGCGCACTTGGCGCGATGCCGACGCGGAAGCCTTCGAGCAAGGGGCCATTCCGACGCGGGCGGCGTCCAAGGGTGTCCCGCCGCTCAAGGCCAGCCGGTGCGCGCCACGGCAGCGCCCCCGATCGCCTGATCGGCAAGCGTCACGCGCAACCGCGCGCGGGCGATCATGTCGCAGATACAGTCCGGCGTCGATCCGACCGCGAAGGCGCGGGAGACCGGCATCACGCTTCTTTAGGCGCTCGACGAGCATTTGAAGGAGAAGCCTCTGCGCGATGTGACCGTCGAAAGCTACAAATACAACATCGAGCACTATCTCGGACGCTACAAGAACCGGGCCGTGGCCGATCTTTCGCGCTCCGAGGTACGGGACATCTACCAGCACCTGCGAGTCTAAGGGCCAGCCGACCGCGACCGGCGTGATGCGGACCTTGCGGGCCGTCGTCAACACGGCGCTGCGCATCGACGAGACGCTGACTTCCAATCCCGTCGCGTTCCTTCGCCTGCCCGTAGGCAAGAGCCGGCAGGTGGATGAGATTGACCTTGCCGAGTGGTGGGAGAAGACGGAGGCGCTGCCGCCGATCCGGCGCGACCTGCACCGGGCCATGCTGCTGACCGGCGCACGACGCTCCTCGATCCTCAACGTCAAGCGCAAGGACGTGGACCTCGATCGCGGCGTGCTGATCTTCAACCATATGAAGACCGGCGGACGGATGCTGTTTCCAATGGGCAGCTTTTTGCGGACGATGATCCGCGAGCGCCTGGAGGACGACCTTCCCCTCGACAATCCATGGCTCTGGCCTTCGCCGCTCTCCGGCAAGGGCTGCACCACCGAGCCGAAGGAGCGCAAGCGTGGCCTGCTGAGCCCGCACGAATACCGCCACCATGCCCGCACCATGTATATCGCCGCAGGCGTGCCCTATGCCGAAAGCGCGCTCCTTCTCGGCCAGCGCCTTCCGGGTGCGTCCGGCGGATACGTCCATGCCGAGCACCTCGTCGAGCACCTGCGGCCGCACGCGCAGGCGCTGGAGAACCGGATCGTCGCTGCCCGCAAGACGACCCTGCTGCTGCCGGAGGATCGCGATGCCGCGTAACGGCAAAGGCCCGCGCCCGAGGCCGCACGCGCCTGTTCCCTTGCAGCGTCAGAGGCCAGCGAAGAAGCAGGGCCGCGTCACCATGGAGGATGTCGAGGCCGTCGTCCGGTGGTATCTCGACACGCACTGGTTCACGCCATGGTTCGACACCGAGGCGGCCGCCGCCTACCTGCGCCGCGAGCCGGGAACGCTGAAGGGCTGGCGCTCGAAGGGCGAAGGCCCGCGCTTCTACACCGTGAACGGCCAGCTCATCCGCTACCATGTCGACGACCTCGACGCCTTCGTCCGGGGCGGCAGGCGCAAGAAGCGCGTCCCCCCATGGCTGATGGACAAGGTGGCCGAGCGGGCGGCGGACAGGCTTCTGCCCGCTGTCAAGCCCCCTCGCGACGAGGAGCGATAATGATAGTCCTCTTTGCTCTTGATCGGTGATTATTAGACGACGCGCGCTTTTCGAGGAGCCGAAACGGCGAAGCGCGTGACCGGGGAAGCCCGGTCCTCCTCAGACAGAAACCATGTCTGAAACCGGCCCGGCGGCGCTGCCGTCCGGCCCAAAGGAGGTCTTTGCCATGCAGGCAACCCTTACGAAGGAAGATGTCGAGGACGCCATGCGCCGCGTGCTCGATGCCCACCGCAGCAGTCCCTGGTACGACACGGACGCTGCCGCCGCCTATCTCTCGTCCACGCCTGGAACCCTGCGGGTCTGGCGCTCGCTCGGCACCGGGCCGCGCTATCACATCGTCCACGGCAAGGTCGTTCGCTACCACGTCGACGACCTCGACGCCTTCGTGCGCGGGGAGGACGGTCGATGAGCGATCTCATGGAAAATGCAAACGAGCGCGCCGAGGGGATCGGCGCGCCCGCAGGAGCTTTGGAGAAGGCTGTCGCGTTCGACTTCGACAATGTTGAGGATGCTGCCGTTGTGGCTTCCGAGACGCCGTCGAAGCACGATCTGGCGGCGCTCGACTCCCATGCGATTGCCGGTCACGACCTGATCCCGATCGAGGGCAAGGCGCCTGTGGCAAAGGGTTGGCCTTCGATGCCTGCGCTCTCGCTCGACAAGGCGAAGGCGCGCATGGCGACGGGCAGGAATGTCGGCGTTCGCCTGCGCGATACGGACCTGGTGATCGATGTCGATCCTCGGCATTTCGACGAGGACGACGATCCGTTGGCTCGGCTCGACGAAAGCATGCTCGACATCGTCATGCGCTTCCAAAATGGATTGATTGCATGTGCGACCGGCGGCAGCTTCCAGGATGCTGAGTATAGAGAACTTCGTTCGCTCATCATGGCCGATGCCGAATGCCTGCCGAAGTTTCCCGACTTTGTTCGACGTTGCTCAGATGCAGGCCAATTTTGGGGACACATAAAATACGCTGCATCGACATATCAGGAGCGCCGCAACATCATCTGGTCGGCGTTTCGGCCTCTCATTGACTACCTTGAGGCGAAGCAGCGTGCTCCGGGGCTGCAAACTATTACAGGGACACTTGAAGCCTACGATCCCGAGCATGTGCAAGCTGTCTGGCAAAAGGCCCTCGACAGAAGAATGGCCGACCCAGAAGGTGCGATCACCGCTGCTAGGAGCCTGGTTGAGAGCGTTTGCAAGCATGTTCTGGACGATACACAGGGCGTCTATTCGAAGGACGATGACCTTCCGAAGCTATGGCGCATGGCCGCTGAAAAACTGAATCTGGCCCCAAGCCAGCACCAGGAGGAGGCTTTCAAGTCGATCCTGGGGGCTTGCCAGACAATCGTGAATACCCTGGCGAACATTAGAAACCGGGTTGGCGATGCGCACGGCCAGGGTCGAAATGCTGTTCGACCGCTGCCAAGGCATGCCGAACTCGCGGTCAATCTCGCAGGGGCGATGTCCGCCTTCATAATCGCAACTCTTGAAGCCAAGAAGGGCAAATAGCGTTTCGCGAATATCAATGGCTCTCCGCACACCCCGCATGCCGCACGATTGCAAGCAATCAATGGGTGGATCATGGCGAAAGCGGCAAGAATGAATGAACTAAGAGAAGTCCGTCGTCCTTCGATGGATCGCAAGTGGTCGTCCGTCATCGCGGAGCGCGTGATCGAGGTCGTGGCCAGGACAGGATCGCCGAAGGTGGCGTCGAAGGCTACCGGCGTGTCGGTCGCTACGATCCACGACCACCGCAAGCGCGATCCCGACTTCGGCGCGCGCTACGCCGAGGCGAGGCGCAGACTCGCCGGCCGCAACCGGCTGACGCTGTTCAACGCCTACTGCCGCCTGCACATGCCGCAGGTGATGTTTGACGCCTGCGATTCTGGTCCGAGCACATGGTGGGATATTCCGGTTGATGCCGCGTTGCTGCGCGACTACGGCTCCGAGACGAAGCTGACCACGGCCGGCATCCTTCTGCTACTCGGCTACATCCCTGTGCGCAGCAGAACCACGACGGTCTATCGTCGGAGCGACATATGGGAGGAAGACCTCAATCGGCTCTCCCGCATCGAGCCGATCGATTACCACTGACGGAAGCGAAGGGGCGGCGGCTCCTTTGCGACTCAGCCCTCAATCTCGGCCGCCTCGATCAGGTCGAGACGGTCTTCGTCGGCATCGGTGACGAACCGTACCTCCGCGACATGGTGAGTGACGATGCCGGACGGCTTCACTGTGTACGACAGCATCCGGAAGGTCGGCGGTGTGCCGAGCATTGCGCGGAGGCGGTCGCGGGCATCGTCGATTGGTGTCCCCTGGCCGGTCGCGATCACGGCATAGTAGGTCTTCGCGGTTGCCATTCTTTGTCTCCTTCGACTTTTCTCCTTCCATCGTGTCGCGTCGTTCGGCCTCCGCGAGCCCCTTGATTTCAAGAATTTCTTTGCTGGCGGCCGGCTCGCGGACTCCCCCGAACGCGACAGCATGATCCCTGCGGCATCCCGCCGCCGGGAGACAGGACCATGACCAAGACGAAGAAACCGACCGCGAGGGAACTGCCGCTGGTCAAGCGGCGCATTGAGGCGCTGCTGGACAAGACCGAGGCCAACGGCTGCACTCCGGGCGAGGCCGCCGCCGCGTTCGAGAAAGCCGAGGAACTCGTCGCCAAGTACAAGCTCGACCCGGACACGTTCCGGTGGCCGTCGAAGCCATCGACGCCGTTCGGCTCGGCTCGATCAGGCCCGGGCGCGTCGAAGCAGCCACCGACCACCGCATCGAGCCGTGGACGCGGCATCGGTAGGCTCGCCGAACGGCTGATCGTCGAGCATCCGGACTGGACCTACCGGCGCATCGCCGAGGAGGTCAACCGGCAGATCGAGGGGGCCACCGCCAGCGAGAAGTCCATGAGGTGGTACGCGAGCCAGATGCGAAAGCGCGGAGACGCCATATCGGGCCGGCGAAAGAAGCAGGCATGAAGAATGTCAGGCCGGCGGCGTTTCGCCTGCGAGCAGCCGCCGGCGAATTGCCTTTCTGACCCTGCGCCATTTCCCTTGCTCGTAATCTTCGCTGCGATGCCAGGCGGCGTGCTCCTCGATGAACGCCGCTTCTTCAGGGTCTGCCGGGTATCGACGTATGATGTCATCGGCCAATCCTTCGATGTCTTCGCGCGGGATGAACCGGGGTAGAATCGATCCCTCGACGACTGCCCAGCCGATGCCGATCAGAATAGGCGACACCGCAATCGCCACCGCCAGCCATTTGAGGCCGGTCCAGAACCAGTCGCCCATTTTCGCATCTACCGGACGATTATGACAACAATCGTATTTATATTGCTAGTTACGACATAATCGCAACATACCTCCCTTCGCTTAGGGGCGGCGCCCTCCGAGTTTCATGCTCGGAGGTACGACGTGTCACTGGCGACCGTTTTCGGAACGAACCTGCGACATCACCGGAAAGCGAAACACCTGACTCAGGCGCAGCTCGCCGAGAAGGCGTCGCTCTCGACGGAGATGGTCAGCAAGATCGAGCGAGGCATCGCCGCGCCGTCCTTCACGACGGTCGAGAAGCTGTCGGAAATTCTGGATGTGCCGGAGGTGGTGTTCTTCGGCGTCGGTCTCATCGTCACGACCGACAGCGAGAGAACCCGCATCCTCTCGAAGATTCAGACCAAGCTGTCCCGGTTGAACGAGGACCAATTGGTCAGGGCGGACAGGCTGCTCGGTGCATTGACCGATTGAGGCTTCCTCTTGATCGATCTCTATCAGCGCATCGTTCGTCAGGCGGAAAGCATGGCGGATGAAGCGCCTGGAGAAAGCATTTCGTGCCCTGACGTGCGCATAACCGGTTGACCTGCCATCGAATTTTGTGCGCACCCCAAATGTTCACGTTTTGTTTTTATTTTCATGTTTAGTGGTGTATGCTCTTTAAAGGGTGAGAGCAGATGATGAGTCCCACTTTTTTCGAGTTTTTTGCAGGGGGAGGAATGGCGCGCGCCGGTCTTGGCGCGGGCTGGTCATGCCTGTTCGCGAACGACTTCGACCATAAGAAGGGCCTCACATATCAAGCCAACTGGGGAACTGATGGGGAATTAAAGGTAGGCGATATCAAGCTGATTAAGGCAGATGACCTCCCCGGCCATCCCGATCTCGTTTGGGGATCGTTTCCTTGCCAGGATTTATCCTTGGCCGGTGGCGGCGCCGGTCTCAAGGGTGAGCGTAGCGGCACGTTCTATCCGTTCTGGGATGTCATGAAGGGCCTGATAGCCGCCGACCGTGCGCCAAAGATTATCGCGCTGGAAAATGTTTGCGGCACTCTGACATCGCACGGCGGCAAGGACTTCCGGGCTATCTGCGATACGTTCGTGAAAGCGGGCTATCGCTATGGCGCGGTTGTGATAGATGCTGCGCTGTTCGTTCCTCAATCCCGCTCTCGTCTATTTGTTATAGGCGTCCGCGCGGATGTGGAGGTTCCCGAGACGCTACTATCGCCCGGCCCAATAAATCCATTTCACACGCGCGGCCTGCGCAGCGCTTATGACGCGATCTCGGCGTTAGCGCGAAAGTCTTGGCTTTGGTGGAACGTCCCGACGCCCGCACATCGGAATTCCACTTTCGCTGATTTAATCGAAGAAAAACCCGCTAGCGTCGAATGGCATACCGCAGCCGAGACGCGCCAAGTGCTCGCGATGATGTCCGAGATCAACTTGGCGAAGGTTGAGGCAGCGAAGCGTGCCGGCCGGCGTATGGTCGGGGGTATTTACAAACGCACGCGTCATGATGACGAGGGTGTGAAAGTTCAACGCGCAGAGGTCCGTTTCGATGATGTGGCCGGGTGTCTTCGTACACCTGCCGGGGGATCGAGCCGTCAAGTCATCATTGTAGTGGATGGCAATAAGGTTCGTTCGCGATTGATTTCTGCACGGGAGACAGCCCGTCTTATGGGCCTGCCCGACGACTACAAGCTGCCGAAGAACTATAACGAAGCATATCACTTAACGGGTGACGGTGTAGCCGTGCCGGTCGTGCGCCATATCGCACATCATTTGTTTGAGCCGCTGCTCGGTATTGAGCGAAAAGTTGCGTGGAAAGCGGCATGATGGTCATCCCTTGTCAGCAAAACAAGGGCTTGAAGGAGCAGATTGAACGATTCGCGGAGAGCTTGAAGACCGAAGCGCATCGGCTAGGCGATCATGGGTTGGACGAGAGGGACTTCTACAACTCCGGCCTTTTTCGCGGCGCGATTGAGCGCGTTAGGGGGCAGTTCTCCGCTACGACGAGCCCCAAGCGAGAGTTTGTCCAGCACGTTCTTAATCACATGCAGGACGGCGGTTTCATCACCGATTGGGACCGCACCGAGGGCGCAAATCGCAACGATTATCGAGTTCGACTGCCAAATAATAGGACAGCCGTTATCGACCTGAAAGGCTGTCTCGACGGCAACAATACAAACATATTCGAGAGGCCGGCTGACGCCGACGAGTTCGTAATCTGGAGTTTATGCACGAACATCGGCGCTAACCCGCGGCGGAATGCTTGGTCAGGCATACACACGCGACTGAGCGCCGAGATGATTGCTCGCGACCAGCGTGTTGACGGCGTGGTAATTTGGGACATGGTTTGCGGCACCCTTGGTAGGCCATGCCCCAAACTCGCCGACGCGACCAGAACGACCAATATCGGTCCTTTCCGAGCGCCGCCGCCTTGCATATATGTTTTTCCAGCTAATATCCCCAATCAAACCAGTCCGCGTGTCTCGGCTCGACAGCTTGCCGATGTTACATTGCTTGATGCATTTCACCGGTGCTTCGGTGGTCAAGGCGACGAGGTGAACTTCGTTGATTTTGGCATTGAGGCGACGGGAAGCGAGATGCTTCGACAGACGACGATTCGTAGGGCGTCCGGGGTTCAGCAGGAATCGGAGATGACGCCTATCAGAAGGGTGTGAGGCTACTTGGCGGCGCGCAATCCGGATAATGTGAATTTTCCTCCGTTCGAGACGGAAGATCTTCGCGCGAATCTAACGAAATTTCTCGATTCGCCGTTCGATGACCCGTCCGGCGCTAAGTCTCGCGTGGGCAACTATCGGTGGGGCGTTTATGCGTTCTTCGATTACGATGGAGAACCAATTTACGTTGGCCAGACCAACGAGATGCTTCGGACACGGATTCGACGGCATCTGACGAACCAGCGAACGGACGCTGTTGCGATGTCGGTCCTTGATCCGTTCGAGGTCTTCGAGATCGAAGTGTGGCCGCTGCCGCAGTTTCAGGAAACGGGTGGGAAAGATGCGGCCGCAAAGGAGTATCTGAACGCGCTGGAGCGACAGATTACTCAGCGCGCCGTGGACGGATCGGAATTCAAGGCAATCTTGAATGAGAAAGACCCTCCATCAGGAGCACTGGTCGTTGAGATTCCACCTTCATTTCGACATCGGATCGTCTCTGATCGTGTATACGAGCTGCGATCGCACCCTGATTTCAGGATCGCCAGACGTGCGCTGATTATCTCCCGGTTGGCGCAAGTAATTTCGGAACGCAAAGTTCAAGGTGGCCTCCGCCGGGTGCTGGAGACTCAAGCCAAACGATTGCAATGGCTAGCAACCCGCCGTTACGAGGCGCTTGGCGGCGCTGCCTCCGTGGCTAAGGAAGGTGATGACGACTGACGCTGAACGGTCAAGGGTCATGCGGGCCGTCCGATCCAAGGACACCCGCCCTGAGATGATAGTTCGCCGGCTTGTTCATTCGCTTGGGTATCGATATCGGCTGCATCGCTCGGATTTACCGGGAAAGCCTGATCTGGTCTTTCCGAGTCGTCGCAAGGTGATCTTCGTTCATGGCTGCTTCTGGCACGGGCACGACTGCGCAAGAGGCGCACGGATGCCAGCCACTAACGTCGATTACTGGAAGAAAAAGATTGCCCGCAATGTCGAACGCGACGCGGCGACGGTAGGCAAACTCGATGTAGAAAGATGGTCGAGTCTGACAATCTGGGAATGTGAGTTGAAAATTGCTGGTCGATCCGATTTGAAAAGACGTATTGCAGAATTTTTGTCTACATAGTTGGAATCTGGACTGCTACAAAATCCCTCGTAGTCCGTCTTTCTATTATTGGCTGGCGTCGAACGTCATGGTCAGTCCACAATGATCCCTTTCTAGCGTGGTGCAATGGCAAAAGGACATTGGACAGATATAGAGAACGATCTAATCGTTGCGGATTATTTCGCCATGCTTGCTAGTGACGCCGCGGGTCGAGCCTACAGCAAGGCCGAACACAACCGGCAAATGCAGCAGGAACTCGATCGTTCACGAAAGTCGATCGAGTTCAAGAATCAAAACATCAGTGCTGTACTAAAAGGGCTTGGCGAGGATTGGATACCCGGCTTCAAGCCAGCTTTCCACTTTCAGCTCTCGCTAGTCGACGCAGTGATCCGCTGGTTTACGCAAAATCCGGACTGGTTGCATAGGAAACCCACCAAACCTAACCAAAGCGGACTACATGATGATCCGCCCATCTTATGGATTGGAGCCCCGCCTACGCTTTCGAACCAAGCAACCCCGGCGGAGTTGGAACAGACACTGCAGATAGCTCGAAAGTTCGACGTTGCAGCACGCGACGAGCGTAATCGCATCCTTGGACGGGCTGGGGAGGAGCGCGTGATCGAGCACGAGCGGGCTGTATTAGCTAGCGCCGGCCGTCACGATCTTGTGCGACAGATACGTTGGGTGTCCAAGGAAACCGGAGACGGCGCGGGTTATGATATTGTGAGCTTTTCGCCCGACGGTCGGAGACGACTAATTGAGGTCAAAACAACCAACGGTTGGGAGCGTACTCCCTTTCATATTACGCGGAACGAGTTGGCTGTCGCTGAAGAAAAACGTACAGAACGGTGCTTGTTCCGACTTTGGAATTTTTCGCGTGAACCGAAAGCATTCGAGCTCTACCCGCCCCTGGATGCTCATGTTTCGCTCACAGCAATGACGTTTCAGGCAAGTTTTTCCTGAAGTTGTTGGAACGGAAGTCTGAGAAATGGTGCCGGTGGAGAGGATCGAACTCCCGACCTTCGGTTTACAAAACCGCTGCACTACCGCTGTGCTACACCGGCCCTGGTGGGCACCGATTTCCGGTGCCTATTCGGTACTTGCCCGGACCGTCCACGACCTAAGCGCATGATCCGACTCGCCTTTTAGTCTCAAGGCCCTCCGATTACAAAACCGCTGCACTACCGCTGTGCTACGCCGGCCCCGGCGGGCACCGATCCTCGGCGCCTGATTTTCTGTCGGCCCGGACCGTGCGCGTTGCGCACATGATCCGATTCCCATTTTCGTTTCCAGGCGGTGCGGGTCCGAAGCGCGCGAAGCCCGGCTGAGGCGGGGCGCACTATCGGGGATTATTGGTTCGCGGACAAGGTCTGATGCGACTGGGGCGGCGGTGAGGCGTCCGGCCGGTGCCTCGTTGAATCAGGGCCCGAAGCATTTTCGGGCCAAGCAGAATCCGGCTCGGGTGAGAAAATGTCTCCAAACACCCAGATAGAGGACAGAGCCCCGTTCCGATTCCATCGGAACGGAAATGACCCTAGACAGCCTCGGTCACCTTGAGCAATCGCAGCGCGTTGGTGCGTTCGATGGCGTGGAGAATGTCCGGCGGCAGGCCGAGGCCGGCGAGGCCCTTGACGCTCGCGGCCGTGGTCGCCTCGGGCGCGTAGGGATAGTCGCTGCCGAACAGGATCTGCTCGTGGGAGACGAATTCCAGCAGCGCGCTGAAGATCAGGCCGTTCGCGGAGAGAGCGGTGTCGAAATACAGCCGCTTCAGCTCGAACATTACCCCGTCGGGGATGTTGGCGCGAAACTCGGGGCGCATCTCCAGCCGCGCGATGCGTTCGGCGAGGAAGGGAATCGTCCCGCCGGCATGCGAGAAGATGAAGCGGACGTTGCGCGATTTCGCCAGGGTGCCGTGGACCAGCAGGCTGGTGACGGCTCTGGTGGTTTCGAACGGAAAATCCAGCGTGGCGGCGGGAATGGGGAGGCGGTGGGGATTGTCGTCCGGCGCTTCGGCGGGATGGAAGTGCACGATCGCGTGGCGGCGATGGAGCTCCTCGAAGATCGGCGCGAACTCGGGCTCGCCGGGATATTTGCCGTTGTAATTGGTCAAAAGGCTGATGCCGTCGGCCTTCAACTCATCCAGCGCATAGGCGATTTCGCGCAGGCTGCCCTCGATATCCGGCAAGGTCAGGCTCGCGAATAGTCCGAAGCGTCCCGGATGGTCGTCGCGTGCCCGCGCGTTGTATTCGTTGCATTGCCGCGTCAATGACCGGGTTTTCCCGACGTCGTCGAACCACGGGCTCGGCGCGGAAAGCGACATAATGGCCCTTTCGATGCCGTTGCGGTCCATCGCCTCGATGGAATGCCGCGGCGTCCATACCGGGGTCTTGCCTGACACCAGCAGCGCGCCGATGCGGGCGTCGCCGATCGCCTCAATGTAGGCGGGCGGCAAGGTATGGTGATGGATGTCGATGCGATGGGCTGACATAAATGGCAATCGTGGATCTTCGACGTCCGGCGATGAATTCAAGGCCGCCATGCGTCGGCGCCGGGTGCCGATGCGACGAAACGTTGATGGTGCGGCTGCGGGATTAGCTGTCCGGAATATCGCGGCTATGGCCTTGCAACGAGGCGACAAGCTTGTTCGAGGCTTCGATGGCGCCCTTGCCGGCGTCGTTGCCCCAGATGAAACGCGACAGTTGCCCGCCGAGATAGGGGTGCATGCCGAGATCGTAGAGGGTGCGGAAGTCGCGCGCCTCGATGGCCCTGCGCTCCTCCGGCATCATCGCGTAGCGGTCGAGCACGGCGGCCTCATCGCGCTTGAATTCCTCGCGCAGTTTCGGGTCCCACTTCATGTCCTGGACCAGATCATGAGCGGCGAGGTTTGGATTGAACTTTTCCCAGGCCATGGCGTCCTCACTGCCTTGTATCGAGATCCCAGATCACGCCGCCGACCCCGCAGCGGAAACTCGGCCAGCCGGTGTAACCGAACGAGCGCCCCGGTCGCTCGCCGATCGCCGCCATCACCGGAAACCACGACAGCACTTCGGCGGTGCCGCCGATGCCGGCCGCCTCAAGCCGGTCGACGGTGATGTCCTTCAGCAGCGCCTTGTGGTCGTTCCTGACGCACAGGTCGAGAAAGGCGCGGTCGAATGCCTCGTCGATCTTGTAGTATTTCACGCCGCCCGGTTCATGGCTCAGCCCGCCCGAGCCGAACAAGCCGACACGCATGTCCTGGGGCAGATCCCGTTCGATGAAATCCCGTAAGGCGATGCCGACCTCGTAGCATTTCTCGGGCCCCGGAAACGGGGGGACCGTGCAGTTCTGCAACACCGGGACCAGCGTGATATCGGTTCGGTCGAGATCGGTGAGCACGACCGGCACGGAAATGTTGTCGTCGAATTTCAGGTTTTCGTCGCGGGTCGACATCCGGATGCCGCGCCGCGTCATGCCCTGGAACAGCGCCTTGGCGACCGCGGGATTGCCCTTGGCGGAATAGTCGCGGCAGCCGATCCATTCCTGGAACCATTCATGCGGGCCGCTGTGTCGCGCGGCCGTGCCGATCAGAAAGTCCGGATAGAGCGTGATGCGGCTGTTGGCGAGGTGGTCGTTGGCGAACACGATCAGGACGTCGGGTCTGGCGGCAAGCAATTCCCGAGTGATCGCGGCGTAGGTTTCCTTCACCACCTTCTGGGAGTCCGGCGGCGCGCGGTCGAACAGGCCGACGATGGCGGGGGCATGGGGCGCGGCGGCGGCGAAGACGATCTGTCCCATGGAGCCTCCTGGCGGTTTCGCGGCGTCGTTTATATATGTTGACCGATATTATTCAATCATCATATTTATATAAATTATTGCCGTCCGCGGATGAGGCGGAGAGGATGCGCCGGCGACGCGGATCAGCGAAGCTGTTCGACGCGGCGGTTCACGATACGGGACGATCCGGCCGGGGGAGGCCCCGATCACGCTTGCGGAGCAGGGATGGCGTCTGATCTGTTGGAGACGGTCGAGAAGCGGCTCGCCCCGGCGCATACGGCCGTGATGGTGATCGACATGCAAAACGATTTCTGCGCGGAGGCCGGGTACGTCGAGAAGGTCGTCGGCAAGGATGTCAGCGCCTGCCGCGCGGTCGCGCCGCGGGTCATGGCCCTGGTGCAGGCGGCCCGCGCGCGCGGCGTTCCGGTTTACTGGATCAAGGCCAATTACGATCCGGACCGCCTGCCCGAAGGCATGCGCGTCAAGCAGCAGGAAAAGAGCCGTGTCGTCTGCTGCGGCACCGGCAGCTGGGGCGGCGCGTTTTATGGCGTCAGCCCCGCGCCAGGCGAAGCGGTGATCGAAAAGAGCAGCTATAGCGCCTTCGCCGACAGCGAGGTCGAACGGCGGCTCCGCGCCGAGGGCGTGCGGACGGTGGTGTTTGCCGGCGTGCAAACCAATGTCTGCGTCGAGAGCAGCTTGCGCGACGCGGTCTGCAAGGGCTTTTACGCCGTGCTGGCGAGCGATTGCGTGGCGTCGCATACTGCGGATCTGCATGATGCGACGCTGATGAATGTCCGCTTCCTGTTCGGCGACGTCCTGGACCGCGAGGCCATCGCGCGGATATGGCAGTCCGGCATGGAATAAATCGCTCTTTCGCGCGAGCGCGCCGATGCGCCGGCGGCCGCTGACGCGAAAGCAGGGCACGGCGTTCTGCTTCAAGGGTTCGCAATTCACAGGAGACTCAAAATGCAACAGCTCCCGGTTCTCAAGCTTCAGGAAATCGCCGACGAACTCGCGGCCAGCGGCCAGCGCGTCAAGGTGTTGTGGCAGGAGCCCGGCTCGCTCGCCTTCGTCGCGCGCGGCCGGGAATACCGCAGCGAGTTTCACATCAACGACAGCGACGAAGTCACCTACATGATCCGGGGGACGATGAATCTCCATTACCGCACCCCCGAGGGCAAGGAGGAGATCGCGGTGATCCCCGAGGGCTCGACCAACTGGATGCCGCCGGGCGTGCCGCACTCGCCGCGCTTTCCGCCCGATGCGTTCGCGCTGATCGTGGAGCGGCAGCGCCATGCCGGCGAGGTCGACAAGTTTCACTGGTACTGCCAGAGCTGCGGTAATTTCCTGCACGAGGAAACCTTCGTGGTCAGCGATTATCGCGTCGATCCGGTGTCCAAGGCCTACGCCCGTTTCTTCGAGGACGAGGACGCGCGCACCTGCAAGAAATGCGGCACGGTGATGCCGAACGCGCTGGCGCAAGCGAAGAAGACAACCTGAATTCCATCGGGTTCATGCAAGGAGGCGGTCTTGCCCAAGCAATTCGTCAGTTCGGCCAACGCGCCGACCACCGGCTTCACCGATCTGCAAAGGCCGCCGCCGATCGCGCAGGCGATCCGTTTCGGCAACATGCTGTTCGTGTCGGGGCAGGGGCCGCTCGACCCCGTCACCAAAACGGTGGTGGAGGGCGACATCGAGGCGCAGACCCGGCGCACGCTGGACAATCTGCTGAGCGTGCTGGAGGCCGGCGGCGCGACGTTGGCGAATGTCGTCAACATGCGGGTGATCCTGCGCGACGTCGCCGACTTTCCGCGCTTCAACGAGGTGTTCCGGAGCTATTTCGAGCACGACCGCGTCACCCGCACTTGCGTCGGCGGCACCCCGCACCGCAAGGGCGTCAATGTCGAGATCGATTGCATCGCGATGTTCGATTGAGCGCAATTCGCCGCCTTAAGCATTTCTCACCCGATTGGTTGCAATTCGGCGGCGGCGAAACCTTACCCGTTAGGCTTACCGGCAAAATGCCGCCTCGCTTTAACCCCTGAGCGGCGCCACTCGGCTACGGTGGCGCATCTCAGGGCGTTTTCGAGCGAAGTGGACACCGGTTCGCGTGCAGAAAACGCGTCAAAGCAAAAAGCTGAAGTCTTTCACGGTTCCTCCGAAACAGTGAAAGGCGTCAGGCAGGGAACGGGCGATGCGTGCGGTTTGCATCCTGGCGATGCTGGTCGGCATGCCGTTGGCGGCTTCGGCCAATGACGGCGTGTCGGTGGTGATTCCGGTGCGTCCCGGGATCCCGATCATCATCAACGGGATCGACGCCTCCTACGCCGTGGTCGAGGGCGACTGGGGGCTGGCCAGGAACGTGCACATGCAGCCGATCGTTTACGGCGGCCGCTGGGTCGACTTGCCGCGCGTCGGCCACTACTACCCCAGCGCGGGCAAGCGGCCGGGCTACGGCCGCCTCGAACGCGAGCCGCCCGTCCGTCGCGGGCCGCCGCGCGCGGAAAGCTACGGCCGGTCGTGGTCGGTGCAATCGGGCCCGCCCGCGCTCGCCGAAATCCCCGCCTATCCGCCGATGGTCATCGAGGCGCCGTTCGATCGCGACAAGCCGCGTCGGCACAGGCGTGGCCCGCCTTCGCGCCCGTGAGCGGCGAGACGAACCAGGTTCAACGAGCATCGAAGAACAACCAACAGGAGAGCGTTATGCGTAAGATATTTTCAGGATTGGCGGCGGTGGTCGCCACGGTCGCCCTCGGCGTCGCCCCGGCGATGGCGTGCGGCGGCGGGGGAGGGCTGTTCACCGGCTGCTCGCCCTGCCGGCAGGTTGTCGTCAGTCCGTGCGGTTTCCACGGCGGCTTCGGTCATGCCGGTTTCAGCCATTATCAGCGGCTGGCCGACCCGTCGCCGCGCTATTTCTGGGTCAATCAGGGACCGGCCTATGACGGTCCCGGCCAATTCGCGCCGCGCCCGTTCTATCAGGAGCGCACCGTCACCGGCTGGGGCGGACCGGCCGTCGTCGTCCGCCGCTCGCATCGCGTGCGCACGGCGCATGTGGGTTACGGCGCCGGCTGGCATGGGGGCCACCATCACGCGATGCGGCCGGGCGTTCGTCACGTCCGGCGCAATGATGCGGCGTTCGACCGTCCCGTGCCCCGCGCCACGCGCCCCCATCCCAACGCCGCGCCGCGCTTCCGCGACAGCGGCAGCTATTCGTATCGCAGCGGTTTCCGCGACGGCTCGTCGGGGCGCTAATCGCGAACCCGCGTCCGGGCCGGCGGTTCGAACGCCGCGCCGTTCGGCTTGACGCGGATGCCGGGGCGCAGCCGCGTCCACGGCAGCGCCGCGGTATCCGCCGGCATCGCGCCGGGCGCGGCGCAGATCAACAGTGTTTCCGCGATCGGCTCGAAGTCGGCGCGGAAATGCACCGAGCTTTTGTTGACGAGGATGGCCTGTTCGGTCGGCTCGATGCCGACATAGCGATACATCGCCTGATCGGCGAGTTGCGCCTTGTGCGAGGCCACCACCACACGGACGTCGTCGATCCGCAAGCAGGCCGACGGCCCCATGTCCATGTCGCGGCCGCCGTAATAGGGGCCGGGGGCATTGAACCGGCCGTTCGACAGTTTTTCGACCACGAACGTCGCCTCATAGGGCGCGTCGCCTTGAATGCCGGACTTGCCGCCGAGCGAAAGCGTCACGCCCGCGCCTTCGCCGGCGGCGTGGGCGCGCGCGGCGGCGGCGGGATCGTAGATCGCGCCGATGGCGGCGCGCGCAGCCTTGTTGCGCACCAGCGCGCGCAGCATGCCGGTGGTGTCGGAATCGCCGCCCGCGCCGGGATTGTCCTGGGTGTCGGCGATCACCACCGGTTTTCGCGCGGTTTTGGCGATCTCCATCGCGCGCCGCACGCCTTCGTCGGGCGAATAGATTTTGCCGTCGAAATCGTTCTCGTGACGGATGACCAGTTGCGCGACGGCATCGGCCGCCGCGTCGGCGTCGGCCTGGGTGCGGCCGTAGGCGAATACAGTCGGGCCGCAGCCGGGAAAGTCGGCGGCGGGAAAGCCCGGCGCGAACGACAATGTCGGCACCGCGTCGTTTTCCAGCGCGGCGAGCTTGTCGTAGATGCCCTGGGTCGGTTGATCGAAGGTGCATTGCCAACTGATCGGAATCAGAAAGGGCAATTGCCGGAACGCTTTCGCGAAACGCTGCCTGCTCTCCAGTAGCAAGGCAAGGTGCTTCGCCGAGGCGCGGCCGGTGTCGGCCATGTCGACATGCGGATAGGTGCGGTAGGCGATCAGCGCGTCGGCGTGCGCGATCATTTGCGGCGTGACGTTGGCGTGCAGGTCGAGGCTCACCACCAGCGGGAGGTCGTTGCCGATCACCTGACGCACGCGCGCCAGAAGCTCGCCTTCGCCGTCGTCGAGATGTTCGGTGACCATGGCGCCGTGCAGGTCGAGATAGACCGCGTCGAGGGAGCCAGCGGCCGCGATGCCGGCGACCATTTCGCCGGCGACCCGCTCATAGGCGTCCTCCGTCACATGGGCGCAGGGGCTGGCGCCGCAGGCGATGGTCGGGATCAGCTCCCAACCGCGCGCGTGCGCGTCGTCGACGAAACCGGCGAGGCCGACATTGATGCCGCGCATCACACGCAAAACGTCGGAGCCGTGGGTCATCGCCGGCCAGCCGCCGCCGTGGACGAAATCGGCATAGGTCGCCTTGGTGGGCGCGAAGGTGTTGGTCTCGTGCAGGAAGCCACCGACGGCGATACGGGTCATGACGTTGTTCCGATGAAGTGTCACGGATTGAAAACGTTAGTCGTGTCATTGCGAGGAGTGATAGCTCCGAAGCAATCCAGTCCTTGCCTCGTTGCCTTCTGGATGGCTTCGCTTCGCTCGCAATGACGGAAACTGGTCAATTGCCCGGAGAGAACGTCGCATCCTGCGCAAACCCATGCACCGGCCGGAAATTGGCGAAATCCCAGTGGCGGCCGGGGGCGGCTTCGAGCAGTTGCCTGGTGTAGGCCTGCTGCGGGTTGGTGAGGATTTCACCCGCCGCGCCCTGTTCGACGACGCGGCCGTGCTGCATCACCACCACCTCGTCGCAGATTTGGGCGGCGACGCGCAGGTCGTGGGTGATGAACAACAGCGCGATGCCGAGCCGGGTCTGGATCTCGTCGAGCAGGTCGAGCACCTGCGCCTGCACCGAGACGTCGAGCGCGGAGACCGCCTCGTCCGCCACCAGCACGTCGGGATCGAGCGCCAGCGCGCGGGCGATGGCGATGCGCTGGCGCTGGCCGCCGGAGAACTGGTGCGGGTAGCGCGAGATGGCGTCGGCGGGCAGGTCGACCAGTTCGAGCAATTCGCCGGCGCGCTTGATCGCCGTGGCGTGCGGCACGCCATAGTTGACCGGCCCCTCGGCGATGGTCTCGCCGACGGTGACGCGCGGATTGAGCGAGCGGTAGGGGTCCTGAAACACGATCTGGATGCGCTTGCGGTGCGGCCGCAGCGCCGGGCGCGACAGCGTCGAGATGTCCTGGCCGGCGAGGCGGACCTCGCCCGAGGTCGGATCGATCAGCCGCACGATGCAGCGCGCCACGGTGGATTTGCCGGAGCCGCTTTCGCCGACGATGCCGAGCGTGCGGCCCTTGCGCAGCGTCAGCGTCACGTCCTTGGCGGCGGCGACCTCGCGCGCCTCGCCGAACATCGAGCGCGTGCGATAGATCTTGCCGAGACTATTGGTCTCCAGCACCACCGGCTCGCTGGAGGCCGGCCGCGCCGTGCGCGGGATCAGGCTCGGCACCGACGCCAGCAGGTTGCGGGTGTAGTCCATGGTCGGCGCGCGCAGGATGGCGTCGAGCGCGCCGGTCTCCACCACCTTGCCCTTGCGCATCACCACCACGCGGTCGGCGATTTCCGCCACCACGCCCATGTCGTGAGTGATGAACAGCACCGCGGTGCCGTGGTCGCGCTGCAAGTCGCGGATCAGCGACAGGATCTGCTTCTGCGTGGTGACGTCGAGCGCGGTGGTCGGCTCGTCGGCGATCAGCAGCTTCGGTTCGAGCACCAGCGCCATGGCGATCATGATGCGCTGGCGCTGGCCGCCGGAGAGCTGGTGCGGATAGGACTTGAAGATGCGGGCGACGTCCGGCAGCCGCACCTGCTCCATCATCGCCAGAATGCGCTCGCGCCGCGCGCGGGCGTCGAGGCTGGTGTGAGTGCGCAGCACCTCGTCGATCTGCCTGCCGACCGGCACCACCGGGTTGAGCGCGGTCATCGGCTCCTGGAAGATCATCGCCATGGTGGTGGCGCGCAGCTGCCGCAGCCGCCGGTCGCCGGCGTTCAGAAGATCCTCGCCGGCCAGCGTGATGGTGCCGCGGGTCGGCGCCAGCACCTTCTTCGGCAGCAGGCCCATCGTGGTCAGCGAGGTCACCGATTTGCCGGAGCCGCTTTCGCCGACCACGCAAAGCGTTTCGCCGTGCCGCACCTGAAGCGAGACGCCGTCGATGATGCGATGGGCATCGGCGCGCCGGCCGATCGAGATCACCAGATCGTTGATGTCGAGGACCACGGGCGCGGCGGACGCCGCGGTGAGGGGCGTCGTCATGGCCGGGCCTCGCGCTGTTTCATGCGCGGGTCGAGAGCGTCACGCGCGGCGTCGCCGATCAGGTTGACCGAGAGGATGGCGATCGACAGCATCAGGCCGGGCCAGAAGATCAGCGACGGCTTGATCTGGAAGAAGGCGCGGCCCTCGGCCATGATGTTGCCCCAGGTCGGGATTTCCGGGCTGATGCCGGCGCCGAGGAACGACAGGATCGCCTCGGTGAGAATGGCGGAGGCGCAGACATAGGTGCCTTGCACGATCAGCGGCGCGATGGTGTTGGGCATCAGATGCCGCCACATGATCTTCGGCAGGCTGGTGCCGACCGAGATCGCGGCCTCGACATAAGGCTCCTCGCGGGCGGTCAGCACCACCGAGCGCACCAGCCGCGCCACGCGCGGCACTTCCGGAATGGTGATGGCGATCAGCACCGTGGTCAGGCTGGCGCCGGACAGCGACACCACCGCGATCGCCAGCAGGATTCCCGGTATGGCCATCAGGCCGTCCATGATCCGCATCATCACGGCGTCGACCCATTTGAAGAAGCCGGAGACCAGGCCGATCGCGAGCCCGATCACGATGCTGAACACCGCCGAGCCGAGGCCGATCAGTAGCGAGATGCGGCCGCCGTAGATGATCCGGGACAGCACGTCGCGGCCATAGGCGTCGGTGCCGAGCGGAAATTCGGCGCTGGCCGGCTTCAGCCGATTGGCCGGCGCCAAAAATTGCGGATCGTGCGGCGCCAGCAGCGGCGCGAAAATCGCCATCAGCACGATCACCGTCAGACAGATCACCGCGATGGCGATGATCGGATTCGAGCGCAGCAGGTTGCGGCCGAGGCGGCGCGGCGTGATCGGGAGCGAGGGTTCCGGCAGGACTTCGACGGCCATCAGTAGCGAATCCTCGGATCGAGCAGGGAGTAGGAAAGATCGATCAACAGATTGACCCCGACATAGATGCCGCTGGTCAACAGGATCATCGCCTGAATGACTGGGTAATCGCGCGCCAGGACCGCGTCCACGGTCAGGCGGCCGATGCCGGGCAGATTGAACACCGTTTCGGTGACCACGACGCCGGATATCAACAACGCGAATCCGGTGCCGATCACGGTAATCACCGGCACCGCGGCGTTGCGCAGCGCGTGACGCAGCAGCACGCCGTGCTCGGCGATGCCCTTGGCGCGGGCGGTGCGGATATAGTCCTCATCCAGCACGTCGAGCATCGCGGCGCGGGTCATGCGCGCGATCAGCGCGATGTAGATGAACGACAGCGTCAGCGTCGGCAGGATGATGCGTTCGAGGAACGGGCCGAAGCCGCTCGCGATCTTGCGATAGCCCTGCACCGGCAACCAGCGCAGATCGATGGCGAAAATCTGGATCAGCACGTAGCCGATCACGAACACCGGCACCGAGAAACCGATCACCGACAGCGCCATCACCAGGCGGTCGATCCAGGTGCCATGCTTCCACGCGGCGATGACGCCGAGCGGCACGGCGACGATGACGGTGAAGATGATGGTCGCCAGCGCGATGGCGACGGTCGGCTCGATACGGTTGCCGATCATGGTGATGACCGGCACGTTGGAAATCAGCGAGACGCCGAAATCGCCATGCAGCAGCTTGCCGATCCAGGTGAAGAACTGCGTGTAGAGCGGCTCGTTCAAGCCGAGCGAGGTGCGGATGCGGTCGAGCTGTTCGGGCGTGGCGTTGTCGCCGGCGAGGATGGCGGCGGGGTCGCCCGGCGTCAGCCGCAGCAGCAGGAACACGAACAGCGCCACCACCCCCATCACGGGAATGGCGGCGAGGATGCGGCGGATCAGGTATCCCAGCATGTGTCCCTACCTCGTGGCGCGTGGCCGCTGACGCAAATTCCGCCGGGTGGGAGAGTGGTCTGCTCCCTCCCGCCCGGATCGTGAATTCAGCAATTCCCGTGCCATCCGTCCCCTGAAGCGATTGCGTTCCCTCGAATGATCGATCGCGGCTCTTGGCGGCCGCTTCGCTCGCTTTAGTCCAGCGTCGCCAGCAAGCCTGCCATCAGCCGCCCGCGTTCGGCAAGACTGTCCACCTCGATATGTTCGTTGAGCGTGTGGACGCCGCCGCCGCGCACGCCGAGGCCGTCCAGCGAGGGGATGCCCATGGCGCCGGTGAAGTTGGCGTCGGAGCCGCCGCCGACGCTGCCGTGCGGCAGATCCATGCCCATCTGCGCGGCGATGCCGCGCGCCTTTTCATAGAGCGCCATGGTGCCGGCGTCCGGCTCCCAAACCGGGCGGGTGACGCCGCGCGTCACCGTGAAGGTGACGTCGTCGCGGGTTCCGGACAGGGCCAGCATCCGCGCCACGCCGTCGTCGAGATCGGCCTGGCGTTTCGCCATGCTGAGCGCCTCGCCGGTCGCGGTGGTGGCGACGCAATTCACCCACTGGCCGCCGTGAACGACGCCGACGCTGAAGGTGCAGTCGGGGCCGGTCATGGCGTCGATGGCGATGATCTGGCGCGCCATCTCGCGGATCGCGGAGCGTCCGGAGGACAGCGTCGCGCCGGCATGGCTCGGCTTGCCGGTGGCTTCGAGATTGAAGCGGGCGATGGCGTAGCGACCGGTGATGACGCCGTTGTCGTCGCGGCCGGGCTCCGGCACCAGCACGTATTTGTTGCGCGCGGCCTCCGCCTCGACGACGTCGCGCACGCTCGGCGTGCCGACCTCCTCATCGGGCGTCAGTAGGAAGGTGATCGGCAGCGGCGTGACGAAGGCGGCGCGCTGCAACTGGCGGATGGCCTCCAGCGTGAGATAGTTGCCGCCCTTCATGTCGTAGACGCCGGGGCCGTAGCACTTGTTGCCCTCGCGCCGCCACGGCAGCTTGTCCAGCGTGCCGACCGGATGCACGGTGTCGAGATGGCCCGCGATCAGGATGCCGGGCTCGCCCTGTTTCGGATGCGGGAAGCGGGCGCGGACGCAATCGCCGAAACCCATCCGTCCCGGAATCCGCTCGATGGTCGCGCCGGCGAGCGCCATTTCACGGGCGGCGAGATCGAGCATGCGGTTGACCGCGGCGCGATCCCAGGTCGGGCTTTCGCACTCGACCCACTGACGCAGGCCCTGCAACATGGTTTCAGTGTCGAACGGGAAATTGGCGGGATTCATGATCGTCCTGATGCCTTCTTGTTCTCGCTTTTGGTCTCGTTCTTTGCCTGATCCAATCCATGCACGCGCCTCGCGACGCTGCGATGCCGACGTGGACTGGTATCGCGCCATGGGTCGGGCGAAACCGGTTGGATCGAATAATGAACCGGCGCCGGTCGGGAAGACGTCGACGTCGTGATACGCGATCATAATGGAGGGTTCGACGGAAATTGCCAGCGCCATGTTTCGTGACTTCGAGTTTCGCGCCATCAATTTCGCGCCACTAATTTTCGCGCCATGGATTTTCGCACGCGGCTCGTGCGGCCGCTGACCACGGACCCTTGTGCGTGTGCGAAGCGGACCCCGATTGACGCCCGGTGAACTTGATGCAAGTCTTGTTGATCAAGGTCTAGCTGGGGCAATGATTGAGCCATCTGAAAGATCCGGAACGACGGCGCCGTCGCTTCGGGGAATATTTCGGAGGCCATCGTTTCCGGATTTCGTTTCCGCAAGCCGTTCCGCACGCTTCGTCATCAAAGCTTCGTCACGAGAAAAGCTTTTCAATCGGGAGAAAACGCATGTTGCATATCAAGCCGCCGCCGCCTTCCAAACGAGCAGGGAAATTGCGCACGATACTGAAGGCGGCGTTGCCGGCCCTGCTGCTCGCGACGGCGCTGGGCTCGCCCGCGCTGGCGCAGACCAAGACCATCCGCGCCGTGATGCACTCCGACCTGCGCGTGCTCGATCCCGGATTGACCACCGCCTACATCACCCGTGACCACGGCTACATGATCTTCGACACGCTGCTGGCGATGGACGAGCACTTCAAGATCCAGCCGCAGATGGCCAGCTACAAGGTTTCCGACGACAAGCTGACCTACACCTTCACCCTGCGCGACGGGCTGAAATGGCACGACGGCCAGCCGGTGACCGCCGAGGATTGCGTCGCCTCGCTGAAGCGCTGGGGCAGGGCCGACGGCATGGGCCAGAAGCTGATGGACTTCACCGCCAGCATCGAGGCGCCGGACGCCAAGACCATCGTGCTGAAGCTGAAGGAGCCTTACGGCCTGGTGCTGGAGTCGATCGGCAAGCCGTCGTCGCTGGTGCCGTTCATGATGCCGAAGCGGCTCGCGGAAACCCCGGCCGGCAAGGCCATTCCCGAGCAGATCGGGTCGGGGCCGTTCAAGTTCGTGCAGTCGGAATTCCAGCCCGGCGTCAGGGCGGTCTACGAGAAGAACAAGGACTACGTGCCGCGCTCCGAGCCGCCGAGCTGGACCTCCGGCGGCAAGGTGGTGAAAGTCGATCGCGTCGAGTGGATCACCATGCCGGACGCCCAGACGGTGGTGAACGCCATCCAGGCCGGCGATATCGATTTCTCCGAGACGCCGTCCTACGACCTGTTGCCGATCCTTGAGGCCGACAAGGACCTCGTCATCCACACGCTGAGCCCGCTGGGCTTCCAGACGCTGGGCCGGATGAATTTCCTCAATCCGCCGTTCGACAATCCGAAGGTGCGCCGCGCGGCGTTCCTGGCGGCGAGCCAGAAGCCGGTGCTCGACGCGCTGATCGGCAATCCGAAGTACTACAAGATCTGCGGCGCGGTGTTCGGTTGCGGCACGCCGCTGGCGACCGACGCCGGCGCCGAGACCCTAATCAAGGGCAACGGCATGGAGCAGGCCAAGAAGCTGTTGGCCGAGTCCGGCTATGACGGCACCCCGATCGTCATCATGGCCCCCGGCGACGTCGGACAGTTGAAGGCGCAGCCAATCGTGTTCGCCCAGTTCCTGCGCGACGCCGGCTTCAAGGTCGATCTCCAGGCCACCGACTGGCAGACCGTGGTGACCCGCCGCGCCAGCCAGAAGCCTACCAAGGAGGGCGGCTGGAACATGTTCTTCACCAACTGGGCGGGACCGGACATCATGAATCCGGTCGCCAACGTCTCGACCAACGGCAAGGGCAAGAACGGCGGCTGGTTCGGCTGGCCGGACGATCCCACCATCGAGGCGATGCGCGACAAGTTCGCGCGCTCGACCTCGCCGGAGGAGCAGAAGAAGATCGCCGAGGACATCCAGAAGCGGGTCTATGACCAGGTGATCTACATCCCGCTCGGACAATTCGAGCAGCCGAGCGTGTGGCGCAACTCGCTGAAGGGCGTGCTCGACGGCCCGGCGACGCCGGTGTTCTGGAACATCGAGAAGACCGGCAACTGATCGATCCGGTCCGGCATTGCCGACACATGCGACGGCGGCCGATCCCATCGGCCGCCGTTTTGTTTGGGGTATTATTATAGTTTGCGGATCAAACATCCTCGGCGTCGTCCCCGCGAAGGCGGGGACCCAGACTCCGTGTCGCCTATGATGTGGGTGGCGGTCGTAATTTTTGACGAGTAGTCCCGCTAACTATCACCGTCGGGGTTATGGGTCCCCGCCTTCGCGGGGACGACGATCTTTACGTTGCAAGTTTGCGCGCAAAACGAATGCTCGATTAGACTTGCAGGAGCATCACTCGTCCCCGCTCAAAAAATGGCCGATGGCCGCCAGCGGGCGGATGCCGTCGCAGACGATCTTGGTGATCGCCAGCATCGGCACCGCGAGGATGGCGCCGGGCACGCCCCACATCCAGAACCAGAAAATCAGCGAGACGATCACCAGCACCGGATTGAGCGTGAAGCGCCGCGCCAGCAGCATCGGCGTCACGATCTCGCCCTCGATCACATGAATGGCGAGGTAGAGCGCCGCCGGCATCATCGCCATCCACAGCGGATCGAGCACCAGCAGGCCGGCCAGCAGGAAGATGCCGACGCCGAACAATGGTCCCATGATGGGGACGAAATTGAGCAGGAAGGCGGTGACGCCCCACAGGATCGGATCGCCGAGCCCCACCAGCCACATCGCGAGCCCGGTGGCCGCGCCCACCGCCGCGTTCATCGCGGTGATGGTGACGAGGTAGATCGAGATATTCGCCTCGACCTGCTGGGACAGCTCGACCGCCTGCCGCTTGCCCTTGAAGCTCGGCAGGATTTCCACCGTGCGTTTCAGGAAGGTGTTGCCGGACACCAGCAGGAAAAACAGAATCAGGATGGTCTGGAAAAAGCCGCTGGCGAAATGCGTGGTGCCGGCGAACAGCATCGCGGCGATCGCCGATCCCGACGCGCCGTTGCCGCCGGGCGCCGCCGCGCCGCCCGACATGAAGCCGTCGATCTGATGCAGGAAGGTCTGCAAGGTCGCGATCGGCTGGCTGAGAAATTGCAGCCGCTCCTGCAAGCGCGGAATGCCGCCGGGCAATTTCGCGGCCCATTCGGTCGCAGGACCCGAGACCGCCGCGCCGATGGCGACGATCGCGCCGAAGAACACCAGGATGAGGATCAGCGCGGCCAGGCTTCGCGGCAGGCGGAGGTTTTCCAGCGCGCGCATGGCGGGCTGGAACAACAGGTTGAGCACCAGCGCCAGTACTACCGGCAGCACGATGGGGGCCGCGACATAGGCGGCCGTCAGCACCGCGAGCAGCAACAGCGCCGCCAGCATCACCGTGACCGGATCGGACGGCAGGTCGATGCTGTCCGCCTCCTCGGTGGTGGTTTTGACCAGGGTGGCTTCGGCGCGCTCCAACGTGCCGTCCCGCGCAAAATCCTCCCGGAGGGTGGCGGTGACGGTCTGTTCGGCGGCCATCGGGGACCTGACGCGCTGGGGTTTCGATGCAGGCGAGGCGGCCTGGCGGCGATCGCGGCGATAACGCCTTGAGCGGGCGCCGGTTCCGGCCAGCGCGGCGTCGCCGGTTCGTTGCTTATGAGATTTAAAATCGCTCTAAATGATCGGGTGCGGGCATGGGCGCCCTTGACCCCCGCCGTGCCGGTTGAAACAAGCGGCGCATGACCCTCGATCCTGATCCATCCGGCCCGGCCTCGCTGCTGGGCCATGCAAGGCGCGGCTTCACCGGCACCGTTCAGGCCCTGAAAGGCGACAACGCCCTGTCGAGCCTGAGCGCGTCCGAGCTTGAAAGCCGGCTGATCGAACTGGGATTCGTCGAGGGCGCGCGGGTCGAGGTGCTGCACGAGGGGCTGATCGGCCGCGACCCGATCGCGGTCCGGGTCGAGAACCTCACGGTCGCGGTGCGCCGGCGGGAGGCCATGGCCGTCGTCGTCATCTGACGGCTGCCGCGGATCGTCATGGAGGCTCCCCTCTACAACATCGTTCTGGTCGGCACGCCGAATTGCGGCAAGACCTCGCTGTTCAACGCGCTGACCGGCAGCCGCCAGAAGGTCGCGAACTATCCCGGCGTCACGGTCGAGCGCAAGCAGGGCTTCTTGGTCACCCCGCGCGGCCGGCAGGTGTCGCTGATCGACCTGCCGGGGACCTATTCGCTGCGCGGCCGGAGCCCGGACGAGGAAATCACCCGCGACGTGGTGCTGGGCCGCGCCACCGGCGAGACCCTGCCGGATCTGGTGCTTTGCGTCGCCGACGCCACCAATCTGCGGCTGGCGATCCGGCTGGTGCTGGAACTGAAGCACACCGGCCGCCCGATGGTGCTGGCGCTCAACATGTTCGACATCGCCAAACGGCGCGGCGTCACCGTCGACGTGCCGGCGCTGTCGGCTGCGCTCGGCATCCCGGTGGTGACCTCGGTCGCGGTGCGCAAGGGCGGCGTCGGCGATCTGCTGGCGCTGATCGACAGCACGGCGGCGCTCGACGCGCCGCCGGCCGGGAGCAACGACTGGCGGCCGCACAGCGTCGCCGAACTGCGCGCCACCCAGCGCGAGGCGGACCGCATCATCGGCGCCGCCGTCAGCCTGCCGGCGCGGCCGGACACCTGGACCGCGCGGGTCGATGCCGTGGTGCTGCATCCGGTGTTCGGGCTGGTGATCCTCGCCTTGATCCTGTTCGTGATGTTCCAGGCGGTGTTCGCCTGGGCGCAGCCGGTGATGGAACTGATCGCCGGCGGTTTCGAGGCACTGGGGCAATGGGTTCAGGCCACGCTGCCGGCCGGGCTGTTGCAAAGCTTCATCCAGAACGGCGTGATCTCCGGCGTCGGCAGCGTCATCGTGTTCCTGCCGCAGATCATCACGATCTTCCTGTTCATCCTGCTGCTGGAAGACTTCGGCTACATGGCGCGCGCGGCGTTCCTGATGGATCGCATCATGGGCGGCGCGGGCCTGCATGGCCGCGCCTTCATTCCGCTGCTGTCGAGCTTCGCCTGCGCCATCCCCGGCATCATGGCGACACGGGTGATCGACAACCGCCGCGACCGGCTGACCACCATCCTGATCGCGCCGCTGATGACCTGCTCGGCGCGCATTCCGGTCTATACGCTGATTATTTCGGCCTTCATTCCGGCGAAACAGGTGTGGGGCTGGATCAATTTGCAGGGTCTGGTGATGTTCGGGCTTTACGCCGTCGGCATCGCCAGCGCCATGGGCGTGTCGTTTCTGGTGAAATTCTTCATGTGGCGCGACCATGCGCCGGCGCCGTTCATGCTGGAATTGCCGGATTACAAGCTGCCACGCCTGAAAAGCATCGCGCTCGGCGTCTACACCCGCGCGATGATGTTTTTGCAACGCGCCGGCACCACGATCTTCGCCATGATGGTGCTGATCTGGTTCCTGGCGTCGTTCCCGCAACCCCCGGCGGGTGCGACCGATCCCGGAATCGACTACAGCCTGGCGGCGATTATCGGCCGCTTCATCGAGCCGCTGCTGGCCCCGGTCGGCTTCAACTGGCAGATCGCGGTGGCGCTGATCCCCGGCATGGCCGCGCGTGAAGTTGCTGTCGCGGCGCTAGGAACCGTTTATTCCATCGAGGGCGGCAAGGAGGCGGCCGAGCAGATCGGGCAGATGCTGGCGACCAAATGGAGCCTCGCCACCGCGCTGTCGTTCCTGGCGTGGTATGTGTTCGCGCCGCAATGCGCCTCGACGCTCGCCGTCATCAAGCGCGAAACCGGCGGCTGGCGCTGGATGTGGATAACCTTCTTCTACATGCTGGCGATGGCCTACGCCGCCAGTCTCATCACCTACAACATCGCGCGCGGCCTCGGCGCGGGCTGAGTTCCGGGGTTGAAGAATCGTCGTCCGCCGGGTCATATCCGCCTCCCCGGAGCGGCGATGGCGTCGCCGTACCGATCGATTGTGAAGTGAGGCAGGCGTGACAAATTCCATCCATCGCCGGATCGCGGACGAACTCGGCGTTCGCGAGCAGCAGGTTCAGGCCGCGGTCGAATTGCTCGACGGCGGCGCCACGGTGCCGTTCGTCGCGCGCTATCGCAAGGAGGCGACCGGCGCACTCGACGACGCGCAATTGCGCACGCTGGAGGAGCGGCTGACCTATCTGCGCGAGATGGAAGACCGCCGCGCCGTGATCCTCAATTCGATCCGCGAGCAGGGCAAGCTCGACGCCGCGCTGGAAGCGGCGATCATGGCCGCCGACAGCAAGGGGCGGTTGGAGGACATCTACCTGCCGTATAAGCCGAAGCGCCGCACCAAGGCGGAGATCGCCCGCGAGGCCGGGCTCGGGCCGCTGGCGGAATTGTTGCTGACCCAACCGGGGAACGATCCGCAGGCTGCCGCCGCGCCATTTATCAATGCGGAGAAGCAGGTTGCCGATGTCGCGGCCGCGCTCGACGGCGCGCGCGCCATTTTGGTCGAGCGCTTCGCCGAGGACGCCGACCTGATCGGAGGCTTGCGCGAACTCCTTTGGAGCAACGGCGTGCTAACCTCGCGGCTGCGCGACGGCAAGAAGGAAGCGGGCGCCAAGTTCAGCGATTACTTCGATTTCAGCGAGCCGCTGACGAAACTGCCGTCGCACCGCATTCTCGCGCTGTTCCGCGGCGAGAAGGAGGAAGTGCTCGACCTGCATATCGCGCCGGAAAATCCGACAACGGTTACAGCCGGCAGTAGCGCGCCGAATCCTTACGAACTGCGCATCATGCACCGCTTCACGATTTCCGATCGCGGCCGCGCGGGCGACCGCTGGCTGATCGACACCGTGCGTTGGGCCTGGCGCACAAAAATCCAGATTCATCTCAACATCGACATGCGGCTGAAGCTGTGGACGGCGGCGGAGGACGAGGGCGTGCGGGTGTTCGCCGCCAACCTCCGCGATCTGCTGCTGGCCGCGCCGGCCGGCACCCGCGCCACCATGGGGCTCGATCCCGGCTATCGCACCGGCGTCAAGGTCGCGGTGGTGGACGCCACCGGCAAGGTGGTGGCGACGACCGCGATCTTCCCGCACGAGCCGCAGCGGCGCTGGGATGAGTCGCTCGCCGTTCTCGGCAAGCTGGCGAAGGCGCACGATGTCGAACTGATCGCCATCGGCAACGGCACCGCCTCGCGCGAGACCGACAAGCTCGCCACCGAACTGGTGAAGCTGTTGCCGGATCTGAAGATGTCCAAGATCGTGGTGTCGGAAGCCGGCGCGTCGGTCTATTCGGCCTCGGCGTTCGCGTCGGAGGAACTGCCCGGCCTCGACGTGACCTTGCGCGGCGCGGTGTCGATCGCGCGCCGCTTGCAGGATCCGCTGGCCGAACTGGTGAAGATCGATCCGAAGTCGATCGGCGTCGGGCAGTATCAGCATGACCTCGGCGAGGCGAAACTGTCGCGCTCGCTCGACGCCGTGGTGGAGGATTGCGTCAACGCGGTCGGCGTCGACGCCAACACCGCGTCCGCGCCGCTGCTCGCGCGGGTGTCCGGCATCGGCGCGGGGCTGGCGCAGAGCATCGTGCAGTACCGCGACGCCAACGGGCCGTTCAAGTCGCGCAAGGCGCTGAAGGACGTGCCGCGCCTCGGCCCGAAGGCGTTCGAGCAATGCGCCGGCTTCTTGCGCATCGCCAACGGCGACGATCCGCTGGACGCCTCGGGCGTGCATCCGGAATCCTATCCGGTGGTGCGCCGGATTCTCGAAGCCACCAAGAGCGACATCAAGGCGATCATCGGCAACGCGGCCGCGCTGCGCCAGCTCAAGCCGCAGAATTTCGTCGACGATACCTTCGGCTTGCCGACGGTGACCGACATTCTGCGCGAGCTGGAGAAGCCCGGCCGCGATCCGCGCCCGGCGTTCAAGGCGGCGGAGTTCAAGGAAGGCGTCGAGACGCTCAACGATCTCAAGCCGGGCATGATCCTGGAAGGCGCGGTCACCAATGTCGCCGCGTTCGGGGCGTTCGTCGATATTGGCGTGCATCAGGACGGGCTGGTCCACGTCTCCGCGATGTCGAAGACCTTCGTCAAGGACCCGCGCGAGGTGGTGAAGCCGGGCGATATCGTGCGCGTGAAGGTGCTCGACGTCGACAAGGCGCGCAAGCGCATCGCGCTGACCTTGCGGCTCGACGACGAGGTCGGCAAGCAGGATCGGGCGAGCGCATCGGGCGGGCGAAGCGATGCCGGCGCGCGCGGGCAGCCGACGCGCCGCGATGCGCCGCGGCGCGAACAGCCGTCGCCATCCGGCGGCGGAGCCTTGGCGGAAGCCCTGCGCCGCGCGGCGGAGAAGAATGCGGGGAACGGCAAGGCGCGATAGTCTCAGCGTCGTCCCGCGCAGGCGGGGACCCAGACTCCCTGGCGTCCGTTTTTGTAGAATAACCTGGCCGTAAGCGATGGAGCCGAACCGCTGCGGCGTATGGGTCCCCGCCTGCGCGGGGACGACGCTGTTCGTGTTGTAAATCTGTTCGGAAGCGACTTTCGATCGGATATTCATTCCGTCGGCGTCGCCCCGTGCGCCCTGAGCCCGCGCCGCGTCAGCGAGGCCCAGCCGTCCTCGGCGGTTTCGGCGAATTCGAACAGTTTCAAATCCTCCGCGGCGATGACGCCTTCCTCGGCCAGCGCGTCGAAATTAATCACCTTGCGCCAGTAGCTCTCGTGAAACAGCACGATCGGGGCGGGCGGCGCTTTCCGGGTCTGTTGCAGGGTCAGCACCTCGAACAGTTCGTCGAAAGTGCCGAAGCCGCCGGGGAACACCGCGAGCGCGTTGGCGCGCATCGCCAGGTGCATCTTGCGCATCGCGAAGTAGTGGAAGCGGAAATACAGTTGCGGCGTGATGTAGGGGTTCGGCGCCTGCTCGTGCGGCAGCGTGATGTTGAAGCCGATCGTCGGCGCGCCGACCTCATGCGCGCCGCGATTGGCCGCCTCCATGATGCCGGGGCCGCCGCCGGTGGCGATGACGTTGTCGCGCCAGCGGTTCTTCGGCGCGAATGAGCCGCCGCGCCGCGCCGCGATGCCGGCGAACGCGCGCGCGATCTGATAGAGTTCCGCCTGCTTGCGCATGACTTCCGCGCGGGTTCGCTCAGTGTCGGTGCGGGCGGCCGCCACCGCCGCCTCGGCCTGCTCGGGCGAGGCGACGCGCGCGCTGCCGAATACGATGATGGTGGAGCGGATGCCCCAGTCGCGCAGTTCCAGTTCCGGCTTGGCGTATTCGAGGCCGAACCGGATCGCGCGCATCTCGTCGCGCAACAAGAATTCGGTGTCCTCGACGGCGAGCAGCGAACTGCGGGAGGCGGGCGGGCTGTTCGGTTCGTCCATCGCGCTGTCATCCGTCGGCTGGTCGCGATCCGAACCGGCGCACCTCGCGTCCGCCGCCCGAATCGGCCCAAGGATACATCACCGGCAAATGGAACGGGGATCAGCCGCGCCGCGCCGCCGCGATCGCGGCGACATCGATCTTGCTCATCTTCATCATGGCCGTGAACGCGCGTCTGGCTTCATCGCCGCCGGCGGCCATCGCCTCGGTCAGGGCGCGCGGCGTGATCTGCCAGGAGATGCCCCATTTGTCCTTGCACCAGCCGCACACGCTTTCCTGGCCGCCATTGCCGACGATGGCGTTCCAGTAGCGGTCGGTTTCCTCCTGATCGTCGGTGGCGATCTGGAACGAGAAGGCTTCGCTATGCTTGAACGCCGTCCCGCCATTGATGCCGACGCACGGAATGCCGGCGACGGTGAACCAGACCGTCAGCACGTCGCCCGCCTTGCCGGACGGATAGTCGGCGGGCGCGTGATGGACGGCGTGCACCGAACTGTCCGGAAATGTCGCGGCGTAGAACCGCGCCGCCGCCTCGGCGTCCTTGTCGTACCACAGGCAGATGGTGGTCTTGGGTATCGTCATGGTTGTTCCTTTCGCCGTCGAAATCGGCTCCCTCTATATCTGCCGCAGCCTGCCCCGCCGCATCCTTCTGAGAAAACCGGGGCCGGGCGATATGTTCCGTGGAGCGCGCGCAAGCTCACCTTCCGGACCACGGCGAGGGTGAACCTGCTATGAAGACCATGTCCCGATTCTTCATGCCGACCCCGATGACCGCGACCGCTCTCGACATTCTCAAGACCGTCTATGGCTATGATGCGTTCCGGGGACCGCAGGCACGCATCATCGCGCATGTCATCGGCGGCAACAACGCCTTCGTGCTGATGCCGACGGGCGGCGGAAAGTCGCTCTGCTACCAGATTCCCGCCATGGTCCGGCCCGGCATGGGGCTTGTGGTGTCGCCGCTGCTGGCGCTGATGGCCGATCAGGTGACGGCGTTGCGGCAGGCGGGGGTGCGGGCGGCCGCCCTCAACTCGGACCTTCCGCCGGAGGAGCGACGCGCGCTGTGGCGCGACATCCGCGGCGGCGGTCTCGACCTGCTCTATGTCGCGCCCGAGACGCTGCTGCGGCCGGACGTGCTGGCGCAACTGGACGGCGTGAAACTGTCGCTGATCGCCATCGACGAGGCGCACTGCCTGTCGCAATGGGGGCACGATTTTCGCCCCTCCTATCGCCAGCTCGACGCGGTGGTGGCGCGTTTTCCGGCCACGCCGCGCATGGCGCTGACCGCGACCGCCGACACGCCGACGCGCGCGGAAATCCTGTCGCATCTCGACATCGCCGAAAGCTGCGCGTTCATCGCCGGCTTCGACCGGCCCAACATCCGCTACGCCATCGAGGAAAAGGACAATCCGCGCGCGCAACTGAAGGATTTCCTCAAGCGCCATGCTGGCGAGAGCGGCATCGTCTATTGCCTGTCGAAACGGAAGGTGGAGGAAACCGCCCTCTGGCTGCGCGAGCAGGGCCATGACGCGCTGGCCTATCACGCCGGCATGGACAGGACTGCGCGGGAGGCCAACCAGACGCGCTTCCAGCACGGCGAGGCGGTCGTCATGGTCGCGACCATCGCCTTCGGCATGGGCATCGACAAGCCGGACGTGCGCTTCGTCGCCCACATCGACCTGCCGGGCAGCATCGAAGCCTATTATCAAGAGACCGGCCGCGCCGGCCGCGACGGCCTGGCCGCGGACACGCTGATGCTGTACGGCCCGGAGGACATCGCGCTGCGCAGCCGCTTCATCGAGCAGTCGGACGCGCCCGATCCGCGCAAGCGCATGGAGCGCCAGAAGCTCGACGCGCTGCTGGGCCTGGCGGAGACGGCGGGTTGCCGCCGGCAGGTGCTGCTGTCCTATTTCGGCGATCATTGCGCGCCGTGCGGCAATTGCGACACCTGCGCCGATCCGCCAAAGCTGTTCGACGGCACCATCGCCGCGCAGAAGGCGCTGTCGTGCATCTTCCGCACCGGCGAGCGTTTCGGGCAAGCCTATGTCGTAGACGTGCTGCTCGGCGTTGCGAACGACCGCGTCGTCCAGTTCGGCCATGACCGCATTTCCACCTTCGGCATCGGCGGCGAGCACGACAACCGCGCCTGGCGGGCGATCCTGCGCCAGATGATCGCGCTACGCCTTGTCGATGTGGATCTCGCCGGCCACGGCGGGCTGTCGATCGCGCCCGCCGGTCGCGACTTCCTGCGCGACAAGCCGAAGCTGATGCTCCGCGCGCCGGCCGCCCCCCGCGCGCGGCGCCAGAAGACCGCCCGTGGCCCGGCCGCGCGGCCTGCGATTGCCGAGGCGGACGATGCGTTGTTCCAGGCGCTGCGGCGCAAGCGCATGGAATTGGCGCGGGCGCAGAACGTGCCGCCCTATGTGATCTTTCACGACAAGACGCTGGTCGAGCTGGCGGCGGCAAGGCCGGTGTCGCGCGCCGCGATGGCCGACGTGCCCGGCGTCGGCGCCGCCAAGCTCGATCGCTATGGCGAAGCCTTTCTCGCGGTGATCGCCGCGCACGCCTGACGAAAGGGCGTCTTGCGGATGCGGCGCGGCGGGATTACCCAACGAGCGACAGGAATGGCGGGAGCCGGACATGCTGAAATTCGAGCGCATCGCAAGGGACGGAACGGATCGCGTCGGCGTCGCGATCGAGACGCTGGTGATCGCCGGCTGGGCGGGACGCGACGTCGCGGCGATCCAGCATCACGTCGAGGAACTGGCGGCGATCGGCGTGCCGCGCCCCTCGACCACGCCGCTCTATTACCGCGTCGCCGCGCAGACGCTGACGCAGGCCGCCCGGCTGGTCGTGCTCGGCCCGGACAGTTCGGGCGAGATCGAACCGGTGGTGGTGGCGATGGCCGACGGGTTGTGGATCGGCGTCGGCTCCGACCACACCGACCGCAAGGCGGAAGCGGCCGGCATTGCGCTGTCGAAGCAGCTTTGCGGCAAGCCGGTCGGGCGGCAATTGTGGCGCTACGCCGATGTCGAGGATCATTGGGACAACCTGATCCTGCGTTCATGGGCCACCATCGATGGCGCGCGGGTGCTGTATCAGGAGAGCGCGGCGGCGAGTCTGCGCACGCCGCGCGACCTGATCCGCAAATACGCCGACGCCGATACGCTGCCGCCCGGCACGCTGATGTTCTGCGGCACCCCCGGCGCGATCGGCGGCATCCGTCCGGCCGCGCGCTTCGAGATGGAATTGCACGATCCGGTGTTGAAGCGTTCGCTGTCGCACGGCTACGATATCGAGGTGCTGCCGGTGGTGTCCTGAGCAGCGACCCTATCTTGCGGGAACCGGCCGGTCGTCGGCGCGTTACCGGCACGGGCGGACCGCTCCGGATACCGGAGCTTTCCGTCGTTTCGGCTCGGGGACAATGCCGTGGCGCCACGCGCGTTCTGGACAGGCTATCTCAAATTGTCGCTGGTGACGTGTCCGGTGGCGATGACGCCTGCCACCAGCACCAGCGAAAAAGTTCGCTTCCATACGCTCAACGCCAAGACCGGCAACCGCGTCGTCAGCCGGTACGTCGACGCCGTGACCGGCCAGCCGGTCGATGAAGGTAACGAGGTCAAGGGCTATCCCCGCGGCGAGGACGATTTCGTGCTGCTGGAGGACGACGAGCTTGCGGCGGTCAACCTCGAAAGCACCCGCACCATCGATATCGAGATGTTCGTGCCGGCGGACGGACTTGAATGGATCTGGTACGACAAGCCGCATTATCTCGTTCCCAACGACGCGGTGGGGGAGGAGGCGTTCTCCGTCATCCGCGACGCGATGGAGACGACGAAAATGGTCGGGATCTCCCGCCTCGTGCTGTATCGCCGCGAGCGCGCCGTGATGCTTGAGCCGCGCGACCGGGGCATCGTGCTCTGGACCTTGCGCTATGGCGACGAGGTGCGTGACCCGGCCGATTATTTCGGCAATATTCGGGACGGCAAGATCGATCCCGATCTGTTGAAGCTGGTGACGAAGCTGATCGAGGAGCGCACCGCGCCGTGGACGCCCGAGATGGTCGGCGATCCGGTTCAGGCGGCATTGCTCGATCTCATCGCCGCGAAGACCAAGGGCCGCAAACGTCCCGCCAGGGCCAAGCCGCGCGCGGCCGCGCCGCCGAGCAATGTCATCAATATCGTGGACGCGCTGAAGAACAGCATCGCGTCGGCGGGCAAGAGCAAGCGGCGATAGCGCATGATGGGATCTGAACGGAAGTGCTTGCCGACATCCTGAGAATCTAGAGCCTCGCTCCGATGGAATCCGAGCGGGGCTCTGGATTCTTGTTCTGACGTTTTCTTCACACCAACCGGATCCCACTTCGCTCGAAAGCGCTCTGGGGTGAACGCGCAACACGAAAACCGTCATGCTCCCCGAAGGCGGAGCATCCAGTAATTCGTATCGAATCAAATTTTTTCACGAATGCGCGCGGATTACTGGATCGTCCGCCTTCGCGGACGATGACGCCCATTTCCGATGCAGGCCGGGCGGTTCGACCTCAGACAATCGCGCCCAGCGATGATTGCCGGCGCGGCGCTCAGGCTGCCTTCCTTTTTCGTCCCGGCCGGAACCCTTCAAGCGGCACGGCGGCGGCGCGAAAACTCTGCCATGGATCGGAGGCGAGGGCGGACAGCCGCGCCGGCAGGTTATTCACTGTGAAATAGGCCGGGCCGATGCCGGGACCGAGTTCGTCCCAGCCGAGCGGCGCGGACACGGCGGCGCCGGGGCGGGCCCGCGTCGAATACGGCGCGACGGCGGTTGCGCCGCGCTGGTTGCGCAGGTAGTCGATCAGGATCTTGCCGCGCCGCTTCGCCTTGGCGATCGTCGCGACATAACGCTCCGGCGCATCCGCCGCCATCGCCTCCGCGAGGCTCTTGGTGAACGCCTTCACCGCCGCCCAGCCGGCTTTCGGCTTCAACGGCGAAACCACGTGAAGGCCCTTGCCGCCCGACGTCTTCACGAAGGCCGCGAGGCCCGCATCGCCCAGCCGCTGCCTCACCTCGCGCGCGGCCTCGATCACCGCGTCCCAGCGGACATCCTCGCCCGGATCGAGATCCATCACGATCATATCGGGATGCTCCCAGTCCGCGACCGTGGAGCCCCAGGGATGGATCTCCAGCACCGCCGCCTGCACCAGACCGAGCAGACCGTCGAGATCATTGATGCTGATGAGGGCGTCCTCGCCGGGTTGTTTCGGGTCGCTGACGCGCACGATATTCGGGTTGAGGCCCTTCCACGCATGTTTCTGGAAGAATTTCTCGCCGGTGATGCCGCTCGGGCAGCGCAGCAAGGCGAGCGGGCGGCCGACGATGAACGGCGCGATGTGGCGCCAGACCTCGGTGTAGTAGTCGGCAAGCCCTTCCTTGGTCACGCCGTCGTCGGGCCAGTAGAGCCGGTCCGGATGAGTAAATTTTATCGTGCGGCGCTGCGGCGTCGACTTGCCGGCGGCTGATTTCGGCGTCTCGCGGACGATCTCGCGCGCCGCCTTATCCTCGCGCAGGCCGCGGAAGGAGGCGTGACGCAGATGGCCGTCGGCGGTCCAGGCCCGGAACTCGACTTCGGCGACAAGCTCCGGGCGGACATACAGCACCTGCCGCGCCTCGTCCGCCGTCAGCCGGCCGTCGAACGGGCTCGCTGCGACGCGGAGCCGGTCGAGTTGGCGGAAAAGCCCTTCGGCGACCGCGCCGCTGAAACCGGTTCCGACCCGTCCGACGTGGCGGAGCTTGCCGCCGTCATGGACGCCGAGCACCAGCGAGCCGACCGCCTTGCGCGACACGCTCGACGGGACAAAGCCGCCAATGACGAATTCCTGCCGCGCCGAGCATTTCGATTTGATCCAGCTCTTGCCGCGCCCCGGCCGATAGGGCGCGTCGCGCAGCTTGGACACGACGCCTTCAAGACTGAGCCGGCAGGCGTGCCGCAGCACCAATGCGCCGTTCTCGTCGAAATGATTGCTGTAACGCACGATGGCATGGCCGTCGCCGATCAGTTGCGCCAGCAATTGCTTGCGCGCGACCAGCGGCGCGGCTCGCAGATCGAAGCCGTCAAGATAGAGCAGGTCGAACGCATAGAAGACGAAACGATCGTCGCGGCCTTCGCTGAGGTCGGCTTGCAACGCCGAGAAGTCGGACGCGCCGGAATCGGTCTCTACCACCAGTTCGCCGTCGATGATCGCCGTCGTCACCGCAAGCTCCCGGAGCGCCTCCGGCACCGCCTTGCCGAATTTTTTGGTCCAGTCGAGGCCGCCGCGCGTCAGCAGTTTGACGCGGCCGGCCTCGATCCGTGCCTGAAGGCGGTAGCCGTCGAACTTGATCTCATGCAGCCAACGGCTGCCTGCGGGCGGGGCGGCGGCCAGCGTCGCCAGCATCGGTTCGACGAAGGTCGGCATCGGCGCTTTCTTCGCGCCCTTGATTTTTGACGGATCGGGCAGAGCCGTCCGTTTCACGCGCGCTGAGGCTTTCGCGGATGTCTTGACGCGTTCGGCTTTGGTGCGCGCAGGCTTGATGCGCCCGGTCTTGGAGGACCAGCCGGGCGCCTCATTGGCGACGTCGGCGATTTGCCGGCCGGTCTTCACCGATTCCGGCCGCTCGTCGAGAATGTCCTTGCGCCCATCGGAACGCGCGAAGTCGTCGTCGCCTTTAATCAGCAGCCAGTTGTCGCGCTTCTCGCCGGGCTTGCGGCGCATGCGCACCAGATGCCAGCGGCCTTTAAGCTTTTCACCGTCGAGTTCGAAATCGAGATGACCCTTGGCCAAACCCTTGCGCGCGTCGCCGATCGGCGACCAGGTGCCGCGATCCCACACGATCACCGCGCCGCCGCCATATTCGCCCTTCGGGATCGTACCCTCGAAATCACCGTATTCGAGGGGATGGTCCTCGACATGGACCGCCAGCCGCTTCTCGCCGGGGATCAGGCTCGGCCCCCTGGTGACGGCCCAGCTTTTCAGCACGCCGTCCATTTCCAGCCGGAAATCGTAGTGCAGCCGCCTGGCGTCGTGCTTCTGGACCACGAAGCTAAACCCGCTGTTGCGGCGGCGTCCGCCTTTCGGCTCCGGCGTGGCGGCGAAGTTTCGCTTCTTCCGATAGGTTTCGAGCGCCATCCTCAGCCCGCTTTCCGACGCCGCGCCGGGGTCCGCGCTTTCGATGCCGCCTTTCGTTTCGCGGGCGATCGGGGCGCGGGCTTTTTGCCGCCGGCGCCCGCGCTGGCGCGCAACGCCGCCATCAGGTCGACCACTTTCTCGCTTTTCGCGGGCTTGCGCGGCGCGATCGTCTTGCCTTCGAGCTTCGCTTTCACCAGGTCCTCAAGCGCGCGCTCATAGCGGTCATCGAATTTCGAGGCGTCGAACCGCCCCGCTTTGGTGTTGATGATATGCTCGGCGAGTTCGAGCATCTCGCCCTTGATCCTGGTCGAGGGAATGTCGCTGAAGGCTTCCTTCGCGGAACGAACCTCGTAGTCGAAATTCAGCGTGGTCGCGATCATTCCGTCGCCATGAGCGCGGATCAGAACGGTTCGGACGCGCCGGAACAGGACGGTCCGCGCGATCGCCGCGACCTTCTTCCGACGCAGCCCCTCGCGAATGAGCGCGAAGGCTTCCTCAGCCATGGGGTCGGCGGGCGCGAGGTAATAGGGCTTGTCGAAATAGACGTCGTCGATTTCGGCGCATGCGATGAAAGCCGATACCGCGAGCGTCTTGTCGCTGTCCGGCACGGCGGCCGCCACCTCGTCGGGATCGAGCATCACATCGTCGCCCTGGCTCACCTCGTAGCCCTTGACTTGATCCTCTTTCGCGACCGGCTTGCCGGTTTCGCTGTCGATGAACTGGCGGCGCACCCGATGCCCGGTGGCGCGGTTGATGGTGTGGAAGGCGATCCGTTCGGAGGTCGAGGCGGCGCTGTACAAGGCGACCGGGCAGGTCACTTCCGCCACCTTGATGAAGCCTTTCCAGTTCGCTCGCGGTGCCACGTTACGCCTCACGCAAAGTCGCCATCGGCTGAAACGCGAACGGCGCGCTATTTGTTCCGATACGCGCCGGTATCGCTCGCCTGCATGCGCGCCACCAGCAGTTCGGAGGCGATGCGGCACGCCGGCGTCGCCTGTTGCGAGACCGCCTGCACCAGCGTCGCGCGCGTCGCCGCGAGCCGTCGGTCGCGCAGCGGCACCGCGACCAGCCGGCCGGCGAGCAGGTCCGGCTTGGCGGAATCGCGCGGCAGGAAGGTCGCGACGTCGGTCTGCGCGACGATGGTGCGCGCGAAGGCCAGCGAATTGGTCTCGTAGCACAGCTTCAGCCGGATTTTGCTCTGGGCGGCGACGCGCTCGACTTCCTGGCGGATGCCGAACGAGGTGTTCGGCAGGATCACCTTGAGGCCGTCGAGATCGGCGAGGCAGCAACTCGCGCGCGTCGCGAAAGGATGGCCGGGAGCGACGATCAAGCACAGCGCCTGCCGCATTCTCGCCAGTTCGAACAAGTCGCGTCGGGGCGCCGGACCGAACACCAGCCCGATATCGACGTCGCGATGCGCCACCATGTCGGCGACGACGCGCGAGCCGACGGTGGTGACGCTGACGGTGACGCCTGGATATTGGCGGGCCATGTCGGAGGTGAAGCTCGCCAGAAAGCTCGCCAGCAATCCCTCGACGGTGGCGATGCGGACATGGCCGCGCTGCGCGGAGCCGAACTCGCGGGCGCCGGTGAAGATGTCATCGATCCGCTTCCGGTTGTCGGTCGCGTAACGATACAGCAGTTCGCCGGCGTCGGTGAGGCTGATGCCGCGGGCGCGGCGCTCGAACAGCTTGACCGCCAACTCGGTCTCAAGGCCCTGGATCTGCCGGCTGATGGCGCTGGGCGCGATTTGCAACACCTCGGCCGCCCGCTTGATGGAGCCCTGGCGCGTCACCTCCCGGAAATAGCGGATCGCGGTTGCTTCGATCATGATCGCATCGTGCCATGAGAGTTCTAATTTTTAGATTTAAGACGGCTAATTTAAGCGCTTTATTTCGAATTGTGAACTTGTCATTGTTGCTTCCTCACCGAGGCCGGAAAGGCCACGGGCTGAAAATCAAATGGAGGAGGCTCAGGTAATGGACCGCACCCGGCGCAATCTGGCCGCAACTGTCGCAAGCGCGGCATGTCTCGTTGCAGCAGGACTTTTGGCATCCGCGGCACCGGCGGCTGCCGACGACGTCATCCGGTTCGGCGCGCCGCTGCCGTTGACCGGGCCCCTCGCGCCGGAGGCGATCAAGCAGAAGCAGGGCTACGATCTATGGGCCGAGGAAGCCAACAAGGCCGGCGGCATCGATGTCGGCGGCAAGCGCTACAAGGTCGAGATCGTCTACACCGACTACCAGTCGAACACGCCCCGCTCGGTGCAGGCCACCGAGCAAATGATTACCCAGAACAAGGTCAACTTCCTGTTCGGCGCGTTCGGCTCGGGGGCCGCGAAGGCGGCAAGCTCGGTTTCCGAGAAGTACCGGATTCCAACGATCGCGGCGGCGGCGTCGTCGGCGCAGGTCTACGATCAGGGCTACAAGTTCCTGTTCGGCACCTTCACGCCCAACGATACGCTGACCACGCCGCTGACCAAGCTCGTCAGGGAAAAGGCGCCGGACGTCAAGAAGGTGGCGATCCTCGCGCGCAACGACCTGTTCCCGCTGGCGATCGCGCAGGAACTGGAGAAGTCGGCGAAGGCCAACGGCATGGAGGTGGTTTACTTCGAGAAGTACGCCATCAACACGCTCGACCATTCGGCGGCGCTGTCGCAGATGAAGGCGCTGGCGCCACAATGGATCTTCGTCACCGGCTACATCAACGACCTGCTGCTGGTGCGCAAGCAGATGGTCGACCAGCAGATGAAGGCGCCGGTGGTGTCGATGATCGCCGGTCCCGCCTATCAGGAATTCATCGACGCGGCCGGCCAAAGCGCCGAAAACATCAGCAGCGCGGCGTGGTGGCATCCGGCGGTGCGCTACGAGGGCAAGGACGTCTTCAAGTCGACCGTCAATTATGTGAAACTGTTCCGCGACAAGTACAAGGCCACTCCCGATTACGCGCAAGCCTCGGCCTCGGCGGCGGGGGCGATCTTCCAGCTCGCGATCGAGAAGGCCGGATCGATCGATCCCCAGAAGGTGCGCGACGCCCTGGCGAGCCTCGACGTCATGACGTTCTACGGTCCGGTGAAGTTCGGCCCGACCGGGCAGATCGTCTCGCTGGAGCCGCCGGTGTTCCAGATTCAGGGCGCCAAGCCCGTGGTGCTGCTGCCGGCTGCTATCAAGCAGGGCGAATTCAGGCTGGGCGTCCAATAACGTCCGGCGCCGCCATCGTCAGGCCGACAGGAAAGTTCGCATGCTTGCCGCGCAGGTGCTGATTAACGCCTTGGTGCTGGGGTGCCTGTATGCCTGCATCGCCATCGGCTTCTCGCTGGTCTGGGGCGTTCTGAATGTCATCAACCTCGCTCATGGCTCGTTCATCGTGCTGGGCGCCTACGGCGCCTGGTGGCTCTACCACGCGTTCGGCATCGCGCCGTGGTATGCGCTGGCGATCGTGGCGCCGCTATTCTTCGTATTCGGCTATGCGATCCAGCGCTCCATTCTGAATCAGGTGATCGCCGCGCCGGTGCTCGTGACCCTGACCATGACGTTCGGGCTCGATCTCCTGCTCAACAACGTCATGATCTATTTTTTCACGGCGGATTTCCGCAAGCTGACGCTGTCGCCGCCGGTCGGCTCGCTGTCGTTCGGCGGCGTCGTGGTGCCGGTGGATCGGCTGATCGCGCTGGTGCTGGCGCTGGCGCTGACCTTCGCGCTGTACGTCATCCTGCGCCGCTCGCGCACCGGCCGCGCCATCGTCGCCGTGCGGCTCGACCGCGATGCGGCGACGCTGATGGGGGTCGACGTCAAGTCGATCTACGCCATCGCCTTCGGCATCGGCGCGGTGATGGCCGGCTGCGCCGGGGTGCTGATGGCGTTGATCTTCCCGATCTCGCCGCTGGTCTCCACCGCCTATCTCACCAAGGCGTTCGTGGTCTGCGTGCTCGGCGGTCTCGGCAGCGTCTCCGGCGCGCTGGCCGGCGGACTGCTGCTGGCGCTGATCGAGGGCGTCGGTTCGGTGCTGTTCGGCCCGGCGCTCGCGACCACGTTGTCTTTCGTGCTCCTGATCGTGTTTCTTGTGGTTCGTCCGCAGGGCCTCATGGGCCGGAAAGGTTTCGAGTGAAGCGATCGGACCTCATTCTCATCGTGCTCGTCCTGTGCCTCGCGGCGCTGCCGCTCGCGGGCGGCGCCTATACGCTGCGGCTCGGCACCATGGCGGCGATGTCCTGCATTCTGGCGCTGTCGTGGAACGTGATCGGCGGCTTCGCCGGCTATCCGTCATTCGCCGCCGCCGCCTTTTTCGGGCTCGGCGCCTACACGACCGGCATCCTGCTCGGCTACAAGGTGCCGCTGTGGCTGAGCCTGCCGATCGCGGCCGGGCTGTCCTTTGCGCTGGCGGGGCTGTTAGGCGCGGTGTTGCTGCGCTTGCGCGGCCATTATTTCGCTATCGCCAGCCTGGCGCTGGTCGAGGTGCTGCGCGAGATCGTCAATCATGCCACCGATCTCACCGGCGGCGGCATGGGGCTGAACATTCCGGTCACGGCCGGCACCGATATCATGGCGGATGCCCGGTTCTTTTTTTACGCGATGTGGTTGGTGCTGCTGGTCACGACGATCGCGGTGATCGCGGTGTCGTCGTCGCGGCTCGGATTCGGGCTGTCCTGCATCCGCCAGAACGAGGCCGCCTCGCAGATGGTCGGGCTGAACACCACGCTTTACAAATCGATCGCCTTCGGTCTGTCGGCCTGCTTCGTTGGCGCCGCCGGCGGTGTCTATGCGGCCTGGGTGCATTACATCGATCCGACCGATGTCTTCGACATTCTGTATTCGGTGAAGCCGATCGTGATGGCGCTGATCGGCGGCCTCGGCTCGTCGCTCGGGGTGATGATCGGCGCGCTGCTCTACCTCGTGCTGGAGGAGGTGGTGTGGCGCAATTACATCCAGTTCCACTCGGCGGTGCTGGGGGCGCTGATTATCGCGCTGCTGCTGTTCCTGCCGCACGGGCTGACGTCGCTGCGCGGCGGGCTCTTGCTCAGGAGGCTGCGCGGTGCCTGAGATCCTCAAGCTCGACAACGTCTCGCGGCGGTTCGGCGGCCTGTATGCGCTGCGCGATGTCACGCTCGGCATCGACAGCGGCGAAATCCTCGGCCTGATCGGACCGAACGGCGCCGGCAAGACCACGCTGGTCAATGTGGTCACCGCCGTCACGCCGGCGACGTCGGGCAGGGTGGCCTTCGCCGGGGAGGACATCACTCGGGTGAAGTCCTATCAGGCGGCGCGTCGCGGATTGTCGCGGACCTTCCAGGTGGTGCAGCCCTTTCCCGAGATGAGCGCGCTCGACAATGTCGCGGCCGCTGCGGCGTTCTCGCGGCCGGGCACCTCGCTGCATGCCGCCCGCGACGCCGCGCGCGAGCATCTCGCCTTCGTCGGGCTCGAAGGCATGGCCGGGCAGTCCGCCGCGACGCTGACGCTGGCGATGCGCAAGCGGCTCGAACTGGCCAAGGCGCTGGCGATGCGTCCGCGCCTCTTGTTCCTGGATGAGGTCAATGCCGGGCTCAACACCGCCGAGGTCGAGCGCGCCACCGGCCTCATTCATCAGATCGCGAAAAGCGGCGTCACCATCGTCATGATCGAGCATCTGATGAAGGTGGTGCTCAACGTCTGCACGCGCATCGCCGTGCTGCACAACGGCGCCCTGATCGCCAACGGCGCGCCGCGCGATGTTATCAAGGACAGCGCCGTCATCGAGGCGTATCTGGGTCAGCAATACGCGCGGCGGCACGGCCATGGATGAGCGGGGCATGGCGAAAGCGGGCGCGAGGGCGCCAATTCTCGAACTGGCGGGCGTGACCGCCGGCTACGGCGAGATCCAGGTGCTGTGGGGCATCGACATGCGGGTGCGCGCCGGCGAGATCACGGCGCTGATCGGCTCCAACGGCGCCGGCAAGACCACCCTGATGCGCACCTTGTCCGGCTTGCTGCCGGTGCGCTCCGGCACCTATCGCGCCGCCGGCATCGATCTGTCCGCCGCCAGGGCCGAGACCATCTTGAGAGCGGGCATCGTGCACGTCCCGGAGGGCCGGCGGCTGTTCGGCGCCATGAGCGTCGAGGATAACCTGCTGATGGGGGCCTATCTGCGCCGCGGAGGCCGCGGCGAGATCGGCCGCGACCTCGACCGGGTGTTTCACATCTTCCCCAAATTGTACGAGCGGCGCACGCAGGCGGCGGCGACGCTGTCGGGCGGCGAGCAGCAGATGTGCGCGATCGGACGCGGCCTGATGAGCGCGCCGACGCTGCTGATGATCGACGAATTGTCGCTCGGCCTGTCGCCGCTCCTGGTCGAGCAACTTGTCGCCGCGCTGCGCCAACTCAACGCCGAGGGCGTGTCGATCCTGCTGGTCGAGCAGGACGTGACCATCGCCCTCGATCTCTCCCATTCCGCGTTCGTCATGGATATGGGGCGCATCGTCCGCTCCGGCGTATCGTCGGAGTTGCTGTCCGATCCGATCATCCGCGACGCCTATCTCGGCGTCATCGAGGACTAGAGCATGATGAGTTCAGGTTTGACGGCTCATTCACCCGTCATTGCGAGGAGCGTGAGCGACGAAGCAATTCAGCCCGCGCTGTGTGGCTGACTGGGTTGCTCCGCTTCGCTCGCAATGACGATTCAACGCGAATTCATCCCGTTTCAGCCGCCGCCGCGCGGCAGGCCAGTCATCCATTCCACTCCCAACCGTATCGAGGTGAAAAGAAAATGAGCACGAGCACAGCGGAAGCAATCCCGTCCCGCCATGGCGGTTATCGATTCATTCCCGGTGTCAGCCAGTATTCTGGAGGCGTCGGCGCGCTGCCCGGATACGCGCTCGAACGCGTGCGGTTTTCGCGCCCGGTGCCGCTGGCCGCGGGATTTGATCGCGTCGCCGCCATCATCAAGGCTGCCGGTCAGCCGCTCACCGCATTCTGCGCCTGTGAATTGCGCTCGCCTAAACCGTTCACCGAGCAGGGCTTTCGCGATTTCAACACCGCCTACACCGCGGTCCTGTCGTCCTGGGGCATTGTAGTAGACGGCGTCAACCCGGTGGCGCGCAGCAACGTGTGTCCGCAGGTCGAGCCGCCGGCGGAGCCGAGCTTTCATGCCTTCACCTATGTCGTGCCGGCGCCCGATGCGCCGCCGTCCTTCATGATTTCGGGAAGCGCCGAATCCGAGGAGGGGCCGGGCGACTATCGCTCCCGCATCGTGCGGCTCGACGACACCTCGCCGGAGGGAATGCGCGAGAAAGCGGTCGCCGTGCTCAAGGAAATGGAGCGGCGCATGAGCGCGTTTTCCGGAGGCTGGCCTCAGACCACCGGCGTCCAGATCTACACGGTGCATGACATCTTCCCGTTCGTCGAAAGCGAACTCGGCCGCCGGGGCGCGCTGGGCCACGGCCTGACCTGGCATTTCAACCGGCCGCCGGTGGTCGATCTCGAATACGAGATGGACTGCCGCCGGATTCATCGCGAGCGCGTCGTCGAGGTCTGAGCGCGCGTGATCCTCACACCAGCCCGCGCCGCACCGCCTCGATGGCGGCTTCGGCGCGGGAGGAGATATTGAGCTTGCGATAGACCGTCTTGACATAGCCGGCGACGGTGTGCGGCGTCAGCCCCAGCACGCGGGCGGCTTCCGCCACCCGCAGGCCCCGCCCGAGCAGCCGCAGGATGTCGAGTTCGCGCGGCGTCAGCGTGGCTTCCGCATCCGTCGGAGTGTCCATGGTGTTGCGCCTGGCGAAATGCGTCAGCATCCGCTGCGCGATCGACGGCGACAGCGGCGGTTCGCCGGCGTCGATCCGGTGCAGGTAGCCGACCAGCGTATCGGCGTGCTGATCCTTGAGCAGATAGCCCTTCGCCCCGGCGGCGATGGCGTCGAACAGGTGGGTGTCGTCGTCGTAGATGGTGGTCACCACCGGCAGGATCCGGGGATGAGCGTCGGCCAGCATCCGGATCAGGTCGATGCCGTTGCCGTCCGGCAGGCCGATATCGATCAGCGCGATGTCGCGTGCCGCGCCGGCGTCGGGCTCGGCGGATGCGCGCGGCTGCGCCGCGATCCAGTCGCGCGCGGCCTGGAATGTCGCGGCCTCGCTGATGACGATGCCGTCGAAGGCGACGGCGAGCATGCGCACCAGCCATGCGCGGGTATCGGCCTGATCCTCCACGATCAGGCCGCGCCGGTCGCGGGGAGGGGGCGCAAGCGGGGATGCCATCGGCTCAACTCATGACCTGTCGCCCATCCGTTGCGCGGCATCGGCGGGCGAACTGTAGGAGGAGCCCCCTGGCGCCGACACCCCCTGAACGTGGGGGCGGTCGGCTTCCGCATCGGTCGCGGCGGCGTCGGCGACCAGCGGAATGCGGATTTCACAGATGCTGCCGTGAGCGGCGGGCGCGACCACGAACGATCCCCCGAGATCGCCGAGGCGGCGGATGATGCCGCGCAGACCGCTGCCATGGGCGCTGCCGCTGGCGTTCGCGGGATCGATGCCGACGCCGTCGTCGGTGATAACGATCGACAGCGTGCGGCCCTGCTGTGTCGCGGCTACCTCGACCCTTCGCGCCCGCGCATGGCGGATGACGTTGCTGACGATCTCGCGGTGCGCCGAGACGATGCTGCGATAGATGCGGTAGTCGAGCAGCGTCGTGCTCTCGTCCACGGCGGCGAGCGGCCAATGCAGGTCGATGCCGGCGGCGGCGAGCCGTTCGCCCGCCTCGTGGCGCAGCGCCGCGATCACCTGACCGAGCGGCAGGTGGTCGGCGGCAAGGCCGCTGACGATGGTGCGGATATCGGCCAACGCGTCGCGCAGCACGCGATGGGTGTCGGTCACCTCGGTCTTGTACAGGCCCGACAACAGCCGCGCGCCGACGTCGTCGTGCAGGTCGCGGGCGATGCGCCGCCGCTCCTCGACGCCGCCGCGCTCGAAGGCGTCGCGGCTGACCTCGACATAGCGCATCAGTCGCACCAGTTCGCGCGCCAGATCGCGATCCGAACTGCCGAACAGGTGCTCGCCGCGCCAAGGATAGCGCAATTCCAGCGCCGGCGTGTCGGCGGCGGCGGGCAGCCGCACCTCCAGCCCCTCGTGGGCGATCTCGACATCGGTGACGGCACGCTCCAGCGGCGTCATCACCAGCGGGTCGAACAGTCGGCGCAGCAGGCCGTGCCAGCGTTCGGAACGCTCCTGCGGCGAGGCCGCGAAGGTGACGTCCACCACCTCACGGAACAGTTCGTGGCTCTCGACGCGGTTGCGCGGCTGCAAGCGCGCGCGCAACGAGTCGCGTGCCGGCAGGTAGATGAAGGCCAGCGCCAGCAGGGCGATGCTGAAGGAGACGCCGTGTTGCAGATTCATGACGTAGATCAGCAGCGCATCGAGCGCCAGCAGCAGCGCCACGCCGCCGGTGTAGAACATCACCCGGAACGCCCACTCGTCGAGGTCGAACAGCCGGTAGCGGCTGACGCCGAGCGCGAGCCCGGCATAGATTAGCAGGAAGAAGCCGAAGGCATGGCCCTGCTGCATCACCGGGGCGGTGTCGACCAGGACCGGCGCGACGATCAACATCACGAAAGCGCCGGCGCCGACGATCACCGAGAGGCCGAGCCAGCGCAGCGCCGCGCGGCCGCGCGGATCGCGGCGGGTGGCGAACCATTGCAGGCCGATCAGCACGATAATGGCCAGCATGTAGAGGACGGTGGGCAGTTGCGACACCAGCGTCTGGTCGTCCTGCAAGCGCAGGATATCCACCATAAGGATCAAGGCCGTGAGGATCAGCGGAATCCACAACAGGCGCGGCGATGCCAACCGGCGCGGGTACACCAGGAACAGCGAGATCATTGCCCCGCCAAAGCCGAGCGCGCCGACATGGTTGAGCGCGGCCAGCACCCGGAACAATCCGCCGTCGATGGCGAGTTCGCGCGAGGAGTAGATCGCGGCGGCAAACGCCGACATCATAATCATGACGCCGGCCAGCGTGAACAGCCGCGTCGGCAGGTCGCGCGGCCGCAGCGCCAGCACCCAGGCCCCCAGCAGCAGCGAGCCGAAGCCGGTGACGAGCTGGACCCAGAACGAGGACGGCAGGTCCGAGATCGGCCGGGACTGCGCCGGCGCCACGATCACGTCATGGGCGTCGCGTTCGGCCATGGCATAAAGCACCACGCGCGGTTGCCGGAGCAGCCGGGCGAGGGCGCTCTGCCGCTCCATGAAGCGCGCAATCATGACGAAGGATTCGATCATGTCCGGCTCCTCGCTGAGGTCGCCGGGCTCCAGCCGGATACGTTCGCCGGAAGCGTCCGCCGCGCCGATCGCGGCGAGTTGCGTCGGCGCCGGCACCGCCCGCGCCGGTCCATTGCGATCGACGGCGACGATCCGCACCGCGCCGGGCTCGGCCTGCGGCGCCAGCGTCACGCCGAGCCAGGGCTGGTGCAGCACCAGCCAGAACACCAGAACGCCGGCGCCGACACAGAGCAGCGCCGCGGTCTGCATGATGCGGTTCGGAAGCCAGTTCGTCATGATCGCGCGTTCGATTTCCCCCGGGACAAGGGGTACGCCGACCCTGTCCGAACCGGCATATTGGCGAACCATCCCGATTTGTCGAATGGATTTCGATGCTCGCTATCCTGATTCTGGCGGTGGGGTTGACCGCGTTCAACGCGCCCGGCTTCGGGATCGCGATCATCGCGACGTTCCTGCCGGCGCTCGCGGCCGGGAATAATATCGGCGGCCGTGTCGGCGCCGCCGCCGCCGGCCCGCGCCAGGGACGATGTGTCACAGCCGGCGCGGCGCTGGCGATGGCGCTCGGCGCCGCCGTCATGTCACCGGCGATGCCGCGGCGGGATGCAGCGATTCGATCTCGCCGCCGTCCGCGCGCGGCGCGCGATGCGAGGAGGGGGCGGCAATGAGCGAGGTTCTTCGCCGGATCGCCGGCACCGCGGTGCTCTGCGGAGGGCTCGGCCTGCTGCTCTATCTGGCGCTGGTCACGGCCGCCGATGAGCCGATCACCGCGCCGGCGCTGGGATTCGTCGGCGCGGGCGTGGTCGCGGCGCAGGTGTTCCACCTGCTGCGTGACGCCTGGCACAGCGGCATCATGCCCGAGCGGCCCGGCGCCGGCACCTCGCGCGATGCCAATCCCGTCTGGTACTGGGTCTCGATGCTGTGGTACGGTGCCTGCCTGATTGGCGTCGTCGCGCTGGGGCTGGTCTGTCTGCTGCGGATCGTCGGATTGTGAGGGTGCGAACGATCCGCCCGGCTCGCCACGACGGATGGGTTGCTTGTCAACGCCCCTGCTATGGGCACGGCTTCTGCGGCAGCAATGTCATCGACGCGAGGTCGGCCTTGATCCGCATGTTCTCGAACATCGTATCGGAGACGGTGAAGACGCCGTTGAGGTAGCGCGTCATGTTTTCGCGCACGCGCATTTTGCCGTTCTTGTCGTGGCGCAGGATTTCCACGCGGTAGCGGGGCGCATTGGCCATCACCGCCGCGGGATGTCCCTTCGGCAGCGGTGCCTTCACCTCGGCGCCGGTGCGATAGGTGATGCGTTCGACGCTGGAAAGCGTGTCCTCGGGATTGTAGACGGGCGCGACCAATGGTTTCTTTTCGCGCACGGCGGCATCCGCCAGCCGGTCGTGATACAGCGGCAACAGCACGTTGGCCGGCAGTTGCAGCCGCCCGCCGGGCAGTTGCCGCGAGGTGGCGACGATGCCCTGCGGCGTCTTGCGCGCGACCAGGGTGTCTTGCCGCTTCACTTCGCCGTTGACGCGGTCGGTGATCGAGAACGCAAGCTGGGTGCCGTTGCTGTTCTCGGTCATTGCCATATCGGAAACCAGTTTGATCGCCCCGCCGGCAAATTGCAGGTTGGCCACCGTGTGACGGATCACCTTGTATTCGGTGCAGCGACTGCCGGACAATTCGATGGTCATGCGGCCCCTGCCGCTCCTGAGTTGGTCGGAGGCTTTCGCCGGCGTGAAATCCAGGTTGAAGATCATCCGGCGCGGCGTGCCGTCGGCCGGCTGCGTCTGCGCGATCGCCGCGGTGACGGGCAGGCAGACAGCTACCAGAATGACGCGGGCGGCGACGAGGCGGCGAAGGCGTGGTGCTGTCATGGCATTGTCCTGCGGGATGATGACGCGAGAGCGATATCCGTAACCGACACTCACCGGGACCGGCACCCCTCGAAACAGGGGACCACCGATTCGGTGAGGGAACTCGCGTTCCCCGTGAACGGGGGGTTGCGCGGTTTCCACCGCCGCCCGACAATTCAGCATTCAGGAGTGCCTGATGTAAAACCGTCCGACCCCGGACGCACCTCGGATTTCGGTCTGTCGTCGGACGCGCCGGGTAACTGATTTTCCATCACCAACTGTTATTATCTTTATCAGGGTCGACCTTCGGGTCGGCCCTTTTCATTGATCGCCCGGTGCGGTCAAAGCCGTTTCACGCCGGCTTCTGGCTGGCGCGCTGCGATCGGCGCGCACTGAAAACCGGTGTCCACTTTTCGGGATCATGCTCTAAACTGAAGCTGATGTGGTTAAATGGCGTGAAGGCGTCCCGAACGCTATTGGCCCGCTCCAACCAAATCCGTGAATAAATGATTGATGCATCCATAAGATTTTCCGTCGCCCCTATGATGGATTGGACAAACTGGCGGAGAAAGCAGAAATGAAATCAATTCGATAGCCGCGAGCGCGTGGACCAAGTACCAAAATTTTTTGAATGTGCGTCGCGTCGGTCGTGGAGCAACATCATAGTGTTGGTCGTGGACCAAAAGAGACGACCGTGGACCAAAAGAATCGCGTGCCTCGCGAGCCGCGGCACACAGCATGGGCGCTGAGCCATTTGCTCGAAAGGCAATCGCGATATCAAAGATGGAGACGGTTTAGGGGCGCCGTTCAACGGCGCAATAGCCGATACGATCAATCACACGATCGCGGCAAAATGCGGCAGTCACGCCGGCCAGACGAGACATGAGGTGGGAACTAACTGCGTCCGCCTTGGCCCTGAAGTTGCTGACACTCTTTCTGCGCAGCGGCCCGCCTTTCGTCGAGAAAGGCTGCAAGGTCGTGAATGTGGACCCCCTTCGCGCATTTCTGTGATGTTTCCATCCGAACAAGAGGCAGGGCGATAACGCCCGCTGACACCTTGCGAAGGAATTTATCTGTCGTCAGGCCAAAAAAGTCTTTTGCGACGTCGTCGGCGGAAATGATCGGCCGGCCCGCATACATCGACATCAACATGAACGCTGTATTCACGATTTCACACCGACCCTTCTTTCCGATGAAAGGGAGAATTGAGCGGAAATCGGCCAGAGTGAATGCGAAATCGCGCGAAGATCAGCGAACATTTGCGAAGAGGATCGTCTGACGTCGTATTTCAGCGATCACGATTGCTGATTGTGCGAGGGAGCATTGCGGCTCCTTCGTAAAATTACTTGCCGTTTGCGGCGCATGGCGTCGCCGTAGTGCCCCCTTTCGTATGACGCCATCAAACCGATGAGGGGTTGGAGAGCTTCGCTCGCTTTGTCGTGATCGGCTGCGGCTAACGCCTTGCCGATCGTTGGCGGGGAGAGATGGTCTCGGCCATCTCTCCCCCGCGACTACCGCCTGTGCGATGGCAGGGCCGCGCGTTCGCAAGGCGGCGCATCATCGTCACTCTTCCAATCCCTTCCGATCCACCTCGCTCGCCGCGCAGCCCGGCCATGCTCGCCGGTAGCCGCCCCCCTCTCTGCCGAGCGCTCGCGCGCCTCCGGGAGGCATGGCGGGGGCCATGCCTCCGGCATGAACAGAGAAAGGATTGGAACAATGGCTAGGACATCGAAGAAGGCGAAGGCCGTCCCGGTTGCGACGGTCGCGGAAGCGGCGGCGGACGTTGACGTTCGCAGCGTTGGAGGAACGGAAGCGGTTGCGGCGGTTGAGACCGGCGCGGAAACCGCGTCGGTTGCGGCAAGCGGCGAGACGGTTTTCATTCCGCTCAACAAGCTCAAGAAGCATCCGAAGAACGCCCGCAAGACGCCGCACAGCGAGGCGTCTATCGCGGCGAAGGCGGCGAGCATCGCCGCCAAGGGTATGCTGCAAAACCTTGTGGTTGAACCCGAGCGCGATGGCGAGGGCAAGCCGACCGGCTGCTATCTCGTCGCTGTTGGCGAAGGCCGCAGGCTGGCGCAGTTGCTCCGCGTGAAGCGCAAGGAGATCAAGAAGACCGAGCCGATCCGCTGCGTCATCGACACGGTGAACGACGCGGCCGAGATCAGCCTTGACGAGAACGTCACGCGCGAGAACCTTCACCCCGCTGATGAGTTCGAGCGCTTCCGCGAACTTGCGGAAGATCGCGGATGGGGAGCGGAGGAAATCGGCGCGCGATTTGGAAGGAGTGCGCATTTCGTCCGCCAGCGGCTACGGCTTGGCGCGGTCAGCCCCAAGCTGATGCAGGTCTATCGCGACGGCGGCTTGACGTTGGACCAGTTGATGGCCTTTGCCATCACCGAGGACCATACGCGGCAGGAACAGGTTTACGAAAACCTGTCCTATAACCGCGATGCGTCCTTCATCCGCCGCGACCTCATGCGAGCGCATATTCCGGCGACGGATCGGCGCGCGATCTTCGTCGGCGCGGAAGCCTACACCGAAGCAGGCGGCAACATTGTCCGCGACCTGTTCACGGAGGATCGCGGCGGCTTCTATGAAGACGCCGCGCTGCTGGACCGGCTTGTTATCGAAAAGCTGGAAGGCATCGCCGCGCAGGTGCAGGAGGCGGAAGGCTGGAAGTGGGTTTCGGTTCATATCGACTATCCCCACGCTCACGGCCTGCGCCGGACCTATGCGCATCCGGTGGAGCTTTCCGAGGACGATGCCGCCGCCCATGCTGCTACACAGGAGGAATACGACCGCCTGTCGTCGGAGTATGAGGACGCGGACGAGCTTCCTGACGATGTGGACGCGCGTTTCGGAGAGCTTGAAGCCGAGATCGAGCGCATCGACGCCTTGCGCCACGCTTACGATCCTGACGAGATCGCGCGCGGTGGCGTGTTTGTCGTGCTGTCCCCGGATGGAGAAGCCCGCATCGAGCGCGGTTTCATTCGGCCCGAGGACGAGAATCCCGAAGCGGAGGACGCCAACGATGGCGAAACCGTCATCGACGGCGTGCGCGTCAATGGCGATGGCGAGATCATCAAGGATGGCGAGGGCGAGGATGGCGCATCCGCGCCTGACAGCGAGGATGAAGATGCGGTGGATGACGGCAAGCCATTGTCGGATATTCTCATCCGCGACCTGACCGCGCATCGCACCCTTGGCCTGCGGCTTGCCTTTGGCGAGCAGCCGGATATGGCCTTGATCGCCGTCACCCATGCGCTCGCCGCGCAGACCTTCTATCGCGGCGTGGACGCGCATTGCCTCGATATCCGACCGAACAGCGCGCACCTTGCGAGCCACGCGGACGGGATCGAGGACACGGCGGCGGCGAAGGCGCTGGCGGATCGTCATGCCGGATGGGCGGCCGACATGCCGCGCGACGTGGCGGACCTGTGGGGCTTCATCGCCGGGCTGGACCATGCGAGCGTGATGGCGCTGTTCGCGCATTGCGCTTCACAGACCGTCAATGCGGTGAAGCTGCCTTGGGAGCGCAAGCCGCGCGTTCTGGAGACGGCGGACAGGCTGGCGAGCGCGTTCGCGCTCGACATGACGGCGCATTGGACGCCCACGGTGCGGACCTATCTCGGCCGCGTCACCAAGGCGCATATTCTCGACGCCGTGCGGGAAGCCGTCAGCGACGAGGCGGCGGATCGCATCGCCAGCATGAAGAAGCAGCCGATGGCGGAAGCCGCCGAGCAGCTTCTTGCCGGGACCGGATGGCTCCCGCCGCTGATGCGCACCGAGCCGCCCGCGTGGCTGGCTGCGCCGCAGCCCGATGCCGAGCCGTTTGCAGAAGGGCCGGAAGCAGCCGAGCCGGACGCTGTGGACCTCGCCGCCGATCATGACGGCGCGGCGGAAGACGGCGAAGGCTTCCCCGAAGCCGCCGAGTGAGCCGCCTCGGCAGGAGCCGCCCCGCGCGGCTCCTGCCGGTCTCCCGACAACGCCCGAGGAATTTTCCGGCCGCGCCGGTCGGCGCGGCCGGGGACCTCGACCGCACGACATCAGGAACCATGACATGAAGATCGATGCAGAACAGCGGGCGATGCTGGCCCGCATGGAGACGGCGCAGGCCGAGACCGCGCGGCATCTTGCCGTCATTGAACGGCAGATCGAAGCGCGCGCCGAACGCATGACGACGAGCAGCCGCGTCAAGGCTCGCCAGTACGGTCGCGCATCGGCCACCTGGACGCGCAGCGACCAGCGCGACTTTCAGGCGAATGTCACCGCGCTGCGCTTTGAGCGGCGCGGTGAGATCGACGCGCTCGGCCGCAAGCTGGCGCGGCAGGCCGGCGCTATCGCGGCCTTCCGCGTCCGCTACCGGAGCAACGAACCGGCACGGGAGAGCGTGTCATGACACCGCGCTTTCCCCGCACCGAACCGCTGATCCCCGAGGACTTGCTGGCCAAGTTGATCGAGAACGGCCGCACCAGCGAGGAACGTGACGGCTTCGATCCGTTTCCGGTCGTGAAGCTGTTCACGCCCGACGCAGGAGCGACGTGGCTCTTTACCGAAGCCTATCCCGAAGGCGACGACATTCGCCTGTTCGGATTGTGCGACCTCGGCATGGGCTGCCCCGAACTCGGCTACGCCATGCTGTCCGAGATCGAGGACGTGCGCGGCAAGCTCGGCCTGCCAGTCGAGCGCGAGCTTTATTTCAAGGCCGAGCATCGGCTCAGCACCTACGCCAAGATTGCCCGCCAAGCCGGGATGATCGTCACTTGAAAACAGCGATCCGGCGCGTCGTCGCGATGCGCCGGATCGCCTTCATCACGGAGGGAGGACGCAACATGATCGCGCTGATCGTCGTCACCGTCACGCTGACCGGCATGATGTGCGTCCTCGCTTATATGCTGGCGATCTACGCGCTGCCGTTCATGCTGGCGCTTGCGGCAACGCGCTTCGCCTACGCGACCGGAGCCGGTTGGTTCGGTGCGGGTATTGTCGGCCTTGTCGCTGGCGCGGCGTCGTTCGGCCTTCTGGTGTTCCTGTTCAGCACGCTGCGCGCGCCGATCCTGCGGATCGCGCTCGCGCTCCTATTCGCTGCGCCTGCCGCCATCGCGGGCTACGCGCTCGTGCATGGCGTGACCGCCGAGGCCGTACCGTCGCCGGTCTGGCGGCAAATCTTCTGTCTCGCGGGCGGCGCATTCGTCGGCACGGCCGCTGCGATACGGCTGGCGACATCCGCCAGTTCGCCAGCTTGAGCCGGTTCATCCAAGGCCGAAGCTATCGGCGCACGGAATATTCCGTGCCGGTCTTGAGCGGGATCGACATGGAATCGAAGCCGTTGGCGCGATCGCGCATATAGGCGAGATAATCCGCGAAATTACCCCGCAAGCCGCCGACATCGTCGGTCAGCACCACGCCGCCCGGCCGGATGCGTGGCGTCAGCAACCTCACAATGTCGAGGGCGCGCATCGGAAAGCCATCGTTGAGCACGAAATCAATATCCGACGGATCGGCCGCGAGGCTTTCGATCGCATTGCCCTCGCGCACGTCGATCAGGTCGGCAAGGCCCGCATCCTCGAAATTGCGCCGCGCCACACGCGCCTTGGCGGGCACGATCTCTGTTGTCACGACGCGGCCGCCGCCGTTGGCGCGCACGGCCGCCGCGAGCCACAGCGTTGATAGTCCGAAGGACGTGCCGAACTCGACCACCGTGCGTGCGCGAAGCGCACGTGCCGTCAGATAGGCGAACGCGCCCTGGTCCTCGATGATGGCAATGTATTTGTCGGCATAGAATCCATCCATCTCGCTGTCCGCGAATGGGATGAAGCGCCGACGCAAGTATGACAGCGCATGCGGCAGAAAGTGACCGATGATCGATAGATGTTGGCGGTTCGCCTCACTGTAGAGTCGCCGCAGCACGGTTGCGACGCGGGCATCCTCGAGAACGGCGAACGGATCGTCATCGGGAAGTGTCGTCATCAGGCGAGTCCAGATTTACAAGCATGAGCGATCTATCATCTACGTCATGCGCTCGATCTTAGTGATGAAACAGGGCCAATTCATTTCAAGCAGATCAGAATCACTCTCAACGAGGATGGTGGCGGGCCCGGCTTGGTGTTTCGCCGTTCGGTGGCGATCCCTTCTAAATCGGATCATGGCCAAGTCCCGCCTTGTTGCCCGCCCACGGAGGCGGGCAGTTCGGAGAGCGTCAGTTTGGAAAATGTTCTACGTGGGTCTCGCCGGTGCGGCCTATGTAAAGAGCCCGCCGCCCCAAGAATGAGACGACGTATCCTGCACACCCGGCCGCGGCCGCCTTCTTGCAGAACCCTTTGTAGGTATAGCCTGGTACGAGCCGCTGAGCGTCCTTGATGGCGGCGCCGATTTGCGTGGAATCGAAATCGGGCGCCACGGGCGTATCGACCTTGTGGGTGGCAAGCTCCACGCTCTCACCATCGGCCAGATAGTAGGTCGCGGTCGAACGGCGGAAGTCAATTTCGTAGCTTTCGAATCCTGCCGCCATCAATGCCTTGACGATTTGCGGGAACGTCATCGTGTTTCCCTCTGCTCCGGCCAGGCAGGTCCGGGCGAGGGCTTTCTTGTGATCGTCCATAGCCATGTGTCGCTCGATTTCAGTCGATGGGAATTGCAGTCATCTGGCAACGCTCGACCAGTCGTTTCAGCAGCCGTTCGAGGCGCTTCCTTTCGTCGGCAGACAGGTGATCGAAAAACTCGGCGTCGTTGCGATCGGCCAGTTCAGCCAAGTCCGGCACCAAATCCATTCCCCGTTTCGTCAGTGCGAGCGTCTGCGACCTTCCGTCCTCTGTGCTGGATCGCCGGACAATCAGCGACTTGGCAATCAGGCGGTCGGCCAGCTTCGTGATCGCCCCGCGTGTCATTCCGATCTCCGCCGCGAGGCGGCTAGGCGCTTTCGGGTCGCTGCCGTAGAGCGAGCGCATCACCACCCACTCGGCAACCGTGACGTCCTTGGCGGCAACCTTGGCGGCGAAGGCGTGCGAGACATGGTTGGATACCGTTCGCAGCCAAAATCCAAGATGCTCTGTCAGCGGCGACACCGGCCGAGTCGACTTCATCGGGGCCTCTCTAGTTGACAAGGAAACTATCGCGTAGTAGTTTCCAAGTCAACTATCTTGTGGTGCTGACCTGACTCCGGGGAGTGCAAGAGATGATCGGCGAGGCAATACGCGCGGTCCTGACCAACCTGCCGTTGACCCTATTCGTTCTGGCCCTGCTCATACCAACCTTGCATGGCCCGCGAAGTGCCGACGCCTATCTCTCATGGTTGCTATTGCTTTCTGTAGGTGTCGACGGCCTCTGGGCAGGTCTCTTTCATATCTTCATGCCGCAAACAGCGGCACGCTTCATCGGCTGGCAGGTCAGCCCCTTCCAATTCGAGATGGGCGTCACTGATATTGCCTTCGGCGTTACCGCGATTGCCGCCTTCTGGCGTTCGCTCGGCTACCAGGCTGCGATGGTGACCTTCATCAGTCTGCTCTATGCAGGTCTTGCCGCTGGGCATATCCGCCAAATTGTCGAAACCGGCAATTTTGCGCCAGGCAACGGTGGAGTGCTCCTCGCGTTGACGATCATTAAGCCCGTTCTGTTGATCTGGTTGCTCATGATTGCCCGCCATGCGCCTCAACGATCCAGATTGGTGTAAACTAAGCATCCAGTCCGACGAACAGGACTATCGCGTGTCTCCCTTGCTTTCTTCGTAGGTAGTTCAGAACCTCTCTTGAGAGCGGTTGGGCGTCGCCCTTCGGGCCGGGCTCTATTCGCAGCCTGCGGCCGCTCACGAAGCCCCTCACGGGTCTTCGCCTTCGGTGACGATCCCCTGACGCAAGAGCGGCGGCGGACATTTCGCCCGGCAAAGCCCCGCTTCCACGAGGCGCGGCCGGTGGCCTGTCCTAGTTGGCGGCGCAGCGGCGGGGGACAGATGGCAGCACCAGATCCTTGCCGTCACCCTCGACCACGCTCGCATCGCGTCGACCGGAGCGGGGAAGCTCGGATCGTCCAGCTTGCCAAGGGAGAGCCAGCCATTGCCCTTGTCACATCAGCCTCCTTCTCCCACGCCGCACCAAACTCGGCGGTTCATCACGGCGAACATATGGGGCGGAAATCGGGGCCGTTTTCGCTCTCGCCCATTCACGGCCGGCACGAGGGACACCGACACGGAGGTTGACATTGAGCGCGAGGGGCTTGCCCGCGGCGGCGCCAGCGAAGCCGTTGCCGGTGCTTTCAGAGAAAGCGCTGATCGATTGCAGCCATGACGCGATTTCCCGTCACTCTGCTGACCAAACCACGTCCACCACGAACTCGATTTGTCAGGTCTGACCGAAGACCGGCGACGAAGCGCGTCGCCTCGATCTTAATCCCGCAACGTCCGCCGCCAGCTTTTTTCCGCCGCCTTCGGCTTTGCATCGCGAAAGACAAAAAAGCTGTCGCCGGCCGCCCTCCACTTCGTTCCGGCCCCAAGGGGTGCGGGCCGATCGTCCCCGGTCCTGTCGACCTTCATCGAGATCGCGATGGTCGCGGTCCGATCAACAGAAGGAAATCGCATCATGGCTACAATCGGCACTTTCTCGCGCACCGGCAACGGCTTAGGTCATGTGCTGAGAAGTGTCCTTTAGCGCCACCGTCGGAGAGCCTGGCACGCAGACGTCCGGGTCAAGCGTTCCCGCAGCGTAGCGAGGACAACGCTTGACGCGGCGGCGACACCACAAGCTATTTGATGGGGTGCAGGCGAAGTCCTGCACCCCTGCCACGTGGCGAACGGGAGAGCGCGAGGGGAACCCCTCGCATCGCAAAGAAGACTCGCGCCGAAGGCGCTCCGATTATCTTTTGTTTGTGTACCGTCATCTCTGTCATCGACGTCGTGAGTACTGGAACGGTATCGATGTCACCTTGCACCTCCGGGTGCTTTGTCACCGGAGAGCAGGATGGTTTCGATTGTACGGGCAGTGCCCGGTGTTGACGGGATTCCAGCAGGCTTTCCCATTTCTGCTCGATGCGCAGATGTCGATTGTCGAGCCTGCGTTAGCTATCTGATCGAACTCGCGACCATTCCCGGCCGCTCGCATGCGATGGAGACGTTGAGGACGTATAGCGAGCACCTGCACGACTGGTTCGACAGCCTGGGCAAAGTGAGCTGGACTGGCACCTCGCCGATGAGGGAACGATCGCGGCCTACCGCAACCGGATGCTGGCCGCGCCGAGCTCCCCATACGGGCTACTCATGCTCGGTCCACCGTGAACGATCGTATCCGGACGGTCTGCCGCTTTTATTCTTGGGCGCATCGGCGCGGTCTGATCGAGGCAGTGCCCTTCGACTATGTTGAGGTGTCGCTTCGCTCAGTGCGTCGTCAGGGCATGCTGGCGCATCTGGATCACCGGCCTGCGACCGTGATGGCGAACATTTTGACTGTTTCCGAGGTTGAACGTCTGCCGCGACCGCTGCGCGTCGATCAGCTCCAATCCCTGTTTCGGCATCTTCCGTCACCCTATGACCTGATCGCCGAGTGGGCTTTGGCCACCGGCATGCGCCGCAAGGAACTGTGCGGCTTGCAGCTACATCAGGTGCCGGATGTCGCTCACCTGGACATCGACGAAGACCCGCTTATCGAAGTGCCGCTGACCGTTACCAAGGGCGATCGGCCGCGCACTGTCTATCCGCCGCTGCGGCTGATCGACCGGACCCACTGGTATGCTGGAGAGCGGCGCGCAGCGCTGGTGAAGCACCGACGCAGAACACGCGCCGGTTATCGGCTGTCATCGGCGCTGTTCCTCAACAGCAACGGCCCGAGTGTCGAAAGCGAGGTTTTCCGCCGCGTTCGGCGCGGCCTTCAGTCGGCAGAGCTGACAGGATCGGGCCATTGGTTGCGGCATACATTCGCTATGACCATGCTCGTGCGCCTGCAGAAGCAGGCGGCGACAACACCAGATCTCAATCCGCTCAAGATCGTGCGAGGTCCGCTCGGACACGCCTCGATTCAGTCGACGGCAATCTATCTGCGCTGCGTCGAGCTTCATGCCGACACGCTCGCCGAGAGCCTGGCCTATCTACGGTGGTTGGTGCCTCATGGCCGGGCGTAAAAGGACGTCGATCAATCGGCGTATTACAATTGCGCCGCCGGAGAATGCGGCAACGGACCTCATCACCGATAAGGTTATCTTCACCGATGCCTGGGGTCGGCCAATCCAACGGTTCGACCCCGAGCAGCTTTCCGGTCTGCCTGCCGATCTGCGCGGGCTCCTGGTCCAAGCGTTCCGGGAGCATGGCGTCGGCCAAACGCCGGCGACCCGCCGAACGACGTGGGGAGCGATCCTCCGCTTTGCCCGCTACGTCGTCGACGATGGCACGATCAAGAGAGCCGGCGATGTCGATACCGCCGCGCTCGGCCGCTACGTGCTCTGGCTCGGGACACAGGCGGCCTCCGCGCGCCGCGCGGGGCGCATGCCACGGCCTTTAGTTTGCTTCGGCCGCTGCTGTCTTGGTGCCAGCAATCGACCCGGCGCGCTGCCGCGTGATCTTGAGATTCCCTGGAATCCGTTTCCCGGCAGGCGAATGCATCAGCAACCGCGCCGGCGGCTGCCACCCGATCAGATTAAGGCGATCCTGAGCGCCTGCTACGAAGAGATCGATGAGGTCTGGGCTCGGTTTCAGCATGGGCAGGATGTCATCCGGCGCACCGAGCTTCCGCCCAAGATACTGCGCGGTCAGGGACTCGATCGATGGATATGGCGGATCAGCCGCATCGAGGACGGTCGCATGCCCGACAGGGCTGTTCTCGAAGAGCACGGGATCAAGTCCGCCACGCTCGTGAAGTCTTGGGTGTTATTCGGCCTGCAATAGTGACCCCCTGAGCCGGGGGATCGGCGTCCAAAATTGACCCCCTATAGATTGGCTGTTGCGCTGCCTGCTTTGTCATGAAGCAGGTGGTCGGGGATGCTGATCGTGGAGACGATTGCGCGGATACGGCGCGAGCACTTCATCAAGGGCAAGACGATCAAGGAGATCGCCCGTGACCTGAAGGTGTCGCGGAACACGGTCCGGAAGGTGCTGAGATCCGGAGAGACTTCGTTCGAGTATGAGCGTCAGGTGCAGCCGCGGCCCAAGCTTGGACGATGGGCGGCGGAACTCGATGAACTGCTGGCGGCGAACGCAGCCAAATCCGCGCGCGAACAACTGACGCTGATCCGGATCTTCGAAGAGTTGCGCGGACGCGGCTATGACGGCGGCTACGATGCCGTGCGGCGTTACGCCAGGCGCTGGAGCAAGGAGCGCGGGCAATCGACGGCGGCGGCCTATGTCCCGCTGAGTTTGCGCCAGGAGAAGCCTATCAGTTCGACTGGAGCCACGAGATCGTTCTCCTCAACGGCGTGACGGTACTCGTGAAGGTCGCCCACGTCCGGCTGTGTCATAGCCGCATGCTGTTCGTGCGCGCCTATCCGCGCGAGACGCAGGAGATGGTGTTCGACGCCCACGACCGGGCGTTCGCACTGTTCAAGGGCACCTGCAGTCGCGGCATCTACGACAACATGAAGACGGCGGTGGAGACGATCTTCGTCGGCAAGGATCGCCGCTACAATCGCCGCTTCCTGCAGATGTGCAGCCACTATCTCGTCGACCCGGTCGCCTGCACGCCGGCGTCGGGCTGGGAGAAGGGCCAGGTGGAGAACCAGGTCGGGTTGGTCCGGGAACGCTTCTTCACGCCGCGGCTGCGGTTCAAAAAGCTGGACGAACTCAACGCCTGGCTGCTCGACAAATGCATCGCCTACGCCAAGGCGCATCGGCATCCGGAGCTGTCCGATCAGACGATCTGGGATGTGTTCGAAGCCGAACGGCCGAAGCTCGTTCCCTATGCCGGTCGGTTCGACGGATCCCATGCAGGCCGGCATCGGTCTCCAAAACCTGCCTGGTGCGCTTCGACAATAACAAATACTCGGTCGCAGCCAGCGCCGTCGGACGTCCGGTCGAGGTTCAAGCCTATGCCGACCGTATCGTCATCCGTCAGGATGGACGGATCGTTGCGGAGCATCCGCGGTCGTTCGGACGCGGCGACGACCTACGATCCCTGGCACTACGTGCCGGTGCTCGCGCGCAAACCCGCCTTGCGTAACGGCGCACCCTTCAAGGACTGGTGCTGCCGGCCGCGATCGAACGGATCCGGCGTAGGTCGCCAGCACCGACGACGGCAATCGACAGATGGTCGACATCCTCAATGCGGTGCTGACTGACGGTTTGTCGGCGGTCGAAGCCGCCTGCGCCGAGGCGCTTGGTCACGGCGTCCATTCCGCTGACGTCGTTCTCAACATCCTGGCTCGCCAACGCGAACCCGCTGCACCGGCCAACATCATGACGCCGGCGGCACTGACGCTCCGCCATGCGCCGATCGCCGATTGCGCCCGCTACGACAACCTCCGGAGGACCATCTGATGGAACGAACCCAAATCTTCGACCTCATGGGCGAGCTCAAACTCTACGGCATGAGGGCTGCCTTCGACGAGATCATGGCGACGGCCGTCAAGCGCCAGCACGAACCTCAGCGCATCGTCGGCGACCTGCTCAGCGCCGAGATCAACGAGAAGCAGGCGCGGTCGATCAAGTACCAGCTCACCATCGCCAAGCTGCCGTTGGCCAAGGATCTCGACGACTTCAGTTCGAAGGCACGCCGATCAATCAGACGCTCGTCAACGATCTCGCCGTCGGCGGCTCATCGCCCAGCAGCGCAACGTCGTGCTCGTCGGCGGCACCGGCACGGGCAAACCCACCTGGCCATCGCAATCGCCAGAAGCTGCATCCGATCCGGCCCGCGGTCGCTTCTACAACGTGGTCGACCTCGTCAACCGCCTCGAGATCGAGACCCGTAACGGACGTCAGGGCCGGCTTGCCGAACATCTGACCCGGATGGACTTCATCGTGCTGGACGAACTCGGATATCTGCCCTTCGCCCAATCCGGCGGCCAGCTTCTGTTCCATCTCGTCAGTCGGCTCTATGAGCGCGCTTCCGTCATCGTCACTACCAATCTCGCCTTCGGCGAATGGCCCAGCGTGTTCGGCGACGCCAAGATGACCACCGCGCTGCTCGATCGGTTGACCCACCACTGCGACATCGTCGAGACCGGCAACGACAGCTGGCGCTTCAAAAGCCGCGACGACGATCACGCCGCCCGCGCTCGTCTCGTCTCCGCAATCCCGGCCAGCTCCGACGAGTCGAGCGCTACCCTCAAATCACGCCGCGCGAAGGGGTCAAAATTGGACGCCGATACGGGGTCAAATTTGTAAGCCGATTGACAGACGGTTCGTTCGCCGGAGTCATCAAGACCCTTAACCTCAGCGTCAAGGCTCGTCTCGTCGTCGCCGAGAAGGACAGCGAGAAGTCGCCCGACCTCCGCGCGCTCGTCGGCAACATCGAGATCGGGGCTGCCTGGAAGAAGGTCGCCAAGGAGACGGGCCGGGAGTACCACTCCCTCAAGCTCGACGATCCGAGCTTCCCCGCTCCGATCTACGCGAGCCTCGTGGAGAACGAAGACGGCTACGCTCTCATCTGGTCGCGCTGAACGGCCAACCATCGGACGCGGCGCTCCAATCGGGGCGCCGCGATCGCGCTAAAGGACATTTGAAGTGTCCTCCAGCAAATAACGAAGCAAACGCCGATGCTTCGTTTCAAAAGGACAGTTGACGACTGACCTAAGACGGTTTCACTGGCTCGGTCAAGACCCTCACGCTCAATGTCAAGTCGGTGAAGTTCGTGCCGACCGAGGGCGAGAGCGAAAACGGCCCCGACTTCCGCGTGTTCGCCGGAACCACCGAGTTCGGTGCGGCGTGGAAGAAGAAGTCGGACAAGGGCAACGACTACCTCTCGGTCAAGCTGGACGATCCGAGCTTCCCCGCTCCGATCTATTCGAGCCTGGTCGAGGGCGACGGCAAGGAGCTGCCGCTGATCTGGTCGCGCCGCCGCGCCGCCAACTAGGACAGGCCACCGGCCGAGCCCCGCGAAAGCGGGGCTTCGCCATGCTCATGTCCGCCACCGCCCAAGAAAGAAGATACGGTGAGCTGCGCTCCCGTTGTCCTGATCGGCGGCGGCTGAAGCCTTGCCGATCGGAGTGGGGAGCCAAGGGGTCTTACCCCTTGCTCCCCGCAAATGCCGCCTGTTGCGGGGCAGGGCCGCAGTCTCGCAAAGCGGACGATCATCACGACCGCTTCACGGTCGTCATCCGCTCCGCTCGACCCGCAGCCCGGCCCCGCGCGCCGGCATGTGCCCCCTCCATCCCCGCGCGCTCTCGCGCCCCCGGAAGGCATGTCGGGGGACATGCCTTCGGCATTAAACGGGAAAGGACAGGACAATGAACTTCATCAGCAGCAGCCAGAACAGTCAGCCGGTCAGCAGCGGTTTCCGCGTGGACATCTCGCGCGGGCAGCGGATCGGGCGCGTGTCGTCGGAGTGGTTTTCGCGCCCGAACGATGAGCGTTATTTGTCGCTCGCCGAGCTTTACGACGCCGTGAAGACGCGGGCGGATCGCGCCAAGGCCCGCACCGTGGAAAGCCGTGCCGTACGCGTCGAGGCGAGCCGCGAGAACGCGGAGCGGCTTGCGTTGATCGTGCCGGGACAGGACCAGCCCGTTGCGCCGACGCATTGGAGCTTTGGGCAGTTGTGCAGCCTTGTGGGAGCGCCTGCGACCTATATGCGCCAGCTTCCCGCGCCGCTGGCAGGCATCAACCTGCAACACGGCTTGCTGTCGCATCGCGCCGAGCTTGTGAAGACCTTGGAAGCGGAAGACGGCCGCATTGAATTGCGCGCCGTGACCGGCCCGGACTATGGCCGCATCTGGGACCATGAGCTTGTGGCCGCTGTCATGAAGATTGCGGGCAACGGCACGGGTGACACGATGTGGAAAGTCCCCGGCGTGCTGGATTGGGAGACGATGACGCATAATCCTTTCGTGGACATCACGAAGGACACCACCACGCTTTACGCTTCGGACAGGGACGTTTTTCTTTTCCTTGTCGACGATACGCATCCCATCGAAGCGGGACGCCTGCCGAACGGCGAGCCGGATTTGTATTTCCGGGGCTTCTATTGCTGGAATAGCGAAGTCGGATCGAAGACGCTCGGTATCGCGTCTTTCTATCTCCGGGCGGTTTGCATGAATCGCAACCTTTGGGGCGTGGAAGGCTTCGAGGAAATCAGCATCCGGCACAGCAAGTTTGCGGCGCAGCGGTTTGCGCACGAGGCCGCGCCCGCGTTGACGAGCTTCGCCCATTCCTCACCCGCGCCATTCGTGGCGGGCATCAAGGCCGCGCGGGAGCGGATCGTCGCCCGCACCGACGAGGACCGGGAGAGCTTTTTGCGCAAGCGCGGGTTCAGCAAGGCCGAGACGGGCAGGATCATCGAGACCGTCTTGCAGGAGGAAGGCCGGCCGCCGGAAAGCATCTTCGATTTCGTGCAGGGCATGACCGCTCACGCCCGCACCAAGGCGCATCAGGATACGCGCCTTGAACTGGAGACAAAGGCAAAGACCTTGCTGGAGAAGGCGGCATAGTCAGCAAAGCCGCGCAGCCGGAAATCCGGTTGCGCGGCTTTCCGCCTCTCAGGCTTCGCACGTTCGGAAAATTTCGCGCCGATCCGGCGTTGCGGATCGGCGGCGCGGCCGCGTCAGAACACGGCCGCCGCTCGCCGGGCTGCGCCCGGCTCGCGATCCACACATGAACTTGCCGATTGTCCCATCGGAGTCGTCAGCGCTTCGGCAGCCGGATCAGGTCACAGGGATCGACGTCGAGCGCCGCCGCGACCCTGCCGAGGATACTGACGCTCGCCGATACCGCGCCGCGCTCGATCGAGCCGACATAGCGCGCACTCAAGCCCGAGCGATCGGCCAGCTCCTCTTGCGTCAGTTTCTTGTCATAGCGCAGCCGACGCATGTTGATCGCCATGACCTCCTTAAGGTCCATGACGCATCGGAGCCAGAATCGGAATGATCGTTCTAGGAATGATCGTTCCGATTCGGTATAGTCGGAGGCTGGGCCGGATCAGAGATTCAGCGCGCCGGTCGACCTGCTATCACCTTCGCGACATGACGTTATTCCACTTTCGACGAGGGAAGACTTTCGTAAAACTATTGCACGTCAAGCAGATAACCTGTTTGTCAAAGCGGGGAACGGGTTCGGGGAATACGATGACGAACGGGTCCGGCTTCAAGGACAGCCCGCCGCTGACCGAGCGGGTGAACGCCTACGACGAAGCCCATCTCGCCACCTATCTCCGGCTGCTCACCGCGGCCGAGGAAGGAGCCGACTGGCGCGAGGTGGTCAAGATCGTCTTCGGTCTCGATGCTGACGCCGATCCGCAGCGCGCGAAGCACATCCACGACACTTACCTGGCGCGCGCACGCTGGATGACCGAGCACGGCTACCGGCACCTTCTCCAGCCGCGGATGCAGTGAGCCGCGCGCGATTCTCCGTAAAATTCTCAATAAATCATGCAACTCATGATTGCTTGGTCGGCGATCGCTTCGCATTCCGTTTATCTGCCTTCCAGCCCCTCCCACCGCCCCGGTACTCGAATCATTCCCACGGACCGGGCTGGGAGGAAAAACATGGAGCCGCTTCAAGACTGGCGATCGTCGCAATTCGAGAATGAATTGAGCCACCTCGATCGTGGTGGTGTGAGTTTCGAGTTTCTCCGCCGGAACAGGCAATACCGGCAAGACTACGCAGCAGCGCTCACGGAGATCGCCGCCGGCGGCACGACGAGGACGGAAGCCATTGACCGCCTCTCGCGCCGTTGGGGGTTGGCGTTTCCCGGCGGACCCCGCTGTATCGGCCTTCGTCGCTCGTCCGACCTGGCAGCCGACACTGTTCCCTGCGGTCCTTATTGTCACGGCTGCTCCCGACGGCTTTGCAGCTTCTTCGCTGCCTGATGCACGGACGCTGTCTATCGTCGGCGAATTGACCGGCGACGGCTTGCACGCCATCGCCGCGGATGGCAATGGCGATCACCAGCTCTGGTTCGAGACCGGCGCGAAGCCGATCCGCGCGGCGATTGTCCTCCCGGTCGATCCGTATTTCTGGTGGCGTCATCGCAATGCCGGCCGCTTCGTGCGGCGGTTGGAGGGACACCGCGCGGGCCATTGGCCGCGCGCGCAACGCCTGTCTCGCTTCCAGCTTCATCGCGCGGCGCTGATGCTGCGCGCCTGGGACGGCGTTGAATCCGGCGCGTCACGTCGCATCGTCGCCGGTCTTCTCCTCAATAAGAATGTCGAAGCGCTGCGCGCCATCGACTGGAAGAACGCGCCGGAACGGCGCCGGCTCGCGCGCATCCTGACAGCCTGCCACGACATGATCGAGGGCGGCTATCTGCGCTGGCTCACGCCGCGCGATACCGACCTCTGACGCGGATCGATCCGGGCAGAGGGGGGACACTTTCCCTAGAGCCCCCCGATTTTTGTCACTCCGCCGGGCCGCGGATTCTTCGCCATCGTCGCATCCGACTCGCCGCCCTCGTGGCGGCTGCGACGGAGCCCTGCAATGTTGGAGAAGACCGAGAAGGCTTGGCCGCGCTTCGTGCGAACGCCCGAAGCCGCGCGCCTTCTCGGTCTCTCACCACGCACGCTTGAGAAGCATCGCTGCGACGGCACCGGGCCGGTCTATCACAAGCTCGGCGGCCGCGTGGTCTATACCATCGCCGACATCGAGGCATGGATCGACGCCTCCGCGCGCCAGTCCACGGCTGAATCCGCTGCCGCCCATGCGGCCGGCACAGCGCGCTGATCGCCGCCATGTCCGCGCGTCGCCCATACGACGATCAACAGCTCGAACTCTTCCGCGCGCGCCCCGGCGATATCGCCGCGCGCGATGCGCAGGACCTCATGTCGTGGCCGTTTTTCTCGCTCGCCAAAGTCCGCCGCGTGACGCCGATCGACTTCCACATGGGCGAGGTGTCGATCCGGGTCGAGGCGACCGCCGAGCACGGCATGGCCACGATCTGGGATGCCGACGTGTTGATCTGGGCCGCCAGCCAGATTGTCGACGCGCGCGATCGCGGCCTGCGCACGTCGCGCCTGATGGCCACGACGCCGTATGAGATCCTCGCCTTTATCGGCCGCAGCGATTCCGGCCTGAGCTACGACCGCCTGAAGGCGGCGCTCGACCGGCTGCAATCCACGACCGTCGTCACCTCGATCCGCCAGCCGTCGGAGCGACGGCGGCATCGTTTCTCCTGGATCAATGAATGGAAAGAGCGGCTCGACGCCACCGGACGGCCGCTCGGCATCGAACTGATCTTGCCCGACTGGTTCTATGCCGGCGTCCTCGACGACGCGCTGATCCTCACCATCGACCGCGCTTATTTCGATCTGACCGGCGGGCTCGAGCGCTGGCTGTATCGCCTCGTGCGCAAGCATGGCGGCCGGCAGATGCACGGCTGGAGCTTCGACCTGCCGCATCTGCATCTGAAGTCCGGCAGCCTGGCGCCGCTGCGCCGCTTCCGCTTCGAGCTGCGCGCCATCGTCCAGCGCCAGCCGTTGCCCGGCTACCACCTGATGCTGATTGACGATCCCGATGGCCGGCAGCGCCTGGTTTTCCGACCGACGGATTCCGATGGCGCCGTCACGCCCCGCAGACAGAGGGGACGGGTGCGATGAACGTGTCCTGTCCCGGTGCAAAAGGTGTGGACGGACCCGTACTATTGGGAACGCCGACACCCGTACTATTCGGAACGCGAGTCCCGTACTATTGGGAACGCGCGCAGCCCGTAACTATCTGGCGCCACAAGGCGGATTCCGTCCCCTCTAACTTCCCTAACTCAGAGTCCTTCGGACTCTTGCTAACGCGGTCCGCCAAATCGCGGAATTGTGGACGCGCGGGCCGCGTCGCAAATCGCCAAGGATCGGCCAACACGCCGCCGATGAGGATCGCATCATGACGATCCTGATCGGCGATTGCCGCAACTTGATGCCGGCGCAGGGTCCATTCGATCTGATCCTGGCTGATCCGCCCTATGGCGACACGTCGCTCGCCTGGGATCGCCGCGTCGACGGCTGGCTGCCGCTCGCCTGCGCCGCGTTGAAACCGTCAGGCTCGCTCTGGGTGTTTGGCTCGCTGCGCAGCTTCATGGCGACCGCCGCGCAGTTCACCGACGCCGGCCTGCGCTGTGCCCAGGAAATCGTGTGGGAGAAGCAGAACGGCACGAGCTTTCATGCCGATCGCTTCAAGCGCGTGCATGAGCTGGTCGCGCAATTCTATCGCGTGGACGCGCCGTGGAGCGCCGTTTACAACGACGTCCAGACGACGCCGGACGCGACGGCGCGCACCGTGCGCCGCAAGATGCGACCGCCGCACACCGGCCATATCGACGCCGGCCACTATGTCAGCGAGGACGGCGGGCCGCGTCTGATGCGCTCCGTCATCTATGCGCGCAACTGCCACGGCACCGCGATCCATCCGACCGAGAAGCCTTCCGGCCTGATCGAGATTCTGATCCGCACGAGCTGCCCGCAAGGGGGCCTCGTGGGCGACTGGTTCGCCGGTTCCGGCGCGGCCGGCGAAGCCTGTCGGCTCGCCGGTCGCCGCTATCTCGGCTGCGAGATCGACGCCGACATGGCAGAGCTTGCGCAAGCGCGCATCGCATCGGTTCTGCCGCTCGTTGAAGGAGCGCAGCCATGACGGCGGGCCTGCGCGCAATCAGTCAACCGGGCGACCACACGCTGGTCGAACTGACGTGGCGCGAAAAGCGGATCGAGCATCGCATCCGCTTCGGTCGCATCGTCGACGAACAGCGCCTCGACCGTCATCGGCGCATTGTCAGTTTCGCGCCGGGCGGCGTGTTCGCCTTCGTCCGCTGGGCGGCCAACGAATACGGCACCATCATCTCGCGGATCGACATCGTTCGGTCTGTCGGAGGTGGCGAGCCTTATCAGACGCTGCCCTTCGTCCGGCCGGGTGGCGATATCCTGTTGCGCATCAGCGGCTGGCCGAAGGTCGAGCGCGTGCTTGCTGCGATCGACGCCATCGAAGCACTCGGCATCGACCCCGCCGACGTTGCGCCGGAGCACTGGCGGCATCTCAGCCATCGCATCAGCGTCAACGAGCCGTTCCGTCTGTATTCGACCGAGCAGCATCGCGCCTGGCTGCGCCGCCGCGAGGTGCTGCGATGATCGCGCGCCGCATGACATTGCTGTCGTTGCTTGCCGGTGTGGCGCTGATCGTCGCGCCAAGCTGGAGTCCTCCGAACATCCGCTTCATCTGGAACGCATCCGCCAGCGTGCCGATCGGGCTCTACCGGATCGTGCCCGGCAATCATGTCGCCGTCACCGATCTCGCTGTCGTCATGCCGCCCGCCGAGCTGGCGGCATTCCTCGACGAACGCCGCTATCTCCCGCGCGGCGTGCCGCTCATCAAGCGCGTGCTGGCGCTCGGCGGGGGGACGGTCTGCCGGCGCGGCAGCACCATCATCGCCTATGACGGCATCTACGGGCAGGCGCTCGCGCGCGACAGGCGCGGCCGACCGCTGCCCGACTGGCAAGGCTGCCGCACGCTCCACGACGGCGAAGCCTTCTTCATGAATTGGGACAGTCCGGACAGCTTCGACAGCCGTTATTTCGGGCCGCTTCCCGTCACCACCATCGTCGGCCGCGCCATTCCCGTCTGGACGACCGACCGCACCGATCCGGCCGCGGAATCCCTCCGCGCGCCGGTCTCCGACGAGCCGTGACGGCTCGCTTCTCCAACCACGAAAGGATCATCGCAATGCCCCAGATCGGCACGTTCACGAAGACCAAGACCGGCTTCAGCGGCCGCATCCGCACGCTCGCCCTCGACGTCGAGTTGACCATCCGTCCGGCGGAAAAATCCGACGCCGAGAACGCGCCGGACCACCGCATCTTTTCCGCCAATGACCTCGAAGTCGGGGCTGCCTGGAGCCGCAGCGGCGAGAAGGCCGGCGACTATCTCTCGATCGTCATCGACGATCCGATGCTCACGCAGCCGCTGCGCGCCGCGCTGTTCCAGTCCGAGGCCGACGCCAAGGTCTGGAACATGATCTGGAACCGGCCGCCGAAGCGCGACGACAAGGGCTGAGGCCATTCCTGTCCGCCTTTCATCCCAACGGAGACTGACATGATGGACCAGCAGCTCGTAGCGCGCATCAAACGACGCAGCAAATACTGGGGCCAGACCGCACCGTATCGATGGTTCGACGTGTGTGTGGTGGAGGACGCCGGCTATCGCCTCAGAGGCAACAACAACAACTACCGATTGGACGACGTGGCGCTCGGCGTGCGTCTCGCCAGTGGCTTCATCGTCGATCTCACCAACGGCAAGACGAGCCGTGGCGAAAAGCCGGACAGGCACGGTTGAGATGATGCGCGCGTCACTCCGATCCTTATCTGCCGTCATCCCTCTGATCGATCGGATCGCGGATCATCCCTCCGACCCGATCGCCCGTCAGGCGGCCGTCGCGCGCAGCGAAGGTCAAGGGCGGCCGCATGGCCGGCGCAGCCTTGCCCTTGACCGAAGCGAGCACGGTGGCATGCTGATGGCGCATGGGAAGGGCGGTCCTCGCGTTCTCCTGTCGTCGATCATGGCGACGTTGATCGCGTGCGGCGCGATCATTGCCGCCGCATCGTCTGCGTCGGCTGATCCGCCGCCCACACGTCGCGTCTCGACCGTCGAAACAGTCGATCCGTGGGCGGCGCACATCGCCGAGGCGGCGAAGCGCTTCGCCATTCCCGAACGCTGGATACGCGCGGTCATGACCGTCGAAAGCTCCGGCGATCGGACCGCGCGATCGCCCAAGGGCGCGATCGGCCTGATGCAGGTCATGCCGGCGACATGGCGAGAGCTGCGCGCGCGCCACGGCCTCGGCAACGATCCCTGGCAGCCGCGCGACAACATCCTCGCCGGCGCGGCTTATCTGCGCGAGATGCACGATCGCTACGGCTCGATCGCCGCGATGCTCGCCGCCTATAACGCAGGGCCGAAGCGCTATGACGGACACCTTGCGAACGGCCGCGCGCTGCCGGCCGAGACCGTCGACTACGTCGCGAAGATCGCGCCGATGATCGACGGCAAGGTCCCCGTCATGCGCTTGGCCGGCATCGCATCGCGCGCATCATGGTCGCATGGACCGATCTTCGTCGGACGATCCAGCGTCCATTCCGGCGACGATTCCGAGGCCGCCGATCCTCCTTCCGGTCGACCATCGAGCGCACCTGCGATCGTCGATCTGTCGGCACTCGTGCCGCCGTCCGACGGCATCTTCGTGCGAAGGCCGCACACCGATGGAGGCCAGCGATGAACATCGTGCTTCCACGCTTCGCGGCGTGCGCAATCGTAGAATGTGCAGGGAGCCGTGGGTTCCCCCCGGCAACAACCGAAGGAAGGCAAGATAAAAAGCCGCACATCGCGGCTTGGACGGTCGGTTGTTTTGTTTCTGCTTTTTCCGATTTCTTGCACATCGCGGACCATCACCGCGATGTGCGTATCTTCATTTTCGCAAATGATTTCAGCGAATATCGCACATCGCGAGTCCTGCCATGACGCGCGACGACGATTTCCGTGTCCGCCCAGGCCGCATCCGTTCATCGCGAGCGCAGCGCGCCTTGCCCTTCGTCGCCCAGGCGCTCGCCGCCGCGCAGAAGGCCGGCGGCCGCATCTCGCGCTCCGGCAAGATCACGTCGGGCCGCGGGCCGCATTTCGCGCGCGGCCGCGTCGCGAGCATCCGTGCCAATCGCCTTATCACCAGCCGCACGCGCTTCTGCACCGTCAAGGCGCTCGTGGTCCGCAACTGGGGCCAACGCGGCCCGTTAGCCCGGCACCTCAATTACCTGCGGCGTGATCGCGCCGGCCGTGACGGCGAGCGCGCGAAGATGTTCGGTCCCGAGACCGACGACGCCGACGCCAAGGAGTTCTCCGAGCATTCTAAGGATGACCGGCATCACTTCCGCTTCATTATCTCCCCAGACGACGCGACCGACATGGAGGACCTGAAGCGGTTCACGCGCGAGCTGATGGCGCAGGCGGAAAAAGACCTCGGCACGAAACTCGAGTGGGTGGCCGTCGATCATTGGAACACCGACAACCCCCACGTCCATGTCATCGTGCGCGGCCGCGCCGATGACAGCCGCGACCTCGTGATCGACCGCGACTACATCAAGAGCGGGATGCGCGATCGTGCGCAGGATCTCATCACCCAGGAACTCGGCCCGCGCACCGATCTCGACATCAGCCGTGCGTTGAACCGTCAGGTCGAGGCCGAGCGCTGGACCCAGCTCGACCGGCAGCTTGTCCGCGACGCCAACGAGCAGGGCGTCATCGACGTGGCGCCGTCTCCAGATCGGCAGCCCGACGCATACCTGACGCAGAAGGTCGGGCGCCTGCGCCACCTCGAACACCTTGGCCTGGCGGAGACCATCGGTCCCGGCCAGTGGGTCATGGCCAAGGAGGCGGAATCGACGCTGCGCGAACTCGGCCAGCGCAACGACATCATCAAGCGCATGCACCGCGCGCTCGACGAGCAGGGCATCGCGCGCGGCGCGGCCGACTATGTCCTGGCCGGCGAGGTGCATGGCTCGCCAGTCATCGGTCGGCTGGTCGAACGCGGCCTCGACAACGAATTGGTTGGAACGGCCTATGCGGTGGTAGACGGCGTCGACGGCCGCACCCACCACATCAAACTGCCGGACATCGAGTCGGCCGGCGACAGCGCGCCGGGCTCGATCGTGGAATTGCGATCCTTCGAGGACGCGAAGGGCAAGCGGCGCGTGGCGCTGGCGACGCGCTCCGATCTGTCGATCGAAGCCCAGACCATGGCGAGCGGCGCGACCTGGCTCGACCGCCAGCTTGTTGCCCGCGATCCCGTCGATCTCGGCGGCGGCTTTGGTTTGGAGGTGAAGCAGGCGATGGAGGCCCGCGCCGGACACCTAGTGCAGGAGGGGATGGCGCGGCGGGAGGGCGAACGCATCCTGTTCAATCGGAACCTCATCGGCACGCTCCGGCAACGCGAGTTGGACGCCTTGGGCGACAGGCTCGCGGCCGAGACCGGCACGTCGTTTCAGAAATCCGCTGACGGCGAATTTGTCGCCGGCACCTATAGCCGGCGCTTCGCGCTCGCCTCCGGCCGCTTCGCCATGATCGATGACGGGCTCGGCTTCAAGCTCGTGCCCTGGACACCCTCGATCGAGAAGCACATCGGGCAGCACATTTCCGGGGTGGCCCGCGCAGATGGCGGCGTCGAGTGGTCGCTCGGCCGTAAACGGGGACTGGGGCTGTGACATCAGGCTCTCGACCGTTTAACGGACTTGCCGCCAGCAGGGAGGAGCTATATATGACCATAGGTAGTCATATTGGGAATATCGCCATGAAGGAAATCCAGCTCAAGGACGCCAAGGCGACCCTGTCGGCCGTGGTCGATCGGGCCGTGGCCGGTGAGCCGACCGTCATCACGCGGCACGGCCGCAAGGAAGCCGTGCTTGTCTCATTCGAGGAATGGGAGCGCATTTCCAAGGTGCCGAGCTTTGCCGATCTGTTGCTCGCGTTCCCCGGCGAACCCAGCGACATCCCCGAGCGGCGCCGCAAGCCGGCGCGCGCGTTGAGCGACACCGACCTCTGACCGTGTATCTGCTCGACACCAACATCGTCTCGGCCGATGCCCCGGCCAAGCGCCAGATCAGCCCCGATGCTTTCGCGGCATGGGTGCGCACGCATGGCGATCAGCTCTACATCTCGGCCGTGACTGTTGCCGAGATCGAAGCTGGCATTGCTCGCGCGGTCAGGATCGGTGCGACGACGAAGGCCGAGCGCCTGCGCCGCTGGCTTGCCGCGGTCGAGCACTTTTATGCGGGCCGAATCCTGGCGTTCGGTGTCGAGGATGCCCGTCACGCCGGCGCGATCCTTGACCGGGCACGGTCGCATGATCCCGGTTTCGAGGACATCGCGATCGCGGCGACGGCCGCTTCTCGCGGCTTCACGGTTCTCACGGCCAACGAGCGCCATTTCGCACCGCTCGGCGTGCCGCACCTCAATCCGCTGAAGCAACTGCCGCCATAAGCGCCAGCGCGCCTCCGAAACGACCCGTCGAATACGACAGGGTGCATGTCGGCGCGCTTTGCCCATGATCCTCCGGATACGAATGGAGGATCTGAATGCCCGCAACTTTACCGACGACACTCTACGCGATCTTGTTCGCTGACGACGACTGCGAGTTCTTCGACACCGAGAGCGAGGCGAGCAACGCGGCGATGGTGTTGAACCGTGAGCTGCGCGAAGGCTACGAAACCGGCGCTGAAGAGCCGGTGCGACCTATACCGATCGCAAGAGTCGAAATCGAGCCGCTCGATCGCCGCCGCTTGCTCAGGCTGCTTAACGACGGCGCACGAACTGCGGTCCGCTCGCGATTCGTCGTCAGAGTCGTCGAACCCGATGGGACGGTTACTCTCGCGACAGCCTTCCGGGAACCATGAACGGCGCACATTTCTTCAGACCGCACGCAGCAAGTATTTTTGCGATAGCCTACGCTGCTCTACGATAACTGACAAATACACAGTTGAAACCTCCGCATTCCTTGCGCTTCTTCGCGGCATCGCATCGCGCAGGGAGCTTTTCGCGCTGTGTCCGCCAGCCGCGTCATGTGGGGTCAGATCGTCGTCGTGCTCGCGATCGTGCTGCTCGCGGTCTGGATCGCGACGCAGTGGGTTGCGTGGCGCCTCGGCTTTCAGCCGCAGCTCGGCTCGCCTTGGTTTTCGTTGGCCGGCTTGTCGGTCTATCCGCCACCAGCCTTTTTCTGGTGGTGGTTCTTCTACGATGCCTACGCGCCGCACATTTTTCTGGAGGGCGCCGGGATCGCCGCATCGGGTGGCCTCGTCGCGATCGTCGCCGCGATCCTCATGTCGATCTATCGGGCGCGCGAGGCGAAGGACGTGCGCACCTTCGGCTCCGCCCGCTGGGCCGCGCCGGATGAGATCAGGTCCGCGGGCCTGCTCGGTGACGATGGCGTCGTTCTCGGTCGCCTCGACCGAACCTATCTGCGACACGACGGCGCCGAGCATGTCTTATGCTTCGCGCCGACACGATCCGGCAAAGGTGTTGGCTTGGTGGTGCCGACCTTGCTCACCTGGCCCGGCGCGTCGATCGTTCATGACATCAAGGGTGAAAATTGGGAGCTGACCGCGGGCTTTCGCGCGCGGTTCGGCCGTGTGCTGCTGTTCGATCCCACCAATGCGAACTCGGCTGCCTACAATCCGCTGCTTGAGGTGCGCAAAGGCGAATGGGAGGTGAGAGACGTTCAGAACGTCGCCGACGTGCTGGTCGATCCGGAAGGTTCGTTGGAGAAGCGCAATCATTGGGAGAAGACCTCCCATTCGCTTCTGGTCGGGGCGATCCTCCACGTTCTTTATGCCGAGAAAGACAAGACGCTCGCCGGCGTCGCGGCCTTTCTGTCGGACCCACGCCGGCCGATCGAGTCGACGCTGTCCGCCATGATGACGACGCCGCATCTCGGCGAAAAGGGGCCGCATCCTGTCATCGCCAGCGCGGCGCGCGAGCTGCTTAACAAATCCGATAACGAACGCTCCGGCGTCTTGAGTACCGCCATGTCGTTCCTCGGCCTTTATCGCGATCCCGTGGTCGCCGCCGTGACTGCGCATTGCGACTGGCGCATCGCGGATCTCGTGTCCGGCGAGAAGCCCACGACGCTCTACCTCGTGGTCCCACCATCCGACATCAGCAGGACGAAGCCGCTCGTGCGCCTCGTGCTCAACCAGATCGGCCGTCGGCTGACGGAGGACCTGCACGCGAAAGGCCGCCGCCATCGCCTGTTGCTGATGCTCGACGAATTTCCGGCCCTGGGCCGGCTCGACTTCTTCGAGAGCGCGCTTGCCTTCATGGCCGGCTATCAGATCAAGGCGTTTCTCATCGCTCAGTCATTGAACCAGATCGAGAAAGCCTACGGCCAGAACAACTCCATCCTCGATAATTGCCACGTCAGAGTCAGCTTCGCGACCAACGACGAAAGGACGGCGAAAAGAGTCAGCGACGCGCTCGGCACCGCGACGGAGATGCGCGCTATGCAAAACTATGCAGGCCATCGTCTCGCGCCCTGGCTCGGCCATTTGATGATCTCGCGCTCCGAGACGGCTCGGCCGCTGCTGACAGCCGGCGAGGTGATGCAGCTTCCGCCAGACGACGAGATCGTCATGGTCGCGGGCGTTCCGCCGGTCCGCGCAAAGAAGGCGAGGTATTTCGAGGATGCGCGGTTCAAGGAAAGATTGCTGCCCGTTCCGAAGGACCCGAAGGCCGGCCTCGGGCCGAAGCCCGATGACTGGTCCGCGTTGAAGCCCATTGCGGCGCCGGCGCACAAAAGTATCGTCGCGCCGCGAGCTGCGACGGAGACGAATGGCGTGGCCAAACCAGATGACGACCCCGCCAATGCCGGTCTTCGCCGCGAACCTGGGCTTGAGCGGCATAAGGATATTGCACCGGAGCCAAAGAGGACTCCATCCAACGAGTTCGATCCCGATGCCGAGGAGCCCGAGCGTGATGTTGTCGCCAGCCGCGCGTTGACTCGCGACATGCGGCTGATGGCGCGGCGGATCGCAATGGATCCCGGCGACGGCATGGAGTTGTAAGTCATGCCGCAGCATTCCGACTTCGCGCCGCAGACCGGCAGGAAGAAGCGGCTTTCGATCTATCTCGATCCAGCCCTGTCGGATCGCCTGGCCGACCATGCCGATCGCAACGCCCAGTCGCGTTCTATGATCGCCGAGGCGGCCATCGCCTCGCTTCTGTCGCCCGACGCCGATGAGCGCCGGGAGGCTGCTTTGGCCAAGCGCCTCGATCGGATTGATCGCACCATTCAGCGCCTGGAGCGCGACATCGGAATTGCTAACGAGGCGTTCGCGATCTTCATGCGCTCCTGGTTGACATCAACCACGGCCCTGCCGGAAACCGCTCAGGCCGCCGCCCATGCCAAGGGCGGCGAGCGCTATGACAAGTTCCTCGAGGCGCTCGGCCGGCGCCTCGCCAAGGGGCCGCGGCTCAGGCAAGAAGTGCCGGAGGATGCTTCTCAATGAGCGGACTGCTTTCGTATGCGGAGCATCTGTTACGGGTTCATACCACAGGTGTTCGGCGGTTCGTCACCTGAATTGGTCGACTATAGCCAAGGCTCTGTCCTGAGCCGTTTGCCCGAACTCTGCACATTACATCCCCTGGTCTGCAGGGAGCTTGCCCGTGAAAGCCAACGATTGCGTCAGCCGGCGGCGCTCGTAAATCGGACTAGGTCGGATCGACATTCACCGGAGCCAGGTCATGGCGGCGGCGAGTTGAACGAAGCCTTTGAAGTGCAGGGCTCTGCGATCATAGCGCGTTGCGAAGCGGCGGAAGTGCTTGAGCCGGTTGAAGCAGCGTTCGATGCGGTTGCGGTGTTTGTAGGCGGCAACGTCGTGAGGGATGATGATCTTGCGAGTTCTGTTCGATGGAATGACCGCGGCGGCGCCCATGGCGGCGATCGTCGCACGGAATGCGTTGCTGTCGTAAGCCTTGTCTGCGAGCACGGCTTCGGCAGTCTGACCTTCCAGCAGAGCGGGAGCCTGGGTGATGTCGCCAACCTGACCGGCCGTGACGATGAGGCGCAGCGGCCGGCCCAGCGCATCGGCCAACATGTGGATTTTGGTGGTCAATCCGCCTCGGGAGCGCCCCAGCGCCTGATCCTTGGCCCCCCTTTTCCGGTCGCCGCCTGCTGATGGGCGCGAACGATGGTCGAATCGATCATCAGATACTGGTTGTCGCGGTCGGCGGTCAGCGCCGCGAACACCCGCTCCCATACGCCGCTATGGCACCAGCGGCTGAAGCGCCGGTGCACCGTCTTCCAGCGTCCATACCGCTCCGGCAAATCGCACCAGTGCGCGCCAGAGCGCAGCACCCACAGGCAACCGTTTACGAACAGGCGGTTATCCGCTCCCGTTCGCCCCGGATCACTCGCCTTGCCGGGAAGCAACGGGGCGATCCGCTGCCATTGTCCCTCGCTCAATTCGTATCGCTTCACCACCATCATCCGCTCCGTGACAAATCACGGTGCTCTATGAATCAGCGATCAACCTCCTTGGGAATCCTGAATGTCGATCGGCCCTAGGCTGATCGTCGAATCTTGCGTTAAATTTGCTTGGCTCACGCTCCATTGGTAAAATATCCACCCGCTTCTTTGGATCGGCAAGAAGGTTTACCGCACGCGGGACGACGCCAAGGCAGACGTATTCGACTACATCGAGCGGTTCTACAACACGGTGCGCAGGCAATCGACGATCGGCTACGTCAGCTCGGTCGAGTTCGAAAGGAAGGCGGGAATAGCTTAACTGCCTGTCCACGAAACCGGCAGCAGGTCAAACCGGTTACCCGGGGGCGCCAGCGGAACAAGCTCTATCCCACCAGTTCACTATTCGTCAGACCGCCGTATATTACTGCAACGTTGTCGGAGGAGAAAGTAGTATGTGGAGACAATTTTCGCTGTTCGCTGCGCAAATCGGATTGGCGCTTGTCATCTCCGCCCCGGCGTTCGCCGCATCCGCCATCTCTCATTCGGTCCCGGAAAACGTTTACGGCTGGTGCGCCGGATATGCGCCAGGACGGGCGGATCGTTGCGCGCAGCAGCGTTGTCAAAAGCAGGGCGGAACCGCATGTCAGATTGTCGTTGGATGCGTCGGTCCCGGCGCCACAGCGTTTGCCGAACGGCCGGCACGGGGATTTGGCGCCGCGTGTCTCGGCGATGAACGGTCGGCAAGAATGGCTGCCTTGATCGGATGCATATCGGCGACCAATTCTCTGTGTTGGACAAGCGTAACGTTCGCGTCCAACGGCCGCGCATCGGATGCCAGCGCGAATCTCCGTTTCGATCAAGTGTGGATTGCGCAGATCGCCTTGCAGTTGCTTACCTTTTTCAAGGAAGCGGCGGATGGCTCCCTCAGCGAGGCCACACAAGCTGCAGTCGGCGCGTTTCAAAAGGAGATCGGTCGCGCCCCGACCGGCACGATCGATGAAGAGTTGTTGCGCAGAATGGTTGACGCGGTGGGAGGCCCGCGACACCTTGCCGGGATCATTAAGCGCGTGCAATTGTCTTCCCTTGAGCGGCAATTGGTCGGGGCCAAACCCGTCCGCCTGTTTTACACGGCTCTGAATGCGTTGCCGCCAGAAAAGCCACAGCAATATTTCAAGAGACTAAACGGAGAAGAATTGAAGCAGGCGCTGACAACCTACATGAAGGCTCGCGGAGCAGCCTGTAAGACCCCATCGCCTTCCGTGAGCACCATTTCCGAGAGCATCTGGATAGTCGTCTGCAATGACGTGACTTACAACGTCGTCTTCAATGAAGGCGGATACAGCATGATTACAGGCGGCGGACTCACAATCATTAAATAGCACAGTCAAGGCTTGCCGCACGATAGGCCTGTGCGGTCCCGTCAAAGACCGACGCTGTTGATTTGGCCCGCTCCGAGGGGCACGAAATGAAGGTCGCGCTGATGTGGCCGCGCTCCGTGACAAACCAGACTCCGGATCGGTCTGCTCGATTCTTGCCCGGACGTTCGGCGATACGGCTATGTTGGTTGTCGGTTTGCGACGTTGAGCTTTTCAGTGGCGATTGCGTCGTCAGGAGGCCGCCCAGGCGGCCCCGTGCATCGCATCCGGCTCGGGTCTTTCACAAGAGCAAGCCGCGCTGTCATATCCCTCGACCGGACAAGTGGTCAGTCGATTCGGCGCGCGGGACGAGGGATCTATTCCGCCGATGAAGTCGGCTCGGCGGCGCGCAGCAAAACCTGCCGCACCAGCGGCAGATAGGCCGGCGCGAGGCGCTCGCACAGGCGAACCATCATATCCACATATCTTCTGTGTGCGGCGCCGCTCAAACCGCATGCGGCAAGCACGGCGCAGGGAAGGATGTGCGTGAAATAGAGACGCAGCAGATCGCGCTTGCGCGGCTCGTGCCCAAGCGCGCGGAGAAGAACCGGCGCCAACGCATAATAGAGTTCAATCTCGGCGGCGCCGCCCGGCCTTCGGGCAAGCACGCGGTCGCGGTAGTGCCGGAGGGCGGTCAGTTCGAAGCAATCATCCGCCAACCCCACCTCCACGCAGCAGGCAGTGGTCAAAAAGCAATTTTTCTTGCCTCGCCCGGCGGCGGGATTGCCCGAAGACAGCGACGCGAGGCCGTCCAGCTCCGCGACTTCGCGTATCGCCGCGCTGATGTGACCGGCCGGGTCGGAAATCCGTGCCTTGAGGAGTGTCGCGGTCTTGCCGTCGGAAAAGAGGGTGACTTCCAGTTCGCGGACAGCGGCCATCCGCTTGCCGTCCGATCCGAAGGCCGGACCGAGCTCGAAGGTTTGTATCGGCGCTGTCGGCGTGAACCGGGCGACGTCTAGTCCGTCAGCTCGGACGCGGATTTGCTGCTTCGCCAAATCGGAACGGAAGAATTCGCACACCAGAACGGGGCGGACACCAGCCGACTCGGTATAGGTGATATCGAGCTCGCAAACAGCGCCGGCTTCGTGTCCGCTTTTGATCGTTTTGCCGAGTCCGGAAACGAGCGCTTTGTCGCTCAGGAACACGTGGCCCTTGCTCGCCGGCGTGCCATCGTGGGCAAAGCCCGTGCATATGATCCAGTCGCCAATTCCACCCCAGCTCGACACACTGGCCTCGCACCCGTGGGCGAACAGCCACCGCTGGCGGTCCTTTGACATATCGAGTTGCTGCTTCTCCGGCGCTTGCTGGGGAGCGGGGAATTTCTTGCTGCTGTCATAGTCCCCTCTGCCTTGCGTATAGCCGGGCGAAATGGCCGTCGCGGAGGATAAGAGCAGGGATACGAGTGCCGCGAGGCGGCGGGGTCTTTGGATCATGGGACTTTACCAACTGAATTCCGATCGGCGCGGCAGCCTGCAAATCGTCAGCTCGCCGAGCATCGTCCGGGCTAAAGGTTTGTCGTAGAAAAGGGTATTGATCTCCGGCCATGCACTCATCGAGGAAACCCGCCAGCGCTTCGCCTTCGCAAGTCATAAGTCCGCTCGGCCTTGAGATAGGCGAGCGCCTTCTTGGTATCTTCGAGCGCTATTTCGCTCAAGATCACGGTCTCTTTGTCAACGGCGATCTTGAATTGAACCGCCTTGGCGTTGATGAAAAGTTTCTCGAATTCCGCGGGTCTCATCGTCCCATACCCGAATCTTTCCAGGTATTTATTGGCGACTACGGAGTGAAAGCTCCACCGTCGCTGTGCTCCATCCTTGTCTAAATAACCGCGCGCTACAGTCGGGTCCACATACTTGCGCGCGTCCACGCGCTTCGCCGTTTCAAGCCCTTCCAGCATCAACGGGTCAGGCAGTGCCGCCACCTGCTCGCCGTCCCACATCATTCTCACGATGCTGCCCGGATGCTCTTTGATCACTTTGCGTCGGTTGGCTTGCAAAAACCTGTCCTCGTCAGGGCGCGCGATCCGCGTGATGTCCTGCGAGTAGGCGACATCCCAGATTGTCTCCTCCTTTTGCGGGTCATAGCGCAGCGACAGCGCCGCCGAGCCCGTAACCGTCCACGGCCCGACCTTCGTCTCGTCCAGCTTGCGCAGATATTTGGAAGCCCGGAGCGCGTAGGCGATGCCTTGCCCGTCGCGCTCGATCTCCCAACTGCCAATCGCCTTGAGTTCGGCTCCCTGCGGACGCTTCGCTTCGAGCTCTTGACGCGGTTTCTGGTAAGCCTGTTTGGTCTCGGGCGACGCTTGAGTAGCAAAGAACTGAAACAAAGGGTTCTTCTCAACGTCACCGGTGCGAGAAGCGGCGGCGACGCGGTCTTTGAACACCACAATGCGGGGCACGTCGGTGACCTGATACGTCTGGGCCAGCGTCCGCTCCGCGTCGATGTTGACCGTATAGAATTTGACCCTGCCC
>JAMLIK010000003.1 GCA_023954195.1 Xanthobacteraceae bacterium
GCCGGCCCATTTCCTTTGCTTGTCGTCAAGAACGCGGCGCAAGTTCGTCAGAAAGCGGGTGGTCTCTTCTTCATCGAGTGCGGCAGCCGGTGGTCTCGCGCCGCGGGGGTCGAGCTTGGCGATCACCTTCTCGTCCCAGACAAGGACGGACGTGACGATGAAGCGACCGGGAAGCGGCGAGGCAGGTTGCGGCTCCGGCATCAGCAATGCGCGGCCATTGCTCCATGTCGGCAGGAACGGGGATGGCAGCCAGAGGACCGTCTCGGCCCAATCCGCTTCCCACAGCCGCTGGCCATATCCCGCAGGATCGCGCGTCAGCATCGCATAGCCTGCTACCGGTGCTCTGGACACGCCGGTGAAAGCGATCTGGCCCTTGTCGCCGGGCTTGAACTCGATACGGCGGCCCGATGGGAGAAACGGCGCGAACGAGCGCGTTCCCTGATAGTGCTCGACCACAAGCCTGGGCTCAGCCTGGTTCGAGGACGGAACGATCGCGAGTTCTTCAAGCAGCCCAACATGACCGCGTTCAAGCCGATCCTCATCGATCGCGCCTGCCGCCTCGATCAGTCTGCTGGTAAACCAATAAACCGGCAGCGCTAGGTCGCTGCCCTTGAAAGTCTGCGACGGCAGGGCAGGGAGCGATCGGGCAGCGCGAAAGCCCGCGAGCCGCTTGTTGATCAGGTTCGTGATTTCGTCGGCGATCCACGGCGCGCAGCCAACATCGCCGTGGAGCACCTTGGTGAATCGGACCGGACCGTCGTCGGCGCCAAAAATCTCGCGTGCCAGTTCCGCATCGGATTTGGGATGACCGATGATGTCGCGGAAAGCGCGCCATTTGACGTACAGGCTATGAATTTTCGACATCGCGCCACTCGCCGAGGGTATCGCAGGGAAGCGGGTGTCACGACCTTCCCAGAGTTAGTCGCGTCGCCGCCCAACTGATTGCCAGCGCGCCGACACCCAGAACGAGCGTATCCCAGAGGGCCGCAAACGTCGACTGTACGCCCTGAAACAGAAGCGCGAGGAAAAACAATACTCCTGGCAACTTTGGTTCTCCGATCGTGTAGGCCTCCTGCAACAACGCTCCGCGCACCGCGGTGCCGGATTTCCACCCGGGGAAAAGGTCAAAGCCGAATAGGTTGACAATCGGAATGGTTGGCAGGGCGATGAATGAGGTCAAGCCCCAATCTGCCAGACGGTAGATAATCGGCAGAAAGATCACCACGGCCAGTATACCGGCGAGCGCACCGACAACGATTGCCCTTGGCTTCAAAGGCTGCCAGGGCCCGAGCAGCAGGCGGACGGCGCCGATGCCGAGAGGAACGCCCAACAGGGCCGTACCCGCAAGCATCGCATAGTAACCAATATTGCCCGCTGCCTCCGGAGACAGCGTCAGACATCCCAGGGTCAGGACGCCTGCGGCCGCGATGGCGAAGTATGTGCTCGGCCGGTTTATGTCCTGCCCTTGATTGGCTACGGTCAGCGAGAGCCCCACCATGCCGCCAATACCGGCGATCCAAATCAAATACCACAGGATCACCGACCCGAAACTCAAGAGCAAGAACACTAAGGCGACGTAAAGGAATAAATAGAGAAATAGCGCTGACAAGATTTCGCTGGCATAAAATTTCAAGGCCCTGCTCCCGTTCTCCTCAGCCGCACCGCTATCTACCCTCGCTTGGCACAGTCGAAGCCGCCACGGCTTTGCGAAATATCCGAAGATCGGCGAATTCCGGACCTTCGACCGCAGCCATCATTTGCAGCGTCGCAGATTTTTCGCGATTGAACGTCACGGCGAACTTTGGATCATGTTCGGCGATCGTGCTGGAGTTGTCTATGATATCAGCGCATTTGATTATTTTGGCGGGCATTGGCGCGCGCGATAGACGCCAGCACGACTGGAGTACTCGTGCGGCTCGATTGCCCTTCTCGATATCCGAGAGCCAGTAGACGAGCTCGGCCACACTTTCACCGAACGTCAGGATGAGTTCCTGGATCGTCGTTTGCGTATCCTCGACGACATCGTGCAGATAAGCCGCTGCGAGCGTCGTTGGATCGTTGATATCGTGATCTCGAAGGATCGCGACGACGGCTTCTAGATGCGTGATATACGGCAGGTCCGTGTATTTACGACGCTGTTGCGCGTGACGCGTCGTCGCGAACTGCAAGGCACGTGTCATGGTCTCGGTGCTCATATGGACCTCAGTCAGGTATTGCGGACCGAACCAGGCGCCGTTCCCGGTCACAGGGCGGCCAACGAGGATCGCGAATGTATCAGATGCATCACCGCTATGCATCCGCTTTCACGGATGCATAGGGCGCCGGCTGGCATTCGAGCTCAGACCGTGAGCTGCAAAGTCAAGGCAGTGACTCGACGCCGAGGCGTTTCAGCGCCGCTCGGCTTCTCAGGTGGTTGGGGGCAAAGCCGAGAGCCGTGCGGTAGTCGAGGACTGCGTAAGTCCCCTGCTCAAGACGTTCCCTCACCATACCCCGTCCGAAATATGCGTCTGCGTAATCGGGCTTGAGCGACACGGCCTCGGAGAAATCGGCAAGAGATCTCTGCAGGTCGTTCTTACCGAACCAGGCCCAGGCTCTCCAGTTGCGCGCCTCGGACTGTCCGATGTCGCCCGAGACCTCTATGACCTTCGTGAGATCGGCGATGGCCTGATCAAAGTTGCCGGTAACGAGTTCGACCTTTCCGCGACTGAGATACGACATCAGGTAGTTAGGATTGGCGCGGATCGCCTTGTTGAGATCGGCCCGGGCCCGAGCCCAGTCCCGTATCTCCATCAAGGCCGTTCCTCGTGTTTCATACAGGATGCCGAGAGCCGGCATGAATTTCTTGTCGATGGCAGCGACGACCGCGAGACCGTCGCCCAATCCTTCAAATATCTCGATAGAGGCGGAGCAGATGGCTATTCGCTGCTCCGCAGGTCCGGTGGCCTTGAGACAATCCGCCGGCTGAATCGTAGTGGCCGCCTCGGCCCGGCCATATCCCATCATAAGGACCAAGCACAACATCATCATCTGATAGCGCATTCTGGCATCCCTCCTTGATCTCGCTTGGCCGCCATCTAAAGCGCTCGTTCCGAGGTCGCCATTGCCGGTCGTTGACAAGCATTGGATGGTGTCGCGGGCATAGTCTCCGCGCCATCGTCGACCGTCATCGCCTGCGAGCGGTGCTGCAACCGTCTGCAATGCCGACTAAGGCCATCAGTTTGCTGGGCAAGGGCGAGCAATCAGCGACAATGGCAATCGGCGGAATTGAATGATTGGGTCACTACGGCCGCACCATCCATCGTGGAATGAACAATGCACGAGAGCTGGATCAGGGGATTGGCGCTCATTGCGCTGGCATGCACCGCAGCAATCGGCCCACTGGGAGGCAGTGCCGCAAACTGCCCAGACTTCGAGGCAGACCCCGTATCCACAGCGCTACGGAGACCGGTGACGGGCGGCGATACGGAACCCAGCGCGGGCTTCGGGATGCGCACGCACCCAATACTCGGTGCTACTCGCTTACATACCGGCGTCGATTGGACCGCGCCGATGGGAACCGCAGTCGTTGCCGCCGTCCGTGGTCGCGTTACAGCAGCAGGAACCGAGGGGCCTTACGGCAAGCGGGTGATTGTCGATCACGGAGCGTCCTACCAGACCATGTATGCTCAGCTCGGAACAATCACTGTGGCTGTCGGAGATTGTGTTGCGGCGGGCGACCTCATCGGTACGGTCGGCATATCGGGCCTCACGACACACCCTCACCTCCATTTTGAAGTGCGTCACGAGGGCCAACCCATCGATCCCATGTCTCTGAGTTGGGTCAGGCCTTGAATTGGGTGGCGTGTCACGGAGGTCGTGCATGAAACGGCTACTGATTTTTGGCCTTGTCGGGCCGACCATAGGCTTCCTGCTAGCCGTGCTCACGGCAGCCGCCCTGGGCTTTTGGCCTTCGGGCGGGCCGGCGCTTGCTGACCTGTTCGCCGATGCGTTTGCCGCCGGTGTCGTTCCCGCTGTTCTAACCGGTTGCGTGGATGGTCATCTGGCATCGAGAACCGGTCTCGGTCGCCGGATCTTGCTTACCCCAGCGGCAGGCTATTTCATATGTGTCGTGGTCGGCTTGGTATTTCTCAATTACAAGCTACCAATTGTAGCGATCATGATATTCGCGCTCTATGGCATGATTGCTGCGGCGGCTTGTTCTGCGATTGCGAGCAGAGCGGTCGGTAAGGACATGAAATGAGCATGATCGTTCCATCGGACAACCGGATACTCTACTTCGGTCGCGATCGGGAAGGGTTCCGCTTCCTCTCGCATTTCCACGCCAGCCCGATCGTCATGAATGGCGAAAGCTGGCCGACCGTGGAGCACTATTATCAGTCACAGAAGTCAGCCAACCCAGAATACAAAGCCGCGATCCGGGAAGCCATCCATCCCGGTCTCGCGAAGCGTCTCGCCGCGCCCCCGTCTGCACCGCGCCGCATCTCGCAAAACTCATGGTTTCGCAAGAATGGCGAGCAGCCGCGCGCCGACTGGCATGATGTGAAGCTCGACATCATGCGTCGAGCGGACCACGCCAAATTTACGCAGAACGCAGACCTGGCGCTTCTGCTATTGGCGACCAATGATGCGGAATTGATCGAGGACTCGCCAGGCGAGCCCTTCTGGGGCACGGGCCCCGACGGCACGGGCCTCAACTGGGCGGGCAGGGTCATTATGGAGGTCCGCGACGCGTTGCGCAGCAAGGGTTTACAAAAATGAGCACAATGTCGTCATCGCCAGGCTCGGCGCGTGGCAGTCGCGCATCGGCGGGCAAATCTGGAACTGGTGCGCAACCACGCGAGATCTCGGGGACCGTACCGGTGATCGTCAATGCGTCTGCCGCTCGGCATACGCTGCTCAGAATTGTCACCCGGCCGAACCTCATTCATGTCGTTGCGCTGGTGTGGAGTGTCGGACTTCTCGGCAGTCCGGCGCGGGCTGATCCTCCACCATTGTCCAAACCTCGGTCACGAGTCGAAGCGTTCGGTGGCGCTCTTGCGTCCGCTTGGACGTTTTGGGAGGCACCGATGGCGGGTGGATCGGCGCTGGTACCCCGGGTGCAATATGTCGGGCCGATCAATCGCGGTTTCAGGATCTCCGCGGAGTGCCGTGGCAGCGGTCCGTCAATCTACATCTCGATCGACAGTCCGAATTCACATTTACAGAGGCTCCGCTTCGACGTGCTGATCCCGGTGGTCTTTCGAACAGAAAGCAAAAGCTCGCTTACCATTGACAGTGTACGAGTGACCGCAAGGCTCACCGGAGGTTACACGGCAAATACCAATCGTATCACCATCGGCATGGCCCTCGCTGATGCCGCGCGTGCGATCAGCCTCATCGATGGCAATGCCGAAACCTCCGCACCCCTTCTCGTCGTCGAAGTCGCGGGAGCGGCGGGGACTTTCAACCTGACCGGCGCACGCGACACTTTCGCGCTCCTCAAACGTGCCTGTGAGTCAAGGAAGCTGTAGCGTGATAGTAAGGTCATCGCCCATGCTGTGGTGGTGAGCGTCAACAAGTCAACATGCCAAAAAAATGCTCTAGCAGTCCCGAGCTAATTAGGAGTCCTTGGCAGTCATGACATTCGGTCATTCTTTAGACATCTGCTTCCTCTTTTCCGGCCCAGATCGCGCGGACGTGCTCGCCTTGGAAGTCACCTCAATAGTACGCTCGGCGCTGTGTTTCAATCTGCCGCGGGGATCGCTCGGCGCGTCGAGTTGACTGCGTGCCAATGCTGTCACGGCCGAATTGTTGCTGGAGTAGACGCTCAACTTGGTAGTTCGCGCGCTGCGGAAAGCTGCACGGCAATATCAACGCTATGATGGGGGAAAGCGAGTGGACTTGCGCCACTTACATTATATTGTTGCCAGCGCTCGTAACGGCAGCTTCAGCGCCGCTGCGCACGAATTCAATGTCCGGCAACCGATCGTCAGCAAGCGCATCAAGGAGGTTGAAGAAGAGCTTGAGGTCAAGCTGTTCGTTCGATCGACCGCAGGCGCGCGTCTCACACCTGCCGGTGAGGCGCTCGTCGTCGACGCGCGCCGCATCCTTGAGGACTTTGACCGCCTGACCGAGCGTGCGAGAGCGAGCGGCGCCGGCACGCTAGGACGAATTGTCGTCGGCTTGTACAAATCTCTTTCGCAGGGCACGCTGCGCACGTTCATCGACGATTTCCGCGAACGCTATCCCGACATCGACCTCGATCTGCTCGAAGTGCCATTCGCCGAAATTATCGCGGGCCTTCATTCCGGACGAGTCGACGCAGGGCTCATCCTGGGCGATCCCGGCAAATGCGAAATCTTCGAGTCCCTTGCGCTCTGGTCGGAGCATCTCATGGTGGCATTGCCGAACGGCCATCGCCTTGCGGAAAAGTCCGTCATCTATTGGCCCGAGCTGAAGGGCGAGCGCTTTCTCATCAGCCATAACGATCCTGGCCCCGATATTCGGAATATCCTGCTCCGCCATCTGGCAGCGCCGTCCGATCATCCCCAGATCGACACGCTTCATCTCAATCGCGATAATATCCTCAGCGAAGTCGGCAGCGGTAAGGGTATCAGCCTGCAATGCGAATCCGCAGCGGGCCTGACCGGGCTCGGCGTCGTCTTCCGGCCGCTGCATGACGGCAACGGCGCCACGCGGCTCGGCTTTATCGTTTGCTGGAAGCCGGACAACATCAATCCAGTGCTGAATACGCTTCGCAATGCTTTCAAAGAAGCCATGTTGATTCGGGCGTGACCTGTTCTCTGTCAGCATCCGAGGCCGTGAGCGGCGCCGAACATTTCTAGTATTTTTTCGACAGCCTACGATGAGCTACGCCGGACAACGACGTTTCAAATAAATCCTGTTGCTCGAACGCGATTACTGCCTTTCTTGATTGTCTCCGTCGCCATCCGACCGTTTGCGGATGGCCGAAGCGGGGGCACCATGTCGGGGCATCATCACAGCAACGAAGGATTGTCGCGCGGCGCGCGCATGCTGCGCACAGCGCTCGGACCGGCAATCGCACGCTATCTCGAAGACCCTGTCGTTGTCGAAGTGATGTTGAACCCCGATGGCCGGCTGTGGGTCGATCGGCTGCACGAAGGTCTTGTCGCGACCGATGACGTTCTGATCCCGGCCGACGGCGAGCGCATCGTGCGCCTGGTCGCGCATCACGTCGGCGCCGAGGTGCATCCCGGTAGCCCGCGCGTCTCGGCCGAACTGCCCGAGACCGGCGAGCGTTTTGAAGGTTTGCTGCCTCCAGTGGTGACGGCGCCGACCTTTGCCATCCGCAAGCCGGCGGTCGCCGTGTTCACGCTCGCCGATTACGTCGCTGCCGGCATCATGACGGCGGCACAGGCCGACGTGCTCCGGCTCGCGGTCGAGCGCCGCAAGAACATCCTCGTCGCCGGCGGCACCTCGACCGGCAAGACGACGCTGACGAACGCCTTGTTGGCGGAGGTGGCGAAGACCTCCGACCGCGTGGTGCTGATCGAGGATACGCGTGAACTGCAATGCGCGGCGCCGAACCTCGTCGCGCTGCGGACCAAGGACGGCGTCGCCTCGCTGTCCGATCTCGTGAAGTCGTCGCTGCGGCTGCGTCCCGATCGCATTCCGGTCGGCGAGGTGCGGGGCAGCGAAGCCCTCGACCTGCTCAAAGCCTGGGGGACCGGCCACCCCGGCGGGGTCGGCACCATCCACGCCAACACGGCGCTCGGCGCGCTGCGCCGCCTTGAGCAACTCGTGCAGGAGGCCGTGGTCACGGTGCCTCGCGCTCTCATCGCCGAGACCATCGACATCGTCGCGGTTCTGTCCGGCCGCGGCGCGGAACGGCGCCTCGCTGAGATCGCCCATGTCGACGGGCTCGATCCAGCGACGGGCGATTACCGCACGCTCAATGCGCTGCTCCCATCCTCACACGCCGCAAAAGGAGACTCCGAATGATCCGACTTTCCCTATCCCGTGTGCGCCACCGTCTTGCCGAGGCGACAGCGCTTGCCACCATCACGCTGCTGATGGCGGCACCCGCCCATGCCTCCGGCTCTTCCATGCCGTGGGAAGAGCCCCTTCAGAAGATCCTCGAAAGCATCGAGGGGCCGGTCGCCAAGATCGTCGCGGTCATCATCATCATCACCACGGGATTGACGCTCGCCTTCGGCGACACCGCGGGCGGCTTCCGGCGGCTGGTGCAGATCGTGTTCGGCCTGTCGATCGCGTTCGCGGCCAGCTCCTTCTTTCTCAGCTTCTTCAGCTTTGGCGGCGGAGCGCTGGTCTGATGGAGGAAGACGTCCGCGGCTTCTTCGCGCCGGTGCATCGCGCGCTCACCGAACCGATCCTGCTCGGTGGCGCCCCACGCACGGTCGCCATCGCCAACGGCACGCTCGCCGGCGCGGTCGGTCTCGGCCTGCGTCTGTGGATCGCGGGTCTTGTCATCTGGGCGATCGGGCATTTCGCGGCCGTCTGGGCCGCGAAGCGCGACGCGCAGTTCGTGGACGTCGGCCGCCGGCACCTGCGCTACCCCGCGCACATGGACGTGTGAGGTGCGCCCATGCTGAACCTCGCCGAATACCGCAAGAAGAACGCGCAGCTTGCCGACTTCCTGCCGTGGGCCGCATTGGTTGCGCCGGGCGTCGTGCTCAATAAGGATGGCAGCTTTCAGCGGACGGCGCGGTTTCGCGGTCCTGATCTGGACAGCGCCACGCCGGCCGAACTGGTCGGCACGACGGCACGGCTCAACAACGCCTTGCGCCGGCTCGGCTCCGGCTGGGCGATCTTCGTGGAGGCGCAACGTCATCCCGCCACCGACTATCCCGAAAGCCTATTTCCGGAGTCCGCGTCCGCGCTCCTCGACATCGAACGGCGCGAGCAATTCGAGGACTCGGGCGTCCTGTTCGAGTCGAGCTACTTCCTCACCTTCGTCTGGCTGCCGCCGGCCGAGGAAGCCTCGCGCATGGAAGCCTGGCTCTACGAGGGCCGCGAGCACAGCGGCGTCGATCCGTGGGAGCTGCTGAAGAGTTTCGTCGATCGCACCGACCGCGTGGTCAATCTGGTCGAAGGCTTTGTGCCGGAGGCCGACTGGCTCGATGACTCGGAGACGCTGACCTACCTGCATTCTACCATCTCGACCAAGCGGCATCGCGTGCGCGTGCCGGACACGCCGATGCACCTCGACGCGCTCTTGGTCGACCAGCCGCTCGCCGGCGGGCTGGAGCCGCGGCTTGGCGATTTCCATGTCCGCACGCTCACCGTCATCGGATTCCCGACCACGACGTTCCCCGGAATCCTCGATGACATCAATCGGCTCGCCTTCGTCTATCGGTGGTCAACGCGCGCCATCATGCTCGACAAGACCGACGCCACGCGACTGGTGACGAAGATCAGGCGACAGTGGTTCGCCAAGCGCAAATCGATCGCGGCCATCGTGAAGGAGGTGATGACCAACGAGGCGTCGGTGTTGATGGACACCGACGCCGCCAACAAAGCGGCCGACGCCGACGCAGCCTTGCAGGACCTCGGCTCCGATCAGGTCGGCGAGGTCTATGTCACCGCCACGGTCACGGTCTGGAGCGCCGATCGCACCATCGCCGATGAGCGGCTGCGGCTGGTCGAGAAGGTCATCCAATCACGCGACTTCACGTGCATCGTGGAAGGCGTAAACGCGATCGAAGCCTGGCTCGGCTCGATCCCCGGTCAGACCTACGCGAACGTCCGTCAGCCGCCGATCTCGACGCTCAATCTCGCACACATGATGCCGCTGTCGGCGGTCTGGGCCGGACCGGCGCGGGACGAACATCTTGGCGCGCCGCCGCTGTTCTATGCCAAGACCGAGGGCGCGACGCCGTTCCGCTTCGCGCTCCATGTCGGCGACGTCGGCCACACCATGATCGTCGGGCCGACCGGGGCGGGCAAGTCCGTGCTGCTCGCGCTCATGGCGCTCCAGTTCCGCCGCTATCGCAATTCCCAGGTCTTCGTCTTCGACTTCGGTGGCAGCATTCGCGCCGCAACCCTAGCGATGGGCGGGGACTGGCAGGACCTCGGCGGCACGCTCAGCGACGACGCAGAGTCTACATCCGTCTCGCTCCAGCCCCTCGCACTCATCCACCACGTTCCCGAACGGGCCTGGGCCGCCGACTGGCTGGTCGACATTCTCCTGCGCGAGGGCGTCACGATCACGCCGGACGTGAAGGAATATATCTGGGCGGCGCTGACCTCGCTGGCCTCGGCACCAGTCGAGGAGCGCACCATCACCGGCCTGACCGTCCTGTTGCAATCCTCGGCTCTGAAGCAGGCGCTACGGCCGTACTGCATCGGCGGCGCGCACGGCCGGCTGCTCGATGCCGAGCACGAGCATCTCGGCACCGCAACCGTCCAAGCCTTCGAGACCGAGGGGCTGGTCGGCACCAAGGCCGCGCCGGCCGTGCTCTCTTATCTCTTCCATCGCATCGAGGCGCGCTTCGACGGCCGGCCGAGTCTGCTCGTCATCGACGAAGGCTGGCGCGCCCTCGACGACGGCGGCTTTGCCGACAAGATCAAGGAATGGCTGAAGACGTTGAGGAAGAAGAACGTCAGCGTCGTCTTCTCCTCGCAATCGCTGGCCGACATTGAGGCATCACCGATCGCGCCCGTTCTGGTCGAGAGCTGCCCGACGCGCATCTTCCTCGCCAACGAACGCGCCATCGAACCGCAGATCATGTCCCTCTATGAACGGTTCGGGCTCAATGCGCGGCAGATCGAGATCATCGCGCGAGCGACTCCGAAACGCGACTACTACTGCCAGTCGCGGCGCGGCAACCGGCTATTCGAGTTGGGCCTTGGCTCCGTCGCGCTGGCGCTCTGCGCATCGTCGGACAAGGCCGCGCACGCGCTGATCGACGAACTACTGCGCGACGGCGCGCGGCCGTACTTCCTCGAAGCTTGGCTCTACGCCAACGACATCGCCTGGGCCGCCGACCTCGTTCCCAACCTCGCCAACGTCATTGACCTGTCCGCCACGGCGGACCGGCCGGTTTCCGTCGAACCGTCAGAACAGGAGAATCCGTCATGAAGGAATTGTCCCGATCCGCTTGCCTGCGCCGCGTACTGGCCGCCGGCGGGCTTTCGATCAGTATCACGTTGGCTGCCGTGCCAGCGTCGGCGCAGATCGTGTTCGATCCGTCCAATTACGCGCAAAACGTGCTGACCGCCGCACGAGCTTTGCAACAGATCAATAACCAGATCACGTCGCTCGCCAATCAGGCGCAGATGCTCATCAACCAGGCCAAGCAGCTCGCCAGCCTGCCGACCTCGGTCCTCTCTCAGATCGAGGGCAACTTCACCGAGATGAAGCGGCTGATGGGCGAGGCCGAGCGGCTTGCCTACAACGTCAGCAATATCGAATCGCAGTTCTCGTCGACCTTCCAGAATTTTGCGGTCGGCAAGTCCGACGCGGAGCTTATCGCCTCCGCACGCGAGCGATGGCAGCAATCGCTTTCGGCTTACGAGCACTCGCTGAAGGCGGGCGCAACCGCCGTGCAGAATCTCGACAGCACGCGCACGCAAACCAGCACGCTGGTCAACACCAGCCAGTCGGCGGTCGGCGTCCTCCAGGCGACGCAGGCCGGCAATCAGCTTCTCGGCGTCCAGACCAGCCAGCTTGCCGATCTCACTTCGATGTTGGCAGCGCAGGGACGTGCCAACGCTCTGGAAAAGTCGCGTCAGGCCGCCGCGCAGGAGCAGGCGCGCGAGCAATTCGGCCGCTTCCTGGCCGGCAGCAGCTACACGCCCACCACCGTTCGCATGTTCCACGACTGAGGGCGCGAACATGGATTGGAAGCTCGCCACCAGGGTCATTGCCGTCCTCGCCGTCGCTGTCGTCATGGTGGCGTGCGCGATCGCGCTGCGTCCCAATGCGACCGAGGAGGCGCCCGCACCAACGGTTCAGCCGCAGAGCGGCGAGCCCGCATCGAGCGAATTGCTCCGCTGCCGCGAGATCGGCACCGCCGCGCTCGACGACGCCGGGTGCAAGAAGGCGTGGGCCGACAGCCGCCGTCATTTTCTTGAAGGCAATGCGGAGCGGTCGCGGCCATGAACACGGGCGTCATCGACCGCTTTCTGGAGACCTTCACCAGCTACATCGACTCGGGCTTCGGTCTGCTCGGCGGCGAGATCGGATTCCTCACCTCCACGCTGATCGTGATCGACATCACGTTGGCGGGCCTGTTCTGGGCCTGGGGCGCCGATGAAGACGTGATTGCGCGTCTCATCAAGAAGACGCTCTACATCGGCGTCTTCGCCTTCATCATCGGCAATTTCAACAAGCTCGCCGGCATCGTTTTCCAGTCCTTCAGCGGTCTCGGGCTGAAGGCCGGCGGATCGTCGCTCACAGCAGAGACCTTGCTTCAGCCCGGTCGCGTTGCGCAGGTCGGCATCGACGCCGGCAATCCCATCCTCAAGGCCGCCGGCGACCTGATGGGCTACATCTCCTTCTTCGAAAACTTCGTGCAGATCATGGTGCTCATGATCGCCTGGGCGATCGTGCTCATCGCCTTCTTCATTCTCGCGGTCCAGATCTTCGTCACGCTGATCGAGTTCAAATTGACCACGCTGGCGGGCTTCGTGCTGATCCCGTTCGCGCTGTTCAACAAGACCGCCTTTCTCGCCGAAAAGGTCCTCGGCAACATCGTCGCCTCCGGCGTCAAGATTCTTGTGCTCGCGGTCATTGTCGGCATCGGCTCCGGCCTGTTCAGCGAGTTCACCTCCGGATTCTCGGGTACGCCGACGATCACCGACGCGCTGGCGCTCGTGCTCGGCGCGCTCTCGCTGATGGGACTGTCGATCTTCGGCCCCGGCATCGCCACCGGCCTGGTCTCCGGCGCACCACAACTCGGCGCGGGCGCCGCTGTTGGCACCGGCCTTGCCGCCGCAGGTATTGGGGCGGCGGGCGTCATGGGAGCGGGCGCGGCCTTGGGTGGAGGCGCCGCCGCAATCGGAGCTGGCGGACGCATGACGGCCGCAGCGGCGCGTGGGGGCGCGCATCTCGCCGGCGCCACATCCGGCGCGTATAGCGGCGGCGCATCCGGTCATGCCGGCATGGGCGCGGTGGCAGGCGGTCTCGGCGGCGTCGCCAAGGCCGGCGCATCCGCCGCGATCCAGCCCGTGCGGCAGGCCGCGTCGCGTGCGGCAGCTTCCCTCAAATCCAGTTACGCCGCCGGCCGTGCTGCGACCACGGGCGGGCAATCCTCGTCCGCAGCGGCCGCGGGCGCTTCGGCCACTCAATCGCCGTCGGCATCTGGCGCGCCGCCGGCCTGGGCCACGCGGATGAAGCGCAGCCAGACCATGAGCCACGGCGCCACCGCCGCCGCCCATGCCGTGCGCTCCGGCGATCACGGCGGCGGCTCCATGTCCGTTTCTCTCGATCAGGATGACCACAAATGAATCTCTTCCGCCGACCTTCGGTGCGCTACGCGCGCACGCCAGAGCCTGAGACCCCGTATCTGAAAGCCGCGCAGGTTTGGGACGAGCGCATCGGCAGCGCGCGCGTTCAGGCCAAGAACTGGCGGCTGATGGCCTTCGGCTCACTGGCGCTCGCCGGCAGCTTCGCGGCCGCGCTGGTCTGGCAATCGACGCAAGGCACCGTCGTTCCCTGGGTGGTGCAGGTCGACAAGTTTGGCGAGGCGCAAGCCATCGCGTCCGCCGTTTCCGATTATCGGCCGACCGATCCGCAGATCGCTTGGCATCTCGCGCGCTTCATCGAGCAGGTGCGTAGCATTCCGGCCGATCCGGTCATCGTGCGCCAAAATTGGCTCCGTGCCTACGACTACACGACCGATCGCGGCGCGATCGCGCTCAACGACTACGCACGCGGCAATGATCCGTTCACGAAGGTCGGCAAGCAGCAAGTCTCCATCGAGATTTCCAGCGTCATCCGCGCCTCGCCGGAGAGCTTTCGCATCGCCTGGCTGGAGCGTCGTTACGAGAACGGTCAGCTCTCCGGCACCGAACGCTGGACCGCCATCCTGACCGTCGTGATCCAGCAGCCGCGCACCGCCGACAAGCTGCGCGCCAATCCGCTCGGGGTGTTCATCAACGCAATCAACTGGTCGAAGGAGATGGGGTGATGGGGGAGAAGAGAATGAATGCGATGCCGGCGCTGGTCGCCATGATGCTGGCGACGACAGCGCTCGCCGGCTGCGCCAACAAATTCATTCCACCGGACATCGACTACGACGATGCCGCGCCCGCCGTGCTCAGCGCCGATCCGGTCGGGCCGGTCAAGGTGGTCGAGTTGCCGAAGCCGCTGCCGTTGCCGGGTCAGTTGAAGCCCGTCAATGCCACTAAGACCAAGCCCGAGCCCGCCGATCCCAAGAAGCGCATCGCGCAGGCCAATGAAGCGGCGCGGATGCAGCCGGTGCGAAACGGATTCATCAACGCCGTGCAGGTCTATCCGTTCGTCGTCGGCGCGCTCTATCAGGTCTACGCCGCGCCGGGCCAGGTCACGGACATCGCGCTTCAGCCCGGTGAGCAGCTTGTCGGGGCAGGCCCCGTCGCGGCCGGCGACACCGTGCGCTGGATCGTCGGCGATACGCTCAGCGGCTCCGGCCAGACTGCGCAGGTCCACATCCTCGTTAAGCCGACGCGGCCCGACCTTCAGACCAATCTTGTCATCAACACCAACCTGCGCACCTATCACATGGAGCTGCGCTCGACCGAAAAGACCTACATGGCCTCGGTGTCGTGGCAGTATCCGCAAGACCAGTTGATCGCACTGCGCCGGCAGAACCAACAGGCCGCGCTCATCCAGCCCGTCGCCAGCGGCGTCGACATCTCGAAGCTGAACTTTCGCTATCAGGTCGAGGGCGACGATGCGCCGTGGCGACCACTGCGCGCCTTCGACGACGGCAACAAGGTCTATATCGAGTTTCCGTCCGGGATCGGCCAGGGCGAGATGCCGCCGCTGTTCGTCATCGGTCCGTCCGGCAACTCCGAACTGGTCAACTACCGCGCCCGCCAGAACTATTACGTCGTCGATCGCCTCTTTGCCGCCGCCGAACTCAGGCTCGGCGACAAGGACAGCGAGAAGCGTGTGCGCATCGTCCGCACCGACGGCCGGCCGGGGCGGTTTAGCCCGAGGTTGTTCTGATGACCGACGCACAGACTCCGCCTCCCGGCGACGTCCGCGCCGAGTTGCGCTTGCGGCCCGAGCAGCCGCGCGTCACGCGCCTGTCGCGCAAGGTGCTCATCGCCCTCGGCGGCGTCAGCGCCATCGCCATCATGGCCACGCTGTTCTGGGCGCTCGATGCCAACCGGCGTGCCAGTCAGTCGCCCAACGAACTCTACAACACCGAGAACCGCACGCCGGCGGATGGACTTGCCGGCCTGCCAAAGGATTACACCGGCGTTCCTAGGCTGGGCCCCGCGTTGCCGGGCGACCTGGGACGCCCGATCCTAAGTGCGCAGGATGAAGGCAAGCCCGTCACCGCGCCGGATATAAGGACGCCGCGCGCCGATCCGGCGGAGCAGCGCCGCCTTGCGGAGATCGAAGCCGCGCGCGTCGCCAAGGTGTTCACCGATAGCCGCGGTGTGCAAGCATCGGTCACACCAACGGCCGCTGCCGTCGGCCGTATCGATCCGACGACGGGCTTGACGCTACCGGCCGAGACGCCGCCGCTCGATCCGGGCGCCGCGCAGAACATGCAGGATCGCAAGCTCGCCTTCGTCAACGCCGCCGCAGATCGACGCACCGTCACGCCCGACCGCGTGCAGGAGAAAGCATCACCCTATGTCGTGCAGGCCGGCACCGTTATCCCCGCGGCGCTGATTACCGGCATCAAGTCCGATTTGCCTGGAACGATCACCGCGCAGGTGACGGAGCAGGTTTACGACACGCCGACCGGAAAGCAGCTTCTCATTCCGCAGGGCGCTCGGCTGATCGGTCAGTATGACAGCCAGGTCGCGTTCGGACAGTCGCGCGTGTTGCTGGTCTGGAATCGCATCATCATGCCCAACGGCACGTCGATTGTTCTGGAGCGGCAGCCGGGCGCGGACGCTCAAGGCTATTCCGGGCTCGAGGATGACGTCGACTATCATTGGGGCCAACTCTTCAGGGCGGCGATCCTCTCGACCTTGCTCGGCGTCGGCACAGAGATCGGCGCCAGCAACAATGAGAACGAGATCGCCCGCGCCATCCGTCAGAGCAGCCAGGACACCGCGTCCGATGTCGGCCGCCAGCTCATTCGCCGCCAGCTCAACATTCAGCCGACGCTCACCATCCGGCCGGGCTTCCCCGTCCGCGTGATCGTCAATCGCGACTTGATATTGCAGCCCTACGGGGCAGCGAAGGAGCCGTCATGACCAAGCTCAAGCTGGAGACGATCGAGGACGACAAGCCGGTCAGCCGCATGGTCAAATTCCCCGGCGTCGTCTACCGGGACCTGGCCGCTTACGCCGAAGTGCTGGCCCGCGACGGCGGCAACGCCACCGCGCCAGATCCCATCAAGCTGGTCGTCCCGATGCTCCAGCGCTTCATGGCGACGGATAAGGCGTTCCGAAAGGCGAGGGCGCAGTTTCGGCGGAATCCTGCATAGGGGGCCGCTGCTCGCAATCTTCCGCCCCGCGACTTCGTACCTTGGTCGCGCAAGTCGTTTCCCACCTAACGGTCATTGTTTCAGGCAGCGGCTTTGAACATCTCCTCCGGCAGCACGGACAAAGTCTTCACCTTGCCTCGATACAGCCAGTCAAGACCTTCATCGTCTGCCTTCCTATTAGCGCTGTCGATGATGACTTTGGAAATTCGCTGTTGTTGCTTGCGCAGATGATCGTGCAAAAGACTATCGCGCGTGATGTAGCCGGCATTCACACCTGGAAGCGAGTGGTTCATCAGCAAGTGAATATCCAGTTCGGACACTCCAACAGCCTGCGCTAAAGTCCGGTAGCTTTGCCGGAGATCATTACCCCACTTTGACAGCACGTCCCGGTCTTCCTTGTGCTCCTCCAAATGTCCGCTATCGCTGTCAGCGGGAAACAACCAAGACCCATCCAGATCGGGATAGAGAATACGGCCCGCGCGGATCGTCCGCACGATGCAAAGGATCATCGGTCGCGACAGAGGTATGTCAAAAGCCTTCTTCTTGCCACCTTTCGGCTTAGGGATGTGCATGAGGCGCTTGCGGAAGTCGATATGGTGCAGCCGTACATTCTTTAGCGCTGTCGGTCGTGACCCGCTCAATAATGTCATCAGGTGAAATTCACGGCGGATCGGATTCGTAAGCGCCGTCAGTTCGGTGAACCACGGCGCCATGTGGCCGGCGCCCATGCCCGTGTTCCTCCGTTCCTCGACATTCCAATCGATCGCGGTCACGGGATTGACAGGCGGAAGATCGAGATTGGTCTTGCGCGCATGATTATAGACTGCGCGCAGGCTGCGCATGGCGCCGTTCGCGATATAGCGTCCATTCTCCTTGCTGATCTTGTTATGCCGATCCGCCACAAGGTTCGGTTGCCGACCAAGCCGCGCGAGCGGCTTGTCCAGCCAATCGGCGAAGAGCCGCTCCATGTGGTCCCGATAGTTCTCAATCGTTCGGGCATCACGACCCTTGCGGATCATGTGATCGTCACGATACCGCTCCCACGCCAATTTGAGCGTGATCGAACCCGGCTTAATCTTGGTTTCTTCACCAGGGCGTTCGCCCCGCGCGATCGCCCCAAGCGCCTCCTTCGCCTTGCTGCGCGCCTCGCGCGTGGCGATGTCGCCACATTCGCCGAGCTTTGTTCTGACCGAAAACTCGCGGACGCCATCGCGCCAAAAATCCCCCTGAACCGCAAAGGTCTTGGTTCGCTTGCCGACGATCACCATGAACCCGGCAATCTCCTTGTCGCGCACATAATAAGGCGCGCCGTCGGACAGCGGCATCTTCGCGATGGCCTTATCGGTGAGGAGAATTTTTTCGCTTCCCATGCCGCCCTCAAAAAAGTACGGGGTTCATACGGGGAAGTGCCGGGCGACAGTCAGCGGCGGCAAACTACGCCAAAGCACTCTTAACTACGAAAAATTATAGCAAAAACAGTGTCTTGTGTCAATTGAAAAAGTGGTGCAGCGTGTGTTATCGAACACCAAATTAGGGCCAAAAACATACTACGAATCTGGGGGTCAGGAGTTCGAATCTCTTCGGGCGCGCCAGTCAATTCAATAGCTTACCAATATTGCACCGTTTCAAAAGTCAATTCTGAAACGGTTTTTGAAACGGTTTTCGCTGCGTCCTGCGCTATGGCCGAGTCCTCTACTTTTCGCCACGCTACATTTCGCTGGTCATGAAGGAAGTTCGTTGACGGCAGATGGCTGGCGTACCTCGCTGACTAAACAAAAGACCCTCCAAGAACGTGAGGTGAAGGAAGCGCGAATCTGGAAAGCGGCGTAAGCGTGAGCACGTTCCGGTCCCTCGCGGGGAGCGGGTCAGCCAGGCGTTTCAACCTTACAAGCCAGTCGGGGTAACGTCTGCGGATCGAACCGTGCCTCTCCGGACAGATGCATCATAGCTGAATTCCGCAACCCTAGGCGCGCGAGCGCCTCTGATGCGCACGGGCAAACAGTCAGCCTCGCTCTGGAGTAACACCTGTTGCATTTGGCCTGGGTCATCTGTATTGCAACAGGTGTTGCATGGAGGTTGGTATTACTCACGAACCGAATTGGCTGCTGTTCCTGGCGCAGCTTCCTGCTGCGCCCTCCAGCGCGCGCGTGGCACTTTGGCGGCGCTTGCGCGCAGCGGGTGCTGCTAGCGCCCTAAATGGAGCATGGGTGCTACCGCAAGCGGAAGGCCATGCTGAACTCTTCGCGCAACTGGCCGATAGCGTTCGAAAGCAGAACGGGAGTGCGACCGTATTTCTAGTCCAGGCGATGAGCCCAACTGAACAGGAAACGCTTATCACCCGTTTCCAAGCCGATCGAGCTCGGGAATATGATGAATTCGCAGAACGCTCGCGCGGCTTTCTTGATGAGATTAAAGAGGAGACCCGGCTTCGGAAGTTCACCTTCGCCGAACTCGAAGAGATTGAAGATGACCTCAACAAGCTTTCAGCCTGGTTCGCGAAAATCAAAACGCGCGACTTCTTTCCGGACGCCCGAATACAGAAGGCAACGGAGCAATTTGAGACCTGCGGCACAGCGTTGACCGCCTTCGCTGAGGAAGTCTACGCTCACGAAGGCGTAAATGCTCCAATAGAATGTGATGCAGATCCGCTGGACGCCAACGGCCGGGAGCACGCCCCGAAGCATCCGGGAAGACGGCAGCATGGCTAATCATGTTCTGCCTCCCTCTATAGGCCTTCGAGCCCTGCCACGCGGAATCTGGACGCTCGGGTTCGTATCGATGTTCATGGATATCTCCTCCGAGATGATCCATGCGCTGCTGCCCGTGTATCTTGTCACCGTTCTTCGCGCTTCAACGCTCACCGTCGGGCTGATCGAGGGCCTCGCCGAAGCAACGGCAATGATCACTAAGGTCTTCAGCGGCGCTCTTTCCGACTGGCTGGGTCGCCGCAAACTGCTGGCGGCTATCGGCTACGGTCTCTCCGCCGTGACAAAGCCGATCTTTCCGCTCGCGACTACGATTGAGTGGGTTGTAGCCGCCCGTTTTCTTGACCGGGTAGGCAAGGGAGTACGCGGAGCGCCGCGCGATGCGCTTGTAGCTGATCTCGCGCCAGCCCGGCTACGCGGGGCAAGCTTCGGACTAAGACAATCGCTCGACACCATTGGCGCATTTCTCGGCCCACTCGCCGCGCTCGGGCTCATGCTACTCACCCGCGACAATTACGCGATGGTGTTTTGGATTGCGGTCGTCCCCGCGTTTTTCGCTCTCGCCCTGATGGTGTTTGGCGTCGCAGAGCCGGAGCGGGCTGCCGCCACCCTGGAAAAACCTAAGCCACGTTTCAGTGACGCTTGGCGACTATCGAGGCCGTTCTGGGCCGTAGTAGGAGTTGCCGTAGTGCTGACCCTGGCTCGGTTCAGCGAAGCGTTTTTGGTTTTAAGGGCACAGAACGTGGGCCTCGCAATCGCGATCGTGCCCGCCGTTATGGTGGTCATGAATATCGTTTACGCGCTCTCCGCTTATCCAGCCGGTGTGCTATCCGACCGGTTTGGACGCCAGGGCGTGCTGATCGTCGGGGTTAGTACGCTTGTTTTCGCCGATTTGATCCTTGCCTTCACGACATCGGTGCCAGTCCTTTTGGTGGGCGTGGTGTTTTGGGGTCTCCATATGGGCTTGACCCAGGGACTGCTCGCGACACTTGTCGCCGACACGGCGCCGGCCGAGTTGCGCGGAACAGCGTTTGGTGTGTTCAACCTCGCAAGCGGCATCGCCATGCTCATCGCTAGTGTCGTCGCAGGAGCTCTCTGGGACATCTATGGGCCGGTCGCGACTTTCCTCGCCGGCGCAGCCCTCACCGCCATGGCGCTCATCGGCCGCCTCGCCTTGCTGGCGCGATTTGCGGAGGGCAACAAACACGTCGGGAGCGAACATGGTCATGACTGATGATAAGGGCCTGGCTAGACATGTGCGCCGGTTCCTTCGGGGATTGATTGTGCTGGTGTTGATCGGAGCTCTTGGTGTGCTCCTCATCTGGGGCTTCATTGAAGGCCGCAGCGAAGCGACGGCGGAAGCCCAGCGCGAGCAGCCGGTTAAAGCCGCCGTCCATGTTACACACACGGACACTGGGCTGCCGACAATCACGCTGAGCTCGGATTTGCAAAAGCAGGCCGATATCGCGGTGAGGCGACCGAACACTGTGCCTTACCAGCGGCAGGTGCAGGGCTACGGCAGTGTTCTCGACCTACAGTCTTTCACGAATCTCAGCAACAAGATCGCCACTGCCAAAGGCCAGCTCGCCGTCGCTCAGGCAAAACTCAATGCGTCGCAGGCGGCATTTGAGCGAGCGCGAGTGCTGCATGGCAAGGGCGAAGCTATCTCGACGGCCCAGTTCCAGACCGCCGAAGCAACTTACCGGTCCGATGAGGCAAGCGCTCAGGCGGCGCAGGTGCAGACACAAAATGCATCGGCAAGTGCATATCAAGCGTGGGGTCCGTTGCTCGGCCGCTCGCTCGCGGACGGCACCGCACTAGCCCGCGATCTGATTCAACGAAGGAAAGTGTTGGTTCAGGTCACGCTTCCCGTGGGCGTATCGCTCGCGCAGCCGCCGCAGACGGCATTCATCGAAACCACCACCGGACAACGCGTCAGGATCGAGTTTGTCTCTTTGGCAACGCGTACCGATCCGAAAATTCAAGGAGTGAGCTTCTTCTACACCGCCGATGCGGCGAGCGAAGCACTGCCAGGCATGAACGTAATCGCGCTGCTCCCCGTCGGGCAGCCGACACCGGGGGTGGCTATTCCCGGCACGGCAGTGGTGTGGTTCCAGGGAAGCGCCTGGGTCTATCTGCAGACCAAAGCCGATACGTTCACTCGGCGCGAGATCCCGACGGGGTTGCCGTCGCCGAACGGCGGCTATGTCGTACCTGTACTCCCAACCATGCTACGCCTAGAGCCGGACGCGCCTGCATCCGATGCGGATAGCGCCGCACAAGGCTTCCCCACAAATGAGTCACTGGTGGTGACGGGAGCGCAGGCGCTGCTGTCACAGGAATTCAGCGCTCAGATTCAGGTCGGGGGAGATTAAAAGTGGCCTCGTACACTGACTCTCGCCCCTCCGGCCTGCAAGCGGCCATCATCGCATTCTCCATCCGCTTCCGCGGCGTGGTCATCGCGCTCGGCTGCATGTTGTTCGGCTACGGCATCTTCAGTCTGCTTGGCGCTAAATACGATGTTTTTCCTGAGTTCGCCCCGCCCCAGGTCAGTATCCAGACGGAAGCACAGGGCCTGACGCCGGAACAGGTCGAGATGCTGGTCACCACGCCGATCGAGACCCAAATCAACGGCGTACCGGGAATTCAGAAACTGATCTCGACATCGATCCAAGGCATCTCCATCGTCAAGGTCTTCTTCGATCCGGGCAGCAACATCTATCTGGACCGACAGGTCGTGGCGGAACGCCTCGCCGTCGCCGCCCAACAGCTTCCGAAAGGGGTCAAGGCGCCGGCCATGACGCCGCTGACGTCGTCAACGGGGATCGTGCTGGTGGCAGGTCTTACCTCCAACACGCGTTCGCTGATGGATCTCAAGACCGTGGCGGAATGGACCATCCGCCCGCGGCTGCTCGCAGTGCCGGGTGTGGCCAATGTCTCCGTGTTTGGCAGCGACACGCGCTCTCTCCAAATCCAAGTTCGTCCCGACCAACTCGCGCGCTACCAGCTCGGGCTGAATGACGTGCTCGCGGCAGCCCAGAAGGCGACGGGCGTGCGCGGGGCGGGGTTTATCGATACGGCCAATCAGCGAATCGTCTTTCAGAGCGAAGGGCAATCGCTAACTCCCGACCAGCTCTCGCGCACCGTTTTGCTCTCCCAAGGAGCGGCCCGGGTAACGCTGGGCGATGTCGCCAAGGTGGTGGAGGCGCCCGAGCCGCCGATCGGCGCCGCCGCCATCGACGGCAAGCCCGGCGTCGTGATGAACGTCGAAGCGCAGTACGGGTCGAATACGGTGGAAGTGACGCGCGGGGTCGAAGCGGCCATCGCCGACCTAGCGCCGGGACTCAAGGCGCAAGCAATCGACCTCCACGAAAATCTCTTCCGTCCGGCGAATTTCATCAACACGGCAGTGAGCAACATCCGCAGCTCCATGTATATCGGCGGAGTCCTCGTCGTCATTGTCCTCACCCTCTTCCTCTTCGATTTGCGCACGGCGGTGATTGCGGTCGTAGCCATACCGCTTTCTCTGCTCGCGGGTATCATCGTTCTCGAAAGGCTTGGCGGCACGCTGAACACAATGACGCTGGGCGGCCTCGCGATTGCCGTCGGCGTGGTGGTCGACGACGCCGTGATTGGGGTCGAGAATATCGTTCGGCGTTTGCGCGAAAACCGGCAACTTCCCGATCCACGCTCTGCCGCCCGTGTCGTCCTCGACGCCACTTTCGAAGTCCGGAGTCCCGTCGTCTACGCCACGTTCGCAGTGCTCCTCGTATTCGTGCCGATCCTTCTGCTGCCCGGCATTTCCGGCGCGCTGTTTGCGCCGCTCGGGATCAGCTATAGCCTGGCGGTGCTGGCCTCTCTCGCCGTCGCCTTGACCATCGTGCCGGCGTTGAGCATGGCCCTGCTGGCGCGGCGTGCTAAGGCGGACGAGCCTCCGGTCGTTCGCTGGTCTCGCGCACGTTATGAAGCGCTGCTGCTGCGCATATCGAACCGGCCGCGCGTGGTCATCGCCTTGGCGGCAGCCTTCACCATCATTGGCTGCGCCACCTTGCCGCTGTTCGGCGCGAGCTTCATTCCCGAATTGAAGGAAGGCCATTTCATCATCCACATGTCGGCGGTGCCCGGCACGTCGATTGAGCGATCCTTGGCGATCGGCGCGCGTGTGTCGGCGGCGCTCCGAAATATCCCGGCGGTACGGTCGGTGGCGCAGCGGGTGGGCCGTGCGGAGCTTGCCGGCGATGTATACGGCACGCACTACAGCGAATTCGAGGTGGACCTCAAACCTAGCCTCTCGGGAGACGAGCAGGAGGGCGTGCAGGCAAAAATCCGGCAAGCACTGGCAGGCTTCGTTGGGGTGAATTTTTCGGTCAAGACCTTCTTGAGCGAACGGATCGAGGAGACCCTCTCAGGCTACACAGCCGCGGTAGCGGTAAACATCTTTGGTAACGATCTCGATGGCATCGACCGGAAAGCGCAGGAGGTCGCGCGTGCGCTCAACGGAATGAGGGGAGTCACGGAAGTCACGGTACAGTCACCTCCGGGCATGCCGCAATTGACGATCAGCCTGCGCAAGGCCGCGCTGGTCCGTTGGGGCTTTGATCCAACCGAGGTGCTGGACGCGGTGCGGACAGCCTATGCCGGCGATACCGTCGGACAAACGTACCAAGGCAATCAGGTCTTCAACGTAATGCTGATCCTCGACGCCAAGGATCGCAAAAGCGTCAGCGACATAGGCGACCTCCCGCTGCGGGCTCCTGACGGCATGCTCGTCCTTCTCAAAGAGGTCGCTGATATATACGAAGCGAGCGGCCGCTATCAGATTATGCACCAAGGCGGACAGCGGATGGCGAGCGTAACCTTCAATGTTGCCGGCGGATCGACCGCCGCTGTCGTGCGGGCAGCACGTGCCAGCATTGCATCTCAAGTCAAGCTGCCGGCCGGCACCTACATCCAGTTTTCCGGTAGCGCTCAGGCGCAGGCTCAGGCGCAGAGCGATCTGATCCTGAATTCCGTCATCGCCGGCATCGCCATTGTGCTACTATTGTCCATTGTTACGCGCGGCTGGCGCAACCTTGTTCTCGTTCTGATTAATCTGCCGTTCGCCCTCGTCGGCGGCGTCCTAGCGGTTTTCGGCACCGGCGGCCTGCTGACGCTCGGCTCAATGATCGGATTCGTGACCGTATTCGGAATAACGGTGCGCAACTCGATCCTGATTATCTCCCATTACGAGCATCTGGTTGAGGCTGAAGGTATGAGTTGGGGGCTGGCGACCGCAATCAAGGGCGCCGGTGATCGGCTGACGCCCATTCTGATGACCACACTGGTGACCGGGCTTGGGCTTCTGCCATTGGCGATTGGCAGTGGCGCACCGGGGCGGGAGATCGAGGGGCCAATGGCCATCGTCATTCTCGGCGGGCTCCTGACCTCAATGGTTTTGAACCTGCTTGTTCTGCCGACGCTGGCATTGCGCTTCGGGCGGTTCGAGCCGGCGATCGACGAACTCACCGCTTATCATCCCGAGCCTGCCAATGTTATACAGAATGTCCTTCCGCGCGGTGAACCGGGAGTAGGATGACGCAATAGCGACCGAGTGCTGTATGCAGCGGCAAGGTTTGAACCTACGACCTTCGGATTATCAATATCAAGCGGCCTTGAAGTAATGACTGCTCGTCGCAGGGCCAATCGCGGTACGCCGAAGATGGGAAAATCCGACACAGTGGCGATACGGCGAAGAGCAAGATCGCTTGCCTCAAATTGGTGCGCGGTAAAGTGTTGGCACTGAATCGAAAAATGGCGCGCTATTTCCGAACAAAACCGGGCAGTGTCGTTGCCAACGCCTGGAGTTTGGGAATGCGCCAAACGCCCTGGGGTGTCATCAACCCGAACTCGGTCAACTGCCCTCGCAACGTCTCCCAGAGGACAGATATGATCAGGGCTCGGATATGAACATCTTGAGGCTCGATCATCTTTCAAACTCAGCGGGTACTCAATCGCAGGTCCGCCAAGTTCGAACAGCCACACCTCACAAGTTTATGGACTTCAACCGGAGCGCATTGCCCACGACGCTGACTGAAGATAGCGCCATCGCCGCCGCGGCGATGATCGGCGACAGCAACAGTCCGAACGTCGGATAGAGCACGCCGGCGGCAATCGGTATTCCGGCGGCGTTGTAGATGAACGCGAAGAACAGGTTCTGCCGGATGTTGCTCATCGTCGCTTCGGAGAGACGGCGGGCGCGAACGATTCCCATCAAGTCGCCCTTGAGAAGTGTTGCGCCCGCGCTTTCCATCGCGACATCGGTGCCGGTGCCCATCGCGATCCCGACTTCGGCCGCGGCAAGGGCAGGGGCGTCGTTGACGCCGTCGCCGGCCATTGCGACGACGCGACCGGACTTCTGCAGCTTGCTCACGACGGCGCTCTTCTGGTCGGGCAGCACTTCCGCCTCGACCTCCGAGATGCCGAGCCGTTTCGCGACCGCATTCGCCGTCGTCCTGTTGTCGCCGGTCAACATAATGACCTTGATGCCGTCCGCTGCCAGCGCCTTCAAGGCATCGGGCGTGGATTGCTTCACTGGATCGGCGATTGCAAAGAGGCCCGCCAATTGTCCATCGAGTGCGATATTGATCACGGTTGCACCTTCACCGCGCAGGATTTCGGCTTGTGGCTCCAATGTTTGTGTCTCGACACCTAACGATTTCAAATAGGCCGTATTGCCAAGCAAGACAGATTTGCCGTCCACCCTGCCGGTCACACCTTTGCCTGTTGGCGAGTCGAATTCCTCTACATTGATCAATGTCAGATTGCGCTCTTTCGCCGCCCGTACAACGGCATCAGCCAGCGGATGCTCGCTGGCGCGCTCGACGCTCGCGGCGAGGCGGAGCAGATCGTCCTCCCGAAATCCCGCGACGGAAACGATAGAGACGACCTTTGGCTTGCCTTCGGTGAGCGTTCCCGTTTTATCGACCACCAGCGTATCGACCTTTTCCAGACGCTCCAGCGCTTCAGCATTTTTGATCAACACGCCCGCATGGGCGCCGCGTCCCACGCCGACCATGATCGACATCGGCGTCGCCAACCCGAGGGCACAAGGACAGGCAATGATCAGCACGCTGACAGCCGCCACCAGACCGAACGCCAGACGCGGTTCGGGCCCGAAAATCCACCAGGCGGCGAAGGCGACAAGCGCCGCGACGATGACGGTTGGAACGAACCACCCGGCAACCTGATCCGCGAGCCGCTGAATCGGCGCGCGCGAGCGCTGCGCCTGCGCCACCATCTGCACGATCTGCGACAACATGGTATCGCGCCCAACCTTCTCGGCCCGCATCACGAAGCTACCGGATTGATTCAGGGTGCCTGCGATGACCTTGGCGTCGGTCTCTTTGGTGACGGGCATCGATTCTCCCGTCACCAGGGATTCATCGAGCGATGAGCGCCCCTCAAGAATAATGCCGTCGACCGGCACCTTTTCGCCGGGACGGACGCGCAACCTGTCACCCACGTTCAGGCTGTCGAGCGGGACTTCATGATCCGTGCCGTCCTCGGTGACGAGACGCGCGGTCTTCGGTGCGAGATCGAGCAAGGCCTTGATCGCGCCCGACGTTGCTTCGCGGGCACGCAATTCGAGCACTTGACCCAGCAGTACCAGGACGGTGATCACCGCCGCCGCTTCGAAATAGACGGCAACGGCACCATCGTGTCCGCGAAACGCGGGCGGAAAGACCTGCGGGGCGACGGTGGCGACGACGCTGTAGACGTAAGCGACGCCAGTCCCCATCGCGATCAGGGTGAACATGTTGAGGTTGCGGGTCACCAGCGACTGCCAGCCGCGCACGAAGAATGGCCAACCCGCCCAGATCACGACCGGTGTCGCCGAGACGAGTTGAATCCAGTTCGACAGGGTTTGGTCGACCCAGCCGTGGCCGCCGACCAAATGCCCGCCCATCTCGAGGACGACTGCGGGCAGCGCCAGCACGAGGCCGATCCAGAACCGTCGGGTCATGTCCGCCAGTTCGGGATTCGGTGCGGCGTCCAGCGTTGCCACTTCGGGCTCCAGAGCCATTCCGCAGATCGGGCAGTTGCCGGGCCCGATCTGCCTGATTTCCGGATGCATCGGGCATGTGTAAACGGTGCCTTCCGGAACAGGCTCCTTCGGCGCGGCCTTGGACTTATCGAGGTAGGTTTCAGGAGCGGCCGCGAACTTCGTGCGACAGCCTGCCGAACAGAAATGGTAGGTGCGGCCTTGGTAATCGAACCGGTGCTTGCTCGTCGCCGGGTCGACGGTCATCCCGCAAACCGGGTCGAGGACTTTCCCCTTTTCCGCGGGAGGTTGATGATGCTCGTGATTGCCGTGGGCCTGGCCGCCATGCTGGTGAGTTGCCATCGAGGAGGGGGCCGGCTGGCCCGTGGAACTTGCGTTTCGCGACCTGGTCATTTAGGCCTCCTCATTGACTTGTAACAGGTACCCGGTAGGGGTATATAAATCGAATGCGAAAAGACATCAAGACGTCATGCCAGAAACGCCTCAGCCGAATTGAGGGGCAGGTGCGCGGCCTCGCCAAGATGGTGGAGGAGGACCGCTACTGCATCGATATCGTAACGCAGATCTCCGCCGTTCGTGCCGCCCTGCGCCGCGTCGAGGAAGAGGTGTTGAAGGACCATGTCGCCCACTGCGTCGAGCATGCGATTGCGAGCGGCGACAAGGCGGATCAGCGCCGCAAGATCGCGGAATTGATGGCGGTGGTCGGACGGGCGGAACGATGAACCTCTCGGTTCCATCTTGGCGGCGCGCGATTTCGCAGTTATGATTCCGAATCCGAGTACAGCAAATCGAAAGCATTGACGCATTGATGTTGGTCGGACTTACCAGGACGCAACGGGTTAAGGCAGGGTGGCTCATCGCCTTGGCCTATCTGTTTTGCGTGTTGGCGCCGACGCTGTCCTTCGCATTGCCCGGCAGTCAGGCCGCGCCCTATTGCCTGACTGACGAGGATCACGTGCCAGCCATGCTCCACGTGCACCAGGAAGGCATGATGCACGTCCACAACGACGGACATGCCCATCATCATTCCGGCGTCCAGACCCACGCGGATTCATCCGCAGATCATGATGTGAAGCCGGTCGCGTTGAAGAGCGATTCCGGTCCGGCAAAGGCGCCGCATGCGGCGGATGGAAAGTGCTGCGGCCTGATGTGCGTCACCGCGCTTCCTGCAACCCTCGTCGCGGTGGCAAAGCCGTCGGTGCCGAGCGCCGTCCGGATATCCGACGTCCATCGGAAACTGGCGGACAACGCGCCTCCGCGGCTTTATCGCCCCCCAAATTCCTGACCTGACAACAGCATGACGCGGTGCCGTGCCTGTGAGGGGTGCGCACGCCTGTGGTCCATCGTCAGTTCAGGGGATTTTTATGTCAGCGCAGATTGGGGCGATCGTCGCCGCCGTTGGTTCGGTGGCGCGCGGAATATTTGGAAGAAAACTTGGGGCATTCGCAGGGGTGGCTTTGGCGGCCATGACGCTCGGCGGCTGCGCGGTACCGTTGGTGCCGCTCGTCGGCGCAGATCCCGCCGATCCCGGAGCGAAGGTTGCGGGCGTCGGCTACCGGTCGACCCTCGCCCCTTACACCAGCCTTCGCCCGACGACGCCTTCCAACTGGAAGGAGCAGAACCAGCGCGTCACCCCGTCACCGAACTCCAGCCACGAGCATTAGGAGCACGTCATGAAAATTATCCGTGGCGTGCTGCCGCATCAGAGCTTCCTCAGAAGCAATCGGTCGGCGCTGGTGCTCACCGCTTCCCTTCTTCTTTCCGGTTGTGCGACGTTCTCGCCGGATCGGGGAATGGGCGTCGTCGCCGATGTCGCCGATCATACGATTAAGAAGGACGTGGTCGCGATCCGCTCCGTGGACGAGGCACAGCGTGCGAACGATGACGTCACGCGGCTGCTGCGCCGGGCGCTCACCGTCGACACCGCCGTCCAGGTCGCGCTGCTTAACAACCGCGGCTTGCAGGCCACTTACAATGAATTGGCGTTGGCGGAAGCCGATCGTGTCCAGGAAAGCCTTCTGCCCAATCCGACCTTCTCGATTTCGAGAATCGCAGGCGGCGGTGTGGTCGAGATCCAGCGCCAGGTTGTCGGCGACATTCTGGCACTGGCGACGCTGCCGTTCCGCTCCGAGATCGCGAAGCAGCGTTTCCGGCAGGCACAGCTTCGCGCCGCGCTGGAAACACTCCGTCTTGCCGCCGACGTCAGACGTGCTTACTACCGCGCAGTTGCCGCCAATGAATTGGTCGGATTTCTCAGCCGCGCCAAGGCCACCGCCGAATCCATCGCGCAATTGTCGAAGAACCTTGGCCAGACCGGATCGATGAACAAACTCGATCAGGCGCGTGAGCAGGTCTTCTATGCGGAAACCACAGCGGACCTTGCGACGGTGCGTCAGGAAGCGACCAGTTCGCGCGAAGCTCTGGCACGGCTGTTGGGGCTGTGGGACGGCGATCTCAATTTCAAGCTGCCGAGCCATCTGCCGGCTTTGCCGCCGCGTCCGCAGACCTTGCCACGCATCGAAGTCGACGCCGTTGAACACCGTATCGATCTACAGATCGCCCGTATCGAACTGGTTGCTTTGGCAAAAGCGCTCAATCTGACGGAAGCGAGCCGTTTCGTCACGCTGCTCGATGTTGCGGGAATTTCGAAGACCACCAGGAACCCCGATGGCTCCCGGTTCCGCGAACGCGGCTTCGACATCCAGTTCCAGATCCCGATCTTCGACGGCGGCGAGGTCCGGGTGCGGCAAGCGAGCGAGACCTACAACCAGGCCTTCAATCGTCTGACCGAGAAGGCGATCAACGTGCGCTCGGAAGCGCGTGACGCGTACCGGACGTATCGATCGAGCTATGAGATCGCCCGGCAGTACGAGCGCGAGGTTCTGCCGCTCCGGAAGATTATCACCGAAGAGATGCAACTGCGCTTTTCGAGCATGCAGGTGGACGTGTTCACACTGTTGACGGAAGCGCGGCAGCGCACCGCCTCATTGCGCGCGGCGATCGAAGCCAAGCGCAGCTTCTGGCTCGCCCAATCCGACCTGCAGACCGCCGTCAACGGCGGCGGCTCGGGAGAAACACCAACGAAGTCCAGTCCGACGACGACCGCCCAGGCCGGCGGCGGAGGCAATTGATGGAGACCAACATGCTATCGCGAAGAGGATTTTTGGGAACGGCCGCGCTGGTCGGCGCGAGCGCCGTCAGCGGTCGCGTGCAGGCGGCGAACATTCCGGAAGCGCCGATCATGGACAAGGTGACGATGCAGCCGCCGCTGCATCCCACCAGCGGTCCGGATTACCGCCCGGTCGTGACCCTCAACGGCTGGTCACTGCCCTGGCGGATGAATGGCGACTGGAAGGAATTCCATCTCGTCGCGGAGCCCGTGGTGCGAGAGTTCGCCGACGGTATGAAGGCGTATCTGTGGGGTTACAATGGCCAGGCGCCGGGCCCGACGATCGAGGCCGTCGAAGGCGACAAGGTCCGCATCTTCGTCACCAACAAGCTGCCCGAGCATACGACCGTGCATTGGCACGGCATGATCGTGCCGAACGGCATGGACGGCGTCGGTGGTCTCAATCAGCCGCATATCAAGCCCGGCAAGACCTTCGTCTACGAGTTCGAGATGAAGAACAGTGGGACGTTCATGTACCACCCGCACTCCGACGAAATGGTGCAGATGGCAATGGGCATGATGGGCATGGTCATTGTGCACCCGCGCGACCCGTCGTTCCGTCCGGTCGATCGCGACTTCGTCTTCATCATGAGCACCTACGACATCGACCCCGGGACCTATCTGCCGAAGGTCAACGAGATGACCAACTTCAACATGTGGACGTTCAACAGCCGCGTGTTTCCGGGCATCGATCCGCTGCCGGTCCGGCTCGGCGACAGGGTACGGGTCCGGATCGGCAATCTCACCATGACCAACCATCCGATTCACCTGCATGGACACCACTTTGCAGTGACCTGCACCGACGGCGGCTGGATTCCGGAAAGCGCTCAGAGGCCGGAGACCACGACGGACGTTCCGGTCGGTGCGGTTCGGGCGTTCGATGTGTTGGCCGACAACCCGGGGGACTGGGCACTGCATTGCCACAAGTCGCACCACACCATGAACGCCATGGGCCACGACATGCGCAACATGATCGGCGTCTCGAAGAAGGATCTGGCGAAAGCGGTCGGCAAGCTGGCGCCAGACGCCATGGTGATGGGATCGACGGGCATGGCGATGGGCGAGATGGAAATGCCTGCGCCGGACAACACGCTGCCGATGATGACGGGCTCGGGACAATTCGGGCCGATCGAGATGGGCGGGATGTTCACGGTGATGAAGATCCGCGAAGGCATGGCCCGCGACGATTACAGCGATCCCGGGCCCTACAAGAACCCGCCTGGCACCGTCGCATATGAAGTCGATGCTCCGGCCGCGGAGCCGGTCCGACCGCAGAACGGCAAAGACGATGCGGGCGCTGCAAAGATGAAAGGCATGAAAGGCATGAAGATGAAGGGGATGTGAGTGCGACGTTCAGACCGAATGTTTCACCGAACGAAGGAGACGCGACATGAAAGAACTGCATCGAACTGGCGTCGCATTATTTGCAACACTGATCTTGGCGGCGCCGGCATGGGCCGGGGCAGGGCCTGCCGGACATCAGGACGACACGTTTTCGGCTGGTGAGCCGGGCGAGGCGAATAAACCAGCACGGATCGTTCAAGTGACGATGGGCGAAGCCGATGGCAAGATGACGTTCACGCCGAACAAGATCGAGGTCAAAAAAGGCGAGCAGATCAAGTTCATGCTGCGCAACAACGGCGAACTCGACCACGAGTTCATTCTCGCGACCACGGCCGAAAATCTCAAGCATGCCGAGTCGATGAAGAAAAATCCCGACATGGAGCATGATGATCCGAACGGCAAGCGCCTCGCTCCGAAGAAGACGGGCGAAATCGTCTGGAGATTCACCAAAGCGGGAGAGTTCGAATATTCATGCCTGATCCCGGGACATCGGGAAGCGGGGATGATCGGCACGGTCGTCGTCAAGTGACTCCCAAGATGTTTGTCGCGCAAGGAGAAACCTTGGACGAACGCCAAATCGACTGCGTGCCGGACGACGGTTGGCACGCAGCGATGGGTGCGTTTGCCGACGTCCACTACGAACAGACGGCAATCTACGGCTCCGGACAACGGGGCGAACGATCGAGCCATATTCTGCTGCGACGCGAGGGCACCCCCGTCGCAGGTGCCCGGATCGGATTGTATCTCGTGCCTTATCTCGGCCGCGGCATGGCGCTCGTGCGCTTCGCGCCGTTCTGGCGCTCCTTTGACGTTGCTCCCGACCCGGAGCGATACCGGACAGCGGTGGCAGCGTTGGTGGACGAATATTGTCGGCGGCGAAAGCTTTACCTCGTCCTCCGTCCGCGTCCCCATCCGGACTTCTATCCGATCGAAGCGAAAATCCTGGCAGAAATGGGGCTCGCGGGCTCCACGTCATCGATGCTTGACCGCTACTTCGTCGATGCATCGCTCGACGAGGCGGAGCAACAGAAAAGCCTGGATCAGCGATGGTGCTATAATCTCCGCAAGGGTCTTGCGCACGGCCTCGAGGTTCGTATCGGTGAAGCTCCGGCCGACATCAAGACCTTCCAGGAGATCTATGCCGAGATGGTTCGGCGCAAGAACCTGAACTATCCGGGCGTCGATCTGCCCGCATCCATTCCGGACCTGATGCGGCTTCCGGAACGAATGAAGATGCGCATTGCCTTGGCGTATCACGACGGAAAGCCGATTGGCGGGATCGCTTTCAGCGTCGTGGGCGATCTCGCCTACTACGTCTTCGGTGCGACCAGCGACGAGGCGACCGCACTGAACGCCGGATATGTCCTGCAATGGCACGTCATGCGCTGGCTGCGGGAAAACACAAAGGTGCGCTGGTACGAACTCGGTGGTCCCGGTGATCCGGGAATCCGGCAATTCAAAAAGGGACTCGCGGGCAAACGAGGCGTTCTGCTTGCCGTCCGGGAATTTCACTACTGCCCCGACGTGACCGCGCGCGTAGTCGTGGGAGGACTGTTTGCCCTCCGCGACGCGCGCAACAGGATCCAGCGCTGGCAGCGTGAAAGAAGGCCTTCCGAGGGAAGGCGCAGTAACTGAAGAGGAATGAAAATGAAAAACCGCAACTTCATGGCGGGAATTCTTGCGATCTCTTTCGCTTTGTCGTCCGCCGCTGTAATGGCGCAGGCCGACATGGCCAAGGGTGAAGTCAAGAAGATCGACGAGTCCGCTGGCAAGATCACCTTGAAGCACGGACCGATCAAGAACCTCGACATGGACGAGGACGGCATGACGATGGTGTTCCGCGTCCAGGACCCAGCGATGCTCAAACAGGTCAAGGTCGGCGACAAGGTGCAATTCAAGGCCGAACGGGCAACGGCTGGCATCACCGTCACCAAGATCGAGAAGCAGAAATAGCACCCGGATTTCCGACGCCGTCGGCCTCAGGTTTGGCGGCGTCGGATGTGGCGGAGCAGGAGTTTTAGGATGGAGGGATCGTTGCGTCGTAACAATGGGGCCGATGCAGAGTTTTTCTACGACCGTCAGAGCGGCAGCCTGAGTGGGGCAAGCCTGGTCGACCAAATGGCGGTCTACGCACTGCAGGTCGGCTTCGTCGTTACGCGGCCCTTCGGTCACCGCGGTTACGGATGGGGCTGCGACGTGGTTTCCTGCGCCGTCGCGCAACGCGACATCGTCGTTGGATTAAATGCAGATGCCCGATTTGCCATTCCGTTTTGCGACCGGTACTGGAGCCGAATTCTCAACGGTCGGTACGACTACGAAGAAGAGATCGAGGCGTTTCTGAAGAGCGTCGCCGACATCAGGTACACCTTCGTCGATTGCGGGGCCAATTTCGGCTACTGGTCGGCTCTCGCATCGAGCGAGCCATTCGGTCGCCAGACCGTCCTGGCGATCGAAGCCTCACCCGATAACGCCGCGCGGCTCGCATTGAACGCCGGACTGAATGGCAACCGGTATTGCTGCGTGAACGCGGCCATCGGCGGCAGCACAGGCGGATTCGTGCGTATCGCGGGACGACGACACGAGGCATTTTCCACCTATGCGGTTGCGGATGACGATCACGGAGCGGTGAGACGCGTCTCGCTCGACGGCCTACTCGGCAGCGTCCTCGATGCAGAGGCCCCGACGGTCATCAAGCTGGATGTCGAAGGCGTTGAGATCGAAGCAATCGAAGGAGCTAAGACCTTGTTGTCCGGAGATTCGCTTGTGATCTGCGAGGATCACGGCTCGGATCGGGCGCACGGTGTTTCGCATCATTTGATGAATGAAGCCGGGTTGAGGCTCTACATCTTCGACCCCGCCGCTTGTCGTTTCGTTCGCGTCGAAGGTCCGGCGGTGCTCGATCGTGTGAAGCAGTATCGTTGGGTCGGCTACAACGTTTTCGCCACGCGAAGCCCGGTTTGGGAAGACCGATTGCGGTCTGCGCAATGGATTCGCCGATGACCGAGGGCAACATGCGGCGCGAACCGAATGCAGGTTCGCTCGGCGGAGGCATCGTCGAGGGCCACGGAGCGGAGCGTCCGCCGGGCGAAGATACCGTGGCTTCCCGAACTTCCTCATGCCGGCGGAAGTCTCTTTTTCAGATGGAACTTGCGATGACTGAGTGGACAGCCCGTTCCGGAGGGCTCGCCCCAGGGCGAGCAGCCGAGTCAGCAGGGAACATTGGAAGACTGGAAAGATGACGATGAGTCTGCCTAGACAGGATCGAGGTCCGGCGCGGCGCTCGCAAAGCGTATCCGTTCTGGCGGAAAAGCCGATCGCTGGGGAACGCAGATCATCATCGTTGGGGCGCGACCTGCGACTAGATTTGTTCCGCGGACTGGCGAATTGGGCGATCTTCCTGGACCACATTCCGAACAACGCGGTTGCCTGGGTGACCACGAGAAACTACGGCTTTAGCGATGCCGCGGACGTTTTCGTGTTCATTTCCGGTTACACTGCGGCATTCGTCTACGCACGCAGGATGGCCGCGCAAGGATATCTCGCGGGGACGGCCTTGCTGATACGTCGCGTGTGGCAACTTTATGTAGCGCATGTTTTGTTGTTCGTGTTCTACGCCGCGGCCATCGGGTATGTGGCGCAAGACTACGGACATTCGCACCTGCTGGATGAGTTCAACGTGGCCGGGCTGATAGAGCGGCCGGTGGCGACGCTCACACACGGCCTCCTTCTCCAGTTCAAGCCGCTCAATCTGGACGTCCTGCCTTTATATATCGTGCTGATGGCGGGTTTTGCCCCGTTGCTGATGCTGATGATGTGGGCTCCGAACACGGCGCTGGCTGCTGCAACTGTGGTCTATTTGCTGGCGCGCCATTTCGGCTGGAATTTTCCTGCCTATCCAGCGGGCGGCTGGTACTTCAATCCGTTCACATGGCAGCTTCCGTTCACGATGGGAGCATGGGCGGCGTTGGGCGGTGCCGCCCGGGCGCAGGCGTTGGCTCGGTCCCGAATTGTCCTGATTGCGAGCGTGGCATTCGTGGTTTTCGCATTCGTCGTTACGGTCGGCGCTCGCCTCGGTCTATCGACGTCGCTGTCGCCCGTGTTCGATGTCCTTAGTGAGAAAACAAATCTTGCTCCCTACAGGATCCTTCATTTTCTGGCGCTTGCGGTGATCGTGGTTCGTGTCGTTCCGCGAGACTGGAACGGCCTTCGTTCGAGGCTGGCGCGTCCGATCATCGTATGCGGTCAGAGGTCGCTGGAGGTGTTCTGCATAGGAATTTTCCTGTCGTTCGTCGGGCATTTCATTCTGGAGATGTATTCGGACCGTCTGCTTACCCAAATCGGGGTGAGTGTTGGCGGACTTCTGCTGATGACGGCCGTCGCGCTCTATCGGACGTGGTCCCGAACTCTTGACGTGCGTTCCCCCAAGGCGCCGGTCACGCGCGGCAATCAGCCGAAAAAGGGAGAATGAATGATGCACCCACCGGTCATCACGGTTTGCGACGTGGGCGGCCTTCTTCGGAAAGAACGATGAGGCAGCTCGGGCGTCAAAAAGACAACCGGAAACACGCCTGTGGTCGATGGTCCGCATGTTCAGCGATTGGGTTTGAGCGAGGTCTCCATGATTGCCCTTCCATATGACTACTTCTTGATCGCCTGGTTCGTCCTCGCGGCCGCCTCCACGGCGTACGTTGCGTTCGATCAATTCAATGGCAACCCTGAACCGGTGGTGATGAAGTGGGGCTTCATTCTAGTCACGCTCTATATGGGGCCATTCGGTCTGCTGCTCTACGTACTGGCAGATAAGGAGCCGCGCCCCGGTGAGCACGAACGGTTCACAGCGCCGCTTTGGAAACAAGGGATCGGAAGCACTATCCACTGTGTCGCTGGCGACGCCACCGGGATTATTCTAGCGGCGGTCGTGACGGCATCGCTCGGACTGCCGATGTGGATCGACCTGATCGTCGAATATATCGCCGGGTTTTCGTTCGGGCTTTTCATCTTCCAGTCGCTCTTCATGAAAAAGATGATGGGCGGCACCTACTGGGAAAACGTGCGCAAGAGCTTCATGCCCGAATTAATCAGCATGAATGCCATGATGGCGGGAATGGCGCCAACGATGAGCTTGTTGATGATGGGCCGCGATATGCGCGCCATGGATCCGCTGGAATTGGTTTTCTGGGGCGTGATGTCGCTCGGTGTCATGGTTGGGTTTACGACGGCGTACCCGTTCAACGTCTGGATGGTGAAGAAGAAGGTCAAACACGGCCTGATGACCGTTCGGTCCAATGATGACGCAAAAGCCCACGATGACCACACAAACAAGCCGGCCATGGAGAAGATGGCCCACGGCAGCGACCATCAGATGGGAGGCGACGCAACCACCCCGCAGTTGGTGGCGCTCGCCGGCGTGACGGGGTTTCTCCTGATATCCGGAATGGTCATTCCCGGCTTTTCCGTGAACCTCAGTCTCAGCGCCCGCGACGTCGATGCCTCCATCATGCCGCCGGGTATGATCAACACGTTCGATCTTCCCGGTGAGGCCATGAGGGACATGGCCGCTGTGAAGCCGCGACAGGTTACCTATATTGCCCCGCCCGACGCAAAGGGCGACCAGGTGCTGCAACCGCGGATCGAGAACGGCGTCAAAGTGTTTGACTTGGAAGCGTCCGTCATTCGCTGGAACATTCTTCCCGACGAAGCCGTCGATGCTTACGCCTACAATCATCAGGTGCCGGGGCCCCGGTTACAGATGACCGAGGGCGATCACGTCCGCATCAACTTTCACAACAATCTCCCGGAATCCACGACCGTGCATTGGCACGGCCTGATAGTGCCGAACAAAATGGATGGCCCGGCGAAGATCACCCAGGATCCGGTGCCTCCAGGCGGTTCCTACACCTACGAATTCACGGTCGGGCAAAGCGGTACGTATTTTTACCACAGCCACGACCACCCGGACCGGCAGCAGGCGCTCGGGCTCTACGGCGCATTGCTGATTGCGCCCAAGGATCCATTGACCGAAGTGAAAGCCGATCTGGATTACACGATCCAGTTGCAGGAATGGCTGAAACGCGAATGGCTGACCTATCCCGCCATGTCGATGGAAGGAGCGATGCCGAACTACTTCACCATTAACGGCAAGGCCTATCCTTCGACCGACACGATTGCAATGAAGGTCGGGCAAACCATCAAGCTGCGGTTCATCGGCACCAACAATAACTTCATTCATCCCATGCATGTCCACGGCGGCCCGTTCGAGGTCGTCGCGGTCGATGGCGTGACGTTGAACGAAAGCGCGCGTTATCAGGCGGACACCGTCAACGTCGGCCCAGGCCAACGCTATGACGTCATATGGACCGCCCGCAAGCCGGGCAAATGGCTCGTGCATTGTCACATCCCGCATCACACCGCGAACAACAATGTCGAGCAGCAGGGCGGCGGAGGCCTGATGCTCGTTCTCGACGTGAAATGAAATTCCACTTTACATCCAGACGGGAAGAACAGATGTCGAAGACTTCAACGGCTATCATTGCATTGATCGCAGCAATCTTTTCCGGCGGGGCAGCCGTCGCTCACCCGCAGCTTCAAACGTCCGACCCTGCCGCGGGTGCGGCAACGGTGCCGCCCAAGGAAATCAGGATCACCTTCAATGAAGGCGTCATCCCGCAATTTTCAGGGATCGAGATCAAGGACAAGGCGGGACGCAAGATCGCCACTGGAAAGTCCACGATCGATCCGGCCGACAAGAAGCGCTTGGTGGTCCCCGTCAAGGAAGACATGGCTCCCGGTGACTACAAGGTCGAATGGCACGCCGTCTCGGACGACACCCATCGCGTCAGGGGCTCCTATTCATTTCGCGTGACCCGCTGATGATCGAGGTCGGACTTATCATCGCGCGGTTCCTGCACTATCTGGCGACAACGGCCCTCGCGGGGCTGTCGTTGTTTCCACTCTATGCATACGCGGGAGCCGAACCGGACGTCTTGGGTCGTTGGCGGCAAGGGTGGCTTTTGTGGACCGCCGTTGCGGCGCTGTTCAGCGGCCTAGGCTGGTTTGCGTTTGCGGCCGCGAATATGAGCGGCAGCATGGCCGATCTCGTCGATGCAGAGACAGTATGGGCGATCCTCCATGACACGGGTTTCGGTGCCGTTTGGACGTCGCGCATGCTCCTTGCGGCCCTCACGGTTGGCGTGGCGGCATGGGGCCTTCGTGCGGCGCATCGCCAGAACTGGATGATGCCGCTCCTCGCCGCAATCCTTTTGGCGTCGTTGGCCGGGACGGGTCACACCCAAATTGAGGAAGGCTGGGCTGGCGTCATGCACACTGTTGCCGATGCCATACACCTTCTCGCCGCCGGAGTCTGGCTCGGTGGTCTCATTCCATTGGCGTTGATCCTGCATCGCTATCTCGGGACGGACCTGAATGTTGGACCGAACGACATGGATCGAATCCTGATGCGGTTTTCCGGCATGGGATATCTTGCGGTCGCCGCGTTGATCGGGTCGGGCCTCGTCAACGGCTGGTTTTTGGTCGGATCGCCGTCCGGGTTGCTGGACACGCCGTACGGCCAAATCCTTCTCGGGAAGCTTGCCTTGTTCGGTGGAATGCTGGCGCTCGCGGTCGCGAACCGGTTCTGGCTCGTTCCATCGATGGGCAGGATTCGAGCGGATGCGGTTGAGGGATTGACGAGGTCGTCCGCAAGGCTGCGCAATCATGTGCTCGGAGAGCAGGTCTTGGGATGGATGGTTCTTCTGGCGGTCAGCATCCTCGGTACGATGCAGCCGGCCGTCGGGTAGTGACAATGGAATTACGTGAAGGATGATCCGCTTGGAAGGAGTCTCAAGATGAACACAGGTAACGTATCGCGGCGGAGCGCACTGGGAATTGTCGCGGCGGCATTGATTGCTCCGACGGTTTCCGAGGCTGTAGAGAGCACCATCATCCGTGTTCACAAGGATCCGAGTTGCGGTTGCTGCTCGGGGTGGGTGCGCCATCTGGAAGTGGCAGGATTTAACGTCACAGTTCAGGAAGAGAGAAACCTTCAGAATATCCGGAAGCGCTTGGGCGTCCCGACCGATCTGGCCGCATGCCATACGGCAGAAGCGGGCGGGTACATTATCGAGGGACATGTTCCGGTGGCGGCCATTCAGCGCTTGCTGAAGGAGCGTCCCGTTGCGACGGGCGTGGCCGTGCCGGGAATGCCAATGGGGTCGCCCGGCATGGAGGGCGGCACGCCCGAACGATATGCCGTCGTTCTGTTCGGGCCGGATGGTCGACGTACCTACATGGAGTTTGAGGGGACGCGGTCGGTCGGCTAAAGCAGATCGATTTCATTAACCAGTTCGGCTTCTGCATTTTGCATACTGATCCGTCGTTGCCGAATATGTGAAGGATTCCCACTTTTCCGGTTCCAGAGGTCGTGTCAGGGTAGAGTATGGATATTCGCCATCTCATAGGTCGGGTGCTTGCGGTCGTCGCGATCGTAGGGCTCGTCGCAGCGCCGCTGGTATCGCCAGCCGCCGAGATAGGGCCGTCCAACGTCGCGATGTCCGACATGGCGTCGATGGCCGGCGACATGCCATGCTGCCCGGACACGCAAAAGAAGAATGACTGCAAGGATTGCCCGCTACTTGCGATTTGCGCAGTGAAGAATTTGGCGTCGCATCCCGCTGTCGAGGCGATTGTCGTGCGTGTAGCTCGGCATCACCAAATCGCGCTCCATGATGATCTCATGAGCGACGGGCTCGATCGTCCACCGCCCGACCATCCTCCTCGAACCCTGGTCTGATCGGCGCATCAGCGCCGTTCGATACCGCGCGGTCGAATCTGCGCGGATGATGCGCGCCGTCATACGGCAGACCAACGACGTTCGAGGATTTACAGATGATTATGTCAGGTTATGCGCGCGCCCTCCGGGGTGCGTTGATCGCTATGGCCGCAATCGGTGCTGCCAGCACCGCGGCCTTCGCGGACATCAAGGACTACAAGTTTGAACTGATCGATCAGACCGTCCAGGCTGGACCTGACAAAGTCATCGCCGTCAAGTTGATCAATAACAAGACCGGAAAGCCGGTCCCCGACGCGGTGATCTTCGCGATCCGCCTCGATATGGCGCCAGACGGTATGCAGGAGATGGCGACGAAGATCACGCCGATGCCGGGAAGCGAGCCTGGCATCTACAAGTTCAAGGCGACGTTCGGCATGGCGGGCCGTTGGCAATTGTCGCTCGGCGCCAAGGTGCAGGGCGAGACCGGCACTGTCGAAAACAAGCTCGTCATCACGGCGCAGAAATGAGCCGGGCTGTCCTTACAGGTGTTGCCGCCGTCGCAATAATTGCGGCGGTCGGCGGCGCATTCATCGCCGACCATGTGCACAGGGTTGGCTTGGTTCATCTCACGATGTCGGCGGCGGCCGAGTCCGCCGCGGCACCGATTTACTATCGGGATCCAGATGACAAGCCGTTCTACTCGTTGACGCCGAAGAAAACGGCGGATGGGCGGGCGTACCGTGCGGTGCCGCCCGGCGCGGACCTCAGCTTTGATAATCCCGTGCACGAGGAGATGGGCACCAAGGTTGCCGACACCAAGGGTATCGAGCGCAAGATCAAATACTACCGCAACCCGATGGGCCTTCCGGACACGTCGCCAGTGCCGAAGAAGGATTCGATGGGCATGGATTACATCCCCGTCTATGAGGGCGAGGACACCGGTGACGGCTCGGTCAAGCTGTCGCCGGGCAAGATCCAACGCACGGGCGTGCAATCCGAACGCGCCGCGCCCCGCGTGGTCCGAACGCTGGTTCGGGCGCCCGGCACGATTCAACTCGATGAGCGGCGGATATCCGTCATTTCGATGCGTGCGGAAAGCTGGGTGCAGAAGGTCTCCAACGTCACCACCGGAGCTGCCGTCAAGAAGGGGCAGCCGCTGATGGAGATTTACAGCCCGGCGATTTCCTCGGCGGCCGCGGAATACATTTCAACGATCAATTCGCCGACCACAGGCGGCATCGAGCGCTACGGCCGCGGATCGCGACAGCGGTTGATGAATCTCGACGTTCCGGACGCGGCGATCGTCGCCATGGAAAAGAGTCGCACAGTTCCGATTGCGATTGAATGGTCCGCGCCACGTGACGGCATCGTGCTGGAACGCAACGCCATCGAGGGCATGCGGGCACAGCCCGGGGATGTCCTGTTCCGTGTCGCCGACGTCTCCATGGTGTGGGCCCTGGTGGATGTGGCCGAACGAGATCTCGGCGCGGTGCGCGTAGGCCAAACGGTCACCGTGAGGGCGCGCAGTTTTCCGGGGCGCACGTTTTCCGGAAAGATCGGCGTCATTTATCCGCAGGTGAACCGCGAAACCCGTACCGCACGGATCAGGGTCGAACTTTCCAACCCCGATCGCGCCTTGCTTCCTGACATGTATGTCGACGCCGAGATCGATACGGGCAATCCGGCACCGGTGCTGGCAATTCCGGAAAGCGCGGTGCTCGATGCCGGCACGCGACAGTCGGTGTTGGTGGACAAGGGGCAGGGCCGCTTCGAGCCGCGGGAGGTGAAGCTTGGCCAGCGCGGCAATGGTTACGTCGAGGTAAGGGACGGTCTCCGCGACGGCGAACCCGTGGTGGTGTCGGCGAACTTCCTGATCGATGCCGAAAGCAATCTGAAGGCTGCGCTGAAGGGTTTCTCGGAAGTGGGAGGCCAGCCATGATCGCCCGCCTGATCGCCTGGTCAGCCCGCAATCTGCTGTTGGTATTGTTCGGCGCGGGTTTCGCGGCTGCTGCAGGCATCTATGCATTGGTGCACCTGCCGCTCGATGCCATTCCGGACCTCTCGGACACCCAGGTCATCGTCTACACGGAATATTCCGGTCAGGCGCCGCAGGTGGTCGAGGATCAGGTAACCTATCCGCTCGCGACCGCGATGCTGACGGTGCCGAAATCGAAGGTGGTACGCGGGTTTTCGTTCTTCGGCGTGTCCTTTGTCTACGTGATCTTTGAGGACGGAACGGACATCTACTGGGCGCGTTCGCGCGTGCTCGAATTCCTCAACGGTGCCGCGCCGCGATTGCCGTCGGGCGTGACGCCGACCATTGGCCCCGACGCCACCGGGGTCGGCTGGGTCTACCAGTACGCCGTAGTCTCCAAGGAACTCAATCTTGCAGATACGCGGGCCATTCAGGACTGGAATCTGAAATTTGCGCTGGCGAAAGCGGGAGGCGTCGCGGAGGTCGCGAGCGCCGGTGGCTTCGTGCGCCAATACAACGTGGTTCTCGACCCACAGCGCATGCGCGACCGCGGCATCACCATGCAGAAGATGCGCGACGCGATCCGCGCCAGCAACGCCGACGTCGGCGGACGAACCGTCGAACTGTCCGAGTTCGAATACGTCATCCGCGGCAGGGGGTATATCAAGGACATCAACGACCTTGGCAACATCGTGCTCAAGACGGACAACGGCACGCCCGTGCTGTTGCGCGACGTGGCCCGCGTCGAACTTGGCCCGGACGAACGGCGCGGTATTACGGAATTAAACGGAGAAGGAGAGGTCACCAGCGGCATCATTCTGCAACGATTTGGCCTCAACGCCCTCGACGTCATCAACAACGTCAAGGAACGGTTCAAGGAGATCGCGAGCAGCCTGCCGAAGTCGGTCGAGATTGTTCCGGTCTACGATCGCTCGACCTTGATCAATGCCGCTATCGCGACGCTCAAGCATACCTTGTTCGAGGAGAGCATCATCGTCGCACTGGTCTGTATCGTCTTCCTGCTGCATGTCAGGAGCGCGCTGGTCGCCATTCTGATGCTGCCTGTCGGCATCCTGATGGCGTTCGGGGCCATGAAGCTGCTCGGGATCGGCTCCAATATCATGAGCCTCGGCGGGATCGCGATCGCGATTGGCGCCATGGTGGATGCGGCGATCGTGATGATCGAGAATGCGCACAAACGTCTGGAACGAGCCGTGCCCGGTCAGTCGCGTCTTCAAATCCTGATAGACGCCGCATCCGAAGTCGGACCTGCGCTGTTCTTCAGCCTGCTGATCATCACTGTCTCCTTCATGCCGATTTTTACGTTGGAATCGCAGGAGGGGCGGCTATTCAGCCCGCTGGCCTTCACCAAGACGTTTTCCATGGCGGCGGCCGCGCTTCTGTCGGTAACGCTGGTCCCGGCGCTGATGGTGATTTTCGTCCGGGGGCGGATCATTCCGGAACACAAAAATCCGATCAATCGTTTCCTGATCTGGATCTATCGACCTGTCATCAAGGGCGTGATGCGGGCGAAAATGCTGGTCATCCTTCTCGCGCTCGCGATCCTCGCCGTCACCATATGGCCCGCGCGCCAACTCGGCACGGAATTTATGCCCGACCTCAACGAGGGCACGTTGCTCTACATGCCGACGACGTTGCCGGGCATTTCCGTCACCAAGGCGGGCGAACTGCTGCAAATGCAGGATCGGATTATCCGCTCGTTCCCGGAAGTGGCATCGGTGTTCGGCAAGGCCGGGCGTGCCGCGACCGCGACCGATCCGGCACCATCGGAAATGTTTGAAACCATCATCAATCTCAAGCCGAAGGAGCAGTGGCCGCCCGGCGTGACCATCGACAGTCTGATCGCCAAGATGGACAAGGCGCTGCAATTTCCGGGCGTCTCCAATGCGTGGACCATGCCGATCAAGGCGCGCATCGACATGCTGTCAACCGGAATTCGCACCCCGGTTGGTGTCAAGGTGATCGGTCCGGATCTGGTGGAGATCGACAAGCTCGCCAAGCAGGTTGAGCGCGTCCTGAAGGCTGTGCCGGGCACCTCGTCGGCCTATGCCGAGCGCGGCATCGGCGGTTACTATCTGAACATCACGCCTGATCGGATGGCGCTCGCGCGTTACGGCATCATGGTCCAGGACGTGCAGGACACCATCGCCACTGCCCTCGGCGGACAGACGGTGACCACCACCGTCGAGGGCCGTCAGCGCTTTACGGTCAACATGCGGTATCCTCGCGACCTCCGTGACAATCCTCGCAAGATCGCGTCCGACGTGCTTGTGCCAATGCCACAGGGCGGTGCTGTACCACTGGGCGAGGTGGCCAAGATCAGCCTGGATCGTGGGCCAACCTCGATCCGGACCGAAAACGGGCAACTCGCGACCTACGTCTACGTTGATATTCGTGACCGCGATCTCGGCGGGTATGTCGCCGATGCGCAAAAAGCGGTGCAGGCCAGCATTCAGTTTCCGCCTGGTTACTACGTGATGTGGAGCGGGCAGTATGAATATCTCGAGCGTGCCACCGCGCGTCTCAAGATCGTTGTCCCGGTGACGTTGCTGATCATCTTCCTGCTGCTGTACCTGAACTTCCGTTCGATCACCGAGACCATGATCGTCATGCTGTCGCTGCCATTCTCCTTGGTGGGTGGCCTCTGGCTGATGTGGTGGCTCGGATTCAACCTTTCCGTCGCCGTCGCCGTCGGGTTCATTGCACTTGCGGGCGTCGCTGCCGAGACCGGTGTCGTCATGCTGATCTATCTCAACCATGCCTATTCCGAGATCGAAACAAAGCGCGCGGCTGAGAGGCGGGCGGTCACGCGAGCGGATCTTTACGATGCTGTCATGGAAGGCGCGGTCGAACGCGTCCGCCCCAAGATGATGACCGTCGTCGCGATCATGGCGGGGTTGTTGCCGATCATGTGGAGCACCGGTACCGGATCGGAAATCATGCAGAGGATTGCGGTGCCGATGATCGGCGGCATGGTTTCCTCGACGCTGCTGACGCTGGTCGTGATCCCGGCGATCTTCGGCCTGATCAAGGGCTTTCGGTTGCCGGAAGGTCCTCACGGGCCGATGACGCCATCAACCCCGACAACGAAACGGCGGCCACGCATTCCAGAGCCTGTTAACTGAGGAGATGATCCATGATGCACGAAATGGCGCCCGGCATGATGTTGGGAATGGGACTCATCGGACTGTTGGTGGTGATCGTCCTGCTGCTCGCGGCGGTGGCGCTCGTCAAATATCTGCGCTCGTCCAACAGGGGAGGAGACCGATGAAGAGGTTATGGATGTTGGTGTTCGCTGGCGTCGCCGTTGCTTCCGGAGCGATTGCACAACCCGGTGACGTCGATCGGGGACAGAGCGACTTCAGGGCATGCGCGGCGTGCCATTCCCTCGAACCGGGTCGCAACATGACGGGACCGAGCCTGGCCGATCTTTGGGGTCGCAAGGCGGGTGGCTTGGCGAGCTTCGAGCGCTATTCGGATGCGCTGAAGTCGTCCGGAATTGTCTGGAACGACAAGACTCTCGATGAATGGTTGATCGATCCGCAGCACATGGTTCCGGACAATCTCATGCCGTTCGAGGGTATCAAAGAAGCCGGGGTTCGCGCCGATCTTTTGGCATTCCTCAAGGAGGCTACCAAACCGGGGGCCGCGCCGAAACAATCCACACAGATGCCGATGAAGGGCATGGGCGGAATGGTGAGTGGCGGTCGCGACCCGAACCTGAAAAAGATCGAGCCTGCCAGACAGGTGAAGGCGCTCACCTATTGTCGTGATACCTATCGGGTCACCACCGTCGATGGGAAGACGCGCACGTTCTGGGAACGCAATCTCCGTTTTATGACCGATTCAAGTAAGGATGGGCCGGAGAAAGATGTCTCCGCAATCATGCCCGCGGGAATGATGGGCGATCGAGCGGCCGTAATCTTTGCAAATCCCAATGAGATCGGAAAGTTCATTCAGCCGAAATGCTAGTCTTTCGAGATCCTGAATTCACGCCAGCTTGCGCAGGGGAAGGAAAAATATTTAGTTCGCGGGAAGCTGCAATCCAGCGATCGTCGGACGACACGAGCAACGAGCGCGCTGCATCGGTCCATTTGTATCGACGATTGGGCTTGATATCAGCTTCGATGATCATCGCCAGTCGAGAAAACATGAGTACGGTGCGGGAAGGACGACCAATGTTATCAACGTAGCGGTGATGAGTCCGCCGATCACGACGGTCGCCAGCGGCTTCTCTACCTCCGCACCGGTTCCGGTCGCGAGTGCCATAGAAACGAAACCAAGCGAGGCGACCCGCGCTGTCATGACGCGAGGCGGAAGCGTGTCAGCGCGCCTTCTTCAATCGCCGTTTCAGCATCAAGGCCCTCATTGATCAGTTTGCGGATCTGCGTCAGCATCACCAGGCGATTGAGAACGGTGATGCCTTACAGCGCTATGAAGTCGACCGCGGCCGAAATTGAGAAGAGCATCCCGCAGAGAGCCCAATGCGCCGAATAGCAGAGGGTAGATCAGCAGGAACAGCCCGACACGGCAATCATCAGGCGCTGACGCGTGACTGAGAAGCTCTCAAACCGGCAGTCCCAGGTCAGAAAGCTGCCCCGCGCGAGCTTGCCTGAAGGAAGCCCTTGTCGTTATCGTGCAATGGCGCAAGCGCTTCAACACGATCTGATCTGACCGCACTCATCGCTGAGCTACCGGCCCCCGGCACCGCAAACATCGGCGCCAACGCTGCAGCATCTGGATCGGAACGGCGCGATGCAGTAGTCTCTATTCCGCTGGTTCAAAATTACCGTCGAGTCACGCAAAGCTCGTTGTCGTAAGGATAAAAGCAACTCGATCCCGTGCTGAGCGCCTTCCGAAAAGAGCACACAATGCCAGACCTGTTCGCGCGAACCATTCGCGCGCGGCTGAAGCTCTCCCGCCCTCCAGGTAGCTCCAACTCGGTCCGTCGCGGCGCCAGCCGCGGGTTGATCAGACGATATTTGACCTTCTGCATTTTTGCCCTCGCTCGCAGCACATCGCGTTGATCGTTCTCGGAATGGCAACGCGACTCTGGGCTTGACCTGTCGCCGCAGCATCCCTATTAAATTTAGAATCATTCTAAATTGTGGCGTTGGAGCTTTCGATGAAGAATTTCGCGGACCTGACCGAAAGGGAGGTGCTGGCCGTCGCGATCTCGGGCGAGGAGGAGGACAGCCGCATCTACATGAGCTTCGCGGAGGATCTGATGAGCAGATATCCCGACTCCGCCCGGATTTTTGAGCGGATGGCCGAGGAAGAAAAGAACCATCGCCACCTGCTTCTCGAAATGTACGAACAACAATTCGGTCCCAATCTGCCGCCGATCCGGCGCAACAACGTCCGGGGATTTCTGCGTCGCCGTCCAATCTGGCTGACCAAAAATCTCTCCCTCGATACTATCCGCAAAGAAGCCGAAACAATGGAGTTCGAGGCTGAGCGTTTTTATACAAAAGCCGCCGAACAGACCCGCGACATTGGAGTCCGCAAGCTGCTTGGCGATCTTGCCGAGATTGAGAAAGGTCACGAAAGCTTCGCTGCGAGACTGACTGGCAACCTCAGCCCTGACGCCCGCGAGGAGGAGGACAAAACCCGCAAGCGAATGTTCGTGCTGCAATATGTTCAACCGGGCCTTGCCGGATTGATGGACGGCTCGGTGTCGACGCTTGCGCCGCTCTTCGCCGCGGCATTCGCGACGCACAACAACTGGCAGACATTCCTGGTCGGTCTCGCGGCCTCGATCGGCGCTGGCATCAGCATGGGGTTCGCGGAGGCCCTGTCAGACGATGGATCGATGACGGGACGTGGTTCGCCGTGGCTGCGCGGAGCTATCTGCGGACTGATGACGACGTTGGGCGGCCTCGGCCACACGCTGCCCTATCTGGTTCCCGATTCCTGGCTTAATGCGTTCTGGATCGCAACAACGATCGCCGGCGTCGTCGTCTTCCTTGAATTGTGGGCGATTGCCTACATTCGCACGCGGTACATGGACACGCCGTTCCTGCAGGCGGTATTCCAGATCGTGCTTGGCGGCGCGATCGTGCTGGCGGTCGGCATCCTGATCGGAGCGGCATAGTCATGGGCCAGCGATTGTACTACGGAAAAACGGCCAAAGTCTTTCATTGGCTCATTGTTGCGCTGCTGGTGGTGCAGTATCCCATCGGTTGGTTCATGCCGGACATTCACCGTGGCGCGCAGCCGGGCAGCGCCATGGTGTTTCACGTCTCCTTCGGGCTCACCATCCTCGCGCTGATCGTTCTTCGTTTCGGGTGGCGAATCACGCATCCGGTGGCGCCGGAAGACTCGCTTCCTCCCTGGCAACGCCTGACATCAGAAGCTGTCCACTGGCTGCTTTATGCGCTTGTATTGGCAACGACCATAACCGGCTGGCTGTTCGCCTCGTTTCGCGGATGGAGCCTGTCGTATTTCTTCTTGATCCGTCTGCCGATGCTGGCCTCCGAAAGCGCCTCCGGCGTTCGTGCGATCGACGGCTGGCATCAAATTATGGAATGGTCGTTGCTCGTAGTGATCGGCGTTCACGTTGCGGCGGCAATGGCACACCTCTTAATCCATCGTGATCGTGTGATGCAGCGAATGCTGCCGTGGTGATTCCGGAAACGCGCTCGCTATTCGTATGAACGGGAGACGCAATGTACGTCTTTGCAATCCAACAGAGCCTCTACTCTGCTGCCCGGCTCGGGATGAACGCGCGGTCGGGCTTTGTCTGGCTTTCGAAGGACGCGAAGTAGGAATAAAGCGCCGGCAGAACGAGCAGCGTGAGCAGTGTCGCGCTCAACAGGCCACCGATCACCACGGTCGCCAGCGGCTTCTGCACTTCTGCTCCCGTTCCGGTCGCAAGCGCCATCGGCACGAAGCCGAGCGAGGCGACCAGCGCGGTCATGATGACCGGACGAAACCGCGTCAGAGCGCCTTGGCTGATAGCGGCGCTCGTACCCACACCTTCCGAAATCAATCTTCGAATCTGGCTCAGCATCACCAATCCGTTCAGGACGGCAACTCCGGAAAGTGCGATAAAGCCGACGGCGGCCGAGATCGAGAACGGCATTCCTCGCAGCCAAAGCGCGGCGATGCCGCCAGTTAGCGCGAGGGGCACCGCGCTGAAGACCAGTAATGCATCGCGTGCGGAGCCGAGCGCGCCGAATAGCAGCAGGAAGATCAGGAGGAAACATCCGGGGACCACGAACATCAGACGCTGTCGAGCGATCGAGAAATTCTCGAACTGCCCGCCCCAGGAGAGCCAGGTGCCGGGCGCCAGTTTGACCTTCTCTCCAACCGCCGCCTGTGCCTCGGCAACCAGCGATCCAATATCACGCCCACGAACTTCGGCCGTCGCGACGACACGTCGCTTGCCGTTCTCGCGGCTGATCTGGTTGGCGCCCTCTGTTTGTTCGAACGTCGCCAGAGCGCGAAGGGGCACGGACGCCACGGCAGCATTTGCAGTTAGTCGTGGCAATTGGACCGGCAGGTTTTCGAGGGCCGTGATATCGTTGCGCAGCGTGTCATTCAACCTGACGATGATCTGGAAACGCCGATCTCCTTCGAAAACCAGTCCGGCGACCCGGCCGCCGACCGCGGCTTCGATCACGTCCTGGACCGCAAGCAAGCTGAGGCCGCGGCGTGCGATTTCGGCCTTGTCGATCTTGATCTCCAGGAACGGAAGACCGGTGGTCTCTTCCACCTTCACGTTCTGGGCGCCGTCGATGCGCCGCAGCACATTGGCGATACTACCAGCGGTCCGCTGCATTTGCTCGAAATCGTCGCCGAAGACTTTGACCGCCAGATCCTCGCGCACGCCTGCGATCAGCTCATTGAATCGCATTTCAATCGGTTGAGAGAAGCCAAGCTTGTTGCCCGGCAGTTTCGAGGCTTCCGCTTCGATCTGCTTGATGAGGTCGTCCTTTGTCATCGACGGGTCGGGCCACTCGGCCCGTGGTTTGACGATAATATAGGTGTCAGACGCGTTCGGCGGCATGGGGTCGGCGGCAAGGTCCGGCGTTCCGGTGCGGGAGAACACGAACGCCACTTGGGGAAATTTGCTGACGACGCTCTCGATCTGGAGTTGCATCGCCTGCGATTGGGTAATCGACGTACTCGGGATCCGCTTAACCTCCATCACGATGTTCTTCTCATCCAGTGTCGGCGTGAACTCCTGCCCCAACCGGGTGAAGAGCAAACCGGCCGCGATGAACAGCACTGTGGCAACGCCGATCGCCGGCAGCGGCGACGCGATCACCCGTGTTAACAGCGGCGCATAAGCTGCCTTCAGCTTGCGAATGATGGCGTTTTCTTCCTCGCGGACGGGTTTGGTGACGGTGAGGGCGACCATGGCCGGGACGAACGTCAACGAGACGACGAAGGCCGCAACGAGCGCGATGATGACCGTCAGCGCCATCGGCTCGAACGTCTTGCCCTCGACGCCCGTGAACGTCAGCAATGGCACGTAGACGAGAATGATGATGAGCTGGCCGTAGACCGTCGGCCGGATCATTTCGACGGCGGATTCCTTGACGGTCTGGAGCCGTTCCTCCAACGCCAGCGCTCGCCCAAACTCGCGCTGACGCTCGGCGAGGTGGCGCAGACTGTTTTCGGCGATGATCACGGCGCCGTCGACGATCAGTCCGAAATCCAAGGCACCCAGGCTCATGAGATTGGCGCTGATCTTGCCCTGTAGCATGCCCGTTGCTGTCAGCATCATGGTGACTGGGATCACGCACGCAGTCACCACCGCGGCCCGCAGATTGCCTAGCAAGAGGAACAGCACGACGATGACGAGCAGGGCGCCTTCCGCCAGGTTGGTGGCGACGGTCTTGATCGTGGCGTCGACCAATTGCGTCCGGTTGAGCACGGTATGGGCGTAGATGCCCGGCGGAAGCGTGCGGCTGATTTCCTTGATTTTCGCATCCGCCGCGGCCGCGACCGTGCGGCTGTTGCCACCGATCAGCATCAGCGCCGTTCCGAGGACGACCTCGCGGCCGTTGACGCTGGCGCTGCCGGTGCGCAACTCCTTACCGATCACGACGTTGGCAACGTCCTTGACGCGGATAGGGACGCCGGCCCGCGTAGACACGACGATTTGCGCGATGTCCTCGATGTTTTCGACCCGGCCACTGGCGCGGACCACGTACCCTTCGCCATTTTGTTCGATGTAGTTGGCGCCCCGGCTGATGTTGTTGGCCTCAATCGCCTCGATGACCTGATTGAGGGACAGTCCGAAGCTGATCAGCCGCGCCGGGTCGGGCTGCACCTGGAACTGCTTGACGAAACCCCCGATGGCATCGGCGCCGGCCACACCGGGGACCGTCTTCATCTGCGGGCGGATGATCCAATCCTGCACGGTGCGCAGATACACCGTCCTCTGAAATTCGTCGGTCAGTCGCTCACCTTCGGGCGTGAGATATGTCCCGTCGGATTGCCAGCCGGGTTGCCCATCCTGCACCGGGCTGCCTGCGCCCGGCTTGGCGTATTCGACCGCCCACCAATAGATCTCGCCAAGTCCCGTTGAGATTGGCCCGAGCTTGATATCGACGCCGGGCGGAAGATTGGCCTTGGCTTCGTTGATGCGCTCCGAAACCTGCTGGCGCGCAAAGTAGATATTGGTGCGGTCGGTGAACACGGCCGTGATCTGGGCAAAGCCGTTTCGCGAAAACGACCGCGTCGATTCCAGGCCGGGCGTGCCGGCCAGCACCGTCTCTAGTGTTACGGTGACCTGCTTCTCGATTTCGACCGGCGTCAGTGCCGGAGCTACGGCGTTGACCTGAACCTGGACGTTGGTGACATCCGGAACTGCATCGATCGGAAGCCTGGTCAGCGACCAGAAACCCGAGGCGACCGCCGCCAGCGTGATCAGCAGGACGAGCCATCGGCGCCGGACCGAAAAATCGATGACGCGTTCGATCATAGCTCAGTCCTCGTCCCGTAGCTTCGAAAGCTCGGCCTTGAGCGAGAACGTGTTCGTCGTGGCGATCGTCTCGCCGGGAGTGACACCGGATACGATCTCGATGGCCTGATCCTCGCTCTCACCAACCACGACGTTGCGCTTCTCAAAGCCGTCTTTGGTCCGAACGAACACGATCGGTTGGCCATCCAGCTTCTGGATCGCGGTCGCGGGCACCGCGACAGCTACGGTCCGCTCGTTGAGCATGATCCCCGCCGTGACGAACGATCCCGGACGCCAGGTCTGGTCGGGATTCGAGATTTCAGCCACGACGCGCGCGGTGCGCGTATCCTTGTCGACCAGAGGGCTCACGAAGATGATCTTGCCGATGGTTGTCTCGGCAAGACCTCGTGCGGAAATTTTGACCGACTGGCCTTCCTTGATCAACTGGAGGTCGGAAGAGGCTACAGACAATTCGACCCAGACGCGGCTCAGGTCGACCACGACGAACAATTCGGTCTCCAGACTGTCCCGTCCAACGGCTGTGCCCAACTCCACCTTGCGTTCGGCCACCCGCCCAGAGATTGGCGAGCGTACATCCTGACGTCGAAGCGAAGCCTCAGGAGCCCCGGGCACCGCGGTGATCTCCTTTTCGCCGAGGCCCAGCGCGAGCAATTTCTGTCGCGCGATTTTGACGCGCATTTCGGTTTGCGCCGCAGCGTTGCGGGAGCGCAGGTATTGCTGTTCGGTGCCTACACGGCTGTCCCAAAGCGTCTTGTCGCGTGTGGACAAGTCCTGTTGCAGATCGTTTGTGAGCTTGGCTGCCAAGTATTCGCTCTTGGCATCAGCGACCTCGCGACTTTCGAGGACGGCGATCACTTCATCCTTTGCGACATCTTCACCGATATTCTTGCGCAGCTCTGCGACCGTCCCGGATAGCTTGACCGAGACATGCGCGATCAGGTTCGCGTCGGGAACGACCGAACCCGGAACGACGAGACGCCTGGCGATTGCTGCCGGTCCGACCTCGACCAGATCGATCTGCGCGAGCTTGATTTGCTCATCGCTCATAGAAAGAAGGCCGGAGATCGGCTCAGGTGCCGACGGCTTCGGCGAAATTGCTATCTTCGACTGGGGGCCTGTTCCGACCGCCCGTTGGGCGATCGTCGACAGCACCGGCGTGAGCGCGACAATCCCGGCTCCTGCCGCGAACGCAAGCGCAACGATTGTCGAGCGACTCATTATGATACTCTTCCGACGTGCTGCCAGCGCGGCGCCGTCACAGATATTTGGAAATGGCCTTGAACTCGTCGACGACGGTTCTTGTCGATTTGCCGGGACCGCTCACGGCGATATCGAGGCAGTGGTCCACGTGGTCGTGGATCAGCGTTCGCTTCGCCTCGCCGACGGCCTTCTCGACCGCATGAAGCTGCTGAGCCAGATCCAGGCACGACCGGCCTTCGTCGAACATGCCGATGACCCGGCGAAGGTGCCCCTCCGCGCGACGGAGTCGCTTGACGATATTGGGATGAGTTTCGTGAACATGAACTTTTGCCATCCGCAGAGCTTATCCTCCCCAGGGGGATAAGCCAATCCAGAGCTGCGGCTTGAAAGGATAGGGGGGTAGGCTATATTGTCGCATGAGCCATACCATCCGAGAGAAAAAGAGGCTGCTTGCGCGCGTCCGCCGTATACGCGGGCAGGTTGAGGCCATCGAACGTGCGTTGAGCGAAGAAGCTGAGTGCGAGCGCATCATGCACATGATTGCCGGCATCCGTGGAAGTGTCGCAGGTCTGATGGCCGAGGTGGTGGAAGATCACATCCGCACCCATCTGGTCGATCCCCAGAAGAACCCCGGCGCGCTCAATGCAGATGCGGCAGATCAACTGATCGAAGTCGTTCATACCTACCTGAAGTAAGGACGCGCCATGACCGACGACCGAACGTTCGATCCTTTCGCCGCGCATGATCACGTATTTTTAGGAGAAGACCACGACAAGGCCGCGCGCCGGACCTGGGCGGTCATCGTGCTGTGTGGCGTCATGATGATCGCGGAGATCGTCGGCGGCGCACTGTTCGGATCGTTGGCCCTGATCGCCGACGGTCTGCATATGTCGACCCATGCCGGCGCGCTTCTGTTGGCGGCATTGGCTTATACATATGCGCGCAAGCATGCCAACGACCGGAATTTCACCTTCGGCACCGGGAAGTTCGGGGATCTCGCCGGATACAGCAGCGCGATCATATTGGCGATGATCGCGTTGCTGATCGGTTATGAGGCGGTATCGCGTTTCCTGTCCCCCGTCGCCATCAGTTTCAATGAGGCCATTCCGATCGCCGTGCTCGGCCTTGGTGTTAATCTCGCAAGCGCGTGGTTGTTGTCCGGCGGTCATCACGGACACGGTCATTCACATGGTCACGAACATCCACACGATCACGGTGAGGATGTTCGCCGGATCGATCTCGGAGCCGGCGTGGTCGAACTTAAGGTTTTTGAAAATGGTGTGCCGCCGCGTTTCCGACTGCAGCTTCCGGATGGTCTGCAGTTGGATGCTTCGCACGTCACCGTAGAGACCATAAGACCTGCTGGCAGTAGAGAGACATTCACATTCGCGGATCGTGGACGATATCTGGAATCGATCGACGAGATTCCGGAACCTCATGAGTTCGTGGCCAAGGTCCGTCTGGAGCAGGGCGGTCGGCTCAAGGAATTCGAAGAGAGATTCGAAGAGCATGCTCACGAAGCGTCTGGGAGCGCCCATCATCGGGATAACAATATGCGGGCGGCGATCGTCCATGTCGCGGCCGATGCCGCCGTTTCGGTGTTGGTGATCGTCGGACTTCTCCTCGCACGAGCCTTCGGATGGCTTTGGATGGATCCGCTCGCCGGTTTGATCGGCGCGGTCGTTATTGCGAACTGGTCGTTCGGCCTGTTGCGGGACACAGGTGGCATCCTGCTGGACCGCAATCCGGACCCGCGCATGGCGGATAAGGTCAGGCAGACGATCGAGAGCGATGGAGATCGGGTGACCGATTTGCATCTCTGGCGGTTGGGGCCCGGGCACCTCGGAGCAATCGTCGCCGTCACGACCGAGAAACACCGTGGAGCCGAATATTATCGCCGCAATCTCAGCAAGTTCCGTGATTTGTCCCACCTCACGATCGAGGTCAGTGACCAAGTGTCCTCTGCTTAGATCAATGCGAAATTTGCATCACGCGTGCCTTCCAGCTCAACAAATTGGCGCAATCGTTGCAACTTACCGCACACGCACGGTTCTGGGCTAAAATCTCTGCTTTCTCAATCGCGCCGTGCTACGTCGTCGGGTGTCGAGGTCGCACCCCCAATTTGACGGAAACAATGTTATGCCCGCCACGCCAGGGAAGGAGTCGGTATCGGTCCCTACCGCAGCGACCGATGTCACCAGGCAAGAGCTTCCTTACCGCCTGCGGCAACAGTCCTTGCTGGGCGAGTTCGGCCGTTCCGCGCTGCAGACCCGCGACATCGGACAAATCCTGCAGAGGGCCACCGAGCTTTGTGCCCAAGGCCTCGAAACCCCGTTCGCCAAAGTCCTGGAGTATACCGCCGACGACAAACGGCTGTTGGTGTGCGCCGGCGTCGGCTGGGCGCCAGGGACGATTGGCCAAGTGTCTTTTGCGATCGACCTGGAATCCCCTGCTGGCTACGCGTTCCAAACTGGACGAACGGTCATTTCCAATCATCTTCATCAAGAAACCCGCTTTCGTACGCCAAAACTTTTGTCGGATCACGGCATAAAGCGCGCAATCAACGTTCTGATCGCGCGGGGTGGCGAAGGTGCTCTGCCGTTTGGTGTCCTTGAAGTCGACAGTCCGGACTCCGGGCAATTCGATGTTGCGGATGCGGAATTCCTTGCCGGCTTCGCGGGGTTGCTTGGCATCGCCATCGAGCGCCAACATGCCGACGCGGACCTTCAGAAGGCTCTCGATCACCAAGCCATGTTGACGCGCGAGATGAGCCACCGCGTTAAGAACAGCCTCGCATCCGTCGTTGGATTGCTCCGCGTGCAAAGCCGCAACGCGCAGTCGGCAGACGTCCAGAATGCGCTTCAGGATGCTGCCTCTCGCATTACCACGATTGCCCAGGTGCACGATCATTTATGGCGTAGCACAAGAATCGGGTTTGTCGACATCGCCGACTTCGCGGGCGAACTGTGCAGGAACCTGCAGGAAACCGTTGCACATAAGGTAAGCTTCGCTTTCGGCCATCTGATGATTTCTGCTGACAAGGCGATTCCGCTGGGCCTTCTGATCAACGAGCTCGTAACAAATTCGGCCAAGCATGCTTACCCCGGGGGATCCGGCGAGATTAAGGTAGCGGGCGAGCCGCGTGGAGCCGACCTGCACGTGGATGTATCGGATCAAGGAGTTGGTCTTCCGCAAGATTTCGATATCGACCAGCCACGGGCGAGCCTGGGCTTCAAGGTCATCAAGAGTTTGGTCGCTCAGCTCGACGGTCGTATTGCGGTAGCCTCCAACACGCCAAACGGCACAGTCGTCCAACTTGATTTTCCATTGGAGCTGAGCGCGAGTTAACCGGTGCTCCCCGTTTCGCCACCATCTACCCATTCCAGCGTCAGGCTGGCCGACGATGTACGCCACCGTCTATGAGCCGCGCTCGTCCTAAGACGAACGCACCTTACTGGATCGGCAAGTACGTCGATAACTCGCGTTACCTCGTCGTCGATGGCCGCGCTGCGATGAGTGCGTCCCGGCTTCGGCCGGCCTGTTCTGCTTGGCCGCGTGGGTGACCGTGAATTGCGTCGTGCGGCTTGGCCAACAGTGCTGCGATTCATAGCTAATTGGTAAGGCCGCGCGAATACGGACGGTGCTGAGAGTGATGAATCAGAAGATCATTTTGATCGAACCAAAGCTCACGGAATCGGATTACTTTCCAATAATTCGGGGAGAAAAAGGGCGGGCGGGACTGTTGGTTGACTGCACGACCGCGAGATCGATTCTTTCCGTCACCGGCGCAGTAAGCACTTTATCATGTCATAGTATTAGCTGTGTCACCTGAGATTTGAAGTGACGCCCAGTGCCATTGTCATCATACGCTCGAGCATGGGTCGGTCGTTAAGGACGGCGGCGGTCTCTCGCATCGTCAGGTAGCCGACGGCCTCCTCAAATGTCTCTGCGTCATCAATCTTGGCCCGGGCGACAGCGAGATGATGGTCAATCTGGCCGCGCATGCGCCCTACTCGGGGAGCGATCGAATCCAGATGGTGTTTCAGCGTCGCGGGATCGCCACGGAGCGTCGATAGCGCATCCGTTGGAAGAGGCCCCGGAACAGCCGCCAGTTCATTTGCCCGAAGCAGCACGTGCGGTGGCGCTGTTTCCTCGGGCGTCGCAAACAGCCCGCCCGGTCGCGAACCAGCCGAAGTAGCAAATCCCAGCGGGATGGCGAGCAGAAGGCCAAGGATTACCGGAGATGTGCATAAGAACAGCGGCACGGAGACCGCGTAAGCGCTGAGAGCCATCGCGACACCGCACAGCGTGGGGGCGGCATATTTGCGATAGAGTTCACGTGGCGTCACTCCGCCGTCGTCGCGACGCTGAACCTGCCATCCCGAGTCACGTCCAAGAAGAATTTCACCGACCGCAGTCGATTGAAAGATCATCATTACGGGCGCGATCAGGGCGGACAGCAAGGTCTCAATCACGATGCCAGCCAAGGCTCTCACGCCCCCGAATGCTCGGCGATTGTCGCGTTGAGTGAGAAGAAGAACGTAAGCCAGAATCTTCGGGACGATCAGAAGGCCCATCGTGCCCCCGAACACCCATGCCGCGAGAACAGGATCCTGCGCCGGCCATTTAGGGAACAGCGAAAAACCTTTCGAGAAATATTCCGGTCGGACAAATTGCGCTTGCAGTGAAATCAGGATCCCGAGCAACAGGAACAATAGCCAGAGCGGAGCAGTAAGGTATGACCCGATTCCGGTCAGTAGGTGCAGTCGGGATATCCAATACAGCCCACGTGCCGGCAATACCGCCAGATGCTGGAGATTTCCCTGACACCACCGGCGATCGCGCGCGGCGAAATCGAGCAGCGACGGCGGGCATTCCTCAAAGCTGCCGCCAAGCGTCGGCGCCATATGGATGGCCCGGCCAGCGCGCCGCATCAGCGCCGCCTCGACAAAATCGTGGCTCAAAATATGACCGCCGAACGGCTTGCGGCCGCGCAATTCCGGAAGCCCGGCATCCTGGGCAAACGCACGTACCCGGATGATGGCATTATGGCCCCAGTAGTTACCGTCCGAGCCGTGCCACCATGCGATTCCTGCCGCGATCAGGGGGCCGTAAAGCCGGCCGGCGAATTGCTGGAGCCGCGAAAAAAGGCTGCGAGCGTTGACAACAATGGGTAAGTTTGGATGAGGGCGACGTCCGGATGAAAGTCCATCGCCGCGGCCAGCCGCACGATGGTGTCGCCGGACATCAAACTATCCGCATCGAGGATGATCATATGGTCGTAGCTTGCGCCGAACCGCCCGATCCACTCGGCAATGTTGCCGGATTTCCGCGCGGTGTTGTCGGCCCGATGGCGGTAGTATAACCGGCCGGTATCGCAGTTCCGGCGCAGTTGCAGGAAGCTCGCTTCCTCGGCGATCCAGATTGAGGGATCGGTGGTGTCGCTCAACACGAACCAGTCGAACCTATGGCCAACTCCGGTTTCTTCGACGGATTCGTAGATGGCCTGCAGACGCGCCATGATGCGATGCGCATCCTCGTTGTATGTCGGCAAGAGCATCGCTGTTCGGCCGATGACAGTCGGTAGGGGGCCTAAGGTGTCGATTCGCAGAACCTCGCGTTTCCGGAGGAGCAACACGGCGAAGCCAGCGAGCGCGGACACGAACGAAAAAGCGATCCAGGCGAACAGCAGGACAAACAGCCCGAGGACCAGACCTTCCAAGATGGTAACTCCGCCAACCTGAAGCACTTCATACATCTCGTAGCCGCCGGCGAGCGTCATGGCTGCGGTCCCGACGAAGATGTAGATACGCCGCAACGGCATCGTTGATGTCGGTTTGTCCCGAGCGCGGCCCGGGGGCGCAGCACTCCAAAGCTGCGATGGAACCATGGTCAATGGATTCTCGGCAGGCAGGAAGCCGTATCCATCCTTGGCGCGGTTAGCGATGGGCGAGCGTGGTGCGTCTATGGTGCCCATCGGTAGACCCAGACCTCGGAGAGGGCCTTGTCGTCCTGCATCAGTGAAGCCCGCAGTTCGACCGGCGTCTTGTCCTTGATCGGCATTTCGAAGCTCAATCGCCAGCCGCCAGTATCGGGATTCGGTTGGGTGACGATATTCTTGATCTCCGCCTTTTCTGCGCTGACCGCGCCTTTGACTTTCTTGGGGTCGACCGATTTCAGAATGTCTCCGATCAGGTCCAATACGAAAAGCTTGTTGTCACCGCGAATTCCGATGCCGGTTCGGGAAAACCTCGCCAATGCGTGGGACTTCGGCGCATCCGGCCCCCAGTGCAGACGATAGGTGAAATTATGTTCCCCCTTTGACTGCAGCGCCGATTTTGGATGCCAGAACCCTGCGATATTGTCGTGGATCTCCTCTTTGGTGGGAATCTCAATCAACTGAACGGATCCTTCTCCCCAGTCTCCGATCGGCTCGACCCACAGACTCGGCCGACGCTCAAATTGTGATTCCAGATCCTCATACGCGAAGAAATTCTTCTCCCGCTGCATCAGTCCAAATCCGTGTGGATTGAGGTCGGCAAAGGTGCTGATCTGGAGATCGCGTGGATTGCTGAGCGGACGCCAAAGCTGCTCGCCCTGCCCATTATAAATCGCAAGGCCATCCGAATCATGGACCGCGGGACGAAAATCGTCGACGTCGTTGCGATCGTTCGGCCCGAAGAAGAACATGCTGGTCATCGGGGCAAGTCCGGCGTGATCAAGATCGACGCGGGGATAGAGCGACATCTCGACGTCGAACACGGTCGTCGCTCCCGGACGGATGGTGAAGCGGTAGGATGCAGCGGCACTCTTGCTATCGAGCAAAGCATGCACAACGATCGAGGTCGCATTCGGCGCGGGCTTTTCGATCCAGAACGCCTTGAACAGCGGAAATTCCTCGCCCTTTGCTTCGCCGGTATTGATCGAAAGACCACGAGCCGACAGCCCGTAAATTTCGCCCTTCGCGACTGCGCGGAAATAGCTTGCGCCAAGAAACACGCAGACCTCGTCGTAATAATCGGGTCGATTGATGGGAGCGTGGATTCGAAAGCCGGCAAAGCCGAGATCGGCGTCAGGCGGCGGTGGCTTAGTCTCGCCGAATGAAAAATAATCGGGCCGGTATTGAATCTTCGTCGCCTGTCCGTCCACGACTTCGTAGATGTCAACGCGGTTCTTGTAGAAGAACCCGCGGTGAAAGAACTGCACCTCGAACGGCAGCTTTTCGCCATGCCACAAGGCATGTTCCGGCAGAAAGCGGATCGCACGGTAGTGATCGTAATCGAGATCCTTGAACGCGTCCGGAAGTTTGCTATCCGGAGACACGAACTCCTTGCCGGCCGCGTCGCGCGCTAGTTGACGTACGCGGGACGAGCCAAAGGGTTCCGATGCCGATGACGCAGCCGAAACTCTCGCATGCGGAATAAGTGCCAAGACCGGCAAGGCGGCCGAGGTTGAAAGAAATTTTCGACGGTTCAAACGAGCTCCAGCAGCTTAAGCAGCGATCGGTTAAAAACGACGTCGCAGGCGTGGAGTTCCATAAGGCTCCGCAATGTTTGTGGATATCGTGACTTTCAAGATACTCCACGCAATTGAAAAGGCCAAAACATCTCTGCCAGCTGACTTTCGCCGTTTGCTAGTGCTCATGCCCTGAGGCTGCATGCCGGCATCAGCCGGTCGAACTCTATCAAGGAAAAGTATCGCCAGAATGGGGTTGGGAAAGCGAAGCCCCATTCACGATTAGGAGGCCGAAGAACGGTCCCGCTAAATGGGTCGGGGACTTCCCGACGGTTGAAACCGGCGGGCAATCATGGCGTGCGATTAGTAAGAACTCAATCGACTACGAGATACCGCGACGGAAGATTTCTACCGGAACAGCGGCGCCGATGATTACAGCGACCGTAGACAAGGTCCGTTTCAAATCGAAATCTACTTTCTTCATCAGGCCCCTATATTATGCACAAAAGCCAGCACGGTCTTGCACGCTATGTGCTCAGAATGCTGAGCATGAGGACATCTAGAGTTGCGACACCCTCTGATCACCGTGCGATCCACGACTATACGGGCGGCCCACGCACCTGCACGGATAGAGATGCAGGGTAGGCGTGCCCGGTGAAAGTCGGTTGTGTCGGTTATGTAGAGAACGGATACGGCGGGCGGTACATCGGCGGGTCCACTGGTGTATGATGTTACTGAGATGGAGGTTTTCGAGATAGTGTTTCAGGGAGACACAGGGAGCTTTCGCACCGTCCGTTTGTTGCTGAGTTTTTGATGTAAGCTTGGGGATCGCGATAATATGTCCGAATGTATGCGCTTCAAGGCGATAGCGAAACAAGCCTGAGCATCGATGTAAGCTTGCGCTAAGTCGCAACAACGCAATTTCGGCCAGCGTCTTTTGCTTGATAAAGTGCGGCGTCCGCTCGAGACAGAATCTCATCGGTCGAATCCGTTGGTCGGATAGAGCAAATTCCAGCCGACATGGTCAATCTCAAGTCTTCTGAGATTGCCGACCAATCCACCTCAGAGATAATCGATCGCAGCCGGTCCAGCATCCGAACTGCTTCGTCCTGAGCAGTGTCTGGCAGAACCAAGAGAAACTCTTCTCCTCCATAGCGCCCCAGTCTGTCGATAGCCCTGATATTTGCAAAGATCGCAATCGCGAAAGTGCGCAGCGCCTCATCACCTGCTGGATGGCCGAACTGATCGTTGATCTTCTTAAAAAAATCCAGATCGATAACGGCGAGAGAGCAAGAAGCTTTGGTGCGTTGAACGCGCGCAATCTCCTCGCTTAAGCATTTTAGTATGTTCCGCCTGTTTCGTACTCCTGTTAGTTCATCCAGCTGGGCAAGCTCTTCGATTTGTTGATAGGCGGCCTTGAGTTCGACGGTACGTTGATGAAGCTTTCGATTTACGGAATTGCCAATGACACCGAAGTACGCACACTGACCGATTGTTGTCACGAACAGACTGGTTCCGGCTAGCCATTCGGCTGGAGTTGTCAGAGGAACGGCAATTGTCGTTTTCAAGACGAAGAGTATTGTTGCTACGCAGCCACCTGTAAGAACCCACAGCGTCGCGGCCTCTCGCGCAGTCATACGCAAGCCCGCCGATGCGAAAATCACGAAAATGACGCTAAGGAAGACAATGCCGATTTCTGGGGCTACGACCAGAAATGCAAGTTGCATCGCGATATTGGTCGCGGCCTGATAGAACGTAAGGAAATGATCGTTGGATCTGTCGCCGATCTTCATTTCCGACAGGACGGCAAAGATGGCCGTTAGCCCAGTGCCGGAAAGAACAAATGCCGCTGGAAGAGTGATCGGGATCACCCCTGCATGCACATAGAGCAACAGAATGAGAGCGCCTGCAACGTAGCTCAGGGCTTGAACTGAGAGTATTTCCCGACGTTGCTTAAGCCACCTTCTTGATTCGAGGGACGATAGTCGAGCTTGCGCAACGCTCGATGAACTTGCTCTGTGCATTTGTACGCGATCGGCCTCTTGGGGAAACGACGACTTGACTGGTTCTCGGGGACAGTCAGAAACCTTGTGTTTGATGCCACAGTGATGAAGCACGAGGCACATCATACGGCGGCGATCGAGAAAGACCTGTTGGGTGAGCTTTTGGCCGGACGTGCCCCGGATCTTTTCGGCAAGGATGGCCAGACCAGATCACTTTGTGGAGTCGTGCGCGGGCATTGGACGAACTTCCTCTAATTTGGGCGACACGGCCGAATCTCATCGTCGCTTCACCTAACGCTCCGATCAGACAGCATTAAAGTACCGCCAAACACTCTGCAGAACGCAACAAAGCTCCGGTCTACTTCAATGAATCGGATGAATGCCGACTGATCGGTGGCAATTCCTTTGGCAGGAATTCTACGCCCATTTCGTTGCTCATCCTCCATCTGACTTTACATCGCCGATAGGCGCGCACACCGGCTGCGCCATTGCTTGAGAGCAAAAGGAGAAACTCCTCGATTTCCGCCATCTCGAGCAGGTTGGAGAACCAAAGCTTGGCTCCCGTTTCCGAAATGTCGATGATCTCGCACGAATGCTGCCAAGCGCCGTCAGATGCGACGATCTGCACCTTCATACCGTTTGAAAATCGAACGCGGGGCTTTTGCCGTTTATCCTGGATCATCATGAAGCACTGAAGCGAGACCGATTGATTGATCAGCTTTGCCGTCGTGACAATACTTGACCTACCCATTTTGGGCATGGTGCTTTATAAGCATGAACGGCAGGAGCAAGCGTTGATGGCCTTAGAAGAGAAGTCGCTGCCCGACGATCTCGTGAGAGCGGTTTCACGGCATACCTTGGCGTATGTCCTATGCTCGATCAGCGAACTATTCCGCCATTATGATTTCGATCCACTGGATCTGCTCATCGTTCATGCGATCCTGAATGCTAACGTGCTAAACGTGATGAAAGATGACGCTTTGGATAAGCGGTTCGCGAGCGTCCATGCGACTGAACCAGACGCGGTTAAGCAGGGTGTCTCGCGAGCGACGCTGTCCCGCTTTCTAAACCTTCCGATCGAAACCATACGGCGGCGCGCGAACCAGCTGAAGAAAAGGGGAATACTGGCGGAACGGGATGATGGGCTGCTTGTCTCTGAAACGAATCAATTCAAGTTCGGCAACAACCATCACCTTCAGCGGATGAACATCATATTTGTCAGAAAATTGCTTCGCGATCTCGCACGCACCGGCATACATGGACCAGACGATCTCTAGTCTAAGGAGTCATGAGTGTGCCAAACGATGGGAGATGCTGCGATATTTGGAAGTCTGTCATTTGTGCTACGGCCTGGTGCCCGAACCATCGGAGCGCTGATGCTGGGCGATCTTCTCGCAGCCGCCCAGGATGACAACCTCATCGACAAAGTCCTTAACCGTCACCTCCTGGAAGCCGTAACTGGTCGACGCGGAGTAGTCGTTGACACGGTGCGGCAGCGCACCAGTATGGTCGACGAGCCCCGCGCAGCCCGCTTTTCGCACCCACCTGTTTGGTCGCCTCGACCGGGTTTCGGCTAACTCTGTCGTATCAGATCGAAGATCACCTTACCGTTTACAGGGCTGTCCGTTTGGTTGGACGCAACGCTTGGCGGCTTGCGGTGCCGGACGGGCCGCGGGTGGTGGCGGAGGACGAACGACTGGTCGTGCAACCGCAACTGGATGCGGAGCCGTGCGCACAACGGCCGGCGGAACAGGGCGCGACATTTGAGGCGGTTGTGGAGGAGCCGGCCGCGCCATCGGCGGAGGCGCCGGCCGTGCAACCGCCGCTCGCGGTGGGATAGGGCGGACGGCGGGCGGCGGAGCGGGGCGTGCCATCTGCGCGGGTCGCGGCGCCACCCGCGCATTCGGCGGTGAGACGACGTGCGCCGTTGGAGGCGGAGCCGGGCGCACAATGCGTGGCGACATGGTTGTTACCGGACGCAGTCCTTGCTGAAGATGCTGGACTGTCGGAGCCGGCCGACCGCGCTGACTGGGCAATGGCTGGACGGCAGTTTTGCTGCCCGATTGCAAGGATGGCACAGCCGGTGGCGGCAGTGTCCCATGCTGCGCCTGCGGATGCGGAGGCTGAGTCGAGGACGGCATTGTGGCGCTCGCCGGAGGCGCTGAATGTGAGCCCGCGGCGCCAGATAACGGCTGCACCGGTGGTTTGCCGCCGGTCGGTGCAAGCGGGGTTTGCGGTTTACCATTTGTTGACGGCAGCGGTTGTCCGCCGGGAGTGCCCGGCAATGGAGATGTAGCCGCTTTGCGATCCAGTGAAGCAGGCACCTGTTGGCCCGACGGGGTGGGCAGTTGGCCGGGCTGCTTGATCGTAGGTTGTGGTCCTGGCATCAGGGGCTTGGTCTGCTGCGCGGGTGTTGGCGGACTGTGCTGCGGCATGGTCATCGCCGCCTTTTTCGCCACTGTTTTCGGCAACGACGGCGCCAGCAAAGCGGCGCCGGCGACTGCGGCACCTGCCGCCGCGATCCCGACAGCGGCTCCATGCGAGGGAGCGGCCGCGACGCTCGGCATATTCGGCGTCGCATGCAGTCCCGGTGGCGGCGCGGCAGGAGAGGTTGCCGTCGGGTTCGTAGCGGCCGGTTGCGGAGCAAGCGCCTGCACCGGCGTGACCGTCTGTGCCTGGCCGCCCGGCCTGGTGATCGTAACCATGTTGGTGGTGTTGTTGATCACGACGGTGTTGTGAATGTTGTTGTAGATGATGTTCTGCGGCGGCGGCGCGATGTATGGCGGCGGGCTGTAATATACCGGCATCGGCACGTAATCGGGGACCGGCAGGACAAACGCCGCGAAGACGGGGGGCGGTGGCGCCAGCACGACGAAGTCCGGTGGCGGCGGCGGCAGGAAAAAGACCGGTGGCGGCGGTGGCGGCGCGAAATCGTAATCCGGATCGTCAAAAACAAGCATCGGCTGACGGAAATACACCACCTCGTCCTCGGGCGGCGGCGGCACATCATAGCTGATTGCCGCAAAGGTCGGCGGAGGCTCGAATGCCGCGGCGAGATACGCGAGGCGGCGATGGGCGTCGGCGACATGCGGGCCGCGCGGATAGCGGCGCAGATACGACCAATAGGCCTGCGGCGTATCTACATTCCGCGTGTGCCTCCAGGTGATCGCTTCCCGGCGCGCGGCGACGATGGCGCGAACCCGTCTCGCCATCGGGTCGTCGGGATAGGCGGCGAGGAAGTCGAGATAGCCTCGTAACGTGTCGCGATCGAGAGCGGCGACATAAGCATCCTGCGCGTCGAGATCGCGGATCGGCTTGGTGCGCATCGTTGCGGTCTGCGCGGTGGATGCCGCAGGCGGCGGTGCGTCGGGTGCGCGATCGAAGAACATCACCGGCGCTTCGACCTTCGACGTGTCCCAGGGGACTTCGCCGCCCTTAGTTGTTTCATTGACGCGCAGACGGGTCCGATCGAACACCTCGGCAAGCGGCAGGCCGCCGGTGCGGATCATTTCCGCAAGGGCCTGAGCATAGGCGCCATACGGTCCCTGCTCCTTCGGAGCCACGGTGCCGGGCGTCGCGTTGAAGGCGATCAACATGTGCGGCTCCGGCTCCACCAGAGCGAGACCGCTGGCCAACGGCTGGCCCGATTGGGCGAACGGGTTCGCGCGCGCGGCATCGAGGACGACGATGCCCGCTTTGATGTTCAGCGCCGCCAGCGGCCGGATGTAGTCCGATAGCCGCAAGGCTTCCAACGGCACGTCGGTATCGCGCGCGAGCTTTGCATCGATCGGCACGAAGTAATTCTCACCCTCGAGCTGCACGCCATACCCGCCGAGATAGATAAAGGCGACGGTGTCGGGGCCGGACGCGCTGACCTTGTCGAGAAACTCGCGGAATGTGCGGCGCAGGGTATCCTGATCGAGATCGCGCGCGCCGACCACGTCGAAGCCGGCGGCCTGTAGCGTTTGGGCGATGAGGCCGGCATCGTTTGCCGTGGTTGGTAATGCTTCCGGCTGATAGGCGGCGTTGCCGATGACAAGAGCAACGCGCTTTTCAGCTTGCTGCGCGTTGGCCGGGGGCAGTGATGTGAACGCGACGAGTACGAATGCAATGCAAGCCAGGAGGCGCATGGATCTTGCTCCGATCATCGCAGATGCCCTGTGCATCTTATCAAAGAGGCCATGAACAACCCCTGAGCGAAAGTGACCCAAATTATGGCGAGGTTTTGATGGTAGCCTGTCAGACAATCGATCAGTAAGTTGGAATTCTCCAGCTTTGCGTGGCATAGCAACTGAGCAAGCTGAGGGCGAAAACCCAGTGTGGTCAGGCGATGTTCGTCATTTGCCGATTTTTAAGACGCGATGACGACCCAGCTTCAATCCAAGCTTGCCAACTTAGCTGAAACTTAGAAAGTCGCGCGAGTGGGCGACCCGATTCAAAGGCTTCTAACGCCCCACCCGTAGCCGACTTAGCAAATCGAACAAGCGCCGAAACGACGCGTATGGTCGTTGGAACGCAGGTGTGGTGGCCTGTTCCGATGCCCCTCCATGTTGGATAGCCGCTGCTTTTGTGTCGGTAGGGCCATTGCGGTATAGCGAGGCGGAAGGCTCACCCCTGACTTGAGGCGTCCGCTATCAGTACCGTCCCCGGTAATAGCGTTCGTCGCATTCGGCAACATAGATGCGTCCATCAGGGGCGCGGTAGCGGCACATTGGCGGACCGCCTGGACGCGGGTTGGTTGAATCGGCGACGGCCGCTCCGAGCAAAGCACCGGCACCTGCGCCGAGGAGCGTACTTCCAGTATTTCCGCCAATGGCCTGACCAAGGAGTGCGCCCGTGGCCCCGCCCAGAACGGCGCCAGTAGCGGTGCGCTGCTCTCCATAGGTCTGCGCGCAGCCCGCCAGGACTGCCCCGAGCAGGGCGATAAACGCTGTGGTCTTCAGATTAGCCATGAATGGAGCCCCTACGATGGTGGGGCACGACGGCTACGCTGCCGTGCCAGAGAATGATGAAAGTATCTGATTGTCCGGTGAATACTTGCTTATCGGCACATCAATCGTCATCGTTCCAGCGACGATGCCAGCCGCCATGCCACCCCCGATCATGTGGCCAGCCGTAATAGCCATTCCCATGCCGGTAGCGGCGCCAACGCCAGTCATCGTCGTCGTCACGATAGTAGCGGTAAGCGCGATCGTAATCCCGACTCCACCAGCAGCGGCCCCATTCATTACAAACCCAACGAACCTGATCCACATTGGATGCTGTGGGCAGCGCCGGAGCGACCGGCATCGCATTGGCGGCTGTCATGGGCAGGCCACCCAGGGCCGCAGCACACGTAACAACCAGAAACATCTTTCGCATTGAAGCCTCCATCGGTTGCTAAGTGCAGCATAGAGCGTGCCGAATGAACCATGGTTGAATGGATTACGGTTCGATCGTGGTAAAATGTGGGAAAGCTGGGAGCTTTCGATAGCGCCCTCAGGGCCAGCCGAAACATTGGCCAGCAGATCTTCGATTCGATCAACAGAGCAATGCATCAACATTGGATGGACGATCACCCGTCGCTGTCCTGGTACGCGCTTTGGCCAAGCGCTCGTCACCATCTTCATGAAATACTTCGATGTCTGGCCTCACGGACGGTTGCTTCGACCAGAAGTGCGAGACACCCAAGGAGAAGAACGGCACCGCCCAAAAGCGGCTCGACATGTCCCGCGAGCAGAGCAGCCACGATCGCGACCAGTAGCAGCGTCGCTGTAGCAAGCCTCGCGTCGGCGAGGAACATGCCGAGAAGCTCCTTGGCAACATCGACGAGAATACTCATCGTGCGGTCACCGGGCGCGGGTGGACGCGTCGAAGCGTAGCTGCCGTTGCGTGAGCGACAACCAAGAACAGCGCCGCAAAGGCAATCAGGGCGATGTCGTGACCGGGCCAATCAATGCCCAGGCCCTCGCCCGTCCAGAAAATGCCGAAGGCCGACAGCATGACTCCGACACCGAATTTCAGGGTGTTCTCGGGGACCTTCGCCAGCGGTTTGTGAACGGCGACACCCACTGTCAGGACCGCTAGGCAGGCCGCGAGGGCGCCCAATGCGGCGGGCCACAGCAAACCACGACCCGCACCAACCGCTATGACGATGAATGCAACCTCAAGTCCTTCGAGCAGCACCGCCTTGAATGCCGTCAGACCTGCGATCCAATCGAGCGAGGCTCGTCGCTGATCGGCAGTCTTGGACAATTGAGCCGACTCGGATGTGAAAATGGCGTCCTCGTTGTGCAGGGCGATGACGCCGGCCGCCCGCAGGGTCGCTTTGCGCAGCCATCCCATGCCGAACAGAAGGAGGAGCACACCGATGACAAGCTGGAGAAGCTGGATCGGGACGCGGCCCAGCAACGGGCCGAGAAGCACGACCGCGAGGCCGAGTACGGCGAGAGCCGAAAGCGTACCGAGGGCTGCCGGTCGCCAACCGCGCAACGTGCCAACGGCCAGGACGATCGTGAACGCCTCCACCACCTCAACGAGCGAGGCGAGGAACGCGGAGCCGATAGCCGGCGCTGCAACACTCCAGGTTGCCGCATCCATTCAACACCTCACGGCTTTGTAGTATTTACGACGTTATGGTATAATTCTCGTAGTAATTATGACGGTTTCAAGGAAGCTGGCCCAAGAAAGTTGACCGACGTGACGATCACGTTTGATAAACGAGTTGCAGACCGTTTCGAGCGGATGAGCCCTGCGGAGCAGCGCGTGATCCGGTTCTTTCAGGAGAATCGGGAGGAAGTGCTGATCGCTTCGGCAGCCGCATTGGCTGCCAAGGCGAAGACCAGCGACGCCACGATTGTGCGGGCAGCAAAAGCACTTGGCTTTACCGGGCTCGACGACCTACGCCGCACCCTCGCCGGCGAGTTGCGTAGTTTGATCACTCCGGCCGAGCGGTTGACGCGAACGCTCAACGAGGTCGGTCCAAATCTTTCTAACGCGTTCGAGATGACGCTCGAGATTCATCTTCGATCGCTCGAAAGCCTCCGTCGCACCATCACCGCCGATCAGTTTAAGAGGGCGGTAAGCAGCATCACCAAAGCGCGGCGCGTTCTGGTCTTCGGCCTTGGGCCGTCGAGCGCCATGGCGGCCTATCTCGTCATCCAGCTTGGGCGCTTTGGTTTGGATGCCGGGAGTCTGACCAACACAGGCCTGCTTTTCGCCGATGACTTGCGGAAGCTGCGCGATGGCGATCTCGTCGTCATCCTGGCCTACGGGCGCGTCTATGCGGAACTGGCAGTCCTCCTCGAGGAGATCCAACGGCGCCGGCTGGCGTCGCTGCTCCTGACGGATACCCTTGCTGGCAGGCTGCGGCGCCGCGTCGATCTCGTTTTGCCCGTGGCACGAGGGCGCGCTGATTTGCTGAGCATGCATACGGCCACGCTCGGGCTGATCGAGACGCTTCTGGTCGGGGTCGCGACAACAAGGCCGCGTCAAACGCTCGCCGGCCTGAAAAATTTAAACCAATTGCGCGAAAGACTGGCCGGAAAAGGTGCGCATTTGCCGATGCCAGGCTCGCAAACTCGCTGAAGGATGTGCCTCGTGGTCGGGAGATGTCCGCTCAGCAGAATCGGCGGCTGATGATTTCGCTCATTTCCGGCTAACCCAGCGATCCTAGAATTGTTCACCCAATGATCGATGGACGATTGCAGTTTCACCTTCCGCCACGTTATCCATGCATGTCGGCGACGATGCAAAGGATCTTCGAAGATATGCTATCGCACGCGTGTTCGCGCGGTCCGGAGATGAAATGCGTGTTCTTTTGATCGAAGACGACCGTATGATCGGCGACAGTCTGATCGCGGCGCTGAAGCGTGAAGGAATGACGGTCGACTGGGTTCGCACCGGAGCCGATGGCGAGGACGCTCTGGCCAATGGCGGCCATGGACTCGTTTTACTGGATATCGGCTTACCTGGTCGATCGGGCGTCGATTTGCTGAAGGATGCACGACGGGCAGGTAATTCCACTCCTGTCCTCATCATCACCGCACGCGATGGCGTCGATGATCGGATCATCGGCCTGGATGTCGGTGCTGACGATTATATCGTGAAGCCGTTCGAAATGCGCGAGCTTCTGGCGCGGATGCGGGCGGTGTTGCGCCGCCATGCCGGCGCCGCTCAATCCATCTTGATTGCCGGTGATGTCACGCTGGATCTCGAAAGCCACGAAGCGACCTATCGTGGGACAACGGCCGTGCTTCCGGCGCGTGAATTCGCGCTGATGCACGCCCTGGCCGAGAGACCCGGCGCAATCTTGTCACGATCGCGCATCGAGGAGCGCATTTATGGCTGGGGCGAGGAGGTCGAGAGCAATGCGATCGACTTCCTCATTCACTCGATACGGAAGAAATTCGATAAGGACGTCGTCCGCAATGTCCGCGGCGCCGGATGGATGATCCCGCGGAGCGAGCGATGATCTCAATACGACGGGCCGCGCTGATCTGGATGACGACCGTCTTGACGATTGTAGGAGCAGTCGCGTTCATCGCCGCATACGTGATCGCGCAACAGGAAGTGGCTGACTTTCTTGACGGCCAACTCCGGCAGATCGCCATCAACGTCGGCGACAACGTGATGTTAACGCCTGCGCCAACTGAGCCACAGGATCCCGAGGATGAACTTGTTATCGAGGTGTGGTCCCGCGCCGGAGCGCTTTTGCGCCGAACGCCGAACGCACCTTCGGTTCCGCGCCTGAATTCGGCAGGTTTTGCGACCATCGACGCAGGGGGAGTATCTTGGCGTGTGTATCAGGCGCGAGATGCCGATCGAACGGTGCAAATCGCGCAACAGATGGAGGTTCGTCGGGAAATAGCGGCTTCGGCGGCAATCCAGGCAGGGATCCCAATCCTGATCCTTATTCCGTTGGCTTGGCTGGTTGTCGGATGGTCCGTCGGGCAATTGACCGGCCGATTGCAGCGCCTCGCAGAGAATATCGCTGGGAAAAGCCTCGACAGTCGAGCGCCCGTACCAATAGCAGACGTGCCGGCCGAAATCGTACCGTTGGTCGAGGCGATGAATGGGCTCACCAACCGGCTGCGCGACGCCTTGGACCAACAGAAGCGTTTTGTCGCCGATGCAGCTCATGAGCTTCGCACGCCGTTGACCGCTCTTCAAATTCAGGTCGACAATCTGGATGCACGGCACAATGACACCGACCCAGCGTCAACCACGAAACTACGAGATGGCTTGGCGCGCGCGCGTCGATTGGTCGAGCAATTACTCCGTCTTGCGCGTTCTGACGAACCAGAGAACGCCTCGACACGAGAAGTCATCGAGCTTTCGAACGTCGTTACGCAATGCGTCGCCGATGTGATTACGATAGCCGAATCCAAGGGCGTGGATCTCGGCATCGTGCAATCCGACCCGGTATCGATCGTGGGCTCACGCAGCGATCTTGCGCTTCTTTTCGGCAACCTGATCGACAATGCGGTTCGCTATACGCCGAAAGGCGGTGTCGTGAACGTCTCTATTCGGCGGCTGAACGGCAGGTTCGTCGTCGAGGTGACGGATACCGGGTCGGGCGTGGCGGAGGCTGATATTCCGCGCCTGTTCGACCGCTTCTTCCGAGCCGCGCCGTTGGACGTTGAAGGTAGCGGTTTAGGTCTGGCAATCGCAGCCTCTGTGGCCAGATGTCATGGCTTTCAAATCGAGATCGTCAACGGCCCGGATCGCCAAGGATTGATCGCGCGCGTATCAGGCTCCGTTTCTTGACACAGCGCAGCTCGCTTATAGTTCTCGAGTGCCACAGCGTTTCGAGTAACGTTGACTGAACTCGCCGGATCATGTCGCAGCAGTCCTTCTCGCTTAGACAAGCGGAAGATCGAGCCGCCAATTTCGCTACTGGCGGGTTGCCTCCGTAGGCTCGGACAATCGATCCCTTGACAACCGACATTATTCGAATTCCAGCGTCTGGATCACTTTGGCGCGCGTACGTCGCTAAAGCATCTAATTCAAAACACGTTGTTTGATGTTTTGAGTGTCGTACAGCGGTTCAGCTCCTGCTCACGATCAAAATTTGCATCCTGACATCGCAGCTTGTTTGGTCTTGGCCGAGAGAGGCGGCACTAGCATCGCTGCAACCTTTCGAGACGGTCCCGGATACCCCCAGAGTCGCGTGGTCGCCTGAAATTCCAGGCAAGACCCACGACCAATGCGCTGGCGGGTCTGTTTCATCCAACTCATGCAGACTGGATCGTCGCGGAAACATAAAGCGGTCCATCCATCACTGACCATAGGCGCATCCGGCGTTTCGAGGGGCCGATTGTAACGCGGGTGATCAGCACTGTAAAAAGCCGTTGCATAAATCAGCCCGTCGTCCCCGCCAACGCGAGATAGAGGTACGCCGAAGGCGGCACGCCAACGCTGCGTCACGACGGTGGCTGCTTCTTGATAGTAGTTGCGCCCCTCCTTGAAGGGATGCCAATTCCGGTAAAGCGCATGGAAGGGCGAGCCGACGAGGAAAATAAGCAGCAGGGAAAGCACGATCGCGGCAAGGTTCGTCGTATCTACCCGGTCGACAGGAAAACGTGTGGCGCAGACCGCAACCACGACAGGCATGAACAACGCCTGAAGGTGCCAAATCCCAGGGAGGCTACTTGAAAATGCGAGAGCGGTCGTACCCGCGAGCAGCACGGTTCCAACGAATATCATGGCCAGCAACCATAGCGATTCATCCAAGTTGGCGAGATCGTGCAGCCATTCGTGCCAACGGAAGCGAATCATTGCGATCCACACAATCGTCGGCAAGATCATGAAACCGGCGATTCCGAGGAAAATTTCGCCACATCGGATACGGACTCGGAGAACGGAAGTCCGGCGTGATCGAGCGCGTAATGGAAAGACGGTTCACCATGGGTCCGCAGCCAAAGAATGTGAGGCGATAGAGCGATCAACCCGGCGACAATCGAAATCCAGGGCGCTTTTGAGCCGAAATATTGCGCACGGCGCGGATGGCAGAGCGCCGCAAAACAGAAGCCGGCAAGCAGAAATACGGAATAGTATTTGCCGAGCATGGCCAGAGCGCCGAGCAGCCCCGCCAGCACTGACCAAAATATATCGCGCTTCTCAAATGACCGAAGGAATGCGTAGGTTGCCAGAGGCCACGCCGCAAGCAGGACGCTGTTGGCATTGAAGCGTTGCGCGTGAAAATCGTAGGCCGGGAGTAGAAACAATAATAAGAGAACAATGAGCCGCTTGTCGCCCCGCACGAACCGCCTTGCGATCAAGTCCACCGACCACAGCGCGACAGCCGCGTTCACCGTTGCCAGAAGCTGGAAGGACCAGTCGGCCTTGGGAAAAATTAAGGTCCAGCCGTGGACCACCCAACCCATCAGCGGCGGATGCTTGGCGTTTCCCCAGGCCCAATCTCGACCCACCGACCAAGTCTCCAACACATCCGGGTGCAGACCGGCATTCCAGTATGCCAGCACAAGCGTCAGGGTCCAAATAGCAACAAAGCCGACCAAGAACGCAGGAATAGCCCAACCTGGTTCAACTCCATCAAGCCAAAGCATGATATTGCGACGCCAGGCTGTGGCGTAGCGATCCGACGGATACGAGATCGCTAGGTTCGATTGATATAACAAATTGTCTGGGGGATCTTCGCGCAAGGGTGCCAACATTAAGGGAGGGACGACGATGGGTTCAGAGATTTACCGAGACCATTGCCGGCAGAAGGTCAGATCAGTGTCTTTGCACCCGGCAGAGGCAGCCTTGCATTTGCAAACGACACAGATCGCACGATCGTATTTCCGCGATCGTGGACTCAGTCTGAAGCTGCGCGAGCGGTCAATTCGGACTCCGCGTCAGTTCGATCGCGCCGGCCTCGTCGTCCGATGAGATAGCGGCGACTCAGTCGGATCGAGATCAATGGCAGATCCTGACGCGTGGGTAGACCCATCGGTCGCTATCGTCGTCCCAGTAGGCGCGGCCGCGGACCCAATGGCATTCTGATTCTTGCTCCGGCGTCACATAGATTTCTGCAGGAGGATCGTCGTATTCGTAGTGTGGGCCGGCTGCCGCTGCACCAAGCAATGCTCCTGCCGCCAAGCCGCCAATGACCCCGGCCGCTATTCCACCATCGTCTTCGCCGGCGTGCGCCGGGGGTGCAAAGACAGTGACCAGTGGTAACGTCGCCAAAACAAGAGCAATCCGCAGAACCCGTTGCATTTATATTCTCCTATCGTATCGCGAATAGCTCCGGCCTGCGCTCCGTCCATCACATGTACCGCCGGCCTCGAGCGATAATCGCCTCAACAGATCAGTCACTGATGTCCCTCGAAACTTAGCTCCGAATTAGTGCAGGGCTCCGCCGAACGATTTTCGATAGACTCCGCCGACCAGGATTGAGCTGTATGTTCGCCGAAGATTTCAGGAGCGCATACGATAGCGTTGACGCATGGAGTAATTGCCCATGGCTCTGCGTAAACGGCGATGCCGATCCCATCACTGGCAAAATCAGGCAGGGGTCATTGGTTTGTCCGCACCTGCGGTGCGCGCGTCGCGAGATCGCCTCATCGACGCTCATTTGCGGAGGCGCTCACCCGTCGCAAGCGTCGCTCTAACGATGGCGACAGGTGGCTCTTAAATCCGCCCGCGCAACAAGGAATGGTTATATTCCATCGACCATCCAGCCAAGACCTCTTACGTTGCGAATAGACGATGTTCCGAGCTTCCTGCGGATCGCGTGGATCAAGAACTCGACGGCGTTACTCGCGATCCTCTCATTCCAGCCGTAGATGTGTCGTTCAAGGTCGGTGCGCGACAAAATTGCTCCTGGACGGAGCATGAGAGCCTGAAGAAGAGCGGACTCGCGTGCCGTCAGGTATACCCTGGCGCCGTTGTGAACGACTTCGTGAGTTGCCGGGTTCAGGCTTATCAGGCCATTGGTCAAGATTAGTGGATTGCCGTTGCCCTTGTGTCGCAGGATGGCCCGCATGCGCGCCAGGAGTTCTCGGATGTCGAAAGGCATGACGAGGCAATCGGCGGCGCCGAGATCGAGCGCGTGGATTCGATCGTCAACCCCGTCACGCGTGGTCACGACGATGACGGGCAACTGAGCGTTCAACTTCCGGAATTCGCGCAGCACCTCGGTACCCTTCGCAGCTGATAGTCCCAGGCCGAGCAACGCAAGATCGTAGGCTTTTGCACGCGCGGCTTCGATCGCGGTTTGACCGTCCGTGACCCAATCCACCACATATGTTGCCTCCCTGAGAGCCTGCATCGTAGCCTCCCCAATCATGCGATCGCCAACCACAAGAACGAGCATGAAATACTCCGTGCCGACGGTGCGCTGGAACGTCTCTCGGCCAATCGTGAAACCAAATCGGCTTGTTTCAGCGGCTGCACTCCTTTCGCTTCGGGGATGGTCTCCGCCTCAGCGTTCGGAAATGGTTTCATATAAGTCCATCGAACAATTAGCGACGCCTTAGCTCCGATGGCTTCAATTTCTTGATCCATCGCTCAGCATCTAAGTTTTCCCTAATTCGGCGGAGTTATCCGACATAGACCTTTTAGTGGCCTGAACCGAGTCCGGTCCAGGAAACCTTCCGAAGCGCCATCAACCGTCTCGTCGCTGTTATGAATCGAGTGTAACGGACCAAGCTGAGACGACGCGCGCGTGTTTGGAAACAACGATACCAATTGAGGCATCTCTCATGAAAACTGAACTCTCTGAAAGCTTGAGCAAGGTCCCCGCAGTCACACTCGGGTTCTGGATCATCAAAATTCTTGCGACGACGCTCGGGGAAACCGGCGGCGATGCGCTCACAATGACTGTTTTCCACGCTGACAAGAATGCACACAACGGCGGATATCTGATCGGCACCGGAATATTCCTTGCCATCTTCATTGCCGCAGTTGCGGCTCAGATCTCCACGAAGAAATTCAACGCCTGGGTCTACTGGATCGCCATCGTGGCGTCGACGACCGTCGGCACGGCCATGGCGGATTTCTTCGATCGCTCCCTGGGGATCGGTTACACCGGTGGTGCGTCGATCCTCTTTTGTCTCGTCCTAGCTTCTCTTGCGATCTGGTATTTTGCCATGGGCTCCGTGGACGTCATGACCGTCGCAACGCCAAAAGTCGAAATCTTCTATTGGGTGACGATCACCTTTTCCCAGACGCTCGGCACTGCCCTCGGCGATTGGCTCGCTGATACTGGCGGGCTAGGCTATCAGGGCGGCGCGCTCGTTTTCGGTGCGGCACTGGCCGTCACCGCCGCGCTCTATTACTGGACGAACGTATCGCGCGTGCTCTTGTTCTGGGCGGCCTTTATTTTAACGCGACCGCTCGGGGCGACCGTAGGTGACTTCCTCGATAAACCGATCAGCCACGGCGGTCTCGACTTGAGCAGGCCGCTTGCTTCGGCAATGCTGGCGGCAATCATCATTGGCCTCATCTTGCTGTTGCCTCAGCGCGCCGGCCGGCACCCGGCATGATCATGGACGAAACGATATGCTGCCTCGCACCGACACAAGATGGGCGTCTGCGGACATTGTGAGGAGAGCTCCAAGAAGACACATGGGGCGGCGGATCAGTTCCGCCGCCCTCGCTGCGGGGCTGACGGTCACGTGTCTCGTTCCGGCGATAGCCGGGCCGCCCTATCAATCCGACGATCCAGAGCCGACCGAGTATCGCCACTATGAAATCTACACTTTCAACAAGGGAGCCCGTTCAAAGGGTGATCTTGCGGGAGCGAGCGGCATCGACTTCAACTACGGCGCGGCCCCCAACTTGCAACTCACAGCAACGCTGCCCGTCGGCTTCGATTTTCCTTCGAACGGGCCGGCTGCCTTCGGCCTCAGCAACATCGAACTCGCGGCAAAGTACCGGATCCTCCATCAAGATACATTTGTGTTTGACGTCGCCGTGTTTCCGCGCGTCTTTCTGCCAAGCGGTTCCCGATCGGTCGGCGATCGCCAGGCGTCTGTTCTGTTGCCGATCTGGGTGCAGAAGGACTGGGGCAAATGGTCGGCCTTTGGAGGCGGCGGTTGCCAGATCAGTGCCGCCGGGCGTTCGCATGATTTCTGCCTCTATGGCGGCACCGTGACGCGGCAGATCGCGCCGACATTACAACTCGGCATCGAACTTTTCCACCAAACCGCCGACGGTATCGGAAACCCGGCAACGACAAGCCTCGGCATCGGTGCGAAATACGATCTGAATGACAATATCCATCTTCTCGGCTACGCCGCGAAGGGCATTCAGAACGCACGGACCGCAAATCGGTATTCCTGGTATACGGCGATTTTGTTCACGTTCTGAACCGGCAACCCACTACGAATAATCCGTACCAGCGGCGGCCGGGCAGCGTTCAGCGACAGACGCTCGCTGCCCATGATCCGCGCTAAGTCCCGGCTAAGTTCGGGTGCGCAAGATGGATCGTCACACCCAGAACGATTTTCCGGCTTGCGGGTGGCAAGGGCATCTTCACCTCGATCATGGGGTGACAACCTGGAGATGCCCCGCATTGTGCCGCCAACAGGGCAGGTTTCCGATGGACGAGAAGCGCAAATCAACGCGACACCGTGTTCTGAAAGCCGGCAAAATTGCGTTTAGTGGGGCAGTCGTCGACTGCACTGTTCGCAATCTGTCTGAGACCGGCGCGGCTCTTGATGTCGTCAGCTCGGTGGGGATTCCCGATCACTTCACGCTGATCATTGCGGTTGACCACGTCCAGAAACCTTGCCGTGTCGCCTGGCGTAAGGCGACACGGATTGGCGTGCATTTCGGTTAGGACAGATTCAACTAGAAAGGCGTGGTGCCAAAGTACCACGCCTCGATATTTCATCGAAGGCTGAAAATCGGGCTCACGCGGTGCGCCGACCGTTAATACGGACGCTATACGCGCCCGCGTATTCCCGAGGTCCTTCCATGCCGACGATTCTATTGGACGCGCCAGCGAGAAGGATCGACGTTCCAGACTTCTACTCCTCATCGTCGTCATCTTCATGACCGATGGCGAAGCCGAATGCCCTCGGGAGCGGCTCGTAATAGACCGGCGGGGGTGCGTAGTAGACGCGTGGCCGCTCCACATAAATCTGACCCGGCTCGGCCGAATGATGGCGATAGCGATGCTCGCCCCGCCAATGATGCTCGCGCCATTCATGTCGTCGCCAACCATCGTCGTCGGCATGGGCGGCGGAGACACCGATCGTCGCTGCCAGACAAAGTGAAGCCACCACCACTGAAAAAATGCGCATGATCCGTCTCCGTGTGTTCGATCAAGTTGCAAGATGAGCCAAAGTGATCCCGTTCGGTGACGTAACTACGGCGTCCATCGATAAAATAAATGCGATTCACGGTGAGGCTTCTAAGTTTGTCCTAAGTCTTCCGTGTGGCCAGCAAACGCGATGAGGCGACGGCCAAGCGAACAACGTATAGCGCTATCAGAAACAGCCCTCATTCGTCCCTAAGTTCAGAGCGCTATCGTTATTTCGGTCGATGACGCGATCACTGCGTCTTGTACATGCTCGTGAATTGTCGTCGTCGAAAGACTCCAGCCCAACCGCGGCGGGAGATACTGGCAGGCCGCGCGTCTCGCGCCTCGAAGTGTCGATACGCGCGAACAATTATTTTGACCTCTTAGGCTCGTAAGTATCATGATTCCTTCTATTGGCAGCTTCCTGCACCAGGCCGCGGACCTCGTCGCGCAGCAGCCGCTACTCGCTATCGGATTCGTGTTTGTTCTGGCGCTGTCCGAGTCGCTTCCGGTCGTCGGTGCTCTGGTGCCGGGCACCGCGACAATTCTGACGATTTCGGCGATGGCAGGCGTTGGACTGATACCGGTTTGGGCAGTTCTCATTTCAGCTTGCCTGGGAGCGATCGCGGGGGATGGCGCAGCGTATTGGCTGGGGCATTGCTATCAGGAGCAGGCGCTGCGGATGTGGCCAATGGCACGCTACCCGGAGGCGATCCGACGCTCGGAGGAATTCTTCGCACGCCATGGCGGCAAATCGATCACGATCGCACGCTTTACCCCCGTCGTGAGAGCATTCGTGCCACTGATCGCCGGGATTTCCGGCATGAACCCTCGACGCTTTTATACTGCAAATGTGGCCTCTGCGATCGTGTGGGCGATCTCACACATCGTCCCGGCCGCGGCGGCAGGCGCGTCTTTCGTCGCACTCCACCAACACGCCGGTGCGATGGGCATGACCCTTCTCATGCTTGTTGGCTTGGCGGCTTTCGCCTTGTGGAAAATACATGCAGGCCTGCGGCCAGAGTGACACTAATTCAATTTGATCCGAAAGTTTTAGCGTGACCGATATGCACACGCATTCGCCGCCTGGATGGCACGGGCGAGTCGGGGTGCATTTCGCGTTTCCAAGACAGCTTACCCCGCAGGCGACGTCATCATTTGTCACCTCGACTGCGCCAGTACATCCCGATCAATATTTAGACCGATGTCACGGCGCTAACCTATCGCGAGCATCTCGAACCGCTTCATGATGCGACTCGAATTCTTTACGAACGTCCTTCGACCAAGGCGATAGACCGGCCCACCGCTGTAGTCGCGCGCGCCAGTCCCGCATCCATCAGTGATGTGCGCTCATTCACTGCTAAGTCGCACCCGTTACCGATGGCACGCGAGATTTCATCAGATTTTGTGCAAGCGCGCCAGTGTCGGTCGACACCGAGAGGCGGCATCGGAGGAAGATCATGACCCACAGTTCGGATGTGCGGATGCGGACGTTGCTGAACAAGGTGCCGGAAGTCACCGTCTACTTCTGGATCATCAAAATCCTTGCGACGACCGTCGGCGAAACCGCCGCCGATTTGCTCTCCACCCGCCTCGGATTGGGGCTCACGGTTACGTCGTGGATCATGACCGGCGCCTTCGTCGCCGCCCTCGTGGTGCAGCTGCGCGCCAGTCGCTACATTCCCACGCCCTACTGGCTCACTGTCGTCCTGATCAGCGTCGTGGGAACGCTGATCTCCGACAATCTCGTCGACGGCATGGGGATTAGCCTCGTCACCACGTCGACCGCGTTCGCGATCATTCTGGCTGCGGTCTTCACGCTCTGGTATCTGAGCGAACGGACGCTCTCCATCCACACGATTGTCACGCGACGGCGCGAATATTTTTACTGGGCCGCGATCCTGTTTACTTTCGCGCTCGGCACCTCGGCCGGCGATCTCATGGCCGAGCGGTTCAACCTCGGATACGGTCCGGCGGCGGTCGTGTTCGCCGCGATGATTGCGGCGACCTTTGGCCTCTATCGCTTTGCCCGGATGAACGCGGTGCTCGCCTTCTGGATCGCCTACATCCTGACCCGCCCGCTCGGCGCATCGGTCGGCGACTTCCTCGCCAAGCCGGTCATTGCCGACGGCCTGGGATGGGGCACGGTCAACACCAGCCTGCTGTTCCTCAGCGCCATCCTTGCGTTGGTCGTCTTCCTGACCGTCACCAAGGCCGATCGCATCGAGAGTGCCCCTGCGAACGTCGGCGCGAAACGCTCCGCTGAAGCCTGATCACCAGATCGAGGCTGGTGACCGGCGCCGCTCCAGCCCTGGCGCTCATGCGAGCGAAACAATCGACGGCCCATCAACAAACAGGAGACTTCAATGACACAATCGCTGATCAAGACCGCCATCCTCGCCGCCGCAATCGGGATTGCCGCCACGTCGGCCGCGCGGGCCGATTGCGAAAGCGATCTCAAGCAACTCGAGCACGCGTTCACGACGCCGAATCTCGCCGCGCCCGCCAAGGCGGCTCTCGACGCGGCGAAGACCAAGGCGGTGGCCGCGCTGAAGAAAGACGACGACAAAACATGTCATGCGGCGGTCGCCGAAGGGCTGAGCAAGGCGGGCCTCAAGATGAAATAGCGCCTGGGCGTTTCGCTGGTTGCACTCTTTCCAAGGTCTCGTTCCATGCTCGACACTCTCAATCGGTCTTGGCTGGAATGGATGGTCGCGTCGCCGGATCTTTCCGGCGGCGCGTTTCTGCTTCCGCTCGTGCTCGCCGAGTGGGCGATTTTCACCGGCCCAGCGGCGCTAATTCTGCTTTGGGTGCTGGGCGACAGGCAGGATCGGCGTGCTGCCGTGGGAGCCTGTCTTAGTGCGCTTCTGGCGCTGGCTTTGGCCGCCGGGATTTCATCCGTCTATTTTCATCCGCGTCCTTTCATGGACGGCCTGGCGCGCAACTATTTGCATCACGCGGCGGACAGCTCGTTTCCGAGCGACCACGCGATCGTTCTCTTTACGCTCGCCTGGTCGCTGCTCCTGACGCCACCGGGTTGGCTGAAGCGCGTTTGGCTGGCGTTGCTGCTGGTTGCCTGCGCCGTTGGCTGGTCGCGCATATATCTAGGTGCGCATTATCCGCTCGACATCGTCGGCGCTGCAGTGCTCGGCCTTGTGACCGCCTACGGCGTCAACCGGTCCTCGTTGAATCGTTGGCGCGACCTCGGTACGGACCTGGCCGAGAAGCTCTACAGCCTTCCCCTCGACCTCCTAAGCAAACGCAAAAACTGAGCTGCGCGCTCATTTCGTGCTCATTCTTCGTTGTTAGAGCTTCTGCATCGGCTTGTTGCGTTACGACAAAACAGGAGCTTTCCATGACATCTTCGCCTCTAACCAGACGGCGCTTGCACGCGATCGGACTGGTGCTCATCCTCGCACCGGCGATTGGGATCGTCGTTCCGGCCGCAGCGCAGGAAAGAGCCATCGCGCCGGAAATCAATCCGCCAGGGGACATTCCTGACAATCAGCAGTTCGTTACTTTCGAGGCGACGCAGGGTGCGGCTTTGAAGGTTCCGGAAGGGTGGGCTCGGACGGATACGAAGGAAGGTGCGATCTTTGCGGACAAATATGGCCGCATCGAACTCACCATCCGACCATCGACATCGCCGCTTACGATCGACATTCTGCGCGCACAGCAGATTGCAGATCTCGAAAGAAGCGGGCGCGCGGTCAAGGTCCTGAGGACCGAGCAAGTGAAGCTGCCCGCAGGGTCGGCGATCAAGGTCGTCTATACGTCGAATTCGGACCCGAACCCGGTCACGAACAAGCAGATCCGGCTCGAAAACGAACGTTTTTATCTGTCGCGCAACGGGAAGCTCGCTGAACTCACATTCTCGGCGCCGGCCGGCGCGGACAATGTCGATCAATGGACATTGATGAGTAAATCGTTTCGGTGGAAGTGACATGACCCTGCTGGTGGCTGACGACCTGTATCGTTTCTTTCATGTCGGCGAAACCGAAGTGCGGGCTTTGCGCGGCGCCAGTCTCCGCGTCGATCGCGGCGAAACAGTCGCTCTCGTCGGAGCATCTGGAAGCGGCAAATCGACTCTCATGGCGTGTATCGCAGGACTCGACGATCCAGACGGCGGACTGGTTACCATCGATGGCGAGTGCATGACACGGCACGCCGAGGACGAGCGCGCGGCGCTGCGAGGGCGCTGTATCGGGTTTCTTGCGCAGTCGCGCAACCTGTTTGGCCACTTGAGTGTATCCGAAAACATTCGCCTGCAATTGGAACTCGGAGGCGCAAAGGATAGCGAAAAGCGGATCGGCGAGCTTTTGAGTCTTGTCGGACTGTCGGAGCGTCGCCATGCACGGCCGCAGACCCTGTCGGGTGGTGAGGCGGCACGAGCCGGGCTTGCCGTCGCCCTCGCCAACGACCCGCCTCTGTTGATGGCAGATGAGCCAACGGCGGAGGTCGATTCGGAAACCGAACGCATGATTCTCGATGTGCTCGAAATGCGGCGACGCGACGGGGCCGCAGCCTTGATCGCCACTCACAGTCAAGCGATAGCAGCTCAAGCCACCCGCATCGTTAGGATCGTGGACGGCCGAATCATCGCGGCGGATGTGCTCGCCGCAACAGACGGCGTTCCCAAAGTCAACCGATCGATTCGAGAGCAGCGTGACGGCGCTATCCTGGTCGCAGCGCACGACCTTTCTCGCAGTTTTGCGTCTGGCGACCGGAGTTTCAGGGCGATCTCGTCGGTCGATTTCAGTATTCGCGCAGGCCAAAGCATAGCATTGGTGGGCCGCTCTGGCAGCGGCAAATCAACTTTGTTGAATCTGATGGCGGGGCTGGTCGATGCGGACCAGCCCGGGTCGATGAGTTGGCCGGGATTTGACGAATCACGGCCATTGCGGCCGCAACAGATCGCCATGGTCTTCCAAGCGCCTTCGCTCATTCCTGCTTTGAGCGTTATCGAGAATGTTCGTCTACCGCTCGAACTCGCCGGCAGCAACTCAGTCGATTTTCTCGATCCGATGCAAGTCTTGCATAGCTTGTCGATTTCCGATCTCGCCGAAAAGCTCCCCGATCAGTTGTCTGGCGGGCAGATGCAGCGTGTTGCGATTGCCCGCGCGCTCGTTACACGTCCCAAATTATTGCTGGCCGACGAGCCGACGGGGCAACTCGATCGCGCGACCGCACATGAGGTCGTTGGCGCTCTCTTGAAGGCGGTCGCCGCCATCGGGGCCACGCTTGTTGTGGCCACGCATGATCAGGCTGTCGCTGTCGAGATGGAGGAACAATGGACCATCGAGCGCGGCCGCGTGGCCGTCAGTCCAAATGAAAGAGATGCGGCATGATTAGGCTCTGGTTGAAGGGCACCGTCACCGCGCGCTGGCGTCATTTATTGGCCGCCGGAGCCGGGATTGCCTGCGCCACGGCACTCATTGGTCTAATCGGCGTGTTTGGCATTTCGAGCGCGAGAACAATGACGTCCCGCGCGCTCTCCGCCGTACCCGTCGACTGGCAGGTCGCGCTTGTTCCGGGCGCAAACCCGGGGGAACTGACGAAGAAGCTGCGCGATGCCGCGCCGGTCCGCGCGGTCGCGACGATCGGCTATGCCGACACCGTCGCACTGAGTTCCAAGACCAGAGAATCAACCCAAACCACAGGATCGGGCCAGGTTCTCGGTTTGCCGCCAGATTATCAGTTGCTCTTCCCCGGCCAGATTCGACCTCTACTGGGCGCATCCAGCGGTGTGCTGCTCGCTCAGCAGACGGCGGCCAACCTGCACGCGACGGTGGGCAGCATCGTCACTGTGGCATCGGTTGGCGCGGCGCCATTCGACGTTACTGTCGCCGGCATCATCGATCTTCCCAATGCAGATGCGTTGTTTCAGGTCATCGGCCCGCAACGCGGGGCGTCACCGACCGCTCCGCCTGATAACGTCATTATGCTTCCCGATCCAATCTGGCGGACGCATTTTGGAGAGGCGGCCCGCCTGGCTGGCGGCGGCGCCCGGCTTCAACTTCACGTCGGTCTCGATCACGCTCGTCTGCCTGCCGCGCCGGATGTCGCATTCGCGACGACGACCGGTATGGCGAAGAATTTTGAAGTGCGCGCGGCCGGCGAGGCCGTGGTTGGCGACAACATTTCGGCACGTCTGGACGCGGTGCGGCAAGATGCGCTGCTGGCGCGCATTCTGCTCCTGTTTCTCGGATTGCCGGGTGCGGTTCTGGCGCTCTTGCTGACGATCTCGGTCGTGCGCGCTGACAGCGTCCGTCGCCGGCACGACTTTGCGCTGCTGTCATTGCGTGGCGCGGGAGCGGCGCAGGTGGTGTCGCTGGTTGCGGTCGAAACAATGGTCGTGTCGCTCCTCGCGGTGTCTTTCGGTGTCGCGGCGTCGATAGCCTTGTCGCGACTCGCTTTGCATGTCGACGTCGGTATCTATGGAACGGCGGCTTGGCTGAGCGTGACTGCGTTTGCGGCCATTGCCGTATCCAGTCTTGCCGTGATCGGCCCCGTAGTGGCTGACTTACGCCAGTCGAGCGTTTCGGGCCGGCGGATGTGGCTTCCAATCGAACATGCGGCCTCATGGGAGCGCGGCAAACTTGACATTGTGCTGTTGTTGCTCGCGGCGCTTATCTATTGGCGCTCGGCCTCTACTGGGTATCAACTCGTGTTGGCGCCGGAGGGCGTTGCTTCGACGGCAGTTGACTATACCGCGTTTCTTGCGCCGCTTCTGTTTTGGCTCGGCGCCGGCCTCGTGACGATACGGCTCGGCCGCGCGCTGTTGCGGCGGGCCGGCTCCTGGCTGCCAAAGATGCTATCACCGCTGTCCGGTCGTCTGTCGACGTTGACCAGTTCCTCTCTGATCAGGCAGCGGAGCAGGCTTGCCTCCGGCATGGCGCTCATCGCGATTGCGGCTTCATTTGCGGTGGCGACGACAGTGTTCAATTCGACCTATCGCAGCCAGCAGCTTGTCGACGCCCGGTTGACGACAGGCGCCGACGTGGCGGTGACCGGGACTACGGCGATCCCCGCCGGAGCGGCGTTGAGCCGCATATCGACCATTACCGGTGTTCTCGCGGCGGAGCCGATGCAGCATCGCTTCGCGTATGTCGGCAAGGATCTTCAGGATCTGTTCGGTATCGACCCTGTCAGGATTACGAACGCAACCGATATCGTCGATGGATACTTCTCGAATATTGGCGCTCGCGAGGCGTTGGCGCGGCTTTCGCGACAACGCGATGGTATCCTCGTATCGCAAGAAACGGTGAACGACTTTCAACTCGCGATTGGCGATCTGCTCAATCTGCGCATGCGTGCCGCGGACGGTTCGGAAAAAACTGTCGCATTCCATCTCGTAGGTGTCGTGAAGGAATTTCCAACCGCGCCACGCGATAGTTTTCTGGTCGCCAACGCTCGCTACGTCGCGGACCAAACCGGTGCAAACCAGGAGGAAACAGTTCTGATTAGAGCCGACGGTTCTACAGCCGTGTTGGCTCAACGTATCCGGGAATCGCTGGGGACGTCTCCACCACTGAAAGTCACAGACATCTCTCAAGCCGCACATCTCATCGGCTCAAGTCTGACGGCTGTCGACTTGGCCACGCTCGGTGCAGTGGAACTCGGATTCGCCGCGCTATTCGTAGCAATGGCTACCGGGCTGATTCTCTGGCTTGGTCAATCAGAACGAACGAAATCGAACGCAATTCTGCTCTCGCTCGGTGCCTCACGCCGCGAGGTTCGCTCCTTCATCTGGAGCGAAACGCTGATTGTCGCCGGCATCGGCCTTCCGGCTGGCGCGCTCATCGGTGTGATCGATGCCTGGATGCTCGTGCGGTTGCTGAGCGGGGTATTCGACCCTCCGCCAGATTATCTGAATTTCCCATTGGGTTCCTTGAGCTTCATGTTTGTTGGCGCGATTGCTGCGGTCGCACTGTCCGTCCTCGCGCAAAGTGCCTGGACAAAGGATGGGATAGCTCGGGAGTTGCGGAGCTGAACAAAGATCGGAAACCGCAATTGCAAGGAACGAAGCGTGGGTAGGCAGCGCAATGAATTCTGCTCGTAAAATCGAAATTCGTCATTTGCGCTATTTCGTAGCGGCGACAGAGCATGGCAGTTTTCGTAAAGCGGCCGACACGCTTTCGATTCAAGAATCCGCGATTAGCCGGCGTATCCGCGACATGGAAGATCTACTTGGCGCATCGTTGTTCCAGCGATATAGCGGCGGTGTATTCCTGACGCTTGCCGGCCAGCGATTTTTACGCCGAGCACGCACGGCACTCCAGCAGATCGACGATGGCTCCAAAGAGGTTGGCGCAATTGGCCGCTCCGACGAAGGACGAATCCGGATCGGTATTTTCTCCTCGCTCGCTTCCGGCTTCTTGGCTGACCTGCTGCGCGCATATGACAGAGATCACGCAGGCGTTCTGATCGATTTGATCGACGGCAACCCGCCTGAACATGTAGCTGCCATCCGACAGCTTCGGCTCGACGTCGCGTTTATCACTGGGACATCTGAGTGGTCGGGGTGTGAGACGGAAAATCTTTGGTTTGAGCGCGTTTTTGTAGTGTTACCAGTCGACCATCCGCTAACTGCCAAAAGCAGGCTCGATTGGCCCGATCTCGCCCACGAATCCTTTATCGTCAGTGACGGTGCACCTGGGCAGGAGATCCGCGACTATCTGGTGCAACGGCTGGCCGGTCTCGGCCATCATCCCGATATCCATCTGCAATATGTTGGACGTGACAACATGCTGGCGCTCGTAGCGATTGGACGCGGATTGACACTGACCAGCGAAGCCACCACGGTCGTACGATTTCCCGGCATCGTCTATCGACCGGTTGCAAACGAAATCCTTCCATTTTCTGCTGTGCGGTCGCCGGGAAATGACAATCCTGCCTGCCGGCGATTGTTAAGCCTTGCACGGTCGATGGCCAATCGATGAATCAGGTTGAAATCAGGCGTCCTGCTTTGGAACCGGCGCAGCGCGCTTCGCCTTCGCAAAGCCCGATCTGTCGCAATGAACCTCTCCAGCATCGGCCCGATCAGGCGAACGGGTTCTGCGGGTGACGAAATCAGCAACGTGAACGCTCAACCGAGGGCTAGAAATCTAGGTGGATGCCTTTGGAGACCGAGAGGAGCGTCGCGCTTTTATGAACTCCCGATCCGTAACCATAAATCGCTCGAGCATGGGCCCAATGAGCTTGATGGGGTCGGCGACAGGCTGGCTCGTGTCGCGAGCCAGGATTTCGGCATAGAGCTTCAAGTCCCGAAAGACCGTTGCAGGCAATTCGTGCGTCACTTTCACGGGTTTGTCGTCGGCGATGTGACCGAGTTTCAACTTGGCCATGGTCAACTCCTGTAGGGTTCGAGGACGAGATCGCGGGTGACGACAATCCTGACCGGGAAGCCCGGCCGGATGGTGAGTGTCGGCGCGACCTGTAGCTGGCGGCGGATGATTTGCTGACCCGCATCGTTGATGGTGTCCTGACCGCCATTACGGATGGCGCGGAGCAGCCGGTTCTCGTCACTGACGGCAAGCTCGGCTCCGACCGACAACAGCGTCGACAGGCCGGCGGCCTTGGCGAGATCCCACCAGTGATAATCGACGCCGTCCTCGAGACCGGCGTAGCCTTGGCCGTCTGCGCCCGGTTGGCGTTCCAGAACGATGGAGCGGCCATTCGGCAGGATGAGCCTGTTCCAGACAAGCAGGACGCGGCGCTGGCCGAACTGCACGTTGTTGTCGTACTGGCCGATGACTCGCGTGCCTTGCGGCACAAGGAGGATGCGACCGGTCGGACTGTCGTAGATATTTTCCGTCACTTGCGCCGTGATCTGGCCAGGCAAGTCGGAGCGGATGCCGGTGATCAGGGCGGCGGAGATGACGGCGCCGGCCTGAAGAACATAGGGCGATGCCGGAGCCATGACGCGATCCGACGACGTCGTGCGCCGATCGACGGCGGCGTTGAGGAAAGCGAGTTGCTTATCCTGCGCGGTCTGCTGAGCCGGCTGGCCGGTCAGACCGAGTCCCGTGAGAGCCGGCATGGTCATATCTGGCTGTGTCCCGACCGTCACCGTATGGCCCGGCGCGGTCTGGAAGAAGACGCGCGACGTCCGGGCAGCCTCTTCCTCGGCTCGTCGGCGCTGTTCGGCTTCATCGACCGCCGGCGTCGTGATGGACGGCGGCACGACAGGCTGTCCCTTGTTCTGTGCGTCGACGATCGGACGGCCGAGATCGCCGGGCAGCGGCGGGCCGAGCACCGGGCCGGTATAGTCGCGCGGCAGGCCAGCGAGACCGTCGGCGGGTTGCCGATTGGCGGTGGAATAGAGTTCCTGGCCGCTATTGCCTGCATCGCGCGTGTGAAGGGCGTAGATCAGCGCGCCGCCGATACCGAGGGACGCGACGACGCCGATGCTCCCGAGCATCTTGCGCGACAGGCGGGTGACGCGCGGCGGCTCCGCGCGAAGCCGCATCGAGGCGGCAGCGGTCGGTTCATTATTTTCGCTCATGACGGCCTTCCATCGGTTCGGACGATCCTGACGGTCTGTTGCTTGTCGCCGCCACCAAGGCGCAGCTCGGCCGCGCCGAACAGGCGATCGACGATCAGGATGTTCCGATAGATGCGGCTGTTTGCGATCTGCGCCTCGCCGTCGGGGCCGATGACGAAGATCGGCGGCATTTCGCCTTGCACGATACCGTGCGGGAATTCGACATAGACGCGCCTGCCGTCGTCATAGATTGCGATCGGCTTCCACGGCGGATTGTCACCGGAGAGGCCGTAGCGATAGTTGCGTGCTGCTGCGGCAGGGATGACCGGCGTTGCCGGGACGCTCGCCCGCTGCCCGGCCGGCAGTTGCGGATAGGCCCACGATACGGACGGCATGTAGGGTTTCGGGCCGGAGCGTAGCTCGAGCATGTAGGTGCGCCGGTCTGTCGTGATGACCAGATTGGTGGTGATGTCGGCGCGCGAGGGCTTCACCAGCACATGGACACGCCGCGTGTTGCCAGACCCGCTTTCGGTATCGCCGATGATCCAGCGCGCGGTATCGCCGGCGGCGATCGGTCCGGCGCCAGTCAGATTCTCGCCCGGCTCAAGCGCGATGTCGCTGATCTGGCCGGGTGCGGCATAGACCTGATAGAGCGCACCATCGCTCCAGGGATAAATCTGGATGGCGTTATAATAGCCTTCGCGGCGTGGCTGGACGCGGGCGGCGGCGTTGGCGCTTTCGACGCGCGCGGTCGGCGTGTTGGCCGCCGTTCCGCCGCGCGTCGGCGTCCAGGCCGGCGGGATATGCAGCGGCTTTGGCCGATCGGCGGTGACGGATGCGGGTACAGCCGGCAGCGGCGGCACGTCGGCGTCGTAGCTGATCTGCGGCGGCTTTTGCGCCGTGGCGCAGCCTGCGAGCATCGAACCGGACAGCAGCAAAGCCGCGAGTGCGGATTTACGGAAAGGCGTGTTTGCGCTTTTGCAGATGGTCGTCCGGCTCATTGACTCATCTCCCGCGACCAGTTGACGGCGTTGACGTAGATTCCAAGCGGATTGGCCTTGAGGCGATCGGGGTCGCGTGGCGGCTGGATCACGATGGTCAGGATCGCGGTCCAGCGCTCGGTGGTGGAGAGCTGGCCGCTCTCGTAACGGCGTTCGGTCCAGGCGACACGGAAGCTATCCGGCGACGCACGAATGACGCTGGAGACATCGACGGCGATTTGCTGCTTGCCGACCTTGGCGAAGGGGTCGTTGGCGCGCGCATAGTCGTTGAGCGCCGCCGATCCGCGATCCGTCGTCCACTCGTAGGCGCGCAACCAGTTCTGCCGGACGATGACAGGATCGGCAGGGATCGAACGGACCTGCTCGATGAAGCGCGCGAGATGCCACGCCACTTGCGGATCAGTCGGCCGATAATCGGCCGTTGCTGGCGCGACGGCCTGCGCCTGGCCGAATTTATCGACCTGCACCACCCAGGGAACGACGATCCCGCGCGCCGATTGCCAGACGAGCGCCGTGGCGAAGCCGGCCGAGAGGATCAGCGATCCGAAGGCCATAGTGCGCCAGTTGCGGGCCTGAACACGGGCTGAGCCGATGCGCTCGTCCCAGACTTGCGCTGCACGCTGATAGGGCGTTTCCGGTTGAGGTGACTTGCCGTAATGCGTGGCGGGTCGTTTGAAGAAGCTCATTTGCGATCGCTTTCGGAAAGATTGACGGAAGAGCCGGAACCATGGCTATCGCCGGAGCGGACGGCATGTGCGGTAGTCTGGACGGCATGACTCATGTGTCCGCCGCGCCGCATACGTTGCGCCCAAGCCGGCGGAGTGTTCGGAGCGCTGGCCGATGCGCTGGCGGAGATGGAGGCGTCATTAGCGGCTGCCGCGCCGCCGCCGACCGTGCCCATGGTCGAGGAGCCGCCGGTCGCCGCGAACGAACCATTGGCACCGCCCACATAGCTTGATTTAACGCTGTCGGCGGCACGCGCGGCGGCGCGCTTAAGGGGCGAAACGGCTACGGAGCCGGCTGCGCGAGCAACACCGCCAAGTCCGGAAGCGACGCCGGCCGCGCCTGACTGCCCCAGCGAACCGAGCGTGTAAGCCGACGACGAGGCCCCTGCCGCGGCAGCGCCGCCACGCACTGCTGCCGCGCCGCCGGCAAGAGCTGCCGCTCCACCTCGCGCCGCCAGCATCGCACCGCCGCCAGTGGCAAGGGCAGCGCCTCCAACCGCAAGGCCGGTGCCGATGGCTGCACCGGCGCCGAGCTGCGGGCCGCCGGACACGAGGCCGTTGGCGATGCCGGGGCCGAAGATGCCGAGACCGAGGAGCGACAAGGCGGCAAGAACAATGGCCATCGCGTCGTCAACGGACGGCGTATTGCCCCCGAATCCTTGCGTGAACTGGCTAAACAGCGTCGAGCCGATACCGATGACGACGGCGAGCACCAGTACCTTGATGCCGGACGAGACGACGTTTCCCAGGACCCTTTCGGCCATGAAGGCAGTCTTGCCAAACAGGCCGAACGGGATCAGCACGAATCCGGCAAGCGTGGACAGCTTGAACTCGATCAGCGTCACGAAAAGCTGGATCGCCAGAATGAAGAAGGCGAGGATGACGAGCGCCCAAGCAAACAGCAGGCAGGCGATCTGGATCAGGTTCTCGAACACTGCGATCCAGCCCATCAATGGCGAGATGGATTCGAGCAGCGGCCGCGCAGCATCGAGGCCGGTCTGCGCGACCTTGCCGGGGCGGAGCAGATCCTGCACGGTGAAGCCGGTGCCGCTCGCCTTCAGACCAAGGCCGGCGAAACTGTCGAAGATGATCTTCGCGAGATTGTTCCAGTTGGAAATGAGATAGGCGAAGACGCCGACGAACAGTGTCTTCTTCACCAATCGCGCCATGATGTCGTCGTCCGCGCCCCAGCTCCAGAACAGGGCCGCGAGCGTCACGTCGATGACGATCAGCGTGGTGGCGATGAAGCCGACTTCGCCGGACAACAGCCCGAAGCCGGAGTCGATGTATCGGGTGAATACCCCGAGGAAATTGTCGATGACGCCCGCGCCGCTCATGGTTCACCGCCTTTCGTTGGACGTCGGCGACGTGGATGCCGGCCTGTGGCCGAGGAATCTGTTGCGGGTTTCGGTCCAGACGCGCAGACATTCCGCGTCGCTCGCGGCCTGCTGGCCAAGCTCCTGGCACCGAAGCTGGCCCTCGCGCAGCGGATCGCGCTCGGGCTGGATCAGCCGTGGCGGCTGCTCTGCCGGTGCGTCGTCCTTGCGAGTAAGCTCGATCACCGTCATTGTGATGGCGGTCGCGACGAAGACGATCGCGCCGATCCGCGCCAGTAACTTGCCGTCCATGCGCGCGCCCTCAGTTGCCGTTGAACATCTGCGCATTGCCAGGCTGGTAGCCCGAACCCGGCGTGAGGAAGCGGCGGCGTTGCTCGCGCCCCTGTTCGGCCGCGGTGGCACGCTCGGCCTCTGTCAGCGCGCTCGACCGGCCGTTAGCGGCGAGAAGCGCAACGAGATCGGAAAGCTGCTGCGACTGGAGCGCGAGGATCTGGTTGCCGGCCTGCGTTGCCTGCAGCGCGCCGGTCGCCCCCTGGCTCTGGGTGACGAGCGTCGACATTTGCGTGCGATTGCCGTCTATGTTGCCGACCACGCCGGCTTGCACGCGCATCGCGTCCTGCAAGCTACCGACCGTATTCTGCCAGCGGGTACGGGCATCGGCGACGAGTTGCTGATCGCTCGCCGACATCGCCACATTGCCGTATTGCTTTTGGAACGCCTGGTCGATCTGCTGCGCATTGAACGCGATGCCCTGGGCCTGACTTAGGAGCTGCTGGGTGCGCTGGACGTTCTGTTGAAGTTGCTGGAGCGCCGAATACGGCAGGCTCGCGAGGTTGCGCGCCTGGTTGATGAGCATCTGTGCCTGATTTTGCAGGCTGGTGATCTGGTTGTTGATCTGCTGAAGAGCGCGCGCGGCGGTCAGCACGTTTTGCGCATAGTTCGACGGATCGAACACGATGAGCGCGTGTGCGGGCGTGACGAGGAAGGGCGAAATTATGATCGGCGCGGAAAGCAACGCGATGGCAAGCCGGCAGCTAAGGGACTGGCGCAGGGTCATAAGGACGCCTCCTTGTTGATGAGGTTGGGAATGAGATCGACCGCCCAGCTCACATCGCGAGCGTTGAGCCATGCGGTGAGGAAACCATCGCGGCCGTGCTCGGCGACGATCTGCGCGATCAGCGTCTGGTCGGACTTGGACGACGCGGCACAGAGCGCGAGCCCGATATCGGACAGGCCCAGCTCGAACAGACGATTGCCGCGCCGCGACTGGCAGTAGTAGTCGCGCTTCGGCGTCGCCCTCGCCAGAATCTCAATCTGGCGGTCGTTCAAGCCAAACCGCCGATAAATCGAAGTAATCTGCGGCTCGATGGCGCGCTCGTTCGGCAACAGCAGCCGTGTCGGGCAGCTCTCGATGATGGCCGGCGCGATGGCGGAATTGTCGATGTCGGACAGCGACTGCGTGGCGAAAATGACGCTGGCGTTCTTCTTGCGCAGGGTTTTCAGCCATTCGCGGAGTTGGCCGGCGAACCCTTCGTCATCGAGGGCGAGCCAGCCCTCGTCGATGATGAGCAGCGTCGGGCGGCCGTCGAGGCGGTCGCCAATGCGATGGAACAGATAAGCGAGCACAGCAGGCGCCGCGCCGGTCCCGACGAGACCCTCGATCTCGAACGCTTGGCAACGCGAATTGCCGAGATGCTCGGATTCCGCGTCGAGCAGCCGGCCATAGGGACCGCCGACGCAATATGGGCGCAAAGCCTGCTTCAGGTCGTTCGACTGGAGCAGCACGGTGAGGCCGGTAATGGTGCGTTCCTCGACCGGCGCGGAGGCGAGCGAGGTCAATGTCGTCCAAAGATGCTCCTTCACCTCGGGCGTGATCGCGACGCCCTCGCGCATCAGGATCGCGACGATCCAGTCCGCCGCCCAGGCTCGCTCGTAAGTGTCATGGATGCGGGCAAGCGGCTGGAGCGCCACGGAAGCGTCGGAGCCTTCGGTCAGTCCGCCGCCGAGATCGTGCCAGTCGCCGCCCATGGCGAGGGCAGCCGCGCGGATCGAACCGCCGAAGTCGAAGGCGAACACCTGCGATCGGTCGTAGCGTCGGAACTGCAAAGCCATCAGCGCGAGCAGGACGGACTTGCCCGCGCCGGTCGGTCCGACGACGAGCGTGTGACCGACATCGCCGACATGGAGGGAAAACCGGAACGGAGTGCTTCCCTCGGTCCTGCCGTAAAGCAGCGGGGGTGCGCCGAAGTGCTCGTCGCGTTCCGGCCCCGCCCACATTGCGGAGAGCGGGATCATATGGGCGAGATTGAGCGTCGAGATCGGCGGCTGGCGGACGTTGGCGTAAGCGTGCCCCGGTAGCGAGCCGAGCCAGGCATCGACTGCGTTCACCGACTCAATCATGGCGGTGAAATCACGACCCTGGATCACCTTCTCGACGAGGCGCAGTTTCTCATCGGCAAGGCGAGGATCGGCATCCCAGACTGTGATCGTCGTGGTGACGTAGGCCATGCCTGCCACATCGGCGCCAAGTTCTTGCAGCGCGACGTCGGCGTCGGCCGCCTTGTTGGCGGCGTCGGTGTCCACGAGCACGGATTGCTCGTTGGTCATCACCTCTTTCAGGATGGCTGCGATCGACTTGCGCTTGGCGAACCATTGCCGCCTGATCTTCGTCAACAACCTGGTCGCCTCCAGCTTGTCGAGCAGAATCGCGCGCGTGCTCCAGCGATAGGGAAACGGCAGCCGGTTCAGCTCATCGAGCAGACCGGGCGTCGTCGTGGTGGGGAACCCGACGATGGTGAGGATGCGCAGATGCTGGTCGCCAAGGCGCGGCTCCAGGCCGCCGGTCAGCGGCTGGTCGGTCAGTAGCGCGTCGAGATAGATCGGCGTCTCCGGCACGCGGACGAGATGACGCTTCGTCGAAACGCAGGAATGCAGGTAGGTCAGTGTTTGCGCATCGTCGAGCCAGGCGCATTCGGGCATGAAGCCATCGAGCAGCGCCAGCACGCGGTCGGTGCGATCGGTGAAGGCGCGCAGGATTTCATGGGGATCGACGCCTGAGCGTTCGCGTCCTTCGTAGAGCCAGGCTTCCGTGCGCGCCGCTTCCTCGGCCGGCGGCAAATAGAGGAATGTGAGGAAGTAGCTCGACACGAAATGCGCGCCCGCTTCCTCGAAGTCGGCCTTGCGTTCGGCATCGACCAGAGCGGAAGCCGGATCGGGAAACCTGCTGTTCGGATAGGTCGCGGCTTCATGGCGCTGCGCCTCGACGAAGATACTCCAGCCCGAGCCGAGACGGCGGAAGGCGTTGTTGATGCGGCCGGCGACCGCGACCAGCTCGGCCGCCACGGCGGAATCCAGATCGGGACCGCGAAAGCGCGCCGTGCGCTGGAAGCTGCCGTCCTTGTTGAGGACGACGCCTTCAGAAACGAGCGCGACCCAGGGCAAATAGTCGGCAAGGCGAGAAGCGACGCGACGATATTCGGCAAGATTCATCATGTGCGTGTCTCCCTCACACCGCCAGAAAAGCCGGGATGCGCAGATGCCTTCGCCCGACTTCCACGAACAGCGGATCGCGCTTCGCCGCCCAGACGGCGGCGAAGTGACCGATCGCCCAGATGACAAGGCCGACCAGCCAGAGGCGCAGGCCGAGGCCGACTGCGCCGGCGAGCGTGCTATTCATGATGGCGATACTTCTGGGAGCGCCGCCGAGCATGATGTGCTCGGTCAACGCCCGATGGACGGGAGCGGTAAATCCCGGCACGGCGTCGAGTTGTTCGAAAGCCACCGCCATCAGACGAGCGCTCCGCCGCCGAACGAGAAGAACGACAGGAAGAAGCTCGACGCCGCGAAAGCGATCGACAGGCCGAACACGATCTGGATCAGGCGACGGAAGCCTCCGGACGAATCGCCGAACGCCAGCGTCAGGCCGGTGACGATGATGATGATGACGGCGACGATCTTGGCGACGGGTCCTTCGACCGACTGAAGGATCTTTTCCAGTGGCTGTTCCCACGGCATGGACGAGCCGGAGGCTTGAGCGGCGGGCACAAGAACGAGGTTGACGTAGGTGAAAGCGGCGGCCGTCGTTATCAAACGGCGGACGCGCATCGTAGTGCGAATCATTCGGATTCTCCTGTGTTCGGGGTGGCTGGAGTGATGCGGTAGTCGCCATCGGGACCGAGCCCGTCGACACGGGCCAGTTCGGCCAGCCGGCGCGCGGAGCCGCGACCTGAGAGGACGGCAACGAGGTCGACGGTCTCCGCGATCAGCGCACGCGGAACGGTGATGACGGCTTCCTGAATGAGCTGTTCGAGACGGCGCAGCGCGCCGATGCCGGTGCCGGCGTGAATCGTGCCGATGCCGCCGGGGTGTCCCGTCCCCCACGCTTTCAAGAGGTCGAGCGCTTCCGCGCCGCGTACCTCGCCGATCGGGATGCGGTCGGGGCGGAGGCGCAACGACGAGCGCACGAGATCGGAGAGTGTCGCGACGCCATCCTTCGTGCGCATCGCGACGAGGTTGGGCGCGGCGCATTGCAACTCGCGGGTGTCCTCGATGATAACGACGCGATCGGCGCCCTTCGCGACTTCGGCGAGCAGCGCGTTTGTCAGCGTGGTCTTCCCGGTCGAAGTGCCGCCGGCGACGAGGATGTTGGCGCGGGACGCGACGGCCGCGCGCAGGGTTTCCGCTTGATCGACGGTCATGATGCCGGCGGCAACATAGTCGTCGAGCGTGAACACCGCGACGGCCGGTTTGCGGATGGCGAAGGCGGGCGCTGCGACGACCGGGGGCAACAGACCCTCGAAGCGTTCGCCGGTCTCCGGCAGTTCGGCCGACACGCGCGGCGAGCGGGGATGGACCTCCGCCCCGACATGATGTGCGACCAGGCGGATGATGCGTTCGCCGTCGGCCGCCGACATCATCTCGCCGGTGTCGGCCAGCCCTTCGGACAGGCGGTCGATCCACAATCGCCCGTCCGGGTTCAGCATCACTTCGACGACGACAGGGTCTTCCAGAAACCGCGCGATCGCCGGTCCAAGCGCGGTGCGCAACATGCGCGCGCCGCGTGCGATCGCCTCCGGCTTATGGTGGTTGGAAGTCATACCCGCCCCGTTTCCTCACGGGGCGCAACAGACAGGTCCCCGGATGGGGATGACTAAAAGAGACTCAAGTCGGGTTCGTTCAACAAGTTTCGGTCGTAGTAGCAGCGTAGCGTGCAAATACAGGAGAACGGCGGTATCGCCTGCGCCCGCGGGTCTTCGTGTGAGCGGATGGATTTCGAATCAGCGACCTGCGCGGATCTGGACTTTGTCGACAGATGGCCGAGCAACTGCGTTGCTGCGAGCATCAATCCTTGGTCCAATCCTCCAGCCGCAATCCGGCGACGCGCTCGAACTCGGCGGTGTTGTTGGTGACGAGCGGCAGGCCGCGCGCCATCGCTTGACCGGCGATCAGGACGTCATAGGGGCCGACCGGCGTGCCGCGCCGCGCAAGCTCCGCCCTGATCTCGCCGGCCGCCCGCGCATCCTCACGCTCGAGATCGAGAATTTCGAGATCCGTAAAGAGCAGCCGAAGTGTTTCGAGGTTGAAGTCCACTCTCTGGCTGCGATAGGCGCCGAAGTAGAGTTCATGGGCGACCACGGAAGAAACCGCGAGCGCGCCAGGCTCGCAGGATTCAACCTTGCGCAAGAGCGCCTCCGACCGGCGCGTCACCAACGCGATGACAGCATTGGTGTCGAGAAGCCATGTCGTCATGGAAACGCCCGGTCGAGATCGGGACGCTTCTGCTCGTCAGGCTGCTCCCGGCCTTCGGCCATGAAATCCGCGCTAAAGCCGCGCTCGACGGCCGCCCGCAGCGACGCCCAGCGTCCGGAGGCATCCGGCCGCGGACGCAGGATCACGGCGTCACCCTCGCGTGAGACTTCGACCTCATCGACGGTGAAACGAAAATCCTTCGGCAACCGCACGGCCTGAGAGTTGCCGGACTGGAAAACCTTGGCGATGTGGGGCACGGCAACCTCCCGTAGATACGGGACTGTATATACGCCTTAACCCCGATCCCTACAAGGCCGCTATCCCTCCGCTTCATGACCGGCTCCGGCCGTATCGACATCCTCCGAAATCTCCTGCCGCAGCTTCGGTCCCTTCGCCAGTCGTCTGCCGAGCGCGGTGATGAAGGCTTCATAACGCTTGCTGGCGAGGGCACGTGCGGCCTGCGCGGCGGGTTCTGGCAAGGCAGGTGTGGTGGTGGTCCAGAATCGGACGAACACCGCCAGAGTTTCGACAGCGATGCCGACATCGCGCTCCAGCCGTGCCATGCGGCGATCGAGTTGGTCGAGTCGCTTGGCAACAACCGCTTCGCGGCGCTCGGCATCGTCCGGCGACAGGAACGAGGCGATCGCGGCTTCCGCGATCATCGACTGCGACTGATCGCGGCGCGCGGCGAAATCGGCGAGCGACCTGGTGACATCGGGATCGAGATAGACCGTGAATTTCGTTTTCTTCCTGATGTTGGCCATGGCGTTCACAACTCCATGTTGTCGCCGGGATCGAGCGAGACCTGCCGAGCGAGGCCCTGCATCTGACGGAGCATCCGTCGATTGCGCACAGCGTCGTCCTCGTCAGGATCGTCGGGCGGCTCGAACTCGTTGTCGATCGGCGCCTTCTTCTCCACCGGCTTCACGCGATGGAGTTCGTGTTGCAGCCGGCGTTCGGATTGCGTCGGGTCATCGTTGTCGGATCGTTTTGCCGATTGCGACTCATCCGGCTCCGGCCGCGCCGGGATCGGCAGGGTGCTCCAATCGTCGAGGTGGTTTGTGTTGGGACGTTTCGGCTCTGGCGGCGACAGCACACGCTCCCGGAGGCGGGCGTCCTCGTAATAGCGCGCCTTCTTCGCCCGGATCGGCGGGATGCCCGCGACCATGACGATCTCGTCGGTCGGCGGAAGCTGCATGATTTCGCCGGGCGTCAGCAATTGGCGGGCAGTTTCCGAGCGCGACACCATCAGATGGCCAAGCCAAGGCGACAGCCGGTGCCCAGCATAGTTCTTCATCGCCTTCATCTCGGTCGCTGTGCCGAGGGCATCGGAGACACGTTTGGCCGTTCGCTCGTCATTGGTGGCGAAGCTCACCCTCACATGGCAGTTGTCGAGGATCGAATTGTTCGGCCCGTAGGCTTTCTCGATCTGGTTCAGCGACTGTGAGATTAAGAAACTCTTCAACCCGTAGCCCGCCATGAAGGCCAGCGCGGTCTCGAAAAAATCTAACCTCCCCAAGGCGGGGAATTCATCCAGCATCAGCAGCAGGCGATGGCGTCCGGCTTTCGCTTGCAGATCCTCGGTCAGGCGGCGGCCGATCTGGTTCAGCAGCAACCGGATCAGCGGCTTGGTGCGATTGATGTCCGATGGCGGCACCACGAGGTAGAGCGTGGTTGGCCGCTCGCCGCCAACGATGTCGCGGATTCTCCAGTCGCAGCGGCGCGTGACCTCCGCGATGACAGGATCGCGGTAGAGGCCGAGAAACGACATGGCGGTGGACAGCACGCCGGAGCGCTCGTTGTCGGATTTGTTGAGCAACTCGCGCGCAGCGCTGGCGACGACGGGATGCGGTCCCGCCTTGCCGAGATGCGTGGTCCTCATCATGGCGCGCAGCGTGGATTCGACCGGGCGTTTCGGATCGGAGAGGAAGCCGGCGACGCCGGCCAGCGTCTTGTCGGGCTCGGCATAGAGAACATGCAGGATCGCACCGACGAGAAGCGAGTGGCTCGTTTTCTCCCAATGGTTCCGTTTGTCGAGTGATCCTTCCGGATCGACCAGGATGTCGGCGATGTTTTGGACGTCCCGCACCTCCCATTCACCGCGCCGCACCTCGAGCAGCGGATTGTAGGCTGACGACTTCGGGTTGGTCGGGTCGAACAGCAGCACCCGGCCGTGCTGCGACCGGAAGCCTGCGGTTAGAATCCAGTTCTCACCCTTGATGTCGTGAACAATGGCCGAGCCCGGCCAGGTCAGAAGCGACGGCACGACAAGGCCGACGCCCTTGCCCGATCGGGTCGGCGCGAAGCACAGCACATGCTCCGGGCCGTCGTGGCGCAAATACTCATGCTCGTAGCGGCCGAGCACCACGCCATCGGGATCGAGCAGACCCGCGGCCTTGATCTCAGGCTTCTCGGCCCAGCGCGCCGAGCCATAGGTAGCGACATTCTTCTGCTCGCGCGCTCGCCAGACCGACATGCCGATGGCGACAGCGATGGCAATGATGCCGCCGGACGCTGCGATGATCCCGCCCGTTGCGAAGATCCCCGGCGCATAGGCGTCGTAGAAGTACCACCACCATATAATGGCGAGGGGAAAATAGACGGGCACGCCGAGCAGCTTAAGCCACGGGTGGCCAAGCTGCGCCTGATAGCCGAGACTCCATGCGACATATTGGGTCGCGCCCCAAGTGGTGACGAGCACGATGAGGAAGACGACGGTGATCGGTCCCCACAGGATTTTGGTACCGGACATGGCGATGTTCCTTTCCGATTGGCGCTAGAGGCCGAGCCCCCGCTTGCGGCCGAAATCCCAGTCGATGCTGCCGTCGTCGCGGGCGACGCCGGCGACGTGGCGACCGAGTTGCTTTTCGAGGGAGGGCGACCAGGGCACGAGCTGGAAGCCGAGGCCGTCGTCGATCATGGCGAAGCGGCCGGAGGCGAGCGTGAAACGCTGGCGATAGAAGCCGGCGACATATTCGCCGCTGTCCGCGCGGTTGAACGGAAGGCCGGTCTCGGCCGCGAGCTTCTCGCCGAGCGCGCTCAGTTCCCGATCACGCAAGGTGTTAAGCAGCCGGCGGGCGAAGACGACGCGCCCACTCTGGCGCTCGGCGAGCCCTTCACCGATCAGGTGCTCGGCGCGCTGGTCCATCGTCTCACGCACTTCGGCGCCGAAGCCTCCTTCGGAGAGAGCGATGGGATCGCGAGCGACAGCTTGGCGGTCGAGCCAGGTCGCACCGGTTGCATTCACCTGGGCCTGGATATCGAGATCAGCGCGCACCGCCAGCGCGACACGACGCTCGCCGCGCGCATCCTCAAAGGTGCGCAGCTCAACGATTGATCCGGGCCGGCTATCACCGGCGGCGTCGAGATGCGGCAGCTTGATGTGATGGGTCCGGCCATCCACCCCGTCGACAACGGCGTAGGCCGTGCCCTTCAGCTCGTCATCGAGGCCGCGTTCGATGAGGCGGCCGACGATGGGTACGTCGAGGCTTTCGCCGGCCAGGACATAGTTCGCCGAGCCGCGCTCGATGCCGCGTTCGGTGAGCGCGCGGTGCATCCGCTTGATGATGTCACCGCGCTCGCCGAGTTCGCGCAGGACGGTCTCGGCTTCCGGCTTGATGAACCATTGCGAATGCCCAACCTGTCCGGCGACGCCGAGAACTTCGAGGGTGCGCAGCCGGCCGACCTTCAGCGCATGAAACTCGTCGGGCTGGCGGTCGGCGCGCGGGGCGAGATCGATGATGCCGGATTTACCGGCGTCGCGGACAAGCTGACGGTCGAGCTGCGTCCAGCGTTCGGCCTCGACCTGACTTTCGAGTGTGCGGTGGATATCGAAATCGGAGCGAAGTCCAAGTTCCTGGGTGACGAGATCTTGCGCGCGGGCACGCATCCCCTCCTTGATGTAGTCGCGCGAGATCACGAGATCTTGGCCGTCGTCGGTGCGGCCACGCAGGATGATATGAAGGTGCGGGTTGTCGGTGTTCCAGTGATCGACGCCGACCCAATCCAGCTTCGTGCCGAGGTCTTTTTCCATCTGCCCCATCAGCTCGCGCGCGTGTGCTTTGAGGTCGGCCATATCCGCGGCGTCCTCGGGTGAGATGATGAAGCGGAAATGATGCCGGTCGTTCTCGCAGCGATCGGCGAAGGCGCGCGCGTCGATGTCGTCGCTCTCCGGGCCGAACAGCCGCGCCTTCTCCCCGTCACGGGTCACGCCGTCGCGGCGCAGATAGTTCAGATGCGCGCCCAGCGGTGCGGAGCGCGCGGTGTGGCGGACAACGCGGGTCTTGATGACGACGATGCGCGAGCGGCCGGTCAGCAGGCGATTGGCCTGGATGCTGGCGCGCTGGCCGCGCCCGAAGCGCGAGCGGTTGCCGGGCGTGATCCGGCCGGAGCGCGACACGCGGCCTCCGGCCTTCTGCGCGGCGGCCAACGCCTGTGCGATGAACGGGCGGGCCTGCTGGGCGCGTGTCGAGCGGATGCGCCCCGGACGGACACGGAACTCGCGGTCATCGGTCATGGCGAAACCCCGCACGGTGCAAAACTGCTTGTGAAAAGAGAGAGATGAGCGCGAAGCGCACGGTGCGGGCGAGCGCCGCACGGCGCGGAACGCGCCAGAAAAACAAGCAGAAACAACCACTCGACCGAGGCGCACCGTGCGCCTTTTTATCTCGCCATCGGTCGGTTGTTGCGCCTGCCTCCACCCTCCGCGCCCTCCATGACACGCCGGCATACGCGGGGATGCGAATTGCCGCGCAGCCGGTCATGGCCGACCTCCATCGGTACTGGGAGCGACAAACAGCCCCCTCGACTGGAGCGCGGCAAGCGCGTCGGATGTTGCCGGAACGGGTGGGCGGGCTTTGTCCGGCGAGCCTTCCCGTGGCGCGGCATTGGCGGCGGAATCGCTGAACACGCTCACGACAAAGAGTGTCGCCTCGCGCCAGTCGAACGGTCGCGCCGCCGTCGACGCACCCTTCGATGGACGCTCGCCGCGCAGCGCGGGCGCAAGAAAATCGACATAGGCGCGCGTTTCGGCAGGCAACGGGCGCCCGGTTGCACGGTGCTCATCATAGCGTGCGGGGCCGGCGTTGTAGGCAGCGAGCATCGCACCGATGTCGCCGTAGCGATCCCACATCTCGCGAAGATACGCAGCGCCCGCGAGAATGTTGTCGCGCGGTGTATAGGGATCGCGGCCGAGACCATAGCGGGTGCGCAGTTCGGCCCAGGTGTCGGGCATGATCTGCATCAGGCCCACTGCGCCGGCCGAGGACACGGCGCGAACATCGCCTGCGCTTTCGCCGCGCATGACGGCGACGATCCAGCGCACCGGAATGCCGAAGCGCTGCGCGGCTTCGGAGAGGTGTGCGGCATGGACGTTGATCGAAGCGGCGCGGACCGGACGAGCGTTCTGCGCCAAAGCATGAGGCGCTGCGGCCGCGGAGAAGCTCAGGCCGGAAAGAAGAAGGAGGAAGATGCGGCGGCGGCCGCCGCATCTTCTGATCGCGAAACGAGCGCAGGAATTATCCATGGTCATTCCTGCTCGTCGCGTTTCTTCTGACGGGTCCAGTGCAGGCTCCACTCGCGGCCGTCTTCGTCCGCCTGGAACAGGCGGGCGCGGATCGGCTGCTGAAAGACGGGATCGTCGAGGACAACCGAAACGAACGGGCCGGCGCGATCGCCGGTGCGCTTCCATCCCGCGCCGACTTCCGGTCCGTCCTCGTCGCCGAGATGGATGCGATAGGCCGGCGCGTTCTCGACATTGGCGTTCTCGGCCGGAACGAAGGTCAGGTCGAGATCGAGCGAGAGCGTGCGGATATGTCCGGAATAACCGGACGGGGTGCGGGTGAATTGACCAATCTGCGCCATTGAAGGCTCCTTTCATGAGCGGTGAAGTTGATGCGGGCCACTCGGACAGCCCGCAGCGCGCGCGCGATCACCGCGTTGGCGCGCGCCATTCGAAGCGGCCGTCGCCTTCCTCGTCGGTCCACAGCGGGACCGCGCGGCCGATGATCTGGTCGGTGGAGAGAAGGCCGAAGTAGCGGCCATCGAGGCTGCCTTCGACCTGCCAGTTCATCGCGAAGAACTCGCCGGTCTGGATGCGTTGGCAGCCTTGCCATTCGGGCAGATCGCGGCCGGCGCGATCGCGTTCGAGCGCATGGCCCATGTCGACGCCATCGACAGTGATGACGAGACCCGTCCGGCAGACCACCTGTCCGGAAACCGCGAGCACGCGCTTCAGGAGCGGCACGCCCTTGGGCAGGTAGCCGCGCTTGTCGAGAAAGTCCGCGAGCGGCTCTGGCGCGTCGATGGCCACAAGGTCCGTGACCTCGAAGGGACCGTCGAAGTCGATCGTGTAGAAACCGATCGGCGCACTGGCCGAGGCGTTCCACATCAGCTTGATCGGCATCGGCGTGAGGCCCGGATAGCCGACGCCGAACGACGCGAGCGCCGTGCAAAGGAAGAGACTGACGCGCGTCATGGCGTCACCCGGCGGCGCATCAGCCACGCCTCATGACGTGCCGGCGTATAGGCGGACGGCTGTTCGCCGGCGCGCAGGCAATGGTGGACATGCCGCCAGTGATCGGGATCGACGTCGGCGGGATCGATGCCGAGGCTCTCGATCGCGTCGATGTGCTGCAGCACGCGCTCGACCGTGGGCCAGCTTTCCGCCTTAAGCAGGATTTCGCCGCCCGGACGCACGAAGGGCAGCGTCTGGAACGGCTCCCCGCGCCCGATGGCCCGCACGATGTCGATGCGCGAGACGATCGTGCCGTAGTCGTTGGCGGCCCAGCGGACGAACGCGAAGACGCTGTTCGGTGCGAAGCCGACGACGCTGCGATGTCGATCGAGAATCTGTTCGTGGCTTTTGTGGCCGAACCTGATCCAGTGCTCGATCGTCTTCTGACGCCATGTCAGATGTACGAGCGTGGTGAACGGTGCTGGTGCGTCCGGCGACGGACACCAGCGCGAGCGGCGTGCCGCATTGCCGGTCATGAGGGATCTCCTGACTTTTCGGGGAATTCGCGCGCGAGCAGGTCGCGCAGCATGTCGGCGACGGTGACGCTGCGGCTGAAGGCAGCGACCTTGATGCGGCCGCGCAGGGCTGGGGTGACGTCGATGGTCAGCCGGGCCGTATAGATCGCGGCCGCGCTGCAGCCGGCCGGCGGCGTGTCACCCGCCTTGATCCAGCCATCGGGATCGGCGGGTCGCTGCGCGAAGACGCGCTTCTGCGTGCGCGCCGTCATGATGCGCCTGCGTCATGGAACGGCAGCACGGCGGCGATGCGCGCGCAGGCGCGCTCGGCCATGGCGGCGTCGATCTCACAACCGAGATAGCGTCGGCCGGACAGCCGGCAGGCTTCGCCAGCGGAGCCGGAGCCGGCGAACCAGTCGCCGACCAGGCCGCCTTCGGGACAACTGGTACGAATCAGAATTTCGAGCAGCGATGACGGCTTCTCGGTCGGATGGATCGCGCGACCGTGGCAGTTGCGGACATAGATGACTGACCGCATGAGGCGCGGCCCGCCGTCGTGGCTGACATAGTGGCCGGCGTCGATCTGGCCGGTGTGGGGAGGACGTTGCTTGCGCCGAACCGTGCGCGCTGTCGCATCCGGCGTGGTCTGGACGTCGTTGTAGATGTCGCGCCAGGCCGTCTCGGCGGGATAGAACTGGACGGCCAACTCATGCACGCGCTTGAAGCGGTCATTGTGGAAGCCGGTGCCGTTCTGCTTCTCCCAGACGATCTCCTGTGCGATCCGCAGCCCCGCCTCCGTGAACCGATCCGCGGTCGCCATGAAGCAACGGAGCGATCCGAACACCCACAGCGAGCCGGTGAGATTGAGCGTGTTATTCGGCCTGCAATAGTGACCCCCTGAGCCGGGGGATCGGCGTCCAAAATTGACCCCCTATAGATTGGCTGTTGCGCTGCCTGCTTTGTCATGAAGCAGGTGGTCGGGGATGCTGATCGTGGAGACGATTGCGCGGATACGGCGCGAGCACTTCATCAAGGGCAAGACGATCAAGGAGATCGCCCGTGACCTGAAGGTGTCGCGGAACACGGTCCGGAAGGTGCTGAGATCCGGAGAGACTTCGTTCGAGTATGAGCGTCAGGTGCAGCCGCGGCCCAAGCTTGGACGATGGGCGGCGGAACTCGATGAACTGCTGGCGGCGAACGCAGCCAAATCCGCGCGCGAACAACTGACGCTGATCCGGATCTTCGAAGAGTTGCGCGGACGCGGCTATGACGGCGGCTACGATGCCGTGCGGCGTTACGCCAGGCGCTGGAGCAAGGAGCGCGGGCAATCGACGGCGGCGGCCTATGTCCCGCTGAGTTTTGCGCCAGGAGAAGCCTATCAGTTCGACTGGAGCCACGAGATCGTTCTCCTCAACGGCGTGACGGTACTCGTGAAGGTCGCCCACGTCCGGCTGTGTCATAGCCGCATGCTGTTCGTGCGCGCCTATCCGCGCGAGACGCAGGAGATGGTGTTCGACGCCCACGACCGGGCGTTCGCACTGTTCAAGGGCACCTGCAGTCGCGGCATCTACGACAACATGAAGACGGCGGTGGAGACGATCTTCGTCGGCAAGGATCGCCGCTACAATCGCCGCTTCCTGCAGATGTGCAGCCACTATCTCGTCGACCCGGTCGCCTGCACGCCGGCGTCGGGCTGGGAGAAGGGCCAGGTGGAGAACCAGGTCGGGTTGGTCCGGGAACGCTTCTTCACGCCGCGGCTGCGGTTCAAAAAGCTGGACGAACTCAACGCCTGGCTGCTCGACAAATGCATCGCCTACGCCAAGGCGCATCGGCATCCGGAGCTGTCCGATCAGACGATCTGGGATGTGTTCGAAGCCGAACGGCCGAAGCTCGTTCCCTATGCCGGTCGGTTCGACGGATTCCATGCGGTGCCGGCATCGGTCTCCAAAACCTGCCTGGTGCGCTTCGACAATAACAAATACTCGGTCGCGGCCAGCGCCGTCGGACGTCCGGTCGAGGTTCAAGCCTATGCCGACCGTATCGTCATCCGTCAGGATGGACGGATCGTTGCGGAGCATCCGCGGTCGTTCGGACGCGGCGAGACGACCTACGATCCCTGGCACTACGTGCCGGTGCTCGCGCGCAAACCCGGGGCCTTGCGTAACGGCGCACCCTTCAAGGACTGGGTGCTGCCGGCCGCGATCGAACGGATCCGGCGCAGGCTCGCCAGCACCGACGACGGCAATCGACAGATGGTCGACATCCTCAATGCGGTGCTGACTGACGGTTTGTCGGCGGTCGAAGCCGCCTGCGCCGAGGCGCTTGGTCACGGCGTCCATTCCGCTGACGTCGTTCTCAACATCCTGGCTCGCCAACGCGAACCCGCTGCACCGGCCAACATCATGACGCCGGCGGCACTGACGCTCCGCCATGCGCCGATCGCCGATTGCGCCCGCTACGACAACCTCCGGAGGACCATCTGATGGAACGAACCCAAATCTTCGACCTCATGGGCGAGCTCAAACTCTACGGCATGAGGGCTGCCTTCGACGAGATCATGGCGACGGCCGTCAAGCGCCAGCACGAACCTCAGCGCATCGTCGGCGACCTGCTCAGCGCCGAGATCAACGAGAAGCAGGCGCGGTCGATCAAGTACCAGCTCACCATCGCCAAGCTGCCGTTGGCCAAGGATCTCGACGACTTCCAGTTCGAAGGCACGCCGATCAATCAGACGCTCGTCAACGATCTCGCCGTCGGCGGCTTCATCGCCCAGCAGCGCAACGTCGTGCTCGTCGGCGGCACCGGCACGGGCAAAACCCACCTGGCCATCGCAATCGCCAGAAGCTGCATCCGATCCGGCGCCCGCGGTCGCTTCTACAACGTGGTCGACCTCGTCAACCGCCTCGAGATCGAGACCCGTAACGGACGTCAGGGCCGGCTTGCCGAACATCTGACCCGGATGGACTTCATCGTGCTGGACGAACTCGGATATCTGCCCTTCGCCCAATCCGGCGGCCAGCTTCTGTTCCATCTCGTCAGTCGGCTCTATGAGCGCGCTTCCGTCATCGTCACTACCAATCTCGCCTTCGGCGAATGGCCCAGCGTGTTCGGCGACGCCAAGATGACCACCGCGCTGCTCGATCGGTTGACCCACCACTGCGACATCGTCGAGACCGGCAACGACAGCTGGCGCTTCAAAAGCCGCGACGACGATCACGCCGCCCGCGCTCGTCTCGTCTCCGCAATCCCGGCCAGCTCCGACGAGTCGAGCGCTACCCTCAAATCACGCCGCGCGAAGGGGTCAAAATTGGACGCCGATACGGGGTCAAATTTGTAAGCCGATTGACAGCATGACGGCCGCCACGGTCATCGAGATCGCGGATCGGCGCGTGAAGAGTGGCGCAAACGTCATCAGTGCGCTGTGAAACCGCCATCGACCGGCAGCGCGGCGCCGATCACGAAACTGGCCGCCGGGCTGCACAGCCAGAGCACGGCCGCGGCGATTTCCTCGGAACGTCCGAGGCGACCGATCGGCTGCTGCTTCATGATCTCGGCCATCGCATCCGATTGACCCTCCAGCATCGCCTGCACCATCGGCGTGTCGATCGTGCCGGGACAGATCGCATTGATGCGGATGCCGCGCGGCGCATATTCGACGCCCGCGCTTTTGGTCATCCCGATCACGGCATGTTTGGTCCCGTGATAGGCGGCGCGTCCGGGCAATCCGACCAAGCCCCCGAGCGACGAGCAATTGACGATCGCCCCCGAGCCCTGCGATCGCATCACTCTGAGTTCATGCTTCATGCAGGCCCACACGCCGCGCTGGTTGACGGCGGTGACGCGCTCGAAATTCGCCAGCGGCTCGTCCGCCGCGTCGGACGGGGGCACCTGGATGCCGGCATTGTTGAACGCCATGTCGAGCCGGCCATATTCGGCGACCGCCAGGTCGATCATAGCCGCCACCTGCGTTTCATCGGCGACGTCGCAGGCCGTGCCGATCGCGGCGCCGCCCGCGGCGGCGATCCGCTTCGCTTCCTGCGCGGCGAGATCGCCATCGATGTCGGCCAGCACCACGGATGCGCCATTCTCGGCGAAGGCGCGCGCGGTCGCGAGCCCCATGCCCTTGGCCGCGCCGGTGACCAGCGCGACCTGATCCTTGAAAACATAGACCGGGTTCATGAGGTCAGCCCTCCCGACCGGCGGCGGCGATCTGCCGCTTCTTGCCGAACACCGGGAAGGCACCGGCCTCTCCGTAGTCGGTGCTGTTCTCCCAACCCTTGAGGGTGTCCATATCGGCATCGGAGATGACGAAGCCGATGGCGGCATTGTCGCGCATGTGCGCCGCATTGGCCGTCTTGGGTAGCGGGAGCAGGCCGAGCTGGAGGCAATAGCGGATGCAGAACTGCGCGATGCTGACCCCATAGCGCTGCGCCAGCGCGCCGAGCTGGGCGTTCCTGAGCACGGCGCCATGGGCGACAGGGAGTAGGCTTCGACCAACAGCCCCTTCGATCGCGAATAGTCGATCAGGTCGAACGGGGTGTTGCCGACATGGGCCAGGACCTGATTGACCATCGGCGCGACGTTGCCGTTGTCGAGCAAATTGTCGAGGTCCGCGGCCTCGAAATTCGAGACGCCGATCGCGCGGACCTTGCCGGCGGCGTAGGCTTCTTCGAGCGCGCGCCATGCTTCGAGATTGCCTTCGAAGAAATGCTCGCCTTCCCGAAACTCTGCCCAGGGCTGCGGGCTGTGAATCAGCAACAGGTCGATATGATCTAGCCCGAGCGCCCGGAGCGACTTGTCGATGCGGGCGCTTGCCGCAGCGAAGGTCTTGCACTCGGCTGCCAGCTTCGTGGTCACGAAAATCTGGTCGCGGGATACGCCGCTCGCGCGAAGCCCCGCGCCCACGCCGTGCTCGTTCTCATACGCCTGGGCGGTATCAATGTGGCGATAGCCGATCTCGATGGCTTCGCGTACGACACGTCCGGTATCGGCGTCGGGAATGCACCAGGTGCCTAGCCCCAGCTTCGGGATCTTCACCCCGTTTGCGAGAGTATATGTCTCTTCCAGTATCATGCTGCTTACCTTCAATCTGTACCCTTCGGGCCGGGGCCGTACCCCGGCTTCTTGGTGAGCGTGCTCCATCGACCCCGAATGTCAGTCTCGTAGACCTGGGCGGTCCACGCATCGGGCTGGACCTCCTCGAAGCCGACCGACACCGCTTCATCGCCGTAATTCAGGATACGGGTGACATCCCGGACGATGGCCGCGGACAAATCGCGCTTCTGCGCGTCGGATTTGCCGGGCCAGAGCTTCACGATGACGTGGGGCACGGACTACTCGCTTCCCAGCGGCGCGAGATATTCCTCGTCCGTCACCTTCTCCATCCAGACGACGTTCTTGCCGTCGATCGTGTCCTGAATGGCGATGTGGGTCATGCCCTCGTGTGGGGCGGCGCCATGCCAATGCTTGTGCTCGGCGGGACACCACAGGATGTCGCCGGCGTGGAACTCCAGCTTCGGTCCACCCTCGACCTGGGTCCAGCCGACCCCTTCGGTCACGATCAGCGTCTGGCCAGCGGGATGCGTGTGCCAGGCAGTGCGAGCGCCGGGTTCGAAGTGGACGATCCCGCCACTCACGCGCGATGGATCGGGGCGCTGGAATGCGCCGGTGACAGTGACCTTGCCGGTGAAATATTCGGGCGGGCCGTCGACCGTCTTGAGGTCGGCTTTACGGGTGATGTCCATGGTCGTGATTCCTTCCTGTGCCGCGGCGGCACCTGTGGCCGACACGACAGCGGCAAGGACAATTGCGAGCTTGATCATGATGGCCGGGCTCCAAATCGAGTCGCTCGCCCTAGGCATTGAGCATGGCCATCATTTAGTCGGTCGGGCCGATCCGGATTAGCGCCCTCGCAAGCAATGAACTGATGAACACAGATCAACAGCGTGTTAGTGTGATGCAATGCAGCTAAGCCGGACCGATCTTGCCGATTTCCTCTACTTCCTGGCTATCGTCAGACATTCCAATTTCCGTCGCGCGGCCTTGGAAATGGGGGTCACGACCTCGGCACTGAGCCATGCCATCACCGCACTCGAAGCGCGGCGCGGTGTTCGATTGTTGAACAGAACCACGAGGAGCGTGACGCTCACTGCCGCCGGGGCGGAGCTTCGGGCGTCAATCGAAGGTCCATTGCAGATCGTTGGCGACGCGGCGGAGAACCTCAACAGGTTCCGGGATGCGCCGATGGGCCGCGTCAGGATCAACATTCTGGAGGATGCGGTCCCGCTTCTGCTCGACCCTGTCATGCCGATCTTCGTCGACCGCTATCCAGAGGTCGAGGTCGACATCAGTGTGAGCAACCGCCTGATCGATGTCATCGCGAGCGGTTTCGACGCCGGTATCCGCTATGGCGGCACCGTGCCGGAAGACATGATCGCGCAGCGGCTGTCGCCGGACATCCGTTGGGTTGCCGCCGCGTCGCCCGTCTATCTCGAACGCTTCGGTACGCCTACTACGCCACACGATCTGCACAAGCATCGCTGTGTCCGCATCCGCTTGGGTAATGACCAGATCTATCAGTGGGAATTTGAGCGCGGACAAGAGGCCGTCGCGGTCGCCACACCTGGCCCGCTAACGGTGGATGAAAGCCATGCGGCGATCGGCTTTGGCCTCAGCGGCGTCGGCATGATCTACGGCGCGGAACCGGTGCTCCGGCCGTATTTGGATCGTGGCAGCTTGAAGGTCGTGCTAAGCGACTGGGCGTCGATGGGCAGCGGGTTTCACGCCTATTATTCCGGTCGCCGCCAAGTCCCCACTGCATTGCGCCTGCTCATCGATCTCATCCGTGAGATTGCTCCACTCCACTGAAGCTTACCGTGCAGGCGTATCACTGTATCACTGCTCGATCCGTCAGTTGGTTTCTGCCGACGCTCTTGCCCTTCGGGGACGTTGCGGGGGTCCCCGCAGAAGGGGGTGTGTCGGCAACGAGAGTGCCGACCAGGGGGAAGACTTTTCCCCTCCCACACTCGTCAGGAACGCCGGTATCCGCGCATTTCCTCGTCGACGATGGCCTCCACGACCTTCATGTCCATCTCGGCAGCGGGTAACAGGCGCGCAACCTCGGAAGCAACCTTTGCCCAATGCCAGAACTCAGGCCTGTTCCCTTGTGCGCGGCTACGGGCGGCCAGGCGCTGCGCTTCATAATAGGCTTGGCGTTCGTGGTGCGTAATCAGGACGCGGGCGTCCTGCTGCCAGCGTTGGCGCATCCGTCGCCGGCGCTCGATCCAGTCGGTGAGGACACGGAGCATTTAGTTGCGCTTTCCGATGCGGAAAGAACCGGCAGGAAGGGCGATCATGGTTCGGGAGCCATTCCCCTTTCGACGTCCGCCTGCGCATTCTGGATGTACAGCCACCTAGCCGAGCAATTATGGCTCGGTTCTCTGAATGAAGTCCAAATTTCTGAGTTTTGGCTATAGTTTAGCAAGCGACTCGTTGGAGGGGATAGTGAACATTTATTGCAGGGGGGCAGCTCGCATCAGGCACATGGCGACTGGCGAGATCTATGAGATCGAGAGTGACGAACTGGATTGGGATGCGGTGGGCGGCGATGAACGCCAGATGGGGCCGGAAATCCATTATGAAGCGATATTAGAGCATCCCGCGTTGGGGGAGCTTAGATGGTCGCTGTGGGAATATCCCATAGGGGCTGAGAACCGTCATGAGACGAATGTGGGAGGGCATGGAGTCCTTGAAGATTTTGAATTCGGCCTTGAACATGATGAGCCTGAGCCGGACGATCAGGAGGGAAATTTGGACAAACCAGGAGGAGCGGAAGAGCCAAAGCAGACATTCCGTTTCATTCGAGGGAGCGACGCCGATAGTCGCGAATATGATTGGGTCGAAGGCGCCGATATTGTTCGTAAGGCTCTGGCGGAGTCGTTGAACGCGAAAAATGTCGCTTTCCTACTCGGAGCGGGGTGCTCGTCGCTACGTGTAAACAATGCCGAGGTTGGTATTCCAACCATGGCACCGCTTGCCGCAGAATTCACGAAAACGCGCAAAGAGGATGTTGCGGACTTTCCCACGATTGCGGAGCGTAAGGTGTTCGTCGAGCAACTCGGCATTGATATCAGCGCGAAGGAATATGCTCGTAATCTCGAACGCCTGATGGAACTGCTTCACAGCCTGCGGTTTGCGCTGGAGCGAAGCGCGCTTGAAGTATCGAAAAAGCAACTGATTGCCGTGGTGTCGGTCATAAAAAAGGTTCAGGCTTTTCTGTGGGAAAAATGCACCAAAGGGGCCTTTGCCGTCGGTGATCGCGGTGTTCTGAATCTGTATGAAACTTTTTATCGGAAACTCGTTCTGCGTGACCGTTCTCTGCCGCGGCCCTGGGTGTTCACGACCAATTATGATCTTTTCAACGAGACGGCTATGGATAGGCTTGGCCTGCCATATGCAAACGGGTTTTCCGGTGTTGTCGAACGCCGCTTCAATCCCGCGACTTTTCGGTACGCGTTAGCCGAGCAGCTCGATCTGACAAGCCGAAAATGGTCGGCAGTCGATGGGTTCGCTTATCTCTGCAAGATCCATGGTTCGATAAGTTGGACGGAGGACGATCACGGTCTCTTCCCGATTAGAGAAACAGCGGCTTCCGAAGTGCCCGGAAAGGTCATGATTTATCCAACGCCAGGGAAGCAGAATGCCAGCCTCGGATCGCCTTATGCCGACCTTTTCCGTGAATTCCAGTCGCGGGTCGTCCGGGAACAGAGCGTTCTGTTTACGATGGGGTACGCATTCGGCGATGAGCATATCAACAACATCATCTATCAGGCGCTGACGATACCCACGTTCCGACTGGTTATCTTTGTAGACCCCAATCTCGATGGCGATATCGCCAAATTGAAAGCTCTCAACGATCCCCGGATTTGGATCATAGGGGGTGAAGGCCCGGAAGCGGGACGCAAGGCGCATTACTTCGATACGATTATCGAGCAGTTCATGCCTCAGCGACCGAGTGAACGCATTGATGAGGCTGTCCGCAAGGTTCTGGATGCGATGGCTCCTTCTCAGAAGAAGGAGGAACAAGAATGAGCCGTGACGACCGAAAGCGGGCTATCGGCAAGGTCGTCTCCGTTGCGGCCGATAAATTTGTCGTCGAGATGCACGCTGGGACCGACAACTTCACGGTCGTCGGATTCGATGACGTCCACTACGTGGCTCGCCTCGGCTCCTTTTTAATGATCCCAGCGCAGACGGAGTATGTCGTCGCAGAGGTCGTCGGGCTTCGCGAGCGAGATGTCGGCAGTTCAGATCGACGCGATGGTGATATGGACAAGGCGTCATCGGCGAAGTTTCTGGATGTCGTACCTGTGGGGATGCTTCCCCAAAAACTAGACGAGAAATTTCGGTTCGGTGTGTCTATATTCCCGTCGCTCTACGCCGATGCGCTCTATGCTCTGGACGCCGAACTCGATCGCGTGTTTGAGACGGACGTTCCAAGCGAGCCAGCTCCGAAGAGGGGAGGACACCCGCCTATCCCGCCGGAGGCAACTCGATTCCGCGCGTTGACAATTGGTCGGTCCGTTATTTTCGACGGCTACGATGTGAAGGTTCGAATTGATGACTTCTTCGGAGGTCATACTGCGGTCCTCGGAAATACCGGCAGCGGGAAGTCCTGCACGGTTGCATCCGTGATTCAGTCGCTGTTCGATAAACCCGACGAGCATCATGCCCGTGGTGCGACGTTCGTAATATTCGACGTCAATGGAGAGTATGCTCGGGCGTTGACGCCCTTGGCGAACGGCAACGGAATCGGCGTTTCCCACGTCGTTCTCGATGGAACCGCTGCCGAAGGCCGTTTCCGGCTACCCCACTGGTTTCTTGAACAGTCGGAATGGGAGTTGCTCCTTCAGGCGAGCGAACGCACTCAGGTGCCAATCCTGCGTATGGCGTTGGGTCTATCGACGCTGTTTTCGGGAGGGAACGCACAGGAACTCAATGGTATCAAGAATCATATCTTAGCGACCTGCCTCAGTCAGATCCTGCGTGACGACACTGGGAGTCCGTCGAAACACGATCGTATGGTGGGCCTCCTTCAGCGCTTCAATACTCAGCAAATTAATAATCCAACGATTGCACAGTTCATCAGGATTAATTTCGGCCAGATGGCCAATCCCCAAGGGCTGACAAACTACCTTCTTGGTGGAGCACAGGGAGGAGGGTTCATTATCGATGGCCTGAAGATGCCTACCTATAAGTCTCTTCCATTTGAATTTTCTGCCCTTGGCGAAGCCCTGGACCTCGCGATCCTCTATGAGGAAGCGCATGGAAACCGGCAGATACGCGACTACTGCTCCCAGATGATCACCCGATTCAAATCGCTCGAAGAGCGGGCGGAATATGCTTTCCTGCGACACGATCTACAGGGTGGTGGTCATGATCCATCCATGGGCACCTTTCTGTCGCAGCTTTTGGGTTTGGTGCAAAATGACGCAAACTGGGTAAAGCGAAATCAGCTCATCATCATCGACATGAACTCGGTCGAAGATGAAGTGGTAGAACTCGTGGCTTCCGTTCTGGCACGGATGTCGTTTCGTCTTCTTCGCCAAGCCGATCCACGCAATCGCTTTCCTGTCCATCTGCTTCTCGAAGAGGCGCATCGCTACGTTGCATCCACTCCATCGCGCTATGCGATCGATGCGAGCCGCGTCTTCGAGCGCATTGCGAAAGAGGGCCGAAAGTACGGCCTTTTCCTCTTGGTCGCATCTCAGCGACCGAGCGAGTTATCGAAGACGGTGCTTTCGCAGTGCTCAAACTTCGTGATCCACCGAATCCAAAATCCAGATGACCTCTCACATATTCGGCAGATGACACCGTTTATCTCAGATGCCGTTCTAAAGCGACTTCCCTCATTGCCAAAGCAGCATGCTTTGGTTTTCGGGACCTCTGTCAATCTTCCGACAACATTCAAGGTCCGCGACGCTGATCCACTTCCTGCAAGCGATGACGCTAGAATCCGCGATCTTTGGTTCCACGAACAAGGGCGCGCGGCTCAGGTGCTTATTGGCGTGGCGCCTATTCAGCAGGCAGGTGCGGGAGACGTCTTCGACTAATGACCAACGCCTCAGATTTGGAAGCTTTCGCTGCGGCGCTCGAAGCCAGCTCGGACTATCGAGTTCTTAGGCGTCTTCGACCTCGCCCCACGGTTGAAGGATTCGATGTTGCTGAGACACGCACGGGCCTTATGGTCGATGTTGAGACGACAGGTCTCGATCCGGATCGGGATGAGATCATTGAACTCGCGATGGTGCCGTTCCGATACGCGCTTGATGGCACGGTTGTAGAGGTCCTGGAGCCTTTCGACCGTCTCCGTGAGCCGAGCAAACCGATTTCGTCCGAAATCACTGTGTTGACGGGGATTACGGATGCAATGGTTGCGGGAAAGTCGATTGACCCCTCGGAAGTCACGATGTTTGCTGCGCCGGCGGCTGTAGTCATAGCCCACAATGCGGCGTTCGATCGGCGCTTTCTGGAGCGCTTCAGCCCTGTGTTTTCAACCAAGCCATGGGCGTGTTCTATGTCGGAGATCGACTGGGCAGCCGAAGGGTTCGAGGGCGCGAAGCTCTCCTATCTCGCGATGGCTCTAGGCTTTTTTTACGACCGGCATCGAGCTGCGAATGACTGCTTGGCCGCCATTGAGTTGCTTGCACGCGAGTTACCTCGTGCACGAGCGCCAGCCTTGGCAAAGCTGCTTGAGCGCGCGCGGTTGCCGACCTGGCGGATCTGGGCTGAGAACTCACCATTTGAATTCAAGGACCTCCTAAAAGCGAGGGGATATCGTTGGAATGGCGAAGAAAACGGAAAGCCGAGATCTTGGTATGTTGATGTTTCCGACGCTGAGAAAGAAGCGGAAATCTCTTACCTTGCGCGAGAAATATACCAATATGAAGTAGACGTTCGAACAGTTCGTGTCACCGCCTATGATCGGTTTTCGAACAGAGTCTAGCTCCCTTGGCCGCCGCCGTGATTGCTGAAAAATTAGTTTTGTTGCTGAGCTTCGTTTGTGTGCTGACAGGCACTCAGAACTTAGTTGATCGAAGTAATTGCAGCGCTCTCTCCAACCCTTCCTGGCTCTGGGCGGCGACCTCGATTGGTCGTGGGGCAACGGCATCACCCAGAGATCGTAGATGAGAGTTGCCGGTTGTCAGCCAGAGATTGCGACGCTCGTTATCTCTGATCGCTGTCTCCGCGGCAGTGCGCAGCTTGCTCTTCCTCTCCCCCTGTTGAGTTACCATGCGCATTTGACGATCTTTTTCGGCTTGGCGTCGCGCCTCTATGGCTCGTTGCTCGTCGGCCGCCTTGCGAGCCAAGTCGTCTGCAATACGTTGTTGATGTCGCTCTTCTGCTTGTCGCTGTAGTTCTTCGTGGCGGCGTTTGCGCTCCGCTTCGGCTAACTCTTCGCGTCGGCGCTCTTCGTCACGTTCTTGTTGACGTTCGGTACGTTTCGTGTCCAGCAGAGCGTCCCAAGCGGCGGCGTCAGGCGCCGGCTGCGTTACCCATCGAGCCGATGCGCCCCATCCTTTGCCGGGCAAGGGCAAGCGATAGCGGAAGTGCTCGTCACGACCAGGCCACGCACGGAGCACCTCGTCGTCAGAGACCAAAGGATCAGGGGCGTGCTTTCCGCACGCTGGGCACTTCTGGCGGGCTCGCTTTGGTTGGAAGTATGCACTTTCACCGCCGTCGCTCAATGGCCCCAAGGGAAGACCGACTTTCCTCGATAGTGCTTCGGCTGTCGAAAGGATCGGTTCATACCAGCGCCACTCGTCGCGCACGACTTTGACGGGAAGTGTGCGCGGTCGGCGAGGATGTCCGATGAGGAGATGGGTAATCCTGAGAAAACGAGCTTTGCAGTCTGAACATTCTTCTGCGTAATGCACGAAGGCTCCTGGCACAACCTCGGTGTGTTCCTTGCCTCGCCAGGTCTTGCTACCTTCGAGGATGGGACGGAGCTGACGCGCGAGCGAGTTGGAAAGGTCGTCGGATGCGAGCTGGAAACTCGACGCTTGGTAGCCGCGAAGATGCGGAGCATTGACGCGCAACTGTAGGATGGCGCCGGCAAATTGATCTGCGCCGATCTGTTTTCCGTCAACAGGACGAAAAATCGTCGGTAAAAGCGACGGGCCTAACTCGCCGAGCAAAATCTGTTGTCGCTTGCCCTCGTGTTGCAGTTCGAAGCAAGCCGGGATGGTTCCCTGTAGATCGATTTTGTACTTCCATCCAGGAATGGTGCGGATGAGTCGAGCAAGTTCGTTTGCCATCCCCACTTGGCGCTCAACGGCGCCGAGCAGGCCCCTGACTGCCGCCCCGACACTTGCCATCTGTTCTCGGATTGAGGTTCCGTGGACGGGAGCTTGTAGGCCGTCGCCAAAATCGTTGAAGTGATTTCTCGGACCTTTGAGCCAGAATGCGGAAACCTCCGAGGCTTCGAATCTGTCGTTACGTGCCCCAGTCCGTCGTTTTGCCTGCGCCGAAAGCTGGACTTCGATTGCGATCTTGATGCTGCCGCGTATGGCTAGAGCGTCGGCGCGCCAGCCGTCGCCTGAGACCTCAACATCTGCCTGCCATCCTACCAGAGATTGAACTGCTCTTGCCGCGGCGGCCTTCAAGGACTCATGTTCGTCAGATTCGCCGCTGGAAGAGCAGCGATCGTAGCCGGACTTGTGGGCAAAATAGCGCAGATCGAGCGGACTGTGGCTGGCATAAGCTGGGGCATCGCAGCAGGACATACGGAGCCGATTTTCTGTCCCCTTTGACGCACGCTGCGCCTCTGACCAGTCCCCGTCCGAGCAGAGGATAGAAACTATTTCGCGGCCATCGAGCTTAGCCTTCAGAGGCATTACAGCTCCGCGTCGATGACACGCCGGCGCGCGATGGTCATCGATCTCGAGCATTGTCGAATCTGGTCCGTTAACAGCAGCTTGAGCCGTAGATTCTTGTGTCCGGAGATCATGTTTGAGAGCCTATCTCGTGTTGAACTCCATATAGGTGGAATAGGCGCGCATTCCCTTAGCGGCATTCGATTTGGCTACGACCGTTCGATTAATCCGCTGTTGCAGATACTCGCAAACTGCATTGAACTTCTCAATTGGTAGTAGCCGCCAAGGGGCACCGAAATTGCTCTCAATGTTCTTGGATATCGCGCCATAGCTGAATTTCGACGCGCGCATCCGGTCTGCACCGGCAAATTTATTGTATCGGTCGATTAGATATTGCACATAGCGCGTGGTTTCCTGATCAGAACCGATCGTTCCGGGTGGTGCATTAATGCTGATAGAGCGACGGGTGGTGCGCACATGGACTTGGTGCGCTTGAATGGCGCCGGGACTGTTGATCGCGATATTGCCGCTGTTCTGGCCGATCGTGATCCGGTCGAGGTCGTTCAAGAGAAGCTTTGCGAATATGAGATCTGCCGGTTGCTCGGCTCGGCCGGCGGCGCTTTCGTGAATGGTCTTCATGTCTTGCAGAACATCAACCGTATAGATCTGCGGCTCCCCGTCGACAACTTTGTGATGATGTCTGCACAAGAGGAGGAGGTTGCCAGAATCGTTCCGGCCTTTGTCAGATTGTGAAGGATCGTAGCGAGGGCCTCCGGGGCTGCGAGCAGCGATATGACAAATTTCGCCAGTGACGTTACCCGCGGTTTCGATGATTGGCAGCGTGCATCTTGGGAATGCGCAGGTGTTTCCGGAAAGAGCGAATAATCGCTTTATGGTCTTAGCCGTCGGTTCTGCCATTGTGTTCCGTTGCCTTGCATTGACAGTTGGGCTGGAAGAGTCCGCCTAGCTCTAACGATTGACGAATCGAATTTGTGGTTCAGAAAGCAGCCTAGCAACCTAAGTCCCTCGGTGTGAGTAAAGTACTCGCTCAGTGACTGAGGTAGAGCCGTCGGTGTTGTTTCTCTCGTTGAGCGTCTCAATCATTAGCGGTTAGAGCCCTGAGTTCGGCGAGGAAGGTGGTGCCGGCTTCCACAGCTTGCATTGCCGGGTCCGCGTCAATATCCACGCCAACCCGTCACGGCACACCCGGCCTGCACTCTCACTCTTAGGGGGGGCGTTGCGAGGGTCTCCCCGCAGAAGGGGGCGTGTCGGCAACGCAGTGCCGACCAGGGGGAAGGCTTTCCCCCGCAAAACCACAAATGCGGAAGTCAGGATTTCAGAAGGCGAAACACCGTCTACGTGGTTGCTTCGAACCCGGCTCTCAAGCCTTCAGCATTTTCTCAATAACGTGCATGGGTAGCACCAGGCGCATGGAATCAGGCAGGCGCACGAAGCCGTTGCCCTCATAGAAGGCAGCGGCGCGCTCATTGATCGCGTCAACGACGAGCATCGACGAACCAACAGTCGAGGCTGACGCATACGCTCGCTGCACTGCGTCGGCGAGAAGGATTCCTCCTAGACGCTCTCCTTGCCTTGCGGCCGAAACCGCAAGACGCCCGATCAACGTGGCGCTCACTAACGGATAGCGTGGCACATATTTGCGGGCAGCGGCCGGTACGGCGCCCTGTTGCAAGCCCGTTGCGCAGAGCGTGTAATAACCAAGCACCGTCCGGTTCGCCTCGGACTCCACAAGGATGAAGACACCATTCGCCTTGCGCCGCACGTCCTGACTCGCCTGCGTCCGCAGATACCGGTCGAGGCTGTCGACGCCGCATGAAAAGCCATCGCGATCATGATCCGCGGAGAACGGCTCGATTCTCAAGTCCGATCGAGAGTCCGTCATGTTCAGGAAGCAATGCGACGCCTGTGCTCGGCGATCGCGCGCGTGAGTCTTTCGCTCGGTTCGGGCGGGTTCATCAGCGCGTTGAAGAAAGCCTCGCGATCACGGTTCGAGAGCACGAGCGTCTCATGTTCGGCGATCGTCCGGCGTGCGGTATCGGCGAGCGCAGTGACACAGAAGTCGCTCACCTTGCGCTGCGACAGATGAGCCGCGCGCTCGATGAGATCCTTGGTCTCTTCATCAATCCGGAACCCGAGCCGCTCGACACGGCCGGGTACGTTTCGGGGGGATCGGGCCTGATTGCTTGACATAAGAATTCACCTGATAACAGTTTTATAGCTTAAATGTACGTCTAATTGACGAACATTGCAAGTTAAACGTGCGGCGATTCTCGTAATGCGACACGGGATGGGTCAGGTTGAGCGTGAGGCAGTTCCGTGTTTATCCCCGAGGTCACGTGGACGGGAGCGGGCCGGAAGCGATCGGGCGGGTCACTCCTATGCCGCCTTCCTGACTCGCGGAACCTTTACCTCCCGCTGTTCGAAGGCCTCTCGCGCACGTGCAACCTGCCGTCGCGCGGCCCCGCGACCTAGCCAGTCGCGAAGTTCTGGTTGCGCCGTCAACGTATTTCCGAGTGCTGAAAAGATGGTGTTGCTGATCGCCTGCTGTTGGGCGCGCAGATGATCCTCCAGCAGCTTGTGTCGCGTGATGTACCCTGAATTCACGCCGGGGACCGAATGATTCATCAGCATGCGGGCGTCGAGTTCCGAGACGCCGGCAGGGGTTGCGACAGTGCGATACGTTTGGCGTAGCTCGTTGCCCCACTTCGACAGCACCGCTCGATCTTCCTTCTGCTCGACCAGATGACCATCGGCACCATCGGCAGGAAACAGCCAGTCTTTCGCCTCATAGGGGTGCATCTGCCGGCCGAACCGAATGGAGCGCATGAGGCAATTGATCGCCTGCCGGGACAGCGGGATGTCGAAGGCACGATCGGCGCCTCCCTTCGGGCGCGGGATGTGAAGAACCCGACGACGCAGATCGAGATGTTCGAGCCGAGCTTCTTTCAAGGCCGTTGGACGCGATGCCGAGAGGAGGGTGAACAGATGAAATTCGCGCCGTATCGGATTGTCAAGTGTCGCAGCCTCGACGAACCAGCCTTTCAAGTCGGCGACGCCCATCCCTGTATCCCGTCGCTTCTCGTGATTCCAATCGACGCTATCGACGGGATTGTCGGGCGGCAGTTCGCGATTGGTCTTGCGGGCGTGATTGTAGATGGCGCGGAAGGTGCGCATGCTGCCATTCGCGATGTAGGGTCCATGCTTTTCACTGATGGCGTCGTGCTTTGCGGAGACCTGGCCCGGATCGTCACCAAGTTGTTTCAGAGGCGTATCCAGCCAGTCCTTGAAAATGCGCTCGACGTGATCGCGGTAGCTCTCGATCGTCCGCGCGCTCCGGTTCTTGCGCTCCATTGCGATTTTGTATCGGGCCCACGCCTCTTTGAGGGTGATCCCGACCGGGCCGGGCTTTTGCTCGTTTGCGAGGTCAGCAATCGTCGATGCCTTCGTGGCTTTCTCGTCGCTCTTGGGGTGTATGCCGCGACTAATTTGGATCAGATATTCCTTGGCCGCTGCACGCGCCGCACGGGTCGAGAGCTGCTTAGAATCGCCAATCGCGATGCGGATGGTGGAGGCACGTTTGCCCTGTTGGCGAAGGTCGCCCTGGACCATAAAGGTCTTCTTTCGGGCTCCGACCATCAGGAAGAAGCCCTTTTGGTCGGTATCTCGGACAATGTAGCGTCCCTTTTCGGGCAGTGGCAAACGCTCGACTGTCTTATCGTTCAAGGGGATACGCATGTCGGCCATTTGCGAGCTCCCGAGATTCTGAAACGGTTTTTGAAACGGTTTTGGCGGAATGGGGTGTCTAACGGGCTCCCTACGCCACCACAAGAGAATATGCGATAATCCATTGAATTACAAATAAAAATATGTTTATTCGGAAAGTTAGAAGTGCTGCCGGATAATGCCTCGTAAGGGACTTTTTGAACTACGAATCTGGGGGTCAGAGGTTCGAATCCTTTCGGGCGCGCCATCTTTATCGAGTCGGATCAGGCGCTTAGGCCGCCGGCCATCTCGGTCTCCGAGACATCGCTTCGAGCAAGTACCGGATAAGTACCGTTTTCGGTGCCTGGATTGCATACGTTGCCGTCGGTCTCAATCCAGCTAGTGATTTTGTAAACTCGAAGGTCCGGAGTTCGCCCCTCTCCGCTGGGACCAATTCCAATGCCACGGACAAGCCCTTCAACGTTCGCCAGCCGCCGCCTATCCTATATCGCATGACGCTCGAGGAATTCACCGCTCAACTCAACGCCACCACGTTCTGGAAAGAATTCACCTTCTCGGAGACGCGGTTCTTCCCCCGTCCGAAGCAGCAGGTTGAGTTGGCAGACGGGATCGTCAAAATCGGCTCGTTAGCCCTTGTGTTCCAACTCAAGGAACGGACTGAGGGACGTTGGACCCCGAAACCGAGCGCCAGTGGTTTCGGAGAAAGGTGCTCGGGAAGGCGACGGATCAAATCAAGGCATCGTTGCGGTACTTGGCCGAGAATGAGAAGATTCTGCTCACGAACGGACAAGGCCATGAGATTGCGGTGAGAGGGGGCAACCTTGAAGACATCAAAAAGATCGTCGTTTTCCTCCCTGGACGGTCGCTGCCTGAGGACTGTTGGGCGACCAAATTCCACGTCTCGACCACTGTAGGCTTCATCCACATCGTGGCAGCACATGACTATCTCGGCATCTTAGACAAACTGCGAATTCCCGACGATGTACGGCTCTACTTTGAGTATCGAGAAACAGTGCTGCCGCGGCTGCGTGAGGCTGGAACGGTCGTGGAGGAGCCCGACATCATGGTCGCGTTCCTGTCAGAGAAGGATTTGCCAGAGCCGGGATCAATCGGGCGGTTGCGCGCCTTCGTGCAGGACCTCGACGCGTTCGATCTCTCAAATATCATGCGCGACCTCCAAGGTCATATCGTCAACCCCGAGAGAAGCTACGACTACTATCGGATCATGGAGGAGTTTGCTCGTGTTCCACGATCTGTCTGGCGTGAATTCAAAACTCGACTTGTCATCTCCCTAGAGGCCAGTAAGGCAAGAAAACCTCATCGTGCTTTCAGGTTCGCATTTCCAAAGACCGACTGCACGTTCATGGTCGCCAGCATGGATCCGGATTGGCCGGTGACGGGCGTGGACGGAACAAGGATGAGGGCAAATGCCGTTGCAATGTTCACTGAGGCGGCCAAGTACGATCTGAAGACCCGGCTCGGGGTAGGACTTTTGATATCGAAGGACGGTGAGTACTTTCAGCTCGACTGGTGTGTCGTCGACGAACCTTGGGCAGATAACCCCAAGATGGAGGACCTGCTCGCGACGACCTCGCTGTTCGGACCCGCTCGCGAGAGGATGGTGGACAGCTTTCTCTTCCGTGACGCCACTTATGGGGTTGAAGTCTAGAATCCTTGTGACAAAGACCGACGCACAGTCGCTTCCGCTTTGGTTCAAATTTGACGCACTGGTCACGGACCACGACAGTCCACTAGTGTCAATAAAGACGGCAGGTTCGGCCTTGCGGGGGCAATACGACGACGATGGAAACCAAAGGTGGTGAGATCGATCTGGAAGAACTGTTCGCGCGTATGGCGCCGCCTGAAATTCCTGAGCAGGGGTTTGTTGCCGAGAACGTCGAGTTGTCGAAGATCAGTGGGTGGGACAAACAATACGCCGCCGCTGTGTTATCCGGCCTGTGCACGGTTCCCGAATTCCATGCGAATGGCATTAGGTTCGATTGGCTCTCGAGACTTGTCTTGAGTAAATCAGAAGGCACTTACAAGCCGACATCACTGGATTTCCAGCGAGCATTGAATGAAGGTCTATCGCAAGCGGGCGTAAACCGGCTGGAGGATCCGAACGAGGATTTGCTTTGCGACCTGATTGCCACGAAACAAGGCAACTTTCGAATCTTTCCGGGCCAATGGGAGCAGGCAACCGCTTATACGCAAACGCTCATTGAGGCCTTTGAAATGCTGCCCGACGCATCGGTTAAGCGCGATGCGTTGCATGCCGCGCGGTCCCTTCTGATCCTAAGCGACGTAATCGCGCAGAGAGCGCAAGTGGATCGCGGTACTCCTTCTGGAGGCGACACGTTCGGGAGCATAGCGCTGCCGGACGATACGGCGCTCTCTCAGTTTGCTCGACGGGTTCGATTTAGCCGCGAAGATTTGGAGAGGCTTGGTGTAGAGCCCGCTTCGCTCATCCCCTTTGTATTGGACGCAGGGACCTTTCGGTTCGTCAGCACCAGCGCGATAGGCGATACACCTCTGGAATTTCATCCGCTTATCGCGCTTTGCGACGAGATTCTGGTCGTCAGTCCTAACAACATGTCGATTGCCGTTCGGAGTGTTCTCGTCAACACCGCAATCAACGGCGGCATGGGCGAGCAATTGCAATATGAGCTAATGCATAGGCAGGAGATTCACGCCGAAGCAACCGGGTTTTGGCCGATTCAGAGGCTAAGCCTTTCCGAACCGGTCAAATATTCTCTGCGCGGGATGGTCACGCAATATGACCACGGTCGATATCTCCATGTTTTGCAGATACCAACCAGTTTCGATAATTTTCCGAAGGCCGGATTCGCAACGGTTCGTCCCCTGTCGCAGGAGACCAATCAGTTCATAGCAGACGACATTTCGCGCTTTTGGCGCTTTCTCGAAAATCAGGGAGATTGCCGAGAAAGCGCGACGATATTGCTCCTGACGGGATGGGGCGCACCACACAGTTTCGCGCCGCCTGTTCGGGGCGAGAAAGCCCCGCAAAACTGGCAGTTTATTCCGCTGGCCTTCGCGGATGCTGCCGTACTCGGGGCATGTGACGGAGGAAATTTCACGGACATCGTTAGACTGCTAAAGCAGCACGACAGACTGAGTGCCGACGGCTTCACATTTGTGAATGCTAATGGCCTCCTGAATCTATTTGGATTTTTCCGCGCCACCGGTGGCAATCTTATCCCCGAGCATTTTACCGACATCGCGCCTCCCACCATGATTAGCATGGGCACAAACGAACTCCTTGAACCTCGTATCGAAGGAACGACCCGTCGCGATTATCGAGCCCTTGAGGCTCCTGGGAGCGAGCACAGGGTGGTTCAAAGGACCGAGTGGGGAAAGGATGGCTCACCTCCGATCTATGCGAGCGTTGATGATATCAACGAGGGCCGCTTGTCCGGCGCGGTGGCGGTTGCTGGGCGCACTTGGTGGATCGAGTCCCAGGCTAACGAAGGAGAAAGCCAGGAGTGGCGCTATCAGATATGGAACGCAGTTCTGCAATGGTTAGGAACAATTGGCCCAGCCATCATTGAGCGCTATCCTAATCGGTTTCCGGTCTGGCCCATGCGTATCACCTTGGAGATACCAAAATCTCAGGCATTCGAACGAATTCCGTCCGGAAAGGCCGTAGGGGCGCTCCGAGATACCATCGCGATCCACCGTTCTGACGATGGCGTAAGCGGTGCCATCGCTATTCAAGATCGCTGGCTACCCTTCCTGCAATCGGCAGAAAATATTGCGGAGATTGAGTTGGTGGCAGCGGCGTTAGAGCTTTTGAGCGAGCCTAGCGAAGACCTATTACCGAGGACGGAAATTGCTCAGATCGTTGCAGATATCATCGGCACTAAGGATTGGCGCTGGCTCCATGCTTTTGAGGCCAAGATTCCGCTTGAACGTCTCGCGGGCCGTCAACTTGTCCGATCATTCAAGCGAGTCCCGTTCTCCGCCTCGTCCCTCGTAAAATGTCAGTCGGTCTGGACCTTTCGGAGCAGGACTGACGGGATAGATATCGAAGGCGAAGACCCGTGCCGGGAATTTCTTGCGAGGTACAAGCAGGAAATGTTGGGCTCGGTCATTCGTGACATCCACAGCTTCAATCGCATAGCCCTGACAACAACGGTCGCACACGACTACCAATCGGCAAGGCGTGAGCAGGCAAGGTGGCGGGGAACGATCCGCGCTTTACGTGCTATCCGGGGCGATCAAGCGAATCAAACAGCTTTCGAACGCCAGAACGAGATCAACGCTGTACAGCGCGCAGCAAAGGCGATCCTAGAGATCGCCGCTTGCGAAGCCCCTGAGTGTTATTCGGCCTGCAATAGTGACCCCCTGAGCCGGGGGATCGGCGTCCAAAATTGACCCCCTATAGATTGGCTGTTGCGCTGCCTGCTTTGTCATGAAGCAGGTGGTCGGGGATGCTGATCGTGGAGACGATTGCGCGGATACGGCGCGAGCACTTCATCAAGGGCAAGACGATCAAGGAGATCGCCCGTGACCTGAAGGTGTCGCGGAACACGGTCCGGAAGGTGCTGAGATCCGGAGAGACTTCGTTCGAGTATGAGCGTCAGGTGCAGCCGCGGCCCAAGCTTGGACGATGGGCGGCGGAACTCGATGAACTGCTGGCGGCGAACGCAGCCAAATCCGCGCGCGAACAACTGACGCTGATCCGGATCTTCGAAGAGTTGCGCGGACGCGGCTATGACGGCGGCTACGATGCCGTGCGGCGTTACGCCAGGCGCTGGAGCAAGGAGCGCGGGCAATCGACGGCGGCGGCCTATGTCCCGCTGAGTTTTGCGCCAGGAGAAGCCTATCAGTTCGACTGGAGCCACGAGATCGTTCTCCTCAACGGCGTGACGGTACTCGTGAAGGTCGCCCACGTCCGGCTGTGTCATAGCCGCATGCTGTTCGTGCGCGCCTATCCGCGCGAGACGCAGGAGATGGTGTTCGACGCCCACGACCGGGCGTTCGCACTGTTCAAGGGCACCTGCAGTCGCGGCATCTACGACAACATGAAGACGGCGGTGGAGACGATCTTCGTCGGCAAGGATCGCCGCTACAATCGCCGCTTCCTGCAGATGTGCAGCCACTATCTCGTCGACCCGGTCGCCTGCACGCCGGCGTCGGGCTGGGAGAAGGGCCAGGTGGAGAACCAGGTCGGGTTGGTCCGGGAACGCTTCTTCACGCCGCGGCTGCGGTTCAAAAAGCTGGACGAACTCAACGCCTGGCTGCTCGACAAATGCATCGCCTACGCCAAGGCGCATCGGCATCCGGAGCTGTCCGATCAGACGATCTGGGATGTGTTCGAAGCCGAACGGCCGAAGCTCGTTCCCTATGCCGGTCGGTTCGACGGATTCCATGCGGTGCCGGCATCGGTCTCCAAAACCTGCCTGGTGCGCTTCGACAATAACAAATACTCGGTCGCGGCCAGCGCCGTCGGACGTCCGGTCGAGGTTCAAGCCTATGCCGACCGTATCGTCATCCGTCAGGATGGACGGATCGTTGCGGAGCATCCGCGGTCGTTCGGACGCGGCGAGACGACCTACGATCCCTGGCACTACGTGCCGGTGCTCGCGCGCAAACCCGGGGCCTTGCGTAACGGCGCACCCTTCAAGGACTGGGTGCTGCCGGCCGCGATCGAACGGATCCGGCGCAGGCTCGCCAGCACCGACGACGGCAATCGACAGATGGTCGACATCCTCAATGCGGTGCTGACTGACGGTTTGTCGGCGGTCGAAGCCGCCTGCGCCGAGGCGCTTGGTCACGGCGTCCATTCCGCTGACGTCGTTCTCAACATCCTGGCTCGCCAACGCGAACCCGCTGCACCGGCCAACATCATGACGCCGGCGGCACTGACGCTCCGCCATGCGCCGATCGCCGATTGCGCCCGCTACGACAACCTCCGGAGGACCATCTGATGGAACGAACCCAAATCTTCGACCTCATGGGCGAGCTCAAACTCTACGGCATGAGGGCTGCCTTCGACGAGATCATGGCGACGGCCGTCAAGCGCCAGCACGAACCTCAGCGCATCGTCGGCGACCTGCTCAGCGCCGAGATCAACGAGAAGCAGGCGCGGTCGATCAAGTACCAGCTCACCATCGCCAAGCTGCCGTTGGCCAAGGATCTCGACGACTTCCAGTTCGAAGGCACGCCGATCAATCAGACGCTCGTCAACGATCTCGCCGTCGGCGGCTTCATCGCCCAGCAGCGCAACGTCGTGCTCGTCGGCGGCACCGGCACGGGCAAAACCCACCTGGCCATCGCAATCGCCAGAAGCTGCATCCGATCCGGCGCCCGCGGTCGCTTCTACAACGTGGTCGACCTCGTCAACCGCCTCGAGATCGAGACCCGTAACGGACGTCAGGGCCGGCTTGCCGAACATCTGACCCGGATGGACTTCATCGTGCTGGACGAACTCGGATATCTGCCCTTCGCCCAATCCGGCGGCCAGCTTCTGTTCCATCTCGTCAGTCGGCTCTATGAGCGCGCTTCCGTCATCGTCACTACCAATCTCGCCTTCGGCGAATGGCCCAGCGTGTTCGGCGACGCCAAGATGACCACCGCGCTGCTCGATCGGTTGACCCACCACTGCGACATCGTCGAGACCGGCAACGACAGCTGGCGCTTCAAAAGCCGCGACGACGATCACGCCGCCCGCGCTCGTCTCGTCTCCGCAATCCCGGCCAGCTCCGACGAGTCGAGCGCTACCCTCAAATCACGCCGCGCGAAGGGGTCAAAATTGGACGCCGATACGGGGTCAAATTTGTAAGCCGATTGACAAATACAGGCAGACGACAACGGAGCTAGCTCATATGGCTGCAATTGCGAGCAGCCCAATGGCTTTCACAGACGAAGAACGAGAGCATTACGCTTACCTGCGCGCGCATCCCAATGAAGCGAAGGCGATGCACAATTTGATGTCGCTCTCCGCAGGTTGGACAAGGAATGACTTTGCAAGGTCGGGTCTGACGATCTGCCGCTCACCCATCCCGATCCGAACACTCAGTGCGCCCGTTATGGCTATCGCGGCGCCACCTCATTCCGCATTTGATCTGCCGCTTCCGGGTATGACTCCCTTTCAGCTTGTCCTTGCCCTTGATCCCAGGACAGTGGCGATTCTTGTTCAGGGTGATTTTGGCGACGGCTTTGTAAATATCGAGATCGATGAAACAACGGCGCGAGGGCTCAACAGGCATTTTGTCGGACACTTTGGCTACTTCGACAGTATCGCGCACCTCATAAGCGACCGAGAACGATTGGTCGAAGATATGACTTGGGCACCATACGATCTCATTGAGGAATCAGAGCGCCGCATCAGATTTCGACGCAGACTTGGCTGAGCAGCATTAGTGCCTGGGATCTCGGAGTTGAGTTCAAACTGCTAAGCTAGCCTAGCTAAATTTATGACGATGTACGCCTCCGCATCTGGCTTGCATACCACCTGACGGACTTCTCGCTGGTCCTCGCTCCGTCGATCCGCGCGTTCACCTCCTCGGCGATGCGCCGGTAGGTCCAGTCCGGGTGCTCGACGATCAGCCGCTCGGCGAGTTGGCCGATGCCGCGTCCACGGCCGGACGCGGAGGCCCGTGGCTGCTTCGGCACACCCGGGCCCGACCTCGCCGAGCCGAACGGCGTCGAGGGCCTCGGCGGCCACCGGAATGCACCCGGGTCGAGCTTGTATTTGGCCACCAGTTCCTCCGCCTTCTCGAAGGCGGCTGCGGCCTCGCCCGGCGTGCAGCCGTTGGCCTCGGTCTTCTCCAGCAAGGCAATGATGCGCCGCTTGACCAGCGGCAATTCCCTCGCGCTTGGCTTCTTCGTCTTGGTCATGGTCCTGTCTCCTGGCGGCGGGATGCCGCCGGGACCATGCTGTCGCGGTTGCCTGCATCCGCGAGCCGGGCCGGGCGGGAAAATCTTCAGGGCTCGATGGCGCGGGATCGGTCCTCATCCGTGACGGCCGTGGCCAGAAGCTCGGCCGATACCCGCTTGAGGAACCGCCTGTGCCGGCCGTCCGGCGCGAAGGACGCCGCCAGCATGTGGTCGCCGATCGCATGGAAGGCATCCGCGCCGTAGCGCTGGCGATAACGGGAGGCGGCACGCCGAACGTCGGCGTTGGACGGCTCGCGCCTGCGGTCGAACCGCTCGGCGATCAGGATGAAGACGCCGCCGACCACCGCCGCCCCGTACCAGGTGGCGATACCCGTATAAATCCACGTCGTGGCGGTCGAGATGAGGTCCAAGGGCGTCCACCGGCTCGGTTTCGGTCTGTAGATTATCGTCTACAAGGCATCTCACGAACCAAAAATGTGACGCTGAGTCCGTGGACGATAAGTCCACATTCCGACGCCATGCAAGCATGGCGGACTACCGGAGAGCCCTGGCGCAAAACGTGAAGGCGGCGAGAAGAAACCTCCTCCTGTCGCAGGAGGCGCTTGCCCTGGAGGCGGAGATCGACCGAACATACATCTCCGGGATCGAGCGGGCCTTGCGCAATCCGTCGCTCGACCTGATCGTCAGGCTGGCCGACTGCCTCAAGACGACGCCGGCGGCCCTGCTGACGCCACCGAGGGGCCGCCCCTGATCGTCCAGCGGCTTGGTGTAGGGAAATTCCTCATTGGTAGACAATGGGCTCGATGCGAGAGAGCCGGTCGAGGTCTTCCCCCCATATATCGCTGCGGCGATAGACGGTCGTGGTCCTGCCGCGCACCGGGATGTAGCCGAGGAGCAGGAGCACGCCGGCCGTCGTCAATTTCGCCTCGGAGCCGTAGCCGCGCAGCAGCGCGATATCGGCCGGAATATCCCACCATGGCTGACGGCGCCGATCTCGTCCTTCAGGAATTTCGACACCCGAGCCCGAAGGTTCGATCGTCCACGCAACGCCGAAGGCACGGCGTCGACCAGTTCATCGACACGCACCAGCCTCGGATGCAGTGAGCCCCGCGCTAGTTCGCCATCGGGTATGCAACTCATGATTGCTCGTCCGGCAACCGCTTCGCATTCCGATTATCTGCGTTGCAGCTCTTCCCAGCGCCTCGATACTCGAATCATTCCCAAAAATCGGGCTGGGAGGAAACAACATGGAGCCGCTTCAAGACTGGCGATCGCCGCAATTCGAGAATGAATTGGGCCACCTCGACCGTGGTGGCGTGAGTTTCGAATTTCTCCGCCGCAACGGACAATACCGGCAGGACTACGCGACAGCGCTGACGGAGATCGCCGCCGGCGGCACGACGAGGACGGAAGCCATTGACCGCCTCTCGCGCCGCTGGGGGGTGGCGTTTCCCGGCGGACCCCGCTGTATCGGCCTTCGTCGCTCGTCCGACCTGGCAGCCGACACTGTTCCCTGCGGTCCTTATTGTCACGGCTGCTCCCGACGGCTTTGCAGCTTCTTCGCTGCCTGATGCGCGGACGCTGCCCATCCTTGGCGAATTGACCCGCGATGGCTTGCACGCCATCGCCGCGGATGGCCAAGGCGATCACCAGCTTTGGTTCGAGACCGGCGCGGAGACGGTCCACGCGGCGATCGTCCTCCCGGTCGATCCGTATTTCTGGTGGCGTCATCGCAATGCCGGCCGCTTCGTGCGGCAGTTGGAGGGACACCGCGCGGGCCATTGGCCGCGCGCGTAGCGCCTGTCTCGATTCCAGCTTCATCGCGCGGCGCTGATGCTGCGCGCCTGGGACGGCGTTGAATCCGGCGCGTCACGTCGCATCGTCGCCGGACTTCTCCTCAACAAGAATGTCGAAGCGCTGCGCGCCATCGACTGGAAGAACGCGCCGGAACGGCGCCAGCTCGCGCGCATCCTGACAGCCTGCCGCGACATGATCGAGGGCGGCTATCTGCGCTGGCTCACGCCGCGCGATACCGACCTCTAACGCGGATCGATCCACCCCGGAGGGGGGACACTTTCCCTAGAGACCCCCGATTTTTGTCACTCCGCCGAACCGCTGATTCTTCGCCATCGTCGCATTCGACTCGCCGTTTTGGCGGCGGCTGCGACGGAGGCCCCCAATGTTGGAGAAGACCGAGAAGACTTGGCCGCGCTTCGTGCGAACGCCCGAAGCTGCGCGCCTTCTCGGTCTCTCACCACGCACGCTTGAGAAGCATCGCTGCGACGGCACCGGGCCGGTCTATCACAAGCTCGGCGGCCGCGTGGTCTATACCATCGCCGACATCGAGGCATGGATCGACGCCTCAGAGCGGCAGTCCACGGCTGAATCCGCTGCCGCCCATGCGGCCGGCACAGCGCGCTGATCGCCGCCATGTCCGTGCGTCGCCCATACGACGATCAACAACTCGAACTCTTTCGGGCGCGTTCCGGCGATATCGCCGCGCGCGACGCGCAGGACCTCATGTCCTGGCCGTTCTTCTCGCTCGCCAAAGTCCGCCGCGTGACGCCGATCGACTTCCACATGGGCGAGGTGTCGATCCGGGTCGAGGCGACCGCCGAGCATGGCATGGCCACGATCTGGGACGCGGATGTGCTGATCTGGGCCGCGAGCCAGATTGTCGATGCACGCGACCGCGGCCTGCGTACGTCGCGCCTGATGGCAGCAACGCCGTATGAGATCCTCGCCTTTATCGGCCGCAGCGATTCCGGCCTGAGCTATGACCGCCTAAAGGCGGCACTCGACCGGCTGCAATCCACCACCGTCGTCACCTCGATCCGCCAGCCGTCCGAGCGGCGGCGGCATCGTTTCTCCTGGATCAATGAACGGAAGGAACGTCTCGACGCGACCGGACGGCCGCTCGGCATCGAACTGATCCTGCCGGACTGGTTCTATGCCGGCGTCCTCGACGACGCGCTGATCCTCACCATCGACCGCGCCTATTTCGATCTCACCGGCGGGCTCGAGCGCTGGCTGTATCGCCTCGTGCGCAAGCATGGCGGCCGGCAGATGCACGGCTGGAGCTTCGACCTGCCGCATCTGCATCTGAAGTCCGGCAGCCTGTCGCCGCTGCGCCGCTTCCGCTTCGAGCTGCGTGCCATCGTCCAGCGCCAGCCGCTGCCCGGCTACCACCTGACGCTGATTGACGATCCCGATGGCCAGCAGCGCCTGGTTTTCCGACCAACGGATGCCGATGGCGCCGTCACGCCGCGCAGGCGGAGGAGACGGGTGCGATGAGTGTGTCCCGTCCCGGTGCAAAAGGTGTGGACGGACCCGTACTATTGGGAACGCGCGCAGCCCGTAACTATCTGGCGTAACAAGGCGGATTCCGCCCCCTCTAACTTCCCTAACTCAGAGTCCTTCGAACTCTTGCTAACGCCGCCCGCCAAATCGCGGAATTGTGGATGCGCGGCCCGCACCACAAATCGCCCAGGATCGGCCAACGCGCTGCCGGCGAGGATCGCATCATGACGATCCTGGTCGGCGATTGCCGCGATGTGATGCCGGCGCAGGGTCCATTCGATCTGATCCTGGCTGATCCGCCCTATGGCGACACGTCGCTCGCCTGGGATCGCCGCGTCGACGGCTGGCTGCCGCTCGCCTGCGCCGCGCTGAAACCGTCGGGCTCGCTCTGGGTGTTCGGCTCGCTGCGCAGCTTCATGGCGACCGCCGCGCAGTTCACCCATGCCGGCCTGCGCTGCGCGCAGGAAATCGTGTGGGAGAAGCAGAACGGCACGAGCTTTCATGCCGATTGCTTCAAGCGCGTCCATGAGTTGGTCGCGCAGTTCTATCGCGCGGACGCGCCGTGGAGCGCCGTTTACAACGACGTGCAGACGACGCCGGATGCGACGGCGCGCACCGTGCGCCGCAAGATGCGGCCTCCGCACACCGGCCAAATCGACGCCGGCCACTATGTCAGCGAGGACGGCGGGCCGCGTCTGATGCGCTCCGTCATCTACGCGCGCAACTGCCACGGCACGGCGATCCATCCGACCGAGAAGCCTTCCGGCCTGATCGAGATTCTGATCCGCACGAGCTGCCCACAAGGTGGCCTCGTGGGCGACTGGTTCGCCGGTTCCGGCGCGGCCGGCGAAGCCTGTCGGCTCGCCGGTCGCCGCTATCTCGGCTGCGAGATCGACGCCGGCATGGCCGACCTTGCGCAGGCGCGCATCGCATCGGTTCTGCCGCTCGTTGAAGGAGCGCAGCCATGACGGCGGGCCTGCGCGCAATCAGTCAACCGGGCGACCACACGCTGGTCGAACTGACATGGCGCGAAAAGCGTATCGAGTATCGCATCCGTTTCGGCTGCATCGTCGACGAACAGCGTCTCGACCGTCATCGGCGGATCGTCAGTTTCGCGCCGGGCAGCGTGTTCGCCTTCGTCCGCTGGGCGGCCAACGAATACGGCACCATCATCTCGCGGATCGACATCGTTCGGTCTGTCAGAAGTGGCGAGCCTAATCAGACGCTGCCCTTCGTCCGGCCGGGCGGCGACATCCTGTTGCGCATCAGCGGCTGGCCGAAGGTCGAGCGCGTGCTTGACGCGATCGACGCCATCGAAGCGCTCGGCATCGACCCCGCCGACGTCGCACCGGAGCACTGGCGGCATCTCAGCCATCGCATCAGCGTCAACGAGCCGTTCCGCGTCTATTCGACCGCGCAGCATCGCGCCTGGCTGCGCCGCCGCGAGGTGCTGCGATGACCGCGCGCCGCGCAACGCTTCTTTCGGCGGTCGTCGGTGTAGCGCTGATCGTCGCGCCAACCTGGAGTCCTCCGGACATCCGCTTCATCTGGAACGCATCCGCCAGCGTGCCGGTCGGGCTCTACCGGATCGTGCCCGGCAACCACGTTGCCGTCACCGATCTCGCTGTCGTCATGCCGCCCGCAGAGCTTGTAGCATTTCTCGACGAGCGCCGCTATCTGCCGCGCGGCCTGCCGCTCATCAAGCGTGTGCTGGCGCTCGGCGGGGCGACCGTCTGCCGGCGTGGCAGCGCCATCATCGCCTATGACGGCATCTACGGGCAGGCGCTCGCGCGCGACAGGCGCGGCCGACCGCTGCCCGACTGGCAGGGCTGCCGCACGCTCCATGACGGCGAAGCCTTCTTCATGAATTGGGGCAGCCCCGACAGCTTCGACAGCCGTTACTTCGGGCCGCTTCCCGTCAGCACCATCGTCGGCCGCGCCATTTCCGTCTGGACGACCGACGACAGCAATCCGGCCGCGGAATCCATCCGCGCGCCGATTTCCGACGAGCCGTGACGGCTCGCTTCTCCAACCACGAAAGGACTATCGCAATGCCCCAGATCGGCACTTTCACGAAGACCAAAGCCGGCTTCAGCGGCCGCATCCGCACGCTCGCCCTCGACGTCGAGCTGACCATTCGCCCGGCCGAGAAATCCGAAGCGGATAACGCGCCGGATCATCGCATCTTCGCCGCCAATGACCTCGAAGTCGGGGCTGCCTGGAGCCGCAGCGGCGAGAAGGCTGGCGACTATCTCTCGATCGTCGTCGACGATCCGACGCTTATGCAGCCGCTGCGCGCCGCGCTGTTCCAGTCCGAGGCCGATGCCAAGGTCTGGAACATGATCTGGAACCGGCCGCCGAAGCGCGAGGACAAGGGCTGAGGCCATTCCTGTCCGCCTTTCATCCAAACGGAGACTGACATGATGGACCAGCAGCTCGTGGCGCGCATCAAACGACGCAGCAAATACTGGGGCCAGACCGCACCGCATCGATGGTTCGACGTGCGCGTCGTGGAGGACGCCGGCTATCGCCTCAGAGGCAACAACAACAACTACCGATTGGACGACGTGGCGTTCGGCGTGCGTCTCGCCAGTGGCTTCATCGTCGATCTCACTAACGGCAAGACGAGCCGAGGCGAAAAGCCGGACAGGCACGGTTGAGACGATGCGCGTGTCACTCCGATCCTTATCTGCCGTCATCCCTCTGATCGATCGGATCGCGGATCATCCCTCCGACCCGATCGCCCGTCAGGCGGCCGTCGCGCGCAGCGAAGGTCAAGGGCGGCCAGTTTTCCGGTTGCGCGACACGTCGCTGGACGATGTCCGTCCGGAAAACGTTAGCCGCCGGCGAAGCCTTGCCCTTGACCGAAGCGAGCACGATGACAAGCTGATGGCGTATCGGAACGGCGGCTTTCGCGCCGTCCTGTCGTCGATCATGGTGACGTTGATCGCGTGCGGCACGATCGTTGCCGCCGCATCGTCTGCATCGGCCGATCCGCCGCCCACACGTCGCGTCTCGACTATCGAAACAGTCGATCCGTGGGCGGCGCACATCGCCGAGGCGGCGAAGCGCTTCGCCATTCCCGAACGCTGGATACGCGCGGTCATGGCCGTCGAAAGCTCCGGCGATCGGACTGCGCGATCGCCCAAGGGCGCGATGGGCCTGATGCAGATCATGCCAAAGGCATGGAACGAACTGAGTGCGCGCTACGCACTCGGCCGCGACCCTTGGCAGCCGCGCGCCAACATCATGGCCGGCGCGGCTTATCTGCGCGAGATGCACGATCGCTATGGCTCGATCGCCGCGATGCTCGCCGCCTATAACGCCGGACCGAAGCGCTATGACGCGCATCTTACAAACGGCCGCGCGCTGCCGGCCGAGACTATCGAATACGTCGCGAAGATCGCGCCGATGATCGATGGCGAGGTCCCCGTCATGCACCTGGCCGGCATCGCATCGCGCGCATTATGGTCGCGTGGACCGATCTTTGTCGGACGATCCAGCGTCCATTCCGACGACGATTCCAAGACACCCGATCATCCTTCCGGCCGGCCATTGAGCGCACCTGCGATCGTCGATCTGTCGGCGCTCGTGCCGCCCTCAGATGGCATCTTCGTGCGAAGGCCGCGCACCGATGGAGAACAGCGATGAGCATCGTGTTTCCACGCTTCGCGGCGTCCGCAATCGTAGAATGTGCAAGAAGCCGTGGGGGTCCCCGGGCAACAACCGCAGGAAGGCAAGATAAAAAGCCGCACATAGCGGCTTGGACGGTCGGTTGTTTTGGTTCTGCTTTCTCCATTTTTCTGCACATCGCGGCTCATTGCCGCGATGTGCGCGTCTTCCATTTCCCGAATGATTTCAGCGAATATCGCACATCGCGGGTTCAATCATGAAACGCGATGACGATTTCCGCGTCCGTCCAGGCCGCATCCGCTCATCGCGAGCGCAGCGCGCGTTGCCTTTCGTCGCCCAGGCGCTTGCCGCCGCGCAGAAGGCCGGCGGCCGCGTCTCGCGCTCGGGCAAGATCACATCGGGGCGTGGACCGCATTTCGCGCGTGGCCGCGTCGCCGGCATCCGGGCCAACCGCCTCATCACCAGCCGTACGCGCTTCTGCACCGTCAAGGCGCTCGTGGTTCGCAATAGGGCTCAGCGCGGTCCGCTTGCCCGGCACCTCAACTACCTTCGCCGCGACGGCGTCACCCGCGACGGCGAGCGCGCGAAGATATTCGGAGTCGAAACCGATGACACCAACGTCAAGGAGTTCACCGAGCGCTGCAAGGATGACCGCCACCATTTCCGTTTCATCGTCTCGCCCGAAGACGCAACCGACATGGAGGATCTGAAGCGGTTTACCCGCGAGCTGATGACGCAGATGGAAAAAGACCTCGGCACGAAACTGGAATGGGTCGCCGTCGATCACTGGAACACCGACAATCCCCACGTCCATGTCATTGTGTGCGGCCGCGCCGATGATGGCCGCGACCTCGTGATCGACCGCGATTATATCAAGAGCGGGATGCGCGATCGTGCGCAGGATCTCATCACCCAAGAACTTGGACCGCGCACCGATTTCGACATCAGCCGTGCGCTGGCCCGCCAGGTGGAGGCTGAACGCTGGACCCAGCTCGACCGCCAGCTTGTCCGCGACGCCAACGAGCGGGGCGTGATCGACGTGGCGCCGTCACCAGACCGGCAGCCTGACGCATGCTTGACGCAGAAGGTCGGACGATTGCGCCACCTCGAACACCTCGGCCTTGCCGAGACTATCGGCCCCGGCCAATGGGTCATGGCCAAAGATGCGGAGCCGACGCTACGCGAACTTGGGGCACGCAACGACATCATCAAGCGCATGCACCGCGCGCTCGACGAGCAGGGCATCGCGCGGTACGCGGGGACATCGACAACATACGCGACGAACCGCGCGGCTGCCCCCAGTGATCTGGTTGCCGTCGCCGGTGGCTGGCAGCATCGCACACGCAGGCTGTTCGCCACGGCAAGCCGCACCGCGACCGGGCTGAGCGACCATCCGCCTAATCTGGTAGGCTTTCATGCGAAAGCTCATCAAAGTCCGGCTGTCAGGCCCCAACAGCGGAATCTTGCGCATCCGCTGTTGGGGAAGTGGCAACTGCGGTGGTGCGGCGGACCTCCAAAAAAGTCAGCAGCGCAGCGCATCAAACCCACGAAGAATGATTCCAATTCGAAGTGTTCGTCTTCGGGGAACGAATTATGGACGGAAGCGCGAATCCGATGTGCGGCTACAAGGTTTCGCCATCTGGCTCCGCATGCAAAGCTTGGACGCCGCATTTTAAGCAACCCAGTTCGTTGGGAATGTGAACTATTTGCGCCGGTCGGTCACGTCGCTGCGATCAACCTTGCATTTGGCTGTCAGGCGTCCTATGTAGGCACTTACCTACATGAAGGTGTGACATGACCATCACCACTCTTTCCAGCCGCGAGTTGAACCATGACGTCAGCAGCGCCAAGAAGGCCGCACAGAAAGGCCCGGTCGTCATCACCGACCGGGGTAAGCCCTCCCATGTGCTGATGACCTATGACGAGTTCCGCCGCCTCAGCGGCAAGCGTCGCCGTTTGACGCAAGCCCTCGCCATGCCGGGCCTCTCGGACATCGACTTCGATCCGCCGCGTGTCGAAATCGCACCGCGCGGGGTCGATCTGTCTTGAGTTATCTGCTCGACACCAACGTCGTCTCTGAACTGCGCAAGATCGGCGACGGAAAGGCCGATGCCAGGGTCGCCGCATGGGTCGACGCGGAGGACGCGGAGAGCTTTTTCATCTCGGCCATCACCATCCTTGAGCTGGAACGCGGCGTGCTCGCCATCCAACGCCGCGACGCCGCGCAGGGCGCGCGTCTGCGCGCCTGGCTGGACAATCATGTCCGACCGGAATTTGCCGGACGCATCCTGGCCGCCGACGACCAGATCGCGACGCGCTGCGCGCATCTGCACATTCCCGATCGGCGCAACGAGGTCGACGCGCTGATCGCCGTGACGGCGCTTGTCCGCGGCTTGACCGTGGCGACGCGCAACGTCCGGGACTTCGAGGGCACTGGCGTCGTCGTGGTCAACCCTTGGCAGGGTTGACCCGGTCTCAGACGTCGATGACGTGACACGGCGTGTTAGCCGGTCGCGGCTCGAGCACTTCTTCCTTCGGGCCGTCACGCTGGAGCGCACGTCTTCGACGCAGCTTACGAGAACGAGGGTTGAGCGATGGATATCTTCGATCGACTGAAGGCTGCAACCGTCGCTGATTGGCACAGCTACGTCGGCCATGACTTCGTGCGCCAGATGGGCGCCGGCACGCTGCCGCAAGCGGCGTTCCGCACCTACCTCGTGCAGGATTACCTGTTCCTGGTCCAGTTCGCGCGTGCTATCCGATGCAACCGACGCAGATAGTATGCAACGCGAAAGCCGTCATGCTCCGCGCGGGCGGAGCATCCAATATTCCGTGTTGGATTCGGATGTCCCATACGCTTGCACGGAATGCGGGATCGTCCGCCTTCGCGGACGATGACGCGCGTTTCCGGTTGGACTCTGGGAAAAAACTGCGCGCCACCGGAAGATAGCAGCTTCCGATGCAACCTCGGCAAATCATGCTCCAGGCGGTGTCTCTCCATTGATTTTGGAATTCGCGCAGATCATGTGACGGCGCGTTGATGATGGATGCTTGTTGCCGCCGCCGGGAAATCCGGCCGGCGCGAGGTCGCCGCCGGCCGTGTCGTGCGATAGTCTTGCCGGGCATGGTGGCGTCGGGCGAAACTGCCGCGGCATTGTCGGCGAATATATCGGTCATGGCGGTCGGATGTTGCCGCCCGGAGCGCCGTAATCCAGGAGGGCGATGCTTGTTGCCGGTCCCGTCAACCCTCGCGTCGGCCGATAGGGCCGGCGCCTCATCCTTTTCGCCGGCCGAACTGGCCGTGGTGCGGCGCGCGTTCGCTCGGCAGATGCTGGCGGTCGCGGGTGTCGGGAACGCCGCGGTGGCTGCCGCCTTCGCGGCCGTGCCGCGCGAGGACTTCGTTGGAGCTGCGCCGTGGACCGCCGTCTTGCCGTCGGTCGGGTATCACGTTTTGCCGGATGCCGATCCGGCGGTGCTCTATCAGGATTTCGTTGTCGCGCTCGATCGGGCGCGCGGCGTCAACAACGGCAGTCCGTCTCTGCATGCCAAACTGCTCGATGCGCTGGATCCGAAGCCCGGCGAGCACATCGTCCATGTCGGCGCGGGGAGTGGCTATTACAGCGCCGTGCTCGCCGAGATGGTCGGGCCCTCGGGGCGTATCACCGCCATCGAGTTCAACGCCGCATTGGCGGCGCGGGCTCGCGCGTCGCTGTCGCGGCATGCCAATGTCGAGGTCGCGGTCGGTGACGGCGCCTGTTGGCCCAAGGAGCAGGCTGACGGAATCTATGTGAATTTCGCCGCGCCCCGGCCGGCGGCGCGCTGGATCGAAGGGCTCGCGCCGGGTGGCCGGCTGATTTTTCCGCTCGGCGTGCCGGGCCCCGGACAACCCGGCCTTGGCGGTCGCCACGCGGACAGAGGCGCGGCGCTGCGGATCGAGCGGCGCGGCGAGGGCTATGCGGCCCGCGCGATTACGCCGGCCTATTTCGTCTACGCCGAGGGCGAGGGGCTTGCGGTCGCGGCCGAGGAATTGGCGCGCCTGCGGGCGGCCTTCGACGCCGGGGGGATCGATCAGGTCAGAAGTCTGGTCTGGAAGCCGTCAGCTCCGTCTCGCGGTTACTGGTTCGCCGGTGTGGACTGGGCGCTGGGCCGGCGCGACGTCCCATAGACTTCACAATACGGAAATGCCATATTTCGATAATTGACAATTGCCTGAATTTGGTTGGCCCCCCCCCTTAAACGGGGGTTGTTTTAACTGCACAAACAGGCAGCTTTCATGCGGCGCGTCGCACCCGACGCGGTTTTTCGGAGGAGATGATTGTGAAGAAGTATGAGAAGCCTGCGCTCGTTCAGCTCGGCAAGATGGATCTGATCAAGTCCAACCACACCGGGCCGAGCAGCGACGGCAAGAAGTACGCTGGTTTCTTCAAGTAAATAGCCAACGTGACATGCCGCTTGCAGCGGCATGTCACGTCCTGCCCCAATGCGAGGGTAGCGAATAGCCTGCTTCGGCGAGGCCATTGACCATGGTTGCATTGGCGGGCCATTCAAGCCGCGGACGTTCGCGCCGCTGGATCATCCGTGGTATCACGATGCGGCGGGGGCCCCGCTGATGTTCTGGTTGCGGCGTCCGGCGATCACTGCTCCGCCACCGCCATCTGTTCCGCCGGCATCCCTTTTTGGGTTTTGCCGCTATTTTCTCGCGGAACATCGCACGATTTTCCTCTGGCTTTTCTTGTGCGGTCTCGGTGTCGCCGGCGCCGACGCGCTTGTGGCTGTATTCATCGGCAAGATGGTCGGCTTCGTGGGGCAGGCCGATCGCTGGGCCGCGTGGCATCAGCGATGGCCGGCGCTGCTCGCCTTGCTTGTTGTCATCGGTTTGGTCCGGCCGTTTCTGATCTGGCTGGATCTCCGCCTCAGGAATGCCTTTCTGATCCCGGACGTGACGTCGCGGATGCGCTGGATCAGCTATTGGCGCGTGACGCGGCAGAGCTGGCGCTTTTTTCAGGGGGATTCTCCGGGGCGGCTCGCGCACTGGGTGATGCAAACCCCTGGCGCGTTGCGCGAGGTCGCGGAAGCCTCGATCCGCGCCGTGTGGTATCTGTCGATGTACGGCCTGACGAGCGTGGCGCTGCTCGCCAACGCCGACGTGCGCCTCACGGCTCCGATCCTGGCATGGTTCGCAGGCTTCGCGCTGCTGATGCGCGCGTTCGTGCCGCGGCTGCGGCGCCGGGCCGACGACAACGCCGACCGATACTCGCGCCTGATGGCTGAACTGGTCGACGCTTACGGAAATATACTCACCGTCAAGCTGTTCGGCGTGGCGGCGACGACGGATGGACCGGTTCGCAAGGCGCTGCTCGCGCACAATGATGCGCAAGCCCGCCACATGGACAGCGTCACCGGCTTCATGACCTGGCTCACGCTTCTCAACACCATGCTTCTGCTCGGGACCGCGGCGATCGGCGGCTATCTCTGGCTGCATGAGGCGATTTCGGCGGAAGCGGCGGCGATGGCGTTGCCGCTGGTCTGGCAGGTCGCCAACACCGGCGGCTGGGTCGCCTGGGAAGTTTCGGGCATCTACCAGAATCTCGGCGAGGTCCGGCAGGGCATGGGGGTGATCGCGGCGCCGAACGCGATGCCCGACGACGACGCGGCTCCTGCCCTGGACGCGGCGCGGGGCGGCATCGCCTTCGACCGGGTCACTTTCGGCTACGGCGATCGGCCACCGGTTTTCGAAAACTTCAGCCTCGATATCGCCCCCGGCGAGAAGGTGGGCATTGTCGGCCGGTCCGGCGCGGGAAAGTCAACGCTGGTGGCGCTACTGCTGCGGCTCGCGGATGTGCGGCGCGGCGCGATCCGCATCGACGGACAGGACATTCGAAACGTATCGATCGAAAGCCTGCGCGCGCAAATCGGTATCGTGACGCAGGACGTTTCGCTGTTTCATCGCTCGATCCGCGACAATCTCCTGTGCGGGAGACCCGATGCGTCCGACGCGGAATTGCAGGACGCGCTGCGTCACGCCCAGGCCGCCGGTTTCGTCGCGGGCATCACCGACGAGGACGGCCATGGCGGCCTCGACGCCGTCGTCGGCGAGCGCGGCGGCAAGTTGTCGGGCGGCCAGCGCCAGCGCCTGATGCTGGCCCGCGCGCTGCTCAAGGATGCGCCGATCGTCATTCTCGACGAGGCGACATCCGCGCTCGACAGCGAGGCGGAGCAGGCGATCGGCACGGAGCTGGAAACGCTGCTGGCCGGCAAGACCGTCGTCAGCATCGCTCACCGGCTGTCGGCGCTGGCGAGAATGGACCGCATTCTGGTGATCGAGGAGGGCCGGGTGATCGAGCAGGGCTCCCACGACGAACTTCTGGCGCGGAACGGGCTCTACGCCTGGCTCTGGCGTCAGCAGACCGCAAGCTCGAACGACGGCCTCGCGCCGTCCCTGATTAGTCAGCCGCTTTGAGGACACGACGATGACGCGCATTCAATTGACGCCGGGAACGAGCCTGACAACCATCGAAGGAAAAAGCGTGTTGTTCTCGGTCAAGACCGGCGAGTCCTACGGGCTTAACGAAACCGCGGCCGAGATGCTCAGGCTCGGGCTCGATGGCGGGATCGATCATGCCGTCGCATGGTTCGCGCAAAACTACGATGTGCCGGCCGAGGAAATCAGAAGCGATCTCGAAGAACTGGCGCGCGATCTGGTGAAGGTCAAGCTGGCTCTGATTGTGTCAGGTTGAGGTCGGGCCATGGATCGTAGGCGGCGACGACGGTGAAATCCTCCATTCCGGGCGTGGTGACGAAAACGTCGTCGCCGCACGTGACCCAGGCGTGGCCGGACAGGGGCGACAGGCGCATGCCGATCTTGAGGGCGGCGGGGTGGCCATGACGGTTGAGGCTGAACCAGACCACAATCGCCTGATCGAGGCATTCGATGCGCATGGGCAGAACATTCAGGCCCCGCAACGCGCGGGCGGCCACTGTCGGCGCGGCCACCGGATCGGCGTCGCGTCGGGCTTTCGTTCGTTCGCCCAGCCAGTGAAACATGCGGACGGTGCGGTCGATGCCGAACAACTTCGTCGACAGATGCGATAACGACAGAACCGCGGCGCTCATCCCGATGCGTCCTTCATGGATCGATCCTCCACTGCTAACCGGCCCGGCCACAGGAATGCAATGACAATTTCCGAATCCGCTGAAGGAGACGCTTTGGCCGACGGCGGCGCCGGCCGCGCGCCGTCCTCGCCGGTCATCTCGCTGACATGGCGGGAAGGAACGATTCTGATCGAGGGGATCGTCCAGCGCGTGGAAGAACGTATCGGGCCGCAGGCATTGCGGCGGCTTGTCGAAATCGTCGATCGCGACGGACCCGCCGCGCTCGCGCGCGTGGAGGGGGATTTTATCGCGCTGGTGCGGTCGCGCGAGCAGCTTCATGCCTTCAAAAGTTTCACGTCGCAATTCCAGATCTATTATCGCGAGGGCGACCGGTCCGTGGCCAACCGCCTGTTCGCGTTCTGGGCCGCCGCGACGGGACAGTGGAACGAGGATTACTTCGCCCGCCATGTCCTGATCGTGCCGGGCTATCAGTTCCTGTCGCGGGAGACGCCCGTCGAAGGCGTGATGCGGGTCCTGCCCGGAGAACTCGTCTCGATCGGCTCGCGCATCGAGCGCCGCCAGCTTGTTCGCCGGAACTATGTCTACCGCCTCGATCCGGACCAGCGTCGCGAGGAACTGGCGGAGCATGTTTTGCATCTGTTGCGCGACGCGATCAGGACCCGGCTGGCCGCGCGGCCGCATGCGCGGATCTGCGTCGAGATTTCGGGCGGACTGGATTCCTCGTTCATCGCGTGCCTGCTCGGCGAACAATTGTCCACGGGCGTTCGCGGCGTAATGTTCTCGCAGCCGCGCCTGCCGTCACACGCGATCAGCGAACGCTATGCGCGCGACGTGGCGGAGCGTTACGGCATCGACCTCACGGTCCTGCCGCCGGAGGCATTGCCGGTCGGCGATCCGGATGTTTCCGGCTACGCGGACGAGCCCAGCGATTTCTTCTGGTTCGGCGACATTTTTTCCCGCGCGGTCGCGGAACTCGCCGCGCCGCATTCCTATGTGTTCACCGGCTTCGGCGCGGATCAGCTTTTTCTCCGCTCTCCGGCGTTTCTTCCGTATCTTCTGAGGCGGAAGGAATATCGCGCGTTCCGCAACACGCTGCCCGCGGCGAGCCGGCTGTTGGCGCGGGGCCAGATCAGCGTCGCCTGGCAATGCCTCGTGTCGCAGCTTCCGGCTGAACTGCATCGTTCGCTGCAACGCCTCTGGTTCTCGCGCGGCTGGAATCCTTGGGACGTCAGTGACGTTAACATGGAGCGCGCGCTGACCGGCGATATTCCATGGTTGCGATGCGGGCGAAGCCTCGCGGAGTATTCGCTCGAACGGCACCGGGCCGAGGTTGCGATGGTCGGCGACGGCATCATCTGCGACGACTGGGGATATTTTTCCGCGCCGCGCGCCGTCACGCAGGCGCATTTCTCCGGAAAATCGCTGGTCGATGCATCGCCCTTCTGCGACCTGCCCTTGCTCGATTATGTCTACGATAATATCAGCGCGCGGCTGGTTCACGATTTCGGCGGGCGCTACAAGGAGCTGCTGCGCGACGCGCAGAAAGGCATCGTCCCCGAGAATTTGCGCGGGCGGCGGAATGATACGTTCGTCTTCAATTCATTTCAGATGAACTATGTGGATGCCGCGAAGGAGCGGCTCGCCGGCCTGCTCGACGAAGTCGACGAGGGATGGATCGACGTCAAGGCCGCCCGCCATGCCTTTCAGCAACTGTCCTTCGGGGTTACGTCGAGTTCGACGCGGTCGGTGATGGCCTTGATGGGATATTTGCAGTGGCGTCGCGCGTTTCTCGATCGCGCGACGACGTCGCGGGATGATTTGCAGGACGGTTTTTTCAGGGAGGCGTTGAGCTGGTCATGAAATTCAGATGCAGTCCCGTGACGGTTCGGAAAAGATCTGGCGGGATCGCCGCCGCCGTGCTCCGTTCCCATGCGGTGCCGGCCGGCCTCCTCGGCCTGTTTCTTTTCGCGGCTCCGGCCGCCGCCGCCGATATTCTGGTCCTGGACGGCGGAACGCTTGTCGTCGGGAAGCGCACGGTCCGCCTTTGGGGCATCGAGGCTCCGACCGCGACGCAGACCTGTGTCACGACCACCGGGCGCGTCTGGCCTTGCGGCGCGCGCGCGCGTGACGAGCTTCGTTCGGCCATCCGGGACGAGGAGGTTGTCTGTCGGCCGAAAGCGCGCGGGCTCGACGTATGCCGCGTCGCGGGTCTTGATATCGGCGCCTTGCTGGTCAAGGAAGGGCTCGCCAGGGCACGAGACGATTATCAGGAGCTTGAAGCGCGGGCCCGTTCGGCGCGTGCCGGGCTTTGGGAGTAACGTATTTCCTTCCGCATGCAACACCTGTCGGAGCAGATCATTATTCGGGAGATCATATGTCTTGAAAATTTTGAGCGTGCGGTTTGCCGAATCGCGGCCGCGATGGCGTCCATCCGGGCGGTACGGGATCCCATCATGATCCGCGTGGTCCTTGCGCTATTGCTGATGGTTGCGACAAGCGCATGCACGTCGCGCATGATTAACGAAAGGGACGATGCCTATTGTCGATCGAAAGGGACCGAGCCCGGATCGAAGGCATATTTTCAATGCCGCCTGAAAGAGGCGATCAATTAGAGCGTTTTCGAATTGGCTTGAATCGTCAACCGGGCGGCGCGCATCTGGCGGCGAGCACCGCCTCCATCGGCCTGACCAGATCGGAGATGACCCCCGCGCTTTCCCAGGCATAGACGGCGACGACCATCGGCGGCTCGACGCCGAAAGGCGCATATTGCCGGACGCGATATCCGCCCGTCGCGGCCCTCGGCAGCAGCGACAGGCCGAGGCCGGCCTCCACCGCGACCAGCACGTTGTGAAGGCTGCTGCCCGAGAAGGCGATGTACCAGCGGAGTTGCTCGCGTTCGATACGCTCGAACATCGCCTCACGATAAAGCCCGCCCGGCGGGAAAGCGACCAGCGGCATCGGGTTGGACCACCCGGCTTGCGCCCTGGCGGTCTCGAACCACGCCATGGCTTCGGGAAACGACGCCCGGCAATCGGGGCCTGCCTCGGCCTCCTTGACGATGACGATATCCAATTCGCCGCCGCGATAGCGTTTGGCCAGATCGCGGCTCAGGCCGGCGGTCACGTCAAGCTGGACTTCACGGTGGCGTCGCGCGAAGTCGCTGAACACCGTCGCCATCGCCGTGCTGACAATATCCTCGGGAACGCCGATACGGATCACGGTGGTGCCGGCCGGATCGCCAAGGGCTATTTTTGCTTCCTCCTGAAGCGCGAGAATCCGGTGGGCATAACCCAGCAGACGCTCTCCGGCCGCCGTCGGCCCGACCGGGCGCGCGGCACGATCGACCAGGACCGACCCGACCGCCTGTTCGAGCCGGGCGAGTTGCTGGCTGATGGTCGACTGCGTCATATGCAGCCGTTCCGCCGCGAGCGTGAAACTTCCTGCCTCGACAATGGCGGTAAAGGCACGGAGTAAGCGTGGGTCGAGCATCGCCTGCCTGCGGCTGAATATGGACCTGTTCTTATATTCGAGATTGTAATGGAACCAATCAGAATATTTAATTTCAAAATGAATGGCCTTCTCCCTATTTGGAGGGCGTGGCCGCGCCGCCATCGGCAGCGGTCAGAAGCCGGGCCAGCCGTCCGGCGGCCATCGCGGGAGCCTCAAATGCTTCGCCGTTCGATTCTTTCAAGCGTCGCCGCCTTGCTGCTGGCGGCTGTCCCTCTTGCTGCGGCAGGTCAATCCATGAGCACCACATCCCTGCACGCGGCGGCCGAACGCAACGACGTCGCCGCCATCAAGACGCTTCTCACCGGGGGCGCGGCGATCGACGCGCGCGACGGCGCGGGCGCCACCGCGCTGCTGATCGCGACCCATGGCAACCGGATCGAAGCCGCGAAAGCGCTGATCGACGCCGGCGCGGACGTCAACGCCAAGGATCGGATCGACGATAGCCCCTATCTCTATGCCGGGGCGCGCGGGCATCTCGACATCCTCAAGATGACGCTTCGCCATGGCGCCGACCTCAAGAGCACCAACCGTTACGGCGGCACCGCCCTGATCCCGGCCGCGGAGCGCGGTCATGTCGAAACGGTGCGCACGCTGATCGCGGCCGGTGTCGATATCGATCACGTCAATAATCTCGGTTGGACGGCGCTCCTGGAGGCGATCATCCTCGGCAACGGCGGTCCACACCACCAGCAGATCGTCGATTTGCTCGTCAAGGCCGGAGCCGATGTCAATCTCGCGGACGGAAAGGGAGTGACGCCGCTCCAGCACGCCCGCGCGGCCGGCTACAAGGCTATCGAGGCGATCCTGCTGACGGCCAAAGCTCGCTGATAATTTGGCGCATCGGCAAGAGAAGCATCGGCAAGAGAAAAGGAAAGTCGTCATGGGTGATGAGAGCCGCTTTCTGTGCGAGGCGATCGAACTGGCTCGCGCCAATATCGGCGAGGGCGGCCGTCCTTTCGGCGCTGTCCTGGTCCGCGACGGCGAAGTCATCGCCACGGCGGTGAACGAGATTCACACGACCAACGATCCGACATCCCACGCGGAAATGAATGCGATCCGCGCCGCCAGCCGCAAGCTCGGCTCGCCCGACCTTGGCGGCTGCGCGGTCTATGCCAGCGGGCACCCTTGCCCGATGTGCATGGCGGCGATGCGGCTGTCCGGCGTAAGCCAGGTTTTTTACGCCTATTCCAACGACGATGGCGCGCCGTTCGGGCTTTCGACCGCGACGGTCTACGAAGACCTTGCAAAACCCTTCAGCGAACAATCGATGACGATCCGCCATGTGCCGGTGCGGCCGGAGCGCCGGGCGGATCTTTATGCCGCATGGGCTGAAGCGCAAGGCAGGCTGAAATAACGACATGGCCGCCAAGGAACCCTCACGCGCCGAGCATATTCTGCTGCTGGCGGCTGTCGCCCTGGTCGGCCTGAATCTCAGGCCGTTCATCACCGGCATCGGTCCGCTCGCCGCCGACATCAGTGCGCAGACGGGTCTCGATCTGAAGGGCATCTCGCTGCTGACGCTGGTGCCGATGTTCCTGATGGGGGTATTCGCTTTCGCCGGGCCATTTCTACAGGCCCGCATCGGCGCCCGGCGCCTGGTCATCGCCTCCCTCGCCGTGCTTGTCATCGGCTCGCTGCTGCGGCTGTTCGCGACCAACGGCTGGCAGATGGTGGGAACCGCGGCTTTGCTCGGGCTGGGAGTGGCCGTCATACAGGCGGTGTTTCCGGGTATCATCAAGCAACGGTTTCCCCGTCATGTCGGCGTCGTGATGGGGCTCTACTCGGCGATGCTGATGGGAGGCGGCGCGCTGGGCGCGCAGGCCGCGCCCCTGATCGCCGCGGCGGGCGGCTGGCGCGTCGGCCTTGCATGGATGGCCGTTCCGGCCGTGCTGGCGCTGTGGCTCGCCGCGCGCTCCCTGCCGCGCGACAGCCTCGCGCGGCAAGGCGGCGCCAGCGCGGCCGTCATGCTGCGGCGGCCGCGGGTCTGGCTGCTGATGGCGTGCTTCGGTCTTGTCAATGGCGGCTACGCGACCGTCGTGGCATGGCTCGCGCCGTTCTACCGGGAGCACGGCTGGAGCGCCGCCGCCAGCGGCAGCCTGCTGGCGATCGTGGCGGTGGCTCAGGCGCTGGCGGCGCTGGTGCTGCCGATGCTCGCCAGGCAAAGGGATCTCCGGCCGTGGCTGTGGTTGACACTGGCGATGCAGGCGGCGGGTTTCGCCGCGCTGGCGTTCCGGCCCGAGGTCGCGCCGCTCGCCGCCGCGATTGCGTTGGGCGCCGGTCTTGGCGGATGCTTCGCCCTGTCGATGATCGTGGCGCTCGATCACCTGCCCGACCCCGCGGAAGCCGGGGCGCTGTCGGCGCTCATGCAGGGCGGCGGCTTCCTCATCACCGCGCTGCCACCTTGGGTCGTCGCCGTGCTGCATGATTTCACCGGCGGCTTCACCGCGGGCTGGCTCTTGCATCTTGTCTCAGCCGCCGTCGTTGCCGTGCTGTACTGGCCTGTCACCCCGGCCAGCTATGCCGCGGCCATGCGCGCGCCCGCGTCGAATGCCGAAGGCAAGCAGCCGGCGAATCAAGAAGCCGTCAAGAATTTGCCGGCGTGACATCATTGCAAAAGCGCGTCAGGCGTCAATTATCGCCAACCCACTGGGTGCCGGGCATGTCCATCTCATGGATCCGGCGCTTGATATACGCGATCAGAAAATCATGAACGGCTGCCGCCGCGCTCGTTAAGGGCAAGCTGCCGGAATGAACGATCGAGCAGGACAGGACCATCGCCGGCTCGATCAGAACAGGTTTTGCAAAGACCCCCGATCCGAATTGCGACATGTCACCCGCCGGCAGGATGCTGCTGCCGACGCCGCTGCGGACAGCCCACAATTCGCTGCTCAGCGAGTCCGCTTCCAGCGCCACCGTCGGCGTCAGTTCCGATTCGGCGAACATCCTGTCGATCAGATCCCGGCGGCAGCCCCGTGTCGGTCCTGGGAGGATGATGGGAAGCCTCGCGACCTGCTGGAGCGAAACAACGGCGGGATCGCCGGGCAATGGCTCGCGCGAGACCAGGAACAGCCGCTGGGTGAACAGCGGCTTCCGGCTGAGAGGCGTAACGAATTCGTCCTCATAGATAACGGCGATGTCGTCGGCGTTCGAAGCGATGCGCCGCTCAAGCCCGAGGCTGTCGCCGTCCGACACACGCAGCGTCACCTTGGGGAGCGTCTTGCGGCATTCCTCCAGAATGCCGCTGACCATTTTCGGGGCGAGCGAGGACATGATGCTCAAGCCGACAGCGCCCTCCGGCGCGGCGTCCCGCGCGCGCGCCAGGCCCGGAAGCTTGTCAAGCTGGTGGAGAATGACGGAAGCTTCCTTGTAAAGGATATCGCCGGCCGCGGTCGGCAAAACGCCACGCGCTGTCCGCTGGAGCAATGTGACGCCCAACCGTTCTTCGAGTTCGGCGATCTGTTGACTCAGGGCCGGCTGGGCGACGTGAACGACGGACGCGGCGCGGGAAAAACTGCCGGCCTCGACGATTTTCACGAAATATCGAAGCTGTCGAAACTGCATGACGATCCCGCCGGTCGGATTTCCGGCATCTTCCATAGCCGCATCGCCTTATGCAAGTCATGTGTCGGGGCGGATATAGCTGGCGCCGATACCTGCATATGGAAGCGGTATTTGCGCCCGAGGGCGCGCAAGAGCATTCATCGATCCTCTCGAAGGACGGACCGCGGCCGCGAAGACAATGCCGCCGACATCGACATCGGCCAGCGAGCCATGAAGACGACGGCGGCAAGGAATTCCGGACGAGAACCGCTTGATCGATCAGCCGCAACGGCCGCGTCGGCATGCTCGCCGCGCCGGCGGCGGGTCTTGTCGGATCTTCGCGCCCGGTCTCGATGACCAGTCTGGAAGCGGCGCCATCGCCTCCGGGCTGACGATGTCTTCAATCTGCTTCCATCACCTGGAGATCGAGGCCCATGATGCTTTTCAATCCCAAATCGCGCCTTCAGGCCCAGGTCGCCCTGGTCGCATCGATTTTCGCTGGCTCCTGCTCGGTCGCGCTGGCCGCCGACAAACCGCCGCTGATCCCCGACACGATCGCGCCGTTCAGTACCGATTCGCGCGTTTCGGCAACGATCGAATTCGGCCTGCCCGCGCTGGCGTCCGACATCGAAAGCGAGATCCCCCGTCGCCTCGCCAGCATCGACGAGAAGATCAATTGCGTGCACAGGCGCGTGCTGTTCTTTCGCGTCAACGCCAATTGCGATGTGTGGGGCTACGTGGAGCGTTCGGGTCCGGTATCGCTGTATGGTCGCGGCAATCGCGTTTTCGGCTCGATGCCGATCCACGGCGTGTTGGAGGGGCAGGGCGCCAACCGGTTTACCGCGCGCATCCATGGCGAGACCGAGGCCAGCGCCACGATCGAGGTCGAGGCGCGACCGCGCCTTGATCGCGACTGGGGGCTGGACCTGAATTTCAGCGATGGCTTCCGCTGGAGCGAGCCGCCGGTGCTGCATGTGGCGGGTCGCGAGATCCCGCTGGCGAAGTATGCCGAGCCCCGGATTCATGCGCAATTGGCCGTGGTCAGGTCGCATGCGCTCGCCGCCGCCCGCCGGCTCGATCTTCGCGGCAAGGCGGCGACCGCGTGGCGGCACGCATTCGAGCCGGTTCGGCTCGCGGACGATCCCGCCGTTTGGCTCCAGATCACGCCGCGAGACCTGTCCTTTGCCGGTGTGCGTGCCGATGCCAAGGTGTTGCGCGGGACGCTCGAACTGTCCGGCACGGCCGCGACCGTGATCGGCGAGACGCCTCCATCAGTAACGGCGACGGCGTTGCCATCCCTTGGCCGGGATATCGATGCGCCCGGCAAGTTCGATGTCATTCTTCCGGTGAAGATCGGCTATGACGTGCTCAAGGCCAGGCTGAAGGAGGTCATCACGGCGATGCCGTCCGTGCCGGGCATGGTGGTTCGCGATGTCGATGTCTACCCGTCGTCCGGAAGGCTTGTCATCGGTCTGCGCGTCGCCAAGCCTTCCGAGACGGATCCCGGCGCCGGCAGGTGGGTTTATCTTGCCGGCGCCGTTCAGGCTGATAGCGACGGCCATGCCGTTCGCCTGTCGGATCTGGCCGTCACGGTCGGCGACGAATCGCTCGCGCCGCTGATCGATCCGATGGCCGCCGCGCTCGGATCGAAGGTGAATCTCGACTACGGCGTCGCGTATGAAAATCTCCTTCAGGCCGCCAACGCCAAGCTCACCCGGCCGCTGAGGGATGGCTTCCGGATGGAAGGGCATCTCGATTCCGCGAAGCTGGAAAAGCTCTACCTTCCCGCCGACGGCATCGTCATTGCGCTTCGTGCAGAGGGTGAGCTGAAGATATTGCATGGGATGTAGCCTTCGCCGCTCTCCCGGAGCGGGTTTGGTCAACATGGAATCGTCATGCGCGGGCTTGGTCCGCGCATCCATCAAAACAGACGAGTCGTTTCAGCAAGATCGATTGCCGGCGGAGCCCGGCAATGACGGCTTCTTTTCCATCAGAGCATGATTTGTCGAGGTTGTATCGGATAACCCCGACGCGGTCGTCGCCAACGGGTCGGCGCATAACGCCGCCCCGTTGGCGGGGGCGACGATTGTCGTGGTGCAAATCCGTGCATGAAATAACTGTTCGGTCAGGCATCCCTGATGGTGGTGAAATCGTCAACGGCCGAATCCCGCGGCTTCATCGCGGCGGCTCGCGCTTCAGTGCGCGGGCCGCTCGATAGACGTTGGGCGCTCGACGGACGACCAGTGTGTCGAGTGATGCGGCTCATTGAATATGCGCTGGCGCGCGCCGGATTGATCGCACGTCGAGCCTGCGTGACGATCATCAGATGAAGTTCTTCCGGTCAGCATTCAGATCCACGCATCGAGAGGCGCTATCTGCGGGGCTGATACCCTTATAGGAAATCCATATTTGTGCGGCTTAAGTCATCAGTCTATCTCATAGCGACCGGATCGCTTTCTCCCCGGCGATCGATCTGATGATGCAAAATCCGGTAACCGTCAAAAGGAGACAGTTATGAAATTCAAGGCGACTTTTATACTGAGCGCGATTGCGGCGCTGGCTGTGGGTTCTTCGCTCATGATGGCGCAGCCGGCCACGGCGGCCGACGGATGTGGAGCCGGAAAGTATCGTGGTCCGGGCGGAGCCTGTCACCGGTTCGGATATGGACCTTATCCGAACGGTTACTACGAATCGGGGCCCGCCTATCGTCCGAACGGCTGCCCTCCCGGCTACTGGCGGGGCCCCTGGGGACACTGTCGGAACACGCCCTATCACGGCCGACTGCCCAACGGCGGCTGGCAATAGTGAGCAAGCTGCATATGCGCCGCGCGGACCGGCTTGGCTAAGGCCACTCGCGCGGCGCGGCTTGATCGGAGAAGGGCATCGCCGCCGACAAGACCTTTCCTGGACGTAAGCGATGTCAGGCGGGCGTTGATGGCAGATCGGTACGTTCAGGGCAACCTCGCCATGGCCGCTGAACTTCCGGTGATCCGCATCGCGGGACGGCTTCGGCTCATCGGTTGGGCGGCGAACGGAAGTAACATTAAAATATAATATAAGGGCTTGACAGTCTTTCGCTTTTCGGGCGTCCAATGCTGCATTGATCGGAATGCCATAGCGGAAGGCCGGCGGATGCAGTACCGCCATCTCTATTACTTTGTGAAGATTGTCGAAGCCGGCAGCTTTTCCCAGGCCGCGCGAACCATTCATGTCGCGCAGCCTGCCCTCAGTCAGCAGATCGGAGAGCTGGAAGCCGCCCTCGGCATTCCCTTGCTCGAACGAAGCGCGAGAGGTGTCCGGCCGACAGCGGCCGGGCAGCGCTTCTATGATGAAGCCGCTTCGATCCTGCGACGATACCAGGCGTTGCCGGGTCTGGTGCAATCCACCGGCGGCGAAGTCGCCGGTGTGGTCAGCTTGGGAATGCCTGCTTCCTTGTCGACGATGCTGGTCGGCCCTTTCATCGAAGCTTGCAGGGCGAGATATCCCAGGATCGTTCTGAAATTCATCGATGGCGACAGCGAGTTCCTGCGTCATGAAGTCGAAAAGAGTCGGCTCGATCTCGCGCTCGGTTTCGAGGATGAGTTTTTCCCCGTCGTGTTGAGGCGTCCGCTGTTCCGCCAGAATCACTATTTGATTTGCCCCAAGGCCAGCGCCCCTCGGGGACCTACGATCTCAATACAGGACGTTGCGAAAATTCCGTTGATCCTTCCCGGAGGATCGAACGCGCGGCGCATCGTCATCGAAAGGGCGTTTGCCCAGGCCGGCTTGAAACTGAATCTGGCCGCGGAGTCCGTGACGGTTGCAAGCGAGCTTTCCGCCGTGCGATCGGGTGCGGCGAGCACGATCCTGAATCTCGGCGACATGAGCGGATTCTCGGCGCAGGATTTCGCCGTGCCGATCCTGATCGAGCCGACTTTCTATATGACTTGCAGCCTGCTGTGGTCGAATGACCGCTCTCTCCTGATGGCCGCGGATCGCGTGAGGGAGTTGCTGATCGGCTTCCTGAAGGATTACATCCATCAGACCAGGCGGCCGGGCGCGATCTGGCTCGATTGATCTTCCGGGTCCGATCATTGACTTCGAGCCATAGCCGATGCCGATATCTCCATATCGAAGCCGTATTTGTTTTCGACGGCGGCATGGATCATTGCTTGCCTGCATTGGCGGGCAAGCCATCTCGGATTGCCCTTTTCCCGAAGGCGCTGTTCGATGTCGAATCTCATTTATCGTGTTGTCGCTCCCTGCGGAGCGCTTGGTTACGGCTATCCCGAGGAATCCCTTCAGGCGGCGCTCAACGGACGGGTGGACGCCATCATTTGCGATGGAGGCTCGATGGATGCCGGGCCTTATTATCTCGGCACGGGAACCGAATACTTCGAACGCGAGGCGGTGAAGGCCGACTACCGGCACATGGTCGCGGCGGGAAAGAAGATCGGTTGCCCCGTCATTCTTGGTAGCAGCGGCATGGCCGGCGGCGACCGCAATCTCGACCTGATGATGACTGTCGCCAAGGAAGTTTTCGCCGAACTGGATATCGAAGGCGCCAAAGTCGCGGTGATTCGATCGGAGTTGAATCCGGAGACCGTCGTCCGGGAGTATCGCAACAGCGGGCTGCGCGCGACCGGCCTCGGCCCGGATCTCGACGAACAGGCTCTGCGCGAGAGCGTTGTTGTCGGACAAATGGGTATCCATCCCCTGATAACAGCGATCGAGGATGGCGCGCAGTACATCTTGGCCGGCCGCTCGTGCGACGTTGCGTTGTTCGCATCCGACATGATCCGCCGGGGCATCGATGCGGGTTTGGCCTACCATGTCGGCCATATTCTGGAATGCGGCGCATTGGCCTGCGACCCCGGCTCGCCGTCGGATTGCCTGGTGGCGGAGATCTATGACGACGGAATGGCGATCTTCAGCGCGCCGAACCCGACGCGGCGCTGCACGGCTTATTCGATCGCGGCGCATTCGCTCTACGAGGAGAGCCACCCGCAGCTTCAATTCTATCCCGAAGGCATTCTGGTCATGGAGAAGACGCAGTTCTTCTCGCGCGACAGCCGCACCGCCGGGATTCGTTGCAGCCAGTTCGTCCGCTCCCGCAAGCCCTGGCCGTGGAGCATCAAGCTGGAAGGCTCGCGTCGTCTCGGGGCGAGGAAAGTGTCGCTGATCTACATCGATGCCGCGGCCTTGGCGAAAATCCCGCCTGACGTGCTGGTGTACGGCCGCAACGGCGTTCAGGCGACGCCGGTTGAATCCCCGCAGCGGGAGCTTGGCATTATCATCGAAACCTCGGCATCGACCGAGGAGGCCGCGATCCTGCTCGCGAGCTTGCTGACGCATTATCTCATTCATTACGGCTATCCCGGCCGCAAGGCGACCGCTGGAAACATCGCGTATCCGTTGTCGCCAAATCTCGTCAGCTTCAAGCGTGACGACGGCCTGTTCGGAGCGATCGTTCCGAGCGGAACCAGGGATCCCGTCTTCTTCGAGAATTATCCGACGATCAAGGACGCGGTAATCAAGCTTGTCGCCGACGAGTTTCCCGACGCCCTCGCCGGTGCGAAGTTCACCATCACCGAAGCCGATGCCTCGAACCCCGCGATCTTACTGCGGAGCATCGATAGCGATCCTGAAAGGCTCGCGGCCAGACATCGGCGTGAGATCGAGCAGATCACAAGCATTGCGGCTCCGCAGGCCAACTCGCGATTGAACCTCGATGCCCCCGATGCCTACGTCTGGTCGCTCTATCATCTCCTTCAGAACGAGGAGATCATCAAGAACGAGATGTTCCCCATCACCTACTACCGCGCCAGCGGCGGGAAATGGGAACAGGAAGGCGGCGCGCGGCCGCGCTATTTCGATATCGGCGAGACCGACTATCGCGGCAATGTCGATGATCGGACGCTCTCCCTGATCGCCGATCACGCGCCGGCGGGCACGCCCCTCGGTACGCAGCGTCTTCTCGACATGGCGGTCGTTATTCGCAGCAAGGACGCCGGGATCAACCGCCTGACGTTCGACGTCATCTTCACCTCGGTCGAAAATTACGAGGCCGCGCTGCACTCGAATGTCTTCGCGCGGGAAAACATCGCGAAGATTCTCAACATCCCGCTGAGCCGGGTCGTCGGCACTTTTTACGTCGACACTTGCAGCGCGATCAAGATTTCCATCGACCGGCCGAATATCTCGGCCTCGATCGACGAGCGGGATGTCTTCGGCGCGCAGCAGCAAAGCGTCATCGAGAGCCTGAATATCCCGATCTACGCCGCAGCCCTTGCCAAGGCATCGTCATTCTGAGCGGACGTTCGGCCAACCCGGCGGGAGGACCGCATGCTGAAATTGGAAAGTCGGATGATCGGCGTCGTGACGTTCATGGCGATGGCCCCAAAAACCTCGCGATGAATGCGATGTCCAGCAGGATCATGATACGGACGCGGAGCGACAGCCTGGCTTCGCACATCCTGCCGATGTCCGGCACGATGATCGGTGTATGCGCGACCTTGATCGGCTTGGTCAAGCTCGCTGAAGCCAAGCACGGTCCGTCGCACGTCGATGAGTATGCGGCGATTGTCGCGGTGACGTTCCTGGCGAGCGCATTGACGTCCTACTTGTCGATCCGCTGGTCGAACCGCCTCAGGCTCAGCATCCGCATCGAGAGGGTCGCGGACATGATCTTTCTCGGTGGTCTGGTCGGGATCACGCTTGTCGCGACCCTGTTTGCCTATGAGGTCATCTAGGGTTCGCGATGCCGCGCGTCGCCTGCGCGACGATGGCCGTAAACCACGACCGGCGATGGCTCGATATTCGACGGAGAGGATAGCCCATGCTTTTAAGATTGACCGCAACCGTTGCCGCTGTCCTTGCCGTTGCGATGATGGGATCCGGGGCTTTCGCGGAAGGCACCATGCAGCAGCGCCGGGAGTGCGAGCCCGATGTTTTCAGACTCTGTCTCAGTTCGATTCCGAATGTCGGCGCGATCGTCGCTTGCCTTCGCGGCAATGAAACGAGGCTGAGCCAGCCGTGTCGCGAGGTCATGTTTCCGGATCGCGCCGGGCAGGACGAATACGGGCGAATGGCGCGCATCCGCCCCGGCGAGGCTCGCTAGGCGGCGTCCGCCGCGCCGGAGAGCGGATTGCGCGTGTTTCCAATCGGTTGTTTGCGCACTTGCGAGGCGATCATGGATGTTTCGATGAAAATTCCGGCCCGCGCTTTGCAGCCGGCGCGCTGGCTCGGGGGGCTGCTCTGTGCCATCGCGCTGGCGCTGCCGGCCGGGAAAGCACGGGCGCAGTCGGCATTCTATCAGGCATCGGCGCACGAACTCGCGGGAGCGCCCGGCAGCGTGATCCGGGCCGAGCCGATGTCGTTCGCTCCGGCAGGCGCACAGGCTTATCGCGTGCTGTATCGCTCGATTGGCATGCGCGGCGAGCCGATTGCCGTGTCCGGCGTCGTCGTCGTGCCTCCGGGACCCGCGCCGGCCGGCGGCCGGCCGATCGTGGCATGGGCGCATCCGACGACCGGCGTGGTGCCGCATTGCGCTCCGTCGCTCGCGATGTTCGTTTTCCAGCAGATGGCGGGGCTTCGCCGGTTGATCGAGCGGGGCGTCGTCGTTGCCGCGACCGACTATCCCGGTCTGGGCACGGCCGGCCCGCATCCCTATCTCGTCGGCGACAGCGAGGCGCGGGCGGTGATTGACTCGGTGCGCGCCGCGCGCAGCCTGCCCGGTGTCGGCGACGGCAACAATTTTGCAGTGTGGGGGCATTCGCAGGGTGGGCAAGCGTCGCTCTACACGGGTTTGATCGCCAAGGCTTATGCGCCGGAGCTGCGGCTGGTTGGCGTGGCCGCCGCCGCGCCCGCCACCTCGCTTGTGACGTTGATGGGCGACGACTTCAAGTCGTCGGGAGGCAAGAACCTGACGGCCATGACATTGTGGTCGTGGTCGCGCGTGTATGGCGCGCCGATCGACAAGGTCGTGCTGCCTCAGGCGATGCCGACCGTCGATCGGCTTTCGAACGAATGCATTGAATCGATCTTCGACCTCCTGGAACGGCGCCAGACCGAGAAGCCGCTGGAGCAAAGCTTTTTGTCGGTGCCGAACATCGCGGCCGTCGAACCCTGGCGCTCGCTCGCCAACCGCAATACGCCGGGCCCGCTGTCACCCGCGATTCCGTTGTTCCTCGCGCAAGGCACGGCGGACAACATCGTGCGTCCCGACGTGACGCGCGCTTATATGCAACGGCAGTGCGCGGCCGGCGGCAACGTCGCCATGATGTGGGTTCCGGGCGTCGGTCACGGCTTTGTCGCCCGTGACAGCGCCGATGCCGCCGTCGACTGGATGATGGACCGGTTCGCGGGGCGGCCCGCGCCGGATGATTGCGGCAAGCCTGTTCACGCGCTGTCGCCGGCCGGCGCGGAGCTTCACAGGTGAGCCGGTCCGTGCGTCAGCGTGAAGGATCGATGCCGCGTTGGTAGTCAGTCCGCCACCTTGAACCTGCGCAGCCGCAGCGCATTGCCGAGCACGAAAACGCTCGACAAGGCCATGGCGCCCGCCGCGAAGACCGGCGAGAGCAGGATGCCGAACGTCGGATAAAGCGCGCCGGCGGCGACCGGGATCAGCGCCGTGTTGTAGGCGAAGGCCCAGAACAGGTTCTGCCGGATGTTGCCGATCGTCGCCTTGGACAGGGCGATGGCGTTCGGCACGCCCATCAGGCTGCCCGACATCAGCACCACGTCCGCCGCCTCGATGGCGATATCCGTTCCCGTGCCGATGGCGAGGCCGACATCGGCCTCCGCCAGCGCCGGCGCGTCGTTGATGCCGTCGCCGACGAACGCGACCTTGCCGTATCGCGCCTTGAGCCGGCGAACCGCCTCGACCTTCTGGTTCGGCAACACTTCGGCCACCACCTCGTCGATGCCGAGGCGCGCCGCGATGGCCTTGGCCGTGCGGGCATTGTCGCCGCTGACCATCACCACCTTGAGGCCGAGATCGTGCATCGCCGCGATCGCCGCGGGCGTCGTGTCCTTGATCCGGTCCGCCACCGCGATGATCGCCGCGAGCTTGTTGTCGATCGCCGCGTAGAGCGGCGACTTCCCCTCGCTGCCCAGGCGATCCGCGACCTCCGCGAATACCGCCACGTCATGGCCGAGTTGGCGCATGTAGCGGTCCGCGCCGATTTCGATGCGCCTGCCGCCGGCCATGGCCTTGACGCCGAAACCCGTCACCGATTCGAAATCCGAGACGACCGGCAGCGCGATGCCGTCGTGGGCGGCTGCATCGACGATCGCGCGGGCGATCGGGTGCTCCGATCTCGCTTCGACGGCCGCGACCAGAGCCAGGACATCGGACCGCGCGAACCCGGCGGCGAGTTCGAGGTCGGTCAGGGCCGGCTTGCCTTCGGTCAGCGTGCCGGTCTTGTCGACGGCCACGGCGCTCGCGTCCTTGAGCAGTTGCAGCGCCTCGCCCTTGCGGAACAGGATGCCCAGTTCCGCGCCGCGCCCGGTGCCGACCATGATCGAGGTCGGCGTCGCCAGCCCCATCGCGCACGGGCAGGCGATAATCAGGACCGCGACGCCGTTGACCAGCGCGAAGGTCAGCGCGGGCGACGGGCCGAAGGCGAGCCAGGCCGCGACGGTCAACGCCGCCACCGCCATCACCGCGGGCACGAACCACATCGTGACCTGATCGACCAGGGTCTGGATCGGGAGCTTCGAGCCCTGCGCCTCCTCGACCATGCGGATGATCTGCGCCAGAACGGTATGGCCGCCGACAGCGGTGGCGCGGAACGCGAAGGCGCCGGTCTGGTTCACCGTGCCGCCGACCACGTGGCCGCCGGCCGACTTCGCAACCGGGATCGGCTCGCCGGTAATCATCGACTCGTCGACATAACTGTCGCCTTCGACCACTTCGCCATCGACGGGCACGCGCTCGCCGGGCCGAACCTCGACGATGTCGCCGGCGCTGACCGAGCCGATCGGCAGATCGAGGCTCTTGCCGTCGCGGCGCACCCGCGCGGTCCTGGCCTGAAGGTTGACCAGACGCTTGATCGCCTCGGAGGTGCGCCCCTTGGCGCGGGCCTCCAGCAACCGGCCGAGCAGGATCAGCGTCACGATCACCGCCGCCGCCTCAAAGTAGACGTTGATGGTGCCGGGCGGGAGCAGGCCGGGCGCGAAGGTAGCCACCAGCGAATAGCCGTAGGCGGCGAGCGAGCCGACCGCGACCAGCGAGTTCATGTCGGGCACGAAATGCCACAGCGCCGGCAGTCCCTTGCTGTAGAACCGGATGCCGGGACCGAACAGAACCAGCGTCGTCAATGCGAACTGGATGTACCAGCTCCACTGCATGCCGATCGTCGCATGAATCAGGCGATGCACGCCCGGAACGGCGTGCGCGCCCATTTCCATGACGAAGACCGGCGCGGTGAGCACCGCGGCGACGATGAAGTCGCGGGTGAGCTGGCGGCGCTCGACTTCCTTTCGTTCGGCCTGCCCGGCATTGTCGTCCGCGAAGGCGCCCGCCGCCGCGCCGCCGATCAGCTTCGCCTCGTAGCCGGCGTCCGCGATGGTCGCGATCAGGGCGGCCGCATCGGCCGAGCCCCGGATGGTGGCGCGTTCGGTCGCCAGATTGACGACGGCCTCGGTGACGCCCGGCAGGGCTTTCAAGGCGCGCTCGACGCGGGCCACGCAGGACGCGCAGGTCATGCCTTCGACCGCGAGTTCGATGGGGCCGGCCGGGGGCAGGGCGCGCGCGGGCACGGAATAGCCGACATTCTCCACCGCCGCGACAAGCGTGGCGCGATCGACCGGCGCGGTCGTCGTCACGCTGGCCCGCTCGGTGGCGAGATTGACCGACACGGTCTCGACGCCGGGCACGGCCTTGAGGGCCTTTTCGACGCGACCGACGCAGGAGGCGCAGGTCATGCCTTCAATGGGAAATGAAATCGGGGCAAACGGCTGGCGAGCCGCAACGGGAGCGTTCATCGCCGCTTCCTTTCTCGTTCCGAATTTGCGTTCGGTTGAAGATGGGGCTTCCAACGATGGGAAGGTCAAGCCCGGATCGCACGAAAATGCACTTGACCTTGCCACCGTTGGAAGCCGTAGCTTGGCCACCATGCGAGCAAATCACGGAGACCTCCCATGGAACTCAGAATCGAAGACATGACCTGCGGCGGTTGCGCCAGATCCGTCACCAAGGCGATCCAGTCGGTCGATCCCAATGCCAGGGTCGATGCCGATCCCGCGACCCACTCGGTCAAGGTCGAAACCGTCGCGGCGCAAGCCGCTATTCTTCAGGTGCTGGCACAGGCCGGTTTCCCGGCAACGGCCAACTGACCGGGAGCGAAATCGCGCCTGAGCAACGCCGGGCGTCGGTCACGCGTCATCGATATGGTCCTCATCGAGGTGAGTTGCCATGTCCATGAGGATGCCGCTGACATGGGCGTCGGCCAGACCATAGAAGATTTGGCGGGACTGTCGTTCGCCCCGCACCAGCCTCGCGCCCCTGAGCAGGCGCAGGTGATGGCTGACCAAGGTCTGGGACAGGTCGAGGCTTTCGGCGATGTCGCCGACCGATTTCGGGCCCGGTAGGCAGAAGAACAGAATCCTCAACCGTGTCGGGTCGCCCAGCAGACGGAAAGTTTCGGCCAGGATCGCCACTCGCTGCGGGGACAGTGAGGCATTGCCGTTCACTGGGCGTACTCCAGCCCGCCGTGTGGATGGCCGCGATCATGCGCGCGGTGGTCGTGGCCATGCTCATGCCCATGGCAACGGGCGGCCGCCGCGACACGGGATAGGCTGCACGGGTCGGCGTCTTCGTTCCATTCCACGGCGACGGTCGCATGCTCGATCTCGAAGCGGGTTTTCAGCTCACGCTCGACGGATTGCACCACCGCGCGGGCGTCGGCATCGTCCTTCGGGCGCACGTGCAGCGTCGCGAGGATGCGGCCCGACGTGATCGACCACACATGGATGTGGTTGACGGCGGCAACGCCGGGCACGGCGGCGATGAGATGCCGCTCGATCTGCGCGGGAGCGGCATTGTCGGGCGCGCCTTCGAGCAGGATATGCAGCGATTTGGCCGCCAGCGTCCAGGCGCTGCGCAGGATCAGCAGCGAGACGACCACGGACAGGATGGGATCGATCGGCATCCAGCCCGTGAACGAGATGACGACAGCCGCCACGATGGCGCCCACCGAGCCGAGCAGATCGCCCATGACGTGAAGCGCGGCGCCCTTGATATTGACGTGCTCGCCGTCGCCGCGCGTCAGAATCCACAGCACAAGAACATTGATTAGAAGGCCGGCGATGGCGACGGCCAGCATCGGCCCCGCCAGCACATCGTGCGGTTGCCGGAAGCGCCCCCAAGCCTCGTAAGCGATCCAGCCGACGATGGCGAACAAGGCGATGGCGTTGATGAGGCCCGCGACAACCTCAAGGCGCAGATAACCGAATGTCCGTTTGGCGTCGGCCGCGCGCTGCCCGAAGCGAAAGGCGGCATAGGCGAGCGCCAATGCCGCGGCATCGGTCAGCATGTGTCCGGCATCGGCGAGCAGGGCCAGCGAGCCGGAGAGAACGCCGCCGACCACCTCGACGATCATGAAACTGAAAGTCAGGACGAAGGCAAGCAACACCTTGCGCTCGTTGTCGGCGCTGACCGCCGGCGCATGAGCGTGGTCATGATGGTCGTCGTTGTGGTCGTGTGAATGGGACATGGCTGGTTCCGATTCTGACTATCGATATATGAATATGTATTCATATATAAATCGTCAACGGGTTCCAGACCCGCGCCGTCATTTGGGCGGCAGGAATTCGCCATGGTCGAGAAAACGGTCGAGCATCCGGCGATAGGGATCGATGTCGATGCCGTTGTCGCGAAGCCAGCCAGGGTTGTAAAACGTCTCGGTGTAGCGATGGCCGCTATCGCAGATCAGGGTGACGATCGAGCCCGGCCGGCCGGCTCGCATCATGTTGGCGGCGATCCAGCAAAGGCCGAAGAAGTTCGTGCCGGTCGAACCGCCGATCTGCCGGAACAGGCGTTCGGACAGAACGTGCGCGGCGGCGATCGAGGCGGCGTCCGGCACGCGAACCATATGATCGATCACGCCGGGCACGAAGGACGGCTCGACACGCGGCCGGCCGATGCCCTCGATGCGCGAGCCGGACGCCGTGACCTGAAGATCGCCGGTGCGCCAGGCGTCGTAAAACGCGGAGTTCTCGACATCGACCACGCACAGCCGCGTCGCGAGATTCCTGTAACGAATGTAGCGGCCGAGCGTCGCGGATGTGCCGCCGGTGCCGGCGCCCATCACCAGCCATGCGGGGACGGGAAACTCCTCCCCCTCCATCTGATGAAAGATGCTTTCCGCGATGTTGTTGTTGCCGCGCCAGTCGGTCGCGCGCTCGGCGTTGGTGAACTGATCGAGGTAATGCCCGCCGGCTTCCCCGGCGATGCGGCTCGCCACGTCGTAGACGTCGTTGGCATGATCGACGAAATGGCACTCCCCGCCAAAACTCTGGATCGCCTCGATCTTCTGCCGGCTGGTGGAATGCGGCATCACCGCGATGAAACGCAACCCGAGAAGCTGGGCGAAATAGGCTTCGCTGACCGCCGTTGATCCCGACGACGCCTCGACCAGCGTGGTGTTCTGGCGAATCTTGCCGTTGCAGATGCCGTAAAGGAACAGCGAACGCGCCAAACGATGCTTCAGGCTTCCGGTCGGATGGGTGCTTTCATCCTTGAGATACACCGCGATCCCCTTCAAGCCGCGAAACAGCGGCTTGAGCAGGTGCGTATCGGCGGAGCGGCGGCCATCGTCCTGAAGGCGGGCGATGGCCATGCGGGTCCATTCCCGTTCGGCGCAATCCGGCAAGGGGGCCGGCGCCGGGAACGCGCCAGCCTCGATTGTCATGATCGGCTGTTGCATCGCCAGCGATCTCCCGAACTCACAGCGGCAAGCGTTGCCGCACCAGTTCGCACCAATAGGAACAGCCCCAGGCAATCGCCTCGTCGTTGAAGTCATAGGCGGGATGATGCAAGCCGGCGCTCGGTCCGTTGCCGATGTTAATCATCGCGCCCGGAACTTCGTTGAGCATGAAGGCGAAATCCTCGCCGCCCAGCGTGGCGGGCATGTCGCGCGCGACGCGGCCGGCGCCGGCGACCGCCTCGGCGGCGACCGCCGCCAGTTCGGTTTCCTGCGCGCGATTGACCGTCACCGGATAATGACGGGAATAGTCCAGCCTGCCCTTGGCGCCGTAAGCGGCGGCGATCCCGGTCACCGCCTGGTTGAGCCGGGCCTCGACATGATCGCGCACGGCATCGTTCAGCGTCCGCACCGTTCCCGTCATGCGGATGGTCTGCGGAATCACGTTGAACGCATCGCCGCCGTGAATCGTCGTGATGGAAATCACCGCCGAGTCCATCGGATTGATGGTGCGCGCGGTGATGGTCTGCACCGCCTGGATCAAGGCTGCGATCACCGGCGCGGGATCGACGGTCTGGTGCGGCATGGCCGCGTGACCGCCGACGCCCTCGATCTCGATCTCGATCACGTCCACCGATCCCATGATCGCGCCGGGCGCGATGGTGAATTCGCCGACCGGCAGGTTCGGCCGGTTGTGCATGCCGTAGACCTCGCTGACCGGCCAGCGACGGAACAATCCGTCCTCGATCATGGCGCGTGCGCCGGCGCCGCCTTCCTCGGCCGGCTGGAAAATCAGCACCGCCGTGCCGTCGAACGCGCGGCTCTGCGCCAGCCCCATGGCCGCGCCGAGCAACATCGTGGTGTGGCCGTCATGGCCGCAGGCGTGCATCTTGCCGGGCGTCTGCGAGGCCCAGGGCTTTCCGGTGGCTTCCAGGATCGGCAGCGCGTCCATGTCGGATCGCAGGCCGATGGCGCGCCCCGAGGCGTTGCTCTTGCCGCGAATGACCGCGACCACGCCGGTCTTGCCGATGCCTTCGACGACCTCATCGCAGCCGGCCTTGCGCAATGCGCTTGCGACCTGCGCCGAGGTGCGCGGCAGATCGTAGAGCAGTTCCGGATTGCTGTGCAGATCGTGGCGGAAGGCCACCAACTCGTCGAGACAGCCAGACACCCAATTGTCGACAGGCATTTCTTGTTCTCCGTTTACTGCGCGTTGCCGGGCTTGTCGGCATCCGGCTCGAGCCGGTAGCGGAAATCGCAATGGCTGGCGCCGCTCATGATGGTTTGCGTGCGCGTCAGCTTCATCTGCGGATTGTAGCCGATGCAGAAATCGCCGTCGCGATTGCACGACAGCAGATGGCCGATGCGGCCGAGGCCCATCTCGCGATACATCTCGGCGTAGCGGCAGCGCACGATGTTGAATTCGAGCTTGTCGGGCGACGCCTCCACCATCTCGACACGGAGCGCGTCCTCTTTCTCCCACAGCGGCATGATATCGGCGAAATCCTGCAAACCGGGCGTGCGCCCCAGCGCGGTGGCGAAATCGCGGCCCTGATCGATCGCCGACCGGCTGACGGCCGTGCCGATCACGGCATCGGCTTCCTCGGTCCCGGATCGCGCCGCGATGACGTCGTGAACGTGCTTGAGAATCTGCGCCTCGATGCGCCGACGCTCCAGAATGGGCATGTCTTTCATCGGTCGGTCCCTTCAGGCTTTCATTTCGACTTTGTCCTTGCGGCGCAACCAGGCCAGATAGCTCGGCGCGATGCGGCGCGCGATGGAGTGGAACGGCAGCGGGTGCGGCTCCGACACCGGCAGGGCGAGCGTCGCGATCGCGTCGCCCGAAACCGCGCGCGCCATCTCGCGGCCGAGCGAGACGCCGAGCGCCACGCCGCGGCCGTTGCAGCCGATCCAGGCCCAGCCATCGGGTCCGAGATTGTGAACGCGCGGGAAACGATCCCAGGTCATCCCGATATAGCCGCTCCAGACATGCGTGATTTCCGGCACGCCCAGATCCGGGAAGGCTTCCGCCAGGCTCCTTGCGGCCTTGTGCGACACGCGGGGGCCGACATCGTGCGAGCCGATGACGTTGCCGCCGGTGATTAGCCGGTTGCGCGCGTCGTAGCGGAAGAAGCGCAGATCGCCGCGGGTGTCGGAGACCGCTTGCCGGCCCGGCAAGATCGTGCCGCGCAGATTGTCGGAGACCGGCGCGGTCGCGACCTGCCAGGCCAGCACCGGCACGACGGTGCGCGCGAGACGGCTGGCCAAGCCGGGGACGATTTCACCGGTATAGGCGTTGGTGCAGAGCAGAAAATTCTTTGCCTTCACCGATCCCGCCGCCGTCGTCACCACCCAGCCATCGGCCTCGCGCCGCCAGCCGGTCGCCGGGCTTCCCTCATGAATGATCGCGCCGTGCTTTTCGGCGGCGGCGGCGAAACCCCGCGCCAGCGCCAGCGGATTGACATGCCCGCCGGTCGGATTGAGCATTCCGCCGTACCAGAAATCCGAGCCGAGCAGCGCGCGGCATTCGTCGCGGTCGAGCAGGCGCGCCGGAAAGCCGAACCGCTGCCAGGCTTCCACCCGCATTTTCGACAGCCGCAGCCGGCCCGGTGAATGCGCCGGCTGAAACCAGCCATTTTGCTCCGCCTCGGCCGCCATGCCTTCCTCCCGCGCCAGATCGAACAGCACGCTGGCGCTGTTGCCGATCAGTCGCGCGAAGCGCTCGCCCACCTCGCCGTAGCGCCTGGCGAGGGCGTCCGGTTCGGCGGCGGTCATGGTGGGAATGACCTGACCGTTGTTGCGGCCGGACGCGCCCCATCCCACCGCCATCGCCTCCAGCAGCACCGCCTTCTGTCCCCGGCGCGCGAGATGCAGCGCCGCGGACAGGCCGCTGAGGCCGCCGCCGACGATCACCGTGTCGGCCTCCACCGCGCCTTTCAGCGGTTGCGTCTGGGTGCGGGGCGGCGCGGTTTCAGCCCAGATCGACTTGGGAAAAACAGCAGTCGGTGTTGTCGAGGTCATCCGTGTTCAGGTCCTTAAAGCCCGGCGTTGTCGGTCATGCCACGTCGCGAACGGGCGGCTCCCAATCGCGGCCCGGAATGGAATCCAGCAGGGAACGCGTGTAAGGGTGCTGCGGATCGGCGAAGACGGATGCGGTCGGGCCGGCTTCGACGATCTCGCCCTTCGACATGACGATCACCTTGTCGCACAGCTGCGCCGCGACCCGCAGGTCGTGCGTGACGAACAGCAGCGACAGGTGCAGGCGATCGCGCAGATCGGCAAGCAGCTTGAGAACCTGCGCCTGCACCGAGACGTCGAGCGCGGACACCGGCTCGTCGGCGACGATCACGCGCGGCTCCATCGCCAGCGCCCGCGCGATGCCGATGCGCTGGCGCTGGCCGCCGGAAAATTCATGCGGATAGCGCTCGGCCGCCGCCGGCGGCAACTCCACCAGCGATAGCAGTTCGCGCGCGCGGGCATGCGCCACATCCCTGGCGACGCCCTGAACAATCGGCCCTTGCGCGATCAATTCCACCACGCGCCGGCGCGGATTGAGCGACGCCATCGGGTCCTGGAACACCATCTGGATGTCCTTGCGCAGCGCCCGCAATTCAGATCGTGACGCCGACAACAGATCGCGCCCGTCGATGCGAACCTCGCCGCTGTCGGACTCCAACAGCCGCGTGACGATGCGCGACACCGTGGTCTTGCCGGAGCCGCTTTCGCCGACCACGCCCAGCGTCTCGCCGCGGCGAAGCTGGAACGACAGATCCTTCACCGCCGTCACCGGGTCGCGCTTGCCGGACAGAAAGCCGCCGCGCGCCGCGAAGGTCTTGCGCAAGGCTTTCGCTTCGAGCACCACCGGCTCGTTCGACACCGGCTTGGCGGGCGGCGGCGTCAATGCCGGCACGGCGGCGATCAGCTTCCGGGTGTAGGGATGCTGCGGATTGAGAAGGATCTGGCTGGCCGGACCTTGTTCGACCATTTCGCCGAGCCGGAGCACCGCGATGCGGTCGGCGATTTCGGCTACCACGCCGAAATCGTGGGTAATGAACAGGATGCCGGTGCCGCGCGCCTGTTGCAGATCCTTGATGAGCTTCAGAATCTGCTTTTGCGTGGTGACATCGAGCGCGGTGGTCGGCTCATCGGCGATGATGAGTTGGGGTTTCAGCACCAGCGCCATCGCGATCATGACGCGCTGCCGCTGCCCGCCGGAAATCTGGTGCGGATAGGCGTTATAGGTCGACGCCGGATCGGGAATGTGCACGTCGCCGAGGATTTCCAGCGTCCGCGCCTTGCGCTCGGCCCGGCTCAGTCGGGTGTGCAGCTTCAACACCTCGTCGATCTGCCAGCCCACGCTCTTTTGCGGGTTGAGCGCCGTCATCGGCTCCTGGAAGATCATCGCCATCCGGTCGCCGCGGATGGCGCGCATGCTGGATTCCGGCAACGACAGCAGATCCTGCCCGTCAAGGCTGATGGTTCCCCGCGAGACGCGGACATGCGGCTCGGGGAGAAGCCGCATTACCGCGTTGGCGGCGAGAGACTTGCCCGAGCCGCTCTCGCCGACGAGGCAGACGATCTCGCCCGCGCCGACGCTCAGATTGAAATCCGACAAGGCGTAGGCCCGATCGCCGCCGGTCGGCAGCACGATCTGAAGGTCGCGAACATCGAGGATCGTCTTCCGTTCGCCGGTCATTTCCTCTGCCTCGGATTGAGCGCGTCGTTGAGGCCCTCGCCCATCAGGCTGAACGACAGCACCGTGAGCAGGATCGCGATGCCCGGAATGACCGAACAGAACCACGCCGTGCGCAGCACCGCGCGGCCCTGGCCGATCATGTTGCCCCAGCTCGCGAAGTTCGGATCGCCGAGCCCGAGAAAGGCCAGCGCGCTTTCCATCAGGATCGATGTCGCCATCACCACCGACGCGAACACGATCACCGGCGGCAGCGCGTTCGGCAGGATTTCGCGGAAGATGATCGAGACGTCGCTGACACCGAGATTGCGCGCGGCGTCGACGAACTCGCGCTTGCGCAGCGACATGAATTCCGCGCGCACCATGCGCGCCGGCGCGGTCCATGACACGATGCCGATGGCGATCACGATGTTGCGGATGCTCGAGCCGAGAATCGCGACCAGCGTCAGCAGAAGAATGAAGCTTGGAATGGTCTGGAAAGCCTCGGTGACGCGCATCAGCGCGCCGTCGATCTTGCCGCCGAAATAGCCCGCGACGGCGCCGATCACGATGCCGATGACGATCGAGATCAGCGTGGCGACGACGCCGATCATCAGCGAGATGCGCGCGCCGTGAAAGATGCCCGCCATGACGTCGCGGCCGAGTTGATCGGTCCCCAGCGGGTTGGCGCTCAGCACCAGCGGCGCCGTCAGCGGCGGCCCGGCGTTGCGAAGCGGATCGCCGGGCGTGACCACGTCGGCGAAGGCCGCCATCAGCACCACGATCGCAAACAGGATGAGGCCGAGGAGCGCGGCCCTGTTGCGGCGAAAGCGGCGCCACAGCACGAGGGCGCGCGCCGGCGCCGGATTCATCTCCGGCACGGAAGCCGACGCGAGGCTGGTGTCGGGCACGGTCATTTCAGTTCGATCCGCGGGTCGAGCCAGGCATAGACCAGATCGGTCACCACGTTGACGATCACGACGATGACCGAACTGATCGCGATGATCCCCATCAGCGTATTGAGGTCGCGCTTGACCACGGAAGTGTAGGCGAGCTGCCCGATCCCCGGCAGGGAAAAGATGGTTTCGACGATAACCGAGCCGCCGAGCACCGTGGAGAATTGCAGGCCGAGCAGCGTCACCACCGGCAGCAGCGCATTGCGCATGACATGGTGGAACATCAGCCGCGCCCCGCCCGCGCCCTTGGCGCGCGCGGTGCGGACGAAATCCAGGTCCATCACCTCCAGCACGCTGGTGCGCATCAGGCGCATGTAGAAGGCGAGATAGATCAGCGACAGCGCGGCGGTCGGCATCACCAGGTGACGCGCGACATCGGCCACATCCGCCCATCCGGTCTTGAAAGCGCCGATGGTGCGGATGCCGCCGACCGGAAGCCAGCCGAGCTTCACGGAAAAAATCAGAATCAGCAGCAGGCTGAGGAAGAACGACGGCATCGCGTAGAAGACGAGGCCGAGCGTCGAGATCATGTTGTCGGTCCACGAATAGGCGCGCCGCGCGGCGATCGCGCCAAGCGCCACGCCGAAGGTGAACGCCACCGCCAGCGAGGAGACCATCAGCAGCATGGTGTTGCCGATGCGCGACGTCAGCACCGTGATGACGGGCTGCTCATAGACGTAGGACCAGCCGAAGTCGAATTGCGCCAGCTTCAGCATGTAGCGCCAGAGCTGAACCATCACCGATTGATCGAGGCCGTATTCGGCGCGCAATCTGGCGACGAACGCCGGGTCCGCGCCGCCCATGTCGCCGACCAGCGCGTCGACCGTATCGCCGGGCGCGAGCTTAATCAGGAGAAAGCTGCCGATCATAATCAGGATGATGATCGGAATCGCCTGAACCACGCGGCGCGCGGCGTAGGCGAGGAGCGGGGGAACCGGAAGGCTCATGTCGCGCATGCTCTGATGGAGGCGGCCAGGGCGCCGGGCGCCCTGGCCGGTCGCCTTATTGATCGAGCCACAGGTCGTACCAGCTCGACGACTCCCAACGCGGCGTGTTGTGATGGTTCCTGAGCTTCTTGCTGGTGATGGCCAGGAACGGATGTTCGATGGCGAAAATCACCGGCAGGTCCGTCATCTCCAGCTTCTGGATCTGGTGATAGAGGTCCGCCCGCTTGGCGGGGTCGAGTTCGGCCGCCGCCGCGTCGATCAGGTTGTCCATCTTGTCGGACTTGTAGCCGAACTGGTTGGACCACGCGGTGCCGACCGGCGCGCCGGAGCGCAACCACACCGTGGTGGAGACGGCCGGGTCGGCGCGGAACTGATGCCAGCCATTGGCGGTGTCGAAATCGTGGTCGCGATAGACGCCGTTGAGAAAGCCCGGCGCGTCGTTGGTGACGAGTTCGACCTGGATGCCGACCTTCTTCATCGCCTGCGCGAAATACTCCGCCCACAACTGGGTGTACTCGCCCCACGGCGCCGGACGGTGCCTAAGCTTGAAGCGGATGCCGTTGGCGTCCGGCTTAAAGCCGGCCTCGTCGAGCAGGGCCTTCGCCTTGTCGAGATCGAACGGGTAGGTCGGTACGTTGTCCGTGTAGTTGGCGCCTCCCGCGCTGGGGATCGGTCCGCGACCGGGCTTGCCGTGGCCGCGCATGATCGTCTTCAGCGCGAAGTCGATGTCGAGCGCGTGATAGATCGCCTGGCGAACGCGCAGATCGGCGAGGATCGGATTGCGGAGATTGAATTCGACGGTGGAGTGGGCGACGTTGTTCTCAAAACCCTTCGAACCGAAGTCGAACCGCGGATCCTTGCTCAGGCGCACCATATCTTCCATGGAGATGCCGTTGAAGCCGGATTCGTGGATTTCGCCGGCCTCCAGCGCGGCGGCGGCGGCGGCCTTGTCCGGGATGAAGCGCCAGATCACGCGATCGAGATACGGATACTGCTTGCCGCGCCAGTAATCCTTGTTGCGCTCCGCGATGATGTATTCACCACGCTTGTATTCCACGAACTTGAACGGCCCGGTGCCGACCGGCTTCTGATTATAAGGATTCTTGAGAATGTCGGTGCCCTCGTAGAGATGCTTCGGCACCGGATGGCCGAGGTCCGGCATCGCCGCCACCAGAAGCTCAAGCGGCATCGGCTTCGAATACCGGAACACGGCGGTATACGGGGTCGGGCAATCGACCGCTTCCAGGTTCGCTTGCAGCGTCGTGGAATAGTTCAGCAATTTCTTCCAGAGGTTCATCGCCGTGAAGGCCACGTCGTCGCAACTGAACGGCTTGCCGTCGTGCCACTTGACGCCTTCGCGCAGCTTGAAGGTGATCGCCTTGCCATCCGGCGACGACGACCATTCGGTCGCGAGGACGCCGACATAGCCGTCATAGGTCTTGTCGATCAGCGGCTCGATGATCTTGCCGCTGATCTGATAGACGCCGGTCGAGGCGCGAAGCGCGGGGTTCAGCACGCCCTGCTCCGAAACCATGTGAATGACCGCGGTGCCGCCGCGCTTGACGTCTTCGGCGTGCGCCGTGGCGGCAATGACGCAGAGCGCGCCCCCCAGCAGCAACAGCCGCCCCCTCATCCCTCGCATCGTGCTTCTCCTGACTTGGAAAGATCCGCAAGCCGCGCCTGCATCGCGGCGGTATAAAGCAATGCTCCGCCACCTGTCACGAAATGTCAATTAAAACTACGAAATCAGGCTATTATCGAAGTTTAAGTCCATGATTCATGTGATTTTTTAGATCTGATGTGTCGCAGAATCGACATTTCATAGATAAATAAACTACGATCAAAATTCAAACGCCCAGACCCGCTCATGGAGAAGCATCATATGACCCATCCTGTCAAAGGCATCGACCACGTCGTCATCCTGGTTTCCGATCTTGATGCTTCGGCAAGGCGCTTCGCCGCGCTCGGCTTCACCTTGTCGCCGCGCGGCACGCATAGCCCGCACATGGGCAGCGCCAATTACACGATCATCCTGCAAGACGATTATTTCGAATTGCTGGGCATGATCGGGGAGACGCCGCGCAACGCCAGCAAGCGCAAGCTTCTGGCCGAGAACGGCGAGGGCGTGGCGGCGATCGCCTGCCGCATCGGCGACGCGCACGCCGCGCGCGCCGCGCTGGCCGAACTGGGCATCGCGGCCGGCGAGGTGATGGACTTCGCGCGCCCGCTGCCGCTGCCCGACGGCAGCACCGGCACCGCGGCCTTTGCCGTCACCACGTTCGACCCCCGCGAAGTGCCCACGGGCGAAATGTTCATGTGTCAGCACAAGACGCGGGACATGGTGTGGCGGCCGGAACTGATGACCCACGCCAATGGCGCGATCGCGCTGGCAGGCGTCGTCGTCGCATCGGCGTCGCCGCAGGACACGGCGCGCGCTTTCGCCCGCCTCTACGCCGCAGGACGTGTCGAAGGCGCGGACAACACATTCTCGGTGACGACCGGGGAGAAATCGGCGTCGATCACCTGCATGACGCCGGCGGCGATCACGGAATATTATGCCGGAATGGATGCCGAAAAGATCCTGCGCGGACAATTCGCCGCGTTTCAGATCGCCGTCGACGACATCGCGAAGACGCAAGCCCATCTGCGATCGACATCGGTCGGCTTCGTCAAGGGCCGTGACAGGAACAGCGTCTTCATCGCTCCGGCCGACGCCGGCGGCACCCTGATGGAGTTCATCCAGCGATGACGACGAGTTTCGACGAGATCGATCGCAAGATTCTCGATCTGCTCCAGCAACGCGACCGTCCGGTCGGCGAGATCGCGGAGGCGGTCGGATTGTCGCAGACGCCGTGCTGGCGTCGCATCCGGCGAATGGAGGAGGCTGGCGTCATCCGTGAGCGCGTGACGCTGGTCGATCCCAAGAAAGCCGGCGTGCCGATGACGGTCTTCATCTCCGTGACGGCGCCGCGCCACGAAATGGCGTGGCTGGTCAAATTTCGCCAGATGATCGAGGGCATCCCGCAGATCGTCGAGGCTTATCGGTTGACCGGCACGGTCGATTACATCCTGAAGGTGCTGGTGCCCGACATCGCCGCCTACGATCAGGTCTACAAGACCATGATCGAGAAACTGGAATTTTCGCATATCAGCTCATCCATTTCGATGGAAGAACTCAAATTCACCACCGCGGTGCCGACGAACTACCTGTCTTAGAATGTCTCGCCGCCGTGACGGATTGACGAACCGGAGCGAGCCATCCAATCTCGCTGGCCGGGATCGTCATCGACACGTCTTAAAATTTCACGCGAAGGAAATCGGTATCATGAACGCGCACGCCACCTCCTCGACCGGCTTCGGCCTCAACCCGAGCGACGAGCTCAACGACCTCCGCATGTCGGAGAAAGCCCGCCCGCTTTACGACCACGTCCGGAAATTCCTGAAAGAGTCGGTCGCGCCGATCCAGGTGGAATACGAGGCGGCCGAAGCAGGTAAGGCCGACCGCTGGAGCTTCACGCCGCGGCAGCTTGAATTGCTGGCCCAGATCAAGGGCAAGGCCAAGTCGGAGGGTCTCTGGAACTTCTTCCTGCCGGATGCCGAGACCGGCGAGGGTCTCTCGAACCTCGACTACGCCTTCATCGCCGCCGAACTCGGCAAGTATCCGCTCGGCTCGGAAGCGATGAACTGCTCCGCGCCGGACACCGGCAACATGGAGGTGCTGGAGCGGGTCGGCACCAAGGAGCAGAAGAAACAGTGGCTGGAACCGCTGCTCAACGGCGAAATCCGCTCCGCCTATGTGATGACCGAGCCGAATGTGGCCTCCTCCGACGCCAAGAACGTCTCCACCACCGCGCGCCTCGACGGCGACGAGTGGGTCATCAACGGCGAGAAGTATTATATCTCCGGTCTCGGCGACCCGCGCTGCAAGATCATGATCGTGATGGTGAAAACCAACCCGAACGCGGCGCCGAGCAAGCAGCAGTCGCAAATCCTGGTGCCGGTGAACACGCCGGGCGTCGAGGTGATCGGGCCGATGCACGTGTTCGGCCACGACCATGCGCCGCGCGGGCACATGCACATGCGCTTCAACAATGTTCGCGTGCCGAAGGAGAACATCCTGCTCGGCGAGGGGCGTGGCTTCGAGATTTCACAGCTCCGCCTCGGCCCCGGCCGCATCCATCACTGCATGCGCACCATCGGCAAGGCCGAGAAGGCGCTCGACCTCATGGTCGAGCGCGGCCTCACCCGCGAGGCTTTCGGCAAGAAGATCGCGCATCTCGGCGGCAACCTCCAGATCATCGCGCAGGCGCGTTGCGAGATCGAGGCGATGCGGCTGATGGTGCTGAAAGCCGCCAAGGCGATGGACGTGCTCGGCAACAAGGAAGCGCGCGTCTGGGTCTCGATGGTCAAGGCCATGGTGCCGGAGCGCGCCTGCCGCATCATCGACCAGGCGATCCAGATGCACGGCGCCACCGGCATCTCGAACTGGACGCCGCTCGCCGAGATGTACATGGACGTGCGCCACCTGCGCTTCGCCGACGGCCCCGATGAAGTGCACTGGATGGTGGTCGGCCGCAACGAGCTGAACCGGGCGTGAGGCTGGACGCGTGATCGGCATCCACCGTCATTGCGAGGAGCGAAGCGATGAAGCAATCCAGTCCTCTTTGCAAGAAAGACTGGATTGCTTCGCTACGTTCGCAATGACGGGGAGGGCTCGCGCAGCCCCTCAGTCCAGAATGCTCTTGTAGTTGTCCGAAAACACGTCGCGGCCGATAATGAGCCGCATCACTTCCGAACTGCCGGCGAGAATGCGGTTGACGCGGGCGTCGCTGAACATGCGGCTGATCGGATATTCGTCCATGAAGCCGGCGCCGCCATGCAACTGCACGCCGAGGTCGAGCATCTTCCACTCCACCTCGGACGCCATCATCTTCGCCTTCGCGCCCATGTTGCTGGTGAGACGGCCGGCGTTGTGCTCGGCCACGCAATGATCGACATAGACCTGCACGAGGTCGATCTCGGCGTCCATCTCGGCCATGCGGAACTGGGTGTTCTGCTGCTCGGACAGCGGTTTGCCGAATAGCTTGCGGTCCATCACGTAAGTGCGCGTGAGGTCGAACGCCCGGCGCGCATTGGCGATGCTGCCGGTGGCTGAAATCAGCCGCTCCTCGGCAAGGCCCTGCATCAGATAATAGAAGCCCTTGCCCGGCTCGCCGAGCACGTTGGCCTTCGGCACCTTGACGTTGTTGAAGAACAGTTCGGCGGTGTCCTGCGCCGGCATGCCCATCTTTTTCAGGTTGCGGCCGCGCTCAAAACCTTCCATGCCGCGCTCGACGATCAGCAGCACCATGGCGTGCTTCTTCTCCGCGCCCGCGAGCTTGGCGGCGACGATCACCACGTCGGAATTGATGCCGTTGGAAATGTAGGTCTTCGAGCCGTTGAGCAGGAAGTGATCGCCCTTGTCCTCGGCCGAGGTGCGCATGCCGGCGAGGTCGGAGCCCGCGCCGGGTTCGGTCATGGCGATGGCGAGAATGGTTTCGCCGGTGACGCATTTCGGCAGGAAGCGCTCGCGCTGCTCCTCGGTGCCGAAGCGCTGGAAATAGGGACCGACGAGGCGGCTATGCAACGTGTTGAACCAGCCGTGGTCGCCGGAACGCGCGGTTTCCTCGATGATGATCTGCTCGTAGCGGAAATCGGTGTCGCCCGTGCCGCCGTATTTGGGGTCGGGCCAGATCATCAGGAAGCCGAGGTCGCCGGCCTTCTTGAACGCATTGCGATCGACGATGCCGGCCTCGCGCCATCCTTCCATGTGCGGGGTGATCTCGCTGGCCAGGAATTTCCTGTACGCCTCGCGGAAAATGACCTGATCTTCGGTGAAGTTACGCATCGATATCCCCTCGACGGATTTGTCCTCTCGGCGTCGTCCTCGCGCAGGCGAGGACCCAGATCCCCTGGCGTCGGTTGTTGTGAACTGATCTCGCCTTGGGTGATGGAGCCGACGCGCTGCGGCGTATGGGTCCCCGCCTGCGCGGGGACGACGGTTTTCGTATTATTCGCCTGAACGAACTCTCCTCAGCGCGGCGCCATGCGGATGGCGCCGTCGAGGCGGACGTCCTCGCCGTTGAAGTAGCCGTTGGTAATCATGGTCAGCGCCAGATGCGCGTATTCCTCCGGCTGACCGAGACGCTTCGGGAACGGCACCGAGGCGCTCAGCGCCGCCTTGACGTTGTCGGGCGCGCCTTGCAGCAGCGGGGTGTCGAAGATGCCCGGCAGGATGGTGTTGACGCGGATGCCCTCGCTCATCAGGTCGCGCGCCACCGGCAGCGTCAGGCCGACGACGCCGGCCTTCGAGGCCGAATAGGCGGCCTGGCCCATCTGGCCGTCCTCGGCCGCCACCGACGCGGTGTTGACGATGGCGCCGCGCTCGCCGTGCTCCAGCGGCGGCAGCGACAGCATGCCTTTCGCCGACTTGGCGATGCAGCGGAAGGTGCCGACGAGGTTGATCTGGATGATGCGGTTGAAGGCGTCGAGCGGGAAGTGGGTGGCTTCGCCGGTCTTCTTGTCGCGGCCGGCGGTCTTCACCGCGTTGCCGGTGCCGGCGCAGTTCACCAGGATGCGCTCCTGGCCGTGCGCCGCGCGCGCCTTGGCGAAACCGGCGTCGACCTGCTCGTCGGAGGTGACGTCGACCTTGCAGAACACGCCGCCGATTTCCTTGGCGACGGCTTCGCCCTTCTCCTCGTTGAAGTCGAACAGCGCGACCTTCACGCCATAAGCGGCAAGCGCCCGCGCGGTGGCCGCGCCAAGCCCCGAGGCGCCGCCGGTGACGACGGCGGCGACCGAAGAATCAAGCTTCATGATGTCGAGTTCCTTTTGTTCAGATGCGTTCGATGATGATGGCGGGAGCCATGCCGCCGGCGGCGCACATGGTGACGAGGCCGTAGCGGCCGCCGCTGCGTTCGAGTTCGTCGAGCGCGGTGCCGATCAGGATCGAGCCGGTGGCGCCAATCGGATGGCCGAGCGCGATCGCGCCGCCGTTGATGTTGACCTTGGACCGATCGAGCTTGAGATCGCGGATGAACTTCTCGGCGACCACCGCGAAGGCTTCGTTGATTTCCCAGACGTCGATGTCGTCGGTGGTGAGGCCGGCCTTGGCCAGCACCTTCTTCGCCGCCGGCACCGGCGCGTTGAGCATCAAGGTCGGATCGTCGCCCTGGTTGGCATAGGCCACGATGCGGGCGCGCGGCTTGAGGCCGTGCTTGTCGGCATAGTCCTTCGAGGTGACGAGGATCGCGGCCGCGCCATCGACCACGCCCGAGCTGTTACCGGCGTGATGCACGCCCTTCCAGTCGAGATCGGGATAGCGGCGCTGGATCTGTTTCTTGAAGGTGACGCCGCCGCCGATGTCGTAGTCGGCGAGTTGCTCGAAGCTCGGCTTCAGCGAGGCGAGACCCTCGGCGGTGGTTTCGGGGCGCGGAAATTCCTCGTGGTCGAGCGCGACGCTGCCGTCGGGATTGAGCACCGGCACCACCGACTTGGCGAAGCGGCCTTCATCGATCGCCTTCTTGGCGCGCTGCTGGCTGACCAGCGCCAGCGCGTCGACGGCTTCACGCGAGATGCCTTCCCTGGCGGCGATGGCGTCGCCGCAGACGCCCTGATGCGACTGCGGATGAACGTCATCGAGCTGCTCGTTGCCCGAGCCCATCAGGCGCGGGGCCATCTTGGCGGCGGCGCGCTCCGCCGCGAGGACCTGCTGATAGCTCATCATCTCGGTGCCGCCGGCGATGACGCAATCCTCCATGCCCGACATCACCGACGCCGCCGCGAGATTGACCGAGGTGATGCCGCCGCCGCAGAAGCGGTCGAGGGTGGTGCCGCTGGCCTTGATGTCGTAGCCGGCGGCGAGCGCCGACATGCGGCCGAGGTCGCCGCCCTGCTTGCCTTCCTGGGTCGAGGTCGACCAGATGATGTCGTCGACGCTCGCGGTGTCGAGGTGATTGCGGTCCTTGATCGCTTTCAGCACGGTCGAAGCGAGATTCTGCGGATGCAGGTGCGACAGCGCGCCCTTGCCCGGCTTGCCGATGCCGCGCGGGGTCCGAACGGCGTCAATGATATATGCCTCAGGCATGCGTTTTCCTTCGTGTTGCAGGGTGTTGTCGGATCGGGGTGGAGCGTTGCGCCGTTCCCGGCGTCCGGCTGGTTGTCGAACCGAAGCCGCGCGGGGAAAAGGAATGAGCCATCCGATGTGTCTGGCTGGCCAGCATCAGGCGCACCCTTCCATGTGGTCCGTTCTCTGGCTTTTCATTAAATGATGAGTTAGTTGATCGGCTAATTAAAATGCGGCCGGGGCTTCATGTCAACTAAAACAGCGTCCTCTCGCCCGGCGGGTCGGCTCAGGAACCGCTGCGGCCGAGCAGATGCGCCGCCGAGCGCCAGGCGTGGTGGACGACCCGGTCGATCCGACGCGTGGCGTCGATCCGGGCGAGGGCGTCGGCCGCGGTCAGTTTGCCCGGCGCGACCGCGGCGAGGATTGAGGCGCGATGGTCGCGCTGCATGGCGTCGAGCCCCTTCGATGCGGCCTCGGCCTCGGCGAGAGCCGCGGCGACCTCGGGCGACATCTCCCATCCGATCGCCTCGGCCTGGGTGGTAAGGGCGGACTCGGTGGTGATCGATGTGCTGATCGTCCGCGTCGCCCGGATCGCCTGATCGCGAAGCGCGACCGTACGCGGTTCGAGCGAGGCTCCGGATCGTGGCATCGTCGGATCGCGGTCGCCGAGAATCTCGATCAGCCGCGAGGCGTGATCGAGCGCGTGCAGGGTGCTGGTCATGCGATGCTGTTCGGCCTCGGTCTCGGGCGGCTCCTGCATCTCCGACAGGAAGTCGCGGACCCGTTCGAGCGTCGCGGCCGCCGTCGCGATATCCTGCTCGCGCGGGACGCCGTTGGCGGCGGCCGAGGCGGCGGTGGTTCCGAGGACGTGCGCCACGACGCGCCGCGCGGTCTCCACCGCGACCACCGGATTGGCCAGCGTGCTCGGATCCAGCGCGCGCTCCAGCGCGGTTTCCTTCGACGGCAGCATCCGCTCCACCACGCGGGCGAACCATGCGGTCGCGGGCAGCAGCACCGCGACGCCGACGACGTTGTAGGCGGTGTGATAGGCGGCCAGCAGCGTCGTGCCGTCGGCGGCCGAGGACAGGCGCGCCAGCAGCGCGACGGTCAGCGGAAAGGCGACGACCGCGATCGCGGCCGCGATCAGCTTGAACAGGATGTAAGCGAGGGCGAGGCGCTTGGCCATCATGCTGGCGCCGATGGCGGCCAGCGCCGAACTGGTCGCCGTCCCGATGTTCTGTCCGATAATCAGGGCGGCGCCCTGTTCGAGGCTCACCGCTCCGGCATAGAAGGCCGAGATGGTGACGGCGATGGACGCCGTCGAGGATTGCATCAGCGCGGTCATGGCGAGGCCGACGGCGATCAGGATCATCAGGTTGCCCCAACCGGCCGCCACGCCCACGCCCGGCATGCCGATCACCGCCGGGAGGTCGGACGGATGCAGGTTCTCCGCCAGCCCGCCCATGCCTTCCTGAAGCGTGGTGAGCCCGTAGAGCACCAGCGCGAAACCGGCGAGCGCGGCGCCCGCCGCCGCGATCCGTCCGCCGGTCAACAGCTTGGTCAGGGCGCCGATGAAAATCAGCGGCAGCGCGTAGGTCGAAAGCGAGACGCGCACGCCGATCAGCGCCACCAGCCAGGCGGTGCCGGTGGTGCCGACATTGGCGCCGAACACCAGGCCGAGCCCTTGCGGAAAGGTCAGGAGCCCGGCGTTGACGAGGCCGATCGTCGTCATCGTCACCGCGCTCGACGACTGCACCAGCAGGGTAATCATTCCGCCCCAGAAGGCGCCCGAGAGCGGCGTGGCCGCCGCCTTGCCGAGCACGGTGCGCAGCGACGAGCCCGCCAGCGCCTTCAATCCGTCGGTCATGATGGTCATGCCGAGCAGAAACAGCCCGACGCCTCCCAGAATGGCGATTGCGGTCGACATGGGCGGTCACTCGCTGTTTTGCTTGCTGAGCCTCACCTGCGCGCGGCTGTTGATTTAAGATGCGATGCGCCTGTCGGCGGATGCGATCACGGCGCGGCGGTATTAAATATCCGGATCGGTGCCGTGATCAATAGCGCGGCGGCCGAGCCGAGCGTGTCGGCCGCCGCCGAAGGCGACGCGGAGTCGGAATCGGCCATGATCTGGCCCTGCCGCAACTGTTCGCCGATCAGGCGAACCGCATCGGGGCTTGTGGCAAACAGGTCGTGGTTGATGTCGCCATCGGTGCCGACGGCGCTGAGATCGAGCACCTGGACGCCGGCAAGGCCGGCCAGTCGTTGCTGATATTGCTCCTGCGTCAGATCGATGCCGCCAAGGCGCGTCTCGCCACGCGCGATCAGTCGGGAGAGCCGCAAGGCACGGTCGTTCTGCGAGACGAACAACGTGATATGCGGCCGGCGCGGCCCCATGTCCTCCACCTGCCGCCGGAATACGCCGACGTCCAGATCGGGCGAGGCGAGGATGACGTTGGTGATCTTGGATGGAACGCCGCCGCGTTCGAGCCCGAGTTGGCGGATGGCCTCCATCGTCGGCCAGCTTCCCATGGAGTGGGCCAGAATGATGATCTCGCCGATGTTGCGGCTTGCGGCCGCCGTCCTCAGGAGATCGGCGAGGTCGGAGCGCGAGTAGGAGGCGTTGTCGAAATCGCGGCGATAGTCGAGCAACTCGCCCCGCGACGGCCATGAGAACAGCACCGGCGCCGCGTTGGCATCGGTGTCGTGGGCCAGTTGCGCCAGGCGGAAGACGGCGCGATCGAACCGGGTGTTGAAGCCGTGGACGAAAACGAAAACGCGCCGCTTGCGGCCGCCGTGGGCGCGAAACCAGCCGGCGAGGTTGGCCTTGGCGACCGGTGTTTCGGAGGTCACCACGAAGTCCGTGGCCGGATTGCCCGGCACGCTCGCCGGAAGCTGGATGGTGCCGACCTGCCGCCGTTTGGGAATCGACACGACGATGTTGCGGAACGAGACGCCGTCGCCACGGTCGCCGGTGTAGAGCAGTCCCGCGTCATTCGAGGGCGCGCGCGTCGTCGCGGTCAGGATATCGACCCGGTCGGCCTCGGGACTCGAAGCAACCGGCGTCAGCATTCCCGGCATCGACGCGCAACCCGACAGCGCGACCGCCAAGGCCAGGCCGATGACGCGGCGTGGCCCGGCGAAAGAACAACCCCGTGTCATGCCTCCCAGCCACTTGTCGATCGTCGGTCGCATGTCGGTCCGTTTTGTTCGCGGCGGAATCGGCTTCCCGCCGACCCATCGCGCCGCGGTGAAATCATGCAAAGCTTAAAGGCGTTAAAATTGCAATGCCCCCGCCTCGAATTTTCAGGCCGGCGCGACCGACCCCATGTCTCCCGAAGTGGGACGCGGCAGCCGCGGCGCGCCATGTCGCAATATGTTAATGAAGCGTTTGTTGCCTTTCGGACTTTGCCGGGATATCAACGGTCGAATCGCCTTATCAGGATACTGCGCGCGCCGGCTTCGGCTAAACGTAGCTTGTTTCCGAAGCCGTGATGAAATTCCGAAAGGCAAAATTCCTGAGAGTCAAAGTGACGATCGAGCGCCCGGATCGTCCTGTTAGTGGAAGCCACGCATGAAGTACGGTCTGATCCTGCTCGGTTGTCTCGCGATGATGACGATTTCGAACGAGAGCTTCGCGCAACAGACCCGCGCCGGACGCGGCGCCGTCGGCGGCGCGATCGTCGGCGGCGCGATTGGCGGTGGCCGTGGCGCGGCGATCGGGGCCGCCACCGGCGCGGCCGTCGGGGCGACGCAACCGCATCCCAATCGCCGCCACTGGCACAATTACTATTGGCGCAACGGACATTGCTGGCATCGCGGGCGCGACGGCAGGTCGCATCGCGTGGCGCCTCGTTACTGCCGCTGACGGGTGGCTTACGGATGGTCGTTCCGGGCGGCGAGGCAACGAACTGGTCGACGCGACGCCCGGAGAGTTTCGCGACCGCGTCTTGTATCCGCGTCTTTAATGTCCACCGATGTCTGAAGGAGACGGATTGATGTCGAAGACCCTTGTTGCGGCCGGCGCTTGCGCGCTCGCGCTCAGCTTTGCCGCTCCCGCGTTCGCGCAACATCCGCCGACTCGCGTGGGCATGCTCACCTGCGACACCGGCCCGCGGGTCGGGCTGGTGCTCGGCTCCCGGCAGCGGATGAACTGCGTTTTCCGCATGAACAAGACGGGACGTCACTATCGCTACACCGGCGAAATCACGCGGATCGGCCTCGACCTCGGCATCACCGGCGGCGGCCGGCTGGCCTGGGCGGTGTGGGCGCCGACATCGCATGTCGGAGCCGGTGCGTTGCGCGGCACCTATGTCGGGGCCAGCGGCAGCGCGTCGGTGGGGCTCGGTTTAGGCGCCAACGTGCTGGTGGGCGGATCGAACCGCACCATCTCGCTCCAGCCGGCGTCGGTCGAGGGGCAGGTCGGCATCAATCTGGCGCTCGGCGTGGCGGGCCTGAAGCTGCGCTGACGGACCAGCCCGGCGGGCGTCCGGCCGCCGGGTCCGCGTCGCATCTGTCACGGGTCGCGCGCCATCTCGCACGCGATCGGTGGTCCGGAGACCGCGCGGCGGCACGCCCTCGCGGCTCGCCTCCACCCGTCGTCGCAGCCGGCGCGCCCGGCTGCGGTCGGCGAGCGCGTCACACGATCGTTTCCGCCAACCGTGGCGGCCATCCTCCCGACCTCGGCGGCTCACTTGCAACATTTGCTTTTCGAGGTTTTCGCAAGGCGGGTCGCGCATGTTCGTCCGTAACACCAGCGAAACGTGGGAAAGCCAGCGATGCGAACGATACGAAATCTGCTTTTCGTCCTTGGAGCGGCGGTTTGCGCCGCCGCGACCCCGGCGCAAGCCGAACCGTTCCACGTCGGAAGCTTATTGTGCAGCGGCAGCCCGAGGGTTGGCGTTCTGATCGGATCGACGCAGACGCTGCGCTGCGTGTTTCATTCGAGACGGTCGCCGCGTCGCTACTTTTACGAGGGCCGGGTGACGCGCATCGGTCTCGATCTCGGCGTCACCGGAAACAGCGTGTTGTCCTGGGCCGTGTTTGCCAGAAATTCGCGGGTGCGCCATGGCACCCTGCGCGGCAGCTATGTCGGGGGCAGCGCCAATATCGCGCTCGGCCCCGGACGCGGCGCCAACGTCCTGATCGGAGGCTCGCGCCGCAGCATCAGCTTGCAGCCGATCTCGCTGGAACGCTCGATCGGGATTAACCTCGCCGCCACCGTGACCCATCTCACGCTGGGCCGGCGCGGGACGCCGCCGGGTGACACGGTCCAGACCGGGCAGGAGGATTGAGCCGAATCCGTTCAGGTCCTGTAACCGAGTGAAGGCAAAAGATGAGCTCCACGACGCCGGGCAAGAAGCCCTTCGAATCCGGCCGCGACGTCCAGATTCTTCTCGCCGTCGTCCTCGTCGTCACGGCGCTCTATTTCGCGCGAAACCTGTTCGAGCCGATCGCGTTCGCCTTGTTCGGAATCGCGCTGGTCTGGCCGATTCAAAAAGCGCTCGAAGCCCGGCTTCCAAAAGCCGTCGCGTTGTCGCTCACCATTTTTCTCACGTTGTTCGTCATGTTCGTGCTGACGATGGCCGTGGTGTGGAGCATCAACGACGTGGTCCGCTGGGCGATCATCAACGCCGCGAGCTTTCAGGCCCTCTATGAGCGATGGACGTCATGGCTGGCGGAGCACGGCATTCACTTCACCGAAGGGTTCGGCCAGTACAACGCGCGCGCGTTCGTCGGCGTGCTGCGGGCGATCGCGGCGGGAGCGAATACCTTTACCGGGTTCAGCATCGGCGTCTTTCTGTTGCTGACCTTCAGCCTGACCGAGCTTGATGCTTTCCGGTCACGCTTGAACGCGCTGACGCCGAGGATCGGGCAGGACGTGGCGCGAACGGCCGCGTCGATCGCCGGAAAAATCCGCAAATACATGCTGATCCGAACCGCGGCGAGCCTTGCGACCGGCGTGGCGGTATTCGCCTTCACGCTGTCGATGGGGCTTGATCTCGCGATCGCGTGGGGCGTCATCTCGTTCGTGCTGAACTACATCCCCTATGTCGGACCGCTGATCGCGGTGATTCTGCCGGTGGCGTTCGCGAGCGTGCAATTCGAATCCTGGCAGACGGTGATCTTCATCTTCGGCGGCCTCTACCTGATCCAGTTTCTGATCGGGAATTACCTGGAGCCGGTGATCGCCGGCCGAAGCCTCTCGATCTCGCCGCTGGTGATGCTGGTCGCCTTTTTCTTCTGGGCGTTTCTGTGGGGCATGCCGGGGGCGTTCATCGGCATTCCCGTCACCATCGCGCTGCTGACGATTTGCGAACAAAGTCCTTCGTTGAACTGGCTGGCGAAACTGTGTTCGGCGCGGTGAGGCGGCAAGGCGTGGTTATCGAGGATGTTTTGAGCGGGTGGCTATGATGAGATCATCGAAATCGACCGGCGCGGCGAAGCGCCGTCAATGGCTCGGGATAGCGGTCGCGGCGCTGCTGCTGCCGTTCGCGCCGCGAGCCCACGCCGCCGCCCTGACGGCGCTCGGCAACGAGCCGGGCTGGCGCATCGACCTGTCGGACACGGCGCTGACGTTTCGCGGGATGGACGGCGAGACCTTCACGATCGCGCCGGCGCCGCAAGCGGTGACGGCGAACGGCGTCGATACTTTCGCGGCAACGGTCGCGGGCAAGCCGTTCAAGCTGACGCTCGCTGACACGCTTTGCGCCGACACCATGACCGGCATGCCCTTTCCGCGCACGGCCACGGTTGAAATCGGCGGCCGCAAGCTTTCGGGCTGCGCCGGTGAGCCGGCGGCGCTGCTCCACGGCGATTGGCGGATCGAGGAGATCGGCGGCGCGGCCGTCGTCGCCGATTCCACGCCGGCGCTGTCGTTCGACGCCAAGGGCGGCATCAGCGGCAACGCGTCCTGCAACAGGTTTTTCGGGCAATTCGTCCTCACCGGGGAAGGACTGCGAATCTCCAACATCGGCTCGTCGATGATGATGTGCGAGGACCCGAAGATGAAACAGGAGCGCGCCCTGCTGACGGCGCTCGAGTCGGTTCGCGGTTTTAAGATCGGCCCGGCCGGGCAATTGCTGCTGATCGGCGACAAGGGCGAAACGCTGGTGCGGGCACGACGGTAGGCACCGGCCGCCCGCGCCGGCGCGATCAATCGCCTGGCCCGGCCAACAGCTTTGCCGCCGCCGGCATGGTGAGGGCGTGATCGAACGCGCCATTGTCGAGGAAATGGAGAACCTGCGCGATCACCAGCGGGTTGTACGTCATGTAGGTGTGCGTGGTGTGCAGCACGATATGGTCGGCGGCCCCCTCCAGCCGGGTCGATTCGACCGTCACCTTTCCGTCGTTCGGCCCGGCCAGGATCGCGTTGAAAACCGGGTTGATCGAGATGTCGCCGGCGATGATGCCGACCGGGTAGTCAGGCAGCGGCAGCAATTTGGGAGCGGCGGTCGAACCGGTGCCGAGTTCGCGTCCGGCGGGGCCGTTGATCCATCCGAAAGGCGCCAGCTCGCCGAACACGTCGACGATTTCCGAACCGCCGTTCGGCGGGCCGAGCATCACCACCTTGCCGAGCCGCGCCGGGCGATGCTCCGCCAGCCATTTCCGGACCAGAATCCCGCCCAACGAATGGGTGACGAAATTCACCTGCCGCATGCCGCAATCCCGGACGGCGTGGCCGACATATTCGGTGAGCGCGGCGATGCTCGCTGTCGTCGACGGATATTCGGCGTTGACGAGTACGTCGCCGCGCCTTTTCAGCACGCTCTCGATCAGCCGGAGCGATCCGCTGCCACGGGCAAGTCCATGCAGCAAAACGACGCATCGCGCGCTGGCGCCGGCCCGCGGCTCCGCGCGCCCCGCGGGGTCGGCCGGCGCGCGGGTCGCGGGCAGAACGGCGCAAACGCAGACCATCGCGGCCAGGACCATCCGGCGGGTGACCCGAAACGGCGATGATCGGCGATGGCGGCATTCGTTCATGATATCGTCTTCCAGGCTGCGAAAACGGCGAAATAATAAGAGCGTTTCGGCCATCGGGATGGTAAGGGAGGCGTTCTCGTGGTGCGGCATCGCGACGCTTCGCATCGAGCCGGGATAGCCCGGCGCCTCGGCCATAAAACCCGCACGGGGAAACGGGATACGACAGGATCGCGCCTGACATTCTTGATCTGGCGGTATTTTGGAGAAAATGGAATGCATAAAATCGTACTCGCCGCCGCCATGTGCGGATTGTTGGCCGCGGGCTGCACCACCACGGACCAGCACATGGCCGGCTCGACGGCGGTCGGCGCCGGCACCGGCGCGGTGATCGGCGGTCTGGCGGGCGGCGGCCGTGGCGCGCTGATCGGCGCGGCGGTCGGGGCCGGCACCGGCGCCGCGGTCGGCGCGGCGACCGCGCCTCGCGAGTGCTGGGCGCGCGACCGGTGGGGAAATAACGTCATGGTTCGTTGCTGAGCGCGCCTCAGGCAGCGAAGCGATCGCGCGCGCTGCGTCCGCAAGCCGAAGCCGTCTCCTGACGCGGCGGGGATCGCGGCTTCAAGCGGAGCCGATACCGGTCCGCGGGAGCAAATGCATCAATCACGAAGCTGAGGTCCTTTGCCGTTTCCGCGAAACGGCGAAGGACCTTGCGTCCAATCCAGTTCGCGTTGAAGCAGACTCGCCGTTTATTTTTTGTTCGAGCATGATCTTTTCCGACCTGAGGAGCCGCGAGGCGCAAGCCGGCTTTCGCCCTCGGATCAAGTCCGAAGGCATGTTTTTCGGGATCATGCTCCAGACGAAGGCGCAACATGACATTACGAACGATTGCCGCGCCGATCTGGATTCTCGCCATCATCGCGCTGGTCTGGGCCCTCAAGGCGGCGGACACGATCGTCGCGCCGATCGCCTGCGCGTTCTTCATCATCGCGCTGGCCTGGCCGTTGCAAAGCCGCTTGCAGCGCTGGCTCCCCAAGCTCGTCGCCCTGGCGCTTGTCGTGTGCCTGATCGTGCTCACGTTCTTCGCCTTTGTCTCGGTGACGAGTTGGGCCCTGGGGCGCATTATCGCCGCGTCGAGCATGGACGCCACGCGATTCCAGACGCTGTACGACCAGTTCTCTGAATGGCTGGCCGGATACGGCATCGCGATCGGCGGCGTTCTCTCCGACTATTTCAATGCGTCGTCGATCCTGCGCCTCGCGCGGGCCGCGACCCAGCGCCTCAACACCATGTTTTCGTTCTGGATCGTCGTGGTGATTTACGTGCTGCTGGGCTTGCTGGACATCGAGGCCATCGCGCGCAACGCGCGGGTCGCACTGAGTCCGCAGGCCGCGACGGTCCTGATCGACGGCACCGCCGCGACGGCCGCCAAGTTCCGCCGCTACATGCTGGTGCGCACCGTGATGAGCCTGGCGACCGGCGTGATGGTCTGGGTGCTGGCCTCCGCCACCGGGCTGCGCTTCGCGGCCGAATGGGGCGTGATGGCTTTCGCGCTGAACTACATCCCGTTCATCGGGCCTTTCGTCGCGACGTTCCTGCCGACGCTGTACGCGCTGGCGCAGTTCGATTCGCTGCATTCGGCGCTGGCGATTTTCGCGGGCCTCAACCTGATCCAGTTCATCATCGGCAGCTATATCGAGCCGCGCGTCGCCGGTTATGCCCTGGCGATCACGCCGTTCGTGGTGCTGTTCTCGGTGTTCTTCTGGGTGTTCGTCTGGGGTCTGTTCGGCGCCTTCATCGGGGTGCCGATCACCATCGCCCTGGTGACCTATTGCGCGCAATCGCCATCCACGATCTGGATCACCCGTTTGCTGGGGGCGCCGGCCCGGCCGGCGGATGGTCAGCCGGCGTAGATGCTTTTCACTTTGATGGAATGATTTGCCGTCATGCCCGGATTTGATCCGGGCATCCATCTTCTCGAAAAATGATGGATTGCCGGGCCTTCGCCGCGCCGAAGGGGCTCAGTCCCGCAGCCGGGTCAAGCCCGGCAATGACGCCTTATGATGCTTCCATAAAATAGGAAACGTCCTGTCCGTCGCGGCTTCGCTCATCGCCCGCTGCGCTCGATCAGATACGCCTTGAGCTTCGCGACCCGCTCCGGGGTCCACCCCGGCGGATCGGTGACGGCGAGCCATGCTTCGAGATAGTGCTCCGGGGCATACATATGGCCGTATCCCATCGGCGTGGTGTTGGCCAGCATCATGTCGAGGGCCAGTTGCAGCATCGTCACCACCGGAAACCACTGCAATTGCGGCGTGACGTCGGGCCCGCGCGGCGCCTCCATCCAATCCGGGCGGCGGTAGGCGTAGCGCTCGTTGAAGAAGGTGATGGCGTCGCTGGCGTATTGCACATAAACGATCCGCAGCGGTCCCCACGGGGTATCGGGAGGAACGTTGATGCCGTCCTGATTCATGAAGCGGACCAGCGATCCGTCGCGGAAGCGCGGCAGCCAGGCCGGGGAGCCGGCATTGCGGTTCGCCGTCATCTGCTTCCAGATGAGGCTGTCGAACGGCGGGCCGCTCCAGACCGCTCCCTGGATCGGGTCGGCGAGAATCTCGAAAAGGTTGGCGGAGCGTTCCGAATTCATCGCGCCGAGACTGAGCCCGTTCAGATACAGATTTGGGCGATGATCCTTCGGCAGCGCCGTCCAGTGTTTATAGACGGCCGAAAACAGCGCGCGCGCCGTCTCCGCGCCATAGCCGGGCTCGATCAGCAGCGACAGCGGACTATTCAAATAGGAGTATTGCATGGCGACGCTGGCGACGTCGCCGTTGTGGAGATATTCCAGCGTATCGATCGACGCCGCGTCCACCCAGCCGGTCCCGGTGGGCGTGATGACGACGAGCGTCGAGCGATCGAATCCGCCGACCCTGATGAGTTCGGCGAGCGCGACTTCCGCCCGCTCCTCGGCGGTGCCGCGGGCGCTGAGCCCGACATAGACCCGGATCGGATCAAGCGCGGGTTTGTGCGAGAAAGCCTCGATGTCGCGCGCCGTCGGGCCGGTGGCGACATAGCGGCGGCCCATGCGGCCGAGTTCGTTCCAGGAAATCAGCGACGCCGCGCTTCCGGTCTTGGAAGGCGCGGTGGGGCGCTGCTGGTTCGGTTCGATTCGCGCGTCGATCGCGGCGAATGAGATATCGATCTGGTGTAACGCAAATCGCGCCAGCACGCCGCTGGCGATCGACCAGAACAGCGCGATGCCGACTGCGATGCCGATCACCCGCGCCACGCGCGGCGGCATGAATCGATCGGCGACGTTCGAGGCGTAACGCACCGCCGCCAGGAACAGGCGCGCCAGCAGCACCAGCACGAGAAAGGCGACGATGGCGATCAGGCATATTTCGACCGGGCGGATACCGGCGACAGGCTCAAGACCCATCAGGGCGCGAATGGAATTCTGCCAGGCGCTGGCCTGCCAGAGAAACCAGACGGCGACGCCGGCGCACAGCACGGTGGCGACGATCTTGATAACTCCCAGATGCCGGTGGGGCGGTTCGGGCAGCCCCATGTATTGCCACAGCCAGCGCCACGCGACGCCGATGCCATAGCCGACCGCGAAGCTGGCGCCGGACAGCGCGCCCTGCATCACGAACGTGCGGGGGATCAGCGACGGGGTGAGGGAAGCGGCGAAAAAGATCGTGCCGAGCACCAGACCACCCCCGGAAAGCGACCGCAAGAACCGCTGCAACATATCGACTGGTTCCCTTAAGCCTGGATGGCGGAACGCCGTGCCGGCAATATCCGGCCAGCGCGCGACGGAATCCGCAATGTGCCTCTCGATCCCCGGCGGGATCGAAGCGGGCGCGGCGACGTACTTCGCAAGCCGTGCTTCGTAACAGGTGTCGGCCTCGAAAGGCAATCGGCGCGGCGCGAAGCCGTTGCCCGACGCCTCAGCGTGGCCCTCCTGGCAGGTTCGCGCGGATTCGTTGCGAGAAATCGGGGGCGTCGCCGGCGGCGCGCGCCACCTCGTTGATTAGGGAGCGCCGCCGCAGTTCGCCGAACGGCAGGTCGGAGGCCATGCGGCCGGACCGATAAAGGTAGACGTCGATCAGGCCGTTGAGAAGGTGGCGGAAATCGAAGCCGCCGGTCCGGCCGGCGGCGTTGGCGTAGCGGACGATATTGAGCGTGCAATTGTTGGTCAGCAGATTGTAGAACTCGGGCCGCTCCGCGAGTTCGTTGATGCGTTCGAGATACACCAGAAACAGCCGCCGCGCGTCCGCCGCCGAGGTGTTGAGGTGATAGAGGTAAGTCGGCTCGCCGCGAAAATTGGTGCGCAGGCGGACGATGTCGCGCTCGTCGCCGACGACGTAGATCAGCTCGAATTGCTTGAACATCGAGGGGATCGGCGAGAATGACTCGCCGACCTCGGGACGCGCCTCGATGGAAATGCTGACCGGCGGCGCGTTGTCGAAAATAAAGCTCACATAGGTATGGCCGACCGGACCTTCGGTGAAATAGGAAATGTAAAAATCGAGGCCGGTCAGATGCGAGAGCTGGACCTCGCGTTCCTCGAAGCGGACGGTGAAATCGGTCTGGCTGCGGTAGTCGAAGTTTCGGAAACCGCTCAGGCGGACGCGGTCGCCCTCGATCGTCGCGCGCGGCATCACCGTCACATCCGGGCGCCAGTCGCGGTCATGGCTCGGGCTGATTGAGATCCACCATGCGACCACGCACAAGAACAGCACGGCCGCGAGCGCGGTCATATGCCGTCGTCGCGAAAACCACAGAGCCCAGATCGTCACGATCGCGAACATCGCGGCCAGTGCGATGCGCGCCGGAGCCCAGGGAAGATTGGAATAATAGATGGCCAGGGTGCCCCACAGCACAGCCAGCGCGCGACACGCGAACCACAGCGCCCCGATCAGGGCGCTCCCGCATTTGGACAGAAACCGGCCCATTGCACCTAAATCCGCAATTCCTGCTTGCACGCCCGCGATTCCGTCCGCTGACGCGGGACAAGGCAGGCTGACGTCAATACTTGTTCGGCGTGCTTGTTCGGCCGATTCCGGCAGTGTAACCTGCCGGTCTTCTTTCCCGCAAGTTAACGTTTCCCGTGCGGAGCGGCCTGCGTCCCGGCGACCCGCCGCGCGCGGCACATCACAAGGTCAGGTCGTCAGGTGAGCATCAGCAGCTATATCCGGGGCCGGCCGATTCCATTTCTGTATGGCGCGATGATCTTTTCGCTGGTGGCGCTGCTGCCGCTGCCGCCGCTGTTGCAGGACCAGCACTATCATCAGTTCGCGGACCAGCGCGAATTGTTCGGCATCCCGAATTTCTGGAATGTGGTCTCGAATCTGCCCTTCATCGCGGTCGGCCTGGCGGGCCTGCGGCGATTCCACCGTGATCCGACCACCGTGGTGCTGTTTGCCGGGCTGTTTCTGACGGGGTTGGGGTCGTCCTATTATCACCTCGCTCCGAGCGACGGCACGTTGTTCTGGGACCGGTTGCCGATGACGCTGTGTTTCGCCGCGATTCTCTCGGCGGTGGTGGAGGAGCGGGTCGACGCGCGGGCGGGCTCGATGTTGCTGGCGCCGATGCTCGGGATCGGGGTCTTCAGCCTGCTGTTGTGGCGCTGGACCGACGATTTGCGGCTTTACGCCTGGGCGCAGTTCTTCCCCCTTGCCGTTCTCATCACCATCCTCTCGTTCTTTCCGCCGAAATACACCGGCTCGCGCTACTGGATCGCCGCCGCGGCGTTCTACGTGCTGGCGAAGGCGTTCGAGTATTTCGACGAGGCGATCTTTTCGTTCGGCGGCATTGTCAGCGGCCACACGCTGAAGCACCTCGCGGCGGCGACCGCGGGTTTCGCCGTGCTCAGGCTGTTCGAGATACGGCGGCCGGTCGCCCCGATGACGAAGGCGTTCACCGGGGCGTAACCGAGGATGGCCGCCGAGGGGGCGAGGGTGCCGCGGCGAGGCCAATTGCTTCGAAATGTAATCTGCTGATATCATGCTTCCGGTTTCGCGCATCCTGCAATTGTCGTAAGGATCGGTTCGATGACGCATTCGAGGGCGTGGTTTGCAAGTTGTCTTGTGGCCTCGGCGGCCGTGGCCTTTGTCGCGGGCATGACAAGCTTGTCCGCGTCGGCCGAGGCGCGGCGGGGCGAAGGGGCGTGGTGCAGCAGGACCAGGGACGGCGCCGTCCGTTGTGACTTTTCCACTCACCAGCAATGTCGCGCCGCCATCAAGGGGAGACACGGCGAGTGTTTCCAGAGGCGAAGGTAGCGCGCCAGTTCATCCTTGCCGGCCGCGCATGTGAGCGAACAGGATAGCGCGATGCTTGACGATCCATCCGATCTGCCGTCCCCGACCTCCGCCGACGATCCCGACGCCCGCAGAGCCAGCTTCATTCGCAGGCAACTGCCGTTCCTCGCCATCCTTGCTCTTGCGATCGGCGGGGTGGCCTACACCAATTTCTCGCAGCGGCCGCTGGTCGGATTTTGGGAGTTCCTGGCGGTCCTGATGGGCCTGCTCTGTGTCATCACGCGATGGCCGGAGGACGAGGACGATGACAGGGAGGGGCGGGTCCGCCTGATGTGGACGCAGGCGCTGCATTGGCTGGCCGTTCTGGTGGCCATGAACGTCATGCTGCTGCCGGGCGTCCAGCAATTGCTGCCGACCCTCGGCGTCAGCCTGATCCTGCTGATGCTGCTGGCGCTCGGCACGTTTCTCGCGGGCGTCAGCCTGTTGTCGTTGCAACTCTGCTTTCTCGGCGTCGCCCTGGTGCTGGCCGTCCCGGCGATCGCCTGGCTCAAGCAATCCGCGCTGTTCTTGATCCTCATGGGAGTGTTCGTGATCGGTGTCGGCATGGCGTTCTGGTCGTATCGCAGCGATGCGCGCCCAAGGAGTGCAACAAGGCGTTCAACACGACGCCCGGAATCGATCCGGTAGGGGCCCGACAGGCGCATCCACCGCCGCGATGACGGCGCGACCGTCGAACAAGGTTAAGGAAAAGATCATGTCGAACTACGACCACAACGCGGCCTCGTCCGGTGTTCAGCGCGGCGCGGCGGCCACGATCGACGTCGGGCTGCGCAATTACATGCTGAGCGTGTATAACTACATGGCCCTGGGCGTCGGCCTGACCGGCGTCGCCGCCTTTTTCACCTATCGGCTGACCGGGCCGGCGCTGCTTCAGAGCCCGCTGATGTGGGTGTTCGTGCTGGCTCCCCTGGGGCTCGTGTTCTTCATCAGCGCCAGGATCAACACGCTGTCGGTGCAAACGGCTCGCCTGTTGTTTTTCGTCTACGCGGCGCTGGTCGGGATTTCATTGTCGACCATCTTCCACGTCTACACCCAGTCCTCGATCACGCGGGTGTTCTTTTTCTCGGCGGCCGCGTTCGGCGCGCTCAGCCTCTGGGGCTACACCACGCAGCGCAATTTATCCGGTTTCGGCACATTCCTGTTCATGGGCCTGATCGGCGTGATTATCGCGAGCCTGGTCAATCTGTTCCTGAGGTCGAGCGGGCTCGACTGGCTCGTCTCCGTTGTCGGCGTCGGGGTGTTCGCGGGGCTCACGGCCTATGATACCCAGCGCATCAGGAACATGTTCGACAGCCGCGACGACGCCACCTCGACCGGACGCAAGGCCGTGATCGGCGCGCTGTCGCTCTACCTCAACTTCATCAACCTGTTCATGATGCTGCTCCGCCTGATGGGCGGCCGGCGCTAACCGGCCTGCGCGCCCGCCCGCGATAAGCGCAATCGATCGGGGCGTCGTCGGGAAACGTCGTAAAATAGTCGTAAACGACCGTCTCTGCTCGACCTAGGGCAGGTCAAAAGGATTGCCATCGATCGACGGGCGTTCCATGATCCATGTCAATGTCGCGGCGCGACGTCATGAGAGGCTTCGGCTGGCGCAAATCCGCGCTGGGCGCGCGCCGTTGCAGAGGGAGGGATATGAAAGTGCCGGTAACGGCTTTGAACTTGACGCATCGCTTGATCGCATCGATCGACAGATCGCTCATCCGCTCATGACCTGACCATTCACGACTTCTCCATTCACGCAGACCGTTCCTCCACTCACTCAATCCATGAGGTCCTTCGATGTCCGATCTTATCGCGATCGTCTATCCGTCCGAGGCGAAAGCCGATGAAGTCCGTCAGCGGCTTTTCAAGCTGCAAAAGGAATATCTAATCAAGCTCGGCGACGCGGTCATCGCGGTCAAGGACGAAGCCGGTCACGTCAAGCTGAACCAGATCGTCAACACCACGGCGATGGGAGCGGCGTCCGGCAGTTTCTGGGGGCTTCTGGTCGGGGTTCTGTTCATGAACCCGTTGATCGGCGTCGCAGCCGGCGCCGCCGCCGGCGCGCTCGGCGGCGCGCTGACGGATTTCGGCATCAATGACGCCTTCATGAAGGATCTGTCCACGAGCATCGCGCCCGGCAGCGCGGTCTTGTTCGTGCTGATCCAGTCGATGACGGCGGATAAGGTGCTCAAGGAAATTCAGGATGCCGGTGGCGTGGTGCTGAAGACCTCGCTGGACGAATCCAAGGAACAGTTGCTCCGCGACGCTCTCGCCAAGCATTCCGCCGCGGCGCCCACCGTCTGAAACTCCGGCATATCCGTGACATGACCGGCTTTGGACTCCCGATACGGATTTCTCATGGCAGATAAAATCAAGACGAGAGTAAGCCGGAGCACGGTTTCGCGGATCGCCGTCGCCGCGGTGCTGGGTTGGACGACCGCCTATCCGGCGCTGTCCCAGACCGCCCCGGCGCCGGATCCGGCGCAGCAAACGCCGTCGCAGGATCCCGCAAAGCAGGCGTCGCCGCCGGATCCGGCGAAGCAGACGCTGTCGCCGGATTCGGCAACGCAGACGCCGCCGGCGCCTCTCGCGCCGCCGCCGGCAACCGCGCAGCAAACCCCGCCGGCGCCGCCGCCGCCCGTGGGACAGACGCCCGAGCAAGCTTCGGCGGCGCAGCAGCCGCAAGGCTATTCGCTCAGCGATCTTGAGTATTTGCTGGGCCCGATCGCGCTCTATCCGGATCCGCTGCTCGCGCTGATCCTGCCGGCCAGCGCGTTCCCCGACCAGATCATCGAGGCGGCGCACTGGATCGCCGACCATCCTGACGCCGTGCGGCGGAACGATTTCGCGGAGGTGGACGCCAAGCCGTGGGATTCCTCGGTGCAGGCGCTGACGCGCTTCCCGGACGTCATTCAGATGCTGGCGGAGCATCGGGAATGGACCGAATCCCTTGGATGGGCGGGAGAGGTACAGCCGGAAGACGTGGCGAATGTCGTGCAGATGCTGCGCGCCAAGGCGGCGGATGCCGGCAACCTGAAGTCGACGCCGCAACAGGTGGTGACGCGGCGCGAGGAAGCCGGATCGCAGACCATCTATATCGCGCCGGCGGATCCGGAGCGGATTTACGTGCCGGTCTATGATCCCTCCGTGGTGTTCACCAATGCGATGACCGGCGCGCTGGTGTTCGGCACCGCCGTCGCGGTGGGCTCGGCCTGGAACCATCGCTGGGGCTGGAATAACCGGAGCTGGAACCATCATGTCTGGGTCGGCGGACCCGGTGTGCGGCCATGGCCGCCCCACCGCCACCGGCCTGGTCCGCCTCCCGGCGCATGGCGTCCGGGTCCCGGCCCCGGAGGGTCCGGCAGACCGCCCGGCACGCGGCCGCCGAACCGGCCCGGCCCTCGACCCGATCGCCCCGGCATGGGACCCGGCCACCGTCCGGGCAATCGGCCCGGCATGCCGGATCGGCCGGGTGTTCGGCCCGATCGTCCTGGCATGGGGCCCGGTGATCGCCCAGGCAATCGACCCGGCCTGCCGGATCGTCCAGGGGCGCGGCCTGACCGTCCGGGCATGGGACCCGGCGATCGTCCGGGCAACCGGCCCGGCATGCCGGATCGCCCCGGCGCGCGGCCCGACCGCCCCGGCATGGGACCCGGCGACCGTCCCGGCAATCGGCCCAACTTGCCCGATCGTCCGGGTGCGCGGCCCGATCGCCCCGGCGCGGGACCCGGCAATCGGCCCAATTTGCCGGATCGCCCCGCGGTTCGACCTGATCGCCCCGGCGACCGGCCCGGAGCCGGAAACCGTCCGGGCACAGGCCCCGGCCAGCGCCCGCCGCAGGCCCAGCGCCCGCAGAACCGCCCGCAGGCCCAGCGGCCGCAGAACCGTCCTCAGGCTCAGCGGCCACAGCAGATCCAGCGGCCGCAGAACCGTCCTCAGGCTCAACGGCCGCAGCAAATCCAGCGGCCGCAGAACCGGCCCCAGGCTCGACCGCAGCAGATCCAGCGGCCGCAGAACCGGCCGCAGGTTCGCCCTGGGCCGAGCGCGCGACCGCCGCAAGGCGCGCGTCCCGGAGGCGGACGTCCTGGGGGTGGACGTCCGCAAGGCGGGCGCATTCAGCGATAGGAGAGGGACGGCCCCGGCGCGGAACCGCGCAAGCTGTAGCGTTTTCAAGCGAAGCGGATGCCGGTTGGCGTGAACAAAACGCGTCAAGACAAGAAGCTGGCAGCCCCGTTCCGATTCCATCGGAACGGGGCTGGCTTTAGGCTCCAGACTCAATCGGTCCACCAAGTTATGATGGCGGCGATATTGATGGCCGCTTCGAAGTTGCGCGCCAGCTTGTCGTAGCGGGTTGCGATGCGGCGCCAATCCTTGAGCCTGCAAAACATGCGCTCGATGCGGTTGCGCAGCTTATAGGCTTCGGTGTCGAAGGGATGTGTTCGCTTTCGCGTGGGGTTGTTCGGGATGACCGGGATTGTCCCGCGGCCGAGCAGAAAGAGCCGAAAGCCGTCGCTGTCATAGGCGGTATCGGCGGCGCATAAGCGTGCCGCTGGCAAGCCGGAGAGAAGGGGCAGAACGACGCGAAGATCGCCGCGTTGTCCGGGTGTTATCTCGATGGCGAGCGGTCGGCCCTGGCCGACGACGACGGCGTGGATTTTGGTCGTACGCCCACCGCGCGAGCGCCCGATCGCCTGTTCCTCCGCCCCCCTTTTCCGCCCGCTGCCGAGCGATGCGCCTTTGCTGTCGTGCTGTCGATCATGTGCACGTCATTGGCGCTGGCTGTTGCCAAGGCGCGAAACAGCTTCTGCCACAGGCCGCGCGCCGACCATCGATGAAATCGATTGTAGATCGTCGTCGGCGGACCATAGCATGAGGGGCAATCCTGCCAGCGACAACCGGCCCTCAGCACATGCACGATCCCGCTGATCACGCGGCGATCATCAACCCGGCGCGCTCCGGGGCGGTTCTTCGGAAGCAACGGGTCGATCGCTGCCCATTGCGCATCGCTTAGCCAAAACTCGTTCGCCATCGTCAAGCTCCGTGCAGAGCTTGAATCTGATTTGCTCCATAACCTCAATACTCTGATCGGGTTTGGAGCCTAGAGCGTGATCCCGAAACGTGGACACCGGTGTTCGGATGAGATCATGCTCAATTAAAAGATAAGCGACGCGTCTGATTCAACGCAGTTGAAACAGACTCTAGCGTCCCTTGAAATTCGGAACGCGGCGTTCCTCTGTGGCCTTGACGCCTTCCTTGAAATCCTCGGTGCCGCGTAGCCGGGTCTGCTCGGCGAGTTCGTGGTTGGTCGCCGCCAGCACGCGGTCGGCAAGGCCGGCGCGCATCGTCGCGCGCGTCGAGATGAGCGCGAGCGGCGCGCACTCGGCGATCTCGCCGGCGAGTTTCAGCGCGGCCGCGCGTACCTCGCCTTGTGGCACGCAGACATTGGCGAGCCCCATCTTCAGCGCGTCCTCGCCGGTGACGCGGCGCGAGGTATAGAACATCAGCTCGGCGTTGTTCTTGCCGATCAGTTCCGGCAGCGTCACCGTCAGCCCGAAGCCGGGGTGAAAGCCGAGCTTGGTGAAGTTGGCGGCGAACCGCGCCTCGGGGCAGGTGACGCGGAAATCGGCCGACACCGCGAGCCCGAGGCCGCCGCCGATCGCCGCGCCCTGCACGGCGGCCACGATCGGCTTCTTGGCGCGGAACACCCGCACCGCCTGGTGGTAGAGGTGGCTGATCGGGCCGAGGCTGTCGGCGGGATCGCCGCTCTCCGGTCCGCTCTCCTGCCGATTCGGATCGTTGAAATTGGCGCCGGCGCAAAACGCCTTGCCTTGCGCGGCCAGCACCGTGGCGCGCATCTCGGGATCCTCGTCGATATCGGTCAGCGCGTCGGCGATCTGGTTGATGAGCGCGATGTCGAAGAAATTGAACGGCGGCCGCTGAATCTCGATGGTGGCGACGTGTCCGGCCTTGGTGAAGCCGATATCGGTGTACTTGCTCATGACGATCCTTGTTGGTGTCGGTGATGCAGTGACGGCGATCCGGATCAGCGCAGGCCGAGTCCGCGCGCGATAATGCCGCGCAGGACCTCGGTGGTGCCGCCCTGAATGGTCAGTTTCGGCGCGAGCTTGGTCGCGAAGGCCAGTTGCTCGTCAAGGGTGGCGTGATTGGACGGGTCGGCATCGACGAACGCCGCGAGATCGCGCACCCGATGCGGCAGTTGCTGTTCCCAGACGGTGCCGATGTCCTTGACGATCGAGGCTTCCACCACCGGCTCCTTGCCCGTCTGCAACATGCCGGCGACCGAAACCGACATCCGCCGCATGGCGTGGAGTTGCGCCACCAGCCGGCCGATGCCCTCGGCTGCGCGGGTGTCGGGATCGCGGCCGACCGCGCGCACCAGCTCGGTCAGCACGTAATAGGTTTCGAGGAAGCGCTCCGGCCCGCTGCGCTCATAGGCCAGTTCGCTGGTCGCCTGTTTCCATGCGCCGTCGCGTTCGCCGAGCATGTGATCGTCGGGCACGAAGGTGTCGGTGAACACCACTTCGTTGAATTCGGATTGTCCGGTGATCTGCCGGATCGGATTCACGGTGATCCCCGGCGTCTTCATGTCGACCAGAAACTGCGTCAGGCCGTGGCGGCGGTTCTCCTGGGTCGGCGGCGAGGTGCGGAAGATCGCGATCATGTAGTCGGCCATGTGCGCCGAGGTGGTCCAGATCTTGCTGCCGTTAATCAGCCAGCCGCCGTCGGTCTTGGTCGCCCTGGTCTTGGCCGCGAACAGGTCGGAGCCCGAGTTCGGCTCGCTCATGCCGATGGCGAAGCAGACTTCGCCGCGACAGATGCGCGGCAGGATGTCCATCTTGACGTGCTCGGGCGCGTATTTCAGAAGCACCGGCCCGCTCTGGCGGTCGGCGACGAAAAAGCGTCGGGTCGGCGCGTTGGCGACGCGCATTTCCTCGGTCACGACATAGCGTTCGAGGAAGCTGCGCTCGTGGCCGCCATATTGCTTCGGCCAGGTCATGCCGATCCAGCCTCGCGCGCCGACGCGGCGGCTGAATTCGGGCGCGTCGTTGTCCTCGCGCTGCGGCTTGTGCGGGTCGAAGGTGCCGGCGGCGATTTCATCGGCGAGGAAGGTGCGGACTTCCTTGCGAAGCGCCTCGCATTTCGGCGGCAGGCGGATCGGATCGAAACGGAGGGCTGCGGTCATCGGCGGTCGTCCTGAGCGAAAATGTGAGGTCAGCGCGAGGCCACCAGCGGCCACAACTCGTCGGCGCCGCGCGCGGCGACCTGCCTGCCGAGTTCGACCGCCCAATGGCTTTCGTTGCCGAAATCGTCGCGCCATGCCAGCGCCCGCAGGGTGAAGCGGTGCAGCACATGCTCGCTGGTGAAGCCGATCGCGCCATGTACCTGATGGGCGATGGCGGCGGCTTTCTCCGCCGCCTCACTGCTGCGAATTTTCGCCGACACCGCCTCAAGAAAGATCGCGTCGTCGAATTGCGCGGCATTGGCGATGGCGTCGGCCGCCGAACTGGCGGCCGCCAGCGCCGCCGCGGCCTCGCCGGCGAGCCGGGCGAGATTGTGCTGCACGGCCTGGAATTTGCCGATCTTCTTCTCGAAGGCGACGCGCTCGTTGGCGTAGCCGACGCTGATGTCGAGCAGGGTTTCCAGCGCGCCGGCGATTTGCAGGCTGCGCGCCACGCCGCCCATCAGCAACAGCGATGTCAGGTCAAATCCGGCCGGAGCGGGCTTGATCGCGAGCGGCCGCACTCTGTCGAGGGTCACGGTGTCGCGGGGGTCGTCGGCGATGCTCAGCCCGGCGCTGATCCGGCACGCCGAGGCATCGACCAGCGCGACGGAGACGCCATGCGCGCCGGTCGCGACCGCGGCGATGTGTTTGGCATCGACGGCGAACGGAACGCCGCGCGCGATGCCGGACAGCGTGCCGTCATCGTTCAGTATGATGCGATCCCTTGGCCGCGCCGGCGCGACGGTCATCGCATCCGGCGGCGAGGCGAGGCCGGCCTGCGCCAGCAGCCAGCCGGCCAGCATGGTTTCGGCGAGCGGCGCGGCGAGCGCGGCGCGCCCGGCGGCGTTGAGAACGGCGAAGCCGTCGGCCAGGCTCGCGCCGGAGCCGTCGCAATCGTCCGGGACCCACGATAGCGGCAACCCGGCCTCGCTCAAGGCATGCCAGAGCGGCGCTTTCCAGCTTCCGTCCTTGTTGTGAATGACGGTTTGCGCATCGGCCAGATCGGCGAAAATGCGCTCCGCGGTTGCCACGATGATATTGTCGTCGTCCGCCACGGCGCTCCTCGCTGACGCAAGCATTCTGATTGTCGCGAGCACTCTGAACGGCGCGGCGCGGCCGGCGCGGGCGCTCTCATGTTCGGTCGGGCCATGATGCGGAAAAGCCGGTGTCCTGACAAGCGGCGATGTCGGCATGGCACCCCGCGCCGGCGATACACGCGCGGCATCGGCGGCGACTTATTCCGCGCCATGGATTTCGCGCGGCTTGTCTCCGGCGTCTCACGCGATAAGGTGAGCGCCGCTTCGGCAATGCGCTCATCACCACAGGAAAGACGGACGAATGGCAAAGGACGGCATGTGTGCGATCATCACCGGGTCGGCGTCGGGTCTGGGAGCCGCCACCGCGACGTTGCTTGCCGGGGACGGCGCGCGGCTCGTCATCAACTACGCTTCAAATCGCGAGGGGGCGGAGGCGACCGCCGAACGGTGCCGCGCGCTTGGCGCGGAGGCGGTGGTGGTGCAGGGCGATGTCTCGCGGGACGAGGACTGCAAGCGGATCGTCGCGGCGGCCGCGCCGTGGGGCCGTCTCGATGCGCTGGTCAACAATGCCGGGATCACCAAGCACGTCGAGCATGACAAGCTCGACGGTCTGTCCGCCGAGGATTTTCAGCGCATCTATGCCACCAACACCATCGGCCCCTATCAGATGCTGCGCGCGGCGCGTTCGCTGCTGGAAGCGGGCGCCAAGGCGTCTGGCCGCGCCGCGGCGGTGGTCAACGTGTCGTCGATCGCGGGTTTGAGCGGGGTCGGCTCGTCGGTCGCCTATGTCGCCAGCAAGGGCGCGTTGAATTCCATGACCTTGTCGCTGGCGCGGGCGCTGGCGCCGCTGATCCGGGTCAACGCGGTGTGTCCCGGTTATATCGATACGCCGTGGTTCACCAAGGGGCGTGGCGCCGAGGGCGCGAAGCAGGTGCGCGACATGGTCGAGGCCAAGGCGCCGCTGAAGATCGCATCGAGCGCCGAGGACATCGCCAGCGTGGTATGTTTTCTCGCCGGGCCGCGCTCGTCCAACATGACCGGAGAACTGGTGCGCGTCGACGCCGGCTTCCATCTTTAGCGAGTGATTTTCCGGGGCTGAAACGCCCGGCTTGGCAACACGAGACTGGCAACACGGGACTGCTCAGGCTCCAAGGACACAGCCGGCGTCTGCGTCCAGACCGATCATGCTCCGGATATCAAAAATCCGGCCCGTTGGGGCCGGATTTTGAATGATGCGGAATGATGCGGGGTTCAGCGCCGGTCCAGCCGGTTGCCGGGATCGGCGATGACGCGGCGCGCCACCAGCCGGTTCCAGATGAACAGCACCAACAGCGCGCCGATGGTGGCGGTGATGAAGCCCGCGCCCTGGTTCGGGCCGTAATGCCCGATCGCCTGCCCGATCAGGGTGGCGAGGAAGGCGCCCGCGATCCCCAGCACGGTGGTCAGGATGAATCCGCTCGGATTGTTCGGGCCCGGTGACAGCAACCGCGCGATGATGCCGGCGACGAAGCCGACGACGATGATCCAGATGAGCCCGCCCATGAGTGCCGTCCTTTCAGGAGGCCGCGATCGCGGCCGATGTGGAAATGGTCGTTGGTGACGGAGACTTGCGGCGGAGAGGCTCCACCGCATTCCGCGCGCGATGCAACGCGCTGGCGTTGCTTCGCGGAAACGGGACCGTCGCAGACGCCTGGCTGGAACGGCCCGTTCCGCGGAGCGGTCTTTCATGCCGCTATCCGCCTCCGTGGCATGGAGTCATTTACAGCCCGAACCTGCCCGCGAGGCTATTCAGCCCAAGTTGGCCCGCGAGATCGTTTTCGCTCGGCACGTTGCCGTGTGGCGTGAGTTCATCGACCGCCTCCGGCAGATAACGCGACAACTCGCCAAGCAATTCGTCGCGGTCCATGCCGGTCTGCGCGGTCAGGGCCTGAATGTTGTCGGCGCCGAGCGCGTTGGCGAGATCGCCCGGAGAAATCTGCTTGTTGGGGCCGGACGCGACCCATGAATTGACGGTGTCGCCATGGCCGTTCTGCTGGAATTGTTTCAGCAGGTCGCCGATGCCGCCGCTGAGAACGCTGCCGGCCGCGCCGCCGGCGAGCAGGCCGCCGAGGCCGCCCTTGAGCAAGCCGCCAAGTCCGCCGCCGCCGCTGTTGCCGCCGCCGAGGAGGTCGCCGAGCCCACCCGGCAGACCGGCGTTGATGGTGTTGCCGGGCGCGGACGTCGATGGCGCCTGGGGGGCGGGCGCGGTCTCGGCTTGGCCGCCGCCAAAGTGCTTGAAGGCCTTGTAGGCGAGCATCGCCAGAATCGCCATGGTTACGGGCGACATGCCCTCTCCCTTGGCCTCGGGATCGCTGGGGCCGCGCGGCCCGTTCTGCATGCCGTTGAGGATATCAAGCAAACCCATCGATCCGTCTCCTGTCATTTAATCCGAGCCGAAGCTCGGCCCGAACGTCTCGCCCAAGCCCGGCGCCAGAATAGTGACCGGTCATCGCCGTTACAAGGCAACCGGGGCTGCCGCTTTCGGGGGCCACCGGTCAACCCCGAATAACGGCGGCCGGTGAAAATGGTTTCGGGTGAACCGGTGATTCGAAGCGGGATGGTCACGTCGCCGGGGCGTCGCCCGATCGCCAACCGCGTCTGGCGAAACCGGCGACGCTCTGGTAGGAAGGGCCAGCGTCCGCCTCGCCGGCCGCGGCACGGTCCCGGTAGCTCAGCTGGATAGAGCACAGGTTTCCTAAACCTGGGGTCAGGGGTTCGACTCCCTTCCGGGACGCCATTGCCGTCTCGACCCGTGACATGCGCCCAGCGCCGTGCTCCGAGAGCCTTCCTCCATCCTAAAAATCGTCGCGTCGCGCTCGGTGCCGGGCGGGCCGCCAGGCGCATGACGTCAGCGAAGGGGCGGGGCTATTCGCCCCACGCCATGAAGGCGGCGTTGAAGGCGCGTTCACCCGGCGCACCCTTCTCGATGGCGATGATGGCGCGCCGCTGGTTCGAATAGACCAGCGGGATATCGAACCATGAGCGTTCCTTCAGGAGTTGAAGGTTGCGGGCGCGATCGCTCTCGACATTGGACAGGCCGATCAGGAAGAAGCCATCGGTGACCTTGACCGCGAGCCCGGCCAGCGGCGTGCCGCGCGCCTGCTCATTGGATTTCATCAGGATGCCGGGGACGTTGGCGACGGTGCCGTTGTCGAAATCCGGCGGCAGCACGAAGGTGAGTTCCGCGGTATGGCTTGCCGGCAGCGAGGTGTCGGTGTTGCGGCGGAACGACATCGTCATCTTGAGCTTGCGTTCGGGAATCTCGATGTCGGCGCGCACCGCGATGTCGTCCGGCTTGCCGTCGGCGCCTTTCACCGGCTCGGTCCGCCAGATCACGCTGCCGACATATTGCCGGCCCTTGGGGTCGTTCGGATCTTCGTCATAGAGCACGACGCGCTGTGCCACCGGAGCCACCGCATCGGACGAGCCGGGCTGGCCGACCCGGTCGGCGATCTTCGGCGGCGGCGCGGCGGGGGTGGTCTTCGGCGCCTGGGTGGTGACGGCGGCTTGTTTGCCGACGAGGCCGCGGACGTAGGTCAGCCCTTTCTGGCCCCACAGAATGCCGGCGCCGGCGAGAATCAGCACCAGTCCGACGATGATCGCGGCCTTGAACGGGAAGCCGCCGCCGGCATTGACCCGCCGCCGCTTGTCGCCGCGCCCTCGCGGCCGGGCCGGCGGCGGTTCGTAGGCCTCCTCGATGCCCTCGTCATAGTCGTAGGATACCGGCGCGCCGACGCCACGATCCTCCATGCTCGGCTCCAGCCGGTCGAACTCCGGCGATGGCGACGGCACGTTGGCGTAGGTGCGGCGGGCGGCGCGGTTGGCCTTGGCGGTGGCGCGGCCGAGGTCGTCGGCGTCGGCCACGACGTCGCGGAAGCCACGGACGCCCGGAGCGCCGGCATGAGATTCCGCCGAATCGTCCGATCCCGCCACCGGATGGTCGGTCGGCGTGTCGCGGCGCGGAATGCCGCCCCGCTCGCGCGCGACGGGCGGGGCAGGATCGTGCGCCGGCGGCGCATGATCGTGCGGTTCGAGGCGCGGCGGCCGCGCCGGCCGTTGCTCGGCGGCCGGCTCCTCCGGCGCGGCGGGCGCCGGGCGGCTTTCCAGAAAGGAAGGCCGGGGCGGCGGCGCATCGGCCGATTTGGCGGCGTCGCGCTCGGCATGGCGGGTGGTGGCGGCGCGGCTGCCGGCACGGAGAGCGTCGCCCGGCCGCGGGCGGCCCTTGGAATCGGTGCGCGCCAGTTCGCGGGCTCGCTGCGCCGCCTCGGATTCGACCTTGCGGATGGCTTCTTCCAGCGAGAGGCGTTCGCGGGTGATTTCCGATTCGGTCAGCGGCGGCTGCACGCTGCGCAGTTGCGCGATCAGCGCCGATCGCGCCCGCTCATACAGGGCGCGCCGGCTTTCTCCCGGAGCGCTCGCATCGAGGCCCGAAATGGCGCGGGCGATCAGCGGGTAGTAATCAGCCATGTCGTGTCAATGTCGCAGATCCGGCGCGCGAGGGCGTCATGGAAGCAGGTGTCCCACAGGCAAACTTTTCCAAGACTTTGCCGATATTCCGGTAATAGTCCATTAAGCCTCGAAAGGATTTTGCACCAAAATAGTGTCTTCGCGTTCAGGGCTTGTCGACAGCAACGCGATGGGGCACCCCACAAGTTCCTCGACCCGGCGGACATATTTGACCGCCTGCGCCGGCAGGTCGGCCCAGGAGCGGGCGTTGGCGGTCGGCTCCTTCCAGCCCTCGATGGTCTCGTAGACCGGCTCGATCCGGGCCTGCGCGCCTTCGCCCGCCGGCAGATGGTCGATCATCTGGCCGTCCAGCCGGTAGCCGACGCAGACATCGATGGTCTCGAACCCGTCGAGGATGTCGAGCTTGGTCAGCGCCAGCCCGTGAATGCCGCAGGTCCGCACCGTCTGCCGCACCAGCATGGCGTCGAACCAGCCGCAGCGCCGCTTGCGCCCGGTGTTGACGCCGAATTCCTTGCCGCGGCGGCCGATTTCCTCGCCGATCTCGTTGGTGAGTTCGGTGGGGAACGGCCCCATGCCGACCCGCGTCGTATACGCCTTGCAGATGCCGAGCACGTAGCCCAGCGAACTCGGCCCCATGCCGGTGCCGGTGGCGGCCTGCGCCGCCACGGTGTTCGACGAGGTGACGTAAGGATAGGTGCCGTGATCGACGTCGAGCAGCGCGCCCTGCGCGCCCTCGAACAGGATGCGTTTGCCCTCGCGGCGCTTTTGATCGAGCAGGTTCCACACGCTGTCAGCATAGGGCAGCACCCGCGGCGCAATTGCGGCGAGTTCGGTAAACAACTGGCCGCCATCGACCTCGGCGATGCCGAGGCCGCGCCGCAGGGCATTATGATGCGCGAGCAGGCGCTCGATCTTGTGCGGCAGGGTCGGCAGGTCGGCGAGGTCCATCAGCCGGATGGCGCGGCGGCCGACCTTGTCCTCGTAGGCCGGGCCGATGCCGCGCTGGGTGGTGCCGATCGCAGTGGTCTTGCTGGCGTTCTCGCGCAGCGCGTCGAGTTCCCGGTGCAGCGGCAGGATCAGGGTGACGTTCTCGGCGACCCGCAGGTTCGAGGCCGACACCGCGATGCCCTGCGCGGTCAACTTCTCGACCTCGGCGAGGAACGCCTGGGGATCGAACACCACGCCGTTGCCGATCACCGACAGTTTCGAGGATCGCACCACGCCGGAGGGCAGCAGCGCCAGCTTGTAGGTGTTGCCGTCGATGACCAGGGTGTGGCCGGCGTTATGACCGCCCTGGAACCGCACGACGATATCCGCCTGCTCCGAAAGCCAGTCGACAATCTTGCCTTTTCCCTCGTCGCCCCACTGGGCGCCGACGACGACGACGTTGGTCATATCGAGATCAATCCCCGCAATGCTCGCCGCCGGGTGGTGTGGCGGCCCGGCGACCCGGATCTGGGTCGCTCCTCCGGATAAAGGATGCCGCTATTCGACGCAAGCAAAACGGCGTCGCGGCGGGTTGCGGCAAATCATTGATATGCCCGAAAAATCCGTGGGGCTCGAAGATGCGTGAGGGTGGCCGCGCCGGCGCGATCAGAACAACGTGAGAAACCGGACGGACCCGACGCATCGGAATTGAAGCGCCGGCGGCGACGGGGCATAACGGGCGAAACCTTGACTCGTCAGTTTTTGCAAACGATTGATGCGAACGGTATCAACGGCTCTTTCTTTCGTAATTCCGCCGTTCGGCCGGACCACCGCCCGACAAGCCGGCGCCGTTCGGCCGATATCGGCCCATCCTGACGCGAGCAGCACATCATGACCAAGCCGGTGGTCGGCGTGATCGGCAACAGCTACACCATCGAGAAACGGTTCGCGGTGCAGGCGGTCGGCGAGCGCAATATGCGCGCCGTCGCCGAGGTCACCGGGGCGCTGCCGCTGATGTTCGCCAGCCTGCCCGACGTCACCGATCTGGATGCGTTGCTGGACGTGGTCGACGGCGTGCTGTTGACCGGCGCGCGCGCCAATGTCCATCCCGAGCGGTTCCGCGCCGCGCCCGATCCGCGCCACGAGCCTTACGATCCCGACCGCGACGATGTCGCGTTGACCCTGATCGATCTGTGCGTGAGGCGCGGCGTCCCGCTGTTCGGCATCTGCCGCGGCTTGCAGGAAATGAACGTCGCGTTCGGCGGCTCGCTGCATCCGGAAATCCGCGAACTGCCGGGACGGATCAACCACCGGATGCCGCGGCTCGAAAACGGCGAGATCCATCCCGATGTCGAAGTCATCTTCGCCGACCGCCACAACGTGCGGCTGACCCCCGGCGGGGAGTTGGCGCGGCTTTATGGCCGCGACACCATCCGGGTCAATTCGCTGCACGGGCAGGGCATCCTTGAGCCGGGTCCGCGCGTGGTGGTCGAGGGCATCGCCGACGATGGCACCATCGAGGCGATCCGCATCAAGGACGCGCCCGGCTTCGCGCTCGGCGTGCAGTGGCACGCGGAATACGATCCGCAGCGCAACCCGATCAACCAGGCGCTGTTTCAAGCCTTCGGCGCGGCGCTGGCGACGCACCACGCGGCGCGCTGACCGCGCGTTCTAGAGCGTTTTCAAGCGAAGTGGATACCGGTTCGCGTGAAGAAAACGCGTCAAAACAAGAATCAGGAGCCCCGTTCCGATTCCATCGGAACGGAAACGGCTCTGAGTCACGCATCATGTCGAAAACCACCCGCGCCACCCAGGCGCTGAAGCAACTCGGCGTCGCCTTCACGCTGCACGAATATGCCTACGATCCCGACGCCGACAGCATCGGCTTGCAGGCCGCCGCCGCCATCGGCGCCGAGCCGCGCCGGGTGCTGAAGACGTTGATGGCCGAGCTTGACGGCAAGCCGGTCTGCGTCGTGGTGCCGTCGGATCATGAAGTCAGCATGAAGAAGCTGGCGCAGGCTTTCGGCGGCAAGTCGGCGCGGATGATGAAGCCCGCCGACGCCGAGCGGCTGACCGGCTATCACGTCGGCGGCATCAGCCCGTTCGGCCAGAAGAAGCGCGTGCCGGTCGCGATCGAGCAGGCGGCGCTGGGGGAAGCCACGGTGTTCATCAACGGCGGCCAGCGCGGCTTGCAGATCCAGCTCGATCCCAACGATGCGCGCGCGGCGTTGAACGCCATCGCCGCGCCGCTGATCGCGTGAGGTCTTCGGCGTGTCTGCGGGGCCGCAGCCCCTTTAACGCCGCGAAGGCCCGGCAATCCGTCATTTTTCAAAAAGGATGGATGCGCCGATCACAGGCGAACGGAAGCGGCGCCGTTCTTCGAACGGCCGTGTCCGCGCATGGCGGCGGATGTTTCCATCGGGAGCGGACAGCCATCAGGCATGTCATGGCAAAACAAAAATGCGCCCGCGAAACCTCGCGGGCGCATTTCATCCGATGGTCGCGCCGGGATTGCGCGCCGCGTTACAGCGCGGGCGCCAGCGCGGCGCTTTCCTGCCGGGCGACGGCGGTCTTCACCGCCGCCTGCACCTTCTCGAACGCGCGCACCTCGATCTGGCGCACCCGCTCGCGCGACACGCCGAACTCGCTGGCGAGATCTTCCAGCGTCATCGGATCGTCGGCCAGACGCCGCGCCTCGAAGATGCGCTTCTCGCGCGGGTTGAGCACGCTCATCGCGCCGTTCAGCGCCTGCCGGCGGTGATCGTATTCCTCGCTCTCCGCCATGATGGCTTCCTGGCTCGGCGAGGTATCGACCAGCCAGTCCTGCCATTCGCCGGGCTCGCCGTCGTCGCGGATCGGCGCGTTGAGCGAGGCGTCGCCGCCGAGGCGGCGGTTCATGTCGACCACGTCCTGATCGGTGACGCCGAGCCGCTTGGCGATCAGCTTGACCTGATCGGGATGCAGATCGCCGTCCTCGAGCGCGTTGATCTTGCTCTTGGCCTTGCGCAGGTTGAAGAACAGCTTCTTCTGGTTCGCGGTGGTGCCCATCTTCACCAGCGACCACGACCGCAGAATGTACTCTTGAATCGAAGCCTTGATCCACCACATGGCATATGTGGCGAGGCGGAAGCCCTTGTCGGGCTCGAACCGCTTCACCGCCTGCATCAGGCCGACGTTGCCTTCGGAGACGACTTCGGAAATGGGCAGGCCGTAGCCGCGATAACCCATGGCGATTTTCGCCACGAGTCGCAGATGGCTGGTGACCAGGTGGTGCGCCGCATCGCGATCGTCATGCTCGCGCCAACGCTTGGCGAACATGTATTCCTGCTGCGGTTCCAGCATGGGGAATTTGCGGATTTCGGCGAGATAATGCGACAGGCCGGATTCTCCGTTGAGAACCGGCAAGGTGGTTGCACGGGCCATGTGTGCGCCCTCCAAGTTCAGGCCCCCGATAGCGGCGGGCCAGGCAGCGGTCTCTTGGTTAAAGCCGACCGGGCTGCGATGTTCCTGCGCTGGGACATCCAGCGCAGGTGCAACATACAACAAATCCAGCCGAAAAGGAAAGAACAAAACGGGGTCACGATCCCGTGTAGAAAATTAAATTATTGAAAGAAAAGAGCTTAGTTCATGCATTTGCGTCATTCTGCCGCGTTAAGCGATGCCGCAAGGCAGCAAGGTCCGGCGGGAGATCGCTTGTCCATTCAAGGATTTCGCCGGTCCGGGGGTGTTCCAGCGCCAGCAGATAGGCATGGAGCGCCTGCCGGCCAAGACGGTCCAGCGCGGCGCGGGCGCCGGGGGCAAGCGCGTTGGCCTTGGTCTTGAAGCCGGGGCCGTAGACCGCGTCGCCCAGCAGCGGATGGCCGATATGGCTGAGATGCACCCGGATCTGATGGGTGCGGCCGGTCTCCAGCTGGCAGGCGAGCAGCGCCGCGACCGGCTTGCCGTCGCGGCCGTTGAAGCTGTCCACCAGGTCCCAATGGGTGACCGCCTCGCGGCCGCCCTGACGCACCGCCATTTTCTCACGCGCGTGGGGATGGCGGTCGATCGGCGCATCGATGGTGCCATGGGGCCGGTTCGGCACGCCCCAGACCAACGCCATGTAGCCGCGCCGCAGCGCGCCGGTGCGGCCATGATCGGCGAATTGCGCCGACAGCGAGGCGTGGGCGCGGTCGTTCTTCGCGGCGACCATCAGCCCGGTGGTGTCCTTGTCGAGCCGGTGGACGATGCCGGGCCGCCTCACCCCGCCGACGCCGGACAGGCTGTCGCCGCAATGGGCGATCAGGGCGTTGACCAGCGTGCCGGTCTCGTGGCCGGCGGCGGGATGGACCACCAGTCCCCTCGGCTTGTCGATGACGATGATGTCGTCGTCCTCGTAGACGATGTCGAGCGGGATGTTCTCCGGTTCCGGCTCGGGGGAAACCGGCGGCGGCACGCGAATAGTGATCGTATCGCCGGGAGCGACATGATAAGCGGGGTCGAGGATCGGGGCGTCCCGCAGCGAAATTTCGCCGGCGAGGATCAGGGCCTTCAGCCGCGACCGCGACAGTTCCGGCAGCCGCGCCGCGAGCACGCGGTCGAGCCGCCGCGAGCCTTCGTCGCCGGCGACGGTGATCGTCTGCGATCGACCGGAATCCGAAGCTGTCTGTTCCACCGCCAATGTTCTACCGCCAAGTTCTACCGACAAGCCTGTGAATTGAGCGTTGCATGACCGAAGCTGCCGCCCCCGAACCGACCCCCGAGCAGACCGCGCTGTTCGCGCGGGTGCGGCGGATGATGCTGATCGCGGGCCTCACCACGGCGCTCGCGGTCGCCGCCGTGCTGGTCGCCATCGGCTATCGTCTTTTTCGGACCGAGGGAAGGGCCGTCGCCGCCGCCGAGACCACCACGATGCTGCCGAAGGGGGCCCGGATCGTCTCCACCGCCACCGCCGGCGACCACCTCGTGGTGACGCTGGATGTCGGCGGAGCGACGGAAATTCTCACCTTCGACGCCCGCACCCTGAAACCCGCCGGCCGGCTGAAATTCGCCAACGAGCCCTGACGCCCGACCCGCGGGCGCGGAATCGGAGTCATCGTCCCGGCATTTGCCGGCGCGATCGCTCCCGATCTGAAGGACCACGCAAGGAAATCCGGCCGGCGCTTTTCGGGACCGTGCGTGAATCGCCGGCCCGGTCTTGCGGAACGGCGATTTCGCGGCTATTCCCTCAGCCAGTGCTCCCTTCGTCTAGCGGTTAGGACGCGGCCCTCTCAAGGCTGAAACAGGGGTTCGATTCCCCTAGGGAGCGCCAAAGCAACATCGATGACGTTGTCTTAACGCATCTTTTCGCGATCTTCCCCAAATTGTCAGGAGCGGTTTGGGGAGCCTTGTTCGCCAGATCCTCTCCTCCGCGTCTGCGATCCGCTTCTCGCGCTTGGCCAGGTTCGGCCATTCATTTTGCGGTTCGGATCAGAACATCCCGCGATATTTGTCGATGCCGCCGTTTTCGACCATGAAATCGATGACGGCTTGCAGCCCTTCGCCTCGCGACAAATCGGTGAAGCCGAAGGGGCGGTCGCCGCGCATGCGGGTGGCGTCCGCGCGCATGACGCCAAGGTCGACGTTCACATAGGGAGCGAGATCGCTTTTGTTGATAACGAGGAAATCCGAGCGGGTGATGCCGGGGCCGCCCTTGCGTGGAATTTCCTCGCCCTGACAGACGGAAATGACATAGAGCGTGAGGTCGGCGAGGTCGGGGGAGAACGTCGCGGCGAGATTATCACCTCCCGATTCGATGAAGATCACATCGAGATCCGGAAACTTGCGGTTCATCTCGGCGATCGCCTGAAGATTGATGGAGGCGTCCTCGCGAATGGCGGTGTGCGGACAGCCGCCGGTTTCGACCCCTAAAATCCGATCCTCGGACAGGGCCTGACGCCGCGCCAGGATCAGCGCGTCCTCCTTGGTGTAGATATCGTTGGTGATGACCGCGATGGAAAGCTGCTGACGGAGCGCCAGGCAGAGTTTTTCCGTGAGCGTTGTCTTCCCCGAGCCGACCGGGCCGCCGATGCCCACCCGGAGAGGTCCATGACGCGATGGCATGTCGTTCCCGATTCTGTTTAACGTTTGGCTTCAGTCGTGGTGATGGTGATGCGAATGGCCATCATGGTCGTGATCGTGGCCGTGCCCGTGATCGTGCCCGTGTGTGTGCTCGTGACCGTGCTGGTGCGCCGCGCCATGTCCCCCATAGGCGCCGCGGACCGGATTGAAGGGCGCCGTGATATCACGCACCGCCGCGCCGAGCCCGATCAGCATGCTCTTGATGACATGGTCGCGCAGGATCAGGATTTTATCGGCCGCGATGGCCGCGGGCAAATGACGGTTTCCGATATGCCAGGCGAGTTGAGCGAGATGCGCCGGGTCGCGCGCCGTGATCTCGTAGAGCGGCTCGCTGGCGGCGGCGATTGTGACCACGGCGCCGTTATCGAGCACAAGCTCGTCTCCCGCGTCCAGGACGACGGGCTCGGCGAAATCGGCCAGGATCCGGGTGCCGTCCGTCAGCGTGATGGCCTTGCGGCGGAGATGGCGCTCGTCGTGCTCCAGCACCGCGATTCCGGAATGCGGATGCGCCTGCGGACTGCTTTTCTGGTCGGAGGCTGTTCGAACCGCGATGGCCCGCAACATACGGCATCCTTTCTTCCGGTGGAGTGATGTTCTTCCGGCGGAGTGACGTTCGAGACGGGAGGTCAAGTCCGTCCCTCTCTCACTTCGTCAAAGTGTGCCGCATTTCGCGTTCTCTCTCAAGCAATCGTATCGCTTCGCATTGAGTTGTGTGCCGTTGCCTGCTGGTCTGCGCGGCTTGCGGGCGGTTTCTCGCTGCGGTAGGTTTCGGGGACTCATAGAAATAGCCGGATCGCAGGCCACTGCGGCGATGGAGGGGCTTTCCTTGGATGCGGAGTTGGGGGAGCCTTCCTTGGATGCCGCATGCTGGCGCGCGGAGCTGGAGCTTTGGCTTGAACATCGCGACGGCAAAACGCGGCTGGTTCGCCGGCGCCATAGCGGACCGCTTGTGGTGCAGCGTCCCTTTCATCCCGAGAGCGACGGCACCGCCCATATCTATCTGCTGCATCCGCCCGGAGGCGTCGCGGGAGGCGATATCCTGGAGACGACCTGCCATCTCGAACCAGGCGCGCGGGCCGTTCTGACGACGCCGGGCGCGACCAAGTTCTACCGCAGCTCACGCCGGCAAAGCCGGCAGCGGACCGTGATCGACGTCGCCGCCGGCGCGGTATGTGAGTTTCTTCCGCAGGAAACCATCATTTTCGACGGCGCCGAAGCGCGCATCGAGACGCGGGTGGCGTTGGCCGACGCCAGCGCGACCTATGTCGGCTGGGATTTCCTGAGCTTGGGACGGCCCGCCGCGGGCGAGCGCTTCGCCAACGGCTCGGTTCAGCAGCGCATCGAGGTCTCGCTGGCCGGCCGTCCGGTCTGGTTCGAGCGGCTTTGCATTCAAGGGGATTCGCCGGTCGGCCACGCGCCGTTCGCATTGCGGGGGCGGCCGATCGTCGGCAATATGATCTATATCGGGCGGGTCGCGGAAAATGCCGCGGAGCGCGTTCGGGAGCGTATCGGGGAGGAAGCGCGCAACGTCTTTTCGATCAGCCAGCTCGATCGGGGGATTGTTTGCCGCTATCTCGGTGACATAGTGTCCGAAGGCAAGTTACTGTTCGCCCGCGCCTGGGACGTGCTGCGCGAGGCCGGCCAGGGCAAGCCGGCGGCGCCGCCGCGGATTTGGGCGACGTGAGGCGAACACAGGCAGGGAGACCGGGCGATGGAATTGTTGCCGCGCGAAAAAGACAAGCTGCTGCTTTTCACCGCAGGATTATTGGCGGAACGGCGAAAGGCTCGGGGGGTGAAGCTCAATTACCCCGAGGTGATCGCCTATATCTCGGCCGCCATTCTTGAAGCGGCGCGCGATGGCAAGACGGTTGCCGAGCTGATGTCCTACGGCGCCACGCTGCTCACCCGCGACGACGTGATGGAGGGCGTGCCGGAGATGATCCACGACATTCAGGTCGAGGCCACCTTCCCGGACGGCACCAAGCTCGTCACCGTCCACAACCCGATTCCATAGCGAGGCCGCCATGATTCCCGGAGAATATTTTATCGAGGATGGAACGGTTGAACTCAATGCCGGCCGCGAGGTCCGCTCAATAGAGGTCGCGAACTCCGGCGATCGCCCGATCCAGGTCGGTTCTCACTATCATTTCTATGAAACGAATACCGCGCTGGTTTTCGATCGGGACAAGGCGAAAGGCTTTCGTCTCAACATCCCGGCCGGCACGGCGGTGCGCTTCGAGCCCGGCCAGCATCGCACGGTCGAACTGGTGGCATTGGGCGGGGACCGCCAGGTTTATGGTTTCAACGCCCGTGTGATGGGCAAGCTGTAAAATTGCAGGAGACGCGAGATGGTCACGATCACACGCCAAGCGTATTCGGACCTTTACGGCCCGACGACAGGTGACCGGCTGCGTCTCGCCGACACCGAACTCATCATCGAGATCGAAAAAGACCATACCGTTTATGGGGAGGAGGTCTCCTTCGGCGGCGGCAAGGTGATTCGCGACGGTATGGGCCAAAGCCAGCGGCTGGCCCACGAGGTGGCCGACCTTGTCATCACCAATGTCATCATTCTCGATCACTGGGGCATCGTCAAAGCGGACGTCGGCATCAAGGACGGCCGCATTTCCGGCATCGGCAAGGCCGGCAATCCGGATATCCAGCCGGGGGTGACGATCGTCGTCGGACCGGGCACCGACGTGATCGCCGGCGAGGGCAAGATCCTCACGGCGGGCGCCATCGATACCCATATCCATTTCATCGCGCCGCAGCAGGCCGAGGAAGCCCTCTCCAGCGGCACCACCACCCTCGTGGGCGGCGGCACCGGACCGACCGTCGGCACGCTGGCGACCACGGTCACGCCCGGCCCGTGGGCGATCCACCGGATGCTGGAAGCCGTCGAGGCGCTGCCGATCAATGTCGGCCTGCTCGGCAAGGGCAACGCCAGCCTGCCCGAACCGTTGCGCGAGCAGATCCGCGCGGGCGTGGTCGGCCTCAAGCTGCATGAGGACTGGGGCACGACGCCGGCCGCGATCGACAACTGCCTGACCGTCGCGGACGAGATGGACATCCAGGTTGCGCTCCACACCGATACGTTGAACGAGAGCGGATTCGTGCGGGACAGTTTCGCCGCGATGAAGGGGCGCGCGATCCACAGCTTCCATACCGAAGGCGCGGGCGGCGGCCATGCGCCGGACATCATCACCGCGGCGGGTGAAGCCAATATCCTGCCGTCCTCGACCAATCCGACGCGTCCCTACACCATCAACACCGTCGACGAGCACCTCGACATGCTGATGGTGTGCCATCACCTCAGCCCGCAGATCCCGGAGGATGTCGCCTTCGCCGAATCGCGGATCCGCAAGGAGACGATCGCGGCGGAAGACATTCTGCACGATCTCGGCGTGTTTTCGATGATGTCGTCGGACTCGCAGGCGATGGGCCGCATCGGCGAGACCACGCTGCGCTGCTGGCAGACCGCGCACAAGATGAAGGTGCAGCGCGGGCCGTTGCCCGAGGACAGCGCGCGCAACGACAATTTCCGCGCCAAGCGCTATGTCGCCAAATACACCATCAATCCCGCGATCACCCACGGCTTCGCCCATGAAATCGGCTCGATCGCGGTCGGCAAGCGCGCCGACCTGGTGCTATGGAAGCCGGCCTTCTTCGGCGTCAAGCCGTCGCTGGTGATGCTCGGCGGCATGATCGCAACCGCCCCGATGGGCGATCCCAATGCCTCGATCTCGACGCCGCAGCCGGTGCATTACCGGCCGATGTACGGCGTGCTCGGGCGCGCCCGCGGCTCGACCGGCGTTACCTTCGTGTCCAAGGCCGCGCTGGATGACGGCATCGGCGACAAGCTCAAGCTCTCCAAGCAACTGGTCGCCGTGCGTGGCATGCGCACCATTCGCAAGAAGGACATGATCCACAACGGGCTCACGCCCAAGCTGGAGGTCGACCCGCAGAACTATCAGGTCCGTGTCGACGGTCAGATCATCACCTGCGAGCCGGCGCACTCCCTGCCGATGGCGCAGCGGTATTTTCTGTTCTAGAGCATGATCCCGAAAAGTGGACACCGGTTTTCGGAAAAGATCATGCTCAAACAAAAAGATGAACGACGAGTCTGATTCAACGTAGTTGAACCGGACTCTAGAGCGTTTTAGAGCGAAGTGGACACCGGTTCGCGTCAAGAAGACGCGTCAAAACAAAAGGCCAGAGCCCCGCTCCGATTCCATCGGAGCGGAAATGGCTCTGAGAGTATCCCCGGAAACGGGGAGGTCTTGTCGAAGGATCCGGAGAACTTCCGTGCGCGTTGACCAGTTTCAGGATCATGCTGCCTTGGGCTTCGTCGATTGGACGTTGCGCGGGATCGGGCAGGTCGTCTTTCAGAACAATCCCCTGGCCGGGCTTGTGATCCTGATCGGCCTTCTGGTCAACTCCTGGATCTACGCGGTGATCTGCCTTGTCGGCGTGGTCGCGAGCACCCTGACGGCCATCATCCTCAAGGCGGATCGCGCGCTGATCCGCGACGGCCTGTTCGGCTTCAACGGCGCGCTGGTCGCGCTCGCGCTGGTCGCGTTCACCAGCGAGGATTTCCGGACCGGCGCGATCCCGTCGGTCGCGATGCTGGTCTATCTGATTTGCGCCGCGGCCATGAGCACGATGCTGTTCGCGAGCCTCGCGGCGCTGCTCGGTCCGCACAAGGTCGCGCCCCTGACGATGCCCTTCGTGTTGATCGGCTGGCTGTTTTTGTTCGCGATCCTGAAATTCGACGCGATCGATGCGGGACCGATGGCGAAGCCGGTTTCGCCCGATCAGTTTTCCTATGCCGCGCCTTACGATCTGCGGACGTGGTACGAGGGCATCGGCACGTCGATCGGCCAGATCTTTTTCCAGGATAGCTGGATCGCGGGCTACATCATTCTCGTCGGCATCGCGATTCATTCGCGGATCAGCGCGGCCATGGGGCTTCTCGGCGCGGTGATCGGCACCGTCGTCGCGGTTGTGTTCGGGGGGCCCGAAGGGGCCATCCGTGACGGCCTGTTCGGCTACAATTCGGCGCTGACCGCGATCGCGCTCGGCGGCTTCTTTCTGGTGTTGACCTGGAGCAGCTTTTTCTACGCCGTATTCGGCGCGGTCGTCTCAGCCTGGCTGTGGGCCTCGATCGCCATTTTCCTGAAACCGATCGGGATGCCGGTGCTGACGTCGACCTTTGTCATCGTCACCTGGACCATGCTGATCGGCCAGTACGCGTTCAAGGCGCTGGTGCCGGTGCCGCCCGCCGAGGCGACGACGCCGGAAGACAACCGCAGGCGCTACCTTGAGGCGAAGCGGTAGCGCGTTTTCGGTTTTGATGGAAACGTCATTATTGCTGGGCTGGATCCGGCTGCGGGGCCGAGCCCCTCCGGCTTTCAAAAAGATGAATGCCCGGATCGAGTCCGGGCATGACGGCGGATGATTCCGTCAGAAGTGGAAGACCTCGAGACTCATTTCGGATTGGATCGACGCAAAACTCAAGCACCGCCGTCATTCCGGGATGCGCCTTCTTCAGGCGCGGGCCCGGAATCCATACGTTCGGCGGTGGTTATGGGTTCCGGGCTCGCTCGCGAAGATGCGAGCGCCCGGCACGACCAGATTGAAGCGATTCAATCCAATTCGAAAACGCTCTAGCAGGCATTGAAAATGGCTTCGTGCGCCGGGCGCGCTGCGGCACGAAGTGACGCTGCGCAGAACCGGGGCCGTTCCGGTCACAGTGTTTGCGACGGTGCCGGTTCTGCGACAGCGTTTCACGCTGCGTCGCCCTCGGGACATGGGGAGCAGATTCTGGACCTCAAGACCGGAACAGGCGGCTGTATTGCGTCTCATGCCAGGCGCTGGCCATGGCCAGCGCGGGCGCCACGTTGCCGATCTCGTCATCGGGGAGCGAGGCGGCATTTTCGGCCGCGCGTTCGACCACCGGCACCGCGGCAATCAGGATGCGCTGGCCGGACGTATGGCCGAGCGGCACGAGACGGATGGCGGCGGCGACCTGTGCTTCAACCACGCTCCAGATCAATCCCATGAGCGCGTCCGCCGGCGCGATTCCCCAGTGATGGGCCGCGATCGCGAACATGGCCGGATAGGTGACGGCGCGTCCGGGCCCGCGCCGCGCCAGCGACACGTCGAGATCGGTCAGCAGGCGCAGCAATGCCTCGCCCATCTGTCGGTCCTCAAGCGCGAGTTCGCGACTCTCGCGCCCGGCGGCGAGCCAGGCGTCCCATGACAGGAACCGCTCGCTGTCGTCGCGTTCCAATGCATGGGCCATGCGCCAGAACAGGGCGCCGTCGAGCTCGGCGTAGTTGTGCTCCAGCGTTCCGAGAATCCAGTTGCGCGCGCTGGTCTCGTCGATCACCATGCGGGCGGCGACTGCCGCTTCCAGTCCCCGCGAATAGGAGAACGCTCCCACCGGCAGGCTCGGGCTGACGAGACGCAGCAGGTGAAGCGACATGGCTCCGGGGCGGTCATGAAAAGCCAAGTGCCGTCTCCCTCTTGCGATCGCCGGATCGTGGCGCGAACGGGTATTTCGTTCACTTGAAAGCCCGCTAGAGCATGTTTCAACTGCGTTGAATCACGCTCGTCGCTCATCTTTTTGTTTGAGCATGGTCTTTTCCGAAAACCGGTGTCCGCTTTTCGGGATCATGCTCTAGAACGAACCGAACATCGACCCCAGGACGAGAACGACCGCAAGCGATATGACAACGCCGACGATCACGGTCATGACCATGTCGAAATAACTGCTGGCATGCGTCTGCTTGCTGATCTGAAGCAGGAGCAGAACGGTGCCGTTGTGCGGAAGGGCGTCGAGCGTTCCCGCGCTGATGACCGTCAGCCGGTGCATCAGGGCCGGGTCGATGCCGTGTTCAAGCGCGAGGCGCATGTAGTCGGCTCCCAGCGCGTTGAGCGCGATGGCCATTCCGCCGGACGCCGTGCCCGTCAACGCGGCCAATGCATTCATCGCCACGACGAGCGAAATCAGCGGCCCTCCGGGGACTTGCAGCACCGCATCGCGAACGACCGCGAATGCCGGCAGCGCGGCCACCACGGCGCCGAATCCGACAAGGCTGGCGACAGTCATGATCGGCAGGACCGAGGAATTCGCGCCGGCGTCGAGGCTTTCGCGCAGCGCCGACAGCCGCTGATAGTTGACGGCAATGAGAGTCAGAATGGCCGCCGCGAGGGCGATCAGGACCGCCCAGACGCCGATCAGGCCGCCGACCTCCAGATTCCACGGCGCGGCCGCGAGAAACGAGAAGTCGAGGCGCGGGAGCACCACCAGCGCCATCATGAAATTGACGACAATGACGACGATCAGCGGCAACAGCGCGAAAACGAAGGGCGGATACCTGTCGGTGCGCTGGCCATGGGTCAGTTCGGCCGGGTCGAAATCGCCCGACAACGTCGCCTGTTCGCGGGTTTTCTCGGCGATCACCAGCGCCTCGGAATCATCGACATAAGTCTCGCCGGCCTTGCGCGCGGCGGCTTCCGCCCGCGCGAGCCACCACATGCCGAAAACGAAGGTGACGATCGATGCGATGATGCCGAGGCCGGGCGCCGCGAATGTCGTCGTTCCGAAATAGGGCATCGGAATCGCGTTGTTGGTCGACGGCGTGCCGGGAAGCGCCGACATTGTGAACGTGAAGGCGCCGAGCCCGATGGCCGCCGGCATCAACCGGGCGGGAATGTTCGCCGCCTTGAACATCTCGCGGGCCATCGGAACGAGAACGAAGAACGCGACAAACACGCTGACGCCGCCATAGGTCACCACGGCGGACGCAAGGACGACCGACAGCATCGTCCGTTTCGTCCCCAGCCGTTCCGTGAGAAAGCGCGCGATCGACGTGATCGATCCACTGTCATCCATCAGCTTGCCGAAGATTCCCCCGAGCAGGAATAGCGGAAACCATCGCGCGACAAAGCTGGCGGTGCCGCCCATGAAGGTCTGGGTCCAATGCGCAAGAAGGGGTTCGCCGGAGATCAAAGCGGCAAGGAGCGCCGCCAGCGGCGAGAGCATCAGGACGCTCCAGCCACGGTAGGCGAACCACATCAGAAGCGCGAGTCCGACCAGAATCCCGATGAGCCCCATGACCAGACCTCGTTGTTAAACTTTGTTTGAGATGACAGACGTTTCTTCATAGCCCGGTCAAGACCGGCGATGCCAGTTTCGGTGGAAAATTCTCTCTGACAAGAAGGGTTGCAGCCTTCTGCCCGCGGCGTCGCCCGTCATTCGGCGAAAGTCATGGTCATGGCGTGAAGCAAGACGAATGATATCGGCGGTCAACGCCTCGTCATCCGCGCTGCATCGGGGCCTTTTGCGGTGGGCCGAATTTCGCCGCCGCTCAAGTCAGCGCCGTCTCGATGATTGTGTTGAGGCCGATCCCGATGGTGATGACGCCGACCGCGCCTTGCAGGCCGCGATTGGCCCAGGTCAGGAATTTCGCCGATGCCGCGATCGGCAGCGCGATCACCGTCGACAGCGCGCCCATTCCGATCATCGAACCGATGCCGAACAGCAGCACATACAGGAGGCCCTGCCCGGCATTCCCGGCCTGCGACACTGTCAACACCAGCAGCGCGGCCGAGCCGGCCATGCCGTGCATCAGCCCGACCAGCAGCGAGCGCCAGCGAAATCCGTGGCCGTGCCTGTGCGGGTTTTGCCTATGCGACCCGGTCTCGCCGGCGTGGCTATGCACATGAATGTGCCGCGTGCCATCGTCGTGCCCGTGCTGGTGAAAGTGGACGCGATCGCGCCGCAGCCGCCACAACACATGGGCGCCGAGTCCGACCAGCATGATGCCGACCGCCGTTTCGAGCGGCTTCTCGACGTGCTCTGGAATTGCCTTGCCCAACACCAGCGCCGCGCCGGCGAACAGAAACAGGGTGACGGTATGCCCCAGCCCCCAGGTCAGCCCATGCTTGACGATGTCGCCGACCTGGCTGCGGCGGGCCGCGATGCTTGAAACCGCCGCGATGTGGTCGGCCTCCAGCGCGTGCTGCATTCCCAGCATGAACCCCAAACCCAGAAATGCCAGCATCGTGATGCGATCCTGATTTGCGCGTTGCGAGACTATAGCGGTTTCGCGCGAAGTGGATACCGGTCCGCGTGAAGAAAACCCGTCAAGGCATACAGAGAGAGCCCCGCTTCGAATTGCGTCGGAGCGGAAATGGCTCTGGACATCATTCCTCCGCCGATCGGCCGAGATTCGTCGCTAGAACCGTCCGGCCACGGTGAGGCGAACGGCGAGCGGCTCGACCGGACGCAGCACCCGGTCCATCACGCCGGTCGAACAGACCGCGGCCGGCGGAATATTGGCCAGGCATTGCGCGAACAGCGAATCCGATTTCAGCAGCGATCCGTAGGCATAGGTGATCTGGTCGGACCTGCTGTTGGTGAGGTTGAAGGCATCGAGCTGAATGCGCCAGCCGTTCTCGAATCGATAGCCGATCTGCCCGTTCAACAGCCCCGTCGCCGGGGACCTGAACGCGTTGTCCTCGGTCAGGGGGCGCTCGCCGAAAAAGCGATAGCGCAGCGCGCCGAACCAGCCGGTGGCTTCGCCGATCCGTACGCCGGCGGACGCGATCACGCGCGGCGCGCCGGGAATGTAATTGCCGGGCGCGTTGCCGATCTGGCTCTGGGGGTAGCCCGCGAGTTCGGCGTAGGCCGCGGCCTGATCGGGATCGTCGCCGCGAAAGCGCGCATGGGTGATGGCGATGTCACCATCGAATCTGAGCCATGACGCCGGTTGATAATGATTGGTCCATTCGATGCCGTAACGGCGGCTCGGGCGGCTGGCTTCGGTGTCGCCGGCATCGCCCACGAACAGAATTTCGGACGCCGAATCCAGGATGAAAAGACTGATTGCGCTATCGAGATTGGGAATGGCGCGGGTGCGGATGCCGATTTCGGCGCCCCGTGTCTTGACCAGAAACGGTGAGGAATCGACCGGCGTGCCGTCGGACGGCGACTGCGTGATGGTGACCCCGCGCGCGTCGTTGCTGTGAAAGCCTTCGCCGGCGTTGATGAAAAATTCGGTGTTGTTGAACGGCCCGAACACGATGCCGGCCTTGGGGCTTCCGATCGCGCCCTGGGCGCGGCCGGAGTTTGCCGCGTTGAAAAGCGAATTGACATTGGCGGCGTAGAAATCGCCGCGATAGCCGAGCGTGGTCCGGACCCAGTCGGTCCATCGCACGGTGTTGCGGACGTAAAGGCCGACGCTGCCTTGCTGCACCTTGTCGCTGCGGACATTGGACAGGAATTGCCGTTGCACGGTGTTGGACAGCGCGACGTCGATGTCGTCATATCGGCTCTGGAGACCGATCTCGGTTTCCATCGGCAGGCCGGCGAAGGTCGCGTTGAACGTATGCGATGCGTTGACGCCGCCCACCAGCCGGTTGTCGTATTGATGGAATTGGTCGCCGTTGACGGGATCGCTGAGAAAGTAGGTGAAATTGCTCCAGAGATCGAGCGAACTCTTGATGAGGTAGAAATTCACCCGCGAGGTGCCCGTCTCGCCGGATTGGGCCCATTGTCCGGACAGCGACAGGCGCTCGGATCTGCCGCCGTCCGTGGGATCGAGCGCGCCATAGCGCCCGACCTCGCCGGACTGGATCGCGCGCAGCGGAATCTGGTCGGTCGAATTCCAGCGGTTTGAGTAGGCCATCGCGGTCAGCGACAGGCCATCGTCGCGGGTGCCCTGGCTATAGCGCAGGACGCCGTTGAACTTGCGCAAATCGTCGGGGTTGTCCCACGGGCCGTTATAGGCGTTGACCTCGCCGGCGACGAGCAGCGTTCCGTTGCCGACCTGGTGCGAGGAGATGCCGAGCCCGCGCCAGTAGCCGAAGCTGCCCATGGTCACCGCGGCCATCGAGCCGGAGATGCTGTTGATGAGATCGATATGCGCCGCCCCCACCGATGCGAAGTCACCTTCGTCGGCGAAATACGGTCCCTTGCGAATATGGACCGAGTCGATCAGTTCGGGGATCAGAAAGTTCAAATCGGCATAGCCTTGGCCATGCCCATGGGTGGGCATGTTGACGGGCATGCCGTCGACCGTGATCGCGAAATCGGTGCCGTGGTCGAGGTTGAAGCCGCGTAGAAAATACTGATTGGCTTTGCCGTCGCCGCTGTGCTGGGTCACGATCAGGCCGGGCACCACCTCCAGCGCCTCGGCCGGGCGCGAAAACGGCCGCGCGTTGACCTCCCGGCCGCTGACGGCCATTTCACTCGCTGCGGAGGGTTCGATCGCTGGTGCCGCCGGCGTCGCGGCTTCGGAACGCTGCGCAGGCTGCGCGGCGGTGGCGTTCTCGGCCGTAGTCGTCGTGGGCGCGGGCGCGCGCCGTGCCGGACGCCTCGCGACCACTTCGATGGGGGGCAGCGCGTCGGGCGCGGGGGCCGCGGTCTGGGCCTGAGCCGGCTGCATCCAGCCCCCGACCGCCATCCCCACGGTCAAGGCCAATCCGCCGGCGCGGGTCGGCCCGATCCGTTTGCGGCGACGCACGCCGCCGCGACCTTGATATTTGCAATACGCCACCGTTTAGTGCCCCGAAGGCTTGTCGCCACCCTTGGTAAGCTGGCCGATAAGTATGACGACGTCAATAAATAATCATACCCGGATCTGGGCGGGTCGAGGCGGAGACATCCATGCAGCGCATCACAGTGACGCTTGACGATGACCTGATGGCGGATCTCGACCGCATGATCGGCGAGCACGGCTATCAAAACCGCTCGGAGGCAATCCGCGATTTCGCCCGCGCGGGGATGCAACAAGCGTCGCAGCAGGCCGGCGCGAGCGGCGAATGCGTGGCCGCCCTGGTCTATGTCTACGATCACGCCGCGCGCGACCTTTCCAGCCGGCTGGTGAAGAATTTCCACGGTCATCATGACCTGTCGCTGGCGACCCTGCATGTCCATCTCGACGACGCCAACTGCATGGAGATCACCGCGTTGCGCGGTCAGAGCGGTGAGGTGCAGCATTTCGCCGATCACATTATCGCGGAGCGCGGCGTGCGATACGGCCGGCTGGTGATGATCCCCGCCAGCAAGGCCGGCAGCCCGCGCGGGCTGCATCGGCACAAGCGACGCCAGGACAAATAGCGATTCACGCAAGGAGGAGGCCGCTACGCGCCGAATTGCGAGGCTTCGTTTTGCAGGCTGCGCAGGGTTCGGACCGTGGATCGGATTCGCGACGACTGCCCGGCCGGACCCGGCCGGGTTGAATTTTGTTGAGGGTGCGCGTGCCGACTCATGTAATAGAAAATACTGATTACCAGAATTTGGTAGATTTCCAACGCGCTTCAGCTCCGTGCCCGAGGCGCTTGCCGACTGCCAGTCGTCGAACAACCTCTACGGAACGACATGTAATCCATGGAACACGCGGCTGACTTGCGGCGGTTCGTCGGGCGGCTCGGCGGCGGCGCTGACGGCGGGATTTACGCCGATCGAACTGGGCAGCGATCTTGGCGGGTCGATCCGGACGCCGGCGCATTTCTGCGGCATATTTCTGGTCCAATCCGATGCCGCGCGTGTCAATCGGCTTACAAATTTGACCCCGTATCGGCGTCCAATTTTGACCCCTTCGCGCGGCGTGATTTGAGGGTAGCGCTCGACTCGTCGGAGCTGGCCGGGATTGCGGAGACGAGACGAGCGCGGGCGGCGTGATCGTCGTCGCGGCTTTTGAAGCGCCAGCTGTCGTTGCCGGTCTCGACGATGTCGCAGTGGTGGGTCAACCGATCGAGCAGCGCGGTGGTCATCTTGGCGTCGCCGAACACGCTGGGCCATTCGCCGAAGGCGAGATTGGTAGTGACGATGACGGAAGCGCGCTCATAGAGCCGACTGACGAGATGGAACAGAAGCTGGCCGCCGGATTGGGCGAAGGGCAGATATCCGAGTTCGTCCAGCACGATGAAGTCCATCCGGGTCAGATGTTCGGCAAGCCGGCCCTGACGTCCGTTACGGGTCTCGATCTCGAGGCGGTTGACGAGGTCGACCACGTTGTAGAAGCGACCGCGGGCGCCGGATCGGATGCAGCTTCTGGCGATTGCGATGGCCAGGTGGGTTTTGCCCGTGCCGGTGCCGCCGACGAGCACGACGTTGCGCTGCTGGGCGATGAAGCCGCCGACGGCGAGATCGTTGACGAGCGTCTGATTGATCGGCGTGCCTTCGAACTGGAAGTCGTCGAGATCCTTGGCCAACGGCAGCTTGGCGATGGTGAGCTGGTACTTGATCGACCGCGCCTGCTTCTCGTTGATCTCGGCGCTGAGCAGGTCGCCGACGATGCGCTGAGGTTCGTGCTGGCGCTTGACGGCCGTCGCCATGATCTCGTCGAAGGCAGCCCTCATGCCGTAGAGTTTGAGCTCGCCCATGAGGTCGAAGATTTGGGTTCGTTCCATCAGATGGTCCTCCGGAGGTTGTCGTAGCGGGCGCAATCGGCGATCGGCGCATGGCGGAGCGTCAGTGCCGCCGGCGTCATGATGTTGGCCGGTGCAGCGGGTTCGCGTTGGCGAGCCAGGATGTTGAGAACGACGTCAGCGGAATGGACGCCGTGACCAAGCGCCTCGGCGCAGGCGGCTTCGACCGCCGACAAACCGTCAGTCAGCACCGCATTGAGGATGTCGACCATCTGTCGATTGCCGTCGTCGGTGCTGGCGAGCCTGCGCCGGATCCGTTCGATCGCGGCCGGCAGCACCCAGTCCTTGAAGGGTGCGCCGTTACGCAAGGCCCCGGGTTTGCGCGCGAGCACCGGCACGTAGTGCCAGGGATCGTAGGTCGTCTCGCCGCGTCCGAACGACCGCGGATGCTCCGCAACGATCCGTCCATCCTGACGGATGACGATACGGTCGGCATAGGCTTGAACCTCGACCGGACGTCCGACGGCGCTGGCCGCGACCGAGTATTTGTTATTGTCGAAGCGCACCAGGCAGGTTTTGGAGACCGATGCCGGCACCGCATGGAATCCGTCGAACCGACCGGCATAGGGAACGAGCTTCGGCCGTTCGGCTTCGAACACATCCCAGATCGTCTGATCGGACAGCTCCGGATGCCGATGCGCCTTGGCGTAGGCGATGCATTTGTCGAGCAGCCAGGCGTTGAGTTCGTCCAGCTTTTTGAACCGCAGCCGCGGCGTGAAGAAGCGTTCCCGGACCAACCCGACCTGGTTCTCCACCTGGCCCTTCTCCCAGCCCGACGCCGGCGTGCAGGCGACCGGGTCGACGAGATAGTGGCTGCACATCTGCAGGAAGCGGCGATTGTAGCGGCGATCCTTGCCGACGAAGATCGTCTCCACCGCCGTCTTCATGTTGTCGTAGATGCCGCGACTGCAGGTGCCCTTGAACAGTGCGAACGCCCGGTCGTGGGCGTCGAACACCATCTCCTGCGTCTCGCGCGGATAGGCGCGCACGAACAGCATGCGGCTATGACACAGCCGGACGTGGGCGACCTTCACGAGTACCGTCACGCCGTTGAGGAGAACGATCTCGTGGCTCCAGTCGAACTGATAGGCTTCTCCTGGCGCAAAACTCAGCGGGACATAGGCCGCCGCCGTCGATTGCCCGCGCTCCTTGCTCCAGCGCCTGGCGTAACGCCGCACGGCATCGTAGCCGCCGTCATAGCCGCGTCCGCGCAACTCTTCGAAGATCCGGATCAGCGTCAGTTGTTCGCGCGCGGATTTGGCTGCGTTCGCCGCCAGCAGTTCATCGAGTTCCGCCGCCCATCGTCCAAGCTTGGGCCGCGGCTGCACCTGACGCTCATACTCGAACGAAGTCTCTCCGGATCTCAGCACCTTCCGGACCGTGTTCCGCGACACCTTCAGGTCACGGGCGATCTCCTTGATCGTCTTGCCCTTGATGAAGTGCTCGCGCCGTATCCGCGCAATCGTCTCCACGATCAGCATCCCCGACCACCTGCTTCATGACAAAGCAGGCAGCGCAACAGCCAATCTATAGGGGGTCAATTTTGGACGCCGATCCCCCGGCTCAGGGGGTCACTATTGCAGGCCGAATAACAAACGGACGGACGTAACGGGTGGGAACCTAACCGGGTGGCTGATCAAGGCCTCGACGTCGCTGTCGTGGGCAGCGGCATTTCCGGGCTGTCCGCCGCATGGCTGCTGGCAAAAAGCTACCGGGTCACTCTCTTCGAATCCGATAACCGTTTGGGTGGACATAGTCACACGGTCGATGCTGCAGGCCTTGCGGTGGACACCGGCTTTATCGTCTTCAACGAAACCACCTATCCGAACCTGACGGCTCTGTTCGAGCACATCGGCGTCGCCACCAAGCGGTCAGACATGTCGTTTGCCGTTTCCCTCGACGACGGCCGTCTCGAATATTCCGGCACCGGATTGCTGGGGCTTTTCGCGCAAGGCCGGAACGCGATCAGCCCGCGATTCTGGATGATGTTGCGCGACCTCGTCCGCTTCTATCGTGAAGCGCCGCGAAACGTTGCGGCGCTGGGCATGATAACCCTCGATGAATACCTCGACGCAGCGGGCTACGGCGATGGATTCCGTAACGACCATCTCTATCCGATGGCGGCGGCCATCTGGTCGACCCCGGCCGCGAAAATCGGTGCCTATCCCGCGGCTTCGTTCATTCGATTTTGCCAGACGCACGGTCTTCTGAAGCTTACTGGCCGCCCGGCTTGGCGGACAGTGGTCGGCGGCAGCCGCTCCTACGTGCGGGTGCTTCGCGAAGCCATACCCGAAGTGGTGACCGACTATCCGATCAAGACGATTGCCAGTACTGCAAAGGGCGCCGAAATCATCGGGCTTGATGGTCATCGCCGCCACTTTGATAAAGTTGTCATTGCCACGCATGCGGACCAGGCGCTGGAGATGCTTGCCGATCCGAGCCCCGAGGAACAGCGTGTTCTCGGCGCGTTCGAGTACATTGTGAACGACACCGTCCTTCACTCCGACGCACGCCTGATGCCGCAACGGCAGCGGGTCTGGTCGAGCTGGAACTATATGACCAGGGATGACCATGACGGTCGCAGGCTTGCCGTCACCTACTGGATGAACCGTCTTCAGGGAATCGAAAGCAAGCGGCCGCTGTTCGTAACGCTCAACCCTCACCGCGAGATCGCACCCGACGCGGTCCTCAAGCGAATGAGCTACAGTCATCCCCGTTTCGACGCCCGGGCAATGCAGGCGCAAAAGGAGCTTTGGTCGTTGCAGGGCCGGCGCAACACATGGTTCTGCGGCTCCTATTTCGGCGCAGGGTTTCACGAAGATGGGCTGCAGGCCGGCCTCGCGGTCGCCGAAGCCCTCGGAGGCATGCGACGACCCTGGACGGTTCCGGACGAATCCGGACGCATCCATGTACAGGTCAGCGAGGCCGGCCTGCCGGAGATGGAGGCCGCCTGATGTCGGGCTTCAACTCGGCGCTCTACGCTGGCTCAGTGATGCACCACAGGTTACGGCCGCGCGAGCACCGCCTGCGCTACAGCATCTTCTATCTGTTGCTCGATCTCGACGAAATCGACGCACTGGCGAACAGACTTCGCTTTTTCTCGCACAATCGCTTCAACCTCTTCAGCTTCCATGATCGCGATCACGGCGAGGGGTCGACACAATCGCCACGCGACAAGATCATCCATCATCTGGATGAAGCCGGCATCGAAACGGGTGGGCCGATCCGGCTGCTCACCATGCCGCGCATCCTTGGATACGCCTTCAATCCGCTCAGCATCTATTTTTGTCATAGGCGCGACGGCTCACTGTCAGCGATCTTCTACGAGGTGAACAACACCTTTGGGCAGCGCCATAACTACCTCATTCCGGTAGCTCCCGGCATAACTGGGCCGGTGCGGCAAGAAAGCCAAAAATCCTTTTATGTCTCGCCCTTTATGACCATCGACATGATCTATTCCTTCTCTATCGTGCCTCCGGGAAAGGATTTGTCGGTTTCGGTTATCGGTCGCGATGACGATGGACCGCTCATTATCGCCAAGCTGACCGCTGTCAGGCAGGATTTGTCAGACGCCTCTCTAGCCCGCGCGTTCATCGTCTATCCGCTGCTGACGTTCAAAGTCATCACGGGCATCTATTGGGAAGCACTGCTGATCTGGCTGAAGGGGATCCGTCTCTATCCGCGGCCCGCCGCACCGGATCGGTCCGTCACCATAGGGCGCGGAGCAACCCCTGAAAGCAGTCGAGAGAAGAGAAGCGTGCATGACGTTTGACATCAAGACGAGAACCTTGAGCGGCTTTAAAAGGCCCAGAGAAAGCCTGGTCGCTCATTTGCTCGGCCGAATGATCGCGCGGATCGATTGCGGCCACATCACCATCGTGCTGCCATCCGGTGATCGTATCGAGCATTCTGCCGCGCGGTCTGGACCGTCCGCGACGCTTATCATCCATGACTGGCGAGCAATCCGGCGGCTCCTCAGCCACGGAGATCTAGGCTTTGCAGAATCCTACATCGACGGTGATTGGTCGAGCCCGGATCTCGTCGCACTACTGGAGCTGGCGGCGCGAAACATCGCGGTGCTCGATGGCAGTATTTCCGGCTTCTGGCCGGCCCGCGTGCTTAATCGCATTCGGCATGTTTTGCGCCCAAACAGCAGGGCTGGCAGCCGGAAAAACATTTCTTTCCACTATGATCTCGGCAACGCCTTTTACGAGTGCTGGCTCGATCGGAGCATGACCTATTCATCGGCGCTCTATGCGCAGCCAAACCAGACGCTCGAAGAAGCCCAGGAAGCCAAGCTGTCACGAGTAGAAGAACTCCTGGACCTTCGAGGCGGCGAGAACGTTCTCGAAATTGGTTGCGGCTGGGGCACCTTGGCCATGAGATTGGCTCGCGCAGCTTCCCACGTTACCGGCGTTACCTTATCGACCGAGCAACTGGCTTATGCTCGAAAACGCGTGGAACAGGAAACGCTGGTCGACAGAGTGAACTTGCAATTGACCGACTATCGCGACGTCGACGGTTCCTATGACAGGATCGTATCAATCGAAATGTTGGAGGCGGTCGGCGAAGCTTACTGGCCAGCTTACTTTGAAACTCTGCATGAGCGCCTGAACGTCGGCGGCAAAGCCGTTCTACAGGTGATCACGATCGACGAGGCGCGCTATGAGGCCTACCGCGGTTCGCCCGATTTTATTCAGCGTCACATTTTTCCGGGAGGAATGCTTCCGACCAAAGCGATCATTGCCGAACAAGGCGCGCAGGCCGGGCTCAAGCTGGTTTCGACGCAAATGTTCGGCCAGAGCTATGCGGCCACACTTTCCGAGTGGCGCAAACGCTTCCTGGCGTCATGGCCAGACATCGTCGAAATGGGTTTTCCAGAGCGCTTCCGTCGGCTCTGGGACTATTACCTCTGCTACTGCGAGGCTGGCTTCAGGACAGTCACCATCGATGTTGGCTTTTTTGTTTTCACCAAAAGCTGACGGTTTGGATGGAAAAGCATAACTTCCTGGGTGAGCTCACGGTCTGCTCCCACCCGGGCGCAAAAAGGCTACGACGGATTACCAGAACAAGCCTGCAGCAAACGGGCTTCAGGCATTTGTGCGACTGCCGTTTTCGCGCGACGCGGTCCTGACGCCGAGAAAGGCAACGATTGCGAGGCTCGATGCCGATGGTCGGCACGCCGCAACTCAACTTTGCGTGAATGGGAAATCCACAACGCAGGCTCCTTCGTACAAAGTTCTGTCAGATGACAGCGAAACAAGGAGGACTCCATGACCATGAAATTGTTGAAAGCCGCTATGTTTTCGATGGCACTTGCAATGTCTGGAACCGCTTATGCGGCCAAACCGATGGTAGGCGGCGCGCCAATGTACGCCAGCAAGAACATCGTCGAGAACGCGGTCAACTCGAAGGACCACACGACGCTTGTAGCGGCTGTCAAAGCAGCCGGTCTCGTGAAGACGCTCGAAGGACCGGGGCCATTCACCGTGTTCGCACCGACCAACGAAGCCTTCGCAAAACTCCCTAAGGGGACTGTCGATACGCTTCTCAAGCCGGAAAACAAGGACAAGCTGGTAAAGATCCTTACTGCGCATGTCGTCCCCGGAAAGGTCACTGCGGAGGATCTTATAAGCGACATCAAGAAGAATGGCGGCAAGTATAACATGACGACGGTGAGCGGAGATTCGCTGACAGCCGAACTGAAAGGTAAGCATGTCTACATCATCGATGAATCCGGTGGCGCTGCAGAGGTGACCATCCCGGATGTGATGCAATCAAATGGCGTCATCCACGTCGTCAACGCTGTTCTCTTGCCGAAATAAGCCGCGTGAGCCGTGGGCGGTGCTCCCAATGATGGGGCACCGCCCATTTTGATTTGATCATCTGCGTATCATCGTGGCGTAGCGAGAGTATTGAGCTTGATGCTCATCATTGCGCATCTGGTACTTAACCCGCGACACTTATCCATTTCTGTCGCTATGAACGACCCCATGCCCCTAGACTAATATTTCCCGGAGATGTCGATGACCTATCGCCCGCCCAAGATTCCGACATCATATATCACCGCCAAAGATGTATGGCTCTCTCGGAGGTCGTTTATTTCCTATGGCGCGGGAGCCGCTGTCGCGTCGATTGTACCCGCGGTGGCGGCCTCAGCGCCTATATCCGCCGCGAAAGCGGAGTACACCGTTGCCGACAAGCTGACGCCCAGAACCGATGTAACCACCTACAATAACTTCTACGAGTTCGGTTTGGATAAATCAGATCCTTCACGCAACTCCGCGGCCTTTAAGCCGCTTCCGTGGACCATCAAGGTCGATGGCATGGTAGCCCGACCGACGACCTTTGGTTTTGAAGACATTATGACGATGTTTCCGCTGCAGGAACGAGTCTATCGGATGCGCTGCGTCGAGGCTTGGTCGATGGTCATTCCATGGGATGGCTTTCCGCTGGCGGCGCTTCTCGACAAGGTTGAGCCCCTGGGCAGCGCGAAATATGTTGCATTCGAGACTGTGGTGCGGCCAGACGAAATGCCAGGCCAAAAGGGGTTGTTCCAATCGTTGGCGTGGCCGTATGTCGAAGGGTTGAGGCTCGACGAGGCGCGTCACCCACTCACGATTCTGGCAGTCGGCATTTATGGCGAAACACTGCCCAATCAGAATGGAGCTCCCATCCGTCTCGTCGTGCCTTGGAAATACGGCTTCAAAGGCATCAAGTCGATCGTTCGCATCAGCCTGACCGACAAACAGCCCTCGAATACCTGGAACACGACGGCCCCCAATGAATATGGATTCTATGCGAACGTGAATCCGAACGTACCTCATCCGCGATGGAGCCAGGCGACCGAAAGGCGCATCGGAAATGGCGGTTTCTTCAGTTCAAATCGGATTCCGACAGAGATTTTCAACGGCTATGGCGAGGAGGTGGCTAGCCTTTACAACGGCATGGACCTCAAGGCGAATTTCTGATGATCTCAACTGTCATTCTGAGGCGTCGCTGGAACGGCAAGGCCATCTGGCTGCTCTATCTGGCAGGGCTCTTGCCTGCGGCATGGCAATTTTATCTTGGCGCCACGGGTAATCTTGGAGCTGATCCGGTAAAAACGTTCGAGCTGTTTCTCGGTGTTTGGGCGGTGCGATTTCTGATTCTTACGCTAACCGTCTCACCACTGCGCGAGATTTTCGGATTGAACCTCATACGCTATCGGAGAGCGCTTGGCTTATTGTGCTTTTACTACGTGCTATTTCATTTCACCGTCTATCTGGTATTAGACCAAGAATTGGTACTGCACGCCGTAATAGCGGATGTCATGAAGCGACCCTTCATTATGTTCGGAATGGCGGGATTCGCTATACTGATGCCGCTCGCGATCACATCCAACAGCTTATCCATTCGCAGGATGGGAACGAACTGGGCACTGCTTCACCGGCTCGTTTACTTTGTCGCTCTATGCGGAGGGTTCCATTTTTATCTTGCGACGAAGGTTTTGTCGTCGCAGCAGTATATCTATTTGACATTAATTTCGCTGCTCCTGTTATACCGAATTGCCCGGCCCGCTCTGAAACGTAGAAAAAAGTCCGGCATACGAAAGCAGGGGCAGCATCTCCCTTCGGCTGCCCCAAACTAAATTGCCCACCATCGTGCCACTCCAGCCGATGGTATGAAAGCATTGCTTCCGACAACCTGCAGTCTCTCGACAATCGAGAACCGTCCAGCTCCGTGGCGTAGGGGACATGAGATCCAGAGCCCTAGATTTGGCGTATAAAGCTGCAGAAATTAGAAAAATGTTTAATTAGCGCTCGGTGCAATGAAAACGATAGAGCACACGCCCAATGTCGTTCTTGTACTCGGCAGCGCACCTGATGCTCTGGAAGTTCGTGAGTGGGATCGTTCCGCAATTGCATCGATTGTAGCCATAAACAATGCGTGGGTGATCCGCGACGATTGGGATTATTTGATATATCCTGACGATTTCCCAAGTGAGCGTTTACCCGCCACGCAGTCAACATCTGCCTTGAGGATCACGTCAGACGAATTTGTTCCTGCGCAGAACGAATTCGGTGGTTTCGTTTACGCGGGCGGGACCATGGCATTTACTGCTGCTTATTGGGCGCTTCATGCTTTGAAGCCAGACGTTCTCGTCTTTCTTGGCTGTGACATGATTTACTCCGAAGTGGGACGCACCCATTTCTACGGCAATGGAACGGCTGATCCACTTCGGCAAGACGTCACGCTGCGTTCTCTTGAAGCGAAGTCAAGCCGTCTGTTCGTGACAGCCCTGCGAGCAGGAACCATCTGCCTTAATCTTTCCAACCTCCCTCGGAGCAGATTGACTCTTCCGCGTACGACACTGGCGACACTTTCGCGCCTGACCACGCGTCGCATCAGAGCGTTGTACGAGATATTCTCAGGACTGGTCGTTCGGGAGGCCGAAGCCGCCGCAAAGTCGCTCGAGGCCAATTTGGGCTACTTCGTCGAAGACGGCCGGTACTGGAAAAAGATCACTGAATTCAGTGAATCCTGTATCGACCGTATCGATGCTTCATGGACCGACGCGATCGTTCGCATTCCGAGATCGTGCAATTCCCGAGATGTCTGCCAATGCAGAAACACCTGACCAAGGAGTGACGGAGCGCGAACAGTTTTGATGGTGGTGAAATCGCACCAGGCTCAGGAGAGAGAAATCTAATGGCGACGACGATTATTTACGGCGGTTCAGGCGGCATCGGTACGGCTATTCTCGGACGCATAAACGCCCGGGGTGAGAGTGTCCATCTCGTCGGGCGCGACACCAGCAAGCTTCAAAAACTTGCGGTGGAATCCGGAGCAACATTTACGGCTGTTGACGTGCTGGCTCCGGGCAGTTTCGAGCGTGTCGCTTCGGAAGTTCGCGGTTCCATCGATGGTCTCGTTTACGCGATAGGATCGATAAACCTGAGGCCGATCGGCCGCCTGACCGACGATGACTTCGTACGCGACTTCCGGCTCAACGCCGTCGGGGCAGCGCTCGCGATAAAGAACCATCTCCCGAGTCTCAAACAGAGCAGTACGGCTTCAGTGATTTTGTTCTCCTCGGTCGCCGCCTCGCAGGGATTTCCTTCTCATGCATCCGTCTCCATGGCAAAGGCGGCTGTCGAAGGGCTGACTATCGCGCTGGCCGCCGAACTATCGCCTACAATCCGCGTTAACTGCGTGGCGCCCTCGTTGACCAAGACGCCGCTTTCGGAATCCTTGACCAAATCGCCTCAAATGGCTGACGCCATTGCACAATTGCATGCGATGCGCCGTTTGGGTGAGCCTGACGATATTGCCGCAATTGCTGATTTCCTTCTGACACCAAAAGCCGGCTGGATAACAGGACAAGTGATAGGAGTGGATGGCGGACGCTCTCGACTGCGGACCAAGGGTTAAGTTAGCCCACGCGCGCCCACACAGGTAGAGACGGAAATATGTTGCCTGCGACCGCTATAATAGATGACCTCAGCAGAGAGCCACCAGCCGCTACGATTGGCAGCGCGTGGAAGCGTTTTACAGACGCAGTCATGGGCGGAATTTCCCAAGCAGTGATGGCCCGCGAGGAAGTTGCAGGCCGGTCCGCCATCCGTATGCGCGGCGACGTCCACCTGGAAAACAACGGAGGATTTGTTCAGGCCTCCCTCGATCTCTCTCCGACAGCCCATGTTGTGGATGCAAGTGGCTGGGACGGGATTGCGATAGACGTGTTCGGCAACGGCGAGGTCTACAACGTTCATCTGAGAACAGACTATCTGGAAAGACCCTGGCAGTCGTACCGCCAGGAATTTACGGCATATCCAGATTGGCGGACAGTAGTTCTGCGGTTTAGCGCTTTTGCTCCCTACCGCACCGCTATTCCACTTGATACACATCGGTTGAAGCGTGTCGGGTTAGTCGCAATAGGCCGCCCATTTCGTTGTGATCTGGCTATCGGTGGTCTGAGATATATTCGCGACGTTTCTCATGGCTGTGATCACGGAGAAGATATCAAGGGAAAACAAGCGGTTTTGAGGTCGCGAGCCATCTGATCGTGGCATGGGACCGACCGACGAATAACAGCATAATCACACGCGCCACCAAGGCGACAGTAAGTTAACGGCTGCGAAACCGAAGGACAAAATCAATGCGTGTATGTGGCCGCTCGATCGCCCTGGAAATACCGTCGTTAAGAACTCTCTGTCTGCTCAGTCGCGACACCCATATCGCCGCTGGCGAGGCAATGGACATAGCGACTGATCGGTCGCGATGAAAGTAGCAAAGACGAAGACAATCGTCCTCATCCTCGGCGATCAACTTAGCCATGACATCTCTTCGCTGCGGGGGTTTGACCCTGGGGAAGACGTGGTGCTCATGGCCGAGGTCGCCGACGAGACGACATACGTTCGACATCACAAACAGAAGATCGCCTTCATCTTGTCTGCCATGAGGCATTTTGCAGACGAATTGCGTGAACGCGGCGTCAGGGTTGAGTACGTCTGCCTAGACGACAAGGCGAACTCCGGCTCTTTTACCGGGGAATTGGTCCGGGCGGCTGCCCGTCACAAGCCAGATCGCGTCGTGGTTACCGAGCCCGGCGAATGGCGCGTGCGAAAAATGATGGACTGCTGGCCCGAACAGCTCGATTTACCTGTCGATGTTCGAGAAGATAATCGCTTTTTTTGCTCTATGGATCAGTTTCGAGCATGGGCGAATGGCCGCAAGACCTATCGCATGGAGTATTTCTATCGGGAAATGCGTCGTCGAACCGGCATATTGATGGAGGGTGACAACCCTTGCGGCGGTCAATGGAATTTCGATGCCGACAACCGCAAAAAGTTGCCGGACACGCTCAAAATCCTAGAACGGTTCGGTTCAAAACCGGATGCTATCACTCGCGAAATTCTGTCAATGGTTGCGCTGCGTTTCGCGGATCACTTTGGCGATCTCGAAGACTTCGCATGGGCGGTCACTCGAAAACAGGCACTCGCGACGCTAGATATTTTTATCTCTGAGGCACTTCCCCTCTTCGGCGACCATCAGGACGCAATGGCGATTCACGAGCCATTCCTCTTTCATGCGTTGATTTCGCCCTACTTGAACATCGGCTTGTTGAGTCCGCACGAAGTCTGTGCTGCGGCTGAGAACGCCTTTCGTCGTGGTGATGCGCCGATCAATGCAGTCGAAGGGTTCATCCGGCAAATTCTCGGATGGCGCGAATATGTTCGCGGAATCTACTGGCTAAAGATGCCACATTATGCCGAAACCAACGCTCTTGGCGCAGTCCGGTCGCTGCCCTGGTTCTACTGGTCAGGCGAAACCGACATGAACTGTCTTGCTACAGCGATAGCCGATACCCGGCGAAACGCCTACGCTCATCACATCCAGCGACTGATGATCACCGGCAACTTCGCCCTGCTTATAGGGGTCCGTCCGGCCGAGCTTGAAGAATGGTATCTGGCTGTCTACGCAGATGCCTTCGACTGGGTCGAATTGCCCAATACGCATGGGATGGTTCTTTTCGCCGACGGCGGTTTACTGGCATCAAAACCCTATGCTGCGTCCGGCGCTTACATCGACCGGATGTCCGATTATTGTGGGACCTGCGCATACAATCCCAAGATTAAGAACGGCCCTGGCGCATGCCCATTCAATTTTCTCTACTGGAATTTTTTGATCGAGAACCGCATTTATCTCGAGCAAAATCCCCGGATGGGCATGCCGTATCGGACGCTTGATCGGATGCCAAAAGAACGCGTGAAAATCATCACGCAGGAAGCGCGCGCGTTTATCGAAGGCCTATGACTAAAAGCCCTTGTGGCTCATCGAGCGGCGTGGTGCGCGACAATTCGCGCCCTGGCTCAAAACGCCTTACACCCAGCCTGCCAATTCCTTCCGGACCATATGCTCTATGACTTTTATGCCGTCCGTTCCGTCATTGAGGCACGGCACGTGGGTGAATCGCTCACCGCCGCTGTGAAGAAACGTTTCCTTCACCTCCACCGCGATCTCTTCGAGAGTTTCCAGGCAGTCGGAAACAAAACCCGGATTAATCACCGCGATTTTTTTTGTGCCTTCTCGTGCCAGTTTCTCGACGGTCTTGTCGGTGTATGGCTGCAGCCATTCTTCCGGACCGAACCTCGATTGAAACGTCACCATTATCCGGTTTTTACTCCAGCCGAGACGTTCCGTGAGCAGTCTCGTCGTTTTGTGACACTGGCAGTGATAAGGATCACCCTTCGTAAAATACGACATCGGGATACCGTGGTAGGAGGTCAGCAAGATCTCCGGATCCCAATCCAGAGTGGCGAGATGACTTTCGATCGAATGGGCGAGAGCGTCGATATAGACTAGATCGTCATGATATCGCGGCACCGTTCGGATTGCTGGCTGCCATCTAAGATCCATCAGCGCCCTGAAACTTTCGTCATTCACCGTCGCCGTCGTCGCGGCCGCGTACTGAGGATAAAGAGGATAGAGAAGTATCCTTTCGCAGCCGCATTTCTGAAGCTCTTCGATCTTGCTGCGTATCGACGGTTGGCCGTAACGCATCGCCCACTCCACCTGCACCGACGGAAGATCCGACAGTCTGCTGGAGAGTTGCAAAGCCTGGCTACGCGTATAAGTCCGCAGGTAGCTTTCCTCCTTTTCCTTGTTCCAAATCGTCTCGTAGGCTTTCCCGACTTTTTTGGGTCTCGTATTCAGCACGATGCCGTAGAGTATCGGATACCAGAGCCAACGAGACCACTCGATGACACGACGATCTGTCAGGAATTCTGCGAGATATCGGCGTATTGAAGCGGGATCCGTAGCATCTGGCGTGCCCAAATTAATCAGCAGTACGCCAATTTTGCCGAATTTTACCGTCGGATGGTTGGGGGGCAGGTTCTCAGTCAAGGTTCAATGATCCATTGCGAAAAAGAATTAGCCTCAGGATAGACACAAGCCTGACCCACGAAACTTTTACGTTCTGCTCTAAATAATCCTGTTCGCCTTCAATCGCTTAACTTCCTCGAGCGCCATCGAAAGCATGGTGTCCAGCTCAAAGAGAAGCTCACGTTTAGGATGGTTCAGAATGGCCTTGCGGATTTTTTCGATTTGTTTCTGAATGTCGTCCAACTCGGCCTCCTGCATTTCCAGCTACGTCTACGCGTGGAAGAGCCAAGCGGATCACTGCCGCGACGGAATAAGCAAACCCGGGCGATATCCGCGCCGTGACCTATTGCGGCAATGAGAAACGGCGGGGCGACGAAAATGGCGCGTAGGAATAGTTGGTCATGGCCGATCTGCCCGTAGCGGTCACGGCGGGGCGCCGTGTTTACGACAACACGCCGACAACCGTCTTTGTGCTCGTCCACAATGCCAGAAGGGAATTGCTCGTAATCCGCCGCGCCAAGCAGCCTGGCTACGGATTGCTGGGACTGCCAGGAGGCTATCAGATGCGTGGCGAGACATGGCAGGAAGCAGGCGCACGCGAATTGCTGGAGGAGACGGGCTGCTATCTCCAACCTTCGTTTTTAGAGTTTGTTTCGATTAGAACCGACGAATATCAAAACAACTTGATCATCGCCCGTTCGCAACGTTCCGTCTGCGTTGAATCCGAGAGAGACAATGAAGCTTTAGCCGTGTTTTTTTCAAACGAGATAGGAAACAGAAGCGACTGGGCTCATGGCGATCTCTACGAAGCGGCCGCTGCCTTTCTCTCTGAGATGAGCGAATGCCGCTGACACCGGATTAAGCTGCTTTGCCTTGGACGAGCATAGCTTCACGCATGCGGCGAATAACCATGTTGTCACGCGAATGAGCGGTTTATCGGCTTTAATCAACTTAGGCCCTTGAAGGCGTCGAGAGCGCGTCGACGGGCCAGATCGTGTTCGACGATTCTTCCGGCGTAAGCTTCAACCTTGCTCCCGAGCTGCCACGGACGATGGATGACGGATGGAGAAACATCGGCCAGTTCCGGCAGCCATCGTTTGACATAACGGCCATCCGGATCGAATTTCTCGCCTTGGAGAACCGGGTTGAAAACGCGGAAGTAAGGCGCGGCGTCCGCGCCGGAACCGGCGACCCATTGCCAGCTCGCCGCGCTGTTGGCCGGATCGGCATCGACAAGCGTGTCCCAGAACCACGTCTCGCCCTGGCGCCAGTCGATCAGCAAATGCTTGACCAGAAATGAGGCGACCACCATGCGCACTCGATTGTGCATCCACCCCGTGGTCCAAAGTTCACGCATGCCGGCATCGACGATCGGATAGCCCGTCTTGCCGAGCTGCCACGCTCGAAGCACGTCGGCATCTGATCGCCAAGGCATCGCATCAAATTTAGATTGCAGGTTTTGAGTCGCGATTTGTGGATTGTAATAGAGCAGGTGGTATGAAAACTCGCGCCAGCCCAGTTCGGAACGGAATTTTTCGAGATCTCGATGCAGCCCTGGATTGGTGGCCGAATTGGCGGCGGCCTCTGCGGCGTGCCACAGCTGCCGGGGCGAGATGTTGCCAAAGCGCAGATAGGGCGACAGTCGCGATGTCGCCGATCGGTTAGGAAAATCTCGAAGGTCTGCGTATTCTTTCAAATGCTCTTTCAGAAAAAATTCGAGCTGGGCCTGCGCGCCAGCTTCCCCGCGTCGCCAGCATGATCGCAGCCCGCCCGCCCAATCAGGCGATGACGGCTCAAGCGCCAGATCGATAAGCTCAACTTCCGTTGATGCTTGATTGCACGAACCATTGAACAGGTTTATCCGCGAGGGAACGCCAAGTGGCTGGCCAGGCTCGCCGGCCTCATGTGCGGCGCGCCAGAATGCGGAAAAAACACGGAACGGGGTGCCGGACTTGGTCTTGATCGACCACGGCTCGTAAAGCAGGTGGCCATTGAAGCTTTCCGCCTCGACCCCCTGTGCCTTGAGGGTGGCTTTCACGGCCTCGTCGACGCGGCGCTCGACAGCTCCATAGCGGCGGTTCCAGTAGACTGCCGCCGCGTTGCTGTCAGCCGCAAGCTGCGGCATGACCGTCGATGCAACCCCTTTATGGACGCAAAGACGACCGCCAAGGGCGCGCAGCGCATCGTCCAATTCCTTCAATGCGCCATGGAGCCACCATCGCGCCGCGCCACCGAGCGGGCGCACCCCCTCGGATTCCTCGTCATGCACGAAGACGCAGATGATCCTATGGCCACAGTTCGCGGCAGCGGTCAGCGCCGGGTTGTCGCACAGTCGAATATCGTCGCGAAACCAGACGATAACAGGACGTTCGGACTCGGGAAAAGGCGTTTCGGCGGCCATTGTCTGCTGCCGCTAGCCGTTCAGGCGCCAGATTTCGAAGTTCAGCAACGACGCAAATGCGACCCACGCCGCGAGAGGTATCAAACAAGCAGCGGCGACCAGATCGAGCCTACGGAACCGATCTATCGTTGCCAGGATGAGCAGGAACTGCGGTACGATGTTCAGCAAACCGGCGAGCGGATTGTTCAGCCCAAAGAACAGCCATGACCATAGCGCATTCAGCGCCAGCTGCAGGAAGAAAAACGTCAGCGCGATACGGCGCTCTGCCGGCCTGTCAGAAACCTTCAGGATGCGCCAGGCGGCATAAGCCATCAATAGGTAAAGAGTTGTCCAGACCGGAGCGAAAATCCAGTTCGGCGGGTTGAACGACGGCTTGACGAGGCCTGCGTACCATGAGGCGAGATTAGGATATGTCGCCCATTGACCCAGGAGCGACGCCGCAATCACGGGGATCAGGGCGACCAATGCTCTGATCCATACCGGCCGATTTATATTTTCTCGATTTTCCATACGATTGTCCTGAACCAAGCGCTTGAAATTCGATCAAATGCGATACGCATTTTGTATCGAAATTTTTCCTCAAAATTGTTTACGCGGTGAAGGCGGGCTTGGATCAGTAAAGCTTGCCGTGGATTTGCGAGCGCGATGATGTCCCAGCCGCTACGAAGGAAGGAGCATCCATGAATGAGGTTAGCCACGATCGGTCTGGATTTGGTCAAGAACGCATTTAAAGTGCTCAGGGCAGATAGGTCAGGCGCAATGGGGAACACAAACCGCGTGCGGTGGTTGCCATGACCGAAGGCTGCGGCGAGGCGGGCCTCGACGCGGCCATGCAGGAGCGGCTGAAGCACCCCGACAATCTGATCGGCCGCACCGGCACGCCACACATCTTGCACTTCCTCTAAGCGGGCCTTTGCCAGATTACGGGAACCCCCACTAACTAAGCCTGCACCACCTCTACGGTGACATGCGACAGGTCGTGAATCTGCGACAGCTTGGCCTTGTAGTCTGCCACTGGCTTCGGTGATTCCGACGCAACACAAACGATAGCGGCATGGTGCCCTGGTCCAACTTGCCAGACATGAAGGTCGTTGATGCTGTCTCCATCGGTTTCGATAAGAGCGCGGATTTCGTCGGGCAGATCTTCGTCCTCGGGTACGTAGTCGAGGAGGACACTGCCCGCGTCGTGGATGAGACCCCAGGACCATCTTGCGATCACGATGGCACCGACAACGCCCATAGAAGGGTCAAGCCAAACCCAGCCGTACAAGCTGCCGAGTGTCAGCGCCGCGATGGCCAGCACCGAGGTGAAAGCATCGGCGATGACGTGGATATAAGCCGCGCGGAGGTTGTTATCGGTACTACCCGCGCCGCGGTCGTGGTGATCGTGGTCATGATGCTCATGTCCATGATGTTCGTGTCCGTGATGATGGTGTGAATGATCGTCGCGTAGCAGGAATGCCGAGGCGATATTCACGGCCAGGCCGATCACCGCCACGAAGATCGCTTCGCCGAAGTTGATCGAGACCGGGGAGTAGAAGCGCTGCAAGCTCTCCCATCCAATGAGCACTGCGATGAGCGCCAGGATGATCGCGCTGGCGAAGGCAGCGAGATCACCGAGCTTACCTGTTCCAAAAGTGAAGCGCGCATTACGGGCATGCTTGCGCGCGTAGCGATAAGCAAGCGCGGCAATGAGCATGGCGGCGGCGTGGGTGGACATGTGCCAGCCATCGGCCACAAGCGCCATGGAACCGAAGATCGAGCCCGCCGTGATTTCCGCGACCATCATGGTCGCGGTGAGCGCGATTACGAACCAAGTGCGGCGCTCGTTGCGCTCGTGTTGGTCGCCAAGGAATACATGTTCGTGCGGCGTCGAGAGTCGGAATGTGTCGTTGGTCATTTGAGATACGTCCTTACAACATCAATCAGCTCGGCTGCCCCCTGCGCGCGCTCCGCGTCGTCGTCTTTGTCTGGGTTAGAGATGTGCTCGCGAATGTGATCCTCAATCAGCTCGGCGGTTAGCCCGGTGATCGCACCACGCATTGAAGCAACGAGATTGAGCGTTTCACCGCATGGAGCTTCGTTCGTCAGCGATTTCTCGACGGCTTCGAGTTGGCCTTTCAGGCGGCGGACTCTGGCGATCAATTTCGCCTTATTCTTTGTAAGATGCGACATAGTATAGGGGTCTATCCTATATTCTGATAAAATTCAACCTTTTTGATCCAGCTTGTAGAGTGGTAAGCTAACCGTGAACGCGCATGGAGCTTGAACGATGGCGCAGACAACGCCGGCTATTGTCACCAGGAGCCGCCGGCCAGCGTCATGCCGCTTGGCCTGCTGTTCCTCGGGCACGACGGCATCTGGTCGAAGCCGTATCTCGCGGGTGAAAAGGCAGCCTTGACCGCCGAACGCGCAAAGATTGCGAATGGCTTCGATCTCAGCGCGACCATGCATTGGGGCAAAACGAAAGCTAGGATCAGACAAATCCTGCTGCCTCGCGCCAATCAATTGCTCCAGCTTGCAAGCGTGCAGCGCCTCCTTGCCGAAGCGCTCGCGAGAGGCGAACGCATCCTGGTCTCAAATGGCATCGTCTTTTGGTACGAGGCCCACGGCGGCGTCGGCTGGCAGGTGAAGGAGACCTCCTCGACGCGCGAAGCCGACGGGGCGACGATCTGGAAGGAGGGTACAATCCTCTCCACCAACCACGGCCGGCTAGTCGTGCTTCCCTACATCAAGGAGAATGGCGAGCGCATCCGCGGCCATACCAAAAATGGCCCGAACGACGGGCGCGCTCTTCCTCGCCATCCAGACCACTATGTCGAGATTCCATTTTCTCTGTACGGCGGTGATCTAATGATCGGTCTGTTCGGTGAGCTACCCTACGAATGAGAGTAGATTACCCAGTGCCCGGTCGTTGTTTTGTTATCTGGGCGTAGGTTGCGAAACAAGTGCGGGAAGGAAGATCGATGTCGCCTGTTGAGGCATGGCTCAACGCCAATACCGAAGGCTACGCTCACTTGGTTCCCGACGAGCGGCAGGCAATCCACGAATTCTCCCTGCTCTGGAGCTTCTTCGAAGCGCGAGTGATGGCAAACAATGCCAGCATTGGCGGTTTCCGTGCGCGCGTCGCCCAGGCCGCGAACCATGGATCTGGCCTGGATGTTGGGCCCTTTCAGGAGGCTCTTGCGTTCTTCACGGCGCGTTACCGCGACGGTAGTGGTTTCAACCATCACTTCCAGGCGTTGCGCTTCCACCCCGGCTCGAACGGCGGCCGTCCCGAGGTAGAGGCTGTTTTGAGTGAGGCTCAAACGGGCGCCGCGGAGACCATTCTGGCCTTGCTCATCATCGTCTACCGCCTGCGGAACAACCTCTTTCATGGCGAAAAGTGGAGCTATTATTTCAAGGATCAGCTCGGAAACTTCACTCATGCGAGCGCCATCCTCATGCGCACGGTCGAGCTGTTTGCTGTGAAGGGATTGCTGACCGTTCCTGAATGATTGCGCGCCGCGAATATCGTGGGCATCCTCAGGAAGTCGGAGCCTTCCGCCCCGAGCCTCCGTCTCGGCCGACTCCTTCAACGGGAAAACTCCTCAACGCCCCATGAGTGAGAGAATCCGGAATGGATTCGTGACGGGCTGTTCGAGAGATGGGGAGCAACCGCTCGACCCTGAGCCATGTTAGGAGGCAGATGGCGCACCCATCAGGATTCGAACCTGAGGCCTCTACCTTCGGAGGGTAGCGCTCTATCCAGCTGAGCTATGGGTGCATTTATCTTCAAATAGTGTCCGAGGTCGACCAGGGTCAATCTCGATTCCAACTTTCAAACGATCGCAAACGGTGGGAGCCCGAGGCACTGCCGATTGTGGTCGTTCGTACTCTACAGCTTCCTTCAGTTTGCTTCCGCGGCGCTTCCGTGACCACGGAAGCAGTTTCTCTGCTTCCTTCGAGTTTCGCCAATCACTTGGTTTCCCTCGTCTTTTTCGACCCTCGCCCACAACACGCTTGACTTAGCCTTGCCTTCGGAGGGCAACGCTCTATCCAGCTGAGCTACGGGTGCTTGGGGCGTTGTTTAGCCGATCGGGCGGGGGTGGGCAACGGTCGGGTGGCGATTTCGGCTGATATCCGGTGCGGCTGCGGCCGGTTCGCGTTGTCCGGCACGGGATTTGATGCGGCGGGCCGGGCGCAATGCGGGTTCGAGCCTGGTTGCGGCGCTTTCGCGGCGGCGGGCATGTCCCGGATCTGCCGGAAGGCCTGCCCTTGGGCCGGCTCCGGGGGGCGGGATCCATTTCGCGTGGAGGGATGACTCGGATCGCGGCTTCTTCCCCTTTGGCGCCGGATCCGCAAAACCGGCTCCCTGTTTCGGGGGATCATGCCGCCGCATCAAAACGCGGCCGCTCCTCGTCACTCCATGACGGCGGCGTGATCGGAGCCCGGCCCCTGCATCGACGCCTTGGTCGAGCCCATGATCAGCGCCAGCGGGATCGCGCACAGCGTCACCAGCATCACCAGCTGGAAGTCCTGCGAGAAGGCGATGATCTGCGCCTGCGCATACAGGATTCCATCCATCATCGCCCGTCCGGCATCGGTTTGCAGGTTGATGATGCCGGTCACGTTCGGCATCTGGAGCGCGTTGTTGAACGGATTGATGTGTTCGGCCAGGATCCCGTGGACCCGCGCGGTGCCGCTGGTCAGCCTGGCGATCACGATCGAAATGCCGATCGAACTGGCGACGTTGCGGATCAGGGTCAGCATCGAGGTGCCGTCGGTGCGCAAATGGTTCGGCAGCGTCATGAACGCGGCGGTCGACAGCGGCACGAACACCAGGCCGAGGCCGAAACCCTGGATCACGCTGTTGATGACGATGGTTTTCACCGGGGTGTCGGCGGTCCAGACGGTCATATCGTAGAGCGTGACGGCGATCAGCGACAGACCGGTGGCGATCAGATACTTGGCCTCGAAGATGCGCATCAGCCGGCTGACCAGCATCATCGCGACGAAGGTGCCGCTGCCGCGCGTCGCCAGCAGCAGGCCGGCGGTGAGGATCGGATAGCCGAAGGCGTTCTGGAACAGCGGCGAGGCCAGCGCCATGGTCGAGAACAGCACCACGCCGATCACCACCATGAAAATGCAGGCGGTGGCGAAGTTTCGGTCGGCAAAGATCGCGAACTGGATGAAGGGGCGATCGGTGGTCAGCGAGTGCGCGAAGAAGTAGTAGAATCCTACGCCGGAGACGATGAACTCGATGACGATTTCCCACGAGTTGAACCAGTCGAGCTGTTCGCCGCGGTCGAGCGCCAGTTGCAGCGCGCCGATGCCGACCGCCAGCGCCGTGAAGCCGAACCAGTCGAAGCGCAGCGCGCTGTCGAGCCGCGTCTCGTCCATGAAAATGACGAGGCCGGCGACGGTGATGATGCCGAACGGCAGGTTGACGAAGAACACCCAGTGCCAGGAATAGGTTTCGGTCAGCCAGGCGCCGAGCGAGGGGCCCATGATCGGACCCATCATCACGCCCATGCCCCAGATCGCCATCGCCTTGGCGCGCTCGTGCAGCGCGTAGTTGTCCAGCATCACCGCCTGCGACAGCGGCACCAGGGCGGCGCCGAACACGCCTTGCAGCAGGCGGAACAGAACCATCTGGGTGATGTCCTGGGCGAGGCCGCACATCACCGAGGCGAGCGTGAAGCCGGCCGAGCAGATGATGAAGACGCGCTTGCGGCCGAACCGGTTGGCGATCCAGCCGACCGGCGCGGTCATGATGGCGGCGGCGACGATGTAGGACGTCAGCACCCAGTTGATCTGGTCCTGCGACGCCGACAGGCTGCCCTGCATGTAGGGCAGCGCCACGTTGGCGATGGTGGTGTCGAGCGCCTGCATGATCGTCGCGGTCATGGCGCAGATCGTCACCATGTTCCGGCGCAATCCGGGCGCCGCGGCGTGATGGGCTGCGCCGGGATGTGTCGCGGCGGTCGCCACGGCTATTGTCCGGCCGCGGCAGGGGCCTTGACGGGCGTCCGGGCCGTGTCGAGGCCGAACAGGCCCCGCAGCGAGCGGCGGTGGCCGGTGTCGATGGTGACATAGGCGCTCATGCCCGCCTTCAGGCGCCGCACCTGGTCATCGGTGTTGTCGAAGTAGATGCGGACCGGAACGCGCTGCACGATCTTGACGAAGTTGCCGGTGGCGTTCTGCGGCGGCAGGATCGCGAACACCGCGCCGGTGCCGGGGCTCAGCGAGCCGACCGTTCCGTGGAAGCGATGATCGGGGAAGGCATCGACGTCGATGGTGACCGGCTGGCCGACCGCGACATAAGTGAAGTCGGATTCCTTCGGATTGGCGTCGACCCACGGCGCCGAGGTGTCGATCACGCTGAACACCGGCGTTCCCGCCGCCACGAAGCGGCCGAGTTGGATGTTGTCGACCTGGGTGGCGATGCCGTTGATCGGTGCGCGCAACTGGGTGTGGTCGAGATTGCGCTGGGCCTCGTCGAGCGCGGCTTTCGCCTGCATGTAGGCCGGAAATTGCGCCAGCGGCAGCTCGGGATTGCCGAGCAGTTGACTCTTGGCGCTGGCGATCCGCTGTTGCAGGAGCTGATTGAGCGATTGCGCCTGAACCAGGGCGGCGATGCTCTTTTCAAGGTCGAGTTGCGATCCGGAATTGTTCTTGACCAGGGCGGTCTTGCGCTCGACGTCGCGCTGCTTGAGGTCGATGCTCTGCGCCGACAGTTCCGAGGAGCGGGCATAAAGTTCCAGATTGGTGCGCAGATCGTTGTAGGTGACCGTGGCCTCGTCGAGCTTCGCCTTGGCCTGCTGGACGGCGAGGCGGAACGGCACCGGGTCGATCTCGAACAACAGATCGCCCTTGTTCACCTGCTGTCCCTCGCGCACCGCCACCTGGTCGATCTTGCCGGAGATGTCCGGCGTAATCAGCACTTTCTGCGCGCCGACATAGGCGTCGTCGGTGGTGACGTAACGGCCGCCGCTGAGATAGAAGGCGATGCCGCCGACCACGGCGATCAGCGGCAGCACGACCAGAAGCAGCGGACGGCGATAGCGCCGGAAGGCGGCGGCGGCACCGCGCCGCTGTGCCGCGGGCGCCTCGGCCGGCGGCGGCGCTGGCGGGCTGGCCTTCTGCTCGGGCGCGAGTTTAAGGGCAGGTTCAGCCATAACGGCGTTCCTTCAACTTTGTGAGCTTGGTTGCGGTCGGCGCGGTTTGCAGCGCGTCCCGCACGTTGTCCTTGATGGCTTCGAGCTGTTCCACCAGCCGGTGAACCTCGGCGTGGCTGAAGCCGGTGCAGGCGGTGGCGACGACCTCGGAGCGCAGGGCGGCGAGCTTGGCCATCAGCGGGCGCGCGGCCTTGGTCAGGTACAAACGGTTGATGCGGCGGTCGGTGGCGTCGCTGCGGCGCTCCAGCAGTCCGCTCCGGCACAATTTGTCGATCAGTCGCGTCAACGTGATCGGCTGGATTTCGAGCATCTCGGCGATTTCCGCCTGCTTCAGCCCCTCGGTGCGGTTGACCTTGGCCAACACCGCCCACTGGGTCCGCGTCAGCCCGAACTGCGCCGCCTGTTTGTCGGCGTAGAGCCGCAGCAATCGCTGCACCTCGAACAGGGCGAACAGAAAATCGGCGTCAATGGGTCCGGATCGGGGCATCGCTCGGTTCCTAAGCGAGCGATATAATAAGCAAGGCTTACGATTTTTCCATTCGCGGAGCGCGGGAGCAGACCTGCGGCAAATACATGGCTGGCGAATGCTTGACGTTCAGCGCGCCGGCCGGGCGGACACGGCGTCGTGAACGGCGAACGGTCTCAGCCCCACTCGATACCGGATTCCGCCGCCAGGTCGAGCGTGCTGCGCCGGCCGATGTCGTCGAAGTGCCGTTCGAGAAAGCCGCGCGCGGCGCGCTGGCCGGCGCGGTGCAGCAGCTTGAAGAAATCGAAATCGGTCTTCATCTGGCTCGCCGCCGTCAGGCGCTCGCCCAGGCCGCCGAGATGGATGCGGTGAATATGCAATTCGCGATAGGGGCCCGGTCCGGGCGCGCGGCCGCCGGCGATCAGCCGGTTGGCGAAATCCATGCTGCGCAGTTCGGCGATCAGCGCCGAATTGAAGGTGATTTCGTTCACCCGGTTGACGATCTCGGCCGAGGTGCGCGGCGTGGTGGCGCGCGATACCGGGTTGACCTGCACCACCAGCACGTCGTCGGCGTCGGTTTCATGCAGGAACGGAAAGATCGCCGGATTGCCCATGTAGCCGCCGTCCCAATAGGGCACGCCGTCGATCTCGACCGCGCGAAACATCAAGGGCAGCGCGGCGGAGGCCATCACCGCGTCGGCGGACAGGGAATCGCCGGAGAAAATCCGCAGCCGTCCGGTGTGGACGTTGGTGGCGGCGACGAACACCGGAACGCCGCCGACGCGCAACGCGTCGAAGTCGACGAAGCGGGCGATCAGGTCCTTCAGCGGATTGATGTTGAGCGGATTGAGTTCATAGGGCGAGAAGTAACGCGACATCGCCTCCAGCCAGTTTTGCATCGGCGTGGCGGCGAACGGCATCATCGAGAACAGGCGATCCGTCACCGCCCGCTGCACCGCCGGCAGATCGCCGCCGGCGCTGGTGGCGCGCCAGAACGCGCCGAGCCGCCGCCGCGCCTCGTCCGGCCCGCCGCGCGCCAAACCGTCGGCGACCATGACGGCGTTGAGCGCGCCGGCGGATGCGCCGGACAGGCCGGCGATCTCCAGCCGCCCGTCGGCCAGCAGATGATCCAGCACGCCCCAGGTGAACGCGCCGTGCGCGCCGCCGCCTTGCAGCGCCAGATTGATCTTCCGGGGCGCGTGGGGATCGGCGACCGGGTCGGGTTTGGCCTTGGCTCCCGGTGGGTCGACTCGGACGCGCCGGGCGAGGCCGTTGAGGTAGGATTTCAGGGTGCCTGTCACACGGGCGCTCCGTTCGGTTGCCGGTGGGGTGGGTGGTGAGTTCCGCGGGTCCTCCCGCCAAGAGACAGTGGATTTGAGGCTTTTATGCTGCAATGCAACAAAAATATTGCATTGCAGCTCATCTCTTTTGGAGACGCTCGTATGGCAGGGCGGCGAAAATTTCGACAAGACCGGCTTATGCGGGCCAAATGCCGCGCATTGAGGTAGATTGCGGTCGATGACAATGACCAGACCGGTTTTCCCGACGCCCGATCACGACCACGGCCGCTGCGCCGCGGACGCCATCGCGCATGCCGAACAGGTGTGCCGGAATCGGGCGCAAAAACTGACGCCGATTCGCCGCGCGGTGCTGGAGGCGCTGCTGTCGAGCCATCGGCCGCTGGGCGCTTATGAGGTGATCGATCAATTGGCCGCCGAACGGGCGCGGCCGGCGCCGATCACGGTCTACCGCGCGCTGGAGTTTCTGATGGCGAACGGCCTGGTGCATCGCATCGAGAGCCGCAACGCCTATCTGGCCTGCGCCCATCACCACGACGCGGCGTCGATGGTGGCGTTCCTGATCTGCGAGCGATGCGGCTCGGTCGGGGAAATCGTCGCGGGACCCGCGACCCAAAGCCTCAACGACGCCGCGCGCCGCACCGGCTTCGCGCCGAAACTCTCGGTGGTGGAGATCACCGGAACGTGCGCGCATTGTCAGGCTTAGGCGTGAGAGTTTGACTCGAAATCGTACACGCAAGCTCTCAGCGTCGTCCTCGCGCAGGCGAGGACCCATAACCCCTGGCGCTGATTGTTATAAAATGATCTGGCCTCAGGTGAGGGAACCGAACCGCTGCGGAGTCTGGGTCCCCGCCTGCGCGGGGACGATGGCTTTCGCGTTGTAAATCCACCCTCAAAACGAATGCTGGTCGGATTCTCCAGACAGCGTGGGTATCAAAGCTGCCCGAGCAGGGTGTCGCCGCCCGATACCTCGACCTTGCCTGGATTGGGCTCGATATTGAGCTTCTTCACCACGCCGTCCTCGACCAGCATCGAATAGCGCTTGGAGCGGAGGCCGAGGCCGAGGCCGGAGGCGTCCATCTCCAGGCCGATCGCCTTGGCGAAATCGCCGTTGCCGTCGGCAAGGAAAATCGCTTCGTCGCGCTGGTCGGTGTCGCGCTTCCAGGCGTTCATCACGAAGGCGTCGTTGACCGAGACCACGGCGATGGCGTCGACGCCCTTGTCCTTCATCGCATAGGCGTTGAGAAAAATGCTCGGCATGTGCATCTTGTGGCAGGTGCCGGTGTAGGCGCCGGGCACCGCGAACAGCGCCACCTTCTTGCCCTTGAAGATGTCGTCGGTGGTCCGCGCCTGCACGCCGTCGCCGGTCATCACGCGGAACTGGGCCTCGGGCAAGCGGTCGCCAACTTGAATGGTCATTCTTGTTCTCCTTGCAAAAGTGCGGTTCTCATTCAATCCAGCTTCCGGCCCGCGCGCAATACGCGGCGGCGTGATGCTTAGTTCGACAGCGCCTTGTTGAGCGGGGCGGGGCGGCGGCCGAAGTCGGCGGCGGCTTCATCCTGCCCGATATCGACGATGCCGCGGCGGATGGCGCGGGTGCGGGTGAAGTGGTCGAACAGCGTCTCGCCGTCGCCGCGGCGGATGGCGCGGGTGAGTTTCGACAGATCCTCCTGAAACTCGCCGAGCATTTCCAGCACCGCGTCCTTGTTGTTGAGGAACACGTCGCGCCACATCGTCGGATCGGAGGCGGCGATGCGGGTGAAATCGCGAAAGCCGCCGGCCGAGAACTTCAGCACCTCGGAACGGGTGACGCCTTCGAGTTCCTCGGCCGTCGAGACGATGGTGTAGGCGATCAGGTGCGGCAGATGACTGGTGACCGCCAGCACCAGGTCGTGATGCTCCGGCGTCATGGTCTCGACATTGGCGCCCAGCGCGCGCCAGAACGCCGCGAGTTTCTCCACCGCCGCCTCGTCCGCCCCGGCGGGCGGCGTCAGGATGCACCAGCGATTGGCGAACAGTTCGGCGAAGCCGGAATCCGGGCCGGAGTTCTCGGTGCCGGCCACCGGATGCGCCGGGACGAAATGCACATTGTCCGGCAGGTAGGGCGCCATGTCGCGCACCACCGCGCTCTTGACCGAGCCGACGTCGGAGACGATCGCACCTCGCTTCAGATGCGGCGCGATCTCCTCGGCCACCGGACCGCAGGCACCGACCGGAATCGAGAGGATCACCAGATCGGCGTCCTTCACCGCTTCGGCGTTGGTCTCGACCACGCGGTCGGCGATGCCGAGTTCGCGCACGCGCGCCCGCGTCGCGCTGGAGCGCGCGGTGGCGACGATCTCGCCGGCGAGCCCCTGCGCTTTGGCGCCGCGCGCGATCGAGCCGCCGATCAGGCCGAAGCCGATCAGCGCGATGCGCGGGAACAGCGCGGCCTCGCTCACGGCCGCGCCATGAAGTCGCGCAAGCCTTCGACGACGAGGCGGTTGGCCTCCTCGGTGCCGATGGTCATCCGCAACGCATGCGGCAGGCCGTAATTGTTCAGCGCGCGCAGCACCAGGCCGCGCTCGGTGAGGAAGGCGTCGGCCTCCGCCGAGGTCTTGCCCCTGGCGGTCGGAAAGTGGATCAGCACGAAATTGGTCACGCTCGGCGTCACCGTGAGGCCGAGCTTGCCGATCTCCTCGGTCAGCCAGTCGCGCCAGTGCTCGTTGTGCTCGCGCGACATGCGGATGTGCGCGGTGTCCTCGATCGCCGCCTTCGCCGCCAGCATCGCCGGGGTGCCGACGTTGAACGGACCGCGGATGCGGTTGACCGCGTCGACGATATTCGCCGGGCCGAACATCCAGCCGACGCGCAGCGCGGCGAGGCCGTGGATCTTGGAGAAGGTATGGGTCATCACCGTGTTGTCGGTGGTCGCCACCAGCTCGATGCCGATCTCGTAATCGTTGCGCGAGACGAAATCCGAATAGGCGGCGTCGAGCACCAGCACGACATACGGCGGCAGCCCGGCGCGCAGCCGCTTGACCTCGTCGAACGGGATGTAGGTGCCGGTCGGGTTGTTCGGGTTGGCGAGCCACACCAGTTTTGTGCGGGGCGTGACCCGCGCGAGAATCGCATCGACGTCGGCGGTGAGGTCGGTTTCCGGCGCGACGATGTTTTTTGCGCCGTTGGCCATGGTGGCGATCGGGTAGACCAGGAAGCCGTGGGTGGTGGAAATCGCCTCGTCGCCGGGCTTCAGGTAGGTGTGCGCCAGCAGATTGAGGATTTCATCCGACCCCGCGCCGCAGATGATGCGGTCCGGGTCGAGGCCGTAGGCGCGGCCGATCGCCTCGCGCAGCACCCGCGAGGTGCCTTCCGGATAGTCCTCAAGGTGTTCGATGGCGGAGGCAAAGGCTTCCTTGGCGCGCGGCGAGGGACCGAGCGGGGTCTCGTTGGCGGACAGCTTGAACACCTTCTGCCCCGGCTTCTGCACCGGGCTCTTGCCCGGCGTGTAGGGCGCAATATCGAGAATGCCGGGATTCGGCACGGGACCTGACATCTTGGACTCCGGTGGGGTTGGCGCGGTTATCCCCGCGCCGCATCGTTGGTGGTGACCGTATAGCGCGTCGCGTGGCTGCCGACGAGGGCGGCCGAGCGCACGGTGGCGCCGGCGGCGACCAGCGCCGCGGTGATCTTGTCGAAATTCCCGGCGCCCTGCACCGACACCAGGAGCGCCGCGCCATCGAAGGCTGAATCGGGCACGGCGGCGATTTCCGCCAGCGCCGCGACGGCGCGCGCGGTCTCGGCGTTCCAGCCGGAGACGCGGACGCTCCACATCTCGACCTCGGTGACCATGGCGCTGTCGGCGACCCGCGACACCACGAACACCGGCAGCGCGGCGGGATGGTCGGCGCGCTCGACGAAAGGCAGCCGGGCGATGATTTTCGGCGCGCCCTCGGCTTCCAGTTCGAGCCACCACGGCAGCCGGCTCGCCGAGGCCGACACCAGCGCCAGGTCGCCCTTGGAGTTCGCCACCGCCTCGACGGCGGCCATCGGGTTGAAATGCGCCACGAACGGCACGGTGAAACCGAAGTGGAACCGGGCCGAATCCCGCATCGCGGATTCGCCGGTGGAGAGGTCGGCATGGACCGAGAACGGCGCCTGGACATAGGTGAAGGTGGCGATGATGACCCGCCAGATGCCTTCCACGGTGTCGAGCGGCAGGATGCCGCGATGGCGCTGCACCAGCCGGCGCATCATGTCAGCCTCGCGGGCGGGGCGGAACGCCGAGCCGACCTCCTGGGTCTTCTTCACCGAAATCAGCCGGCCGATGATGTCGCTGCGCTGCATCAAGAGCCGGTGGACCTGCTCGTCGATCGTATCGATCTCCTGACGCAGGTCCTGCAACGACGGCGGAGCGGGGGGCGGCTGGGACATGGATCGACCTGCGGCGGCTCTCGGTGTGCCGATAAGGAGATGGGTCGGCGCATTGATAGGCAGGACGCCGCCCGAAAGCAAAGAAAACCTCGGCCTTTGCCATGCGCGACCGTCTTGACGGCCGTCCTGCTTGGGATTAGCTGTGGTGGCATCAGATCGTGGTCATTTGAGCCGGCCGGCTTGCAGCCACGTTAAACAACTCGCTAAACAGGCCGGGGACAGATGTGATCCCGGCCGAACCGTTTGTTCAGGCCGGTTTTTTTATGCCTGACGCATGAAGGCCGTGGCGCCAGCGCGGTGGGTCAGATGGTAAATGCACAGTTAGTCCCTGGTCAGATAACCCAAGGCCAGACCTTGCAGCCGCAGGAAGTCGACCGGCCGTCGTCGCTGGTCGCGGCGTTCGGCAAGGACCAGCCGCTCAAGCTCGATTGCGGCGTCGATCTCGCCCCGTTCCAGATCGCCTATCAGACCTATGGCACGCTGAACGCCGCGCGCACCAACGCCATCCTGGTCTGCCATGCGCTGACGATGGACCAGCACATGGCCAACGTGCATCCGGTCACCGGCAAGCCGGGCGGCTGGCTGGCGATGATCGGCCCCGGCCGGCCGATCGACACCGACCGCTTTTTCGTGATCTGCCCGAACGTGATCGGCGGCTGCATGGGCTCGACCGGACCGGCCTCGACCAATCCGGACACCGGCAAGCCGTGGGGACTGGATTTCCCCATCGTCACGATTCCCGACATGGTGCGGGCGCAGGCGATGCTGCTCGACCGGCTCGGCATCGACACGCTGTTTTCGGTGGTCGGCGGCTCGATGGGCGGGATGCAGACGTTGCAATGGAGCGTGGCCTATCCGCGGCGGGTGTTCTCGGCGTTGCCGATCGCCTGCGCGACGCGGCACTCGGCGCAGAACATCGCGTTCCACGAACTCGGCCGGCAGGCGGTGATGGCCGATCCCGACTGGCGGCAGGGCCGCTATTTCGAGCACGGCATCCAGCCGCATCGCGGCCTCGGCGTCGCGCGAATGGCGGCGCACATCACCTACCTGTCGGATGCGGCGCTGCATCGCAAGTTCGGCCGCCGGATGCAGGATCGCGACCTGCCGACGTTTTCATTCGACGCCGACTTCCAGGTCGAGAGTTATCTGCGGCATCAGGGCTCGTCCTTCGTCGAGCGCTTCGACGCCAACAGCTATCTCTATCTGACGCGGGCGATGGATTATTTCGATATCGCCGCCGACCACGATGGCGTGCTGGCCCGTGCGTTTCGCGGCACCACGACGCGGTTCTGCGTGGTCTCGTTCACCAGCGACTGGCTGTTTCCGACCGCCGAATCCCGCGCCATCGTCCATGCGCTCAACGCCGGCGGCGCGCGGGTGTCGTTCGCGGAGATCGAGACCGACAAGGGCCACGACGCCTTCCTGCTCGACGTGCCGGAGTTTCTCGACATCGCTCGCGCCTTTCTGCAATCGGCGGCCGCCGCGCGCGGCCTGACCCCATCGGGCGCCTGACATGACGCTGTCGCAACCGACTTTGCCGCTGAACGGCGCGGCGCCCTTCAATCCGGCCGATCATCGCGGCGATCACCTGCTGGTGGCCGAGATGGTCGCGCCCGGCTCGCGCGTGCTCGACGTCGGCTGTGGCGACGGCGATCTGTTGCAACTGCTGGAGCGGCGCGGCGTCGATGGTCGCGGCATCGAACTGTCGCGCGAGGGTGTCAACCACTGCGTCGCCAAGGGGCTCGCGGTGGTGCAGGGGGACGCCGACACCGACCTCGACGCCTATCCGGACGATGCCTTCGACTACGTCATCCTGTCGCAGACCTTGCAGGCGACGCGGCAGCCCAGGGCGGTGCTGGAGAACCTGCTGCGGATCGGCCATCGCGCCATCGTCTCGTTTCCGAACTTCGGCTTCTGGAAGATGCGGCTGCAACTCCTGGTCGGCGGCCACATGCCGCGCACCGACAACCTGCCGGCGACGTGGTACGACACGCCGAACATCCACTTCTGCACCATCAAGGATTTCGTCCAGCTTTGCGACGAGATCAACGTCAAGATGGAGCGCGCGGTGGCGCTCGACCTTTACGGCCGGCCGCTGCGGCTCAACGCGCCGTGGTGGTTCTGGAACCTGTTCGGCGAGCAGGGCGTGTTCCTGCTGAGCCGCCGCGGCAAGGAGCGGTAGCGCCGCGCGTCGCAGCGTGCGTCATCGCGAGGAGCGAGGCGACGAAGCAATCAGAAGCCACCAAGGCAGGCTGGATTGCTTCGCCGCGCTCGCAATGACGGTGATTCACACCGATCGCAAGATGCTCTAATCGACGGTCTGCACCACGGAGGACATCGCCCGCGCGTTGCTGGATTTGACCGGTTGCACCGCCGCCGCGATCATCGCGTCATATTCCGGCAGCGTGGCCAGCATCTCCTTCGGGCGCAGGTGAACCACCTTGTAGCCGTTGGCCTTGAGCTGCGCGAGCAGCGCCGGCACGGCGGTGGCGGACCACTTGTGCAGGTCGTGCATCAGGATGATGCCTTTCTGCTTCTTCTTGAGCTGCGTCATGATCGAGGTGACGAGCTGGTCGGGATTCTTGACCTTGAAGTCCTGCGAGTCGATGTCGATCGAGAACGCGGCGATGTTGCGTTCGGCGAGATAGGCTTTCAGCTCGGCGGTCTGCCGCAGTTGCGGATAGCGGAAGAACGGCGCGACCGGCGTGCCGGCCATCATCGTCACCGCGCTGATGCCTTTTTCGATCTGCTCCTTGGCCTGCTCGAACGGCAAATGCGCGAGGTTCTTGTGCGACCAGGTGTGGGTGCCGACGGTGTGGCCCGCCGCGATCACCTGCTTCAGCACGCTGGGATGCCAGATCGCGTGTTCGCCGATGTTGAAGAAGGTCGCTTGCAGGCACTCCGCCTTCAGCGCCGCCAGCACCATCGGCGTCGTCACCGGCCAGGGGCCGTCGTCGAAGGTCAGCACCACTTCGCCGGGTTGCAGGAAGTCGTAGTCGCGATATTGCGACATGCCGAAGCCGGGACCGCCGGTGGTGTCGATCTGCACCGTGCGCGAGACGCCGAGAGCTTGGGGATTGTCGCAGGCCGGCTTTGGCGCGGCCGCGCGCCGGTCAGCCGGCGGCGGCGACGCGGCTCCCGACGCGGCGGCTTGCTGCGATCGGGCTTGCGGCGCCGCGACCTGCGGCGCGGGCTCGCCGGCGGCCGCCTGGCGCTCGACACCGGGCTTGGGCCAGCGCGTCTCGATCGAGCCGGTGGTCAATTCCGGTTTGGCGTTCGCAGCGGTCTGGACCGCGCTCGAATTGAGATAGTATTTGGCTGTCACGCCGATGACGCTGACGGCCGCCACGGCCGCGGCGGCGACCAGAACCGGAAATTTACGCATTTTAACTCCGCTGCACAAAGCGAGGCATCCAGGCGCAACAATCCGGCGAAATAGTTAATCGCGGGTATGGATCCCATGCCGCATTGAAAATTTTGCCGGCGCGGCGCGGTTGATGGCGACCGCGTGTCCGATATGATGCGCGCCGGATATCATTCAGGGGAGACGCGAAATGGGACGGCTTGACGGCAAGGTCGCGGTGATTACCGGCGCCACCAGCGGCATCGGCTGGCGCACCGCCGAAATCTTCGTGGCCGAGGGCGCGACGGTGGTCGCCGCCGGGCGCCGCGCGGCGGAGGGCGAGGCGCTCGCCGGCAAGCTCGGCGCGAATTGTGTGTTCAAGCAGACCGACGTCACCGACGAGGCGCAGATGCAGGCGCTGATCGCGACCGCCGTGGACCGCTTCGGCCGCCTCGACTGCCTGTTCAACAACGCCGGCGGGCCGGCGCAGACCGGAGGCATCGAGGGCCTCGACGTGGCGCGGTTCGACGCCGCGATGGCGACGCTGGTGCGCAGCGTCATGCTCGGCATGAAGCACGCCGCCCCGCACATGCGCCGGCAGGGCTCCGGCAGCATCATCAACAACGGCAGCATCGCGGGTCATCTGGCCGGCTATTCGTCGTCGCTGGTCTACGGCGCGGCCAAGGCGGCGGTCATCCACTTCACCAAATGCGTGGCGATGGAGCTGGGCGAGGCGGGCATCCGCGTCAACAGCATCTCGCCGGGCGCGATCGCCACCGGCATTTTCGCCAAGGCGCTCGGGCTGGAGGGCGAGGCCGCCGACCGGAAGGCGAAGATGATGGCCGAGGTGTTCAAGTCGGCGCAGCCGATTCCGCGCGGCGGCCTGCCGGAAGACATCGCCCGCGCGGCGGTATTTTTGGCGAGCGACGAATCCACCTTCGTCAACGGCTCAGACCTGGTGGTCGACGGCGGCGTGATCGGCGGGCGCAACTGGTCGCAGCAGCAGCAGGGCTATGTCGAACTGCGCAAGATGTTCGGCACCGCGCCGGACTGACGACCCCGGCCGCGTCGCCTCGTCGCGCTTCCCTTGCGAAAGCGTGGCCGTCGTCCCCATTTGTCGGCGAGGCCGCGCAGCCGCGCGTATTCCGCAAAAGTGGATACCGGTTTTGCGATCGGAATACGCGCAAATTATCGAGGCGCGGCCGGTGGAGGGACCGATGAGCTATTTCCGCACCGCGATCCTGCTGGCGGGCCTGACCGGCCTGTTCATGGGCGTGGGCTATCTGATCGGCGGCGGCACCGGCGCGATGATCGCGCTGGTGATCGCCGCCGCGACCAACCTGTTCGCCTACTGGAATTCGGACCGCATGGTGCTGTCGATGTACGGCGCCCACGAGGTCGACGCCAGCACCGCGCCGGACCTGCACCGCATGGTGGCCGAACTGGCCGGCCGCGCCGGCCTGCCGGTGCCGCGCGTCTTCATCATGGACAATCCGCAGCCGAACGCCTTCGCCACCGGCCGCAATCCGCAGAACGCCGCGGTCGCGGTGACCACGGGCCTCATGCAATCGCTGAGCCGCGAGGAACTGGCCGGCGTGGTGGCGCACGAACTGGCGCACATCAAGCACCACGACACCTTGCTGATGACCGTCACCGCGACGCTCGCCGGCGCGATCTCGATGCTGGCGCAGTTCGGCACGTTCTTCGGCGGCAACCGCAACAACAACGGCCCCGGCATCGTCGGCACGCTGGCGATGATGATCCTCGCCCCGCTCGGCGCCATGCTGGTGCAGATGGCGATCAGCCGCACCCGCGAATACGCCGCCGACGAGATGGGCGCGCGTATCTGCGGCCAGCCGATGTGGCTCGCCTCGGCGCTGTCGAAGATCGACAACGCCGCGCATCAGGTGCCGAACGAGGAGGCGGAGCGCGCGCCGGCCACCGCGCATATGTTCATCATCAATCCGCTGTCGGGGCAGGGCATGGACAACCTGTTCGCCACCCACCCCGCGACGGCGAATCGCATCGCGGCGCTTCAGCAACTCGCGGCCCGGTCGGGCGGCGGCTTCGTTCCGCCGCGACCGGCATCGCCGGCCGCGCCGCGGGGCCCCTGGAACGGCGGCGGCGCGCGCCGCGGACCCTGGGGCTGACGCGGGCGCAGGCACAAGAATCGCGTCATTCGCGAAAGGTTGAGCGCTGCACGGCGATCAGGACGACGCCAGGGTGAGCTGATCTTGCGCGGCTACATCGCGCCGATCAGGTCAGGAATGGGTTGGTCTGGCGCTCGTGGCCGAAGGTCGAGCCGGGTCCGTGGCCGCAGATGAACTGCACGTCGTCGCCGAGCGGCAACAGCTTGTCGGTGATCGAGCGGATCAGCGTGGCGTGGCTGCCGCCGGGCAGGTCGGTGCGGCCGACCGAGCCGTTGAACAGCACGTCGCCGACATGGGCGAAGCGCATGTCGCGGTTGAAGAACGCCACGCTGCCCGGCGAATGGCCGGGACAGTGCAGGATCTCGAACGTCATGTCGCCCAGCGATACCGTGTCGCCCTCGTCGAGCCAGCGGTCGGGCGTGAAGTTGCGGACCCCGGTCATGCCGAAGCCGGCGCCGCTTTCGACCACATGATCGAGCAAAAATTTGTCGGCGACGTGCGGCCCGACGATCGGAACTTCAAGCGCGTCGCGCAACTCCGCCGCGCCGCCGACGTGATCGATGTGGCCGTGGGTGAGCCAGATCTGTTCGACGGTGACGCCGCTTTGCTCGATCGCGGACAGGATGGTCGGCACGTCGCCGCCGGGATCGAACACCACCGCGCGCCGCGAACCTTCGTCCCACAGCAACAGACAATTCTGCTGGAACGGCGTGACCGGGATGACGGTGGCGGCGGCTTTGGGCCGGGCGTCGGACGTGTTTTGCGAGGCGTTTGTCATGGCCCGCACAATGCCGATTTCCGCCGCGCCGCCAAGTAAAAAGTGATCCGGGTTCCGCGAACGGGTAAAGATGGAATCTGCTAGGGTGCGGAGATCATGGATTCGATTACACAAAATCTCGCGCCGCCGCCGGACGGCCGCCAGTCGCAGACCGCGCTGACGGTCGCGCGCGGCGCGGCGCGCTGGCTCGGGTCGCGCGGCTTTGCCTGCGTCAGCGAGTTGCCGCTGCCGTCGGGACGCCGCGCCGATCTGGTGGCGCTCAACGGCCGCGGCGATTTGTGGATCATCGAGATCAAGTCGTCGGTGGAGGATTTGCGCGCCGACCACAAATGGCAGGATTACCGCGCCCATTGCGACCGGCTGTTCTTCGCCTTCCCGCAGGACCTGCCATGCGAGATTTTTCCGGCCGAAACCGGATTGCTGGTCGCCGACGCCTATGGCGCGCACCTGCACTGCGAGGCGCCCGAGCATCGCCTGCCGGCGCCGACGCGCAAGCTGATGACGGTGCGGTTCGGCCTTGTCGCGGCGCAGCGGATCAACCGGCTGATCGACCCGCAGGGGCACGCTGCCAGCGAATGGGGGTGAGCGGCGGCGGGTCCATTTTTGGGTGAACGTGCAACACGAAAGTCGTCATGCTCCGCGCAGGCGGAGCATCCAATACGTCATGTCGGACTGGATTTCCCATGCGCCGATACGGAATACTGGATCGTCCGCTTTCGCGGACGATGACACCTCGTTTCCGCGTGAAGGCGAGCGTTTAACTTCGGGCGATCACGTCCTAACGCGGGGCGCGCTTGGCGAGGATGCGCTGCAAGGTGCGGCGGTGCATGTTGAGCCGCCGCGCGGTCTCGGAGACGTTGCGGTTGCACAGCTCGTAGATGCGCTGGATGTGTTCCCAGCGGACGCGATCGGCCGACATCGGGTTGGCCGGCGGTTGCGACGTCTCGGTGCCGCTGGCGAGCAGGGCCGCGACCACGTCGTCGGCGTCGGCCGGCTTCGACAGGTAATCGACCGCGCCCATTTTGACCGCGGTGACGGCGGTGGCGATGTTGCCGTAGCCGGTGAGCACGATGGCGCGCGCGTCCGGGCGCTGCTGCTTGAGGGCCGCGACCACGTCGAGGCCGTTGCCGTCGCCGAGCCGCAAGTCCACCACGGCGAAGGCGGGCGCGGACTTGCCGATGTGTTCGAGCCCGTCGGATACGCTTTCGCAGGAGGTCACGGTGAAGCCGCGCGTCTCCATGGCGCGCGACAGACGTTCGAGGAACGGCTTGTCGTCTTCCACGATCATCAGCGAGCGATCGGTCTCGGCAGCAAGTTCGGCAATGGCGGTCACGGCGGTTTTCCTGATTGTCGATCTTCAGAATATGGGATTCTGCCATGCGGATCCAAGGGGGCTTGGGGCCGTATTTGGCATTCCATATGGTCGCAGCGGCAATGCCGCGAGGCGCTTCGGGTTCCCTTGAAACCCGCGCGGGGCCGCCTCACGGCGGCGTGCCGTCCGCCGCCACCGCCGGCGCGGTCTCGAAACTTGCGCGCGGCCAGGTGATGCGCACCACGGCGCCGTGATCGGGGAAGGTCCGGTTGGAGAACGTCACCTCGGCGTCGGAGCGCTCCAGAAAGGTGCGGGCGATGAAGATGCCGAGGCCGAGGCCGTGGCGCTCGCGATGGGTCTGGTCGATCCCGCGCCGGCGCGACAGGTAAGGCTCGCCGATCCGCTTCAGCAGATCGGGTGGGATGCCTGGGCCGTCGTCGGCGATGACGATTTCGACGATGTCGTCGTTCCAGCGCGCGTCGACGTCGACCGTGGTGCGGGCGAAGTCGACGGCGTTCTCGACGATGTTGCCGACACCGTAGAGGATCGCCGGATTGCGCATGCTGGCCGGCTCCGGAACGTCAGAGGCGGCGATGTGGATTTTGATGGCGATGCCGAAATCGCGATGCGGCGCCACCGTTTCCTCGATCAGTGTCGACAGCGGCATCCGGTCGAACGGCGCGCCGGACGATGACAACTGCGCGATCTTGGCGAGAATGTCGCGGCAGCGTTGCGCCTGCTCGCGCAAAGTCTTGAAGTCGCTCGCCAGCGGCGAGTCGCGCGGCGTGGTTTGTTCGAGTTCGCGCGAGATCAGGAAAATGGTCGAAAGCGGCGTGCCGAGTTCGTGAGCGGCGGCGGCGGCGAGACCGTCGAGCTGAGTCAGATGCTGCTCGCGGGTCAGCACCAGTTCCGTCGCGGCCAGCGCGTCGGCCAGCTTGCGGGCTTCCTCGGTGACCTGGAAGGTGTAGAGGCTGGTGACGCCGATCGCCAGCAGGATCGAGAGCCAGATCCCCGCCATGTAGACCGGCGGCAGCACCAGCGGCTCGTCGCCGTGCCAAGGCAGCGGCAGGTGAAGAAATCCGAGCGCGGTGGAGCAGGCGGCGGCGAAGACGCCGAGCGCGATGGTGATCCGTGTCGGCAGCGCCGTCGCTGAGATCAGCACGGGGCCGAGGAACAGGAACGAGAACGGGTTTTCCAGGCCGCCGGTCAGATACAGCAGGCCGGCGAGTTCGGCGATGTTCAGCGCCAGCAGCGCCGCGGCGAAGCGCGGCGCCAGCCGCTGCATCGGATTGGCGGCGATTTGCAGCGCCAGCGTGACGATGGCCGAGGCCGTGATGATGGCGATGCAGGGGATGATCGGAACGTCGAAATCGAGGCTCTGGACCACGAAGAAGATGGCCGCGAGCTGGCCGATGGCCGCGAGCCAGCGCAACCTCAGAATGGTGTCCAGACGGATATACCGCCGGGGCTGATGGATGTCGGGAAACGCCGTATCGGTCATGACTCGATACTAATGCGCCTCCGGCCGGCGTGGATACGGACCATCGGTCGCGGCCGGAAGGTGTGGTGACGGAACCACACGCGGCGGGAATCGATCCGGCGCGCGGGGGAATTCCGGCAAGCGGCGGACGTCAAAGAGCGGAATCTTTCCGTTAACCATCTATTGGGAGAATGAAATTGCCGAGTTGGCCGATGTAGCAAAATGGATGGATTGACGCTCTGCGGTGCAACCGTCAGACTATTGCGACGCAAAATGCAAATCGAGGATCAGCTAATGGCGATTGGGGTGTTTGGCGACATACCGGCCCAGCCGATGCAAGGGGGTTCGGCGTTGATGACGCCGATGTACTGGATGTACGAAATGGGACACGCCGCGCTCAATCCAACGCGCGCGGTCATGGACGCGACCAAGACCCTGTTCGTCAATCCGGGCAACCCCTGGTCGCAGACCACGTTCGGCAAGTCGATCGCGGCAAGCTGCGAGGTGTTCGAGCGCGTCACCCGCCGATACGGCAAGCCGGAATGGGGTCTCGATTTCACCGAGGTCGAAGGTCGCCGGGTTCCGGTGGTGGTTCGGTCGGTATGGGAAAAGCCGTTCTGCCGGCTGTTGAATTTCGATCGCGGCATCACCGTGCCGCTGAACAAGCCGCAGCCGCGGGTTCTCATCGTCGCGCCGATGTCCGGCCACTATCCGACGCTGTTGCGCGGCACGGTCGAGGCGCTGCTGCCTGAGCATGACGTCTACATCACCGACTGGGCCGATGCGCGGATGGTGCCTCTGACGGAAGGCCGCTTCGACCTCAATGACTACGTCGATCATGTCATCGAGATGCTGCATATGCTGGGCGGCGACGTCCATGTCCTCGCGGTCTGCCAGCCGGCGGTGCCCGTCCTGATGGCGGTTTCGGTGATGGAAGCCGAGGACGATCCCTGCGTGCCGGTGTCGATGACGCTGATGGGCGGGCCGATCGATACCCGGCGCAATCCGACGGCGGTCAACAATCTGGCGCAAGAGCGCGGCATCGGCTGGTTCCGCCGCAACGTCATCACCAAGGTGCCGTTTACGCATCCCGGTTTCATGCGCGACGTCTATCCGGGTTTCCTGCAATTGACCGGCTTCGTCAGCATGAATCTGGACCGCCACGTCGACGCGCACCGGCGGCTGTTCGACGACCTGGTGAAGGGCGATGGCGACAAGGTCGAGAAGCATCGCGACTTCTATGACGAGTATCTCGCGGTGATGGATCTGAGCGCCGAATACTATCTGCAAACGGTCGATCAGGTCTTCATCCGGCAGTTGCTGCCGAAGGGCGAGATGCTTCATCGCGGCAAGCGCGTCGATCCGTCGAAGGTCCGTCGTGTCGCGCTGATGACCGTCGAAGGCGAGAACGACGACATCTCCGGCCTCGGCCAGACCGAGGCGACGCATGGACTGTGCAGCGCGATTCCCTCGAACCGGCGCGTGCACTACGTACAGAAGGGAGTCGGACACTACGGCGTGTTCAACGGCTCCCGCTTCCGCAAGGAAATCGTGCCGCGCATGTCCGCTTTCATGCGAGCGTCGGAGGCGCAATCGACATCGCAAGCCGAACTGGCGGTGGCCGCCGAATAATCATTGGCGGTCGCGCACGCGAAGCGGCGACCGGACATCCCCGCCGGGGTGTTCGGGCGGCCCGGTGATAAAAGTGAACACGGTTTCATAATTTATTCAAGTAATGAATGTGGCGACGCTACTTGAGCATGGCGATAGCTTGCATTTTATCTGAAATCCGGTCTCGCGACCTACATGATATAGGGCGATTCAAATCCACTACCCCTGTATATTGGGCAAATGATTTGTTTTTGCGCGGACCGCTTTCCTTGGCGGCGGATATGGCAGAATCCCGGCGGCTTCCTGAATCCCGGATCCGTCGACATGGCCTTTCGCGCGCTGCTTTATCGCCGTCCTCATGAACCCTCGACCATCGCCATCAAGTTCGGCTCGCAGATTTTCGCGGTTCGACTGAGACGGCATCGACGGGCGCGCCGCTACACGTTGCGGATTCATCCGAGCGACCGCGAAGCCATTCTCACCATGCCGCCGCGCGGCACCATCGCCGACGCGAAGGACTTCGCGCAGCGTCATGGCGGCTGGATCGCCGCGCGTCTCGGGCGGTTGCCGAAAGCCGCGCCGTTCCAGCACGGCGTCGCCGTGCCGCTGCGCGGCGTGTCGCATCGCATCGTGCATCGCGCCGGCAGCCGCGGCACCGCGTGGACCGAGATGCGCGACAGCGGCGAGCGCATTCTGTGCGTCGCCGGCGGCGTCGAATTCATCGACCGGCGCGTCCATGACTTTCTCAAGCGCGAGGCGCGAAGCGATCTGCAAAAGGCGACCGCGCAATATGCCGCCGAGTTGGGCGTCAAGGTGCGGCGGCTGTCGATCCGCGATCAGTCGAGCCGCTGGGGATCCTGCACCTCGGCGGGATCGCTGTCGTTCTCATGGCGGCTGATTCTCGCGCCGCCGTTCGTGCTCGACTATCTCGCCGCGCATGAGGTGGCGCATCTGGTCGAGATGAACCATTCGCCGCGCTTCTGGAAAGTGGTGGCGCGGATTTGCCCCAAGGTCGAGCAGGCCAAGACCTGGCTCGACGTCCACGGCAACGACCTGCATCGCTACGGCATCATGGAGTGAGGGCGATCCGTTCAATCGTCATTGCGAGCGCAGCGAAGCAATCCAGAAGGTTGTGAAGCAAGGACTTGATTGCTTCGTCGCTGATGCTCCTCGCAATGACGGTTATCGCCGTCCGCCGAACAGCCGTTCCGTCAGCCAGCCGTCGAGCCCGTTCGCGGCTTCCGGCCGCACCGAGGTCGGGGCCGGGCGCGGCGCGGCGCCGGCGTTCGCCGGGAGCGCGGCGGGATAAGGCTGCGCCGGAACACGCTGCGGCGGTAACGCTGGGGGCGCGATGTTCGTCGCGGAGCCGGTGGTCACGGCGGCCGGGACCATCCCCGCCGGCTGCGCCGGCGCGAAACTCGGGAACGCTCCGTTCGGCTGCGCGCCCGGCAGCGCCGCGACCGCCACGCCCTGATGGGCCGCGCGCATCACGCGGGTCCAGATTTCCACCGGCAGGCCGCCGCCGGTGGCCTTTTTGGTCGGCGAGTTGTCGTCGTTGCCGAGCCAGACGCCGGTGACGAGGTTCGCGGTGTAGCCGATGAACCAGGCATCGCGAAAATCCTGGCTGGTGCCGGTCTTGCCGGCGGCGGTCCAGCCGGGGATCTCCGCCTTGCGCGCGGTGCCGCTCACCAATGTCTCGCGCATCATCGTGTTCATCATCGCGACATAGCGCGGCTCGATCACCTGATCGCGCGAATCCGGCGGGCGGCGATACAGCACCTTGCCGTTCTCGCCACGGATGCGGTTGACGACGTGCGGCGACACCTTGCGGCCGCCATTGGCGAACGGCGCGTAGGCGCCGGTGAGTTCGAGCAACGACACCCCGGAGGTGCCGAGCGCGATCGAGGCGTTGGCGTCGAGCTTCGAGGCGATGCCGAGCCGGTGCGCGGTGCGCACCACGCTCTTGGCCCCGACTTCGAGCCCGAGCCGCACCGCGACCGTGTTCAGCGACATCGCCAGCGCCTGCGTCAGCGTCACCGCGCCGAAATACTGGTGGGTATAGTTCTCCGGCTTCCAGCCCTTGACGTCGATCGGCGCGTCCTGCCGGATCGTTTCCGGGGTGAGGCCCGCTTCTATCGCGGTGAGATAGACGAACGGCTTGAACGCCGAGCCGGGCTGGCGTTTCGCGGTGACGGCGCGGTTGAACTGGCTGTCGGCGTAGTTACGGCCGCCGACCATGGCGCGGACCTCGCCGCTTGGCGTCATCGCCACCAGCGCGCCCTGTGAGACGTTGAACTTGACGCTCTTGGCCGCGAGTTCGTCGATCACCGCGGCTTCCGCCACGCTTTGCAGTTTCGGATCGATCGAGGTTTCGACCACGACGTTCTGGTCGATCTGGCCGATCAGGTCGTCGAGCACCTCGCCGATCCAGTCGGCGACGTAGTTGACGGTGCCGGCGCCGGGCGGCTTCACCGCATAGGACGGATTGGCGATTGCCGCCTTGGCCTGCGCCTCGGTGATGAAGCCGGCGTCGGCCATCGCGCCGAGCACGGTCTGCGCGCGCTTCTCCGCGCCTTCCGGGTTGCGGTTGGGCGCAAGGCGCGACGGCGACTTGACCAAGCCCGCCAGCATCGCCGCTTCCGCCAGCGTCACCTTGCGCGCCGACTTGCCGAAATATTTTTGCGCGGCGGCGTCGACGCCGTAGGCGCCGGAGCCGAAATAGACGCGGTTGAGATAGAGTTCGAGAATTTCGTTCTTGGTGTGGTTGTGCTCCAGCCACAGCGCCAGCTCGGCTTCCTGCAATTTGCGTTGGAGCGTGCGCTCCTGGGTCAGGAACAGGTTCTTCGCCAGTTGCTGGGTCAGCGTCGAGCCGCCTTGCGACACGCCGCGATGCAAGAGGTTGGCGACGGCGGCGCGGGCGATGCCCAGCGGATCGATGCCGAAATGGCTGTTGAAGCGGCGATCCTCGATGGCGATGAACGCTTTCGGCAAATAGGGCGGCAAGTCCTTCAGCGCGACGCTGACGCCGCCCATTTCGCCGCGCGTCGCCAGCACGCTGCCGTCGAGCCCGACGATCTGGATGGTCGGTGGCCGCTTGGGAATTTCCAGCGACTGGATCGGCGGCAGGTGCGCGCCGACCCAGATCACCACGCCGACAATGGCGATGACGCCCCACAGCCCGACCACCGCGCTCCAATAGGCCGCGCGGTAGAGCTTGCGGCGCAGGCCGCGTGTGGCGGATTTGCGCGGCTTGCGCTTGTCGCCGCCACCGCTGGCGGGCTTGGTTGTGGAGGATTTGGCGGGTTTCTTGGCTTTCGGCTTGTCGTCGCCGGCGATGTTGATGCGGTCGGCGATGGACAGCCGCAGGCTCGCCAATGACGCGCCCAGCCCGAACTGCGGTTCCTTCCGCTGAACGCTCTTGTTTCCTCGCGACGCCATCCGCTCACGCACCCGCCCCATGCTGCCGGGACAGTAATCCGTGGGGCTTAAGGCTGCGTTAAATGAAGGTTAATGCGGGCGTTCCGATGGCAAGCGCGAGATCCGTCAGTCCTCTTTCTTGACGGCCTTCGACATGCGTTCGAGCTGTTCCTGCATGTCCTTCATCTGGCGGCGCAGGTCATCGATGTTGGTCGCGGCCTCGGGTGTCGGCTCTGGCGTTTTGACGGCAGGCGGCGGCGCGCTGGAGCGCGGCGTCGGCACGAACGGCTTGAACATCGAGAACGTGCGCTCGAACAGTTCCATGTTGCGGCGGACGTGCTCCTCCAGCGGCGCCAGTGGTCCGGAGCTGAAGGTGTCGGTCAACTGCTTGCGGAATTTCTCCTGCTCGCGGGTCAGCGAATCGATCGACTGTTCGAGATAGCGCGGCACCACCATCTGCATGCTGTCGCCGTAGAAGCGGATCAACTGGCGCAGGAAGGTGGTGGGAAGCAGGTTCTGTCCCGCCTTGTTCTCCTGCTCGAAGATGATCTGGGTGAGAACGGAGCGGGTGATGTCCTCGCCGGACTTGGCGTCGTAGACCAGGAAGTCCTCGCCGTTCTTGACCATGGCGGCGAGGTCCTCCAGCGTGACGTAGGTGCTGGTTCCGGTATTATACAGCCTCCGGTTGGCGTATTTCTTGATCGTGGTGGGTTGTTCTGTTTTCGCCATAGGCTTTCACACAAATACTCGGGATGAGGGGCTGCCGCGGGCCGGGCGGATAACGCGATGCAACAAAATAGGCGTTTTCGGCGGGCTCGGCTACCGTTTTATGCAGCAAGAAACCGGCATCGACCGCGAAGCTGAAAACCGCCTGCCGCCAACCGGAGCGCGGTAAAGAACGCGCATTAACAAGCCGATAGGGGCGGGCGCGGCGACCCGCCGCGCGCGCGGCGAGCTGATGTTGCGAGGCATGTTGCACGCTCGCGCAGCATGGCGTGCGGCACGGCATTCACTTTCTTTTGCAAGGCGATTGACACACCCGGCGCAGCTTAACAGGATAGCTCCGACCGAGCCCCGCCACAGTCGGCGGCAGCCGCGCCAGAGCGTAATTCTTACAATAGCTTAAGCTTATCAGCCCCAGGCTTTCAGCCTCAAGTTCAGGAGATGTCCATGTCAGACGATGTCGTCATCGTCAGCGCCGTCCGCACCCCGGTCGGAAGCTTCAACGGTGCGTTCGCCACCCTGCCGGCGCACAATCTCGGCGCGGTCGCCATCAAGGCCGCGCTGGAGCGCGCCGGCGTCGAGCCCGGCCGGGTCTCGGAAGTCATCATGGGGCAGATCCTCACCGCGGCGCAGGGGCAGAACCCGGCGCGGCAAGCCTCGATCGCCGCCGGCATTCCGGTGGAAAGCCCGGCCTGGGGCGTCAATCAGTTGTGCGGTTCCGGCCTGCGCACCGTGGCGCTGGGCTATCAGGCCATTCTCAACGGCGATTCCGACATCGTCGTCGCCGGCGGCCAGGAATCCATGAGCATGGCCCCGCATGCCCAGTACCTGCGTGGCGGCGTCAAGATGGGCAGCCTCGAACTGGTCGACACCATGATTAAGGACGGTCTGTGGGATGCCTTCAACGGCTATCACATGGGCAACACCGCCGAGAACGTCGCCAAGCAGTACCAGATCACCCGTCAGCAGCAGGACGAGTTCGCGACCGGTTCGCAGAACAAGGCCGAGGCGGCGCAGAAGGCCGGTCGCTTCAAGGACGAGATCGCGCCGGTGACGGTGAAGTCGCGCAAGGGCGACATCATCGTCGACACCGACGAGTATCCGAAGGCCGGCGTGACCGTCGAGGGCATCGCCAAGCTGCGCCCGGCGTTCGAGAAGGACGGCACGGTGACCGCCGCCAACGCCTCCGGCATCAATGACGGCGCCGCCGCCGTGGTGCTGATGAGCGCGTCGCAGGCCGCCAAGGAAGGCCGCACCCCGCTGGCGCGCATCGTGTCGTGGGCGCATGCCGGCGTCGATCCCAAGATCATGGGCACCGGCCCGATCCCGGCGTCGCGCGCCGCCTTGAAGAAGGCCGGCTGGAATATCGCCGATCTCGATCTGATCGAGGCTAACGAGGCGTTCGCGGCGCAGGCTTGCGCGGTCAACAAGGACCTCGGCTGGGATACCTCCAAGGTCAACGTCAACGGCGGCGCCATCGCCATCGGCCATCCGGTCGGCGCTTCCGGCGCGCGCGTGCTGGTGACCCTGCTGCACGAAATGCAGAAGCGCGATTCCAAGAAGGGCCTGGCCACGCTGTGCATCGGCGGCGGCATGGGCATCGCGATGTGCGTCGAGCGCAACTGACGGCGCGGCGATCCGACAGTTTCTGACTGAGTATCAATGCCCGGCCTTGCGCCGGGCATTTTTTGTCGTGAAGATGGCGGAACCGGCGATGGCATGTCGGCGGAGTCAAAGGATATCGAGGAGGATACGATGGCGCGTGTTGCATTGGTGACCGGTGGGACGAGGGGAATTGGCGCGGCGATCAGCAAGGCGCTGAAGGCGGCCGGATACAAGGTTGCCGCGAGCTATGCCGGAAACGATGCGGCGGCGGAGAAGTTCAAGGCGGAGACCGGCATCCCGGTCTACAAATGGGACGTCAGTTCGTTCGATGCCTGCGGCGAGGGCATCAAGAAAGTCGAGGCCGATCTCGGGCCGATCGACATCCTCGTCAACAATGCCGGCATCACCAAGGACGGCGCGTTCCACAAGATGACCGTCGAGCAATGGAGCGCCGTCATCAACACCAACCTCGGCTCGCTGTTCAACATGACCCGTCCCGTGATCGAGGGCATGCGGGCGCGAAAATTCGGGCGCATTGTCAACATCTCGTCGATCAACGGTCAGAAGGGCCAGTTCGGCCAGGTCAACTATTCCGCCGCCAAGGCCGGCGATATCGGCTTCACCAAGGCGCTCGCGCTGGAAAACGCCAAGGGCGGCATCACCGTCAACGCGATCTGTCCGGGCTACATCAATACCGAGATGGTGCAGGCGGTGCCGAAGGAAGTGCTCGACAAGAGCATCATTCCGTTGATCCCGACCAGCCGTCTCGGCGAGCCCGAGGAAATCGCCCGCGCCGTGGTTTTCCTCGCCTCCGACGACGCCGGCTTCATCACCGGCTCGACGTTGTCGATCAACGGCGGCCAGTACATGGTTTGAGCCGACGCGGCGTCGTCAGTCGAATGGTTTGGCAAACCTTCCCTCCTCCGCATGCGGGGGAGGGCCTCGAAAGAAGATGGTCGTCCCCGCGAAGGCGGGGACCATACGCCGCAGCGTTTCGACTTGGTCAATCGGGCGAAATCATTCGAATTTCCGATGCCGGGGTTATGGATCCTCGCCTTCGCGAGGACGACACCGAGGTTGTTTGATCTTGCGTGCTCCATTTTGAGTCGGTCTCAGCCCGCATGACCTCCCGCAACGCCACCCTGATCGGACTGACAGCGATCGTCATGTGGTCGCTGCTGGCCGTTTTGACCGTGGCGACCGGCCGCATTCCCGCGTTCCAGCTTGCCGCGATGACGTTCGCGGTCGGCGGCTTGGTCGGAAGCGCGACGGTGCTGTTGCGTGGCGGCGCGGCGCGCGCGTCGCGGCTGCCGGCGATCGCCTGGGCGGTCGGCATCGGCGGGCTGTTCGGCTATCACGCGCTGTATTTCCTGTCGCTGCGGCTGGCGCCGCCGGCGGAGGCGGGACTCCTGAACTATCTCTGGCCGCTCCTGATCGTGCTGTTCTCGGCGCTGTTGCCCGGCGAGCGGCTGGCGCGGCATCATGTCGTCGGCGCGCTGCTGGGACTGGCCGGGACGGTCTTGCTGTTCGCGGGCAATACCGGCGTGCAATACACGCCCGCGCAAATTCCCGGCTTCGTCGCGGCGTTCGTCGCCGCGTTCGTGTGGGCGGCCTATTCGGTGTTGTCGCGAAAACTGAAGGCGGTGCCGACCGACGCGGTCGCGGGCTTCTGTCTCGCCACCGCGCTGCTCGCGGCGATCGTCCACCTCGGCGCTGAGACCACGGTGTGGCCGGAAAGCGCGCTGCAATGGCTGGCGATCCTGCTGCTCGGTCTCGGGCCGGTCGGAGCGGCGTTTTTCGCGTGGGATGTCGGCATGAAGCACGGCGAGATTCGGGTGATCGGCGCCGCGTCCTATGCGACGCCGCTGCTGTCGACCGGTTTCCTGATCGTCGCCGGATACGCGCAGGCGACCATGGCGATCGCGCTCGCGGCCCTGCTGATCGCCGGCGGCGGATTGATCGCGGCGAAGGATCTGTTTCGCAGGCGCGTTTAGCCGGGCGGCGACCAGTGCGGCGGCGCCAGTTCGAATTGCGCGAATTCGAATCCGGGGGCGACGGTGCAGCCGACCAGCGTCCACGCGCCGGTGCTCTCGGCGGCTTGCCAGGCATGCGCCGGCACCATGGCCTGCGGTTGCTCACCCGAGACGATGTCCGGTCCCAATCGCACGGTACGGCGTCCGGTCTCGCTCGCGATCTCCAATCGCAGCGGGGCGCCCGCATAGAAGTGCCACGTCTCCACGGCGTCGATTCGATGCCAATGCGAGCGTTCGCCGCGCGCCAGCAGGAAGTAGATTGCCGTGGAGGCGGCGCGTCCTTCCGCATCACAACGGCAATCGCGAAACGTCTCGCGAAAATGCCCGCCTTCCGGGTGCGGCTTCAGGCCGAGCCGCGCGATGACTTCGGCGGCGGTGAGAGCCGGCATGTCACGACCTGTTCTTGCGCTCGCGCAATTCGCCGAACACCTCGGCGGCGCTCTTGCCGGCGAGGCCGACGACGCTGGCGACCTCCGGCGCATCGGCGCGCAAGAACACATTGGCCTTCTTTTCCGCGCCGAGCAGCACCGGAATCGTCGGCTTCCCGGCGGCGCGCAGCGCGTCGACGTCCCTGGCGCGGGCTTGCAGCGCCGGATTGTTCGGCTCGATCCCGAGCGCGAACTTGACGTTGGAAGCGGTGTATTCGTGGCCGCAATAGAGCCGCATGTCGTCCGGCAGCGCGCGCAGTTTCAACAGCGAGTCCCACATCATCGGATAGGTGCCCTCGAACACCCGCCCGCAGCCGATCGAGAACAGCGTGTCGGCGGCGAACAGCGCGCGGGCGTCATCGAACACATAGCTGATGTGATCGAGGGTGTGGCCCGGCGTTTCCAGCACCCGCGCGGTCAGCGTGCCGATCATCACCGTGTCGCCCTCCTTGACGCGCTCGTCGACCTTGGGAATGGCGGCGGTCTTGTCGTGCGGCGCGACGACGCGGCAATCGTATTTCTGTTTCAACTCACTGATGCCGCCGACGTGATCGGCGTGGTGATGGGTGACGAGAATGTCCGTCAGGTGCCAGCCCTCGCGTTGCAGCGCCTTGATGACCGGCGCGGCTTCCGGCGCGTCGATCGATGCGGTTGCTCCGCTCGCCGGATCGTGAATGAGATAGCCGAAATTATCCGACAGGCAGGGGAACAGACGAATCTCGGCGGCCATGACATCTCCGTGTGTTGCAATCCGACGAGACTATCGCAACTCGTCGCCCGGCGGTATCCACTTCGCTCGAAAACGCGATACATTGCAGGCATGGCTCTCGATGTGATCGACCTGCGCGATTTCTATTCCCGGCGTCTCGGCATCGTGGCCCGGCGCCTGATTAATCGCGGCATTCGCGCCTCATGGCCGGAGGCGCAGGGCGCGCGCGTGCTCGGCCTCGGCTATCCGACGCCGTATCTCGGCCTGTTCCGTGACGACGCCGAGCGCTGCATCGCGATGATGCCGGCGGCGCAAGGCGTGCTGAAATGGCCGACAGGCCGTCCCGCTCTCGCCTCGCTGGTGGACGAGTTGTCGCTGCCGCTGCCCGACGCGGCGGTGGATCGCGTTCTGCTGGTCCACGCGCTGGAAATGTCGGACGATCCGCAGGCGCTGCTGCGCGAGGTCTGGCGGGTGCTGGCGCCGTCCGGCCGCATGATGGCGGTGGTGCCGAACCGGCGCGGCGTCTGGACCCGCACCGAGGCGACGCCGTTCGGTCACGGCCGCCCCTATTCGCGCACCCAGATCACCGACCTGTTGCGGCAGACCTGGTTCACGCCGACCGTCTGGGGCGAGGCGTTGTTCATGCCGCCGATCGGGCGCGGCTGGTTCTTGCGCTCGGCGCTGGCATGGGAGCGGATGGGCGCGGTGCTGCCGCTGCCGGTCGCCGGCGTCCATATCGTCGAGGCGACCAAGCAGGTCTATCGCCCGATCCCGGCGGGCCGGGAGCGGACGCGGCTGATTCCCGCGCTCGGCCCGGTGCTGGTGCCGACGTCTCCGACGCTTCAGCGCGAGCGATAAACGGACCGGACCGGGGAAGATGTCGGAGCCGGGGCTCCATCGAGCTGAAAACGCCGCGGGCCCGATCCAACTTGCGCTGGATCGGGCCCGCCGTGCTTGACGTGAGTCGCCACGCGACGATCAGTTGATCGCGAGCTTGCCGGTCGGCAGATCGGGGAAGTCGTCCTCGATCTCGGGCTTCGCCAGCTTGCCGTTGAAGGTCAGCCCGCCCTTGCCGGCGGCGATCTTGACGTGGTCGCCGTCGCGCACCTCGCCGGCGAGGATCATCTCGGCCAGCGGATCCTGCACGCTGCGCTGGATCACCCGCTTCAGCGGACGCGCGCCGTAGGCCGGATCCCAACCCTTCTCCGCCAGCCAGTCGCGGCCCGAGGCGCTCAGATCGAGCGTGATCTTGCGGTCCTCCAGCAGCTTTTGCAGCCGCTTGAACTGGATCGCGACGATCGCGCCCATCTCGCTGCGTTGCAGGCGGTGGAACAGGATGATCTCGTCGATGCGGTTGAGGAATTCGGGACGGAAATGCCCTCGCACCAGATTCATCACCTGGCCGCGCACCGCACCGGTGTCCTCGCCCTCCGGCTGATTGACCAGGAACTCGGAGCCGATGTTCGAGGTCATGATGATCAGTGTGTTGCGGAAATCCACCGTGCGGCCCTGACCGTCGGTCAGGCGGCCGTCGTCGAGCACCTGCAACAGCACGTTGAACACATCCGGATGCGCCTTCTCGATCTCGTCGAACAGCACCACCTGATAGGGCCGCCGCCGCACCGCCTCGGTCAGTGCGCCGCCCTCGTCGTAGCCGACATAGCCCGGAGGCGCGCCGATCAGCCGCGAAACCGAGTGCTTCTCCATGTATTCCGACATGTCGATGCGCACCATCGCGTTCTCGTCGTCGAACAGATAGGCCGCGAGCGCCTTGGTCAACTCGGTCTTGCCGACGCCGGTGGGGCCCAGGAACATGAACGAGCCCATCGGCCGGTTCGGGTCCTGCAAGCCCGCGCGGGCACGACGCACGGCCGTTGAAACAGCGCGCACCGCCTCGGCCTGACCGATGACGCGCTCGCCGAGGCTCTGCTCCATGCGCAGCAGCTTCTCCTTCTCGCCTTCGAGCATCTTGTCGACCGGCACGCCGGTCCAGCGCGACACCACCTGGGCGACGTTGTCGGCGGTGACGGTCTCCTCCATCATGGTCGAGCTCTCGCTCGCCTCGATGTCGGCGAGCCGCTTCTCCAGTTCGGGAATGCGGCCATAGGCCAGTTCGCCGGCCTTCTGGTATTCGCCGCGGCGCTGGGCGTTGGCGAGGTCGCTGCGCGCCTGATCCAGTTCGCTCTTGAGTTTCGCGGCGTCGGACAGCTTGCCCTTCTCGGCGTTCCAGCGCGAGGTCAGGTCCGCCGACTTCTTCTCCAGGTCGGCCAGTTCCTTCTCCAGGTTTTCGAGGCGCGTCTTGGAGCCGGCGTCATGCTCCTTCTTCAGCGCCTCCTGCTCGATCTTCAGCCGCACCACCTCGCGGTCGATGTTGTCGAGTTCTTCCGGCTTGGAGTCGACCTGCATCTTCAGCCGCGCCGCCGCCTCGTCGACCAGGTCGATGGCCTTGTCGGGCAGGAAGCGGTCGGTGATGTAGCGGTTCGACAGCGTCGTCGCCGCCACCAGCGCGGAATCAGCAATCCGCACGCCGTGATGCTGCTCGTACTTGTCCTTCAACCCGCGCAGGATCGAGATGGTGTCTTCCACCGTGGGCTCGGACACGAACACCGGCTGGAAGCGCCGCGCCAGGGCGGCGTCCTTCTCGACGTGCTTGCGGTATTCGTCCAGCGTGGTGGCGCCGATGCAGTGCAGCTCGCCGCGCGCCAGCGCCGGCTTCAGCAGGTTCGAGGCATCCATCGCGCCGTCGGCCTTGCCGGCGCCGATCAGCGTATGCATCTCGTCGATGAACAGGATGATGCCGCCTTCCGCCGACGTCACTTCCGACAACACCGCCTTCAGCCGCTCCTCGAACTCGCCGCGGTACTTCGCGCCGGCGATCAGCGCGCCCATGTCGAGCGACAGCAGCTTCTTGTCCTTCAGGCTCTCCGGCACGTCGCCGTTGAGGATGCGCAGCGCCAGCCCCTCGACGATGGCGGTCTTGCCGACGCCGGGCTCGCCGATCAGCACGGGATTGTTCTTGGTGCGCCGCGACAGCACCTGAATTGTGCGGCGGATTTCCTCGTCGCGGCCGATCACCGGATCGAGCTTGCCGTCGCGCGCCGCCTGAGTCAGGTCGCGGGCGTATTTCTTCAGCGCGTCATAGGCGTTCTCGGCGGTCGCCGAATCCGCGGTGCGGCCCTTGCGCAGCGCGTTGATGGCGGCGTTGAGGTTCTGCGCGGTGACGCCGCCCTTGGCCAGGATCTTGCCGGCCTCGCTGTCCTTGTCGAGCGCCAGCGCCAGCAGCAGCCGCTCGACGGTGACGAAGCTGTCGCCGGCCTTCTCGCCGGCCTTTTCGGCGGCGTCGAAGGCGCGCGCCGTCGCCGGCGCCAGATAGATCTGGCCGGCGCCGGCGCCGGACACCTTCGGCAGCTTGTCCAGCTCGGCCTCGGTCGCCTTGAGGATGGCGCGCGAATTGCCGCCGGCGCGATCGATCAGACCGCCCGCCAGTCCCTCGCTGTCGTCGAGCAAAACTTTCAGGATGTGCAACGGCGAGAATTGTTGATGGCCCTCGCGCATGGCCAGCGATTGCGCCGACTGGATAAAGCCGCGCACCCGTTCGGTATATTTTTCCACGTTCATCGGTGATGGTCCCTCAGCCTGCCGGCCCGCCCCGAAGGCACGCCGCCGGCATCGTCTCTGGGTCCGCTACGGCCTTGACGTTGCCCAAGCCGCACACGGTCGTCGCCGCCTTTTGCGAGAAGCGGCTTGATCCGAATGTGGGAACCGGCCGCGCCGAACGGAAGGGGCGGCGGCGGCAATTTCGTCCCGCGGGCGCGGCCGGCCGCCCTCATGGCAGCCCTGCATCGCGCGCGGGCGAGTCGGCGCGGGGATCGCGTAACGTGGCGAGGTTCCGATGCCTTGTTCCAATGTCTTGCCTTGAGGACCTCGCCATGCCTTACGCTCCCGCCGGTGACGGCGTCCGCCTCCACTACGAGGAAGCGGGCCACGGCACCGCGATCCTGTTCGTCCATGAATTCGCCGCCGACGGCGCGAGTTGGGAACCGCAGATGCGCCATTTTTCGCGTGGCCATCGTTGCATCGCCTATTCGGCGCGCGGCTATGCGCCATCCGACATCCCCGCCGACGACGCCGCTTATCGCTGGGAGCATTTTCGCGACGACGCGCTGGCGGTGCTCGATCATTTGAGCATCCCGGCGGCGCATCTGGTCGGCCTGTCGATGGGCGCCTATTCGTCGCTGCAAGCGGCATTGAAAGCGCCGGAGCGCGCCCTGTCGCTGACTTTGGCCGGCGCGGGATCAGGCTTCGAGGCCGCGCGGCTGCAGGCGTTCCGCGACCAATGCCGGACGGACGCGGAGCGCTTCGCGCGCGAGGGCGGCGCGACGCTGGCGCGGCTCGCCGGCATGACGCCGGGGCGGATTCCGTTCCTGGTCAAGGACCCGCGCGGCTTCCAGGAATTTTACGAGGCGCTGGCGCGGCGCGATGCGACAGGCTCCGCCTTCACCATGCGCAATTTCCAGGGCGGCCGGCCGCCCCTGTCGGACTACGCGGCGCAACTGCAACGGCTGGCGACGCCGACGCTGATCGTCGTCGGCGACGAGGACGATGCCTGCATCGAGTCCAGTCTGTTCCTGAAGCGACACATCGCGGCCTCGGGGCTGGCGATGTTTCCCAAGACCGGCCACGTCCTCAATCAGGAGGAGCCGGCGCTGTTCAACGACACCCTCGCGCGCTTCCTCGCGCTGGTCGAAGCCGGCCGCTGGGGCCCGCGCGACCCGCGCTCGGTGCGGGCGTAGCGCTCACCATCATTGTGAGCGAAGCAATCCGGAAGCCACCAAAGAGGAACCGGTCGCTTCGCTTGGCTCGCGATGACGCGCGGACGAGCATCGCCGCCCGATGCTTATTCGTTACCGGGATTGATTTCTTCCGCGGCCGCGGCGGGCGCGGCGGCAGCCTCGGGGCGCGGCGCGTGGGGGCGGCGGCGGCGGCGCGGCGGGAAACGCTCGCCGCTCGGCTGGGCGTTCGATTCGAAGCCGTTGCCGGGCTGCGGCTGTCCGCCGGTGATGAACGACGGCAGCCGGTCGACGCCGCTGTCGAGCGGGGGCATCGCCGGCTGCGCCGGATAGTCCGGCTGCGCCTGCTGCTCGCGATAGGCGCGTTCGCCCGGCTGCGGCTGTTCGCGCGGCTGCTCGTTGTCGCGGGGCTGGAAGCGCTGCTCGCGCGGGCGGTCGCGTTGTTCACGCGGCGGAAACGGCTGCTGCTGCTGCACCGGCACGAAGCCCGGCTCGGCGCCGAAGCTGGAATAGCCGTCGCCGGCCTCCTCGCCGTCATCGGCGATATCGAGGTCGTTGCGCGGCTGCTGCTGCGGCTGGTTCTGGCGGAACTGTTCCTGAGCGGCGGCGATCAGGCGGAAATAATGCTCGGCGTGCTGGTAATAATTTTCCGAGGCGACCGGGTCGCCGGAGCCGCGCGCGTCGCGGGCCAGTTGAACGTATTTCTCGGCGATATGAGAGGCCGTGCCGCGAATCTTGATATCCGGTCCGTTGGACTCGAAAACCCGTGTCATCGGATTCTGGCCGCGCCGGTTGCTGTTGTTATTATTATTGTTGTTCCGGCCGCGCATCCGCTTGTTGTTCTGACCGTTTCTCATCTGTCGCCTTTTACCGATCCTTGATTTGCCGCCTTGATAACAAGTGAATCCGGATAACGATCCGCTGCGGTCGCCGTCCGGTGTGGTCGCCTCTCGTCTTGTTGGTCAAGCTTGTCCGGAAACCGGCTTCCACCTTCCGGGATCATGCTCCATGGCGCGTTTCCCAACCGCTGCGCCCGATGCGCTACTGGCCGGTTCACATCGGCCCGCCTGCTCCATGAATCCGTATGCCCGGTTGCCCCGCGCGCCTGGTTACCAACGGCCCGATCACCTGCGAGCCTGCTCCATCCGGAGCTTGCCTTCATCACGTATGAATATGTTTCGTATGGTTCTCAAGCGTATGAGAGTGCGCTTTCGTCGGCTTCGCGGCCACTCGGCGGCGCAATTCTCTCGGCTATTGCGCGCGATCAGGACCGACTTCTGGAACCTTTTGTCAGGGACGCTCTCTTTCCGAAAGCCTCGACCTCGATCCCGTCAACCGGGAGGGTCGATCCCCCTGAACCAATATTATGTAGTGAACGTAGTCGTTCCGGGACGATATTCCAAGAGGTTTTTTTGTGATCCAACCGGACTTTATCGCGGCGAACGGCGAAACGCGAGGGCGCGCGGCACGCCGCCCAGATCGGCGCGGGGCCGGCCGTGGGGCGCGAGGCCGGCCGCATCCGCCAGCCGCGTGACGTCGTCGCCCTGATGCTGGCCGATTTCCAGGATCAGCGTCCCGCCGTCCGCCAAAAGGCCGGCCGCCTGACGGGCGATCGTGCGATAGGCGTCGAGCCCGTCGCCGCCGCCGTCGAGGGCGCGGCGCGGATCGTGCTCGCGGACTTCGACGGCGAGCGCGGCGATATCGCCCGAGGGAATATAGGGTGGGTTGGAGATGATGAGATCGAACGGCCCCGCGAGCGCGGCGAGATAGTCGCCGGCGACGAACGCGATGCGTCCGGAAAGTCCGAGCCGGACGGCGTTGTCGCGGGCGGTGCGCAAGGCATCGAGGCTGATGTCGGTGCCGACGCCGGTCGCGCGGGGAAGCTCGCGCAGCAGCGCCAGCAGGATCGCGCCGGACCCGGTGCCGATGTCAACGATGCGCAGCGCATCGTCCTGCCTGCCGTCGGCGCGGACGATGTCGCGCGCGGCCTCCACGATCGTCTCGGTGTCCGGGCGCGGCACCAGCGTCGCCGGCGAAAGCGCGAAATCGAGCCCCCAGAATTCCTTGCGGCCGAGCAGCCGCGCGACCGGCTCGCCGGCGATCCGCCGCGCCGCCCAGCGGTCGAGACGCATCTGCTCGTCCGCCGTCAGCCGGCGCGCGGCTTGAGCAATCAGGCCGGTGAGGTCGAGCCCGAGCACCGCGCCGATGAGCAGGCGGGCATCGAGTTCCGGCGAATCGACACCACCGTTGCGCAATCGGGCGGCGAGCGCGCGGCGCGCCGCCTCGACGGTCCGTCCTGCATGCGAGAAATCCACGGCCATGGCGCTTCATATTCTGGCGGGAACGTCATTGCCGGGCTTGACCCGGCAATCCATCGTTTTTTGAAGAAGATGGATGCGCGGATCAAGTCCGCGCATGACGATGGATCGTTCCGTCAAGCGCGGAAAGCCGCTAACCCGCCGCGCCCTGCGCCGCCAGTTGCGCGGCCTGATGCTCGGTGGTCAGGGCGTCGATCAGTTCACTTAAGCTCTCGCCGGCGATCACCTGCGGCAGCTTGTAGAGCGTCAGGTTGATGCGGTGGTCGGTGACGCGGCCTTGCGGGAAGTTGTAGGTGCGGATGCGCTCGGAACGGTCGCCGGAGCCGACCTGGCCGCGGCGGTCGGCGGAGCGTTCGGAATCGAGCCGCTGGCGCTCGGCGTCGTAAAGCCGCGAGCGCAGGATGTTCATGGCGCTGGCGCGATTCTTATGCTGGGAGCGGCTGTCCTGCATCATCACCACGATGCCGGTCGGCAGATGGGTGATGCGGATCGCAGATTCGGTCTTGTTGACGTGCTGGCCGCCCGCTCCCTGCGCGCGCATGGTCTCGATCCGCAGATCCTCGTTGCGGATGGCGACGTCGACCTCCTCGGCCTCCGGCAGCACCGCCACCGTCGCCGCCGAGGTGTGGATGCGGCCTTGGGTTTCGGTGTCCGGCACCCGCTGCACGCGATGCACGCCGGATTCGAATTTCAGTTTGGCGAAGGCCCCGCGTCCCTGCACCTCGGCGATGATTTCCTTGTAGCCGCCGACGGTGCCTTCGCTCGCGGAAATCACCTCGACGCGCCAGCCCTGCAATGCGGCGAAGCGCTCGTACATCCGGAACAGGTCGCCGGCGAACAGCGAGGCTTCGTCGCCGCCGGTGCCGGCGCGGATTTCGAGGATGACGTTGCGCTCGTCCATCGCGTCCTTCGGCAGCAGCGCGACGCGGATCTGCTGCATCAGGTCGTCGCGGCGGGCTTCCAGCTCGGGGCGCTCGGCTTCGGCGAGGTCGCGCATCTCGGCGTCGGTCGCGGGATCATCGACCATGGCGTCGATGCCGGCCAGTTCGGCGACGGCGGCGCGATAGGCTTTCACCGCCTCGATCACCGGATTGAGGTCGGCCAGTTCGCGCGTCATCCGCACGTAATTCTCCGCGCCGACGTCGCCCAGCAACTGGGCTTCGAGTTCGGCGTGGCGTGCCAGCAGGATGTCGAGTTTGGCTTCGGGCAGCATGGGATGTCTCGATGAAAGGGCGAGGGCGGAGCGGGCGGATGAGCCTCGCTACAACGACAGCCCTTCGGCGTCGGCGAACCGTTTCAGCTCCTGGCGGATCGAGACGCTGCCGGCGGGCGCGTCGAGCAGCGCCGTCATCAGCGTCGCGGCTTTCCCGGCGTCGAGGTCGAGGACCAGCGCCTTGACCGGACCGTGCGCGGTGGCCGACAGCGACAGGGTGCGGTAGCCCAGCGCGATCAGCGCCAGCGCGCCGATCGGCGTCGAGGCCATCTCGCCGCACAGCGACGCGGCGCGGCGCGCGGCGTCGGCCTTGCGGATGATGTCGCGCAGCGCGCGCAGGATCGGCGCCGACAGCGTGTCGAAGCGATCCGAAACCTTCGAGTTGCCGCGATCGACCGCGAACATGAACTGGAACAGATCGTTGGAGCCGACCGAGACGAAATCCACCTTGGCGAGCAGTTCGTCGAGTTGATACAGCAGCGCCGGCACCTCGATCATGGTGCCGAGATCGATGCGCTCCGGTAGCGTATGGCCGTGCTGGCGCAGATAGGTGAGTTCGCGCTCGACGATCAGCTTGGCCCGATCGAACTCCGCCACTTCCGAGATCATCGGAAACATGATCTTCAGCGCGCGGCCGCCGCCGGCGCGCAGCAGCGCGCGCACCTGCCCGCGCAGCAGGCCGGGCCGGTCGAGGCCGAGGCGGATGGCGCGCCAGCCCAGCGCCGGATTCTCCTCGATTACGGTTTCCATGTAAGGCAGCGCCTTGTCGCCGCCGATGTCGAGGGTGCGGAACGTCACCGGCTTCTTGCCGGCGGCATCGAGCACGGCGCGATACAGCGCCAGTTGCTCGGCCGAGCGCGGCAAGCTCTGTCCGACCATGAATTGCAACTCGGTGCGGAACAGGCCGATGCCGCCGCAGCCGGTGTCCTCGATGTGCGGCAGGTCGATGACCAGGCCGGCGTTGAGCAGCAGTTCGACCGGCTGGCCGTCCTTGGTGACGGTCGGGCGGTCGCGCAGCGCCGAATATTGCGCCTGCCGCCGGGCGCGAAAACGCACCCGCTCGGCATAGGCGGATTCCACTTCCGCCGAGGGGCGGACATAGATCGAGCCAGCGGTGCCGTCGACGATGATGGCGTCGCCGGGATCGGCGAGGCCGGCGGCGTTCGGCACCTCGCCCACCGCCGGAATGCCCAGCGCCCGCGCCACGATGGAGACGTGGGAATTGGCGGTGCCTTCCTCCAGCACCAGGCCGCGCAGCCGCTTGCGATCGTAATCGAGTAGCGCCGCCGGCCCCATCGAGCGCGCGATCAGGATGGCGTTGTCGGGCAGTTGCTCGCGCGACGGCGCGTGATCCTGCCCGACCAACTGCCGCATCAGGCGATGGCCGAGGTCTTCGAGGTCGTGCAGACGGTCGCGCAGATAGGGGTCGGTCGAGCGCAGCATGCGGGCGCGGGTGTCGGACTGCACGCGCTCGACGGCGGCCTCGGCGGTGAGGCCGGTGGCGACCGCCTCGTGCAGCTTGTGCGACCAGCCGTGATCGTTGGCGAACATGCGATAGGCTTCGAGCACGTCGCGGTGCTCGCCCCCGTCGGCGACGTCGCCGCGCTCCAGCATCCGGTCGAGGTCGGCGCGCAGCTTGGCGAGCGCATCGTCGAGCCGCTTGATTTCCTGCGGCAGATTTTCCGCGATGTAATTGGTGATGACGACGCGCGGCTCGTGCAGCACGACGTGGCCCAGCGCGATGCCGTCTGACAGGATCGAGCCGGCCTTGTGCTGGGGATGGCGGGCGGCGGGCTCGGCGCCCGGCCGCGCCAGCGCGGACAGTTCGCCGGAGGCGATCATCTCGGCGAGCACCATCGCGGTGGTCTGCAACGCCTCGACTTCTTCCTCGACATAGGTGCGCTTGGCGCGGTTCTGCACCACCAGCACGCCCAGCGTGTTGCCGGCGCGCAGGATCGGCACGCCGAGGAAGGAATTGTAGATTTCCTCGCCGGTTTCCGGCCGGAACGAGAACGCCGGATGGCTGTGGGCGTCGGACAGGTTCAGCGGCTGGGCTTCGCTGGCGACCAGGCCGACCAGGCCCTCATGGGCGTTGAGCACGGTCTGGTGGACGGCGTCGCGGTTCAGACCCTCGGTGGCGTAGAGTTCCAGGGTGTTGTCGATGCGCAGCACATAGGTCGAGCAGACTTCCGCCACCATGTTGGCGGCGATCAGCACCACGATCTTGTCGAGGCGCTCCTGAGCGCTGACCTGCTCCGCCATCACCTCGCGGAGCCGTCTCAGCAAGACGCGGGGGCCGCCCGACGCGCTCCGCATGTGCCCGATATCCTTCCCTTCGGACCGCGACGGTTGCTCCGCCCTGGACCCGTACCTTCGAAATCAATAGACGACGCCACTCAAACGGTCGCCACGGCGCGCAAAACGGCATTTTCGGGCGACGGGGAACGCCAGTTCCTGCGCTGAAGCCCCCATGCAGGCCGTATAGCGAATTGCGGCTTGTTTTGCCAAGCAAAACCCCTGCCAGTCCGGCGGCGGCGGAGATGCCGGGCGGTATCCCCGGACGGTCCGCGGGGGACGGGCTCTCAACCGGCGGCCGGGGCGGTGAGGGCGATGTAGCCGTTCCAGATGATCTGGAGGCCGATGCAGAGCAGGATGAAAGCCGATAACCGCATCACCACGCTGGTGCCGCGGCGGCCGAGCACGGCCACCAGATTGCCGGCGAAGCGATAGCAGACGTAGATCGACGCCGCGACGGCCGCGAGGCCCGCCACCGCCGCCATCGCCAGCAGCGCGAAATCGCCGAAAGCGGCGCCGCCGGCCGGGCGCTGGCTGCCCAGCGTGATCGCCACCGAAATCGAGCCCGGCCCCACCGTCAGCGGCATGGTCAGCGGATAGAAGGCGTCGACGTCGGCGCCCGGCGTGTGGTCGGTGACGCTGCGCCGGTCCTCAAGCTCCTCGTTGGAATGCAGGAGCTGCCAGGCGAAGGCCGCCACCACGCTGCCGCCGGCGACGCGGACGATGGGCAGCGTGATGCCAAAGAATTCCAGCACGTGGGAGCCGACGATCATGGATCCCAGCAACAGCAGAAAACTGTTGAGGGCGACGCCGCGGGCCAGCGCCAGCCGATCCGTCGGGGTCGCCGAGGTGAGGCGCAGGAAGATCGGCGCGCCGCCGATCGGGTTGACGATCGGGAACAGGCCCGCGAACACCAGCAGGAAAGCGTTGGCGGCGCTGACAATGTCATTCACGGCCGCCTCCGCGTCGGGTTATGGCCCCGTGCCCCAGACGCGCTGCGGCACGAAGTGACGCTGCGCAGAACCGGGGCCGTTCCAGCCACGGTATTCGCGACGATCCCGGTTCCGCGACGCAGCGTTACACGCTGCATCGCGCCCGGGACACGACTGAGATAAAAGCCGAACCTGGCAGGTTTTTAACAACCTGCTACGCCTTGTCGAGCCCGTACAGCGAATGCAGCGTGCGGACGGCGAGTTCAGTGTAGGCGGTGTCGATCAGCACCGAGAACTTGATTTCCGAGGTGGTGATGGCGCGGATGTTGATGCCGCGCTCCGCCAGCGCCGCGAACGCCTTGGCGGCGATGCCGGCGTGGCTGCGCATCCCCGAGCCGATCACCGACACCTTGGCGACGTCGCCGGCGCTGTCGAGCCGGGCATAGCCGATCTTGTCCCTGGCGGCGGCAATGGTTTCCTTGGCGCGGTCGAAATCCGCCGCCGGCACGGTGAAGGTGAGGTCGGTGGTCTTGCCGTCCTCGGAGACGTTCTGAACGATCATGTCGACGTTGATGTTGGCGCTCGCCAGCGGCACGAAAATCGCCGCGGCGACGCCGGGCTTGTCCTCGATCTGGCGGACCGAAATCTGCGCCTCGTCCTTGGAGAAGGCGATTCCGGTGACGACGTGGCTTTCCATCATTTCTTCCTCGCTGCAAATCAGCGTTCCGGGCGGTGTGGCATGGGGATCGATCGCGTCGGGCTCGTCGAAGGAGGAACGGACGAAGATCGGCATGTTGTGGACCATGCCGAGTTCGACCGAGCGCACCTGCAACACCTTGGCGCCCAGCGAGGCCAGCTCCAGCATGTCCTCGAAGGCGATCTTGTCGAGGCGGCGGGCCTTCGGCACGATGCGCGGATCGGTGGTGTAGACGCCGTCGACGTCGGTATAGATGTCGCAGCGGTCGGCCTTGATGGCGGCGGCGATCGCCACCGCCGAGGTATCCGAGCCGCCGCGGCCCAGCGTGGTGATGCGGCCGGTTTGCGGATTGATGCCCTGGAAACCGGCGATCACCGCCACCTCCTTGCGGTCGGCGAAGCGCTTGACGATCTCGCCGCCGTCGATGTCGAGGATCCGGGCCGAGGCGTGGGCGTCCGAGGTCTTGATCGGAATCTGCCAGCCCTGCCAGGAACGGGCCTGGACGCCCAGCGCCTGCAAGGCGATGGCCAGAAGCCCGGAGGTCACCTGCTCGCCGGAGGCGACCACGGCGTCATATTCGCGCGCGTCGTGCATCGGCGAGGCGTCGCGGCACCAGGCCACCAGCTCGTTGGTCTTGCCGGACATCGCCGACACCACCACGGCGACCTCGTGGCCGGCGTCGACCTCGCGCTTGACGTGCCGGGCGACATTGCGGATGCGTTCGATGTTGGCGACGGAGGTGCCGCCGAATTTCATGACAAGCCGGCCCATGGCGGATGGTATGTTCCTTGAGGACAACAAGATATGGTGCGGCTCCGACGTGCCGCGGCGCCGAAAGGCGCGTATACATACCGGCGGGCCGACGGGCAGGCAACCGGTTTGCGCCGGCCGGCGGGATCCGGTAACCGCAGTCCGGGTAACCGCAGTCCGCGCGATCACAGGAGGCGCGCGCCGATCATGACCATGCAAACAGAGCTTCCCGGCGCGTCCCGTCCGAGCGTCGACCCCGCCGAGATCGAGAAATTCTCGAAACTGTCGGCGGAATGGTGGGATCCGCGCGGAAAAATGGCGCCGCTGCACAAGATCAACCCGCTGCGGCTGACCTTCATCCGCGACGCCTCCTGCCGCAAGTTCGACCGCGACGCCCGCAGCCTGAACTGTCTCGCCGGGTTGCGGGTGCTGGATATCGGCTGCGGCGCCGGCCTGTTATGCGAGCCCCTGGCGCGGCTCGGCGCCGAGGTGATCGGGGTCGATCCGTCGGCCAGCAACATCGCGGCGGCGAAGTTGCACGCCGACAAGTCACGGGTTTCGGTCGATTATCGCTGCACCACGCTGGAGGAGATGGACCCGCGCGAGCGCTTCGACATCGTACTGGCGATGGAGGTGGTCGAGCACGTCGTCGACGTCGGCGCGTTCCTTGCCCGCTGCGCTGCCGTGCTCAAGCCGGGCGGCCTGATGGTGGTGTCGACGCTCAATCGCACCTGGAAAAGCTTCGCGCTGGCGATCGTCGGGGCGGAATACGTGCTGCGCTGGCTGCCGCGCGGCACCCATCAATGGGAAAAGTTCGTCACGCCGGACGAACTGGCGCGCCATCTGGAAGCCTGCCGGCTCGGCGTCACCGAACAGGCTGGCGTGGTCTACAGCCCGCTCGCCGACCGCTGGAGCGTATCGTCCGACATGGACGTCAACTACATGGTGGTGGCGGAAGGCGCGGAGAGTTGAGGTCAGGCGCAATCCCGTCAGGAGTTTGCTCCTCGCAATGACGAAAGAATCGTCTTAAGGCCCACGTCCCTCCGATCCGATCGCATCCCTTATGTTCACCATCGCATCGCTCTGGATTCCGTTCACCGTCGTCGCCGCCCTCGGGCAGGTGGCGCGCAACGCCATGCAGCGGTCGCTGACCGGGCCGCTCGGCACCTGGGGCGCGACCAACATCCGTTTTCTGTTCGGCTTTCCGTTCTCGGTGCTGTTCCTGGCGATCGTCTTGATCTTCACCGGCGACGCGCTGCCCTCGCCTGGGGCGGCGTTCTGGCCGTGGCTCCTGCTCGGCGCGCTGGCGCAGATCGCGGCGACCGGATTGATGCTGGCGGCGATGAACGATCAATCCTTCGTCGTTACCACGGCCTATCTCAAGACCGAGGCGATCCAGACCGCGATCTTCGGATTCGTGTTTCTCGGCGATCATCTCACCGGCTGGAAGGTGCTGGCGATCGTGATTGCCACCGCCGGCGTGGTCATCACCGCGTTGCGGCCCGGCGCGAAAGGCTTCGCCAGGAGTTTCGGCAGCCTCAAGCCGACCGTGCTGGGGCTGGTGGCGGCGGCCTGCTTCGCGCTGTCGGCGGTCGGGTTTCGCGGCGCCATCATCGCGGTCCCCGGCGTCTCGTTCGTCACGGCGGCGAGCTATACGCTGGTGTTCGGGCTGTTCGTGCAGACCTTGGTGCTCACGGTCTACCTTCTGACCCGCGCACCCGGCATTCTGATCGGGATCCTGCGGATGTGGAAGCCGTCGATGGCGGCGGGCTTCACCGGCGCGTTCGCCTCGCAGTTCTGGTTTCTCGCCTTCGCGCTGACGGCGGCCGCCAACGTCCGCACCCTGGCGCTGGTCGAGGTGCTGTTCGCGCAGGCCGTGTCCTATTACTCGTTCAAGCAGCCGCTGTCCTTGCGCGAACTCGGCGGCATCGTGCTGATCGTCGTCGGCGTCGCGCTGTTGATCGCGGCGTGAGACGCCGTCAGTTCCGGTCCTCCGGCAGCACCGGCAGCGGCATCACCTCGATGCCTTCCTCGATCAGCGACTTGGCCTCGTCCATCGACGCCTCGCCGTAGATCGGCCGGTGCTCGATATCGCCGTAGTGCATCTTGCGCGCCTCGTTGGGGAAGCGCTCGCCGACATTGTCGGCGGTCTTGACGACATGGTCGCGCAATTCCCTGAGCTTGGCGCGCAGTTCTAGTTCCTGCGTCATCATCAGCGCGGGCGGCGGCGCGTCCGCCGGCGCGTCCGCCGGCGCGGCCTCGGGCGGCGCGGCGGCGCGACCGCGCTTCCGGGTGCCGGCCAGGCGCGGCGCCATGATCGCCTTCTCGACCTTCACCGAGCCGCAGGCCGGACAGGCGACCAGCTTGCGCCGGCGCTGGGACTCGTAGGCCGACGAACTCTGAAACCAGCTTTCGAAAGCGTGGCCCTGCTCGCAGCGCAGATCGTATTTGATCATGCCGAGCCTCGCACCGCTTGCAGGCGGTTCGTTGCGTCGCTGGTGTCGGTGATGCCGAAGCGGCGGCCGTGCTGGAGCGAGGGAATATTCTTGCGCACGGCCTGCACCTTGGTCGGGTCGATGGTCGCGAGCGTAACGCCAACGTCCGTGCCGCCGTCGGCCAGCACCACGCCCCACGGATCGACGATCAGCGAATGGCCGAAGGTCTCGCGCTTGTTCTCGTGCAGCCCGGCCTGCGCGGCGGCGAACACGAAGCAGCCGTTCTCGATGGCGCGGGCGCGCAGCAGCGTGTGCCAATGCGCCTCGCCGGTCTTTTTCGTGAAGGCGGAGGGCACCGCGAGGAACGAGGCGCCCGCTTCCGCCAGCGCGCGATAGAGCGAGGGGAAGCGCACATCGTAGCAGATCGTCATGCCGAGGCGGCCCCACGGCAGGTCGGTGATGACCGCGCTGTCGCCCGGCTGATAATTGGCGGATTCGCGGTAGCTCTCGCCATTGCCGAGATCGATGTCGAACATGTGGATCTTGTCGTAGCTGGCGAGGATGTCGCCGTTCGGCGAGAGCAGGAACGAGCGGTTGACCGCTCGCTCCGGTGTCGCCCGCAGCGCCAGCGAGCCGACATGCAAATGAATTTTCAATTCGCGCGCCAGATCGCGATAGGCTTTCAGCGAGGCGTCGTCGTCTTGCACGGCGAGATGCTCGAACAGCGCGGCGCGGTTCAATTGCATCATGTTGCTGACTTCGGGCGTTTGCACGTAGTCCGCGCCCTGCCGCGCCGCCTCGCGGATCAGTTCCGCCGCCTGCGCGAAGCTCGGCCCCGGCATGAGGCCGGTGCGCATCTGCACCATGGCGGCGACGAACGGCGCGCCGGGGTTCACGAGACCGCCCCTTCGCCTTCGCCGGCCAGCATCGCGTCGAGCTTGCGTTCGCGGTCGAGCGCGTAGAGGTCGTCGCAGCCGCCGATATGAACGCCGCCGATGAAAATCTGCGGGAAGGTCGCGCCCTGGCCGACGCGATAGTACATCCGCTGACGCGCCGTCGGGTCGGCGCCGGCGTCATGCTGGGTAAAGGCGACGTTCTTGCGCTTCAGCAGCGCCAGCGCCGCGGCGCAATAGCCGCAGCCGGGGCGTGTGAAAATTTCAACCGCAGCGGTCATGAGCCTGCTTTCTTCAGTGAAGTCGCGAATTATATGGGGCTTTGCGTCGGCTCCACAACCCGAGCGAACACCAGCACGTCGACCCGTCGGGCCCTCCCGCGCCGCAGGGCGCGGGCGCAGGCGTCGGCGGTGGCGCCCGAGGTGAGCACGTCGTCGATCAGCACGACGCGGCGGCCGGCGAGGTCGGCGGCCCGGTCGGGCGCGACGGCGAAGGCGCCTTGCACATTGGCGGCGCGTTCGGCTCTCGACAGGCCGATCTGATGCTGCGTCGGCCGCACCCGGCGCAGCACGTCGCCCGCGACCGGGACACGGCGATGCCGCGCGATGATCGCCGCCAGCGCCCCGGACTGGTTGTAGCGCCGGCTCCAGGCCCGCCGCCAATGCAGCGGCACCGGAACCAGCAGGTCGGCGTCGGCCAGCAATTCATCGCCGGCGCGGGTCATCCAGCGGCCTAAAGTGGGCGCGAGGTCGGTGCGGTCCTGATATTTCAGCGCGTGAACCAGCATTTTGGCGACGTCGTCATAACGGACCGCGGCGCGGGCGCGGTCGAAGGCCGGCGGCGTTGTGCTCGCCTGCATCGACAGCACGCCGGGGCCGGGATCGTAGGCGAACGGAATGCCGAGGCGCGGGCAGAACGGCGGTTCGATGAACGACAATCGCCCCCAGCACGAAGCGCACAGGCCGTCGCCGGCGACCGGCTCGCGGCAGGCGGCGCACAGCGTCGGCAGCGCGACGTCGAGGGCTGCGCGCGACACCGTCGCGGCGGCCGCGCGGCACGAGCGCCATGCGCCGCTGAGGCGGCTCAAGGCAGAGGAGGGCGCGGCGTCGCTCGACATCCGGCGAGGTTAGTTCGCCGTGGGAGGACTCTCAAGGCGGCGGATCGGATTGTCAGCGCGGCGGATTGGGCGTACCACCCGCGCCATGCCTGACGCTCCCGCCACGCCTGTCCTGTTCGATCGCGGACTGCTCCGCGCGCGGCTTTCGCGTGCGGAAAAGCTTGGGCCCGCGACGTTTCTGCTCGACCACGCGGCGGACGAGGCCGCGGAGCGGCTGGCGGCGGTCAATCGCGATTTTGCCTCGGGGATCGATCTGGCGACGCCCGGCGCGGCGCTGCGGGCGACCCTCGACGCGCGCGGTCAGCGGCTGCGGCCGGTGGCGATCGCCGATGTTGACCGCGAGCCGCTGCCGCTCGCGCCGAATTCGATCGACCTCGCCGTCTCGCTGCTGGCGCTGCAATTCGTCAATGACCTGCCGGGCGTGCTGGCGCAGGTGCGGCGCGCCCTGCGGCCGGACGGGCTGCTGCTGGCGGCGATGATCGGCGGCGACACCCTCACCGAGTTGCGGCAGTGCTTCGCCGCCGCCGAGGCGGAGGTCGAGGGCGGCGCGTCGCCGCATGTGTCGCCGTTCGCCGACCTGCGCGACGCGGGCGGGTTGTTGCAGCGCGCCGGCTTCGCGCTGCCGGTGACCGATGTCGAGCGGCTATTGGTGCGTTACGACAACGCCTTCGCGCTGATGCGGGATCTGCGCCGCATGGGCGCGACCAACGTGCTGACGGAGCGGCGCAAGGGCATGATGCGGCGCGCCACCTTGCTGCGGATGGCGCAGATCTACGGCGAGCGCTTCAGCGATGCCGACGGCCGTATCCGCGCCACCTTCGACATCGTCTGGCTGCTCGGCTGGTCGCCGCATCCGGACCAGCCGAAGCCGTTGCGGCCGGGCTCGGCGAAGCTCAGCCTGGAGGACGCGGTGAAACGGCGCGGAAAATAGCGGGCACGATCGGTCAGTTGCATGCCGTGTTCCGGGCGCGGTGCGGTATTCTTGATGCCGCTCCGCAGAACCGGGACCGCCCGAAAGGCAATCCCGCGGAGCGGCCCCGGCTCTGCGCGGCAGCGCTTCGCGCCGCGGCGCGTCCGGGGCAGGTGTCACATCAGCAAATCGATCAGCGGCGGGATCAGGGGAATGTCGGCCGGCGGCATCGGGTAATCGCGCAGCTTGTTGGCGCGCACCCATTTCAGCGCCTGTCCTTCCTTCGATGCCACCGTGCCATCCCAGCGCCGGCAGATATAGAGCGGCATCAGCAGGTGGAACGTCTCGTAGGCGTGGCTGGCGAAGGTCAGCGGCGCGAGGCAGGCTTCCTTGACCTCGATGCCGAGTTCCTCGCGCAATTCGCGGATCAAGGCCGGCTCCGGCCGCTCGCCCGCTTCCAGCTTGCCGCCGGGAAACTCCCACAGGCCGGCAAGCTGCTTGCCCTCCGGGCGCTGCGCGATCAGCACGCGGTTGTCGGCGTCGATCAGCGCGCAGGCGACGACCAGGGTGAGTTTCATGAGGTTTTACCCTGCGATCGGCTGAGCGCGGTTTGAAGCGTTTCCGCCGCTCGTCCCGACGCCGGTAGGTGCGCGGGGACGACGATATGGTGAGGTGTTGCCCCTCACGACCGATAGTCGCCGTTGATGGCGACGTACTCCTTGGTGAGGTCGCAGGTCAGCACGCGGTCGCGGCCTTTGCCTAAACCCAGCGCGACCTTGATGCGGATGACATCGTTCTTCATCGCCTTGGAGACTTCCGCCTCGTCGTAGGACGGATCGCGCGCGCCGCTCTTGGCGACGCGAATGCCGTTGAACGAGATCGACAGCTTGTCGCGGTCGGCGGGCTCGCCGGCCTTGCCGACCGCCATCACCACGCGACCCCAATTGGCGTCCTCGCCGGCGATCGCGGTCTTGACCAGCGGCGAATTGGCGATCGACATCGCGACCCGTCGCGCCGACTTGTCGGACACCGCGCCCTCGACGGTGATTTCGATCAGCTTGCGCGCGCCTTCGCCGTCGCGCGCCACCTGCTCGGCGAGATCGGCGAGCACGGCCTGAAACGCTTTCGCGAATGCTTTCAGGCGGGGGTCGGAAGCACGGGAAATCTTCGGCGCATCCTTCGCGGCGCCCGTGGCGAAGGCGAGCAGCGTGTCGGATGTCGAGGTGTCGCCGTCGATGGTCACCGCGTTGAAGGTGTTGGCGACGCCGGTTTTCAAAAGCGATTGCAGCACCGCCGCCGACAGCGGCGCGTCCGTGAACACGAAGGACAGCATGGTCGCCATGTCGGGGGCGATCATGCCGGCGCCCTTGGCCATGCCGTTGATGGTCACTTTCGCCTTGCCGATCTTCACCGTCGCGGTCGCGACCTTGAAGAAGGTGTCGGTGGTCATGATTGCGCGGGCGGCGTCGTGCCAGCGGTCGCCTTCCGCCTGTTCGGCCAGCTTGCCGAGCACGCCGTCGAACTTGCCGGCGTCGAGCGGCTCGCCGATCACCCCGGTCGAGGCAAGGTAGACCTCATCGACCGGACAGCCGACCGCCTTGGCGGCGATTTTCGCGGTCAGCGCGGTCGCGGCGCGGCCGGTCTTGCCGGTGAAGGCGTTGGCGTTGCCGGAATTGACCACCAGCGTGCGGGCTTTCCCGCCTTTCAGCCGGTCGCGGCACCACTCGACCGGCGCGGACGGGCATTTCGATGTCGTGAACACGCCGGCGACCGTGGTGCCGGGATCGAGCACCGCCAGCAGCACGTCGGTGCGGCCCTTGTAGCGGATGCCGGCGGCGGCGGTGGCAAGGCGGACGCCGCCGAGCGGCGGCAGATCGGGGACGTGTTTCGGGGCGAGCGGGGAGACGGCGGTGGACATGCGGTGCTTTCGTCATTGCCGGAGGTGGTCCGGCAATCCATCCCTGAAGATGGATGCGCGGGTCAAGCCCGCGCATGACCAAGCAACCGATTTACTTCTTCGCCGGCGCAGGCGTCGCCGGCGCGGCCGGAGCCGGCACGGCGGGGGCCGCCGGCTGGTCCATGCGTTCGACCTTGGCGGTCTCGCGCAGCTTGGCGACCAGTTCCGACTGCGCCTTGCGCATCACGTATTGTTCGATCTGCGGCTTGACCTGGTCGAACGGCGGCGGCTGGCGGTTGCGCTTTTCCTCGACCTTGATGATGTGCCAGCCGAATTGCGTCTTGACCGGATCGGAAATCTTGCCGGGCGCCAGTTCGAAGGCGACCTTGGAGAATTCCGGCACCATCTGCTCCTTGGTGAAGAAGCCGAGGTCGCCGCCGTCGGCCGCGCCGGGGTCCTTGGATTTCTCCTTGGCGAGCTTGGCGAAATCGGCGCCCTTGTCCAACTCGGCCTTGATCGCCTTGGCCTCGTCCTCGGTCTGCACCAGGATGTGGCGGGCGTGGACTTCCTGCTCGCCGGCAATCTGCTTGGCGGCGTCGTCGTAGACCTTCTTCATGGCCTCGTCGGTCAGCGCCGCCTTGCCCTCGGCAGCCAGCAGATTGTCCATCAACAGGCGGTTGCGGGCGAAATCGAGCTTTTTCTTGAAGTCGGCCTGCTCGGCGATCTTCTTGTCCTCGGCGGCCTTGGCGACGATCTTCATGTCGATCAGGAACGCCAGCACGTTCTCCTTCTTGGTCGCGGGGTCCATCTGCGCCAGGTTGGGCGCGAGTTCCTCCTCCGCCAGCGTGACGTCGCTCTGGCGGATTTCGACGCCGTTGACCTTCGCCAGCACCGGATTGTCGTCCGCGCGCGCCGGCGCGCCGGCCAGCAGCGCCAAAGCGAGGCAACTTGCCGCGGACAGCGCGAGGCCGCGCGAGCGCGAGGGGGTGGGGCGCGATGAGGCAGTCATGGACAATCCTGTTCTCCCGGAAGGGGGCGGTTCGAGGCGGCGGACACTCGCCTAATCTGTCTGCGTTGGCAACGCGAAAACTCTGTCAAAATCATGAATTATCGGACAGCTTCCGGTTCGGGCGGCTTCCCGGACGGCCCGCCGTTGACAACTTTTGGGGTGGACCATATCTGTCCGGCGCCGGGTCAACGCGGCCGCGGTCGGACGACCGTCCGCCGGTGCGATCGCCAGCCGGTCCTGAATGGTCGGGCGGCTTCCGGGCGTCACGACGAGTTGATGGGCCAAGGAAATGGCGGTCCCCGGCGCGACAAGACGACCCGCCGCATGGTAAACCACGCGCCTGGCGACGCCGCGATCGGCCGGCGTCGCGTGGATGAACGATCTTATCGGCGGCGACGCCGGACCGCACGGACAGGACATTGGCATGATCGGCGCGCTCGCCCGCAAGTTTTTCGGCTCCCCCAACGATCGCCGCGTCAAGGCGTATCAATCCCGCGTCAATGCCATCAATGCGCTGGAGCCGGAAGTGGCGGCGCTCAGCGACGAGCAACTCAAGGCGCGCACCGAGGAATTCCGCGCCCAGATCGCCAACGGCAAGTCGCTGGACGACCTGCTGGTGCCGGCCTTCGCCACCGTGCGCGAGGCGGCCAAGCGCACCCTCGGCCAGCGACATTTCGACGTGCAGCTGATCGGCGGCATGGTGCTGCACGAGGGCGACATCGCCGAGATGAAGACCGGCGAAGGCAAGACGCTGGTGGCCACGCTCGCGGTCTATCTCAACGCGCTGGCGGGCAAGGGCGTTCACGTCGTCACTGTCAACGACTACCTCGCCAGCCGCGACGCCGGCTGGATGTCGCGGATCTATTCGTTTCTCGGGCTGACCACCGGCGTCATCGTCCACGGCCTCGACGACGAGCAACGCAAGGCGGCCTACGCCTGCGACATCACCTACGGCACCAACAACGAATACGGCTTCGACTACCTGCGCGACAACATGAAGTACCGGCTGGAGGACATGGTCCAGCGCGAGCACTTCTACGCCATCGTCGACGAGGTCGATTCGATCCTGATCGACGAGGCGCGCACGCCGCTGATTATTTCCGGCCCGCTCGACGACCGCTCCGATTTCTACAACACCATCGACACCTTCATTCCGCATCTCGACAAGTCCGACTACGAAGTCGACGAGAAGCAGCGCACCGTGACGCTGACCGAGGACGGCATGGAGAAGATCGAGACGCTGTTGCGCGACGCCGGCCAGCTCAAGGGCGAATCGCTCTACGACGTCGAGAACGTCTCCGTCGTCCATCACGTCAATCAGGCGCTGCGGGCGCATACGCTGTTCACCCGCGACAAGGACTACATCGTCCGCAATGACGAGGTGGTCATCATCGACGAGTTCACCGGCCGCATGATGCCGGGCCGCCGCTATTCGGAGGGCCTGCACCAGGCGCTGGAAGCCAAGGAGCACGTCACCGTCCAGCCGGAAAACCAGACCCTGGCCTCGATTACCTTCCAGAACTACTTCCGGATGTACAAGAAGCTGGCGGGCATGACCGGCACGGCCGCGACCGAGGCCGACGAACTGTTCGACATCTACAAGCTGGAGGTGGTCGAGATCCCGACCAACCTGCCGATCGCGCGCCTCGACGAGGACGACGAGGTCTATCGCACCCAGGACGAGAAATACGGCGCGATCCTCGCCGAGATCGAGCGCGCCAACGCGCGGATGCAGCCGGTGCTGGTCGGCACCGCCTCGATCGAGAAGTCGGAAGTGCTGGCCGATTATCTCAAGAAGCATGGCTTCAAGCAGATCGACTTCACCGATCCCAAGGCCATGGACAAGCTTTACGCGGCGGCGCGCGCGGGTAAGCCGGCAAAGCTGTTCGCGGTGCTGAACGCCCGCTTCCACGAGCAGGAAGCCTATATCGTCGCCGAGGCCGGCGTGCCCGGCGCCATCACCATCGCCACCAACATGGCCGGCCGCGGCACCGACATCAAGCTCGGCGGCTCGCTCGACATGCGCGTCGCCAAGGATCTGGAAGGCGTCGAGGACGAGGCCGAGAAGGTCCGCCGCACCGAGGCGGTCAAGGCGGAGATCGAGAAATTCCGCGAGATCGTGCTCAAGGCCGAGGAAGTGGTCGAGGTCGAGCCGGCGAAGGGCTCGCGCGCGGCCAAGACCGTGACCAAGCCCGGCGGGCTCTACATCATGGGCTCGGAGCGCCATGAATCGCGGCGCATCGACAACCAGTTGCGCGGCCGTTCCGGCCGTCAGGGCGACCCCGGCCGCTCGAAATTCTTCCTGTCGCTGGACGACGACCTGATGCGCATCTTCGGGTCCGACCGGCTCGAATCGATGCTGACCCGGCTCGGCCTCAAGGAAGGCGAGGCGATCATCCATCCGTGGATCAACAAGGCGCTGGAGAAGGCGCAGCAGAAGGTCGAAGCCCGCAACTTCGACATCCGCAAGAACCTCTTGAAATACGACGACGTGCAGAACGACCAGCGCAAGGTGATCTTCGACCAGCGCGTCGACCTGATGCAGAACGAGAGCGTCGCCGAGACCGTCGCCGACATGCGCCGCGCCTTCGTCGAGGATGTGGTCAGCAAGCACATTCCCGAGCACGTCTATGCCGAGCAGTGGGACGTCGCCGGCCTCAAGGAAGACCTGACGCGGGTGCTCGACATCGACCTGCCGGTCGACGAATGGGCCAAGGAAGAAGGCATCGCCGACGAGGAAATCCTCGCCCGTGTCGAACAGCGGGTCGACGAGCACATGGCCGCCAAGGTCGCCCAGTGGGGCCCCGAGGTGATGCGCTACGTCGAGAAGACCATCCTGTTGCAGACGCTGGATCATCTATGGCGCGAGCACCTGGTGATGCTCGATCACCTGCGGCAGGTGATCGGCCTGCGCGGCTACGGCCAGCGCGATCCGTTGCAGGAGTACAAGTCGGAAGCCTTCAGCCTGTTCGAGGCGATGATCGCCCACCTGCGCGAGGCGGTGACGGCGCAACTGATGCGGGTCGAGATCGTGCCGCCGGAGGAGCAGCAGCCGCTGCCGCCGATGGAGGTGCACAAGGCCAACCCGATCACCGGCGAGGACGAGATGGCATTCGCCAACGTCTCGCTGGCGCCGGCGGCCAACGCCGACAAGGCCAGCCGCGATCCGGCCAATCCCGCCACCTGGGGCAAGGTCGGCCGCAACGAGGATTGTCCCTGCGGCTCCGGCAAGAAGTTCAAGCACTGCCACGGCCGGCTGGTGTAAGGGCCTACTTATTTCAAGCACGCTTGCCACACCCAAGCCGTCTTCCCCGCGAAGGCGGGGACCCATAACCCCGGCGATTGCAGTGAGCGCGATGGCCTGTTACTCGTCAAAAATCACGAGCGCTTCCTGCATCATCGGCGACACGGCGTATGGGTCCCCGCCTTCGCGGGGATGACGCCGAGGCATGTGGCTTGCTATGGCGCGCGCGTGATAGTGAGGATGTTTAAAACGCGGTGCCGGCGCGCGGGCGTTTTTGCGGCGTGCCGCCTTCGCGCGGCAGCGGGCCGATGCGCAGCATGGTGATGCGGTTGCGCTCGCGGCGCAGCACGCGAAAGCGGAAACCGTGGAAGGTGAAGCTCTGGCCGCGCTCCGGGATCGAGCGCGCCTCGTGGATCACCAGGCCGGCGACGGTGGTGGCCTCCTCGTCGGGCAGGCGCCAGTCCATGGCGCGGTTGAGGTCGCGGATCGGCACCGAGCCGTCGACCACCACCGAGCCGTCCGGCTGCACGCGGACGCCGGCCACCGCCTCGTCGTGCTCGTCGGAGATGTCGCCGACGATCTCCTCCAGAATATCCTCCAGCGTCACCATGCCCTCGACCTCGCCGTATTCGTCGACGACCAGCGCGAAATGCGTCTTGCGGCGGCGGAACGCCTTGAGCTGTTCGGACACCGGCCGCATTTCCGGCACGAACCACGGCGGCAGCGCGATGGCGCTGGCGTCGATCTTCGAGGTGTCGCCGTCCGAGGTGCGGATCGCGCGCAACAGGTCCTTGGCGTGCAGCACGCCGATGATGTTCTCCGGCTTGTCGCGCCACAGCGGAATGCGGGTGTATTCGCTGGCGAGCACCTCGCGCACCAGATCCTCCGGCGGAAGGTCGGCGTTGACCATCACCATCGCGGTGCGGTGAACCATCACGTCCGCCACCGTGAGATCGCCGAAGCGGAAGACGTTCTGAAGATATTCCGCCTCGCCGCTCTCGATGCCGCCGTGTTCGGCGGATTCGCCGACCAGCCCCTCGATTTCCGCGCCGGTCAGCACCTCGTGATGCGAAACCTCCTTGACGCGAAGCGCGCGCAGGATCGCGCGCGAGGCCGAGTTGAGCAGCCAGTTGAGCGGATAGAACAGCAGATAGGCGGCGCGGAGCGGATAGGCGATCCACTGCGACACCGGTTCGGGCTGGCGGATCGCCAATGTCTTCGGCACCTGTTCGCCGATCACGATATGCAGTGACGAAAACACCAGAAAGCCGGTCAGGAACGAGGTGAAGCGCAGCGCGGATTCGGGCATGCCGAGCGGATGCAGCAAAGGTTCGAGCAGCGCCGCCACCGTCGGCTCGCCGACCCAGCCGAGGCCGAGCGAGGCCATGGTGATGCCGAGCTGGCAGCAGGCGAGATACGCCTCGATATTATCCATGATGTCGCGCGCCAGCCGCGCCCCGAACTGGCGGCGCTCGACCATGGCCTTGAGGCGATAGCCGCGGCTTTTGACCAGCGCGAACTCGGCGGCGACGAAAAAGGCGTTGGCGGCCAGCAGCAGCGCGGCGATCAGGATCTGTGTGGCGATCGAATTCATTGCGGTTCACCACCCTCGCCGGGTCAGGCCGGATCGGCCAGTTTGCCGGCGAGGAAGTCGCGCACCAGCGCCGGCTCGACGTCGCTGGAAATCGCCGCCTGCCCGATTGCCTTGAGCAGGATGAAGGTGAGGCGGCCGCGCTTGACCTTCTTGTCCTGCGCCATCAGCGCCATCAGCGCGTCGGCGTCGGCCAGTCCCTCCTGCGCGAAGCCGGCGATGTCCTGCAAGCGGGTCGGCAGCCCGGCCTCGGCGAGATGATGACGGATGCGGGTGGCGTCGTCCGGCGCGATCAGGCCGAGTTGAGCTGATAATTGCGCCGCCAGCACCATGCCGATGGCGACGCCCTCGCCGTGAAACAGGCGCTCGGAAAACCCGGTGGCGGCTTCCAGCGCGTGGCCGAAGGTGTGGCCGAGATTGAGCAGCGCGCGGTCGCCGTGCTCGCGCTCGTCGCGCGCCACGATGGCGGCCTTGGCCCGGCACGAGGTGGCGATGGCGTGTTCGCGCGCGGCGCCGCCGGAGAAAATCTCGGCGTGATGCGCTTCCAGCCAGGCGAAGAACGCGGCGTCGCCGAGCAGGCCGTATTTGGCGACTTCCGCGTAGCCGGCGCGGAACTGGCGCGGCGACAGCGTATCGAGAATGGCGCTGTCGGCGATCACCAAGACAGGTTGATGGAACGCGCCGATCAGGTTCTTGCCCTGCGGCGAGTTGATGCCGGTCTTGCCGCCGACCGAGGAATCGACCTGCGCCAGCAGCGAGGTCGGCACCTGGACGAAATCCATGCCGCGCCGCACCGCCGCCGCCGCGAAGCCGGCGAGATCGCCGACCACGCCGCCGCCCAGCGCCACCACCAGATCGTTGCGCTCGATCCTGGCCCCGATCAGCCCCTCGCAGACCTGTTGAAACCCGGCATAGGTCTTCGAGCCCTCGCCTTCCTCGACCACGATGCGCGAATGGGCGACGCCGGCCTGCGCCAGCGACGCCTCGGCCTGTTCCAGCCAGTGCCTCGCCACGGTGCGGTCGGTGACGATGGCCGCGCGCGCGCCGGGGCGCAGGGCCTGGACGCGCGCGCCCAGCGCGTCGATCTGGCCGCGCCCGATCACGATGTCATAGGCGCGGTCGCCCAGCGCGACCTCGACCACGGTCGGGCTGGGGCGGGCGGGCGACACGGTCATGACATGGGATCCTGCTGCGGGGGGGTGCCGGAGGCGCCGGCGCGGCACAGCCGGGCGTGCAGCGCGGCCACGCATTCATCGACGATCTTCTCGTGGGGGACTTCACGGGAGGCGATGGTGATGTCCGCCAGCCGATAGTTCGGGCCGCGCTCGGCGACCAGGCGCGCGATGGTCGCGGCCGGATCGGCGGTTTGCAGAAGCGGCCGGTCGGCGCGCCGCTTGACCCGGCGCAGGATGGTTTCGGCGTCGGCATCGAGCCAGATCGACACCGCGCCGTCACGGATGCGCCGGCGGGTTTCCTCGCGCTGGAACGCGCCGCCGCCGGTGGCCAGCACGCCGGCGCCGCCGGAAAGCAGCCGCGCGATCACCCGCGCCTCGCCGTCGCGGAAATACGGCTCGCCATGAACGGCGAAAATTTCCGGGATGGTCATGCCGGCGTGGGCGGTCTCGATTTCGGTGTCGGCGTCGCGGAACGGCAGATGCAGCCGCGCCGCCAGCCGCCGGCCAATGGTGGATTTGCCCGCCCCCATCATGCCGACCAGCACGATGGCCCGCGCGCCGAGGGCGGCGACGATCTCGTGCTCCGGGACGCCGCGAAGGCCGGGCTGTAGGGTGGTGTCGGTCATCAAGGGTCCGGAATGAATATCGGTCCTTCTATACTACCGCCGCGCGGCGACTTGCCAGAGGCTGTTGCCACGCCGGTAGCAAGATATGGTAGTCATTGAAGGAATCGCCGGCGCCGGTTCCGTCGCCCCGTCCTTCGAGAGACCTCGATGCCCAGCCTGCTGCGCTTTCTGACCGTCGTCGCGATTATCGCGGGCGCAGCCTATGGCGCGGTGTTCGCGCTGGCCAATTTCGTCAATCCGTCGCCGCGCGAAATGACGGTGACGATCCATTCCGACAAGTTTCTCAAGAATTGAGCGGCGCGGGTGAACGTGTCCCGGATGCGATGCGGCGCAAGCGTCAGCGTCGTGCCGCTTCGCTGATCCGGGACCGCCCCACAGGCTGCCTTTGAAACAGGCTGCCTTTGAAACGGTCCCGGCTCCGCGGAGCGGCGTTGCACGCCGCACCGCGTCCGGGACACGAGCGAAGTGCAGACGATTAACTCGCTCGCATCGATTTTGCGCTAAAACCACGCCATGAGCGCTCCCGCCACCTCCGATTCCCGCCTGATCGACCTGTTCCTCGACATGCTGGCCGCCGAGCGCGGTGCGGGCGACAACACGCTGTCGGCCTATCGCCGCGACCTGGAGGATCTCGCCGGCTTTCTCAGGCACGCCGGGCAGGATTTTTCGGCCGCGTCGACCCAGGCGCTGCGCGACTATCTCGCCGATCTCGACGCGCGCGGCTTCAAGTCCTCCAGCGTGGCGCGGCGGCTGTCGGCGACGCGGCATCTGTTCCGTTTCCTGCTGGAGGAGCGGATTCGCGCCGACGATCCGGCCGCGATCCTGTCCGGCCCCAAACGCGGACGGCCGTTGCCGAAGGTGCTGTCGATCGCCGATGTCGACCGGCTGCTGTCGCGGGCGCGGGAATTCATGCAAGCCTCGGGGCAATCCGCGGCGCAGCAGGTGCGGGCGGCGCGGCTGCATTGCCTGCTGGAAGTGCTTTACGCCACCGGCCTGCGGGTCTCCGAACTGGTGTCGCTGCCGCTGTCGGCGGCGCGGCGCGACGCCCGCATGATCGTGGTGCGCGGCAAGGGCGACAAGGAGCGGCTGGTGCCGCTCAACGAATCGGCGCGTCAGGCGATGGCGGACTATCTCGCCGTCATGACCTCGGCTCAGGATGCGAAAGGCGAGCAGAAGAAAGCGCCGAAACCCTCGAAATGGCTGTTCCCGTCGTTCGGCGAGAGCGGCCATCTGACGCGGCAGCATTTCGCCCGCGATCTCAAGGACCTGGCGGTCGCCGCCGGGCTGCCGGCGCGGCTCGTCAGCCCGCATGTGGTGCGCCACGCCTTCGCCAGCCACCTGCTGCACAACGGCGCCGATCTGCGGATCGTCCAAACCCTGCTGGGCCACACCGACATCTCGACGACGCAGATTTACACCCATGTCGTCGAGGAACGGCTGAAAAGCCTGGTCCGCGACCTGCATCCGCTCGCGGAAGGGTAGTGCTCGGTCGTCCCTGCCTGCGCAGGGACGACGTAAAGATTTGGTTTGTATCCAAAATATTGATTTTACTTAATTATTCCAATGTTTTGGCTTGCACGCCGCTTGACTCGGAACGGTATTTGACTTGAAAAGCCTGCGAGTCCAGTTTCAGCGCGTGGCGCGTCGCCCTTCCGGTATAGTGCCTGCGGCCCGATATTTGGTGTGAATGACCCGTCCCATGCGCAGCTATCTCGACTTCGAAAAGCCCGTTGCCGAACTCGATGCCAAGATCGACGAGTTACGGACGCTCGCCGCGGGCGGCAGCGACATCGCCGACGAGATCGCGCGGGTCGAGGGCCGCGCCGGGCAGGCGCTCGGCGAATTGTACGGCGCGCTGACGCCTTGGCAGAAGGCGCAGGTGGCGCGCCACCCGCAGCGGCCGCACTGCATGGATTACGTCAACGCGCTGATTACCGAATTCACGCCGCTGGCCGGCGATCGCAAGTTCGGCGAGGACGAGGCGCTGGTCGGCGGGTTCGGCCGCTTCCGCGGCGAAAGCGTCTGTGTTCTCGGTCAGGAGAAGGGGGCCACCACCGAAAGCCGGCTCAGGTACAATTTCGGCATGGCGCGGCCCGAGGGCTATCGCAAGGCGGTGCGGCTGATGGAAATGGCGGATCGCTTCGGCCTGCCGGTGCTGTCGCTGGTGGACACCGCCGGCGCCTATCCCGGCATCGGCGCCGAGGAGCGCGGCCAGGCCGAGGCCATCGCCCGCTCGACCGAGGCCTGCCTCGCGCTCAAGGTGCCCAACGTCGCCGTCATCATCGGCGAGGGCGGCTCCGGCGGGGCCATCGCCATCGCCACCGCCAACAGGGTGCTGATGCTGGAGCACGCGATCTACAGCGTGATCTCGCCGGAAGCGGCGTCGTCGATCCTGTGGCGCGACTCCGGCAAGGCGCAGGAGGCGGCCACCAACATGAAGATCACCGCCCAGGATCTGGCGCGGTTCGGCGTCATCGACAGCGTCATCAAGGAGCCGGTCGGCGGCGCCCATCGCGATCCGCAGGCCATGATCGCCGCGACCGGCGACGCCATCGCCCAGGCCATGAACGACCTGCGCAGCCTCGACGGCGACGCCCTGCGCCGCCAGCGCCGGCAGAAATTCCTCGATATCGGCCGCAAGCTCGGGTGAAATCCGGCCCTAATTCGGCCGCGAGTGTGACGTTTAAGCTCTGTTCACCACGGCCGCAGGCAACCGTGCGCGGGCGCCGGCCGCTGGTTGCCGGCGGGTATCCTTTGACGATATGATTTTATTCAATGGCTGGGGGCCTGACGTGTCGTTGCTGACGTGTCGATCTTGGGGGGCGGATTTGCCCATCCGTTGCGGAGCTTGGCTGTGAATTTCCGGTTTTGGACTCGCGCGCTCGCCACGGCGACGGTGCTTGGCGCCGCCGCGCTGCTGGCCGGCTGCAACACTGATCAGGGGTCGCTCGCCGGCAACGCCAAGGCCAGCAAGCCGGTGCCGCCGAAGCTCGTCGCCGAAATGCAGAAGAAGGACATGGATCTGCAATCGCCGATCCTGATCCGCCTGTTCAAGCAGGAAGCCGAACTCGAAGTCTGGAAGCAGACCCGCTCCGGCGAATTCGCGCTGCTGGAAACCTATCCGATCTGCCGCTGGTCGGGCGATCTCGGGCCGAAAGTCCGCGAGGGCGACCGCCAGGCGCCGGAAGGGTTTTATTCCATCACGCGCGGGCAGATGAATCCGCAGTCGGCCTATTACCTGTCGTTCAACATGGGCTACCCCAACGCCTTCGACAAGGCGCTCGGCCGCACCGGCTCGCAACTGATGGTGCATGGCGACTGCTCGTCGCGCGGCTGCTACGCCATGACCGACGAACAGATTTCCGACATCTACGCGCTGGGGCGCGAATCGTTCTTCGGCGGCCAGCGCGCGTTCCAGGTGCAAGCCTACCCGTTCCGGATGACGCCGGTGAACCTGGCGAAGCATCGCAACAATCCGAATATGCCGTTCTGGAAGATGATTAAGGTCGGCTACGATCACTTCGAGGTCACGCGCCGCGAGCCGAAGGTCGATTTCTGCGAGAAGAAGTACGTTTTCGACGCGGTCCCGCTGCCGGGATCGACCAGGCCGCTCACTTTCAACCCCGCCGGCCCGTGCCCGGCCTATACGGTCGACGCGGCGGTGGCCGACGCCGTCAAGGCGAAGGAGCGCGCCGACGACGCCAAGGTCGCCGAACTGGTCGCCAAGGGGACGCCGGTGGCGCGCCTCAACACCGGAATCGATGGCGGCATGAACAAGCTGTTCGCCGCCCACGTGCCAGGCGGGGCGGCGACCGGGCTCTCCGATCCGGAACCGCCGAACGTATCGCTGATGTCGGCAAAATTGCCGGGAACCATTCCATCCCACGTCAATCCGCCGCGTTCGCTGGAGCCGGAAGCGCCGCCGGTCGTGGCGGAGACGCCCGCCCCGGCGACCCGGATGGCGATCGCCGCGCCGGAGCCGTCCGCGCCGCAACCGGCATCGTTGCCAACCTCGTCCTCGGGCAATTTCTTTTCGTCGCTGGCCCGCAGGGTCGGGATCGGCGGCGCAGAGCGCACCGCCTCGACGCCGGCGGTGGAGCGGCCGAGCGCCGCCGTCGCGGCCAAGCCCCCGAGCCCGCATCCGGTGCGGACCGTGACCCCGAAGCATGCAGCGCCGAAGCAGGTGGCCGCGAAGCCGGCCGTCAAGCCGGCCGCGACCGCCGCTCAGGCCAGCGCCGCTTCCGCCGCGCCGGCGACGGCGCCGGCCGCCGCGTTCGACAGCCGCTTCTCGGCGATGCGGTAGATAGACGCACCACGTCATCCCCGCCTGCGCGGGGACGACAATCCCGGTGTGGAAAATCTCTCCGAGAAATTCAAGCGACTTCCGACGGCGCGTGCGCCCTCAGCGCCAGCGCGTGGATGCCGCCGGCGAGTTCCTCCGCCAGCGCCTGATGAATCATGCGATGCCGCTCGACGCGGCTCTTTCCATCGAAGGCCGGCGACACGATATGGACCTGGAAATGCGTTTCGCCGCCGGGGCGATGACCGGCATGGCCGGTGTGCCGATCCGACTCATCGACGACGTCGAGACTGATGGGTGCGAAAGCCGCGGTGAGCTTCGCCGCGATCCGATCCTGAGTCCGATCTTGGGCGGGCATGGGTTGGTCCCTCATGGTCGAAAGATTGCGTCGATGATCGTCGCGCGTCAATCGCCGCGCGACCGATCACATTGTTTTCATCGGTGACAAACACCACGCCACTAATCGACGCAATCGCGATGTCAAGACTTGAAGCCTGAGCGGTTGCGGTGTCAAAAGGCCATCATGCCCATCGATTCATCCAAATTCTTCGACAGCATCCGCATCAAGCCGAACAAGCCGGGCGCGAAGCGTCAGGTGCGCGAGGAAGCCGTCGGTTGCGAATGGCCGGGCTGCGGCAATCGCGGCTCGCACCGCGCGCCGAAGGGCCGCGGGCATGAGAAGGAGTACTTCCACTTCTGTCTCAATCACGTTCGCGAATACAATCAGTCGTATAATTTCTTTCAGGGCATGAACGCCGACGCCGTGGCGCGCTACCAGAAGGATGCGTTGACCGGCCATCGCCCGACCTGGAAAATGGGCGCCAACGGCGCCAAGGGCAAAGGCAAGACCGGCGAGGTCGATCTCGATACCGCGACCGATCCGTTTCACGTGTTCAGCGAACTCAACGGTCGCGGCAAGTGGCGGCCCGGTCCGGGCGGCGCGGCCTCCGAGCCGAAGCCCGAGGGTCGCAAGGTCTTCAACGCCGAGCGCAAGGCGTTGCAAGTCATGGGGCTCGGCACCGACGCGACGCTGGACGACGTCAAGGCCAAGTACAAGACGCTGGTCAAGCAGCACCATCCCGACGCCAACGGCGGCGACCGCTCGACGGAGGATCGCCTGATCGAGATCATCAAGGCGTATAATTATCTCAAGACGGTGGTGCGCGGCTGAGGCGGCTTGACGCGTCCCCTCCGCGTCATTGCGCGCGCAGCGAAGCGATCCGGAAGCCGCACGGAGGGACTGGATTGCTTCGTCGGCTGCACCTCCTCGCACTGACGCCTTTCAACGTATTCAAGTTTCCCGCGCCTCGCGCATCGGCTCCGCCATCACCGACGCGATCAGCTTGCCGAACTCGGTGAAATGGCGCGCGCGCGGCGAACTGCGCCGCCACGCCAGGCCGATGGTGCGGCTCGGTTGCGGTTCGACGAAGCGCATCAGGCGGATGTCGCTGCGGCGGCATTCCAGCTGGATGCTCATTTCCGGCAGTAGCGTCATTCCGAGGCCGTTCGACACCATCTGCACGATGGTCGAAAGGTTCGAGGCGCCGAAGGTGTCGATGTTGTCGGCGCGGCGCAGGTTGCAGAACGCCAGCGCCTGGTCGCGCAGGCAGTGGCCTTCCTCAAGCAGCAGCAGCCGGTCCTGTTCCAGCAGTTCCGGAGTGGCGTGAATGCGATGGGTGATCTGCCGCGAGCCCGGCATCGCCAGCAGGAAGCGATCGTCGAACAGCGCCAGCGTCGCGATCTCGGGGGCGTCCACCGGCAGCGCCATCAGCAACAGGTCGAGCCCGCCGTCGTCGAGTTCGCCGATCAGATGGCGGGTCCGGGTCTCGCGCAGGTGCAGGTCGAGATCGGGATGGCGGTCGCGGATCACCGGCAGCAGCACCGGCAACACATAAGGCGCCACCGAGGGAATCACCCCGAGACGCAGCGGGCCGGCCAGCGTGTCGCCCTGGGCGCGCGCCGCATCGACGATGTCGCGGGCGCCGGCGAGGACGCCGGCCCCCCGCGCGGCGATATCGAGCCCGGCCTTGGTCAGCATCACCCGGCCGCGGCTGCGCTCGATCAGCTTAACGCCGAGCGTCCGCTCCAGCTCCTGTATTTGCATTGACAGGGCCGGCTGGGTCACGGCGCATTGCTCGGCGGCCTTGCCGAAATGGCGGGTGCGCGCCACCGCGTCGAAATAACGCAATTGTTTCAAGGACAGCATGAGAGCCAATGGCCTATCATCAGTTTTTCTTATCGAGGCTGGCTTTTAATACGATTAGACCTAATCAAAAATAAGACCTAAGGTGAATGGATCGCGGCCCAAGGCCGCCACAGGCGAGGCATGAGCGAAACAGGTCCGACATCGGTGAAGACGATGGTTGCCGTCATGCTTGGCGCGCGGAGCGTCCGCATTTGCGAGGCGGCGCTCGCCGCGCAAGTGATGCGCTGAACGCGACGGCCGGGAGACGGCCGGCCCAGCGCAAGCTCAAGCCGCGGCCGCGATTTGCCGCAACAAGACACGCCACGATTTTGATCGGCGTCATCGTGCCGATCGGACCGACATTCTATCTCGCTTGAACCCAACAACCCTTCAACGCAACCGGAGACGACCATGGACGCAAAGACTGACGACAAGGGCGCCGGCAAGTGCCCGTTCACCGCAGGCAGCCACGGGCCGCGCAATCGCGACTGGTGGCCGAACATGCTCGACATTTCGGTGCTCCACGCCAATTCCACCCTGTCCGACCCGATGGGCAAGGGCTTCGACTACGCCAAGGAATTCGAAACCCTCGATCTCGACGCGGTGATGGCCGACCTCAAGGCGCTGATGACCGATTCGCAGGAATGGTGGCCGGCCGATTTCGGCCATTACGGACCGCTGATGGTGCGCATGGCCTGGCACAGCGCCGGCACCTATCGCATCACCGACGGCCGTGGCGGCGCCGGCGCCGGCCAGCAGCGTTTCGCGCCGCTGAACTCGTGGCCTGACAACGTCAACCTCGACAAGGCGCGGCGGCTGTTGTGGCCGATCAAGCAGAAATACGGCCGCAAGCTGTCGTGGGCCGACCTGATGATCCTGGCCGGCAACGCCGCGCTGGAATCGATGGGCTTCAAGACCTTCGGCTTCGCCGGCGGCCGCGCCGACGTGTGGGAGCCGGAAGAACTGTACTGGGGACCGGAAGGCACCTGGCTCGGCGACGAACGCTACAGCGGCGAGCGCGAATTGCAGAACCCGCTCGGCGCGGTGCAGATGGGCCTGATCTACGTCAACCCGGAAGGCCCGAACGGCAACCCGGACCCGCTCGCCGCGGCGAAGGACATCCGCGAGACCTTCTTCCGCATGGCGATGAACGACGAGGAAACCGTGGCGCTGATCGCCGGCGGCCACACCTTCGGCAAGACCCACGGCGCCGGCGATCCGTCGCTGGTCGGCCCGGCTCCGGAAGACGCGCCGCTGGAGAACCAGGGGCTCGGCTGGAAAAGCAGCCACGGCTGCGGCTTCGCCGGCGACACCATCGGCGGCGGCCCCGAGGTGACCTGGACCACGACGCCGACCAAATGGAGCAACAATTTCTTCTGGAACCTGTTCGGCTACGAGTGGGAACTGACCAAAAGCCCGGCCGGCGCCCAGCAGTGGAAACCGAAGCACGGCATGGGCGCCACCACGGTGCCGGACGCGCACGACAAGACCAAGCGCCATCCGCCGCAGATGCTCACCACCGACCTGTCGCTACGCTTCGACCCGATCTACGGCCCGATCTCGCAGAATTTCCTCGACAACCCGGACCAGTTCGCCGACGCCTTCGCCCGCGCCTGGTTCAAGCTGACCCATCGCGACATGGGCCCGCGCTCGCGCTATCGCGGCGCGCTGGTGCCGCAGGAAGTGCTGATCTGGCAGGATCCGATCCCGCCGGTCGATCACAAGCTGGTCGATGACAACGACGTCGCGGGCCTGAAGGCGAAGATCCTCGCCTCCGGCCTGAGCGTGCCGCAACTGGTGTCCGCGGCCTGGGCCTCGGCCTCGACCTTCCGCCGCTCCGACAAGCGCGGCGGCGCCAACGGCGCGCGCGTCCGTCTGGCTCCCCAGAAGGATTGGGAGGTGAACCAGCCGGCGCAACTCGCCAGCGTGCTCGGCAAGCTCGAAGCGATCCAGAACGAGTTCAACGCGCAGGCCACCGGCGGCAAGAAAATCTCGCTCGCGGACCTGATCGTGCTCGCGGGCGCGGCGGCGGTCGAGCAGGCGGCCAAGGATGCCGGCGTCACTGTCGCGGTGCCGTTCGCGCCGGGACGCATGGACGCCTCGCAGGAGCAGACCGACGTCGCCTCCTTCGCGCCGCTCGAACCCGCCGCCGATGCATTCCGGAACTATGTCAACGACAAGAAGCCGCAATTCATGGGCCCGGAAGAAGCGATGATCGACAAGGCGCAGCTCCTGAACCTGACCGGTCCGGAACTGACCGTGCTGATCGGCGGCCTGCGGGTGCTCGGCGCCAATGCCGGCTCCGCCAAGACCGGCGTTTTGACCGATGAAGTGGGCAAGTTGACCAATGATTTCTTCGTCAACCTGCTGACCATGGACAACGAGTGGCAACCGGTCGGCGACGATCTCTACGAAGGCCGCGACCGCAAGACCAAGCAGCCGAAATGGACCGCCACCCGCGTCGACCTGATCTTCGGATCGCATTCGCAGCTTCGCGCCTTCGCCGAAGTCTATGCCTGCCGCGATTCCAGGGAGAAGTTCGTCAAGGATTTCGTGGCCGCCTGGACCAAGGTGATGGAAGCGGACCGGTTCGATCTGGCTGCCTGATCGATCCTCGGGATTTTGCGACCGAAGCCGCGGTGGGTCCCCCCGCCGCGGCTTTTTTTGCCGGCATCCCGCGCACGCGGCTCTGCCAAGCGCCGGGCAGCCTTCCAAAACACGCCGCGAGGGCGTATTCTATCGGTATGACAGTGGAATCTTGATTGGGCGGCGGGCTTCTGCCGGCCGCGACACTCTGCTAGGTTCCTGAACCGTACCCAACCGCAGCCAATGCCACCATCATCTGGTTTCGGGAGCGCCCGCAACCACGGAGGACCGATGACCGCCGCCATCACCAAAGCGCAACAATCCGGGCCCGCGCCCACCGGCATTCCCGACATGAAGGTCTCGGTTCGGCAGGTCTTCGGCATCGACAGCGATCTCGAAGTTCCGGCTTTCTCCGAAACCGACCCGCATGTGCCGGACGTCGATCCGGATTACCGCTTCGACCGGCCGACCACGATGGCCATTCTCGCCGGCTTCGCCCACAACCGCCGCGTCATGATTACCGGCTATCACGGCACCGGCAAGTCGACCCACATCGAGCAGGTGGCGGCGCGGCTGAACTGGCCCTGCGTCCGCGTCAACCTCGACAGCCACATCAGCCGGATCGATCTGGTCGGCAAGGATGCCATCGTCATCAAGGACGGCAAGCAGGTCACCGAGTTTCGCGACGGCATCCTGCCATGGGCGCTCCAGCACAACGTCGCCTTGGTGTTCGACGAATACGACGCTGGCCGCCCCGACGTGATGTTCGTGATCCAGCGCGTGCTGGAAGTCTCCGGCCGCCTGACGCTGCTCGACCAGAACAAGGTGATCCGGCCGCATCCCTCGTTCCGGCTGTTCGCCACCGCCAACACCGTCGGCCTCGGCGACACCTCCGGCCTCTATCACGGCACCCAGCAGATCAACCAGGGTCAGATGGACCGCTGGTCGATCGTCACCACGCTGAACTATCTGGCGCATGACGAGGAAGTCGAGATCGTGCTGGCCAAGGCCAAGCATTATCGCACGGCGGAGGGCCGCGACATCGTCAACAAGATGGTGCGGCTCGCCGATCTCACCCGCAACGCCTTCGCCAACGGCGATCTCTCCACGGTGATGAGCCCGCGCACGGTGATTACATGGGCCGAGAACGCGGAGATCTTCGGCGATCAGGCGTTCGCGTTCCGCGTCACCTTCCTCAACAAGTGCGACGAGCTGGAGCGGCCGCTGGTGGCCGAGTTCTATCAGCGCTGCTTCAACGTCGAGCTGTCGGAATCGTCGCTTAACGTGGCGCTGAGCTGAAGTCGCATGCACGGCGTCGTCGCCGCGCGGGCGGGGACCCAGACTCCCGAACGCTGCGGGTAAGAGTTGGCGTTGAGGCAGGCGACCGGGAGATTTCGGATAAAACGACCGTTGGTGGTTATGGGTCCCCGCCTGCGCGGGGACGACCCGCGGAAAGGCTGCGATGAGCACACCACCGAGCAACAAATTCCGCACCGGGCCGAAGGAGGCTCCCGCCGAGCCGTTCAAGCGCGCGGTCGCCTCCTGCCTGCGCGCCATCGCCAAAACGCCAGAGCTTGAGGTGACGTTCGCGGCCGAGCGGCCCGGCGTCGCGCCCGGCAAGGCGCGGTTGCCGGAGCCCTCGCGAAAACTGTCGAAGCGCGACGCCGCCATCGTGCGCGGCCACGCCGACGCCGTCGCGCTGAAACTCGCCTGTCACGACCCCAAGGTGCATCGCAAGCTGATGCCGGGCAATCCGCAGGCGCGCGGCGTGTTCGATGCGATGGAGCAAGCCCGCGTCGAGGCGATCGGCGCGCGGCGCATGGCGGGGGTGGCGAGGAACCTGACCGCGATGCTCGACGATCACTTCCATCGCGGCAAGTTCGACGAGATCACCGACCGCGCCGACGCGCCGCTGGCGGATGCGCTGGCGATGCTGGTGCGCGAGCGCCTCACCGGCCTGCCGCCGCCCGAGGCCGCGCGCAAGGTGGTCGATCTGTGGCGGCCGCTGCTGGAGGACAAGATCGGCGCGCGGCTCGACCGGCTCGATCGCCTCACCGAGGATCAGGCTCGGTTCGGCGACGCGGTGCACGACCTGCTGCACGATCTCGATCTCGGCGACGACCGCGATGCCGACGCCGAGGAAGACGAGAACCAGGACGAGAACAAGGAGGGCGAGAACGACCAGTCCGGCTCGGACGGCGCGCCCGACAGCGACTCCGCGCAGGAGATGAGCGCCGAGCAGGCGGAAGCCTCGACCGACGAGATGTCCGACGCCGCGATGGAGAGCGCGCAGGCGTCCGCCAGCGACTCGTTCGATGACGAGGAACTGGGCGACGACGAGACGCCGGGGGAAGCGACGCGGCCACAGGGGCGCGGCGGCAACGAGCCGCGCGGCCCGGAATATCACGCCTTCGCGCCGAAGTTCGACGAGGTGGTGGCGGCGGAAGATCTCTGCGACCACGACGAACTGGAGCGGCTGCGCAGCTACCTCGACAAGCAGCTCGCGCATTTGCAGGGCATCGTCGCGCGGCTCGCCAACCGCCTGCAACGCCGCCTGATGGCGCAGCAGAACCGCGCCTGGGAGTTCGACCTCGAGGAAGGCATTCTCGATCCGGCGCGGCTGTCGCGCGTGGTCACCGATCCGCACCAGCCGCTGTCGTTCAAGCATGAGAAGGACGCCACCTTCCGCGACACCGTGGTGACCTTGCTGCTCGACAATTCCGGCTCGATGCGCGGCCGGCCGATCACCGTGGCGGCGACCTGCGCCGATATTTTGGCGCGCACGCTGGAGCGCTGCGGCGTCAAGGTGGAAATCCTCGGCTTCACCACGCGGGCGTGGAAGGGCGGGCAATCGCGCGAGGCGTGGCTCGCCGCCGGCAAGCCAGCCAATCCCGGCCGCCTCAACGACCTGCGCCACATCATCTACAAGTCGGCGGATGCACCGTGGCGGCGCGCGCGCAAAAATCTCGGGCTGATGATGCGCGAGGGCTTGTTGAAGGAGAACATCGACGGCGAGGCGCTGGATTGGGCGCACAAGCGGCTGCTCGGGCGGCCCGAACAGCGCAAGATCCTGATGATGATTTCGGACGGCGCGCCGGTGGACGACTCGACGCTGTCGGTCAACGCCGGCAATTATCTCGAACGGCACCTGCGCTTTATCATCGAGGAGATCGAGACGCGCTCGCCGGTCGAACTGATCGCCATCGGCATCGGCCACGACGTGACGCGCTACTACCGCCGCGCGGTGACCATCGTCGACGCGGAGGAACTCGGCGGCGCGATCACCGAAAAACTCGCCGAACTGTTCAGCGAAACCCACGACGCCCCCGCGCCGTCGCACGGCCGTGGCGCGCGTTCGCGCCGCCGGCTGCATTCGTAGCCATTCGTCGTCCCTGCGCAGGCAGGGACCCATACGCCGCAGCTTTTCGAGAAGCACTGGAGCCGTCGGCATCAATCATGAAAGTCGGTGGCTATGGGCCCCTGCCTGCGCAGGGGCGACCCGAGAAACAGGTCTTGCATCGTCGCGGCGCGGATGCGGGCGGGCGTGAGCCTTGGTTTCGTATATGGCGTCGCCATGTCGTTGCCATTGCCGCCGTGTTGCTATTCGCCGCCCCTGCAGCCGCGCAAACGCTCAAATCCGCCACCGACAATCATCCGGTCTCGATCGATGTCCATGCCCTGCCGCTGGGCGGCTTCGATCTGCGCGATCGCTCGCATGTCCGGTTCGGCCGGTTGCGATTCCGTTCCGGCCTGGTGCTGACGTCGCCCTATGGCCGCTTTGGCGGGCTGTCGAGCCTGCGGCTCGACGCCGGCGGCGAGCGCTTCGTCGCCGCCAGCGACAAGGCCCGCTGGTTCACCGGGCGCATCGTCTATCGCGGCAAGGAAATGACTGGCCTTGCCGACGTCGAAACCGTGCCGATGCTGGGCCCCGACGGCCGCACCTTGGCGGCGCATGGCTGGTACGACACCGAGTCGATGGCGCGCGCCGGCGACTGGATCTACGTCGGCATCGAGCGCGCCAACCGCATCGTGCGGTTCGATTTCGGCCGCTACGGCCTGCGCGCCCGCGCCGAGACGGTGCCGGCGCCCGCCGACATTCGCAAGCTGCCCTACAACGCCGGCCTTGAGGCGCTGGTGGCGGTGCCGAAGGGCCTGCCGCTCGCCGGCAGTCTGATCGCGATTTCGGAACGCGGCCTCGACGCCGCCGGCGACATCAAGGCGTATCTGATCGGCGGGCCGTCGCCGGGGCCGTTTTCGGTGCGCCGCACCGGTTCGTTCGACGTCAGCGACGCGGCGCTGCTGCCGGGTGGCGATCTGCTGCTGCTGGAGCGCAAGTTCACGCTGTTGTCCGGCATCGGCATCCGCATTCGCCGCATTCCGCTATTCGCCATTACCCCCGGCGCGACGGTCGACGGTCCCTCGATCTTCGATGCCGACCTCGGCCAGGAAATCGATAATTTCGAGGGGCTCGACGTTCATGTCACCGCCGAGGGCGAGACCGTGCTGACGCTGGTGTCCGACGATAATTTCCTGGCGATCCAGCGCACGCTGCTGCTGCAATTCACCCTGATCGAATGATCGCGCCCGACCTCGGCTGGCCATCGCGCCGACGCCGGCTTATCTATTCTCTTGCTTGAATCTCATTATCGCAGGCCCATGCTCATGAATTCCGTTTCCAGCAATGTTTCCGCCGCCGTCGATCCGGTGAAGCTCGATCGGCTCGCCGAAGTCGCCATCAAGGTCGGCTTGCAGCTCCAGCCGGGGCAGGACCTGTTCCTCACCGCGCCGGCGAGCGCGCTGCCGCTGGTGCGGCGTATCGTCGAGCACGCCTACAAGGCCGGCGCGGGACTGGTGACGCCGATGCTGTCGGACGAGGAGGTGACGCTGGCGCGCTATCGTTTCGCGCGCGACGACAGTTTCGACCGCGCGCCGGGTTGGCTCTATGACGGCGTCGCCAAGGCGTTCGACGCCAACACCGCGCGGCTCGCCGTGGTCGGCGACGATCCGATGCTGTTGTCGGGCGAGGATCCGGCCAAGGTGGCGCGCGCCAGCAAGGCCAACGCGATGGCCTATCAGCCGGCGCTGTCGCGGATCACCGGTTTCGACGTCAACTGGAACATTGTCGCCTATCCGGGTGCGTCATGGGCGAAGCTGGTGTTTCCGAACGACGATGAGGCCACGGCGGTCGGCAAGCTGGCCGACGCCATCTTCAAGGCGTCGCGGGTCGATAGCCCCGATCCGGTCGTGGCCTGGGCCGCGCACAACGCCGCGCTGAAAACCCGCACCGACTGGCTCAACGGCCAGCGCTTCCATGCGCTGCATTACTCAGGCCCCGGCACCGACCTGACCATCGGGCTTGCGGACGGCCACGAATGGGTCGGCGGCGCCTCCATCGCCAAGAACGGCATCGTCTGCAACCCGAACATTCCGACCGAGGAGGTGTTCACCACGCCGCACGCGCTGCGCGTCGAGGGCCGGGTGCGCAGCACCAAGCCGCTGTCCCACCAAGGCACTTTGATCGAGGACATCGCGGTGCGGTTCGAGGGCGGCCGCATCACCGAGGCCACCGCCTCGCGCGGCGCCGAGGTGCTGAACAAGGTGCTCGACACCGACGAGGGCGCGCGGCGGCTCGGCGAGGTGGCCCTGGTGCCGCATTCGTCGCCGATCTCGGCCAGCAACATCCTGTTCTACAACACATTATTTGATGAGAACGCCTCCTGCCACATCGCCCTCGGCCAGTGCTATTCGAAGTGTTTCGTCGACGGCGACAAGCTGACGCCGGAGCAGATCGCCGCCCAGGGCGGCAACAAGAGCTTCATCCATATCGACTGGATGATCGGCTCCGGCCAGATCGACATCGACGGCCTCCACGCCGACGGCCGCCGGGTGCCGGTGTTCCGCAAGGGCGAGTGGGCGGCCTGACCTTCGCCTGCCGGAAGAATTTGGAGTTTAATCCGCGTTTAACCAAAGTCCGCCTTAATAAAGCTCTCCTCGCCCTGTCGGATGGCAAGCGCCGGGAGCGCGGCGTTTGCGGTCATTGGGGTTCTCAAGGGGACCGCCGGACTAGGCGAACCCGGCGAAATTTGGTAAACAGGACCCAGCTTGGTTCGGGGTCCGATTGGAACCAGACTGGAATCGGGGCGGATGAAGGATCAGAACGGCAGGCAAGCCTCGCCCGTGGGCATGCGGCGCGAGCCTTCCCGGCAGGACCGTGCGGGACAACTCCCGTCGCGGCGTTTGTCGGCGCCAAATTCGTTGCTATCAGGTTCGCCGGCATCGGGTTCTCCGGCATCAGGTTCTCCGGTGCCGAGGCATGATTTCGTCGAGCGTGCATTCGCCGATCGCGCGCCGCCGCGCCGGCCGGCATCTTCGCCCGCTTCATTGCCGCACTCCGCGCAGCGGCACGCTTCGCCGAAATCCGTCCGTTCTCACGAAGTCAGATCTCACGAGATCCCCGCTCGCGAAGTTTCGTCGCGGCAGGCTTCGACATCTCAGGCGGGCAAGGCCCAAGCGCCGGCTCGCAACGGGGCGGTCCGTAAAGCCCCCGCGCGCAAGGCCCCCGCGCCGAAATTTTCTGCGAAGGTTGTCGGGCATACCGCGTTCGTGGGATGCGCGCTGGCGTTTTTCGGCTTTGCCCTGGTCCATCAGTCCGGCGCCGATGCCAGCGTCGCCACCCCTCAAACCGCAGGCGCGGAAACCACGAGTGTCGAGGCGGCCGCACCGCGCCACGACCGGCGCGGCAGCGGCTACGCCGCCATGCTCGATCCTGGCTATTCGCTCGGCGGACAGCCTTCGACCTTCTCCGACGCCGCGCCGCGCGGCGCGCGGCTGCAACTCGCCAGCCTGAGCGTTCCGGAGGCGCCGCCGGCGGTGGCTCCGGTCGAGCCGATGTTGCCGCCGCCGCAAGCCGCCGTGCCAGCGCCGCATCCCGAGACGCCGCCAGTCGCCAGCGTGCCGCTGCCGATGCCGCGTCCGGCCGCGGCAAAGACCGCCGGGGCCAGCGGCCCGTCGGCCGATGAGGTCGCCCAGCCCAACCGCTCGGTGGCGCTCGCCACGCCGGCCACCGGCGAGGATTCGATCTTCAAGAAGCTGTTCGGCGTGCTTCAGGGCAAGGGCACGACGCTGGCCTTCGCCTCTCCCGACGGCGGCGTGCTGAGCGACGGCAGCGCCATCACGCCCGGCAAGTACGACCGCTACACCGCCGTCTATGACATTTCCGCCAAGACCGTCTACATGCCGGACGGCCGCAAGCTGGAGGCCCATTCCGGCCTCGGCAACCGTCTCGACGACCCGCGCTTCGTGCACGAGCGGATGCGCGGCGCGACGCCGCCGCACCTTTACGACCTGACCTGGCGCGAAAAACTGTTCCACGGCGTGCGCGCCATCCGCCTGACGCCGGTGGGCGGCAACGGCAGCATCTACGGCCGCACCGGCCTGCTGGCGCATACCTACATGCTCGGCCCCAACGGCGATTCCAACGGCTGCGTGTCGTTCAAGGACTACAACGCTTTCATCAAGGCGTTCGAGAGCGGGCAGATCAAGCGCCTGGCGGTGGTCGCCAAGCTCTGATCCGTTTCAGGGCCGGGCTGACTTTTGATGGATGCGCGGATCAAGTCCGCGCAGGACGCTTGTTGATGATGTTCTGTCAAAGGCGAAAAAACCTCTAACGACACCGCGCGGCGGCGATGGCGTGCATGCGGCTGTCGCCGAGGACATGCGCGGTGAAGGCGAGCGACTGGAAGATCGCGGCGAACGCCAGATCGCGAATGCTCAATCCGCCGGTATAAGCGCCGAACGCCGGCATCACCGCGCGTGCGCCGTCGCAGGCGAAGCAGCGCCGCTCCACCGAGCGGCCGCGCCGCGACACCCGCGCCTTCGGATGCAGATGGCCGGCGATCTCGCCGACGGCGCCGGTCGGCTCATGGCGAAACACCAGCGCGCCGATGGCGACCTCGCTGGCGACGCAGCCGCCGAGGTCGTCCGGCAGGTCGGGGTCGTGATTGCCGACGATCCAGATCCAGTCCCGCCCGCTTTGCAGTCTCGCGAGGGCGGCGCGATGATCGGACGACAGCCGTTGATGCGCATCGCGATCGTGAAAACTGTCACCGAGCGCGATCACCGCGCGCGGCTGGTAGCGTGCGATCACCGCATCGAGCCGCGCCAGGGTTTCGGTCGTGTCGTAGGGCGGCAGCAGCACGCCGCGCAAGGCGAAGCTGGAGCCCTTTTCCAGATGCAGGTCGGACACCACCAGCAGGCGCTCGGCGTCCCAATACAGCGCGCCCGAAAGATCGGCGGTCAGGCTTTCGCCGGCGACGCTCATGTCAGCGATGTGCGTCCCGTTCACGTTCCCGTCGCCTCGCGCACCAGATCCTCGGCGGCTTCCGCCAGCAGTTCATCGGAGGCTTCGCCGTAAACCGCCTCGCGGCCGATTTCCAGCATCACCGGCACCGCCAGCGGCGAAATCCGCGTCAGCGCCTTGTGGGTGATTCGCCCCGAAATCCGCGCCAGCATATCACCGAGGCGGCGCAGGTCGAGCAGGCCGGCGGCGGCGTCGGCGCGCGCGGCGCGCAGCAGAACGTGGTCCGGCTGGTGCTTGCGCAGCACGTCATAGACCAGATCGGTCGAGAACAGCACCTGGCGGCGGCTCTTGTCCTCGGAGGTCGTGCGGCGCGCGATCAATCCGGAAATGATCGCGTCATTGCGGAACGTGCGCTTCATCAGCGCCGATTCCGCGAGCCAGGCTTCGAGGTCGTCGCCCAGCATGTCGGAATCGAACAGCGCGTCGAGATCGAGCCGGCCCTGCCGGATCATCGCGGACAGATCGCCCAGGCCCCACACCGCGAGCGCGTATTCGTTGGCGACGAAGCCGAGCGGCCGCGCGCGGGCGCGTTCCAGCCGCCGCGTCAACAGCATGCCGAGCGTCTGGTGCGCCAGCCGCCCCTCGAACGGGTAGCAGACGAGATAGTGCTTGTCGGCGCGCGGAAAGGTTTCCACCACCATCTCGCGCGCCGCCGGCACGCGCGAGTGACGCGCCTGCAACGCCAGCCACTCGCGCACCTGATCGGGCAGGCCCGCCCAGGCGCGCCGGTCGGCCAGCAACAGCCGCACGCGCTCGGCGAGATAGGTCGAGAGCGGAAACTTGCCGCCCATGTAGGACGGCACCTTGGCGTCGGCGTCATGGGCGCGCGAGACATAGACCTCGTCTTCCAGCAACGCCTCGTAGCGCACGATCTCGCCGCCGAACACGAAGGTGTCGCCCGGCGTCAGCCCCTCGATGAAATATTCCTCGATCTGGCCGAGCATGCGGCCGCCGCGCGCGATCGCGCCGGTCGAGCCGCCGCTCTTGCCGCCTTGACGCGAGCGCACCAGCCGCACCTTCAGCATCGATTCCTCGACGATGGTGCCGACGTTCAGCCGATAGGTCTGCCGCACCTTCGGATTGGCGACGCGCCAGCGGCCCTGCTTGTCCTGCTTGATGCGCGCGAAGCGCTCGTAGCCCTTCAGCGCGTAGCCGCCGGTGGCGACGAAATCGACCACGTCGTCGAAGTCCGCGCGCGACAGGTCCGCATAAGGCGCGGCGGTGCGCACCTCGTCATAAAGTTCATCGGAGAAAAACGGTTCGCCGCAGGCGCGGCCGAGCACGTGCTGCGCCAGCACGTCGAGCGCGCCGGCGCGCAGCGGCGGGGTGTCCTGCGCGTTCGCGTTCACCGCGTCGATGGCGGTGCGGCATTCCAGCACCTCGAAGCGGTTGGCCGGCACCAGCACCGCGCGCGAGGCTTCGTCGAGCCGATGGTTGGCGCGGCCGATGCGCTGCATCAGCCGCGACGCACCTTTCGGTGCGCCGACATTGACGACGAGATCGACGTCGCCCCAGTCGACGCCGAGATCGAGCGACGAGGTGCAGACCACGCCGCGCAGCCGGCCCTGCGTCATCGCATCCTCGACCTTGCGGCGCTGGCCGACATCGAGCGAGCCGTGATGCAACGCGATGGCAAGATTGTCGTCGTTGACGCGCCACAGATCCTGAAACAGCATCTCGGCCTGGCTGCGGGTGTTGACGAACACCAGCGTGGTCCTGTTGCGCCTGATGAGGTCGTAGATTTCGCCGAGCGCATGGCGCGCCGAATGCCCCGCCCACGGCAGCCGCTCGCTGGTGTCGAGCATCTCCACCACCGGCGCGGCCGCGCCGCCGGCGACCACGATGTCGGCGGCGCTTTCCCTCGCCACCGTTGCGGCATCTTCTCCCCTCCCTCCCCGCCGCTTCGCGGGGGGAGGGGAGGCGATCTGCGGCACCAGAAACCGCGCCAGCGATTCCGGCTCCGCCACCGTCGCGGACAGGCCGATGGCGCGGACCTGCGGCGCGATCTTCCACAACCGGGCGAGCCCCAGCGACAACAGGTCGCCGCGCTTCGAGGTCACCAGCGCGTGCAACTCGTCGAGCACGATCCGCCGGAGCGAGGCGAACAGATAGGGCGCGTCGTCGGAGGCGAGCAGCAGCGCCAGTTGCTCCGGCGTCGTCAGCAGGATGTCGGGCGGATAGCGCCGCTGCCGCTGCCGCCGCGACGCCGGAGTGTCGCCGGTGCGGGTCTCGATCCGGATCGGCAGGCGCATTTCGGCGACCGGCGCTTGCAGATTGCGCGCAATGTCCACCGCCAGCGCCTTCAAGGGGGAGATGTACAGCGTATGCAGGCCCTTCGACCTGTCGCCACCGTTCAGCTCCACCAGCGTCGGCAGGAAGCCGGCCAGCGTCTTGCCGGCGCCGGTGGGCGCGATCAGCAGCGTTGAGCGATCCGCCCGTGCCTTGGCCAGCAATTCGAGCTGATGCGGACGCGGCGACCAACCCCGCGCCGCGAACCAGCGCAGGATACTTTCGGGCAGCGGATGATGCGGCGCGGCGGCGGTCACGGGCCGGCGCCCCCTGTACGCCGGTATTGGCCGCGCGATAGTTGGGGCGAGTAGAAAGAATGCAGCTTTTTCATATGCTTAACAATCATTAAGGATTTCGATTCTGGCCATCTGTGGCAGCGGCGCTACAGTCGGGACGGTTCGACTCCTGTAGGGTGGAAGCTGGGATTCCAGAGCTTATTGGGGCGTCATGAAAAAGATCGTTGTTGCGGCGGTTGCAGTGATGGGAAGCGCGGCGGCTGCGCAGGCCGCCGACATGGCCGTCAAGGCGCCGGTTTACAAGGCGCCGGTGATGCAGGTCTATGACTGGACCGGCTTCTATCTCGGCGCCAATGCCGGGCTCGGGTTCGGCCGCAGCTCCACCGCGATCACCAGCCTGCGGAGCGGCAACGAAGCGATGCGGACCGGCGGCCTCGGCGCGCTCGGCGGCGTGCAGGCCGGTTACAACTGGCAGGCCGGCAGCGTGCTGGGCTTCAACAACGTCGTGTTCGGCGTCGAGGCCGATATCCAGGGCGCCGGCTTCGACGACAATTACTCCTGCGGCTACAACTGCGGCGTCAACGGCTTCGCCTATCAGCAGAAGCTCGACTGGTTCGGCACCGTGCGCGGTCGCATCGGTCTCGCCACCGGCCCGGTGCTGAGCTATGTCACCGGCGGTTTCGCCTATGGCAACGTCAAGACCGGCATCGCCTACTTCGATGCACCGGCGGCCTCGATGACGGTCAGCAGCACCCGCACCGGCTGGACCGTCGGCAGCGGCGTCGAAGCCGCGCTCGGCGGCAACTGGACCGCCAAGGTCGAATATCTCTATCTCGACCTCGGCAATCAGGGCGGCGTCAGCCCCGGCGGCCTGTATGCCTTCAACTCGGACATCCGCGAGCATATCTTCCGCGCCGGCGTGAACTACCGGTTCGGCGGCAACAGCGCCTACACCGCGCCCACCGCCAACTGGGCCGGCTTCTACCTGGGCGGTAACTTCGGCGGCGCCACCGCGCTCAACCGCAGCAGCGTCGTGGTCCCGGCCGGCGGCATCTGGGACAACTTCAACCTGAGCCCCGACGGCATCATGGGCGGCGTGCTGGCCGGCTACAATTTCCAGGCGGGCAATTTCGTCTACGGTCTTGAGGCCGACTTCCAAGGTTCGAGCCAGAAGGACGACAAGAACTGCCTGTTCGGCTGCGTCGGGACCAGCTTCGCCAATTTCAATCAGAAACTGCAATGGTTCGGCACCGTGCGCGGCCGTGCCGGCTTCACCGTCGGCGCGACGCTGTTCTACGCCACCGGCGGTCTCGCCTACGGCAACGTCAAGACCAACGTGCAAGGACTGGCCGGCGGCACGCCGTTCGACGTCACCTTCGACCATAACCGGACCGGTTACGCGGTCGGCGGCGGCATCGAAACGCCGTTCGAGTTCCTCGGCCTGTTCGGACCGAACTGGACCTCGAAGTCGGAATATCTCTACGTCAATCTCGGCAACACCACCGATGCGTTCACCGTGGCCGGCACCCCCGCGACTTTCAGCACCAGGGTCGAGCAGCACATGCTCCGCACCAGCCTGAGCTATCACTTCAACGCCCCGGTGGTGGCGAAGTACTGATCGCCACGACCTGAGCCGGCCGAGCGGCCGAATCGAAAAGCCCCGGCGGGAACACCGCCGGGGCTTTTGCTTTGCGCGCCATGCTTTTCTGCGAAGTCTGACTCGAAATGTCGCACTTCGGGCCCAGCCAACCTCGGCGTCGTCCTCGCGCAGGCGAGGACCCATAACCCCTGGCGTTAGAGCATTTTTCGATCAGTGTGAATCGCCGTCATCGCGAGCGAAGCAATCCAGATTTTTCCTTGCGATAACTGGATTGCTTCGTCGCTTCGCTCCTCGCGATGACGATCCGGTTAGACCGGATTCTGCTCCAGGGGATGATCCCGGAAAATGGAAACCTCGGTCGCTACAGCCGAACCGCTGCGGCGTATAGGTCCCCGCTTGCGCGGGGACGACGATTTTCGTGTTGCGCATCGGTGCGAAACACGAGTTTCCGGTCCGGCCCAAAACCGCCGCGGCTCACTCCGTGTAGGGCTTTCCGACGATGTCCCAGTCCTTGCCGTTGAAGATCGAGATGTAGAGCGTCTTCATCGGGGTGTAATCGGTCGGCGTGTAGGAATAGGTGACGCCGTCCAGCATATAAGGCGTCTGGAATCCGTTCAGGCCGATCGCCTGCTTCAACACGTTCTCGCGGGTGAGATCGTCGCCGCAGCGGCGCAGGATTTCGCCCATGGCCACCGCCTGCCCGTAACCGGCGAAGGCGATGGTGTTATCGCGGTCGACGTTCGGCAGATATTTCTGGCGGAAAGCCTCGAACGCCTTCACCGCCGGATCGTTCTCGAACTGCGGCACGCCGACTTCCTTGGCGTAGCGGATGGCGACGATGCCCTTGGCGTTCTCAAGGCCGCCGGCGTGCAGGATCGAGCGGCCGGTTGAGCCCGCCGACAAAAGTTGCAGCGGCTTCCAGCCGAGTTCGGCGACCTTGCGGATCGATTGCGACGACGCCTTGCCGGTGGTGATGTTGTAGAACACGTCCGCGCCCGACTTCGACAGGTTGATGATCTGCGAGTCGATGGTCGGGTCGGTCAGGTCGTAGGTCGCCTCCGCGACCACCTTGGCCTTGCCGCCGGCCTTGGCCAGTTCGTCCTTGAACGGCCCGAGGAAGTCGCGGCCGAAATCGTCGTTCTGATAGAGGATGGCGACCTTGGCCTCCGGCTTCACGCTGAGCACGTGCTTGGCGAGAATGCGCGCTTCCGTCGGATAGAGCGGCAGGCCCGCCATGGTCCACTTGAATTCCTTCGGGTTGTTCCACTTGGACGCGCCGGTGTTGAGCAGAAGCTGCGGCACGCCCTTGCTGTTGAGGTATTTGTGCACGGCGGTCTGCGGCGCGGTGCCGAGCGAACCGTACAGCGCCAGCACCTCCTCCTGTTCGACCAGACGCCGGGTCTGCTCCACCGCCTTCGGCGCGGAATAGGCGTCGTCGGCGGAGATGAACTTGATCTTGCGGCCGTTGATGCCGCCTTGATCGTTGAGCATCTGGAAATAGGCTTCGCCGACCCGGCCCAGCACGCCATAAAGCGACCCCGGCCCCGAATGCGGCACGGTCTGGCCGATCTTGATCTCGGTGTCGCTGGCGCCGGGACTGTATTTTTTGTCGGCGGCGTGAGCTTGGCTCGCGATGAGCAATGCCGCCCCGGCGATGGCGACGCGCGGCAGCCGGAACGATGAACCTCGATCCATGATCTGATGATCTCCCCGTTGTTTTAGTTAATTGTTTAACTAGGGAAGCCTAGCACAGCTGGATTCCGCCACAAGATCATTGCGGCCGTTCTGTTGTCGCAGCCGCATTGGTCCCCCATCTTCGAGGCGGTATAGTGCGGGAATCGATCCCGGAAGGGATCCCGAGGGAGACCGAGCCATGCCGAACGAGACCCGCGAATTGCCGGCGCGCAACGACGGCCTGTCGCGCTTTCTCGGCGGCACGCCACTGGCGGTGGCGTTTCGCCTGGTGTTGTTGTCGATCCTGGTCGGCGTGGTGCTGGCGGCGATCGGCCTCGACCCGTGGAACATCGTCCACTCGATCCGCCTGCTGCTGTTTCGCATCTGGGATCTCGGCTTCGACGCCATCAGCGGATTGTGGCGCTATTTCCTGCTCGGCGCCGTGATCGTGGTCCCGATCTGGCTGATCGCGCGTCTGGTCAACGCGCCGCGCGGGCGCTGACGACCGCGACCCCCGATCGTGCTGACCGATCCGACGCAAAACGTCGATAGCCGCCGCGTGTTCGTCATCGCCGGTCCGGCGATGCTCGCCAACCTGACCACGCCGCTGCTCGGCGTGGTTTCGACCGGAGCCATCGGCCAGCTCGGCGACCCCGCGCTGCTCGGCGGCGTGGCGCTGGCGGCGGTGGCGTTCGACTGCGTGTTCTGGCTGTTCAGCTTCCTGCGGGCGGCGACGGTGGCGTTCACCGCGCAAGCGCTCGGCGCCGGCGACGGCGTTGAGATCCGCGCGGTGCTGATCCGCGCGCTGTGGCTCGCCGCCCTGATCGGCGCGCTGCTGATCGCGCTGCGCGCGCCGCTGGCCGCGCTGATTTTCAACTTGATGGGCGGCAGCGAGGCGGCGACGACCGCCGCGAAAAGCTATTTCCATATCCGGCTGTGGTCGGCCGCCTTCATGCTCGGCAATTATGTCATCCTCGGCTGGCTGGTGGGGCTGGCGCGCACCGGCATCGCGCTGGGCATCCAGGTCGGCGTCAACCTGCTCAACATGGTGCTGACCGTCGTGTTCGTGCTGTGGCTGCGCTGGGGCATCGAAGGCGCGGCCTATGCCACGGTGATCGCGGAGACCGTCGGATTCGGCGGCGGCCTCGGTGTCGCCCGCGCGCTGCTCGGCCGGGATCATCGCGTGCCCCGCGCGCAACTGCTCGACCGCGCGCGGTGGCGGCAGATGCTCGTCGTCAATCGCGACATCATGATTCGCACCGCGGCGCTGATCGGCGCGTTCCTGTTCTTTACCGCGCAAGGCGCCCGCGCCGGCGACCAGGTGCTCGCCGCCAACGCGGTGCTGTACAATTTCCTGATGATCGGTTCGTTCTTTCTCGACGGTCTCGCCAACGCTGCCGAACAACTTTGCGGCCAGACCTTCGGCGCCCGCGACCGCGCGCGGTTCGCGCAGGCGGTGCGGCTGGTGCTGGCGTGGAGCGTGGGCTTCGGCGTCGCGGTGTCGCTGATCTTCCTCGCCGCCGGCGATCGCCTAATCGACATCATCACCACCAGCCCGGAGGTGCGGCTCGCCGCGCGCCAGTTCATGTGGCTGGCGGCGCTGGCGCCGGCCTGCGGCGTGCTCGCCTATTGCTTCGACGGCGTGTTCATCGGCGCGTCGTGGGCGCGCGACATGCGCAACCTGATGGTGACGGCCTTCGCCGTCTACATCGCGGCCTGGTACGCGCTGGCGCCGTGGGGCAATGCCGGATTGTGGATCGCGTTCCTGATCTTCCTGCTGGCGCGCGGGTTCTTGCAGGCGATCCGCTATCCGGTATTGCTGCGCGCAACGTTCGCACCGGGATGAGACGCCATCGCGCGAAGTGAAGTAATTGACGGAATGCCACGGGGCGTCATTGCCGGGCTTGACCCGGCAATCCATCATTCTTCAAGAAGATGGATGCGCGGTTCAAGTCCGCGCATGACGGTGGACAATATCGTCAAGAGCGGGAGCTTCTCTAAACCGGCCAGTCTTCCGCGGTGATGGCGGCGGCGTCGGCGCCGACGATTTCCGACAGCGAGTCGCGTCCGGTGCGCAGCATCGTCGCCACCAGATCGCGCTTGATCTCGTCGATCAGGCCGAGGCCCTTGTAGATCAGCGCCGAATAGATCTGGATCAGGCTGGCGCCGGCGCGGATCTTGGTCAGCGCCGCGCCGCCGCGATCGATGCCGCCGACGCCGATCAGCGGAAACGCACCCTCGGCGCGCACGTAGGTCTCCGCCACCATGCGCGTCGAGAGCCGGAACAACGGCCGCCCCGACAGCCCGCCTTGCTCCTTTGCGCGCGCGGTCTCGCGCAGGCTCTCGGGCCGCGACAGGGTGGTGTTGCCGACGATCATGCCGTCGACGCGGCGCGAGCGCGCGACATGCACCACGTCGTCGAGTTCGCCGAGCGAGAGATCCGGGGCGATCTTCAACAGCACGGGGGTATCGCCGGCGTTACGTTGGACGCGGTCGCGCGCGTCGATCACCCGCGCCAGCAGATCATCGAGCGCGTCCGCCTGTTGCAGGTTGCGCAGGCCCGGCGTGTTCGGCGACGAGACGTTGATGGTGAAGTAGCTCGCCACCGGCGCGAAGGTTTCGATCAGCCGCACGTAGTCCTCGGTGCGATCCGGCGAATCCTTGTTGGCGCCGAGGTTGACGCCGACGATGCCGGGCTGCTGGGCGCGGCTCGCCAGCCGCCGCAACACCGCCTCGGCGCCGTCGTTGTTGAAGCCCATGCGATTGATGACCGCCTCGTCGCGCTCCAGGCGGAACAGGCGCGGACGTGGATTGCCGCCTTGCGGCCGCGGCGTCACCGAACCGATCTCGACGAAGCCGAAACCGAGCCGCAGCAGCGCGTCCGGCACCTCGGCGCTCTTGTCGAAGCCCGCGGCGAGGCCGATCGGGTTGCGGAAGTTGAGGCCGAACGCACGCATCGCCAGTTTCGGGTCATCCGCGCGCGGCCGCGTCAGCGGCAGCAGGCGCAGACCGGAGATCGCCATGCGATGCGCGTCTTCAGGGTCGAACAGCCGCAGCAGCGGCAGCGAGAAGGCGTCGAAGGCGCGCATCACGGCGATAACTCCGGAATGTCATGGTCGCCGTCGGCGCGCGCCGGCAGATCCAGCACCGCGGTCACCGCGCCGAGATCGAGCGGACCATGGAGATGCGGAAACAGGTCGCCACCGCGCGACGGCTCCCAGCGCAGCGCCTCGCCCAGCGCGCCGGCATCGACCGCGATCAGCAACAGCCCGGTCTGGCCGTGAAAATGCTTGCGCGCGGTCCCGGCCAATTGCGCGGCGGTGGAGAAATGGATGAAACCGTCGCGGGCATCGTCGGCGCTGCCGTCATAGCGGCCCTGGCGCTCGGCCTGGCGCCATGCCGGGGCAGGACAGATCTTGTAGATGATGCGCACCCGGCCCGGCCTCTTTCATGATTGAATTCGCTTCGGAATTAAGCCCAAGCGCCCGCCCGCGCGAACCCTTGGCGAACCGTATCGGCAGCCCCGCCGCGCCGCAAGGGCGGCATGCGGACACAACACAATTGCGGATAAACGGAAAAAGAGGTAATAATTCCTAAGTGGTGCAATTCCCGGATCCCGCGACGGACGCCCGATGCTGACCCATCATCAAATCTGGACCGCGCTCGATCGGCTTGCCGAACATGCCGGTCTGTCGCCGTCGGGCCTCGCCAAGCGCGCCGGGCTGGATCCCACCACCTTCAACAAATCCAAGCGCGTCACCAGCGACGGCCGCGAGCGCTGGCCCTCCACCGAATCGGTGGCCAAGGCGCTGGCCGCCACCAACACCGCCATCGACGCCTTCGTGCAACTGATCGAGGACACCGCGCGCGGCTCGCCGTCGGTGCCGCTGCTCGGTTTCGCGGAAGCCGGCGCCGGCGGCTATTTCGACGACGGCGGCTTTCCGGTCGGCAAGGGCTGGGACGAGGTCGGGTTGCCGGCGGTCAATGACAAGCATGCCTACGCGCTGGAAATCTCCGGCGATTCGATGAAGCCCGCCTATCGCGACGGCGACGTCATCATCGTCTCGCCCGGCACGCCGATCCGGCGCGGCGATCGCGTGGTGGTCAAGACCCGCGACGGCGAGGTGATGGTGAAGGAGTTGAAGCGGCGCACCGCCAAGACGCTGGAGTTGCAGTCGCTCAATCCGGCGCATGCGCACCGCACGCTGTCGCCCGACGAGGTGGAATGGATCGCGCGCATCGTCTGGGCGAGCCAGTAGGCGGCGACTTCGACGGTTGCCAAGCGCGCCCTCCCGGTTTACAGCCCGACCGACGAGTTCGACGCGCCCCCCCCAACAGCGGGATTTGCTCCATGATCGCCGGACTGCCCATGACGGAGGTGGCGTGGCTGGCCATCGCGCTGCTGATCGCCGGCGGCTTCACCGGCTTTCTCGCCGGCCTGTTCGGCGTCGGCGGCGGCGCCGTGCTGGTGCCGGCGCTTTACGAGCTGTTCCGCTTCGTCGATGTGCCGGATGCCGTGCGGATGCCGCTATGCGTGGGCACGTCGCTGGCCATCATCATCCCGACTTCAATCCGCTCCTACTACGCGCATCGGGCGACCAGCGCGGTCGATACCAGCGTGTTGCGCAACTGGGCGGTGCCGGTGGTGGTCGGCGTGGTGGCCGGCAGCTTCATCGCGCGCTACGCGCCGGCGCAACTGTTCAAGATCGTGTTCGTGGCGATCGCCGGCATATCGGCCCTGCGGCTGCTGTTCGGCAAGGATAGCTGGCGCTTTGCCGACGACATGCCGAAGGGCCTGTTCCTGCGCGGCTACGGCGTGGCGATCGGCGTGCTGTCGACGCTGATGGGCATCGGCGGCGGTCAGTTGTCGAATTTGTTCATGACGTTCTACGGCCGCCCGATCCATCAGGCGATCGCGACCTCCTCCGGGCTTGGCGTGCTGATCTCGATCCCCGGCGCGCTCGGCTACATTTACGCCGGCTGGCCGGCGGCGGCGGCCAATCCCGGCGTGCTGGCGCTGCAACCGCCGTTCGCGCTGGGTTATGTTTCGCTGATCGCGACGATCATCGTGGCGCCGACCAGCGTGCTGACCGCGCCGCTCGGCGCCCGGCTGGCGCACGCCCTGCCGAAGCGCGCGCTGGAAATCTCCTTCGGGATTTTCCTGCTTCTGGTCTGCGCGCGCTTCTTCGTCAGCCTGCTCTGACCGCCGCCGCATGGAAGCGCCGCGGCCCGCTCACGCGCTGCGCGCCAGCGCGCCGTCGATCATCGCCACCGCGTTACCGATGCCGTAGACCGCGACGAACGAGCCGAAGCGCGGGCCTTTCTCCTGTCCGAGCAGCACCTGATAGAGCATGTTGAACCACTCCAGCGACACGCCGGGGCGGCCGTCCTTGCCGGTCTTCTTGTGGTCGAGGAACGGCTCGCGGCGGCCGATCTCGTAGACCACGTTCTGGATGTCCTCGGCGCTGGCACTTTCTGGTAATTGCGACAGCGCATCACGCAGGTCGGACAGCGCGGCGCGCTCCGCCTCGTCCGGCGCGCGGAACTGCTTCGCCGGCGCGACGAAATCGCGATAGTAGTTGATGGCGTAGCCGACCAGCGCGTCGAGTGCGGGATGAGTCTGCGGCGTCACGCCGGGGCGATAGCGCCCGATGAAGCCCCACAGCGTCCCGGCGTTCTCGGCGTTCGACGACGACACCAGCGTCAGCAACAGCTGGAACGTTACCGGCATGTCCGCTTTCGGCGGATTTCCGGCATGGATGTGCCAGACCGGATTGGCGAGGCGCTGCTTCATGTCCTGCCGGGCGTAGCCGTCGAGGAATTGCTGATAGTCGTCGACGTTGCGCGGGATCACGTCGAAATAGAGCCGCTTCGCCGCCTTCGGCTCGCGATACATGAACAGCGACAGCGATTCCGGGGAGGCGTAGCGCAGCCATTCGTCGATGGTCAGCCCGTTGCCCTTCGACTTGGAAATCTTCTGGCCCTTGTCGTCGAGGAACAGCTCATAGTTGAAGCCGGCCGGCGGCGTGCCGCCGATCGCCGCGCAGATCTTGCCCGACAGCTTCACCGAATCGATCAGGTCCTTGCCGGCCATCTCATAGTCGACGCCAAGCGCGGTCCAGCGCATCGCCCAGTCCGGCTTCCATTGCAGCTTGCAGTGCCCGCCGGTGACCGGAACGGTGACGCGCTCGTTTGTCTCCGGATCGTCGTAGGACACCGTGCCGGCCTTGGCGTCATGGGCGACGATCGGCACCTGCAACACCGCGCCGGTGCGCGGGCAGATCGGCAGAAACGGCGAATAGCTGGCGGCGCGTTCCTCGCGCAGGCTGGGCAGCATGATCGCCATCACCTTGTCGATCTTCTCCAGCATCTTCAGCAAGGTCGCGTCGAACCGGCCGGACTTGTAGTACTGCGTCGAGGAGGCGAACTCGTAGTCGAAGCCGAAGGCGTCGAGGAAGGCGCGCAGCCGCGCGTTGTTGTGCTCGCCGAAGCTCGGATGGGTGCCGAACGGATCGCGGACCTGCGTCAGCGGCTTGCCCAGATCCTGTTGCAGGATCTCCTTGTTCGGCACGTTGTCCGGCACCTTGCGCAAGCCGTCCATGTCGTCGGAGAAGGCGAGCAGGCGGGTCTTGACCTTGTCCTCGGTCAGGACGCGAAAAGCGTGGCGGACCATGGTGGTGCGCGCCACCTCGCCGAAGGTGCCGATATGCGGCAGGCCCGACGGTCCGTAGCCGGTCTCGAACAGCACCTCGTCCTTCGGCTTGGTTTTCAGCCGCGCCACGATCTGCTTCGCCTGCTCGAACGGCCAAGCGTTGGATTGTTCGGCCAGCGCGCGCAGATCGGACGCGGTCATTTCATTGGACATTCAATTGCTCCACGCGGCGCGAGGCGTAAGTGTCGCCCGGCGTCGCGCTCCTTTTCCAGCAAGATATTGTCCGCTTTTGGCGGATCATTCACTCATCCACCGTCATGCCCGGACTTGATCCGGGCATCCATCTTCTTCTTGAAAAAGGATGTTCTTCTTGAAAAAGGATGGATTGCCGGGTCAAGCCCGGCAATGACGTTTTCGTCAAACAAAAAACGCGCTAAAACGGGTTTACCGGAAAATAGCGCAGCCACAAGTCGCTGTAGAGCCCTTTTTCCCAGATGCGGAACAGCGCCCAGTTCAGCGCCTGCCGCAGCACGTCGTTGCCTTTCTTGACGGCGATGCCGACGCCCTCGCCGAAATAGCGGCTCTCGATGAACGGCCCGCCGCTGAAGGCGCAGCAATTGTCCGAATCGCTGCCGTTGATCCAGAACGCCAGCGAGATGGCGTCGCCGAAGATCAGTTCGACCTCGCCCTGCTTCAGCGCCTGCCGCAGCGCCTCGTCGCTCGGATAGGGATGCAGTTCGGCGCCGGTGAACATCGCCTTCAGATAGGCTTCGTGACTCGACCCGGCGATGACGCCGACCTTCTTGCCGTCGAGGGTTTCCGGGCGAACCTCGTGTGACGCCGCGTCGCGGCGCGCGGCGAACCGCGCCGGCGTCCGGTAGTACAGATCGCTGAAGTCGGCCCGCTTGCGCAATTCCGGTGTGACGCCAAGCGAGGCGATCACGGCGTCGCCGCGATTGCCGGCGAGGGCGTCGAGCAGCGTATCGAAGCGCCGCATCTGGATGGTGCAGGGGACTTTGATCTCATCGCAGATCAGCCGCGCCAGATCGACGTTGAAGCCGGCTGGATTGCCGTCCGGCCCGGTGAAATTGAACGGCGGATAGTCGGTTTCGGTCATGAAGCGGATGACGGTGAGGCGCGACAGGTCGGGCCGGTCGGGCCGCCGCCGCGGATCCCAGAATCCGGGGACCGCCTGGGCGGTCGATGTCGAGCCTGCCTCGGCGGGAGCCGCGTCCGCCGGAACTCCGAAGCCGCACAGCCATCCGGCGACGGCGAGCGCGAGCAGGCCGCCGACGGCGCGGGGGAACATAAATCCGTTGAAGCGCCTGTCTGTCTGTGTTTGCATGAAAGGGGGTTCCGCGTCGGCCGAACTTATAGACGATCTCGTGACAGACGCGAGTGCCGTTTGCGTTATGGGGGCGTCGCGTGGGAGCGGAGAATCAGGCTCGGCGCGCCGGCGGAAAGCCGGCCCGGTGGCCGGGAGACCGGCGCGGGAATGCTTCATCGTCGCGCCCGCTGCCGGGTTTTCTGGAGCGGATGTACGGGATTCCGCGCGACGGCGGACGCGGCGCCTGGCGTCACGCGCCCGAAGCCGACATGCCCGCCGAACTCGACTGCCTGCGCGGCCATGTGGCGCCGGACCTGCTGCGGGCCGCCGGCCGTCGCAGCCGGCGGATCGGAACCGGCGCCGACCGCGTGCTGATCCACTGGGGCGTCCTCGACGAAATCGGCTACCTGAAACACCTGTCGGCCCATACCGGCGTGCCGATCGAGGCATCGCGGGATACCTCGCGCAGCGACATTCCGCTGCGCCGCGCGCATCTGCCGCGCATCGCCCAGCACGGTCTGTTGCCGCTGCGCCGCGACGGCGAGGACCTGCTCGGCATCGCCCCGCGCAGCCTGACGGCGCGGTGGCTCTGCCGGTTCGCGGCCGGATCGCCGGACATCGCCGGGCGGCTCCGCTTGCTGCCCGCCGCGCAACTGAACCAGACGCTGCTCACGCGCGGGCATGCCGCGCTGGCGCAAGAGGCCTCCGAGGGGCTCAATCAGCGGTTTCCGGGATTGACCGCGGCGCCGGCGGCGTCGCGCGGCCGCCCGCGATGGCGATCCTGGCTCGGTGTCGCCGGAATGACGGCGGCGGTCGCGACCCTGCTGGCGTCGTCGCCGGCGTTGCTGCATGTCGTGACCGGGCTGCTTGCGCTGTGGTTTCTGGCGTTCAGCGGCGCGCGGATTGCCGGCGCGCTGGCGCCGCGGCCGGCGCTGCCGCCGCGGCGGCTGCGGCATGACGACGAACTGCCGGTCTACACCGTCATCGCCGCGCTATACCGCGAGGCCGCCTCGGTCGGACAATTGCTGCAGGCGATCGCCGCGCTGGACTACCCGAAGGAAAAGCTCGACGTCATCCTGGTGGTCGAGCCCGACGACGACGAGACCCGCGCCGCCATCGCGCGACTGGGGCCGATGCCGGCGCTTCAGGTGCTGGTCGCGCCGGCCACCTCGCCGCGCACCAAGCCGAAGGCGCTGAACTGGGCGCTGCCGTTCGCGCGCGGCAGTTTCATCGTGATCTACGACGCCGAGGACATTCCCGAGCCGAACCAGCTTCGCGCCGCGCTCGACGCCTTCCACGTCCACGGCGCGCGGACGGTGTGCGTTCAGGCCAGCCTGTGCATCGACAATCCGGCCGATGGCTGGCTGTCCGCCGGTATTATGGCGCAAACGCCACAAGACATTCGCCGCTCCGTTCTTAGATTGGCGGCATGAATGAAAAAGGAAATCGCTACGCAATCCACGCCTTGAAGGATCGCCGCGCAACGCTGGCCGGTGAGATCCAGCAGTTTAAGCAAGGCATTCGCGACCGCGAGAATCAACTAGCGCACCTAGACGCCACGTTGCGGATTCTCGACCATGAATATCGGGCCGATACGGTTGCCCCGAAACGCCTTCGTCGCGTGAAACTGTTCGGCGGCGGTGAATTGAACCGCCTGATTACAGATGCTCTGAGACGGTCGGAGGGCATCCCGCTAAGCTGTTCCGATATTGCAAAGGCAATTGTCGCCGCAAAAGGCTACGGCAAGGAATCGCTCCCAGCACTGACACGCCGGGTCCGCGCCAACCTGTCCTACCTGCGTCGCGGCAACAGGGTTGTGAAGTCTGGCGATAGAACAACGGCGGCTTGGTCACTGCCGAACTCCCATCTTCAGGTGTCCTGATTGGATAGTGGCCGCCTTCGTCTTTTCTTCGCCACAGCCGCAGATTCAATGGGAGCGGCCATCTTTTCATATAGACTAAAAAGATGTTCCACGCGCTCCCGCTCGAACTGGAATCCCGAACGACGATAGAGGCGGTCGACTGCCTTATCTAAATTATCATGTGCGCGACGTAGATCGGGCGGCATCGCGTCCGGGTCGTAGAGGTCGTCGAGGGTTAGGTTGCGGAATTGCAATCGTGCATCCAAGACGGCCTGCGCCAGCGTCTCGGTTTGTTGCACCTTAGCAGGTGTCATCTCCGGCCACGGGAATGAGTTGTAAATTGACGGCGAGTAGCTGTAGTCGCTTTTCAGGCGACCGCCAACCGTTCTCATCCAAGCCATGTGCATGGCGGATGTAAGAATGCCGAAATACAAAAGAGGTGCACCAACTATGATCTGTAACTTGTTAGAGGCAACAACCTTGGCATCCAGCACGGCCATTGGAATATACTCTCGCGTCTCCGATGACACTTCTGGCAGGGCTAAATAGGGCTCAGTTGGCTGACGATCTTGCGTGAAAAGGGTGGGATACTTCGCATATTCACGAACACTGTCGGTCGGACTCTGCAATCGTCCAGCACGGACACGATTCAATCGCTCCTGTACAGCGGCGGATTGGCGAATTTCGGCAGGATCAGCATCCTTCAACCACAAACACCATCGCCAACGTCCTGAAATCAATTCATCTCCGCCGACGTAGGGTCGCAACCATTTCTCCGCTTTCGGGCATGCGGCCAGCAGATCCGCGCGCTCACCGTCATCCAAAATAAGGTTGCTATAAGTGATGTAGCCTCCGCCCGGCTTCTTTAGCCTCGCCCCGTCGGTTGGCTGGCTACCTTTGTGCAAGGGCAATCTTCCAAAGGGCGGCTTCGATCTAGCCGGCACGGCGTGCTGCGCTCCCTCTATCAAATATCCATTTATTTGGCTTACTAGAGATGCGTGGGGATCGCCGCGAAGATGCTCGTATTCGTAAATATGTTTAGAACTGTCAGACTTCTCAAATGTGAGTCCTACAATCACGCAATGGACGGCAGCGCTCCCACGCGCCTCGCTGTTCCATTGGAACGTCCGGTGCGCAAACCTGATTGTCGCACCGTTTGCGAACATATATGGCCAAAGAATCCCACATTGCTCTCCTTGGGTGATTGAGTTCGTAGAGACAAAGGCTACGGCGATGGACTTGTTGTTCGCGGCGTATCGAACTGATTTGTTGAACCAGCACGTCACGTAGTCCAGTCGGTTAAATTGGCCGCCACTTCCCCATACCCGCTTCATATCGGCCTGTTGCGCCTCGTCGCGCCATTGATGCCCAATGAATGGAGGATTCCCGAGGACGTAAGAGCACCGCGTGGCCTTAAGAACGGTATCCCACTCTATGTCGATTGCGTTGCCGACCACGATATGCGGTGACTTCTTCAGCGGAATACGAGCATACGAGGTGTTGAACGCGAGACTAAAACGATTGTTCATGATGTGGTCCATCATCCACATCGCGACTTCGGCGATCCGGGCTGGGAATTCCTCCATCTCGATACCGTAAAACTGATCGACGTCAATTACGGATACTCCGGATGCGCCGCTACGAAGCAATGTTTCAATACGGCTTTCACCCATCATTTTGACAGAGCTTCTTAGGATTGCCTCGATCACATCCATTTCCAGCAGGCGCATCTCCCGGTAGGCAATAATGAGAAAGTTGCCACAGCCGCAGGCTGGGTCAAAGAAAGTGAGCTTCCCGAGTCGCTGGCGAAAGGCTTCAAGTTCGCTCTTGCGGCGATTGTCTTTGCGGGCATTAATCCGTGCGAATTCGGCCCTCAAGTCATCGAGAAACAGTGGCCCGATGACCTTCATTATATTTTTCTCGGTAGTGTAATGAGCGCCTTTCTTTCGGCGTTCATCCTTGTCCATCACGGACTGGAATAAAGAGCCGAAAATTGCGGGAGAGACAGCGGACCAATTGAATTGACATGCCTTAAGTAGCGTGGCGCGCATCTTCGCATTAAAGTCAGCAACTCTCAGACGCGCGGCAAAGAGATCACCATTTACATACTGAAACTTCGCGAGGTCCGCGTCGAGGTTCTTTTGGCGCTCATGATCTGGCGTATTCAATACTTCAAACAGGAGATGTAACCATAAACCAACATCGGAGCCGTCGTCCCTGGTCCGGCTTTCAATCAAATCAAGCAGAATATCGCGAGGATCGAATATGCCTGTATCATCGGCAAACAGAATGAAAAGAAGCCGAACGAGATAGCGTTCGAGATCGTGGCCCTTGTAGCCCGACTCTTCAAGTGCATCGTGAATAGCACCCATCAATTCGGAAGCTTTGATATTTACGGGGTCTTGATCGCGGAAGCTCCGCCGCTCGATGCCGAGAATAAACGCAAATCGCTCAATATTTTTTGGCAAGTCAGCTAGTTTGAAAGGCCACGTTTCGCGCGTATCGCGGTCCAATATCTCAAAATTCTGGAAATCGCAGAGTAATTGCCAGCGAGGCTTTTCCGAGTCCTTGAGAGCGTCGAAGTATTCTCCTGCTTGCTCCGCAGCATCGGTCAGACTCCGGCCCGCGCTTTTCTGCTCAACGAGAAGAACCTTCGGCCAAAATAGATCAATGAACCCGTAGCGGTTGTTCAATTTCTTGATATGCTCTTCGTAGCGAGCTACGCGGCGGCGCTCGACCCCGAAAATTTCAAAAAATTCATTGTAGAAGGTTTGCGTCTCACCTTTTTCATAGTGCGCGTCTTTCCATTTTTCCGCAAAAGCGGCAGCACGCAATCGTATGTCATTCCACGAACGACGCATAAACAAGCCCCATGTAATTCTCTGACCGTCACTCAGCGATGGCGAGCATGTCGGAACGATACCTATACGCAATGGCGCTGCCAATAGCCCGTGAAGTCCACAGACTTCCCCCGCTTCATCGCCAGCGCGGCTAGGCGGCTCACCTGTTCGCCATTCGACTGGCGGCGGTTATCTTCCCGCCAAGAGGATTCCTGAGCGTAGCGGAGCAAGTAGGCTCCCGCGATATGGTGATGGATACCGGTCTCGGCACGACGGAGCCGGGAGAAGTATTCTTCCGCTTGGTTCGTGCAGGCACCATCAAGACTATAGGCTTCCTGATGGTTGATCCGCTTCATTTCGAACCGCTCATGCAGGTTGTCCCATGAGGCGGCTTCGTCGGCATGGACCGTGGTGCCCTTGGCGATACGGGAGCGGATGAAAGATGCCGCCGCGCTTTCCGACCCGAAAACAGCCGGGACCGACATGCCGCCGCGCTCCCGAACAATTACGACGACCTTGCGCTTGCCGTTCTGATTGCGGGCAAGGCGACGGTCCCGACGATCTTCTTTCTTATTGGCGGGCTTGATGTATCCGCCGAAATAGCCGCCATCGACCTCAGCGGTTTTGCCTTCACCGCCGACGACGCGACCCTTCATTTCCTCTGCCATGGCTTCCCGCAGCTTATGCAGCAGGACGAATGCGGACTTGTAAGAAAGCCCCAGATCGCGGCTCAGCGCCAAGGCGCTCTTGCCCTTAACCTCGTTGCAGAACACAGCAATGGCCGCCAGATAGCCCCGCAGCGGCAACTTATGGCTAGCAAACAGCGTCCCGCTGGTGACGGTGAAGTCCTTTTTACAACCCTTGCAGCGGAAGCGGAGCGCGCCATTCGGACGACGGCATTCATACGCTTCAACCGATCCACAGGATGGGCAAACCGGGGTGCCATTCGTATCCACCCAACGGATATTCCGAAACATCGTCTCGGCTTCCAAGTCAGACAAGCGGAACACCTGAGCGAGGCTCAGGGTCTTTGCCGCTTTGCTGAGAAGGAAGTGTTGGGCCATCTGTCCTGTCAAAATCTAACACATTCGATAGATAACGAATATGATAGATTTGACAGAGCGTCAATAGAAAACTATCGTTTATGTTATGTCACGTAAACGATAGGATTCACCATGGCTCTAGCCAAGACAAAGGATGAATGGGGCGAACGCGCCAGCGCCTTTCTGAAAGCGAAGCTAAAGGAAAAGGAAGTCACTTACGTCGAACTAGTCAAGCGGTTGAAAAAGCACGGCTTTAAGGAAACGGAAGCCTCGCTCACCATGAAATTAAAGCGTGGGACGTTCTCCGCTACGTTCTTTCTCGCCTGTCTTGCGGCAATGGAACTTGAGGGAGTAGTTTTGGAGGAAATATAGCAAGAATACATGCACGATCATGCAAGGTCATGCGGCATTACAACTATGGGTGGGGTTGCTGGATTGTCGGCCGCGTAAAGTAGCAGCATTGGAAACTTCTGCTCGGCCCCGCTGGCATCAATGAAAACGAACGTTACACGTTCTTTGCCTCGGACTGAGCATGGACGGGTCCCAGAAGGCTTCCCATTGGGGTCTACTATTTTCCAAAGCCACCCTCTTAGCTCGGCTGGTGTCGCGCTCTCGTGGTCCCGATCCATAATGGCCACTGAGAAGCGGTGACCGGCAGCGCGAAGCTGGATTTCTCCTAAGTATAACCTCTCTGGTTTCGGCCAGCCCCAAGCATCCAAGTTGCCGCCAGAGCGATGGTGGGCAATGTCCACGAAGAGTCCAACTGCCACTCCTCCGCGCTTAGGGGTTATTACCAGCACCATTTCGCCGCCCGAAGGCCCAAACTGGATGTCCGCTATATTCTGAACAGCGGTCTCATGGCTTAACTCAGAGGCGGCTCCAGTTAGGCGGCTAAGCCGTTCTATTTCAACCTTAAGTCTTCTGTTGATTCTGGCTGGGGCAAGGAAAAGCCTCCCTAAAAGTACGGCAATCCAGGTTGATCCAAGAAACGCCAAAACGAATAGCAGCGCGTAACCGTCGAGCTTGTCAGGGAGGGTCAATGTTTGACCTCCCAACCATGCGCCAAACCAAACAAGGGGCGGACCCCAAAGGCCCGCCCAAGCGTTAGCCAAGCTAAACGATCCCCGCCAAGCCTCTCGAATACACGTCCAATAAAAGCAGGCGGCTTGATGCAAAAGCGAATCCCCCTTTGATACCATACCCTCGGGGTGGGAGATTCTAAATATCCTGATACTGCCAAAGCCGCGCGCCCTGTCATAGCGCTGCCCCACGTGGGGATGCCTGGCGATTTAGTCTTGTGGCGTTTGCGCCATAATACCGCTGTCCGCCATGTTCGCGGCCGAATATGCCGGGCAGTTCGACGTCGTTCTGCCCGGTCTCGCCGCGCTCGGCCTGCCGTTGCCGCTCGGCGGCTCGTCAAATCATTTTCGCGGCCTTAGGTAGCAGATGCACCAAACTCAACGATGGTGCTGGAAAGTCTGACACGGCATTTTCAGCGCATGTCGGATACCATCAAACGATCCAGAACAGAGACTTTTGAGCACACGATCAGCGGGTTGCTGACTAAGAGAGCCGATCTATTCAACGAAGCCGAGCGCATCCGAGACCGCATGGCTGAGATCAAGAACGATATCGGAGCGATAGACCGGGTACTCGGCACCCTTGGTTATACCGGCGACCTAGACGCCGAAATGCCGCGCCAGAAACGGGAAGTCCTTTTCGGCAAGGGCGAATTGACGCGAGCCATCTACGATGAATTACGAATGGCAGAATCCCCAATGCTCAGCAGGGACATTGCCAGAAGCATTGTGGCCCTAAGAGGCGAAGATGCGCGGGATCGCAAATATCTATCCGACCTAACCAAGCGCGTGAGTAAAGCTCTGCGGGCAATGCGAGAGTCAGGGGAAGTGCGGAGTATGGCAGACATAAAGGGGAACGTGGCGTGGGAGCGGCGCTAACAAACTAAACGCTTGATTTTGATTCGGAATTTCACCCACTTCTTTGGATTTGACATATGAATCAATAAGTTGTACTTAGATTACTGGGTGGAGCGATTGGACTCGAACCAATTCCTCATCGGGTGGCGTGAAGCACTTAGAGAACCCGATGCGTGCTATCCATTACACTACGCTCCTTTAGGGTCAGTAACGCCGGTTGCTGGCCCTAATTCTTTTGACGCCGCTTGACCCCCTTCATCGGGGAGATGGAACTTGTCGCCGCGTTTGACTATCCGTCCCTCTTTTACAAATCGATAGACGCTTGGCATAATTTGCTGGCTCACGAGACCGGGCCAATATCTCGTCCGAATTTTTCCACTAAGCCCTTGGCTGTTAAGACCTTCTCCACCAGCGTCTCTCAACGAATATACCACCATATCAAACAATGTCGGGAGGCCATCCGGCCTCGGAGCGCCAGATTTGGGCTCATCTTCATCGCCCCCACTTGAGGGTGCGTATTTTTCGATCACTTGAAGCGCGATCTCAATGTGGTCGGCTTCAGATCGCAGAGAGGCAACCTCTCTATCGATCTCCATCAGCCGCGCTCGCAATATCTCGACCTGAGAGTCCATAGTATGTGTGATACACCTGCATTCACGGAGATGCAATATCCATATTATGGGTGTCCTCAATGAATTTCATGATGGGTGAGAACAAATGTAAATTAGCGGGAACGCTGCCAATATCCCTTCCAATTACGGCTAACCTTCTGCGCCAGCGCCAATCCAAGCGCCCGGTTCGCCAGCGCCCCGTTGTCGAGACGGCGGTTATCCTCAATCCATGCCGCATGGTTGGCATACTGATAGAGGTACTGCGGCGAAACCGTATGATGCTGACCGTCCACCATGCGACGGAGCCGCGAGAAGAACGATTCCGCCCAGTTGGTGCAGGAGTCGCCGGTACAGTACGCTTCCGAATGGTTGATCCGATGGACTTGCCAACCGGCGTGTAAGGCATCCCAATGAGCGGCTTCATCAGCGTGCATGATGGCGGTACGGCTTACGATCCGTTTCGCGATATCAACGCCCTCGCTTTCGTGGCGACCAACGAATGTACGGGTGCGGCCTTTCCGCTGCCGCAGAGCAATTACGACACGGCGCTTGCCGGTCTGGTTACGTGCCAACCGCCGATCAATCCGGTTCGCCGCTTCGTTGGCGGGGCGGACATGGCCGTGAAAGTAGGCACCATCAATCTCGACTTCGCCGTCTAGCATCGTGTCCTTGGTTTCAGCCGCCATCGCCTCGCGCAGTTTATGAGCAAGGACGAAAGCCGTTTTGTGCTGGCAGTCGAGATCGCGGGACAACTGCAACGCACTGATGCCCTTCGCCGCATTCACGATGATGCAGATCGCGGCCAGCAGATCGACAAACGACATCTTGCGCGAGGCGAAGATCGTCCCGGACGTAACCGAAAACTGGCGCAGACATGCCTTGCACTTGAAGCGACGGCGCGTCGTGATCCGATAGGCGTCCAACCCACCACAATGCGGGCAAACCGGCTCGCCATCCGTGGCAGGCCAGCGGAGCTTGCAGAACGTCTCGTATGCCTTGTCCTCGCCAACCGAATAGATCGCTTTAAGAGAAAGCGTCCTTGCCTTGGCTGAAAGAAGGAAATGTTGGGCCATTTGTCACTATATCCGTTACGTATGTAACGAATGTAGTGCATTGACGTATCGGATGCAAGGGCTTATGTAACGAAAACGATACTTTTCTTACTGAAAGCGATGCCTATGGCCGAAAAGACAGACTACGAGATGATGGCCGCCAACCTCCTGAAGGCGGAATTGAAACGAAAAGGCGTGACCTACGCCCAATTGGTAGAGCGGCTGGCCGCAATCGGCGTTGACGAGAAGGAAGTGAACATCCGTAATAAGCTCTCTCGGGGCAAATTCACGGCAGCGTTTTTACTTCAATGTCTTTCAGCAGTCGGAGCCAACACGCTCCGATTTGACTGAATGCGCTATCTGGCGGACCGGGTGTGCTGAATGCACCTTTTCAATCCTAAAACTATTGGTCGATACATTCTCACAAACTCCACGATCCCGCCTTCTCATTTTGAGCACCTGAGAGAATGGCGGGAGTTGATTGTCTCAGAGCGTATCGAAGGCATCAAAGAAACTTCCCTCCATGCCGACTTCAAGTCGAAAATAATTGAGGCGGTACTGGGCTATGTGAGCGCCGCCAAAAGTGCGGACCATACCGTCACGTCTGAGCAATCAATCTTGCGAGGGTCCGTTGACCTTGCCCTCGGCCAATTCGGCAAAGGTCGCTCGCAGATAATCGCTCCATTTGAGTTGAAGGGTGCAAATACAAAGAACCTCGACGCGATCATGCCAGGACGCAAAAAGAGTCCTGTTCAGCAAGCGTGGGGATATGCCATCAACGCCCCAGGTGTGAAGTGGGTTCTTGTCTCCAACATGGTTGAGATCAGACTCTACGGCTTCGGAGAGGGTACGCAGGCGTATGAAAGATTCTATCTCGTCAGATTAGTTGAGCCGGACGAGTACGCGCGCTTTCAACTTCTGCTGAGTTCGGAGAATCTGCTCTCCGGGCGAACGGCCGACCTCCTGAACGAAAGTCGCCGTGAAGATAAGAAAATCACGCACAATCTCTATAGTGAATACAAGAGATTGAGACTGGATCTAATCGCGGCGGTCGAAGGGGCTACAACTATCTCTCCTATGCACGCTATCACGGTCGCGCAGCGGATTCTTGATCGGGTATTATTCATCGCCTTCTCCGAAGACACCGGACTTCTACCCAAAGGCACCCTGGTCAAAGCGTTTACCACCAGAGACAATTACAACCCGCGCCCCGTATGGGACAATTTCAAAGGGCTCTTCAACGCTATAGATAATGGCAGCGATGCACTGAACATCTCCCGTTACAATGGCGGCCTCTTCCATCCTGACGAGACGATCAATGCGCTGGTCCTGTCCGACGATGTCTGTGAGGGATTCAAGGCCCTTGGTGAGTATGATTTCGGATCCGAGGTTTCCGTCACCGTTCTGGGACACATCTTCGAGCAGTCCATCACCGACGTTGAGCGTCTTCAGGCGCAGGCGCGGGGCGAGGAGGTCGAGGAAGAACGCGCCTCCGGCACCACCGGCCGGCGCAAGCGTGACGGTGTTGTCTACACTCCCGATTACATCGCCCGTTTCATCGTGGCGGAAACCTTGGGCATCCATCTTGATGAAATCTTCACCGACATTCTGCGCGCCCATGCCAAGGCAGGGGCCGATCTGTCCGATTACGCCGCCATTTCATGGCGCCGGAAATCTGCCGAGCTTGATACTTGGAAAGCCTACCGGGAACGGCTGAAGTCTCTGCGTATCGTTGACCCTGCCTGCGGATCCGGCGTCTTTCTCATCATGGCCTTCGATTTCATGAAGGCCGAGCTAATCCGCGTCAACGACAAGATCAAGGATCTTTCGCCGAAGGCGGAGCACTACGGCGATTTGTTGAGCTTTGTTCCGGACAGCGATATTTTGACGAATAACCTGTTCGGCGTCGACGTGAATGTCGAGAGCATCGAAATCGCCAAACTGTCGCTATGGATCAAGACCGCCCGGCGCGGAAAGGTGCTTGACAGCCTGGATGCGAACCTGCGCGTTGGTGACAGCTTGATCGAAGACAGCAACTTCGCCTATCTCGAACATGGCTTTACGTGGGAAACCGCCTTTCCGCAGGTCTTCGCGGAGGGCGGCTTTGACGTCGTTCTGGGCAACCCGCCTTATGTGCGCATGGAGTTCCTGAAGGCGCTGAAGCCCTATCTAGAAACCCGCTATGAAGTGGTTTCCGACCGGGCCGACCTGTACTGCTATTTCTACGAGCGCGGACTGCGTCTTTTGAAGCTAGGCGGGCGCTTGGGTTACATTTCCTCGAACACCTTCTTCAAGACCGGATCGGGCAGGCCGCTGCGCGAATACCTGCTACGCGAGGCGACAATTGAGGCTGTGGTCGATTTTGGCGACCTCCAGGTCTTCGAGGGAGTCACCACCTACCCCGCCATTCTGACCATGAAACGGGGGGCTGCGCCCGCCGGGCATGAATTGCGCTTCCGGAAGATCGAGGCGGTGCCGGAGGATAACTTTCAGGCAACATGGGAAAAGGCGGCCGGGCCCTATCCGCAGGCTGCCCTCGGAAGCGGTTCATGGGAACTGGAAAACGCCGCCCTGCGCGCCCTGCGCGATAAAATTAGAACGGGCAGGAAGACTCTGAAGGACGTTTATGGATCGCCGCTCTACGGCATCAAGACCGGGTTGAACGCTGCCTTCGTGATCGACGACGCCACCAAGGAGCGCCTGTGTGCGCAGGATCCGCGTTCCGGCGAGTTGCTGAAACCCTTTCTGGAAGGGAAGGATCTGAAACGCTGGCGCGCAGAGTCGCGAGGACTCTGGCTTATCTACATCCCGCAACGTCGTATCAATATTGAAAACTATCCGGCTATCCGCGACTGGCTATTGCCATTCAAAGACAAACTAGAAAAGCGGGCCACGAAACAAGAATGGTTTGAACTACAGCAAGCGCAAGAAGCCTATGCGCCACATTTTCATCCATCCAAAATTGCCTATGGCCATTTCCAAGATCAGCCGATCTACTCCATGGAAACGACTGGGGCATATTCTAACAACAAAACCTACTTCATCCCAAACGGTGGCTGGGACTTACTGGCTGTTCTGAACTCAAAAGTTATCTGGTTTGATTTCTGTTCAAGGACCACGGCCGTTCGAGGTGGATGGCGCGAAGCAACCGCGCAGCATGTGGAAAAGCTCCCTATGCCTATCATCCCAGATAATGCCAGCGCCGAACTTTCTCGTCTGGCCAACGTGGCGCAAAAGTCTGCTGAAAATCGCCTCGCTCTGCAAACGGCCCTGATGCGGCGGATCCCCGACCTCTGCCCGTCTGGCCGCGACCCCAAACTAACAAATCGACTTCAGGAGTGGTGGATATTACCTGACTTCGCGGCCTTCCGGCGCGAGGTGAAGAAGGCATTCAAAACCGACATTCCCTTGGGCGAGCGTTCGGCATGGGAGGATTGGATCACTCGCGACAAGAGAGAGATATCTCGCCTAACCGCCGAGATTGAAGCAAGCGAACGCAGGATCGACCAGATTGTCTATGGCCTCTTCGATCTAACGCAGGAGGAAATCGATCTATTGGAAGCGAATATCTGAACGATGATCGCTCATCATGATTGACCAATCGTCCGGTCCATATCGCGAAAGCCATCAAGTAGCTTCTGCCTCTGATTGATGAGGTTTCGTTCAGCCTCGGCCTTTTCGTTCTGCAAGAATGCGATAGACTTGACGTACTGAGCATTCGCGATTGCCCATTTTCTCATTAGGAGAGGATCAATCTCGATCGGGCGCTCTCCTATTGGCGTCGCCTCCATCTTCTGATCCGCCGATTGCTCGGCCAGTTTCATTGCAAGGTCGTACCTTTCCCTCCGGTCCGACCCGAACTCTAGGCCGCCGCGCACAATAGCGACAAAACCATTCATGTCGGCGGCTGACTGGCTGATGCTCTCTTTGGATGTCGGTATGATCTGCGGGAACCCCGTTGGGGCCCTTCCCAAAAGATCATCCATCATGAGTATCGTGGTCTGGCAGATCATCGCATAGGTGATATTCAAGAGATGCAGATCAGGTCTGGCATTGACAGGTTGAATGCCTGCTGGGCCAGAGACGTCGCTTCTCTGTGACATCGCGCCAGGCAAATAGGAGAGGATAACATAAGTCCCAACGGCTACCATTAAGGCCATTGGAAACCACGACTCCGAGAACCACGTCCACACGCCTAGCACCCCGCCGATCGCGGACTTGACGAGTGGTATCTGGACGTACTCGATGTACTGCTGTCTAAGGGACGTGTAGGACTCGACCGTCTTGAGAAGCCAATCGACGCCCCTGAGTTTTCGCAAACTTTGAAGAAGGTTGCCCATACTGGAACTCTACCAGCCTGCAACTTCAAGGCGAAACTAGATTTAGTCGTTTTCCGCATGTTTCGGACCCTATCTTGTGGTCCGGCCTTTGGTGCATTTGCTACCTAAGGCCGCATTTTCGGACGGCGGAGTTGCGCGAAATCGGCGGCTGGGACGCCTACAACGTCACCGAGGACGCCGATCTCGGGTTGCGGCTGGCGCGCTTCGGCTATCGCGCCGCCACTTTCGCCTCGACCACCTTCGAGGAAGCGCCGACCCATCTGGGCGGCTGGCTGCGTCAACGCACGCGCTGGATGAAGGGCTGGATGCAGACCTGGGGCGTGCATATGCGCAGCCCGCGCCGGCTGTGGCGGGAGACCGGCGCGAAAGGCTTTGTCACGCTCAATTTTCTGATCGGCGGCAATGTCCTGACCACGCTCGCGGTCCCTGTGCTGCTGGTCGAACTCGCGATCCATCTCGTGCTCATTCTCGGCATGGGCCGGTCCAGCACCCTGTTCACCGGCCCGCTGATGGGATTGCACGTCGCGGCCATCGTCGCCGGTTACGCCTCGACCATCATTGTCGGCCTGATGGGGCTGAGGCGGCGCGGCCGGTTGCGCGACGGCTGGGTGCTGGCGCTGACCCCGATCTACTGGATGCTGCTGTCGGCCGCATCCTGGCGCGCGCTGTACCAGTTGTTCAAGGAACCCTATCGCTGGGAAAAGACCGAGCACGGCCTCGCACGGCGGCGAACCGCGCGGACCGGACCCCGAAAAGTCATGCGTCAGAGATAGCGCTTAAGATCGGCGGCGGCGGCTTCCGGGGTCTGCTTCAGGTTGAACGGCGCGACGAAATGGCCGTTCTTGTCCATCAGGTAGATCAGCGCGGTGTGATCCATGGTGTAGTCGTCGCCGTCCTTCGACGGCACTTTCTTGGCGTAGACGCGAAACTCCGACAGCACCTTGGCGATCATCGCCGGGTCGCCGGTCAGCCCCTTCAGGCGCGGGTCGAAGCTGGACAGGTAATCCTTCATCACCGCCACGGTGTCGCGCTCCGGGTCGACCGAGATGAAGTAGGCGTTGACGCGGTCGGCGTCCTTGCCCATGGCCCGCAGCACCTCCGACATCTCGAACAGCGAGGTGGGGCAGACGTCGGGGCAATGCGTATAGCCGAAGAAGATAATGCTCGGGCGGCCTTGCAGGCTTTGCTCGGTGACGGTCTGGCCGGACTGGTCGGTGAGGCTGAACGCGCCGCCGATCGCCGCCGGCGGCGCGACGCGGCGCAAGCCGCCCGACAGCCACAGCACCGCCGCCAGGCCGATGGCGAGGCTGACGGCGAAAGCCGCGATAATCACCAGCGGCCGGGCGGCGGGATTGCTCATCGAATGTCCTTTATTCCCATGCCGTCCGGACATGCCGGCGGCGCGGCGGTCGATCGTCGGGTTCCTGATAGAGGGTGGGGTGCGGCGGGGCAAGCTCCGCGCGCCGTTCCCGGTTCACGTCCTGCTGAACGCGCGGAACCGGTCCTCGGCACGAGGCTACGGGACCTGGCGGGAGAGGGCTCTTAAAATGGCTCCGTGCCCGGACGCGGTGCGGCATGAAATGCCGCTCCGCAGAGCCGGGGCCGTTCCAATCGTCATGTTCGCGACGATCCGGTTCAGCGACGCGGCGTTACACGCTGCATTGCTGAACCGGGACACGGCAACCTGCTAACGCGAGGCCGCCTCGGCATTCATCATGTAGCAGGGCCGGTACATGCTTTGAAGTTGCGCGCCGCGCAGGAAGATCATGTGCCGGGTCAGCCCGCCGTGCCGCGCGATCCAGCGCCGCACCCGCGTTGGATAGAGCGCGTATAGCATCCGCGTCGCCTCGCGATTGGTGACGGGGCGGCCGTCGCCGCCGACATCCCATGCGGCGTGGAAGCCCAGCGCCGCGCGCGGCGTCACGCAGATGCGGTTCGCAGGCACCGCGCCGAGGATGATGGTGCAGGCCGACGCGCACAAGCCGTCGATCATCACCTGCTCGCCGGAGCTGCGCAGCGACTCGTATTTATCGACATAGGTTCCGATCCGGCCGCCGCGATCCTCGGCGATCCGTACCGCCGCGTGGCTGGCGGCGATCCCCGCGAGCAGAACGGCGGCCGAGAGCAGCAGCGTTGCGATCTTCATGTCCCGGCCTCAACATCGTGCTTAGCGGCGCGAACCCTTGCGATCGACACCGTGTTGCCGGACGGTGTTTTTGTCCAGACGGCAACGGGGTTGCGCACCGGATTCAAACGCGGTGTTGCGCGGAGGATGCAGTCGCCCGCACCATGCGAAGGGTCGCGCAACTTCGTAAACAGTCGGTGTCACGGTTGACCGCGCGCCGCTCGACGCGCTTTGATCGCGCGGGGCAGGGAATTTGCAATGGCACTGGATGCGGACGTCATCGTCGTCGGCGCGGGACTGGCGGGGCTGGTGGCGGCGACGGAAATCGCCGACGCCGGCAAGCGTGTCATCGTGGTCGAGCAGGAAGGCGAGCAAAGCCTCGGCGGCCAGGCGTTCTGGTCGTTCGGCGGCCTGTTCCTGGTCGATTCGCCGGAGCAGCGGCGGCTCGGCATCAGGGACAGCATCGATCTGGCGATGCAGGACTGGATCGGGACCGCCGGCTTCGACCGCGACGAAGACCATTGGCCGCGGCGCTGGGCCGAAGCCTATGTCGCCTTCGCCGGCGGCGAGAAACGTGACTGGCTGCGCGCCATGGGCCACCGGATTTTTCCCGTGGTCGGCTGGGCCGAGCGCGGCGGCTACGACGCCATGGGACACGGCAATTCGGTGCCGCGCTTTCATGTCACCTGGGGCACCGGCCCCGGCATCGTCGCGCCGTTCGAACGGCGGGCGCGCGAGGCGCGGGCGGCGGGCCGGCTGGAATTTCGCTTCCGCCATCGCGTCGATGCGCTGACCTCGACCGCCGGGGCGATCGACGGCGTGCGCGGCGCGGTGCTGCAACCGACCACCGCCGAGCGCGGAGCCAGCAGCTCGCGCGCCGTCGCCGGCGAGTTCGAATTGCGGGCGCAAGCGGTGATCGTCGCCTCCGGCGGCATCGGCGGCAACCATGACCTGGTGCGCCAAAACTGGCCGCAACGGCTGGGCCAGCCGCCGCGCCGCATGATCTCCGGCGTGCCGGACTACGTCGATGGCCGGATGATCGAAATCACCGAGGCCGTCGGCGCGCGGCTCATCAACCGTGACCGCATGTGGCATTATGTCGAGGGCATCCAGAACTGGGCCCCGATCTGGCCGCGCCACGGCATCCGTATCTTGCCGGGGCCGTCGTCGATGTGGTTCGACGCCGCCGGCAAGCGGCTGCCCGCGCCGCTGTTCCCCGGCTCCGACACGCTGGGGCAACTCGCCTACATCATGTCCACCGGCTACGATTATTCGTGGTTCATTCTGACCCAGAGCATCATCAAGAAGGAATTCGCGCTGTCGGGCTCCGAGCAAAACCCGGATCTCACCGGCAAAAGCTGGTTGATGACGGCGCGGCGCGCCACCAACAAGGGCGCGCCGGCGCCGGTGGAAGCCTTCAAGCAGAAGGGCGCGGATTTTCTGGTGCGCGACAATCTCGATGATCTTGTCGATGCGATGAATGCGCTCTCCGGCGACAACCTGTTGCGCGTGGCCGATATCCGCGCGCAGATCGAGGCGCGCGACCGCGAGATCGCCAATCCGTTCGCCAAGGACGCCCAGATCATCAACCTGCACAACGCGCGGCGCTATATCGGCGACAAGCTGATCCGCACCGCGCGGCCGCATCGTATTCTCGATCCGGCGCACGGTCCCTTGATCGCGGTGCGCCTCAACATCCTGACGCGCAAGACGCTCGGCGGCTTCGAGACCGATCTCGACGCGCGGGTGTTCGGTTCAGGCGGCGCGATCATTTCCGGCCTTTACGCGGTCGGCGAGGCGGCCGGCTTCGGCGGCGGCGGAATGCACGGCTACCGCGCGCTGGAAGGCACCTTCCTCGGCGGCTGCCTGTTCTCAGGGCGCAACGCCGGCCGCGCGGCGGCGAGGGCGGTGGGGTGAGGGCGTCCGTGTCCCGGACGCGATGCGGCATCCTTCAGGCCGCGTCGCAGAGACGGGACCGTAACGGACGCTGTCTTCGGGACGGTCCCGGATCAGCGCCGCACCGCTGACGCGCTGCGTCGCATCCGGGACACAGGTCCGCGAACGACTTCGCCAGAGATGCGCTCACTCCCGACGGAACGGCAGCGCCGGGCCTTGAAGTTTGCGCAGGCCCGGCTCGCGTCGCTCCAGCCACCAGCCATATTGCTGCGGCCAGTCGCCGAACGCCTCGCCGCTTCCCCCGGTGAGCGCGAGGCGGGCGTGCAGCGGCCAGTTCGGGTCGAACAGCGCCTCGCGGCCGATGGCGATCAGATCGGCCTGGCCTCGCGCCAGCACGTCCTCCGCCTGCTGCGGGTGCAGGATCAGGCCCACCGCCATGGTGGCGATCTCCGCCTCGCGCCGGATCGTCTCGGCGTAGGGCACCTGAAAGCCGTAGCCGCGCGGAATCCGCGCCGCCGTCGCCGAGCCCATCAGGCCGCCCGACGAGCAATCGATGACGTCGACGCCGCGTGTCTTGGCCTCGCGCGCGAACGCGACCGAGTCGGCGATCTCGACGCCGCCGTCGATGCCGTCCACCGAGGAAATCCGCACCGACAGCGGCAGGTTCGCGGGCCAGGCCGCGCGCACCGTCTCGATGATTTCCAGCGGATAGCGCATCCGTCCGGCGCGGTCGCCGCCATAGGCGTCGTCGCGCCTGTTGGACAGCGGCGACAGGAACTCGTGCAGCAGGTAGCCGTGGGCGCAATGCACTTCGAGAAATTCGAAACCGGCGGCGACGCTGCGCAGCGTGGCCTGCCGCCATGCCTCGCGCAGCGCCGTCATGTCCGCGATGCTGAGCGCGTGCGGCATCAGCCAGCCGTCCTCCATCGGAATCGCGCTCGGCGCCACGATCCGCCATGGCTCGTCGCCGCGCGCGCGGTCCTCCGCGGTGAGCGCGGCGTTGCCGTACCACGGCCGCTGCATGCTGGCCTTGCGTCCGGCATGGGCGAGCTGGATCGCCGGCACCGCGCCCTGGCCGCGCACGAAGGCGGCGATGCGCGCCAGGGCCGCCTGCTGGGCGTCGTTCCACAGTCCGAGGTCGCCATGGGTGATGCGGCCCTCGGGGACCACGGCGGTCGCCTCCGCCATGACCACGCCGGCGCCGCCTTGCGCAAACTTGCCGAGATGGACGAAATGCCAGTCGTTGGCGACGCCGTCGATGGCGGAATACTGGCACATCGGCGAGAGCACGACGCGGTTCGGCAAGGTGACGCCGCGCAGCGTCAGCGGTTGAAACAGGTGAGGTTGCGACATCGGGTTCTTTGCTGTTGCTGTGTTGTGGAAAACGGCAGGCGCGGCGAGCACGCGGCTACACCTGAGTGCCTGACCGGAATTTGTGTTTTGATGAAGAATAAGCAACACAAAAGTCGTCATGCTCCGCGAAGGCGGAGCATCCAGTGCTCTGTGTCGGGTCAGATTGTCTCATTGGTGCGCACGGATTACTGGATCGTCCGCCTTCGCGGACGATGACGCCTCGTTTCCGGTCACGCCCTGAGAAAATTCTCGATCGAGGTCGCCAGCGCCACCGGGGTCTCGTCCATCGGGTAATGGCCGGCATTGGCCATCACTTCGAGTTCGGCGTTGGGATACCAGGCGAGATAGGTCGCCTTCATCACGTCGGCGTTCAGCGCCGGATCGTGGGCGCCGACGATGACCTTGACCGGCGTGGTCTTGCCTTGAATCTCGGCATGGAAGTCGGTCTTGGCCCAGGCTTGCAGATAGCCGGCGAAGGCAGCGCGGTCGGAGGTCTCCTCGGAATAGCGCGCGACGTGGTCGATCCAGCTTTTCGACAGCCGGTTGCCGGTGGTGAAATCGATGATGCCGCGGCGATTGTCGAGGCTCTGCGCCGCGCCGTCGAACAACGCCCAGCCGTCGGGATCGAACGGCACGCCCGACGCCGGCACCGGCGTCACCGCCACCAGCTTGCGCACCCGCCGCGGCGCGTCGGCCAGCACGCGCTGCACCGCCATGCCGCCCATCGAGTGGCCGATCAGGCTGAACTCGTTCCATCCCAGTTCATCCGCCAGCGCACGAACGTCGGCGGAGATTTCCGCCATGGTGTAGTTGCCGGGGATCTTTCGCGACAGGCCGTAGCCGCGATAGGCCACGGTCGCATAAGTGAACTCGTCGAGACTGAGCGCGTCGCGCATCGGGCGGAACGTGGTGTGATCGCCGAACCAGCCGTGCAGCACCAGCACCTTGTGCGGGCCCTGGCCGATGGTCTCATATCCGATGGTCATGATTTTTCCTCCCCCGCAAGCGTGGATTACGATGTCGCCGACGCGCGGGCCGCCGCCGGCTCATCGCCGATGTCGCCGCGCGAAAATGCGATCTCCGGATAGTCGCGCGCGGCGACGTCGTTTATGATGCTGACGAATTTGGGGGTGCCGCCATTATAGACGATATGGCGCACCTTGCCCGCCTCGTGCCCGGCGACATTGGAATTGTAGCCGGTGAACCAGCCCTTGGCTTTGCGCAACAGCATCATCTCGTACATCTTGGCGACATGCTCGGTCCATCGCGCTTGCGCCTCGCGCGTGGCCTCGACGCGGGTCGCGCCGCGGCGGCGCGCATACAGCATCAGGTCCGTGCACCAGTTGACGCCGTTCTCGATGCCGCGTGGAAAGTTGGTCGAGGCGGAGGCGCTTTGCGGGCCGGTCGGCATCAGCAGGTTCGGAAAGCCGTGAACCAGCATGCCGAGGAAGGTGGAGGGGCCGTCCTTCCACAGGTCGGCGAGCTTCTCGCCGTTGCGGCCCTCGATATCGATCCGGTCATAGGCACCGGTGATGGCGTCGAATCCGGTGGCATAGACGATGATGTCGAATTCGAAATCGCGCGCGGTGGTGCGCAGGCCGGTCTCGGTGACGCGGACGAGCGGGGTCTCGCCGAGGTCCACCAGATGCACGTTATCGCGGTTGTAAGCCTCGAAATACCGGGTCTCCAGCGGCAGCCGCTGCACGCCGAAACCGTGATCCCTCGGAATCAGCTTTTCCGCGATCGCGGGATCGTTGACACGGCGGCGGATGCGCTCGGCGATATAGTCCGAGAACTCGGCGTTGGCGGCTTCGTCCGTGAAGATCTCGCGGAAGTTGGACAGCCAGATGCCGAAGCCGGGCTCGTCGTAAAGCCTGTCCCATAACTTCACCCGCTCCTCGCGCGTCACCTCGTAGAAGCCGCGCGGATCGGGTTCGTGCAGGAACGCGCCCGGCGTCCGGGCGCAGGCGGCGAAGATCTGGTCGTAGCGCGCGCGGATGTCGTCCATCTCGGCATCGGAAATCGCGCTGTTGTTGAGCGGCGCGCTCCAGTTCGGGCGGCGCTGGAACACGGTGAGGTCGTCGACCTTGTCGGCGATCTCGCCGATTAATTGGATGGCGGTGGCGCCGGTGCCGATGACGGCCACTTTCTTCCCGGCCAGATCGACCGGCTCGCGCGGCCAATAATAAGTGTGGAACGAGCGTCCCTTGAAGTCCGCGATGCCTTCGAGCCGTGGCATGGTCGGCGCCGACAACAGGCCGATCGCCAGCACCACGAAGCGGCAGCTCAGTTCGCGGCCGTCGTCGGTGCGCACATGCCACAGATCGCGCGCCGGGTCGAAGCGCATGGCCTCGACCTGACAGTTGAACTGCATGTGCTTGCGCAGGTCGAACTTGTCGGCGACGTAATTGAGGTAGCGCAGGTTCTCGGGCTGGCTGGAAAACCGCTCCTTCCAGTGCCATTCGTCGAGCAACTCGCGCGAGAACGAGAAGCCGTAGGTGTAGCTCTCGGAATCGAAGCGGCAGCCGGGATAGCGGTTCCAGTACCAGGTGCCGCCGAGATCGCCCGCCGAATCGAGTACGGTGGCGTCGATGCCGAGATCGACCAGCCGCTTGATCTGGTAGATTCCGGCGACGCCCGCGCCGATCACGATCACCTCGTAATGGCTCTTGGCCTCGGTCCTCGCATCCATTTGTCGTTCCCGTCGTGTTCTTGCGGTTTCGCGCCCTGCGCATTCTGAACAGGTCGGGAGCGACAATTCAATCGCGATTGCCGGCTGGAGCGTTTCATATTTTGATGGAGACACGAGCCAGGAAACGATGCGTGCTCCCTCTCCCATGGGGAGAGGGTTGGGGTGAGGGGAAGGGCCTGTCGATAGGTCCGTTCCCCCTCACCCGGAGCCTTCGGCTCCGACCTCTCCCTGATGGGGAGAGGTGAGATCCCGCCTGATGTGTGCTCAGTCCCTTCGGAACACGATGGAGGCCATCCATCCGGTCATCAGGGCCATCAGGGCGGTGGCGAGGCCGTAGGCGAGGCCGTGCTGGTGGGCGGCGGTGGCGATGAACTGCTCGAAGCCGACCTTGACGATCTCGAACGCGGTCTGGGTGCCGCCGACCAGCGCGCCGTCGGCGAACAGCTTGATGTCGACGTCGTAGGTCCCGGTCGGCACCTCGGCCGGCAGCTTGATGCCGGTGCGGAACAGCGTCGGCGTCAGGAAGGTGACGCCGTCGGCGGATTGCCGATACAGCCCGCGCTCGCCCCGCAGCCGCACGAAGGCTTGCCGGAACGGGTCGCTCGCCACCACGTCGGCGTAGTCGGGGCCGACCCGCTGGGTCAACAGGATGTTGTCGATGCCCAATTGCTGCCGCCGTCGCACGTCGGCGCCCGCGATGGCGTCGATCGGCCGGTTCGAGGACACCGCGAGATAGAGCGGCACGTTGAGGAACTGGCGCGAGTCGGCGTTGACCCAGATGCCGAATTTGCGCTCCTTGCGGCGCGTCACCAGGTCGGCGCGGGGACCTGCCACTGTCACCACCATGTCGTAGGCCCCATGCCGCGCCGGCGTCTTCGCGTCGCGCTCGACCGAGCCGAACAGCACCAGTTCCTCGCCGGAATAGCTCGACGTCACCGTGACGCGGTGGTTGGAGATCGAGACGATCAGCCGTTCCGCCCGCGCCGACGCGGGCGCGAGGGCGGCGAGCGCCAGCAGAATGGCGGCGAGGCGGCTCATGCGTCGCCTCCGCTGGCGCGGATGGTGTAGATCTCGTCGGGCTTGATGCCGAGTTCGACGGCGAAGCGGACGCCGACCGCGAGGATCAGGAGCCCCAGCAGCAGCCGCAGGTGTTCGCTGCGAATGCGGTGGCCGGCCTGCGCGCCGAACTGCGCGCCGGTGACGCCGCCGATCATCAGGATCAGGGCCAGCACCGCGTCGACCTGATGGTTGGTCACCGCGTGCAGCACGGTGGCGATCACCATGGTCACCAGCGTCAGCGCCATCGAGGTGCCGATCACCGTCGAGGTCGGAATCCGCAGCACGTAGATCAGGATCGGGATCAGGATGAAGCTGCCGCCCACCCCCATGATGGCGCCGAGGAAGCCGATCAGCAGGCCGATAATATTGACCGGGATCACCGACAGATAGATCTTGGAGCGCTTGAAGCGCATCTTTAGCGGCAGGCCGTGGATCCAGGTGTGCGCGCCCGGCCGCCGCAAGGTTGGGTTGCCGCCGCGCCGGGCGCGGCGGATCGCGCGCAGGCCCTCGTAGCACATCGCGCCGCCGACCCCGGTGAGCAGCACCACGTAGGACAGCGCGATCACCAGGTCGAGCTGGCCGTGGGCGCGCAGCAGCGTGAACAGCCAGACGCCGAGAAAGGTGCCGATGACGCTGCCGCCGAGCAACACCAGCGCCAAGGTCGTGTCGATCGCGCGCTTGCGCCAGTACGACAGCGCCCCCGACAGCGACGACGCCGCGATATGCGTCGACACCGAGGCCACCGCCACCGCCGGCGCGATGCCGATGAAGATCAGCAGCGGCGTCAGCAGGAAGCCGCCGCCGATCCCGAACATCCCCGACACGAACCCCACCGCCGCCCCCATCGCCAGGATGAGAAACACGTTGACCGGAATATCCGCGATCGGAAGATAGAGTTGCACAAGCGTTCGTTTCGGTGATCGCCGCGAGCCGGGCCAAACCGTTCACGGCATGGTGTTGAAGCGCGGCGGAAGCGAGCGCCATGCTCCTGCATAGCCGAAATCGAACCAAAGGGGAGTTAAAGAATCCGGCGGAGGCGGCTTTCGCGCCTCACGATCGTGTTTCAGTGTCGGGTTGGTGAAGATTTCACCTTAACGGACGGCCCGCGCCGATCGCGGCGCGGGTTTCGCCGACGCCGTCTTGGCGAGCGCGCTATCCCAGCCGTTGGGCGGCGTGGCGACGGTGATCGCGTCGTCCGGCTGGCTTTCCGGCGTGAAGCTCGTCACCGCCAGCTTGGCGGCGGCGAGCGATTGCGCGTCGAGGCGCTTGGCGACATCGTCGCGCTTGCGGGCGGCGTCGGCGTCTCCCTGGGCGGCCGCGAGGCTGAACCATTTGAACGATTCGGCGAGGTTCTGCTCGACACCGATTCCGCGCGCATAGAGGATGCCGAGATTGAACTGGCTGTCGGCGACGCCGCGCATCGCCGCCTTGTGGAACCAGGCCGACGCGCTGCGATAGTTGGCGCCGTTGCCGCCGCCGTCGGCCTCCAGCACAGCGAGGTTGTGCATCGCCTTGGCGTTGCCGCGCTCGGCGGCCATGGTGTAGTAGCGCCGCGCCGTGTCGACGTTCTTGGTGACGCCGGTGCCCTTCTCGTAGAACGTGCCGAGCCGGAACATCGCCGGCACCACACCCCCCTGGGCGGCGCGCTCGTACCATTTCGCCGCTTCCGGAAGGCTCGCCGCGATGCCCTTGCCCTCGGCGTAGCGCAGCGCCACCTCGTGGGCCGCCGCCGGATCGCCCTTGAGCGCCGCGCCGCGCAGCAGCGGGCCGCCGATCGCCTCGGGCAGTTTTTCCGCTGCGGGAATCTTCACCGGGGTCAGCCGGCCGGTGCTTGCGGCCGGCGCTGCCGGCGCTGGCGCGTTGCGGACAGCGGCCAGGCTGCCGGTTTCATCGCTCACGTGAGCCGCGACCGGAGACGGCGCGGGCGTTTCCGTCGCCGCGGCGCGCGGCGCCGGCGCGAGGCGGTCGGTTTGCGTGGCGGCATCGGTGGCCTGGCCGTCGGCTTTCGGCGGATGGCTGGCCGGCATCTGGAGCGATTGGCGATCGATCGGCGTCGGTGACGTCAACGACGGCGCATCCGCCGGCGGCGGCGCGATCGCCGGAGCCTTCCGTGAAACACCGTTCTGCGCCATCGGCGTCGATTGGCTGTCAAGGAAGGTCATCGCCACCTTGAACGCGCCGAGCACGATCACCACCACGCTGGCGCCGATCAGCAGCGCGCGAATTTTCGAGCCGACGACGCCGTCCTTGGCGGCGGCGCGGATCGAATCGTTGAGCTTGGCGGCGCGGCTTGTCCGCTCGCCCGGCGCGGGCGCGGCGGCCGCGGCGGCCTGGGCGGCGCGGCGCGCGGCGGCGATGAAGCTCGATGTGCGCGCCGGTTCGCCCGACGCCAGCGCCGGGGCGATTTCGCTGAGCACATCCTCCGACGCGGCGATGCGTTCGGAGGACGACATCGCGCGGTCGGCCGGGCGGGTGCCCGGTTCGAGCGGATGATCCGGGGGCAGGTCGAGGCTGAGCGGGGTCCGGGCCGGCTCGCGGCGTGTTTCGACCACCGGCGGCGGCGCGATCGGAACCGGCTCCGGACGCGGGCGCAGGATATCCCGGATGGCGCTCGGCTCGGGCGGCAGGCCCGGCATCGCGGCCGACGCCACGAACGGCGGCTTCTCGCCCTGCGCCGGATTGGGCAATTCCGGACGTTTCGGCATGGCCGCCGGCGCCCGCATCGGTGCGGGGGCCGCGACGTCGGCAATGGTCGGCGCGGCCTGCGCGACACGAAGATCGTTCTCGATGACGGTGAGGCGATCGACCACCAGGGTCAGCGTGTTGTGGACCGCCTCCAGGGTGTCCTGGGTGGCGCGGCTGGATTCCGACTGGCTGTAGCGGATGTCCGACAATTCGCGCCGGAACGTATCGACCACGGCATCGTCCATCGCCGCTGCGGCGGGCGGATGGCTCAGCGCCGCGAAGCCGGCCTGTTGCTGCTCCAGGTGAAGCAGGATGTCCTGCAATCCCCGCTCGACACGGTCGAGGCCGCCCGCGCGGTGGTCGGCGGAGGCTTCCAGCCGTTCGAGCAGGTAGGAAACCCGCTGCTCCAGATGCGCCAGCGCCGCCGGGGCGTCATGGTCGACCGGAGCGGCCGGAATGCGGTCGAGCCGTTCCGTCAGCGCGCGCAAGGCGCCCTCGATCTGCTCGGAGCGATCGTCGACGATGCGCTGGGGACGATTTTCCAGCGCCGAGGTCAGCGTCGCGATGCGCGCTTCCAGCGCCGCGAACGAATCGGAATGGATGTCGGCGCGGGCCACGCGGTCGACCTTCGACGCCAGCGCCTGAACGTGCTCGGCGAGTTGCGCCAGCGTGTCGTTGGAGGCGACGTTGGCGACGATGCCGCGCAGCGCGGCCATGTCCTTTTCGAGCCGCCGGATCGTTTCCGGCTCGCCGCCGCTGCGGACGACGGTGTCGAGTTTCGCGCCGAGGTCACGGATCGCGCTGTCGAAGCCGGCCAGTTGCTCGGCCGGCGTCAGCGCGTGGAGCGCCTGCCGGATGTCCTTGAGCGCGCGTTCGACGCCCGCCATCGCCTGGCCGTTGCCGGCGTTGTCGCGGCTATCTTCGATGCGCCGCGCCAGCATTTTGACCTCGCGCTCGATCGACTCGATCGCCTGTCGCGGCATGGCCTCGTTGACGGCGCGGTGAATGTCGCGCAGTTCGCCGCGGAACGAGGCGATCGCATGCTCGGTCTGCGCCGGCTGATGCAGCGCCTCGATGCCGCTGGTGATCCGTGCAAGCTGTTGTTCGAGCGCCGCCATCTCGACCGGCCTCGTCCACTCCCCTGCCGGTTCTTTCGCCGGCTCCGGCGCGGTCCGCGCGGCTTCCAGCTCGTTTTGGCGGGCGAGGATTTCCGAGATCGCGGAATCCAGCGCCGGCGGCCGGCCCGGCGCGGCGGCGGTAGCCGGCCGTTCGGCGGGGCCGGGTTGGACGAAGGCCGGCTGCGGCGGCTGGTGCGGCGCGGCCTGCGGCTTCGGCGCGGTAATCCGCGACAACCGCTCGTCGAGCCGGGAAATGGCCTCGTTCAACTGGCGTGCGACCGGCGGCTGGTCGCGCCCGGTCGGCTGTGAAATGGTTTCGATCTGGCGCGCGATGGTATCGAGCCGCTGGTGGATCCCGGTGACTTCCGGCGCCGGTTGCGCCGGCGCCTGCGGTCGCGCCGCGGCGCCCGGATCCGATTCGCCGATCGAGGAATCCAGCCAATCGGCCAGCGACAGGCCGGCGCGGCGAGCCGCCGCCGCCGCGCGTTCGCGAACCGATGGGTCGATGTCTTCAACGTTCCATGATCCGCGCGAGTTCATGCTGTGGTCCGGTATCCGATCTGGCGGCGGTCGCCATGCCCCGTTTGGTTAAAATGATCCTCACGGCTGGCGCGGGTATGCCTCTGAACCGAACTTTTCCGTGTTAGGGTAAACAACTCGTTAAGGATCGGCCGGCCTGCGCGGAAAAGTTAACGGCGAGGGAAGAATATTAGGAAAATATTCCAGGGCCGACGGAAGTCTGCGGCAACAGGCTCGTTGCTGCGGTGCAAGAGTTCTTGCTAGAACGGGTTCCAACAACGCCCGCGCGGAGAAACGACATGCCGAGCTACAAAGCGCCCATCGACGACGTCAGTTTTCTGCTCAACGACGTCTTTCAGTTCGACCGTTACGACAATCTTCCCGGCTTCAGCGACGCGTCCCGCGACGTGCGCGGCGCGATCCTGGAAGAATCCGCCAAATTCGCCGAGGAAGTGCTTCAGCCGCTGAACCTGCCCGGCGATCAGCAAGGCTGCACCCGCCACGACGACGGCCGCGTCACCACCCCAACGGGTTTCAAGGAAGCCTTCCGGCAATATGCCGAGGGCGGCTGGCTCGGCCTTTCCGCGCCGGCCGAATACGGCGGCCAGGGCCTGCCGGTGACGCTGACGCAGATGATGTCTGAATTTCTCACCTCCGCGAACATGGCGTTCGGGATGTATCCGGGCCTGACCAAGGGCGCGATGGCCGCGCTTCTGGTCCATGGCAGCGACGCGCAGAAGCAATTGTTCGTCCCCAAGATGATCGCCGGCGAATGGACCGGCACCATGAACCTGACCGAGCCGCAATGCGGCACCGACCTCGGGCTGTTGCGCACCAAGGCGGTGAAGCAGGCCGACGGCAGCTACAAGATCACCGGCACCAAGATCTTCATCTCGGCCGGCGAGCACGACCTCGCCGACAACATCATCCATCTGGTGCTGGCCCGCATCGAGGGGGCGCCCGCCGGCATCAAGGGCATCTCGCTGTTCGTGGTGCCGAAGCTCGCGATCAACGCCGACGGCTCGCTCGGCGCGCCGAACGGCGTGTCGTGCGGCTCGATCGAGCACAAGATGGGCATCCACGCCAATTCCACCTGCGTGATGAACTACGACAATGCCACCGGCTGGCTGGTCGGCGAGGAAAACAAGGGCATGCAGGGCATGTTCGTGATGATGAACGAGGCGCGGCTCGGCGTCGGCATTCAGGGCCTGGCGATGTCGGAGGTGGCCTATCAGAACGCCGCCGCCTATGCGCGCGAGCGGTTGCAGGGCCGCGCCCTGACCGGGCCGCAGGCGCCCGACAAGCCGGCCGATCCGATCATCGTGCACCCCGACATCCGGCGCACGTTGTTGTCGATCCGCGCCTTCAACGAGGCGGCGCGCGCCATGGTGGTGTGGACCGCGTTGAAGAACGACGTCGCCCATCGTTCCGACGACGCCAAGGACCGCGAGGCGGCCGACGAACTCCTCGGCCTGATGACGCCGGTGCTGAAGGGCGTCCTGACCGACGGCGGCTTCGCCAACGCGGTGCAGGCGCAGCAGGTGTTCGGCGGTCACGGCTACATCGTCGAGCACGGCATGGAGCAGTTCGTCCGCGACGCCCGCATTTCCATGATCTACGAGGGCGCCAACGGCATCCAGGCGCTCGACCTGGTCGGCCGCAAGCTGCCGCGCCAGGGCGGCCGCGCCGCGATGGCGTTCTTCGCCGAGGTCAGCGCCTTCGCCAAGGAAAACGATGGCAGCGAGGCGATGAAGCCGTTCGTCGCGCCATTGTCCGCCGCGCTCGGCCATCTGCAACAGGCGACGATGTGGCTGATGCAGAACGCGCTCGCCAAGCCGGACAACGCCGGCGCCGCCGCCACCGACTACATGAAACTGTTCGGCCTGGTGGTCTTCGGCTACATGTGGGCGCGGATGGCGAAAGTCGCGCAGGACAAGATTGCGGCCGGCGACGGCTCCGCCTATCTCAAGACCAAGCTGGTCACCGGCCGCTTCTTCATGGAGCGGATGCTGCCGGAAACGGCGATCCACCTCACGCGCGTCCAGTCCGGCAGCGCGACCATGATGGAGCTGCCGGCGGAGGCATTCTGAAAACCGTCGTCATCGCGGGCGAAGCGACCCGGAAACTGACAAGCGAATGCCGGATTGCTTTATCGCAAACGCGCCGCGCAATGACGCCCTATAGTTGGATCGGCACTTAGAAGAGTCATCTCGCTCGCGAAAGACCGGGACTGACACGGGAGAAAGCAATGGCTGAAGCCTATATCTACGATCACGTTCGCACGCCGCGCGGCAAGGGCAAGTCCGACGGCGCGCTGCACGAGGTCACCGCGCTGGCGCTGGCGACCGCGCCGCTGAAGGCGATCAAGGAACGCAACAATCTCGGCACCGACAGCGTCGACGACGTGGTGCTCGGCGTGGTCGATCCGGTCGGCGAGGCCGGCGGCGACATTTCGCGTTTCGCGGCGTTGCAGGCCGGTCTCGGCACCCATGTGCCGGGCATCCAGATCAGCCGGTTCTGCGCCTCCGGCCTCGACGCGGTGAATTTCGCCGCGGCGCAAGTAATGGCCGGCCAGCACGACCTGACCATCGGCGGCGGCGCCGAATCGATGAGTCGCGTCGGTATCCTGTCGTCGGGCACGGCGTGGCCGATGGACCCCTCCATCGCGGTGCCGTCCTACTTCCTGCCGCAGGGCATCTCGGCCGACCTGATCGCCACCAAATACGGCTTTTCGCGCGCCGATTGCGACGCCTATGCGGTGGAGAGCCAGAAGCGCGCCGGGGAGGCGTGGGAGAAGGGCTACTTTAAGAACTCGGTCGTGCCGGTGAAGGACCAGAACGGCCTTACCATCCTCGACCGTGACGAGCACATGCGGCCATCGACCACGATGCAGTCGCTGGCCTCGCTGCAACCCTCGTTCGCGGCGATCGGCGCGATGGGCGGCTTCGACGCGGTGGCGACGCAGTCGCATCCGGAGGTCGAGCGCGTGGAGCACGTGCATCACGCCGGCAACTCCTCCGGCATCGTCGACGGCGCCGCCGCCGTGCTGCTCGGCAACGACGCCGCCGGCAAGAAGCACGGCCTGAAGCCGCGCGCGAAAATCCGGGCGTTCGCCAATATCGGCTCCGAACCCTCGATCATGCTCACCGGCCCGGTGGACGTGACCAAGAAGGTGCTCGCCCGCGCCGGCATGAAGCTGGAAGACATCGACCTGTTCGAGCTGAACGAGGCGTTCGCCTCGGTGGTGCTGCGCTACATCCAGGCGTTCGACATCGATCCCGCGAAAATCAACGTCAACGGCGGCGCCATCGCCATGGGCCATCCGCTCGGCGCCACCGGTGCGATGATCCTCGGCACCGTGCTCGACGAACTGGAGCGCCGCGATCTCAATACCGCGCTGGTGACGCTGTGCATCGGCGGCGGCATGGGCACCGCGACCATCATCGAGCGGGTGTGAGCTTCTGTGTCCCGGACGCGATGCGATACGCAGTATCGCTTCGCAGAGCCGGGACCGTAACGAAGACGGGACTTGCGACGGTCCCGGCTCAGCGACGCGGCATGAAGAATGCCGCATCGCGTCCGGGACATGAGACCCCTGCGAGGGGATGGCGATCAACATCCGCCGCGCTGGACCGGCAGCGGCATTTCCATTGGGAGCGAACATGAGCTTCAACAACTTCAAAGTCGAAACCGACGCCGACGGCATCGCGCTGGTGACGTGGGACATTCCCGGCAAATCGATGAACGTGCTGGATACCGCGACCATCGAGGAACTCGGCAAGATCGTCGAACAGACGACGAGCGACGCGGCGGTGAAGGGTGTCGTCATCACCTCGGGCAAGGAGGCGTTCTCGGCCGGCGCCGACCTCTCGATGCTGGAAGGCATGAACCGCACCTACGCGGCCATGCTGAAGGAGAAGGGCGAGGAAGCCGCCAACCGGATGCTGTTCGACGAGAGCCGCAAGCTGTCGCAGACGCTGCGGACCATCGAGACCTGCGGCAAGCCGTGGGTCGCGGCGATCAACGGGCTCGCGCTCGGCGGCGCCTTCGAACTGACCTTGGCGTGCCATTATCGCGTCGCCGCCGACAATCCGAAGACCCGGCTCGGCCTGCCGGAAGTCAAGGTCGGCCTGTTCCCCGGCGGCGGCGGCACGCAACGTCTGCCACGCATGATGCCGGCGGCCGACGCGCTGCAACTGCTGCTCAAGGGCGATCCGATGACGCTCGCCAAGGCCAAGGCCGCGGGCATCGTCGGCGCCATCGTGCCGCCCGCCGATCTGATCGCGGCCGCCAAGGACTGGATCAAGGCCGGCGGCAAGCCGGTGCAGCCGTGGGACGTCAAGGGCTTCAAGCTGCCGGGCGGCGCGGTTTATTCCGCCGCCGGCATGAATGTGTTCCCGCCGGCCAACGCGCTCTATCGCAGCCAGACCTACGACAACTATCCGGCCGCGCGCGCCATCATGAGCTGCGTCTATGAGGGGCTCTTGGTCAACATCGACAACGGCCTGCGCATCGAGTCGCGCTACTTCGCGAAGATCCTGCGCAGCAAGGAGGCGGCGGCGATGATCCGCAGCCTGTTCCTGTCGATGCAGGAGCTGAACAAGGGCGCGCGCCGCCCGGCCAACGTGCCGCCGACCCGCGTGAAGAAGCTCGCGGTGATCGGCGCCGGCTTCATGGGCGCCAGCATCGGCTATGTCTCGGCCAAGGCCGGCATCGAGGTGGTGCTGATAGACCGCGATCAGGAGAGCGCCGACAAGGGCAAGGCGCATGCCCAGTCGGTGATCGACGGCCTCGTCGCCAAGGGCCGCGCCAAGGCGGCGGATCGCGACGCATTGCTCGGGCGCATCACCGCGACCGCCGATTATGCCGCCATCAGCGATTGCGATCTCGTCATCGAGGCGGTGTTCGAGGATCGCAAGGTCAAGTCGGAGACCTTCGCCAAGGCGCAAAAATATCTGCGCAAGGATGCGATCTTCGCCTCCAACACCTCGACCTTGCCGATCAATTCGCTGGCCGAGGAATGGCCCGATCAATCGCGCTTCATCGGCATTCATTTCTTCTCGCCGGTGGAGAAGATGATGCTGGTGGAAGTGATCCTCGGCAAGAACACCGGCGACGTCGCGCTCGCCACCGCGCTCGATTACGTGCGGCAGATAGCCAAGACGCCGATTGTCGTGAATGACTCGCGCGGCTTCTTCGCCAACCGCTGCGTGTTGCGCTTCACCGCCGAGGGGCTGGAGATGCTGATGGAGGGCGTGCCGGCGGCGATGATCGAGAACACCGCGCGGATGGCCGGCATGCCGGTCGGGCCGCTGTCGTTGTCCGATGAGGTCGCGCTCGATCTGGTGCTCAAGATCATGAAGGCGACCGAAGCCGATCTCGGCCCCAACGCCGTCGATCAGCAGCAGAAAAAGCTGATGGTCGAAATGGTCGAGAAGGACGGCCGCTTCGGCCGCAAGAACGGCAAGGGCTTCTACGACTATCCGGAAAAGGGCAAGGGCCAGAAATCGCTGTGGTCGGGGATCGCGGCGTTGCAGCCGAAACACCTCGATCCCGATACGCTCGATGTCGAGGAATTGAAGCAGCGCTTCCTGGTGGTGCAGGCGGTGGAAGCCGCGCGCACCGTGGAGGATCACGTCATCGTCGATCCGCGCGAGGCCGATGTCGGCTCGATCCTCGGCTTCGGCTTCGCGCCGTTCACCGGCGGCGCGCTGTCCTATATCGACTTCATGGGGACGAAGAATTTCGTCGCGCTGTGCCACAGGCTGGAGGCGAAATACGGCTCGCGCTTCACGCCGCCGAAGCTGCTGGAGGACATGGCCGCCAAGGGCGAAACCTTCTACGGCCGCTTCCCGCCGAAGAAGGCGGCGGCGTGAGCTAACTATCGTCGTCCCTGCGAAGGCAGGGACCCATACGCCGCGACGTTGCAAATCGCGGGATCGTTGAGACACCCGGTTGGAACGCCTCGGCGCAACGAGAGACGCTTGTGGCTATGGATCCCTGCCGTCGCAGGGACGACGAAAGAAAAAATAAGGGGCCGGATCGTTGATCCGGCCCCTCCATTTGCAGCATATGATCTCGCGACGGCTTACGCCAGCCCCTCGCTCTTGAGCGCGGCCTGCACCTGCGGGCGCGCGGCGACGCGGGCCTTGTAGGCCATCAGGTTCTTGAGGTTAGAGAGGTCGAACTTCATGGCGTCGGCCCAGCGCAGCATGGTGTAGAGATAGCCGTCGGCCACTGTGAAGGTCTTGCCGGTCAGGTAGTCCTTGCCCGCCAACTGGCCGTCGAGATAGGCGAAGCGGTCGTTGAGCCGGCCACGGAAGAACGCCTTGGCCTCGTCGGCGAGCGCGGGCTGGAACAGCGGGCTGAAACCCTTGTGCAACTCGGCGGAGATGAAGTTCAGCCACTCCTGCAAGCGGTAACGTTCGGACGAGCCGCCGGCCGGCGCGAGGTTGCTGGCCGGCGCCTTGTCGGCGATCAACTGCACGATCACCGGGCCCTCGGTGAGGATTTCGCCGTCGCCGAGTTGCAGCGTCGGCACCTGTCCCTTGGGGTTGACCTTGAGGAAATCGCTGCCGTCGGCGAGCTTCTTGGCCTTGAGGTCGACCTTGACGGTCTCGTGCGGAATGCCGGCTTCGAGCAGCGCGATATGCGGCGACAGCGAGCAGGCGCCCGGCGAATAATACAATTTCATCGGAATTGTCCTTCCTGGGGATTGTCGGTATGGGAGATGACTTGATTAAATGCGCCTGCATGGAATAGTCAAGAATGATGCAAGTGCATATATGGCGGCGTGACCGGCACGATGTTCGACCCGCACACGGTGGACCAGGGGATGAAACGCAAACCATCGACGGAGGCGACCGCGGCGTGGATCCGGTTGATGCGCATCCAGAGCCGGGTGCTGGGCGCGGTCGAGCAGGACTTGAAGAAGGCGGGATTTCCGCCGCTCGCCTGGTATGACGCGCTGTTGGAATTGGCGCGGGCGCCCGGCGGCGAGTTGCGCCCGGTCGAGCTCGAAAAGCAGATGCTGATCCCGCAATATTCGACGTCGCGCCTGATCGACCGGCTGGTCGAGGAAGGTCTTGCCGCGCGGCGCGAATGCAAGATGGACAAGCGCGGCCTGTTCGTCGAGATCACCGAGGCCGGCCGCGACTTGCAGAAGCGGATGTGGAGCGCCTATTCGGCGGCGATCGAGCGCCACGTCGGCTCGAAGCTGTCGGATGCCGACGCCGCGAAATTGTGCTCGCTGCTGGACCGGCTCGGTTGCTCCTGCGACGAGGCGACGCCGGTTCCCCCCGCCGCGGCGGCGCCGCGATGAATATGACCGCATCACCCGGTCGCGCGCCGTTCGGCCGCGACCTTGTCTCTTACCGCGCGGACACAGGTGTCGCGGTTCCTCCCCGGATTTTTCATGGCGCGTGATCAGACCGATACAACGCCGCTGCGATCGCGCGACGAGTTGGTGGCGTGGTTCGAGGCCGGCAGCAAGCCGAAGTCTCAATTCCGGATCGGGACCGAGCACGAGAAGACGCCCTTCACCGTCAGCGGCCACCGTCCGGTGCCTTACGAAGGGCCGCGCGGCATCGGCGCGTTGCTGGAAGGCATGCGGCTCCTGCTCGGCTGGGACCCGATCATGGAGGGGGGCAATATCATCGGATTGCACGACGTCACCGGCGGCGGCGCGATTTCGCTGGAGCCTGGCGGGCAGTTCGAATTGTCCGGCGCGCCGGTGGAGACCGTGCATCAGACCCAGTCCGAACTGATGGCGCATCTGGCGCAGGTCCACGAGATCGCGGAGCCGCTCGGCATCCGCTTTCTCGGCCTCGGCATGACGCCGTCATGGTCGCGGGCGCAAATCCCTCCGATGCCCAAAGGGCGTTACAAGATCATGACCAACTACATGCCGAAGGTCGGCAAGTACGGTCTCGACATGATGTACCGGACCTGCACGGTGCAGACCAATCTCGACTTCTCGTCCGAAGCCGACATGGTGAAGAAGCTGCGGGTGTCGCTGGCGCTGCAACCGGTGGCGACGGCGCTGTTCGCCAATTCGCCGTTCACCGAAGGCAAGCCGAACGGCTATCTCTCGTTCCGCTCCGAAATCTGGCGCGATACCGACAATGCGCGGGCCGGCATGCTGCCATGGGCGTTCGAGGACGGCATGGGTTTCGAGCGCTGGGTGGATTACGCGCTCGACGTGCCGATGTACTTCGTCAAGCGCGGCGATGCTTATATCGACGTCTCGGGAACCTCGTTCCGGGATTTCTTCGAGGGCAAGAATCCCCGGCTGCCCGGTGAACTCCCCACTTTGTCGGACTGGGCCAACCATCTCTCGACCATCTTCCCCGAGGTGCGGCTGAAGCGCTATCTCGAAATGCGCGGCGCCGACGGCGTGCCGTGGGGCCGGCTGCCGGCGCTGCCGGCGTTCTGGGTCGGGTTGCTTTACGACGACGTCAGCCTCGATGCGGCCTGGGATATCGCCAAACATTGGAATGCCCATGAGCGGCAGGCGTTGCGCGATGACGTGCCGCGCCTCGGCTTCCGGGCGCGCATCCGCGATCGCTATCTGTTCGAGGTCGCGAAGGAATGTCTGGCGCTGGCCCATGCCGGATTGCGCCGGCGCGGTCATGTCGACCATCTCGGCCGCGACGAGACGCGCCATTTGATCGCGCTGAACGAGATCGTCGAGTCCGGCCGCTCGCCGGCGGAGGAAATGCTCGAAAAATATCATGGCGCCTGGAACGGCTCGGTCGAACCGGTCTATGCCGAATACGCCTTCTGAGATCGGGCGGGGTCCTGGAGTCCGGCCCGAAATTCGGTCTGCGCGAGGACGCCGCTGAGGCTGTTTGATAGGGCCGCGCGAATGTGATCGCGATCCGCCGGCCTTGCCGCTCATCAACTCGTGAACTGCGCCCGCCGTTCATCCGCCGTACAGGAATATGGCGATTAGATGAATTTCGCCGCGTCGCCCGCGAAAGCCGGCGCGCGACGTTTCATTTGTCGCGGCATCTGGTGGCGGTGGCATTGGCGAGACCCCGGCAGCGTCGGCATGGCGAGAGACAAGGAGTTTGGAATGACCGGCGCATCTTATGCCAGGATCGCTCTCGCCGCCGGGATGCTGCTGCTTGGCCTGTTGTCTCCGGCGTCGCTGTCGGGGGCGCGCGCGCAGGCGAATTTCGATCGGATCGGCGGCGACTATCTGCGCTCGCCGGTCGCCTCCGGCGATCCCGCGGAGTGCGCGATGATCTGCGAGCGCGACAGGCGTTGCCGGGCCTGGACCTTCAGCTATCCCACCCGCGCGGACGGGGCGTTCTGCTGGCTCAAGAGCAGCGTGCCGCAACGCAGCCGCAGCGATTGCTGCATTTCCGGCGTTCGCGGCGCCGGCGTGCTCGAACCCCATGTCAGGGGCCTCGAAATCTCCACCGACCGCAGCGGTGGCGACTATCGCACCTTCGAGGTCAAGGGCAAGGCGGGCGAGGAGCAATGCAAGGCCGCCTGCACCGCCGAGAACAAGTGCCGGGCCTGGACCTACGCGCGGCCGGGCTATGCCGGCCACGAGGCGCGCTGTTTTCTCAAGAAAGAGATCAAGCCGCCGCGCCGCAGGCCGGGATTCATTTCCGGCGTGGTGCGGTAGGGAAGCGTGGGCCTCTTGATGGACCGTCATTGCCGGACTTGACCCGGCAATCCATCCTTTTGAAACGACTCATCCTTTTTGATGGATGCGCGGGTCAAGCCCGCGCATGACGATTCCATCCGAACCCGTCTCAATGCACCGATGAGAAGAACCGCTCGGGGCGGAAGCCGGACAGCCAGGTCCACACCGGCCGGTCGCGGATGCCGAGGTCCCACGAGCCGACGATGGCGTCGACGCGGCCGACCAGGTCCGTGACCGGCAACAGCCCGACGCCGCCCTCGGCGACCGGCACGCGGCTGTCGGAGGAATTGTCGCGGTTGTCGCCCATCACGAACAGCCGGTCGGGCGGCACCGTCACCTCCACGGTGTTGTCGAGCGGGTCGTTCATACGCAATTTGAAGATCGGATGCGCCACGCCGCCCGGTAGCGTCTCGATGTAGCGGTGCGCGGTTTCGCTGGTGCCGTTGTCGCGTTCGGCCGCGCCGAGCCCGTCGGCCTTCAGCGGCACCGGCTGTCCGTTGAGCCAGAGCCGGCCGCCGCGCATCTGCACATGGTCGCCGGGCAGGCCGACCACGCGCTTGACCCAGACCTGCGAGGTGTCGCCGGGCCAGCGGAACACCACGACGTCGCCGCGCTTCGGCAACTGTCCGAGAATCCGCCCGGTATCCGGCGCGGTGACGTGGATCGGCAGCGAGGCGGCGCTGTAGCCGTAGGGGAATTTCGAGGCGAGCAGCGCGTCGCCGATCAACAGCGTCGGCTCCATCGATGCCGACGGCACGTAGAACGGCTCGGCCAGCGCGCCCTTGGCGACGAACACCGCCAGCACGATGGCCGCGATCTGGCCGAGCGAGGACAGCCAGTGCTGCCTCGGCTTGGCGGCGGGGTTGGTGGTGTCGGTGCTCATCCGCCGGTGCCTCCGACCGTGATGCGATCCATCCGCAGCGTCGGCTGGCCGACGCCGACCGGCACGCCCTGGCCCTGCTTGCCGCAGGTGCCGATGCCGTCGTCGAGCGCGAGATCGTTGCCGATCATGCTGATGCGGTGCAGGTCGGTGGGGCCGTTGCCGATCAGCATCGCGCCCTTGAGCGGCGCGCCGAGCTTTCCGTTCTCGATTTTATAGGCTTCCGTGCACTGGAAGACATATTTGCCGGAGGTGATATCGACCTGACCGCCGCCGAAATTGGCGGCGTAGATGCCGTTCTTCACCGAGGCGAGAATCTCCGCCGGGTCGCGGCCGCCGGCCAGCATGTAGGTGTTGGTCATGCGCGGCATCGGCACATGGGCGTAGCTCTGGCGGCGGCCGTTGCCGGTCGGCTTCATGTTCATCAGCCGGGCGTTCTGGCGGTCCTGCATATAGCCGACCAGGATGCCGTCCTCGATCAGAACCGTGCGATTGGTCGGGGTGCCCTCGTCGTCGATCGATAGCGAACCGCGTCGCGCGGAGATGGTGCCGTCGTCGACCACGGTGACGCCTTTCGCGGCCACCTGCTGGCCCATCAGGCCGGCGAAGGCCGAGGTCCGCTTGCGGTTGAAGTCGCCCTCAAGCCCGTGGCCGACGGCCTCGTGCAGCATCACGCCCGGCCAGCCGGGGCCGAGCACCACGTCCATCTCGCCGGCCGGCGCCGGAACCGAATCGAGATTGACGATGGCCTCGCGCAGCGCGCCGTCGGCGGCGTCGCGCCAGGCTTTCGTTTCGATGAAGCGGGCGTAGCCCTCGCGACCGCCGTAGCCCTTGCTGCCGCTCTCCTGGCGGTCGCCGGAGCCGGCGACGACCGAGATGTTGACCCGCACCAGCGGGCGGATGTCGCGATAGCTGTCGCCGTCCGGGCGCAGGATTTCGATCACCTGCCAGGTCGCCCCGAGGCTGACCGAGACCTGCCGCACCCGCGGGTCCTTGTCGCGGACATAGGCGTCGATCTCCGCCAGCAGCTTGACCTTGGCCTCGAAGCCGGGCGCGTCGAGCGGATTGTCGTCGCCGTAGAGGCGGACATTGGTGTGCTGCGGGGCGGTGGCGAGCGAGCCTCGATAGCCGCCGCGCACGGCGGCGACCGCGTCGGCGGCGCGAATCAGCGCCGGCAGCGACAGGTCGGAGGAATGGGCATAGCCGACCGCGTCGTCCTTGACCGCGCGCAGCCCAAAACCCTGCGCGGTGTCGTAGGTGGCCTGCTTGAGTCGGCCGTTGTCGAAGGCCAGCGCCTCGGTCTGGCTGTATTCGAGAAACAACTCGCCGTCGTCGGCCCCTTCAAGTCCGCGCGTGATTTCCTTGCGGACCCGGTCGCGGTCGAGTCGGGCGCGATCGAGCAGGGAGGTGGCGGCAAGGTCGGTCATGGCGGGCTCCGGAGCGGCGGGCGGGATGCTTGGTCCCGAACATAGGCATGGACGCCGCCAAAGGGGAGGGTTTTGGCACGGCGGCCTCGCGGAATTGAACGCCCGCGCCGTTTCCGGGATCGCCTACGGCAGCTTGTCATAGCCTTCCGCCAGCCCGTTGAGGCTGAGGGGGAAGCCGATGCCTTCTTCGGGGGTCTCGAAGATGATGAAGGTGGCGGTCTTGGCGGCGCGGATTTGGGCCAGCAGCTTGTCGTCCAGCACCACCTCGGCGACGCAGCCGTTGGGCAGGCAGCGCACGAAGCCGGCGCGGCCGACATCGGCATTGTCGAGCTTGAGCCCGAGGCCGGACGGCAGCAGCACCCCGAGCGGCGCGACCACCCGCATCAGCTTGCTTTTCTGGTCGGCGGTTTTCAGCACGATCACGGTGAGGCCGGCGTTGGAGCGGTCTTCCGCCACCACACTCTGGATCAGGGCGCATTGCTCGGCCTTGGCGCCGGGCGGGGTGTCGCAGCGGATCTGCCAGTCGCCATGGACCGAGCGGACCGCGCCCTGGGCGTGGACGGGAGCCGCCGCGCCGCACAGCAGCAACGCCATCGCCGCGCCGCCGATCCACCTGAGCGCCCGCCGCGACGCCGGACGGTTGCGGAGGGTGGGGTGGCCGAGGGCGGGTTGGCTGATGTGCTGGTCCGAAAGCCCCATCGGGGTCGATCCCTTCAATGTCTGTCCGGAATGCCTGTCCGGTCCCGGACTGATACGGTAATGACGGCGTCTTGAAGGCAAGCCGCGAAAACAAGCCGCACCGAAAACGGATCCGCCGCGCCGGCGAATCGGGTCGGGGCGCGGCCTCTCGCTTGGGGTACATCCGCCAATTCGCCTGTCAAGCGCCGTCGCGGCGTCCCCGGTAAAATCATCGGGTTTCGCGGCTATTTGGGCCGTCAACCGCCAATCCATTCAAATGCGTCACATCACCCCCAAGAAACCCCACGACTGCATTGCGAGAACCGGCGAATTATGGTTTGAGAGGCTAGATTTCGACGTGTTCTAACGATCTGACCAGCAGTCTTTATCGTCAGGGGGCGTCGTTCGGCACGGGCGCCGTGGGCGGCGCGTGCTTTCGAGGTTTTTGACAAGGAGCGCGAGCGGCATGACTATGTCGATGGGCAAGACCGGCCGGCGGGTGTTGGGGTTGGCGGTTATTGGGATCGCGCTGGCGGCGGGCGGTGTGGCGTTCGCGGAAGTCGGTCAGCCCCGACCCTGGGAAATGACGCTTCAGCAGTCCGCCTCCCCGATCATGGACAATATCGAGTGGTTCCACACCTTCCTGCTCTGGATCATCGGTTCCATTACCGTTCTGGTGTCGGCGCTGCTGATCTGGGTGATGGTGAAGTTTAACTCCAAATCCAACCCGGTGCCGTCGCGGACCACGCATAACACCCTGATCGAGGTGATTTGGACCATCGTGCCGGTGATGATCCTGGTCGGCATCGCGATCCCGTCGTTCCGGCTCTTGTTCGAGCAGACCACGATTCCGAAGGCGGACCTCACCGTCAAGGCGACCGGCAAGCAGTGGTACTGGACCTATAACTATCCCGACAACGGCAAGATCGAATTCGATTCGCTGCTGGCGGCGGACAAGAAGCCGCGCCTGCTCGCGGTCGATAACGAGTTGGTGGTGCCGGTGAACAAGATCGTCCGGGTGCAGGTTACCGGCGCCGACGTCATTCACGCCTTCACCGTGCCGGCGTTCGGCATCAAGATCGACGCCATTCCGGGTCGCCTGAACGAGACCTGGTTCAAGGCCACCAAGACCGGCATGTTCTATGGGCAGTGCTCGGAACTGTGCGGCAAGGATCACGCCTTCATGCCGATCGCGGTCCGCGTCGTCAGCGATCAGGAATTCACCGCCTGGATCGAGGAGGCGAAGAAGAAGTTCGCCTCGTCAGGCACGGACAGCTACGCTGTGGCGCAGGCGGAACAACGGTAACGAGCAGGACGGAACTTCGCCCGCGTCGGCCGAGGCGGGCGCAGGATCGCAAGATCCGAAAGACGGCAGGACAGGATTTCGAAAATGGCAAGCACGGCAGCAGCTCATTCGCATCAGGGTCATGACGATCACGCCCATGGTCATCCGACCGGTTGGCGGCGCTACGTCTATTCGACCAATCACAAAGACATCGGCACGATGTACCTGATCTTCGCGCTGATCGCCGGCCTGATCGGCGGCCTGATGTCGGTCGCGATCCGCCTCGAACTGATGTATCCGGGCGTGCAGATTTTCCACCAGGCCCACGAATACAACGTGTTCGTGAGTTCGCACGGCCTCATCATGATCTTCTTCATGGTGATGCCGGCGATGATCGGCGGCTTCGGCAACTGGATGGTGCCGCTGATGATCGGCGCGCCGGACATGGCGTTCCCGCGCATGAACAACATCTCGTTCTGGCTGCTGCCGGCGGCGTTCGCGCTGCTCTTGATCTCGACCTTCGTGGAAGGCGAGCCGGGCAGCACCGGAGCCGGCACCGGCTGGACGATGTACGCGCCGCTCTCGACCTCGGGGCATCCGGGGCCGGCGGTCGATTTCGTCATCCTGTCGATGCATCTGGCGGGCGCCTCGTCGATCCTCGGCTCGATCAACTTCATCACCACCATCTTTAATATGCGCGCGCCGGGCATGACGCTGCACAAGATGCCGCTGTTCGTGTGGTCGATCCTGGTGACCGTGTTCCTGCTGCTGCTGTCGCTGCCGGTTCTGGCGGGCGCCATCACCATGCTGCTGACCGACCGCAACTTCGGCACCTCGTTCTTCTCCCCTGACGGCGGCGGCGATCCGATCCTGTTCCAGCATCTGTTCTGGTTCTTCGGTCACCCCGAGGTGTACATCCTGATCCTGCCGGGTTTCGGCATCATCAGCCAGGTCGTCTCGACCTTCGCGCGCAAGCCGGTGTTCGGTTATCTCGGCATGGCCTACGCCATGGTCGCGATCGGCTTCATCGGCTTCGTGGTGTGGGCGCACCACATGTATACGGTGGGCATGTCGGGCGCGACCCAGGCTTACTTCGTCGCGGCGACGATGGTGATCGCGGTGCCGACCGGCGTGAAGATCTTCTCGTGGATCGCCACCATGTGGGGCGGCTCGATCGAGTTCAAGGCGCCGATGCTGTGGGCGATCGGCTTCATCTTCCTGTTCACCGTCGGCGGCGTCACCGGCGTCGTGCTGGCCAACGCCGGCGTCGACCGCGTGTTGCAGGAAACCTACTACGTCATCGCGCATTTCCATTATGTGATGGGTATCGCCGCGGTGTTCGCGATCTTCGCCGCCTGGTACTACTGGTTCCCGAAGATCACCGGCTACATGTATTCGGAGACGATCGCCAAGGCGCAGTTCTGGGTGATGTTCATCGGCGCCAACATCCTGTTCTTCCCGCAGCACTTCCTCGGCCTGTCGGGCATGCCGCGCCGCTATGTCGACTATCCGGACGCCTTCGCCGGCTGGAACCTGATCTCGTCGATCGGCGCTTACATCACGTTCTTCGGCGTCATCATCTTCCTCTACGGCATGGCGCTGGCGCTGATCCGCAAGGAGAAGGCGGCGGACAATCCGTGGGGCGCGGGCGCCACCACGCTGGAATGGACGCTGTCTTCGCCGCCGCCGTTCCATCAGTTCGAGACGCTGCCGCGCGTGCAGTAATCGTCATCGCGCGGCGCGTTTCGGCGCGCCGCGCCGTCGTCAGGACTTTCGCCGCGAGCTGAGATATCGCGGCGAAAGCCAGCCTAGAAGTGGAAGTGAGTGTCGCCTTGTCGATCGTCGAAAATCACCCGCTGACGCTGCCGCCCCGTATCTCCGAGGCCGGCGTCGGCGATTATATCGCGCTGCTCAAGCCGCGCGTGATGTCGCTGGTGGTGTTCACGGCGCTGGTCGGCCTGCTGATCGCGCCGGGCCACGTCCATCCGGTGCTGGCGATCACCTCGATCCTGTGCATCGCGGTCGGCGCGGGCGCCTCCGGCGCGCTCAACATGTGGTACGACGCCGATATCGATGCGCTGATGTCGCGCACCGCCAAGCGGCCGGTGCCGACCGGCCGGGTGACGCCGCAGGAGGCCTTGGCGTTCGGCCTGATTCTGTCGTTCTTCTCGGTGACGACGCTGGGCACGCTGGTCAACTGGGTGGCCGGCGGCTTGCTGGCGTTCACCATCTTCTTTTACGCCGTGATCTATACGATGTGGCTGAAGCGCTGGACCGCGCAGAACATCGTGATCGGCGGCGCCGCCGGCGCGCTGCCGCCGGTGGTGGCGTGGGCCGCGGCCACCGGGTCGCTGTCGGCCGAGCCGATCTTCCTGTTCCTCATCATCTTCTTCTGGACCCCGCCGCATTTCTGGGCGCTGGCGTTGTTCCGCAGCGACGATTACGCCCGCGCCGGCGTGCCGATGCTGCCGGTGGTCGCCGGTCCGGATGCCACCCGCTTGCAGATTCTGCTTTATACGGTGGTGCTGGTGGCGGTCGCCGCCGCACCGTGGGCGCTGGGCTATTTCGACGCGGTTTACGGTGTGTCGTCGCTGCTGCTGGGCGGCTGGATGCTGTGGCTGGCGATCGATGTCTACCGCCGCCGCGAAGGCAAGCAAGCGGTGCGTGCGGCGCGCCGGCTGTTCGCGTTCTCGCTGCTCTATCTGTTCGCGCTGTTCGCCATTCTGCTGCTTGAGGTCGTGGTCGCGGCCGCGCTGGCGCAGTTCGCTTGAGGATACGTGCGATCCATGGATGAAGAACAACCACCGGGGATCGTCCTGACCGAGGCGCAAAAGAAGAAGCGCCGGGAGCGATCGATCGCGATCGCGCTGGCGCTGGGGGTTCTGGTGGTGCTGTTTTTCGCCGTCACCCTGGTCAAGGGTCCGGCGGTGTTGAACCGGCCGATGTAGGGACGGATGTCCGGGCTCGGTTTTGGGGCGGGTTGGATCGGGGCGTGACGAGGGCGCGGGGCAAGTTGGAAGGCAGGTCGACATGACAACGCCCGAACCGGTGAATGACGCTAACCCGGAGAGCGGAGGCGCCGCGCCGCCGCGCGCGCGCGCGTTGCGCCGTGACGTTTATGTCGCGGCGGCTTGCGGTCTGTTCGTCGCCAGCATGGTCGGCGCCGCCTACGCGGCCGTGCCGTTCTACAACTGGTTCTGCCGCACCACCGGCTTCAACGGCACCACCCAGGTCGCGACCGCGCCGCCGTCGGTCGCGCCGCTCGGCCGCAAGATCGCGGTGCGCTTCGATTCGAACGTCAGCGGCGGCTTGCCGTGGAAGTTCGAGCCCGAGAAGACCGAGATCGAGGTCCGTATCGGCGAGGTGGTGACGGCCTATTACGCGGTGACCAACACCGCGGCGCGGACCACCACCGGGCAGGCCGCCTACAACGTGGCGCCGCTCACGGTGGGATCGTATTTCCAGAAGATCAACTGCTTCTGCTTTACCGAGCAGACCCTCGGTCCGGGCGAGAAGCGCGAGATGGCGGTGGTGTTCTACGTCGATCCCGCGATCACCAAGGACAGCGACAACAACAATCTGGATACGATCACCTTGTCCTACACGTTCTATCCGGTCCGCGAGGCCGCGCCCAAGCCGGTGGCGGCGGGCGAGCCGGACCGGCGCAAGGGGAGCCTGTGACGGGACATGACAACGTTTTCGATTCTATCGGGACGAAGCTCTCGTGACCGCAACGCCCGCCCGCGGGATACGCGCGATTGATTTTTGAACGAATATGTGCCGACTAGTGCGGCACGCCCCACGGAGAGACTGCAATGGCTACGGCGCACGCTAAGCACCACGATTATCATCTCGTCGATCCGAGCCCATGGCCGTTTGTCGGCTCAGTCTCGGCCTTCATCATGGCGATAGGTGCGATTTCGTGGATGCACCACCTTTATTCGGCCGCGCCGATCGTGTTCGGCATCGGCACCATCGGCGTGCTCTACACCATGGCGGCATGGTGGGGCGACGTCATTCGCGAGGCTCAGCACAAGGGCGACCATACCCGCGTGGTGCAGATCAGCCACCGCTACGGCATGATCCTGTTCATCGCCTCCGAGGTGATGTTCTTCGTCGCCTGGTTCTGGGCCTACTTCAACTCGGCGCTGTTTCCGGCGGATCCGGTTCACTTCAGCCGCGAGGCGCTGTTCGGCGGGGTCTGGCCGCCGAAGGGGATCCAGACCTTCGATCCCTGGCATCTGCCGCTGCTCAACACCCTGATCCTGCTGACCTCGGGCACCACGGTGACCTGGGCGCATCACGCGCTGCTGGAAGGTGACCGCAAGGGGCTGAAGTGGGGGCTGATCCTCACCGTCCTGCTCGGCGCCACCTTCACCTTCGTGCAGGCTTACGAATATCATCATGCGGCGTTCTCCTTCGCCGGCAACGTCTATGGCGGCATCTTCTTCATGGCGACCGGCTTCCACGGTTTCCATGTGCTGATCGGCACCGTCTTCCTGCTGGTCTGCCTGTTCCGCGCCTATGCCGGACACTTCACGCCGACCCATCACCTCGGCTTCGAATTCGCCGCCTGGTACTGGCATTTCGTCGACGTGGTCTGGCTGTTCCTGTTCGTGTGCATCTATGTGTGGGGCCGCGGCGCCGCCGAGATCGCCCACGCCGCCGCGCACTAGGGCCGAGCGGTTGTGCTGAAAAGGGGCGGCCGCGAGGCCGCCCCTTTGCGTTTCGCCGCCTGGAGGTCCACGCCGATGTCGGACGATCATTCGACCACGCTGTCTCAGAGCATCACCCGCGGCCTCATGTGCCGCTGTCCGCGCTGCGGCGAGGGCAAGCTGTTCGCCGGCTATATCCGGCTGCGGCCGCAATGCGACCGCTGCGGGCTCGACTACGCCTTCACCGATACCGGCGACGGTCCCTCGGTCTTCATCATCCTGATCGCCGGTTTCATCGTCGTGGCCTGCGCCCTGATCGTCGAGGTCAAGTATCAGCCGCCGTTCTGGGTCCATGCCGCGTTGTGGATTCCGCTGGTGGCGATCACGACCCTGCTGCCGTTACGCGCCATGAAGTCGCTGCTGATCGCGCTGCAATTCCATCACAAGGCGCAGGAGGGCCGGCTGACATGGCGGGACCCGGCATGACCGCCGCGGCAGCGGGCCGGCTGCGGCGCATCGCCGGACTGAGCGTGTTCTCCGCCGCGATGGTCGCGGTGCTGATCGGGCTCGGCGTCTGGCAATTGCAGCGGCGCGTCGAGAAGCACGCCCTGATCGCGCTGCTGGATGCGCGTCTCGCCGCCGCGCCGGTGCCGCTGCCCGCGCCCGCCGATTGGCCGGGCCTGACGCCGGGACGCGACGAATTTCGCCGCGTAAAATTTTCGGCGACGTTCGAGGCGCGGCCCGAGGCGCACGTCTTCTCCTCCGGCTCCGCCGTCCGTGCCGACATCACCAGCCCCGGCGTCTGGGTGTTCGCGCCCGCGCGCGTCGAAGGCTCCGGCATCGTCGCGGTCAATCGCGGCTTCGCGCCGGAAGGGCAGTTCGATCGCATCGCCCCGGCGCCGTCGGGTGAGGTCGTCCTGACCGGCTATCTGCGTTTTCCCGAGACGCCGCACCTGTGGACGCCGCAGGCGGATCGCGCCAAGCGCCTGTGGTTCCTGCGCGACCCGCGGGCGATGGCGCAAACACTGGGCTGGGGCGCCGTCGCGCCGTTCTATGTCGACCTTGAGGCCCCCGCGCCCGCGACCGGCGTGCCGAAACCGGGACCGCTGGAGGTGCATCTCAAGGACGACCACATGCAATACGCCATCACCTGGTTCGGGCTGGCGGCGGCGGTCGGGATCGCCTTCGCGGTGTGGCTCGCCCACGCCCTGGCCGAGGCGCGGACGCCGCCGCCCGGCGGCGATGGTTTTCCCCACGCCTGAAAGCGCTATAACGGTCCCGCCCTTGGAGGATATCTTGACGCGATACATATCGACCCGCGGTGAAGCGCCGGCGCTCGGCTTCTGCGACGTGATGCTGACCGGCCTCGCCCGCGACGGCGGGCTCTACGTGCCGGAGCTCTGGCCGCGCCTTGCGCCCGACGCCATCGCCGGATTCGCCGGCCGGCCCTATTGGGAGGTCGCGGTCGAGGTGATCCGCCCGTTCGTCGGCTTTGAGATATCCGACGCCGATCTCGGCCGCATGGCGCATGAAGCCTATGCCACGTTCCGGCATCCGGCGGTGGTGCCGCTCGACCAGAGCGGCCCCGGCCAGTTCGTCCTGGAGCTGTTCCATGGTCCGACGCTGGCGTTCAAGGACGTCGCCATGCAATTGCTGTCGCGGCTGATGGACCATGTGCTGGCGACGCGGGGCCAGCGCACCACCATCGTGGTGGCGACGTCGGGCGACACCGGCGGCGCGGCGGTCGATGCCTTCGCGGGTCGCGACAATGTCGATCTCGTCGTGCTGTTTCCGCACGGGCGGATCTCCGACGTGCAGCGGCGGATGATGACGACCACCGCCGCAACCAACGTCCATGCGCTGGCGATCGAGGGCACCTTCGACGATTGCCAGGCGATCGTGAAGGGCCTGTTCAATCATCACGCCTTCCGCGACAGGGTGGCGCTGTCCGGGGTCAACTCGATCAACTGGGCGCGGATCGTGGCGCAGGTGGTGTATTACGTCACCTCGGCGGTGGCGCTCGGCGCGCCGGCGCGGCAGGTCGATTTCACCGTGCCGACCGGCAATTTCGGCGACATCTTCGCGGGCTATGTCGCCGGCCGGATGGGCGTGCCGATCCGCCGGCTGCGCATCGCCACCAACTCCAACGACATTCTGGCGCGCACGCTGAAGACCGGCATCTACGAGGTGCGCGGCGTCCATGGCACCACCTCGCCGTCGATGGACATTCAGGTGTCGTCGAATTTCGAGCGGCTGTTGTTCGAGGCGTCCGGCCGCGACAGCGCCGTGGTGCGCGGCCTGATGGCCTCGCTGGAGCAATCGCGCCGCTTCGTGCTGCCCGAGGCGATGCTGGCGGCGATCCGCGACGGTTTCGATGCCGGCCGCGCCGACGAAACGGAAACCGCCGCCGCGATTCGCGCCGCCTGGCGCGAGGCCGGCGACCTGATCGATCCGCATACGGCGGTGGCGCTGGCGGTGGCCGAGCGCGACGTCGTAAGCGACGGCGTGCCCAACATCGTGCTGTCCACCGCGCATCCGGCGAAATTCCCCGACGCGGTGGAGGCCGCCTGCGGCGCTCGCCCGCCGCTGCCGCCGTGGCTCGACGGGTTGATGAGCCGCCCCGAGCGAATGCGGACGATGAACAACGATCAAGGCGAAGTCGAGCGGTTCGTGCTGTCGGTCAGCCGCGCCGCCCAAGCGGGAGCAACCGGATGAGCGTCGAGGTGAGCAAGCTTCCGTCCGGCCTCACGGTCATCACCGACACCATGCCGCATCTGGAGACCGCCGCGCTCGGCGTCTGGGCCGGCGTCGGTGGCCGCGACGAGAAAGCGGACGAGCACGGCATCTCGCATCTGCTCGAACACATGGCGTTCAAGGGCACCGAGCGCCGCTCCGCGCGCGAGATCGTCGAGGAGATCGAGGCCGTCGGCGGCGATCTCAACGCCGCCACCAGCACCGAGACCACGGCCTATTACGCGCGCGTCATGAAGGACGACGTGCCGCTGGCGCTCGACGTGCTGTCGGACATCGTCTCGCATCCGACTTTCGTGACCGAGGAACTGGAGCGCGAAAAGAGCGTGATCGAGCAGGAAATCGGCGCGGCGCAGGATACGCCGGACGATGTGGTGTTCGAGTATCTCAGCGAGCTTTGCTATCCGGACCAGCCGATCGGGCGCTCGCTGCTCGGCACCACGGCGACGTTGAAGACCTTCAGCGGCGAGTCGCTGCGGAACTATCTGGCGACCCACTATCGCGGGCCGAACATGGTGGTGGCGGCGGCGGGCGCGATCGAACACGCCCGCGTGGTGGAGGAGGCGGCGGCGCGCTTCGCCGGGTTCGACGCGGCGCCCGCGCCGCAGCCGGCGCCGGCGATCTTCGGCGACGGCGGCGCGCGCGTAATCCATCGCGAACTGGAGCAGGCGCATCTGACCATGGCGCTCGAAGGTCTGTCGCGGGCCGATCCGGCGCTGTTCAGCCTTCAGGTGTTCACCAACATCCTTGGCGGCGGGATGTCGTCGCGGCTGTTCCAGGAAGTGCGCGAGAAGCGCGGGCTGTGTTATTCGATCTACACCTTCCACGCGCCGCATGCCGACACCGGATTCTTCGGGCTCTACACCGGCACCGATCCGGCCGACGCGCCGGAAATGATGGAGGTGATCGTCGACGTCATCAATGACGCGGTCGAGACCCTGACCGAGGCCGAGGTCGCCCGCGCCAAGGCGCAGATGAAGGCCGGCCTGTTGATGGCGCTGGAAAGCTGTAGCTCGCGCGCCGAGCAACTGGCGCGGCATGTGCTGGCCTATGGCCGGCCGCTCGGCGTCGATGAACTGGTCGCCCGCATAGAGGCCGTGACGCCGGATTCGACCCGCGACGCGGCGCGCGTCCTGCTGGCGCGCGGCCGGCCGGCGGTGGTGGCGCTCGGCAGCGGACGCGGCCTGGAGGCGGCCGCCGCCCACGCCGAGAGCCTGGGCCGGGTCAGGACGAGCTATCATTAGAGTCCAACTCGAAATGTAGCACGCAAGGGCTAAACAATCCCGGCGTCGTCTCCGCGCAGGCAAGGACCCATAACCCCTGGCCTCGATTGTGATCGCGAGCGCCTGAAACCGAGAATAACTCACGTTTCGACCATCACGACCGCTGCGGCGTATGGGTCCCCGCCTGCGCGGGGACGACTCTTTTCGTGTTGCGAGGCGCACTTGCGATGAAGCACTGCGATTGGTCGCCAATCCGCCTGAAAGCGCGCTAGAATAGATGCGGTTCGCGTGCCGGCGAGGAACACCATGGCCTTGTTTCGTCTGCCCACAAGCGCGCCGGCGGCGCTTGAGCTGCGTGGCGGCGGGTTGTTGCTGCGTGCGCCGCAGAGCGGCGATTTCCTGCCGTGGGCGCAGCTTCGCGAGCGCAGCCGCGCCTATCTGACGCCATGGGAGCCGATCTGGCCGTCCGACGATCTGACGCGCGCCGGTTTCCGCCGCCGGCTGCGGCGCTACGCCGAGGACATCCTGGCCGACCGGGCCTATCCGTTCCTGATCTTCCGGGAACAGGACGGCGCGCTGGTCGGCGGCATCACGCTCGCCAACGTCCGTCGCGGCATCGTGCAGGCCGGCACCGTCGGCTACTGGATCGGCGAGCCGTTCGCCGGCCACGGTTACATGACGGCGGCGCTGCGGCTGTTGCTGCCGACCCTGTTCGGCGAACTCAACCTGCATCGCGTCGAGGCGGCCTGCATTCCGGGGAACGCCGCGTCGGTGCGGGTGCTGGAGAAGTGCGGTTTCGTGCGCGAGGGGTTGGCGCGGCGCTATCTCTGCATCAACGGCGTGTGGCAGGATCACCTGCTGTTCGGCATGTTGCACGAGGACTTTCGGCACTGAGGCGCGCCAGATGCTGTTGACGCCACCTTCGATGCCGCCTTGGGTTTGCCGCCATTGAACTGCTATAGAAAAGGCGGCGGGCCGGCGCAGCATCCCTTGAAGCCGCGCCAAGGCGCCGCTTCGTCGGGGGACATCTGCATCATGGTGGATTTGCGTTCGAAACATCGCGCCGTGGCGCGCGTGGTCCGGCCCTCGTTGCGGTTCGCGGCGCTGGCGACGGCTGCGCTGGCGTTGGCCGGTTGCGGCGGCGGTTCGTTCGGCGGTGCGCAGTCGAGCGGCGGCGATCCCTCGCTGACCGACCGCTTCTACCAGCTGTTCGGCTCGAACTCGCAGGCGGCGACCACCACGGTGACGGCCCCCACGCCGTCATCGGACGCCAGCCTGCCGGTGTGCCCGGCGGTGAGCATCCGTCCCGGCGCCTCGACCTTCGCGGTCGGCGTGCCCGGCCGGGAAGCCACCGGCAACGATCTGCGTTACCAGGCGACGATCGTGCGCACCGCGCGCGATTGCTCGCTGAACGACGGAATGGTGACCGCCCGGATCGGCATTCAGGGGCGCGTCATCGTTGGTCCGGCGGGCGCGCCGGCGACCGTCGAGGTGCCGATACGGATCGCGGTGGTGCAGGGCGGCGTCAGCGAGAAGACCATCTTCACCCGCGCCTACCGGACCACGGTGACAATGCAGGGCGACAACACGGTGCCGTTCAGCCTGGTCGCGGAGGACGTGGTTTATCCGGCCCCGACCGCGGCCGTGGGCGATTCCTATATCTTCTACATCGGCTTCGATCCGCAGGCGCTGCGGCCCGAGCCGCGCGGACGCAACCAGCGGCGGCGGTAGGCATCATGAATTGAATTCGTCATTGCTTCGCCGCGCTCGCAATGACGGATGAAACCGACATTTCTCAAACAAAAACGGCCGGCGCGATTACCTCGCGCCGGCCGTTTTGTTTCGAAGAAGATCTTCGGAATCAGTTCAGCCTGGAGCGGACGTCCTGGATGCCCTTGGCGAGCAGATCGTCGGCGACCGTGCCGGAAACCGACTTGGTCAGGATTTGCGAGGCTGCGGTCACGGCGGCGTCGGCGGCGGCGGCGCGAACGTCGGCGAGCGCCTGCGCCTCGGCCTGGGCGATCTTGGTTTCCGCGGCCTTGGTGCGGCGGGCGACGAAGTCTTCCATGCGCGCCTTGGCGTCGACGGCGATGCGTTCGGCCTCGGCCTTGGCGTTGGTGACGATGTCCTGCGCCTCACGCTCGGCGGCGGCGTAGCGGGCCTTGTAATCGGCCACCAGCGCGGCAGCTTCGTCCTTGAGGCGGCGGGCGTCGTCGAGTTCGGCCTTGATGCGGTCGGCGCGATGATCGAGCGCCTTGGTCACCACGCCGGGAACGCCGACATAGATGAACACCGCCATCAGCACGACGAAGGCGACGGCGACCCAGAATTCCGGTTGGGACAACATCGTCTTACCCTCTCAAGGTCGTGTCGATGGCGGCCGCGACCGCCTTGGCGTCGGGCTGCACGCCCGTCAACTGGTGGACGATGGCGGCGGCGGCGTCGGAGGCGATGTCACGCACGTTGCTCATGGCGCTGGCGCGGGTGCCGGCGATGGTTTTTTCCGCTTCCGCCAGCTTCACGGCGAGGCGGTCTTCCAGCGTCTTGCGCTCCTGCTCGGATTGCGCGGCCAGCTTGTCGCGGGTCTCGGCGCCGATCGCCTGCGCCTTGGCGCGGGCACTGGCGAGTTCGGCCTCGTAAGCCTTCAACGCGGAGTCCGATTCGTCGCGCAGCTTCTGCGCGGCGGCAAGATCATCGGCGATGGTCTTCTGGCGATTGGCCAGGATGCCGCCGACGCGCGGCAGCGCCAGCCGCGAGACGATCAAATAGAGGGCGACGAATGAAATGGCGAGCCACACCAACTGCGATGCGAAGGTATGCGACTCGAACGGCGGGAACGGCGGCTTGCCGCCGTCCGCCGTGGTGTGAGCGGAATTGCCGCTCGATTGACCATGTTGTGACGCCACGGGCGCCTCCAGCTCGGGCAATTCCCGGCCCCCGCGCGGGGAGCCGGCGAACGACCGCGTCAAATAAGGCTTACAGAGCGAACAGCAGCAAGAGCGCGATCAGCAGCGAGAAGATGCCGAGCGCTTCGGTCACGGCGAAGCCGAAGATCAGGTTGGCGAACTGGCCCTGGGCGGCGGACGGGTTGCGAACCGCGGCGGCGAGGTAGTTGCCGAAAATGATGCCGACGCCGGCGCCGGCGCCACCCATGCCGATGCAGGCGATGCCAGCTCCAATATACTTAGCGGCGATCGGGTCCATAGTAGCTCCTTACGTGTTTAGCTTGAGGTTGAGTGGTGGGTTGCTTGGAAGAAAACGAATTGCTCACGACACGTGGGCCTTAGTGGCCCGGATGGATCGCATCGTTGAGATAGATGCAGGTCAGGATGGCGAAGACGTAGGCTTGCAGCGCCGCGACCAGCAGTTCAAGCGCGGTCAGCGCGATGGTCAGCGCCAGCGGCAGCACGGCGCCGGCGATACCGGCGATGCCGAGCGCGCCCAGCATGGTGATGAAGCTCGCGAACACCTTCAGCGTGATGTGGCCGGCCAGCATGTTGGCGAACAGACGCACGCTGTGCGACACCGGCCGCGACAGGAAGGAAATGATTTCGATCGCCACCACCAGCGGCAGGATCGCCATTGGAATGCCGTGGGGCACGAACAGCTTGAAGAATTTCAGGCCGTTATGGGCGAGGCCGTAGATGATGACGGTGAGGAACACCAAGAGCGCCAGCGCCACGGTGACGATAATGTGGCTGGAAACGGTGAAGGTGTAGGGGATGATGCCGACGATGTTCGAGACGAACACGAACATGAAGATGCTGAACACCAGCGGGAAGAACTTCATGCCGGCCTCGCCGGCCGTCGAGCGCAGCATGTCGGCGACGAATTCGTAGCTCAGTTCCGCCATCGACTGCATGCGGCCCGGCACCAGCCGCCGGCCGGCGGTGCCGCCCAGCATCAGAAGCGCGGTCAGCACCACCGCCAGCACCATGTAGGCGGCGGAATTGGTGAAGGCGATCTCATGGCCGCCGAAGGTGCCGATCGTGAAAAGCTTCTTGATCTCGAATTGATGGATCGGATCCATATCGCCGGCCGCTCTCTCGTCATCGTTCACCGGCTGCGCCGGCACTGAACATCGCCAGCCGCGCTGGCGCCTGAAAATCACCGGTCCCGCGGGGGACCCTTCACACGATCCTGCACGTCCGGCACCACCCCCGCGACCCGCATCAGATTGATCACTCCGGCGGCGAAGCCGAGAAGGAAAAACACGATGAGACCCCAGGGCGAGGTCGATAGCAGGTAGTCGAACCCCCAGCCGATGGCGGCGCCGACAGCAACCCCCGCGACCAGCTCGGACGACAAACGAAACCCGCGAGCCAGCGCCGAAGCCCGTGCCGATGCGTCCTGCTCCTGCCGCTCGACGCGGTCCGCCTTGGATGTCCGGCTGTCCCTCAGCGAGGATAACCGTTGATCCAGACGCCCAAGTCTTGCGGAAAGCGCAGCATCGTCCGAGAGCGGTTTGCCGGATGCTCCGTCATGATTTGATCCGCCGTCATGCGTGCCGTTCGCCATGATCGTCATTCACCTGGCTGTCGACACCCGAAAGAAGGTCAAAATGAAGGAAAAGCGCGCCCCGCAACCCCTTGAAATCCGCGCGGACCATACTGACGCCGTCGCACCAAGTCAAGATTGCCGAAAACTCTGCTAGGGCATTGATTTGCCGTTGTTTATTGGATCGGATCGAAGTTGGTGCGCGCCATCGCCGCGGCGGAGCGCCGGTTCGAGCCGGGATGCGACGCGTGGAATGCCCCTTGTTCGGCGGCGGCGGCTCTGATGGGATAGCGCGGCGGCGCGTCGCCGCGTTGCGCGGGAGCCGGACATGGCACGTTCGATCGACTACTATTTTTCATTCCAGTCGCCCTGGGCCTATATCGGGCACAAGCTGTTTCGCGACGTGGTCGGCGCCTACGACCTCAAGGTCAACCACAAGCCGGTGCAACTGGTCGACCTATTCTCCGAGACCGGCGGCCTGCCGCTGATGAAGCGCCATCCGGTGCGGCAACGCTACCGGATGCTGGAATTGCAGCGCTGGCGCGACAAGCGCGGCCTGAATTTCAGCCTGCAACCGAAACACTGGCCGTTCAACGCGCGGCTGGCCGACGGCGTCGTGATCGCCGCCATGGCGGAAGGCCACGATCCGGACGGCTTTTTGCGTCGCGCCTTCGCCGCCATTTGGGAGGAGCAGCAGGATCTTGCCGACGCCGCCGTGGTGCGCGCCCTGGCGGATGCCGCCGGATTGCCGGGCGGCGAACTGGTCGAGCGCTCGGCGGGCGAGGCGGTCAGCGCCGCCTACGCGCAGAATCGGCAGGATGCGATCGCCGCCGACGTGTTCGGCTCGCCCGCCTATGTGCTCGACGGCGAGGTGTTCTGGGGGCAGGATCGGATCGAATTGCTGGCGGATGCGTTGAAAAGCGGCCGCGCGCCCTATCGGCCGACGCTCTGACGGCGATCCGGCGCGCGACGGAGCAAGGCGGAGGACCGGCATGGCGGCCATGGATACCCGACACTCCGATACCCGACACCCCGGCGCGTTGTTGTTCGCGATGGTCTGCGGCGCCTTGTGCCTGTCGAACATTTGCGTGACGGGCACGGCAAGCGCGCAGGCGCTGCCGGATACCGAGAACGGCCGCTATACGCTGGCTCCGGTGGCCGATGGCGTGTTGCGGCTCGACACCCGCACCGGAACCATGTCGACCTGCAACGACAGGCAGACCGGCTGGGCCTGCTACGCGATGCCCGACGAGCGCGCGGCGCTCGATGCCGAGATCGGGCGGTTGCAAAAGGACAATGCGGCGCTGCGCGCGCGATTGGCGCAGCGCGAATCGCCGACAGGAGCCGATTCGCCGCGCGCCGACGCACCGGAGCGCGACGCGGCGGCCGGCGAAACGCGGCGCAGGCTTGAACTGACCCTGCCGAGCGACCGCGACATCAATCAGGCGATCGGCGTTCTGGAACGCGCATGGCGTCGTCTGGTCGAAATGGCGAACCGCATGCAGAAAGACGTTTCCGGCAAGATCTGATCGACGCGCGGAAGACATGAACACGCCAATGGATGTGCTGACCTCGACCGTGGTGACGGTGCCGACGCGCGGGCAAGGCTTTGTCGATCTGACCGCCGAGGCGCAGGCGTTCGTCGATCGGTCCGGCCTCGGCGAGGGCATGTTGACGCTGTTCTGCCGCCATACCTCGGCGTCGCTGACCATTCAGGAGAACGCCGACCCCTCGGTGCGGGTTGATCTCATCACCGCGCTGGCGCGCCTCGCGCCCGAGGACGGCGGCTGGAGCCACGATACCGAGGGGCCGGACGACATGCCCGCCCATATCCGCACCATGCTGACGGCGGTGTCGCTTCAGGTTCCGGTGCTGCGCGCGCGGCTGGCGCTCGGCGCCTGGCAGGCGATCTATCTGATCGAGCATCGCCGCCGACCGCATCGGCGCGAGGTCGTGCTGCAAGTCACGGGACTGCGCCGATAGTGTTTCCCTTGACGATAAGTCCATCAACAACAGCAAGAGCGGAATGGCTGGATTTGCACGGCTCGCGCGAAAATATCGGCTCTCGTGGATATTTTCAGCGGATCGGACGGCGCCGCGCGTTAACTGCCCTGCATCGAAATGGAACAGGCCGCTTGCATGAGATCGCCGTTCCGGGTGAGTATCGGCAAACATTCCGCTTGCGCATCCGATCCGCGAATCCGCCCGCAACCCTTTGACCATGATCTGAATGAACGACGTCGCCAGCACCCATCTCGTCATTGCCGACGATCATCCGATGTTTCGGGACGCACTGCGACAAGCGGTCGCAAGCGTGGTCGCCTCCGTGCGGATCGACGAAGCGGGCTCGTTCGAGGAATTGACCGCGCTGCTCGGCAACGATTCCGAGGTCGACATGGTGTTGCTCGACTTGTCGATGCCGGGCATCAGCGGATTTTCCGGCTTGATCTATCTGCGCGCGCAATACCCGGCGATTCCGGTTGTGATCGTGTCGGCGAGCGACGATCTCGCCACCATCCGCAGTTCGCTGGAGTTCGGCGCGTCGGGGTTCATTCCGAAGCGGTTCGGCGTCGAGACCTTGCGCGCCGCGCTGGTGAAGGTGATGGCCGGCGATGTCTGGATCCCGCCGGATGTCGATCTGGCGGCGGCCGCCGACCCTGAGATGACGCGGCTGCGCGACCGGCTGGTGACGCTGACGCCGCAACAGGTCCGGGTGCTGATGATGCTGTCGGAAGGTCTGCTCAACAAGCAGATCGCTTACGAACTCGGCGTCTCGGAAGCGACCATCAAGGCGCACGTCTCGGCGATCCTGCAAAAGCTCGGCGTCGAAAGCCGCACCCAGGCGGTCATCGCCGCCGCGAAGATTTCCGGCGGCCAGTGGCGGCAGGACGTGACGTCGCGCTGACGGCTTTTCCCACTACGGCGGAAGCAAAATTCTGACTCGCGATGTCGCGCGCGGGATCACATCATCCCGGCGTCGTCCTCGCGCAGGCGAGGACCCAGATCCCCTGGATTTGGCTATTTGGGATGACTTCGCCCGGATTGATCGAGCCGAAGCGCTGCGGCGTATCGGTCCCCGCCTGCGCGGGGACGACGCTGCTCGTGTCGTAAATCGGTGCCGAAACCAATTCGCGGCCGCGCTTCAACCCCGCCGGCCGTCCCGCCTACTCCGCCGCCGCCATCTGTTGCGTTCGCCATTGTCCGAGCAGGGCGCGCAGCGAAGCGGGTTTCACCGGCTTGTTGAGAACCGCGATCTTTTCTTGAGAGGCCGCGGCGCGAACATGGGGGCTGCGGTCGGCGGTGATCAGGATCGCCGGAATGTCGCGGCCGAACCTGCGGCGGATTTCGCGGATCGCGGCGATGCCGTTGCCGCGGTCGAGATGATAGTCCACCAGAAGGCCGGTGATCTTGTCGCCGCGCGAGGCGATCGCCGTGATGGCGGTATCGGGGTCGGCGGCGACCAGCACGTCGGCATCCCACGCCGTCAGCAAGGTCTTCATGCCGTCGAGAATGGCCATGTCGTTTTCGATGCAGACGATCAGCGCGCCGCTCATCGGGCTTCGCGCCACCGGGGTGCTGCTGGTCACCACCGGCGTATGAGTGGTCACGGCCAGGGCGACCGGCACGGTGACCGTGAACACGGTGCCGCCGGCGCTGTTGGCATCGAGCGCGATGGTGTGATCGAGCATCCGCGCCAGGCGCTCGACGATCGACAGGCCGAGGCCGAGCCCGCGCGCGATCCGCGCGCCCTGTTCGAGGCGATGGAATTCCTTGAAGATCTCGCTGCGCTTGACCACGGGTACGCCGACGCCGGTGTCATGGATCACGATCTGGAGCTTTTCGCCGCGCCGCCGACACCCTACCAGCACGCGGCCTTGCAGCGTGTATTTGATGGCGTTGGAGATCAGGTTCTGCAACAGCCGCCGCAGCATCAGGCGATCGGATTCCACCGGCAGCGAGCATGACACGAAGGTCAGGTCGATACCCTTGGCGCGGGCGATCGGCGTGAACTCGATTTCCAGCGAGCGCATCAGGTCGCCGATCCGGAAGCTGCCGACCGAGGGCGTCATCGCGCCGGCGTCGAGCCGCGAGATATCCAGCAGCGCGCCGAGGATCTCCTCGATGGCTTCCAGCGAGTCGTCGATGTTCTCCACCAGCCGCGCGTCCTCGCCGCCGCTCTGCCGCTCGACCAGGCTGGTGACGTACAGCCGCGCCGCGTTGAGCGGTTGCAGGATGTCGTGGCTGGCGGCGGCGAGAAAGCGCGTCTTCGACAGGTTGGCGTCCTCGGCGACGCTCTTGGCCTGCGCCAGTTCGGAGTTGAGCCGGGTCAGTTCCTCGGTGCGGGCGCGGACCCGGCGCTCCAGCGTGGCGTTGGCGCGTTCCAGCGCCTCGGCCGCCTCGAAGCTCGGCGTCACGTCGGAGAAGGTGATGACGAGGCCGCCGTCCGGCATGCGGTTGGCGCGAACCTCGATCACCATCTGCCGTTTCGGCAGCCGTTCGAGATAGGGTTCGCCTTCCTTGGTCCATGTCACCAGCCGCACTTCGGTAAAGGTGCGGCGATCGGCGGCGTCGGCGCTGGCGGCGCCGAGGAAATCCAGAATCTCCCGCAACGGGATGCCGATCTGAACGACATGCGACGGCAGGCCGAGGATTTCGCCGAATTGATGATTCGAGCAGATCAGTTGCAGATCCGGGTCGAACACCGCGATGCCCTGCCGGACGTGGTCGAGCGCGGTCTGGAGGATTTCCCGGTTGAAGTGCAGCGCGGCATGGGAATCGTCGAGCAGCTTGAGCGCCGCCTTGGCCGACAGGGTGCGCTTGCGCAACAGCAGCGACAGCACCAGCCGCGACGAGGCCGCGCCGATCGACGACGCGATCAGATGCTCGGCGTGTTGCAACAACTCAAAATCCGCGGACGACGACGGTTCGAGGTCGATGCGGCGGGTTGCCGCGAAGGTCTCGAACGACTGGCGCGCGCGCTCTGGGCCGAGATATTGCGCCACCGTGGCGTGGATGTCCTGCACCGTCACCGTGCTGCGCCAGCGCCGGAACGCCGGCGCCATCGGCGCGAGCTGGCTCGGCACGAACAGGTCGGCTTGCAGCCGCTCGATCGAGGATGGCCGGCGCATCAGCGAGAACGCGATATAGGCCAGGATGTTGAGCGACAGGCTCCATGACACGCCGTGCATCAGCGGCGGCAATTCGGCGCCGAACAGCGCCTGCGGGCGCAGCGCCTCGATCCCGAACGGACCGTGCTGGACGAACAGCATGCCGGAGGTGCTGCCGTCGATGAAGCTCGGCAGGAACAGCGTGTAGGTCCACACCGCGAAGCCGACCAGCATCCCGCCCATGGCGCCGCGGGCGGTGCCGCGCCGCCAGATCAGGCCGCCGAGGAACGGCGGAGCCAGTTGCGCGATGGCGGCGAAGGACAACAGGCCGATCGCGGCGAGTTGCGCCGTGCCCAGCGCGCGGAAATAGAGATAGGCCATAATCATGATGGCGAAGATCGCGATGCGGCGGATCTTCAGCACGAGGCGGCCGAAGTCCTTGTTGGCGATCCGCGGGTTGCGCGGCAGGATCAGCGGAATCAGCAGGTCGTTGGACACCATGATGGCCAGCGCGACGCATTCCACGATCACCATGGCGGTCGCGGCCGACAGTCCGCCGATGAAGACGACGATGGCCAGCAGCGGCACCTTGCCCTCGACCGGCAGCGCCAGCACGAACATGTCGCTGTCGACCCGGCCGAACGGGAACGTTACCAGCCCGGCCAGCGCGATCGGGATCACGAACAGGTTGATCGCGACCAGGTAGAGCGGAAACAGCCAGCGGGCGCGTTCGACCTCCTCGGGATTGGAGTTCTCGACCACGCTGACATGGAACTGGCGCGGCAGGAACATGATGGCGAAGAACGACAGCACCACCATGGTCAGGAAGTTGCCGACCGAGGGGCTGAAGCTGAGGGCGCGGACCGCTTCCGGCGTCTTCATCGCGCGCTCGAACAGTTCGACGGGGCCGAACATCCAGAACGTGACGAAGGCGCCGGCGGTGATGAAGGCGACCAGCTTGACAATGGACTCGGTCGCGACCGCCAGCATCAGGCCGTGCTGGTGTTCGGTGGCGTCGGATTGCCTTGTGCCGAACAGCACGGCGAAGGTCGCCATCGCCAGCGTCACGATCAGCGCGATGTCGCCGACGATCGGCACGCTGGTGATGGCGTGATCCTCGCCCATGATGGTTTCGAGCGAGGAGCCGACCGCCTTCAGTTGCAGGGCGATGTAGGGGACCGAACCGATGATGGCGATGATCGCGACGGTGGCCGCCACCGCCTGGCTCTTGCCGTAGCGCGCGGCGATGAAATCGGCGGTCGAGGTGATGTTCTGCGACTTCGCCAGTTCGATCACGCGCCGCAACAGCGGCGTGCAGAACGCGATCAGAATCACCGGGCCGATATAGATCGCCAGAAAATCGAAGCTGTTGCGGGTCGCGAAGCCGACCGATCCAAAGAACGTCCACGACGTGCAGTAGATCGCCAGCGACAGCGGATAGATCAGGCCGGCGCCGCTGCGACGCCGGCGTCGCCACGGCCGGTCGCCGTAATAGGCCACCGCGAACAGGAAGCCGATATAGCCGAGCGCGGCGGCGATCACGCCCCAGTCGTGCAGCATCACGCTTGCCCCATCGCCAGCCGGATCTTCCTTTATCGGTCCCGCGCGCGGAGCGGGCAGCCGGGCGGAGTGTAGCGTCATTTTGCGGCGGGCGCATCGCGCTGCGTATCACAATTGTCACGATGGTTGAGCTGGTTTATACACGTAAAAGTTGCAATAATCCGAGATCCGTTTTAAGGAGCGCGCAGGGGTCGGATGACGACGCAGCGGATCGAGGGATTGCCGCAGTTCGCCGGGTGGCATCGGCTCACCGGGCGCGAGCGCGAGGTCCTGCGACAGGTGGCGCAGGGGGCTTCGAGCCGGGAGGTCGGGCAGCGCCTGGGCATCAGCCCGCGCACCGTCGAGGTGCATCGCGCGCGAATCATGGGCAAGCTCGGCGCGAGAAACACCGCCGACCTGATGCGGATCGTGCTCTTGGATGAAGCGGGCAGGCGCCCGACCACGCCGCCGCCGGCGACATCGCCTGAATAGGCGATCAGGATCGCTTATATGTCCGCTCATCATTGCGAGGAGCAAAGCGACGAAGCAATCCAGGGCCGCAAGGGAAGGCTGGATTGCTTCGCGGAGCCTGTGCTCGGACGGCGCGAAGCACCGATCCGAGTGCTCGCAATGACGATTTACGAATTCCTAATCTATTCGGCCGCCAGCGGCGTGGCGTGCAGCGGCAGGTCGAGCCGGTGCCAGACCTGCACCAGGGCTTCGGCGAGCTGGTCGATCAGCGCGTCGTCGTGGTAGGGCGACGGCGTGATGCGCAACCGCTCGGTGCCCTTGGCGACGGTCGGATAGTTGATCGGCTGGATATAGATGCCGTGCTCCTGAAGCAGCAGGTCGCAGGCCTGCTTGCAGCGCTCGGGATTGCCGACGAACACCGGCACGATGTGCGTCGAGGTGGACATCACCGGCAGGCCGGCGGCGTTGAGCACCGCCTTGGTGCGCGCCGCGCGTTCCTGATGGCGCTCGCGTTCCCAGTTCGACGATTTCAGATGGCGGATCGCCGCCGTCGCCGCGGCGCAGACCGCCGGCGGCAGCGAGGTGGTGAAGATGAAGCCGGGCGCATAGGAGCGTACCGCGTCAATGATCTCCGCTTTCGCGGTGATGTAGCCGCCGAGGCAGCCGAACGCCTTCGCCAGCGTGCCCTCCAGCACGTCGATGCGGTGCATGACGCCGTCGCGCTCGGCGATGCCGCCGCCGCGCGGGCCGTACATGCCGACCGCGTGGACCTCGTCGACATAGGTCATGGCGCCGTAACGCTCGGCCAGATCGCAGATCTTCGAAAGCGGCGCGATGTCGCCGTCCATCGAATACAGGCTTTCGCAAGCGATCAGCTTCGGACGCTGCGATCCGGCGGCGATCAGCAGTTCCTCAAGGTGAGCGACGTCGTTGTGGCGGAACACCTGACGCTCGCAGCCGGATTGCCGGATGCCCTCGATCATCGAATTGTGGTTGAGCGTGTCGGACAGGATCAGGCAGTCGGGAATGAGTTTCGCCAGCGTCGAGATGCCGGTCTGGTTCGACACGTAGCCCGAGGTGAACAGCAGCGCGGCTTCCTTGCCGTGCAGGTCGGCGAGTTCGCGCTCAAGCCCGACCAGCGGATGGTGGTTGCCGGCGATGTTGCGGGTGCCGCCGGCGCCGGTGCCGACGCGGGTCGCGGTCTCCACCATGGCGCCGACCACTTTGGGGTGCTGGCCCATGCCGAGATAATCGTTGGAGCACCACATCACCACGGAGCGTGGCCCGTTCGGCGAGTGCCAGGTGGCGAGCGGGAAACGGCCCGCGATGCGTTCCAGGTCGGCGAAAACGCGGTAGCGGCGCTCGTCATGCAGGCGATTGACGGCGTCGCGGAAGAACTGGTTGTAATTCATCGCAAAACCCGAATTCGGCAAGATCTGGACCAGGCTGGGACCCCACCCTTTTTAGAGCCTTTCCAGGATCGATGTCGAGCCGAATTAAAGTCGCGGCGGCTGCATGGGCCGACTGAAGCCCTGCCTCGGACGCAGTCTCGACCTTGCGCTGGCGCAACGTCGGCGACGACCGCGCGTGGCAGTCGCTCGGGTGCCGAGGATCAGGTGCTGAGGAAGCGCAGGATGCCGTCGGACTGCTGTTGCGCGACCAGGCGGCCCTCGTTGAGCATGTAATTGATATGCGCGATCAATTCGCCGGCGGCGAATCCGGTCTGGTGGGCGTCGAGCGGATATTTGTGAAACACCACCGGCACCAGTTCGGCCGAGGTTTTCGGCGCTTCCCGGCAGGCGGTGGCGATCATGCCGCACCGCTCCTCGTGATGGTCGGCCAGTTGCTTGATGCGGGTCTTCAGGCCGTAGAACGGCACGCCGTGGCCGGGCAGCACCAGCGCGTCGTAGGGCAACGTGGTGGTGAGGCTTGCCAGCGAGGCCAGATACTCGCCGAGCGAGTTCTGGTCGGGCTCGACCGCCCACACGCTGACATTGGGTGAAATCTTGCTCAGCACCTGATCGGCCGACAGGAACAGCTTGTCGGCGGCGCAATACAGCATCACCTGGTCGAGCGCGTGACCGCCGCCGGTGATAACCTTGAAGCGCCGTGTGCCGATCGAGATTTCGTCGCCGTGCGAGATCCGGCGGTAGGAGGCGGGCAGGGTGGAGACCCGCTTGAGATAATCCTGACCGCGGCCGAGCAGCTTGTCGGTGAGGCTTTCGTCCATGCCGTGACGGCGGAAGAACAGCCGCTGGGCTTCCTTTCGTTCGTCGGTGCCGCGCATCTGATGGTAGGCCGATTGCAGATATTCGACCTGCGACATCACCAGCGGGCACTTGAAACGCTCGACGATCCAGCCGGCGAGTCCGACGTGATCGGGATGCGAATGGGTGACGATCAGCCGGGTGATGTTGAAATTCTTCAGCGGCCCGTCGAACAGCGCCGTCCACGCCGCGATGGTTTCCTCGTTGCCGAAGCCGGAATCGATCATGGTCCAGCCGTCGCCGTCGGTGAGCAGGTAGATGTTCACATGATTGAGCTGGAACGGCAGGACCTGGCGCAGCCAGAGCACGCCCGGCCGCAGTTCGACGACCTCATTGGGGCCCGGCGGGGTTTCCCAAGGGTAGCGCAGGATGCCGGCCAGGCTCTGGATCGCGGGGGCTTTGACGTGCATGGGAGACCGCTGTGGTTGCATGTTCTTGGCTTAACCAAACAATCGGCAGGGCGCCAGTCGAAAAAACACGCCAGACCTGCGCTCGCGGGCGCGTCCGCGCCATGGATGACCGATCGCGGGATGCCGGAATGCAAGAAGGCCGGCGCGAGCGCCGGCCTTCGAGGATCACATCAGGACGTGCGATCGGTCCTTGACTTAGTACTTGGCGACGACCGGGGCGCCCCAGTTGAAGCGGTAGTTGATGCCCGCCTTGACGGTGTGCTCGTCGTTGCGGAAGCCGCCCACCACCAGGTTCGGGGTGACGTAGTTGACGGTGCCGAAATCGTAGTACTGATACTCGATCTTGGCCGACCAGTTCGGCGCGAACATGTATTCCAGACCGCCGCCGACGGTGTAGCCGTTGCGGCCGCCGGAGCCGCTGAAGCCGTTGGTGTAGCGCGAGTCGGCCCAGCCGTAACCGCCCTTGACGTAGAGCAGCGCCGGACCCCAGGTGTAGCCGAGGCGGCCGGTCACCGAGCCGAGGCCACGGTTGGCGAACCAGCTGTTGGTGTCGAGGAAGCTATAGTTGGCTTCGATGCCGAACACCCAGTTCTGGGCGAACTGCGCGTCATAGCCGATCTGCACGCCGCCCATGAACACGCCGTCGCTGTTGTTGCCGTTGAAGCCGGCGGCGAGGACGTTGTTGTTGCCGCCGAAAGCGCCGCCGATGTGGCCGCCGAGATAGAAGCCGGTCCAGTTGTAGATCTGGGCCGGAACGTAAGCTGGAGCCTTCGTGTAGGGACGCGCGGCCAGGTCGGCGGCCATTGCGGGCGCGGTCGCGCCGAGGGCGACGAGCGCCACGGTACCAAGCAGAAACTTTTTCATTGTTCTCTCCAAGAGCAAACTGGCGGAGGTGGAAGCGCCGCCGTCCAACGAGTTCATAAACGGCTTTTGCATAAAATGCTGTTACCGATCGGCCACAGGCGGGGGGTTCCTAACCTTTTGAGCTACCACAAATTTTTCATACTTAATGGAACCTTAATGCGCCCCCGATCTCGCCACATTTCAGGGCCTGTTCGCCGCAATCCCGCCGCGGTTTAGCCCCGGATGGTAGGACAGCACCGCATTGCAGCAATTTTCGCGGGTCAGCCATCCGGTCCGATGGGGCGGAAATGGGGAAAGGCCGCCGGAGCCGCCGCGATCAGGCGGGTTGGCGGGACAAATTCAGCCGGTGATGGTGCGAGAAAATCTCGAAACCGTCGTGGCGGGCGATGGCGACCAGGGTGATTCCGGCGGCCGCCGCCATCCGCACCGCCAAGGCGGTGGGGGCGGAGACGGACGCGATCACCGGGGCGCCGATCACGGCGGCCTTCTGCACCATTTCGACCGACACGCGGCTGGTGAGCAGCACCATGCCCATCGTCGGGTCGGTGTCGCTCCGCGCGAGCGCGCCGGCGAGCTTGTCGAGCGCATTGTGTCGCCCGACATCCTCGCGCAGCGCAATGATGCCGGCTTTCGGCGTCCAGAACGCGCTGGCATGAACCGCCCGCGTGGCGAGATTGAGGGTCTGCAACGGCGTCAGCGCAGCCATCGCCGCCATCACCTGTCCGGCGGTGAACGCGCCGCCGGGCGCGACGACGGCCGCCGGACGCACCGCCTCGGCGATCGAATCGATGCCGCACAACCCGCAGCCGGTGGGGCCGGCGATGTGGCGGCGGCGCTCGGCGAGGCGCTCGGCCGTCGCTTGCCGCAGCCACATCCGCAATTCGACGCCGTCGTCCTGCGGCACGACGTCGAGGCTGTCGATCTCGGACGGCGCGGCGATAATGCCCTCGGTCAGGCTGAAGCCTGTGGCGAAATCCTCCAGATCGCGCGGCGTCGCCATCATCACGGCGTAGCTGCCGCCATTATATGTCAGCGCGACGGCGGTCTCCTCGGCGACCGCCCGCTCGCCGCTAGACACGCCGTTGTCCCGCCAGATCTGGCGATGGACGATATGCACCGGGTCTTGCACGCGCGGCTCCGCTGATTCTCGATTAGGTTGAAACTCGCACTAGTTGCAGACCTCAACACTCTTCAGGAGGCCGCCGCGGTTGGGATCAGACAAACCCGAACCTTGGGCCAGCACCAAACGGCAGCCCTTGCGAACCGTCCTGCATCCCCCTTGATCGCAAACAAACTGCCCGCTCGCCTGCGGCTTGGCGCTAGTCTCCGCGGCATCATGCGAACGCGCGGGCTTCGGTTTTCGCGCCTCGCGCTCGTGCTTCAGCGACCGCCTTTCGCAGACGTTGTCGTCATTGAGAACGGTGCCGGGCTTGCAGGCGATGGCGACGCAGCGCTCGCCGTCGGCGCGGAAGCCGTGCTGGCAGGTCAGCGGGCAGACGCGCGACGACTTGTTTCTGATGATCTCCAGCGTGTCGAGGCTCGCGGTCTTCACATCCAGCGACAGGCCCGCGCCACGGTTGAAGCGGGTGAGCGACTGCCGCACCGCCTCGTTCCATTCGCCGTGGGCCGAGCCGGTGTAGCAGCCGACCCGCCGCAACTCCGACTGGATGCCGCGATTGAGATCCTCCGCCGACAGTTTCGCCGGCGCCGGCGCGGCCGGCGGCAGCGCCGCGACCTGCGTCGGTCGCTCGGCTCCGGGTTTGTCCTGAGCTGCCTTGTCCTCAGCGGCCTTGGCCTTGGAGGCGGCTTCCTCCGCCTTCGCGCGGGCCTGCTCTGCGGCGGCGGCCTTCGCCTGTTCCCGCTTCAAGGCTTTCTCCGCCTCCAGTCGCGCCTGCTCGGCGGCCTTCACGGCGGCGGCGGCCTTGGCCTGCTCCGCCTTGCGCGCGCCCTCGGCCTGAAGCCGGGCTTTCTCGTCCTCGGCCTCCCTCGCCTTCGCCGTCGCCGCCACGCGCGCCTCGTCCGCCGCGATTCTGGCGAGCTGGCCCTGCGCGAGGCTTGCATAAAAGCCTTTCGGGTATTGCTGGAGGAAGGCTTCCCAGATCGCGCGCGTCCCGAGTTGCAGCGCCAGCTCATAGTCTTTCCGGACGCTCGCCTGCGGATCGGCGGCCGGCGCCTCCACGGTCTGCTTCGGCACCAGCGCCATGTCGTCGCCGCCCAGCGAACCGTAAACGAACGGCTCCTGCCTGTTGCCCGTGCTTTTCATCACGTCGTCGCGCACGAACCCGAACGCCTTGCGCAGATCGAGGCCCGGCGTTGCGATGTATTTGACCAGCGCCGCCGTGTACGGGCTGTTCCTGCTGTCGCCGTCGGAGGCGGTCGAGCCGGCCTTCGCCGCGAAGGCCACCATGGTGTTGGGATTGGCCGGCTCGACCTTGGCGAGCCCCCGGCCGATCGCGCGCGCGCCGACGGTCCGCTTCATCGACTTGGCGAACGGGTTGTCGCGGCAGGCGTCGAGGATCACCAGGCGCAACTGCTTCGCCGGCTCGATCACGGCGAGGATGCGATCCAGCGAAATCGCCTCGTCATAGGCGTCGATATCGTGCTCCAGCGTGGCGTCCACCGGGATGATGTAGTTGGCTCCGTCGATCTCCATGCCGTGACCGGCGTAGTAGACCACGGCGATGTCGGCGTCCGTCGCCTTGTCGGAGAAGTCGCGCAGCGCCTTGCGCAGCGCGGCGACCTTCAGGTTTTGCCGGAGGTCGACCACGTCGAAGCCGGCGGTCTTCAATGTCGCCGCGACCGATTCCGAGTCGTGGGCCGGATTGCCGAGCCGGTTGACGTGCTGATACGCCGAGTTGCCGATCACCAGCGCCACGCGCTTGCCGGCAAAAGCAGGATGAGCCCAGAGAAAAGCAATGAAAAGGAATAAGGGAAAAAATCTTGTCCTGAACATCGCTCATGACCTTCGAGGCTGCACGATTGTAACAATGCCCAGACTCGAACAAAAAGTCGATTCGGGTTCCGTGATGTCGGTCACGGTCATGCCGCCAACGGCGCCGCGCGCAACAAGCGCAAGCCGCCAGCAGGCTATTGATTTTGCATGAGAAAAAGTGGTGCTGCCAGACAGGATTGAACTGTCGACCTCTTCATTACCAATGAAGTGCTCTACCACTGAGCTACGGCAGCAAACGCCACATCAAGGCCGGCTCGCAAAAGAGCCGCGCCGCGGCGGCCGATCCTTGCCACAAGCCTCACCGGGGCGCAAGCATGGCGGCGCGAAATTCGCGGTTAGCGAGCCAGGGCGGCCGCTTTCAGCGCCATCAATTGCGGGCCGATCCGGTTCCCCATGGCCTCCGCCAGCGCCTGCAACGCCTTCAGCGGCCGAATCATGACCTCGAATTCGACCATTTTGCCGTCGGCGTCGAACTCGATCAGATCGATGCCCTTCAGCTCGAATTTGCCGACATTAGCGGCGAATTCGAGCCCGGCGTCGTGGCTGCCGGCGGTGAACTGGCGCGCGTAGCGAAAATTCTCGAAGATCTGCGTCACGGTCGTCAGCACCAGCAGCGTCGCCGGCTTGCCGGGGATCGGGGCGTGAACGGCGGGCGAGCGGAATACGATATTGTCCGCCAAGAGCGACGCCAGCAGCGCCTGGTCGCCGGTGGCGACGAATCGGTGCCAGTCGGCGAGGGTCTGGCGGGGCAGGTCGGCCAGCGCGGCGGCGGATGTCATGTCGTAATTTCTCCGGAACGGGTTTTCGGCGGCCGTCGCAGCCGCTAGGATCAAACCGGCGCGGCGCATCGAGTCGCCGCGCCCATTTGGGCGGATCATCATCGGACCTTCGCCATGTCGGATCAAGCGGAAGCCGGAACACCCCGGCTTGAGGGCCGGGACCAAGACCAGCGCCGCGCCCGGCTGAAGCTGGCGTTGCGCGAAAACCTCAAGCGGCGCAAGGCGCAGGCGCGCGGACGCCATGAAACGACGGCGGACGCCGCTTCCGCGGCGGACAACCCGCGCGATGGTTGAGGCGGCCCATCAAATCGCCGTAAATGACAAGCTTGTGAAAGGCTAAGTCTGCGAGGCCAAGACTGCAAGGCCAAGGCTGCAAGGCAAAGTCTCGCCCCTCGGTTGCGGGCGCGGCGCGTGGGGCATCTTCATCCAAAGCGTGACTAACGGACAACGGGACTGGGCATGGATCGGATTCGCATCGTCGGCGGCAAGCAACTCAACGGCACCATCGCGATTTCCGGGGCGAAGAACGCGGCGCTGCCGTTGATGATCGCGAGCCTTTTGACCGACCAGACGCTCGTTCTCGACAACGTGCCGCGCCTCGCCGACGTCGCGCAGTTGCAGCGCATTCTCGGCAACCACGGCGTCGACATCATGGCGGCGGGCAAGCGCAGCGGCGATCGCGAGTATCAGGGCCAGACGCTGCATATCTCGGCGGCCAATATCATCGACACCACCGCGCCCTACGAACTGGTGTCGAAAATGCGCGCCTCGTTCTGGGTGATCGCGCCGCTGCTGGCGCGGATGCACGAGGCCAAGGTGTCGCTGCCGGGCGGCTGCGCCATCGGCACGCGGCCGGTGGACCTGCTCATCATGGCGCTGGAAAAGTTCGGCGCGGAGATCACGATCGATGGCGGCTATGTCGTTGCCAAAGCGCCGGGCGGTCTGATCGGCGCGGAGATCGATTTCCCGAAAGTCACGGTGAGCGGCACCCATGTCGCGCTGATGGCGGCGACGCTGGCCAAGGGCACCACCGTCATCACCAACGCCGCTTGCGAGCCGGAGATCCTCGACGTCGCCGATTGCCTCAACAAGATGGGCGCGCGCATCACCGGCGCGGGCACGCCGCGCATCGTGATCGAGGGCGTGCCCAGGCTGAACGGCGCGCGGCACACCGTGCTGCCGGACCGCATCGAGACCGGCACCTATGCGATGGCGGTGGCGATGACCGGCGGAGACGTGCAGCTAAGCGGCGCGCGGCCCGAATTGTTGCAGGCGGCGCTCGACGTGCTGGCGCAGGCCGGCGCCAACATCACCGTCAACAACGACGGCATCCGGGTGACGCGCAACGGCGCCGGCCTCAAGGCGGTGAACGTCGCGACCGCGCCGTTTCCCGGCTTCCCGACCGACCTGCAAGCGCAGTTGATGGCGCTGATGACCCGCGCCGAAGGCAATTCGCGCATCACCGAGACGATCTTCGAGAACCGCTTCATGCACGTGCAGGAGCTGGCGCGCTTCGGCGCGCGCATTCACCTCGATGGTGAAACCGCGATCGTCGAAGGCATGAAGAAGCTGCGCGGCGCGCCGGTGATGGCGACCGACCTGCGCGCGTCGGTGTCGCTGGTGATCGCGGGGCTGGTCGCCGAGGGCGAGACCATGGTCAACCGCGTCTATCACCTCGATCGCGGCTTCGAGCGGCTGGAAGACAAGCTGTCGGCCTGCGGCGCGACCATCGAGCGCATCAGCGGTTGACGCGTCATGGCGACCAAGCTCATCGCCTTCGATCGGGACGATCTCGCGGTGGTGTCGGCGCATGTTCAGGATGCGTCCGTCACGGCGGCCGATATCCTGTGGCGTCAGGACGACAAGCGGCTCGTCGTCGGCATGCGCCGGCTCGATTGGGAGCGGATGCTGGCCGGCGAGGCCGCGCCGGGCCGGCGGGTGTCGGCGCTGCGGTTCGACCGGGTGCTGTCGTGCCAGTCGCGCGACATCGCGCCCGATGCGCCGCATGCCGTGCTGGAATTGCTGGGGATCGAATTCCAATCGACCCATCCGCCGGGCGGCTTCGTGACCTTGATGTTCGCGGGCGGCGCGGCGTTGCGGCTGGAGGTCGAATGCCTCGAATGCGAACTCGCCAACCTAATCGCCGACGACGTCGGAACGTATTGACTTCATCCGCGAAACCAAAGGGTTGACGGCGATTTGCGGTCGCGTCATTGAGCAGGGTGATGTCCTCCGCCAAAAGGACGCTGGAAAACCGCCATGCCGATCCGCCTTGATAGCCGCAATCCCGATTTCGCCGCGCAATTCGAAGCCTTCCTGGCCAGCAAGCGCGAGGCGTCGGCCGATGTCGAGGCGGTGGTGCGCGCCGTCATCGACGACGTGGCGCGGCGCGGCGACCAGGCTGTCATCGAGGCGACCCGCAAGTTCGACCGCTTCGCCGTCGAGGCCGGCGGCCTGCGCTTCACGGCGGCCGAGATCGACGCGGCGGTCGCGGCGTGCGACGCCGCGACGCTCGACGCGCTGGCGTTCGCGCGTGACCGGATCGAGGCGTTCCACCGCCGGCAGATGCCGAAGGACGAGCGGTTCACCGACGCGCTGGGCGTCGAACTCGGCTGGCGCTGGAGCGCGGTCGAGGCCGCCGGCCTCTATGTGCCGGGCGGCACCGCCGCCTATCCGTCGTCGGTATTGATGAACGTGGTGCCGGCCAAGGTGGCCGGCGTGCCGCGCGTGGTGATGGTGGTGCCGACGCCGGACGGCAAAATCCTCAATCCGCTGGTGCTGGCGGCGGCGCGGCTCGCCGGCGTCACCGAGATCTACCGGGTCGGCGGCGCGCAGGCGATCGCCGCGCTGGCCCACGGCACCGCGACCATCGCCCCGGTCGCCAAGATCGTCGGGCCCGGCAACGCCTATGTCGCCGCCGCCAAGCGGCTGGTGTTCGGCAAGGTCGGCATCGACATGATCGCCGGTCCGTCCGAGGTGCTGGTGATCGCCGACAACACCGGCAACGCCGACTGGATCGCCGCCGACCTGCTGGCGCAGGCCGAGCACGACGCCAACGCGCAGTCGATCCTCATCACCGACGACGACGGCCTCGCCCGCGATGTCGCGCGCGCCGTGGAGGCGCAACTCGCGACGCTGCCGCGCGAGGCGATCGCGCGGGCCTCCTGGGTCGATTTCGGCGCCGTCATCCGGGTGCGGTCGCTGGACGAGGCGGCGCAACTCGCGGACCGCATCGCCGCCGAGCATCTGGAGATCGTCACCGCCGATCCGGACGCCCTGGCGGGGAAAATCCGCAACGCCGGGGCGCTGTTCCTCGGCGCGCATACCCCGGAGGCGATCGGCGACTATGTCGGCGGCTCCAACCACGTTTTGCCGACCGCGCGCTCGGCGCGGTTCTCCTCCGGGCTCGGCGTGCTTGACTTCATGAAGCGAACGTCGATCCTGCGGTGTGGGCCCGATCAGTTGCGCGCGCTGGGGCCGGCGGCCATGACCCTCGGCCACGCCGAGGGACTGGAGGCCCATTCGCGCTCGATCGGACGGCGTCTCAACCTGCCATGAGCCAGCAAGCCTCAGAGGATGACTCCCGCAACCGCATCGTCGCGGTCACCCTCGACGAGGACTCGATCGGCCGTTCCGGGCCGGACATCGAGCACGAGCGCGCCATCGCCATCTACGACCTGATCGAGCGCAACCTGTTCGCGCCACAAGGCGCCGGCGACGGCCCGTTCACGCTGCATCTCGCCATCACCGGCAACCGGCTGATGTTCGACATCCGCCACGAGGACGGCACGCCCGTGGTGGCGCACCTGTTGTCGCTGACGCCGTTCCGCCGCGTCGTCAAGGACTACTTCATGATCTGCGACAGCTACTATCACGCCATCCGCACCGCGACGCCGGACAAGATCGAGGCCATCGACATGGGGCGGCGCGGCATTCACGACGAGGGCTCCCGGGCGCTGATGGAGCGCCTCGCGGGCAAGGTGCGGGTCGATTTCGAGACCGCCCGCCGGCTGTTCACCCTGATCTGCGTGCTGCACTGGAAGGGCGAGAAATGATTTTTCGCGGCGCGCGACGCCTCCACCGACGGCGGCGGTAATCGATGGAGGCGCCGCCGCGCGTCCGCCATCCGCAGGCCGTGCTGTTCGCATGCACGATGAACGCCGTCCGCTCGCCGATGGCGGCGAGCCTGTTGCGGAACATGTTTCCGAAAACGATGTATGTCCGCTCAGCCGGAGCGCGCAAGGGCGAAGTGGATCCGTTCGCCGTCAGCGTGATGGCCGAACTCGGCCAGGATATTTCGCGCCACAAGCCCAAGACTTTCGAGGAGCTTGAGGATTTGGACGGATTGAACTTCGACCTCATCATCACGCTGTCGCCGCAGGCGCACCACAAGGCGCTGGACCTGACCCGCACCCACGCCGTCGAGGTCGAATACTGGCCGACGCAAGACCCGACCCTGGTGGAGGGGAGCCGCGAGCAGCGCCTGAACGCCTATCGCGACGTCTGCGACGGGCTGTCGCTGCGCATCCGCAAACGCTTCGCGCGGAGCGGCGCGGGGGCGTAGGTCGGCGATAAACTCTTGGGTCCGGCTTCCGTGTTCCGGGCGCGATGCAGCGTGCAACGCTGCGTCGCAGAACCGGGACCGTCCCAAGCACCGTGGCTGGAACGGCCCCGGTTCTGCGCAGCGTCACTTCGTGCCGCAGCGCGCCCGGGGCACGAACGATTTTCAACGGCCTGCCGAGGCGGACGTATTGTCTTAGAAGTCTTTTAGAAATCTTCTTAGAACAGATCAAATCAGAATGTGAAAAATCGCTGTGCCGCAAGCGTTTTGCGACACATCGGCAACACTCCGCCTTGATGCGCTCGACTTAAAAAGCTTCTAAGCCCCGACGGGCTGTCAAGCGTTTCGAGAGTGATAAGGAGGGTGCAAACACGCCACCGGCAATGCGGTGGATCATTGGAGCGGGGGTTTGCAGATGTCGCGCGCGCGTTGGGTCAGGGCCGGTCTTCTTGGAGCTGCAAGTGTGATCGTGCTGTCGATGGCGCCGAACGAGGCGGTCGCGCAGTCGGCGGATTTGCCGACGGTGCGGGTCACCGCGCCGAAGCAGCGCGCCGCCCGTCGCGCGCCGGTGCGTCATGCCCAGCCGCGTCCGGCGCCGGCGGCGCCCGCGCAGCAGGCCGCGTCGCGTCCCGGCCCGGCCGGCTTCGGCGAGCGCGGCATCGGACCCGTGACGGGCTATCTCGCCCATCAGAGCATTTCCAGCAGCAAGACCGACACGCCGATCCTGGTGACGCCGCAGTCGATCTCGGTGGTGACCCGCGACCAGATGGTGGCGCAGGGCGCGCAGAGCATTCCCGACGCGCTGCGCTACATGCCCGGCGTGACTCCGATGGACTACGGCCCCAACGCTTTCTTCGACTCGTTCAAGGTGCGCGGCTTCGACGCGCCGCGTTTTCTCGACGGTCTGGTGCTGCCGGCCGACGCCACCACCTTCGCCGCGCCGCGCATCGAGCCCTTCGGGCTTGAGCGGCTGGAAGTGTTGAAAGGCCCGTCGTCGGGTCTTTACGGCGCCAGCAATCCGGGCGGCATCGTCAACATGATTAGCAAGCGGCCGCAGGACACGCCGCATTACAGCGTCGAGGGCAATTTCGGATCCTACGACCGCTATCAGGGCGCATTCGACATCGGCGGTCCGGTGGATGGGGCCAAGGAGTGGCTCTATCGGCTGGTCGGGCTGTTCCGGCAGAGCAACACCGAGGTCAACTACGTTCAGGACAACAAGATCTTCATCGCGCCGAGCCTGACCTGGCGGCCGAGCATCGACACCAGCTTCACCATCTTGTCGCAGTACCAGTTGATCGACAACAAGGGCTATCAGCAATACGCGCCGTGGCAGGTGCTGTCGGGCAACAATCCGCTTGGGCGGATGTCGCGCAGCACCTATCTCGGCGAGCCCGGCTACGACGGCTTCCGGCTGGAGCAGAAGGCGATCGGCTATGCCTTCGAGCATCGCTTCGACAACAGCGTCCAGTTCCGCCAGAACTTCCGCTATCTCGAGGCGACCCAGGACCTGCATTCGATCCGCCCGGAGGGCATGGTCGGCGACAATCTGGTGACGCGCTCCTACAACTACGTGCGGGCGAAGACCAGCAACGTGACGCTGGACAACCAGTTCCAGGCCGATGTCGTCACCGGGCCACTGACCCACAAGGTGCTGGGCGGCTTTGACTACGTCTACATGAAGTCGAACACCGACTACCGGTCGGCCTATGCCTGGCCGGGGCTCGGCGCTCCGGCGGGCTTCTTCTCGGCGATCGACGCCTTCAACCCGGTCTACGGCGCACCGGTTCCGGCGTTCGATTCGCTGCTGCCGTTCATCAAGCGCGATGACACGATGAGTCAGGCCGGCTTCTATGTGCAGGACCAGATCAAGCTCGACCGCTTCACGCTGACGCTGTCGGGCCGTCAGGATGTCGTCAGCACCACCGTCAACAGCACGGGCTTCTGGCCGGTGGCGGGCGTTTATAACCGCAACGACTCGGCGCAGACCGGCCGCGTCGGCCTGAATTATCTGTTCGACAACGGCGTGTCGCCCTATGTCACCTATTCGACCTCGTTCACGCCGAACCTCGGCTCCGACCAGTTCGGCAACACCTTCAAGCCGACCACCGGCGACAACATCGAGTTCGGCGTCAAGTATCAGCCGCTCGGCACCAACCTGCTGCTGACGGCCGCCTATTTCGACACGCGGCAGAACAACGTGCTGACGGCGGACCCGACCAATCCGCTCTTCAATACCCAGACCGACGCGGCGCGGGTGCGCGGTTTCGAGTTCGAGGCCAAGGGCAACGTCACCCGCGAGTTCGAGATCGTCGCCGGCTACAGCCATCTCGATCCGAAGGTGACCGCGAGCATCGCCGGCAATGTCGGCAAGGACCTGATGAACACCGCGCGCGATCAGGCGTCGTTGTGGGGCAAGTACACCTGGTACAACGGGCCGCTGGCCGGCCTCGCCCTCGGCGCCGGCGTGCGCTATGTCGGCGACACCTATGGCGATGTCGCCAATACCCTGGTGGTGCCGGCCTACACGCTGGTCGACGCGGTTATCAGCTACGATTTCGGCTATATGCGCCCCGACCTGAAGGGCCTCTCGGCGCAGATCAATGTGCGGAACCTGACCGACAAATATTATGTCGGCTCCTGCTTCACCGGCATGCCTTATTGCTCGCTGGGGCCGGGGCGCACTGTTCTCGGCACGCTGAAATATTCGTGGAATGCCGAGCCCGCGCCCAAATTGATTACCAAGTGAGGCCCGGCAGGCCGAAGCATCTGGAACCGGCGGAAAGAGAACTTGAGACTTTTAACACGAAAGACGTCGTCCCCGCGCAGGCGGGGACCCATACGCCGCAGCGGTTCGGCTCCATCACCCGGTGCGAGTTTATTTGACGACAAGCAAAGCCAGGGGTTATGGGTCCCCGCCTGCGCGGGGACGACTCCGAGTGTGTGGAGAATATCGTCGTGATCTCGGGAACAAGACCGCTTCGCCGCTGGCACTGGGTCCACAAGTGGTCCAGCATTGTCTGCACGGCGTTCATGCTGATGCTGTGCATCACCGGGCTGCCGTTGATCTTCCATCACGAGATCGACGACCTGTTGCATGAGGAGGTCAAGGCCGCCGCCGTGCCGGCGGGAACGCCGGCCGCCAATCTCGATCAGGCGGTCGCCACCGTGCTGGCGAAGTTTCCCGGCCAGGTGCCGCATTTCCTGATCTGGGACCGCGACGAGCCCGATGCGCTGATGGTCTCGATCGGGCCTTCGATCAACGCCAGCCCGGTCGACAACCGGATCGCGCGGGTCGACGTCCACACCGGCGCCTTCCTCGATTCGCCGGACATCACCGGGCGCTTCACCTATTTCATGCTGAAGCTGCACACCGACATGTTCGCCGGGCTGCCCGGAAAACTGTTCCTCGGCCTGATGGGCATCCTGTTTTGCGTCGCTGTGGTCTCCGGCGTCGTGGTCTACGCGCCGTCGATGCGGAAGCTGCGCTTCGGCGCCTATCGCAAGGACCGGCCGCGCATCGTGCGAAGGCTCGACGTGCACAACCTCGCCGGCATCCTGCTGGTGATGTGGGCGCTGGTGGTCGGCTTCACCGGCGTCATCAACACCTGGGCCGATCTGGTGCTGAAGGCGTGGCAATACGGCCAGCTCGCGGAAATGACGGCGCAATACAGGGGCCGTGAGATTCCGGCGAAGCCGACGCCGGTGCAGGACGCGGTAGACGTCGCGCGCAAAACCATCCCGCACATGCAAGTGGCGTTCGTCGCCTTTCCCGGCTCGATCTTCTCCAGCAAGAGCCACTACACTGTGTTCATGCGCGGCGACACGCCGGTGACCTCGCGGCTGTTGAAGCCGGCGCTGATCGACGCCGAAACCGGCAAGCTCACCGACAGCCGCGACATGCCGTGGTACGTCTCGGCGCTGTTCCTGTCGCAGCCGCTGCATTTCGGCGACTACGGCGGCATGCCGCTGAAGATCATCTGGGCGATCCTCGACATCCTCACCGTCGTGATTCTGTGGACCGGGCTCTATCTGTGGCTCAAGCGCCGCAAGCCGGCGACCGGCGCGGCGCGGGCGGGGACGCCGGCGGGTGCGCGGCCGATCGAGGGTCAAGTGGTGACGTCATGACAAACGCGCGCGCGCGACGCCAGACGCTGGCGCAGATTTTCCGCTGGCCGCTGGCGATCGGCGTGCTTTCCACCGTCGGGCTGATCTCCGCGCTGGTCGGCGACGGCCTCTGGGACGCGGTGTCGTGGCTGGCGCTGCTGCTGCCGATCCTGCTCTACGGCTGGTTCCTGCTGCGGCCGAGGCGGTGAGAACACGACAATCGTCAGCCCCGCCATCCGTTTTCGCGGCTTGCGCGCGCGGGGGAATATCGTGATTGTCGCCCGATGGGTGGCAAGGGCGAACGATGAGCGAGGCGACGGAATCCGGCCTGCCGGCGCAAGGCTGGAGCATTCTTGAGGACGACGGATTCATCGGCCATGTCGGGCCGCTGTGGCATCGCGTGTACGAGGGCCGGCGCGAATACGCCATCGAGGGCCAGCGCAAGCACCGCAACCGGCGCGGGCTGGTGCAGGGCGGCTTGTTGATGACGCTGGCGGACCGCACCTGCGGCATGACCGCGCGCGAGGAATCCGGCGCCGAGCATCTCGCCACCATTCAGATGGACACGCATTTCATCGACGCGGCGCGGATCGGCGATCTCATCGTGTCGCGGCCGCGCATGGTCCGCGGCACCAAGACGCTGATTTTCATGAGCGCCGAATTGAGTGTCGACGGCCGCTGCGTCATGCTGGCCAACGGCGTGTTCAAGGTAATGCGCGGCCACGCCGCGCGATAGAACCAGGAGCCTCCGATGCGATATCGCCAGTTGGGCCGCAGCGGCCTAAAAGTCTCGCCGCTTTGCCTCGGCACCATGATGTTCGGCGGGCCGACCGACGAGGCGACCTCGAAGCGCATCGTCGACAAGGCCCATGACGCCGGCATCAATTTTATCGACACCGCCGACGCCTATTCCAGCGGCGGTTCGGAGGAAGTGGTCGGCCGCGCCATCGCCGCGCGGCGCGCGCATTGGGTGCTGGCGACCAAGCTCGCCAATCCGATGGGCGACGATCCCAACCGCGCCGGCCTGTCGCGGCGCTGGGTGTTCGACGCCTGCGAGGACAGCCTGCGGCGGCTCGGCACCGATGTTATCGACATCTATTACCTGCACAAGGAAGACCACGCGACGCCGCTCGATGAGACGGTGCGGGCGATGGGCGACCTGATCCGCGCCGGCAAGGTGCGCTATTTCGGCGTCTCGAATTTTCGCGCCTGGCGCGTCGCCGAGATCTGCAACATCTGCGACCGGCTCGGCATCGACCGGCCGGTGGTCAGCCAGCCCTATTACAACGCGATGAACCGGATGCCGGAGGTCGAGCAACTGCCGGCCTGCGGCTTCTACGGCCTCGGCGTGGTGCCCTACAGCCCGCTGGCGCGTGGCGTCCTGACCGGCAAGTACGACCCCGACGCCGCGCCCGACAAGGACAGCCGCGCCGGCCGCAACGACACCCGCATGATGCAGACCGAATGGCGGCCGGAATCGCTGCGGCTGGCGCGCGAGATCCGCAGGCACGCCGAGGCGCGCGGCATCACCGCCGGGCAGTTCGCGGTGGCATGGGTGCTCAACAGCGGCTTCGTCACGTCGGTGATCGCGGGGCCGCGCACCGAGGCGCAATTGGACGATTATCCGCGCGCGCTCGACTATCGCTTCACCGCCGAGGACGAAGCCCTGATCGATGCCCTCGTGACCGCCGGCCATCCCTCGACGCCGGGCTTCAACGATCCGGCCTACCCGATCGAGGGCCGCCGCGCCCGCACCGCGGGCGTCTGATGGCTTTTGACGGAATCATCCACCGTCATGCCCGGACATAGCCGTTCGAAGAACGGCGTCGCTTCCGCTCGCCTGTGATCCGGGCATCCATCTTCTTGAAAACGATGGATTGCCGGGTCAAGCCCGGCAATGACATCTTTTGATGCCTCACGCCACCCGCGTGTCGACGGCGATATTGCCGTCGAGGAAGCCGATCAGGCGGCCGCGGATGATGCGCTCGGCTTCGCGCATGATGCGGTCGATCAGATCCTTCACGGTGGGGATGTCGTTGATCAGGCCGACCATCATGCCGCAACTCCACGCCCCGGCATCCATGTCGCCCTCGGTCATCACCTTCGGATAGACCCCCGCAACCTCCGCCATGATGTCGTCGATCTTGAGGTCCTTGCCCTTGGCGCGCTCGATCTCGATCAGCCGGTCCACCGCGTCGTTGCGCAGCACGCGCTCGGTGTTGCGCAGCGCGCGCATAATCAGGCGGGTGTCGAGTTCGGTGGCCTGAAGCAGTGCCTGCTTGACGTTGTCGTGGATCGGCGCCTCCTGGGTGGCCATGAAGCGGGTGCCCATGTTCATGCCCGAGGCGCCCAGCGCCAGCGCCGCGACCAGGCTGCGCGCGTCCGCCATGCCGCCGGAGGCGACGAACGGAATCTTCAACTCGTCCGCCGCGCGCGGCAGCAGGATCATGTTCGGCACGTCGTCCTCGCCGGGATGACCACCGCACTCGAAGCCGTCGACGCTGACGGCGTCGCAGCCGATCTTCTCGGCCTTCAGCGAATGGCGGACGGAGGTGCATTTGTGGATCACCTTGATGCCGGCGGCCTTGAGCGCCGGCATGTATTCCTCCGGGCTGCGGCCGGCGGTCTCCACCGCCTTGACGCCGCCTTCCCTGATGGCGGCGATGTATTCCGGATAGGGCGGCTTGGCGAAGGTCGGCAGGAAGGTGAGGTTGACGCCGAACGGCTTGTCGGTCATGTCGCGGCAGCGGGCGATTTCCTTCGCCAGCAGTTCCGGCGTCTTCTGGGTCAGGCCGGTGATGATGCCAAGTCCGCCGGCATTGGACACCGCCGACGCCAGTTCGGCGAGTCCGACGTAGTGCATCCCGCCCTGGATGATGGGGTGCTGAATGCCGAACAGTTCAGTGATCGCAGTTTTCACGCTTGACCTCCGGGATGCGGCGCGGCGGACTTCGCCGCGCCGATGAGAATGGACCGGTCGAAGTGTGACACACCGGAACGGGCGGAAACAACCTCCGGATTGAGCGCGCGGAACGATCGATGCGGCGGGAAATCGGGCAGCCCGCGCCCGCGTCAATTGTATTCGGCGCTCGGATGGATGCGCTTGGTCCGATGCAGCGTGTTGCGGTCGGTGTGGTGCATAGTGGCGCCGGTCGCCGCCAGTTTCAGCACCAGATCGGAGGTATAGCTGAACGTGCCGTCGTCGTTGAAGGTGAAGGTGCAATCGAAGGCGGTCGCTTCCGCCCGCTCCAGCAAATACTGGTTTTGCGAAAAACCGTAGCCCTTGACGCCGGGCTCCGCCTTCAGGGCGAACGATTTGTCGCGCGGCTTGGCGGGACCGCCGGCCAGGATGGCGAGCCCGCGCGGCACCGCGAAACAGCGGATCACCTGTCCGTGCGTCTTGTCCCAGAGCAGATAGCCGACCTCGTCATGGAAGGGGTCCATGGCTTCCTCGCCATGACGCCAGGCCGTCATGCTGTAGTTCAATCCTTCCATGGTCTGTTGGCCGTTCTCGACGATCGGAATCGGACGAAACCATGCCTTCTCGAAATAGCTGGTCTGGATCGTCTCGTCGTCCTTGTTGCGGTAAGAGAGATCGACGCCGAAGTCGCCTTCCCATTCGCCGACGAGCGCCGTCAGCGGTCCCAGCTTCTGGGGACCCAGTATTTCCGCCATTGTCGTGTCCTTGTCATTTCTCACATTCGCGCGGCCCGATGGTGGCCGTCGCGACCGTCGGCGAGCCTATGGCGTAAAACATATGCGATCAATCCATCTTTAGATTGAAGCGCGTCGCGCGGCTCTCGGCAGCGCCGTCAGGAACGTGACGAAAATGACAGAAAGCTTCAATTTATGTTGTGTTTACGCCTGTCGGCGGATCGCCGAAGCTCGCGGTTGTTTCCCGACAAGCTGTGTCGTGGGTCGTGCCGAGATGACTGCTTCGCGAACCCTATGCTGGCTTCTCGTCGCCGCCATCCTGGCTGGCGGCGGCTATCTCGGCTGGCGTCAATTTCACACCGGCCGGCATGACGCCGCGAGCACGGCACCGGCGCAAACCGGCTCCCCTGTCCCCGTCACCGTGGCACGCGTCGAGACAGCCGATTTCCCGGTCTATCTCGAAGGGCTCGGCACGGTTCAGGGTTTTAACACGGTGGTGGTGCGAAGCCGCGTCGACGGGCAGCTCGACACCATCGCCTTCAAGGAAGGGCAGTTGGTCAAGCAGGGCGACCTGATCGCCCAAATCGATCCGCGGCCGTTCCAGGCGGCGCTCGATCAGGCCACCGCGAAAAAGGATCAGGACGAAGCCAGTCTCGCCAACGCCAAACTGGATCTGCAACGCTACACCGATCTCGGCGCCTTCGCGGCGCGGCAGCAGACCGACACGCAGCGCGCGCTGGTCCGGCAGGACACGGCGCAGGTCGAGGCCGACAACGCCGCGATCGCCAGCGCCCGCACCCAGCTCGATTACACCACGATCCGCGCGCCGATCGCCGGCGTCACCGGGTTCCGGCAGGTCGACCAGGGCAATATCGTCAACGCCGCGACCCAGACCGGCATCGTCACCATCGCCCAGATCGAGCCGATCGCGGTGATCTTCACCGCGCCGGAGGAGAAGCTTCCGGACATCAGGGCGGCGCTCGCCGCGGGGGCGCCGCCGGTGATCGCACTGTCCAGTGACGGTAAGAAAGTGTTGTCGAAGGGGACGCTGGCGTTGATGAACAATCAGGTCGATGCCACCAGCGGAACCATTCGCCTCAAGGCGGTGTTCGACAATGCCGACCATGCGTTGTGGCCCGGCCAGTCGGTTTTGACGCGGCTCCTCGTCGCCACCTTGAAGGACGCCGTGGTGGTTCCGGACGACGCGGTGCAACGCGGCAGCGGCGGGCTGTACGCGCTGACGGTCGGCCCCGACGACAAGGCGGCGGTGCGACAAATCGCGATCGGCGCCTCGACCGACGGCCGCACCGTCGTCGAAAAGGGACTGTCGCCCGGCGAGCGGGTGGTCGTGGCGGGGCAATACCGGGTGCAGCCCGGCTCCCCGGTGGCGGTGACCGTCGCCGCCGCCGCGCCGGCGGCTCAAGCCGGATCGCCGTGAACAAGGCCATGCCGCCATGAACGAGAGCATATCGGCGCCGTTCATCCGCTACCCGATCGCGACCTCGCTGTTGATGGCGGGGATTCTGTTCGTCGGTCTGGTGGCCTATCCGCAGTTGCCGGTCGCGCCGCTGCCGCAGGTCGATTTCCCCACCATCCAGGTGTCGGCGTCGCTGCCCGGCGCCAGTCCCGAAACCATGGCGTCGTCGGTGGCGCAGCCGCTGGAGCGGCAGTTCGCGCAGATTCCCGGCATCTCGCAGATGACGTCGACCAGTTCGCTGGGCTCGACCGCCATCACCATCCAGTTCGATCTCAACCGCAGCATCGACGCGGCCGCCAACGACGTGCTCGGCGCCATTAACGCCGCAGGCGGCCAGTTGCCGAAGAACCTTCCCTCGCCGCCGACCTACCGCAAGGTCAATCCGGCGGATTCGCCGATCCTGATCCTGTCGGTCACCTCCGACACCTTGCCGCTGACCGAGGTCGACGATTATGCCGATACGCGGATGGCGCAGCAGATCAGCCAGATCTCCGGCGTCGCCCAGGTCACCATCGGCGGACAGCAGAAACCCGCCGTCCGCATCCAGATCGACCCCGCGAAGCTGGTCGCCAAGAGCTTGTCGCTGGAAGACGTGCGCGCCCAGATCGCCAGCGCCACGGTCGACAGCCCGAAGGGCAATGTCGATGGCGACACCCGCAGCTACACCATCTACGCCAACGATCAGTTGCTGAGGGCGAAGGACTGGAACGACGTCATCATTGCCTACCGCAACGGCGCGCCGCTGCGGATTCGCGATATCGGCCGCGCCGTGAGCGGACCGGAGGACGTCAAGCAGGCGGCCTGGGCCAACGGCAAGCGCGGCGTGTTCCTGGTGGTGTTCAAGCAGCCCGGCGCCAACGTCATCGCGACGGTCGACAAGATCAAGGCGCGGTTGCCGCAGATCATCGCCGGCTTTCCGCCGGCGATTCACGTCTCGATCCTGAGCGACCGCACCCAGACCATTCGCGCCGCGGTGCGGGACGTGCAGATGACGCTGCTCCTGACCGTTGCGCTGGTGGTGATGGTGATCTTCATTTTTCTGCGCAGCATCTGGGCGACGATCATTCCCAGCGTCACCGTGCCGCTGGCGCTGTTGGGCGCCTGCGCCCTGATGTGGGCGTTCGGCTATACGCTCGACAACCTGTCGCTGATGGCCTTGACCATCTCGGTGGGGTTCGTCGTCGACGACGCCATCGTGATGCTGGAGAACATCACGCGGCATATCGAGCAGGGCGCGGCGCCGTTCGCCGCCGCGCTCAAGGGTGCGGGCGAGATCGGCTTCACCATCGTTTCGATCAGCGTCTCGCTGGTCGCGGTGCTGATTCCGCTGTTGCTGATGGGCGGCATCATCGGGCGGCTGTTCCGCGAATTCGCGGTGACGCTGGCGATGACGATTTTCGTCTCGCTGGTGGTGTCGCTGACGCTGACCCCGATGCTGGCGTCGCGGTTCCTCAAGGCGCATGGCGAGGAAGGCAAGCATGGCCGCCTCTATCAGCTCAGCGAGCGCGGTTTCGATGCCTTGCTCAATGCCTACGCGCGCGGCCTCGATGTCGTGATGCGCTGGCGGTTCGTGACGCTGTGCGTGTTCGTCCTCACCGTCGCGTTGTCCGGCTATCTGTTCGCGGTAATCCCGAAAGGCTTTTTCCCGCAACAGGACACCGGCCTTCTCACCGCCGTCACTGAGGCCGGTCAGGACGTCTCGTTCGCCGAAATGAAGCGCATTCAGGAACAGTTCGGCCGGATCGTGCTCGCCGATCCCGATGTCGCCAGCGTCGCCATGGCGATCGGCGGCGGCGGCGGCGCGCTGAATAACGGGCGCATGTACATCACGCTGAAGCCGCGCGATGCCCGCAAGGCCGACGCGCAACAGATCATCGCGCGGCTGCGGTCGCGGTTCGATAAGGTGCAGGGCGGGCGGGCCTTCATGCAGGCATCGCAGGATGTCCGTCTCGGCGGCCGCGCGACGCGCACCCAGTTCGAATACACCTTGCAGGATTCCAATCTCGACGAACTGAATGCGTGGGCGCCCAAAATACTGGCGAAACTGAAAACGCTGCCGGAACTGCGCGACGTCGCCACCGACCAGCAGACCGACGGCGCGACGCTGACATTGACCGTCGATCGCGACGCCGCCGCGCGCTACGGCATCCAGCCGCAATTGATCGACGACACCCTCGACGACGCCTTCGGCCAGCGGCAGGTGGCGCAGTATTTCACCCAGGTCAACAGTTACCACGTGATTCTGGAAATCCTGCCGGCGCTTCAGGGCAAGCTCGACAGTCTCGACAAGATCTACGTCAAGTCGCCGACGACGGGAGATCAGGTGCCGCTGTCGGTGTTCGCCAAGTGGTCGACGGCGCCGGTGCGGCCGCTCTCGATCAGCCATCAGGGTCAGTTTCCGGCGACCACCATCAGCTTCAACCTGGCGCGCGGCGTGGCGCTCGGGCAGGCCACCGCGGCGATTACCCGCGCGGTCGCCGGGATGGGCGCGCCGGCGACGCTGAGCGCCAGTTTTCAGGGCACGGCGCAGGCGTTCCAGCAATCGCTGGGCACCGTGCCGCTCCTGATCCTCGCCGCGCTGATCGTGGTCTATCTCGTCCTCGGCATTCTGTACGAAAGCTACATCCATCCGCTGACGATCATTTCGACGCTGCCGTCGGCGGGCGTCGGCGCGCTGGCGGCGCTGATGTTGTTCGGCTACGACTTCAGCCTGATCGCCCTGATCGGCCTCGTGCTGTTGATCGGCATCGTCAAGAAGAACGGCATCATGCTGGTGGATTTCGCCATCGTGGCGGAGCGCGACGAGGGGCTGTCGCCGGAAGCCGCCATCCGCAAGGCGGCGCTGATCCGGTTCCGTCCGATCATGATGACCACCATGGCGGCGATGCTCGGCGGGGTGCCGCTGATGCTCGGCACCGGCACCGGATCGGAGATCCGCCAACCGCTCGGCTATGCGATGGTGGGCGGCCTCCTGGTCAGCCAGATGCTGACGCTGTTTACCACGCCCGTGGTGTATCTCTATCTCGACCGGCTGTCGAAGGCGCTGTCCGGCTGGGGACGCGCCAGGCGCGGCCCGCCCGACTCGGAGTCGGCCCGGCGTGTCGGACAGGCCGCCGAATGATCGCGGCCGGCGCGCCGTCGAGTCTCGAATGCGAGGCATGCCCGTCGCAGGATTGCGACTGCCGCGCGCGTCGCGGCATATGTAAGCTCTCAATATCGGGTGGCATATCTTATAAATTGATCGGGTTGCCCGGTTTTGCGCGGGTTTTTATGTGGCATGGTGTTTGCTTCCGTTCGGGTCAGCGCGCCTCGGGCGCAACCCGCTCGGGGGGCGCGCGAAGTTCAAAACAAACGAAAAGGAAACGTCATGGAGATCGGCTACTTCACTATGCCGTCGCATCCGCCGGAATGCGGTCTGAAGGAAGGGCACGACTGGGACCTTCAAGTGCTGCGCTGGTGCGATGAATTCGGCTATCAGGAAGGCTGGATCGGCGAGCATCACACCGCGCCGTGGGAACCGCATCCGTCGCCGGACTTGTTGTTGGCGCAGGCGTTCCGCGAGACCAAGAACATTCGTCTCGGGCCGGGCGGTTTCCTGCTGCCCTATCACCATCCCGCCGAACTCGCCAATCGCGTCGCGATGCTCGATCATCTCTCCGAGGGCCGCCTGAACTTCGGCGTCGCCGCCTCCGGCCTGCCGAGCGACTGGGCGATGTTCAATGTCGACGGCATGTCCGGCCAGAATCGCGACATGACCCGCGAGGCGCTGGAGATCATTCTCAGGATGTGGACCGAGGACGCTCCCTGGACCCATACCGGCAAATACTGGACCGTGACCAAGCCGGACGTGATGTTCGATTTTCTCAAGCCGCACATCAAGCCGGTGCAGGCGCCGCATCCGCCGATCGCGGTGGCCGGGCTCAGCAAGGGCTCCGACACGCTCAAGCTGGCCGGCGAGCGCGGCTTCCTTCCGATGAGCCTCAACCTCAATCCGGCCTATGTGGCGAGCCACTGGGAATCAGTGGAGATCGGCGCCGCCAAAACCGGCCGCAAGCCGAACCGCAAGGACTGGCGGCTGGTGCGCGAGGTGTTCGTTGCCGATACCGACGAGGAAGCCTGGCGGCTGTCGGTCGGCGACATGATGGGCCGCATGATGAGCGAGTATTTCCTGCGGCTGCTCGGCCATTTCGGCTTCAAGGACTATCTGAAGCATCAACCCGACGTGCCGGACAGCGACATCACCGCCGAATACTGCGCCAAGCACAACTGGATCGTCGGCTCGCCTTCGACCGTCGCCGAGAAGATCGAGAAGATTTACGACGAGGTCGGCGGGTTCGGCACGCTCCTGGTGTTCGGCTTCGACTACAAGCACAAGCCGGAAGCGTGGCGCAATTCGCTGCGGCTGTTGAAGCAGGAGGTGCTGCCGCGCCTCAAGCACCTCGATGCCGGCGCGGTCAAGGCCGCGTAATCGGGCGGCCGGATTTGTCTGGCGATCCGCCTCTCCCCCGCCGCGGGGGGAGGCGGGCGTTCACATCCGGCATCATGCGGCTTTCGTCCTTGCCGACGCTTGGCATGACATCACGTTGTCGGGGGATCGGCGGCGTGACATAATTATGATTCCGCTCGTCCGCTTGTGGAACACGGCGGGCGAGCCGAACGGCATCGTCGTCCGCGATTCGCGAGAGGACGAACGCCGGTTGTTCGCGCGAAGTGAAAGATCTGTGCATGGATTCCCAGGGTTTCAAGCAGGCGATGCGGCATTGCGCCGGCGCGGTGGCGCTGGTCACGGTGGGGCGCGAGGTCGGGCTTCGGACCGGATTGACCGTGACGGCGGTATGTTCGCTGTCCGACGATCCGCCGTCGCTGCTGGTCTGCGTCAACCGCAACGCATCGGCGCATCCGCGCATCCGCGAGGACGGCTGCTTCGGCGTCAGCTTTCTCGCCAACGAGCACATGGCGCTGGCGCTGACTTTCAGCGGCCAGAAGGGGGTCGACGGCGATGCGCGCTTTGGCTTCGGCCGCTGGACCACGGCGGTGACCGGCGCGCCGGTGCTGGAGGACGCGCTGGTGTCGTTCGACTGCGAATTGCGTGAGGCGTGCGAGACGAAGACGCATTCGGTGTTTATCGGCGACGTCCGCGCCGTCAGCTTCCGTGCCGAGGCGCGGCCGCTGGTCTATCTGCGCAGCGCCTTCCATGACGTGCAGGCGATGCGCGAGCCGGTCACGCTCGGCGATCTCAAGGCCCGCAAGATGATCTGGAGCGGATTTTCCTGACGGCTTCGGGCTTCGGGCGACGCTTCGCGCCTCGGAGGCTATTTCAAAAGGCCCTTCCTCACGGCGCCGTCCCCGCGCAGGCGAGAACCCATAACCCCTGGCGTTCGCGATTTTAAGGGATTTCGCCCGCCTTGATTGAGCCGAACCGCCACGGCGTATGGTCCCCGCCTGCGCGATTCCTCCGTCATTGCGAGCACTCGGATCAACGCTTCGCGTTGTCCGAGCACAGGCTACGCGAAGCAATCCAGTCTTTCCTTGCGGCTCCTGGATTGCTTCGTCGCTCGCGCTCCTCGCAATGACGGGATGACGCAATCCGTGTCCCGATGACGTGATCGTCCAGACCGGCGTGGCGACACGCCGCCCCCCTTCAATGCGATGTCGTTTCGATCTTCAGCGTCTTGATCTTGCGGTAGAGCGTGGCGCGGCTGATTTTCAACGCGTGCGCGGCCTTGGCGATATGGCCGCCGCTCGTGCGCAGGGCCTCGATGATGACGTTGCGTTCGGCGGCTTCGAAATCGGCGGCCGGCGCCGCTGGCGCGGCGGTCTCGCCGCCGAAGGGCGGGAGATCGAGATCGGCCTCGGCGATGAGCCCGTTCTCCGCCGTGCAGGCTGCGAGCCGCAATACGTGACGCAACTGCCGCATGTTGCCCGGAAAGGGATGCGTCAGCAGCATTCGCCATGCGTCGGGCGACAGGCGCGCGTTCGGCGCTTCCTCGACGGCGACCTGAGCGATCACCGCCGCCTTGTCGGCCCGCGCGCGCAGCGCCGGCAGTTCGACCTGCAAGCCGCGAATCCGGTAGTACAGGTCGGCGCGGAAACCGCCGTCGGCGACCATGGCGTCGAGGTCGCGATGCGTGGCGCTGACGAGGCGGATATCGACCGGCACCGGCTTGAGCGCGCCGAGCGGCCAGACCTCGCGGTTTTCCAGGACGCGCAACAGGCGCGTCTGCAATGCCAGCGGCATGTCGCCGATTTCGTCGAGGAACAGCGTGCCGCCGCTGGCCTGCACGATCAGCCCCTTCGAGCCGTCGCGCCGAGCGCCGGTGAACGCGCCGGCCTCGTAGCCGAACAGTTCGGCATCGATCAGGCTTTCCGGCATCGCCGCGCAATTGAGCGCGATGTAATCGCCGCGCGTGCGCTGGCTTGCGGCATGAATGGCGCGGGCGAACATGTCCTTGCCGCTGCCGGTCTCGCCCCGCAGCAGCACGGGAATATCCTCGTTGGCGATCCGCATCAGCCGCTTGACGCTGTGCTGGAGTCCGGGGTCGGCGCCGGCCAGGCGCGCCAGCGCATTGTAGCGCGGATCGCCGGCCCTCGGGCGCCGGTGCGGCTGCGGCATCGGTCGGAGGCGCGGCTGCGGCATGCTGATGCGGGCGCGGCCGAGATCGCCGCCGTTGCTTCGTCGCAGCCGTTGCGGTGTGTCGGAGCGTCGCGCCGCATCCATGTCGAGATGGATGAATTGCGACAGCGGCGTGCCCGCCTCGATCTGCGCGTTCGACAGGCTGAATTCATGTCGGGCCGCGCGGTTGGCGCCGAGCACGCGCTGGTCGTCGTCGAAGGCGATGAGACGGGCCGAGCCGCCGTCGAGGCCGGGCAGGGCGGCGATCCAGGCATCGCGATAATGCCCGCGGAAAATCGTTTCCTCGATCCGCCGCACCGCCTGCGCCGCGACCGCCAGCGCCATCTGATGCGCGGTGCGGTCGAGATCGGCGCGGCACGAGGTGATGTTCACCGCGCCCGCCAGTTGGCCGCCATGGTCGAACAGCGGCGCGACCGCGCAACTGAACATCGACCACTGCTCGCGGAAATGCTCGTCGCGATGCACCAGGATCGGCCGCTGCTCCGCCAGCGCGGTGCCGAGCCCGTTGGTGCCTTCGACGGATTCAGAGAATCGCGACCCGGTGTAAACCTTCCATTGCCGCAGGATGGTGGCGGCCTCGCCTTCCGGCAGGCGGCTGACCAGGATGGTGGCGTTGGTATCGGCGAGATTGACGCAATACCCCGCCTCGCGCACCACGCGGTGAAGATCCTCGATATCCGGCATCGCGGCGCGGATGAGATCGTTGACCGGTTCCACGCAATGTTTCAGTTCCGATTGCGTCAGCGTGAGCGGCGGCCCGCGCCGCGCCGGGTCGAGCTTGTGATCGATCAGGCAGCGTCGCCACGAATTGGCGATGCGAGGCGCGCACGCGAGCGCCGCCGCGCCGTCCGCCGTCGACAGGACGCGCGCGATATGCCCCTCCGCCACAAGTCTGGCCATCCCGGATGTCTCCATCCATGTTGTTGGCGAATTTTCTCATGGCGGCGGACGGAGTCAACTGCCCGCTTGTTCTTGTGACCGGTGCGATCTTGCCCGATCGGAATTTCGGCACTTTCTGCGGCTGGCTGCGTCTCCGGAGGTTCGGCCTGTCGAGCGTCCAACTTGACGGTTTGAATTCCGCGCGTCCCGTAGATCGTTGACGCCGCCTGTGCGGGCCGCTGACGACCACGGCCCCGATCGCTAGGGCGGAATCCGATCTGACCGGATCGTCATTGCGAGGAGCGAAGCGACGAAGCAATCCGGTGGCCGCGAAGAAAGACTGGATTGCTTCGCGTAGCCTGTGCTCGGACAACGCGAAGCGTTGATCCGAGTGCTCGCAATGACGGTGATTCACTTTGATCGCAAAACGCTCGAACGCAAAAACATCTCGTCGATAGCCCTCGGGTTGGTGGTTTCCTTCGGCGCTGGCTGGCCCGATACGATATCCAAAGAGGTGATCCTTGAGCCCGGCTTGCACGCAGCGAGTCTGGCTTTCGCCTATGTTCTGTTAAACATCCGAACAAAAACCGGCTCAATTCTCAAATTCTTAAGTTCATGAGGATCACGGCCATGTTTGTATCTCAACGCCATGCGCGTGAGATCGAATGGGGCCGGGCGCCGATGAAAAAGATACTCGCAATTTGTCTGATGACCCTCGGCGCTGTCTGGATGGTCTACAATCATCTTCCCGGCCTTGTTGCCGATATGCGTACAAATGACTGGGTGCCGGCGTTCGATCTGAAGGTCGAGAAGGCGAAGTGCACCGTGCACTGGTACATCTTGTCCACCTGCGAAATCACTTACAACGACCCGCGACGGCCTTCGGCGAAGGCCGCGTCGGTCGATCAGCTCGTGTACGGGAGCTGGGGAAACGGTCGGTTCCTGCTTCTGCGCAGTGCGAGTCATCCGGAAATTGTCAGCACCACGCTCGGCGTTCGCGACCTCAATGCGCGCATCGTGACCATGGTGCTGTGGATCGTCGTTATGCTGGCGATGGGGTTGGCGGTTGTTCGCGCGCTTCTATTCCAGAACACGACGGCACGGGTGGCGACGGCGCCCCTCGCGCCGCTTCCATCGTCCATGGCGCCGATGGCTCGCCCTGCGGTCATGGGGCGCACTGAATTCGGGCGGCGCAGCCCAAGAGCATAATACCTCTCCGCGACTTTCCGCTTCCAGAGGCCATGGGGGCGAGGTCGCCCTCCTCCTTTGGTTTTGGCTTCGCTATACGGGTCCCTGCCGCGGACCTGGATTTATCCACCCGAACTCAAACGCAGTTCCTGTCGGATATTGCCGTCGGGATTGGCCCTCTCGGCCTCGAGCGCGCCGCGCTTGACCGCGGGGCATGGCACGAACCTGTCCGGTGCCCTCGCCAACGCCTTGATCTTTGCGATTGTCGCCACGTCGAGACCGGAGGTGAAGGCCGGATCGGACAGCCGCTGACGGATGAGATCGACCACGCGGCGATGGGCATCGTTGCGATAGATCGCGCGCAGCTTCTGCAATCCGGGCAATCCGAAAATGTCGTAGCTCACGAGGGTCAGCATCTCGCGCGTGCGAGCATAAGCGCGCAGCCAATCGTCTCCGCCAGGCGTTCCAGGTTGCCGCTCGGAGACGAGCGATTCATCGGCGTGCCGCACCAGACCCGGAAAGCTGATCCCGCCCGAGATCTCCTGATCCATCCGAAAAGATCCCTCCGGCTTGCCATGCATCAGTTTGGCGGGAAAACAGCTCACTTTCTCGATTTCGGCGATGACAAACCTTTCAGGCGTGACGCTGCTGAATTTGCCGTACCCGGCTTCATACAAGCCGTCGTCGGTGGTTTCCGCCATGGTGCCTTCGAGCCGTCCGCTCTGTCCCCTGTAGGCGCGGCGGACGTAGGAAGGCTCCGTCATGCTCCTGAAAGTCAGGTCGGCGTTGACGACGCCTGCCTCCCGGCGCTTGCGGCTCAGGTCGGCCAGCCAGCCGACCAGCGTGTTCTTCTGACCCTCGAAATCCCGATAGACGTGGTCATCGACAAGGCTCGTGCAGTCCCTGTCGGCGAGGCCGAACGGCGCCCTGAGTTGGCAGGTGTTCTGCGCGCTGAGCATGATACCTAACGGGCGGATGTCGAATTTCGCCGCGAGCGCGCGCGGATTGCCCAGATCGCCGGCGTGCAGAAGGAGGAGGGCGATGATCGTGGCCGCGGTCATGACCATGCCAATGCGTGTCAGACCGAATATATTCTCCGGCGCATCGGCGGAAATTCTCGGCAGCACGCGAGCCTGCGGCAACTTGCGCAGCAGAGCGGCGGATTCCGCTTCGGCAAGGCTCGGCGTGTTGGCCCATGCCTCCGGCCGCGGGGCCGAGGGGGCGTTGAAGACCATCGAGCCGGTGGTGCGCGCGAGCGCCGCGATGCGCTGCGCGACGGTGGGATGCGTCGCGTTCCGGCCGTGCGTGTCGCCGGCGATCATCATCGCATCGTCTTCGTGCCGGGCGTTGCCGACACGGTAGTTGCTCTCGACCTTGACGAGGGCGGAGGCCAATGCCGCCGGATTTTTCGTCAGCTGGACGGCCTCCGCGTCGGCGATGTACTCGCGCGAGGACGAGATCAGCAGGCGAGCGATCTGGCCGGCACGGACGGCGAGATGTCCGACAAACGTGCCGATCAGCGTGAGCGGCAGGATGACCGGGATCGCGATCGCCAGCAGCGCGTGCACGGGCGTCATGCGCAGGCCGTTGTTCCGGTGCAGGCGCGTCAGCGCCGACATGAAGATATTGGCCGCCGCCATCAGGCGAATATCGCCGTTGCGGATATGGCTGAGTTCATGGGCGAGGACGCAGGCCAGTTCCTCGTCGTCGAGGCTGTCGATCAGGCCGCGGGTGACGACGACCGCGGCCTTCTTGCGGGCGATGCCGCAGGCGAAGGCGTTGCGCGCCCGCGACTCGACAATCGCGACATAGGGAACAGGCAGTCCCATCGTGATGATGAGCGGCTCGATCACCCGGCACAGCCGGGGTTCCTCCGCGTCGTCGATGAAATGAAAATCGACGGCGCGCTTCACTGTCTCGATGTGCCAGAACATCTGCGCGCCGAACCAGAGCACCGAAGCGGCAAGCACGACCGGGGCATACCGGATGGCGTAACCGGACCAGCCGAGAAATGGCGCATGGCCGGGATCGATCAGGCTCAACGGCACAAACAGCGCCAGCGCGGCGATGATCTGGACCGCGACGAGGAAGGCAACGAAGAATGTCGCCGACTTTCCGTCGTTGCTCTGAATCCAGCCGTAAAGACCCGTCGGCTGCGACATGATGCTGGCCCTCCGGCGTTTGCCCCTAAAGGGCGATGCTGACGGGCTCGTCGATCAACACGCGCTCGATGCCGAGGTCGTAGCTTTGCCGGCTGTTCATCCGCTGGCGGGGGCCGATCCAGCTGCCGGGAAACTGTCGCAGCACGGTGTTGTATTCCTCGATCGCGAGATTGTGGAAACGGCGCGCGGCGGTGATTCTGTTTTCGCAATCGACCAGTTGCTGCCGCAACTGCGCGAATTCCGGCAACGCGCGTATCTCGGGATATTTTTCGACGGCCGAGAGCAGGGTGCCGACCTGCGCCGACAGGTTGCGCTCCGCCTTGAGCTTGACCGCCGGCGCCGCCGCAGCGAGCGCCTTTGCGCGGGCATCCTTCACGCCAAGAATGAGATCCTTCTCGTGGCTTGCCAAGCCCTTCACCACGCTCACCAGCCCAGGGATTAGATTGGAGCGATGCTTGAGGTGAACATCGATATCGGAAAACGCCGTCTCGCAACGCTGATCCAGCGCCACAAGCGTATTCGACGTGCGCGTGTACATCTTGAATAGAACGAATAAACACAAAAGAGCGACAACCAGGAAACCGATCGCTAACCAAGCCAGAGTCATCATTTCGGAAAGTCCTCCCAGATACGGTCTTTCCGTTAGCACGAGTTGCTTTCGAAAGATTTGACGTGGCCGTGTATAGTTCGATTCATGCAACTTTAATGGCATGATGCGATGGTGCATTCGCCGGCTGTTACCGTGTGGCGAGGAGATATCATGTCAGAGTCCGTTTTTCTCAGGGTCCGCAGGCTGCTTTCTGCGCGGATCGAAGACAGCGTGGATGCGATGGAGCGCGCCAACAGCGATTCCACGATGCGCGAGTCGATTCGTGAAGTCGGACGCGCGATCGATGACGTGCGCGCCGACAAGGAACGGGCGATGGCGCGACGCTTGCAGGCCGCGCGTCAGCAGGAGATGATCGCCAAGAAAGTGATCGAGTTGACGGACAAGGCACGCTTTGCCCTCAAGGAAGGGCGCGACGAACTCGCGGAAGGCGCCGTTGCCCGACAGATCGAATTGGAGGAGCAAGCTCGCCAGTTCGATCAGGTCCAGACCGCCGCGCGCGATGAGGAAGCAAAGCTGGAAGAGAGCCTCGAAGCCTTGCGGGCGCGCAAGCGGCAGATGGAAGAAGCTCTTTCCGCTTTCATGTCGGCGCGCACGGAAGCCTCGCTCGGCGGCGATGCGGGCCATTCCAACAAACGTAATGTCGAGCGGGCGGTCGAGCGGGCCGAAGCCGCATTCGATCGTGCGATGACCGGAAATGGCGGCGTGCGGTTCAATCGCGGGGACGTCGAAGCGATCAATCGCGTCGCGGAGATCGATGGCCTTCAGAAGCAGGCGACGGTCGCCGAGCGGCTGGCCGCCCTCCGACGTGAAGTTCACGCCGGCTAAGCCGCTCCTTCACGATGCAGTCGCCGTTTGTTGAGACGGCGAGCCTGCTGTTGTTCGGACCATAGGGCGGAGCGGCGGTCCGCCCTTCGATAGAAAAGGCGCGCCATGATCCGCAAGCCAGCCGAGACGGAGTTTCGGGAAACCGCGTTGGTCAACGCGGTTCGCGAATCCCGGAAAATCGCCGTCGAGGGCGGCAAGGGCATCTCGAAGGGGATCGGCAGGCTCTATCTCCTGTTCATGGCCGTGACCTTCGGCTTCGGCTTCATCGTATCCCTGCTGGCCCATCTCGGATCCCGGAACGGGTTCGGCGTCATCGTCGTCGCCGGCCTGCTCTTTTTCGCCTACCGGCACTTCAGGCATGGGGCCGCTCCGGCGGCGGCCGTGCAGGCGCTGGCATCGGCAAACCTCAACGCGCCAGCCGAGCGCACGATATCCGGCGCCGGCCGCTACGAACTCGATATCTCCACAGTGGTCCGCAAGACAGTCGGACTTGCCGTCGTCGGTGGCGGTTGTCTCTATATGGCGCGTGCCGGCCTCATGCAGGTGGTGCTTGGGGGCGTCGGACTGGTGCTGGTTGCGGCCGCGGTCCTGCACATCGCACGGATATTCGGGGACCGCACCGTCCTGAAATTCGACGAGCGGAGTGTTGCCGTGAGGGGACCGTTCGGCGAGCGCCGCCTGTTGTGGGCCGATGTCGCCGATATCGAGATGCGAGAGGCTGGTTGGCCCCGCTCCGCGCTTGGCCTATCCAAAAAATATCTTTGCGTCACGGCGTCGTCCAACCACTCGGATAGCCCCGCGAAGCTGGAAGTGCCGGTCGACATCCTGGCGCTCGACTCCGAACAGCTTGTCAGGCTGGTTTCGAGCCTCCTCTATTGCCGGGCAAATGCCGACGCACCGCTTGATCTGTTCTCTCGACAATCTTGTTCGCCGCAAGTCAGCGGAGCAAGATTTTTCGGAACCCGCGTGGCGGCCTCGCCTCCACCGCCCGACCTGTCGCTTGACGGGCTGCGGCAGATCAGACCATTCGGTCGACGAACGAGCATGAAATAGAAGTTCTTGCTCCCGCGGCATCCGTTGACGCTCCCGCCGTCGGGCTTTCGAACGTTGGGCCGTCGGTCCAGGACACGTTCTTGACAGCGGCGAGTCAGGGCGATCGAAGCCGTTGAAGCTCAGCAAGGCGATGCGGCCTGTCTTTAGGCTTGATATTCTTGCAGACGAAATCGGAGAGCGGCATGGGTAACGGCCTCTTGGGTAATGGGTAATACCCAGATCGTTACCCACAAATCGATGCGCTGCAATGGCACAAGGAGGTCGCCATGAGTAGCCAGAACCAGCTAACTCATTGATTTATATTGATCTGTAGGACGCTTTGAGAAATCGTGGGAAGGGGTGATGGTGCCAGGGGCGGCATCCAATAAGACATTTTAAGATATTGATTTTACAATAAAAATTTCTATTCGATTTTTGTAGATACCATCAAAAGTACCAACACTTTCGGCCGGTGAGCCTGAAAGATGGCAGTCTCCCGATCGAGCACCCGCTAACTACGATGCGTCGTAGCTTGCCTGAAAGAGTCCCGTCGCAGCGTCAATGACCGCCCTGCCACGCGCGGCCGAACCGGGCCGCTTTTCATCACCTGCGAAGCCGCCGGCTCCCCCACGGTGGAAGTGGTGGCCAAGTTTTCGGGCGGCTGCGATCAACGCAATATCAATTTGGCAAGGGAAGTCATCGGGGCGTGCCTCGCAGGCGACCTCGGTTTGCCAGTGCCCGAGCCATTCCTGATCGATATTCCGGCCGATTGGGCTGCAACCATCCCTGATGACAATGAGCGGGCGAAGGTTCAGCGAAGCTCACCCGTCGCGTTCGGTTCTCGCGCCATGACGCGACAGTTCAGCGTCTGGACACCGGGCAGCACGATTTCCGACATGATGTTGCCGCTGGCGGCCGGTATTTTCGTTTTCGACGGGATCATCCAGAACCCGGACCGAAGGTCGGACAACCCGAACTGTCTCGTCCGTGGCGACGACTTGCGCATTTTCGACCACGAGTTGGCGTTTGCGCACGACCTAGTGATTGGCTGGACCCCACCTTGGGCCTTGGGCGGCCTTAAGCCTATGGAAACAAATGGGAATCATATTTTTCGGGCCGGGCTGAAAGGACGCGCCATCAACTTTAGGCCGATCCGCGCCGCATGGGCGGCCTTGTCGGACGCCCAGATCGCAGATTATGAGAAGGCGCTCCCGGCGGAATGGACCGACGTAGCGAGGGCTGCGGCAAGCGCGACCAAGCTAATTTGAGACGCAAGAGATAATATTGACGCGGTTTTGGAGGAAGTGAAGCGGGTGCTCTCATGACGGTCAAGGCAGCATACAGCTATACGCTGCTCCGGTACGTTCACGACGTACTGACGGGTGAGTTCGTCAACGTGGGCGTGGTTCTCTTCATGCCGTCCACGGGTCTTGTCCGTTACAAAATGCGCGGGACGATCGGCCGCCTGAAGGGTGTTTTCCCGGACATTGACCGCAAAGCCTTTCTCACGTCGATGACGGCCGTGCGCAAGGGCTTGCAACTTGTCGCCAAGCACGAAAAAGAAGCCGGGCTCTTAAAGAGTGAGGGCGATGCCACAGCGATCGCGTGCCGCGCTGTGCCGCCTGACGACAGTTCTCTACAATGGTCGCCATGCGGCACCGGGCTAACCGCCGATCCGGACGAGGCGTTGGACCGTCTCTTTGATCGATATGTGTCGCGGTATGATACGCATTATCGCTCCCGCCGTTCTGATGACGACGTTTGGCGTCCCGTTCGCCAGAAGCTCGAAGAGCGCAACCTTGCGCAACATCTTCAGGAAAAATCCATAAGCGGCAGCGTGGATGATATTGTCTTCAAGCACGCATGGAAGAATGGCCAATGGCACGTTTATGAGCCGCTGTCTTTCGACCTTGCCGATGCTGACGGCATCAAGACCAAGGCGCGTGAATGGCTTGGGCATCTGTCGGCAGTCGTCGCGGATGGCAAGGCCGAACGATTCAAGCCGCACTTTATCGTTGGCGCTCCTACGAATCCGACATTGCAGGACGCCTATCGCAACGCGATCGCGATCCTTGAGCGGGCTCCGAACAATCCGGAGGTTTTCGAAGAGGGGCAGCTTGATAAGCTTGTCGCCCAAATTGAGGACGAAGTGCGGGAGCATGAAGCCAATCTGTAAGACAACTCTTCAAGAATTTCGAATGGTTGGCAGATCGGCCAATTATTCGAAAATTTCTAATAACTGACCGCCGTTGGCGAGCCTTTTGAGCTATCCGGAAATTCCGGATAACTGCTCGGCGTACATGGCCCCAATACAGGTGTTCAATAAATCGCATGAATTAAGGCGAGGATTTATTTGTCGCCGTTTTCCTCATAAGGCGTCGGCGTATTTCTTTCCGCACCCTACGCCATTTCCCCTGTTCATAATCCTGCGACCGATACCAAGCCGCGTGCTCTTCGATAAAGGCGGCTTCCTCAGCATCGTTCGGCCTTCTCCGCATGATGTCGTCGGCGAGGCCGTCGATTTCGGAACGCGGGATGAAGCGGGGTAAGATCGAAGCTTCAACGATGCTCCAGCCAATGCCGACAATGATCGGCGAAGCGGCGACGCCGATGGCGACCCATTTCAGGATTGTGGTGATGTCCCAATCCATAACGACATATCGTGGTTATTATACACGCCATATTGTACATGGACCCGTCGGGCTTGTCAGGAACAATTTGTTCCTATGGAGCCATTTGCATCGAATCTCAGAAGGCGCGCTGAAGAACTCGGCATATCCAACGCCGAAGCCGCCCGGCGTGTCGGGTTAAGCGAAAGACGTTATGGCAATTACATTAGCGGGCGACGAGAGCCCGATCTTGCGACACTGGTTCGGATCGCCGCTATTCTCGAAACAACCCCGAACCATCTTTTGTCTTTCGGTGAGGATGGGACAAGAGCGAGTGCCAGCGTCCCAAGGCAGCGGATCGCGTCGGCGGCAAACGTATTGAGCAAGGCCGATTCGGAAACGGTCGCAATCATGATCGAGGCACTGGCCGCCACGCGCCGGAAGCGGACGAAATAGATCACACCGCCTTCAAGGCGGATTCGATGAGCGTCCGGCGCTTTTTGGCGTCAATCAGTTCGACGGCCTCTTGATCGCTCAATTCGGCATAGTCGATGTCGGGCGCTTCCTCGCGCTGCATGACAAGTTCGCGGGGGACCAGCGCCCCGACCAACCGCAAATATGCGCCCGGATCGTTGGCGCGCAAGCTGGCAATGGCTTCGGCCCCGTGCGCGACGAAATCAGCAACGATCGTGTTCAGGAACACGTCCGTCAGTTTGTTCTTGGCTCCCTTGGGGCGGCCGTGCGGATTGCCGCTTGCGCCCGGCTGAAACGGTCGCCCACGCTGTTTCGGCGCTGTTATTGCAGCGGCCATGTCAGTTGCTCCCGTTTGGCGAAGATGGCCAAGGCGCACTAAAGATGCCCATGTTTTCGGGCTGGCCGTCTTTGCCGTTCATGGCCATCTTGGCCTTGCCAATAGCCTCTTGAACGCCCGCCCAAGCGCCGCTGGCGAAGGGGAATTGCCAAATCCATTCGCCCTGGAAGCCGTCTTTGCGCGCTTCGACGCCCATTGCATCCTTGGCGCGTCGCAAGGTCTTGTCCGAAATGTTCTGTTCCTTCGCATGGGCAAACAGGTCTTCGATGAAACTGCGCCATGCCGAAGCTCTTCAGTTAGGAAATGCTTGGCGGCATCAAGCTGTGAATGGTCGCTTCGGTGTTCGCCTTCGCCGATGGCTTCGTCCGCCGTAATCGCCACCGTGCCTTTCTCAAATTCGATATAGGGCGCGACGATGTTGTTCGGCAGTTCCTTGAGTTGAACGCGATAAGCCAGCCCGGACGCCTGCCCAAGGTTGTTCTTGGCTTGAACGAACAATCGTAACCCTTCGTCTTCCTGCCCCTTCGTCACCAAGAACGTTGCGCGTGACGCGGCAACGAACGCACCGGACCCGGTAATGGCGTTGACCGACTTGCCGTTGCCGCTGCTCTTGTTAAGGTGAGAAACGGCAACGATCGCGATCCGTCGCCGTGCCGCAAGCGCCTGTGCCGGGGCGAGCGCGGCGCGCACATCTGCCGTCTTGTGCGTGTCGGTCTTGTCGAGATAGGCCGTGATCGGATCGATGATGACAAGCCGCACGTCCGGCAATTCATCAAGCAGGCGCTCAAGCCGCGTCATGTCGGTTTGCAGCGACAGGCCGCGCATGGCCCCGATACCAGTTCGGACGGCTTCCACCACATGCACGCGATCAAGGTTCGCGCCCGCCGCTTCAAGGCGCGGCCGGATCGTATCGCCCACGTCGTCTTCACAAGACAGCATGACGACGCTGCCCGTTGGCCGGGGCGCATTGTCGTCGGGCCATGCCGTGCCCGTCGTGACGCGCGCGGCCATGAAGGCGGTAAGCTGGGATTTCCCCAAGCCGGGATCACCCGCGATGAGCGACAGCTTGCCGATAGCGATCCGCTGCCCCCAAAGCCATTCAATGGGTTCAGGCTGAACATCGGAAACGCGATGCACGATCAAGCGATCTTCCATCGCGATCGGCATAACTGGATTTGAAACAGGACTCCCGGCCGTGAAGCGCACCCGGCCATCTTCGGCAAACCGCCGAATCGTATCGAGAACCGGCGCATCTACCAAAGGCGGGTGGGGGTTCTGAATGCCGCGCGTAAGCCCCGACGCAATCGTAGCTTCGACGGCCGCAAGAGTGTCCTTGGCTGCATAGCCGTTGAGGTGGCTGGCTTCGACCAAAGCCATCTTGACCGTTTCGGCGGCAATCCACCCGCTGCCGACCATGCGCCCCATCCGGTATGCGATGCCGTTCAGAGCGTCGTTCCGTCCGCTGCCTTCGGTCTTAGCGCGAAGTTCGGAAAAATTGTCCTGAAGCGCCTTCATCGCATAGGCGCGTTCATGATCCGTGACGGCAGTTGCGATAGCAGCATTTCCCGTTCCATCCGCAGCGGCCATCGGCACTATCGCCTGCAAGAACCGCTGGACCTGTTCTTCGGAAACCGCCGTCAGAGCGCTTCGGCCGCGTTCATGAAAATTGGCTGGCTGCCAATCATAGGCGCTACCATCAACATGATCGCCGAAGCCCACGAATTGTTGGCCGAAGCCCAAGACTTCGACCTTTCCGCCATGCACGTTGACGGCGCGTTTTCGCGGCTCGCCTTCAATGGCCCGGTAGAGCATCAGGCGGCGGGCGCTCCCAGCGCGGAAACGGACGGGCGCTTCTCCCAAGATGGACCATGCCTGTGCGCAAATCTCTTGAGCATGGCGTTCGTCATCAATATCGATGTCCACCGCGCGAAGGCCGTCGCACAGAATGCCCGTGTTCAGCCCCGTCATGGCCGGTGCAACCGTCACCGCTTCGGGCGGATCAAGCCGGGCGCGTTCCTGCCAACCTTTTCCGACAGGTTGCTTGCCCGGCGACGGGACTTTTTCGCCTGCCCCATACACCGCCAACGGACGATAGCCAGCGGCCCAAAGCTGCTTGCGGATCGCCCATACATTCGACTGCACGGGCGAAAGCCACGTCTTGGCGGATGAGGGAGCATCAACCATGATTCACCGCATGGACGCGGCGGCAGAACGGGACGGCAGAGCGTGCAACCAAGCCATCGCGTCGTCATAGGTGATGATGGTTCGCGTGCCGACCTTTCGCACCTTCAGGCGACCGGCGCGAATTTCCTCGTAGATGGTGGATCGGCCGACGCTGAAGGCTCGGCCGAAATTGGCGATGCTGTAAGCACGCCGCTCAATGCTGTCTGTTTCCTGCATCGCACATACTCCCGCAAAGGCATGGGATCGTGCGTATCACGGCGGATACAGGCGGTGAGGAATTTGATTGCCGGGTCTTAACCTCGGCGGTGCTTGGATCACTATTCGATGCCAGCGGCTTTGAACTTCCGAAGAAACCGTTTCCTTGTCGCCTCTTCAGAATGTCCTTTGGCAAGTTTCGCCAATTTCATAGCAGCTTCAATACGTGAACTAAACTTGCCGAATTGAATGCCTTCGGATGCGAAGGCGATCCATTCGGAATCATCAATTGTCAGCGGTCCACAATTGGGGCGTGGCCTTGGAATATCGCTGCGAATTTCGAAGACCGGCTTCGCGGGTTCGTCCGTCACGATTTCGACCGCTTCGGCTGAAGTGCGACAAACCGACCAACGGCCTTCAGACTATCGAGATAGTCCGCCCACCAATCCATCATGCGGACACGCTCTTCCCAATGCTCGCCACGGGCATAGGCGCGGCGCACGTCGTCGTTTTCGACGTGGGCAAGCTGGCGTTCGATCGCATCGGCGTTCCACTTGCCGCTTTCGTTGAGAAGCGTTGAGGCGGTGGCGCGGAAGCCGTGCGCGGTGGCGTCGTCCTGCGAATAGCCAAGGCGGCGAAGGGCGGCGTTGAGCGTGTTGTCAGAAATCGGCCGAAGCACCGTCCGGACGCTCGGGAAGACAAGCTTGCCGCCCGTGATTTCGCGAAGCTGCTTCAGGATGGCGATCGCCTGCGGCGGCAAGGGCACGCGATGGGGGCGGCGCATCTTGGTTCGCGCAGCCGGGATCGTCCAAACCGCCTGCTCAAGATTGAATTCCGTCCATTCGGCCGCGCGTAGCTCGCCGGGGCGCGGGAACAGGATCGCCATGAGCCGCAACGCCGCGTGCGTGGTCGGCTGGCCAACGAACCCGTCGATGGCGCGAAGCAAGGCCCCGACCGCCTTTGGATCGGTGACGGCCGCCCGCGATTTGACCTTGGGTGCTGTCAACGCACCCCGCAGGGCAATGGTTGGATCGTCCGTCGCGCGCGCGGTGGCGATCGCGTAACGGAAGACGCTACCGATGGTGCTGCGAAGGCGGCGCGCGCTTTCCAGCCGCCCGCGCGCTTCGATCTTGCGCAGCACGGCCAAAACCTCGGCCGCGTTGATTTCACTGATGGGGCGATCGCCGATAATCGGGCGGGCGAAGTCGAGCAGCCAGCCGATCTTGCCGATCGTCGTTTCGGCGCGACCTTCACGCTTCAGCTTGGCCAGATATTCATCGGCAAGGACGCCGAACGTATTGGCGTTCGCCGTCAGCTTGGCGACCTTTTCGAGGCGGACTTGCGCGCTCGGGTCGGTACCGGCCGCCAACGCCTTCTTGGCCTCATCCCGTCTGCGGCGGGCGTCTGCCAGCGAAACGGCGGGATAGACCCCGAAGGTCAAAAGCTTCTGCTTGCCTGCGTAACGGAACTGCATCCGCCAGCGGCGGCTCCCGGACGGCATCACCAGAAGATACAGACCACCGCCGTCCGTCAGCTTAACGGGGCGCTCGCCGCCTTTGGCGGAACGGATCATCGTGTCAGTCAAGGGCATAGTGATGGTACCTGCCTTGGTGGCACCTTCGAGGTACCATCAAAGGTACCATCATTTTTGATGGTACCTCACGAACACATGAGAACATATGCGAACGCGCAGGGATTGAAAAGCCCTTTGTTTTCAGGGCTTTTTGGACTTCAGCGGATGGCTATGGACGGGAAAATGGTGCCCAGGGGCGGAATCGAACCACCGACACTGCGATTTTCAGTCGCATGCTCTACCAACTGAGCTACCTGGGCCGCCGTCGGGGCCGAACGCCCCAGCGCGCCGGTTTATAGTGGGGCGGAAGCGCCGTGTCCACCCGGTCGGACGTGCTTTGTGGATACGCTCCGCCCAATTCCGCGCCGCCTCGGGAGCGGTGGGGGCAAGGTCATCCCGCTCTCGCCCTCGGTTCGAGCGCAATCCGATCCCGGCAATGGTTTCGGAGTTTTGGATCAACGCTAATCGGCGTCCTCGGGGTCGGTGTCGCGGCCCGGCACCACGTAGGATCCCGACAGCCAGCGGTTGAGGTCGACATCGCGGCAGCGCTCGGAACAGAACGGGCGCGATCGCGCCGTCGCCTCCCTGCCGCAGATCGGGCAAGGCTTTGCTTCCGCCGGCTTTCCGGCCGCCTTGTTGGCGGATGGCGGGTCAGCCGGCATTGAGCCAGCCGTCGCGGATCGGGAATTTCTCGCCGCCCAGCAAGGTTACGGTTTCGTACAGCGGCAGGCCGACCACGTTGGTATACGAGCCGACCATCTTCACCGCGAACGAGCCGGCGATGCCCTGGATGGCGTAGCCGCCCGCCTTGCCGCGCCATTCGTCGGAGGCGATGTAGCCGCGCAGATCGTCCTCGGTGAGGCGCTTGAAGCGCACCCGCGTCTCCACCAGCCGCTGCCGGAACGCCTCGTTCGGCGTCACCAGGCAGATCGCGGTGTAGACCCGATGATTGCGGCCGGACAGCAGCCGCAGGCACTGCGCGGCCTCGTCCGCCAGTTCCGCCTTGGGCAGGATGCGGCGGCCGACCGCGACCACGGTGTCGGCGGCGAGAATGAAAGCGCCGCGCAGGTTGTCGTCGAGCTTCAGCGCGGCCAGGGCCGCTTCCGCCTTGGCCCGCGCCAGGCGGTTGGCGCAGGCGCGCGGCAGTTCGCCGCGTTGCGGGGTCTCGTCGATCTCGGCGGGGCGCAGCGCATCCGGCTCGATGCCGGCCTGGTTGAGCAAGGCGAGGCGGCGCGGCGAGCCGGAGGCGAGAACGAGTTTTTGGCGGGCGGACATCGAATGGAATCGGGGTTTCGGCGGTTTGCAGCGCGCGGGACCGTATCGGAAGCGGTTCGCCTCGACAACCGGCGCCGCCCGCCGGCCGTTGCCAAATTCGCCTCTTGCTGCCATGTCAGGGGCATGATCCGCCCCTTCACCGATGCCACCCGGCAGGAGATCGCCGGACGATGCGCCGCTTTCGCGCGCGCCGCGCCGGATGCCGCGACCGTCGGCCTGAAACGGGCGGCGGTGGCGATCACGCTGGCGCGGTCGGCCGGGGTCGAGGACGGAACGGCGCTGCTGTTGACCATGCGGGCCGCCAGCCTGCGCGCGCATAGCAACCAGTGGGCGCCGCCGGGCGGGCGCTGCGATCCCGGCGAGGGCCCGGTGGAGACGGCGCTGCGTGAACTCGACGAGGAGATCGGGCTCAAGCTCGGCGCCGAGGCCGTGCTCGGCCTGCTCGACGATTATCCCACCCGTTCCGGTTATCTCATCACGCCGGTGGTGTTATGGGCCGACGACACCGCGCGCCTCGCGCCCAACCCGGACGAGGTCGCCTCGGTGCATCGCATCGCGCTCGCCCAGATCGAGCGGGATGACGCCTTCAATTTCGTGCGCATCCCGGAGAGCGAGCGGCGGGTGATCCGCTTCAGCCACGCCGGCGACTTCATTCATGCGCCCACCGCCGCGCTGATCTACCAGTTCCGCGAGGTCGTGGCCGGACGCGACACCCGCGTCGCGGAACTGGAACAGCCGGTGTTCGCCTGGAAGTGACGGTTGCCGGTTTGTTAATGCCGGCTTCACCATCCGTCTGTTATATTGGCGCCATGCGCGCAAAAACGATTCATATTTTCGGGCCGGGCTTGATCGCGGCGGGGTTGGTTCTGTCGACGAGCCTCACGGCGTCGGCGCAGTCGCTGCCCACCCTGTTCGCCAACGCCCGCACGCAGACCGCTTCCCCGCAGGCCATCGCCGACTATCAGCGCAAACTGCAAATCTATCTTGCGGCCCGCGAAGCGTTCAACGCCGAGGCCAGCGCCTATTGGGACGCCATCGCGGCGAAGCGGCGCATTCGCTTCGCCAAGTTCCGCAACCGCCAGCCGGTCTCGCTGGACGACTACGTCCTGACCCAGCCGCCGCTCTATGACGGGCCGAAGCGGCCGGTGAACCCGGAGCCGGATGAAACCGTGCCGCGCGAGCGCAAGCCGCTTCCCGTGGTGGCGGATTTCCTTCAGGCGGCGCGCGACTATTATCAGTTCGTGCCGACCCGCCCGGCCAGCGAAATGGAATTCAAGCGCGCTTATGCGCGGACCGCCATCGCCATGGGGCTGACGCGCGAGCAGGCGATCCGGGTCTATTCGTTCGAGACCGGCGGCAACGGCCATCACGATATGCAGTCCGGCCTGAGTTCCGGGCGGCCGGGCGCGCGGGCGATCTCGACGGCGGTGGGCTACAACCAGTTGCTCACCACCAACACGCTCAATCTGGTGGCCGAGCAGGGCGACGGCATCCTGAAGGCGCTGCGCGACAAAGCCGCGCGGCTGTCCGGGGCGCAGCGCGCGGCGATGGAGCACAAGATCGCGGCGTTCCGGAAGATGCTGGCCTTCGCGCGCTCGGTGCCCAACAGCTGGAGCGAGCAGGCCAAGCTCGGCGCCACGCCGCGCGGCTGGGGCGTTCACGCGCTGGTGCTCGACATGGACATCGGCCCGCTGCTGCAAACCCACAAGCTGCTGACCTCGGTGATCTTCGCCCGCAACAAGGGTTATCACAAGCCGCTCACCGCCGCCGAGCTGGAGATGATGAACCTCACCGGCGACGGCACCGGTTTCGACATGGTGACGATGCCGCGGGCCTACCGCGAGCGGGTGCCGACCTCGAATTTCTTCCAGCGCTCCGGCTATGAGCGCAATCCGGTGGCGATCCGCCACGACACCGTGGCGAAGCTGCTCGCCATCACCGACGAGCGGATGGACGTCAACAGCGCCAAGCCCGGCGCGCGCGAACTGGCGGCGGCGTTCTGAGCGAATTGAAATCACGGATTTCCCGCTGGTCGGGGCGGCGGCCGAAGGCTTTGCCGATGGCTTGCGTCGCGGCTATCTTCCCGCCGGGCGCGACGCACGGGAGATGACGATGGCGAAGGCGGCGAAGGCGGTGGTTTGGCTGGCGCTCGGCGGCATGATGCTGGCCGGCGCGGCGCGAGCCGATGAGCAGTTCAAGCTGGGCCACAACCAGCGCATCGCCTGTAGCCGCGGGCTCAGTTCCGGCAAGCTGGACACCGCGAGCTGCCGTTCCTACGCCTATGTCTTCGACACCAAGACGTCGGAATATTTCCGCTGCACGGTCAGCCTGGAGGCGATCCGCAAGGACAAGAAAATCCTCAGCGTCCAGACCGACGGCGGCTGCGTGAAGAAGCCGCGCGTGTTCGACCAGGACTCCCGCTATTCGTTCGAGGCGACCGAGACCGAGCCGCCCAACACCAATGCGTTCTTCGGTCAGGGCGGCTACGCCGTCTGGGTCAGCGACGACGCCGCGCGCAAGGTTCGCGGCTGTATCGCCATCGACATCGGGCGGGGGCCGGAAGTGTCGAAATGCGTCGACATGACGTTCCACTAAGCGGAAAGTGTCACCGGGCGCCTCAGGGCGGTGCGCGCGAATTTGCGCGGCGCCATCGCCTCGCCGAACAGAAAGCCCTGCGCGATGTCGAAGCCCAACTGGTGCGCGGTGGCGAAGTCGGCGCGGCTCTCGATGCCTTCGGCGACGGTGCGCACGCGGTGACTGCCGGCGAGGTCGATGATGCCGCGGCATACGGTCTGCTTGAGGCGGTCGCCGCTGAAGCCGGTAACGAACTGGCGGTCGGCCTTGAGTTCGGCGAAGGGGAATACGGGCTGCTCCATCAACGCCGGCCACTCGGCCCCGACATTCTTGATCGATACGGCGATGTTGTGAAAGCGGATGCGGCGAACGATGTCAACGATGCGGTCGAGGTCGGCGATCACCTCGGCGCATTGGAGTTCGATCAACAGTCCGTTGAATGCCGGATGCGCCGGCATCCGCCGACATAGCACGCGCATGGCGGCGTCGTCGCGCAGGAACGATGCCGGAAGGTTGATCGCGAGATCGACCGGCCCGTTGCGTTCGATGAAATACCGCCAGTCGTCGATCACCCGCGCGATGATGAACTCCGACAGGTTATGGAAGCCGATATCGCCGCGTTCCGGAATGAAGGAGGCTGGAAGCACCACGCCCCAGGTCGGATGCCGCATCCGGATCAGCGCCTCGGCGCCGCGTGGGACGAGGGTGCGGACATCGATCTTGCGCTGATACCATAATTCGAGCCAGCCGGCCTTGAGGGCTTCGGCGACATCGACCGCCGGGCTCGGCGGCGCTTCGGTCGGGATCAACGAGGCGACGCCATGGCGCAGGGAGTCCTCGCCGAACGGTGTTTGCAGCGTCGGCAGGACGTTGAGGCCGCGTTCGCGCGCGGTCTGCCGGGTGGCGTGGGCGAGGATCGAATCCGGCGTCGCGATCGGTAGCACCTTGCCGCGGAATCCGGTCTCCGCCAGGGTTTCGAGAATTTTGCCGGCCTCGATGCCGTCGGCGAACAGGCTCAGCACCACCAGATCGAGCCGCTGGGTGGCGAGCAGCGTCCGCAGGTCGGCGGCGCGGCCGCACTCGAAGGCGATGAAGCCGAGGTCTTCCAGGGTGTCGGCCAGAAACGCGCGGGTGTGCGGCTTGTTGTCGGCAACGCAGATCCGAGGTCTCAAGTTGCGCCGGCCGAACGCGGTAGGTGGGACGGAGAGGGGATGAGCCGCCGCCAAGTCTGTCATGTTGTTCTTGCTCCCGGTGATGGCGGTAAGGTTCTAACGTCGCCCCTGAGGCGCGGTCATGGAGTCCCGGCCCCGCTCCGTGGAAATGGCTTGTTAATGTTAAAGCATCCAATGCGATTCAAACCGGATCGACCGGAAGTGCAGTGATTTCAAGCGCGTGGGACATGCACCGGCAAAGCCCGCGTGAACGTCTTGTCCACAGCGCCACGCCAATGTGCGGTGCGGCCGCGCGGCCCGCGGCGGATTCGCCGCCGCCCGGCACGGCGGCGCCTTATATCGCGCCGCACGGTTGACCACGGCGACGCATCCGGTCATTTTTAGCGATCAATTGGGAAGGGGTTGAATTTATGAACGTCAAGCTGATCGCGGCCGCCACGGTCGCTGTGGTGGCGCTGTCGTCACCGGCCGCGCGCGCGGAACAGTTTATCAATGTGCTGACCGGCGGCACGTCCGGCGTCTACTATCCGCTCGGCGTCGCCCTCGGTAAAATCTACAGCAACAAGATTGCCGGCGCCAAGACCCAGGTGCAGGCCACCAAGGCGTCGGTCGAGAACCTCAACCTGCTGGAGCAGGGCCGTGGCGAGATCGCGTTCACGCTCGGCGATTCGCTGAAGGCGGCGTGGGAAGGCGACGAGGAGGCGGGCTTCAAGAAGAAGCTGAGCAAGCTGCGCACCATCGGCGCGATCTATCCGAACTATATCCAGATCGTCGCCACCGGCGAGAGCGGGATCAAGACGCTGGCCGACCTCAAGGGCAAGAGCCTCTCGGTCGGCGCGCCGAAGTCCGGCACCGAACTGAACTCGCGCGCGATCCTGAAAGCCGCCGGACTGACCTACAAGGATCTCGGCAAGGTCGAGTACCTGCCGTTCGCGGAATCGGTCGACCTGATGAAGAACCGCCAGCTCGCGGCGACCTTGCAGTCGGCGGGCCTCGGCGTCGCCTCGCTGAAGGACCTCTCCAACTCGAACGAGATCAACGTGGTGTCGGTGCCGAAGGAGATCGTCGACAAGATCGGCCCGCCGTTCGTCGCGGCGACGATCCCGGCCAACACCTACAAGGGCCAGGACAAGGACGTGCCGACGGCGGCCGTGGTGAACTTCCTGGTGACCAGCTCGGACGTGTCCGACGATCTCGCCTATCAGATGACCAAGCTGGTGTATGAATCGCTGCCGGAATTGTATTCGTCGCACGCGGCCGCGCATGGCATCAAGCTGGAGACGGCGGCGCAGGGAAGCCCGGTGCCGCTGCATCCCGGCGCGATCCGTTATTTCAAGGAAAAGGGCATCATCAAGTAACGGGGCGTCACTGGCGCTGACCTGAACTGGTTTCGCGCGCGGTTTAGCAACACGAAAATCGTCGTCCCCGCGCAGGCGGGGACCCATACGCCGCAGCGGTTCGGCTCTATTCATCTGGGCTAGGTTTTCTATAACAACCAGCGCCAGGGGTTATGGGTCCCCGCCTGCGCGGGGACGACGCCGGGAATGGTGTGCCTGTTTCGCCGAAGTGAATTTCGCGGCGGGCTCCAAGAGTATCAGGTCATGGCCGGGCTTAGTCCCGGCCATCCACGTCTGGACCGGGGGGCAACCGGCCGGGTGGAAGAACAAGGTTCTTTGGCGCGGGATGCGCCGCGCGGGCAGGGTGGGGACGATGTCGCAGGCAGTCGCGTCGACGCAGGACACCGCGATCGCGGTCGAACCGATCAAGGTCGATCTCGGCAATTTCGAGCATGGCTTTCCGGAAGGGTTCGGTCCCGGCCGTTGGGGCCTGCTCGCCTATGCCGTCGCCATCGCCTTCGCGACGTTCCAGATCGCCATCGCGGCCTGGAACATCCTGCCGAGCCAGGTGGTGCGCGGCGTCCATGTCGGCTTCATCCTCCTGCTGACCTTCGGCCTGATCGGCAATTTCACCGCCAAGAGCAGCAAGGAGCGGGCGCTGGCCTGGCTGATCGGCCTGGTCGGCTTCCTGTGTGGTCTTTACCAGTGGATTTTCTATGAGGCGCTGATCCAGCGCGACGGCGATCCGACCAACCTCGATCTGGTGGTCGGCACCTTGCTGGCGGTGCTGATCTTCGAGGGCACGCGGCGGCTGATGGGATCGGCGCTGCCGTGGATGTGCGGCGCCTGCATCGTCTACTGGGCGTTCGGGCAGTATCTGCCGTCGCCGCTCAACCATCGCGGCTACGGCTTCGACCAGATCATCACCCATCTGTCGTTCGGCACCGAGGGCTTTTACGGCGTGCCGATCTATGTGTCGGCGACCTACATCTTCCTGTTCATCATGTTCGGCTCCTTCCTGGAACGCGCCGGCATGATCCAACTGTTCACCGACGTTTCGCTCGGCATCTTCGGCGGCACCCGTGGCGGCCCTGCCAAGGTGGCGGTGGTGGCGTCCGGCATGATGGGCACGATTTCAGGGTCCGGCGTCGCCAACGTGGTGACGGTGGGGCAGTTCACCATTCCGCTGATGATTCGCTTCGGCTACCGGCGCGCCTTCGCCGCCGGCGTCGAGGCCACCGCCTCGATGGGCGGCCAGATCATGCCGCCGGTGATGGGCGCGGTCGCCTTCATCATGGCCGAGACATTGGGCGTCGATTACATGGTGATCGTGCGCGCCGCGGTGATCCCGGCGATGCTGTATTTCGCCTCGGCGTTCTGGATGGTGCATCTGGAGGCCGGCAAATACGGCCTCAAGGGTATGAGCCGCGCCGAGATGCCGAGCGCATGGAAGGCGCTGGTGGCGCGCTGGTATCTGGTGCTGCCGCTGGCGGTGCTGGTGTTCATGCTGTTCGAGGGCTTCACGCCGCTTTACGCCGGCATCATGGGGCTGGCGCTGACCGCGACCCTGATCCTCGGCGCCAGCATCGCGCTCGGCCTGCCCAACCAGATGATCCGCTACATCTTCTGGATTCTGCTGGCGCTGGTGGTCGGCGCCATGTTCCAGCGCGGCATCGACATCATGATGGTCGGTCTCGTGGTCGGCGCGCTGGTGATCCTCGCGGCGCTGACCAAGGGCGGTCGCGAGACGCTGGTCGCCTGCCGCGATTCGCTCGCGGAAAGCGCCAAGTCGTCGCTGACCGTCGGCATGGCCTGCGCCATCGTCGGCACCATCATCGGCATGATGACGCAGACCGGCGTCGGCAACATTTTCGGGAGCTGGGTGATCGGCATCGGCGAGAACAGCCTGTTTCTCGCGCTGGTGATGACCATGCTGCTGTCGATCCTCCTCGGCACCGGCATCCCGACCATCCCGACTTACATCATCACCGCCGCGCTCGCCGCGCCGGCGCTGGCGAAACTCGGCGTGCCGCTGATCGTCAGCCACATGTTCGCGTTCTACTACGGCATCATGGCGGACCTGTCGCCGCCGGTGGCGCTGGCAGCCTTCGCGGCCGCGCCGATCGCCAAGGAGAATCCCGACACCATCGGCTGGGAGGCGATGCGGATCGCGCTCGCCGGCTACGTCATCCCCTTTATCGCGGTGTATTCGCCGGCGCTGATGTTGCAGGCCGGCGATCCGATGGAAGCCTATCTCGGCTTTTACGGCGCGGTGGCCTATGCGACGATCAAGGCGCTGATCGCCATCGGGCTGTTCGGCATCGTGGCGATCGGATTCCTGTTCACGCGGATGACGATCGTCGAGCGCGCCATCACTTTCGTCGCGGCGCTCTGCCTGCTCGGTGAGTTCCAATACAGCGACTGGATCGGCTTCGCGCTGGCGGCGGCGATCGTGGCCTGGGACTGGCGGCGGCGGCCGGCGCCCGACGCGGTCGCGGCGTGAGCCTGTGCCTGATGTCCGCCGGCGTCGTCAAGACGCTGGCGGTGGCGGCGTTCACGCTGGCGTGGACGCATTCCATCGAGAAGATCGAATGGCGCGAGGACTGGCGGGTCACCCCGCAAGGTCTCGAACTGGTCACCGCGCGGGTCAAGGGTTCGGGGGCGGGCATGGAGCCGCCGCCGCAGGCGCGGCTGGCGGACGGCTGGTTCGTCTGGCAACCGCGCCGCGCGCCGATGCCGGAAGTGGTGCTGGGCAATTCCGCCGTGGCCGGCGAATGGCGGCTATGCGCGGACGGTCGATGCCGCACGCTGTCCGAGATTTTCGGGCATGACATCGGCGTTCACACGACGACGATGCGGGCACTGGATGAGCAACACGAAAGTTGTCGTCCCCGCGCAGGCGGGGACCCATAACCCCTGGCGGTCGCAATGCTTGAAGAGCGTTTGCCTTCGTCGCTTGAGCCGAATTGCCGCGGCGTATGGGTCCCCGCCTGCGCGGGGACGACGCCGAGGATGTTGACGCTCTCAGGACGACGAAGTGCTCACTACATCGCCCGGCGCGGTTGCGCGATTTTGGTCGCGAGAATCTTGTCGATGCGGCGGCCGTCGAGATCGACGATCTCGAAGCGCCAGCCATGGGCGTCGCGGCTGTCGCCGGTATCGGGAATCGCGCCGAACAGCTGCAACATGAAGCCGGCCGCCGTGCTGTAGGGGCGCGACAGCGGTAGCGGCACGCCGAGCACGGTGGCGAATTCGTCGGCCGGCATCCAGCCCTCGATCAGGTAGGAGCCGTCGGGGCGCTTGACCGCGGGCTTCTCGGCGGGGCCCTGCTCGGTGCGAAAGCCGCCGACGATCGATTCCAGGATGTCGGCGGCGGTGACGACGCCCTGAAAGCTGCCATACTCGTCATGGACCAACCCGAAATGCACCGGCGAGCCGCGCAGGATCGCCAGCACGTCGCGCGCGTCGGCGACTTCCAGAATCACCGGCACCTCGCGGGTCAGCGCGCGGATGTCCGGCGCGGCGCCGGCAAGATAGCCGTCGAGCAGGTCCTTGGCCTGCACCACGCCGAGCGCGGCGTCGCGGTCGCCGTCGAACACCGGCAGCCGCGAATGCCGGCTTGCGGTGATGGCGCGGCGGATCGTCTCCGGCGGATCGGCGAGGTCGATGAAATCCACCTCGCGGCGCGGCGTCATCACCGCGCCGACCGGCTGGTCGCCGAGCCGCATCACGCCGGCGATCATTTCCTTTTCGCCGGGCTCCAGCACGCCCGCGCTTTCCGCCTCGCGCACCAGCGAGCGGATTTCGTCCTCCGTCACCGTTCCGCCCCGCCCGCCGCCCTGGCCGAGCAGACGCAGCAACAATCGGCCGGAGACGTCGAGCAGCCAGACCAGGGGCGAGGCGATGCGCGCGAGCCCCGTCATCGCCGGGGCGACCTTCACCGCCACGGCTTCCGGATCGCGCAGCGCGATCTGCTTCGGAACCAGTTCGCCGACGATCAGCGAGGCGTAGGTGATGGCGCCGACTACCATGCCGAAGCCGAGCGTATCGGCGAGGCCCTTGCCGAGGCCCAGTTCCATCAGCGACGCGGTCAGCCGCTGCCCCAGTGTCGCGCCGGAGAATGCCCCGGACAGCACGCCGACCAGCGTGATGCCGATCTGCACCGTCGAGAGAAACTTGCCGGGGTCGGAGGCGAGCGCCAGCGCCTGACGCGATCCGCGCGCGCCCTTGTCCGCAAGCGCCGCGAGGCGCGCGGGGCGGGACGAGACGATGGCGAGTTCGGACATCGCGAGCAGACCGTTGATGACGATCAGGACCGAAACGATGCCGAGTTCGAGCGCGAGCATGATGCAGCCTAGAGCATGATCCCGAAAAGTGGGAACCGGTTTTCGGAAAAAGATCATGCTCAAACAAGGTGGAAAACGGCGAGCCTGATTCAACGCAGTTGAATCGGGCTCTAGCAGATGACGCGCCGGGGCGGATCGTGAGAATTTGACGCCGCCGCGAGGTTGCGGGAGAAATGCGGCTTGCGTCGGGAACAAGAAGGAGAAGCCGGTGAGGCTCAACGGAAAGACCGCCATCGTCGTCGGCGCCGGATCGATCGGGCCGGGCTGGGGCAACGGCAAGGCGACGGCGGTGACGTTCGCCCGCGAGGGCGCGCAGGTGTTCTGCGTCGACCGCAACGGCAACGCCGCCGAGGAAACCGCCGCCATCATCGCCGGCGAGGGCGGTCAGGCCATGGCCTTCGCCGCCGATGCGGCGCGCGAGAGCGACATCACGGCGATGGTGGCGGCGTGCCTGAAGGCTTACGGCCGCATCGACGTACTCGACAACAATGTCGGCATCGCCGAGGTCGGCAGCGTGGTCGAGGTCGCGGAGAAGGACTGGGACCGGGTGTTCGCCGTCAACCTCAAGAGCGCCTACCTCGCCATGAAGCACGTCATTCCGGTGATGGAGCGGCAGGGCGGCGGCTCGATCATCAACATCTCGTCGATCGCCTCGATCCGCCATCTCGGCGTGTCCTATGTCACCTACGCCACCACCAAGGCGGCGATGAACCAGATGACGCGCACCACGGCGGTGGAATTCGCGCCGAAGAACATCCGCGTCAACGCGGTGCTGCCGGGGCTGATGAAGACGCCGATGGTCGAGCATTCCGCCGGCTTGGCCGCGAGCTACGCCAAGGGCGACGTCGAGGCGATGTGGAGGCGGCGCGACCAACAGGTGCCGATGGGGCACATGGGCGAAGGCTGGGACGTCGCCAACGCCGCGCTGTTCCTGGCGTCGGACGAATCCCGCTACGTCACCGGCATCGAGCTGGTGGTGGACGGCGGATTGACGCTGAAGGTGGGGTGAGGTCGAAAGCAGGACCAACCCCTCGGAGTCGTCCCCGCGCAGGCGGGGACCCATGGGTCCGGACTCATTCACAACCACCAATTGACGATTGCGGCGATGGTGACGGTTGCGAGGAAGTTCTGGACCTTTCGATCACATCGGGTTGCCAAGCGTCGCCAGTCCTTGAAGCGACAGAACATCCGTTCGATCACGTTGCGCTTGTTGTAGACGCGCTTGTCGTAGGGGAACTGAACCCTGCGATGGCGCATGGGCGGGATGACGGCGGTGGTGCCGCGTTCAGCCAGCCAGTGGCGCAAGGCGTTGGCGTCGTATCCCTTGTCGGCGACCAATTCATCACAGGGCGGCAACGTTTCGATACATTGCATCGCGATCGCGATATCCGGGATGTTTCCGGGGTTACGACGAGTGTCCAGGGCCGGCCGCGTTCGTCGCACAGGGCGTGAAGCTTGGTTTGACGTCCATGCTGGGTACGGCCGATACCATTGGCCAAGGCCCCCCTTTTGCGCCGCCGGCGGTGCGGTGGGCCTTGATCAGCGTCGCATCGATGAACAGTCGGCCTGGGATATCCTCGTGCCCCGCCAAAGCCTGGAAAATCCGCTCCCAGATACCTCGCTCGGCCCAGCGCACGAAGCGATTGTAGAGCGTTTTCCTCGGCCCGTATTCAGGCGGAGTATCGCTCCAACGTCCCCCCGACTTGAGAGCATGAACGATCCCCGACAGCACCCGGCGATCGTCCACCCGCGGCTTGCCCGGCTGATTTCTGGGCAACAACGGCTCGATACGAGCCCATTGCTCATCCGAAAACCAAAATAAACCCGACATCTTCACCTCCTCCAACTCAGAGCAAGTGAATCACACCCCCAAAACTACTCAAACAATAATATGGGTCCGGACCCATAACCCCTGGCTTTAGTTATTATTGAATAATCTCGCCTCGGTGGGTTGAGCCTAAACGCTGCGGCGTATGGGTCCCCGCCTGCGCGGGGACGACGGCTTTCGTAGTGCAAATCCGTGCCAGAAACGCAACGGGCGCGATCCGGTGAGGATCGCGCCCGAAACGCAAGACCTGCTGACTTGGTCAATTACTTGGTGAACGGGCAGCCGCTGTCCTTCGCGGAAGGATAGGCGGTTTCGCCGGGCACCTTCGCGAGCACCTTGTAGTAGTCCCAGGGGCGCTTGCTTTCCTCCGGCTTCTTGACCTCGAACAGGTACAGGTCGGCGACCATGCGGCCGTTTTCCTGCACCTTGCCGCCCTGGGTGAAGTCGTCGTTGACCGGCAGCTCCTTCAGCTTCTTGACCACCGCGTCGCTATCCTTGGTGCCGGCGGCCTTCACCGCCTTCAGATAGGACAGCGTGGCCGAATAGGTGCCGGCCTGGATCATGCTCGGCATCCGGCCGGTGCGCTTGAAGAACCGCTCGCCGAAGTTGCGGGTCTTGTCGTTGAGGTCCCAGTAATAGCTCTCGGTCAGCACGGTGCCTTGCGCCGCCTTGAGGCCGAGACCGTGGACTTCCGATGCGGTCAACAGCAGCGCCGCGAGCTTCTGGCCGCCGGCGACGATGCCGAACTCCGCCGCCTGCTTGATCGAGTTGATGGTGTCGGCGCCGGCATTGGCGAGGCCCACCACCTTGGCCTTCGAGCTTTGCGCCTGCAACAGGAAGGAGGAGTAGTCGGAGGTGTTGAGCGGGATCCGCACCGCGCCGAGCACCTTGCCGCCCGCCGCCTTGACCACGTCGCTGGTATCCTTCTCCAGCGCGTGGCCGAAGGCGTAGTCCACCGTCATGAAGTACCAGCTGTCGCCGCCGGCCTTCACCATCGCGCCGCCGGTGCCGACCGCGAGCGCGTGGGTGTCGAACGCCCAGTGGAATCCGTAAGGCGAGCACGATGCGCCGGTGATCGCCGAGGAGGCGGCGCCGACCACGATGTTGATCTTCTTCTTCTCCTTGGTGAGTTCCTGCACCGCCAGCGCGACCGAGGAGGTCGTCAGTTCGGTAATCATGTCGACGCCTTCGGTGTCGTACCATTTGCGCGCGATGCTGACGGCCAGGTCCGGCTTGTTCTGGTGGTCGGCCGCGACGATCTCGATCTTGTGGCCCAGCACCTCGCCGCCGAAATCCTCGACGGCCATCTTGGCGGCCTCGATCGAGGTCTTGCCGCCGTAGTCGGCGTAGACGCCGGACTGGTCATTCAGAATGCCGATCTTGACGCCCTGCGCCAGCGCCGGCACGGCGACGAGCAGGCTGCACGTCGCAACCGCCGCCGACAATATTCCACGTTTCCCGAGTCGCGATGCCATCTGTTGCCTCCCAGCAAATTTGTTTCGGTCGAACAATCGATGGAAGCCGCGCGACGCCCGCGGGCTTCCCCATCGTTCCGGCTTTAACAAACCGCGCCGGACGAGTCACGGTTGCCGGCCTTCGACCTTTGGACGGTTCGCGCACATCGGATGTGTAAATTCGCGCTCGCCGCGAGCGGACCGGCGCACCGTTCCGTTGCAACGCAGCAAAAAGAAGGCGGCTGCGGCGCGATCTCGAAGGCGCGGGGCACGGGTGACGCAAAAAGGTGAAATTTACCAGTTTTGTCGTTGACGCCGGGCCGGTTACGGTTCGGCATCGATTTTACTCTATGGGATTGACAGATCGCGATCTCGCCATCGCGTCCTTATGTATGGCGTTGGGAAGGAAAATCATGACGAGCAACGGTGCGATCAAGCCGCCCGCGGTTCTGGTGACCGGCGGCGCCGGCTATATCGGTTCGCATTGCTGCAAGGCGTTGCGGGACGCCGGCTTCCTGCCGGTCTGCTACGATAATTTCTCCACCGGGCATCGAAACTTCGTTTCCGGGCCGCTGGTCGAGGGTCACTTGCACGATCGCGAGGCGCTGGCGTCGGCGTTCCGGCAATACCCGATCGTCGCGGTGATGCACTTCGCCGCCGCGAGCCTGGTCGGCGAGTCGATGGTCGATCCGCACAAGTACTATGCCAACAATGTCGGCGGCACGCTGGCGCTGCTCGACGCGATGCGCGCGGCCGGATGCGACCGGCTGGTGTTTTCATCGACCGGCGCGGTCTACGGCAGCGCCGACAGCAAGGCGCTGCCGGAGGCTTATCCGTGCCAGCCGATCAACCCCTATGGCAGTTCGAAGTGGATGATCGAGCAGATGCTCGCCGATCACCGCCGCGCTTACGGACTGGGCGCGTTCTGCCTGCGTTATTTCAATGCCAGCGGCGCCGACGCTTCCGCCACCATCGGCGAACTGCGCGATCCGGAAACCCACCTGATCCCGCGCGCGATGATGGCGCTGCAAGGCCATGTGCCCGACTTTGCGGTGTTCGGCACCGACTACGACACCCCGGACGGCACCGCGATCCGCGACTACATCCATGTCACCGATCTGGCGGCGGCGCATGTCAAGGCGTTGACCCTGCTGCTCGCGGGTCACGCCGGCGGCAGTTTCAACCTCGGCACCGGACATGGGTTCTCGGTCAAGGAGATTCTGGCGGCGATCGCCAAGGTGACCGGGCGCGAGGTGCCGCACCGGATCGAGCCGCGGCGGATGGGCGACCCGACCTATCTCGTCGCCGATCCGTCGGCGGCGCGCGCGGTGCTCGATTTCACGCCGTCGCATTCCGACCTGACGACGATCGTGAGTTCGGCCTGGGCCTGGCATCAGCACGCACATCCGCGCAGGCTGGCCGCGTAGAGCGGGTTTGGTTGAGACGGATTCGTCATGCGCGGGCTTGACCCGCGCATCCATCAAAAAAAGATGCGTTACTCCAAGAGGATGGATTGCCGGGTCAAGCCCGGCAATGACGCCTCGTTATTTCCATCAAAAATCGTTGGCGCGATAGCCGGCGCATCCGCGCGGGCAAAGTATAAGCTCAGCGCGTTTTCGGCTGTTGCCGGCGGCGGTCGGCGGCCGGCTGATAGGCGATGCGCGAGTGATGCGCGCAATAGGGCAGGCCAGTCAGGGACTTGCCGCCGCAGAAGAAGAACTCCGGATTGCTGGGATCGCCGACCGGCCAGTGGCAGGTGCTTTCGTTGAGTTCCAGCAGCGTCAGCCGCTGGCTCATCGGCACCACGTTGTCATGAGCGATCGGATCCGGTTCGAGTTCGACCTCGAAGGCCTGGGCGAGCGCCGTGTTGCCGCGCGACACCGGCCGCGCCACCCGCATCATCGGCTGCGCCGGGCGCACCTTGCGCGGGCGCGGGGCCGCCGAGGACGGCGTTTTCGCCCGTCCCGACAGGCCGAGCCGGTGAACCTTGCCGATCACCGCGTTGCGGGTCACGTTGCCGAGTTCCGCCGCGATCTGGCTGGCCGAGAGGCCGGCCTCCCAGAGCTTCTTGAGTTGCTCGACGCGCTCGTCGGACCAGGTCAATACCGTCATCGCACTGTTTCCTTCGTGTCGTGCGGCCGTCAAGGGGCCACGCTGGCGACGTCATCCGTTCAAAAATCCCTGCGGCAAAATCCTGAGGTTCGAATCCCTTAGCCCTCGCCGGATGCAAGTCGCGCACCGGACGTTGACGCTGAGGCCAGAACTTGAGCTGGATCAATACTGCCGCACGAGATGTCGTACTCGATGGCCGAAACGCTACAATATGCGGCGACTCACGCGCAAGAGTCGTGGGCGACGCGTCCACATCTTCCGTAGTCAAACGATAAAATCGGCTTTTTCTGCGATGGGCTGCGGCACTTCCGCATCACCGCGCGGTAGCGGCGGGTTCCGAAAACCGGCCTTTCGCACCGCTTGCGAGGTTGACAGCGGTCAAACCCGTCCTAGAATAATCGCATGTGCCGCCTGGAAAGGCGGCACATTTCGTTTCCGGGACAGGGTTTTTGTCGCCGCCGTTCGGTTTCGCGCCGCGCCGGCATGCCCGTCCCTCTTTCGTTGTTCGATCGGACTTGTCATGACCAAGAGCGCGCCGTCTCACTTGCTGCCTGTTTTCGCTCGCGCCGATCTCGCCTTCGAGCGTGGCGAGGGCGCGTGGCTGATCGGCGTCGACGGCCAGCGCTATCTCGATTTCACCAGCGGCGTCGCCGTCAACGCGCTCGGCCACGCCCACCCGCGTCTGGTTGCGGCCTTGCAAGAGCAGGCCACGAAGCTCTGGCACATGTCCAACCTGTTCAACAGCCCGGACGGCGAGCGCCTCGCCGCGCGGCTGTGCGAGCAGAGCTTCGCCGACAAGGTGTTCTTCTGCAATTCCGGCGCGGAGGCGCTGGAATGCTGCATCAAGGTGACGCGGCGCTATCACGCGATGAAGGGGCATCCCGAGCGCTATCGCATCGTCACCTTCGAGGGCGCGTTCCACGGCCGCACGCTGGCGACGCTGGCCGCCACCGGCGCCGCGAAATATCTCGAAGGTTTCGGCCCGCCGATGGACGGGTTCGATCAGGTCCCGCTCGGCGACGTTGCCGCGGTGAAGAAGGCGATCGGCCCCGCCACCGCCGGCATCCTGATCGAGCCGGTGCAGGGCGAGGGCGGCGTGCGCGCGGCATCAAACGCCTTCTTCAAGGAACTGCGCCAGCTCTGCGACGACAACGGCCTGTTGCTGATCTTCGACGAGGTGCAGACCGGCATGGGCCGCACCGGCGAACTGTTCGCCTACAAGCGGACCGGCGTGACGCCGGATGTGATGTCGCTGGCCAAGGCGCTCGGCGGCGGCTTTCCGATCGGCGCGTGCCTGGCGACCGAGGAGGCGGCTTCCGGCATGACGCCGGGCTCGCACGGCTCGACCTTCGGCGGCAATCCGCTGGCGGTCGCCGCCGCCAACGCCGTGCTCGACGTGATGCTGGAACCGGATTTCCTGCCGCATGTTCAGAAGATGTCGCTGCTGCTGAAGCAGAAGCTGGCGTCGGTGGTCGATCGTCATCCCGACGTGTTGGCCGACGTGCGCGGCGAGGGGCTGCTGCTCGGCGTCAAGGCGGTGGTGCCCGCGGGCGATCTCATCCATGCGCTGCGCGACGAAAAACTGCTAACGGTCGCCGCCGGCGACAATGTGGTGCGCTTCCTGCCGCCGCTGATCGTCACCGAGGCGGAACTGGACGACGCGGTGGCGCGGCTGGAGCGGGCCTGCGCGACGGTGTCGGCGGCCGCCAAGCGCGAGGCGGCGCAATGAGCGAGTTGCGGCACTTCCTCGATCTCACCGAGATTTCCGCGCCGGAGCTGCGCCGCATTCTCGACGCCGGCAAGGCCATCAAGGCCCGGCTCAAGAGCGGCAAGGCGGACAAACCGCTCGCCGGCAAGACTCTGGCGATGATCTTCGACAAGCCGTCGACCCGCACCCGCGTGTCGTTCGACGTCGGCATGCGCCAGCTCGGCGGCGAAACCATCATGCTGACCGGCGCCGAGATGCAACTGGGGCGCGGCGAGACCATCGCCGACACCGCGCGGGTGCTGTCGCGCTATGTCGACGCCATCATGATCCGTATTCTCAACCACGAGGCGCTGCTGGAACTGGCGGCGCACGCCACCGTGCCGGTCATCAACGGCCTGACGCGGCGCTCGCATCCCTGCCAGGTGATGGCCGATCTGATGACCTTCGAGGAGCATCGCGGGCCGGTCGAGGGCCGCACGGTGGCCTGGACCGGCGACGATAACAACGTGCTGGCGTCGTGGGCGCATGCCGCCGAACGCTTCAACTTCAAGCTGAACGTGGCGACCCCGCCGCAGCTCGCGCCCAACAAATTGCTGAAGGACTGGATCAAGTCCTCCGGCGCTGCCATCACCGTCGGCACCGATCCGGAAGCGGCGGTCCGCGGCGCCGACTGCATCGTCACCGATACCTGGGTGTCGATGGGCGACAAGGACGGCGAGCATCGCCACAACGTGCTGAAGCCGTATCAGGTCAACGCGCGCCTGATGGGGCTCGCCAAGCCCGACGCGCTGTTCATGCACTGCCTGCCGGCGCATCGCGGCGACGAGGTGACCGACGAGGTGATCGACGGCCCGCAATCGGTGGTGTTCGACGAGGCCGAGAACCGCCTGCACGCGCAAAAGGGCGTGCTGGCGTGGTGCCTCCACGCGGTGGAATAGGGGGCGAAGCCGAGATCCTGGCCGGAAATTCGTTTTGTGCGCGGATTCGCAACACGAACATCGTCGTCCCCGCGCAGGCGGAGACCCATACGTCGCAGCGGTTCGGCTCCATTGCTCAAGGCTGTTTATAACAACCAACGCCAGGAGTTATGGGTCCTCGCTCGCGCGAGGACGCCGCTGAGATTGTTTGATCCCGCTTGAGCTGTTTCGAGCCACGCCCGGAGCTGTGTTGCGGACTCGACGCAACGCCGGTCTCCCGTTGCGGCGGGGTTTGCAATGTGCCTCGCCGACCCCAGATAGAGCGCCATGACAGAGCCCTTTCCCGATCAAAACATCACGCCTGACACCCCCGCCCGCGCGCCGTCCGCGGTGCCGCTCGACGACGCGGTGCTGCCGTTCAGCGTCGACGCGCTCGATCTGCGCGGCCGCCTCACCAAGCTCGGTCCGGCTTTGGACGAACTGCTGGAGAAGCATGCCTATCCGGCGCCCGTCGCCAAGCTGGTCGGCGAGGCCGTGGTGCTGGCGGCGCTGCTCGGCTCGTCGCTGAAATTCGACGGCCGCTTCATCCTGCAAACCCAGACCGACGGTCCGGTGTCGCTGATGATCGTCGATTTCCAGTTGCCGGACCGGCTGCGCGCCTATGCCCGCTTCGACGCGGCGCGGCTGGTGGAAGGGCAGGACTCGGCGGCGCTGCTCGGGCGCGGGCACCTCGCCATGACCATCGACCAGGGCGCCGCCATGAGCCGCTATCAGGGGCTGGTGGCGCTCGACGGCGGCGACCTGGAAGACGCCGCGCACGAATATTTCCTGCGCTCCGAGCAGATCCCGACCCGCGTGCGGATCGCGGTCGGCGAGGAATGGCGCGGCGGCGCGGGCGATGGCCCGAAACATCGCTGGCGCGCCGGCGGGCTCTTGTTGCAGTTCCTGCCCAAGGCGCCGGAGCGGGCGCGGCAGGCCGATCTCCATCCCGGCGACGCGCCGCAGGGCAGCGATCCGCATCAGGTAGCCGAGGACGACGCTTGGGTGGAGGGTCAGTCGCTGATCGGCACCGTCGAGGATATCGAACTGATCGACCCCGACCTGTCGGGCGAGCGGCTGCTCTATCGCCTGTTCCATGAGCGCGGCGTGCGGGTGTTCCCCACCCTGCCGGTGCGGGCGAAATGTTCCTGCTCGCGCGAGGCGGTGTCCGGCATGCTGTCGCGGTTCGCGGCCGCCGACCGCGCCGACATGGTCAAGGACGGCAAGGTGGTCGTCACCTGCGAGTTTTGCAGCTCGGTCTATGAGTTCACGCCGCAGGAAGCGGACGTGGAGTAACACCCTCGGCGACCACAAGGATTTCGTCATGGCCGGACTTGATCCGGCCATCCATCTTCGCAAGAGGTTCTCGAAACTGATGGGTCACCGGGTCAAGCCCGGTGACGACGGGCAGTTGTTTTGGCAGCGGATGCGTTTTGCTGCCGGCGGCTTTCAATTCAGCGTCCGCCGGGCCTGCGGGCTGTCGAGCGAGAAGGTCGGGATGTCGATCTCGAAGCGTTCGCCGCGCGAGGTCACCATCTGATAGCGTCCGGTCATGAAGCCGGACGGGGTCGTCAGCGGCACGCTGCTGGTGTAGCGGAAGCGCTCGCCGGGGGCGAGCGTCGGCTGTTCCCCGACGACACCTTCGCCGCGCACCTCCTGGGTGCGGCCGCCGGCGTCGGTGATGATCCAGTGCCGGGTGCGCAACTGCACGGTTTCCGGTCCCGCATTGGTGATGACCACGGTGTAGGACCAGAAAAAAAGGGGTTCGGTCTCCGACGACCGATCCGGCATGAAGTTCGGTTCGACGGTGACTTCGATCTGGCGGGTGACGGCGCGGTACATGCCAAGCGTCTCTCCAAGCTCGCGCCACCATATCCAAATCGGTGCATGGAACCAAATGCCCCCGCCGGGGCGACCGCGATTTCAACATAGTTGTCGGTGAGAAGCGCGCCGGTCCCGTGACAGCGGCGATCCGCCGGGGCGGCGGTCGCCGCCGCGCCGGCTTGTCGCGGGAGCGTCGGGTGCATATCCAGCCTTCAGATTCGCGGAGCAGATGACGTCCGTCACCGATCCATCATCCCACAGCGCGCGGCCGGCGTGCGCCGCCGGGGACGGCCGCGCGACCGTTGATGCCCCGCTCGTGCCTGCGCCGCCGCCGGCGCCTTGCAAGCCGGCCGTCGCGGCGGGCGGCGAGCGCGAATTGCGGCTCGACCTGTTTCGCGGGCTGGCGCTGTGGCTGATCTTCGTCGATCACCTGCCGCCCAACCTGTTCACCTGGCTGACCATCCGCAACTACGGATTCAGCGACGCCACCGAGATCTTCATTTTCATCTCCGGCTATACGGCGGCGTTCGTCTATAGCCGCGCCATGACGGAGCGCGGCTTCGTGGTGGCGGGCGCGCGCATCCTCAAGCGGGTCTGGCAGATCTATGTCGCCCACGTATTCCTGTTCACGATCTTCCTGGCGGAGATTTCCTACGTCGCCACCAGCTTCGAGAACCCGCTCTACACCGAGGAAATGGGCATTCTCGACTTCCTCAAGCAGCCCGATGTCACCATCGTCCAGGCGCTGTTGCTGAAGTTCCGTCCGGTCAACATGGACGTGCTGCCGCTCTACATCGTGCTGATGCTGTTCCTGCCGCCGATCCTTTGGCTGATGCAGCGCAAGCCGGACCTGACGCTGGGCCTGTCGGTCGGGCTCTACGCGCTTGCCTGGGAGTTCAACCTCAATCTGCCGGCCTATCCCAACGGGGTCTGGTTCTTCAATCCGTTCGCCTGGCAGCTTCTGTTCGTGTTCGGCGCCTGGTGCGCGCTGGGCGGCGCGAGGCGCATGGCTCCCCTGCTATCGTCGCGCGTTCTGATGGCGCTCTGCGTCGTTTATCTGTTGGCGGCGTTCTTCATCACCATGACCTGGCATCTGCCCCAGCTCGGTCATTTCGTGCCGCGCGTGATCGAGCAGTGGATGTACCCGATCAACAAGACCGATCTCGACGTCCTGCGTTTCATGCACTTCCTGGCGCTGGCGGCGCTGACCGTCTATCTGCTACCCAGCGACTGGCCGGGGCTGCGTTCGCCATGGCTCCGGCCGGCGATCCTGTGCGGCCAGCATTCGCTGGAAATCTTCTGCCTTGGGGTGTTCCTGGCTTTCGCCGGTCATTTCGTGCTGGCGGAAGTCTCCGGCGGCGCGGTGATTCACTTCGTTGTCAGTCTGTCGGGAATTGTCATCATGTCGGCCGCCGCGGCGGTGTTTTCATGGTATAAGCACGTCGCAGCCAAGGGCGGAAAGGACGCGAAAAGCGCCGAAACGAACGCTGACTTGGCGGGAGGGGGATCATGAGGGCCACCGCCGGCCTGACCGCACTTGCCTTGCTGAGTATTGCTTGGCTGGGGGGGATCGCCCCGGCGCGGGCCGAGAGCGCGTCGCCGCCGTCCGGCTGCGAAGTTCCCGCCTATCTCCTGAGCAGCGAAAGCGAGCTGAAAAAGGTGGCTGAGGCGGTGAAGACCGACGGCCGGCTCGACATCCTGGTGATCGGCAGCCGCTCCGCCACCGTGGTCGCGCCCAACGGCAGCGGCTTTCCGGGCCGCATGGAAGCCGCCCTGCGCGACAAGCTGCCGGGCGTCGCGGTCAAGGTCGACCTGCGGTTGCAGATCAAGAAGACGGCGGCCGAGGTGTCCGGCGAACTGGGGCAGATCCTCGGCGAGGGCCAGCCGCCGACCCTGGTGATCTGGCAGACCGGAACCGTCGATGCAATGCGGGCGGTGGATCCCGACGATTTCAGGACCGCCGTCGACGAAGGGGTCGCGACCTTGCAGAAACGCGGCTCGGACGTGGTGCTGATGAACCTGCAATACGGTCCGCGCATGGAAACCATGATTACTACCGCGCCCTATCTCGACGTGCTGCGCGTCGTCGCTCAGCAGCACGGGGCGCCGCTGTTCGACCGTTTCGCCATCATGCATCACTGGAACGAGACCGGTCAGTTCGATCTGTTCAATAACTCGCGCGGCATCGATCTGGCCAAGCGGGTTCATGATTGTCTCGGCCGCGCGCTGGCGAGCTTCGTGATCGGTGCCGCGCGCGTCAACCCCGCAGAGTTGAGGACTCCTCGTCAATGATTGTCCGCCGCCGTTCTGTCTGGGCCGTTGCCCTGACGGCCCTGTCCGCCGTCGTTTTGCTTTCCCCTGCGGGTCCCGTGACCTCGGCGCGCGCGCAGACGACGTCGCGCGACATCGCCGGCGCCGCGACCGCCTCGGTCGAGCCGTCCGCATCCGGCGCGGCGTCGAAAGCCGTCGCCAAGGTGAAGGATGCTGCGACGCGGGCGGCCGATATCTTCCGCCGGGTGCCGTGCCTGTCGCCCAAGGGCGTCGCCAAGACGATGCGGTCGCTGCCGCATGTCGCGCGCAAGCTCGCCGAGCACCGGCCGGTGACCATCATCGCCTTCGGATCGTCCTCGACCCAGGGCTATGGTTCGACGGCGCCGGAATTCACCTATCCCAACCGGCTGGCCGCGCAACTCAAGCGCAAATATCCGACCGCCGACATCACGGTGCTCAACCGCGGCAGGGGCGGCGAGGACGCGCCGGAGATGTTGGCGCGACTCAAGCAGGCGGTGATCGACGAGAAGCCCGATCTGGTGATCTGGCAGGTCGGCACCAACGCGATCCTGCGCAACCTCGACGCCACCGCGACCGTCGCGCAGGTTGAGGAGGGGATTTCCCGCATCCAGGCCGCCGGCGCCGACGTGGTGCTGGTCGATCCGCAATATGTCCCGGCGGTGAACCAGAAGGGCGAAAGCGCCGGCCGCATGGTTCGGCTTCTGAACAAGGTGGCGGGCCAGCACCATGTCGGGATTTTCCCGCGCTTCGCGGTGATGCGCGAGTGGCACGAGAAGCAATCGCTGGCGTTCGACCGCTTCTCGATCGCCGACGGCCTGCATATGAACGACTGGGGCTACGCCTGCTTCGCGCAACTCCTGGGCGACGACATCATCCGCTCGGTCGGGGAGGCTCAAGCCGGCGTCAGTGTGCCGTCCGAGGTGCTGACTTATCAGCCGATGTGAGGACGGTGAGTTTTCGATTGGCGTCGGGCGGCGGCTCATGTCCTCCGTCATTGCGAGCACTCGGATCGGCGCTCCGCGCCGTCCGAGCACAGGCTCCGCGAAGCAATCCAGAAGCCACGAGGGAAGTACTGGATTGCTTCGTCGCTTGCGCTCCTCGCAGCGACGGAAACAGAGGCGGGGACGACTACGCCGTTTCCAGCGCGGCGTCGATGTCGTCGATCAAATCGTCGGCGTGCTCCAGCCCGGCCGAGAAGCGCACGAAACCCTCGCCGATGCCGAGTTCGGCGCGGGCCTCGATCGGCAGCCGCTGGTGCGTGGTGGTGGCGGGATGGGTGACGAGGCTGCGGGCGTCGCCGAGATTGTTGCTGATGCGCGCGAGCTTCAAGGCGTTGAGGAAGCGGAACGCGGCCGCCTTGCCGCCCTTCACCTCGAACCCGATCAGCGTCGAGCCGGCGCGCATCTGCTTCTTCACCAGATCGGCCTGCGGATGATCGGCGCGGCTCGGATAGATCAGCCGCGCGATTTTCGGATGCGCCGCCAGGGCGTCGGCGATGGCGGCGGCGTTGGCGGTCTGCTGCCGGACGCGGATCGCCAGCGTCTCAAGGCCCTTGGTCAGCGTCCAGGCGTTGAACGGCGAGATCGACGGGCCGGTCTGGCGCAGGAAGGTGTGGATGTGCTCCTGAATGAAGGCGTCCGACGACAGGATGACGCCGCCGAGACAGCGGCCCTGTCCGTCGATGTGCTTGGTCGCGGAATAGACCACCACGTCGGCGCCGAGCGACAGCGGGCTTTGCCAGATCGGCGTCGCGAACACGTTATCGACGATCAGCCGCGCGCCGGCGTCATGCGCGATCGCCGCGATGGCGCCGATGTCGAGCACGTCGAGCGTCGGATTGGTCGGACTTTCGAGGAAGCACGAGCGGGTGTTGGGCCGCATCGCGTCGCGCCATTGATCGAGGTCGAGGCCGTCCACCAGCGTCGAGGCGATGCCGTAGCGCGGCAGCAGGTCCTCCACCACGTAGCGGCAGGAGCCGAACATCGCTTTCGCCGCGACGACGTGGTCGCCGGCGCGCAGCGGCGCCAGCATCGCGGTGGTGACCGCGGCCATGCCGGTGGCGGTTGAGCGCGCCGCTTCCGCGCCTTCGAGTTCGCACATCCGGCGCTCGAACATCGCGACGTTGGGATTGGAGAAGCGCGAATAGATGAAGCCGGGATCCTCGCCGTTGAAGCGCGCCTCGCACTGTTCGGCGGTGTCGTAGACGAAGCCCTGCGTGAGAAACAGCGCCTCCGCCGTTTCGTTGAATTGCGAGCGCAGCACGCCGGCATGGATCAGCCGGGTTTCGGGATGATAGGATGGTGTGGCGGGTTTGCCGATGGACATATGACCTCCGATGGCCGCCCGGACATCGGCCATAAAAAATCCGGCCTTCAGACAAAAGGCCGGGATCATGCGTCCCCGGCCTGTTTAGCGAGTTGTTTAACGTGGCTGCAAGCCGGCCGGCTCAAATCACCACGGGATAACTGACACCAATAATTCGGCCGGCCCTTCCCGTCAAGCCGGCCATCGGATAACCGGTAAAACCGTGTATTCCGCGCGCAAGCCGGCGGACGCGCCACCTCAAGGAGGCTTCAAGTGCCGTTCACGCTTGATCCCGATGCCGATGGCATTCTGTCCGACCGCATGATCGCGGCGATGGCCGATGCCGGGTTGATCCTGCCGGAATATCCGTTCGTGGAAAGCCAGATCCAGCCGGCCAGCCTCGACCTGCGGCTCGGCAACATCGCCTATCGGGTGCGCGCCAGTTTCCTGCCGGGGCCGGGCGCGCGGGTCGCCGACCGCATCGACGAACTGAAGCTGCACGAAATCGACCTCAGCGACGGCGCGGTGCTGGAAACCAACTGCGTCTACATCGTGCCGCTGCTGGAAAGCCTGGCGCTGCCGCCGGAGATCGTCGCCGCCGCCAATCCGAAAAGCTCGACCGGTCGGCTCGACGTGTTCACCCGCGTCATCGCCGACGGCACGCGGCGGTTCGACATGATCGGCGCCGGTTATCACGGCCCGCTCTACGCCGAGATCAGCCCGAAGACGTTTCCGGTGCTGTTGCGCGAGGGCTCGCGGTTGTCGCAGGTGCGCTTCCGCACCGGCGACGCCGTGCTCACCACCGATGAGCTGGAGGCGCTGCACGAGGAAGAAGGGCTGGTCGATTGCGACGACGCCGATCTCACCGGTGGGTTGGCGGTGAGCGTCGATCTGTCCGGCGAGCATTCCGGCGGCTTCGTCGGCTACCGCGCCAAGCGCCACACCGGCGTGGTCGATATCGACCGCCGCGGCGGCTATCCGGTGAACGAGTTCTGGGAGCCGATCGCGGCGCGGCCCGATCGCAGCCTGATTCTCGATCCCGGCGAGTTCTATATTCTCGCATCAAAGGAAGCCGTGCAGGTGCCGCCGGACTACGCCGCCGAAATGGTGCCGTTCGATCCGCTGGTCGGCGAGTTCCGCGTCCATTACGCCGGCTTCTTCGATCCCGGCTTCGGCCACGCCGGCGCCGGCGGGCGCGGCGCGCGCGCCGTGCTGGAAGTGCGCTCGCGCGAGGTGCCGTTCATCCTCGAACACGGCCAGATCGTCGGCCGGCTGATCTACGAGCGGATGCTGGCGCGCCCCGATGCGCTCTACGGCCAGACCATCGGCTCGAACTATCAGGCGCAGGGATTGAAGCTGTCGAAACATTTTCGGGTGTAGCGCCGATCAGCCGTCGTCCCTGCGCAGGCAGGGACCTATAACTCCTGGCTTTGGCTATTGTCGAACAAGCCCTGCGGGGATGAATCTGACCCGCTGCGGCGCATGGGTCCCTGCCTGCGCAGGGACGACGCTGTCCGTGTTGCAAATTTCCCCAACCTTGCAGGCCATGCCCGAACGGCCGCATTCGTTTGACTTCGCCGCCCCGGATTGCTTCGCTGCGCCCGCAACAGCGGAGGCGATGCATGGCAACCATTCAACTCGACGGCACCGACCCGAAATGGCGCGGCTGGCGCGGCGTCGCCGATCTGCATCACGCTTATTTCACCGGCCTGATCCTGACCATCGTCAGCCGGCGCGGCGCGGCGGACGCGGCCGAGTTCGTGTTCCGGGTGTTCCGCCGCCAGCAGCAGGGGCGCTTCCTGCCGGGGCTGACCAAGCTCGGCCTCGACAAGCTGCCGCCGGCGGTGGCGGCGGCGCAGTATCACTATCTGTCGAACTGGATCGGCGGGGTGCATGTCGAATACATGTACGAGACCGACCGCAAGGCATGGGTGCGCTACCCGCCGCCGCGCTGGGCCTGGCGCGGCACCGCGATCTGCGGCGTGCCGGGCGAGGTGTCGCGCGCCATGCTGCGCGGCTGGCACGCCAACAACGGCGTGGCGCTCGGCAATCTCCACCTCGGCTTTGTCTGCACCAAGCAATCGGTCGAGGGACAGGACGGACTGGAAGGCTATTACTGCGAATACGACCAGCCACTGACCATCGACCAGCGGCTGGTATTCGCGCCGCATCTCGAAGCGCCGGCATTCGATCCCGTCAGCGCGCCGGCCCTGCCGGTCGAGAGCTGGCCGCGACCGCGCCTTGAGAAGGCGCATCGCAACTACGCGATGGAATATGTCCGCACCGCCGCGCCGGTGGCCGTGCAGGTGTTCGGCCCGCTCGACGCCGGCTATCTGCTGCATCTCACCGGTAAGCTGATCGGAATGCAGTATTTCGACGAGATCGCGCCTGGGCTCGGCGCCGCGCGCGGCGGCCCGAAAGAGTTCGCCGAGTTTCTCCGCGCGCTGTTTTCGGCGCAGGACGATGCCGTCGAGCTGACAGCCTCGGCGGGCGGCTTCGAGCTTCATCAGCAGAACTGGAAGCTGATGGCCGGCCTCCCTGACTATCATCCGGCCTGCCTGCGGCTGCTGGAGGGGCTGGTGGAGGGGCTGGCCGCGGGCTGCGGCCGGTTCATTCCGGTGAAACTCGTGGCCGCGCCGGGCGGGCGGCCGCCGCTGGTCTGGTCGATCGGGTAACGGGGACGTGGATTCGGCGTCGGGGACGGGTTCGATGCGGCCGTCCGGTCGAATTGTATCGCCGGCCCCGACGACGGGGCTTGGCCTGCCGGGCGGTCTCGGCTAAATCAGAGGCGAGACCTGATCGCGGGCGTAGTTCAATGGTAGAACGGCAGCTTCCCAAGCTGCATACGAGGGTTCGATTCCCTTCGCCCGCTCCAGGACCTGTAGCGTTTGCGCGTGGCGGATCGGTCCGCTGCTGGATGTATCCGTCGCGGAACAATTGCGGGCTCGGATGGCGGGGCCATCCGCGACCGGCACCCGGCTTCGCGGCCTCGTGGAATTCACGGCTTGTCCCTGTATAGTGCGCGATCAAACATTCGGTTGATCGGGCGAGAGGACAGGCATGTCGGCTGCGGGGGCGAAGCGAAGCAAGAATGGCATCAAACAGCAACAGACTGGCCGCGACCTGCTGTTGGCCGCCGCGCGACAGGAATTCGCCAGCCGTGGCTATGAAGGCGCGCGGGTCGACACCATCGCCGCCGTCGCCGGCGTGAACAAGCAACTCGTCTACCACCATTTCGGCAACAAGGAAAAACTCTACGCCAAGGTGCTGGAGTTGACGTATAATGGAATACGCGAGCGCGAACGCGCGCTGAACCTCGGACGCCGGAAACCGAAGGCCGCCATGCGCCGGCTGATCGAGATGTCGTTCGATTACCTTGCCGAGAACCGTGATTTTGTTTTTCTGCTCACGGATGAGAACCTTCACAAAGGCAAGCACCTCAAGCAGATCGTCAATCTCCAGCGGCTCAACACGCCGCTATTGAGCACGCTTGACGCCATCCTGAAGCGTGGCGCGGAGGAAGGTCTGTTCCGGAAGAATCTCGACCCGCTCCAGGTCTATATCTCGATTGCCGGTCTCGGCTTCTTCTACTTCAACAACGTTCATACGCTGTCGGCGATCTTCGGGCGAAATCTCAGCGATGCAGCGGAAGTCACCGCGCGCCGTCGTCATGTCGTCGAGATGATGATGAGCGCGCTGCGACCGTGACGTCACGGTCGCAGCGTTTTCAAGCGAGGCGGATACCGGCCTTCGCCTGGCCATAGCCGGTTTCGACCCGGCGACGGCCGGTTGGCGTGAAGACAACGCGTTGAAGCAAAAGTCTTGTCTCCCGTTTCCGATTCCATCGGAACGGGGCTTGGGGGCGTCACCTTGACAGGCCGGAGAATCTGGTTTTTTCTCAACCAACTGGTTGATTAGACCATGAGGAGGGACATGCGGGATTTGGCCTGGGCCACGGCGTCCGAGCTTGTGGCGGGTTATCGCGCCCGGCGCCTGTCGCCCGTGGAGGCGACAGCGACCGTGCTGCGGCGCGCCGAGGGCCTTAATCCCGCGATCAATGCCTTTTGTTTGCTGGATCCGGTTGCCGCACAGGTTGCCGCCCGTGCGTCCGAGGTGCGCTGGCAGCGCGGCGCGCCGCTGGGGCCGCTCGACGGCGTGCCGGTCTCGATCAAGGACATCATCCTCACCAAGGGCTGGCCGACGCTGCGCGGTTCCAAGGCGATCGATCCGGCGCAGCCCTGGAATGAGGATGGCCCGATCGTGGCGCGGCTGCGCGAGCAGGGCGCGGTCATTTTCGGCAAGACCACCACCAGCGAATTCGCCGCCAAGGCCACCACCAGCACGGCGTTGTGCGGCGTCACGCGCAATCCGTGGAATCCGGCGCGCACGCCGGGCGGTTCCAGCGGCGGCGCCGCGGCGTCGGTCGCGGCCGGCGTTTCCGCGCTGGCGGTCGGCACCGATGCCGGCGGCTCGATCCGCGTGCCGGCGAATTTCTGCGGCGTGTACGGCTTCAAGCCCGGCGGCGGCCGGGTGCCGATGTATCCGCCGACACCCTATGCGACGCTGGCCGGCTTCGGTCCGATCGCGCGCACCGTCACCGATGCCGCGCTGATGCTGAGCGTCGTCAGCCGGCCCGATGAGCGCGATTGCGACGCGTTGCCTTATGATCCGATCCAGTATGAGAGCAATCTCGCCGCCGATCCGAAAACCTGGCGCATCGCCTATAGCCCGACGCTCTGCGGCGCGCGGGTCGACGCGGAAGTCGCAGCCTTGGTCGAAGATGCGGTGAAGGTGTTCGAAAGGCTCGGTTCCAGGGTCGATCTGGTCGAGAAGGTGTTCGACGATCCGTGCGAGATCGCGGCCAAGCTGATGCGCGGCCTCACCGATTACGCTTTTCATCGCTTCAGCCCCGCGCAACTCGCGGTGATGGATCGCGACCTGGTGCAGCGCATCGAGCAAAGTCGCGGCGCCAGCGCCGTCGATCATCTCGATGCCGAGATGCAGCGGGCGCGACTGGCGCGGCAAATGCAACAATTTCATCAGCGCTATGACCTGCTGCTGACGCCGGTCACCTGCGTCGCCGCGTTCGATGCGGCGCGCGACGCGCCGGAGGGCTACGGGTTGCGCGAATGGTATGCCTTCACGCAACCCTTCAACCTGACCCGTCAGCCGGCCGCCAGCCTGCCGTGCGGCATGACGTCGGAGGGGCTGCCGGTCGGCCTGCATTTGATCGGCCCGCGCCACCGTGATCTTCTGGTGTTGCAGGCGTCCTGGGCCTTCGAGCAGGCCGCGCCATGGTTGGATCGTCGGCCGGTCCTGGCTGAGAGGAGTTTTTGAACAGATGAAGCGGGAATCCGGATCCGATATCGCAGACGAGGTCTTGCCTGACCGGATCGCCGATATCGAGGCTTTGGATGAGATCCTGTCGCGTCCCGATGCCGTCTTGCGGCGGGAGTTGCAGGGTCTGGACGGCGATATCATGGTGTTGGGGGTGGGCGGCAAGATGGGCCCGAGCCTCGCGCGCATGGCCAAGCGTGCCGCGCCCGGAAAGCGGGTGATCGGCGTCGCGCGGTTCACTGAAGCGAGCCTGCGTCGGCAGCTCGAAGACTGGGGCATCGAGACGATCCAGTGCGACCTCATGGATCGCGCCGCGCTTCTGGCGTTGCCGAAGGTCAAGAATATCGTCTTCATGGCCGGCATGAAGTTCGGCGCCGCCGACGATCAGCCGCGCACATGGGCGATGAATACGTATGTGTCGGGCGCGGTGGCCGAGACCTTCACCGATGCGCGCATCGTCGCCTTCTCCACCGGCTGCGTCTATCCCTTCCTTGGCATCGATGAGATCGGCGCCACCGAGGAGACGCCGCTGAACCCGCCGGGCGAATACGCCAATTCCTGCGTCGGCCGAGAACGACTGTTTCAGTATTTTTCCGCGCTGCACGGTACGCCGGGTCGCCTGATACGGCTCAATTATGCGATCGACCTGCGCTACGGCGTGCTGCATGACATCGCGGTCAAGATCCGTGACGGCAAGCCGGTGGACCTCACCACGGGGCACGTCAATGTCGTCTGGCAGGGCGACTCCAACCGCTACGCCTTGCGGTGCCTGGCGCATGCGACGGCCCCGACCACGCCGGTCAACGTCACCGGTCCGGAGACGCTTTCGGTGAAGTGGCTGGCGACGGAGCTGGCGCGTCGTCTCGGCAAGCCCGCGCATTTCGTCGGCGAGCCGGCGCGGACGGCGTGGCTGAATAACGCCGCCGAGACGATGCGGCTGTTCGGCTATCCGCAAGTGCCCCTTAAAGTGATGCTGGACTGGGTGGCCGACTGGGTCGCCGGCAACGGTCAAAGCTTGAACAAGCCAACCAAGTTCGAGAATCGGGATGGCGAATACTGACCCGCTCGGCAGCGTGAAGCTGGAACCCCGGCATCTGCCCGAGGCGCTGGCGCTGTCGGCGGAGGCTGGCTGGAATCAGATCGCGCCCGATTGGCTGCTGATGATCGGGCACGGCCATGCCATCGGCGTCGAGGACGATAAGGATGGCGCGCTGGTCGCCTCGGCCTTGGCCCTGCCGGTCGGCGCCGACCTGGCCTGGATCAGCATGGTGCTGGTGACGGCCAGCCATCGCCGCCGTGGTCTCGCCAGCCGGCTGGTGTCCGATTGCCTGGCCTGGCTCGAAGCGCGCGGCTCGGCGGCGGTGCTGGACGCCACCGCCGCCGGCGCGGAAGTTTATCGTCCGTTGGGATTCGCGACTGTGCGCCGCATCACCCGCTGGCAGCATCCCGGTGAGGCGCTTGTTGCCGCCGCGCCGCAGGTGGACTTGCGACCCGATGACATCGGCTGGATCCAGCCGCTGGACGAGCAGGTGTCGGGTGTTCCGCGAAAATTCATCCTCGCCGATCTTTTGAGCCGGCCGAACGTCGTCGCGCTCGGCCTGCCGTCGCGTGACGGCTTCGCGCTGTCGCGCGCGGGCCGCATTGCGACCCTGATCGGACCGTTGACGGCGCCGGACGAAGCTGGGGCCATCGCGCTGCTGGACGCCATGGTGTCGCGCATGGGAGGCGGCATTTTCATCGACGCTTATGACGATCAGGTCGCCTTCGCCGCGCATCTCGAACAACTCGGCTTCCGTCGCCAGCGCGGGTTCGAGCGGATGGTGCGCGGCCGGGCCGGATCGGTCGGCGATATGACGCGATCGTTCGCGGTCGCCGGGCCGGAACTGGGGTGAGGAGCGAAAACGATGGCACGGCTTTGGAGCGATATTCCGGCGGCGGTGCTGGATCTGCTGCGTCGGGGCGCCGTCATCCCGGCGCATCCGCTGGCGCTGGACGAGCGCCGGCAATTCGATCGCGCGCGCATGAGCGCGTTGACGCGCTATTATGTTGACGCGGGTTCCGGCGGCCTCGCCGTCGGCGTGCATACTACGCAATTCGCCATTCGCGAGGTCGGCCTCTACGAGCCGGTGCTGAAGCTCGCCGCGGAAACCGCCGCCGCGTGGACCACCCGGCCGCTGATCCGGATCGGCGGCCTCGCCGGCCGCACCGCGCAGGCTTGCCGGGAAGCGGCGATCGCGCGTGATCTGGACTATCACGCCGGTTTGCTCAGTCTGGCCGCCATGGCGGGCGCGAGCGAGGACGAACTGATCGCGCATTGCACGGCGGTCGCCCGCGAAATCCCCCTGGTCGGGTTCTACCTGCAACCCTCGGTCGGCGGCATCCGCCTGTCGTTCGATTTCTGGCGCCGCTTCGCCGCCATCGAAAACGTGGTGGCGATCAAAATGGCGCCGTTTAACCGCTATGCCACGCTGGACGTGGTTCGCGGCGTGGTGGCGGCGAAGGCCGAGGACCGGATCACGCTCTACACCGGCAACGACGATCACATCGTGACCGACCTGGTGACGCCCTACCGGCTCATGCGCGACGGCCAGCCGGTCACCGTGCGGATCAAGGGCGGCCTGCTCGGCCATTGGTCGGTCTGGGTGCGAGCGGCTGTAGCATTGCTGGCGCGGTGTCAGGCCGAGGCGGCGACGCAAGGCATCAGCGCCGATCTGCTGGCGCTGGATCCGCAGGTGACGGATTGCAATTCGGCGCTGTTCGACGTCGCCCATGGTTTTCGCGGCTGCATTGCCGGCTGTCACGAGATTCTTCGCCGTCAGGGCTTGTTGAAGGGCATCTGGTGCCTCGATCCGGAGGAGGGGTTGAGTCCGGGGCAAGCCAAGGAACTGACCCGCGTGTCGCAATCCTACCCGCATCTCACTGACGATGGGTTCGTCGCCGCCAATCTGGAGCGCTGGCTTTCGGGCGACGGCAAGGCAGCATTGAAGGAGCAGGCGGCATGATGAGGTCAATGCGCTGGCTCGTCGCGCGTCTGCCGACCGTATCGCTTTTCGTCATCCTGCTGATCGCCTGGCAACTCGCCGTCTCGGTCGGCGGCATCCGCGAATATCTGCTGCCTTCGCCGGCCTCGGTGTTCGCCGCGCTGACCAACGGCGAGATACCCTGGAGCCGCCACATCTGGGTCACGGCGGTTGAAATTATCGGCGCCTTCGTCATCGCGGCGGTCGCCGGTGTGTTCCTGGGGACGATGATCGCGTGGTCGCGGATCATCTCGCAAGCGCTGATGCCGTTCCTGGTTTTCGTCAACACGCTGCCTAAAGTCGCGGTGGCGCCTTTGTTCCTGATCTGGATGGGATACGGCATCCTGCCGAACATGCTGATCGGCGCGATGATCGGATTCTTCCCGGTGGTGATTAACACCGCGGTGGGCCTGACCCAGATCGATCGCGACCTGTTGGATCTCGGCCGCGTGTTCAGCGCGCCGAAATGGAAGGTGTTCGTCAAAATCCGGATTCCGAATGCCTATCCGTTCATTCTCAGCGCGTTGAAGATTACCGCCACATCGGCGGTCGTTGGCGCCATCGTTGGCGAATTCGTCGCCTCGCAGCGCGGCCTCGGCTATGTCATCATCGCGACCCAGAGCAGCATGGACACCGCGGTGGCCTTTGCCGCCCTGTTCTGGATTTCGCTGGTCGGCCTTGTAACTTTCGGAATCGTGGCGATGCTGACGCGCATTCTCACGCCATGGGCCGAGAATGGCGAGAACCCCTAAGGGGCATAACTAACATAACGGGAGGGTAGCGATGAGACGGTTCAAGACAGTGTTGGGCGCGCTGATGGCTTTGGCGCTCACGAGTGCTTCCGGCGCACAGGCGCAGGAGAAATTCAAGTTCGCCCTGAACTGGTTTCCGGTGGGTGACCACACGGCTTATTGGGTGGCGCTCGACAAGGGCTATTACGCCAAGGCCGGCCTCGACGTGACGCTGGAGAACTCGAAGGGATCGGGCGACTCGATCGCGAAGGTGGATACCGGCCGCGCCGATGCCGGCCTCGCCGATGCCGCCGTGATTATCGCCGCCGTCTCGCGTGGCGCCAAGATCAAGACCGTGGGCATGGTCTTCGACAAGACGCCGCTGAACGTCTTCAGCCGTCCCGACATGCCGATCCGCAAGCCGAAGGACCTGGAAGGCCACACCATCGCGGCGCCGCCGGGTGACGGCCAGCGCCAGATCTGGCCGGCCTTCGCCAAGCTCCACGGCATCGACATGGACAAGGTCACCTGGGTCAATGTCGAGCCCTCCGCCAAGGTGGCGGCGGTGAGCGAGAAGCGCGTCGACGCGGTGGGCGACTATCTCACCGGCCAGCCGAACTACGACAAGGCGATGGGCGGCCCCGGCACGGCGGTGATGATGCCCTGGGCCGATTTCGGCTTCGACATGTATTCGATGTCGATCATGGCCAGCGAAGACACCATGAAGAACCGGCCGAAGGCGTTGAGGGCCTTCCTTGAGGCGTCCTATCAGGGTTGGCGTGACGTGATGGCCGATCCGGAGGCGGCGATCGCCATCTACAAGAAGCGCGTGCCGGAAATCAACCTGGACTACATCCGCGCCAACACCAAGCTCGGCCTCAGCCTGATGAACACCGAGCGCTATCGCCAGCACGGCATCGGCTGGATGGACCCCAAGAAGATGTGCGCCTCGGTCGATCTGGTGAACACCTATATGGGCCTCAAGAAGACCGTGGCCTGCGACGACGTCTACACCAACGACTTCCTGACGAAAGTGTCGGTGCCGGATAATTTCAAGTGATGGCGGACATCATCCGAACCGGTGCTTAGGGAGGCCGTGCGTTGAACGACGAGGTAATCCAGCTCGACCGGGTTGGGATGATCTATCAGGCGGCAAGCGGCCCCGTCGAGGCGTTGAGCGATATTTCGCTCAACGTGCGCCGGGGTGAATTCATCGCCCTTGTCGGCCCCTCGGGCTGCGGCAAGTCGACTCTGCTGCGCATCGTCGCCGGACTGCGGCCGGCGACGCGCGGCTCGGTGAAGGTGAACGGGGCCGAAGTAACCAAGCCGATCGCCGCGGTCGGCATGGTGTTTCAGGCGGCCGTGTTGCTGCGCTGGCGCACCATCCTCGACAACGTGCTTCTGCCCGCCGAACTGGCCGGTCTCGATCCGAGGAAGTATCGCGAACGCGCCTTCGAGTTGCTGCGCTTGACCGGCCTGGAGGATTTCGCCAACAAGCGGCCGAACGAACTCTCCGGCGGCATGCAGCAGCGCGCCTCGCTGTGCCGCGCCTTGTTGCTCGATCCGCCGTTGCTGTTGATGGACGAGCCGTTCGGCGCGCTCGACGCCATGACGCGTGACGATATGAATCTCGAATTGCTGCGGGTGTGGGGCGAAAGCTCGGCGCAGCGCAAGACCATTCTTTTCGTGACGCATTCGATACCGGAGGCGGTGTTCATGGCCGACCGCGTGGTGGTGATGTCCGCGCGTCCCGGCCGCATCGCGGAAATCAAGCCGATCGACCTGCCGCGCCCGCGCACGGTGCAGGTGCGCGCCACCGCGCGGGCGGGCGAATTGTCGCTGGATATCTTCGAGAAATTGACCGGGCGCAGGAGTTGAGATCGTGAAGCTGGCCTTGTGCAACGAGGTCGTCGCGGACGGTCGCGACTTCGCCGCGCAATGCCGGCTCGCCGCCGCGCTCGGCTATCAGGGTCTGGAAATCGCGCCGTTCACGCTGGATGACGAGCCGCACAGGCTGCCGGCGCGACGGATTGGCGAAATCCGCGGCATCGCCGCGGACGCCGGCCTGAAAATTTCCGGGCTGCACTGGCTGCTGGTCAAGCCCGCCGGCCTGTCGATCACCTCGGACGATGCGAGCGTTCGTGCGCGAACGCTTGACGTGCTGCATCGTCTGGTCGATCTATGCGCGGCGCTCGGCGGTGAAATCATGGTGCATGGTTCGCCTGCGCAACGACGCCTGCCCGACCACGGGGCGGATGCCGCGCGCGCCAACGCGGCCAAAATTCTCGCCGCCGCCGCCGACCACGCCGCGCGCGCGGGCGTGGCCTATTGCATCGAGCCGCTGGCGGCGCCGGGCGCCAATTTCATCAACACGCTGGATGAGGCCGCCGGCCTCCTGCGTGAGGCCGGCAGCCCGGCGCTGCGCACCATGATCGATTGCAGCGCCTCGGTTCAGACGGAGCGCGAGCCGCTGGACGCGCTGGCGGCGCGCTGGCTGCCGACCGGGCTGGTGGCGCATATTCAGGTGAACGACCGCAACCGGCGCGGTCCCGGTCAGGGGGCCGACCCGTTCGCGCCGCTGATCGCGACGCTGAAGCGGCTGGACTATCGTGGCTGGATCGCCGTCGAGCCGTTCGACTACGTGCCGGACGGCGCGGCCTGCGCGGCCCGCAGCATCGGCTATTTGCAGGGATTGATCGAGGGAACGCCGTGACAAGTCAGGCTCCGCAACTCACCGTTCTGGCCGTCGAGCCGTTCGAACGCGCCTACAAGAACCGCATGACATTCCGGTTCGGCAACATCATCTCGACCGGCGGCCGGCAGGCGGTGGTCCGGCTGCTGGTGCGATTGGCCGATGGCCGCGAGGGCTGGGGCTATGCGGCCGAATCGATCGGCGGCAAATGGTTCGATAAGCGACCCGAACTCACCGACCAGCAGGCCGCCGACCAGTTGCGCCGCTCGCTCGCCATGGCGAGCGAGCTGTACCGCGCCTCGAAGCCGCGCACGCCGTTCGGCTTTTTCGCCGATCACTATGCGGAGCATGTCGCCGCCTGCGGCGCGAGGAGATTGCTGCCCCTGGTGGCGAGCTATGGACCGGCTCTGCTCGACCGCGCGATCCTCGATGCCGTCTGCCGAATGGAGGGCGTCAGCTTTTATGCGGCGATGCAGGCCAATCTGCCGGGGATGCGGCCGCACGCCATCATCCCAGACATGGCCGGTTTCGATTTCGCCAAATTTTTCGCGAGCCTGAAGCCGGCGAGCCAGATCGCCGCGCGGCACACCGTCGGCATGGTCGATCCGCTGGTCGCCACGGATCAGACGCCGGACGCGCGCGTCAACGACGGCTTGCCCGAGACGCTTGAGGAAGTGGTCGCGGCATATGGCCAACGCTATTTCAAGCTCAAGGTCGGCGGCGACCTGAAGGCGGATATCGAGCGCCTGAGCAAGATCGCCGGTGTGCTGGACAAAATCGCGGAGCCTTATTTCGCGACCATCGACGGCAACGAGCAATATGCCGACGCGGAAGCCGCGCTGGAACTGTGGCGCGCGATCGAGGCGGCGCCGGCGCTTGAGCGCCTCGCGCGATCGACGCTGTTCGTCGAGCAGCCGATCGCGCGGCAGACGGCGCTTTCGACATCGGTCAAGCCTTTCGCCGAGGTGAAGCCCCTCATCATCGACGAGTCCGACGGCGAGATCGACTCCTTCCCGCGCGCCCGCGCGGTCGGATATGACGGCGTCTCATCGAAGGCGTGCAAGGGTTTTTACAAGTCGATCATCAATCGCGCCCGCTGCGAGACATGGAACGCGGAAGGCGACGGCCGTCATTACTTCATGTCGGCCGAGGATCTCACGGTGCATGCCGGGGTTTCGCTCCAGCAGGATCTGGCGCTGGTGAACTATCTCGGGCTGACCCATGTCGAGCGCAACGGCCATCATTTCGTCGACGGTTTCTGCGAGCGCCCCGCCAGTGAAGCCGATGCCTTTCTCGCGGCGCATCCCGATCTCTATCACCGCGATCACGGCAAGGTGCGCCTGCGTATCGCGCAGGGCATGCTGCATCTGTCCTCGCTGGATTGCGTCGGCTTCGGCCATGCGCCCGCGCCGGATTTCGCGCAATTGACGGCGATGCCTGTGCCGGGCGAATAGAGCGTCATTTTTCAAGGTTGAAACGCTCGGTCGTGACCCCGAAGTGGAACGTCATCGTCCGCGAAGGCGGACGATCCAGGAATCCCGTCGCATACATGGGAAATTCGCTCCAACACGGGATACCGGACGCCTCGCCTTCGCGGAGCATGACCGCTTTCGTGTTGCGCATTCATTCTAAAATTAATGCCGCCTGGTATTGCGCGGCGAGTTCGTCAACGAGGCCGGCGACGCTGGTGATCGCGCGCACGCCGGAGACCGAATGCCCCGCGCTCCAGACGTCGGTCCAGCGTCGCAGCCCTGCCTCGGCGTCGTTGCCGCTGAATTTTTCCCTGGCGCGGGCCTCGGAAACGGATTCGTCGAGGTTGGCGGGATCGAGGCCGGCGGCGAGGATCGACGGGCGCAACATGCTGGCGTCGAGCCCGGTGAAAGCCTTGGTCAACATCACGTCGTCCAGCGTGCTGTCGACCAGCATCTGGCGATAGGCATCGCTCGCCATGCTCTCGCGGGTGGCGATGAGGCCCGTGCCCATATAGGCAAGATCACAGCCGAGCACGCGCGCCGCCGCCAGCGACGCGCCGTCGGCGACGCCGCCGGCAAGCACGATCGGACCGTCGAACATGGCGCGGATCGCGCGCACGAATGCAAAGGGATTGGCCCATCCGGTCTGCCCGCCGGCTCCCGCGGTCAGCAGGATGAGGCCGTCGGCGCCGGCTTCCAGCGCCTTCTCGGCATGGCGCAGCGAGGCGATGTCGGCAAACACCAGACAGCCGATGTCATGCAGCGGCGCGACGGCGGCGGCGGGCGATCCGACGCTGGTGATGACCATCTCGACCTTGCGGCGCACAAGACAGCCGAGATCGTCCTTGAAGCGCGGCTGGCGAATGATGAGGTTCGGGCAGTGCGGCGCGGCTGGCCGCCCGAAGTCGGCGAGGTCGCGCTCGATCCGGCCGAGCCAGGCATCCAGCTCCTCGACCGAACGCGCGTTCGCGGTCGGAAATGCGCCGATCACGCCGGCCCGGCACGCCGCCGTGACGAGATCGACGCCCGACACCCGGAGCATCGGCGCGGCGATCAACGGCAGGCGAAGCCGCGTCGTGATCGCGTTCGGCAAAGCACTGGGGCGGCGGAGAACGTCCATTGTGGCCTACCTTTCCGGACCGGGATCCATTCCTCGGGCTTGTGCCGTGGGCAATGATGCGACCAGTATTCCTGGCGGGACCTGTTCGGGCGGCGGAATGACGCTCGGCCAGGGAGGGACCGTCGGGGGTGATGCTTCGAGCGTTTGGACGTTATCCGAAAAGGTCTGCCGCACAATCTTAATCTCAAAATCGAATTGCCGACTCCCGAGTCGGGTGGCTATAAGGTGCTTTGCAGGAGACCCTATGGCCCGATGGAATAACGCAGTCGCCAGCGCGGCCGAACTCAAGAAATTGAGGGAGGACGCGCTCTATCGCGAAGCCGCCAAGGCGTTTCGCAAGAACGGTTACCACGGCACCGCGCTGGAGGACATCGCCGAGGGGCTCGGGATCAGCAAGCCGACGCTGTATCACTATGTCAAGAACAAGCGCGATCTTCTTTATCAGGTCCATATGGCCGCCGTCGCCCAGGCGATCTCGACCATCTGCCATGATACCAGCCTCAATGGCCTGGAACGGCTGCGCCGCACGATCTCCAGCTACGTTCAGTCGATGATCGGGGATGGCAGTTATAGCATTGTTATTCTTGAGGAAAAATCACTTCCCCCAATCCAGTTGACTCGAGTCGTCCACGAACGCGACAAGTTTGAAAGCGCGCTGGTCGAGATGGTCCTGCAAGGGCAGGCCGAGGGGTTGATCCTGCCTGGCGAGGCGCGGTTCGCGGTGTTCAACGCCCTCGGCGCCGTGAACTGGGTGACGAAATGGTACCGGCCCGGCGGCCAATGGACCGTCGAGGAAGTCGGCGAAGGGATCGCCGGGTTCGTCTGCCGCGGCCTGGCGGCGCCGGGCGTCGGTCCGATCCAGGGCAGCCGTCTGCTCACACCCACTGCTTAGATTGCGTTTCACGGGTCGCCTTGGGCCGGGCGAATTTGTCGCGCCTATTTTTCGACTTTAAAGTCGATAAGCCGTTTTTGAAGTTGACAGACTGGCCGCCATCCTCAAAATTCCCCCCGTTTTTGACCGGATATTGATCGTGACGACCGCGACCGCCAATCGAACCACTCCGCAGGATGCGCTGCTCAGCGCCGAAGCCATTTCGAAACGATTTGGCGGCGTTCAGGCGCTCAAGGACGTCTCGTTCGCGATCGGCCGGAACGAGGTCGTCGGCCTGATCGGACCGAACGGGTCTGGCAAGTCGACCTGCGTCAACCTGTTGTCGGGCCTGCTGCCGGTCAGCGGCGGTTGGGTTCGCTTCAAGGGTGACGTTATCACCGGGCGTCCGATATACGACGTGGTCGCCAGGGGATTGGCGCGCACCTTCCAGGCAACCCAGGTCTTCCTTGAATATACCGCGCGTCAGAATGTTCTGATCGGCTGCCATTCGCTGTTCAAGACCGGTGCTTTGGGCGCGATCTCTCGCGCGTCTCATGCGGTCAGCGAATATCACGCGATGACGGCGCAGGCGGACGAGGTGCTGGATTTCATCGGCCTCGGCGTGCGGAAGGATCAGATCGCCGCGACGCTGTCGGCCGCCGAGCAGCGTCTCTTGATGATCGCGGTCGCTCTCGCCGCTAAGCCGGATCTGATCCTGCTCGATGAGCCCGCCGCCGGCATGGTGGCCGGCGAGCGTCGCGCGCTGGCCCGCATCATTCGCGACCTTCCGCGGCGCGGAACCAGCGCGTTGGTGATCGAACATCACATGGGCCTAATCATGGAAGTGTGCGATCGCATCGTCGTACTGAATTTCGGCCAGAAGATCGCCGAAGGCACGCCGGCCGAAATTCGGGTGAACCAGGTGGTCATCGACGCTTATCTGGGACATCGCGATCATGCTTGAGGTCAGCAACCTGCGGATTGGTTACGGGCTGGCCGAAGTCGTGCATGGCGTGTCGTTCGATGTGCAGGCCGGCGAGTGCGTCTCGCTGATCGGGCCGAACGGCGCCGGCAAATCCACGATTCTGAAGGCGATTTGCGGCCTGCTGCCCGCGATGGGCGGCGAAATCCGTTTCGAGGGCCAGTCGATTCTCGGTTTGCCGGGCCATCGCGTGGCGCATCGCGGCATCTCCATGTGCCCCGAGGGTCGTCAGATGTTTCCGGAAATGACGGTGCTCGAAAATCTTCAACTCGGGGCGTATTCGCGCCGGCGCGAGGCGATCAAGGACGATATCGATGAGATGATGACCTTGTTTCCGCGATTGCGGGAACGATCGGGTCAGCTTGCCGGCACGCTGTCGGGCGGTGAGCAGGAGATGGTCGCGATTGCCCGCGCGCTGATGGCGCGCCCCCGGCTCTGTATTTTCGACGAGCCTTCGCTCGGGATCGCGCCGCGCGTGGTGGACGAGATCGAGCAGACGCTGCTCGCGATCAAGGCGCGAGGCGTCACTATTCTGCTGGTCGAGCAGTCGGTGTCGATGGCGCTGCGTGTCGCGGATCGGGCTTACGTGCTTGAGGCGGGTTTGATCGTGCTGGAAGGGCCGTCGGCGGACCTCGCCAGCAACGAAGGCGTGCAGAACGCTTACCTCGGCTATTGATTTTCACGGGAGGAGTCCAATGAAGAAGTTCCTGACATTGTCGATTGCCGCGGCGATGCTCGCGGCTGTTCCGGCTCTCGCGGCCGAGAAAACGCTGTCGGTCGGATACAGCGACGCGCTCAGCGGCGGCGGCGCCGTGTACGGCGTGCCGCAGAAGAAGGCGATCGATCTTGCGATCGAACAGATCAATAATGCTGGCGGCATCAAGGTCGGCGCCGACAACTACAAGATCAAGACCATCGAATATGACGACAAGGCGGACTCAACCGAAGCCACCAACGTCGCGCGCAAGCTGATCGACCGCGATGGCGTTCAGTTCATTCTGGGCTATTGCTGCTCGGCGTCGGGCGGCGCGATGGCTTCCTTCATCGGCAAGGAAGATGCGATCGTTCTGGTCGGCACCGCGGGCGCGCGCTCGATCACCTCGCTCGGCAACAAGAACGTGTTCCGCACCCGCCCGCCGGGGGACTACACCGGCGCCGCGGCCGGCCGCTTCATCGCCGAGCAGGGCGTGAAAACGCTGGGAATCCTCAGCGTTCGCGACGTCGCGCTGTTCACCCAGTATCGCGATGCCTTGATTAAGGCGTTCGAAGGAGCCGGCGGCAAGGTCGTCGCTCTCGAAACGTTCGGCGGGCATGATCGCGATATGACGGCCCAGCTCACCAAGTTGCGTGGCCTCAATCCCGACGCGCTGTTCATCTCGGGCTATGTCGAGCAGGTCGCGTTCAGCCATCGCCAGGCCGCCGAGCTTGGCATCAAGGTCAAGCGTTTCGGCTTCTCCGGCGGCAGCCCCGAGCAATTCCTCAAGGTTGCCACCAACGAGCAGATGGAAGGCGTATGGGATCTGTTGGCCGTCGAGTTCAACGCCGACATTCTCGGCCCCAAGGCCAAGGCATTCGTCGATGCCTACAAGAAAAAATACGGCGAAAACCCGACGCCGAACACCGCCTACGCCTACGATCAAGTCTATGTGCTGCGCGACGCGCTCCAGGCCGCCGGGACGGTGACCGACCTGAAGAAGATCCAGGACACCCTGCGCAATCTGCCGGTGCCGAAGGAAGCCTTGCTCAAGTATCTGCCGATCGATGGCAAGATGTTCGACGGCAAGGGCCAGGCCTACATTTCGAACGGCGCGTTCCAGTGGACCAACGGCAATTGGAAGTTCGTGGCCGAGCTTCCGTCGGACGCGGTGGCGTATTCCAACTTCCTCAAGACGGTTCGTGACTGACGCATCGACCGGCCGGCCTGCGCGAGCAGGCCGGTCAGGAACCCCGCCATGATCATCGATTTCATTCAGCAGATCTTCAACGGCCTTGTCGTCGGCAGCATCTACACGCTGATCGCGCTGGGCCTGACGACGATCTTCGGCATTCTGGGTATCGCGCATTTCGCGCATGGCAGCGTCGCCATGTTCGGCGGCTATCTCGCCTTCTTTCTGATTTCGACGCTGGGGATCGGCCTTCTGCCGTCCTTCATTCTTGCGATGGCGTGCGGCGCGCTGCTCGGAGTGGTGCTTGAGCGGGTGGCCTACTACCCGGTGAGAAACGCGCCGCCGATCAATTCGTTTATTATCGCGCTGGGTCTGACGCTGATTATCGAAAAGACCAACCTGCTGGCCTTCGGCGTCGATCAGGTGATTATCCCGACGCCGTTCAATCGGGTGTTCTCGGTCGGCGGCGTCACCATGCCGGAGCTGCGCGTCTATGTGCTGCTCACGGCGGCCGTTCTAGTCGTTGGCATGACGTTGTTGATCCAGCGCACATGGATCGGCATGGCGGTCCGCGCGGTCGCGCAAAATCGTTCGACGGCCGCGCTGATGGGCATCAACGTCAATTCGGTTTCGATGTTCGTGTTCGCGCTGAGTTCGGCGCTCGGGGTCGCCGCCGGCGTTCTGATCGGCGCGCTGTTCGCCGTCGCGCCCGGCGTCAGCGAAGGGCTGGTGGTCAAGGGTTTCGCGGTTCTCATTCTGGGCGGTCTCGGCTCCATTCCGGGCGCGATTGTCGGCGGCATGGTGCTCGGCGTGACGGAAGCGTTCGCGGCCGCGTTCATCTCGTCGGGCTACAAGGATGTGATCTCCTTCCTGCTGATGATCGCCGTTCTGCTGGTGCGGCCCGAGGGCCTGATGCGCGGGAAGACCCGATAATGTGGAAAGCTTCGGCTGTTGCATGCCTGGTCGCGGCGGCGATCGTCTTCCCGCTGATCGTCACGGTGAATTACTTCCTGCATCTTGCGATCCTCGCGCTGATCTTCGTGATGGTGGCGCAGGGCGCCAACATCATTCAGGGCTATACCGGCTACGTGTCGATCGCCCAGGGCGCGTTCATGGGGATCGGCGCCTATTCGTCGGCCCTGCTCAGCATGCGCCTCGGTCTTCCGGTGTGGGCGTCGATGGCGATTGCGCCGATCATTACCGCCGTCGCCGCGGTGATCGCCGGCTACCCCTCGCTTCGGGTGAAGGGGCACTATTTCGCGATCGTGACGCTCGCCATGAACATGGTGGTTTTCATCGTTCTGGTAAACTGGATTTCGCTGACCAAGGGTGAGCCGGGGTTGCCGAGCATTCCATCGCCCGAGCCGATCAACCTCGGCTTTGTCGAACTCGCTTTCGAGAAGCGGCGGCCCTATTACTATCTGACACTCGTCATGCTGCTCGCGGTGATGGCGATCGTGACGCTGATCGTGCGCTCGCGTATCGGCCAGGCGTTGCAGGCGATCCGCCAGAACGAGGTCTTTGCCGAGGCCGCGGGCATCGCCTGCTGGAAGTACAAGCTGTTCGCCTTCGTGTTCAGCGCTTCGCTGGCCGGGCTCGCCGGCGCGCTCTATGCCCATTACATGGGCTTCATCAACCCGACGCCGTTCTCGGCGGATGCCTCGCTCAATGCCATTCTCGCGGTCATTCTCGGCGGAAGCGGCACGCTGACCGGTCCGCTGGTCGGTGGTGCGCTGACGGTTCTTCTTCCCGAGATGCTGCGCGTGGCGGAAGTCTACCGCTTGATCGCCTACGGATTGATCCTCATTCTGGTGGTGATCTTTCTTCCGCGCGGTCTTGTGCCGGCGGTCGCCGATCTCGCGGCGCGGCTGCGCGGGAACAAACCGGGGAAGGACGTCGCATGAAAATGCATCTGGCGAATCTGGTCCGCTTCAATGCGCGAATGCACCCCGATTCCGTCGCGGTGAAGGCAAGCGGCGAAACCGTCACCTACCGTCAGCTCGATCGGCGCGCGGCCGGCTGCGCCGCGGCGCTGCGCAATCTCGGCGTCGATGCCGGAGACCGCGTGCTGTTCATCCTGCCGAACAGCATGCGCTGGGTGGTGTTGTATCAGGGCATCATGCAGGCGGGCGCGATCCCGGTGCCGGTGAATCCGTTGCTCGCGGGGCGGGAGCTGGCCGGGATTGTCAAGGATTGCGAACCGAAGCTGGTGTTGTCCGGATCCGGGGTCATCGCTGATCTTCGGACAGAACTGAGCGGCATCGTGCTCCACGATCTCGACAGCGATCCGGTGACGCATGACGAGGCCGAACCGGCGCCGCTGCCGCAGGCGAAGGCCGATGATGTCGCCGTCATTCTCTATTCGTCCGGCTCGACTGGGATGCCGAAGGGCATCGAACTCACCCATGGCGGCATTTTCTGGAATGTTCAGGCGTTCGCGTTCGATCTCCTGAAACTGTCGGAGGACGACCGCTGCCTGACCGCGCTGCCGCTCAGCCATGTCTTCGGCCACACTTGTGTGTTCTCCACCTTCCTGTTCGCCGGCGCGCAGATCGTGTTGCCGGATCGTTTCGATCCTCCGGCTTTTCTCAAGACCATTCATGAGGAGAAGATCACGGTCTTCATGGGCGTTCCGACGATGTACTGGACGCTGTTGAAGGAAGAACTTCCCGCGCATTACGACCTGTCGTCGTGGAAGGCTTGCGTCGCGGGCGGACAGGCGCTGCCGGAAGAAGTTCATCGGCGGTTCGAGGAAAAATTCAACGTGCGGATTTCGGAAGGTTTCGGCATGACCGAGGCCAGTCCGTCGATCGCCAACTGCCGGCTCTGGAATGCGCCGCGCAAGCTGGGCTCGGCGGGGCAGCCGCTATTCGGCGTCGAGCTGCGCATCGTCAACGATGAGGGGCGGGACGTCGCCGTCGGCGAGCGCGGCGAGATCGTGGTTTCAAGCTCCGGCCTGGCGCGGGGCTATTTCCGCCAGCCTGAATTGACCGCCCGGACATTCCGCGACGGCTGGCTCTACTCCGGCGATATCGGTTATCTCGACGAGGATGGCTTTCTTTATGTTGTCGATCGCAAGAAGGAGATGATTATCACCGGCGGATACAACGTCTATCCGCGCGAGATCGAGGAGATCGCGCATGGCGTCGAGGGCATTTTCGAGGTCGCCGCGATCGGCGTCCCGGACGAGCGGCTCGGCGAGCGGATCGTGGCGTTTCTGGTGCCGTTGCCCGGCGCCGGCGTGTCCGGTCAGGCTTTTATCGACCACTGCAACAACAGGCTTGCCCGCTACAAGGTGCCGCGCGAGGTGCGCTTTGTCGATACGCTGCCGCGCAACGCCACCGGCAAGATCGATCGCATCAAGCTGCGCGTCATGGGCGCGAACCGTGACGGGGAGAAAAACGCATGAACATCGACGATTTTCGCCGTCTGCTCACCGAATTCACGCTGGCGGCCGAGGCCGCGGACGGCGAGCGTTTCGCGCGGTGCTTCACTGAAGACGGCATCTACTACGATTACATCTATGGCGCGCATCGCGGCCGCAAGGAAATCGCCTACATGCTGGAGGAGTTGTTCCGGCGCGACGCGGACGACGACTATCGCTGGGAAATGTTCGACCCGGTGTTCGATGGCCGGATGGGGTATGCGTGGTCGCTGTCGAGCTTCACGTCGCTGGTGCCGCAGTTCAAGGGCAAGTTCGTCGTAATCGACGGCATGAGCCGCTTCCTGCTGCGGGACGGCCTGTTCAGCGAATACCGTGAATCGGTGAACGGCGGCGTCGCCATGCAGCAACTCGGCGTCGAGCCGGGGCGGATGGCGAAGATCTTCCAGCGCTGGGGCGGCTGGTTGAAGGAGCGGCCGGAGACGGTCGACTATCTGGCGCGGCCGCGCGCGCTCGACGGCAAGATGCCGTCGCGGAATCGATAAGGAAGCGAGCATGAGTTATCAGCACATCCTCTATGACGTCGACGCGAGAATCGCGACCATCACCCTCAATCGCCCCGAGCGGATGAATGCCTGGACCGCGACGATGGAGAGAGAGGTGCGGCTGGCGATGGACGCCGCCGCCGCCGATGACGGTGTCCGCGCCATCATCCTGACCGGGGCCGGGCGCGCATTCTGCGCCGGCGCGGACATGGATGATCTCAAGACGCTCGATCCGAACGACATCCGCAGCGAGGCGTGGATGAAGCCGTTCGACATGAACCGCCGTCCGGACTGGCAGACGCGCTATTCGTTCTATCCCGCGATTCCGAAGCCGGTGATCGGCATGCTGAACGGCCCTGTCGCCGGCATCGGGCTGGTCCATGCGCTGTATTGCGACCTGCGTTTCGCGGCGGACAACACTGTTTTCACCACCTCGTTCTCGCGGCGCGGGCTCATTGCCGAACATGGCCTGAGCTGGATGTTGCCGAGAATCGTCGGCCACGCCAACGCGCTCGACCTGTTGATGTCGGCGCGCCGGGTGTCGAGCGCCGAGGCGCTGCAAATCGGCCTGGTCAACCGGCTCTACCCGCCGGATCAACTGCGTGAGAAGACGATGGAATATGCCCGCGATCTCGTTGATTTCGTCTCGCCGCGCGCCCTTGGCGTCATCAAGCGTCAGGTCTATGAAGTGCCGTTCCAGACACTGGCGGAAGCGACGATCGACGCCAACCGCGAAATGGCGCTGGCGGCGCAAAGCGAGGATTTCCGCGAGGGCGTCGCGAGTTTCCTTGAGAAGCGCGCGCCGCGTTTCACGGGCAAGTAGATCGGATTCATCGATGGCGACATTGTTTTCACCGGAAGAAGATGCCTTCCGCGCCGAAGTGCGCTCGTTCATTTCCGAAAAATTGCCCGCCGATTTGCGGGACCGCATGCTGTCCGGCGGCCGCCCGACCCGCGACGACAAGGTGGTGTGGACCCGCATTCTCCACCAGCGCGGATGGGGCGGATATTCCTGGCCGAAGGAATTCGGCGGGCCGGGCTTCACGCCGGTGCAGCGTTATATTTTCGAGGACGAGATCTGGCAGGCCGGCGCGCCGGAAGTGGTGCCGTTCGGCATGAAGATGGTCGCGCCCGTCATCATGAAGTTCGGCACCGTGGCGCAGAAGGAATATTTTCTGCCGCGCATCACGTCTCTGGAGCATTACTGGTGTCAGGGGTACTCGGAGCCGGGCGCGGGCTCCGATCTGGCGTCGCTGAAGACGCGCGCGGTGCGTGACGGCGACCACTACATCGTCAACGGCCAGAAGATATGGACCACCGAGGCGCACGAAGCCGACTGGATCTTCTGCCTCGTTCGCACCTCGACGCAGGGACGCAAGCAGGACGGCATCAGCTTTCTGCTGATCGACATGAGAACGCCCGGCATCACGGTTCGTCCGATCATCACCTTTGACGGCTCTCACGAGATCAACGAGACATGGTTCGAGAACGTCCGCGTTCCGGTCGAGAATCTCGTCGGCGAGGAAGGGCAGGGCTGGACATGCGCCAAGTATCTGCTTGAAAAGGAGCGGCTCAATTTTGGCGGCATGGGTTTTTGCAAACGCGAACTGGCGCGGCTCAAGCGTCTGGCAGCGGAAGGTGCGCTTGCCGAACGGCGCCCGCTTGATAATCCGCTGTTCAAGGCACGCTTGAACGCGCTCGAAATGCGCGTCCGCGCCGCCGATCTCACCAACCTGCGATTCCTCCGCGCCGAACAGCGTGGCGAGGCTGTCGGCCTGCCGGCGCCATATCTGAAGGTGCTGGGTTCCCATTTGCATCAGGACGTTCTTGAGTTGCAAATGCGGATGCTGGGTCCGGATGCACTGCCGGTCAGCCTGGCCGGCGGCGGCAATGAACCGCTCGACGCGATCTCCGAATACGCCAACGTCGCGCCGACCTACTGCAACTATCGCAAGACGACGATCTACGCCGGCTCGAACGAGATCCAGCGCAACATCGCCGCCAAGAGCCTTCTGGGCTAACAAGAGTTTTCTGGGTTAAGGCATCATGTCCGATCTGATCTTTGTTCCGCGCGAAGAATACGGGTTGCTCGCGGATACCCTCGGCCGGCTGTTGCCCGAGCCGTCATCCCCGCCAAAGGACTGCAAAGCCTTGTGGGCCGATCTGGCGCAGTCCGGTGCCCTGGCGGTCGGGTTGCCGGAAGATGAGGGAGGGCTCGACGATGCCCGCGCGGTGAGCGTTGTCGCCGAACAGCTCGGCAAGCATGGCGCGGTATCGCCGTTTGTGGGATCGTCCGCGGTGGTTGCGCGATTGTTGGCGAAATTGCCCTTCGCGGCCGCGACGGCGGACCTGCGCGCCAGGCTCGCGGACGGAAGTGCTGTCGCCGCCGTCGCCTTGTTGTCCGATCGTCCGCTGCACGTGACCCAGGCCGGCGGCAAATTCACGCTGAACGGCGCCCGCCGGCTGGTGCCGTTCGGCGCCGAGGCCGATCACGTGCTTGTCGAAGGCGTGTCGTCGGACAAGTCGCGCCTCCTGGTGCTCGCGCCGAAGTCATCCTATCGCGTCGAACGGGCGGTTATCGGGGTTGACGGCTGCCCCTACGCGGATATCGTTTTCTCCGATAGCGCGGTCGGCGGCGAACACGTGCTCGGCGCGGGTGCCGAGGCCGAACGGCTGTGGGCATGGTGCGGCGACGCCTATCTGGCGACGCTTTGCGCCGATGCAGTCGGCGCGATGACGACGCTGGTTCGAATGACCGGCGACTACCTGAAGGTCCGCCGACAGTTCGGCGCGCCGCTGTCATCCTATCAGGTGCTACAGCATCGGTTTGTCGATATGGACATGGCCCTGACGGAGTCCCGCACGGTGGCCGAATGGGCGGCCGGGTTGCTCGATGCTGACGACGATCGGGAGCGGCGGCAGGCCGTGGCCACCACGCACTTTACCGTGATGCGCGCGGCGACAAAAATCTCGCAGGACAGCGTGCAGCTTCACGGCGGCATCGGCATGGCGCAGGAAACGGCGGTGGGACGGTATTTCAAGCGTCTCCTGGCATTACCCCTGATTTTCGGGGATGAGGATATCCCGCTGGCTGTCTGACCGCGCGCAGTCATCCGCTTCTCGGAGCGGGTGCCGCAGCAGGGGAAGAAACCCGAAAAGCCATAGCGCGAAGGCCGACGACCAAAGCATCGCGCTCACGCTGTAGTGCGAGGCGAAAACTATTTGCGCAAGGCCCAGTTCCGGCAAAACCCGCACCAGGCCGGCGCCGGCCATGAGGACAAGCGCTCCATGTGCTTGCCACGGCAGGATCAGCGACCGGCCGGTATGGCGCAATCCGGCGATGACGAACACGCTGAGAACCGCAAGACCGAGGCTGCCGACCGACAGAATGTGCAGCCCGGTCGTCGGAGAGAGCGGAGCCCCGAGGCCGGCCAGACCGATCACCGTGAAGCCCAGGCCGGCGAACAGGTTGGCGCCGGCCAATGCGAGGACATGGGTGCGGAACACGGCGGTGCCGATAAACCATTCGGCCAGGCGGTCAAAAAACGCGGCCGCCGCCGCCAGCGCCAGATAGGCGGGAACGGTCGAACCGGGCGCCAGCAGCGCCGCGGCCGCATAGAGCGCGACCAGTCCCGCTGTGAGATTTTGCCGTCCGGGATGCGGGCGATAGGGCGTGGTGTCGCCGCTTGGATCGAGCGCGAGATTGATGACCGTGACATTGATGCGGGCGACGGCGAGCGAAAAGAATACGAGGAAGATCATCAACGACGCGTGCAGCAGCCGGCCGGAGATATCCGTGCGGCCTGTCAGCCACCCGGCGCGAATGCCGAGCTCCATCAGCCAGAACAAGGCCACCCAAATCGCGAAGGATGTGTGTCGCGTGCTGCCGCGCTCCATCAGCGCCTTGAGCACATACCAGAGCAGCAGGCCGAGAAAGGCGAGGTCGGTTACGGCCGCAATGGCGATCAGCGCGTCGAATCCGAGAAACCCGATGATGCGGCCCGGCAGCCACAAAAACAGAAGGATGAGCAGCGCCCGGCCTTGCCGCGGGCGCGTGTCCGTCCATTCAGGCACGGCCGCGGTGAGGAAGCCGGCCAGCGCGGCTCCGTAGTTGCCGAAGATCATTTCATGGGCGTGCCATTGACTCGCCGGCACATCGCGGGCGAGCGGCAGCGAAAATGCGAACAGCGTCACCCAGACCAGCGGCAGCAGCACGGCGTGGATGGCCGCGACCGGAAAGAACAGGCGAAGCCCTTCGAGCAGCCAGGGACTTGTCGAGACACTCTCATGCTCCGGTTTGCACGTCGCCGTCACAGCGTCCGCTCCCGCGTACCCTCGAACAATTCGCGGAACTTCGCTTCGCGCGACCAACCCTCGACGAAAGCGAAGACGTCGGCGTTGCTGCGCTCGCCGGGCTTGCCGTCGAGCGGTCGATCCGCGATGACGCCGCCGGCGTCGCCCGAGAGAACAATCACGCGGTGGGCGATGCGCACGGCCTCTGACAGATCGTGGGTCACGAATAGCGCAGAGAACCGGTCGCGGGCGGCGGCTTCGATCACCAGGTCCTGAAGCGTGCGCTTGAGGCCGACATCGACCGCGGTGAACGGCTCGTCGAAGAACACGACATCGGGATCGACGGCGAGCGCGCGCGCGACCGCCGCGCGCTGGCGCATGCCGCCGGACAGTTCCGCCGGGTATTTGTCGAGATCGCGATGGTCCAGGCCAACCTCGCTGCCGCGCCGTCCGACGATTTCCCCGCGCAGGTTCCTTTTCATGCCGGACGCGCGCAGGCCATAGGCGATGTTGTCGCGCGCCGTCATCCACGGCAGCAGGCGCGGCTCCTGAAAGACGACGGCATGGCGGCGGTAGTCGCGATGCACGCGGCCGCGTAACGGATCGATCAGGCCGGCGGCGATCTGAAGCACGGTTGTCTTGCCGCAGCCCGAAGGTCCGACCAGCGCGACGACCTCGCCGGCTTCAAGCACGAGGTCGATCCTTTCGAACACGGTCCGTCCGAGAAATGCGTGGCCGATGCCTTCGAGCACGAGCTTCATCGCTTGACGCCCCAGGGCAGGCCGGCCTCGCGCCAGCGCTCGAGTCGATCGCGAACGGGATGCAGGAACACATATTCTGTAATCAACGCGAAGGCGACGACGGCCACGATCAAGGCCATCACGCGCGGAATATCGAACAATGCCCGCGCGGTCGCGAGTTCGCCGCCGATGCCGCCGGTGTTCGACAGAAGCTCGGCCATCACCGTCACTTTCCAGGCCGTGCCCGCGGTCGTGGTCCAGGCCGGAAACAGATAGGAAATCAGATGCGGCATCGTTACCGTCCGAAACCGCAGCCACATCCCCGCGCCGAACGAGCGGGCCATCGCATCGAGCCCGCGATCGCGCGTCGCGACCCCTTCCAGCCCGCCGACAAAGGAGATCGGCAGCGCCGCCACGACGACGGTCATGATCGCCGATCCGCCGGTCGACCCGAACCAGATCAGCGCCAGCACGATCCAGGCGATCGGCGGCACGCCGAGAATGACGGTCACGATCGGACGCATCAGCCGCATCGCGGCGAACGAATAGCCGGCGATCGCGCCCGTCGTGGTGCCGATGCCCACGGCAAGGCAAAATCCGATCAGCGAACGCTCGGCGGTTTCCCGCGCGGCCTTGGCGAATTCAGGCTCCTGCGCGATGGCCGCCAGCGCGTGCAGCGTTTCCAGCGGCGAGGGCAGGATGAAGGAGCCGTAGAATTCATGGCCGGCCTGCCATGCCGCCGCGACGCAAAACAGGCCGGCCGCGCCGGCCCAGGCCGACCAGACATAGCGACCGGTCCAGCCCGCGAACGCGAGGCTCCGCGCGAACATCGTCATAGCGCGTAGAACGCGTCGTCCGGGAGCTTGCCGCCGATGATGCGCGGGTCATCTTCGGCAAGAATGGAGAAGAAGCGCTCCAGGTCCGGACGAACCGAGGAAGCCGGCAAGGCCACCAGGTTGCTGTGCGGGATGGCCTCGGCGACCACCGGGCTGAGCAAGCCGAGCTCGGTCGCCGCGGCGACGGAAGCCCGATACGGATGGTTCACCGTGAAGTCCACGGCCGCATACAGGGCGTTTTGCAGCGTCTCCAATCCCTTCCGCTCCACCCTTTCGACGAATGGCTGGGTCACGACCACGCCCGCCTGCGGGATGAATGGCTCCCCGCCGATGATCTTCGCCCATTCCTTCTGGCAATCGATCGCGCGCGTCAACCATGTCAGGCTGACCTTGGCGCGCAGGATCGCCGCGGTCGCGCCGGGTTCGGCCAACAGCGCCGCATCGACCCGCCCCGCGAGCAGCATCTGCATCGCTTCCGGCGGCGTGCCGGCATATTCGATGGTCACATCGCTTCCGATCCTCAGGCCGGCGCGGGCGAGCAAGCGGCGCAAGATGAAGTCTGGCATGTCGTTGCGGAACGGCACGGCGATTTTCTTGCCGGCCAGATCCTCGATGTGGGCGACGTTCTCCTTCGCGACGACGTAGAGAAGTCCTCGCGTCATGACATTGAGCAGGCGAACCCCGAGCCCGCGGTTATGGAGATTGGCCGCCACGTTGGTCGGTACGATGACCACCTGCATCGCCCGCGACGCCAGACCCGCGCGCATTTCGTCGGGGGTGCGCCACGTCTTGAACACCACGTTGGCATCGATGTCCTTGAGGCTGCCGCTCGCAACGGCGTTGGCCATCGCGACCGAAGGCGCCGCCGGCGGTCCCCAGAACGCCAGGGGTTCCGCCGCGAAGGCTTGACGCGGCGGCGCGAGCAACGCGGCGCCGGCGGCGGCGAGGAATGTACGGCGTGCGAGCATGGGGCCTCTCATCGGATCTTGCATCAGAACCTGGCCTTCATGCCGGCATAGAACCCGCGACCGTCGCCGGGAAGGAAGGCCGCCTGGTCCGGTCGCGCCTGATCGACGATCAAGGTCGAGGAAGCATAGGTTTCGTTGAACAGGTTGGTGATTTCGGCGAACACCGTGAATGTCTCGTTGATCTTGTACTCGGTGCGAAGATCGACGACGACGTAGGGATTGGAAAACAGCGTGTTCATGTTGTCGACCGGCGTGTGGTCGGGCACCCAGCGGACCGCACCTTGCAGTCGCCAGTTGTCGGTCGCCTGGAATTGCAGCATCGCGTTGATAAGATGACGCGGCGCGCCGGCGAGCCGGTTGTTGCCGCGAACGGGATCGTTGTCGAAGCGGAAATCCTGGAACGTGTAGGCGACGCGCCCCGACAGCCGATCGGTCAGCTTGGCGCCGACGCCGAGTTCGATACCGAAGTGGGTCGTCTTGTCGGCATTGATCGCGCCGAGCGAGGCCCCGGTGGCGTCGCGCAGGCTCAGCAATTCGTTGTCCACCCATGAATAATAGACGACGGCGTCCCAGGAGACGCGATCGGTCCTGCCGCGCCAGCCGCCCTCGACGGTGGTCGCCGTCTGCGCCTTCAGGTCGGGCGTCGCGAACGCCGCGAACGGTGCGTAGGGCTGCGCCGGGTTCGGCCGGCCGGGACTGGAGTTGGGCGTGCCGTTGACGGTCGCGAGCAGATCGTCATGCGTCGGCGGTTCAAAGCTCCGGCTCACGGCCGCGAACAGGGTCTGGATGTTGTCGGGCCGGTAGGACAGCGCGAGGCTCGGGCTCCAGCCGTCATAGGAGCGTGCGTAGCTGGTGCTGACCGTCGGCACGGCGCCGTTCGGCAACAGCATGGTGGGGTTCATCGGGTTGTAAGCGATGGTCGGCCGCGTCGGCAGCCCGTATGTGTCGTCGTTGCCGCGCGTCGCATGGGCGTAGGATATCGCGGGCGACAGCATCACGTTGTGCAGCACCGGGATGTTGAAGCCCGAATACAGCGCCAGCGTCGTCGCATCGAGCGTGCTCTCGCCGAACTTCGAGCCGCTGACGCCGCCCTGGTTGTTATAATTTGTTCTATTGGCCGAGCCCGTGGTCACCTGCGCGGTGGTCTCGAACAGCGGAAGCACGGCGGCGGCGGGGTTGTAGGCGTAGCGGACAAGCCCCGTGAAGTCGCCGCCGACGGTGGTCCTGACGCCCGAGGAGATCGGGAAGCGGAACATGTCGTCGGTGTAGGTGTATCCGAACGCGACATCGATGAGATGCGCATCGAACGTCGCCGTGGTCCGCGATCCGATCAGGAACTGGCTGGCCTCGCGGCGCGGCTGGTCGCGCAGGACGTTGGGACCGGGATCGACGGCCGCGCCGCCGATGACGCGGGGTCCGCCATGGACCTGGCGCGGATCGGCATACATCGCGCTCTTGGTCAGCGGCCCGGCGACGTCGAAGCCGAGGTTGGTATAGCCCGCGAAGAAACGCGTGCTGACGTTCTCCGACAGCGCGACCCCGACATTGGCGCTGACGCTTTCGCGCTCGGACCCATTATAGACCCGGAAGCCATCCCTGCGGCCGATATCGAATTCGATCAGGCCGTCGACGTTGTCCTTCTTGAAGCCCGTCTGCCCGGAGCCGCCGATCTGGCCGAAGCTGCCCCCGCTGAGCGTCACCTGGGAGCCGGGTTGCGTCGACCCCGTCGGCGAGACGAAGTTGATGGCGCCGCCGAGCACGGTGGCGCCGAGCCGGTTGGCCATGTAGCCGCGATAGACTTCGATCGACTCGGCCTGCCTCGGATTGGCGAAGCCGACGATATAAGAGCCGTCGGCGCGATTGAGCGGCAGGCCGTTCTGCAACATCAGAATGCCGCGCTCGACCGGGTTCTGCTGAAGCCCGGAGCCACGGAGCTGGATGCGGGGCTGGTCGTTGCCGCCGAAAAAGTCCTGCACGATGACGCCCGGCACGCTGCTCAAGGCGCGCGACACCGTCAGGTTCGCCGTGTCCGGCAGGCTTTGCCGGGAAACCAGCGCGACACCGCCCGGAAGCGCGTCGAAGCGCTCCTGCACCGTCGCGGCCGGCGCCGGCCGTGGCGCTTCCACCGGGGCTTGCTCGCGCTGGCGCACCGTCGTGCGCGTCGGCGCCCGCGCCGGGGCGCGGCGTTTCGCCTCGACGACGATCGGATCGAGGGAAATGGTCGAGCCGGGCGTCGCGGATTGCGCGAAGCAGGCGTGGCTTGCGGTTGACATCAGCAAGGCCAGCCCGACGCCGTGGAAATATCGCCTCTTGCTTCGCTCCATGCCCCGCGCTGCTGTAACCATTGTTATTTCGAGCCCCCGCCATTGTGTGTCGCGCTTTTTCGCCGCCGTTTTTAGAAGCGATCTAAAAGACGCATTTCAAATACATATTTTTCGTCGGTATTCATGCTAAACGCGCATTCGAACCTCGCGCCCTTGGCGCGCTGTCTCGCGTCGAACCATAGGAGGTCCGTGTCGACCGTCGTTTGATTCCGCGCAAACAGCCGCGCGACGACATGAGATTTCACGACGTGATTAGAACGATTTCAAAAAGGGCGCCGCCGGATGAGAACATCCATCGAGCACGAAGCCGTTCGCGCAGCCGCGGCTCAAGGCGCTTTGTTCTCCGGCCTGTCCGCGGATCTCGCCGGCCGGTTGTTTGCGGCGGCCACGATCCGACAGGCAGCGAAAGACGCCGTGCTGTTTCATCAAGGCGACGCCCCCGAGCAGATGTTGCAGGTCGTCGGCGGCCTCGTGCGGATGACACAGATCAACGCCGAGGGCATGCAGACCACGCTTCGATTGATGCGTTCGGGAGAGCTGCTCGGCTGTGTCGCCGTGCTCCAGCAATTTCCCTATCTCGCGACCGCGACGGCCGTTGAGGATTCCGTCGTCCTGTCCTGGCGCGCGTCGCAGTTTCTCGGCTTGCTGAAGCAACACCAGCCGATCATGGACAATACCCTCACCATTGTCGGAACGCGCACGAGAGACATGATCCAGCGCGTCAGCGACATGTCGGGCAGGAATGTCGAGCGTCGAATCGCGGCCGCGTTGCTTCGTCTCGCCGATCAGGTCGGCACCAGGTCGGTCGATGGCATTCAGATCCAGTTTCCGGTGACACGGGACGATCTGGCCGAGATGGCGGGCCTGACCTATTTCACGATCAGCCGAACCTTGAGCGCCTGGCAGCGCCAGGGACTACTCAGCAGCGGCCGACAGCGCATGACCATCCTCGACCGCGAGCGCCTTGCCGCGATCGCGGACGGCCGGCCCTAGCGGCGACTCGGAAGCGATGTGTCTTTCTTGATAGGCACGCGTCAACGCCGTGCTGCCCTCCGAACTCAGGATGGTGATTCTGCGCGGCCGCCGGTCCGCATCACGGCCGGCGCGGTCAACGCGCGCGGGAAGCACGCCTCAATTCCCGCGAGTAAAATGTCGAGACTTTTCTCGAATTCGAGATCGGTGTTTCCCGTGGTATAGGCAGGCTTCATTCGCGATGTTTCGAACAGCACAAAGCCCGCGACGAAGCATGTCATGGCGCGATAGGCAATGATCGCCTGGTCGGTATTCAAGCCGGAAGTGGCAAATGCGCCGGTCAAGGCCTCGCCGACCCTTTTGGCCGCGGCGGTGCGAAGGGTGCGTTGCGCCACCAGCCTGAAGCCATTCGGGTGTCGATTCCCAACGACCCGATAAGCTGTAATGAACTTCCGCGCCGCGGTCTTCCAGCTTTGGTTGGAGCGTTGATTCCTGGCCACCATATCGATGATTTCCTGCACCACCGCCTCGACCACGCCGTCAAGAAGATCGTCGCGGTTCTTGAAGTAGTGATAGAGCGACATGGCCTCGACACCGAGGGTCTGCCCCAACTGCCGCATGCTCAGCGAGTCGATGCCGTTGGCGTCGATCATCTCCAGCGCGGCGCGCAGGATCACGTCGCGACTGAGCGGCTTTCGGGCTGGCCGCGTCGATGCCTTGCGGGCCGCGGATACAGTCTTGCTTCGTGTGAGGGCAGGCATTTGTTTTCAGGGATGGGCGCATCTATCCGATGCCCAATTGCTCCAATATGCCAGCCTGCGTCAAGCCTTCGCATCGCCGGCATTTTCACGTCCGTCGGGAAATCTGCGCGGCCGAACGAGTCCGAGCTTGACAGATCATTCGTCACCTTACACTGTAAGATGCAAGAAGATAAGAAAATGACTAGGGATCGAATGCCATGCGTGAGGCCAAGGTCGTCTCGCACGGGGAAGAACTTGTCCGATCGACTTCCCCGGGAGACGAAGCAGCAAGCGAGCACGAGGCGGCGCCGGTCGAGGCCGCCCGCCGGAACGCATTGCTCGGCGCGGCGCGGAATGTCGGCTTTGGCTCTCTCGGTTTCGCGATTGTCTTCGCGGTATGGTACGCGACCTGGGCGGCGGGCCTGGTCAACCGCGATCTGGTGCCGCGCCCGGATCAGATCTTTGTCAGGCTGATCCATAATTTCGCCCAGGCGGGCCTTGCCTGGGACGTGCTCGCCAGCGTGCAGCGCGTGCTGACCGGAATGATTATCGGCATGGCCCTGGCTATTCCGGCGGGATTCGCCATCGCCTGGTATCCGACCCTCGGTCGCATCTTTCAACCGGTCATCAATTCGTTTCGGGCGATTCCGCCGATCGCGCTCAGCCCGCTCGTGATCGTCTATCTTGGGATCGGCGAGGTCGCGCGCGCCAGCATTCTGGTCTATGCGGCCTTCTTTACGTCGCTCATCGTCATTTATGAAAGCGTGTCGGCGATCGAGGAGATCTATATCCGGGCCGCGCGCGTGGTCGGCGCAACGGAGACCGAGATCTTCCGAAAGATCGTCATACCCCTGCTCATTCCCAATCTGTTCGTTGCCTTGCGGCTGACGCTGGGGGTGTGCTGGGGAACGCTGGTGGCCGCGGAATTGCTGGCGGCGGAACGCGGGCTCGGCGCGGTGATTCAGAACGCCGGAAATTACTTCGTTATTCCCGATATCTACGTCGGCCTTGTCTGCATCGGTGCAATTGCGCTCGCGATGGATGCGATCATCCGCAAAGGGATGTCCGTCGTCGTCAACTGGCAGGAGCGGGTTGAGCGATGATGGCGGGAGTAAACACCGCACCGATCGAATTCAGGTCGGTCAGCAAATATTACGGCAGCGGTCCCAGTCGTCATGTGGTGTTCGACGGCCTCTCGCTGGCCATCGCCGAGAATGAATTCGTGGCGATCGTCGGAGGCAGCGGTTGCGGCAAGACGACGTTGCTCAATATGGCCGCCGGATTCACCCGGCCGAACCGCGGCACCGTTCTGGTTCGCGGCGAGGAAATCCAGAGCGCGGGTCGCGATCGCGGGGTTGTTTTCCAGCAATATGCGGTATTCCCCTGGCTGACCGTCCGTCAAAACATCGAGTTTCCGCTGAATCTGAAGTGCTGCAGCCTCGATAAGGCGACCAAGGAGAAGATCGTCGAGCACTACCTGACGACGACGGGCCTCAAGCGTTTTGAACACGCGCTGCCCAAGGCACTGTCGGGCGGCATGAAACAGCGGGTCGCCATCGCGCGGGCCTATGCCGCCAATCCGGAAATCCTCCTGATGGACGAGCCGTTTGCGGCGCTCGACGCCCAAAGTCGCGGACAGATGCAGGAAGTCTTGCAGAAGATCACCGCCGATGAGCGCAAGGCGGCGATCTTCATCACGCACTCCGTCGAGGAGGCGATCTATCTCGCGGATCGCATCGTCGTGATGGCGCAACGGCCCGCGGTGTTCTCGGAAGTCATCACCGTGCCGTTTGGCAAGAACCGAACCGCGGAGATGCGGCTGGCGAATGAATTCATCGACCTCAGGCGGCACATCGAAAATCAACTCAAGCACTAGGCACCGACGATCAGGTCTAACGATGAGAGAGGATACGCCCATGTTGCGCAAATTGTTACGGACCGTGACGGCAGTTACCGTGTTGTCGTTCGCGACCACCGCCGCGCTCGCCCAGTCCGCCACTGAGCCGCTCAGAGTCAGGATCGGTTATCTTCTGTCGGAGGTTGTTGCGCCGCCGCTTCTGGTGGCGCAGGACGAAGGGTTGTTCAAGGCCCAGAACCTCGATGTCGAATTGATCAAGTTCGATAACGGCACGCAGATGACCCAGGCGTTGGTTGGCGGCAGCCTTGACGGCGCGCTGGCGGGCGCCGCCGTGGTATCGAGCATCGCGGTGCGCGGCCTCGGCGTTCTGATTAATCCGACATATCTCGAATATGACACCAACCTGCTCTACGCGACCGGCGATTCGGGGATCAAAACCGTCAAGGACCTCAAGGGCAAGCAAGTCGCGTTTCCTTTCGGCACCACCGCGCATGTGCTGGTGGTCGAAGCTCTCAAAAAGGGCGGGCTGAAGTTCAGCGACATCAAGGCCGTGAACACTGGTTATCAGGCGACCACGACGGCGCTGATCGCCGGCGCCGTGCCTGCCGCCGTGATTACGGCCGGCTTCGTCGAGGCGGCGACGAAGAAGGGCGCGGTTCGTGTCACCTCCTTGAGGGATTTCTATCCGCAGACGGCCGTGCTGGGCGGCCTCGTCATCTCCAATGCGTTCTTTGAAAAGCACAGGGCGGAATTGCCGCGTCTGGGCGCGGCGCTCATCAAGGCCCAGGTCATGCTGAACCAGGAACCGATCCGGAAGAAGAACTACGAGACGTATTTTTCCAAGATGGAAAGTTACGACGCCTACACCTTCAGCTTCGATCTCGGCAAGTACCCGACCGCCGACGAATGGCTCAAGTCGTTCAAGGAAGGCAAGGTCGCGCATTGGGCGTTGACGACCGCGCAGATTCTCAAGGACGCCGGGACAATCGACCGGATAGGCGAACCGTCGAAATTCCTCGCGCCTGATATCTTTGAGAAAGCCGCGCAGTTGGCCAAGGCCGGTAAATAACAAGTCCGGCATACCGGCAATGAAAGGAAACATGCTGTGAGTGAGGCGAAAGAGCACTTCGTGGTCATCGGCGCGCGAGGCTTCATCGGATCCTGGATCTGCCGGTTGCTCATCGAGGAAGGCGTCCGCGTCACCGCCACGGACACCAGTCCGGATCCTCGCAGCATGAGTTCCGTCCTTGAGCCGCACCATCTCGAAAAGATGGCGTATCGCGTCAGCGACGCCCGGAGTCCGGAGCAGGTTCGCGACCTGATCGGCGCCGACGTCACCCACATCATTTATCTCGCCGGCATTTTGCGGCCGGCGAGCGAAAACAATCCCCTGCTGTCGTCGCAGGTGAGTATCGGCGGCCTGATTAATGTGCTCGATGCGACGGTCCGCAGGGGTAACGGCATCGGGGTGGTGTATTCGAGCACGGCCGCGGTCTATGGGCCAGCTTCGGACTATCCTGACGGTCTGATCGACGACAAATCGCGCCCGATGCCGCGCGATCACTACGGCCTTCATCGTTATGCAATGGAGCTGACCGCGGATGCCTACTACCGCCAACACGGGCTGGCGTCGCTGGGGTTGCGGCCGTGGGTGGTCTATGGCGCGGGTCGTTTCAACGGTCTGTCCGCGCAGCCCTCGCTCGCTATGCTCGCCGCGGCGGCCGGCGCGCCGTTCCATATGCAGTTCGGCGGCATGAACGTTTTCCAGCACGTGCGCGACGTTGCCCTGGCGTTCATTCGCGGCGCGCGCGCCAGGCTGCCGGCCGCGATGCAGGCCAACATTCCGGGCGAGTCGGTGGTGATGGATGATCTTATCTCGATCATCGAACGATGCGCGCCGGAATCCCGTGGCGCCATCACCTGCGAGAGGAACGATCTCGGCTCGCCGCGCAAGCTGAATGATCCGAGATTGGAAAAGCTGATCGGTCCGCTGCCATCACCGACCGAGGATCGCGTTCGTGAAACGATCATCGAATATCGGCGTCTGCTCGCGGATGGCCGGATCTCACCTCCCTGATCTCGCTCGGTTTCCTAACACCTTCTCAGGAGAGAAGACATGTTGCTCCCGGCCGATGAGCCCGGCGTTGTTGCTCCCTTTGACGACGTGACGATCGAATTGTGCAAATCCAACCCCAACGTGATGATTATGACGGCGGACTTGCAGCCGTATGTCGATATCTTTCGGGTGCCCAAGGAAAGACCGAGGCAGTTTCTCGACGTCGGCATGGCGGAACAGAACCTGCTTTCGATCGGAGCGGGCATTTCCAAGGCCGGCTTCATCCCGATCGCCACCACCTTCGCCTGTTATGCCTCGCGCCGCGCCTTCGATCAAATGGTGATCTGCATGGGCACCGGCCCGAGAACCTGCGTGGTCATCGGCTTCACGCCCGGCATCACCAGCCCGGCGCGCATCCATCATCAGTCGACCGAAGACCTCGCCATGACCCGTGCGGTGCCGCATGCGACGGTGATCGATCCGGTCGATGCGACGGAATTCACGCAGGCGGTTCGCGCGTCCGTCACGCAGCCCGGCCTGGTCTATATGCGCGGCCTGCGCGGCACGGTGGCGCGTCTGCTCGATCCGGCGAAGTATGTTTTCGAAATCGGCAGGACCTATCGTCTCAAGGACGGCGGCGGGCCAGGAATCGTCGCGACCGGCGCCGGCACCGAGTGGGCGCTTGAGGCGTCGCGGCTGCTGGAGCGCGCGGGAATTGACCATGGCCTGTTGCACGTCCCGACGCTGAAGCCGGCCCGGCACGACGAAATCTGGCGGTTCTGCCAGGGGCGTGGCCGGGTGTTCACGCTCGAAAACCACAACATCGTTGGCGGGCTCGGCGGACTCGTCGCCGAGATCATGGCGGATCATGGCGGCGGGCCGCGGCTGACCCGCCTTGGCGTTCCCGATCATTGGGCCCCCGGCGGATCGCTTGCCTATATCCGGAAATCGCTCGGCCTCGATGCCGAAAGCCTCGCCCGGCAGATCAAGGAAGCAACATGACCGTCTCCACCATGAAAGGCAAAAACCTCTCGATTCCCGAGCTTGAACATCTGGCGCTGAAAATGCGGCGCAACGTCATCGATATCTGCATGCAGCGCGGCGGGTATGCCGGACAGGGCGTCGCGCTGGCCGACCTCGGCGCATGTCTTTACTTCCACGAAATGCGGCCGGACGGCAGCGGATGGTATCACGACGTCTTCGTCAACTCGAACGGACATGACGCCATCATGTGTTACTCGGCGTTCGCGGAGCAGGGGCTCTATTCGATGGAGGAGCTTCGCACCTACAACGCCGACGGGACCGAGGTCGATATGAGCCCGTGTGAGGGCCGTCGCGGCTTTGTCATCACGATGGGATCGCTCGGGCAGGGACCTTCGCAAGCGGCTGGAATGGCTTATGGCGAGCGGGTGAAGGGGTCGGACAAGCGGGTCTACTGCCTGTTGTCCGACGGCGAGCTTCAGGAAGGCAATGTATGGGAAGCCGCGATGTTCGCCGGCCATCACCAACTCGACAACCTGGTGCTGCTGATCGATAACAACGATCTACAGGCCGGCGGCCACACCCGGAACATCCTGAACGTCGAACCGGTGCCCGACAAATTCGAGGCTTTCGGTTTCAAGGCGCGCCGCGTCAACGGCAACAATATTCCGGAAATTCTCGATGCGTTCGAGGAGGCTCGAAATACCAAGGGCAAGCCCTACGCGATGGTTTGCGACACCCGGCTGTTTCACGGCAATCCCTACATGCAAGCGCGGTTTCCCACCGCCCACTACATGCAAACGGATATGGAGACCTGGAAAGCCGGTCTTGCCGAGCTTGAGGGATTCATCGCGAGAGCCGGCGGCGGCGCAAACTAAGGTCCGCCGGGTGGCGCCGGTCTTGCCGAACCTATCCGCCTGAACTGGCCTTGACGGCTTTCTGGCATGCCGGCGTCAGATCGTTGATGTGCTGCGAAAGACACTGGATCAGGCGCCCCCCTCCGGGCATCACGCCCGCGCAGAATTTCTTGTAGTCCGTCTTGCAGGCCGCCTTCTGCTCCGCCGTCTGCGCCAAGGCAGCGACCGGGACCAACTGCATCGCCATGAAAACCGCAACCCATGCAAATCGCATGACAACCTCCCGAAAACTTGTTAGATCTTGACCATAAAAAGGAGTGTTTTAAGGGGGAAATGCTTTTGGCTTCGCGCGCCGTATTTTCCACAGCCTTGATTGCAGCGGCTACATTTCTTTCCGGGTGCAACGAGAAGAACAATTACGTTCCTCCGCCTCCCGAGAAAATAAGCGTCGCTCACCCATTGAAACAGACAGTAACGTCGTACCTCAACGCGACGGGCAATACCGCTACGGTGAATTCAACCTCGCTGATAGCCCGTGTATCGGGCTTCATCCAGCAGATCGACTTCAAGGATGGCGATCAGGTCCAGGCGGGCCAACGGCTTTTTCTGATCGAGCCGCAGCCATACCAGTTGGCGCTCGAACAGGCGAAAGCCGGGCAGATGTCCGCGCAGGCCGCCGCCAGCCAGTCCGGTGCCGAACTCAAGCGGCAGCAGTATCTGCTTTCCCAGAATATCATTTCGCCCGCGACCGCCGATCAGGCCGAGGCGGCGGCGGCCGTGGATGTCGCAAAGCAACAGCAATCCGGCGTGGATGTCAAACAGGCCGAACTCAACTTGAGCTACACCGAAGTCAAGGCGCCGTTCGCGGGCATTGTCACGGCCCGCCAGGTTTCCCTCGGGCAGTTCGTCGGTAGCGGTGGCACCTCCCAGCTTGCCACGGTCGTCCAGTTGAATCCGATCTACGTCAACTTCAATGTCAGTGAACGTGCCGTCCAGCAGATCCGGGCGGAGATGGAAAAGCGCGGGCTGACGAACCAGGACCTGCGGAAGATCCCCGTCGAAATCGGCTTGCAGAGCGAGACAGGCTATCCGCACCGGGGAAGACTGGACTACGTGTCGCCGCAAGTCTCCGCTTCCACGGGCACGCTGGCGGTGCGTGCCATCCTGGATAACAAGAACGACGCGCTGCTGCCCGGCTATTTTGTGCGCGTACGCGTGCCGCTCGGCGAACAGCCGGACATGCTGCTCGTTCCCGACCGGGCGATCGGCAGCGATCAGAGCGGAAACTATGTGCTTATAGCCGGAAAGGACGACGTCGTCGAACAGCGCGGCATCCAGATCGGCCAGCTTGTCGGCAACCTTCGCGTCGTCACCTCGGGGATCACTGCCGACGACCGGGTCATCGTATCAAGCCTGATGACGGCCGTTCCAGGCCGGAAGATCGACCCGCAGATGAAGACCCTGGAGGCGGCGAAGGCAGGCGGCACAGCGCAATGATCTCCAAATTTTTCATCGAGCGGCCTGTTCTGGCGAATGTCATCGCCATCCTCACCCTCATCATCGGCGTCGTTTCGCTCTTTGCCTTGCCGGTGGCGCAATATCCGAACGTCGTTCCGCCGACCGTCTCGGTCACGACACGCTATCCCGGCGCGAGCGCGCGAACCGTGATCGACACTGTCGCGCTGCCGATCGAGCAGCAGGTCAACGGCGTCGAGGGCATGCTCTACATGCAGTCCTTCGCCGGATCCGACGGCAGCTACAATCTGACGGTCACCTTCGCGATCGGAACGGACCTCGACAAGGCGCAGGTGCTGGTCCAGAACCGGGTCTCGGCCGCGATGGCTTCGCTGCCTCAGCCGGTCCAGGTTCAGGGCGTCAACGTCCAGAAGAAGTCGACCGCGATCCTCGAAATCGTGGCGCTGACCTCGCCCAGCGGCAAACATGACAGCCTCTATCTCAGCAACTATGCGACCATCAGCCTGAAGGATGAAATCTCACGCCTGCCCGGCGTCGGCAGCGTCACTGTTTTCGGCGCGGGGCAGTATTCGATGCGGGTCTGGCTCGACCCCGAGAAGATGGAGGCGCGCGGCCTGACGACGCAGGATGTCGTGCAGGCGCTGCAACAACAAAGCGAGCAGGTCACCGCCGGCCAGATCGGCGCGCCGCCCGCGCCGAAAGGCCAGTCGTTCCAGTATACCATCGAGGTCGCGAGCCGGCTTGACGATCCCGACCAGTTCGGGGCCGTCGTCGTCAAGACGGGATCGAGCGGCGACATGACGCGGGTGCGCGACATCGGCCGGGTGGAGCTGGGCGCGCAGACCTACGGTCAGTTCTTCGATCTCGATGGCAAGCAGGCGGCCGGCATGGCGATCTTCCTGGCGCCCGGCGCCAACGCGCTCGACGTCGCCAAACGCGTCGATGCGCGGATGAAGGAGCTGGCGCGCAATTTTCCGCAGGACGTTGACTATTCCATTCCGTTCAACACCACGATTTTCGTCAGCCAGGCCGTGCATGAGGTCTACAAGACCCTGTTCGAGGCCGCCATCCTGGTGCTGATCGTCATCATGGTCTTCTTGCAGGATTGGCGCGCAATGCTGGTCCCCGCGACCACGGTGCCGGTCACGATCATCGGCGCGTTCGCCGCGATGGCGGCGCTTGGCTTCTCGATCAACCTGTCGACGCTGTTCGCCATTGTGCTGGCGATCGGCATCGTCGTCGATGACGCCATCGTCGTCGTCGAAGGCGCCGCGCACAACATGGAGCGCGGCATGTCGGGCCACGACGCCGCCATCGCCGCCATGAACGCCCTGCTCGGGCCGATCATCGGCATCACGCTAGTGTTGCTCGCGGTGTTTCTGCCCGCCGCGTTCCTGCCCGGCCTGACCGGCCAGATGTATGCGCAATTCGCGCTGGTGATCGCCGCGACCGCGCTGATCAGCGCCATCAACGCGGCAACGCTGAAGCCGACCCAGTGCGCGACATGGCTGCGGCGGCCGGTCCCGCCGGAAGACCGCAACGTCTTTTATCGCGGCTTCAACGCGGTCTACCAGAAGATGGAGAACGGCTACGCCCGGCTGATCGAGACCATGGTCCGCCGCCCGGCCGTTATGGGCGTGATCGCGCTGACAATCATCGCCGCCGCCGGCTACGGCATGTCACGCGTGGCCACGGGCTTCATCCCGATCGAAGACCAGGGTTATCTGCTCGCCGCGGTCCAACTGCCCGACGGGGCGTCGCTGGAGCGAACGCAGGACACGCTCCAGCAGGTTTCGAAAACCGCCCGGGCGACGCCGGGCGTGGACAAGGTCGTCACCATCGCCGGCCTTTCGGTTCTCGATAATAACTCCACCCTGGCGAACGCCGGCGTCGCCTACATCATCCTCAAGGACTGGAGCGAGCGCGGCAAGGGCGAGGACCTGGCCTCCCTCTATGCCAAGATGAATGCCAGCCTGTCGGGCTTGGCGGACGGGGTCGCCGTGGTGCTGCCGCCTCCGCCGATCCAGGGCATCGGCAACGCTTCCGGCTTCAACATGCAAATCGAGCTGCGCGACGGCAGCTTCGACCTTCCAAAGCTTCAGAGCTCGGTCAACGCCGTCGTCGAGAAGGCCGGTACGCAGTCGGGGATCCAGCGCGTCCAGACTTCGTTTCGCGCCAACGTTCCGCAGTACAGGGTCGAGATCGATCGTGACAAGGTGCAGACCCTCGGTCTGACCACCGATCAGGTTTTCCAAACGCTCGCCGGCTATCTCGGCTCCAGCTATGTCAGCCAGTTCAACAAGTTCGGGCGCGTGTTCCAGATCTATGTGCAGGGCGACGCCGCGTTCCGGCGCACGCCGCAGGATATCGGCCGCCTGACCGTGCGCAACAAGAACGGCGACATGATCCCGCTCGGTACGGTGCTGACGCTGACGCCGAGCGTGGGTCCCTCCCTCATCAGCCTTTATAATCTCTACCCGACGGCATCCATTGTCGGCATGCCGGCGCGCGGTTTTTCATCGGGTGACTCCATCAAGCTCATGGAGGAGGTCGCGACCCACGCATTGCCGCCCGGCACCGGATACGACTGGACGGCGCTTTCCTATCAGGAGAAGCTGGTTTCCAACCAAATCTATTTTGTTTTCGCGCTGGCGCTCCTGCTGGTCTATCTGGTTCTCGCGGGGCAATATGAAAGCTGGCTGGCGCCCGTCTCGATCCTGCTCGCCACGCCGCTTTCGCTGGTCGGTCCCGTTCTGGTCCTCACCGGCATTGGCATCGACAACAACCTCTATGTCCAGATCGGCTTGATCCTGCTGATCGCGCTCTCCGCAAAGAATGCGATCCTGATTGTCGAGGTGGCGCGGGAATTGCGCGCCGCCGGCAAGCCGATCGCCGAGGCGGCGGTCGAGGCCGCGCGCGCCCGCTTCCGGCCGATCCTGATGACGTCGTTCGCCTTCATCCTCGGCGTCGCGCCGCTGGTGTTCGCCACCGGCGCCGGCGCCAGCGCGCGCAAGTCGATCGGCATCACCGTGTTCTCCGGCATGATCGCATCGACCTGCCTGGCGATCCTGTTCGTGCCGACGTTTTTTGTCATCCTCCAGCGGTTCGAGGAGCGACTCGCGGCGAGGAAGGAAAGGCGAGGATTGCCGGCAAAAACGGCATAAGGGCTGATCTGGCCGGATTCGGCGCAACATGGGGCGCGGCTTCGCGATGCCGCACCCGACGTCGCGCCCTTGTCGGCTGCGCGCAGGACAGGGCCTCAAGGGTGTTGGACCGCGGCGGTGTCGCGAAGCGTATCTTGAGGCTTACGATTCCCGCCACTTATGACCAATGTTTCTTGACGAAGACGATGTGGAATAGCCGGCGGGGCCCTTCATCCAAAACGACAACCATGCCGGGACGAGTTGACATCGTTCGCTTGCCGCACAGCATCGACAGTGTAAAATCACGATTGTTTTTAATCAGAACAAGACTTTTTGGAGGACTGAAAATGCACAAACCAAGGATTCTTGCCACGCTCATGTTGTCGGCCGGTCTTCTTTCCCTGACGGGAGCGAGTTCGTTTGCCGCGGGGATTTCGTTCCAATATTGCAAATCCGATATTCAAAGGCTGTGCAAAGGGATTGCGCCGGGTGGCGGCAAGATCAAGGATTGCCTGAAGAGTCACGAAAATGATCTGACTGTCGGCTGCGCGAAGGAACTGAAGGCGCTCAAGACCAAGATGGGGAAGTAAGCCACGCAACCGCAACATGATTCGCGCCGTTCAGAGAAGCCCTGCCGGTGCGAATGGATGCGGTCGTTCGGAGAAAGTTCTTTAACGTTCCGGTCTGGTCCATTCGGACCAGACCGTATAGGGAAGTCGATCCGTGTCCGCATTTGACGTCGGCTCTCTCATTTTGCTGCTTGCGACTGCGGTCGCCATCATCAACGAGCGATATCTGCATCTGCCGAGCGTGATCGCCCAATTGCTCGGATCGCTGCTGTTGTCTCTCGCGATCCTCCTGGTCAGCCATCTGACCGACAACCTTCATTTCGCCGCGCTTTTCGAGAAGCGCCTGCATGGCGCGCACCTGCCGGGGGTTTTCCTCGACGGCGTGCTGGCGCTTTTGCTTTTCGCGGCGAGTTTGCAGGCGGACCTGCGCGAACTGCGAAGCAACGCAGCTTCCGTCTTTTGTCTCGCCACGATAGGCGTCGTCCTTTCCACGGCGTTTTTCACGCTGTCGTTCTGGGGCATCCTGTCGATCTGCGGAATGGCGATCCCGATCGCATGGTGCTTCCTTCTCGGCGCGATATTGGCGCCGACGGATGCCGTTGCGGTCCAGGGATTGCTCAAACACAGCCCGCTTCCCGGCAAATTGAAGACCGTCATCGTCGGCGAAAGCCTATTCAACGACGGGACGGCGATCGTGCTGTTCCTGACCGCGCTCGCGGCGATAGGCGGCCAGCATGATATTCTTGGCCACGGCCGCGTCCTCTATGCGATGCTTGTCGAGGGCGGCGGAGGTATCGCGCTCGGTCTCGCGGCGGGTTTCCTCGCGTCGACAATCATCGCGATCACAAAGGATGATGAAATCGCGGTGCTGGCGACGCTCGCATTCGCGCTCGGCACTTACCGGCTCGCGTCCGGGATCGGCCTGTCCGGCCCGCTGGCCGTCGTTTGTTGCGGCATTGTGGTGTCCACGCGACTTGCGCGGGATGCCGGGGAACGCAGGCGGCTGGATCAGATCAGCACCTTCTGGTTCCTCGTCGACAATCTGCTCAATATCCTGCTGTTTATCTTGCTCGGCTTCGAGATATTCACGCTGAACGCCACGCCGATCGCGCTCGTCTCCGCCGCCGTCGCCATACCCTTGGTGCTGGCGTCGCGCTTCCTCAGCGTTGCCTTGCCGTTTGGAATTTTCCGGCTCGGCAAGGTGGGTGACCGGCGAACGCCGTACCTCCTGACCTGGCTCGGACTGCGCGGCGCGATTTCAGTGGCCCTGGTTCAAAGCATACCGAACGGTCCGTATAACGACGCGCTGATCGCGGCCTCTTACGTCGTGGTCATTTTCACGGTCGTCGTTCAGGGGCTGTCCACCCCGAGGATCATTCGCGCCCTTTATCCTTCGGCCCACAATGCCGCTGGCGATGCATCAGGTGCTCGTGGAGAAGCCTGAGCGACCGCGCCGGTTCACGTCTTGAAGCGGATCATCGTTTGCAGGATCTTCATCGGGCGCTTGGCGTAAGGCGGCTGAAAGAACCACTGGATCGGCGAAATCGGACCCTGGTAGAAAATCGGACGCAGCTTGGAAAATGTATTGAATCCCTCGCGCGCATGATAGTGGCCCATGCCGCTGGCGCCGACGCCCCCGAACGGCAGGTCGTGCTGACCGACATGCAGAAGGGTTTCGTTGACCGACACGCCGCCGGACATCACGCGCGAAATGTAGAAATCGCACAGACCGGCGTCATGGGTGAACGGATAAAGGGCGAGAGGCCGATCGTGCGCATTGACGTAGTCGGCGACCTCCTGACGATCCTCGTAGGTCTTGATCGGTAGAATGGGGCCGAAGATCTCGCGCTGCATCAGCAGCATGTCGTCCGTCGGGTTGAGGACGAGATGCGGCGGGAATTTGCGACGCCCAGCATCGCAGTTCTGCTTGTCCGCGAGATTGACCAGGATGGCTCCCTTGCGCTTTGCGTCGTCCAATGTCGCTTCCAGCCTGGCGAAGGCCCTGTCGTCGATAATGGAGGTGTAATCTGGACCGTTGACATCGGGAAACCGCGCGGCGAACAGTTGGCGGCAATGATCGACGAATGCGCTCTCGCGGTCTTTCGGCAGAAAGACGTAGTCCACATTCGTGCAGATTTGACCCGCGTTGAACATTTTCACCCAGAGGATGCGCTCGGCCGCCGTTGCTATGGGAAAATCCGGTCCGACGATCGCCGGCGACTTGCCGCCCAGTTCGAGCGTGACCGGCGTCAGGTTTCGTGCCGCGCTCGCCATCACCGACCGACCCGTCGCACCCGAACCGGTGAACAGCAGGTGATCGAAAGGCAGCGAGGAAAACGCGGGTCCGCGACCGCCGCCATCCTCGAAGAACGCCAGCTTTTCGACGGGAAGATAGCGGGGGGACACGCGTGCGAGAAGCCGGGCGAGGGCCGGGGAATTTTCCGACATCTTCACCATCGCGCGGTTGCCGGCCGCGAAGATCGAGGCGAGTGGGCAGAAACTGAGGTTGAGCGGAAAGTTCCAGGGGACGATCACGCCGACGACGCCAAGCGGTTGGGGAACGACGCGATTGCGTGCCAGAGGATAGGTGAGGAAATCCACGCGTCTGCGCTGTGGCTTCATCCACTTCTTCAGATTCTTGATCGCATCCGCAATCGTTTCGAGAACGACGAAATACTCCGCAAACAGCGTTTCGAACTCGGACCGGTTGCCATAGTCCGTATTGATCGCCGCGACCAGATCGTCCTTGTTGTCCTTCAGGAGCTGGGCGAGCGCCTTCAGATGGGCGATGCGCTCATCATATGACGGTTCGGGCGCCGCGAGATAGGCCGCGCGCTGGGCGTCGAAGCAGGACTGGAATTCGGCGGGAATTGTCAGTGCGGGCATGGCGGGCGCATTCATGACGTGCTCCTCCTTATGGAAATGTTCTTCTCATCCAGGCGCAGATAACGGATCGCGGCCTTCCCAAGCTCGGCAGCCGTCCTCGGATCGTCGATTTCCAGCGGCCCTGGCCGATTAATCAAGATGTTGTTCAGGGTTCCGAAAACCATTTGCATCGCGATCCGGACATCAAGCTGCCACTCATCATCGTCGCCGTTCGGGAAGAACGCCTCAAGAGACTGCACGGTCTCGCCGACGATCTGCCGCGCGAAATCCTGAAACGGACGCCATGCCTCGGGGCTCTCCAGTGTGCGGCGCAACTGCGCCCGCAACAGCCCCTGATTCCGCGCGAATGAGTGGGCGACCCAACCGATCACCCCGACGATGATATCTTCCGGGCCTCTTGCCGAGGCGTTCAATTCGGCCATCTGGCGCTTGAAGTCCTCGCTATAGCCGTCGATCAGGCGTTGCATGACCTCACCGACGAAGCGATCGCGATTTCCAAAACGGAAATAGAGCGAGCCGATGGAGGAACCGGCGGCGCCGGCAACATCGCTGATGTTGAAATCGTCGATACCCCGTTCCTCGATCAGCCTGCGGCCGACGTCGAGCAGAGCCTCCATGCTGTCACGGCTCCGCGCCTGTTCCGGCTTGCGAATTTCACTTCGTTGGTGCTTCGGCCCTGCCGCCCGCTTCGCCATCGTTGTGTCGTCCAGGTTCATCGCAGCGCGTCGCCAGCGTAGCGCACCGCGGCCAGAAATTTCGAGTGCAATCGGTTCTTGCTTTCTTAAAATTAGAATTCTATTTCTAATTATACAAGACACGAACGAAAAAGAACGGGCGAAAGCCTCGGCCGGTCCGGCATACGAAACGGGGGAGGAGCCAATGACGCAACGCGCGCTTGCGTGTCGGGGAAATCGGCGGCCCTCGCGGCCTGCTCACGGAACATTCCAGTCAATAAAAGGACCAGAGCCATGTCAGCTCGCATCGCCCTTCTCGCCGCCGTTGTCGCGACCACGACCTTGGCCGCCTGCAAGCAGGATCGCCCGGTCGCCACGGTCGTGCCCTCGGGCGATGTGAATCCCGCCGTGCAGCGGGCTAACGCCGCCGTTGCCCAGGCGGCGGACTTGTCGGATCCGAAATCTTTTGAAGATGCCCGCCGCGGCCTGATTGCCGTGCCGAGCGGGCAAATAAAAAATGCCGACGGCAATGTCGTCTGGGATTTCGACGCCTTCTCCTTCGTCAAGGGCGAGGCCCCCCTCACCGTCAATCCGAGTCTCTGGCGCCAGGCATTGCTGAACAACCAGATCGGCCTGTTCAAGGTCAGCGATCGAATCTATCAGCTGCGCGGCTTCGACCTTGCCAACATGACGCTGGTCGAGGGCGCAACGGGCTGGATTGTCATCGACACTCTCACCTCCCGGGAGACCGCCGCCGCCGCCATCGCCTTCGCCCGTCAGCATCTCGGCAACAAGCTGATCTCGGCCATTATCTTCACCCATAGCCATGTCGATCATTTCGGCGGCGTGCTCGGGCTGGTGAGCGCGGAGGAAGCAAAGGCGCGCAACATCCCGGTCGTGGCGCCCGTCGGGTTCATGGAGGAAGCGACCAGCGAAAACCTGATGGTCGGCGCGGCCATGGTGCGCCGCTCCCTGTTCATGTACGGCGATCAACTCGCGCGTGACGCCAGGGGGCTGGTGGACAACGGCCTCGGCAAGGCCGTCGCCTATGGCAATGTCGGCATCCTGCCGCCGACGCTCATTATCGACAAGCCTCAGCAGGATGTCGTGATCGACGGCTTGCGTTTCTCGTTCCACAATGTTCCGGGCAGCGAGGCGCCCGCCGAATTTGTTTTCGAGATTCCGGAGCTCAAGGCGTTCTGCGGCGCCGAGATGATGAGCCATACCTTGCACAATCTCTATACTTTACGCGGCGCCAAGGTGCGCGACGCGCTCAAATGGTCGGACTATCTCGATCAGTCGCTCGCCTGGACGGCCAAAAGCGAGGTGATCTTCACGCAGCATCACTGGCCGGTCTGGGGCAGGGACAACATCCGCGAGTCGATCACCAAGCAGCGCGACGCCTACAAATACATTCACGACCAGACGGTGCGCATGATCAACGCCGGTCTCACCGGACCGGAGATCGCCGACAAGCTCCAGATGCCCAGGAGTCTCCAGGACTACCTGAACGTCCGCGGCTACTACGGCACCGTTCGGCATAATGCCCGCGCCGTCTATCAATTTTACATGGGTTGGTTCGACGCGCATCCCTCCAATCTTGATGAACTGCCGCCCGTCGAAGCGGCCAAACACTATGTCGCCCTGGCGGGCGGCGTCGACAAGATGATTGCCGATGCGCAGAAAGCTTTCGATGCCGGCGACTTCCGCTGGTCGGCCACCGTTCTCAAGCATGCGGTCTATGCCGAGCCGAACAATATAGCCGCCAAGGAACTGCTTGCGAGGAGCTTCGAGCAAATGGGATACATGGCCGAGTCCGGTCCCTGGCGCAATTTCTATCTGACCGGCGCCTTCGAGCTGCGCAACGGCGCGCCGACCAAGGGCAAGTCGCTCGCCATGCTGATGGAAATGCTGCAACAGACGCCGATCGAGCGATTCCTCGAACGGATGGCGGCATCGATCGATGGAAGCAAGGCGGCGGATTCAAATCTCCGCATCAATCTGGTCTTCTCGGACCTCAACGAAAGCTACGTGCTGTGGATCGAGAACGGCGTGCTGCATTTCAAGAAGGCGCCCTCAGACCCGGAAGCCAATGCGACGCTTACGTTGACCAAGGCTTTCTTCCTGAAGATGATGACAGGTCAGGCGGGCGCCGGCGACCTCATCCTGTCCAGCGACGTCAGCACCAGCGGCAGCCGCATCGATCTTGGCCGTTTCCTGTTGATGATCGAGAAAGCGCCGGGGATCTTCCCGATCGTGACGCGATAAACGCAGATCCGCCGATGCAAATGGTTGTGTGAGGCGTCCCTCACGTCCACGGCCATCGGCGCTCCGCCGCGTGGGATCATCGACCGGCTGCGTTGCATCGTGAAGACAGGCGCGCGCCCTGGCGATCAATGCAAACGATCTCGGTCTTGCATGGACGCCCCGCGGCGAAGCGGCGAGCGATCGTGCTCCCCGATCGACGAGGCCGCCAACGCATCGCCCCAACGCGTGATGTCGATGAGCGGCAAGAGCGGTCATTGCCAATCGTCTCGATCGGATCGGTCGCGCCATCCAGCGACTTGAGCCCGACATCGACGCCGCCAACCGAGGCCGTTGTCGTCTTCACATGGGTCTGGCAAGCTTCGCGAGGGCTTCTCTCGCGATCTGTATGTACTATTTAATGCAAGATATTGATATAGAAATTGAAGGCAGGAGAATGATAATGGATCTGAAAAGTATCGCTTTTTCATAATTATAACGATCACAAGTCTACCTTATTCACATAAACGAACGAACGTTGATCGGCAATATATATAAATATATTGATATATAAAGCAGATGGTATTATATAGACATCAATCGTGCTCGCAGCGCATCTGTTCCCGGAGGACAAGCCTATGGATGCCCGTTCGGTGCTTCTCGATCCAACTCTCGTCGGAACAGTCAGCCTCAAAAGCCGGATCGTCATGGGGTCGATGCACACCGGCCTCGAATGTCATCCGGAGCGGTTCGACGAACTGGGGCGCTTCTACGCCGAACGCGCAAGGGGCGGGGCCGGTCTGATTGTCACGGGCGGTTTCGCGCCGAATTTCGCCGGGCGAATGAAGAATGAGCCGGGCACCTTCGAGCGGCCGGAGCAGGTGGCCGATCATAAGAAGATCGTCGACCCCGTTCATGCCGCGGGTGGCCGCATCCTGTTACAGATTCTTCACGCGGGGCGTTATGGTTATCATCCCGCGGTCGTTGCGCCATCGCCGATCAAGTCGCCGATCAATCGCGACGTACCGGCCGAGCTGACCTCCGATCAAATTCAACAAACGATCCGGGATTACGCGACGACCGCGAAGCTGGCGGTCGAGGCCGGATATGACGGCGTCGAGATCATGGGATCCGAGGGCTACCTCATCAGCGAATTCTTGGCGCCGCGCACCAATCACCGTAGCGACGAGTGGGGCGGATCCCTCGAAAATCGCGGGCGCTTCCCGATCTCGGTGGTCAAAGCCGTCCGTGCCGCCATCGGCGACGCGATTATTTCCTATCGAATATCGGCGCTTGAGCTCGTTGACGGCGGCTTGACGCAGGAGGAGACGCTCTGGCTCGCCAAGGAGGTCGAGAGAGCCGGCGCCGATTGCCTTTCGACGGGCATCGGCTGGCATGAGGCCGTCGTTCCGACTATTGCCGGTCCGGTTCCGCACACGGCTTTCATCGAGTCGACCCGCCGGCTCAAGGAGGTCGTCGGGATTCCGGTCACCGCGAGCAACCGGATCAACTTGCCCGAGGATGCAGCCAGGGTTATCGCCGATGGCTCGGCCGATCTGGTGTCGATGGCGCGACCGTTGCTGGCGGACGCCGCGTTCGTCAACAAGGTCGCCGCCGGGCGTCCCGATCTCGTCAATGTCTGCATCGCCTGCAATCAGGCGTGCCTTGACCACTACTTCACCGATCAGGTGATTACCTGCCTGGTGAACCCGCGCGCGGCGCGTGAGAACGATTTCACCGATGCGCCGGCGGCTGCGAAAAAGCGCGTCGCCGTGGTTGGCGCTGGCGTCGCCGGCATGGCGGCCGCGCTTGAAGCGGGCCGCCGCGGCCATCATGTCACGTTGTTCGAAGCGGCTCCGCGGATCGGTGGGCAATTCGCGTTGGCGGCGGTGATTCCCGGCAAGGAGGACTACGGCCTGTCGTTGAAAAGCTATGAAGCGCAACTGACCGATGCCGGCGTCGAGGTCAAGACCGGCATCGCCGTGGACCCGGAAACGCTCAAGCGCGAGAACTTTGACGAAGTGATTGTCTCGACGGGCGTGACGCCGCGCCTGATCGATATTCCCGGCGGGGACGATCCCCGCGTTGTGTCCTATTCGAAGGTGCTCGACGGATCCGTCAACGTGGGCGATCGCGTGGTCATCATCGGCGGCGGCGGCATCGGGCACGACGTCGCGCTCTTCCTCGCCATGGAGACCAACGGTCGCCGGCAGACGCGCGAGGAATTTTTCGCGCGCTGGGGCATCGACGGCAAGCCGAAGACCCATGCCGCAAAGCGACAGATCACCATGGTCAAGCGCTCGCCCGGCGTCTTCGGGCGCACGCTCGGAAAAAGTACCGGCTGGATCCTTCGCCAGGAACTGAAGGATCTCAAGGTCAGGCAGATCGCGGAGGCGCGCTACCTGAAAATTAGCGGCGAAGGTCTTCACATCGCGTTACCGGACCGCACCGAAATCCTGCCGGCAGACACCATTGTCGTGTGCGCCGGTCAGGATTCGGATCGCGGCGTCGCCGACCGGATCGCGGCGAACGGCCAGACCGTACATGTAATCGGCGGGGCGCGGCTTGCCGGTGAACTCGACGCCAAGCGCGCGATTTACGAAGGCGCGATCCTCGGAAATCGCATCTGAAGCGGTCGCAGGGCCGCAGCAAAATCGGGCCATATCCGGGACATGGGAACATATCGATGCCGATAGATCTGAGCGCGGACTTCCTGAAGCGGCGGCCGGCCAATTTCCGGCCGATGACGCCGATCCAGTTTCTGCGACGTGCCGCTGACGTATTTCCGGAGCGCACGGCCGTTGTTCACGGCGACATCACGTACACCTGGCGCGAGCATGAGCGCCGCTGCCGAAGGCTGGCGTCTGCCCTGAAAAGCAGCGGCGCCGGCGAAGGGGACGTTGTCGCGATCCTGTGCCCCAACACGCCCGCCATGCTGGAGGCTCACTTCGGCGTGCCGATGGCGGGCGCAATCCTCAACACGCTGAATACCCGGCTCGATGCCGCCGCCATCGCCTTCATCCTCGAACATTCCGAAGCCAAGGTCTTCATCGTCGATCGCCAGTGGAGCGATGTTGCACAGGAAGCGTTATCGAAACTGGCGGCGCGTCCTCTCGTCGTACACATCGACGATCCCTCCGCCGATGGTGGCGAACTGATCGGCGATCTCGACTACGAGGCGTTTCTGAAGCGGGGCCACCCGGACGACGACACGGCGTGGCCGACCGATGAATTCGATGCGATCACGCTCAACTACACCTCCGGCACCACCGGAAATCCCAAGGGCGCGCTCTACCATCATCGCGGTTGTTACCTGAATACGTTGGGACAACTTGTGCATCATCATCTGAGCAGCGATTCCGTCTATCTCTGGACGCTGCCGATGTTTCACGTCAACGGTTGGTGTTTTTCGTGGGGCATCGCCGCCGTCGGCGGCACGCATGTTTGTCTGCGGAAGGTTTTACCGACCGAAATATTCGCTTCCATCGATGGCCGATCGCCTGGTTTGATGCTGGAAAAGGCGTTTCTCGGGCCAAATGAGAGGCGCGCATTGTTGCGTCCCGCCGGTTCTCATGCTCTTTCCTAGCCGAGGATTTCAACACCCACTTCGGAAGTGCGATCAGATGGCTCCGGTGAAGCATTCGCGAAAGGCCGTGGCAGCGGAAGCCTCCGCTGGCGAGGCCACAGTGCCCGTTCAAGGAACCCAGGATCGCGTTGCCGATCACCTGAGCAATCGGATTTTCTTCCGGCTGTTTCAAGTCGCGAACACGCTTCAGAAGCAGGCCGTGAAGGAACTGGGCGTCACCACGGTGCAATGGGCGGTTCTCGGCGCTTTGTCGGACCCCAGGCCGACTTACGGCATGTCGGTCGGAACGCTGGCGGATTTCCTCGTCGTCAGCCGTCAGAATCTGGATGGCGTTCTGAAGCGTCTTGAGCGTGACGGTCTTGTCGAGCGGGTGACCGATCCGGAGGATCGCCGCGCGCGGGTCGTGCGGCTCACGCCGGTCGGCTTCGCGTTCTGGAAGGAGTTGCGCGAACGCATTTTTCAATTTTACGATCAGGCGGTCAGCGGATTCAAATTCGACGATCGTGTCGCGCTCGCCCACTATCTCAACGCGCTCCAGGGGCAGTTGATGAATGTTCGTCTGGAGCCGCGGCGACGGGAGCGGAAGAAGAACGATCGGCGCCCCTGACGTTGTGCCAGAGGCGCCTTCATCGCTATTTCTTGACGAGTGGGCATTGGCTCTCGGATAGCGGTCGGAAGGCTTCGTTGGCGGGGATCCGGGCCAGCAGCTTGTAATAGTCCTACGGCCCCTTCGATTCTTCCGGCTTCTTGACCTCGAACAGATACATGTCATGAAGCACGCGACCGTCCTCACGAATGCTGTCGTTCCCGAATACGATATCTTGCACGGGTGTCTTCCTCGTCTGGGCGAGAACCGGGCCGGTCGACTTGTCGCCCAGGGCCGCGACGGCCTTCAGATAGTGGAGGGTCGCGGAATAGGCTCCCGCGTGAATCTGGGATGGAACGCGGCCGGGCGTCTTTTCGGCGAACCGCTTGGCGAACTTGCGCGTGTTCATGATTTCCTTCCGCGAGGGAGGGCATTTGATCGATGCGGATCGATCGACCGGGGGCAGATCGGGTGTGAAGGCAGGAAAACCGCGCCGATGTTGATTTCAAGGACAAAGTGTCCTCCGCGAGATCAGCGACATGCCGGATGGCGATTGAATCAGCCCTGAATCAGTCGCGAACGGCCTTGGCATCCAAGTTGCTATGCAGCTTCCAGTGCTCATGAGGGAGGCGCATATGCCAAGAATTCTACGAGGAAATCTGCCGGGATATCTCACCACCGTGTTAACCGCCGCAGCCATGTTGGCGGCGGCGCCTGCTCACGCTCAAATATCTGATGATGTTGTGAAAATCGGCGTTCTCGCCGACATGTCCGGGCCCTATGCCGATATTCAGGGGCCCGGCGACGTGGTCGCGACCAAAATGGCGGTTGAGGATTTCGGCGGCAAGGTCAACGGCAAGCCGATCGAGGTGGTTTCCGCGGATGTCCAGTTGAAGGCCGACGTCGGCGCGGCAATCGCCCGTCGATGGTACGATACCGAAAAAGTGGATGCCATTTTCGGCCTCGGCACCTCGGCCGTCGCGCTTGCCGTCCAGGCGATCGCCCAGGAGAAGAACAAGGTTTCGATCGCCACCTCGGTCGGATCCACGGCGTTGACGGGGAAGGCGTGTTCACCCAACGGGATTCACTGGGTCTACGACACTTACGCGCTGGCCAAGGGGACCGCGACCGCGATGATGAAGCAGGGCGGCGCGGACAGCTGGTTCTTTTTGACCGCCGACTATGCTTTCGGTCATTCGTTGGAGCAGGATACGGCCGACATCGTCAAGAGGAACGGGGGCAAGGTGATCGGCAGCGTCCGGGCGCCGGTCAATAGCCCCGACTATTCATCTTTCATACTCCAGGCGCAGGCGTCGAAGGCTCAAGTTATCGGGCTCGCGGTCGCGGGCGCTGACGTCATCAACTCGATCAAGACGGCGGCGGATTTCGGTCTTGTCGCCGGAGGTCAAAAGCTGGCCGGTCTTCTGGTGCTGATTACGGATATTCACGCTCTCGGTCTGAAGACGGCCCAGGGGCTGATGTTCACCGAAGCCTATTACTGGGATCAGAACGACGAAACGCGCGCCTTCGCCAAGCGGTTCGCCGAGCGCCATGGCGGACGGCCGCCGACGATGTTTCAGGCCGGGATCTACAGCGCCGTCGCGCATTATCTGAAGGCGATCCAGGCGGCTGGTTCCGACGAGGCCAGGACTGTCATCGCGACGATGAAGAAGATCCCCGTCAACGACTTCATGACCAAGAACGGCAGCATCCGCGAAGACGGGCGAATGATGCGGGACATGTACCTGCTTCAGGCCAAAAAACCTTCGGAATCGAAGGGAGAATGGGATCTGATGAATGTCGTTGCGACCATCCCCGCCGCGGATGCGTTCCGGCCTCTCTCCGAAAGCGAGTGTCCATTGATTAAGAAGTAGCGGCGGACGGCCGCGGCGGGAGATCGAGGATGTCTTCCGCCGCGGTCAGGTCTGTTCGGTATCCTCGATCGCGGCCAGCTTCTTGTAAAGGAACGAGCGCGAGATGCCGAGGCGTGCGGCGGCTTTCTTCTTGTTGCCGCCGCAGGCCGCGATGGCTTCCTTGATCTGTTCATTCTGAACGTCGGAGATGACTTTCTTCAGGTCCCGCGAGTTATGCGCCGGCGCCGTGACCGCCAGTCCGAGGGGCTTTTCGGGTCGCCTCGGCGTTTCCGACAAATCCTGAACGCCGATCGTGATCCCGTCCGAGAACACGAACGCGCGTTCGATTTCGTGTTGCAATTGCCGGATGTTGCCGGGCCACGCGCGCTCGGCGAGATCGGTCAGGGCATCGCCGCTGATCCGGGGTGTCGGTCGGGCGTGCCGGTAGGCGATCTCTTGAAGGAACTTGTCGACCAGCAGCGGGATATCGTCGATCCGCTCGCGCAGCGGTGGGACTTCGATGACAATCGGGGAGAGGCGATAGAATAGGTCGAGACGGAATCCACCGCTTTCCACCATCGACTGCAAGTCCTTGTTGGTGGCCGAGACCAGGCGAAAATCGACCGGGCGCGAACGGTCGCCGCCGATCCGTTCGATGATCTTGTCCTGCACCACGCGCAACAGCTTCGCCTGAACGTCGAGCGGCATGTCGCCGATCTCGTCAAGAAAAATCGTGCCCCCCTCGGCCTGCTCGAATTTACCTTTGCGCCCTTTCTTGTCGGCGCCGGTGAAGGCGCCGGGCTCATAGCCGAACAGTTCCGATTCCACGAGGTTGTGCGGAAGCGCGGCGGCATTGACATTAATCATCGGCCGGTCGCGGCGTGGACTGAGCTGATGCAATGCATGAGCGACGAGTTCCTTGCCGGTGCCGCTTTCGCCGCGGATCAGAACCGGAATCTCAAGCGACGCGACCTTGACGATCTGCGCGCGTAGCCGCTGGACGGCGGGGCTCTGTCCGATGATTTGTTCGAGTCCGTAGTCGCGGGCGCGGAGCGTCGCTGTTTCGCGCTTGTAGAATTCGAGTTCGCCTTCAAGCGCCTTGATGCGCCGGCTCAGGGATTCAAGCTGTTGAGGCCCCTTGAACATGACGCGTCCGATGGCCCCGAGCACGCGCCCATTGCGCCTGATCGGCACCCTTGAGACGACGCGTTCGGAGCCCTGCATGCGTTGAATTGCGCCGACCTCGGCTTTCCCGGTCGCGACAACCTTATGAAGCCGCGTATTCTCGATGACTTGCTCGACCGGCTGGCCATTTCCCTCGCCAAGCTTGAGGCCGAAAAACGCTTCGTGAATCGGCGAGATATAGACAAGACGCGCCTCGTCATCGACGATTGTCATGGCATCGAAGGGGTCCGTCAGCAGATACTGGATGATGTCCCATGCGAAGCTGACGCTTCCGATGAAGTGCAGCAAGGCGTCGCCCGGCGCGCGGCTGATGACCAGCAGTTCTCCTGATTCCGCTTCCGCGAGCAGGATCGCGTAAGCGCGACGATCCAGATTGAGCGTCGTCAGGCGCGCCTCCCGCAGGTCGCCCATCCACATGCGATCGGCGGCGAGCGCCATGATCCGGGGATCGGAGCCGAGGCCGGTCGAAAAAACGGCTTGTCCCTCCCGGTTGAGGAACGCCACGCCGGCAATCTGTATGTCGTTCGGCATATTCTTGTGTCCACGTCGAGGACACTTCAACATGGTCGTATGTTGGATGCAAGGACATCAATTCACACGGAAACACACAAGAGGCCGAGCATTCGCTCTAATGCGCTGTGAAACCTCGCAATTTGCGTCGCTGACATCAACGGCGACAGCTGGCACGCAAGTTGCGTATCTCGGCCCAGGCATCGCGGCGCGATGCGATACCCGATGAGATCGACATGCGACCATTCCTTACGCTTCACTCCCCGGCGAACGCGCGGCGCTACTACCAGCAGGGACTCTGGAAGGACGAAACGCTCTACGGCCTCTTGAGCAGGCATGCCGATGAGCGCCCCGGCGACATCGCGCTTCAGGATGGGCGCCGCTCGGTGACATGGGCGGATTTGCGCGGCTGGGCGGACGGTGTCGCCGGCAACCTGCGCGAGTTCGGCTTGAGCGGGGGAGACCGGGTTTCGATCTGGATGTCCAATCGCATTGAAGCGATCGTGATGTTCCTCGCCTGCGCACGGGAAGGCATTGCCTGCAATCCCTCGCTTCACAAGACTTTCACCTGCGCGGAAATCGTCGAATTGCTGTCGTCGTTGTCGGCCCGCGCGTTGCTGACCGAGGCGGGCTGGGGCGCGGACCGCGCGCGCGTCGATCTCGATGCGATGCTGGTGAAGCTGCCGCATCTCAAGATGGTATACGCGCCGGAAACCCTACCTGGCCCAACGATCAACGCGGCGCCGCCATGCGCCGATCCTGACAAGGTGGTGTATTTGGCATTTACGTCGGGAACCACCGGTTCGCCGAAATGCGTCATGCATTCGGATAACACGCTGCTCGCAAACGCTCGCGATCTGGTGGCCGACTGGCGGCACGGACCGCAAACCGTGCTGCTGTCGCTGTCGCCGCTGTCGCATCACATCGCCTGGGTCGGGATTGCGCAATGGCTGGTGACTGGCGGACGCTTCGTCACTGACGATCCACCGGCCGGCATGAGCCGGATCGATTGGATTCAGGCGACGAAGGCGACTTACGTTCTCGGTGTTCCGACGCACGCAATGGACGTTCTCGCCGAGCAGCAGCGGACGGGGCAGCGGCTTGGCGATGTGTCGGTCTTTTACATGGCCGGATCGCCGATCCCGCCGGTCACCGCCGCCGCCTTTCTGGAACAGGGAATCAAGCCGCAGAATATTTACGGCATGACGGAGAATTCGTCGCATCAATACACCCATCCGGACGACTCCGCCGATGTCATCGTCCAGACCTGCGGTCGTGGCGGGCCCGCCTATGAGGTGCGGTTGTTCGACCCGGCGGACTCCGACAAGGAGGTGAAGCCCGGCGAGGTCGGGCAGATTGCCGGCCGTGGCGCCGCGTTGATGCTGGGTTACTTCGATAACCAGAGCGCGACCGAATCCAGCTTCAACAAGGACGGCTGGTTTCTGTCCGGCGATCTCGGCGTGGTGGACGAAGCGGGCAATCTTCGCATTGAGGGCCGCCTCAAGGATCTGATTATCCGTGGCGGCCATAACATCTATCCCTCCCATATCGAAGCGGCGGCGGTGCGTCACAAGGATGCCGGGCGGGTCGCCGCGTTCCCGGTGCCTGATGATCGTCTGGGCGAACGGGTCTGTATCGCCGTGTCCGGAACGATCGAGCCGGACGAGTTGCTGCGGCACCTGCGCGAGCAGGGAATTTCGAAATACGACATGCCGGAATATTTTGTCAGGGTGGACGAATTTCCGCTCACGGCGAGCGGAAAGATTCTCAAGCGCGAATTGACGCTGTGGGTGCGTCGTGGAGAATTGGCGCCGCTGCCCATTCGCGGGCCGATCGCGGCTGCGAGCTAGTGGCGGCGCAAATGGCACGGTTGCCTCTGAAAGATATCCTCGTGCTGGATTTCAGCACTTTGCTGCCGGGTCCGTTCGCAACCTTGATGCTGGCGGAGGCGGGCGCCACGGTAATCAAGGTCGAGCGGGCCGGAAGCGGCGACGAAATGCGCGGCTATGAGCCTAGGCTCGGCGCTGACAGCACCAACTTCCACCTCTTGAACGTCGGCAAGGACAGCATCGTCGTCGATTTGAAAGCCAAGGATGCGTTTGAGCGGATGAAGCCGTTGGTGGCGCGCGCCGATGTGGTCGTCGAGCAGTTTCGCCCCGGCGTCATGGACCGCGTTGGCTTCGGCTATGAAGCCCTGCGCGCCATCAATCCGAAGCTGATCTATTGCGCGATCACCGGCTGGGGGCAGAGCGGCCCGAAATCGGCGGTCGCGGCGCACGATCTCAACTACATGGCGGACGCCGGCCTGCTGGGCCTCAGCCGCGGCGGCGACGGCGCGCCGGTGGTGCCGCCGGTGCTGGTCGCCGATCTCGCGGGCGGCGCGTATCCGGCGGTGGTCAACATCCTTCTCGCCCTTCTGCATCGCGACCGCACCGGCGAGGGCGCTTATCTCGATATCGCGATGGGCGAGAATCTTCTGCCGCTGGCCTATTGGGGACTCGGAAACGGATTTGTCGCCGGGCAATGGCCGCGTGGTGGCGACGCGCTGGTGACCGGCGGCAGTCCGCGTTACCAGATCTATCGCACGTCGGACGGCCGCTACCTCGCCGCCGCCCCGATCGAGGATCGCTTCTGGCACAATTTCTGCGAACTGATCGGGCTCGCGCCGGCGTTGCGCGATCCGAAAGCCGATCCCGGCGAGGCGACGCGCGCCGTCGCCGACATTGTCGCGGGACGCTCCGCCGAGGCATGGATGAACACCTTCAACGGACACGATGTCTGTTGCTCGATCGTCGCCAGCTTGCAGGAGGCCGTCGCCGATCCGCATTTCGCCGCGCGCGGCGTATTCTCGCGCAGGATCGAAGTCGAGGGAATCTCGGTCCCCGCGCTGCCGACCGCGATAGCGGCGTGCTTCCGCAGCAACGTCGCGCCGGCCGCGCCGCGTCTCGGCGCGCAAACCGATGCCTGGCTGAAAAAGGAGGCGATTTGATGCGTGCATATCACGTCGTCGAATTCGGGCCGCCGTCCGCCCTCCAGTTGAAAGAAGTCGACGATCTCATGCCGGGCGAAGGCCAGATCGTGGTCGATGTCGCGGCGGCCGGGATCAATTTTCCCGATACGCTGGTCGTGTCGGGTCGCTATCAGATTTTGCCGCCTCGTCCGTTCGTGCCCGGCAAGGAGTTGGCGGGCGTCGTGCGCGCGGTGGGCGCGGGTGTGACCGGCTTCGCGCCGGGCGACCGGGTGCTGGCCCAGCTCGAACACGGGGCGTTCGCGGAGCAGGCCGTGGTGAATGCCGCCGACGCATTTCATTTGCCGGACGGATTGGGATTCGCCGACGCGACCGCGCTGGGTCTGGTCTACCAGACGGCGTATTTCGCGCTGCTTGACCGCGCGAATTTGCGCCCCGGCGAGACGGTGCTGGTCGGCGGCGCGGCCGGCGGCGTCGGCGTCGCGTCGGTGCAACTGGCGAAGGCGTTCGGCGCGCGCGTGCTGGCCGCCGTCCGCAAGCCGGATCAGGTCGAATTCGTTCGCGCGCAGGGGGCCGATGCGGTGATCGACGTCGGCGGGGCCAATCTGCGCGACGATTTGCGCGCGCAGGTGCTGGCGGCGACGGATGGCCGTGGCGTCGACGTCATCGTCGATCCGGTCGGCGGAGCGTTCTTCACCGCGGGCTTGCGCGCGCTGGCGTGGTGCGGGCGGCTGGTCGTCGTCGGCTTTGCCGGCGGCGACATTCCCTCCGTCAAGGCCAACTATTTGCTGGTGAAGAATATCAGCGTCAGCGGCCTGCAATGGAGCGACTATCGCGAGCGGGTGCCGGAGCGGATGGCCGAGGCGCAGGCGGATATCTTCCGGCTGTGGCGCGCCGGTGCGGTGCGTTCTCCCGTCACCCAGACATTCGCTTTGGAAGAACTGCCAACGGCGCTCGAACTGATCGAAAAGGGACGCATCCGCGGCAAGGCCGCGCTTATCGTCAAGGATGCTTGATAGATGGATTCGCAATCCCAAAAACTTCCTTTGAATACGGCGCCGCCGTGCGATGCCTTGCCATTGAGAATGCCTGGCGCCGGGTTTCAATTGCTGGCCGGCGTTCGCGTGGTCGATCTCACGACGTCGGTGGCGGGGCCATCCGGCACCATGCTTTTGGCCGACATGGGCGCCGAGGTCGTGAAGATCGAGCGGCCGTCCGGCGGAGACGATGCGCGCTCATGGGGGCCGCCATTTCTCGCCGGCGAATCGCTGTGGTTCGCGGCGGTCAACCGCAGCAAGAAAAGCGTCGCGCTGGATTTTTCCGACGCGGCGGGGCTGAAGCTGCTTTACGACCTGATCCGGCAGGCCGACATGATTTTCGTCAATCTGCCGCCGCGCGTCGCGCGCAAGCTAAAGGTGGACGCGGATACGTTGCGGGAGGTGCGTTCGGATCTGATCTACGTATCGATCACCGGTTTCGGCCTGACCGGCGAGCGCGCCGACTGGACCTGCTACGACCTGATCGCCGAGGGCTATTCCGGAATCATGGACCTGACCGGTGCCGCGGGCGGCGACCCGCAAAAGGTCGGAGCGCCCGCCGCTGACATGCTCGCCGGGCAGGATGCCGCCTTTGCCGCCGTCGCCGCGTTGCATGATCGCCGTGCGACCGGCAAGGGCCATGTGATCGATGTCGCGCTGGTCGATTCCATGACGCGCCTGTTGTCGTGCCGCCTCATGTCGTATCTCGGCTCGGGCGAACTGCCGACGCGTTCCGGCGGCACCGACAGCGTGATCGCGATCTATCAGGCGTTCGAAACCGCCGACGATCCGATCGTGCTGGCGCTCGGCAATGACAACCTGTGGCGGCGTTTCTGGGCGGCGGTCGGCGATCCGGACTATGCCCGAACGCCCGGCCTGCAAAGCAATGCCGAACGTCGTCAGTGTCGCGCCGGCATTGTTGACCGGATCGCGACGCTATTGCGCGGCAAGCCACGAAGTCATTGGCTTGGCCTGCTGCGCGAGGCGCGAATCCCGGTGGGGCCGATCAACGATCTCCGGCAGGTAGCGGCCGACGACGCCATGCGGGCGCGGGGAATGTTCTATCGGCTCGCATCCTCTGACGGGCGCGTCGTGCCGCAGGTCAATTGCGGCATCGTCATTGACGGCGAACCCGGCATCGCGCGAGGCGCGCCGCCCAGGCTCGGCGAACACACTGAAAGCGTGTTCGCCGACTGGCTCGGCATCGATCATGGCAACCGCGGCGACGTTATCGCTCAGGATTCACACGAGAGGACATGACATGAGCTTCAATACGATCATCTACGAGGAGGATGGTCCGATCGGCACCATCACCCTGAACCGGCCCGATGACGGCAACATGTTCACGGTGGAGATGTGTCATGAAATTCGCGATTGCATCAACGCGATCCGGCGCGAAACGCGCACGCGGGTGATTGTGATAACCGGCGCGGGCGAAAAATTCTTCTGCATCGGCGGCCGTAAGGAGGGCATGGAGAAGACCACGCTCTATGCCGGCGTTCTCCCGACCCTCGAAATGTACGAATCGATCGATCGCCTGCAAAAGCCGGTGATCGCCAGCGTCAACGGCTACGCGGTCGGCGGCGGCCAGGTGCTGCACGTTGTCTGCGATCTGACGATCGCCAAGGAAAGCGCGGTGTTTCGCCAGGTCGGCCCGATGATGGGTTCGTTCGATGCCGGTTACGGCACTTGGTATCTTGAGGACCTGATCGGCAAGAAGCGCGCCAAGGAGATGTGGTATCGCAATCCAAAGATTTCGTCGCATGAAGCGCTGGAGATGGGCCTCATCAACAAGGTTGTTCCTGACGACAAGTTGAAGGAGGAGACGCGCAAGTTTGCGCTTGAGATCGCGGATCGCGGCCCGTTCGCGCTGGCTTCGATCAAGGCCGCGTTCAACGCGCGCCACGGCGGCGTATCCGGCCTCGCGCGAGTGGCGCACGATCTGTTGCTGCGACCCTATCTCGACACCGACGAAAGCCACGAATTGTCCGCGTCCTTCGCCGCCAAGCGCCGGCCGGATAGCGCGAAGTTCGGGAGGTAGCGCCATGGTGGTCGAACTTTCCAAAGTCGACGACCATGCGTTGCTGCGACTCAATCGGCCCGAGGCGTTGAACGCGTTGTCGTTCGCGATCCTGCGCGACATCGGCGCGGCGCTGGACGAGGTCGCGGCCTGGAAGGTGCGCGCCCTCGTCGTCACCGGCGCCGGAGAAAGGGCGTTCTGCGCCGGCGCCGACATCAAGGAACTACGCGGCCGTCCGATGATCGAATGCAAACGCGGCGCCGAGTTCGGGCAAGCGGTGTTCGCCAAGCTGGAGCGGCTGCCGTTCCCGTCGGTCGCGGCGATCAACGGCTTTGCGTTCGGCGGCGGCCTTGAGCTGGCGCTGGCCTGCACCTTCCGCGTGGCGACACCGAACGCAAAGCTCGGGCTGCCGGAAATCAAGCTCGGCCTCATTCCCGGATATGGCGGAACGCAGCGCCTGCCGCGTGTGGTCGGCGAAGCGAGAGCGCTCGATATGATTCTTCTCGGGCGAACCGTCGGCGTCGAGGAAGCGGAGCGCATCGGCCTCGTTCACCGCATCGTCACGGGAAGCGCGGTGGATGGTGCCGTGGCACTGGTGCGTGAGTTCTCGTCCTACAGTCTGCTTGCGGTTGGCTTCGCTCGCGATGCCGTGACGCGGGCGTTGGATGTTCCAATCCATGAGGGCCTGAAGATCGAGGCCGATCTCTCGACGCTGGCGTTCGGCACGTCGGATGCCGCCGAGGGCATGGCGGCGTTTTCCGAGAAACGGAAGGCGATTTTCACCGATGCGTAAAGGACAGGTCATCGTCACCGGCGGAAGCCGGGGTATCGGCGACGCCATCGTGCGGGAGCTTGACCGGCGCGGCTTCGATGTCGTTGCGTTGTCGCGTAGTGGGCAAGCCTCGACTGGTCTCGGCATGGTCTGCGACATGACCGACGAGCGCTCGATCGCCGAGGCGATCGCCAATGTCGGTGCGCGAGGGCCGATCATCGGTCTCGTTAACAACGCCGGCGCACACGAGGCGAAGCCGAGCGCCGAACTTTCGCTGGCGGAATTCGAGGCGGCGATGCGTTTGAATGCGTCGGCGGTTCTGGTGACCAGCCGGGAGGCTTATCCCTATCTTCGCCAGTCGGGAGACGGCTTGATCGTCAATATCGGTTCGTTCTTCGATCGGTTGGCGGTGGCCGGAAATCTGTCTTACTGCGCGTCCAAGGCCGCGGTCGCCGCCATCACGCGCTGTCTTGCATCCGAGTGGGCACGGGACGGCATCCGCGTGCTCGACGTGGCGCCGGGTTATATCGAAACCGACCTCAATCGCGACTTTCTGGCCAGCGAGAAATCCAGAAGCTGGCTCAAGCGCCGTGTTCCCGTCGGCCGCGCGGGCCGGACCGAAGAAGTCGCGCGTCTGGTCGGCGCGTTGTTCTCCGAGAACATCGCCTTCCTCACGGGCGAGACGATCTACATCGACGGCGGGCAAGGGACCAACCTCTGATGAAGATATTCGACGCACTTGAACAGGAGCGAGGCTGGAGCGAGGACGAGCGGCTTCTGCTCGATCAGGTCGATCGATTGGCAACCGAGCTGATCGCCCCCAATGCGGCCAGGATCGACGAAGCCGCTGCATTTCCTTGGGAGAATGTCGAGGCGATCAATCGTCTCGGCCTCAACGCGATCTTCGTTCCGGAAGCCTATGGCGGCGCGCCGATGTCGTTCCGGCTGTATCTCGCCGTGGTTCGCCGCATCGCCGAGGCATGCGCGTCCACCGGCATCATCTACGCCACCAACTTCCATGCGATGAAGCCGCTGATCGAGTTCGGCTCCGAGGAGCAGAAGGCGCGGCTGCTGCCGCGCATCGCGAAGGGCGGGCTGGCGGCGCTGGCGATCACCGAGGAAAGCGCGGGTTCGGACGCGACCGGGATGAAGACACGGTTTCAACCGGACGGCGACGAGATCGTGATCGACGGCGCGAAGATCTTCATCACCAACGGCGATGTCGCCGATCGCCTTCTTTTGTTTGGCAAGCATTCCAAGATAGCCGATCCTCGTCAGGCGATTTCCGTGCTTGTCGTTGAGAAGGGAACCCCTGGGCTTGAGGTGCTCGGCCTTGAAAAGAAGATGGGTCATCGCGGCTCATCGACGGCTGCGCTGCAATTCGACGGTTGCCGCGTGCCGGCGGCGAATTTGATCGGACGGCCGGGCGACGGCCTGTCGATCCTGCTCGCGTCGCTCAACCGCTCGCGCCCGAGCATCGCCGCGCACGCCATCGGCATCGCGACGGCGGCGTTCAAGGACATGACGGCCTACATGAACGAGCGCAAGCAATCCGGTCGGCGCATCATCGATTTCCAGGCCAACCAGTTCATGCTGGCGGATCTCGCCACCGATCTGGCGATGGCCGAACTCTGGCTCGATCACCTTGCCGGCCGGATCGACGCCGGCGCGCGGGATTTCGGCATCGAGGCGTCGATGGCCAAGATGCGTGCATCCGACGTCGCCAACCGCATCGTCACCGAGGCGGTGCAGATGCACGGCGGCTACGGATATTGCAACGATTTTCGTGTGGAGCGGCTAATGCGCGACGCCAAGATCACCCAGATCTGGGAAGGAACGAACCAGGTCCATCGTCAACTCATCGGACGGAGTTTCGCAGCCAAATGACAAGAGCGATCAAAACTGTCGGCGTCTGCGGCGCGGGCGGCACGATGGGCGCGGGCATCGCGTTAGTGGCTGCACGCGCCGGGTTCAAGACCATCTCCTTCGATATGTCGGAAGGCGCGTTGGACAAAGCCGCGAAGCAATCGGCCGATTTTCTCGACAAGTCGGTCTCGCGCGGGAAATTGAGCGGCGATGGACGTAACGCGATCGTCGCGGCGATGTCGCGCACGACCAGCATCGACGGGCTTCGCGATTGCGACCTGGTGATCGAAGCGGTGTTCGAGGACCTTTCGATCAAGCGCGATTTGCTCGGCCGCCTCGATGACGCGTGCGCCGAGGACGCGATCTTCGCATCCAATACCTCGACGCTGTCGATCACCGAGATCGCATCCGGCTCCAAGCACCCGGAGCGTGTGGTGGGGATGCACTTTTGCCTGCCGGCGCAACTGATGAAGCTGATCGAGATGTCGCCGGGAATTTTGACCTCGGAGGCGACGTTCAGGACGGCGTGGCAATGGACCGAGGCCTGCGGCCAGATGCCGGTGAAGACACAAGACAAACCGGGCTTCATCCTTAACGCGCTGCTGGTGCCGTTCAACAACGATGCTATCCGTGCCGTCGAGGCCGGCGTCGCCACGCCCGCCGATATCGATCGCGCTATCAAGGCCGGTCTTGGCTACAAGATGGGGCCGCTGGAACTGCTCGACCTGATCGGCCTCGATACGCAGGTGCGCCTCTGCGAGGCGTTCTATCCGATCACGCTCGACCCGCGCGCGGCGACGCCGCCGCTGTTGCGGCGGATGGTCGCCGCCGGCCTGCTGGGACGAAAATCCGGGCGCGGCTTTTTTGACTACCAGGGCAATGCGATGTTCGGAGCGTAAGCATCATGAAATATGCATTCGAGACAGCCGGAGAGAGCCGCTCGTTTCCGAACGGGGACGCTTTCCTGAACGGTGCGGTCGGTCGCGATCAGGCCGATGTCGTGATTTACAGCGGCCCGCGGCTCGCGCCGGATCCGCGCAAGACGGTGATTCTGATTGAACTCGGCGAGGAATGTCTCGGCGATCACATCGACGATGATAACCCCGCGCATGCGAATGTCTTGGGGTTCGCCCGCTACCGCAACGGTGACGATCCTCCCTCGCGGCTGATCGAGTTGGTTCGGCATCCGAAAGCAAGCGAGGCTGCGATTGCCGCGGCGCGTGACCTCTTTGCGGCGGCGGGGCTTGAGGTCTCGCTGTGCAACGATCAGGTCGGACGCATCATCAATCGGCTGGTGGTTCCAAAGTACAATGCGGCGCTGCGCTTTCTCGATGAAGGATTGGCGACCCAGGCCGATATGGACCTGACCTGCAAGTTGGGTCTCGGTTATCCGGACGGCCCGATCGAGCGCGTCGTTCGTGGTGGCCTTGCGCCTTACTATCAGGTCAGCAAGGGCCTGTTCGAAGCGTTCGGAACGTCGGCTTTCGCGCCGCCGCGTCGCGCGCGGATCGCATTCAAGCAGGCGACCACCGGCACCGCGCCGGCCGAACGGTGACATCAATTTCATACAACAACATTCGGAGCGACGCATGAACTACAGCGATTTCCAGCATCTGAAATTCGACCTGAGGCCCGACGGCGTTCTTCTTGTGACACTGAATCGTCCCGAGGTCATGAATGCGACCAACGCTCGGCTGCATTGGGAGCTGACAAAAATCTGGGATGTGATGAACCATGATCCTAAGGTGCGGGTCATCGTGGTTACGGGCGCGGGCGATCGCGCATTCTCGGCGGGCGGCGATCTGTCTTGGATATCCGAAACCGCCGGTCATCCGGATCGGGTCGCGGAAAATCTCAAGGAAGCTGGCGATATCGTCTTTAATATGCTCGCATGCGAGAAGCCGATAATTTCAGCGATAAATGGCGTGGCAGTAGGAGCGGGCCTTGCCGTCGCTTTGATGGCGGATATCAGCATCATGGCGGAGGAGGCCAAGATCACCGATGGCCACGTCCGGATCGGCGTATCGGCGGGTGACCACGCCGTGATATCGTGGCCGCTTCTGTGCGGGATGGCGAAGGCGAAGTATTATCTGATGACTGCCGAGTTCGTCGACGGCAAGGAAGCGGAGCGGATCGGTCTTGTGAGCCTGTGCGTGCCGCGTGCACAGTTGCTCGACAGGGCGATGACCGTCGCGAGCAAGCTGGCGAATGGAAGTCAGCATGCGATCCGCTATACCAAAAGATCGTTGAATAATTGGATGAGGAGTTCGCAATCGGCATTTGATGCGTCGCTGGCTCTCGAAATGCTGTGCTTCATGGGCGACGATATCAAGGAGGGACTGGCCGCGGTGAAGGAGAAGCGCGAGCCGCGCTTTCCGTCAGCAAGGGATCATTAGGCTCCAGACTCAATCGGTCCACCAAGTTATGATGGCGGCGATATTGATGGCCGCTTCGAAGTTGCGCGCCAGCTTGTCGTAGCGGGTTGCGATGCGGCGCCAATCCTTGAGCCTGCAAAACATGCGCTCGATGCGGTTGCGCAGCTTATAGGCTTCGGTGTCGAAGGGATGTGTTCGCTTTCGCGTGGGGTTGTTCGGGATGACCGGGATTGTCCCGCGGCCGAGCAGAAAGAGCCGAAAGCCGTCGCTGTCATAGGCGGTATCGGCGGCGCATAAGCGTGCCGCTGGCAAGCCGGAGAGAAGGGGCAGAACGACGCGAAGATCGCCGCGTTGTCCGGGTGTTATCTCGATGGCGAGCGGTCGGCCCTGGCCGACGACGACGGCGTGGATTTTGGTCGTACGCCCACCGCGCGAGCGCCCGATCGCCTGTTCCTCCGCCCCCCTTTTCCGCCCGCTGCCGAGCGATGCGCCTTTGCTGTCGTGCTGTCGATCATGTGCACGTCATTGGCGCTGGCTGTTGCCAAGGCGCGAAACAGCTTCTGCCACAGGCCGCGCGCCGACCATCGATGAAATCGATTGTAGATCGTCGTCGGCGGACCATAGCATGAGGGGCAATCCTGCCAGCGACAACCGGCCCTCAGCACATGCACGATCCCGCTGATCACGCGGCGATCATCAACCCGGCGCGCTCCGGGGCGGTTCTTCGGAAGCAACGGGTCGATCGCTGCCCATTGCGCATCGCTTAGCCAAAACTCGTTCGCCATCGTCAAGCTCCGTGCAGAGCTTGAATCTGATTTGCTCCATAACCTCAATACTCTGATCGGGTTTGGAGCCTAGAGCATGATCCCGAAAAGTGGACACCGGCTTTCGGAAACGATCATGCTCAAATAAGAAGATAAGCGACGAGCATGATTCAACGCGGTTGAAACATGCTCTAGTTGGCAGGCCGTTGAGGAAGCCGGTGCGTCTGTCGCGGCCTGCTAGGCCGCGACGACATCACTGACAGATGCTACCTTGTATCCACGGCGAAATAGCAGTGAATACGAGGAGGCTCACCCTGACCGGCGCTGTTCCGTCCTTCGAGATGCCCTCGAATGTCACGTTCCGTATTTGCTTCAGTCTATTGGGATGAAGTCCGGATCAAGCCGTAACTCGACAAGGCGCGGACCTGCGCCCTTGGCAAGCAGCGCCAGGGCCGCGTCGAGTTCGGCGGGATCGGTCACGCAGCATGCCTCAAGACCCGCCGCCTTTGCTATTGATGTAAAATCGGGCGGATTTGTCAGCGACATCTCTGGCGACATTTGCTTGCTGGTAAACTGGATGTACTCCGCGCCAAAACTGCCGTCATTGCAGAGAATGATCGCGACATTCAGCTTTTCACGCGCGATCGTTCCCAGTTCGGTCAAGCCGCCCATCGTAAAGCCGCCGTCGCCCGCGACCAGAACCGTCAGCTTGTCCGGCGCGGCGCGTGCGGCGCCGATCGCTTCGCCCAGTCCAAAACCGATCGCGGCAAAATTCAGGGTCATGACGAAATGCCGCGGGTCGATGACAGGGAGGTTGCGCCATGCTGCGATGATGAATCGTCCGGCGTCGGTGACAAGTACGCGATCGGCAGGCAGAACCTGATTGATCCGGCGCAATGCCGGCACATAGTCGATGGTCCCCGGCGCCGTCTGTTTGAATGGCAGAGGCTGGGCCCAGGTTTCCGTTTCTTCACGCAAGGCTTTGGCCAGGTCCTGATCGGCGTTGCGCGACGGGGGTATCTCAGCCTCATCCAGTTCGTCGATGATCCTCTTGGCCATGAGCGCGGGATCCGCGATCAGCAATATGTCATGTTCGGTGCGGCGCTCGTTTTCCTGAGCGTCTCCCATGATCTGAATCACGCGCTTGCCTGTCAGCAACCTGCCGTCATGACCGTGGCCGCCGCCAAGCGTGTAGCTGGTCAGGCTGGCGCAGAAGGCAATGATGCAATCGGACTTGGCGATTGCATCGAGTGCAGCCGGACGGCTGAGCGTGCCAAGCACGCCGAGATTGAACTGCTCGCCGCTAAACAGGCCGGACGCCTTGAGAGTGGTGGCCACCGGTGCCTCGATGCGCTTCGCCAGCGCCAGGATGGCGTCGCGCGCCTCCGGCGCGATGGCGCCGCGACCCGCGACGATGAACGGCCTTTTGGCGGATGCGATCATGCCGAGCGCTCGGTCGAGATCTTCTCCTTCGACAACGGCGTTGCCAACGGAAGGTATCGGCAAGACCACCGGGCTCGCTTCGGTTTCACGCCATTGCAGGTCGGCACGCATGTTGAATACGATCGGCCTGCGCTCCAGCGCGGCCCGGCGAAAAGCCCGCGCGAGATCTATCGAAGCGGTTTCCGGCGCGCGCATCTCGATGAAGCCTGCACCCGTCGCCTTGACCATTTCGCGTTGATCAATTCGCTGTAGGTGATGGAGGTCGCCTGGTGCCGTGTCCCCGCACAAAAGCAGCATCGGAATGCCGCCCTTGACACCCTCCACAAGCGCGCTGACCGCATTGGTCAGCGCAGGACCATGGGTAATTGAGGCAACGCCGGTGCGGCCGGAAACCTGTGCATACCCCAAGGCAGCAAGAACCGCGCTTGCTTCGTGCGCGCAGCCGGTATACTGGCCCGAGCCTCCGCGTACCCAGGCATCGACCATGAAAAGATTTCCGTCGCCGATCAGACCAAACAATTGATCTACGCCATGTTCCGCGAGGGATTGGGCCAGAAGCTCGAAAACTCGTTTTATGTCAGCTCTCACAGGTGATCTGTTAGCTGCATCGCCAACAGGCTACGGAAGTGGCTCCGCTTCTTTTAACAACTTTTCTCGATTCTTGGATGGACTGCGGATGGTTCAAAAGCGATGCAGGGTTTTCCACGGCGGCGCTGGCACTTGCACTGAGCCGATCGAAGCGGTGGGAAACTTGGGAGCGCGCCAGGAACTCATCCTACACGGCCGGATTCAACTGCGCCAGGCATACCAGATACTTCTATCTTGCATGCCGCTTACCCAGCCCGATTGGCGACGGTCGCGGGGCATGATCCAAGGCCGATAGACGCCTTCGTCGCGCACGATAACCATGTCCGCTATCGCGAGAGCATCGACAAGCGCACTCAGGCCAATGTCGACTTCGGGAGAGGCGAGACGGCGGCGTGCTGGCCGGCGTCTGCGCGACGGTGAGCGAAGCAATCGCCGGCATCATGGCCAACACACGTCGCGCCAGACCGATGACCGTGGATTACGCCATGTCCAACAGCTTCGGCTTCGAGGAAAGCGGAATGACATGCTTCGTCGTCAAGCGCGCATATGAGGCACGGTTCAACTGCTCCCGGTCGACCTCATCGACGAGTTTGGCGTTTTCCTTCCCGATGAGATCGCTGCTCTCTCACCTCACGCTCGATGTCGTATTGACGACTGTCGTGCCGAGAGCGCCACTTGCAAGCCCTTTTACGGTGTAGGCGTTAACGGCGGCCATCAGCGGGTCGTTGACCGTGGCGGTGATCAAGCGCAGATAAGACAGGAGTTTACTGCTTTCGACCGTCGTTGAATTTGACGTGAAGATCACGTCCTTGTTTTTCATCTCGAACTTGGTGGCGAGGAAGTAGCCGGCCGGATCACGGAGGTTGAGATGGTAGATCACAGGCACGACCGAGCCGCCAAACCGTGAGGAGTCGATTCCAAGCTGTTCCGCAACCTCGCGTCGCTCACCGCGATAGAGATAAACCGATGCGGCGTCAGCCTGATTGTCGTTCAGGCCGCCGATTTTGGCTAGCGCCTCGGCAATGGAGAGGCGCCAGGCGCCGAACGCGAATTGCCCCTGCTGCCCCGAGGCGCCAAAGGCGACGAAGGTCTGCGGTTGGGTAAAGACATAGATCGTGTCCTGCGGCCGAACGAAGATATTGTTCGAAGGCTCGCTAAGGAGCGATCCGAAGGGCGCGGTCGCCTCGCGTCCACCGCGTTCGAGCATCACGAATGTATCGAAGCCCGGATTGCGGGGGCCGCCGGCGCGCGAGATCGCATCAAGCAGGCGTTCGCCTGCGGCATTCGCCGGGAAACGGGATGGCGTGCCGACTTCGCCAAGCACGCTGATGGAGGAGGCTTTCTGATCGACGAGGGCCACGACCGCTTGTGGCTCAAGCGCGCGATTTTTGAGTGCGTTGACGATCGCGGTCTGCACCTGCGCCGATGTTCGCCCCTGTGCCCGGATGCTGCCTGCATAGGGAACGGTGATGTTGCCCTGGCTATCGACAGGCTGGTTTGGCAGCGTCACATAATTGCCGGGGCGAACGCCAGCATCGACCGGAATAAATAGGCCGCCAGCCGCGGCCTCAAAAATTGTCACGCTGACGGTGTCGCCAATGCCAAAGCGGATTTCCGCAGGCCCGCGCCGGTCGACGAACACCCGACCGATGCGTACCGAATTGCGGTCCAGAATGTTTTCAACCTCAGGCGTGACCTTGACCATAGCATATGGCAAGGATGGCGGATTGGCTGGATCCATCCGCGCCAAGGCGTTCGAAGGCCCCGAAGTTGGGAGTGACGAGCATCCGCCATGGGCGAGAAGCGCCGAGAGCACGGCCGCGTGGGCAAGAAACCGGAGGGGGCGTGGCAGGCGTAGCGACCGCGCGGCGGACATGGCCAAGCCCGCCTTTCGCTTGTCGCTAAAGCCTGATCGTTTAGCCACGAGGTGGAACTCCGGGGTCAACTAGACGCTACTCCCGGAAAATTATTGGCTTATGCTTAAGGGGAAGTTAATGCAGAACACATCACGTGATGTTGTATGAAGTTGCACCCTTAAGTTGTACAGGCGCGATTTGATGAGCGCCGTCGCGTTCGCGGGCCGAGGTTGATGGTGAGGCGACGGGCACATCGGCGCCTGCAAACGGCGCCAGAGGTCAGCTTTGATAATACACCTGGGACGTTATGCCCTTGTAGGATTCGATATGCTGAATTGCTACCGGATCTGCCTTGTTGAGGATAACGCAGGCGATACGATCGCGAATAGCTTCGGCTTCAGAGAGCGCGTCCAGAACGGGAGTTCGTTTTGTCGCCCCCCATTCGATGACGAAGACAAATTGGTCCACGAAACGTTCGATGAGTTTCATGTCGACGACCGACATGATGGGGGCGATCTCGATGATGATGTGGTCGTAGGACTTCCGCGCAACGGCCAGCAACTGAGCCATCATCTCGGATCCCAGCAATTCGGCGGAATTCGGAATCCTGCTTGGAGCGACGCATGGCAGGACATTGAGGCCTGATCGCTGTCGCTGCGAACTCAGCCACGAAAGCCGGGTTGGATTCTCCAAAGCCTCAAGCAATCCTTGGCGCGCGTTAGGCGCCAAAGCAGCGCTAAGCTTGCGGACGTGGAAGTCGCTGTCGATGACGAGAATGCGTGCACCGGATGCCGAGGTCATCAGCGCGGCCAGATTGGCCGCGACCGTAGTCTTTCCTTCATTGGGCAGCGCGGAGACGACGCCGATGACCTTGGAACCATGCACGGCTCGATTGGAATCGATCTCGGTCTTGGTCTTGCGCAGTGCTTCGGTGAATCGCGAGTAGGGTTCGTCGAGAACGAGGTCCTCGATCGAATCCGGTATGCTTGCCCGTGGCAGCACCACGCATTTATATCCGGTCACCTGCTCAACGGCTTTCGGCGTCCGGAACACGTCGGCGACCCATTCCCGCCCCACCGCCGTTCCCGCGCCAAGCAGCAGGCCAAGCATCATGCCGCCCGCGAGGACGGCCCAGCCCTTCCTGGATTTCTTGGAAAGAGCCGGAACGGCGCGCGTGATGACGCGCGCGCTCTGGACCGGGATGGCCTCGGTCCCGACCGTGTTGATCTCCTTGAATTTTTGCAACGTGCCGTCATAAACCTTGTGCAAGGCTTCCGCCGAGCTTTCAAGTTCGCGCAATTCGCTTCCAAGCTGCGTACCGCTGGACATGTTGGCGAGGGTGGCCGCGATCTCGGTCTCGCGTGCCTTGGCGACCTGATATTCGTTGGCATAAGAATCGGCGATGCGCTGTTCCTCCGCCCGGATCGCCGCCTGAACGTCGTTGGCCTGCCGCCGATATTTCTGGGTGATCGGGTGGTTGGGTCCGACATGCGACTCGATGTCGTTCGCCCGTGTCATGAGATTGCGATACTGGGCGCGGAGGCGGGTCAACTCGTTGTTGGTCAAGCTGAACAATTCACCCGGCGAAGTCACCCCACCCTTGGCGTGGTTGTTCAGTGCGTCAGTGCCCATCGTCGTCGTGATGTCTTCGCCGGTCTTTTGCCGAATGCGATCGAGACGGCTCTTGGCTTCGGCCGTCGCGATCTGGGCGTTGGCGAGTTGAGTTTCGAGGTTGGCGCGCTGTTCCGGGCCTGCGCTGTTGGTGTTCAACTTGTTGGCGACCTTGAAGTCCTGTAGCGCGAGATCAGCCTTCTCGACCTGCTTCTTGAGTTCGACCAGACGATCCTGTAGCCACTGGCTCGCGACCTTGGTGGAGTTCAGCTTGGCGTCCATCGTCGTCTTGACGTAGCTGTCGGCGATCGCATTCGCGATCTCCGCCGCCTTGTTACGATCTTGCGATTCGAACGAAACGTTGATGACGTTGGCGATATCCTCGCGCGTGGCCGTCAGGCGCTTTGAAATCGAGTCGATCGCCGCTCGTTCGAGCACGGCTTCAGGATTCTCCGCGGGCGCCACGCGTAGACCCACCAGCTTGGCGATGCCGCGCTTGAGGTCGCCGAAAATATCGAAAAGCCGCGCGCCGCCCATCCTGGGTCGGCCGACGAAGTCGCTGTCATGGGTTAGATCCAGAGAACGGACCACAGGCAGGATCACGCTGTCCGACGTCACGACGTATTGTTGACTGCCGATTTCCGACTCGTCGAACGTCGGCTGATCGACGATCTTGTTGTTCTGCAGGTACCGGCTCATGCTGCGATCGACCAGCACGCGTGCCGAACTTTTGTAGGGATTGGGCGCAGTAATCAAATAAGTTGCGCCGAGCACGAGCCCGATCAGAAATCCATACCACGGCAGGCGCCAGTTTCGGCGCAGGGTTTCGACAACATCGATGACGCCGATCGAAGGGCGCTTGCCTGAGCGCAACGCATGATTCACATCGGAATCAGAGTCGGACTCAAGAAGCGGCTCGTTGGTTCTGGCATCCATCGGATTGCATCCACTCGGGCGCTGGTCGGTCGATGAGAGGGATCGCGACCGATCGCGATCACAAAACCCCTCTCGGCAGATCTTGTGCGCGCGTCACTATCAAAAATGCAGGATAACCTTGTTTTCCTTACAAATCCGCTTCCAACGAAACCTACGGTTAACGCGCGTTAACTCATCGCGCGGGATTGTGTCGGCCTGGATGCTGCGTGAACCGGTCGAGAATTAACCTATTGTTAACCGTCGCAGGACTTTCGGCGGTTTCGAGCGGAGAGTGCGTGGCGGCGAAGGTCGCGCCCTGCGCCGCGCGCCATTGCGCTCTGGCGATGGCGTCGCTGCGCGCGCGGTGCGAGGGATCGGCGAGTGCTGGTTTCGGTGCCCCAAGACGTGGTTTCGGCCGCCGACGAACCGCGCGCGCGGCAACCGGCAGCCGGTAGCGGGCGATCTCCGCGGCCAGGATCAGGAACACGATCCACAGCATCTCGAAGCCGCGCATCCAGATGCTTTCGAGCCCATTGGTAATAATGACCTGAAGCGCCAGAGTCAGTATAATCCAAGCGCGAACGGGGGCGCGTTCGGCGATCCGTCCGATTGCGTGAAGACTGGTGAGGATGAAGCCCAGAAACAGAACGTAACCGACGTAGCCCAGCTCGACCTTGATGTCCAAATAGCCGTTGTGGCCATTCGGCATGTCCTTTACCCAGCCCGGTGCGTTAACGATGCTGGGCGCATCGGGACCGGCCAGCCAGAACGATTGATAACCCCAGCCCAACAGCGGCCGGTGGCTGATCTCGGATTCCACGAATTCCCAGATCGTCGCACGCCCCGTAAAGGTCGGATCGCCATACAAAATGTTGGAGATGCGGTAGACGCTGAAGCCGGTCAGGGTGGTGAAGATCAGCCAGCCGATCGGGATAGCCAGCAAAATGAGCGCGAGCGAAATACGCGTCATCTTGCGTAGCAGCAGTGTCGCAACCGCCAGCATCGGCGTGAGAAACATCAATCCCAGCGCGGTCTTGGAGTTGCTCAGGATCAGCAGCACGAACGCTGCGATTGCGATGAGAATGCCGAATACGCGGCGCCGGCCGGGATGAAGCGCTTCATGAAACGCCAGAAGCACCGCGATGGCTTCGCATTCGCCGAGATAGTTCTTGCCGGAGAAATATCCAGGGTAGCCCCAGGTCGCGAATTTGGTGTCAATCGGTGGCCGACCCAGCACAAAAAATGCGTTCAAGACCGTCGCGATGGCGAAGCAAAGGAACAGGCCGCGCATGAGGTCGGCTTTTCGCGATGCAAGCAGCGCCGGTATGACGATGGAGACGACGATCATCGTCTGTTGCAGAAAGCGAACGAATGAGGCTTGAGGATTGAACGCCCACAGCACGCTCGCGCCCGCCAGCGCAAGATAGCCGAACAGCCAAAGGATGTGGGGTGGAAAGTTCAGGCGCGAGAAATTCCTAAGCGCGAGAACGAGAGCAACGGCGGCGAGAATGGGCCAGAAGATTTTGCTCTCCGGCCGAGGCTCCAACAGGCAGACGCTGTCGGTGGGATCGCAGGAGACGATGATGAGCGGGAAGATCACGGTTGCGTAAAGGCACGCCATAAATGGAATGGAGGCGAACCCGCCGATCGCTTGCGCAAACGATCGCGTCCCCTCCGGTCCGGGACCTGTCATCCGAAGAGATGGCGCGGCGGCTCTCGGCATGCGACGCTCGACAAGGGACTTTCAGAGTCCGTGGTAGCACTCGGATGGTTAATGCTTGATGTGCGGGATGAGCCACTTAACCCTAATGCCAGACTTCCGGATTCAAGGCGCCGTCCTGCTCGACATTGCAGGCCCAGTGGCGCAAATTCCTCTGCGCGCAGCCATTTCAAAAGTGTTAACAGGCCGGCCGATGTTTGTTCAATCGTTCGTCGGTTTGTCGCCGAATTCCGCGCCGAGGGGGACGTCGGACACCCCGCTTTCGGCGGAAGCGACGCCTCGTCTCGATCTGAGCCGTCATATACCGGTGCTCGATGGCGTGCGCGGGCTCGCAATTCTTATGGTTCTCCTGCTGCATTTTTTGGCTGATATGGAGCCAACCAACGCCGTGGAGCGGGCCATCGTCAGCGTCACCAACTATGGATCCTACGGAGTAGAGCTGTTCTTTGTGCTGTCCGGCTTCCTGATCACTGGCATTCTTTACGACGCCCGAAACAAGCCGAACTACTTTCGCGATTTCTATATGCGGCGGATACTACGGATTTTCCCGCTGTATTTCGGCGTGCTGGCACTGGTGTTCTTCGTCGCACCGCTGATTCCGATACTGCGTGGATCGTCGCTCGATTACCTGCTGGACCGCCAAGCGTGGGCCTGGCTTTATGCCGTGAATATCTACATCGGGATCCAGGGCGATTGGTCGTTCTCCTATCTCGAACATCTTTGGTCGCTTTGCATCGAGGAGCACTTCTATCTGGTCTGGCCGATCGCCGTGTTCATGCTGGTGCGTTGGCCGCGCGCGCTGATCGGTGTGTGTCTTGCGGTTTCATTCGGCGCTATGCTGGCGCGGCTGACAGGATCGCTGATGGGATTGAGCTGGTGGACCATTTATGTGTTGACGCCATTCCGTCTCGACGGGCTGGCGCTCGGCGCTTTTATCGCTGTCGTCGCGCGGCAGCCCGGCGGGCTCGATCGGCTGGCGCGCGTGTTGCCGATGGCGGCGGGAGTTGCCTTTGTGCTATTGATCGCCACTTTCGGATGGACGCGGCTGGTGTCGCGCGATACGATGGATCTGGTCTTGCCGGTGCGTGCCGCCGTCATTGAGGTGCTGTTAGCTTGCCTCCTGGTCGCAGCGCTTATCGCATCCGCGCAATCGCCGCTTTCTCTGTTTTTCCGCAGCCGCTGGCTCGTCTTTCTCGGCACCTACAGCTACGGCCTGTACGTCTATCACCATTTCATTTCGTATTATCTGACCATCAATCGTACCGAGCGCGAATTGACGGCGTGGCTGGGTTCCCATGGTGTTGCCATCGCCTTGCAGGCGACGCTCGGTATTGCTGTCTCGATCATGATCGCTTATGCGAGCTATGAATTGTTCGAAAAGCGTTTTCTACGGCTGAAGCGCTTTTACGGCACTCCCGAAATGCCGAAGCGTTGAGCGGCGCTTTAGGCGTTTCTGTCCAGAATCTCGCGATAAAAGCTTTCCAGCGTCTTGGCGGCAGCGCTCCAGGCATAGCGCGCTTCCGACAGCTGTCGCGCGGATTGCCCGATGTTTGATGCATATTCCGGCTCGGCCAGCAGTTTGAGCACGGCGTCTGCGAAGCGATCCGGTTGATCCTCGATCAGAATATCGCGGCCGGGAACAGCCTCGATGCCTTCGGCGCCGAGCGTGGTTGAGACCATCGCCTTGCTCATTGCCATGGCCTCGACAATCTTCAGGCGCGTGCCGCCGCCGAGCCGCAGAGGCACGATTACGGCTGCGGCTTCCGCGATGTGAGGCCGCAGATCCGGAACGAAGCCAGTGAACTCGATCCGTGGTCCGGCCAGCGCCAGCAAATGCTGCGGCGGCGAGCCGCCAATGATCTTGCAGCGGGCATCCGGATTGGCCTCCGCGATGCGTGGCCAGATTTCACGGATGAAGTAGGCGGCGCCATCGATGTTGGGCATATAGGACATCAGCCCGAAGAACACGACGGTGCGGCCATCCGGCTTAGGATCGGTCGGGCGCGGCTTGTAGAAATCCACATCGGCCGCGTTGGGGATGACAATGGTGCGAGCTCCAGGAACGTCTTTTAGCAGGCGCTGTTGATCGGCGGCGCTGCAAAGACTGATGCCATCGGCGCGACCATAAGTGTCCAGCTCTTCCCGCCGCAGCTTGCGCCAGTTCACTTCGGCGTAGATCCGCCGCAGCGGGCTTCCGCCGGCGCGAGTGTATTGTCGCGCCAGATCGTAGTCGATGTTATGGGAACCCACCACCAGTATCGGGATTTTCGCGCCGCGTGGTGCTTGCCGTAGATCGCAGTGGCCGAGGAAGGTAAATTCGAGATTGACGATATCAAAGCGTTGGCTGCGCAACAGCCTGTCCAACGCCTGCTGCATCTCGGGCACCGCCACCCGCAATCGCTCGAAACTTCTCGTCGAAACGATCGAGCGAAGTTGAAGCAGACGCTTGGCAAGCCCGTCACGGCCGTAAGGATTCCTGATGAGAATGACCTCGCGACAGTAGGCTTGCATCGCGGTCCGGCATTCGTCGATGTCGAACTCGTTGTCCACCAGCATCGCGGCGGTGATGTCGTGACGTTGCGCGAGCTGGGTCATCAGTCCGTGCAGGCGCGCCTGTGCACCGAAGCGCGGCGGGCTCGCCGGCATCTGCGCGACATAAAGGATGTTCAGGCGTTCCGGGTTCATGCTGCGTTATAAGCGCGGCGTCCTGTTTTGCCTGCGTAAATTCCACGACAGTTTGGATTAACGTTAAGCGTGGTAGTGTCTCGGCAAATCGCCCGTATCCCGTGACGCGCTAACCAATTCATGGGATAGGGAGACGTTCCAAGAGACTGTTTAGATGTGCGGCATTGCCGGGATTATCGGGCGACTGGACGAGACCAACCGCGCGGCGCTGCGGCGAATGAACGACGCCATGGTTCATCGCGGTCCCGATGCCGCGGGTGTGTGGATGTCGACGCCTGACGATCGCGGTTGGGGCGCGCTGCTGGCGCATCGCCGGCTGGCAATTCTCGATCTGTCGTCAGCCGGTGCTCAGCCGATGCTCGATCCCGTCACCGGGCATGTCATCGCTTTCAATGGCGAAATCTACAACTACGTCGATCTCCGACGTCGTCTCGAGTCCGAAGGCCAGCATTTTCAGTCCAGCGGCGATACGGCCGTGATGCTGCGTGCGCTCGGTCTGTACGGACCGGAGGCGGTGAAATGGCTCCGCGGCATGTTTGCTTTCGCTTGCTGGGATCAAGCGCGGCGCCGGTTGCTGCTGGCGCGGGATCAACTGGGCATCAAGCCGCTCTATGTGGTGCAATCATCCGATCCAAACGGCAACTGGTCCCTCGCGTTCGCTTCGGAGCTGCGCGCGCTGCTCGCATCCGGGTTGCTCGGTACGCCGCGTCTCGATCCGCAGGCAGTCGCGAGCAGCGTGTGGAACGGCTTTGTGATCGGACCCAACACCGCAGTCAAAGGTGTCGAGCTGCTTTGGCCCGGCCAGCTTCTTGAATTTGATGGAGTTGGCCGGGAAGTTCGTCGGGAAGACTTTTGGCGCATCAGCGATCATGCGCCCGATGCGACGATGACGGAGGACGACCTTGCCGCGATCCTGGAGGAGGAACTGCGGCTTCATCTCGCCAGCGACGTGCCGTTGGCGGTGTTTCTTTCCGGCGGCGTGGACTCTTCGGCGATGGCCAATTTGGCGCAGCGCGCCGCCGCGACGCCGGTCCATACATTCACGCTCACTTTCGAGGAGCAGGAACTGAACGAAGGCCCGATCGCGCGCCGGATTGCGTCGGCGATAGGCACCGAGCACAACGAGGTGCTGCTGACCGAAGGGCATTTTGTCTCGAATCTCGAAGCGGCGCTGGATAGTCTGGATCAGCCGACCTTCGACGGTCTGAACGCTTATTTCATGTCGCGCGCGATCCGCGACGCCGGCTTTACCGTCGCCATTTCCGGCACTGGCGGCGACGAATTGTTCGGCGGCTATCCGACCTTCCGCGATCTGCCGGTGTTGCTCCGCTGGTCCAGACGCGCCGGCTTTGTGCCGCGCGATTTGCAGGTTGCCGCCGCGAAACTCGCGACCTGGCCGCTCCGGCGATCCAACCAGGCCGTTCCGCCGCAAACCCGCTGGGCCAAGCTTCCCGAGATGGTTCGTCGCGGCAACGATCTGCTGTCGCTCTATCAAATGGCCAGCGCGCTATTTCTGCCGGAATGGCAGCGTGAATTGCTGGCGCCCGGCTTTGCCGACGTGCTGACGGACGGCTTGCCGCCAGCGATGCGCCGGCGGCTTCATGCCGAAACCAAAGGCCGCACGCCGCTCTCGGCGATCAGCGTCATGGAGCAGCGGCTATTTCTCGGCGAACGGCTGTTGCGCGACAACGATGTCGCGAGCATGGCGGCGTCGCTGGAGCAGCGTGTGCCGCTGGTGGATCACGTCCTGTTCGAGAGTGTCGATCGCTTATCCGATCAGGCGCGCTACGCGCCGCTTGGCCGCAAGGACATTCTCAGGAGAATCGGCCTTCGTGGTCTCGATCCGGCGCTGTTCGATCGCCCCAAGAGCGGATTTGTGTTGCCGTTCGATCGATGGATCAGGCAGGGCTTGCGGAAGGTCATGGACCAGACGCTTTGCGATCCACAAGCGATTGCGCCGTGCGGTCTCGATCCCATCGCCGTCGGCAAATTATGGCGCACGTTTATTGACGGCGGTTCCGGTTTCTATTGGTCGCGGATCTGGTCCGTCTACGTGTTCATCCGCTGGTGCCACCGTAACCGCGTGTATTGCTGAACGCGACTTTTGCAAAAAAATTTGAATTTTCCGTCTTCCGCCGATGCCGCCGTATCGAGGCCGAATGCCGGCGGGTACGCTCAAGGATCCAGTCGGCCGCGTGTCCATCGCCCAAAGGATTGCGTACCGTCACCATCGCCCAATTAGTCGTTTCGTAAATGTGGGCAATGCCGCGACAACGGGCGCGAGCTTGACTGCTTCGGGGCGCGTGCCCATGAAGACTAAGAATGCTGCGCTTTGTTGAGATTGGATTCGCTGCGGACATCATTCCTGATCTTGCTGGATTGGCGGTCGCCCCAGTCTTCGAGCCAGCACCTCAAGTCCGGCGACGAAGCTAAATTCGCTATTGAGGGTAAGATAGCGCTTCCAAAGCTTACGCGGCTCCATCATCAGCCGCCAGAACCACTCCATCCCCGCCATTTGAACCCAGTATGGAGCACGTCTAACGAATCCAGCGAGAACGTCGAAACTTCCACCGACACCGACAATGACTGGCACCTGCAGCCGCTCACGATGATGTTCAACCCAGGTTTCCTTGAACGGCGTTGGCATGCCCACGAACAGCATGTGCGCGTTGCTGACGCGAATTTCCTCAATAATTCCTGGATGTTCGGGCGGTCCGAAATATCCGTCGCGAAATCCGGCAATCACGATGCCGGGATGTTGGACCAGGCATTGCTGCACCAATGTGGAAACAACCTCACTCTTTGCGCCGAGAAAGTAGACCCGCAGGCGGTGTTTAGCTGCTGCATCGAGTAGCCGCGACATCAGATCAATTCCGGCGACCCGTTCCGGTATATGCTGACCGGAAGCGCGCAATGCCCAGACTACAGACATACCATCCGCAACGATCAGATCGCCGGCGCGGCACGCCGATGCCAACTCGGGGTCTCGACGCATCATGCATAGATGCGACGAATTCGCGGTAATCACCGTGTTCGATAATCGCGGCGACTGACACAATGCGAGGCAATGTTCGACCGCCGCTTCGATAGTCACGGTGTCGAACTTTAAGCCCATGAGTTCTGCGCGTTGACGACTTTTGGCTGACGCTACCTCCTGGTGAATGGCTGGGTGGTTTTTCTGCCAGACATATGATCGTTCAGCGTTAACGCGAGCGGTAGCCGCCCGCTTTCCCATTCGTAGACAGGCGTGCTGATAAGAGCGCAGGAATCGTCTAAATTCGGGATCGTCGTAACGCGGGAGCCCCTTGATCCAGCTGCGAAGGTAACCCCAAAGCATCGCCATACTTCCGATCAACGCGGGATGTGCAGTCAGACGGAAGCCTGCGACGGCAAGGTAGTAGAGAGGTGAGGTTCCCATGAAATACTGACCGAATCCGGCACGAAGACGCCCGGTCAAAATGCCGTTTTGGCTGGCGCCTTGTGGGCGCAGATGAACGAAGCGGATCGGCTCCAGATCAACGCTCTCCGCGATCCAGCCGAGCATGCGCGCGCGGTGACAATCGATGCCGTCCCACATCACTTGACGCACGAATCCGCCAATCTCGTTGAAGCAGGCGGTGCGGTAGAATTTGGTCATGCCGACCGACATTTCGTCGCCGCAGACCTCCGGCACTAGCCTGCCGCTACGCGGGTGAATGAACCACGGCTTGCCTGACGTGGTGCCGAGGCGTGGATTGGCTTCCATTCGCTCGATCAGCACTTCGAAATAACGGATCGGCAGATCGAGATCCATATCGAGCTTGCATACATAGTCGAAGTCGTCGAGCTGTACCTGCTCAAGACCCGCATAAAACGCTTCGATGACCCCCGGACCGACTTTACGAACGCCGCGATCTTCCCGTCGGATCACGCGCAGATAAGGCAATCGCTTTGCATAATCTTCCAAAATCGCCAGGGTTTCGTCGGTCGATCCATCATCGACCACGATCCAGAGCGCCGGCGGCACCGATTGCAATGCCACGCTGTCGAGTGTCCGGCGGAGATATCGCGCCTCGTCTCGACAAGGTGAGATTAAAAGATAACGTCGCGAACAATTTACATTGATCGATTGTGGGGCGCCCTCAGATTTCCGGGAAAGATCGCGATTGGGTTCATGTTTCATCGAAGGACATCACTTCCCTTATCATGCGCCACTTTGCTTGATCTGTCCTTATTCGAGACAGGGCGACCGGTTGTTTGAACGCGGTGAGATATATTGAGCAGATGTCGTGCCGCACTGGCGCCATCATTGTTGAGGTGCGTTGCAATTGCTCGTTAGCGTTAATTTGAGCCGGCCGGGCCGATGAGAGGCCGAGCGTGATAGCAATAGGTGCGCGCGGCGGAAAAGACGTTGGAGACCCAGTCAGGTGAAAGCAACGACAATATTTTGTCGGTTGACTCCGTCAAATTTCGCAACCGTGTTGCTGATCGCAGCCAGTATTGTGCTGGGCTCGACTGTCCAGGGGCGTGCGCTCGAAGACAGCAGAACCCTTCGATTTCTACCAACTGATCGGTCTACCGCATGGAAACCTGGCATGATGGCCGTTGGCGGCATTCCCGTTCGCTCGAAGGTGTGTGCGACGGTCAGTCCGATTGGCGGCAGATCGAATGACACAGCAAGGATTCAGGCTGCGATCAATGTTTGCCCTCTCGGAGAGGTCGTTCAGCTCACCGCCGGGACGTTTTTGATCGACGGGGGCAATTATATCGTCATTAATAAGGGTATTACGCTGCGCGGCGCCGGCCCGGACCGTACGATCCTGGCGAAAACGGACGGCGCCAAGCCGTTTCAATCCAACGTCGGCTCCAAACCCTCACCGCTGATTCTCGTCGGGCCATCGCTGTTCTCATCGACGGACAATGTCACCGATGTGCACCGTTCAACCGATCTCACAGCCGATGCTGTGAAGGGAGCATACACCGTCAAGATCAGCGACACCGCGGGCTTCAAGCCTGGGCAGATCGTGCTGCTTGACGAGGCCTCGGGCGCCAGATGGATTTCCGATCCGCAACGGCGGGGAGAGGTGTGGGCCGCGCCGGACTGGCGTGTCGTATGGCGGAAGCACAAGCCTACGGTTCAGTACGTCGACGATTTCGCGCCGGATGCGTTTCCGACAACGCCGCGGTCTGCCGGATCCTGGTTTTCCCGCCAGGACCGGCCAACCTCCGAAATCAAGCAGATCGCTTCGATTGCCGGCGATACGATTACCTTCACAACACCGATCCACATCAGCTATCGGCTAAGCCACGCCGCGCAGCTGTCGGTGTATTCGCGGCCGCACGTCATGAATGCCGGCGTCGAGGACATGAAGTTGACGGGCGGCGATGCTGGCAATCTTCGTTTCAATTGGGCCGCGCAATCGTGGGCCAAGAATATCGACAACACCGTATGGCACGACGAAGGTTTTTCGATCCACGCCTCGTTTCGCGTCGAGCTTCGTGAATTCTACGTGCACGATGCGGCCTGGGCGCAGCCGGGCGGGGGAGGTTATGCCATCAGCCTGTCGGCCGGATCATCCGAGGTGCTTATCGAGAACGGCATCGCGGTCCGGGCCAACAAACTCATCGTCGCGCGCTCCGCGGGCGCAGGCTCTGTCGTTGCCTATAACTACATGGACATGAGCTATATCAATACGCAGGGCTCATGGGTTGAGGTCGGATTGAACGCCAGTCACATGGTCGGACCGCATCACGTCCTGTTTGAAGGCAACTATAGTCATAATGCCGATAGCGACAATACTCACGGCAATAGTATCTATCTCACGTTCTTTCGCAATTATTTGTCAGGAACCCGCGCGCCATTCGAGAATCAGGCAGGTGGACTAATCGATGACGCGGCCCAATCCGGTAATGGACCGCGACGCGCGGCAGGGTTAATGGCATTCTCTTATTGGATGACGTTTGCCGGGAACGTGCTTGGCTCGCCCGGCAAGATGGATGGCTGGATTTACGAAACCACATTTGCGAGCGGCAAGCCGGGAATTTGGATGCTCGGCTGGGATGCCGTTAGTCCATATCCAATCGACGCGAAGGTCGCGGCGACCGCAATCCGACACGGCAATTTCGATTACCTTACCAACACGGTGAAATGGGATCCTTCTATCACCGGACATACGCTACCCGATTCGCTCTATCTGCCCGCGAAGCCGGCGTTCTTTTACGCTGGACATGGATACACCTGGCCTTGGGTAGATGCGGCGGGAGCGACGAAGCTTCATGTGTTGCCCGCGAAAGCACGTTACGACGCCGGCACCCCGTTCAAACAACCTTGAATAAGACGAAAGCGACGCCGCTCGCGCGCTTTCGATGATATCGCAATCGCTGAAAGCAATGAATTCGATGGCAGATTGGAAATCATCATCGTTGAGATTGACCAACGCGGGGACGAATTATCATTTGATGATTTTTCTGATAGCACGATGCTTTAGCAGCAACACGATCGAAGAAGGCGTTTACCAATCAGCAGGCATCGATGGAGAGACGGGGAAATCACGACGGGGTCGTTAATCCTAACGATACAAATTCATACAACCGGGGCAAATCTGTTGTTATATGGATGCCAGATCGACAATGTCGCGCTTGCGTTGATGCGCCGCGAAGGTCGTTAGAATAGCGCTTATCGGCGACCGATTAACCACGGCTTTATCGAGAGAGTGAATTACCGATCCGACTTCGTGTAAAGTTGTCAAAATTTCCGGTGTCGAACAACAACGGTGTATGAACATGCGTGTTTTGCTGACAGGACATCTCGGCTACATTGGTTCGGTGATGACACCCATGCTGTTGCAGGCCGGGCATGAGGTGATCGGCTACGACAGCGACCTCTATGAGCGTTGTACATTTCCGCAGGGCGGAACGATCAGCGAGGTGCCGACGATCCTGAAAGACACCCGCGATGCCGAGATCGCCGATCTCGAAGGCGTCGACGCTGTCATCCATCTCGCTGCGCTCTCCAACGATCCCCTTGGCAATCTGAAGCCGGGTCTGACCGATGCGATCAATCATCGCGCCAGCGTGCGTCTTGCCGAGCTTGCCAAGAAGGCAGGTGTCAAGCGATTCCTGTTCGCATCGTCCTGCAGCAATTACGGCAAGTCCGGCGAAGGCATGATCGATGAGACCGGAGCGCTGAATCCGGTGACAGCCTATGGCGATTCGAAGGTGGCGTCCGAGCGCGGCATCGCGCCCCTCGGCGACGAAAAATTTTGCCCGGTCTATCTACGCCCGGCGACGGCTTATGGCCTATCGCCCCGGCTGCGCTTCGACGTGGTGCTGAACAATCTCGTGGCGTGGGCGATCACAACCAAGAAAATCCACATGAAGTCGGATGGCACCCCATGGCGTCCCATCGTCCACATCGAAGACATCTCACGCGCCTTCGTCGCCGCGCTTGAAGCGCCTGTTGATGCGGTGTTCAACGAAGCTTTCAACGTCGGACAGACCGCGCACAACTACCAGATCCGCGATCTCGCGAAGATTGTGGCTGAAGTCGTTCCCGGCTGCGAGGTTGATTTTGCCGACGGCGCGGGTCCGGACACGCGCTCATACCGCGTCAGCTTCGAGAAGATCAAGCAGCGATTGCCGAACTTCAAGCCGAAGTGGGATGCAAAGGCCGGCGCCGAGCAGCTCTACAACGCGTACCGCGCCTCTGGCGTCACTCTGGAGGATTTCGAGGGGCCGCGATACCAAAGGATCGGTCACATCAACAAGCTGCTCGCGAACGGAATTCTAGCAACCGACCTGCGACATCGGACGGCTGGGAGCCGGACTTCGGCCACGGTCGGTGTCGCGCCCCAACTGGCAAGCTGAAATCAGACCGTCGGGCCCAATGGTCAAGGAGAGGCCCAGATGTCCGAAGATAACCCCATCCTTGATGACATCGGATCGGAAATCTATGCACTTGCCGCAAAGATCTTTCCGATTTGTCGAAGCATCACCGGTGACGGTGTCCGTCAGACGCTGCGCGAACTCGGCGCGCATATTGATCTCGATATTCACGAGGTCGCCACGGGAACGCAGGTGCTCGATTGGACTGTTCCACGCGAGTGGAACATCCGCGATGCCTGGATCAAGAACGCGCGTGGCGACAAGGTGGTCGACTTTAAGCAGTCTAACCTGCATGTGATGAGCTACAGCGTTCCGGTGCATCAAAGCCTAACGCTTGCGCAACTTAAGAAGCACATACATACGCTACCCGATCAACCCGACCTCATTCCGTACCGGACGTCCTACTACGTTGAAAACTGGGCGTTCTGCATGCCCCATCGCAAATTCGAGGCGCTCTGCGATGAGACATATGAAATCTGCATCGATTCCAGTCTTACGAACGGCCACCTCACCTATGGTGAATATTTTCACAAGGGCGAGACGGAGGCCGAGTTTCTGCTATCCGCTCACATCTGCCACCCATCGCTGGCGAACGACAATTGCTCTGGCGTTGCGCTGCTGACCCATCTGGCGAAGCGGATGTTGGGCCGGAAAACCCGATACAGCTATCGTTTCGTGTTCGCGCCCGGCACCATCGGCGCCATCACCTGGCTCGCTCGGAACGAGGCGCGCACGCATCAAATCAAGCATGGACTGGTCGTATCGATGGTCGGCGACAACGGCGGACCGACATTTAAAATGAGCCGGCGCGGCGACACCGAGATCGATCGCGCTATGGTTCAGTCGCTGGCGCATTCCGGATTGTCGCCGACGATCGAGGAATTTTCGCCGTATGGCTATGACGAGCGGCAATACTGTTCTCCTGGCTTCAACTTGCCCGTCGCGATGCTCTCACGCAGCAAGTTCGGCGCGGTCCCCGAGTACCATACCTCGGCCGATAATCTGGACTTCATTCAGGCTGGCGCACTCGCGGAGTCCTATCGGCTGATCGGCGATACGATCGATACGATCGAAGGAAACGGCACATTCCTGAACACGCACCCGAGAGGTGAGCCGCAGCTCGGCCGACGCGGATTGTATCGCGCGATCGGCGGCGACAAAGATGCAGTCGTCGCGAATATGGCGATGCTATGGATCCTCAACCAGTCCGACGGGACAAATTCGTTGCTCGACATCGCGGAGCGGGCGAACCTGCCATTTTCGATAATCAGGCGCACAGCACAGCGGTTAAGCGATCACGGACTGCTAAAGCCTGTCTGAGGATGCTGGCCATCAAACCCTGAAATCGGACCAATTCAGATCCCTGTCGGAAATCTCGGAGACGGGCAGCGGCCACTTGAGATTGAAGGCCGGATCGTCGTAGCGGATGCCGTCGGCCGCGCCCGGCACGTGAAACTCCGAGATCAGATAATTGACCCGTGTTTCGTCGTATAGCGCCTGGAAGCCGTGTGCAAAGCCCGCGGGAATGTAGAGCTGCAAACCGTTGGCGCCAGACAATTCGAAGCCGCGCGCTTGCTTGAATGTCAGAGAGTTCGGTCGGACGTCGATGATTACATCCCAGATCGCTCCGCTGAGACAGCGCACCAGCTTCACTTCGGCGTGAGGATCGCGCTGAAAGTGCATGCCGCGAACTGTCCCTTTCCTGGACGAACTGGACACACTGTGTTGCGGAAATGCGGTCGTGAGCCCGTGCTCGCGAAACTCATTTTCGCAGAACGTTCGCACGAAATATCCGCGACTATCCTCGTGTCGCTCCGGGTGAATCAGCCATGCACCGTCGAGCCCTGTTGTTTCGAAACGCATGATTTGAGGTGTCCCGATTGTCCCGAAATTGGCCGGCTATCGCGACCGCGAACGTTGACTTAAGTCGCGGTAGATACAAGCAATTTTACCATAATACAGAACAACGCTTTAAATCAAACGGGCTTATGCAATAAATGATGCCGACGATGCGACATTCGTTCAAGCAGCCCATTCATCATTGCGAAGTGCAAACCCATGAACGCACATTCATTCTCACAATTGATCGCGTCGAAAACTTCGCATGGTCGCTGCCGGCTCTGCGACAACGTCCTCAATACCAGTTTCGTTAACCTCGGAATGTCGCCGCTGTGCGAAAGCTTCCTTACGGCCGAGCAAATCGATGCGATGGAACCGTTCTATCCGTTGCACGCGCTGGTTTGCGATAGCTGCTTTTTGGTGCAGCTGAAGGAATACGTCCAGCCCGAACATATTTTTACCGAGTATGCCTACTTCTCGTCCTACTCGACCTCGTGGGTCGAGCACGCGCGGCGCTACTGCGAGATGATCAAATCGCGCCTCTCGCTCGGCGCGGCGAGCCGAGTCTATGAGATCGCGAGTAACGACGGCTACCTGTTGCAGCATTTCCTGCCGCTTGGCGTGCCGGTCACCGGCATCGAGCCGGCGGCCAATGTCGCCGAGGTCGCGCGCAAGAAGAACATCCCGACGCTGGTGGAATTCTTCGGTCTCGCCTTGGCGCAAAAGCTTGTCGCCGACGGCAAGACTGCCGATCTCATCATCGGCAACAACGTGCTGGCGCAGGTGCCGGACCTCAACGACTTCACTGCCGGCATGGCCCATCTCCTGGCGCCGCAAGGCGTGATCACTCTGGAATTCCCGCATCTCCTGAAGCTGATGGATGAGAATCAGTTCGACACCATCTATCACGAGCATTTCTCGTATTTTTCGATGGTCACCATCGACCGCATGGCCAAACGCCACGGACTTAAGGTATTCGACGTCGAAGAGATCGAAACCCATGGCGGTTCGTTGCGGGTATATCTTTGTCGCGATGACGCCGCGCATGCCGTCTCATCCAAAGTGACGGCGCTGTTGGCCCGTGAGCGGGAGATCGGCTTCGAGGACATCGCCAGCTATGCCCGTTTCGCCGCCGGCGTTCACGACACCAAACGCAAATTGCTGTCGTTTTTGATCGAATGCAAGCAGAAGGGCGCCCGCATTTGCGGCTACGGCGCGCCGGGCAAGGGCAACACGCTTCTGAACTACTGCGGCATCGGCACTGATTTTCTCGATTTCACCGTCGATCGCAATCCGTATAAGCACGGCCGTTACACACCTGGCATGCACATACCAATCTATCCGGTTGAAGTTATAAACGAAATCAAGCCGGATTACCTCTTTATCCTACCGTGGAATCTGAAGAATGAGATCATAGCCCAGATGCGCCATGTCGGCGATTGGGGCTGCAAGTTCATCGTACCGATTCCGACGGTTCACGTCATCGATCCCAGGCACTTAGCGAAAGAGTCGTTGAAATGAAGGTCGTTCTTTTCTGCGGCGGGCTTGGCACTCGCATTCGCGAATATTCGGAGAGCATTCCGAAGCCGATGGTGCCGGTCGGCCATCAGCCGATCATGTGCCATCTCATGCAATATTACAGCCAGTATGGGCACGACGACTTCATTTTGTGCCTCGGCTACAAGGCCAATATCATCAAGGATTACTTCTTGAACTACCGGCAGACCGCGAACAGCGACTGCGTCATTTCGGAGTTCGGCAAGAAGGTCGAGATTCTCGGCGACAAGCCGCCGGACTGGCGCGTGTCGCTGGTGGATACCGGAACCTGGCGCAACATCGGCGAAAGACTGATGGCGGTCAGACATCTGGTCCAGGACGAGGAGATCTTCCTCGCCAACTACAGCGACGGCCTGACTGATGCGCCGCTTCCGGAGATGATCGAGAAGTTCAAGGCCAGCGGCAAGATCGCTTGCTTCATCGCCATCCATCCGCCGATCAGCTTCCATCTCACCGAGTTCGACGAGGACGGCTCGGTGCAGCGGATTCGTTCGAGCCAGGAATCCGATATCTGGATCAACGGCGGCTTTTTCATCTTCCGCAAGGAGATCTTCGACTTTATCAAGGACGGTGAAGAACTCGTGCTCGAGCCGTTTAACCGCCTGATCGAAGGCGGCCACTTGATGGCCTATAAATATGAAGGTTTCTGGCGCGCGATGGATACGTTGCGCGATCGCCAGGTTCTCGAAAGCATGGTTGAGCATGGCGATATGCCCTGGCGAATTCAGCAGACGTTGCCAGGTATAAGGGCAGCGTGATGAAAGGTTTGCAGCTTGCCAAACCGAATGAACGCTTAACGGTTCTTTGTCTGGGCGCGCATTCGGACGATATCGAGATCGGCGCTGGAGCTACGTTACTGAGCTTGATCGACCGGGGAGTGCAGCTCGACGTGCATTGGTTCGTGTTGAGCGGCGGCGGCGTGCGAGACGAGGAGGCGAAAAAATCGGCGGCGGACTTTCTTGCGAATGCCGAAAGGGCGCACGTGGAGGTCAAATCGTTTCGCGACGGCTTTTTCCCCGAACAGGGCGAAGCGATTAAGCAGTGGTTCGAGGAATTGAAGCAGCGGATCGATCCCGATCTGATCCTGACGCATCGACGTGACGATGCGCACCAGGATCATCGGAAAGTGTGTCATCTGACTTGGAATACGTTCCGGAATCATCAGATCCTGGAATATGAAATTCCAAAGTGGGACGGCGATATGGGACAACCGAACGTCTACGTTCCGGTTTCCGCAAACGTGATGAAGCGCAAGATCGATCTTTTGATTTCGCACTTCGGTAGTCAGCGCTCGAAAAGGTGGTTCGATGATGAGACCTTTCGGGGATTGGCGCGAATTCGGGGCATGGAATGCTGTGCGCCGGAGCGTTACGCCGAAGCGTTTTTCGGGCGCAAGCTTGCGTTGATCTGACCCCGAAACGCGGGATAGCGCTCGGTAGGTCTCTGATGCGGAATGGGTTACTGGAACGAGCATCGCGATGTGCAGCAAGCATTCTCCGCGGATTCACGCCGACGAGTGGGTCCAGGTCAGATCAAAGGAGGAAATCCTCGCGACGCTGGATTCCAACGGGCGGCTCGACGAGCTGCCGTTCATGCCGGAGATGCTGAAATACTGCGGCGCCAGGGTGAAGGTCGGCAAGCGCGCGCACAAGACTTGCGATCCGGCGCTCGGCATCGGCGGCCGCAAGATGGCAAACACGGTGCATCTGTCGAATATCCGCTGCAACGGCGCCGCGCATGACGGCTGCGAAGCGGGTTGTCTGATTTTCTGGAAAGAGGCGTGGTTGAAGCCGATCAATGCCGATTCGGCGAAGGCCGGTGCTGTCGATCCTCCGCCGGCGTCTTCAGCCAATGCCGGCTGCACGGAAGACGTGCTGTATTCCAGCATCCGCGTGCCGATGAAGCCCGGCGACACCGATCAGCTCTACGTCTGCCAGAATACGCAGATCAAATTTGCCACGCAGCCGCTGCCGTGGTGGGATATCAGGCAGTACGTCGAGGACTACACCTCCGGCAATGTGCCGCTGAGCAGGCTTTTGGTTGGCCTCCTGTATTCAATGTATCGCACGGTTGCCGAAGCCGGCATTGGTCTTGGTTCCGCCATGCGCTGGACTTACGATCAGTTCCAGCGTGTGATCGGCGGCGTGCCGTATCCGATTCGCCCCTACGGCGTACCCAAAGGTTCGCCGGTGCCGCGCGCGACGCTGAACCTGGAAGTTGGCGAGAGGGTGCGCGTCAAGTCGTACAACGAAATCCTCAAGACGCTGGATTCAACCTATCGGAACCGCGGGCTTTACTTCGATGCGGAAATGGTGCCGTTCACCGAGCGCGAGTACGAAGTCGAGCGCCGGCAGAAGCAGATCATCGATGAAGCCTCATGCAAGATGATCAAGTTCAAGACCGACGCGATCATTCTGAAGGACGCTGTTTGTGAAGCACGTTACGCGATCTGCCGCCGGTTCTGCCCGCGCGCGATCTATCCTTATTGGCGCGAGATCTGGCTAGAGCGCGTGGCGAAGGGGGCCGGGACGACCGCGGTCGAGGAGGGCTGCGCGGACAGGATTGAAGGATCACGGCGTGTCTTCGAAGCCCGACGATAAATACTTTACGGAAAATAAAGCCTATGCCGGCCTTGGCCGGGCGTCGCTGCATAGCGGTGTGATATTCATCGCCGCGCGCGGCGCGAACATTTTCGTGCAACTGGCTTCGACGATCCTGCTGGCGCGCGTGCTCAGTCCACATGATTTCGGTCTGGTGGCGATGGTGATCGCTCTGGTCGGCTTCGCGCCGATGCTGATCGATCTCGGCAGCAGCGAAGCGGCGACGCAGAAGACCCACATTAGTCAGGCCGATATCAGCGCCTTGTTCTGGCTTAATATTTCTATCGCGACCATTCTCACGATTTTGCTCATCGGCGGGAGCGGCGCGGTGGCCGTGTTCTTCGGTGAGCCGTCTTTGACCGGCATCGCGCTGGCTTTGTCTTCGACATTCCTGCTCACAGCGCTCTCGACTCAGCACTATGCGCTCATGCGCCGGGCGATGCAGTTCCGTCATATTGCGATAATCGACATCTCCGCAAACCTGATCGGCAGCGCCGTCAGTGTCGCTATGGCGTTGACCGGCTGGGGCTATTGGGCGTTGGTCGCAAAGCTGGTTGTCACGGCGGCGCTTGTGGTCGTCCTTGCATGGATAAGCTGTCGCTGGGTCCCCGGGCGTCCGCGCTTTTCATCCAATGTCAAGGAATTGGTCGGCTTCGGTCTGGGGGTGACCGGATTCACCATGACGGACTATCTGGCGAAGTCGGCGGATCGCATCGCGATCGGCTATTTTCTCGGTGCAGGTCCCCTGGGCTATTTTCAGAATGCATTCACGATCTACAGCAATGTGCTCAGCATCCTCACTGAACCCGGCCACAATATCGCCGCGTCGAGCTTGAGCAAGTTGCGCAATAACATCGACGAGTTGAAGCGCTCATGGAAGATGGCGCTCTCGCTGCTGAGCTTCTTCTCTACGCCGGCCTTTGCGGTGCTCGCGGTCATCGGGCAAGATTTTGTCGTGCTGCTACTCGGGCAAAAATGGGCGCCTGCCGGCCCTTTGCTATGCATTTTCGCGCTCCGCGGCATCGCGCAGAGTGCCGAACGCACGCTGGGATGGATGCATGTCGCCGCCGGCCGCGCGGATCGCTTGATGCGTTGGGGGGTGATAAGCGCCCTTGTCCAACTCCTTGCATTGGCGGCTGGCCTGCCGTTTGGGGTCGCCGGGGTAGCGATCGCGTATGCGGTCGCGATGTTCGGTCTGTCCGTGCCGGCATTGGTCTATTCGGGCCGTCCGTTCGGCATTGGCGCCAGGGACGTCCTGCAAGCCGTCGGGCCGCAGACGATTGCGGGATTGACGGGCGTCGCCGCGACGTTCATCGTGCAAGTCGAGTTGTTAGGCGACGTGGCGCAGTTCACGCGCATGATTGCGTCCGGCGCCGTCTGTCTTGCGGCTTACCTCGCGGTCGCGGTCGGTATCTTCAGGGTCACCGGTCCGCTGCAGCTTGCTTTTTCCTTGTTGCGTGATGTCCGCGCCATTCGTTCGCCCGCTAGCACGTGATCCGAGAAAGTGGGTGCACCGATGAAACGTCTTGAACGATTTCTCGTCGATTTCGACAGCGGCTCATCCGGCGCGGTATCCCGCGTCGTGCTCGGCCTGTGTATTCCGCCGGCCTTCCGCGCGCTGTCCGGCGATCCGGTTGCGGTCTGGATCGATCTGGTGCTGTTTCTCACGCTGCTGGTCGGCTTGCGAGTTGTGCCGGCCGTCTTGCGAAAGTTGCTGCCGTTTTCGACAGAGGCGAAGCAAATTTGGTTCGATCGACGCCAGATCGCCAAGCTGCACGACAGCTATCAATGGCAAAAGTTGTTTTGGATCGGTCTCGGCCTGGTCCCGTATGCTGTCGTCAACGGCGGCTTCGGGCCCGGCGAACGGGTTTTGACCGCATTCTGCTTGATCGGAGGCGGCATCGGATTGGCGCTCTGGCGCCGGGTCAATACAGCGTCGCCGGCGCCGCAACTCAAGGCGGAAGTTCTCGCCAAATAGGCTTTCGCTAAAAGCGGAGCGGTTTCGAGGGAAGCTCGCGGCATTCCGAATAGACTGAACGGTCCTGCAAATCCGACCGTTCCAGACACTGCGCGGTGTCGGTGACCGTTCCGGCGACGCTGAAGTCATAGGCCTGATTTTTGAACATCAAGACATAGCGTCCGGGCGGCAGCGTGAAGTCCGGATCCGCTGCGCGGATGGCGACCATTTCCTGGTTCCCCGGAACTGGAGCAATGCGCAGGTCGATCGCCCCACCGCGAACCGCCCACGTATCCTCGATAGCCATCGCCGTTGGTTTGCCGCCAGTGAATGCGGTTGCCTGCATCACCTGTGCGACGACGCGCACCGATGCGCTCTCGGGGACATGGGTCGCGAGATCGCGATGATAGGCCAGGAACGACAAGCGTCCATCAACAAACGGTGCCGGGGCCGGTTTTGTGAACGTGGTCGAAATCGAGACACGTGCATCGGGAATGCGGATCGGCAACGCATCGAGCGCGGTGAGTTGTCCGTTGTTGACGGCATAGATGCCGTACGTATCGGGCATTGCCATTGTGGGTGCCGCGCGTGCGTTCGGCGCCGAGGCCGCCGACGCCTCGTGCTCGGCTTTCGGCGCCGGCCATGGCACCCGAGCGAGTATATCTGCAACCTCTTGGCGCGCTGGCGCCAACCAGGACACGTCACTCCACAGCCGTGGAGCGATCAAACCCGTCCCGACTATCATCAGCACGATCAGCAACAGCACCTCAACCGCGAGGATGATTTTAGTCCCTCTTTTACGTGCGGTTGGAGTTTTCGCAGCCGTCCCGACGTCTTGAATGATCCCAGGCGGCGGTGCTGTCTCATGGGTGGAGAGAACCCTATTTTCCGAGCCGACAGGATCGATCGGAAATTCCTGTTCCGAAGCGCGGGCGGTGGGGCGGCGATCCCGTTCGGGTCTCGGCGGCGGAAAATCGGCCGTGCGGTTGCGTGCCGGCGACGGCGCGACGAATGTATCGCGCCTCGAAAACGGCGCTTCCGTCTTTTCTGTGAAGTTGGACGAGAACCCATCGTTCCGCGCGAATATGGGAGGTTGAGCAGCGGCCTTGAATTCCCGCGGATATGATCTCTGGGGAGGAGAAGCGGCGGGCTGCTCCACGTCTGGGCGATATATCGCCCTGAATTCACGCGCGAGGGCGAGGACCTCCTCTTGGAGATGTTTGAGCTCCAATCGGCACCGCTCGGCTTCAATGCGCGACGGCTCATTGCGCTCAATGCCGCCGGTGCGGCGCGGTCGATTGGACGACACAGCATATGACGAACCCGGGCTGCGCTGCTCCGCCGCCTCATGCGGGTCTCCGCGCAAAAGTGCCGTGCGGTAACGTCGCTGTGTCAGGCGGGAAGGCGCAGGGGTTCCTTGCGGCAAGCCGGACGCCGGCCGCAACCTGCGATGATCGCCACTGGACACATTACGCCTCAAAGCAAACCTCAGCCTTACCACGGAAGCCCAAGTCGGGCCGGAAGCTCGTTTGCCGGCAACTTGTCATCGAGCGCCCGAAACAACGGGACCTCGAGGCTTTGTCAGTACCCGATTGGGGACCCGTATCGGGCAGGGGGAACTCTCAGTCCGTCCCGCGACAGTCCCACGAATTCGTTAACCATGTATTTAGAGGGTTTGCTAACCTTTCGAGGGCGGACAATGCCACCGCGGGCAGGGGTTGAGGTTTGCGCTGCCTAGATTGGGGCGGATCTCGCGCAGGCGTCAGGTCCGCGAGGCAATTCGGTCCAACCGCTCGGCGCGGGTTTGCATCCCCGTCGCAGGCGTCAGCCCAAGCACACTGAACACGGTTTGGATGCGATACAGCCAATCGTGACGTCGCGCGGCCTCGCGGACGTTTCTGGCCCGAACAGTTCGCAATCGGATGGGATCGTGGTTCAGCTCAGCCAGGATGTCGGCAATGTCCGGGGAATCAAATGGCAGGTGGATCACGGCGTCCGGCCAGTCAAACTGCTGCTTGAATGTGTCGGTGCGTGGCGCCTCGCCGATCATGGCGGCGCCGGCGGCGATGCCCTCGTAGAAACGTGCCGAAATTTCATCGCGGCCAGCGGTGAATTCGGGATCGTTGACGTGGCTGCGATTGGCGATGAAGTAGTTGCTGCGCTTCAGCAGCGTCGCCAGCATGATGCGATGCTCTTGCGGATTGTCAACCCGGAACGTGCGTTGCTTGAGATCGGAGCCGCTCGCGGCGACCGTATCGTAATAATAGAAGCAATTGCGCCGGGCGGCGTCATCCAGCAGGGCTCTATGCGTCACCTGCGAGCGTCTGCCGATGTTGCAGACCTCAATCGGGCGCGATTGGTCAAGCGTGTCCGGTGCAAAACGTAAAACATCAGTCCCGAGTGGAAGATAGCTGCATGGGCGGCCCGTAATACGCGCGATATCATCGACGCAATGCTGCAAGCCAAGAAAAATATGATCGAACTCGGAGAGCAGTTCGAGCAAGTATTCTGGCAGCTGATTGATCCACACTTCGGTAATGAAGCAGGCTGCCTTGCGGCAGTTCTGGCGCCAATTTGATACCGTTGATAGCGAATAGAGTTCGAAAGCATTGCTGAAGACAGGAAAGAACAGCTCATAATCGCGCGTTAGCGTGATATGATTGCGCGGAGGCGGCGTTAATCGGCGAGCTATACGTGATGATCCGGTTGCCGCGCGGGCCAGCTTATAGGAGCGTCGGGAAAATTCGATAGCGGGCAGATGGGCCGGATCAATACGTTCCGCGCCGGTTACAGACTGAAACGTATCCTCGAACTCGTAGGCAAGACAAAATGCGACCAGATCGGAAATGCGTCGTTGAGATAGTAGCAGGATGTTGCTGTGCACGAGTGCGCGCCTGCGATGAGTTCGATTTTTGTGGTGCGACTAAGACAAAAACCATGTTTCCGCAAGGGAGACAATGTCTAGCCGGAATATTCAATCGACACCGTTAATTCAATGTATTGAATCTGACTTTTCGTGCGCCCACGGTTTGCAATGGCGGGTATGCTTCCGGTGCGGAACGGAGTTGGTCGCTTGCTGTCCGCAGTTGCGCGGGTTCGACGACTGGGCGGCACGTAAATTATCCATATGCGCGGAGAGAGTGCGTTAAGCGCCAACTTGGCGCTGATCCTCATTTCGTCGGAATGCGAAAAGCTTTAATACCTGATGTCAGTCACACCGTCATGATTTGGATTTACTGATGCGCATCGCCATGATCGGCACGGGGTATGTGGGCCTGGTCTCGGGAGCCTGCTTCGCGGACTTCGGACACGAGGTGATCTGCGTCGACAAGAACCCGGACAAGATCGCGGCGCTGAAGCGCGGCGAGATGCCGATCTTCGAGCCGGGGCTCGATGCGCTGGTCGCGTCCAACGTCAAGGCTGGCCGGTTGTCGTTCTCAACCGATCTCGCGCAGCCGATCGCGGACGCCGACGCGGTGTTCATTGCCGTCGGCACGCCGTCGCGGCGCGGCGACGGTCACGCGGATTTGAGTTACGTGCATGCGGCGGCGCGCGAGATCGCGCGTGCGTTGAACGGCTTTACCGTCGTCATCACCAAGTCGACCGTGCCGGTCGGCACCGGCGACGAGGTCGAACGGCTGATTCGCGAGACCAACCCATTGGCGGATGTCGCGGTCGCCTCCAATCCTGAGTTCTTGCGCGAAGGTGCCGCGATTCGCGACTTTAAGCATCCGGACCGGATCGTGGTCGGCACCGACGATGAACGCGCGCGGCACGTGATCGGCGACATCTACCGGCCGCTCTATCTCAACCAGGCGCCGATCATGTACACGGCGCGGCGTACCGCGGAGCTGATTAAGTACGCAGCAAATGCGTTTCTTGCCACCAAGATTACCTTTATCAACGAAATCGCGGATTTGTCCGAAAAGGTCGGCGCCAACGTGCAAGAGGTTGCCCGCGGCATCGGCCTCGACAATCGCATAGGCACCAAGTTCCTGCACGCCGGCCCCGGCTTCGGCGGCTCGTGCTTCCCTAAAGATACCCGTGCACTGGTGAAGACCGCGCAGGACAACGACGTGCAACTGCGTATCGTCGAGGCGACCTTGGCTGTGAATGACAATCGCAAGCGGGCAATGGCACGCAAGGTGGCGCATGCGCTCGGCGGCAGCCTGCGCGGTAAGACGGTCGCGCTGCTCGGGCTCACTTTCAAGCCCGACACCGATGACATGCGCGAGGCGCCGTCCATTCCGTTGGTCACTAGCTTACACGACATGGGCGCCACGGTGCGCGCGTTCGATCCGATCGGCATGGAGCAGGCCAAGCGCGAACTGCCTGATATCGAGTATTGCAACGATGCCTATAGCTGTGCGCAGGGCGCTGACGCGCTTGTCATCGTGACCGAATGGGTGCAATTCCGCGCACTCGATCTCACGCGCCTCAGAGCTGCGATGACCACACCCGTGATGGTCGATTTGCGCAACGTCTATCAGCCGGAAGAGATGATTGAAGCCGGCTTCACCTATGAGAGTGTCGGCCGTCCGACGGCATAGTTTCTAAGTATCCTCGATCTCGGACAGTTGGGAGGCGCGCGCTCGTTCGATCCGCGGACGTTCGCCCCGACCTGAACGAACCGGCTCGGTCACAAGCCTCGCGTGAAGCCAGTCCGACCGCCGCGGTCATCGACAGGAACGGGACGTGGAGACGGACGACCCGAAATCGTTGAAATCCGCCAGCCATCGCGCAGAGACGGAAGCTGGAAAAAGCCACCCCGGAAAGCCCGCGAAAGACGGCCGATCCGGGTGATCGACACGGATACGGTTCGCCGGGTCTGGGTGGTGGGCGCGACAGGGATCGAACCTGTGACCCCTACCATGTCAAGGTAGTGCTCTCCCGCTGAGCTACGCGCCCGCTCAAGCTCGTTCGGTCGAAGTCGGATCCGAACGGCTCCAGCATGGTGCTCCGGAGCGCCTTGCGGCGCGGCCGAAACAAATTCCGGCGTGTTTGGGCACGCCGGTCGGGTCGGCACTCCTATATCGGCTCCCCTCGGGCGGCGCAAGCCAAGATGTCCGAAAGTCGGCTTTCGGAACGGTCTGAAAATGGTTTTGAATGGGCCTCGATGTCGGCGGGCGCGGATGAGATCCCGTGAATCATGATCTCATTCCCGCCGTTTGGGCATGACCTGTTGAAAAGCCGGTTTCGGCCTTCACGTTCGTGCCCAGGCGCGCGAAACGGGCGGCAGGGGCTGTCGGGCATGGGGCTTGTTGAATTCCTGGGGTTGGCGGCGTTCGCCGTGATCGGCGGCGCCGCCATCGTATTCCAGGCGGCGGTCAACGCGGACTTGCGCGCGGCGCTGTATTCGGCGTCCTGGGCGGCGCTGGTCAGCTATGTCGGCGGCGCGCTGGCGATGGTGATCTTCGTCCTGCTCAGCCGGTCGCCGTGGCCGGCGAGCGGCGACCTCGCCAGGACCTCATGGCTGTCGTGGACCGGCGGTCTGTTCGGCGCGATCTATGTGGTGGCGGCGATTTTGCTGTTGCCGAGGCTCGGCGCGACGACGCTGCTGGCGCTGTTCGTCGCCGGGCAGATGGTGATGTCGGTGGTGCTCGATCACTATGGCATTCTCGGCGTGCCGCAGCACGCCATCGATCTGCCGCGCCTGCTCGGTTGCGGGCTTCTGGTGGCGGCGGTGATCCTGATCCGGGTTTGACCGCCTCACGCCGCCAGCAGCTTGTTCACCTCGTTGACCAGTTCGCGCAAATGCACCGGCTTGGCCAGCACCTTGGCGTTTTTCGGCGCCGCCGAATCCGAATTCAGCGCCACCGCCGCGAAGCCGGTGATGAACATGATCTTGATGTCCGGATCGAGTTCGGAGGCCCGGCGCGCCAGCTCGATGCCGTCCATTTCCGGCATCACGATATCGGTCAGCAGCATCTCGAACGGCTCCTCGCGCAGTCTCTGATAGGCGGAGAGACCGTTGTCAAATGACGAAACCCGATAGCCGGCGTTTTCCAGCGCCTTGACCAGGAACCTGCGCATATCGTTATCGTCTTCGGCAAGGAGTATCTTGTGCATGGCGGTCGATCGTCGAATCCGGTGAGAATTGTGAGGAAGCGTGCGGCCCTCACTTAGCCAGAGGTTTGGTAAATTTCGGGTGAAGGATGTTGGCCGCGGTGCGATTTAGCGCTGGATCGCGGTTCCCGGCAAGGTTGGACGGATTCTACGCGAAATCGGCGCCCGGCGGCCTTTTCATCGCTTTTTAACTTGGCAGGCCGCCGGCGAATCCCGACAATGGGGGTTCGGGCGAGGCTCGACGCCTGGTCGTTCATTCGCCGGTCAGCCGGTTTAGACAGCTTGCCGTTTCAGGACAGCGCGCGCCAATGACCAAGCTTGATGGCGAACTGTCGCCGCCGTTTACCATCGTCGAGCCGTCGGCGTGGCGGGCGCCGATCATTTTCAACTCGCCCCATTCCGGCTCGGTCTACCCGCGGGCATTCCTGGCGGCGTCGCGGGTTGATCTCGCCACGCTGCGCCGGTCCGAGGATTCCTTTGTCGACGAACTGATCGAGGGATTGCGCGCCCAGGGGTTTCCGGTGGTGAGCGTCCACTTTCCCCGCTCCTATGTCGACGTCAACCGCGAGCCCTATGAACTCGATCCCCGCATGTTCGCCGGGCGACTGCCGAGTTTCGCCAACACCCGCTCGATGCGGGTCGCGGGAGGGCTCGGCACCATTCCGCGCGTGGTCGGCGACGGCCAGGAGATCTATCGCGAGCGTCTCGACGTCGACGAGGCGCTGGCTCGTATCGAGGCGCTGTACAAGCCCTATCATCGGGCGTTGCGCCGCCTAATCACCAAGGCGCATCACGCCTTCGGAACCGCGATCCTGGTGGACTGCCATTCGATGCCGTCCGCCGGCATCTCGCGCGAGGAGCCGCCGCGACCGGACATCGTGATCGGCGACCGCTACGGCACCAGTTGCGCGGCGATCCTGCGCGACCGGGTCGAGCATACGTTTACGGCGCTCGGCTATTCGGTCGGCTGCAACAAACCTTATGCCGGCGGCTTCATCACCGAGCACTACGGCAATCCGGCCAGCGGATTGCACGCCGTCCAGATCGAGTTGAACCGGGCGGTTTACATGGATGAGCGCCGCCGTGAACGCCGGCCCCGCTTCGCGGATGTGATCGCGGATTTCGGCCGGCTCGCCGAAGTCCTGGCAACCTTGCCGTTCGGCGATCTCGGCCCGTTCGCCACCGCCGCCGAATAGGCGGCCGCGGCCGGCGCGGGTTCGCCGATCGCCGCTACCGGCGGCGCGAGAAAATCGACGGCGCAAGAAAAAGGGCCGCTCGCGAAAGCAAGCGGCCCAAGTCTAGGGAGGAAACGCCCAAGGAGGGCAGCGATAACGCGAGGCGTTACCGCACTGCATCAATATGCGGCCGCAGCGCACAAAACGCAAGGTTTTTTCAATGTTTTCGCATGCGAATTTTGCATATCTGTTCCTCTGAACATGTCATTCCAACTTTTAAATTCATTATATATTTCAAATGTTTATAGATATGTGGCAAAACCGTGAATAGGCTATGAAGTGAATATAAGTTCAATTTTATAACTTCGCCCCTCCTTTCCGTCGTTCTACACCTCTCGGGATTCGTTCGCCATCGCCGACGGTCGTCCGGTCCGCCATCGCCATGGGCGGGAAACTTCCGGGTTCGGTCCGCCGTAGCGGCGAATAACAGGTCGGCCTCTGCCGCCACCTCGGGTCCCATTGGTTTTCCCGCTCCGAACCGCTAATCAGTGCGGATTCGCAACATAGGGAGACGCCTCGTGACGGTCGTTGATTTCACCGCCTTCATTGACCGCCTGGCGACCGCCTCCGGCGAGGCCATCCTGCCGTTCTTCCGCACCTCGCTGGGGGTCGAGGACAAGAAATCCAAGCAGGGCTTCGATCCGGTGACCGAGGCCGATCGCGGCGCGGAGGCGGTGATGCGGCGGATGATTAAGGCGAGCTTTCCCCGGCACGGTATCGTCGGCGAGGAGTTCGGTAACGAGCGCGAGGACGCCGACTACGTCTGGGTGCTTGATCCCATCGACGGCACCAAATCCTTCATCTCCGGTTTTCCGATCTGGGGTACGCTGATCGCGTTGATGCACCGGGGCGCGCCGGTTTACGGCATGATGCACCAGCCTTATATCGGCGAGCGCTTCAGCGGCGACAATGGCTCCGCCACCTGCCGCTCCGCCGGCGGCCAGCGCAAGCTGGCGACGCGGCGTTGCGAGACCCTGAGCCAGGCCACGTTGTTCACCACCAGTCCGCTGTTGATGAACGCGGCCGATCGCGCCGCCTTCACGCGGGTTCAGGACCAGGCCCGGCTCACGCGCTTCGGCGGCGACTGCTATTCCTATTGCATGCTGGCGGCGGGTCATGTCGATCTGGTGATCGAGACCGAATTGAAGCCCTACGATATCGCCGCGCTGATCCCGATCGTGACCGGCGCGGGCGGCATCGTCACCACCTGGGAGGGCAAGCCGGCGCAGCAGGGCGGCCGTATTATCGCCGCCGGCGATCCGCACGTCCACGAGCAGGCGCTGAAGGTGCTGGCTGGCTGAGGCGGCGGCGCGCGGTCCGGGGGCTTCCAGCGCCGGATTGCGCCGCGCGCCCGGCTCGGTCAATCTGTCGCCATGTCGGAACCCAGTCTCGTTCTCATCGCCGCGGTGTTTCTGCTGGCCGGATTCGTCAAGGGCGTGATCGGGCTGGGCCTGCCCACGGTGGCGATGGGCCTGCTCGCGACGCGGATGGCGCCGGCGCACGCGCTCGCCATCGTCATCGTGCCGTCGATCACCACCAATATCTGGCAGACTTTCGGCGGCCCCTACCTGCGCGTCCTGCTGCGCCGGCTGTGGCCGATGCTGGTCGGGCTATTGTTCGGCATCTGGTGCGCCGCCGGCCTGATGGCCGGACCTTACGCCCGCTACGGCACGCTGGTCCTCGGCGTTCTCCTGGTCATTTACGGGATCATCGGACTCAAGCAGGTGCGCTTTCATGTGCCGCCTGCCAAGGAGAAATGGATCGGCGGCGTGGTCGGCGTCGTCACCGGCGCGGTGTCGGCGGTGACCGGCGTGCAGGTGATTCCGTCGATGCCGTTCATGCAGGCCATCGGGCTTGAGAAGGACGAACTGGTTCAGGGGTTAGGGGTGTTTTTCACCACCGGCACCCTCGGCCTGATATGGGGGCTTTCCGATGCCGGGCTGTTGACGGTGTCGGTCGCGGTGCCGGGCCTGGTGGCGCTGGTAACCGGCTTCGCCGGCATGTTCATCGGCCAGAACGTCCGCACCCGGATGCACCCGGTCGTGTTCCGGCGCTGGTTCCTGGTCGCGATGATCGGCCTCGGCATCTATCTCGGCGGCGAGGCATTGACGAGGATTTTTGCGTGAGGACGGCTCAGCGCCCGTCCATCAGCGCGACGCGGATGCCGAGATAGACGAACAGCGCGCCGATGCCGCGATTGATCCAGCGCATCAGGTTCCCCGAGCGCTGCATCCGCCGCGCGGCGGTGGCGGCGAAGGCGGCGACGCCGAGGCACCACAGCATGCCGTTGGCGACGAAGATGACGCCGAGCACGAGCAGCGCCAGCGACGGATGCGGCGCTCCGGTATCGACGAACTGCGGCAGGAAGGCGAGAAAGAACAGCGCGATCTTCGGATTGAGGATATTGGTCAGCGCGCCCTGCCAGAACACCTGCCGCAGCCGGACCTGCCTCAACGTCGGCCGGGCCGCGTCCGCGCCGCCGTCGCGCGCCAGAACCATGCGCACACCGATGTAGCAGAGATAGGCGCCGCCGATCAGCTTGACGGCGGTGAACGCGGTGGCCGAGGCCGCCAGCAGCGCCGACAGCCCGACCGCGGTCGCCAGCACGTGGACCAGACAGCCGCAACCGATGCCGATCGCCGCCACCGCGCCGCCGCGCCAGCCAAGTTGCAGGCTGCGTGCGGTAATATAGGCGTTGTCCGGTCCCGGCGTGACGTTGAGCAGCAGGCCGGAGACGATAAACAGCCCGAGATCGTGAATGCCGAGCATGGTGGTCGTTCAATCCTCGCGGTCGTCCCTGCGAAGGCAGGGACCCATACGTCGTTTCATTGCGATTCAATCGAAAGCGTCAAACGCGGTTTGCCGAGCGTGTCTGTTGTAACGAGCGCTGGGGTTATGGGTCCCTGCCTTCGCAGGGACGACATCGCGATGAGTGTCATTCCCCACTTCCCGGCACGAAGGCGTCGAACGCCGCCCAGAACTGGGCGCGATAGTGGTTCTGTTCTTGCAGGATCTCGTGCCGCGCCCCCGGAATCACCAGATGCGAACTGCCGCGCAGATGATAGGCGAATTCCTCGATGGCCGGCGTCGAGACCACGCCGTCCGCGCCCGCCGCCAGCATCAGGATCGGTTGCCGGATCCGCGAGGGATAATGCGTTTCGCGAAAACCGTGCATGGTGCGGAAGGCGGTGTCGGCCCAGGCTACCGTCGGCGCGGCGATGCCGACGTTCGGATCCTCGGCGAGGATCGCGGCGTTGCGGGCGTAGCGCACCGGATCGCTGGTGAGGGGATTGTCGGCGAACGGCGCCTGACCCACCAGCACGTCGTTGCCGCCGGGCACGTAGTTGCCGCCCATGCCAATGAATCGCATGGCGCGCAGCAGCGCGCGCGCCGGCCATGACGTGAGGCGGCCGGGCAGGTCGATCATTGGCGCCGACAGCACCATGCGGTCGAACCAGCGCCGGCGGGCATGGGCAACGCGCAGCATCACCGCGCCGCCCATCGAATGCGCCAGCGCGAAATAGGGCGGCGGGCAATCCGGCAGCACCACCTCGCGATAGAATGTCTCGACGTCGATCTCGAACTCGGCGAAGTCGCGCACGTAGCCTTTTCGCGGATCGCTCAAGGCCCGCGCCGAGCCGCCCTGGCCGCGCCAGTCCAGCAGCGCCACCGCGAAGCCACGGTCGCGGAGGTCGCGCACCGTCTCGAAATATTTCTCGATCTGCTCGCCGCGTCCGGTGAAGACGCAGACGGTGCCCTTGCGGCCCGGCGGCGGCGGAAAACGCGCGAAGCGCAGCCGGACGCCGTCCGGCGTGGTGATGGTGCCGGTGACGGCGCCGTCGGGAACCGGGTTCGCGGGGATTGAAACCAATGTCATGCAGCGGCCGCGCGGGAAAAAAATCGCAGGAGGAAAATCGCTTCAATTCAAGGCGCGGAGCGAAACAACGAGATGCGTCTCACCCTCTTGAAGCCGGTCGGTGCCCTCCCATATCACTTTCGTGCAGGCCGCTCTACAGGCTGCACGCAGACGACGGCCCGGCCCGGTTGGCGGGCGGGCCGGCATAAATGTCGCTCACTGGAGGACTGAATCATGCGTACTTTCGATCTCACCCCGTTCTATCGTTCCACCGTCGGCTTCGACCGCCTATTCTCGCTGCTCGACCAGGCGCCCGGCGATGCCGCCGCGGGCTATCCGCCCTATAATATCGAGCGCACCGGCGAAAACGCCTATCGCATCAGCGTCGCGGTGTCCGGCTTCGCGCAGAACGAACTCTCCATCGTCGCCAAGGAAAACACCCTGACGATCAAGGGCGAGAAGGTTTCCAACGACAACGCCGAGAAAAAGTCCGAGGTGCTGTATCGCGGCATCGCGGCCCGCGCCTTCGAGCGCGTGTTCCAGCTCGCCGACTTCGTGCTGGTGAAGGATGCCTCGCTGGAGAACGGCCTGCTGCATGTCGATCTGGTCCGCGAGATTCCCGAGACCAAGAAGCCGCGCCAGATTCCGATCAACGGCGTGACGCCGGCGCAGCCGGTGATTGAGAACGCCGCGGACAAGGCCGCCGCCTGATTTCAGGCAGGGCTCATCGCCGATCAGCCGATCGAGACGCCAACGCCCCGGCTGTGCCGGGGCGTTTTGCTATGGGCGAGATCGAATCTGTCACATTCGGTAATATTCGGTCGCGTCCCTGCCACGTTCCCGCAAAAAATTACGTTGGAACGGTTCTGAACGCTTGTATGTTAAAAAAAAGTTTGGCAGTCTGAAATCTAGGGCAGTAATGCTGTCCTAATTTCGAACGGAGTTTCGCCCGCCGCGCCGGTGCCTCCCCATCGAGGGCACGCAGGCCGGGCGAAAGGAAAAGGCAGCCCGGGCGTCGGACGACGGCGGCGGGCCGCACGATCTAAACCGAGGTTTGGTGGATTTCGACCGCGAGGCGTCCGACAGGCGCCTGCAAGGGTTCGGTGAGCCCTGACGCCAGCGGAGCGAACCGGCAACCGCGGCGAATCGTTCACGCGAAGGCGACGCCGGTCCCTCCCATCCGGGCGGGATCGCACCAGAAGGAGAGAGGGCCGGGGTTCCAGCATTGGAATGAAGGCCCGCAAATACCATCGAGGATAAGAATGTGAGCACGAACCGGGCAGGATTTGCGCAGCAACCGTTCGCAGTGAGTTCGGAACCCACCGTTCCGGCACGCGAGACCACCGCACATTTTTCGAATCCCGCCACGGATCGCAGCAAACACAGCCACACCGAACCGATCGCCGCCGCGCCTGAACATAGCTGGCGGCCGCCGGCGGAAGGCATGTACGACCTCTCGCAGGAGAAGGACTCCTGCGGCGTCAGCTTCATCGCCAACATCAAGGGCCGCAAGTCGCACCAGATCGTCGAGGACGCGCTGTCGATCCTCTGCAACATGGAGCATCGCGGCGCGGTCGGCGCCGACGAGCGGGCCGGCGACGGCGCCGGCATCCTGGTGCAGATTCCGCATGGTTTCTTCGCCCGCAAGGCCAACGAACTCGGCTTCAAGCTGCCGCGTCCCGGCTATTATGCCGTCGGCAGCCTGTTCATGCCGCGCGACGACGCCTGGCGCGGCGTGATTCAGGGCATTTTCGCAGATCAAATCAGGGCCGAGGGGCTGACGCTGCTCGGCTGGCGCGAGGTGCCGACCGACAACTCCTCGCTCGGCGAAACCGTGAAGCCGACCGAGCCGCGCCACATGCAGGTGTTCATTGGCCGTGGCGCCCAGGCCACCGACGAGGGTTTCGAGCGTACGCTCTACATCCTGCGCAAGTCGATCTCGAACGCGATCTACCAGCGTCGCGATCGCGGCCTCGCCGGCTATTATCCGGTGTCGCTGTCGTGCCGCACGGTGATCTACAAGGGCATGTTCCTTGCCGACCAACTCGGCAAGTACTATCCCGACCTGCACGAGCCGGACTTCGAGAGCGCGCTGGCGCTGGTGCATCAGCGCTTCTCCACCAACACCTTCCCGACCTGGTCGCTGGCGCATCCCTACCGGATGATCGCGCACAACGGCGAGATCAACACGCTGCGCGGCAACGTCAACTGGATGGCGGCGCGGCAGGCGTCGGTGCTGTCCGACCGCTTCGGCAAGGACATCTCGCGGCTGTGGCCGATTTCCTACGAGGGCCAGTCGGACACCGCCTGCTTCGACAACGCGCTGGAATTCCTGGTGCAGGGCGGCTACTCGCTGCCGCACGCGGTGATGATGATGATCCCGGAGGCGTGGGCCGGCAATCCGTTGATGGACGACGAGCGCCGCGCCTTCTACGAGTATCACACCGCGCTGATGGAGCCGTGGGACGGCCCCGCGGCGATCGCCTTCACCGACGGTCGCCAGATCGGCGCGACGCTGGACCGTAACGGCCTGCGTCCGGCGCGCTACTTCGTGACCAAGGACGACCGCATCGTGATGGCCTCGGAGATGGGCGTCATCAAGGTGCCGGAAGACCAGATCGTCACCAAGTGGCGGCTGCAACCGGGCAAGATGCTGCTGGTCGATCTGGAACAGGGCCGCCTCATTCCCGACGATGAGATCAAGACCCAACTGGCGCGCAGCCACCCCTATCGCGCCTGGCTCAACCGCACCCAGATCGTGCTGGAGGATCTGCCGGACGCGCCCGGCGGCGGCCCGCGCTCGAATCTGTCGCTGCTCGATCGCCAGCAGGCGTTTGGCTACACCCAGGAGGACGTCAACATCCTGCTGACGCCGATGGCGGCGGTCGGCGAGGAGGCGGCGGGCGCGATGGGCACCGACACGCCGATCTCGGCGCTGTCCGACCATTCCAAGCTGCTGTTCACCTACTTCAAGCAGAACTTCGCGCAGGTCACCAACCCGCCGATCGATCCGATCCGCGAGGAACTGGTGATGAGTCTGCAATCGATCATCGGCCCGCGGCCGAACCTGTTCGATCTCGAAGGACTGTCGCGCACCAAGCGGCTGGAAGTGCGCCAGCCGATCCTCACCAACAGCGATCTGGAGAAGATCCGCGCGATTTCCGATATCGCGGAATCGCATTTCCAATCGCGTACGCTCGACACCACCTTCCACAGCGGCCTCGGTGCCGCCGGCATGGAGCAGGTGCTCGATGAACTCTGCGGCCGCGCCGAGGCCGCGGTGCGCGAGGGCGTCAACATCATCATCCTGTCGGACCGCATGGCCGGCAGCGACCGGGTGCCGATCCCCTCGCTGCTCGCCTGCGCCGCCGTGCATCATCACCTGATCCGCGTCGGCCTGCGCACCTCGGTCGGCCTGGTGGTCGAATCCGGCGAGCCGCGCGAGGTGCATCACTTCGCCTGCCTCGCCGGCTACGGCGCGGAAGCCATCAATCCCTATCTTGCCTTCGAGACCATCATCGCCATGAAGCACCGCCTGCCGGTGGGGCTCGACGACAAGACGCTGGTCAAGCACTACATCAAGGCGATCGGCAAGGGCTTGCTCAAGGTGATGTCGAAGATGGGCATCTCCACCTACGAGTCCTATTGCGGCGCGCAGATCTTCGACGCTGTCGGTCTCAGGGCGGATTTCGTCGCCAAGTACTTCACCGGCACCCATACCCGCATCGAGGGCGTCGGGCTTGAGGAGATCGCGGAGGAGGCGGTGCGCCGGCACAGTGACGCCTTCGGCAACAAGCCTGTTCTCAAGAACGCGCTCGAAGTCGGCGGCGAATACAATTTCCGCGCCCGTGGCGAGGATCACGCCTGGACCGCGGAATCGGTCGCCGCGCTTCAGCACGCGGTGCGCGGCAACTCGCAGGAGCGCTATCGCGCCTTCGCGAAAATGCTCAACGAGCAATCCGAGCGGCTGTTGACGCTGCGTGGAATGTTCAAGGTGCGGACCGCCGAGGACGACGGCCGCGAGCCCGTGCCGCTGGACGAGGTCGAGCCGGCCAAGGAGATCGTCAAGCGCTTCGCCACCGGCGCGATGTCGTTCGGTTCGATCTCGCGCGAGGCGCACACCACGCTGGCGATCGCCATGAACCGGATCGGCGGCAAGTCGAACACCGGCGAGGGCGGCGAGGAAGCCGACCGCTTCCAGCCGCTGCCGAACGGCGATTCGATGCGCTCGGCGATCAAGCAAGTGGCATCCGGCCGCTTCGGCGTCACCACCGAGTACCTCGTCAACTCCGACATGATGCAGATCAAGATGGCGCAGGGCGCCAAGCCCGGCGAGGGCGGCCAGCTACCCGGCTTCAAGGTCGACGCCACCATCGCCAAGGTGCGCCACTCGACGCCGGGCGTCGGCCTGATCTCGCCGCCGCCGCATCATGACATCTACTCGATCGAGGATCTGGCGCAGCTCATCTACGACCTCAAGAACGTCAATCCGGCGGGACAGGTGTCGGTGAAGCTGGTGTCGGAGATCGGCGTCGGCACGGTGGCGGCGGGCGTCGCCAAGGCGCGCGCCGATCACGTCACCATCTCCGGCTTCGAAGGCGGCACCGGCGCGAGCCCGCTGACCTCGATCAAGCACGCCGGCTCGCCGTGGGAAGTCGGCCTCGCCGAGACCCACCAGACGCTGGTGCGCGAGCGGTTGCGCTCGCGCATCGTCGTGCAGGTCGACGGCGGCTTCCGCACCGGGCGCGACGTCGTCATCGGCGCGCTGCTCGGCGCCGACGAGTTCGGCTTCGCCACCGCGCCATTGATTGCCGCCGGCTGCATCATGATGCGCAAGTGTCATCTCAACACCTGCCCGGTCGGCGTCGCCACGCAGGATCCCGTCCTGCGCAAGCGCTTCACCGGCCAGCCCGAGCACGTCATCAACTTCTTCTTCTTCGTCGCCGAGGAAGTGCGGGAGATCATGGCGCAACTCGGCTATCGCAGCTTCAACGAGATGATTGGCCAGACCCAGATGCTGGACCAGTCCCATCTGGTCGCGCACTGGAAGGCCAAGGGCCTCGATTTCTCCAAGCTGTTCGTGCGGCAGAAGGAGCAACCGGGCCAGTCGATCCATCACTGCGAGGCGCAGAACCATCACCTTGAGAACGTGCTCGACCGCAAGCTGATCGCACAGGCGCAAGCCTCGATCGATCGCGGCGCCAGAGTGACGATCGACGCCGAGATCGGCAACACCGACCGCAGCGCCGGCGCGATGCTGTCCGGCGTCATCGTCAAGCATTATGGTCACGCCGGGCTTCCCGACGACACCGTCCACGTCAACCTCAAGGGCACCGCCGGACAGGCGTTCGGCGCCTGGCTCGCGCGCGGCGTCACCCTCGAACTCGAAGGCGAGGCCAACGACTATGTCGGCAAGGGTCTGTCGGGCGGCCGCATCATCGTCCGGCCGCCGGCCGATTCCGGCATCGTGCCGGAGCAGTCGATCATCGTCGGCAATACCGTGATGTACGGCGCGATCGAGGGCGACTGCTACTTCCGCGGCGTCGCCGGCGAACGCTTCGCCGTGCGCAACTCGGGTGCGGTCGCGGTGGTCGAGGGCGCGGGCGATCACTGCTGCGAATACATGACCGGCGGCATCGTCGTGGTGCTGGGCAAGACCGGGCGCAACTTCGCGGCCGGCATGTCCGGCGGCATCGCCTACGTGCTCGACGACGACGGCACGTTCCCGAAATTGTGCAATCTGGCGATGGTCGAGCTTGAGCCGCTGATTTCCGAGGAGATGGTCAACGAGGAAGTCTATCATCAGTCGGGCGATCTCGAAGCGCACGGGCTGGTCGATGTGTTCTCGAACCTGCTGGGCGAGGACATCAAGCGACTGCATGTCTTGATCTCGCGTCACGCCCGGTTGACCGGCTCGAAGCGGGCCGCTGAAATCCTCGCCAACTGGAAGGACTGGCTGCCGAAATTCCGCAAGGTGATGCCGGTGGAGTACCGCCGCGCGCTAAAGGAATTGCAGGCGGCCGAGGCCATTGAGCCGCAGATCGCGGTTGGCGCGTAAGGAGAGACAAACCTCGTCGTCATTGCGAGCGCAGCGAAGCAATCCAGAAAACCGTGAAAAAGAACTGGATTGCTTCGTCGCTGACGCTCCTCGCAATGTCGATCAGCTAGAGACGGATTAGAGGTAGCAAGTCATGGGCAAGATTACAGGCTTTCTCGAAATCGACCGCAACGACCGCAAGTACGCGCCGGTCGCCGAGCGGCTGAAGAACTATCGCGAATTCGTCATTCCGCTTGATGAAAAGGAACTGCGCGATCAGGCGGCGCGCTGCATGAACTGCGGCGTGCCCTATTGCCACGGCACCGGCTCGGTCGAGCCGGGCACGCCGGGCTGCCCGGTCAACAACCAGATCCCGGACTGGAACGATCTGGTCTATCAGGGCAATTGGGAAGAAGCCTCGCGCAACCTGCATTCGACCAACAACTTCCCGGACTTCACCGGCCGCATCTGCCCCGCCCCATGCGAGGCGTCATGCACGCTCAACATTATCGAGACGCCGGTGACCATCAAGACCATCGAGCACGCCATCGTCGAGCGTGCATGGGACAACGGCTGGCTCAAGCCGGAGATCGCCGCGCACAAGACCGGCAGGAAGGTCGCGGTGGTCGGCTCCGGTCCCGCCGGCATGGCTTGCGCGCAGCAACTCGCCCGCGCCGGCCACGACGTGCATCTCTATGAGAAGAACGCCAAGGCCGGCGGCCTGCTGCGCTACGGCATTCCCGACTTCAAGATGGAGAAGGATGTCATCGACCGCCGCGTCGCGCAGATGCAGGCCGAGGGCGTCACCTTCCATTACGGCGCGCCGGTCGGCGGCGATGCACCTGGCGCGATCGATCCTCAGCAGCTCTTGAAGGATCATGACGCGGTGGCGCTCACCGGCGGGTCGGAGACGCCGCGCGACCTGCCGATCGAAGGCCGCGACCTCGACGGCATCCACTTCGCGATGGATTTCCTGCCCCAGCAGAACCGCCGCGTCGGCAATGAGGCGTTGGGGGACGTGAAGGAGATTCTCGCCGGCGGCAAGCACGTCGTGGTGATCGGCGGCGGTGACACCGGCTCCGACTGCATCGGCACCTCGCTGCGGCAAGGCGCGCTATCGGTGACGCAGCTTGAAATCATGCCGGCCCCGCCCGAGCACGAGAACAAGGCGCTGACCTGGCCGAACTGGCCGCTGAAGATGCGCACCTCGTCGAGTCAGGCCGAGGGCGCCGCGCGTGATTTCGCCGTTTTAACGCAGAAATTCGAGGGCAAGGACGGCAAGGTCACCAGGCTGCACTGCATTCGCGTCGATAGCAAATTCCAGCCGATTCCGGGGAGCGAATTCGCGCTCGACGCCGATCTGGTGCTGCTGGCGATGGGTTTTGTGCATCCGATCCATGAGGGTCTGTTGAAGACGCTCGGCATCGAACTCGACCCGCGCGGCAACGTCCGCGCCAATACGGCGGACTACCAGACCTCGCTGCCGAAGGTGTTTTCCGCCGGCGACATGCGGCGCGGCCAGTCGCTGGTGGTGTGGGCGATCCGCGAGGGGCGGCTGTGCGCCCGCGCGGTCGACACCTTCCTGATGGGTTCGACCAAGCTGCCGCGCTGAGGCGCGGCAGTCGGCGTCATTGCTGATCGTCCGACTGAAAATGCGGCGTCGGGCCCCCCCGGGCCGGGCGGCACGT
>JAMLIK010000004.1 GCA_023954195.1 Xanthobacteraceae bacterium
GGGCGGGCCCGCCCCCCCCCCCCCGCGCCCGCCGTCGCCGACAAGGGCGACACCGCCTGGATGCTGACCTCGACCTTGCTGGTGCTGCTGATGATCGTGCCGGGGCTGGCGCTGTTCTACGGCGGCCTGGTGCGGGCCAAGAACATGCTCTCCGTGCTGACCCAGGTGCTGGCGGTGGCCTGTCTGTCGATGCTGATGTGGGTGGCGGTGGGTTACAGCCTCGTCTTCACCGAAGGCTCGCCGTTGATCGGCGGCTTCAGCAAGGCGTTCCTCGCCGGCGTCGCCAAGGAGACCGTCAACAGCGGCGGCACCATTCCCGAATACGTGTTCTTCGCCTTCCAGATGACCTTCGCCTCGATCACTCCGGCGTTGGCGCTCGGCGCCTTCGCCGAGCGGACGCGGTTCGCCGCGACGCTGCTGTTCTCGCTCCTGTGGGGCGTCTTCGTGTACTATCCGATCGCCCACATGGTCTGGCAGAGCGACGGCTACCTGATGAAGCTCGGCGCGCTCGACTTCGCCGGCGGCACGGTGGTGCATATCAACGCCGGTATCGCCGGCCTGGTCGGCGCGCTGATCGCCGGCAAGCGGATCGGCTTCGGCAAGGACCTGATGGCGCCGCATTCGCTGACGCTGACCTTCACCGGCGGCGCGCTGCTGTGGATCGGCTGGTTCGGCTTCAATGCCGGCTCGGCGCTCGCCGCCAACGACGTCGCCGCGCTGGCGCTGGTCAACACCTTGCTCGCCACCGCCGCCGCGGCGTTGTCGTGGATGGTCGTGGAGTGGCTCGACAAGGGCAAGGCGTCGCTGCTCGGCACCGTGTCCGGGGTTATCGCCGGTCTGGTGGCGATCACGCCGGCGGCGGGTCTGGTCGGCCCGCTCGGCGGCATCGTGCTCGGCCTCGTCGGCGGCGCGGTGTCGTTCTTCTTCTGCACCACGGTGAAGAACGCCTTCGGCTACGACGATACCGCCGACGTGTTCGGCGTCCACGGCGTGGCCGGCATCGTCGGCTCGATCGGCACCGGCGTCTTCGTCAGCACGTCGCTGGGCGGCGTCGGGGTCGAGAACTACAACATGGCGACCCAGGTCTGGAACCAGATCGTCGCGGTTTTGGTCGCCGTGGTCTGGTGCGGCGTGATCTCGGCGATCATCTTCAAGGTGATCGATCTCACCATCGGCCTGCGTCCCGCCACCGACGCCGAGCGCGAGGGTCTCGACATCACCGACCACGGCGAGCGCGCCTACAATATGTAAGGGATCGCGCGAGCGACCATTTGGGGGCTCCGGCGCAAGCCGGGGCCCTTTTTGTCGCCATGGGTCAAATGGTGGCCTCGATGGTTAATCGCGTCTTAACCTCGACGTCCCTATGTTAGGCATCCGTTTTCGCCCGGCCCCGTGATGCGGCCGGGTTCCGCGAAGGTATTGGCGTTTCATGGTGATTTCGGCGACATCCGCAGCGGCGCAGCCGGCTTTCGCTTCCGGCGGGCAGCGCTCGCCGTTCGCGCGGCTGGCCGAATTGCTGGCGCCCCATGAGCCGGGCAAGCCGCTGATCGCGATGTCGCTGGGCGAGCCGCAACATCCGATACCCCCCTTCGTCGGACCCGTTTTATCCCAACATATCAACGAGTTCGGCCGCTATCCGATCGCCAGGGGGATTTTGCCGTTCCGCGCGGCGGCGGCGGGCTGGCTCGATCGGCGCTACGCCCTCGCGCATCCGGTCGATCCGGAAACCGAGGTGCTGGTGCTGAACGGCAGCCGCGAGGGGCTGTTCTTCGCCGCCATCACCGCCGCGCGCCATGTCGGGTCGCGGCCGGGCCGGCCGGCGATCCTGATGCCGAACCCGTTTTATCCGGCCTATGGCGCGGGCGCGCAGGCGGCCGATTGCGAGCCGATTCTGCTGCCGACCACCCGCGCCAACGGCTTTCTGCCGGATCTCGACGCGCTCGACGCCGCGACACTGGCGCGCACCGTGGCGATCTATCTGGCCTCGCCCGCCAACCCGCAGGGGTCGGTGGCGTCGCGCGCCTATTGCGACCGGCTGGTGGCGCTGGCGCGGCAATACGGCTTCATGATCCTCGCCGACGAATGCTATTCGGAAATCTATACCGAGGTCGCGCCGGGCAGCATGCTGGAAGCCGCGGGGCCGGACTTCGGCAACGTCGTGGTGTTCCAGTCGCTGTCGAAGCGCTCGAACCTGCCGGGCATGCGGGTCGGCTTCGCCGCGGGCGATCCGAAATTCCTCGCCGCGTATCATGAGTTGCGCAACGTCGCCGCGCCGCAAGTGCCGGTGCCGCTGCAACACGTGGCGGTCGCCGCCTACAATGACGAGGTCCATGTCGAGGAGAACCGCCGGCTCTACCGGCTGAAATTCGATCTCGCCGACCAGATCCTCGGCAGCCGCTACGGCTACAGCCGGCCGGCCGGCGGCTTCTGCCTGTGGCTCGACGTTTCGGCTTACGGCGGCGACGAGGCGGCGACGGTGAAGCTGTTTCGGGAAGGCGGCGTGCGGGTCATCCCCGGCAGCTATCTCGCCCGCCCGCAGGCCGACGGCTCGAACCCCGGCGCGGGCTATATCCGGGTGGCGATGGTGCAGGACTCCGAGACGGCCGCCGAGGCGCTGCACCGGCTGGTCAAGGTTTTGGATTAGGCGCGGGGGCGCATGAGTATGCCGGCGATGGAACGTGTGATTCCCCTGGTCGGGCACCTGCCCGCCTCGATCCGCGACACGCTGCTGCGGCAGTTGCGCGCGTTGGCCGGGCTCGGCCTGATCGCGCTGACGGCGGCGGCGGCGGCGGCGCTGATGACATGGTCGGTGCAGGATCCCTCGCTCAGCCATGCCACCTCGCGGCCGATCCGCAACATCATGGGTTATCCCGGCGCGATCGGCGCCGACCTGCTGATGCAGATTCTCGGGCTCGGCGCGGTCATGCTGCTGCTGCCGGTGGCGGTGTGGGGCTGGCGCATGCTGACGCGGCGGCCGTTCGACCGCCAGGCGCTGCGGCTCGGCTGCTGGGTGCTGAGCACGGTGTTCGCCGCCGGCTTCGCGAGCTGCCTGCCGCACAACGCGGCGTGGCCGTTGCCGACCGGGCTCGGCGGCGTGGTCGGCGACGGCCTGGTGCGCGCGCCGGCGCTGCTGCTGGGGCCGCTCGGCTTCGTCTATTCGCTGCTGTTCGGCGCGATCTATCTCGCCGCGGCAATCACGGCCTTCGTGGTCGCGGCCGGTTTTGGCGCGCGCGATGCCGGCGAGGCGGCGTTGCGCGATGACGAGGACGACACGCCGCCCGGCGGCGACGATGACGCCGGCAACGACCGCCGCGCCGCGATGCTCGGCCTCGTGGTCCATGCGCTGATGAGCGCCAAGGCGCGGCTCGGCCGGCTGATGGCCGTGGCCTATCGTTCGCTCGTCTCCAGCGGCGCGGCGACGCCGGCCGCGCGTTTCGAGCGCCACGAACCCACGCTCGACGGCGCTCGCGCAAGTCCCTCGATCGCGCCCCATGACGCAACGAACGACGCGCATGACGACGAGGAAGACGACGGCGCGGAAGAAGACATCGAGGAAGACGAAGCGCCCGTTGCCCGAGCGCCGCGTAAAAAACCCGCGCCGCGTCCGCCGGCGCGCAAGGCGCAGAGCGAATTCGAACTGCCGTCGGTCAACGTGCTGGCGGCGCCGAAGGCGTCGGACCGCGTGTCGCTCAGCAAGACCGAGCTGGACACCAATTCGCGCGCGCTGGAAGGCGTGTTGCAGGATTTCGGCGTGCGCGGTGAAATCGTGAAGGCGAGCCCCGGCCCGGTGGTCACGCTGTACGAGCTGGAGCCCGCGCCCGGCATCAAGTCGTCGCGCGTCATCGGCCTCGCCGACGACATCGCGCGCTCGATGAGCGCCCTGTCGGCGCGCGTCGCGGTGGTGCCCGGCCGCAACGCCATCGGCATCGAACTGCCCAACGCCAAGCGCGAGAAGGTTTACCTGCGCGAGCTGCTGGTGGCCAAGGAAGCCGCCGAATCCACCGCAAAACTGCCGCTGTGCCTCGGCAAGAACATCGGCGGCGAGTCCATCATCATCGATCTGGCGCGCACCCCGCACATGCTGATCGCCGGCACCACCGGCTCCGGCAAGTCGGTGGCCATCAACACCATGATCCTGTCGCTGGTGTACCGGCTGCGGCCGGATCAGTGCCGCCTCATCATGGTCGATCCGAAGATGCTCGAACTCTCGGTCTATGACGGCATCCCGCATCTGCTGACGCCGGTGGTGACCGATCCGAAGAAGGCCGTCGTCGCGCTGAAGTGGGCGGTGCGCGAGATGGAGGAGCGCTACAAGAAGATGGCCAAGCTCGGCGTGCGCAACATCGACGGCTACAACGCGCGGCTCGCCGAGGCGCGGGCCAAGGGCGAGGAACTGACCCGCACCGTGCACACCGGCTTCGACAAGGAAACCGGCACCGCGATCTACGAGGAAGAAAAGCTCGAACTCGAACCGCTGCCCTACATTGTCATCATCGTCGATGAGATGGCCGACCTAATGATGGTCGCCGGCAAGGACATCGAGGGCGCGGTGCAGCGCCTGGCGCAGATGGCGCGCGCCGCCGGCCTTCACGTCATCCTCGCCACCCAGCGGCCGTCGGTGGACGTCATCACCGGCACCATCAAGGCCAATTTCCCGACCCGCATCTCGTTTCAGGTCACCTCGAAAATCGACAGCCGCACCATCCTGGGCGAGATGGGCGCGGAGCAACTGCTCGGCCAGGGCGACATGCTCTACATGGCCGGCGGCGGCCGCGTCTCCCGCGTCCACGGCCCGTTCGTGTCGGATGAGGAAGTCGAGAAGGTGGTGCGCCACCTCAAGACGCAAGGGCAGCCGGAATATCTCGAAGCGGTCACCGCCGAGGAGTCGGCCGAGGGCGAGGACGGCGCGGTGTTCGATTCGACCGGCATGGGCTCCGACGGCGGCGGCGACCTGTTCGCGCAGGCGGTGGCGGTGGTCAAGCGCGACCGCAAGGCGTCCACCAGCTACATCCAGCGCCGCTTGCAGATCGGCTACAACCGCGCCGCCTCGCTGATGGAGCGAATGGAGCTGGAAGGCATCGTCGGCCCGGCCAACCATGCCGGCAAGCGTGAAATCCTGGTCGATCAGGAGGAGGAAAGCCCGTTCTGACAGGCGGCCAGAAGTCGCGAACAGGAGTCGCGAAATCGCCACAGCCGTCCTCTACCTCGAAGTTCCGGCCAACCAGCATTGGACAGACCCCTGAAAATCCCTCGCAAAATCCCGCCCGCCCCAATGTCTTATCGCCGCTCCGGCGTCGGCCGGCCGGCCGTCGCGCTGCTGGCGGTGCTGCTGGCCGCGCCGATGGCGGCGCAGGCCGCGCCCGCCGCCAAGCCCGCGCCAAAGGCCGCCGCCGCTCCGGCGCAGGCCGCGCCGCCCAATCCGATCATTCCCGATCCGCGCAAGCGCCCCGCCGGCGGGCTGCTCATCAACTTCGACGCCAAGCAGCGCGCCGACGCCGCCAAGGTCAGCGCCTATCTGTCGTCGCTGCAAAACCTGGTCGGGCAATTCGTGCAGGTCGGGCCGGACGGCAGCCGCACCACCGGCGATTTCTACATGCACAAGCCGGGCAAGATCCGCTTCGAATACGATGCGCCGAGCAATATCTCGATCATCGCCGATGGCCAGTCGGTGGTGGTGCGCGACCGCAAGCTGGCGACGCAGGACAACTATCCGCTGTCGCAGACGCCGCTGCGCTTCCTGCTGTCGAACCGCATCGACCTGATGCAGGACACCAAGGTCGTCGCCGTCACCAGCGACGATCTCTATATCAGCATCACCCTGGAGGAGCAGAATCCGCTGGTCGGCACCAGTCGGCTGATGCTGATGTTCGGCGTCAAGGACAACCAGCTCAAGCAATGGACCATCACCGACCCGCAGGGCTACGACACCACGGTGGCGGTCTACAATCTCGACACTACCCAGCGGCCCGATCCGTCGATGTTCAAGATCGACTTCACCAACTACGCCACGCCGAACCAGTAGCGCGGCCTTGAATAGCGTCATCGCCGGGCTTGACCCGGCGATCCATCTTTCCGAAGGGATGGACACGCGGGTCGAGCCCGCGTGTGACGTCCGGAAAGATCATCCATGCAATTGAAACTCACCACCTGGAACATCAATTCGGTGCGGCTGCGCATCGATCTGGTCGCGCGATTTCTGGAAGCGGCGCGGCCGGACGTGCTGTGCTTGCAGGAAACCAAGTGTCCGGACGACGCCTTTCCGCTGAAGCGCCTCCGGCAACTCGGCTACGACCACGTCGCGCTCAACGGCCAGAAAGGTTATCACGGCGTCGCCATCGTCTCGAAGCTGCCGTTCGAGTCGACCGACATTCGCACCTTCTGCGACAAGCTCGATTCCCGGCACGTTTCGGTCTCGTTGGGCGCCAGGGCCGATTTCAAGGCGCCGGTGGTGCTGCATAATTTCTATGTGCCGGCCGGCGGCGACATTCCCGACACGGCGCTCAATCCGAAATTCGATCACAAGCTGAAATTTCTCGACGAGATGCGCGACTGCGCGCCGCTGCATGGCGCGGGCGACGCGCGGCACATTCTGGTCGGCGATCTCAATGTCGCCCCGCACGAGCACGACGTCTGGTCGCACAAACAGCTTCTCAAGGTGGTGTCGCATACGCCGGTCGAGACCGAGAAGCTGCTCGGCGTGCAGGCGCATGGCGGCTGGATCGATGTCGCCCGCGAGCGGATTCCTTCGCCGGAGAAAGTCTATACGTGGTGGAGTTACCGCGCCGCCGACTGGGCCGCCGCCGACCGCGGCCGCCGGCTCGATCACGTCTGGGTGTCGCCGGCGTTGCGTGACAGCGTCCGCGACTTCAGCATTTTGCGCGAGGCGCGGGGCTGGGAGCGGCCGTCCGACCATGTCCCGGTGTCGGCGGTGCTCGACCTGTGAGGGTGCACCGGTGCGGGCGGGAAACCGGCGTCACGGCATTTTCATCACTCAAAAAGTCGTGAACGTCGGTATAGTCTGGCTCGACTATCGCTGACGCGGCGGCGCCGTCGCGGCTTCTCTCCGTCCCGTTCGCTCGCGCCCCAAGGAGGCAGCATGTCGGATCGTGTATGGTTTTACGCCGACGGCGGCAAACAGCTCGGGCCGTATTCCGAAGCCCAGCTGGAAGAACTGATCGCCAGCGGCGCCGTGACCGGCATGACCTATGTCTGGACCGACGGGATGGAGAACTGGCGGCACGCGCAGGATGTGCCCGGCCTGATGCCGGGCCAGCCGCGGCCGCCGGGGCCGCCAAACCCGGCCGGAGGGAATTTCGCGGGGGCGGGTTTCGGCCGGGAGGCGGCCGCGCCGGAGGCGTCCGGCCGATCGCTGTGGGTCGATTTCGGCATTTGGGATTTCACCTGGCGCAGCGTGGTGCTGGCGTTGTGTGGGTTCGTCGTCTTCCCGCTGCCGTGGGTGCTGGTCTGGTATCTGAAATGGCTGGTGCCGCACATTCACGTGCGGGGCCGGCCGAATCTCGGTTTCGAGGGGACGGCGATGACCATCGTCCCGTGGTTCTTCGGCGCCGTCGTCTTGACCGCCGCGCTCGCCCTGAGCGGCAGCGAGCTGCTCGGCAATCTGTCGATCCTCGTGCAGCTGGCGCTGGACTGGCTGTTCCTGAAATGGCTGATCGAAAACCTTTCCGCCGATGGGCGGCCGCTCGGGCTCGGTTTCTCCGGCTCGATCTGGGCCTATATCGGCTGGGCCTTGCTCACGGCCGTCTCCGTGGTGACGGTGATCGGCTGGGCATGGGTCGGGGCCGCGTGGATGCGCTGGTGCTGCGGTCACATCCAGGGCACGCGCCGCGCGGTGGTCTTCAACGGCAGCGGACTGGACTTTCTGTGGCGCACGGTCGTTGTCGTCCTCGCGGCTTCTTTCATCATCCCGATTCCGTGGATGTTCCGCTGGATGATGCGCTGGATCGCCTCGCAGACCGAGCTCGTGGAGCGGTGAAGAAGCGTTATTTCGCCGGCTTGTCGCGGCGCTGGCGCAACGAGCCCTCCTGCGCCACCGAGGCGACGAGGGTGCCGTCCTGCCGGAAAATCTGGCCGCGCGTCAGGCCGCGTCCGTCCTGCGCGCTCGGCGAATCCTGCGCGTAGAGCAGCCACTCGTCGGCGCGGAACGGCCGGTGGAACCACATCGCATGGTCGAGGCTGGCAGGCATCATCCGCCTGTCGAACAAGGTGCGGCCGTAGCGCGCCATCGCCGCGTCGAGCAGCGAGAAATCAGAGGCGTAGGCGAGCGCGCACATGTGCAGCGCCGGATCGTCCGGCAGCTTAGCGGCGGTGCGGATCCAGATATGGATGCGGCCGTCGTCGATTTTCTCGCCGAAATAGCGGCCCAGCTCCACCGGACGCAGCTCGATCGGGCGGTCGGATTCGTAGTAGCGCCGGATGAATTCCGGCATCTCCTTGAAAAGCGGCTGCTTGGCCACTTCCTCGGCGGTCAGCATGTCCGGCGTCGGCACGTTCGGCATCGGATCCTGGTGGTCGAATACGCTGTCCTCGGCCTCATGGAACGACACCATCAGCGAAAAAATCGCGTGGCCATGCTGGATCGCGGTGACCCGACGGGTGACGTAGCTTCGGCCGTCGCGCAGCCGCTCGACCTCGTAGATGATCGGGATCGCCGGGTCGCCGGGCAGCAGGAAGTAGCAGTGCAGCGAGTGCGGCAACCGCTTTTCGACGTTCTCGACGGTGCGGCAGGCCGCCACCAGCGCCTGGCCGATCACCTGGCCGCCGAACACCCGCTGCCAGCTCGTTTGCGGGCTGACGCCGCGGAACAGATTTTCCTCCAGCGGTTCGAGGTCGAGGATCGCGAGCAGGTCGATCAGGCTTTTGGACATGGAAATCTCGTGATTCAGCCGTATGCCGGGATCGATCCGCGGGATCGATCCGTTGATGATTGCGGGCCATGACGGCGGACAGGCGCGCGTTGCCGCTGGTTGGGAAACCTGTTTCGCTCAGCTATACTGCGCTGGCAAGACTCCAGTGGCAAATCCGTTTCGGGAAAGGTGCGATGATGTCGGCCCAGCCAAGCATTGTGATCGCCGGCGGCGCCTTCGCCGGGCTGGCGCTGGCGCTGGCGCTGCGCCAGGGGCTGGGCGAGACGGTGCCGGTGATCGTCGCCGATCCGGCGCTGGCCAGCCGGCCGAGCCGCGATCCGCGCGCCACCGCCATCGTCGCCGCCTGCCGCCGCCTGTTCGAGGGCCTCGGCGTCTGGGACGAGGTCGGGCCGCAATCGCAGCCGATCCTCGACATGGTGGTGACGGATTCCCGGCTGGCCGACGTGACGCGCCCGACCTTCCTGACCTTCGCCGGCGAGGTCGAGCCCGGCGAGCCGTTCGCCCACATGGTGGAGAACCGCCTGCTGATCGACGCGCTGACCAGGCGCGCCGAGGCCGCGGGCGTCACGCTCCGCGCCACCGCCGTCACCGCCTATGAGGCGCATGGTGGCGGCATCGACGTCACTTTGGCCGACGGCGAGACGGTCAAGGCCAGCGTGCTGGTCGCCGCCGACGGCGCGCGTTCCAGGCTGCGGGAGCGCGCGGGCATCGCCACCCATGGCTGGGAGTACGACCAGGCCGGCATCGTTGTCACCGTCGGCCACGAGCGCGACCACGAGGGCCGCGCCGAGGAGCACTTCCTGCCGGCCGGGCCGTTCGCGATCCTGCCGCTGAAGGGCAGGCGCTCGTCGCTGGTGTGGACCGAGACGCGCAAGGAGGCGGCGCGCATCACGGCGCTGCCGGAGGAGAGGTTTCACGCCGAGCTGGAGCGGCGCTTCGGCCTGCGTCTCGGCGAAATCCGCGCGCTCGACAAGCCGCGCGCGTTCCCGCTTCAATATTTCGTGGCGCGCTCCTTCATCGCCGATCGCATGGCGCTGGTCGGCGACGCCGCTCATGTGATCCATCCGATCGCGGGCCAGGGCCTCAACATGGGGCTGAAGGACGTCGCGGCGCTGGCCGAAGTGATCGTCGACGCGGCGCGGCTCGGCATCGATCCGGGACAGGCCGACGTGCTGGAGCGCTATCAGCGCTGGCGGCGGTTCGACACCATGGCGATGGGGGTCGCGACCAACGCGCTCAACGTGCTGTTCTCCAACGATTCGGCGTTGCTGCGCGGCGTGCGCGACATCGGCCTCGGCCTGGTCGACCGCCTGCCGCCGCTGAAGGGCCTGTTCATTCGGCAGGCCGCGGGCCTGTCCGGCGAGGTGCCGCGCCTGTTGAAGGGCGAGGCATTGTAGGTTTTGGTCATTGTTAGGGAGCGAAGCGACGAAGCGATTCAGCTCTTGCTTCGCAGCCTTCTGATTGCGTCGCGGCGCTCGCAATGACGACCGAGAGGATCTCTACTCCCGCACGCAGATCACGCGCACCATCGCCGCCTTGACGTCCTTCGCCGTGCCGTCGGCGACCACGCCGTTGGCGTCGAGGAAGCCGCGCACGGCGTCGGCGCTGGCCAGCATCGCTTGCGGCGCGGCGCCGTTCGCCGCCGGGCCCGCCACCTGAATCGGCCGCAATTGTGCGATCCCCGCGAAGCGGCCATCGGCATCAAGCGCCGCCGCGCCGGAAAAGCCGGGGCCGGGAGCCGGGGTCAGCACCGGCTGGCCGCCGGCGGCGGCCGGCATGAGGCGGGCGCGGACGCCGGTCACCGCCGCGCCGCCGCCCTGCGCCCGCGGATCGGCGATGCCGGTCAGGGTCACGTCGGGTTTCGCCGCGCCGGCCCCGAGCGCCAGCGCCGCGAGATCGCGCGCGCCGTAGATGCGCAGCAGCGCGAGGTTGCGGGTCTTGTCCTCAGCCACCTTGTCGGCATTGCCGTGGCCGGCGATGACGATGGAGCGGCAGCCCTCGATCGGCAGGCGGTCGGTGACGATGAAGCCCTTGCCGCTGACCACGACGCCGCTTTCGTATTCGACGGCCTTGCGCGGCGGCGGGCCGAGGGCCTGCGCCCCGGTCGGGAACGGATCGAAGGCGCTCGACATCGCGATCACCACCGGCTCCATCACCGCCTTGCTGGCCGCGTCGTATCGAATGGTGAGAAGCCGCGCCTCGTCGCCGCGAAAATGGCCGCGCAGGTAAAAGTTTCTGGCGCCGTCGGTGCCGGACAGCACGAAGAAATCCGGCCGCGCCAGCGCATAGGTCACCTTGCGGCCGGGCGCCGCGCGTTCCTGGCCCATCACCCGGATGATATTGATGTCGGCGTCCTTGCGCCGTGTCAGCGCGATCTCGATCGCGCCCGAGGCGGAGCGCCACGTCGTGCCGTTGGCCTCATGGGTCTGTTGCGGCACGAGTTTTGAAGGCAGCCCGATGCGCATTCCCGTCGCCGGATCGCCGATCAGCTTCCAGCCGGCGGCGGCCTGCAATTTCCGCGCGCCGGCGGCGAGCTGCTCGCGCTCCTGCGGGTTGAGCACGCCGGTCGGCTTGCCGTTGCGGCCGGTCTGGAACGCCTTGATCGCCCCTACTAGCCGCTCGCTGGCCTCGCCGTTGATTAGGCCGTTATATTTGCCCACCCATGCCAGGTTCGACTGGATCGCCTGCCGCTCGCCCTGCGACAGTGCCTTGACGGTGTCGAGCGCGGTTTGCGCCGTCGGCGCATGGCTGGCGGGCGCGGGCTGCGCGAGAGCGGGCGGCGCGGTCGCGGCGAGGATCAGGATCGCGGGGATCAACGATCTCATGGGCGGGCGCTTGGCGGGTTGCATGGGTTCGTCACGCCGCGATTGAAGCATAGATGATCCGGATGCAAAAGCCGCCGCGCGGTTCGATGCTCGCGCCGCGTCATGCTACAACGCCGCGACAACAGGATATCTCGCCGCCATGCTCGCCCCCGACGAACTCGAACGCTACGCCCGCCACATCGTGATGCGCGAGGTCGGCGGTCCCGGCCAGGCCAGGCTCAAGGCGGCGCGGGTGCTGTCGATCGGCGCGGGCGGCCTGGGCGCGCCGCTCCTGATGTATCTCGCCGCCGCCGGCGTCGGCACCCTCGGCGCGGTCGACGACGACGTGGTGACGCTGTCCAACCTGCAACGCCAGATCATCCACGCGACGCCCGATATCGGCATGCGCAAGGTCGACAGCGCGGCGGCCACCGTCGCCGCGCTCAATCCGCACGTCGCGTTTCGCGCCCACCCGCTGCGGCTCACGGCGTCGAACGCGATGGCGCTACTGGCGGACTACGACATCGTCGCCGACGGCTCGGACAATTTCGCCACCCGCTACCTGGTGGCGGATGCCTGTTATCTGGCGAAAAAGCCGCTGGTGACCGGCGCGCTCGGCGTGTTCGACGCCTCGCTGACCACGATCCGCGCTTATGAGAAGAATGCCGCCGGCGTTCTCAACCCGACCTATCGCTGCCTGTTTCCGGAGCCGCCGCCGCCCGGCACCGTGCCGGCCTGCGCCGAGGCCGGGGTGATGGGCGCGCTGGCGGGCACGCTCGGCTCATTGATGGCGCTGGAAGTGATCCGTGAGATCGTCGGCTTCGGCGAGGGGCTGGTCGGGCGGCTGTTGATGATCGACGCCCGCGCGATGCGCTTCGAGACGTTGCGCTACGCCCGCGATCCGGCCAACCCGCTCAACGGCGACAATCCGACGATCCGCGATTTGAGCGGGCATCGGTAACGCCCGAACAAAAGGTGAGCTTATGAGCAACAACATGAATCCCACGATGAATCCCGCCGCCATGCTGCGCACGTTCTGCGACGCGGTCGCCGCGCGCGACGGCAAGACCTTCGCGACATTGTTCACCGAAGACGGCGTCTATCACGACGTGTTCTACGGCGCGTTCGAGGGCCGGGCGAAAATCGCGGAGCTGATCGACGACTGGTTCTACCGCGCGGCGGAGGATTTTCGCTGGGTGATGCACGACCCGGTCAGCGACGGCGCCATGCTCTACGCGCGCTACACCTTCAGCTATCGCTCCAAGCTGCCGGAAGCCGAAGGCAAGCGCGCGATGTTCGAAGGCGTTGCGATGATGCGGCTGCGCGACGGGTTGATCGCGACCTATCACGAGGTCGCCAACACCGCGCCGGCGTTCGTCGATCTCAACTTCGCGCCGGAACGGATCGCCAAGATCCTCGGCCGCCAAGGCGCGGCGCTGAAAGCGCGCGACGAGATGAAGCTGCATCTCGCGAGGTAAGCGGACCGGTCGGAGTGTCACGATCGCACGCTGTAGCGTCTTATATTTTGATGAAAGCATCACGAGGTGTCGTTGCCGGGCTTGACCCGGCAATCCATCATTTTTCAAGAAGATGGATGCCCGGATCAAGTCCGGGCATGACGGCGGATAATCCCGCCAAAAGCGGGTAACTTCTAAAAATCGAGATCGACGTAGCTTTGCGAGGCGGGGACGCCGGCCAGCCATTCCGAGAGCAGCGGCCGGAACGAGGGGCGCGACTTGATCCGCGCGTACCAGGATTTCGCGGCGTCATCCTCGTTCCACGGCACGTCGCCGAGGTAGTCGATCGCCGACAGATGCGCGGCGGCGGCGAGGTCGGCATAGGTCAGGCGGTCGCCGGCGAGAAAGTTCCGGGTCCGCGCCAGCCAGCCGATATAGGACAAATGATAGCGCACATTGGCCTTGGCGGCGCGCATCACGTCGGCGGAGGGCGGGCCGCCGCCGTCCTCCTCGCTCATGAAGCGCTTGTAGATGCGCTCGGTCACCAGCGGGCCGGAGGCTTCGTCGAAGAATTTCTCGTTGAACCAGGCGGTGAGCCGCCGCACCTCGATACGCTCGGCGACCGATTGCGGCAGCAGCCGGCGGTCGCCCCGCGCCGCGCCATAGGTCTCGTCGAGGTATTCGCTGATGTTGGCGACACCGGGGATCGCCGGAATGTCTTCGGCGGCCAGCACCGGCGTGGTGGCGGCGGGGTTCATGATGAGGAACGCCTCGCGCCGCTCCCAGGTCCGCTCCTCCGCCAAGGTCAGGTCGAGCCCGTATTCGCCCAGCGTCAGGCGAATGAAACGCGAATGCGGGCAGAACGGATGATGGAACAGCGTGAACATCGGGTCCTTAATAAATTCGCATCCTTAACAAAGTGTCTCCAGCGGGGCGCAATCGCGATTCCGGCCGCGGGCGGCGGCCTGTCTTACGCCGGAAGGCGGCGCGACCGAAGTGCGGATTCAGGCGGGCGGCCTGCGTATTTTGCCGTTGCGGGCATGGGGCGAATAGGCGAGAAGGACCGGCATTTTCGTGCCCTTTCCGGCTCAAAGCGAAAGTTCCCATGCTCCCTGATGTGATTCGCGCGGTGATCCTTGGCGTTGTCGAGGGGGTCACGGAATTCCTGCCGGTGTCGTCGACCGGCCACCTCTTGCTAGTCGAGCGGTTTTTTGAGACGGGCGGCGACGATTTCTGGAAAAGTTTCGCGATTCTGATCCAGTTGGGCGCGATCCTGGCGATTCTCGCGATCTATTTTGTCAAATTATGGAATGTGGCGCTGGGGATGTTCAGCGGCGATCCCGGCGCGCGGCGCTTCGTCGTCGGCGTGCTGGTGGCGTTCCTGCCGGCGGCGTTTTTCGGCGCCCTGCTCGGCGGCTATATCAAGAGCTACCTGTTCAACCCCTGGGTGGTGTGCTTCTCGCTGATCCTCGGCGGGGCGGTGCTGATGTGGGTGGACCAGCTCGATCTCAGGCCGCGGCTGCACGACGCCACCGCCTTTCCGCTGCCGACCTATCTCACCATCGGCCTCGCGCAATGCGCCGCGATGATTCCCGGCGTGTCGCGATCCGGGGCGACCATCGTGGCGGCGATGCTGCTCGGCGCCGACAAGCGCGCCTCGGCGGAGTTCTCGTTCTTCCTGGCGATCCCGACCATGCTCGGCGCCTTCGTCTACGATCTCTACAAGAGCCGCAACGACATGACGTTGGATCACTTCTATATCATCGCCATCGGCTTCGTGGTGTCGTTCGTCACCGCGATCATCGTGGTCAGGATGTTCCTGGACTACGTCACCCGCAACGGCTTCACCTTTTTCGCGTGGTGGCGGGTCATCGTCGGCACGCTCGGACTGATCGCGCTGGCGCTGGGGTTTTGAGGCGGGGTTTTCCGTCGTCCCCGCGCGGGCGGGGACTTCGAACACTTACGCGCTCTTGCGCTGAAACTGGCCCTGCGGGCGGAAGCGCCACAGATATTGCGGGGCGACGGCCTCGATCGAATCCGGCGTGATGCCGAGCCCCTCCAGGGTCAGTCCCGCGGCCTTGGCGGCGTCCGACACCACGTTGTCGGATTTCAGCAGGGTGACCTGATCGCGGGTCAGCGTGAACGGCGCGGGCGCGAACTGCAACGCCAGCGCGTTGAGCCGGGCGAGGCCGAACGGCAGCGGCGCCAGCGTGCGCGCGCGGTCGGTCATCGCCAGCACGATCTCGAAGATTTCGCGTAAGCTCAGCACCTCGGGGCCGCCGAGTTCGTAGGTCGCGCCCGGCTTCGCCGCGCCGTCCACCGCGTCGGCAATGGCGCAAGCGACGTCCTCGACATAGACCGGCTGCATCCTGGTCGCGCCGCCGCCGATCAGCGGCAGCACCGGCATCAGCCGCGCCATCGAGGCGAAGCGGTTGGTGAAATTGTCCTCGGGGCCGAACACCACCGACGGCCGCATGATGACGCTCGTGGGCGACGCCTCGCGCACGGCGGCCTCGCCGGCGGCCTTGGAGCGGGCATAGGCCGAGGCCGATTCGGGGTCGGCGCCGATCGCCGAGACATGAACCAGCCGCGCGTCCGCGGCGGCGGCCGCCTGCGCCACGGCGGCGGCGCCCTTGGCGTGAACGGCGTCGAAGGTCTGCGCGCCGCTGCCCGCCAGGATGCCGACCAGGTTGACCATGATGCCGGCGTTGCGGGTCGCGGCCTCCACCGAGGCGGGAAAGCGCAGATTGGCCTGCACGGCGTGGATCTGGCCGACCTTGCCGAGCGGTTGCAGGTGGCCGGCAAGCTCCGGCCGGCGCACGCCGACGCGAATCCGGTAGCCGCGCTTGGCCAGCGCCCGGACGACGTGCCGGCCCAGAAAACCCGAACCGCCGAACACGGTGATAAGGGTGTCTGAATTCGCGGTCACATAGGACGACATGGATCACCTCAACCGGCTGCAACGCTCCGACGCGGCGCTACTGTTTCGGCCGCTGTATAGCGGATTTACGCCGGACTTTGCAATTTCGCGCATGCCGGCGTCCTGCCCGGCGTTTTGCCGTTTGGCAATTTGCTGTTTGACAACGGCGCGGGCGATCCGTATCAACCGGCCCGGGCCCAGGTGGCGGAATTGGTAGACGCGCTGGTTTCAGGTACCAGTGGGTAACACCGTGAAGGTTCGAGTCCTTTCCTGGGCACCACTTTTTCTTTTTTTGGGCTCCTCCCGAAACCCGTACGTAGCCGACCGGCAGCCGCACCGTCGTTTGCCAGCGGCGGCGCGAATGGTTTAAGTCGGGTTCGCGCGCTTTCACGCCGAATTGGGGCCGACATCACATGACCATCCGTCTGCATCGCGGCGATCTGCCGGACCTTGGCCGCTACACCGGTTCGGTGGCGATCGACACCGAGACCATGGGGCTCAATCCGCACCGCGACCGGCTCTGCGTCGTGCAGCTCTCGCCGGGCGACGGCAGCGCCGATATCGTGCAGATTCCGCAAGGTCACACCGACGCGCCCAATCTGAAAAAGCTGCTCGGCGATCCCGCGGTCACCAAGATCTTTCATTTCGCGCGGTTCGATCTCGCCGCCCTGTTCAACGCGCTGGGGGTGATGCCGCAGCCGGTCTATTGCACCAAGATCGCCTCGCGCCTGACCCGGACCTACACCGACCGCCATGGTCTGAAGGATCTGGTGCGCGAACTGCTGGGCGTCGAATTGTCGAAGCAGCAGCAGTCGAGCGACTGGGGCGCGGAGACGCTGACCGAGGCGCAACTGACCTATGCGGCGTCCGATGTGCTGCACCTCCACGCGCTCCGCGCCCGGCTCGACGCCATGCTGGCGCGCGAGGGCCGCACCGAATTGGCGCGTGCCTGCTTCGATTTCCTGCCCTTCCGCGCCCGGCTCGATCTCGGCGGCTGGGAGGACGACGATATTTTCGCCCACGCGTGACCGGCGATCCTGTGCCATAATCGAGCCGCAGAACCCGCGCGCGAACGGCGCCGGGACGGGGCTTCAACATTTGAACACAACATTTGAGCAGAAGATTGCGCCCGGTCTCGGGGGCGGCCGGCGGGACCCGGCGGAATCGCCGCGACGTGGCTGTAAGCTATTGGGATCAGGGACATTCATCGCGGGCGGTCGGGATACTCGGCCATCCACGTGAACGCAGGAGGGGCGGTGTATTCGGCTCAAAGCCCGGCCTATCTGGCGGATCTGGAGGCGCGCTTCGCCGCCGCCGCCCGGCACAGCCGGCTGGTTCGCGTGCTGCGGATCGCGGTTCCCGCCGCGGTGGCGCTGGCGCTGGCCGCGATCTTGTTGGTGTCGATTTTCAACCCGTTCCGCGTGCTGATGCCGGATTTGCCGATCGATATCGACAACCTGGTGGTGTCCGGCACCAAGATCACGATGGAATCGCCGCATATGTCCGGCTTCTCGCCCGATCAACGGCCCTACGAGGTCTCGGCCAGGACCGCAACGCAGGATCTCACCAATCCCAACAGCGTCGAACTGGCGACGATCCGCGCGCGGGTGACGATGGAAGACAAATCGACGGTGACGATGGATGCCGCGACCGGCGTGTTCGACACCAAGGCGCAACTTCTCGACCTGAAGAAGGATATCCTGTTGCGGTCCTCCACCGGCTACGAAGCCCGGCTGACGCGGGCGCTGATCGATATCAACAAGGGTCTGGTGACCTCGGACGAGCCGGTGGCGGTGAAGCTGCTCAACGGCACCCTGGATTCCGACCGTCTGCGGATCATCGACAAGGGCGAGGTGGTGCGCTTCGAGGGCAATGTCAGAATGGATCTGGTGATGGAGCAGCCGAATGCCGCCGCCAGCCCGTCGCAGCGCGGCGAGAGCGGCGGCGACGCGCCGCTCAACCCCAGCCAGGATCCCCAACCCCTGCCGGCATCGTCAAGGCGATCGCCCGGCACCAAGCACGGCACGGCCCGATGATATTCGGAATGGATTCGAAGCACGGCAGGATATGGCTCGCGGCGCGGTGCGCCGCGCTGTTGCTGCTGGCGGTCGCGGCCGGAGCCGAGGCGCGCGCGCAGGGCGCGATGTCGGGCGTGCCCAACGCGATGCAGGGATTTTCGCAGAACCGCAATGAGCCGATCCGGATCGAGGCCGCCGCGCTGGAAATGGTCGACAAGAAGAAGGAGGCCACCTTTTCCGGCGACGTGAAGGTGGTGCAGGGCGACACCACGATGAAGGCGCAATCGCTGGTGGTGTTCTACGACGCCAAGGATTCCGCCCATCCCGGCGGCAAGGACAAGGCCGCCGGCAAGGCCGCGATCAAGTCGGCCTCGCCGGGGCCGGGCGGCTCGTCGTCGATCCGCCGTCTTGAGGCGCGCGGCGGCGTCGTGGTGACCCAGAAGGAGCAGGTGGTGACCGGCGATCTCGCGGTCTTCGATCCGCGCGCCAATCTCATTACCATGAAGGGCAACGTGGTGCTGACGCAATGCAAGAACGTGCTGCGCGGCGACCGCTTGCTGGTCAACATGACGACGGGGGTGTCGCGGGTCGAATCCGACAGCGGGCGGGTGCAGGGCCTGTTCATCCAGTCGGAAGGTGGCGGCTGCGGCGCCAAGGCGTCCGGCGGCGCGGCGACGCCCGCCGCCAAGCCGCCGATCCCCCTATTGGGTCGGTAGGGCGCCGGATGGTGGATCTGCGCGACATGTTCCGGCGCAAGCCGCCGCAGCGCGGCTCCCAGGGTTTTGCGCGCGCACGCGACGATGTCGCCGTGGTCGCGGCGCAGGGCGAGGCCGGCCCGCAACGGCAGGCGCGCGCGGCGCCGCCGGTCGCCCGCCGCGCCGCCGCGCCGCATCCCGGCTATCTCGCGGTTCACGGCATCGAGAAAAGCTTCGGCTCGCGGCAGGTGGTGCGTGGCGTCAGCATCTATGTGCGGCGGGGCGAGGCGGTGGGCCTGCTGGGGCCGAACGGCGCCGGCAAGACCACGGTGTTCTACATGATTACCGGCCTGATCAAGGCCGATCGCGGCAAGATCGAACTCGACGGCCACGATGTCACCCGGCTGCCGATGTACCAGCGCGCCCGGCTCGGCATCGGCTACCTGCCGCAGGAAGCCTCGATCTTTCGCGGCCTCACCGTCGAGCAGAACATCCGCGCCGTGCTGGAGGTGGTCGAGCCCAGCCGCAAGAAGCGCGAGAAGGAGCTGGATTCGCTGCTCGACGAATTCAATATCGGCCGGTTGCGCAAGTCGCCCTCGATCGCGCTGTCCGGCGGCGAGCGCCGCCGCGTCGAGATCGCCCGCGCGCTGGCGACGCGGCCGAGCTACATGCTGCTCGACGAGCCGTTCGCCGGCATCGACCCGATCGCGGTGGGCGACATCCAGGACCTGGTGCGCCATCTCACCAATCGCGGCATCGGCGTCCTGATTACGGACCACAACGTGCGCGAGACGCTGGGCCTCACCGACCGCGCCTATATCGTCTATGCCGGGCAGATCCTCACCGAGGGCGACCCCGACGCCATCGTCAACGATCCCGACGTGCGGCGGCTTTACCTCGGCGAGGAATTCCGGCTGTAGGAACCGGCCGCTGTAACAGAAAAGATCGTCATGCGCGGACTTGATCCGCGCATCCATCTTCTTCGAAAAGGATGAATTGCCGGGTCAAGCCCGGCAATGACGCTTCATTTCATGGCGCTACCGACAAAAGGTGAAACCCGCTAACCGTGTCGATCACAAATCGCCGCGCGCGCGGACAGCCCGTGTACTTCCGGCCGCGAAACAGCTAAGCAAGAAACGGACCAACCGATGGAACGGTTTTTGCCTTCATGGCGCTGTCGCAAAAGCTAGAGTTCCGCCAGTCGCAAGCGCTGGTGATGACGCCGCAGTTGATGCAGGCGATCAAGCTGTTGCAACTGTCCAATCTCGATCTGGCCGCCTTCGTCGAGGACGAGCTGGAGCGCAATCCGCTGCTGGAGCGCGCCGCCGATGCCGCCGGCGAGGATGGCGATGCGGCGCGCAACGAGGAGGGCGCCGGCGACGGCTTCGAAACGGCGGCGGATGCCGGCCAGGAGGAGTGGCTGAGCCCCGAACTCGGCAGCCGCGCCGAGATCGAGCGCACCCTCGACACCGGTCTCGACAATGTATTTCCGGAGGAGCCGGCGGAAGCCGCCGCCCGCGCCGCGCAGGACGCCGCGCCGACCGCCTACACCGAATGGGGCGGCGGCGCGTCGAACGACGACGACTACAACCTTGAAGCCTTCGTCGCGGCGGAGACCACGCTCGCCGACCATCTCGCCGAACAGTTGTCGGTGGCGCTGCCAGAGCCGTCGCAGCGGATGATCGGCCGTTACCTGATCGATCTGGTCGACGAGGCCGGCTACCTGCCGCCCGATCTCGGCAATGCCGCCGAGCGGTTAGGCGCGACGCCGCAACAGGTCGAGGCGGTGCTCGGCGTGTTGCAGAGCTTCGACCCCTCCGGCGTCTGCGCGCGCTCCTTGAGCGAGTGCCTCGCCATCCAGCTGCGCGAGCGTGACCGCTTCGATCCGGCGATGAGGGCGCTGGTCGATCATCTCGATCTTCTGGCGCGGCGCGACATCGCGGCCTTGCGCAAGCTGTGCGGCGTCGACGACGACGATCTCAGCGACATGATCGCGGAGATCCGCCGGCTCAATCCGAAGCCGGGCTTGCAATTCTTAAGCGTCAAGGTGCAGAGCGTGGCGCCCGACGTCTATGTGCGGCCGGGCGCGGACGGCGGCTGGCTGGTCGAGCTTAACAGCGACACCCTGCCGAAGGTGCTGGTCAACCAGACCTATTACACGGAGCTTGCGAAGACCGCGCGCAAGGACGGCGACAAGTCGTATTTCAGCGATTGCCTGCAAAACGCCACCTGGCTGGTGCGCGCGCTCGATCAGCGCGCCCGCACCATCCTGAAGGTGGCCACCGAGATCGTGCGGCAGCAAGACGGCTTTTTCGCCCATGGTGTGGCGCATCTGCGGCCGCTCAATCTCAAGACGGTGGCGGATGCGATCCAGATGCACGAGTCGACCGTCTCGCGCGTCACCGCCAACAAGTATGTCGCGACCAATCGCGGAATGTTCGAGCTGAAATATTTTTTCACGGCGTCGATCGCGGCCGCTGACGGCGGCGAGGCGCATTCGGCCGAAGCCGTCCGTCATCAGATCAGGCAGTTGATCGATGCCGAACAGCCGGACAATATTCTCTCCGACGATACCATCGTGGAACGACTGCGCGAAAGCGGAATTGATATTGCCCGGCGCACCGTGGCGAAATACCGCGAGGCGTTGCGAATCCCGTCGTCGGTGCAGCGCCGGCGCGAGAAGCAGACCGTGCTCGGGCCCGTGCGCGCCGCCGGACGTTAAGCACAAGGGTAATAAGCATTAAGCATAAGGACAGGGAATTGGCGTTGCGCCGTCGGTCCTTCCCCGAACCGCCGGCCGCGTTCGATCACGCCGTCATTATCACCGCGACATCGAACGGGCTTGATTGCGGCCTCATTCGTCGAAATACTCGGTCATGCGTGGATCACGACGAGGATTCGTGAACGTGCGTTGGGTGTGGCGAATCGAGGTACGACATGAGCATTCGAGTCTCGGGCAAAAGCATCAATATCGGCGAAGCCCTGCGCGGCCGCGTCAGCGACCGCACGGAGGAAGTGCTGCGTAAATATTTCGACGGCAACTATTCCGGCCACATGACCTTCAGCAAGGATGGCTTCGGATTCAAGACCGATTGCGCGCTGCACCTGGATTCCGGCATCACGCTCGAAGCCGAATCCAACGCCACCGATGCCTATGCCAGCGCCGACCAGGCGCTGATCCAGATCGAGAAACGACTGCGGCGTTACAAGAGCCGCCTGAAGGATCGTTCGGCGCGCAAGTCGCATGCCGCCGCGGCCGCCATCGCCGAGCGTGAGACGGGGCCGCTCGATACGCGCAGCTACGTGCTCGAAGCGCTCACCCATGACGACGACAACGACGACGAGGTCACGGCGTACAATCCCGTCATCATCGCCGAGGCCACCACGTCGCTGAAGCGGATGTCGGTGAGCGAGGCGGTGATGGAATTGGATTTCACCGGAGCCGCGGTCATCGTGTTCCAGCATGGCGGAAGCGGCCGCGTGAACATCATCTACCGCCGCGCCGACGGCAATGTCGGCTGGATCGATCCGCCGGAGGTCCAGTCGCGCGCGTCATGAGCGCGCCGCGCCGCTGCGCGGGCGACCGGATCGGGAGTCTTGGCCCGGAACCTTGGCCCGGCGTCGCGGACGGATTTTGCCGAAGGCGCGGGTGCAATCGCCATTGACGCCCCGTGAGGCGGTCCCTATGGTCCGCCGCCTTGACGGGCATGGCTTGACGGGCATGGCTCGACGGGGAATAAGGCGGGCGTCGGCCGATCCGATCGGCAATCCGCGCCCTGGCGCGGGGCGAGCCCCGATTCGCGTGAAGAAGATGCGTTAAACCAAGAGTTTAGAGTCCTTCAAGGGTCCGCGGCGCATGCGCGGAACATGGAAGCCGGAGCGACGAAGGAGTCAGGCCGGCGAAATTCACACCGGAGCGGACATGGGTGGCGGTGCGACGGGTGGCGGTGCTACAATGGTTAGAACGAGTGGGCCGAAGCAGCTTCGAGCGGCGCGTCTGATTTCCGTCCGAGTGACATCGGCCTGAGACGATCAAGGCGCGGCGCGCGGATCCAAACCTTTCGCAATCGTGTTTCGCAATCGGCGGTCAAACTTCTTTCTCGGAATCCTGCATGATGATTACTGATCTGGTCGCGCCCGAGGCGATTCTTCCGGCGTTGAAGGTCAACAGCAAGAAGCAGGCGTTGCAGGAACTGGCGGCACGCGCCGCCGAACTGACCGGCCAGAGCGAGCGCGCGATTTTCGAAGTGCTGTTGCAGCGGGAAAAGCTCGGCACCACCGCGGTCGGCTACGGCATCGCCATTCCGCACGGCAAGCTGCCGAAGCTGGAAAAGCTGTTCGGGCTGTTCGCGCGGCTGGAGCGGCCGATCGATTTCGAAGCGATGGACGGCGAACCGGTCGATCTGTTGTTCCTGCTGCTGGCGCCGGAAGGCGCGGGCGCCGATCACCTCAAGGCGCTGGCCAAGATCGCGCGGCTGTTGCGCGATCAGGAAGTGGCGCGCAAGCTGCGCGCCTCCACCGACGCGCCGTCGATCTATTCGGTGCTGGCGATGCCGCCGGCGACGGTGGCGTAGCGTATCACCGGCTTCGTTATTTCGCGCGGATTGGCAATACGAAGACCGTCCTCCCCGCGCAGGCAGGGACCCAGACGCCGCGGCGATTCGGCTCCGTCATCAAAGGCAAGGTCGCTTTATAACAAGCGTTGCCAGGAGTTATGGGTCGTCGCCTGCGCGAGGACGACGCTGAAACTGTGGATCCGGCGTGCGACACCTTGAGGCAGAGTTCAAAGACCGCCGCCTTCATCTCACATCGAGTTCGCGTCCCGTCAGCCGGCGATAGGCGTCGAGGTAGCGCTTGCTGGTGGCGTCGACCACGGCGGCCGGCAAGGGCGGCGGCGGCGCTTCGCCGTTCCAGCGTCCGGCGCGGCGCTCGGCGTCGAGATAATCGCGCAGCGGCTGCTTGTCGAAGCTCGCCTGGGGGCGGCCGGGCTGATAGGCGTCGACCGCCCAGAAGCGCGAACTGTCCGGCGTCATCACTTCATCGATCAGCAGGATATTGCCGTCCTTGTCGCGGCCGAATTCGAATTTGGTATCGGCGATGATGATGCCGCGCTCGCGCGCCACCGCTTCGCCTTTGGCGTAAATGCTGCGGGTCATGCGCTCCAGCGCGCCGGTGGCCTCCGCGCCGATGATCTCGCGCATGCGCGCCACGGTGATGTTCTCGTCGTGGCCGGTCTCGGCCTTGGTGGCCGGGCTGAAGATCGCCGGTTCCAGCTTGATGCTCTCGACCAGCCCGGCCGGCAGCCGCTCGCCCGCCAGCGTGCCGGACTGCGCGTATTCCTTCCACGCCGAGCCGGAGAGGTAACCGCGGATCACGCATTCGATTGGAAACACCGTGGTGCGCCGGCACAGCATCGCGCGGCCCCGGAGCGCGTCGCGATGGCCCCGCAGCGCCGGCACGGCGTCGATGATCGCGTCCGCGTCGGCGCTAATCATATGATGCGGCACGGTGCCTTCAAGCTGGCCGAACCAGAACGCGCTGGTCTGGGTGAGCACCGCGCCCTTCATCGGAATGGTCTCGCCCATCACCACGTCGAAGGCGCTGATGCGGTCGGTGGTGACCAGCAGCACGCGGTCGTCGCCGGCGTCGTAGATATCGCGAACCTTGCCGCGTCCCAGTCGCGGCAGGGGCAGGTCGCTGGCGAGCATCGTGGTCATGGCTTGTCACTTCCAGGCAAGGCGGGGAGCCCGGTGATACGCCGCGCCGGGCCGGCTGCAAAGTCCGAGAGTCATTTATTTGCGCATGATCTTTTCCGAAAGCCGGTTTCCACTTTGCGCTTCGCGGCCCTTCGGGTCGGGATCATGCGCTATCGCTCCGGCAGCGGAATGAATTCGGTCTCGTCCGGCACCGGTTCGAAGCGCCCGCTTTTCCAGTCCTGCTTGGCCTGTTCGATCCGCTCCTTGCTGGAGGACACGAAATTCCACCAGACGTAGCGCGGGCCTTCCAGCGCGGTGCCGCCGAGGAACATCATCCGCGTCGGCCGAGTGGCGCGGACGGTGATGCGGTCGCCGGGACGGAAGATCAGCATGCGGGGGCCTTCGTGGCGGTCGCCGGCAATCTCGATTTCGCCGTCGACGATATAGATCGCGCGCTCCTCGTGGTCGGCGTCGAGCGGCACGCTCTTGCCCTCGTCGAGCGCGACCTCGACGTAGAACCACGGCGACACCATATCGACCTTGGACGCCACGCCGAACGAATTGCCGGCGATGATGCGTGCGGTGAATCCGGTGTCGCGCACGCTCGGCAGGCTCTCGGCGCCATAGTGCTGGAAGGTCGGCGCGATCTCCTCGCGGTCCTTCGGCAGCGCGATCCAGCTTTGCAGCCCGAGCATCTTCTGGCCGTTGGCGCGTTGCACCTCCGGCGTGCGCTCGGAATGCGCGATGCCGCGTCCGGCGGTCATCAGGTTCATGGCGCCGGGCTGAATCTCCTGCACGTTGCCCTCGCTGTCACGATGCATGATCGAGCCGTCGAACAGATAGGTGACGGTGGCGAGCCCGATGTGCGGGTGCGGCCGCACGTCCATGCCCTGTCCGGAAATGAACTGCACCGGGCCGAAGTGATCGAAGAAAATGAATGGCCCGACCATTTGCCGCTTGCCGTGCGGCAGCGCGCGGCGCACCGCGAAGCCGTCGCCGAGGTCGCGGGTGCGCGGCACGATGACGAGGTCGAGCGCGTCGCAGGTCCGCGGGTCGCCGAGGGTCGGGTCGTTGGATGGCATCCAGCTCATGGGGCACCTCGCTGACTTGAGACATGACCGGTCATTATCCTGCCCGATCGAAGGTGTTTCAAGGCGAAGGGTTGCGGATTTCACGAGGGCGTGTCCGTGGCTCGGCGAGGAGCGCAGACATGAGCGATGCGACCTATCCGCCGCTCGACACCTTGAAGCCGGTCGCAAATGACGTCTGGATCGTGGATGGACCGCTGATCCGTTTCGGGCCGCCGCTTCTGAGAATGCCGTTTTCAACGCGGATGACGGTCGTTGGCCTTCCCGGCGGACTTTTCGTTCATTCGCCAACGCCGTTGACCGATATGTTGCGCCGGCAGATCGCGGCGATCGGCGCGCCGCGCTGGATCGTCGGTCCCAATCGCATCCACTATTGGTGGATTTCGCAATGGCACGACGCCTTTCCCGATGCCGCGGTTTATCTTGCGCCAAGGGTGCGCGAGCAGGCCGGCGCACGGATCGATTTCGATTGTCTCGCGCTTGACCGGAGCGAAGGTTATCCGTGGGACGGGGGGATCGCCACGTTGCCGGTCGCCGGACGCTACATGACGGAAGTCGTCTTCTTCCATCGTTCGAGCCGAACGCTGATCGTGACCGATCTCATCGAAAATTTCGAACCGGATAAGCTGCCGTCGCGGTGGATGCGCATGCTGACATGGCTCGGCGGCGTTCGGGATCCCGATGGCTCGATGCCCCGCGACATGCGGACGACGTTCACGGACCGCGCCGCGTTGAAAGCGGCGATCGAAATGATGCTGGACTGGAACCCCGAGCGCGTGATCCTCGCGCATGGCCGCTGGTATCCGCGCGACGGCGCGGCCGAATTGCGCCGCGCCTTTCGCTGGCTTCTCGGGTAGACGCGCATGCCGCGTCATCGCGACCGCCGGCGGCGCATCACGCGATAGCGGTTCACGTCAGGCGCGGCCGAGCGCGATCGCCTGCGCCGCGCGGTCGTAGGTTTCCAGCGACAGGATGGCGTCGGCGAATTTGTCGGCCCGGCTGTCGAGCACCGGGCGCGCCAGCGTCAGGAATTTCTGGCGCATCGCCGCGCTGTCCGGAAACGAGGTCGGCTCGCCGGACGGATCCGGATAAAGCTCCTCAAGAACGCCGTCGTCGGTGCTGACGGTGACGCGCGCGCCAAACGGATGGGTGCGGCCGATTTCGAGGCGGTCGTCCTGCACCACCTCGATCCGGTCGGCCAGCGCGTCGATGGCTTTGTCGCCGAGCCGCGCATAATCGTCCCAGCCGAAGCGGCCCTGGTCGAGCGCCAGCGCGGCGGTGAAGAACATCGAGAACTGGCCGCCGACGATCGAGGTCGGGTGGCGCTTGGTGGGCGCGTCGCCGGTGAGCGTGATGCCGTTGCGGTGCAGGCCGATCTCGACGCGCTTGATCTGGTCCGGCGTGAGATTGTGGGCGCGGCGCATCGCCAGCAGCGCGTCGATCGCGGCATGGGTGTAGCGGCAGCTCGGATAGGGTTTGACGCCGATCTTCATGGTCTCAAAGACGCGGCCGAGGTCGGCCACCGCCTTGTCCGGATGGGGGTCGTCGGTGTAGCCGGCCAGCAGGCCATGCTTGCCCTCCACCGATTGCGACGAGCCGATGAAGCCGTCGCGCGCCAAGGTCGCGGCGATCACCCCGTTCATCGCCGCCGCGCCGACCTGATAGCGCTTGTTCCAGGAACCGTTGACAAGGAATTGCAGCGAGCCCGCCGCCTGGCTGCCGGAGACGCCGAAAGCGGAGACGATCTGCTCTCGATTGAGGCCGAACAGCTTCGCCGCCGCCGCCGCCGCGCCGTAGGTGCCGGCGGTGGCGGTGGGATGGAAGCCGCGCGCGTAATGCGAGGTCGGATCGAGCGCGTTGCCGAGCCGGCAGCACACCTCATAGCCGGCGACGATGGCGGTGAGCACGTCGCGCCCCGAGGCGTCGACCATCTCGCCGGCGGCGAAGGCGGCGGGCACCACGGGGGCGCTCGGATGCAGCGAGGAGTCGGCGTGGGTGTCGTCGAAGTCGAGCGAATGGCCGAGCGTGCCGTTGAGCAGCGCCGCCACCGCGGGCGTCCAGCTCTTGCTGTCGCCGACCACGGTGGCCTCGCCGTCGCCATCCAGCGAAAGCGCCTTCAGCATGGCGAGCAGCGAAGGCGTCGATTCCGCCTCGCGCCGCGCCCGCACCGCGCTGCCGAGAAAATCCAGCGTCAGGTGCTTGGCCCGCTCCAGCACCTCGCGCGGAATGGCCTCGAAGGTCAGGCCGGCGACATAGGCGGCGAGCTTGGCGGTTTCCTCGGTCATGGTCATGTCCTTGATGGTCAGGGCGGCAGGTTAGAGCGGCGGGGAAGGGCGTTCAAGCGCGCCGGGCCGTCACAAAAAGCAATGGCGGCCATCGCGATTTGTTGGCATGGGTTTGATGCTTCGGATCGAAGGCGGCCAGCATGGATTGTGTCACGGTTCCGCGTCTCGCGGGGAGGGCCTGCCGGTGAGGGCTGCATGGTCGCGGATCTCCGGCTGGCTATCGGCGCGCCGCGCGCAGTTCACGCTCGGCCTGCGGGTGATGATGGCGGCGCTGGCGGCGCTGACCGTCGCGCTCGCGCTGCGCCTGCCGCTGCCGCTATGGGCGGTGCTGACGGCGGTGATCGTGACCCAGATGAGCGTCGGCCGCTCCATCAAGGTGACCACCGACTATCTGATCGGCACCATCGGCGGCGCGATCTACGGCGGCGTCATCGCGGTGCTGTTTCCGCATACCGGCGAACTGGCGTTGCTCGCCGTCATGGCGCTGGCGGTGGCCCCGCTCGCGGTGGTGGCGGCGATCAATCCCAGCCTCAATGTCGCGCCGGTCACCGCGATCATCGTGCTGCTGCTGCCGTCGATGACCCATGGCAGTCCGCTGGAATCGGCGATCGACCGAGTGATCGAGGTCGCGGTGGGCGCCTTCGTCGGCCTCGCGGTGTCGTTCGCGGTGCTGCCGTCGCGGGCGCACAACCTCGCCATCACGGCGGCGGCGCGGATGCTGGATCAAATTGCGGCGACGTTGGATGAACTGCTGAAGGGGCTGGCCCACGGCCTCGACAGCGAAACCCTGCATCGCTTGCAGGACGGCATCGGCGCGGCGCTGGTCGGCCTCAACGGCGTCGCGTTGGAGGCCGAGCGCGAGCGGGTGGCGCGGGTCGCGGTCGGCCCGGATACCGGGCCGCTGCTGCGCACCCTGCTGCGGCTGCGCCACGATCTGGTGATGATCGGCCGCGCCGCCATGGTGCGGCTGCCGGACGATCTGCAATCGCGGCTGGTGGCGGCGCAGACCGAGGTGCGCCTTGCGGCGGGGGACTATCTGCGCGGCTGCGAGGCCGCGCTGCTCAGCCGCGCCGCGCCGCCGCCGCTCGATGCGTTCGAGGCGGCGCTGCGCGGCTACATCGAGGCGGTCTCGGCTCTGCGTCGCGCGGGCCGTACCCGCGACCTGCCGGTGGATGTCATCGAGCGGTTTTTCATGGTCGGGTTCGCGCTTGAGCAGTTGCATCAGAATTTCATCGATCTGCGGCGTTGTGTCGATGCCTGGAGCCACACGGCCGAGCGGCGGCGGCCGGCATGAGCGCATGCGCGGGTGGCGCCGCCGCTGTTGCGGTCGGCTTTGGAACCTCTAAAATCGCGCGCAATGTGAAACGCCGGCTCGACCGGGAAGGACAGGAAAGCCCATGCTGATTCCACTGGCGGACGTGCCGCGCTGGTATGCCGATCGCAAGCCGAAGGACACCGTCGCGGTTCGGCATGGCGCGGATGAACTGACCTGGGAGATGCTGGAGCGCAACGCCAACCGCCGCGCGCGCGCCTTCGCGGAGCGCGGCGTCAAGGCCGGCGATTTCGTCGCCATCGGCCTGCCGAACAGCAATGCCTTCTACGAGACAAGTTTCGCGATATGGAAGCTCGGCGCGACGCCGACCTCGCTGTCGCACCGGCTGCCGCGCGGCGAGGCCGCCGCGATTCTCGATATCCTCAAACCCGCGCTGGTAGTCGGCGGCGAGGCCGACTGGAACGCGCCCAACCGCGTGCCGCGCGACTTCGTGCCCGAGGGCGTCTCCGACGAGCCGCTCGACCGCCCGGTGGCGCGCTACTGGAAGGCGATGACCAGCGGCGGTTCGACCGGCCGCCCGAAGGTGATCCTCGACCACCTGCCGGCGGTCACCGAGACCGCCATGGAGCAGCCGCTGCTGATCCAGCCCGGCGCGGCCCTGCTCAATCCGGGGCCGCTCTATCACAACGCGCCGTTCATCGTGTCGCATTTCGCGCTGTTCGGCGGCGGCAGCGTCACCGGCATGACCAAGTTCGACGCCGAGGAAACGCTGCGGCTGATCGACCGTTACCAGCTCGAATGGGTCAACTTCGTGCCGACCATGATGCACCGGATCTGGGCGCTGCCGGAGGAGGTGCGCAATCGCTACGACGTCTCCAGCCTCAAGACCGTGTTTCACATGGCCGCGCCGATGCCGCTGTGGCTCAAGGAGAAGTGGATCGAGTGGCTCGGCCCCGAACGCATTTATGAGCTTTACGGCGGCACCGAACGCCAGGGCCGCACGGTGATTACCGGCACCGAATGGCTCGAACATCGCGGCTCGGTCGGCAAGGTCGATCCAACCGCCTGCGGCATCCGCATCATCGGCGAGGACGGCAACGACGTGCCGGTCGGCGAAACCGGCGAGGTTTATTTCATGCCGCTCGACGGGATCGGCACCACCTATCACTATCTCGGCGCCGAACCGAAGCGCCGCGCCGACGGCTGGGAATCGATCGGCGACGTCGGCAGGCTCGACGAAGACGGCTATCTCTATCTCGGCGACCGCCTCACCGACATGATCCTGCGCGGCGGCGCCAATCTCTATCCGGCGGAGATCGAGGCTGCGGTGCTGGCGCATCCTGACGTGCATTCGAGCATCGCGGTCGGCCTGCCCGATCCCGAACTCGGCAATCGCATCCATGCGATCATCGAGATCAACGACGGCGCCGACGCACGCGCCGTGATCGACGACATGGGCGCGGTGCTGGCCGACCGGCTCAGCCGCAACAAGCACCCGGAGAGCTACGAGGTTTCGCAGGTGACGCTGCGCGACGATTCCGGCAAAAGCCGCCGCACGCTGTTGCGCGAGGAGCGGCTGACATGGCTGAAGGAAGGCCGCGAGTTCCGCATCTATCCCGCGCGTGAAGGCCGCGACCGATGAGCGTCGCGGATCAAGCGGCCGGCGACAGCGTGCTGATCGTCGGCACGCTCGACACCAAGCCGGATGAGCTGGCGTTTCTGCGCGATTGCATCGTCGAGGCCGGCGGCCGCGCCGTGGTCATGGATGTCGGCGTCCGCGAGCAGACGCGGTTCGCGGCCGATATCACCAACAGCGATGTCGCCGCCGCGGCCGGCATGACGCTGGAGGCGATCGCGACCTCGGCGGATGAAAACGTCGCCATGCAGGCGATGACGCGCGGCGCCATCGCGCGGACGCTGGAGGCGGTCAACGGCGGCCGCGTGCGGGGCGTTGTGGTGCTCGGCGGCACCATGGGCACGGATTTGGCGCTGGATGTCACGGCGGCGTTGCCGGTCGGCGTTCCGAAAATGCTGATCTCGACCGTCTCGTTCTCCCATCTCATTCCGCCCGAGCGCCTCGCGCCGGATCTGATGGCGATACTCTGGGCCGGGGGACTGTATGGGCTCAACAGCCTGTGCCGGTCGTCGTTGCGGATGGCGGCGAACGCCATCCTGGGCGCGTGCCGGAATGCGAGGCCGATCGCGTTCGATCGTCCGCTGGTCGGCATCAGTTCGCTCGGCACCAGCGCGTTGCGCTACATCGTGACCTTGAAGCCGGAGCTTGAGCGGCGCGGCTACGAGGTGGCGGTGTTCCACGCCACCGGCATGGGCGGCCGCGCCCTGGAATCGCTGGCGGCGCAGAACAAATTCGCCGCGGTACTGGATCTCTGTCTGCAAGAGGTCGCCAACGACGTTCAGGGCTCCATCGTCACGGCGGGCGAGGACCGGCTGGAGAATGCCGGCCGCACCGGGATTCCGCAGATCGTCGCGCCCGGCGCGATCGACATGATCGACATGCCGTCGTGGAAGGAGACGCCGGCCGCCTATGCCGGCCGTCCGCATCATGCGCACAATCGGCTGATCGCGTCGGTGACGTCGACCGCCCCGGAGCGCCGCGCGGTGGCGCGCGCCATCGCCCGCAAGCTGGCGTCCGCCCGCGGCAAGGTGAAAGTCATCCTGCCGCGCGAGGGCATTCAGGAATGGGATCGCCAGGGTCAGCCGTTGCACGAACCCGAGGCGCACCGCGCCTTTGTCGAGGAGTTCGTCGGCGCGTTGAGTCCACCGGTCGATCTCCTCGAACTGGACGCGCATATCAACGACGCCGCGTTCATCGAGGCGGTGATGGCGACGTTCGACGACTGGGTCGATCAAGGGATCATTCCGCCGGGAGGCGCGCGATCTTCGGATGGCTCGTTGCGAACCTGATGGATTTGACCTCGATGGAAACAGGGAAGCAGGCGCTCGTTCTCGATTTCGGCGGCGTCATTTCACGGACCATGTTCGAGACGCATCATGTCACCGAACATGCGCTGGGTCTTGCTCCCGGCACGCTGACATGGCGCGGACCGTTCGATCCTGCGTCGGATCCGGTGTGGGTCGACATGCAGGAAGGCCGCATCACCGAGCGCGACTACTGGAATATCCGCATCGCCGAGATCAGCAGCCGGTTCGGCGAACGCTGGGAGATGAGCGACTTCGTGCGCCGGGCGCGCGGCGACGATCCGATCGCGACCATGCGGCCGGAGGCGGTGAAAACGATCGAGACAGCGGCCGCCGCCGGCAAGCGGCTGGCGATTCTCTCCAACGAACTCGATCTGTTCTACGGCAAGGGATTTACCCGCCGCTTTCCGCTGCTCAGCACGTTCGAGGTGGTCGTCGACGCGACCTATACCGGCATCCTGAAGCCGGATCCGCGCGCCTACCAGCTCTGCCTCGACGCGCTGAAGCTGCCGGCGGATCAGTGCGTCTTCGTGGACGACCAGCGCCGCAACATCGAGGGCGCGGACAAGGCCGGAATGGCCACGGTGCATTTCGATGTCCGCGCGCCGAAGCAATCCTTCGCGCGGGCGCTGACCCTGCTGGGCCTGTCGCCGGATGTCCTTGCCGAAGTGTAGCGCGGGATTCGCTCCGGCTCCCGCGCGTCGATCTACCCGGCGATGGCCGCAAGACCCGCATCCAGAGCCTTGGCGATGGTCTGGACGTCGGCGGCGCTGAGGATCAGGGGCGGCGACAGGATGATGTTGTTGCCGGAGACGCGGATCATCACGCCGGCCTGATAGGCGGTGTCGGCGATCGTGGCGAGCCGCGCCTTGTCGAGCGGCCTCTTCGTCGCCCGGTCCTCGACCAGTTCGAGCGCCGCCATCAGCCCCTTGCCGCGGACGTCGCCGATCACCGCATGCTTGGCTTGAAGCGCCACGAGCGCCGCCAGCAACTCCTCGCCTCGTGCGGCGGCGTTGTCGTTGAGCTTGAGGCGGCGCGTCTCGGCCAGCGCGGCGATGCCGGCGGCGCAGCCCACCGGATGTCCCGAATAGGTGTAGCCGTGGCCGATCGCGCCGACGCCGGATGTGTCGGATTCGAAAACCTCCGCCATCTTCTCGCCGATCAGCGTCGCGCCGAGCGGAAAGTAGCCGGAGGTGATCGCCTTGGCGATGGTCATCATGTCCGGCTTCACTCCCCACAGCCGCGCGCCCGACCACGCGCCGGTGCGGCCGAAGCCGGTGACGACCTCGTCGGAGATCATCAGGATGCCGTGCCTGTCGCAGATTTCGCGGACCAGCTTCATGAAGCTTTCGGGCGGCACGATCACGCCGCCGGCGCCGAGCACCGGCTCCATGATGAAGGCAGCGATGGTGTCGCCGCCCTGAAACGCGATCTCGTCCTCCAGCGCGGCGGCGCAGAGTTTCGCGAGTTTGGCCGGGTCGGTTTCATTGAATGGATTGCGATAGGTCGATGGCGCGGGAACGTGAAACACGCCCGGCAGCAGCGGTTCGTAGTTGCGGCGGAAATTGGCGTTGCCGTTGACCGAGGCCGCGCCGAAATGGGTGCCGTGATAGCCTTTCTTGAGCGCGATGAATTTGGTGCGGTCGCTCTCGCCCTTGATCTTCCAGTATTGCCGCGCCAGGCGCAGCGCGGTCTCGACCGAATCGGAGCCGCCGGAGGTGAAGAACGCGCGCGCCATGCCGTCCGGCTTGAACCATTCGGTGAGTTCGTCGGCGAGCTGGATCGAGGGGCCGGTCGAGGTGCCGCGAAAGCCCGAGTAATAGGGCAGCATGTCCAGTTGCTCGGTGATGGCCTTCTTGATCGGGTCGCAGCTATAGCCGAGGTTGACGTTCCACAGTCCGGCCACCGCGTCGAGCAGGGTGCGGCCCTCGATGTCCGAGACGTGAACGCCGGAGCCTTTCATCATGATCTTCGGCGGATGCGCCCGCATTTCCGCCGGATGCGCCATCGGGTGCCAGATGGCCTTGGCGTTGTTGGCGATCAGGAAGTTGCTGTCTTGCATGATGACGGCTTTCTTTGGTGTTGCGGGATCAGGTGTCCGGTTAGAGCCTGATTCAACTGCGTTGAATTAAGCTCGCCGGTTATCTTTTGTTTGAGCATGATCTTTTCCGAAAACCGGCTTCCACTTTTCGGGATCATGCTCTAGGCCACGCGCGGTTGTCGTGGCGACGGCTGCTCGCCGAACAGCCGGGCGGAGATTTTTTCCGATGCGCCGCGCACCGCCTGGACATGGTGATCCGTCGTTGCCTTGGTGCGGCGCGACAGCGGCATCGCGATGGCGATCGATCCGAGCGCGTAGCCGTCGAGTCCGAGGATCGGGGCGGCGACGCTGACGACGCCGTCCTCGAAGCCCTGCTCGCCCTGCGAATAGCCGCGCGCGGCGGCGGCCGTGATGGCGTCGTCGAGGCGCGCCGGCTGCACTAGGGTATGGCGGGTGAAGGCGGCCGGCGTCTTACGCAGATACGACTTCACCAGCGGGGCGGGCGAGAAGGCGAGAAAGGCGATGCCGGACGCCGTGGCGTGCAGCGGCAGAATTTGTCCGGTGGCGACGCTGACGCGGTTGGCCTTGCTCGATTCCTCGACGTGAAGCGTGACGAGGCCGCGCGCGCCGAACTCCGACAGATGAACGGTTTCGTCGGTCGCGGCGGCGACCTCGCGAAGCACCGGAACGGCGACCTGCAACAGCGGAAAATGCGTTTCGCGCACGCGCGCCAGGCGCAGCACGCTCGCTCCGAGCTGATAGCGCCGGGTCGCCGCGTGCTGTTCGACCAGCCCGGAATTGGCCAGCGCCACCAGCAGCCGGCGCGTCGTCGCCTTGTCGAACCGCGCCTGCCGCGCCAGGTCCGACAGGCCCCATTCGGGCTCGTCCTCGGTGAAGAAGTTCAGCAGCGAGATGGCTTTCTCGACGGTGCTCATGGGCGCTGGCTCGGAGGCTCCGGCCGCCAACTTGACACCGGCGTGATGGGAATGCAAGTCTATATATGAACTATCGGATCGAATAATGATCCATGGATAATCGTATGAATTTGGCGCTGCAAACCCCCGCCGAGGCGACGATCGAAGCGTTGCTCGATGCCGAGCAGGCGCGATTTCTGCAAAACCATCCGCGCTCGGCCGAGGCATGGCGGCAGGGCGAGCGGCATTTCCTGTTCGGCGGGCCGTCGCACTGGATGCGGCGCTGGGCCGGCGGCTTTCCGGTCTATGTCGAGCAGGCCGAGGGCGCGCGGCTGCGCGACATCGACGGCCACGAGTATGTCGACTTCTGCCTCGGCGACACCGGCGCGATGTGCGGCCATACACCGGCGCCGGTGCTGCAAGCGGCGCAACGCCAGCTCGCGCGCGGCACGACGATGATGCTGCCGACCGAGGACAGCCTGTGGGTCGGGCAGGAACTGACCCGGCGCTTCGGCCTGCCTTACTGGACGCTGACCACCTCCGCGACCGACGCCAATCGCGGCGCGATCCGCATCGCGCGCATGATTACCGGCCGCCCCAAGGTGCTGGTGTTCTCCGGCTGTTATCACGGCGGCGTCGAGGAGGCGCATGTCGAGATCCGCGACGGCAGGATCGGCCTGCGCAACATGATCCATCCCAACGGGGTCGATCACGCGGCGGTGTCGCGTGTCGTCGAGTTCAACGATGTCGCGGCGCTGGAGCAGGCGCTGGCGGCGGGCGATGTCGCCTGCGTGCTGACCGAGCCGATCATGACCAATTTCGGCATGATCCCGCCGGCGGACGGCTTTCACGCCGCGCTGCGCGAACTGACGCGGCGCGCGGGCACCGTGCTGGTGATCGACGAGACCCACACGCTGTCGTCTGGCCCCGGCGGCTACACCGCGCTGCACGGACTGGAGCCGGATATCCTGGTGGCCGGCAAGGCCATCGCCGGCGGCATTCCGGCGGCGGTGTTCGGCCTGACGCAAGCGATCGCCGAACGGCTGTGGGCGATCGTGCCGCGTGTGAATCCGCGGATCCGGCAGTCGGCGCATCTCGGTATCGGCGGCACGCTGGCCGGCAACGCGCTGACGGTGGCGACCATGCGCGCCGTGCTGGAGCAAGTGCTGACGCCGGCCAACTACGCGCGCATGATCGGCCTCGCCTCCCGGCTCGCCGGGGATGCGCGCGCGATCATCGACGCTCACGGCCTGCCGTGGCATGTGACTCAAGTGGGAGCGCGCGCGGAAATCATGCTGATGCCGTCGCCGCCGAAAAATGGCGCCGACGTGATCGCGGGGCGGCGCGCCGGTCTGGAGACGCTGCTGCATGCCTTCTACATGAACGAGGGCATTCTGGTCACTCCGTTCCACACCATGTTCCTGATGTGCCCGGCGACCGAGGCCGCCGATGTCGCGCGCCACGCCGAGGTGTTCGCGCGCTTCGTCGCGATGCTGCGACAGGCCGAGGTGGTGTGATCGTGAGCATGCGTCCGTTCGATCTGGCCGGACAGGTCGCGCTCGTCACCGGCGGCGGGCGCGGCATCGGCGCCGCCATCGTCACCCGTTTCGCGGAGGCCGGCGCGCGCGTCGTCATCGCCAACCGCAGCGCCGACGTCGCCGAGGAACTGGCCGCCGCCCTGAATGCGCGCGGGCTGAAGGCCGATGTCGCGCCGTTCGCGCGGCTTGACCGAAACGGTTTGCGCGAACTGGTCGACGGCGTCGCCAGCCGCCACGGCCGACTCGACGTTCTGGTTCACAACGCCGGCGGCTGTCCGTGGGCCATGCTCGATGAACTCGATCAGGATAAACTGGACGAGGTGCTGGCGCTCAACCTCAACGCCGCGATCTGGCTGACGCAGGCGGCCGCGCCGCATATGAAGCGCGCCGGCGCCGGGCGCGTGCTGGTGACGTCGTCGGTGTCGTCGCGCCTGGCGATGGGCGGCGGCGCGCATTACTCGGCGGCGAAGGCCGGCGTCAATGCGTTTTTGCGCGGCGCGGCGTTCGAGCTGGCGCGTGACGGCATCACCGTCAACGGCGTCGAGGCGGGGTTCATCGCCAAGCCCGGACGCGGCACCATGAGCCAACCCGCGAACAGAAGCCGCATCGCGCATTTCGTGCCGGTGGGGCGGATGGGCGAGGCCGACGACATCGCCTTCGCCATGCTGTATCTGGCCTCGAAGCAGGCGAAATACGTCACCGGCCAGACCATCGTGGTCGATGGCGGCTCGACCTTGCCGGAAACCGGTTTCGCCGTCGAACGGCAATGGGGAGAGAGTTGATGCGGCGGCTCGACGGGCGACCGGCGCTGGTCACCGGCGCCGCCACCGGCATCGGCCGCGCCACCGCGAAGCTGTTCGCGCGGCACGGCGCGCGCGTGGTGGCGTTTGGCCTCGGCGGCGAGTTGCTTGACGAACTGGCGGGCGATATCGGCGGCCGCGCCGTGCATGGCGACGTGACGCGGCAGGCCGATATCGACGCGGCGCTGCGCGCCTGCGACGGCCGTCTCGATATCGTCGTCAACGCCGCCGGCATCATCACGCCCGATCGGCCGGAGACCATCGCCGACGAGGTCTGGAGCAAAACCTTCGCGGTCAACGTCACCGCCACGATGGCGGTGTGCCGCGCCGCGCTGCCGCTGTTACAGCGGCGCGGCGGCGCGGTGGTCAATGTCGCCTCGGTCGCGGCTTTCAACGCCAGCCCGGACAGCACGAGCTACGCCGCGAGCAAGGCGGCGGTGGTGTCCTACACCCGCTCGCTGGCCTATGCCGGCGGGCCTTACGGCGTGCGCGCCAACGCGGTCGCGCCCGGCTGGGTCCGCACGCCGATGAGCGAATATGAAATGCAACTCGCGGCCGAGAAGAACAACACCACCGCCGAGGCCGAGTTCGCCGCCACCGCCGGCCGCATCGCGCTGGGGCGCATGGCGCGGCCGGAGGAGATCGCGGCGTGCTGCCTGTTCCTGGCGTCGGACGAAGCCTCCTTCGTCACCGGCGCGACGCTGGTCGCCGATGGCGGCGGCCGCGCGCCGGTGCAAAGCCGCGCGGTGTAGCGGCTTCCCGCTTTGGCGGAAATATCGGCCGTCATGCCCGGACTTGATCCGGGCATCCATCTTTTTGAAAAACGATGGATTGCCGGGTCAAGCCCGGCAATGACGCATCATGGGTCAACCGCGCGTTCTCGCCGCGTTACACGTCGACGTTGGCGCTGTGGGAATTGTCCTGGATGAATTCGCGGCGCGGCTCGACCACGTCGCCCATCAGCTTGGTGAAGATGTCGTCGGCCTCGTCGACTTCCTTGATCCGCACCTGCAACAGCGAGCGCACGTTGGTGTCCAGCGTGGTCTCCCAGAGCTGGCCGGGGTTCATCTCGCCGAGACCTTTGTAGCGCTGCATCGCGATGCCCTTGCGGCCGGCGTCGGTCACCGCTTCGAACAGCCCGACCGGGCCGTGGATCGTGGTTTCGACATCCTTGCGGCGCAGCACGCCGGGGCGCGGATAGGTCTCCTGCAAGGCCACCGCGTATTCGTCGAGCTTGCGCGCGTCGGCGGAGGACAACAGCGCGGCGTCGATGATGGCCGCCTCCCTGACCCCGCGAATGGTGCGCTCGAAGAAAAAGCCCTCGCCCTCGGTGAACCGCCCGGTCCAGCCGCGCTCGACCTCGTCGGCCAGCACGTCGAGCCGACGGGCGATGTAGTCGGCGGCGGCGTTGGCTTGCGCGATATCGCCGGTGACGCGCGGGTTGAGCACGCCGGCGATCGCCGCCTGCTCGACCACGCCGCGATTGTAGCGGCCGTGCAGGTTGTGGAGCACGTTGCGGATGACGCGGGCGTCCTCGACCAGCGCGTGCAGGTCGCGGCCGCCGCGCACGTCGCCGGATGCGGTCTGGAAGCTGCAATCGTCGAGGCCGGTCGAGATCAGGTAATCCTCCAGCGCGCGCTCGTCCTTGAGGTACTGCTCGGACTTGCCGCGCGTCACCTTGTAGAGCGGCGGCTGCGCGATGTAGAGGTGCCCGGCCTCGATGAGTTGCGGCATCTGCCGGAAGAAGAACGTGAGCAGCAGCGTGCGGATGTGGGCGCCGTCGACGTCGGCGTCGGTCATCACGATGATCTTGTGATAGCGCAGCTTCGACAGATCGAAGTCGTCGCGGCCGATGCCGGTGCCGAGCGCGGTAATCAGCGTGCCGATCTGCTCGCTCGACAGCATCTTGTCGAAGCGCGCGCGCTCGACATTGAGGATTTTGCCGCGCAACGGCAGCACCGCCTGGAACTCGCGGTTGCGGCCCTGCTTGGCGCTGCCGCCGGCGGAGTCGCCCTCGACGATGAACAGTTCGGATTTCGCCGGATCGCGTTCCTGGCAGTCGGCGAGCTTGCCGGGCAATGATGCGATATCCAGCGCGCCCTTGCGCCGCGTCAGCTCGCGCGCTTTTCGCGCGGCCTCGCGGGCGGCTGCGGCTTCCACCACCTTGCCGACGATGATCCTCGCTTCGGTCGGATGTTCCTCGAACCACGAGGCCAAGGCTTCGTTGATGACGTTCTCGACCACCGGACGAACTTCCGAGGACACCAGCTTGTCCTTGGTCTGCGACGAGAACTTCGGGTCCGGCACCTTCACGGACAAAACGGCGGTCAGGCCCTCGCGGCAATCGTCGCCGGTCAGCGCGATCTTTTCCTTGCGGGCCATGGCGTCGGCGTAGCCGTTGACCTGTCGCGTCAGCGCGCCGCGGAAGCCGGCGAGATGGGTGCCGCCGTCGCGCTGCGGAATGTTGTTGGTGAAGCACAGCACGTTCTCATGATAGCTGTCGTTCCACCACAGCGCCGCCTCGACGCCGATGCCGTTCATCTCGGCGCGCACCATGATCGGCGTCGGCACCACGGCCTTCTTGTTGCGGTCGAGATATTTGACGAATTCCTCGACGCCGCCCTCGTAGCGCATTTCCTCGCGCTTCTCGACCGGGCCGCGCATGTCCGCCAGCAGGATGTTGACGCCGGAATTGAGAAAGGCCAGTTCGCGCAGGCGATGCTCCAGCGTGGCGAAATCATATTCGACCATGGTGAAGGTGTCGGGGCTGGCGTAGAACGTCACCTCGGTGCCGCGCCTGCCGTTCGCCTCGCCGACCACGCGCAGCGGCGCGACCGATTCGCCGTGGGCGAATTCGATGAAGTGCTCCTTGTCGTTGCGCCAGACCCGCAGGATGAGTTTGCTCGACAGCGCGTTGACCACCGAGACGCCGACGCCGTGCAGGCCGCCGGACACCTTGTAGGAGTTCTGGTCGAACTTTCCGCCGGCGTGCAGTTGCGTCATGATGACTTCGGCCGCCGAGATGCCTTCGCCCTTGTGGATGTCGACGGGAATGCCGCGGCCGTCGTCGCGCACCGTCACCGAGCCGTCGGCGTTGAGGATCACCTCGACGCGGGTGGCGTGGCCGGCAAGCGCCTCGTCGATGGCGTTGTCGACCACCTCATAGACCATGTGATGCAGGCCGGAACCGTCGTCGGTGTCGCCGATATACATGCCCGGACGCTTGCGCACCGCGTCGAGTCCCTTGAGGACCCGGATCGATTCGGCGCCGTATTCCATGGCGACGGGAAGCTCGGTGTCGGCAACGGGTTGCCGGGCGGGTTCGGTCATTCGTCGGGGCCTATGAGGATGTCTCGAATCAGCAAGGTCACGCGCTGCTGAACCGTTTGTTTGTGCCATGAAACGAGGGATGCGCCTAGCGCAAAGTCAGGCCATGCAAGATGTTGAATAAATGGGCATTTTCAACGCTTCTTCAAGGTGGTTTCGGGACTGTCGGCGAGGTTCGCGAAACCCGGCCCGCAAGCCCGGATCGAAGGCCGTCCCGGCTCATGTCGCCGGGCGGATCAGCCCGGCCTCCACGGTCAGGATTTCACCGTGCGCGCCGATGTCGGCGAAGGCGGCCGGATCAGCGCCGGTCATCCAGACCTGGGCGCCGAGCGCGGTCAGTTCCGCAAACAGCGCGGCGCGGCGGCCGGGGTCGAGATGCGCCACCACCTCGTCGAGCAGCAACAGCGGCGTGATGCCGGTCATCTCGGCGACCAGATTGGCGTGGGCCAGCACCAGGCCGATCAGCAGCGCCTTCTGTTCGCCGGTGGAGGCGTCCTTCGCCGGCATCGCCTTTGGCGCGTAGATCACTTGCAGGTCGGTGAGATGCGGCCCGTCGAGGGTGCGCCCGGCGGCGGCGTCGCGCGCGCGGCCCTCGCGCAGAGCTGCGCGGTAGCGGTCCTCCACGGCGATGGCCGGCTGCGACAGCAGCGCGTTCTCGATCCAGCCGTCGAGCGAGATGCTCGCGGAGGGGAACGCCGAGGCGTTGCCACGGGCCGCGAGCGTCGTCGCCAACCGCAGCATGGTCTCGCCGCGCTGGGCCGCGACCGCGATGGCGAGTTCCGCGGTTTCGCGCTCGACGGCGTCGAGCCAGTGGGGGTCGGGGCGCGGGTTCTCCAGGAGCCGGTTGCGCGCGCGCAGGCTGCGGTCGAGCGCCGATACGCGGCCGGAATGCTCGCTGTCGAGCGCCATCACCAGGCGGTCGAGGAAGCGGCGGCGCTCGGAGGCGGGGCCAGCGAACAGGCCGTCCATCGCCGGCGTCAGCCACACCATGCGCAGATGGTCGCCGAACGCCGCCGCCGACGTCACCGGCTCGCGGTCGATACGGCAGCGGCGGGTGGCGGCGGCTTCGCTGGAGGGCGCGTCGATGCCGGTTCCCAGCGTGGCGAGGCCGAGCGCGCCTTCGACCTCGGCGGCCACCGCCCAGCCGCCGCCGCCTTGATTGGCGACGTCCTCGAACCGGGCGCGGCGCAGGCCCCGCCCCGGCGACAGCAACGAGATCGCTTCGAGACAATTGGTCTTGCCGGCGCCGTTCGGCCCCACCAGCACGACGAGGTCGCGGCGTGCGGAAAAACTCGCCGCGCGATAGTTCCGGAACCCGGTCAGCGACAGGCGGTGGATGCGGGAAGGGATCATGGGATAGCGTCATACGCGGGCTTGACCCGCGTATCCATCGTCCGCGTCGGCGGACATTTCGGAAGACCTTTGTTCGGATGATGGATTGCCGGGTCGAGCCCGGCAATGACGGTCTTTTACGATGAGGAATCGTGCATTACGGGGGCGTCCCACGAGGGGAAACCACAATGACTGTCACACCCGCATCGGCATCAGCACGTAGAGCGCGCCCTTGGCGTCGCGGTCGTGCATCAGCGTCGGCGAGCCGGGGTCGGCCAGTTTCATCACCGCGACCTCGCCCTCGATCTGCGCCGCGATGTCGAGCAGGTAGCGCGAGTTGAAGCCGATATCGAGCGCGTCGGCGGCGTAATCGACTTCCAGTTCCTCTGTGGCGCTGCCGGAATCCGGATTGGTCACCGACAGCACCAGCTTGCCGGCGGACAACGACAGTTTGACGGCGCGGCCGCGCTCGCTGGAAATCGTCGAGACGCGGTCCACCGCCGCCTCGAAATCCTTCTTGTCGACGCGCAATTCCTTGTCGTTATTCTGCGGAATGACGCGGCCATAATCCGGGAACGTGCCGTCGATCAGCTTCGAGGTCAGCACCACGTTGCCGAGCGTGAAGCGGATCTTGCCTTGCGACAATTCGATGGTCACCTCGGCCTCGGCGTCCTCGATCAGCCGCTGCACCTCGCCGACCGTCTTGCGCGGCACGATGACGCCGGGAATGCCGCTCGCGCCCTTCGGCAATGGCAGATCGACCTGCGCCAGGCGATGGCCGTCGGTGGCGACGGCGCGCAGCGTTTCGGCTTTCGCGGCGCCGGCGGCGTGCAGGTAGATGCCGTTGAGGTAGTAGCGGGTTTCCTCGGTGGAGATCGCGAACTGGGTGCGGTCGATCAGCCGCTTGACGTCGGCGGCGGCCAGCGAGAAGGCGTGCGACATCTCGCCGGCGGCGAGATCGGGGAAGTCGCTTTCCGGCAGCGTCTGCAAGGTGAAGCGCGAACGCCCGGCGCGGATCGCCAGCACGGCGCGGTCGCCGTCGCTTTCCAGCACGATCTGCGATCCGTCCGGCAGCTTGCGCACGATGTCGTAGAACATATGCGCGGGAACCGTGGTCGAGCCGGCGGTGGCGGTCTCGGCCGCCAGCGTTTCGGTGACTTCGAGGTCGAGATCGGTGGCCTTCAGCGACAGCCGGGCGCCCTCGGCGCGGATCAGCACGTTGCCGAGAATCGGAATGGTGTTGCGGCGCTCGACCACGCGGTGAACGTGGCCCAACGACTTCAGCAACTGCGCGCGTTCGACGGTAACCTTCATCGCAAACCTGCCCGATCCGAACCTTGAACCGATGTCGTGGAGATGCCGGACGGCCGGAGACGACGCCGCGGCAAGGGATTCCGCAAGGCCGACGACGGATCGATCAAGGCCGGCCTTCACGGGGCTGGCAGGGTGGCGTGGATATGGCTCCGGTGCAAGAGTTGAAGCGCCGGAAAAGCCGATTTTTCACGGCTTTCGGCGGTCGGTCGGCCGGTCCGGCCGTTACTCCTGCAATTGCCGCTTCAGCAGTTCGACCTCGTCCGACAGCGAGACGTCCTTGGCCACCAGCGCCTCGATCTTGCGCACCGCGTGCAGCACCGTGGTGTGGTCGCGGCCGCCGAACCTGCGGCCGATTTCCGGCAGCGAGCGCAGGGTCAGCGTCTTGGCGAGGTACATCGCCACCTGGCGCGGGCGCACGACGTTGGCGGTGCGCCGCGACGACAGCAGGTCGGAGCGGCTGACGTTGTACTGGCGGGCGACGACGCGCTGGATGTCCTCGATCTTGATGCGCTTGGGCTCCTGCGGGCGGATCAGGTCGCGCACCTCGCGCTCCGCCATCTCCAGCGTCACCGGCTGGGCGTTGAGCTTGCTGTGCGCCAGCAGGCGATTGACCGCGCCTTCGAGATCGCGCCCGTTATGGGTGATCGCCTTGGCGAGATAATCCAGCACCGCCGCCGGCACCTCGAAGCCGGCGTGATGGACGCGGGCGGCGTTGACCCGCGACTTGAGGATGCCGAGCCGCAGTTCCTCGCCGAGCGCGCCCATCTCGACGACAAGGCCGCCGGCGAGCCGCGAGCGCACGCGGTCGTCGAGGCTTTCGAGATCCGACGGCGGCCGGTCGGCGGCGATCACCACCTGGCGCCCGGCGTCGATCAGCGCGTTCAGGGTATGGCAGAACTCGGCCTGGGTGGACTTGCCCTGAAGAAATTGCAGATCGTCGATCACCAGCACGTCGATGCCGCGCAACGCCTCCTTGAAGGCCAGCGCGGTGTGCGATTTCAACGCGGCCACGAAGCCGTACATGAATTTCTCGGCGGTGAGATACAGCACCTTGCGCTCGTGGCCCGAGTTGCCGGCCCAGGTCACCGCTTGCAGCAAATGGGTCTTGCCGAGGCCGACGCCGGAGTGAATGTAGAGCGGATTGAACATCACGTTGTCGCCGCGCCGGCCCTCGGCCACTTGCCGCGCGGCGGCCTGCGCCAGGGCGTTGGAGCGCCCGACGACGAAACTCGCGAACGTCAGGCGCGGATCGAGCGGCGAGCCGCCGAGCGCCTCGTGGCTGGCCGAGACCGGCGCGGTCGCAGCCTGACGCAAATCCGGCGCAGCGCGGCCGTTGCCACGCTCAAGGCCGGGACGCGCGTCCACCGCGGCCGCGAGTTCCTTGGCCGGCGCGACGCTCCGCGTCGCCGCGGTGCGAACCGTGAGGTCGACGCGATGGATCGCCGGAACCTCGGCCTGCCAGCACAACAACACGCGGTCGGCATAATGCGTCTGGATCCAGCTTCGCAGAAACTTGGTCGGCACCGTCAGGTGCACGCTGTCGGCCTGCACGCTTTCGAGGTCCATGCGGGCGAACCAGCTTGAATAGATATCCTCGCCCAAGTTCGACCGAAGACGGCTTTTCACCCGCGACCAGCGATCCTGTTCCATATTCGACATTGTTCTTTTTGACTTTGCTTGGAGAGTTAAGTGTTGAGGCGACGAAAAGATACCATCAGGCGCGCGCGTTCCACGGCGGCGCGTTGCGGATGCATCCCATGGCGCTCACGCGACCGGCGCTCGGCGAGCATGATGCCGATGTGATCGCGACAGACCACGACCGCGACGAACTGCGATCACGGCGCGTTGTGATTGCGACGTAGGATGGCGAACGGATGGAGCTTCAGGATGCGGGGCGGTTCGGCGCGCGGGCTCGCGGTCGGGCCGAGGGCGAGGCCGGCAGAGCGGAAGCGAGAGAGAGCATTTGATGCGTTGGGCCAGAGATACCGACGCGCATGGAAACCCCCCTTTTGCCATGTTCAGTCATGGCGATGTACGACCGCTTGTTTCGATCGCGCCACGGAATCGCGGACCTGAGGTCCGGCTCGCGCGGATCGATCGATGCTTTCGCCTTCCGCAAGGCGCGTCCGCCGGCTGCCTTCGCTCCGGCTCGGCAAGATTTTTCCGGTCGTTTCCCGCGTTGCCGCGCGGCTCGTGACATGAGACGCAAGGCCAGAAAATTGAGACACAGAAATCCCGTTCTCACAACAGGTGTGAGCGACAGTCTGCCGATCGGTTGAAAAGCGCCGCTTCCGTACATATCGCACGACGTTCAAATCGAAATCGATTTGCACGAGCGTCCCGATTCCCAGATCGCGCTGATCTGAACAACCGCGGGCGCTGCGGACGCCCATAGAAATACACGACCGCGTGTTTCCCGCAACGCCTGCGATGCCGTCTTTGTCGGCGTCGCGACGGCTTGGCGCGCGCAACGATTTGCACGCGGCTTGATGTGCGCAAGCAAGGTTTTGAATCTGCGCGCGGATTCGAAGTCCTCCAGCGGCGTGTCGAATTTTAGTCAGGCCAAAAAGATTTTCTTAATTCGGTTACAGTCGGTGGCTGCCGACGCGGTTTTTGAAGCGCTTCGTCCTGCTATGTCGATAAGTGATTATCGGCTCGCGCGTTTTTCTGTGCCGTCCGATCGGGTAACCCTCGCGGACAAACCGGGCCGGCTCGCATGCGCGGCGCTTGCGAAGCGTGCGTCGCAAGAGTCAAGCGCAATGACTTCGCCGACGGTCTTGACATGCGATCATGTGGTGTTTGGGAGACTCGACCAAAGCATGATGATCGATCGTGGCCGCGCCCGCGAGATCCGCGCCGCGATGTCCTGGCGCGCGATGAGACGCGATCGAAGTCGAAGACGTTGGCGTCAGCCGTTGGATTTAGGTCGTTGCATGTCCGCGGGGAGGATCATTCGCTCGACGCGCGGCTCACGCGCAAACAAAAAGCCCGGCTGTGCGCCGGGCTTGATGAAAGGAAAGCGTCGTCGCGGCGGGGCGCCGCCGGCGGCTTACTGCGCCAGCTTGGCGATCCGGTGCGTGAGCCGCGAGACTTTGCGGCTGGCGGCGTTCTTGTGAATGATGTTGCGCTGGGCCGCCTGCATCAATTCGGGCTCGGCGGCGACCATCGCCTTGACGGCGGCGTCGCGGTCGCCCTTGGCGAGCGCTTCCTCGACGGTGCGAACCGCGCCGCGCATCTGGGTGCGCCGCGACTTGTTGACGGCGGTGCGACGGGCGATCTTGCGCGTCGCTTTCTTGGCGGAGGACGTATTGGCCATGCTCTCACTGATCCTTCAGCGACCGCCGCCAGCGGCGGGCCGGGCTGATTGACGCCGGTTGCAATGACGCTCAACGTGCGAAATCGCGCTCGACGTGAAACTGTTTCGGGTTGTTCGGGCATTGCCGCGCAGGACCGTGACGGTCCAGGTCGGCAGCGCTCAAAGAACAGCGGCGGCAGGATTGCGCCCGCCGCCATCGGCGGTCCTTATAGAGGGCCGCGCCAGCAGCGTCAACGGTGTCGGAGCGCGTGGGAACCCGAATCGGGCCGCCGGACCGGAGTATTTTCGCTCCGCCGACCGTTGAATTCGGCGCCCGCCCCCGTTATTGCCCGAATTTGTCGCGATGGTCGACCCGGCCCGAGATAAAGGCAGGTGACGCATGATTAGAGGCTTCTTTCGTCTCGTCGGCCTTTTGTTGCTGGCGGGGGCCTTTGTTTTTCTGGTCTATGACGGGGCGCGCTCGATCGCCGATCAGGCGGTGCGGCTGACCCCGCTCGGCGAGTTCTGGAACGACATCCATCAAGGCAGCCAGCAGGCGCTGCGGACCATGGTGGAGGGCGTCGCGCCGTGGCTGTGGAATGACGCGATCCGGGTCGTCCTCAACCAGCCGGCCTGGGCGGTGATGGGCGTGCTGGGATTGGCGCTGCTCTTGCTGTTCCGCCCGCGCAAGCCGCTGATCGGCTACGCCCGGAGCTGAGGTCGGCGGCGGCGGTCGATTGCCGTTCGCCCTGCCTGGTCGTACGATGCGGCCGTTCGCGGTGTCGATCTCGCAAGGAGGAGTCCATGTTTTTCATGCGCAAGACCGTGGAAATGCCGCGCGCCGCCGATGCCTTGCCCGGCCGCGCCACGCCGATCCCCACCGCCAAATATCATTTCGTCAACGGGCACCTGTTGCAGGGGCCGTATCCGGAGGGGATGCAACAGGCGGTGTTCGCGCTCGGCTGCTTCTGGGGAGCGGAGCGCCTGTTCTGGGAACTCGGCGACGCGGTTCATGTCACGGCGGCCGGCTATGCCGGCGGCTTCACCCCGAATCCGACGTATGAGGAAGTCTGCTCGGGACGGACCGGGCATGCCGAGGTGGTGCTGGTGGTGTTCGATCCGACGCGGATATCCTACGCGCAATTGCTGAAGGTGTTCTGGGAAAACCACGATCCGACGCAGGGCATGCGTCAGGGCAACGACATCGGCTCGCAATATCGATCCGCGATCTATGCAAGCGACGAGACCCAGGCGAAGGCGGCGGCGGAATCGCGCGCGGCCTTCGGCAAGGCGCTGGCTTCGAGGGGGCTTGGCGCGATCACCACGGAGATCGCGCCGGCGCCGTCGTTCTTTTTCGCGGAAGATTATCACCAGCAGTATCTGGCGAAGAATCCGAACGGCTATTGCGGGCTGGCCGGCACCGGCGTGTCGTGCCCGATCGGGACCGGCGTCGCCGCCAGCTAAGAATGGTCTGCCCGGCTTGAATCGGAAGCCAAGGCCGCCTCGGATCTCCCCAAACGCTTTATTAACCCTAACCGGTCCATAACAAGACTTAATCTCGCGGCGAGGATTAAGTCGGTGCGGACGGTACGTGCGTTTGGAAATGTGTTCATGGCCGTGCTCGGCGCCGTCGCGCTGTCGGGATGCATGCACCGGCCGGGACCGGTGGCGAGAGGGTATAGCGACCTGGATCGATTGGCCTACGGTGGAACCCGCGCCGCGCCGCCGCCCGGCCATGCGGCCTATGCGCCACGCGCCAACGCCCCCGGCATGGTGGACGCGCTGCGCAACAGCTACGCCTCCGCCGCCCGGCCGCGCTATGCGCCACCAAGCCCGATGCCGTTTCGCCAGTCTTACGGCCCGCGCCTGACCGTGCCGGCCCGCAACGCCGATTACCGCCTCGATTCCGGCGATCGCCTGCGCATCGTGGTCTACGGCCAGGACGGCCTGACCAACAGCTATGCGGTCAGCGCCGGCGGCACCATCACCATGCCATTGATCGGATCGGTGCAGGCGCGCGGCCTCACCCCCGCCCAGCTCGCCAGTCACGTCAGCGACCGGCTGCGCGACGGTTTCATTCGCGAGCCGCACGTCGCCGCCGAGGTCGAGGCCTATCGCCCGTTCTTCATCCTCGGCGAGGTCGCGGCTCCCGGCCAGTATCCCTACGTGCCGAACATGACCGCCGAAAGCGCGGTGGCGATCGCCGGCGGCTACTCGCCGCGCGCCCGGCGCGACAGCGTCACCATCGACCATAGCTCAAGCGCCGGGACCGTGCGCGCCGTGGTCCCGCCCGCCACCCCGATCAATCCGGGCGACACCGTGGTGGTCGGCGAACGCTGGTTCTAAAACCGCGCTATGCGGCGAGGTGCTTGGCGAAGAACGCCAGCGTGCGTTGCCCGGCGAGGTCGGCGCTGGCCTTGTCGTAGCTGGCGCGTTCGTCGCAACTGAAGCCGTGCTGCGCGCCGGGATAGACGTGAATCTCGACCTCCGGCCGCTTGGCCCGGATCGCCTCGACATCGCGGAGCGGAATGCCGCCATCCTTCTCGCCGAAGTGCAGCAGCGTCGGCACGCGCGGCTCGTCGTCGGCGAAGCGCAGGATCGCGCCGCCGTAATAGCCGACGGCGGCGCGCAGGCCGGACAGTTTGGTCGCCGCGAGATAGGCGACGCTGCCGCCGAGACAGAAGCCGACGATCCCGGTCGGCCCGACCTCCTTCACGGAATCGATCGCGGCCGCGACGTCGCGCAGCATCGCCTCCCAATTCGGGCTGGCGACGAACTTGCGCGCCACGGCGACTTCCTCCGGCGAATAGCCGGACTGGAAATTCGGCTCGCTGCGATCGAAGATCGACGGCGCGACCGCGACGTAACCCTCGCCCGCGTAGCGGTCGCAGACGTTGCGGATGTGATGATTGACGCCGAAAATTTCCTGGACGACCACCAGCGCGCCCTTGGCCGGGCCCGCCGGATCGGCGCGATAGCCGCCGAGTTGAAAGCCATCGGAGGCGGTCAGCTTGATATCATGTCCCACAGGTTGTCTCCCCGGATGTTGTCGGCGGTCAGATTGTCAGCGCAATGATTGTCAGCGCCAGGTCGCGTCCAGGTTCCAGTCGCCCTTCCAGCCGGTAAGACGGCCGTGGCGGAACTGGAGATAGAGCTGGTCGCGGCGCGGAAAGAACAGGCTGCCGTTGATGGTTCGCTCGGCCCGATAGATCTCGTTGTGGCGTCCGCCGCCGGCGTAAACCAGCGCCGTCCGCAAGGCGTCGGCCACTTCCGCCGGGTTCATGCCGAACGCCAGCGGCCAGTGGTTGGACAGCGTCGCGACGAAGCGCGGCCGCGCCGGGACCTCGGCGCGGGCGGTGTCGATCATGCCGACCGCCAGGGCGGCCATGAGGACAACGGTGGCGGCGGCGTTTCTCACGAGTCGGCTCTCATGCGCGCGGCTTCACGGGGACGGCGGATACTGCACCTATAGCAGCAAAGGGATGCGGCAGGGGGCATGTGCGATGCACAAACGATTCTTCCGGTTTTCATTTAGGCCAATTCTAATTCGCATTGCCCGCCGTTGAAAAGGCGATCATGCTCCCCGGCCTCCGCCATCCACCCGGTGCGTGGCGGGGACATGCCTCGATGTCAGTCATCGCCGTAAGCGATGTCGCGCACCGGCAGGGAAAAATGGGATGCCGAATCTCATCATCAATGGACGGAATATGTCCGTCGACGCGGCCGACGATACGCCGCTGCTCTGGGTCATCCGCGAACAACTTCAAATGACCGGCACCAAGTTCGGTTGCGGCGCCGGTCTGTGCGGCGCCTGCACGGTTCATGTCAATGGCGAAGCCGTGCGCTCCTGTCAGACGGCGGTGAGCGAGGCGGTCGGCAAGCAGATCACCACGATCGAAGGCTTGAGCGCGAAGGGCGATCATCCGTTGCAGAAAGCCTGGATCGCGGAGCAGGTGCCGCAATGCGGTTACTGCCAGTCCGGGCAGATCATGCAGGCGGCGGCGTTGCTGGCGAAGAATTCCAGCCCGACCAGGGAAGAAGTGATCGCGCACATGGACGGCAATCTCTGCCGTTGCATGACCTATGCCCGCATCCAGCGCGCGGTGCTTCGCGCCGCGTCGGAAATGCGCACCGCGTCCACCGGCAACGATCGGAGGAACACATGAACAAGCATCTGAACCGCGTTCAAGGCGAAGACATCGGCTCGGCCTCGCCGTTGTCGCGCCGTCATTTCCTTATCGGCACCGCCGCCGCCGGCCTCGTGCTCGGCTATGCGGCCAGCTCCGACCTGCTCGGCGTGGATCAGGCGATCGCCGCGCCGGCGACGTTCGATCCCAGCGTCTGGTATTCGATCGGAGAGGACGGCCTGGTCACCGTCGGCAAGGCCGACATGGGCCAGCACATCGCCTCCACCATGGCGCAGCTAATCGCGGAGGAACTCGGCTCGAAATGGTCCGACATGCGCATCGCGCTGGCCACCAACGATCCGAAGTTCAACGATCCGACGCTCGGTGCGCAGATCACCGGCGGAAGCTGGAGCACCATGATGAACTTCGACGCGATGTGCCGGGCGGGGGCCGCCGGGCGGGTCGCACTGCTCGATGCCGCCGCCGCGATGATGAACGTACCCGCCTCGGAACTGACGGTGCGGGACTCGGTGATTACCCACGCCAAGTCGAAAACCGCGAAGACCTTCGCGGAGATCGTCAGGAGCGGGAAGATCACCAAGACCTTCACGCCGGACGAACTGAAGGCGATCAAGCTGAAGACGCCGGATCAGTACACGATGATCGGCGTCTCGGTGCCGCAGCTCGACATTCCGTTCAAGATCAACGGCGCCGCCAAGTACGGCATCGACACTTTCCTGCCTGGCATGGTCTACGGCAAACTCGTGCTGCCGCCGGTGCGCTACGGCGCGACGGTGAAATCGGTCGATGACAGCGCGGCGAAGAAGGTGCCGGGCTTCATCAAGGCGGTGACGCTCGACGACAAGACCATGACGACGACCGGCTGGGTGGTGGCGGTGGCCGACACCTATCAGCACGCCCGCCAGGCCGCGGACGCCTTGAAGGTGACGTGGGATCACGGACCCAACGCCCAGGTGTCGAGCGAGTCGCTGCTCGCGGAAGCGAAGCGGTTGCAGAAGCTCGACGATTCCGGACTGTTCTTCGTCAAGACCGGCGACACCGCGTCGGGTCTGGCTTCGGCCGCCAAGGTGCTGGAGGCCGAATACACCACCAACATCAACATCCATGTGCCGATGGAGCCGATGAACGCCACCGCGCATCTCGACGGCGACATCTGGCACATCTATTCCGGCAACCAGTTCCCGACGCGCTCGGGTGCGATCGCGGCCGGCGCGGCCGGCGTCGATCCCAAGCATGTCGTGCTGCATCAGACCTGGCTTGGCGGCGGCTTCGGCCGGCGCCTCGACGGCGACATGATGGTGCCGGCGGTGCAGGCGGCGAAGGCGGTGGGCAAGCCGGTCAAGGTGATCTATTCGCGCGAGGACGACGCGACGATGGACTTCTCGCGGCCGCTCACCTACCAGAAATTGAAGGGCGGGCTCGACCAGAACGGCAAGCTGGTCGCGCTCAACCACGACGCCGTCAGCGCCTGGCCGACCAAGCGTTGGGGCATTCCGGAGTTCCTGTCGCCCTCGGTCGACAAGAAGGGAGCGCTCGACGCTTTCGCGGTGAACGGGTCCGATTTCTTCTACTCGGTGCCCAATCACCACGTCCGCGCCATCCTCAACGAGATGGCGCAGCAGGCGACGCCGTCCGGCCAATTGCGGTCGGTCGCGCCGGGCTGGACCTTCTGGGCGGTCGAAAGCATGGTCGATGAACTCGCCCATGCCGCCGGCAAGGACCCCGCGCAGTTCCGCATCGCGATGCTGGACGGCGCCGGCGACAACGACGGCGGCGCGCAGCGGCTGCGCAACACCTTGCTCGCGGCGATGGGACTTGCCGGCTACGGCAGCCTCAAGCTCGCCAAGGGCGAGGGCATGGGCGTCGCCTGCGTGTCGTCGCAGGAGCGCAAGACCGCGAGCTGGACGGCATGCGTCGCCCATGTGGCGGTGGCGCCGTCGGGCGAGGTGAAAGTCAAAAAACTGACGGTGGCGACCGACGTCGGCACCGCGGTGAACCCCGACGGCATCCGCGCTCAGGTCGAGGGCGGAGCGCTGTGGGGGCTTTCGCTGGCGCTCTACGAGAAGGCGACGATGAAGGACGGCGGGATCGAGCAGCGCAACTTCGATACCTATACGCCGTTGCGCATGAGCCAGATGCCGGAGGTCGCCGTCAACATCATCGCCAACGGCGAGCACGCCACCGGCGTCGGCGAACCGACGGTGACGGTGGTGGCGCCCGCGATCGCCAACGCGATCTTCAACGCGGTCGGCGCACGGGTGCGCTCGCTGCCGATCACGGCGGAAGCCGTCAAGGCGGCGATGAGGGCCTGATCCGCGTTATCGTGTGACGATGTGCCGCCGGAGCGATCCGGCGGCATTGCTCTCATGCCGCTCCCGCATGACTCGCGCCGCAACGGTCACGCCCGGCCTCGCCATTCACGTTCGGGGACTGAAACCATTCGGAAAATCAAAACGAGGCGCGGATCCGTCGACGCGATCGCTAGAATTGAGGGAATCGCGCACAGCTCGCGTTAACAATTCCTGTTAACAGGAATGACTCGACCGATCGGCTATCGCTCGGGGAACGAAAGCGTGCCGAGGGCGTCATGAGCGTTGCTCCGAATCCACCTTCTGTCAGGAAGCGGTTTCTGCTGGCTTCCGACCGCAGCGACCGCAGCGGCGAACTGGCGCAAATCCTGCGAAATCTCGGCGACGTCGGCGTCGTCTCGACGTCGGACATCCCCGAAGCGCCGACAACGAAAATCTCCGGCGTCGTCGTCGATATCGACCTGCGCTGCCCGGAAAGCGTCCAGCGCGTCCGGCGCAAGCTGACGGACAAGAGCTATCAGTCGATGCCGCGACTGTTCGTGCTGGCCGATGCGCTGCATCACGGATCGATGCAGGCATGGGCGCTCGGCGCCACCGACACCATCGAGCGGCCGTTCGATGCCCGCGCCATCCTGCAACGCGTCCGCGCCGCGTTTCCCGACACGAATGACGTTGACCGGAGCGCTGGCGGGCAGGCGCTGAACAAGGGCGTCGCCGCCGCGCATCTGGTGCTGGTCAAGATCTTCAACCGGCTGCCTGCCGGCGTGCCGCTGGTGTTCGACGATGTGCTCCAGGCCGAGACCCAGATCCTGCGCGCGATCCGGAAGACGTCATTGCAGGCGTGGCTGGCGGTGGTGGGACGGCATCACAACAACAGTTATCGCCATTGCCTGTTCGTGACCGGCTTCGCGGTGGCGCTCGCCCAGTCCCTCGGGATGCGCGAGGACGATCAGCGGCGGCTGGCGCGCGCCGCGCTGCTGCACGACGTCGGCAAGGCATACATTCCGGTCTCCATTCTGGACAAGGCGGGTGAATTGACCGACGCCGAGGCCGATCAACTTCGCCAGCATCCGCGGCTCGGCTACGAGGCGTTGGCCGAGGAAGGCAATTTCCCGCCGGAAGTGCTCGACGTCGTGCTGCATCACCATGAATTTCTCGATGGCAGCGGCTATCCGCACGGCCTGACGGCGGATCGGATCAGCGACATCGTCCGGCTCACCACCATTGTCGATATTTACGCGACGCTGATGGAAAATAGCGGCCACGGGACGCCGTCCAGCCCGGCCCAGGCGTTCGCGGCGATGGAGCGGATGGGCGGCAAGCTGGATCAGCCGCTGGTGCAAGCCTTCCGCCCGGTCGCGTTCGGCATGTGAGCGCGGGCCGCGTCACGCGAGCCGCTTGCGCAATTCGTTCTTGGCGACTTTCTCCAGCGTCGAGCGCGGCATGTCGTCGACGAAATGCACTTCGCGCGGCACCTTGAAATCGGCCAGCGCCTTGCGGCAAGCGGTCAGCACGTCGTCGAGCAGGGCTTCCGGGCGTTTCGCGACGCCGGCCTGCGGGATGATGAATACCACCGGCACCTCGTCCAGCATCGGGTGCTTCTTGGCGACGACGGCCGCCTCGCGGACCCCCGGAACGGTGATGATGACCTGCTCGATCTCCGAGGCGGCGACGTTCTCGCCGCCGACCTTGAGCATGTCCTTGGCGCGATCGCCGAACTTGATGAAGCCGTGCTCCAGCAAGGTGACGCGGTCGCCGGTGATGAAATAGCCGTGCTCGTCGTAGCTCTCGCGCGTCGCCTGCTCGTTGTGCAGATATTCCTTGAACAGCGACAGGCCGGGAATGCCCTTGATGAGCAGGTTGCCGGTGTCGCCGACGGCGGTGGGCGCGCCGTCGTCGCCGACGACGCGGATCTGGTATTCGGCGGCGGCGCGGCCGATCGACATCGGCGTGTTGGGCTGATCGACCTCGCCGATGATGCCGTGGGTGATGGTCTCGGTCATGCCCCACCAGCCGATGATCTTGATGCCGAACGGCGCGAACGGCGGCGGATCGTTGACCGCGGTGCCCCACAGCCGGAAAGTATGCTGCTTCGGGATCTCGTGTTCGAGCAGCGCCTTCATGCAGAACGGGATGGTCGAGGTCCAGGTGCAGCGGTGCTCGGCGGCGACGTTCCAGAAGCGTCGCGCCGAGAAGCGCGGCTGGATCACGCAGGTGCCGCCCACCCACAGGCTCGACAGCATCGAATAGGCCAGCGCGTTGGTGTGAAACAGCGGCAGGTAAGTCTGATGGACATCGCCGGCATGGAGGTCCTGGTGCGCGGCGTTGATTTTCGCGCCCCACAGCGCGTTGGCGTGGGTCCATAGCACCGCCTTGGGCCGCGACGTCGTCCCCGAGGTGTATTGCACGCTGCACGGCGCGAACGGATCGGCGGGACGACGCGGCCGGTCGGCGCTGTCGGCGAACAGCGCTTCGAAGCTGTCGGCCTGCTGCGGCGCTGCGCCTTGCGCGGGAGCCACGCCGGCATCGTGCGCGGTGACCGCGAGCCAGCGCAGGCTGGGGCAGCTGCCGGCCACCAGTTCGGCATAGGCCGGCTGGGTGATGGCGGCGACCGCGCCGCAATGATCGGCGAAATAGGCCATCTCCGCGGCGGCGGAGCGGGTGTTGGTGGTGACGGCGATGGCGCCCAGTTCGACGCAGGCGAACCAGGCCATCAGCAGTTCGATGCAGTTGTCGAGGTGGATCAGGACGGGATCGCCGGGCTTGACGCCGCGCCGGGCCAGCCCGGCGGCCAGCGCCCCCACCCGATCGTCGAATTCGCGATAGCTCCAGCCGCGCGCCGGACCGTTGAACGGCGCCCAGATCAGGAACGGATGATCGCCACGAGACTCCGCTTGCATCCGCAGCAACCAGGGAACGTCAAGGCCCGCGAACGGACTGACGATGCCGGATGGGGCTGACATGGCGTCTCCTCGGATGATGCGAGCCGGCATTCGGGCGACGCCGGTCTAGGTTGGCGCGCCACTCTGCCACGGCGCCGGGCATCGATCAAATCGTCGCGCCCGGCGTGGCGGCGGCTTCACGACTCGCGGTGAAACTGCCGCTTCAACTCGACCTTGGCCCGCTCCAACCGTTCGCGCTGGACCTTCGGCAAAGTCTTGCCGGCGCGATTGATATAGAACGTCAACATCGACAGCGCGGAGCGGTAGGGGGTCGTCTTGCGCCGCGTGCTGCGCTCGGCCGACCGTTTCAACGATGCCGCGATCCGTTTCGGATCGTGCAAGGTGAAGACGCCTCGCTTGAGGTCGAGCGCGTCGCTGTGCTCGGTGACGCGCTGCGACCAGCGCTTCGGCGGCGCGCGCTTGCGTGGCGCGGCTTTCCGTCGTCCGTTCGCCGTCGCGGATTTCTTGCCATGGACACCGGTTGTCTTACGGGCGCCGCTTGTCTTGCCGGCATGACTGCGCCGGGATTTCATCACCATGGTCGACACCTCGCTCGATCTTTCGAGAGACAATCCGTGGCCCGCCACGACGGTTCCTCCCAGGAACCCGGTTCCATTTTCTGCGTTAGCTTGATTGCCCTCCGCGCCGCCACCGCGGAACGTACATCAGCCGTTGCCATCATCTCGCGTTCTTGATCGGCGGCGGCCCCTCCGATCCCAAGCGACATGAAAGCCTGCCTGTGAGCGTCGACAACCGCATCATTGAAACCGACATTCCCGCGCGGCTCGATGCGTTGCGCTGGAGCCGGTTTCACACGCGGGTGGTCGTCGCGCTCGGTATCACCTGGATTCTCGACGGGCTTGAGGTGACGCTCGCGGGCACGCTGTCGGGCGCGCTGAAGGACAGTCCGACGCTGCGCTTCAGCAATTTCGATGTCGGTCTGGCCAACAGCGCCTATCTCGCCGGCGCCGTGCTCGGCGCGCTCGGCTTCGGCTGGCTGACGGATCGTCTCGGCCGCAAGAAGCTGTTCTTCATCACCTTGTCGCTGTATCTCATGGCGACGGCGGCGACGGCGCTGTCGTGGGACATCTGGAGCTACACACTGTTCCGGTTTCTCACCGGCGCGGGGATCGGCGGCGAATACACCGCGATCAATTCGACGATTCAGGAACTGGTGCCGGCGCGCTATCGCGGGTGGACCGACCTGGTCATCAATGGCAGCTTCTGGATCGGCGCCGCGCTCGGCGCTTTGAGCGCCATCGTGCTGCTCGATCCGCGGCTGGTCGGCCCCGACCTCGGCTGGCGATTGGCTTATCTGACCGGCGCGACGCTTGGACTGGTGGTGTTCGTCATGCGGTTGTGGATTCCGGAGAGCCCTCGTTGGCTGATGATTCACGGCTATCCGGAGCGGGCCAGCGCCGTCGTCGCCGAGATCGAGCGCTCGGCGGGGCGCGATGTGGCCGCCGGAGCGGTCTGGCCGACGATCAAATTGCGAATGCGCAGCCACACGCCGCTCGGTGAAGTCGCGCGCACGTTGTTTCAGCGCTACCGCCAGCGCGCGCTGGTCGGCCTGGCGCTGATGGTGGCGCAGGCCTTTTTCTACAATGCGATCTTCTTCACCTATGCGCTGGTGTTGACCGAATTCTACGGCATCGCGTCGAATCAGATCGGCTGGTACATTCTGCCGTTCGCGGCGGGGAATTTTCTCGGGCCGCTACTGCTCGGCCGGCTGTTCGACAGCATCGGCCGGCGCGTGATGATTACGTTCACTTACGCGATCTCGGGCATTCTGCTTGCGGTGTCGGGATATCTGTTCGCCATCGAGGCGTGGAGCGCGCAGACCCAGACCATCGCGTGGATGGTGATTTTCTTTTTTGCGTCCACCGCCGCGAGTTCGGCGTATCTGACGGTGAGCGAGACGTTCCCCATCGAGGTGCGCGCGCTGGCGATCGCGATGTTCTATGCGATCGGCACGGGAATCGGCGGCGTGGCCGGCCCCGCCTTGTTCGGCGCCTTGATCGATACCGGATCGCGTGCGAGCGTCTTTATCGGTTATCTGTTCGGCGCGGGCCTGATGGTCGCGGCGGCGGCGATCGCCTGGCGGTATTGTATCGCGGCGGAACGCCAGCCGCTGGAATCCATCGCGCAGCCGCTGGCGGCAGCGGATTGAATCGAATGGAGGTCAATGAGAGGTGAATTTGATGTCTGACATGCGTGCGATGACGAGACCGGGAGAGGACGGAGGCGCGGCGTCGCCGTCGTTGCCGCCGGTGGATCTGAACACCTGCGCCTTGCTGCTCGACATCGACGGAACCTTGCTCGATCTCGCGCCGACTCCGCGCGAGGTCGTGATTCCGGGCGATCTGGTTCCGACGCTGGACGGCTTGCTGAGGCGAACCTCGGGCGCGCTGGCGCTGGTGAGCGGGCGCTCGCTCGCGGACATCGACTGGATGTTCGCGCCGGCGCGCTATCCGTCGGTGGGCGGCCACGGCGCGGAAATGCGATTGTCGATCGAAAGCGAGGCGCTGGCCGTTCGCGCACCGCCGATGAATCCCGATTTGAAGCGGCGGTTCGCCGCCATCGCGCAGATGGATCCCGGCATTCTTGTCGAGGACAAAGGCTATTCGTTCGCGCTGCATTTTCGCCGCGCGCCGCATCTGGAGACAGCGATCTACGATGCAGTGTCCGCGATTCGCGCCGATTTGCCCAATGCGCCGATCGAAATCCTGCCCGGCAAGGCGGTGTGCGAGGTCAAGCCTGCCGGCATCACCAAGGCGACGGGCGTGCGCGAACTGATGTCGCGCGAACCTTTCAAGAGCCGACGGCCGGTGTTCCTCGGTGACGACGTGACCGACGAAACCGTGTTCGCCGTGATGCCGGACTTCGACGGCCTGTCGTTTTCCGTCGGCCGTGTCGCGCGCGGCGTCGCAGGGTCCTTCGCCGATCCGCATGACGTGCGGCGCTGGCTGGCGTGGCTTCTGAGCGAATCGCGAAGCGGCAAAATCTCCTGAGAGTATGACTCGATCTCGGCGTCATCCTCGCGCAACCAAAGCGCTGCGGCGTATGGGTTCCCGCCTGCGCGGGAACACGCTGTTCGTATTATAAATCCGCGGGCGAAACCAACTCTCGTGAAACCTGCTGAAAAGCGACTCGTTCTTCAAGTTCCCGCGCGAGTGCCGTTGCGATGCGATTTCAATATGGAACACAACGGGATCGAGATGTGGCGAGGAACCATATTGATGAACAGCAGTTAAATTTCGGGCTGCAATACCGGGAGGGGACACAGTGAGTCTGGTTGTCGTATCCAATCGCGTCGCGCGCGCCAAAGCCAACGAACCGATGACCGGCGGTCTGGCTGCGGCGTTGTTGCCGGTGGTTCAGAACAACGGGGCGATTTGGGTCGGTTCCAGCGGCCATGTCCGTGACAACGTCCAGAAGGATCCGTTCGGCGAGATCGAGGCGGTCGGTTCCGGCGCGCTGGCGCTGCTCGATCTGCCGGCGGCGCATTATGGCGGCTATTACGAGGGCTTCGCCAACTCGGCCTTGTGGCCCGCGCTGCATTCGCGCACGGATCTCATCCGCGCCACGCGCGACGATTATCATTCCTATCGCGAGGTCAACGCCTTCATGGCGCGCGCGCTGCTGCGGTTTCGCAAGCCCGACGCCATATTCTGGATTCAGGACTATCATTTCCTGACGCTGGGCGCCGAGTTGCGGCAACTGGACGTGAAGCAGGCGATCGGTTTCTTCCTGCATACGCCGTGGCCGTCGCGCGCTATCATCAGCGGCGTTCCGAATCATCGCGAACTGGTCGAGGCGATGCTCGCCTATAATCTGATCGGATTCCAGACCGAGGAGGATTGCAGCAACTTCAAGGACTATCTTGAGGTGGAACTCGGTTTGCGGGTCAATGACGGCGAGGTGTCGTCGCGCCACGGGCTGTCGCGGCTGGCCGCGTTCCCGATCGGAATCGATGTCGACAAGTTCGCCGCTCACGCCGTCAAGGCGATGTCGCATCCGGATGTGTCGCGCCTGCGCCGCAGCCTGCACGGCCAGCGGCTCGCGATCGGCGTCGATCGCGTCGATTACTCCAAGGGACTGCTCAACCGGGTCGCGGCATTCGACCGGATGCTGACCATGCAGCCATCGCTGGCGCGCACGGTGTCGCTGTTGCAGATCGCGACGCTGTCGCGCGGCGGCATCGATGCCTATGGCGATCTTCAGGAGCAGCTCGCGAAGCTCGTCAGCGACGTCAACGGGCGGCACGGCGAAGTCGACTGGACGCCGATCCGCTATCTCAACAAGGGTTTTAGCCAGACCGTGCTGGCCGGGCTCTATCGCACCGCGCAGATCGGTCTGGTGACGCCGCTGCACGACGGCATGAATCTGGTGGCGAAGGAATACGTCGCGGCGCAGAACCCGGCCGATCCGGGCGTGCTGGTGCTGTCGAAATTCGCCGGCGCCGCCAACGAACTCGATGCCGCCTTGCTGGTCAACCCCAACGACATCGACGGCATGGCGCGCGCCATGGCGTCAGCGTTGACGATGTCGCTGACGGAACGAAGGCTGCGGTGGAATGCGATGATGAAGTCGTTGCGGGCCGGCACCGTGCAGCAATGGTTCTCGGATTTCATCGAGGCGCTGCATGACGCGCATGAAGCGCGGAACCGGAGGCCGCTCGCCGTGCGGGTCGATCCCACGCCGGCGTGGCCGTTGCGGACGACCGGCGGGATCGGCGCGGCGGCGAGCTGCCGCGTTCACTAGATCGTCTCTCATCTCCACGGCATGGCTGCCGCGCGGCGCAAACCGGTTTCCCCTCTCCGGGATGATGGTCTATGGTCATCGGATCATTGAAAGCCATCGGGAAACGGGAGCGAAACCGTGGATTTGGGAATCAAGGGCCGCCGCGCGCTGGTCTGCGCCTCCAGCAAGGGTCTGGGACGCGGCTGCGCCATGGCGCTGGCGGCCGAAGGCGTGCATCTTACGCTTACGGCGCGCGGCGCGGAAGCGCTGGCCAGAACCGCCGCGGACATCCGCGCAGCCTATCCGGGGATCGAGGTCGTCGAGGTCGCCGGCGACATCACCACGCCGGAAGGCCGGAAAGCCGCGCTGAAAGCCTGCCCTGATCCCGACATCCTGGTCAACAATGCCGGCGGGCCGCCGCCCGGCGATTTCCGCAACTTCACCCGCGAGGACTGGATCAAGGCGCTCGACGCCAACATGCTGACGCCGATCGAATTAATCAAGGCGACGGTGGACGGCATGATCGCGCGCGAGTTCGGCCGCATCGTCAACATCACCTCGGCCGCGGTGAAGGCGCCGATCGACGTGCTGGCGCTGTCGAACGGGGCGCGCAGCGGCCTCACCGGCTTCGTCGCCGGCCTGTCGCGCAAGACGGTGCGCCACAACGTCACCATCAACAACCTGTTGCCGGGGCCGTTCGACACCGACCGGATCCGCAACATCTCGGCCAGCCAGGCCAAGGCCGCCGGGATCTCGGCCGATGAGGCCATGGTGAAACTCGCAAGCGCCAATCCGGCGGGCCGCATCGGCGATGCGGAGGAATTTGGCCTCGCCTGCGCTTTCTTGTGCGGTGCAAAATCCGGCTTCATCACCGGGCAGAATCTCCTGCTCGACGGCGGCGCCTTCCCCGGCACGATGTAGGCGGGGTATAACGCGCAAGGATCGGTAAGCGTCATTGCGCGCGGAACGAAGCAACCCAGAAGCCGCGAAACCAAGGGCTGGATTGCTTCGTCGCGGAGCCTGTGCTCGGACGACGCGAAGCGTCGATCCGGATGCACCTCGCAATGACGACGGTTAGGGGGAATGCCGCGTGAGCTGGACAGTCGGCCGGGTTAAAATCACCAAAATCGTCGAGATGGAAACGGTGGGTCACACCCGGTTCATCCTGCCGCAGGCCACGCCTGAGAAAATCCAGCAAATGCCGTGGCTGATGCCGCACTTCGCCACCGACGAAGGCCGGCTGCGCATGAGCGTGCATTCGCTGGCGGTGGAGACGCCGTCGCGGCGGATCGTGGTGGACACCTGCATCGGCAACGGCAAGCAGGGCCGCGGCGTGCCGGCCTGGAACAGCCGCGACACGCCGTTCCTGGAGACCATGACCGCCGCCGGCTATCCGCCGGAATCCATCGACATGGTGCTCTGCACCCACCTGCACGTCGATCACGTCGGCTGGAACACCCGGCTGAAGGACGGGCAATGGGTGCCGACCTTCCCGAAGGCGCGCTATGTGTTCGGCAGGACCGAATACGACTATTGGGCGACCCATAGCACCGACGGCGAGTATCGCGCGGTGTTCGACGATTCGGTGAGGCCGGTGGTCGACGCCGGGCGGGTCGATCTGGTCGCCAGCGACGCGAAACTGTCCGACGAGGTTTCGCTGATCCCGACGCCCGGCCACAGCCCCGGCCACATGAGCGTCCTGATTCGCTCCGAAGGCGAGACCGCGCTGCTGACCGGCGACGTCGCCCATCACCCGTGCCAGATGGCGCATCTCGACTGGTCGTCGACCGCCGACAGCGATCCGGTGCAGTCGATCGAGGCGCGCCGGCAACTGTTCGGCCGCTTCGCCGATACGCCGACGCTGGTGATCGGCGGCCACTACAATCCCGGCCGCATCAAGCGCGACGGCGACGCCTTCCGCCTGGAGGTTTGAAACGCAAATCCTCCGGCGCGCGCACCGCGCCGTTCCATGACAGACCAATCAACAAGACCGCAGGGAGACCACGATGAAACTTGTGAGATATGGCGCCGCCGGCCGCGAAAAGCCGGGCCTGATCGACGCCTCCGGCCAGTTGCGCGACCTCTCGGGCCAGATCGGCGATCTCGCCGGCGACGCCTTCTCGCCGGCGGCGCTGGCGAAGCTCGCGGCGCTCGATGCCGCGAAGCTGCCGGTTGTCGATGGCTCGCCGCGGCTGGGCGCGCCGGTCGGCGGCCAGCCGAAGTTCATCGCCATCGGCCTCAACTTCGCCGACCACGCCGCCGAATCCGGGCTGCCGATCCCGGCCGAGCCGGTGGTCTTCATGAAGGGCAACAACGCGCTGTGCGGCCCCAACGACGACGTCGAGAAGCCGCGCGGCTCGACCAAGCTCGACTGGGAGGTCGAACTGGCGCTGGTGATCGGCACCCGCGCCAAATATGTCAGCGAGGCCGACGCGCTGAAGCACGTCGCCGGCTACGCGGTCTGCAACGACGTGTCGGAGCGCAATTTCCAGATCGAGCGCGGCGGCAACTGGACCAAGGGCAAATCGCACGACACCTTCGGCCCGCTCGGCCCGTGGCTGGTGACCGCCGACGAGGTCGGCGACGTGCAGAAGCTCGACATGTGGCTCGACGTCAACGGCCAGCGCCGGCAGACCGGCTCGACCGCCACCATGATCTTCAACGTGGCGCAGATCGTCTCTTACCTCTCGGGCATGATGACGCTGATGCCGGGCGACGTCATCACCACCGGTACGCCGCCGGGCGTCGGCATGGGCATGAAGCCGCAGCCGCAATTCCTCAATGTCGGCGATGTCGTGACGCTGGGCATCGCCAAGCTCGGCGAGCAGCGGCAGACGATCGTCGCCGCCTGAGCGGCGTTCCGGTGTTTGATGTTTTGATGGATTGGATCGACGCATAGCCCCCAGGCACCGCCGTCATTCCGGGATGCGCCTTTTTCGGCGCAGGCCCGGAATCCATACGCCCGGCGGTGGTTATGGGTTCCGGGCTCGCTCGCAAACATGCGAGCGCCCCGGAACGGCCCGGTTGAAACGATTCAAGCCAATTCCAAAACGCTCTAATCGAAAAGCGACGGCGTGTGATTGACCAGCGCGCCTTCGATCTCCAGCATTTTGAGCTTGGTGGCGACGCCGCCATTGGCGGAGAAGCCGCCCGGCTTGCCGCCTGCCGCCAGCACGCGATGGCACGGCACCACGATGGGGCATGGATTGCGGCCGAGCGCCTGGCCGACGTCGCGCGACAGCTCGACGCCGCCGAGGCGTTTGGCGATATCGCCATAGGTCAGGGTTTTGCCGGGCGCGATAGTGCGGGCGATGGCGTAGACCTCGCGATGAAAATCCGGCACCTCCGACAAATCCAGCGCGACGTCGGCCAGATCGATCGGCCGGCCGTCGAGCAGGTCGATCATGCCGTCGATGGCGTGCCGCACCGGCGCCGGCGGCGCGACGTCATCGAGGTCGCCGTAGCGTTGCCGCAGTCGCAGCCGGGTCTTGTCGGCGTTCGACATCGGCAGTTGCACGCCGACGATGCCTTGCGCGCCCCAGACCACGCCGCAAGCGCCGATCGCGGTGTCGAACATGGCGAAGGGATGGGCGGTCATGATCGCATCCTGTCCGGAATTTTCGCACGATCATGACGCGGTCGCGGCCGCCGCGCCACCCGGATTCCGACGGTTCGGGCGGGTGCAACATGAAAGTCGCCCCCTAGCCGGCCTGGGCCCTCGATTTGCCGGAGGCCATCTTGATAAATTCGATGCCGATCTCATTGTCCTGCAACCGCACCGTGCGGCAGCGGCGATAGACCAGACCCATCGACGACAGCAGCAGGAAGAACTCGCTGAGTTCCAGCCCTTCCAGCGATCCGTTGACGATCAGCCGCGCGCCGCCGTCGGAAGCGTTTTGCATGACGCAATCGCGTCGCCATGTGCCGTCGAGCGCCATCATCTGAACCGTGACGCCGCGCTCGAAGTTGACGCGAGGATTCCTGCGGTTTTCCCACGCCATGGCGCGAACTCCCCGAAACAGAAACAATGCCGGATCGAGGGGCCGTCAGAAACGGACCGCGATACCGGCATCGGCATGCTATCGAACCCGGCTTTACACAAGGTGAAGGTCGGGCTCGGGGCGCGGCGATCGGTTCAGTTACTCTCAGGGAGGCTTGGAATGCGTGTCCTGTTTGTCGCGATCCTTGCGGCCCCGCTGGTTCTTCCATCCATTGCGAGCGCCGCCAAGGTGAATTGCTCCTACGCCGCCTGTCTCAAGGAATGCGCGTCCCGCCGTTCAGGAAGCGCGAACGGGTGCTCCACCTGGTGCGCCAACGCCATGACCGAACGACAAAACGCCGGCCAGTGCCCGCGGAAATAGGCGCGCGGGCCTTAGCCGTGCCGCCAGACGCAGTTCATGCGCGGCACGATCACGGTGCCGCTCGGACGGAATTCCTGGACGTAGGTGGCGGTGCAATCGCGCACCGCGTCGGGGCCGGGATCGTAGCGCGGGTAGACGTCGTCCGCCCGATAGCGGGGATGCACCCGGATGCGGGTCGGCGGACGCTGATGGGCGCGCCGCCGGGCCGACGCAGCGGCGGCGTCCGGCGCCGGAGCCGCCTGCGCGATGATTTGTTTGCCCGCTCCGGCCATGGCCGCGTCGCCGCCGAAAGCCGGCGCGAGACCCAGAGCGAGCCCGATACTCACGGCAAAGCTTGTAACGACAAGGCTCGCGGTCGCGGCGACCGCCGTCGTCGCTTTCCTGATCTCTTTCATGCCGCGCGCCCTGCCGATTTCGTTATGTCGATCCCCGGAAGGATACCCCGCCTGTTATATTTGCTAGGGTGAGCCAAGGCCAGTCCCGCCGGTTTTAAATTCCCGAACCTGTCGCGGCGGCGCGCGGGGAAACCAAATCCGGGCGCCGGGCCGGCGCGTCACACCTTCCGGAGCCCGAGCCATGCCTGAACCGACCGAGAGCAACCCGTCAGATCAGGCCGCGATGCCCTGGAACGCGGCCAAGGCTCCCTCCCTCGACGATCTGGAGGCGATGGCCCGCATCCAGCTCGTGACGCTGCCAAAACCGTTCCGCGACGCCTGCGCGGGCGTCGTGATCCAGGTCGAGGATTTCGCCACCGACGAGGTGCTGGACGAACTCGACGCCGAGGACGAGTTCGACATTCTCGGCCTGTTCCAGGGCGTCGGGTTGCCGTTCCGCAGCAATCAGGACATCCCGTCCCTGCCCAACATGATCTGGCTCTACCGCCGCCCGATCCTCGATTACTGGGCCGGGCACGACGAGACGCTGGGTTTCATCGTCCGCCATGTCCTGATCCACGAGATCGGCCATCACCTCGGGCTGTCCGATGACGACATGGAGGCCATCGAGGCCGGCGTCGCGGATGAGCCCCGGATATGAGACTTGCGCAAATCGCCCTTGGACCGATGGCGGTATTTGGCTAAAACCGCCCGCAGGTTGCGCCCCGTCGGCGCATTTCCGCAACTCGGGAACGGTCATGGACAAATTCACCACGCTGGAAGGCGTCGCGGCGCCGCTGAAGATCATCAATGTCGACACCGACATGATTATCCCGAAGCAGTACCTCAAGACCATCAAGCGCACCGGTCTCGGCAAGGGCCTGTTCTCCGAACAGCGCTATAACGACGACGGCAGCGACAATCCGGATTTCGTGCTGAACAAGCCGGCCTACAAGAACGCCCGGATCCTGGTGGCGGGCGACAATTTCGGCTGCGGGTCGAGCCGCGAGCACGCGCCCTGGGCGCTGCTCGACTTCGGCATCCGCTGCGTGATCTCGACCTCGTTCGGCGACATCTTCTACAATAACTGCTTCAAGAACGGCATCCTGCCGATCCGGGTGTCGCAGGAAGACCTCGACAAGCTGTTCGACGACGCCGAGCGCGGCGCCAACTCGACCCTGACCGTCGACCTCGCCAATCAGGAAATCCGCGGCCCCGATGGCGGCACGGTCAAATTCGAGATCGATGCGTTCCGCAAGCACTGCCTGCTCAACGGCCTCGACGACATCGGCCTGACGATGGAAAAGAAGCCGTCGATCGCGGCTTACGAGGCCAAGGTCCACGAAGCCCGTCCGTGGGCTTAAGCATCCCGGCACGGGAATCCGGCCTGATGAGCGGCGCGTGAGGACGCGGCCTCTGGACGCCGACCCCGCAACGTCGTAGCCAGAGCCCGCGCCGGGAGGTTTGCCCGGCAGGGGCTTTTGGGTTCGGGAGCGGATGGCGTGGCGGAACAGCGGTCGGCGGATCTCATCGCGGAAGTCGAAACCGGACTTGCGGGGGCGGGCTATATCGCCAGCCGGCAGATCGCCACCGCCGTCTATCTGGCGCAACAGATCGAGAAGCCGATCCTGGTCGAGGGCCCGGCCGGCGTCGGCAAGACCGAACTGGCCAAGGCGATCGCCGCCTGGCGCGGCCAAAGCATGATCCGCCTGCAATGCTACGAGGGCCTCGACGAGGCCAAGGCGCTGTACGAGTGGAAATACGCCAAACAGCTGCTTTACACGCAGATCCTCAAGGACAAGCTCGGCGAGGTGCTGGGCGGCGCGGAGACGCTGGCGCAGGCGCTGGACCAGCTTCACGCCTTCGGCGACGTGTTCTTCTCCAAGGAGTTCGTCGAGCCGCGCCCGCTGTTGCAGGCGCTGGAGCAGCCGGCCGGCTGCGTGCTGCTGATCGACGAGATCGACAAGTCGGACGCCGAGTTCGAATCGCTGCTGCTCGAAATCCTGTCCGACTTCCAGATCACCATCCCCGAGCTTGGCACGATTTCGGCGGTGACGCCGCCGACCGTGATCCTGACCTCGAACGGCGAGCGCGACCTTGGCGACGCCCTGAAACGGCGCTGCCTGCATCTGCATATCGGCTTCCCCGAGCAGCGGCTTGAGGAACGCATCGTCGAAAGCCGCGTGCCCGGCATCGCGCAAGCGCTGCGCCGCCAACTGGTCGGCTTCATCAACGACCTGCGCACCCTCGACCTCAAGAAGCTGCCGTCGGTCAGCGAGACCATCGACTGGGCGCGGGTGCTGGTGCTGTTGCAGGCGTCCGAGCTGGAGCCGCAGGTGGTCAAGGATACGCTCAACGTGCTGCTGAAATACGAGGCCGACATCGAGGCGGCGCTGCCGGAGGTCAACGGCTTCGTCGCCCGCGCCGGCCGGCACGGCGTGTTCGGCTAGATGCGGGAGAACCTGCATCGGTTCTTCCGGGCGGCGCGCGGCGTCGGCGTTCACGTCTCGCCCGCCGAAAGCATCGACGCGATGCGCGCGGTCGCCGTGGTCGGCTTCGCTGACCGCGACGTGCTGCGCGACACGTTGCTGCTGACGCTCGCCAAGTCCGAGGACGAGAAGCGCGCGCTGAACGACTGTTTCGATCTGTTCTTCGAGACGCCGACCGTCGCCGAGGCGAGTCCGCCGGCCGCCGAGGCTGAAGCGGGGAGCGAAGGGGAGGATGCCTCCGCGCCGGGCGAGACGCCGTCGGGCGGACCGCAGCCGGCAGGCGGCGCGCCGTCCGACGCCGATCTCGGCTCGCTCGCGCAGATGCTGCTGTCGCAGGACCGCACCGCGCTGGCCGCCGCGATGGCCAATGCGGCCAGCGCGGCGGCGCTTTCCGACATTCGCTTCTTCACCCAGCGCGGCATCTTCACCACGCGGATGCTGGACGCGCTGGGCATCGCGCGGCTGCGCGACGATCTCGACCGGCTGACCGAAACCGACCCGGCCGCCGCCGAACGGCTGGCGGCGGCGACCGACGCGCTGCGCGAGGCCGTGCGCGAGGCGGTGTCGCAGGCACTGTTATTGTACGGGCGCGAGGAGTCGGAAAATCTGCGTAACGAGATTCTGCGCAGCGCGCCGCTGTCGCGGATCGAGCCGCGCCAGGTCGAGGCAATGCGCGCGCTGATCCGCAGGATCGCGCGCCGCCTGCGCGAACGCTACAGCAAGCCGCGCAAGCGGCAGCGCCGCGGCCATCTCGACGTGCGCCGGACGCTGCGCCGCAACGCCGCCTGGGGCGGCGTGCCGTTCCTCACCGCCTGGAAGCGCAAGCATCGCGACAAGCCGAAGATCGTGGCGCTGTGCGACGTCTCCGGCTCGGTGGCGCGGGTGTCGGACTTCTTCCTGCTGCTGATCCACAGCCTGCACGAGGTGGTGTCCGACGTGCGCTCGTTCGCGTTCTCCGGTCACCTGATCGAGGTCAGCGAGATCCTCGAAACGATGCCGCCCGAGGAAGCGATGTGCGAGATCATGGCCAAGGTGGGGTTCGGCTCGTCCGATTACGGCACCTCGCTGGAGAACTTCGAGAAGGAGTGGCTCTCGACGGTGACGCCGCAGACCACGGTGATCGTGCTCGGCGACGCCCGCACCAACAATCTCGATCCGCGCGCCGACATCCTGCGCACCATCGGCGAACGGGCCAAGCGGCTGGTCTGGCTCAATCCGGAAAACCGCATGGCGTGGGGCTTTGGCGATTCCGAGATGCCGCGCTACGCGACCTTCTGCACCGTGGTCCGCCAATGCGCCACCGCGCAGCAGCTTGAGCGCGCGGTGACCGACATCGTCGCGAGTTATCAGTGAGTTGCATCGGGTCAAATATTTGATGTGTCATGCCCGGACTTGATCCGGGCATCCATCTTCTTAAAAGAGAGATGGATTGCCGGGTCATAGGCGAGCGAAGCGACGCCGTTCTTCGAACGGCTATGCCCGGCAATGACGTCCGAGGAGAAGCGAGGATCCATGATCGAGGCAGTGATTTTTGATTTCGGCGGTGTCGTCACCTCGTCGCCGTTCGACGCCTTCGCGCGGTTCGAAAAGGAGCGCGGGTTGCCGGCCGATATCATCCGCCGCACCAACGCCGCCAACCATCTGGAAAACGCCTGGGCCAAGTTCGAGCGCGCGGAGGTCGATCTCGACGCCTTCGACGAATTGTTCGCGGCGGAATCGCGCGCGCTCGGCGCCGAGGTGCGCGGCCGCGACGTGCTGCCGCTGTTGTCCGGCGACCTGCAGCCGGAGATGGTCGAGGCGCTGCGCCGCATCAAGGCGAACTTCAAGACCGGCTGCATCACCAACAACCTGCCGAACAACGCCATCGGCAGCGCCAGCGGCCGCACGCTCTATGTCGCCGAGGTGATGACGCTGTTCGATCACGTCATCGAATCGGCCAAGATCGGTTTGCGCAAGCCCGATCCGCGCATCTATCAGATGATGGTCGCGGCGCTCGGCGTCGATCCGGCCCGCTGCGTCTATCTCGATGATCTCGGCGTCAACCTGAAGCCGGCGCGGGCGATGGGCATGACCACGATCAAGGTGCTGAGCGGCGCGCAGGCGCTCGCCGACCTCGAAGCCGCGACCGGGTTGATGCTACGGGATCGTTGAGCACCTTCGTTTTTGATGGAAGCGTCATTGCCGGGCTTGACCCGGCAATCCATCATTTTCAATAAGATGGATGCCCGGATCAAGTCCGGGCATGACGATGAATGATTCCGCCGAAAAGGCGAAAAATATCTCGTTCCTCAGCCCTTCACCGCCTCGGCGGCGGCGATCGCCGCCATGTTGATGATGCCGCGGCTGGTCACCGTCGGCGCCAGCACGTGCGCCGCCTTGCCGGCGCCCATCAGGATCGGGCCGATCGGCAGGCCGTTGTTGATTTCCGCGAGCAGGGTCAGCGACAGGTTCGCCGCTTCCAGATTGGGGAAGATCAGCAAATTGGCCTCGCCCGGAAAGGCGGGGTCGGAGATGTAGCCCTTGCGCAGCGTTTCGTTGACCGCGAGGTCGCCCGGCATCTCGCCCTCCACCAGCAGGTCGGGCGCGACCGCCTTCAGCTTGCGATAGACCTCGCGCATCTTGACGGCGGAGGCGGCGTCGCGCGAGCCGAACGCGGAATGGCTGAGCAGCGCCACCTTCGCCTTGATCGCGAAGCGGCTCATGTGATCGCGCGCCTGCAAGGTGATCTTCACCAGCTCGTCGGCGTCGGGATCGACGTTGACATAGGTGTCGGCGAGAAAGAACGTGCCGCGCGGCATAATCAGCACCGACAGCGTCGACAGGTGCGAGACGCCGTCGGCGAGGCCGAGGATCGATTGCAGTTCCCGCGCGTGACGGGGGAAGTCGCCCTCCAGTCCACACAGCAGCGCGTCGGATTCGCCGCGCAAAAGCCCCAGCGCGCCAATCGCCGTGGTGTTGGTGCGCACGATGGCGCGGGCGCTGTCCAGCGTCACGCCGTTGCGCTCCTGCAAGGAATGATACAGCGCGACGTAATCGCGATAGCGCGGATCGTCCTCCGGATTGATGATCTCGATGTCGCCGGCGCGCAGCGGCAGCCCCAGCCGCTCGAAACGCTGCTCGATCACCGTCGGCCGCCCGATCAGGATCGGGCGCGCGATCTGCTCGCCGATCAGCACATGCGCGGCGCGCAACACCCGCTCGTCCTCGCCGTCGGCGAAGGCGACGCGGATGTTCTTGCCGAGCGTGCGCTCGATCATCGGTTTCATCACCAGGCCGGAGCGGAACACGAAGCGCTTGAGGCTGTCCTGATAGGCCGCCATGTCGGCGATCGGCCGGCGGGCCACGCCGCTATTCATCGCCGCCTGCGCCACCGCCGGCGCGATGCGCAGGATCAGCCGCTGATCGAACGGCGACGGAATCAGGTAGTCGCGCCCGAACGTCGCCGGCGCGCCGCTCGCGGTCACGTCCATCGCCGGCTCGTGCGCCAGTTGCGCGATGGCGTAGGCGGCGGCGCGCTTCATGTCCTCGTTGATGACGGTCGCTCCCGAATCGAGCGCGCCGCGAAAAATGAAGGGGAAGCACAACACGTTGTTGACCTGGTTCGGATAGTCGGAGCGCCCGGTGCAGATCAGCGCGTCCGGCCGCGCCGCGATGGCGACCTCAGGCATGATCTCGGGCACCGGATTGGACAGCGCGAGAATGACCGGATTGGTCGCCATGTCGCGGATCATCTCCGGCTTCAGCGCGCCGGCCTGCGACAGCCCGACATAGATATCGGCGCCCGTCATCACGTCCGCGAGTTCGGTGGCGTCCGTCTCCTGCGCGAACGCGCCGCGCCAGCGATCGACCGAATTGCCGCGCTTGGCGGTGACGAGACCCTTGCTGTCGGCGATAAAAATGTTCTCGCGCCGGGCGCCGACCGCGATCAGCATGTCCATGCAGGCGATCGCCGCGGCCCCCGCGCCGGAGGTGCAGATCTTGACGTTGCCGATATCCTTGCCGACCAGTTGCATGGCGTTGAGCACGGCGGCGGCGACGATGATCGCGGTGCCGTGCTGGTCGTCATGAAACACCGGGATCTTCATGCGCTCGCGCAGCGTTTCCTCGACCAGGAAACAGTCCGGCGCCTTGATGTCCTCCAGATTGATGCCGCCGAAGCTCGGCTCCAGCGGCGCGATGATCTCGATCAGCTTGACCGGATCGCTCTCCGCGATCTCGATGTCGATGCCGTCGATGCCGGCGAATTTCTTGAACAGGACCGCCTTGCCTTCCATCACCGGCTTCGCCGCCGCCGCGCCGATATTGCCGAGCCCGAGCACGGCGGTGCCGTTGGAAATCACCGCGACCAGATTGCCCTTGGCGGTGTAGCGATAGGCTGCCTCGGGGTCGGCGGCGATCTCCTCGCAGGGCGCGGCGACGCCGGGCGAATAGGCCAGCGCCAGGTCGCGGGTGTTGGACAGCGGCTTAGTCGGGGTCAGCTCGATCTTGCCCGGCTTGGGAAGCTCGTGAAAGCGCAGCGCCGACAGGCGCAGATTGGCTTGGTCGTCTTCCAGCACGGTCGATCCCCCCGATGCGTCAAGTCCCAACCCCGCGCGGGCGCGTGCCGGATACTGCAATCAATGCCGATGTGAGACTGATACGCCGCCGCTCGGCGGCATATCCAAACGGGGAAACCAGAAAAAAGCCAATTGCCCGTCAGGTCAAGTCAATCATGCGCGCCGGCGGGCTCGCGCCCTTTCCGCTCCGATGGAATCGGAGCGGGGCGCTGGATTCTTGCTTTGACGCGTTGTCTTCACGCGAACCGGGGGCCACTTCGCTTGACAATGCCATGGGTCAGGAGGCGATCGACCACGGCAGCGCGACGCCGCCGCGAAACACCACCACCTCGTCGTCCCCGACGCCGATCGCGGCCATCGCGCGGCTCTCGCGGCGCTCCAGCGTGATGGTCCCGCGATTGGGCTCAAGGCCGTAGAAGCGCGCGCCGTTGAGGGAAGCGAACGCCTCGAAACGGTCGAGCGCGTTCTCCTCGTCGAACACCTGCACGTAGGTCTGGAGCGCGGTGGCGCCGCCGAAGATGCCGGCCGAGCAGCATTCGGCCTCCTTGCGCGCGCGCGGATGCGGCGCGGTGTCGGTGCCGATGAAGAAGCAGCCCTCGCCCGAGGTCGCGGCCTTGCGCAGCGCCAGCCGGTGCCGCTCGCGCTTGGCCACCGGCAGGCAATACAGATGCGGCTGCAATCCGCCCTGGAAAATCGAGGTGCGGTTGATGACGAGATGATGCGGCGTGAGGGTCGCCGCCGCGCGCGCGGCGTGGGCGCGGACGATGTCCAGCGTCTCGGCCGTGGTGGCGTGCTCGATCACCACCTTGAGGCCGGGGTGGCGCTTGAGCAGCGGCAGGAGACTCGTCTCCATGAACGCCGCCTCGCGGTCGAAGATGTCGATTGCGGGATCGGTAGCCTCGCCGTGGATCAGCACCGGCATGCCGATCCTTTCCATGCGCTCCAGCACCGGCGCCAGCGCCGGGATATCGGTGACGCCGTGATGGGCGTTGGTGGTGGCGCCGGCCGGATAGAGTTTTGCCGCGACCCACACTCCTTCGTCGTGGCCGCGCTGTATCTCGTCGGGCGAGGTCGTGTCGGTCAGGTAGCAGGTCATCAGCGGCTGGAAGTCGGAGCCTTGCGGCCGCGCCGCCAGAATGCGGTCGCGGTAGGCGCGCGCCGCGTCCGCCGTGGTCACCGGCGGCACCAGGTTCGGCATGATGACGCCGCGCGCGAACTGCGCGGCGGTGAACGGCAGCACCGCGTGCAGCATCGCGCCGTCGCGCAGATGCACATGCCAGTCGTCCGGACGGCGGATGGTGATCGCGGCGACCGGCGCGGCATTCGCCGCGGCCTTGTCGAACATCGTGTCGAGGCTCATGCCGCATCCCCTGTTATCGCCATCCCCGCCGCGACGGCATGGTCGCAGTATAGGCCGAAACGATTTGGGCCGCACATGATGCGGCCCAATATCGTTTGCAGCGGACGGGAGGGAGGTCACGAACCGGATTTCAGCGCCATGGCCTTGCGTGCCATGCCCGCGAAACCCGGATCGTCGTTACACCGCGTCCTTGGCGGCCTTGACCGGGCGGGCGCGCACGATCTTGCGGGCCGGCTTGGCCTTGAAGGTCATGGCTTCGCCGGTGAAGGGGTTGGTTCCCTTGCGCGCCTTGGTGGCCGGCTTCTTGATGACGACGAACTTGGCGAAACCCGGAACCAGGAAGATGCCGTTCTTCTTGAGTTCCTTGTGGCCGACCTCGACAAGCGTATCCATCACGCCCTTGACGTCCCGTTTCGACAATTCGGTCTGCGTCGCGATCTTCTCGATCAACTGCGCTTTCGACATCTGGGTGGGCATCGTAACTCCTCTGATTCGCCCTCGTTATCACGCGAACCATATTGGAATGGCCCCGCGAAAAGCGGGAAACCGTGCGCCTTTGCACAGGTTTGTTGGCGAGAATCGCTATTTTTAAGGGGTAAATCGCCCTTCTCAGACTCTCCGCCCGCGAAAGCCGCTTGGATCAAGCGGTTTGCCGCGCCTCGATCGCGCGTCGGGGCGGACATGTCAGGTCTCCTTGACCGACTCCATCACCACGTTGGTGGAGGTGCTGGCGACGAAAGGCAGGCTGGAAATCTTCTCGCCGAGCACCAGCCGGTAACGGCGGATGTCCGGCGTGCGGATCTTCAACAGATAGTCGAAGCGTCCCGCGATCATGTGACACGCCTCGATCTCGCGGATCTTCATCACCGCCTCGTTGAAGCTGCGCAAGGCGGCGTCGCGGGTGTCGGTCAGCTTCACCTCGGCGAAGGCGACATGGTCGAGTCCGAGCTTCGCCGGGTTCAGCACCGCGCGAAAACCCGAGATGTAGCCTTCCGCCATCAGCCGTTGCAGCCGCGCCTTGCAGGGCGTTTTCGACAGCCCGACGCGCGCCGAAAGCTCGGTGATGGAGATGCGGCCATCGGCCGCCACGGCATCGAGGATTTTCCGATCGAACTGATCGATTTCACTAAAACTTTCCGTCATAGCGGTTGAAAATCCCAGAAACAGTTAATTTTTAAGATCATATCGATGCCTGTGGAGCCGAACAAGGTCAAATCGATTCTGCCGCACGTGCTATCTTCAACCGCCTCCCCCGATCTTTCCTTTGGCCTTGAGGGAATCGCCAATGTCATCGCCGCCGCCGTCCGACCAGTCCCCGCTCCCGGTTTTCGCGCCGCCGGTCGGGTCGCGCACGCCGCTGCGCGCGGCCATCGCTGTCGCCTGCCGCCGGCCGGAAGCCGACTGTCTGCCGCCGCTGCTTGAGGCCGCCACCCTCGATCCGGCGGCGCGGGCCCGCGTCGCGGCCATCGCCCGCCGCCTGATCGAAGTTTTGCGCGGAAAGGACCAGGGCTCCGGCGTCGAGGGACTGGTGCGGGAATATTCGCTCTCAAGCCAGGAAGGCGTGGCGCTGATGTGCCTCGCCGAGGCGCTGCTGCGCATCCCCGACACCGAAACCCGCGACGCGCTGATCCGCGACAAGATCGCGAGAGGCGACTGGGCCTCGCACCTCGGCCGCCATCGCCCGCTGTTCGTCAACGCCGCGACCTGGGGCCTGGTTGTCACCGGCAAGCTGACCGCCACCGTCAACGACGGCAGCCTGACCGCGGCGCTGACGCGGCTGATCGCGCGCTGCGGCGAGCCGGTGATCCGGCGCGGCGTCGATACCGCGATGCGGATGATGGGCGAGCAGTTCGTCAAGGGCGAGACCATCGACGAGGCAATCCGGCGCGCCCGCCCGCAAGAGGCGCGCGGCTTCCGCTTTTCCTACGACATGCTGGGCGAGGCGGCGATGACCGCGGCCGACGCCGCGCGCTATTTTCGCGACTATGAAACCGCGATCCACGCCATCGGCGCGGCGGCGGCCGGGCGCGGCATTCATGATGGTCCCGGAATCTCGATCAAGCTGTCGGCGCTGCACCCGCGCTACAGCCGCGCGCAGGCGGCGCGGGTGATGGGCGAATTGCTGCCGCGCGTGAAGGCTTTGTGCGAACTCGCGAGGCGCTCCGACATCGGCGTCAATATCGACGCCGAGGAAGCCGACCGCCTCGACCTGTCGCTCGATGTGCTGGAGTCGCTGTGTGACGATCCGGCGCTTCAGGGCTGGGACGGCATCGGCTTCGTGGTGCAAGCCTACGGCAAGCGTTGCCCGTTCGTGATCGATTTCATCATCGACCTCGCGCGCCGCACCCGGCGGCGCATCGCGGTGCGGCTGGTCAAGGGCGCGTATTGGGACGCCGAGATCAAGCGCGCGCAGGTCGACGGCCTGACCGACTTCCCGGTGTTCACGCGAAAGATCCACACCGACGTCTCCTATATCGCCTGCGCGCGAAAACTGCTCGCGGCGCGCGACGCCGTGTTTCCGCAATTCGCCACCCACAACGCGCAGACGCTGGCGAGCGTTGTCGAGATGGCGGGGCCGGATTTTTATCCGGGCGATTATGAATTCCAGTGTCTGCACGGCATGGGCGAGCCGCTCTATGACGAAGTCGTCGGCAAGGACAAGCTCGACCGGCCCTGCCGCATCTACGCGCCGGTCGGCACGCACGAGACGCTTTTGGCCTATCTGGTGCGCCGCCTGCTGGAGAACGGCGCGAACGCCTCCTTCGTTCACCGCATCGCCGATCCTGCGGTGTCGGTTGACGACCTGATCGCCGATCCGGCCGAGGTGGCGCGCGCCATGCCGGCGATCGGCAGCCCGCATCCGGGCATCGCCTTGCCCGCCGCGCTTTACGGAGGTGCCCGCCAAAACTCCATCGGCCTCGATCTGTCCGACGAAATCACGCTGGCGCGACTCTCCCGCGGCCTGATCGACAGTGCGCGCATCGCGTGGCGCGCCGCGCCCCGGCTGGCCGATGGCTCGAATGGCAACAGCGCATCGCGGCCGGTGCGCAACCCCGCCGACCACCATGACATTGTCGGCGCGGTGATCGAGGCGACCGAAGCCGAAGCGCGCACGGCGGTTCGGCTGGCGGCCGACAACGCGGCGGCCTGGGCGGCCGTTCCGCCGGCCTCCCGCGCGGCGATGCTGGAGCGCGCCGCCGACCTGATGCAGGCGCGGATCGAGCCCCTGATGGCCATCGTCATGCGCGAGGCCGGAAAATCGGCGGCCAACGCCGTCGCCGAAATTCGCGAGGCGGTCGATTTCCTGCGTTATTACGCCGGGCAGGCGCGCGACACGTTCGGACCGGCGCAGACGCCGCTCGGCCCCATCGCTTGCATCAGCCCGTGGAATTTCCCGCTGGCGATCTTCACCGGGCAGGTCGCGGCGGCGCTGGTCGCCGGCAATCCGGTGCTGGCCAAACCCGCCGAGGAAACGCCGCTCACCGCCGCCGCCGCCGTCGATATCCTGCTTGAGGCCGGCGTGCCGCGAACCGCGTTGCAATTGCTGCCGGGCGACGGCAGCGTCGGCGCGGCGCTGGTGGCGGCGCCGCAGACCCGCGGCGTGATGTTCACCGGCTCCACCGAGGTCGCCCGCGCGATCCAGCGGCAGCTCGCGGAGCGGCTGTCCGCCGATGGGAAACCGCTGCCGCTGATCGCGGAAACCGGCGGGCAGAACGCCATGATCGTCGATTCCTCGGCGCTCGCCGAACAGGTGGTCGGCGACGTGCTGGCGTCGGCGTTCGACAGCGCCGGGCAGCGCTGCTCGGCGCTGCGGGTGCTGTGCCTGCAAGAGGATATCGCCGACCGCGTGCTGACCATGCTGAGGGGCGCGATGGCCGAGCTTGTCATCGGCAACACCGCGCGGCTGATGACCGACATCGGCCCGGTAATCACGGCGGAGGCCCGCGACAACATCGAGCGGCACGTCGCCAGGATGCGCGCGCTCGGCCGCAACGTCCACCGGCTGACGCTGCCGGCGGAGACAGCGGCGGGCACCTTCGTCGCGCCGACCCTGATCGAGCTGGAATCGATGGCCGATCTCGACCGCGAGGTGTTCGGCCCGGTGCTGCACGTCATCCGCTATCGCCGCCGCGATCTCGACCGCCTGATCGATGACATCAACGCCACCGGCTACGGCCTCACCTTCGGCCTGCACACAAGGCTCGACCAGACCATCGCGCAGGCCACCGCCCGCATCCGCGCCGGCAACGTCTATGTCAACCGCAACGTCATCGGCGCGGTGGTCGGCGTGCAGCCGTTCGGCGGCCGCGGCCTTTCCGGCACCGGCCCGAAAGCCGGCGGGCCGCTCTATCTCGGCCGGCTGGTCGTGCGCGCGCCGGCGAGGCCGCGCCAGGCGGCCGTTGATCCGGTGCTGGCCGAATATGCCGCATGGCTCGACGCGCAGGGCCTCGCGGCCGAGGCGGCCATCGCGCGCGACATCGGACGGCGCTCGGCGCTCGGCTTCACTACCGAGTTGAAGGGCCCCGTGGGCGAACACAATCTATACACGCTCCATCCGCGCGGAAATTTGCTGCTGCTGCCGGAAACCGCCGCCGGGCTCCGTCACCAGATCGCCGCGACGCTGGCGACCGGCAACACCGCGACCGTTGCCGCCGCCGCCGCCACGCTGGAGCCCTTGCTGCGGACGCTCCCGACCGGCATCGCCGCGCGCATCGCGTGGCGCGCGGACTGGGAAACGGCCGGTCCGTTCGCGGGCGCGCTGATCGAGGGCGACGCCGCGCGCGTCATCGCCGCCAATGCCGGGATCGCGCGGTTGCCGGGCCCGCTGGTGCCGGCGCAGGCGGCGTCAGCGCAAGAGCTTGCGACCGACGCCTGTGCCTACGATCTCGACCGGCTGCTGGAGGAAGTCTCGACTTCGATCAACACCACGGCGGCCGGCGGCAACGCCAGCCTGATGGCGCTGGGGTGAAAGGGCTTGCCAACTTTCGCGGGATCATCCGCCGTCATGCGCGGACTTGATCCGCGCATCCATCTTTTTTCAAAATGATGGATTGCCGGGTCAAGCCCGGCAATGACGCCCCATGGCGCGCGCCTTTACGCGCCCTGCGCCAGCGCCGCGTTGAGCGTCGCGCTCGGGCGCATCACGGCGGCGCATTTCTGCGGATCGGGCAAGTAATAACCGCCGATGTCGGCGGGCGCGCCCTGCACCGCGGCGAGTTCGGCGACGATCTTGTCCTCGTCGCGCGCCAGCCGCTCGGCGAGCGGCTTGAACTTCGCCGCCAGCTCCGCGTCCTCGGTCTGCGCGGCGAGCGCCTCCGCCCAGTACCGCGCCAGATAAAACTGGCTGCCGCGATTGTCCAATTCGCCGGTGCGCGGCGACGGCGATTTCCGGTTGTCGAGCAGCTTGCCGGTGGCGGCGTCGAGCGTCTTCGCCAGCAGCTTGGCCTTCGCGTTGCCGGTCTTGAGGCCGAGGTCTTCCAGCGACACCGCGAGCGCCAGGAATTCGCCGAGCGAATCCCAGCGCAGGTGATTTTCCTCGACCAGTTGCTGGACGTGCTTGGGGGCCGAGCCGCCGGCGCCGGTCTCGTACATGCCGCCGCCGGCCATCAACGGCACGATCGACAGCATTTTCGCCGACGTGCCCAATTCCATGATCGGAAACAGGTCGGTGAGATAGTCGCGCAGGATGTTGCCGGTGGCGCTGATGGTGTCGAGGCCGCGCACCACGCGCTCCAGCGTGTAGCGCATCGCCCGCACCTGGCTCATGATCTGGATGTCGAGCCCGTTGGTGTCGTGCTCGTGCAGGTACATTTTCACCTTGGTGATGAGTTGCGCCTCGTGCGGCCGATACGGGTCGAGCCAGAACAGCACCGGCATGCCGGAGTGGCGGGCGCGGGTGACGGCGAGCTTGACCCAGTCGCGGATCGCGGCGTCCTTGACCTGGCACATGCGCCACAGGTCGCCCTTCTCGACGTTCTGGCTGAGCAGCACCTCGCCGGTGGCGAGGTCGGTGATGTTGGCGACGCCGTCCTCGGGGATCTCGAAGGTCTTGTCGTGCGAGCCGTATTCCTCGGCCTGCTGCGCCATCAGCCCGACATTGGGCACCGTGCCCATGGTCTTCGGGTCGAACGCGCCGTGCCACTTACAGAAGTTTATCATCTCCTGATAAATGCGGGCGAAGGTGCTTTCCGGCATCACCGCCTTGACGTCCTTGAGGCGGCCGTCGGCGCCCCACATCTTGCCGCCGTTGCGGATCATCGCCGGCATCGAGGCGTCGACGATGATGTCGTTGGGCGAGTGGAAGTTGGTGATGCCCTTGGCGGAGTCGACCATCGCCAGTTCGGGGCGGTGCTCGTGGCAGGCGTGCAGGTCGCGCCGGATCTCGTCCTGCATGCTTTGCGGCAGGGTCGCGATCTTGGTGTAGAGATCGACCATGCCGTTGTTGACGTTGACGCCCAGTTCCTCGAACAGCGCGCCGTGCTTCTCGAAGGCGTCGCGGTAGAAGATCTTCACGCAATGGCCGAACACGATGGGGTGCGACACCTTCATCATGGTGGCCTTGACGTGCAGCGAGAACATCACGCCGGTCTTGTAGGCGTCCTCGATCTCGCGCTCGTAGAAGTCGAGCAGCGCCTTCTTGCTCATGAACATCGAGTCGATGACCTCGCGGTCCTGCAACGCCACCTTGGGCTTGAGCACGATGGTCTTGCCGCTGTTGGTGATTAATTCCATCTTGACGTCGCGCGCGCGGTCGAGCGTGATCGACTTCTCGCCGTGATAGAAATCGCCGTGGTGCATGTGCGAGACGTGCGAGCGCGATGCCTGGCTCCACTCGGCCATGCTGTGCGGGTTCTTGCGGGCGTAGTTCTTCACCGCCAGCGGCGCGCGGCGGTCGGAGTTGCCCTCGCGCAGCACCGGGTTCACCGCGCTGCCGATGCATTTGGCGTAGCGCGCCCGGATCGCCTTCTCCTCGTCGGTTTTCGGGTTTTCCGGATAGTCGGGGACCTTGTAGCCCTTGCCCTGCAACTCCTTGATCGCCGCCATCAATTGCGCCACCGAGGCGCTGATGTTGGGCAGCTTGATGATGTTGGTGTCGGGCAACAGCGTCAGCCGGCCGAGTTCGGCGAGATTGTCCGGCACCCGCTGCGCCTCGGTGAGGAATTCGGGAAATTCGCCGAGGATGCGGGCCGCCACCGAGATGTCGCTGGTTTCGACATCGATTCCGGCAGGCGCCGTGAACGCCCGCACGATGGGCAGGAACGCCGCCGTCGCCAGCGCCGGGGCCTCGTCGGTCAGCGTGTAGATGATGGTGGGAGACTTGGTATTCATGCGCTGGCTTTCTTCGTGGGGAGGGGCCGAACGGCGAACCGGTGACGGAACCTGACACCAAACCGCGCGCCGGGGCAACCGGTTTGCGCCGGCGGCGGCGCGTCAGAGACGAAGAAGATAGCTGTGCGAGCCTTCGAGTACCCGCTCGCCGCGCTGGTTGTCCAGCGTCGCGGCCATGACGACGATGCCGGTGGTCCGTTGCGGCTTGAGCGCGGTGATTTCCAGCATCGGGTAGATCGTATCGTCCGGAAACACCCCGCGCAGAAATTTCGCGCTGACCTCGGTGAAGCCGATCAGATGCGGCCCGACCACGTGCGGAAACAGCCCGGCGCCAGCCGCCGTCAGGCTCAGCACATGCAGTCCGTGCGCGAGCAGGTCCGGGTGGCCGCGCGCCCGGCAATATTCTCGGTCGTAATGAATCGGATGATTGTCCCCGGTCAGCGCCTGAAACGCCGAGAAATGCGCAAGCGTGACGGTGCGCGCCGGGAGCGGATATTTTTCGCCGACCCGTAATTCGGAAAAACGCCGGATCGGTAACAAGGGCCTGCTCAGGGGATCCAGCGCGGCGGTTTGATCGGATCGGTCCATGGTCTCCTGCCTGCGCGCTTGTCGGCCCGCCACCCGATGGCCGTGTTAACCCGCCGTTTACCATAACGGGGCGAATATCGCTGCCGATAAGCCGACAGAACGGCGAGATTTCAACCACCCAGGGTTTTGGCATCGATGGCACAGGCTAGCAGCAGCTTCCGCCGCTCCGCTCCCGGCGGCTATGACGGCGCCAGATCGTACACCGGCGACGCCGGCAATATTCTGTCCTTTCCCACCCACGACACCGACGGCGCGACCGCGCTCGACCTGATCTATCAGGCCGCCGAGATGTTCCAGGACATCGAGCATCGCGCCCGCGACATCGAGGCCAATGCCCAAGCGATGTGCCAGTCCGCGGTGGACAAGCTGGTCGACGCCGAGCGCCGCGCCGAGACCGCGGAACGCAGCCGCGGCGAGATCATCCGCGATATCGACCGCCGCTTGCAGGAAGTGTCGCAGGCGCTCAGCGCCGCCCAGGCGCGAATCGAGGCCGCCGAGGCGCGGGCCGCGGCGGCGGATCTGCGCGCCGCGACCGCCGAAGCCGGCGCGCGGAACGCCAGCCGCCTGCTCGCCCAGGTCGAGGATGCGATCCGCGACCGGCTGCTGGGCGCGGATCGCGACGTCCATCCGTTGCGTCGCGCCAGGGCCTGAGGGCGGCACCGCAACGCTCGCGCAAGGGCGACGCCGGTCGCGTCAATCCCGCCGGCATGGTCAGCGTCGCACCCGCACCTTGGCGAACCTGACGCTTTTGCCGTCCACGGCGCGGGTGGCGGTGAAGCCGGCCGCGATGATCGCCTCGCGCTGCGGCATCCGTTCCTCCGGCGCGCGGCTGACGTCCCACCACGCCGCGCGATGCGCTGCGCGCGGCAGCGCTTCGTCGAGGATCGTCTCGATCTCCTCGAAGCTCAGGGTGAAATCGGCGCGCTTCTCGGCCGCCAGATAATCGCGCAGCAAGCTGTAATCGCTGGCCATGCCGCGTCGCCCCGGTGCTATTTCTTCATCAGTTCCGCCGCCAGCGCGGCATAGGCCGGCAGCGTCACCGGATCGTTGGCGGCGTTGGCGGCGTAGGGGTGGGAGGCGTAGCGCACGATCACCATCTCCGCCTTCGGATCGATGTAGATCGACTGGCCATAGATGCCGCGCGCGGCGAATGCGCCGTTGGCGTTCTCGGTGTGCCACCACATATCATGATAGGACCAGCCCGGCAGCGTCTTGTAGCCCGCCGGCGCGAACTTGGCCTTATCGCCGCCCTTGGCGACTTCGGCGGCGGCCGCTTCCGGAATCACCTGCCGGCCGTTGAACTTGCCCTTGTTGCGGATCATCTCGCCGAAGCGGGCGAGATCGCGCAGCGTGGTGTTGAGGCCGCCGCCGCCGGATTCGGCGCCGATGCTGTCCACCATGAAGTAGGCGTCGTTTTCCGCGCCGAGCTTCTGCCAGATTTCCCTCGACAGCAGATCGGCGAGCGACTGGCCCGAGGCGCGCTTGACGATCCACGCCAGCACCTCGGCGTTGGAGGTCTTGTAGGCGAACACCTGGCCGTGCTCGCCTTCCTTCTTCAGGGTGACGAGGAAGTCGTAGAAGGTCTTCGGCCCGCTATAGCCGGGGGGCTGCGGCATCATTCCGCCGGCGCGGGCGTAATCGAACACCTCGGCCTTCGGATCGGAATAATTCTCCGAATATTTGACGCCGATGGTCATGTCCATCACCTGGCGCACGGTGGCGTCGCCATAGGCCGAGTCCTTCAGTTCGGGGACGTATTTCGTCACCGGCGCGTCGGGATCGAGCTTGCCCTGCGCCACCAGCATGGCGGCGAGGCTGCCGACGAACGACTTGGTCACCGAAAAGGCGATGTGCGGGACGTGCGCCTCGCCGGCGCCGAAATACTTCTCGTAGATCACCTCGCCCTTGTGCAGCACCAGAAGGCCGTCGGTATAGGTCAGCGCCGGCATGTCGCCGAAGGTGATCGCCTTGCCGTCCATGGTGGTGACGGGAATGTGATCGATGTCGCGGGGCGCGCGCGGCAGCGGCGAGACCGCCCCGTCGCCGCGCCAGACATTGGCGGTCGGCACCAGTTCACGGATATGGCTGAAGGCCCAGCGGGTGCCGGGGAAGCGGCTGCTGGTGCCGTCGCCGAAGCGCACGATCTTGTCCGGCGGCGGCGGGAAGCCCTGCATCACCTTGTTCGCGACCGGATCGCTTTGCGCCGCGGTCGGCAGCTTCGGCGGATCGTCGGCGTGCGCGACGGTTGCGAGCACGAGCAGGCTGGCGCCGGCGAGAGCGATGATGCGGGACATGGGGTTTCCTCGGTCGGTTCTGGTTGCGGCGCGATGGTCGCCATGAAACGGCACCGCTGTCCAGTCGAAAACGTCATTGCGGGCGAAGCGAAGCAACCCGGTCTTTCAGGAGTCTGATTTGCTTCGTCGCTCGCGTTCCTCGTAAGGGCGATGCGAGGAAGTGATTCTCACAAATACTTCTTCATCTCCGCCAGCAGACCGTCGCGCAGGTCGGGCCGGGCCATGCCGTAGGCGATGTTGGCGCGCAGGAAGCCGGCGCGCGAGCCGCAGTCGTGGCGTTCGCCCTCGAATTCGAGGCCGTAGAATTTTTGCGTTTCCGCCAGTTTTCGCATGCCATCGGTGAGCTGGATCTCGCCGCCCGCCCCCTTTTCCTGGGTTTCGAGAATTTTGAAGATGTCCGGTTGCAGGATGTAGCGGCCGGTGATCGAGAGGTTCGACGGCGCGGTGCCCTTCGGCGGCTTCTCCACCATGCCGTCGACGGTGAACACCCGGCCGAGCCGCTCGCCGACGCCGACCACGCCGTATTGATGCGTCATGTCCTCCGGCACGGCCTCCACCGCCAGCAGGTTGGCCCTGTCGCCCAGCGTCTCGGCGGCGGCGATCATCTGCTTCAGCACGCCCGGCGTGTTGAGCACCAGTTCGTCCGGCAACACAACGGCAAAAGGCTCGTCGCCGACGATGTCGCGGGCGCACCACACCGCATGGCCGAGGCCGAGCGGCGCCTGCTGGCGGGTGAAGCTCATGGCTCCGGCCTCGGGCTGGAACTGCGCCAGCAGCGCCTGTTCCGCCGTCTTGCCGCGCGCGGCCAGCGTGGTGTCGAGTTCGAACATTTTGTCGAAATGGTCCTCGATCACGCCCTTGTTGCGCCCGGTGACGAAGATGAAGTGCTCGATGCCGGCTTCCTTGGCCTCGTCCACCACGTACTGGATCAGCGGCCGGTCGACGATGGTCAGCATCTCCTTCGGCATCGCCTTGGTGGCGGGGAGGACGCGGGTGCCCAGACCGGCGACCGGAAACACGGCTTTGCGGATTTTCATGGCGGCTCTTGTGGTGAGAGAAAACGGCGAGGTCGGTTACGCCTACCTAGCCGTTTTGCAACCAACAACAAAGGCGGATCTGTGGTCGGAACCCCTGCGGCGCTTCGCCATGGGACCATCGCGGAAAACCTGCGATCTGTTAAGCTGATGGAAACCCTATCCGGGCCTCCTGAAAGCGGATGAATTCTTACGACAGGGATGACGGGATGCAGAGAACGGAACCAGCGATGCGCGTCCGGCGGCTGATCGGCGGAGTGGCGGGGGCATGTCTCGCTGCGCTGGTCATGCCCGGCGCAGCGGTGGCGCAAGGCGTAACCGCCAGCAACGGGCCGTTCTCGATCTTCGACAACCTCTTTACCGGTTCGATCACGCAGACCGCGCCGTCGCAACCGGCGCAGCGCGCGCCATCGCAGCCGCCGGCCGGAAGCTCGGCGGCGCTGCCGTGGAGCGGCGAGGACGGCGCGTCCGGCAATCCCCTGATGACCGCGGCGGCGATTCGCCAGGCGGCGGCGAACTTCCCGAACTGCGTCGCGGCGATGTGGCCGGACGCGGCGCGGCGCGGCGTCTCGCGCGAAAGTTTCGAGCGCTATACCGCCGGGCTCACGCCCGACCTGCGGCTGATGGACCTGATGGATTCGCAGCCCGAATTCACCAAGGCGATCTGGGACTATCTCGACATCCTGGTCAGCGATGCCCGCATCGCGCGCGGCCGCGAGATTCTGGCGCAGTACAAGCCGCAGTTCGACGCCATGGAGCGCGCCTACGGTGTCGACCGTTACATCGTCGCCTCGATCTGGGGCATTGAATCGAACTACGGCACCCAGGGCGGCGACCGCAGCGTGGTGAACTCCACCGCGACGCTCGCCTGCGTCGGCCGCCGGCAGGCCTATTTCAAGGATGAGTTCCTGGCGGCGCTGGAAATCCTGCATCGCGGCGACGTGCGGCCGGAGCACCTGCGCGGCTCATGGGCCGGCGCGTTCGGCGGCACCCAGTTCATGCCGACCTCGTTCAAGCGCTACGCGGTCGACTTCGACCACGACGGCCGCCGCGACGTGGTGGACAACCCCGCCGACCTGATCGCCTCCACCGCCAACAACCTGAAAAAGGACGGCTGGCAGAGCGGCAGGACCTGGGGCTACGAGGTGGTGGTGCCGAAGGGCTTCAACTACATGCTGGCGGATCGCGCCAAGAGCATGACGCTGGCGCAATGGCAGCACCTCGGCGTGGCTCGGCCCGGCGGCAAGCCGTTCCCGCACGCGAGCGACAAGGCTTATCTGCTAGCGCCGGCGGGTGCGGAGGGACCCGGCTTCCTGATGCTGCAAAACTTCCGCACCATCATGAAATACAATCCGGCGGAAGCCTATGCGCTGGCCATCGGTCATTTCGCCGACCGGCTGCGCGGCGGCCAGCCGTTCGCGCAAGCCTGGCCGCGACAGGAGCGGGTGCTGTCACGCGCCGAGCGGCTGGAATTGCAGCAGCTTCTGGCGCGGCGCGGCTTCTATCGCGGCACCCCCGACGGCCAGATCGGCAGCCTGACCCGCGAGGCGCTGCGCGGCTTCCAGGCCTCGATCGGCACCGCCGCCGACGGCTTCGCCTCCGCCGACATGCTCGACCGCCTGCGCGGGCGTTGAGCAGGCTGTTGAGAAGCCCCTGGGTTCGGCTTCCATCTCCCGTGTCCCGGTTCTGCGCCGCGTCACTTCGTGCCGCAGCGCGCCCGGGACACGGAGCCCCTTTTCAACGGCCTTCCAAGAATCGGCGCGGGTCAGGCCGCCGGCCGTGACGCGAGATACTTTTCGGCGAAGGCGATGTACCATCCGAGGCAATCGGGATTGGCCATGGCGTCCTTGTTGATGACCTTCTCGACGGGATGGCCGAGCAGCAATTTCTTGATCGGCAACTCCTGCTTCTTGCCGGACAGCGTTCGCGGAATTTCCGCGACGGCGATGATTTCGCTCGGCAGGAAGCGCGGCGACAGGCTCTTGGCGATGGCGGCGTTGAGCTTCGCCTTCATCGCGTCGTCGAACGGATGGCCGTCCCTCAGCACGACGAACAGCGGCATGTAGCTCTCGCGCCCGAGATATTCGAGATCGACCACCAGCGAGTCCATGACTTCCGGCAGCGCCTCGATCGCCGAATAAAGTTCGCTGGTTCCCATCCGTAGGCCGTGGCGGTTGATCGTCGCGTCGCTGCGGCCATAGATGATGCAGGTGCCGTCCGGATTGATCCTGATCCAGTCGCCGTGGCGCCAGACCGGGCCGCGTCCGCTGCCGGCGAAATTTTCCGGATAGGTTTCGAAATAGCTGGCGCGATAGCGCGCGCCGTCCGGGTCGTTCCAGAAATACAGCGGCATCGAGGGCAGCGGCTCGGTGCAGACCAGTTCGCCGACCTCGCCGATGACGCCATCACCGGATTCGTCGAACGCCTCGACGGCGCAGCCGAGCGCGAGGCATTGCAGCGTTCCCGGTATCTGCGGCAGCGCGCGATTTCCGGCGACGAACGCATAGACCATGTCGGTGCCGCCGGAAATATTCGCCCACCACATCTCGGCCGCCTCGCTGCCGGGCGCGGAGATCCGCCGGAAACGGTCGTTGAACCATTCCTGCACGTCCTGGCTCAGCGGCGAGCCGGTCGAGCCGAGCGCGCGGATGTTCGACAGATCGCCGACCTGGGCCAGATCGATTTCGGCCTTCATGCAGCTGGCGAAATAGGCCGCGCCGGCGCCGAAGAACGTGGCTTTCGCAGCGGCCGCGAAGCGCCACAGCGTGGTCCAGTCGGGATTGTCCTTGGTGCCGCCGGGGCTGCCGTCGAAAATGCAGACGGTGGTGCCGTTCAAAAGCCCGCCGACCTGACAGTTCCACATCACCCAGCCGGTCGTGCTGTACCAATGGAAGCGCTCGCCGAAGGATTCCGCCGCGTAGCTACAGCCGATATCATTGTGCAGGGCGGTGAGGACCAGGCCGATCAGGATGACGCCGCCGTGGCCGTGAACGATCGGCTTGGGCAGGCCGGTGGTGCCGCTCGAATAGACCACCCAGAGCGGATGATCGAACGGCACCCATTCCGGCGCGAAGCTTTCGATGGCGGGGTTCGGCGCGGCGAGGATCGACGCGAGTTGGACTTCGCCGGGGCGCAGGGTCTCGGCGCGGCCATGGATGATGACGTGCTCCACGCTTGGCAGCGCGCGCAGCAACTCGTCCATCGTGGCGCGGCGGTCATGAGCGCGCCCGGCATAGGTGACGCCGTCGCAGCCGATCAGGACCTTGGGCTCGATCTGCCTGAAGCGGTCGAGCACGGCGGGCGCCGCCATGTCCGGCGCGCACAGCGACCAGACCGCGCCGATGCTGGCGGTCGCGAGAAAGGCGACGATGGTTTCGGGAATGTTCGGCAGGTAGGCCGCCACGCGATCGCCCGGACGCACGCCGCGCGCCTTGAGGTGAAGCGCCAGCGCCGCGACCTTGTCCCGCAGCGCGGGCCAGGAGGTTTCGCTGATCGCGCCGCTTTCGCCGCTGCTGATGATCGCCGGCAGGCCGGCGCGATCGGCGGCATCGACGTGACGCAGGACCTGCTGCGCGTAATTGACCGACGCGCCCGGAAACCAGACCGCGTCCGGCATTTTGCGCCGTTCGAGCACCGCCCGGAACGGCGTCGGCGATGTCAGGTCGAAATAGTCCCAGATGCTGCGCCAGAACGCATCCAGGTCGCGCGCCGACCATGCCCGCATCGCCTCGTAATTCGGGAAAGCGAGGCCGTATTTGTCGTTGAGCCAATGACGATAGCGAATGATTTCAGGAGTGCGAGCAACCATGACCGTTTCCGTTCTGCCGCGACGCCGGGCATCACGGCATCATTAGAGCATGATCCGGGAAAGTGGAAACCGGTTTTCGGACGCTCACGCCCCCTCGAACTGCAACCGCGCCAGCCGCGCGTACAGTCCGCCGGCCGCGACCAGCGTGGCGTGGGTGCCCTGCTCGACGATGCGGCCCTGATCCATCACCAGGATGCGCTCGCACGACAACACGGTGGCGAGGCGATGCGCGATCACCAGCGTGGTGCGGTGACGCATCAACTCCTCCAGCGCGGTTTGCACTAGGGTTTCGGACTCGGCGTCGAGCGACGAGGTCGCCTCGTCCAGCAGCAGCAGCGGCGCATCGCGCAGGATGGCGCGGGCGATGGCGATGCGCTGGCGCTGGCCGCCGGACAGCGTCACGCCGCGCTCGCCGAGCGGCGTGTCGAAACCTTTCGGCAGCCGCCTGATGAAATCGCTGGCGTGGGCGAGATCGGCGGCGCGCTCGACCTCGGCGTCGCTGGCGTCCAGCCGGCCGAAACGAATGTTGTCGCGCGCGCTGGCCGCGAATACCACGGGTTCCTGCGGCACCAGCGCGATGCGTTGGCGCACCGCCTGCGGCGACACCGAGCGGATCGGCACGCCATCATAGGAAATCTCGCCGGAGGCCGGATCGTAGAACCGCAGCAGCAGATGAAACAGCGTGCTCTTGCCGGCGCCGGACGGCCCGACGATGGCGACCTTCTCGCCGGCGCGCACCGCAAACGAGATGCCGTCGACGACGTTGGCCTGCGGCCGGGTCGGATAAGCGAAGCGCACGTTGTCGAAGGCGACGTCGCCGCGCGCGGGCTCCGGCAACAGCCGCGCCACTTTCGGCGCGACGATCGCCGGCTTGACGCTGAGCAGTTCGAACAGCCGCTCGGCCGCGCCGGACGCCGCCGCCACCTCGCCCCACACCTCGCTGAGCTGGCCGAGCCCGGCCGCCGCGAACGCCGCGTAGAGCACGAACTGGCCGAGCCGGCCGGGGCTGATGTCGCCGGTCAGCACGTCATGGGAGCCGACCCAGAGGATCATCACCACGCTGGCGAACACGATGAAGATGATGATGGCGGTGAGCATCGCGCGCGCCTGCGTCGAGCGCCGCGCCGCCTCGTAGGCGGTCTCGACCTCGCCGCTGAACCGCGTCGAAGCCAGCCGCTCGTTGGTGAACGCCTGCACGGTGCGGATGGCGTTGACCAGTTCCGACGCATAGGCGGTGGCGTCGGCCAGCGTGTCCTGGGCGTTGCGCGACAGCCGCCGCACCCAGCGGCCGAACGCGACCAGCGGCAGCACGATCAGCGGGATCGCCGCCAGCACGAATCCGGACAGGCGCGGGCTGGTGACCACCATCATCGACGCCGCGCCGACGAACAGCACGAAGTTGCGCAGCGCGATCGACACCGAGGAGCCGACCGCCGATTTGATCTGGGTGGTGTCGGCGGTGAGCCGCGAGATCAGTTCACCGCTGCGCGCGGAATCGAAAAAGCGCGGCGACAGCGCGGTGAGATGCGCGAACACGTCGCCACGCAGATCGGCGACGATGCGGTCGCCCAAGGTCGTGACCAGATAGTAGCGCAGCGCGCTGGCCCCGGCCAGCACCGCGACCACCGCCAGCATCACGCTGAAGTAGCTGTTGATCATCGCGATGCCTTCGGGGCTGAACCCGAAATCGATCATCCGGCGCACCGCGATCGGCACCACCAGCGTGGTCAGCGCGGCGACGACCAGCGCCACCAGCGCCAGCGCGGCGCGGCCGCGATAGCGCCCGACATAGGGCGCCAGCGCCAGCAGCGGGCGCAATCCCTTGCGCCGCCCGCCCTCGGCCGGCGTCTCCGCGTCGGCTTGCGCATGCGCCACGAAATCGGCCTCGGCGACCGTCTCCGCCACCGCCGGGTCGAGCGGCAGTGCCGCCGTGGCCTGCGATTGATCGTTCCGCCGCAATACCGGGCTCATCTCGCCTCGCAGTCCCAACAATGTCGCACTTTATAGCGGCTCTAGACGAGCCCGGCCCGTGATAGGCCCCATCGCGCCGGCTGGCAAATCGCGCGGGCGCTTGTCTCGGCTTTCGCGGTGCGTTATAGAGCCGGCCAAATCCCGTACTTTGATTAATCGCAACAACGGCGCCGCGGGCGTCAGAGGACTGCCATGAAAGCCGAAATTCACCCGGATTATCATAACATTACGGTCGTCATGACCGACGGGACCGAATATCAGACCCGCTCCACCTGGGGCAAGGAAGGCGACAAGCTGAACCTCGATATCGACCCGAAGTCGCACCCGGCCTGGACCGGCGGCACCCAGCAGATTCTCGACCGCGGCGGCCGCGTCTCCCGGTTCCAGAAGAAATTCTCGGGCTTCCTCAAGAAGGATTGATCCGGTCCGGCGCCGCGCCGGATCGCAGTCAAGGCGAATACGAAAAGCCCCGGCCTGTCGCAGGCCGGGGCTTTTTGATGCTTTATGCGACGACTTGTCGTGTGTCTCGGCTTTGATGAAGCTAACCAACATGTCCCGGACGCGATGCAGCGCATAGCGCTGCGTCGCAGAACCGAGACCGTCGCGAACACCGCCGTTGGAACGGCCCCGGCTCTGCGGAGCGGCATTTCATGCCGCGCCGCGTCCGGGGCACGAAACCTCGTCGCCCCGCCGCCGTTCAAGCAGAAGCCTTGGCCTCCTTGCGGCGGGCGTGGAGGATGTATTCGGTGTAGCCGTTGGGTTGCTCGCGGCCCTTGAACACCAGGTCGCAGGCCGCCTGGAAGGCGACGCCGTCGAATGTCGGCGCCATCGGCTTGTAAAGCGGATCGCCGGCGTTCTGCTTGTCCACCACCACCGCCATACGCTTCAGCGAATCCATCACCTGCTCGCGAGTGACGACGCCGTGTTGCAGCCAGTTGGCGAGATGCTGGCTGGAGATGCGCAAGGTGGCGCGGTCTTCCATCAGGCCGACGTCATGGATGTCCGGCACCTTGGAGCAGCCGACGCCCTGATCGATCCAGCGCACCACGTAGCCGAGAATGCCCTGACAATTGTTGTCGATCTCCTGCCGCACGTCGTCGGGCGCCCAGTTCGATTGCGACACCGGAATGGTGAGGATGTCGGACAGTTTCGCGCGCTGACCTCCGGCCTTCAGTTCCTTCTGACGCGCGTGGACGTCGACCTGATGATAGTGCAGCGCGTGCAAGGTCGCGGCGGTGGGCGAGGGCACCCACGCAGTGGTCGCGCCCGCTTTCGGATGGCCGATCTTCTGCGCCAGCATGTCGGCCATCTTGTCGGGCGCGGCCCACATGCCCTTGCCGACCTGGGCATGGCCCGGCAGGCCGTCGAGCAGGCCCATGTCGACGTTCCAGTCCTCGTAAGCCTTGATCCACGGCTGCGCCTTCATGTCGTTCTTGCGGATCATCGGCCCCGCTTCCATCGAGGTGTGGATCTCGTCGCCGGTGCGGTCGAGGAAGCCGGTGTTGATGAACATGATGCGGGCCGACGCGTTCTGGATGCAGGCCTTGAGGTTGACCGTGGTGCGGCGCTCCTCGTCCATGATGCCGACCTTCATGGTGTTGGCGGGCAGGCCGAGCATTTGTTCGACGCGGCCGAACACGTCGCAGGTCAGTTGCACCTCGTCGGGGCCGTGCATCTTCGGCTTGACGATGTAGATCGAGCCGGTGCGGCTGTTGCGCGTCTTGCCGCCGCTCTTGAGGTCGTGCAGGCCCAAAAGGCCGGAGACGGCGGCGTCGAGCAGGCCCTCGGGAATTTCCCGCCCCTGGTCGTCGAGCACCGCGTCGGTGAACATGTGATGGCCGACGTTGCGCATCAACAGCAGGCTGCGGCCGTGCAGCCTGACCTCCTTGCCGTCGGGGCCGGTGTAGACGCGGTCGGCGTTGAGCGCGCGGGTCATGGTCTTGCCGCCCTTCTCGAAGGTGTCTTCGAGGGTGCCCTTCATCAGGCCGAGCGTGTTGCGATAGACCAGCACCTTGTCCTCGGCATCGACGGCGGCGACCGAGTCCTCCATGTCGAGAATGGTGGAGACGGCGGCTTCCATCACGATGTCGGCGACGCCGGCCGGATCGTCCTTGCCGATGGCGTGGCTGCGGTCGATGACGATCTCGACATGCAGGCCGTTGTTGACCAGCAGGATCGCCTGGGGCGCGGCCGCGTCGCCACGGAAGCCGGCGAACTGCTTCGGATTCCTGAGAGCGACGTCGCCCTTGGCGGTCTTCGCCACCAGCGCGCCGTTCGCGACGCTGTAGCCGGTGACGTCGGCGTGGTGGCCGGAGGCGAGCGGCGCGGCCTCGTCGAGGAACGCCTTGGCCTTGGCGATCACCTTGTCGCCGCGCGCCTTGCTGTAGCCCTTGGCGGTGTCGCTGGGGTCGTGCGGGATGGCGTCGGTGCCGTAGAAGGCATCGTAGAGGCTGCCCCAGCGTGCGTTGGCGGCGTTGAGCGCATAGCGCGCGTTGGTCAGCGGCACCACCAGTTGCGGGCCGCAGATTTTGCCGATTTCCTCATCGACATTGGCGGTCTCGACGTCCTTGGTGGCGGGCTCCGGCCGCAGGTAGCCGATGTCCTTGAGGAAGGCGGTATAGGCGTTGACGTCGAACGGCTTGCCTTTGTGGGCGCGGTGCCAGTCGTCGATCTTGGCCTGCAACGTATCGCGCACCGCAAGCAATTCGCGGTTCCTCGGCCCGAGATCGCGGACGAGGCCGGCGAGGCCCGCCCAGAAGGCGTCGGAGGTGACGCCCGTTCCGGGCAGGGCTTCCTTGACGATGAAATCGTGCAGGACGGGGGCGATCTTCAGTCCGTGGGCGTCGATGCGGTTCATAACGGGGTGTCTCACGAGAGCGGTGGCAAGGGGCGGAATTTGGCGCGAAAACGCCGCGAAAAGCCCGTGCCGAGGCGGGTTGAGCGCCCCTTTTAGCGCCCGCCCGCCGCCGTGAGAAGGCCCCTGCGCGAGGACGACGCTGATGTTATTGGTCAGGATGCCGCGGGATCGGCGACGGCGTCGGGCAGCACACCGGTCCGGGCCAGCATCCGCGCGATGTCGGCGGTCGCCTCCGCGACGGTATGGCGCGAGGTGTCGAGGGTCAGCTCGCTGGCCTCGGGGGGCTGGTAATCGCCGCCGATGCCGGTGAAGCCGTCGAGGCCGCCGGCTCGCGCCTTGGCGTAGTGGCCCTTGGGATCGCGGCTTTCGCAGACCGCCGCCGGGGTCGCGACATGGACTTCGCGGAACAGCGCGCCACTGATACGCCGCGCCGCCGCGCGATCCTCGGCCGACGGCGACACCGCCGCGACGATGGCGATGTGGCCGTTGCGGGCGAGGTGCGCCGCGACTTCGGCGAGGCGGCGGACGTTCTCGCTGCGGTCGGTCGCGGAGAAGCCGAGATCGCCGTTGAGGCCGGCGCGCAGGGTATCGCCGTCGAGCAGCACCGGCGCGCCGCCGCCCTGGAACAGCCACCGCTCCAGCGCCCGCGCCAGGGTCGATTTGCCGGCGCCGGGCAGGCCGGTGAACCACACCACCGCGCCGCGATGGCGATAGCGCGCCGCGCGCTCCTCCGGCCGCAGCGCCGATTCCACCGGCACGATGTCGACCGGCGCCGCGCGCGGAGCGGCGTCGAGGCCGATCACCAGCCCGCCGCCGGCGATGCGGCCGTCGACCTCGATGACGAGGCGGCCGGTATGCGGATTGTCGGTGTGAAGATCGGCGGCGATCGGCTGGGTCAGCGCGATCTCGATTTCGCCGACATGGTTGCGGGCGATGACGGCGCTGGTGCCGCTGGCGAGTTCGCCGGGATCGATCGCCTGGTCGATGGCGGCGACGGTGGCCCGGCTTTCACGGGTGCCGAGTCGGACCAGGATGGCATCGCCGGCGTTGAGCGGCGTGTCGTGCAGCCAGAAGATCCGGGCGCGCAGCCGCCGCGTGGCGCGCGGCGCGGCGGCGGCATGGCCGATGATGTCGCCGCGCTCCAGGAACAGCTCGCGGTCGAGCGTGATGCCGACGGCATGGCCGGCGCGATGGGCGGTCTGCGGCGATGCCGCGGGCCAGCTTTCCACCGAACGGATTTTTGCGATCTTGCCGGCCGGCATGATGACGATCTCGTCGCCGCGCGCAAGACCCCCGGACTCGATGCGGCCGGCGACGATGCGGCGGTCGTCGAACTTGTAGATCGCCTGCACCGGCAGCCGCAGCGGCAATTGCTCCAGCGCGCGCGCCGGCTCGAATTGATCGATCGCCCCGATCACGGTCGGCCCCCCATGCCAGTCGAGCCGTGGCGAGGCCGCGCCGACGCCGTCGCCCTCGCGCGCCGAGATCGGAATGATCGCGGCCGGCGCGACGCCGAGGCCTTTGAGGTGCGCGGATATCTCGTCGCCGACTTCACGGAAACGCGCCTCGCTATAGCCGACGCGATCCATCTTGTTGACGACCACCGCCACCTGCTTCACGCCGAGCAGGTGCAGCAGATAGCCGTGGCGGCGGGTCTGGTCGCGGACGCCCTCATGGGCGTCGATCAACAGCAGCGCGGCGTCGGCCTGCGCCGCGCCGGTGATCATGTTGCGCAAAAATTCGGCATGGCCCGGCGCGTCGATCAGCACCACGTCGCGGTGCGGGGTGCGGAAGGCGATCTGCGTGGTGTCGATGGTGATGCCCTGATCGCGCTCGGTTTGCAGCGAATCGAGCAGGAACGACCATTCGAACGGCATGCCGCGCCGCGCGCTGACCGCCTTCAATGTGTCCAGCTTGCCGTCCGGCAAGCTTCCCGTCTCATGCAGCAGACGGCCGATCAGGGTCGATTTGCCGTGATCGACATGGCCGACGATGACGATGCGCACCAGCGGACGCGAGGACGTTGCAACGTTCGGAGCGACGGGACGATGGGCGACGATCATGTTCATGGCGGGACTCTGAAAGTTCGCGGGGGCCGTGAGAGTTAGAGATAGCCGGCGACGCGCAGCCGCTCGAACGCATCTTCGGTTTCGTGATCCAGCGCGCGGCCGGAGCGCTCCGGCACCTTGGTCGCGGCCAGTTCATCGAGAATTTCCGCGACGTTTGAGGCATTGGACTCGACCGGGAAGGTGATGTCGGCGTCGCCCAGCGAGCGATAGCGCTTGCCGTTTTTGGCGAGATACAGCGGGATGATTGGGATGTTCTCGCGCTGGGTGTAAGCCCAGATATCCGCCTCGGTCCAATGCAGGATCGGGTGGATGCGCAGGTGCGCGCCGGGCGGCGGGGCAGCGTTGAAGTGATCCCAGAATTCGGGCGGCTGATCGCGCACGTCCCAGCCGCCCTCCGCGCCGCGCGGCGAGAACACCCGCTCCTTGGCGCGGGTCGCCTCCTCGTCGCGGCGGATGCCGGCGATCAGGCCGTCGAAGCCGTATTTGGCCAGCGCCAGCTTCAGCCCCTCGGTTTTACGCGCGGCGGAGCGCGCCGCTGGCGGCAGGGTCGGATCGACCGCGTCGATCGGCGGGCATGGCTCGACGCGCAGGTCGAGATCCCATTCGCGGCCGTAGCGGTCGCGGAACGCATACATCTCCGGAAATTTCTTGCCGGTGTCGACATGCAGCGCCGGAAACGGCACGCGGCCGAAGAACGCCTTGCGCGCCAGCCAGATCATTACGTTGGAATCCTTGCCGAGCGACCACAGCAGCGCCAGCCGCTTCAACCGCGCGAAGGCCTCGCGAAAAATGTAGACGCTCTGTGCCTCCAACTGATCGAGCCGGTCCATCGACGGCGCCGCCGGTCCGTTCGGGTCTGGCGCGGTTTGTGCATGGTTCGGGAGCGATGAGCGGGGAAACGGCTGCGGTTCCCCGGTGGGCAGGGTGGGCGAAGGACGATCCATGTGCGGCGCCTGAAATTGAGAGCAAAGCATTCTGTTTTTCAGGGCGAGATAGAAGTAAAATTTTTCTATTTACGTCCTGTGATATAGGGATATACAGAAAATAATTCTAGTCAACCCTCAAGTTGGTTGAGCGTGGAGTTGGGCATGAATTGGCTTCCGGTTTTTCTCGATCTGCGATGCGGCGAGGTGCTGCTGGTGGGCGGCGGCGAGTTGGCGCGCGCCAAGCTGCGCATTCTGGCGGCCGCGCGGGCGCGGATCCGCTGGCACGTCACCGACGGCGACCACGATCTCGCCGGCTTCGATGCCGACGCCGCCGCGCGCATCACGTTCGACGCGCGGGACCCGGCGCGGATTGATCTCGGCGGCGTCGTCGCCGTGCTGTGCGCCGGCGCCGGCGCGGTTGGCGTCGCGGTCGCGGCGCGCGCGCGCGCGCTCGGCGTGCCGGTCAACGTGATGGACGATCTCGAACACTCGACCTTTATCTCGCCCGCCATCGTCGACCGCGGCGACGTGGTGGTAGCGATCGGCACCGGCGGCGCGTCGCCGGTGGTGGCGCGGCGGGTGCGCGAGCGCATCGAGGCGGCGCTGCCGGCGCGGATCGGCGACCTCGCCGGCTTCGTCGGCCGCTGGCGCAAGAGCGTTCACGCGCGGATTTCGGAATTCGCGCTGCGCCGACGCTTCTGGGAGCGTGTCGTCGATGGCCCGATCGGCGCGGCGGTTCTCGAAGGCCGCGAGGACGCGGCGGAGGCGGCGCTGCGCGACATCGCCGATCCTTCCGCTTTCGCGGGCGGCAATGATGCCGGCAGGGCCGAGGGCTTTGTCACGCTGGTCGGCGCCGGGCCGGGCGATCCCGATCTGCTGACCGTGAAAGCGCTGCGCGCGTTGCAGGATGCCGATGTGGTGTTCCACGACGAGCTGGTGTCGCCGGCGATTCTCGACCGCGCCCGCCGCGACGCCGCGCGCGTGCCGGTCGGCCGCAGGATCGGCAAGCCCGGCATCGGGCAGGACGCGGTCAATCGCCTGCTGATCGAGGCGGCGCGCGCGGGCCGCCGCGCGGTGCGGTTGAAGGGCGGCGATCCATTCGTGTTCGGCCGTGGCGGCGAGGAGGTCGAGGCGCTGCGCGCGGCGGGCGTGGCCTATGCCGTGGTGCCGGGCGTCACCGCCGCGCTCGGCGCGGCATCGAGCTTCGAGGTGCCGCTGACATTTCGCCGCGAGGCGCAGCGCGTCACCTTTCTCACCGCGCATCGCGCGAATGACGCGGCGCGGGTCGATTGGACCTCGCTCGCCGATCTTGAAACCACTGTCGTCGTGTACATGGGCATGACGGCGGCCTCCACGATCCGCGACGGGATGCTTGCCGCCGGGCGCTCGCCGAAGACGCCGGTCGGCGTGTTCGCGCGGGTGACCCGACCGGATTCGCAAGCGGCGACCGGCGTGCTTGAGGACCTGCCCGAGCTTGTGCGGAAGATCGACGGCGGCCCGGCGATCCTCGTCATCGGCGACGTCGTCGCGCGTTCCGCGCCGTGGCGCGCCTCGGTGCCGGCGCGCCCCAGCCTGCTGATGGCCGCCGAATGACGATGCTTTCGAGCGAGACCGAAACCGTTGCCGCCGCCGCGCGCCTCGACCGCCAATTGGCGCAGGCGTCGCCGACGGCGATCGTCGAGGCCGCGTTGCGCGCGGTCGGCCGCGCGCGCCTCGCGGCGGTGTCGTCGTTCGGCACCGAATCCGCCGCGCTGCTGAAAGTCGTGGCCGACGTCGATCCGGCGATCCCGGTGCTGTTTCTCGACACCGGCTGGCTGTTCGACGAAACCCTGGCCTATCGCGACACCTTGATCGCGCGACTCGGCTTGCGCGACGTGCGCACGATCGCGCCGCGCGCCGCCGATCTCGCGCATCACGATGCCGACGGCGAATTGTGGTTCTCCGATCCGGATTCCTGCTGCCGCATCCGCAAGGTCGAGCCGCTGCGGCGCGCGCTGTCGCCGTTCACCGCGTGGCTCAACGGCCGCAAGCGCTTCCAGGGCGGCGCGCGCGCCAGCATTCCCGTGGTCGAGGACGACGGCGCGCGATTGAAGTTCAATCCGTTCGCCAACGCCGCGCGCGAAGACATAGAGGCGATCTATGCGCAAGCCGCGTTGCCGCCGCATCCGCTCGCTGCATCCGGCTTTCGCTCGGTCGGCTGCATGCCCTGCACCTCGCGCGCCGCGGCCGATGAGGATTCGCGCGCCGGTCGCTGGCGCGGCCGCGCCAAGACGGAATGCGGCATCCACACCACCAAGACTTCGTAGCAAATTGCCGCTGCGGCGCGACAAACATTGAAATGCGGTTTCGTTGACTTGGAGGCCGCGATTCAACAGCTTTATCGAAGTGATCCGCGTGACGATATTGTCCCGGACAATCGGAGAGCGACATGTATCGCCGCACATCCCTTGCCGCCGCTTCGTTGTTACTTGCAAGTCCGTCGTTGCTACGGGTGACGCCGTCTCACGCGGCGGATCTCTCGCTGCTCAACGTGTCATACGACCCGACGCGCGAACTCTACGCCGATTTCAACAAGGCGTTCATCGCCGCCTATCAAAAGGAAACCGGCAAGAGCGTCGAGATCAGGCAGTCGCATGGCGGCTCGGGATCGCAGGCGCGCTCGGTGATCGACGGCTTGCAGGCCGACGTCGTCACGCTGGCGCTGGCCTATGACATCGATGCCATCGCCAACAAGGGATTGCTGGCGACCGATTGGCAGAAGCGCCTGCCGCGAAATTCCTCGCCCTACACCTCGACCATCGTGTTCCTGGTGCGCAAGGGCAATCCGAAAGGCGTCAGGGATTGGGACGATCTGGTCAAGCCGGGCGTCAGCGTCATCACGCCGAACCCGAAAACCTCCGGCGGCGCGCGCTGGAACTACCTCGCCGCATGGGGCTACGCCGAGAAGAAGTTCGGCGGCGAGGACAAGGTCAGGCAATTCGTCGGCGCCGTCTATCGGAATGTTCCGGTGCTCGACACCGGCGCGCGCGGATCGACCGTGACCTTCGTCGAGCGCGGCGTTGGCGACGTGCTGCTGGCGTGGGAGAACGAGGCGTTTCTGGCGCTGAAAGAATTCGGCAAGGACAAGTTCGAGATCGTGGTGCCCTCGATCTCCATTCTGGCGGAACCGCCGGTCGCCGTGGTCGACAAGGTGGTCGATAAGAAGGGAACGCGCGCGGTCGCGGAGGCTTATCTGAAATACTGGTACACCAGCGAAGCGCAGGACATCGCCGGCCGCAACTACTACCGCCCGACCGATCCCGAGATCGCCAAGAAGTACGCCGAGGCGTTTCCGAAGGTCGAACTGTTCAGGATCGACGACGTGTTCGGTGGCTGGACCAAGGCGCAGAAGACCCATTTCTCGGATGGTGGTGTGTTCGATCAGATCTACAAGAATTGATCGTGGCGCGGGGAGGCGGTGTCGTGACAGCACGAGCGGGACGACGAGACACCTTGCCGGGGTTCGGCCTGACCATGGGGCTGACGCTGACATGGCTGTCGATCATCATCCTGATCCCGCTTGCGGGGCTGTTCCTGAAAACCTTCGAACTCAGCCTCGCCGAGTTCGTCGGCATCGTCACCAGCCGCCGCACGCTGAACGCGCTGAAGATCTCGTTCGGTCTGGCCTTCGCGGCGGCGCTGGTCAATCTGGTGATGGGCGGCATCGTGGTCTGGGCGCTGGTGCGCTATCGCTTTCCGGGCCGCCGCCTGTTCGACGCCATCGTCGATATTCCCTTCGCGCTGCCGACCGCGGTGGCGGGCATCGCGCTGACGTCGCTGTTCGCGCGGAACGGATGGCTCGGCGCGCCGCTGGCCGAACTCGGTATCAAGGTGGCGTTCACGCCGCTCGGCATCTTCATGGCGATGGTCTTCATCGGCATTCCGTTCGTGGTGCGCACGGTGCAGCCGGTGCTGATCGATCTGGATCCGGAAATCGAGGAGGCGGCGGCGAGCCTCGGCGCCGACCGCTGGCAGACCATCCGGCGAGTGATCCTGCCGAGCCTCGTGCCGGCGCTGCTCACCGGCTTCGCGTTGGCGTTCGCGCGCGCCGTCGGCGAATACGGCTCGGTGATCTTCATCGCCGGCAACCTGCCCAACGTCTCGGAGATCGCGCCGCTCCTGATCGTGATCCGGCTCGCCGAATTCCGTTACGCCGACGCCACCGCCATCGCCGTCGTCATGCTGGTCGCGGCGTTCCTGGTCATTCTCGTCGTCAACCGCCTGCAACACTGGGCGCAGACGCGCATCCCGGTTCACTAGGAGCGCCGCGATGTCCGAGAGCGCGATCCAGTTCTATCCGGAAAGGGCAACGGCGCGCAGCGAGCCCTGGCTGGCCCGCGCGATCATCATCGGCCTGACCATGCTGTTTTTAACGGTGTTCGTGGTGCTGCCGCTGGCGATCGTGTTCGTCCAGGCTTTTTCGCACGGCGCCGGCGCTTATTTCGCGGCGCTGACCGAACCCGAGTCGCTGTCGGCGATCCGGCTGACGCTGGCGGTGGCGGCGATCTCGGTCGGCCTCAATCTGATGTTCGGGCTGATCGCGGCGTGGGCCATTGCCAAGTTCGAGTTTCGCGGCAAGAGCGTTCTCGTCACCCTGATCGATCTGCCGTTCTCGGTCAGTCCGGTGATCGCCGGCCTGGTGTTCGTGTTGCTGTTCGGCGCGCAGGGCACCCTCGGGCCGTGGCTGCAACGCCATGATATCCAGATCCTGTTCGCGGTGCCGGGGATCGCGCTGGCAACGACGTTCGTGACATTCCCGTTCGTGTCCCGCGCGCTGATTCCGTTGATGCAGGAACAGGGAACGCTGGAGGAGGAGGCCGCGCTCTCGCTCGGCGCGTCGGGGTTGCAGACCTTCTTCCGCGTCACGCTGCCGAACATCAAGTGGGGCGTGCTCTATGGCGTGCTGCTCTGTAACGCGCGCGCCATGGGCGAGTTCGGCGCGGTGTCGGTGGTGTCCGGCCATATTCGCGGCGAGACCAACACCATGCCGCTGCTGGTCGAAATTCTTTATAATGAATACCAGTTCGTGGCGGCGTTCGCCGTCGCCTCGCTGCTGGCTTTGCTGGCGCTGGTCACGCTCGTGGCGAAGACCGTGCTGGAACGGCATCTCGATCAGGGGCGACAGACGCGTGACGATTGAACTGGCCAACATCACCAAGAGGTTCGGCGCCTTCGCCGCGCTCGACGGCGTCGATCTTACCGTCGCCGACGGCGAGTTGCTGGCGCTGCTTGGCCCCTCCGGGTCGGGCAAGACCACCCTGCTGCGAATCATCGCCGGGCTCGACTGGCCCGACGGCGGCACGGTCGCGTTCGACGGCGAAAACGCGCTGGCGCGCGGCGCGGGCGAGCGGCAGGTCGGCTTCGTGTTTCAGCATTACGCGCTGTTCCGTCACATGAGCGTGTTCGAGAACGTCGCGTTCGGCATGCGGGTGCAGCCGCGCGCCATTCGCAAGGACGAAGCCGGCATCCACGCGCGGGTGAAGGAATTGCTCGATCTGGTGCAACTCGACTGGCTCGCGGATCGCTATCCGGGCCAACTGTCCGGCGGCCAGCGGCAGCGCATCGCGCTCGCTCGGGCGCTGGCGACCGCGCCGCGCATCCTTCTGCTCGACGAACCGTTCGGCGCGCTCGACGCCAAGGTGCGCAAGGAACTGCGCCGCTGGCTGCGCGCGCTGCACCAGGAGATCAACGTCACCTCGGTGTTCGTCACCCACGATCAGGAGGAGGCGCTGGAAGTCGCCAACCGCGTCGTGGTGATGGACAAGGGCCGGATCGAGCAGGTCGGCACGCCGGGCGAGATCTACGACGAGCCGGCGACGGCGTTCGTCCATGGCTTCATCGGCGAGTCCATCGTGCTGCCGGTCAATGTCGCCGAGGGCCGGGTCTGGATCGGCGACCAGCCGCTGAACATCGCCGCGCCCAATGTCGGAGGCCCGTCGAAGCTCTATGTGCGCCGACACGACCTGCGGGTCGGCTCCGAGAGCGTCGGCCTGCGCGGCGCGGTGCGCCATGTGCGCGCGTTCGGCGCGATCCAGCGCGCCGATATCGCGGTCCGCACCGGCGGCGGCGAGACGGTGATCGAGATCGACACCCCGCGCGACCAGCCACTCAGGGCCGGCGAGACGGTGGAACTGCACCCGCGGCGCTATCGCATTTTCGCGGATTGAACCGCGACGTCGCCGGCCGCCGCCGAAATGCGAAAGCCGTTCACCTTTCAGCCATGGTTGATGTGCAACAACGGCGGCATCGGAGCGGTGGGGGTTCGGAAATGAAGCGCGTCGTGGCGGCCTTGAGCAGCCTTCTGGTGCTGGGCGGCTGCGGCACCGCCATCGAGCCGTCGCCCGAACAGCCCGCCTTCTATCTCAGCATGGCGCATGGTGGGGCCAAGGTCGATGCGGCGACGGCCGCCTCGATGATCTCCGGCTACCGGCGCAACAACGGTCTCGGTCCGGTGAGCGTCGATCCCGGACTGATGAAGGCCGCCGAGGCCCAGGCGATGGCGATGGCGAGGCGCAACAAGCTCGATCACGACGTCGCGGGCACGCTGGGCAAGCGGCTCAACGCCGCCGGCTATCCGGCGTCGGTAGCGGTGGAGAACATCTCGGCGGGGTATCATACGCTGGCGGAAGCCTTTTCCGGCTGGCGCGATTCGTCGCCGCACCGCGCCAACATGCTGCACAAGGGCGTGACCCAGCTCGGCATCGCCGCCACCTACGCGCCGGGCACGAAATACAAGGTGTTCTGGGCGCTGGTCCTCGCCGCGCCGGACGAGAAGCCTGTGGCGGCGCGATGACCGGCATGTGATCGCCTGGCGCATATCCGTTCCGGTCAAGCCGGAACGGGGCTTCATCCTTATATTTTAAAGCGTTTTCTTTGCGCGAACCGGGTCTTCCCTTGGCCTCAGAACGCTATAGGCCAATTGATCGATTGACGGCGCCGGCCGCAATCGCCACGGTGCAGCCCGAATTGCCAATCAATCCGACCCTCATCATGCCAACATCCGACATTGCAAAATCTACGATTCCGGCGCAGGCGCAGCGTGTGCTTGTGCTGCAAGGCGGCGGCGCGCTCGGCGCCTATCAGGCCGGCGCCTACCGGGCGCTGCGGCGCTACGGTTTCGAGCCGCATTGGGTCGCCGGCATCTCCATCGGCGCGATCAACGCCGCGATCATCGCCGGCAACTCGCCCGAGACACGGGTCGAGCGGCTGGAGGAGTTCTGGAAAATGGCCTCGGCGCCGGTGCCGTGGCAATCCGTGCCGTCGAACGACTACGCAAGATCCCTGTTCGGCGAGGGCAGCGCGGCGCTGATCGCCACCTTCGGCGTGCCCGGCTTTTTCATCCCGCGGATTCCGCCGACGCAGTTCTGGCCGACCGCGAGGCCGGAGGGGTTGAGCTTCTACGATACCTCGCCGTTGCGCGCCACGCTGGAGCGGCTGGTGGATTTCGACCGCATCAACGCCAAGGCGACGCGGCTCAGCATCGGCGCCGTCAATATCGCCACCGGCAACTTCGTTTATTTCGATAACGCGCGGCAGAAAATCGGCCCCGAGCACATCATGGCGTCCGGCGCGTTGCCGCCGGGCTTTCCCGCCATCGAGATCGACGGCGAGCACTATTGGGACGGCGGCGTGGCCTCGAACACGCCGCTCGACTACGTGCTCGACGAGGAAACCCGCGCCGACCTGCTGATCTTCCAGGCCGACCTGTTCAGCGCGCGCGGGCCGTTGCCGTCCACGATGCAGGAAGCCTTCGAGCGCGAGAAGGATATCCGCTTTTCCAGCCGCACCCGGCTCAACACCGACCAGCACAAGAAGATTCACAACGCGCGCAAGGCGGTGCGTGATCTGCTCTCGAAGCTGCCGGACAATTTGCATGACGAGGCTTCGGTCAGGTATCTCCGGAAGGCGGTCAAGGAGAACACCGTCACCGTGGTGCATCTGATCTACCGGCAGAAGAATTACCACGGCATGTCGAAGGACTACGATTTCTCCCGTCTCGCGATGCTGGACCACTGGGCCTCCGGCGAACACGACGTCGACACATCGATGCGCCATCGGAACTGGCTGGAGCAGCCCCAGCGCGGCGAGACCATGGTGACCTACGATCTCACCGCCGAGGAGGATCGCATCGCCGCGCAACGTCCGCCGTCCATCACAGATTGAAACAGGAGCGCACGACATGGGTATTCTGACAGGCAAGACGGCGGTGATTACCGGCTCGACCAGCGGCATCGGGCTTGCTTACGCGCGGGCGATGGCGAAGGCGGGCGCCAATATCGTGCTCAACGGCATGGGCAAGCCGGAGGATATCGAGAAGGAGCGCGCCGGCATCGAGGCCGATTTCAAGGTCAAGGCGGTGCATTCGCCGGCCGACATGACCAAGCCGGCGGAAATCGCGGCGATGGTTGCGCTCGGCGAGACGACGTTCGGCTCGGTCGACGTGCTGGTGAACAACGCCGGCATCCAGTTCGTTTCGCCGGTCGAGGATTTCCCGATCGAGAAGTGGGACGCCATCATCGCCATCAACCTGTCGTCGGCGTTTCACGGCATCCGCGCCGCCGTGCCCGGCATGAAGAAGCGCGGCTGGGGCCGCATCATCAACACCTCGTCGGCGCATTCGCTGGTGGCCTCGCCGTTCAAGTCGGCCTATGTCTCCGCCAAGCACGGCATCGCCGGCCTGACCAAGACCGTGGCGCTGGAACTGGCGACGCACAAGATCACCTGCAACTGCATCAGCCCCGGTTACGTCTGGACGCCGCTGGTGGAGAAGCAGATTCCCGACACCATGAAGGCGCGCGGCATGACCAAGGAGCAGGTCATCAACGACGTGCTGCTCGCCGCCCAGCCGACCAAGGAGTTCGTCACCGTGGAGCAGGTGGCGGCGCTCGCGGTCTACCTGTGCGGCGACGACGCCAGCCAGATCACCGGCGCCAACCTCTCCATCGACGGTGGCTGGACCGCGGCTTAGTCGGCTGCTGAAGTTGGCTCCGTGCCCCGGGCGCGCTGCGTCACGAAGTGACGCTGCGCAGAACCGGGGCCGTCTCACGCACGGTGCTCACGACGATCCCGGTTCTGCGACGCAGCGTTACACGCTGCATCGCGCCCGGGATACGGGCAGGCGAAAGCCGAACCCGCGAGCTTCTCAATCATCTTCTTTGCCGCCGGCCTCGCGCTCGGCGCGGCGGATTTCGCTGACGATGCGGTCCAGCGCGTCGGCGACCGCCGGGCCGCCGCACACCGTCAGCCGTTCCGGCACCACGAGGCGCTTCGACGGCGGATAAAAATGGTCCAGCGCCGGGTGCATCAGGAAGGCGCGGCCCTCATCCTCGGCGAAATCGCTGTCGCTCGACACCACGATGAAATCCGGCCGTAGCTTGAGGATGGCTTCCAGCGAGGCGAAGCCGCCGAACTGGAGCCCGAGTTCGCCGGCGGCGTTCGACAGGCCGACTTCCGCCAGCAGCGAACTCATCAGGCTGCGGCCGCCGGACACCCAGCCGCGCCGCGAGACCGGCAGCACGCGGTAGCGTTTCCGCGCCACGAATTGCCGCGTGCGCGCGATCGCGGCATCGATCCGCGCGACCTCGGCTTCGGCGCGATCGGGATGTCGCGTGATTTCGCCCATCTTGCGGATCTGGGCTTTCGACTCGTCGAGCGATTGGGCGATGTCGAAGGCGACCAGCGTTTCGCCGTGGGCTTTCAGCAGGTCGCGGGTGGCGCGCTTGGTGAAGCTGCTGGCGACCACGATGTCGGGACGGAGCACCAATACGTCCTCGGCCTCGCCCGACAGCCGCGGATAGCGATGCGCGTCGGCGGAGCCGCCCCAGCGCGCGTTGTCGCGCGCATAGGGGCCGAGGCCGAGAATCTGCGCCGGGTCCGCCAGCGCCACCAGCAACTGGTCGGTGCACGCGTTGATCGAGGCGACGCGCGGCAATGCCGCGGCGTGCGCTGGCGCCACCGCCATGACCGCGATCGCGGCCAGAAGGCCAGTTGATCGTCTTTTGCGCCTCGCGCTCACAGCCCGGCCCATGGCACGACGATCATGCGATGCTCGAATCCGGCGCGGTAGGCGGTGACGCGGAACACATCGGCCAGAATCTCGTCGGACAGCGCTTCCGCCGGCGGCCCCTGCGCCACCAGCCGGCCCTCCCGCATCACCATCACCATGTCGGCGTAGCGCGCGGCGAGGCCGAGATCGTGGGTGACGACGATGGCGAGAATGCCGCTGTCGGCGGCGGCGCGCAGGTTCTTCATCACTTCTATCTGGAAGCGCGGATCGAGCGCGGCGGTCGGCTCGTCGGCGAGGATCACCGGCGCCTCCACCGCCAGCACGCGCGCCAGCGCGACGCGGCTGCGCTCGCCGCCGGAGAGTTCGGTGGCGGGGCGGGCGCTGAATTGCGTCACGTCGGTCGCCCGCATCGCGCGCTCGACGGCTTCGGCGTCGCGCGCCGACAGCCGCCCCGGATCGGTCGCGCCGTGCGGATAGCGCCCCAGCGCCACGATGTCGCGCGCCGGCAGCGGCCAATGCACGATGTGGCCCTGCGGCAGGTAGCCGAAGCGTTTGGCGCGCTCGCGCAGCGACAGCGCGCTCAGGGCGTCGCCGCCGACATGAATCGCGCCGCGTGACGGCAGCAGCCCCGCCAGGGCGCGCAGCAGCGTGGTCTTGCCGGCGCCGTTGGGCCCGACCAGCGCGACCAGATGCCGGCGCGGCAGCGCCAGCGCGATATCGTGCAGCACCTCGCGCCCGGCCAGCGTCACGCTCAGGTGTTGCGCGGTGAGGAAGGCTTCCATCATCCGACGCCGCCTCCCAGCGCGCGGCGTTCGCGCATGATCAGATAGAGGAAGAACGGCACGCCGATCAGCGAGGTCAGCACGCCGACCTTGATATCGCTGGTAGAGGGAATGACGCGCACCGCGATGTCGGCGGCGGTGAGCAACGCCGCGCCGGCCAGCGCGCTCGGCACCAAGAGCCGCGCCGGATCGTAGCCGACCAGCGGCCGCATCAGATGCGGCGCGATCAGGCCGATGAAGCCGATCGAGCCGGTCACCGCCACCGCGCCGCCGACGCCGAAGGCGACGCCGAGGATCACGATCAGCCGCAACGAACCGACGTTGACGCCGAGGCTCTGCGCGGTTTCCTCGCCGAGGCTGAGCGCGCGCAACGCGCTGCGCTGGCTCATCAGGACGGCCGCGCCGATGGCGATGAACGGCAGCGCCAGCATGACGTGGCGAAAACTGCGATCCTCCAGCGAGCCGAGCAGCCAGAACGCGATCTCCAGCGCCACGAAGGGGTTGCTGGAGAGATTCATCGCCAGCGCGGTGGCGGCGCCGGCGAGGCTGGAAATCGCAAGCCCCGCGAGAATCAGGATCAGCAGGCCGGCGTTGCGCCCCGCCACCGCCAGCAGCGCGAACACCGAGAGGAACGCCATCGCGATCGCAGCAGCAGGCAGCGCGTAGGAGCGCACGTCGGCGAGCCCCAGCGCGATCACCAGCACCGCGCCGAACGCCGCCGCCTGCGGCGCGCCGAACAACGAGGGCGACGCCAGCGGATTGCGCAGCAAGCCTTGCAGCGCCGCGCCGGACAGGCCGAGAATGCCGCCGATGGCAACCGCGAGGATGGCGCGCGGCAGCCGGATCTGCCGCACGATCACCTGATGGACGTCGTCGCCGCCGCCGAACAGTGCTTCAAGCACTTTCAGCGGCGACATCCGCACCGGGCCGACGCCGAGCGAGATCACCGCCAGCAGCGCGACCAGCAGGACCATCGCGACGATGGTCCCGGTGCGCCGCGCGGCCGCCCCCTGGCTGTCACCATGTGACGTTGAAGCCTCCATAGACCGCCGGCCCGGTGGTGCCGAAGTTCATCACTTCCTGATAGTGCGCGTTGAAGATGTTCTCGCCGCGCAAAAACCCCTTCCAGTTATCGTCGATCTTGTATTCGGTATAAAGATCGACGCGAGTATAGGCGGCAAGCGGATACATCTCGTCGGTGCCGCTGAAGCGATTCGACACATGCAGGATGCGCGGCTCGATCAGCCAGCGCTCGGTCGGCGTGATGGTGAGCGCGATGCGGGCGAGGTGGTTCGGCCGCCGCGCCAGCACCAGGCCGGTGTCGAGGTCGCGCGATTCCAGATAGGTGTAGGCGGCCTTCAGCCGCAGCTTGCCCGGCATGATGTCGACGTCGCCGGCGAACTCGATGCCCTGGGTCTCGGCGTTGGCGACGTTGACGTACTTGCCGTTGAAGACATTGACCGGATCGTAGACGTAATCGATCATGTTCTTGAATCGATTATGGAAGCCGGTGAGCGACAGCTTCATCCGGCCGTCGAACAGGCTCTGGTCGATGCCGGCGTCGTAGCCGGTGCTTTCCTCGGGCTTGAGGTCGGGATTGCCGCCATAGGGACCATAGAGCTGATAGAGCGAGGGCGCCTTGGCGCCGGTGCCGGCGCTGGCGCGCAGCTTGGTGCCGGTTTCGGTGATGTCATAGGCCGCCGTCGCGCGCCAGGTTCCGAAGCTGGCCACATTGGTCACGTCGTCGACGCGGCCGCCGAGCGAAATGTTGAGACGCTCGCCGATCGGCAGCTTCCACAGGGCGAAGCCGGAGTTGGTGTCCTGCGCGGCCTGAAGGTCCGACAGCCTCGGGGTCGGGAACGGCGAGATGTTCGTCGTGGCGATGCCGGCGGTCTCATGCTGGGTCCGCGCGCCAAAGGTGAGCGTGCCCGCCTTGCCCATGTTCAGCGTGCCTTGATATTCAGCGCCGACGCTGTTGCCGATGTAATCGGTGATCGCGTGATAGGTGTCGGCCGGCAGTTGGGTCGCGCCGTAGGAAATGTCGTTGAACGAGCGCAGCGTCTGGGTCGCGAAAGTGGAGATCGACTGGGTCAGCATGCCGCCGAGCGAATCGAACGCCGCCTTGGCCCATACCTGCCGCAATTGCTGCGTCGCGACCGACGGCGTATCCGGGAACGCGCCATAGCCGGCATCGTAGCCGCCGCGCGTGAAAGTCGAGGAAATCCCGGCGTCGAAGCGGACGCCGTCGCCGGCGTCGTAGCCGATCCGCGCCGAGCCGCCGACGCGGTTGAGGTGATCGTTTTCGAGCCGCGGGAATTGGGCCTGGATGGATGGCACGCGATAGCCGTAGCTGGAGAAGCCGTCGCTATGGGTGGCGGCGCCGGTCACCGCGTAGGACCACGGTCCGGTGGTCCCCGCGACCGACGCCGTGGTCGAGATGGTGCCGTAGCTGCCGGCTTCGGTGCGGATGTTGAATTGCGCCGGGCCGGTGCCTTTCTTGGTGATGATGTTGACGACGCCGCCCATGGCGTCGGAGCCGTACAGCGCGCTTTGCGGGCCGCGCAGCACCTCGATGCGGTCGATCAGGCCCGGCGCCAGCACCGCGAAATTGAATTCGGTCCCGATGCCGGTCGGGTCGTTGACGCGGACGCCGTCGATCAGCACCAGCGTCTGCCCGGTATTGGCGCCGCGCAGCATGACGCCGGTGGTGCCGGCGGGGCCGCCGCTCTGGGTGACCGCGAGGCCGGGCACCGAGCGCAGCGCGTCGACCACCGAGGTCGGGCTGCTGGTCGACAGCGTCTCGCCGCTGATGACGCTGATGGCGCTGCCGGTCGAACTGATCGGCTCCGGCGCGCGATCCGCCGTCACCACGATATTGGGAAGTTCATCCATGCGCGACTGCGCGTTCGCGCCGCCGCAGATCGGAGACAACGCAAGACAGGCTGCCGTGCCGGCAGCGAATTTCCGGTAATTCATAATGCCCCTTTCGTCGACCCACCGTCGAACGTGTCAAGTTCGTCAACGGCCGGTCTCCTGGCTCGCGGTCATTATCCGGATCCGCCTTCCCGGACTCGTGTGAGGTCCAGTGGCATCGTGGATCGGATGACCGCCTACAGTTGCGGGGGCAGCCGCGGAATAGGGGATCGAAACAATCCCCGCACCGCATTCCCGTTTCACCTCCGTTGGAAAATCCTCGGGAGGCACCGTCGACGCTTTCAAACAAGCACAGCGCCCGGGCGCGCGCAACCGCGATCGCGCGATTTCTGTGGCGAGGGCGCAACAGCGCCGGATGGAAATGCGGCGCGGCGGATGCCGCAGAGGGGCAAGGATAGAGCCTCGTTCCGATTTGATCGGAACGGAAATGGCGCTATAGCGGAATTCGTTTGGATGGAATTGTCATGCGCGGGCTCGACCCGCGCATCCATCAGAAAAGATGAGTCGCTTCAAGAGATGGATTGCCGGGGCAAGCCCGACAATGACGATTTTGCTTCCGTCGGAAGGCGGACGGCTCTAGGTGCCCGGCGGCAGTTGAATCATCGAGCGGGTCTTGGTCGCGGCGTCGTAAACCTGGACCTGCAACATCCGGTAGCGATGCTTCAGCGCCAGTCCGGCTTCTTCGGCGGCTTCGACGGTGTCGTGGTGCGACTTGAAGTGACCGTCCACCACCAGCGAATAGCCTTCGGTCGGCGCCTTGTCGGCGCGAACGACGGTTTTGCGCTGCGGTTCTTCGAGCTCGAGTTTCGGCTTCTTCATGTCGTCTCCCGTGTGGCGATCGCATTCGCCGCGACGATGCGGCGCTGGGAGAGATCGCCTTGATGGCGGCTTGTTCCGAGGGCAACAGCCCGCGCGTCGCGGAGCGTCGGCGAATCTGGATGCGTTGCGAATGTCGGCTTTTATACCGCGCGCGGCCTTGGCACAAAGGATTTCGCCACGGTCCCGGCGGCGGGACGCGGGGAGGGGCAGTCATGCGCCGCCGCCGATGGACAAATCGCCATTGGATCAGATAATTGCCGGGCCGGTGGAAAGGAGCCGGCGCGGCATGGTCGACGGAGTTGTCAATCTTCCGCGCGAGCGGGATGCGACGCTGCGCACGCTGACGGCCATCTCCATCGCGCATTGGGTCAGCCATTTCTACATCCTGGTGCTGCCGATGCTGTTCCCCTTCCTGCGGGAGCGGCTTGGCGTCGGCTTCGTCGAGCTGGGCTTCGCGCTCACCGTGTTCGCGGTGATGTCGGCGCTGACGCAGGCGCCGGTCGGCTATCTGGTGGACCGCGTCGGCGCGCGGCTGATCCTGCTGGTCGGTCTTCTCGTCGGCGGGCTGGCCTTCGTGCTGCTGGCGCTAAATCTGAGCTACGCCAACCTGATCGTCTGCGCGGCGGTGCTCGGGCTCGCCAACAGCGTCTATCATCCGGCCAACTACGCGATTCTTTCGGCGCACATGGACGAGACGCGGATGGGCCGGGCGTTCTCGATCCATACCTTCGCCGGCTTCCTCGGCGGCGCGGTGACGCCGGCCATCGTCGCCGGCCTGCTGCTGGCGCTGGGCGGACGCGGCGCGCTGATCGTCATCGGCGCCGTGGGGCCGCTGGTGGCGCTGCTGCTCGCCCTCGTCCGCGTTCCGGACGCGGGCGGCGCGGTTTCGGCCTTCGGCGTCGCCGCGCCAAAAGTGTCGGTGATGACGCCGGCGATCCTGCTGCTGACGGCGTTCTTCCTGCTGCTCGGGTTGTCGAACTCCGGCATCGGTTCCTTCGGCGTGGTGGCGTTGATGGACGGCTATGGCAGCACGCTGGCGGGCGCCAACCTGGCGCTGACGGCGTTTCTGACCGCCAGCGCGACCGGCGTGCTGGCCGGCGGCTGGCTGGCGGATCGCACCGCGCGCCACGGCCGGGTCGCGGCCGCCTGCTTCGGCGTCAACGCGCTGATCGTGCTGGCGATCGCGGTGACGACATGGCCGCAGGGGGTGCTGGCGGCGGCGCTGACCGTCGCCGGCTTCCTCAGCGGCGTGATCGCGCCGTCGCGCGACATGATGGTGCGCAACGCCGCGCCGCCCGGCGCGGCCGGACGCGCCTTCGGCATCGTCTCCACCGGGTTCAATCTCAGCGGCATCGCCGGGCCGCTGCTGTACGGCTGGATCATGGACCGGCACATGCCGCATTGGGTGTTCGGCGCGTCGGCGATCTTCATGACGCTGACGGTGCTGCTGGCGCTGATCCAGGAGCGGGGCGAGACGTCACGCTCGCATGACGCTCCTTAGCCGCGCGCGAATTGCGGCGTTTGGGCGCTGCGGCGCGCGAGCCGCGCCCGCTCGGTGCCGGGCCGCAGCAGCACGAGGCCGAGCACGCCGGCGGCGATCATGACCACCCCGTTGATGGCGAAGCCATGCAGATAACCTTGCGTGCTGCTCCCGGCGGCTTGCACGATGTGGCCCATCACCATCGGCGCGACGATGCCGGCGAGGGTGTAGATCGCGCCATAGATCGCGATCACCGCGCCGCGCTGCGACACCGGGGTGAACTCGCTCAGCATCGGCGGACAGACCACGTAGATCGAGCCGCACAGCCCGGCGCCGACCACCAGCAGCGCGATCGGCAGCCAGGCGCCGTGGGCATAGGGCATCAGCATGAGCAGCGCGCCGCCGGCGATCAGGGGCGCGGCGCCCAGCACGCCCCGCCCGTATCGCGTCGACATTCCGCGCGTCACCAGCCGCTGCGACAGCCAGCCGGTGACGATCACTACGCAGGCGCCGAACACCCACGGCAGCACCGAGATCGGGCCGGCCGCGCTCTGGGAAAATCCAAGGCCCTGCACGATGAAGGCGGTGAACCAGGTCAGGCCCAGCACCAGCGCCCAATACGCGCCGAAAGTCGCGACGCAACAGCCGATGAAAGTCGGCGAGGTGAGCAGGTGCGCATAGGAGAAGCGGGCTTCGCCCGCGCTCTCGGTCACGGACGGCACCAGCGGGCCTTCCTTGCCGAGCCAGAGCCACGCCGCCGACCACAGCAGGCCGACGATGCCGAGCGCGCCGAAGGCGTGATGCCATGAATAATTGACGATCAGCCAGTTCAACGACGGCACGGCGAGAATGACGCCGAACGCCGAGCCCTGCGACAGCACCGCGGTCGGCAGCGTGCGCTTTTCGTCGGGGAACCACTTGTAGATCGCATGTACGGCAACCGCGAAGGCCGGGCCCTCGCCGGCGCCGAGAATGATCCGGCAGATCATCAGCGTCGTGAAGCCGACGGTTCCGACCATGGGAAACTGCGCCAGCGCCCAGATCAGCGCCAGCACCAGCAGCACCCAGCGCGTCGCGACGCGATTGGCGATGAAGCCGACGATCACCGCCGAGATCGAGAACAGGAAGAAGAACGACGCGCCGAGCAGGCCGAACTGCTCGGCGTCGAGCGCAAGGTCGTGCATGATCGGGACGGCGGCAAGGCCGACCACGATCTTGTCGGCGAAGTTGACCACCATGAACAGGAACAACAGGAACGTGATGCCCCAGGCTCCTTTCGGAGTCGGTTGTGCCGTCATGCGCGTTCCCCCCGGTTTTTCCGGCTTTTTCGGTTCGATCATGGCCGTTGCGATGCTAACCGTTGATTTGGCTTCGTGGCAATCGCCGATTTGAAAAGAGCGCGCATCGCCGAGGCGGCGGAGCAGTGGATCGTGATTTGGCCGCGGGGCGCGATTATGCTTGGACATCCGCGCACCAGGTCATGCCCGCCCGATGTTGAAAGTCGTCAATCTCAGCAAGAGTTATCGCTCGGCGCAGGAAACGGTCGAGGTGTTGCGCGGCGTCGGCCTCGCGGTTGCGCCCGGCGAGAGCGTGGCGCTGACCGGCGAGTCCGGCAGCGGCAAGAGCACGCTGCTGCATCTGATCGCCGGGCTGGACCAGGCCGACGGCGGCGAGGTGTGGATCGAGGGCGCGTGCGTCACCGGCCTGCCGGACGTGCGCCGCGCTGCGCTGCGCCGCGCCCGGCTCGGCTTGGTTTTCCAGCAGTTCAACCTGGTGCCGAGTCTCTCCGTCGCCGACAATCTGGTGTTTCAGGCGCGTCTCGCCGGACGCTCCGATCCCGCGTGGCTCGCGGAACTGAGCGCGCGGCTCGGGCTTGACGCGTTGTTGAAGCGTTACCCGGAACAACTGTCCGGCGGGCAGCAGCAACGCCTCGCCATCGGCCGCGCGCTGGCGGTGAAGCCGGCGCTGCTGCTGGCCGACGAGCCGACCGGCAATCTGGACGAGGTCACCGCCGACGAGGTGGTGGGTCTCCTGCGCGACCTGGTGGCGCGCTCCGGCTGCGGGCTGCTGATGGTGACGCATTCGACGCGGCTGGCTTTGAGGCTCGACCGCCGGCTGCATCTTCGCGGCGGCCGCCTGACATGAGACGCGCGCTCTGGGTGCTGGCGGTGTTGCTGAGCCATTGGCGGCGGCATCCGTTGCAGCTTGCGACACTGCTGGTGGGCCTGATCGCCGCCACCGCCTTGTGGAGCGGCGTGCAGGCGCTCAACCAGCAGGCGCGGACCAGCTACGACCGGGCGGCCGCGCTGTTCGGCGGCACGCGCGTCGCGATGTTGATCGATCCCGCGCACGCGACGTTCCCGCAAGCCGCCTTCATTGAGTTGCGGCGCGCGGGGTGGCCGGTATCGCCGGTGCTGGAACAGCGTGTCGAGGTGGGCGGCCGCGCGCTGCGGCTGATCGGCATCGAGCCGGTCACCATGCCGGCGGAAACCGCGGCGGGCGCGGCGGTCGGGCGCGGCGATCTTCACGCCTTCGTCGCGCCGCCCGGCCGCACCCTGATCGCGCCGGAAACGCTGCGCGATCTCGGCCTCCGGCCCGGCGCGACGCCGCGCATCGATCGCTCCGCCGAACTGCCGCCGCTGCAACCGCAGCCGCAGCTCGCGCCCGGCGTGCTGATCGTCGATATCGGTATGGCGCAGCGCGTGCTCGACAGGCCGGGGCTGGTCTCGCGGCTGTTGGTCGGCCACACCACGCGGAACGCCGCCGAACTGCCGGAGACTGTCGCGGGCACCCATCTGCAATGGGTCGCGCCGGACGGCGAAACCGATCTGGCGCGGCTGACCGACAGTTTTCATCTCAACCTCACGGCGTTCGGCCTGCTGTCGTTCCTGGTCGGGCTGTTCATCGTCAATTCCGCCATCGGGCTCGCCTTCGAGCAGCGGCGGCCGACGCTGCGAACGTTGCGCGCCTGCGGCGTCTCCGTGCGGTTGCTGAACGTCGTGGTGGTGGCCGAACTGGTGTTTCTCGCGCTGGTCGGCGGGCTGGTCGGGTTGGTGTGCGGCTACGTCATCGCGGCCGCGCTGTTGCCCGACGTCGCCGCCAGCCTGCGCGGGCTCTACGGCGCGCAACTGCCCGGCGCGCTGGCGTTGCAACCGCGCTGGTGGCTCGCTGGTATCGCGATGAGCGTCGGCGGGGCGCTGGCGGCGGCGACGGCGAGCCTCGTTCGCATGGCGCGGCTGCCGCTGCTCGCCGCCGCCCAGCCCGACGCATGGCGACAGGCGCAGCGGCGCTGGCTCTCGCGGCAGGGGGCGCTGGCGGCCTTGATGCTGATCGCCGCGGGTGGCGTCCTGCTGTTCGGAGATTCGCTGCTGGCCGGGTTCGCGGTGCTCGCCGCGCTGTTGCTGGCGGCGGCGCTGGCGCTGCCGGTCGTGCTCGACGGCGCGTTGCAACTCGCCGCGAAAGGCGCGCGCGGCGCGCTGTCGGCGTGGTTCTGGGCCGACAGCCGTCAGCAACTGCCGGGACTATCGCTGGCGCTGATGGCGCTGCTGCTGGCGCTGGCGGTCAATGTCGGCGTCGGCACCATGGTCCGCAGCTTCAGCGTCACCTTCACGCGCTGGCTCGACGGCCGGCTCGCCGCCGATATCTACGTCAGCGCCGCGAATGAAACCCAGGCCGCCGAAATCCGCCGCTGGCTCGCTGCGCGCGACGATATCGGAGCCGTGCTGCCCGGCGCGCGAACGGAGATCCGGATCGGCGGCGCGCCGGTCCAGATCATGGGCGTGGCCGATCACGCCACCTATCGCGACAACTGGCCGCTGCTGCGCGCCGCCGCCGACGGATGGGACCGCATGCATCGCGGCGGCGCCGCGTTCGTCAGCGAGCAATTGTCGCGCCGCCTTCATCTTGGCGTCGGAGATCGCCTGCGGATCGATGACGACTGGTCGGTGGACGTGGTCGGCGTCTATGGCGATTACGGCAATCCGAAGGGTCAGTTGGCCGTCGACATCGACGCGCTCTTGCGGCATTTCCCCGAGACGCCGCAAACCCGCTTCGGCCTCCTCGTCGCGCCGGAGCATATCGCCGGCGTGCTCGCGGCGTTGCGCGAAAAATTCCATCTCGACGCGCGGCAACTGGCCGATCAGGCCACGGTGAAGGCGGAATCGAAACGCATCTTCAACCGCACTTTCGCGGTGACCGCCGCCCTCAACACTTTTACGCTCGGCGTCGCCGGGGTGGCGCTGCTCACCAGCCTGATGACGCTGAGCGGATCGCGGCTGCCGCAACTCGCCCCGCTGTGGGCCATCGGCCTGACGCGGCGGCGGCTGGCCGCGATCGAACTGATGAAAACCATGGCGGTGGCCTGCGTCACCGCGCTGCTGGCGCTGCCGCTCGGCCTTGTGGTGGCGTGGTGTCTGATCGCGGTGGTCAACATCAAGGCGTTCGGCTGGCGGCTGCCGTTCCAGGTGTTCCCGGCGCAGTTGCTCGAACTGCTCGGCGTCGCCATGGTGGCGGCCTTGCTGGCGACGCTGCCGCCGGTCCTCAGGCTGGCGCGGATGCAGCCCGCGACGTTGATCCGGATTTTCGCCAATGAACGCTGATCGCGGAATGTCCCGTCGCGGCTTTGTCGCCGGCCTTGCGTGGCTCGGCCTCGGCGCGCGCGCGGCGGCGCAAGGCTTCGCCGGGCTTGGCGGCGCGGCGGCCGGATTCGCGGCGGTGACGCCGGGGCGCAAGTTCGCCTTTCCCGACGATTTCGGCGCGCATCCCGATTTTCGCATCGAGTGGTGGTACGTCACCGCCAACCTGCGCGACGCCGGCGGCGCGGCTTATGGCGTGCAGTGGACGCTGTTCCGGCAAGCGACGGCGCCGGGCCCGCAGCGCGAAGGCTGGGCCAACCAGCAGATCTGGATGGGCCACGCCGCCGTCACCGGCGCGGCCACGCATCGCTTCAATGAGACTTTTGCACGCGGCGGCGTCGGGCAGGCCGGCGTCGATGTCGCGCCGTTCGAGGCGTGGATCGATGCGTGGCGGATGGCGGCGCTGCCGCCGCTGTCGAACGAGACGTTCGCGCCGCTGCGGTTACAGGCGGCGGGCGAGGGGTTTGGCTACGATCTGCGGCTCGACGCCGACCGGCCGCTGGTGTTGCAGGGCGACCATGGCTACAGCCGCAAGTCCGAGCGCGGGCAGGCGTCGTATTATTATAGCCAGCCCTGGTTCACCGCGACCGGCCGCATCGTCCTCGACGGCCGCGCCATCGCGGTGTCGGGGCCGGCGTGGCTCGACCGCGAATGGTCGAGCCAGCCGCTCGCGGCGGACCAGACCGGATGGGACTGGCTGTCGCTGCATCTCGACGGCGGCGACAAGGTGATGCTGTTCCGGCTGCGGCAGGCCGACGGCGGCCATTACTTCGCCGGCAACTGGATCGGCCGCGACGGCCGCTCGGTGCCGCTGCCGTCAGACGCCATCGAAATGACGCCGCGCGGCTTCACCGAGGTCGCGGGGCGGCGCCTGCCGACGCAATGGCGTGTCGAGGTCGCCTCTCACGGCCTTGCCGTCGATGCCGCGCCGCTCAACCCGCGGAGCTGGATGGCTACCAGCTTTCCCTATTGGGAAGGCCCGATCGCCGTTCACGGCAGCCACGACGGCGTCGGCTATCTGGAGATGACCGGCTATCCCGTCACGGGCTGATGTCGCTTTATGTCCCCTTGCAACCGCCGGTTCGAACGCGCATGGTCGGTCGCAAAGAACAGGACCGTCAAGAGAGCATACCCATGAATATGCAGGACAAAAGCCGCTACTTCGAAGCCTATGCGCGCTCCATGCGCGATCCCGAGGGTTTCTGGGGCAACGCCGCGCGGGCCATCGACTGGATCGAGCCGGCCAAAAAGGTGTTCGATCCGGACATGGGGCTTTACGGCCGCTGGTTCGCCGGCGCCGTGGTCAACACCTGCTACAACGCGCTGGACCGCCATGTCGCGAACGGCCGCGCCGATCAACTGGCGCTGATCCACGATTCGCCGGTGACCAACAGCGTCACCACCTACACCTATGCGCAGATGCTGCGCGAGGTGAAGACCTTCGCCGCGGCGATGCAGGACTTCGGCGTCGCCAAGGGCGACCGCGTCATCATCTACATGCCCCTGGTCCCGGAGGCGATGGTGGCGATGCTGGCCTGCGCCCGCATCGGCGCGGTGCATTCGGTGGTGTTCGGCGGCTTCGCCGCCAAGGAACTGGCGACCCGGATCGACGACGCCCGGCCGAAGCTGGTGATTTCCGCGAGCTGCGGCATCGAGCCCGGCCGCATCGTCGCCTACAAGCCGCTGCTCGACGAGGCGATCCGGCTGGCGGCGCATAAGGTGCCGGCCTGCGTCGTGCTGCAACGGCCGCAGCAGACCTGCGATCTGGTCGCCGGCCGCGATCACGACTGGAAGGAACTGCGCGACAAGACGATGGCGGCGGGGAAGGAAGCCGCCTGCGTGCCGGTGCTGGCGACCGATCCGCTCTACATCCTCTACACCTCCGGCACCACCGGCGTGCCGAAGGGCGTGGTGCGCGACAACGGCGGCCACCTCGTCGCCATCAACTGGTCGATGTACAATCTCTACGGCGTCAAGCCCGGTGAGGTGTGGTGGTGCGGCTCCGACATCGGTTGGGTGGTTGGCCACAGCTACATCATTTACGGCCCGCTGTTTCACGGCAACACCTCGATCATGTACGAGGGCAAGCCGGTCGGCACGCCGGACGCCGGGGCGTTCTGGCGCGTCATCTCGCAGCACAAGGCGGCGGCGTTCTTCACCGCGCCGACCGCGTTCCGCGCCATCAAGAAGGACGATCCGAACGGCGAATTCATCCGCAAGTACGATCTCTCCAATTTCCGCACGCTGTTCCTCGCCGGCGAGCGCGCCGATCCGCCGACCATCGAATGGGCGGAGGCGCAGTTGAAGGTGCCGGTGATCGATCACTGGTGGCAGACCGAGACCGGCTGGTGCATCGCCGGTAATCCGGTCGGGCTCGGGCAACTGCCGGTCAAGCATGGCTCGCCGACGGTGCCGATGCCGGGCTATCAGGTCGATATCGTCGACGAGGCGGCGAAGCCGCTGCCGGCCGGCACCATGGGCTCGATCGTTATCAAGCTGCCGCTGCCGCCGGGCTGCCTGCCGACCCTGTGGCAACAGGACGAGCGCTGCAAGGAAGCCTACTTCAACGAGTTTCCCGGCTACTACAAAACCTCCGACGCCGGCTACAAGGACGCGGACGGCTATGTCTTCGTCATGGGCCGCACCGACGACATCATCAACGTCGCCGGCCACCGGCTCTCCACCGGCGGCATGGAGGAAATCCTCGCCTCGCATCCGGATGTGGCCGAATGCGCCGTGCTCGGCATCAAGGACGCCATCAAGGGCGAAATCCCCTGCGGCCTCGTGGTGCTCAAGGCCGGCGTGACGCGGCCGCCGGCGGACATTGAAAAGGAAATCGTCGCGCTGGTGCGCGAGAAACTCGGGCCGGTGGCGGCGTTCAAGCTGGCGATCACCGTGGCGCGGCTGCCGAAGACCCGTTCCGGCAAGATTCTGCGCGGCACCATCCGCAAGATCGCCGACGGCGAGCCGTGGACCGTGCCGGCGACCATCGAGGACCCCAAAGTGCTCGACGAGATCGGCGCGGCGCTCAAGGGAAGGGTTTAGGTGCGGCCTCAATTTGGATGAAATGCCGGGCCACATCGGCGGTCCCGCATTGGACCTGACGGAATCCCGCATGCCGACTGCCGTTCGATTTTCCATCCGGACCCGCGCCATGCTGCTGCTGGCCGCGGGGCTCGCGCTTTCCGGCTGCTCCAGCTTCGAGCGGCATCAGGCGCCGGAAGCCGCGGCGGCGGCGCAGGCCGACGACGACGCGATCTGCCGCGCCAATGGCGTCACTCCCGGCTCCGACGCCTACGTCGCCTGCCGCAAGAATCGCGACGCCCAGCGCGGCGCCGCCGTCGACCGGCTGGAGCGCGGCCACCGCAACCTCGCCGAGCGGATGCTCAACGGGCAGTAAGGTTCGAGGCAATCCAGGAGTCGCAAGGAAGACTGGATTGATTCGCTGCGCTCGCAATGACGAAACCGGGATGGATCATTCCTCGTCGTCGTCCGGCTTCTTGCCGCCGATGGTCTTCAGCTTGGCGAACACCGCGTCGACGTTGAGGTCGTCGTGCTGGTGTCCGGACGCTTCGTCCTCGTCCCTGCGGGTGGTTTCCGACGCCGGCAGCAGCGTGGCGCCGCCGACAGCCTGATCGGCCGGCTTTTCCTTCGCCGCGCGCTGCACCTCGAAATCCAGTTCGATCTGCGAGCACAGGCCCAGCGTCACCGGGTCCATCGGCGTCAGGGTCTGCGCGTTCCAGTGGGTGCGGTCGCGGATCGAGGCAATGGTGGTCTTGGTGGTGCCGACCAGCCGCATGATCTGGCTGTCTTTCAACTCCGGATGGTTGCGCACCAGCCACAGGATCGCGCTCGGGCGCTCGTGGCGGCGCGACACCGGGGTATAGCGCGGCCCCTTTTTCTTGGCGGCCGGCGGCAGCACCACCTTGCTCTCGCTGAGCCGCAGGCGATGGTTCGGATCCCTCTCGCCGCGCTCGATCTCGTCGCGGGTGAGCTGGCCGGTGGAAATCGGGTCCATGCCCTTGATGCCCTGGGCGGCGTCGCCGTCCGCGATGGCGCGCACCTCAAGCGGGTGCATCTTGGTGAAATCCGCCACCTGGTCGAACGTCAGCGCCGTGTTATCGACGAGCCACACGGCGGTCGCCTTCGGCATCAGCGGTGCATTGCTCATGGCAAATCTCCTTTGGGCTCCGCCCACCTCGTTTCGGAGGCGGAGTAGTGTGGTCATCGGGGATGACGGGATTGCGCCTCTATATAGTCCCCCCCGGCCGAAACGCGCAATGGGGCGCTGAACGGTCTTGACAGGGCCGCAAACCCGGCCCAAGTCCTTAGGCACCGGCTTGTCGGCCGTCGAGATATCGCGCCCTTTTCCGCAAAAATCCCGTTTGTGCCCGCCGGAGCGGGCGTACAGGTTCCGGATCGCCTCCATGCAGACCAAGCCGCAGTTGAAAATCGTGCTTTGCTCGCCCCGTGGTTTCTGCGCCGGCGTGGTGCGAGCCATCGATACGGTGGAGCGCGCGCTGAAGCTCTATGGCGCGCCGGTCTATGTCCGGCACGAAATCGTGCATAACCGCTATGTCGTGGACAGCCTGCGCGCCAAGGGGGCGATCTTCGTCGAGGAACTCGCCGAAATCCCCGAGACCAAGGCGCCGGTGGTGTTTTCGGCCCATGGCGTGCCGAAATCGGTCCCCGCCGAGGCGATCGAGCGGAATTTCTTCTCATTGGACGCCACCTGCCCCCTGGTGACCAAGGTGCATCGCGAGGCGGCGATCCATTTCAAGCGCGGCCACGAAATCCTGCTGATCGGCCATTCCCATCATCCCGAGGTGGTCGGCACGCTGGGGCAATTGCCGCCCGGCGCGGTGACCCTGATCGAGACCGCCGAGGACGCCGCGACCTTCACGCCGAAGAACGCCGACAATCTCGCCTTCGTCACCCAGACCACGCTGTCGATCGACGACACCGCGGAGATCGTCGCGATGCTCAAGAGCCGGTTCCCGAACATTCACGGGCCGCACAAGGAAGACATCTGCTACGCCACCACCAACCGCCAACTGGCGGTGAAGAAGGTGGCGCCGGTGGTTGACGCGCTGATCGTGGTCGGCGCGCCGAACTCGTCGAACTCGCAACGGTTGCGCGAGGTGGCCGAGCGCGAGGGCTGCCCAATCGCGGTGCTGGCGCAGCGCGCCTCCGATCTCGACTGGGCCAAGTTCGAGGGCGTCCGGAGCGTCGGCATCACCGCCGGCGCCTCGGCCCCGGAAGTGATCGTCGAGGAAATCATGGATGCCTTCGCCGAGCGCTACGAACTGAACGTGGAGACGGTGTCGGCCGCCGAGGAGAACGAGTTCTTCCCGCTGCCCCGCTCGCTGCGCCCCGACGCCGCCGAGTAGTTTTTCATGGCGGTCTACACCGACGTCGCCGCCGAAGACCTCGCGGACTTCCTGAAGGGCTACGACATCGGCGAGTTGCTGTCGTACAAGGGCATCGCCGAGGGCGTCGAGAATTCCAACTTCCTGCTGCACACCGGCAAGGGCGCCTACATTCTCACGCTCTACGAAAAGCGCGTGGCGGCGGACGACCTGCCGTATTTCCTGTCCCTGATGGCGCATCTCGCCGCGCGCGGCGTGCATTGCCCGCAGCCCGAACGCAACGCCAGGGGCGAGGTTTACGGCGCCCTTGCCGGTCGCCCCGCCGCGATCATCAATTTCCTCGAAGGCATGTGGCCGCGCCGCCCCACCGCGACGCATTGCGCGGGCGTCGGCGATGCGCTGGCGCGGATGCACCTCGCCGGCCGCGACTTTCCCATGTTTCGGGCAAATCCGCTATCGGTCGCGGGCTGGCGGCCGCTGTTCGAGCGGGCGGCGGCGCGCGCCGACGAGGTGCAGCCGGGGTTGCGCGATTTCCTGGCGCGCGAACTGGATTACCTCGAGGCGCGCTGGCCCGCCGCGCTGCCGGTCGGCGTCATCCATGGCGATCTGTTTCCGGACAACGTGTTCTTCCTCGGCGACACGCTCTCGGGGCTGATCGATTTTCCCTTCGCCTGCAACGACATCCTCGCCTATGACGTGGCGATCTGCCTCAACGCCTGGTGTTTCGAGCCCGATCACGCCTTCAACGTCACCAAGGCGCGCGCCCTGCTCGATGCCTACGGCAAGCAGCGGCCGCTGGCGGAGGCCGAGCAGGCGGCGCTGCCGCTGTTGGCGCGCGGCGCCGCGATGCGTTTCCTGCTGACGCGCCTGATCGACTGGCTCAACGTGCCGCCGGGCGCGCTGGTGAAGCCGAAAGACCCGCTGGAATACGTCCGCAAGCTGCGCTTTCACCAGTCGGTCGACGACATCGCCGGCTACGGCGTCGCCTATTCCGGATCGCCGGCGTGAGCGATCTCCCGATCGTGACGATCCACACCGACGGCGCCTGCTCCGGCAATCCGGGGCCGGGCGGCTGGGGCGCGATCCTGCAATCCGGCGACGCGCGCAAGGAATTGAAAGGCTTCGAGCCCCATACCACCAACAACCGCATGGAATTGCTGGCGGCGATCTCGGCGCTGGAGGCGCTGAAAAAGCCGTGCTCCGTCGATCTGCATACCGACAGCCAATATGTTCGCCAGGGCATCACCGGCTGGATCCACGGCTGGAAGAAGAACGGTTGGCGCACCGCCGACAGGAAGCCGGTGAAGAATGTCGACCTGTGGCAGCGGCTCGATCAAGCGATGGCGCGGCACACCGTGCGCTGGCACTGGGTCAAGGGCCACGCCGGCCACGACGATAACGAGCGCGCCGACGAACTCGCGCGCGAGGGCGTCGCGATGGCGCGGGCGCAGCTCGCGGGCTGATCGTTCGCTTCGCCGGACTCAATCGGGCTAAACTGCTTCCTCTCCCCTGACGGACCAACTGACGCGATGACCCACACCCCGGCGCCTTCCACGGAACGACCGCTCGATGCCGCCGCGATCGCCATCGTGCTGCTGCTCTGCCTGACCTGGGGCTTCAATCAGGTCGTGGTGAAGCTGGTGCTGCCGGACATTCCGCCCATGATCCAGGCGGCGTTGCGGTCGTGCGGCGGGCTTGTGGTGGTGCTCATTGTCGCGTGGGTGCGCGGCGTGCCGCTGCTGGCGCGCGACGGCACGTGGCGGCCGGGACTGCTGGCCGGCGTGGCGTTCGGGGTCGAATTCATTTTCGTCTATGGCGGGCTGACCTGGACCACGGCCTCGCGCGCCGCGGTTTTTTTGTATACCGCGCCGTTCTTCGTGGCGTTCGGATCCCATCGCTTTCTGGGCGAGCGCCTGAGCCGGCTGCAATGGAGCGGGCTGGCGCTGTCGTTCGTCGGCGTCGCGGTGGCGATCGGCGTGCCGCAGCCGAATGTCGGCGTCAAGGTCTTGCTGGGCGATCTCTGCATGATCGTCGGAGGGAGCCTGTGGGCCGCCACCACCTTAATCATCAAGGCCAGCCGGCTGCGCCACGCGCCGGCCGAGAAGGGGCTGTCCTACCAGTTGGCGATTTCAATCCCGATTCTGGCTCTGGCGGCGTTGGTCGGCGGTGAAACCCTGCCCGGCGTCCCGCCGACCTCGGCGGTGATTCTGCTGATCTATCAGGCGGTCTGGGTGATCGGCGCCACATTTCTGCTCTGGTTCGGGTTGATCAAGAGCTATTCCGCGAGCAAATTGTCGGCATTTACCTTCTTTACCCCTTTGTTCGGGGTCGCGGCGGGCCATTTCATCCTTGATGATCCGCTGACGGCGGCTTTCGGGGTGGCCGCGATCCTGGTGACCGCAGGGCTCTACCTCGTGAACCGCCCGGCCCCCAATGCGACTGACGCATTGCTGAAACCGCCGAAAACCTGATATTCGAGACGCCATGAACAAGCCCGAAAAATCGTCCCAGACCGACGTCGCCGGCCCGCAGCCGCGACACGCCACCACCCAGGTCATGGTCGGCCACGTCGCCGTCGGCGGCGGCGCGCCGATTGTGGTGCAGTCGATGACCAACACCGACACCGCCGACGTGGCCGCGACCGTCGAGCAGGTGGCGGCGCTGGCGCGGGCGGGCTCCGAACTGGTTCGCATCACGGTGGATCGCGACGAGGCGGCGGCCGCCGTTCCCCACATCCGCGACGGGTTGCGCCAGCGCGGGGTCAACGTGCCGCTGGTGGGCGACTTCCACTATATCGGCCACAAGCTCCTCGCCGATCATCCGGCCTGCGCCGAGGCGCTCGACAAGTACCGCATCAATCCCGGCAATGTCGGTTTCAAGGACAAGCGCGACAAGCAGTTCTCGGACATCGTCGAATTCGCCATCCAATACGGCAAGCCGGTGCGCATCGGCGCCAACTGGGGCTCGCTCGATCAGGAACTGCTGACGCACCTGATGGAGGAGAACGCCGCGCTGCCGAACCCGCGCGACGCCCGCGCGGTGATGCGCGAGGCCATGGTGCAATCGGCGCTCACCTCGGCGGAGCGCGCCGAGGAAATCGGGCTGCCGAAGAACCGCATCATCCTGTCGGCGAAAGTGTCGGCGGTGCAGGATCTGATCGCGGTCTATCAGGATCTCGCCGCGCGCTCGGACTACGCCATCCATCTCGGCCTCACCGAGGCCGGCATGGGCTCGAAGGGCATCGTGGCGTCGTCGGCCGCGCTCGGCATCCTGTTGCAGCAGGGCATCGGCGACACCATCCGCATCTCGCTGACGCCGGAGCCCGGCGGCGACCGCACCCGCGAGGTGCAGGTGGCGCAGGAATTGTTGCAGACCATGGGCTTCCGCACCTTCGTTCCGCTGGTGGCGGCGTGCCCCGGCTGCGGCCGCACCACCTCGACCACGTTCCAGGAGCTTGCGCGCAGCATCCAGGACTTCATCCGCGATGAAATGCCGAGCTGGAAGACGCGCTATCCCGGTGTCGAGGCGCTCAACGTCGCGGTGATGGGCTGCATCGTCAACGGCCCCGGCGAGTCCAAGCACGCCGACATCGGCATCTCGCTGCCCGGCACCGGGGAAGCGCCGTCCGCGCCGGTGTTCGTCGATGGCAAGAAATTCCGCACCCTGCGCGGCCCGACCATCGCCGCCGACTTCAAGGCGCTGGTGATCGACTACATCGACCAGCGTTACGGCAACGGCGCCAAGACGCCCGAGGTGACGGCGGCGGAATAGATTCCAGCCGCGGCCGCGCCGACTCCCTCTCCGTCATTGCTTCGCTGCGCTCGCAATGACGATGGCCGTTTTGACGCCGCATCTACAGCGGCGAGTTCTTTTCCCTGTTATCGACGGCGGCTTCCTCAAGGTCGAGGTCGCGCTCGATGCGCCGCCGCGTCTCGTCGGTGATCTTGCCCTCGCGCAGCAACCGGTGCAGGTGCCGCCGCTCGATGGTGATGATCTCGCGCACCAGGCTTGCGCCGCGCGTGGCCGGGGTCGGCTGGCCGGCCTCGGCGGGTGGATCGGGCAGCGCGCGCATCCGCGTTTCGTGGCGCGCTTCGAGAAAGCGGGCGAGGCTATCCGGCAGGTTGCGTTCCCGGATGATGCGATCGAGTTCGCCGCGCGCCGTGGTGATGATCTCGCGCCGCGCCATGATCTCGGCCTCGCGCTCGGCGACGGCCTCCGCCACGCCGTGCCGCGACAGGCCGAGCCCCTTCACCACCAGCGGCAGCGTGAGGCCGATTCCCACCAGCGTCACGAAGATGACGCCGAAGGCGACGAACAGGATCAGGTCGCGGTAAGGAAAGGGATCGCCGTCCGGCAGGGTCAGCGGGATCGCCAGCGCCACCGCGAGCGAGACCACGCCGCGAATCCCGGTAAATCCGATCACCACGATTTCGCGCCACGGCGGATGCTCGGCCCGCCGATGCCGCCGCCGCGCCAACAGCGTTTGCAGATAGGTTCCCGGAAACACCCAGAGGAACCGGGCGACGATCACGATCAGCGAGGTGATCGCGATCGCGGCGGCGATCTGGGTCATCGGCATGACGTGGGCTTTCTCCAGCAGCAATCGCAACTGAAAGCCGATGGTCAGGAACAGCACGCCCTCGATCAGCCAGATCACGAAATCCCAGAAGAAGATGCCTTGCAGGCGGGTCGCGGAGGGAATCAGCAGCGGGCCGTTCCAACTGACGTAAAGTCCGGCGACCACGGTGGCGAGCACCCCGGAGCCGCCAAGGTGCTCGGGCACCAGATAGGCGAGATAGGGCGTCAGCAGCGACAGCGCGATCTCGACGCGCGGTTCATGCGCCCATCTGCGTAAGCGCAGGCTGAGCCAGCCGACGACGACGCCGAAGATGATCTCGCCGAACAGGATGGCGAAGAAGGTCTCGGTGGCGGCCGGCAGCGAGAACGCGCCGGTGCTCGCCGCCAGCACCGCGAAGCGATAGAGAATCAGCGCGGTGGCGTCGTTCGCCAGCCCCTCGCCCTCCAGGATGACGAGGATGCGGTGCGGCAGCTTCAGCCGCCGGGCGATCGCCAGCGGCGCCACCACGTCGGGCGGCGAGACGATGGCGCCGAGCACGAAGCCGACGCTCCACGGCATACCGAGCAGCCAGTGCGCCGCCGCCGCCACCAGCACCGTGGTGAAGATCACGCAGCCGATGGCGAGCAGCGCGATCGGCCGCAGGTTGTGCCTGAACTCGCGCCAGCTCATGGCGACGCCGGCGGAATAGATCAGCGGCGGCAACACCAGGAGCAGCACGCCGTCCGGCTGCATCTCGATGCGCGGGAATCCCGGCACGAAGGCGATGGCGATGCCGACCACCAGGAAGACGATGGCCGGCGCGACGGTGAGCTTGCGCGCCAGCGTCGCCGCGGCGCTCAGCACCGTGAGGATCAACAGGAAGGTGAGGAACGAGGCGATCATGCGGCCGCGATCGGGACGCGCGACGGAACGGACCGCGCGCCGGTTGGCGAAAGCCTATTGTTCGATCAGGTCGTAGCGATAGGATTTCGAGACGATGCGCCAGCCGTCGGACAGTTTCATCGCCACCAGATAATCGGTGAAGTAACGCGGCGGCAACTGGCATTTCACCTTGATGAAGGCGGTGTTGTCGTCGGAGCGGTCGACGGTGACGATGAAGTCGTCGCGCGGCTTGCCCTCGGCCTTGGCGGAGGGCCGCTTGCGAACCCATGCGAGCCAGTCCGGCACGGTGAGGATTTTCAACTCGCCCTTTTCGACCCAGCGCAGATCGGCGGTGGGATGGAAAATCGCGCCGAGGGTGTCGGCGTTGCCTTCGTAAAGCCCGTCGAAATAGTGCTGGACCACGGCTTCGACGGTGGAGCGGTCACAGGTCAAGTTCGCCTCCCTGGAGAGCAAATGGATGCGTCAGCTTATTGGTTTTTTCTGGCCGGGGCCAATGCGGAAAAGGAATGTGTCTGTCGCGCCGGTTCAGATCGCGCTGGCGAGGATGTTGATCATCAGCGCGAGCAGCGCGGTGTTGAAGACGAACGAGATGACGCCATGCACGGTGGCGGTGCGACGGATGATCTTGTCGGTGATGCCGACGTCCGACACCTGCGCCGTCATGCCGATCACAAACGAGAAGTAGACGAAATCCCAATAGTCCGGAGCCGGGCGATCGGGGCCGTCGCCGGGGAACGCCAGACCGCCGGGGTTGACGTTACGATAATACTCATGCGCGTAGTGCAGGGCGAAGGTGGTGTGAACCGTCGTCCAGGTCAGCGTGATGGTCGTGGCCACCAAGGCAAGTTCGAAAGCCCCGCGATGCGATGCGTTGAGTTCGGAGACGATGCCGGCGAGGCTTGCGAAAGCGCCCAGCGCGGTGACCATCAGGATCAGGAAGCGCCCGTCGTCCTGCATGATGGCGTAGCGGCGGACATGCCGGACGCCTTCGCGCAGGATCATGCCATAGGTCAGCAACAGATAGCTCACGACGAACGTATCCCAGCCGATCAGTGAGCGGCTGACCAGCCGCAACGAGTCCGGCAGCAGGAAGAATGCCAGGATGCCGAGCGCGACCGAGACGAAAGTGCGCGGGCGTGCATAGACCACGCGCAGCGGCCGCGGCAGCCGGCGATAGCGGGCGAGGCGCGCATCCTGCTCCGTCTCGCCGCCCATCGGATTCCTAGGTCTTGCGTTCGGCGACGAAGCGCGCGGTGGCGCGGAGCACGTCGCCACGTGCGCCGAACGGCGCCAGCGCCGCGTCCGCCCTGGCGATCAGGTCGCGCACACGCTGTTTCGCGCCTTCGACGCCGAGCTGAGTCACGAACGTCGTCTTGCCGAGCGCGGCGTCCTGGCCGGTCTGCTTGCCGAGGGCCGCGGCGTCGCCCTCGACGTCGAGCAGGTCGTCGGCGATCTGGAACGCCTCGCCCAGCGCGCGGCCATAGTCGTCGAGCGCCTGATAGTCCGGCTTCGCGGCTTGACCGAGGATCGCGCCCGCGATGCAGCCGTAGCGCAGCAGCGCCCCGGTCTTCATCTGCTGCAAGCGCGCCACGTCCACCGGTTCGCGGTCGCCGAAGCGGCCTTCGCCGGCGAGGTCGAGCATCTGGCCGCCCACCATGCCGCCAATGCCGGCGGCGCGCGCCAGGGCTCGTGTCAGCAACAGTCGCACGGTCGGGTCGCTGTGCAGTTCGTCGCGGCTGATGATGTCGAAGGCCAGCGTCAAGAGGCCGTCGCCGGCGAGGATGGCGGTGGCGTCGTCATATTGCCTGTGCAGCGTCGGCCGCCCGCGCCGCAATTCGCTGTTGTCCATCGCCGGCAGGTCGTCGTGGATCAGCGAATAGCAATGGATGCATTCCAGCGCCGCGCCGGCCAGCAGCGCCGCATCGCGCGGCACGCCGAACACGGCGGAACTTTCCACCACCAGGAACGGCCGCAGCCGCTTGCCGCCGCCGAGCGTGGAATAGCGCATCGCCTCCATCAGGCGGCGCGGCCGCGCGATCTCGTCCGGCAGCACGGCGTCGGACAGCAATTGGCCGAGCAGGGCCTCGGTGTCGGCGGCGGTGGCGTCGAGTCGTTTGGCGAAATCCTGCGGTGAACTAGCGGTGGTCATTCAGAACGGCTCCGGATAATCTTTCGCCCGACATTGATAGCAAGCCTTTCGCTTCGTCAATTCCGTCCGTCGCGGCCTCGCCGGGCCGTCGCGCATCGCAGTTAACCGCCGGGAGAGGCTGGTTTGTCCGCTGCCGTCCAAGTCGATCCGCAAGTCGATCCGCAAGTCGATTCGCTAGTCGATCCCGCGCCCGATCCGGCCTGATGCGGAAACTCTTTCGTTTTTCATTTGTTCTCGTCCTGCTGCTGCTGGCCGCGCCCTATGTGCTGACCGTGCTATATGCCGGCGGCCACCCGGTCTCGACCCTGATGCTGTGGCGCAAGGCCACCGGCGCGGCGGTCGAGCGACGCTGGATCGACTTCAAGGATATCGCGCCCGTCCTGCCGCGCACCGTGATCGCCTCCGAGGATGCGCGGTTTTGCAGCCATCGCGGCGTCGATTGGACCGCGATGCGCGAGGTGTTGGCCGACGCCGAGGACGGCGACGTCGGCCGCGGCGGCTCGACCATCACCCAGCAGGTCGCCAAGAACCTGTTCCTGTGGTCCGGCCGCAGCTATGTCCGCAAGGGGCTCGAACTGCCGCTGGCGCTGTGGATCGACCTTGTGCTGCCCAAGCAGCGGATCCTGGAACTTTACCTGAATATCGCCGAATGGGGACCGGACGGGCAATTCGGCGTCAATGCCGGCGCGCATTACGCCTTCGGCCGTTCGGCGGGGAACCTGTCGCCGCGCGAAGCCGCGCTATTGGCGGCGATGCTGCCGAATCCCCACGTCCGCAGCGCCCGCAAGCCGGGGCCGGGCATGCGCCGGCTGGCGGGAACCTACATGGCGCGGGCGCGGGCGGTGGATTTGGGGGAATGCGGGATTCGGACGCGGGCCGGGCCAGGGTGACGCGGTGATCGCGGGAGCGGCTTTCCGGTCTTCCCTTGCCCTTCGGCTTCGGTTATAAGCGCGGCCTTAATCGCCTTTTCGCATCCGCGAAGCGCCGGGCCGCCTGATCGGGCGACGCCCCCGGCCGCAGTCTGCAAGGATTTTCACCATGGCCGTTCCGAGAAGAAAAACATCGCCATCGCGGCGCGGCATGCGCCGCTCGGCCGATGCCATCAAGACCCCGACCTATGTCGAAGACAAGGATTCCGGCGAACTGCGCCGCCCCCACCACGTCGATCTCAAGACGGGGATGTACAAGGGCCGGCAGATTCTGAAGGTCAAGAAGGAATCCTGAGCGGGATTGCTTCCGCGCGTTCAGGCTGGCTGATGCGCTGGCGGCGCATGTCGTTGTGGCCGCAATTCGCGCCAACTCGGGCGATATGAGATATAGGGTTGGCGAGGACGGCGGCGCATGATCGGTGCGCCGTTCCGATTCGCCCCTTTCCCGCGCGAAAAGAGAGCTTGCCGATGTCCAGGGTCGGGTTCCCGCTGCTGTTGATCCCGCTCGCGGTCTTCAACATCATGGTATTCCTGATGTCCGGCGTGTCGTTCGACGCGTCGGTGGTGGCGGTGCCGTTGCTGTCCGGGACCAGGTGGACAGTCAGCGTCAGCGATATGTTGCTGGCCATCGCCGTCCTGCTCCTGATGTTCGAGATCATCAGGGGCGCGCGCGGCAAGTATCTCACCGACCATCTGCTGTCGTTGCTGCTGCTCGGTGGCGCCGCGGCCGAATTCCTGTTGCTGCCGCAGTTCGGCAATTCGACCTTCTTCTTCCTGGCGCTGCTGACCTTCGTGGATTTCTTCGCCGGCCTTGCCCTGCGGGCCAAACGGCCGGCGCGCGCCGCCAAGCCGGTCGTTGGCACGCCGGTGCCCGAGCCCTATCAGCCGCGCGTCGAACCGGCCCCCGCGCCTGTGCCCGCCGCGCCGGAAACGCCGGTCGCGAGTTCGGCCGTGCCGACGCCGCGCGCCGAGCCGGTCATCGTGCCGCCGGTGGTGGCCGCCAATGATTCCGAGACGCCCCCGGCGCCGGAGACGCCGGCGCGCTGAACGCCGCAACGGGTTTTTTCGAAAGTTCAGATCGAGCGGGCGACCAGGCCGCCGGATCGGGGCGACGATGTCGCGCGACCGGCGTCGCCATAGGCGAGGCCGGCGGCGGGGGTCGCCGGCGGATCGGGCTCGGTTTGAGCGGCGGCCGTCGCGATCAACTGCATGACGAAGCCGGCCTCGGGCCGCGTGGCGTGGATCGGATCCGCATGAGGCCGCGGTATCGGGGCGGCGACGCGCGGCGGCGGCGCAAGCGGCGGTATCGTCTCCGGGATAAGTCTCGGAGGCCGGACGGTCAGGACGATGGCGCGGCTCTCGACGATACGCATGATGGGGTCCGAAGCGAAACGAATGTCCGGTTTTGGGGCAATGGCTCCATCTTTCCCGACGCCTCGCAAGCGGCGTGCCATCGACCGCGGAAAACGGGTAGCGGATGCGGCGCTCGCCGGCCGGTTGTCGATTTATTTAGGAACTTTGCATAATCTGGCGCCACGGAAGCCCGTGGCAACGCTGGCCCTGGAGCATAAGACAGCCCTGACCTTTCACCACGAATCGGGTGCGCGTCCCAGAATGAGGCGAGTGTGAAGTTCGTGACTCTCTCGACCGGCGAGCCGTTATCGGAGCCGATGCGGTCGTTCGGTGCGGTGGAGCAGGCCCCGTCGACCCTCCCGAGCGAAGCGGCCGCATTCGCGGGGGGGCGGGGAGGCCGGCCCTCCGCCGCGTTGGGTTCGCAGCCGACATCGGTGGAGATCCTCGCCGCGTTCGGCCGAGCCACGTTCACCTGGGATATTACCAGCGACGCGCTGCGGTGGCTCGATGGAACCGGAACGATCTTCGAACAGCTTGCGCTGCCGGCGATCACCACCGGCAGCGAATTCGCCCGACTGATCGAACCGATGAATTCGGTCCGGCTCGACGCCGTGCTCAAGTCCGCCGAGCGGCGGGGCGACGGCGGCGTCTACCGGATCGAATACGGTCTTCGTGCCGGTTTGGGCGCGAAGACGCTGTGGATCGAGGAATGCGGCCGCTGGCTCAGCGGCGCCGACGGCGCGCCGGCGCTGGTTCATGGGGTGATGCGCATCGACAACGAGCGGCATGACCGTGACGAGCAATTCCTGAAACTGTCGCGGCATGACCCGCTCACCGGCGAATTCAATCGCAGCCATCTGGTGACGCTGCTGGCCGCCACCCTCGACGACACCGCGCGGTTTCGCACATCCGCGGCGTTCATGGTGATCGGCATCGATCATCTGGCCCGAATCAACGATGCGTTCGGTTTCGACGTCGCCGATCAAGTGATTTGCGAAGTCTCGGCCCGCATCCGCTCGCGGTTGCGCGGCGGCGACGCCATGGGCCGCTTCTCCGGCAATAAATTCGGCCTGATCCTGAAAAGCTGCGATGTCGATGACATGCAGATCGCGGCGGAGCGGTTTCTCGCCAGCGTGCGCGAACCGGTGGTGCCGACCCGCCTCGGTCCGGTGGCGGTGACCGCGTCGATCGGCGCGGTCAACCTGCCGCGCCACGCGCGCAGCGTCGATGATGCTCTGAACCGCGCCCAGGAGGCCCTCGAAGCCGCGAAGTCGCGCCGGGTCGGGTCCTATTCGGTGTGGCAGCGCAATGTCGAGCGCGAGGTGCAGCGCCGGCTCAACATCCGCGTCACCGACGAGATCGTCACCGCGCTCAACCAGCGTCGTGTCGGCCTCGGTTTCGAGCCGGTGGTGAACGCCAAGGCACGCGGCGAGGTGGTGTTTTATGAATCCCTGGTTCGGATGCGGCAGGACAACGGCGAGTTTCTGCTCGGGCCGGATATCGTTCCGATCGCCGAGAAGCTCGGCCTGATCCGGCTGCTCGATCATCGCGTGCTCGAACTGGTGATCGCCGAACTGGCGGCGGCTCCCGACATTCGGCTCAGCCTCAACATCTCGCCCGGCACCACCTTCGATCCGGACTGGTGGGCGATCATGGAATCGCTGCTCAAGGCGCATCCGGACGTCGCCGCGCGGCTGATCGTCGAGATTACCGAGACGGTGGCGATCCAGGACATCGACGACGTGCGCGGCTTCGTCAGCCGCTTGAAGAATTTCGGTTGCCGCATCGCCATCGACGATTTCGGCGCGGGCTATACCTCGTTCCGCAATCTGCGCAACCTCGGCGTCGATATCGTCAAGATCGACGGCGCGTTCGTTCGCAACATCACGCATTCAAGCGACGACCGCGCCTTCGTGCAGACGTTGATCGATCTGGCGCGCCGTCTCGACATCAAGACCGTCGCCGAATGGGTGCAGGACGCTGATGCCGCGCAACTCTTGTCGAGTTGGGGCTGCGACTACGTTCAAGGCCATCTGATCGGCCTCGCCTCGACGCGGCGGCCATGGGCGGAGCAGCCCGAGGCCCAGCCGGCCGTCAGTCGGGCCCATGGGGCCGATGCTTGAACAGCTTTACATCGGTATGCGCGAAATCGTCGCCTTTAAAGAGCAGGGGCTCGCTTGTTGCCTTGGCGAGCGCGTAGGAGACGCAATCGCCGAGGTTGAGTCCCGCGCGGTGACGGCTCTTGCCATAGCGTCGGAAAGCGTCGAGAGCCAGATCGGCGTGGCGGGCATCGAAGGGGACGGTTTCAATATTCATCTTCAATAGAAAATCCCGCAGGATTTCGAGGCCCGGCTCGCCCCGGCGCGACAACACGATCATCGCCGTCTCGAAACGCGTGGGTGCCGCAATGAGGGATACGACGCTGTCCCGGATCAGTTCCTCGAAATAAGCGCTCTCGGGCTCATTCTGGAGAATGGCGATCAAAGCCGACGTGTCGATCACCATCAGATCGGCAGACCGTTTTCATCGTAGCCGACGATTGCATCGTCGGTGCGATCATCCAGTACCGGAAGCGCGGAGAAACGCTCGACGAGCGCGCGGATGTCCTTATGGCTGGCTCGCTTGTGGCCATGCTTGAGCTGCTCACGCTCCAATCGCTCGGCCAGTGAGCGGCGCACGGCCTCGGTCAGCGTCTCGCCGGTGAGATGCGCCACCTGCCGGGCGAGAGCGTCGGTCTCGGCGTCTTTGAGGCTGAGCGCCATGGTCAGAGCTTTCTATAAAACAGTCAAGTTTATAGACAAAATATAGCGCGTCACAGCTCCGACTTCAAACCGGGACCGGGCGATGTTCCGCCTAAAATGGTCCGGTTTGCGTCGCCCGCGCGATCGGGCCTATAATCCGTCATCACGATTTGTCGCTCTCCGCTCCGCGCAGCGCGCGGGATGACGGTTGAGGCTGCCGCTGCGCGGCGCAATCGCAAGGAGACCCGACAATGAACGCACCCCTTCCGCGTCTGACCAGCCTTGCCCATGGCGGCGGCTGCGGCTGCAAGCTCGCGCCCTCGGTGTTGCAGGAACTGCTCGCCAACCAGCCGGCGGCGGCGCCGTTCCGCCAGTTGCTGGTCGGGGTCGAGACCGGCGACGACGCGGCGGTCTGGCAGGTCGACGACAACACCTGCATCGTCGCCACCACCGATTTCTTCATGCCGGTGGTCGACGACCCGTTCGATTTCGGCCGCATCGCCGCCACCAACGCGATCTCCGACGTTTACGCGATGGGCGCCCGGCCGATCATGGCGCTGGCGATCCTCGGCATGCCGCTGAGCAAGATCTCCGTTGACGACGTGCGCAAGATCATCGCGGGCGGCAACGCGGTCTGCGCCGATGCCGGCATCCCTGTGGCGGGGGGCCATTCCATCGATGCGCCGGAGCCGATCTACGGGCTTGCGGTGATCGGCCTCTGCCGACCCGAGCAAGTGCGCCGCAACGCCGGCGCGCGACCGGGCGACGCGCTGATCCTGACCAAGGCGATCGGCGTCGGCGTCTATTCCGCCGCGATCAAGAACGGCGAATTGTCCGGCGAAGGCTATGCCGAGATGCTGGCCTCGACCACGCAGCTCAATCGCATCGGCGGCGAACTGTCCGGCGACGCCGCCGTCCACGCCATCACCGACGTCACCGGCTTCGGCCTGCTCGGCCACGCGCTGGAAATGGCGCGCGGCTCCGACCTCACGGTGACGCTGAAAGCCGGCGAGGTGCCGCTGTTCAAGGAGGCGGCGCGGCTGGCGCAAAGCGGCCGCGTCACCGGCGCCTCGACCCGGAACTGGGCCAGCTACAGCGCCGCGATCCGCCTGCCGGACGATTTCCCGGATTGGCAGCGCAACCTGCTGGTCGATCCGCAGACTTCGGGCGGATTGCTGATCGCCTGCGCCACCGAGCAGGCCGAGGCCGTGCTCGAAACCATCCGACGCAATGGCTATCATGCCGCGCGGATCGTCGGCCGCACCGAGGCCGGCCCGCCCGAGGTGCGCGTGACAGCGTAATCAGTTCGCGGTGGCGGGCTCGACTTTCATGCGGCGGCCCCAGGTGTCGAAGAAGTGCCCTTCATTGACGACCATGCGGTCCTCGTTGACGCGGTCTTCCAGCGCATGGAGCGCCTCCGCCGCGCGAGAATCCTCGATCGGCCCGCCATTGTCGTCGCTGACCGGCATGATTAGCACGCCGTCCCACGCCACCCCGGCGCCGCGCATCAGCATGCTGAACTGATGCCAATCGAGTTCGTCGCCGATGACATGCGTGAAGGTCGAGCGCAGCGGCACCACGCCGAGATTCGCGGTGGAGACCAGCACGATCAGGGCGGTGAATCCCTTGGTGCGCCGATATTCCTTGACGATCCAGTCGTCGAACAGGAAATCGTCCAGTTTCTTTTGCCGTCTAGCAGGGTTCGACAAGCGGCAGCTCCACGATCTCCCGCTCCAGCACGCTGAGGAACGGGCCGTTGCGCGCGGTGCCGAACCAGTCCTCGAACTCACTCAACTGCTTGCCGACATCGTCCGGATTCGCCGCGCTGTCCGTCTCGGCCTCGGCTTGCTTGATCTGCCAGCATGCGCGAATGACCGGTTGAAATTTTTCCAGCGCCTCCTGCTGGGATTCGTTTTCCGTCGACCAGCCGACTTCGTGCAGGAACGCCGTCGAGCCTCGGACGATAGCGTCATCCTCGGTCCCGCAATCCTGGATCGCCGCCGCCACCGTCCGCATCAGGTTCAGCCGGCGAAAGCCGAAGGCCCGCGCCTCGGCGAGCTGCTTAAGGCGGGCCGCCGCTTCGCGCTGGTAGTTTTCCTCGGTGGCGCTCGCCTCATGCGCGGCGCGCTCGAAACCGTCGAGAAAAGCGGAAAGCTGCTGCGTCGTCATCGCACACCCAGTTTCGGCGAGAGGGGATTTGGCGGAAGAGAATGGGAGTCGAACCCACCAAGGACCGTCTCGCGGCCCTTCCCGGATTTGAAGTCCGGACGCCCCACCGGGGACGATGCTCTTCCGTTGGTTTCAATCTTGGCAACTTTACCTGACACCGACAACTCATCGGACAGCCGGCCGAACAGGTCAAGCCGGTGCCGGTTGACGCGGCGCAAGTCACCACGCCGGATGGTGACGCCATGCCGGTCAAAGAATTCGAGGATCTGGATCGCGACCTTGCGGCCATTGTCCAATTGATCGCGCAATTGCGCCGCCGTGAACCAGCCGCCGTCCGCGTCCGCGGCCACCCGCGCCATGATCTGCACGATCTCGGCGACGGTGGCGCGCAGGAAGAAGTGGTCGTGAGCCACCTCGTCCACTTTGCCCATTCGCCCCATCAGCTTGAAGATGCGACGCACATCCGGCTCAGTGACGCCGGTATAACCGGCGATGTCGCGCACGCGCGGCGGCCGGAACCGGCCTTCGCCGCCAATGTAGTGACCGACCTTGCTCCACAGCGCCTCGTCAGCCGGTGACAGCCGCACCTCGTGACCCGGCAAGCGAATCCATGCGCCGTCGAGCGAGATGTCCTTGTGACGCGCGAGCCCGTGCAGCAATGCGACGAACACCGGCGCCGGCAGCCGTGGCTGGAGCTGCAATCGCAGCCGTTCGAGCCCGATGCCCGGCAGGTTCGGGTATTCGGTATGGAACGCCGTCAGCGTCGCCGCGATCGCGGTCTTCAGGCGCAGCCACGCCGGCGGCGCGATCACGAACTCGGCCTGCGGCGTCGGCAACCGCAACAGGCTGAGATGCTGGATCAGGGCTTCGCGCTCGGCGGCCGACAGCGCGCGGTCGCGGATGAAGGCGTCGAAATCGAGATAGCCGGAAGCGTCGAGCAGCGCCGACAGGCTCTTGTCCGGGGTCGGAAGCGCGCCGGCCGAAAGCTGCGCCAGGCGCTCCGGCGTGCGTCGCTTGCGCGCGGGCGCGCGCAGGTCGACGAAACGGCCGCCGCCGATGGTGCGTTGCGCCGTGGTGTCGCGCAGCACGAAGCGGTCACCGACGGTGGCGACGATCGGCTGATCCGGCACCAGTTGAATGAAATCCTCGCCGCCCGGCGGCACCGGGCCGTCGCCCAGCAGCACCACGCGGGCACCCACCTCGGACGCGGCGTAGTGCAACCGCACCGGCATCCACTGACTGAGCGGCCGGGTTTCGGACGCGAGCACCTGCAAGGTCGCGTCGATCCGGCTGGCCGGCGCATGCAGATCCGGATCGAGCACCACGTCGCCGCGATGGATCGCATCCTTGCTGATCTGCTCGCCGGCGAGATTGAGCGCGCAGCGATCACCGGCCTGTCCGCGCTCGGCCGCGCGGTTCTGTGCATGGATGGCCCGCACCCGCGCCGCCTTCCCCGACGGGCTGATGACGACCTGATCGTCCACCGCGACGCTGCCGGAAAGCACCGTTCCCGTCACCACCGTGCCTGCGCCCGGCAGCGTGAAGCAGCGATCGACCGCGAGGCGGAAACGGCCTTGCGTGGAGCGGCCGGACCACGCTGTCGCCGCCGCGAAAAGATGCGCGCGCAGGTCGGCTATGCCCGCGCCGGTCGCGCTCGACACCGCAAACATCGGCGCGTCGCGCAGCGCGGTGGCGGCCAGCAGGTTCGCGATCTCGGCGCGGACCTCGTCGAGGCGTGCGGTGTCCACCAGGTCCGATTTGGTGATCGCCACCGCGCCGGCGCCGATGCCGAGCAGGTTGACGATCGCGAGATGCTCGATGGTTTGCGGCATGACGCCGTCATCGGCCGCGATCACCAGCAGAACGAAATCGATCCCGGTCGCGCCGGCGAGCATGTTGTGAACGAAACGCTCGTGCCCCGGCACGTCGACGAAGCCGAGAATGCCGTGATCCGGCGTCGGCAGATAGGCGAAGCCGAGATCGACCGAAATGCCGCGCGCCTTCTCCTCCTTCAGGCGGTCGGTATCGACGCCGGTGAGCGCGCGCACCAGCGAGGTCTTGCCGTGGTCGATATGTCCCGCCGTCCCGACGATCATGATACGGATTCCGGCAATGGCAGGTCCGCGAGTTTCCGCGCGCGCTCGACCTCGGCGGCCGACAGGGTCGCGAAGGTCGGCTGGAGGAAGGAGTCCGCGAGCGGGCTGGCGCCGGCATGCGCGCGCAACAGCCACATCAGCGCGGCGACACCGTCGCGCGGCACCCCGGCGCCGAGCTGATAGGCCGCGCCTAGCATCGCCTGCGCGTCAGCGTCGCCAAGCGCGGCCGCCTTGTCCCACCAGCGCGCGGCCGCCGCGGCGTCGCGTTCGACGCCAAGCGCGTTGTGATACATCATGCCGAGCCGCGTCATGGCGGGGACGATGCCCTGGGCGGCCGCCGCTTCCGCCAAGTGTTTGGCCTCCGCCAGGTCGCCGGGGATCATCTGGCCTTCGACCAGCATCCACGACAGCATGTCCTGCGCCGGCCCATCACCGGCTTCCGCCGCCAGCCGGTAAAGCTCCGCGGCGCGAACCGCGTCGACCGGGACGCCCTCGCCCTTGAAATAGACCTCTGCGAGGTTGCGCTGGCCGATAGGATCGCCGCCCTCGGCGGCCAGCGTCAGCCATCGCAAGGCAAGGGCGCTGTCGCGATCGACGCCGAGCCCGTCGCCGAAGCACTTGCCGATGTTATTCTGCGCGCGCGCCACGCCCTGATGCGCCAGCGGCCCCCAGATCGCCAGCGCGGATTGGTAGTCGTGCGCTTCGGCGGCCTCGTAAGCCTGCGCCATTCGCGCGGCGACCGAAGCCTCGTCCGCCGACGCCTCCGGAGCCTCCGCGCCGCGCCGGCGCAAGCCCGCAAGGAATCCACGCCAGCCCATCAGTTTCGCTCCTCTCCGCGCAGCGTCGCCAGATTACGCACGAACGCCGCTTCGTCTGCGAGGCAGCGCAGATCGAGGATCAGCGCATCGTTCTCGATCCGGCCGATGACCGGCCGATCTAGCGTGCGCAAGGCGGCGGCAAGCCCCGCAAGCGCCCGGCCCTTGCCGCGCGCCCCGACCGCATGCAGCGCGATCCCGGCGCTTGGAAGCGTTTCGGACGGCAGCGAGCCCGACCCGATCTGGCTGGCGCAGGCGATCGCCTCGGCGGCGAAGCCGGCACCGGTGGCGGCCGCGACGGCCGGTTTAAGGCGCGCCGCCAGTGCTTCGATCTCGGCGAGCGGCCGCGTCAGCATCCGCAGCGTCGGCAGGCGCTCGGTGAGCCGGTCGGGATCGCGATAGAGCCGCAGCGTCGCCTCGATCGCCGCGAGGCGGATCTTGTCGATCCGCAGCGCGCGCTTCATCGGGTTGCGGTTCAGCCGCGCGATCAACTCGCGCCGACCGACGATGAACCCGGCCTGCGGGCCGCCGAGCAGCTTGTCGCCGGAGAAGGTCACGAGATCCGCGCCCTCGGCCACCGCCTCGGCCACGGTCTGCTCATGGGTCAGGCCGTAGCGCGCCAGATCGACCAGGGTGCCGGAGCCGAGGTCGTTGAGCAGCGGCACGTGGCTCGCGCGCGCCAGCGCCGCGATGCTCCCCGCCGGCACCGACTTGGTGAAGCCCTCGATCCGATAATTCGACGGATGCACCTTGAGAATGAGTCCGGTCTTCGGCCCGATCTCCGCCGCGTAATCCTTTTCGTGGGTCCGGTTGGTGGTGCCGACCTCCACCAGTTTCACGCCGGCGCGCGCCATGATCTCCGGCATGCGGAACGCACCGCCGATCTCGATCAGCTCGCCGCGCGAGACGATCGCCTCCTTGCCCTTGGCCAGCGTATTGAGCGCGAGCAGCACGGCGGCGGCGTTGTTGTTCACCACCGTCGCGTCCTCGGCGCCGGTCAATTCGCACAACAGGCCGCGGACCATGGCGTCGCGCTCGCCGCGCTGGCCTCGCGCGAGATCGAATTCCAGCGCCAACGCCTCGCGCATCGCGATCGTCGCCGCCTCGATCGCCGCTTCCGCGAGAACGGCGCGGCCGAGATTGGTATGCAGCACGGTTCCGGTGAGGTTGAATACCGCCCGCGCATGGGGGCGCGCGTCCGCCTCAAGCCACGCCGTGGCGTCGGCGGCGACGGTGTCCGCAGATAGGGTGTCGGCGGCAGGCGCGACGGCCTCGCCCGACCCCATCGCGCGCCGCGCCGCGGCAGTGGCATGGCGAATCGCATCCACCACGCGCGGCCGCCCGAAGCGCGTCACCGCCTGCTGCGCCGCCGGGGTCTTCAGGATCTCATCGACGGACGGAATACGGCTGAGGGTGGAGATTTCCGACTCCATAGCGGCCCCCTAGTAGCCGATCAGAAACGGATTGACGCCGCCGCGCCGGAAGCCAAGTTCGCGCACCAGCAGATCGAGCCCCAGCGTCGCGACGTCATCGGCCACCGGATCGAGACGATCGTCCTTCTGGTGATTGAACACCTTCATGTAACCGTGACAATCGTCGCAGGTTTCGGCCTTGATGTGTCCCGCGCCCTCGATTTCCTGGAACAGAATCTTGCGGGTCGAGCCGCACAATGTGCATTTGGAGCGCACATAGTTCCAGAGCGTCCCGCACAGGGAGCAGGAGCAGTAACGCGCGCCCGGTGTGCGCGGCCAGTTCACCAGTACGGTCGCGGTCGGCGCGCCGCCGCAGGACGGGCAGGCGCCGTCGCCGACCGGTTGCAGGCTCTTGGGATCCAGCCGCGCGGCCAGACGGGCGAAATGGACCTGAAGCGCGGCGGCGACGAAGATGTGTTCGGCGAGGGCCTCCACCGGAATGGCCTCCGCCAGCACGTTCCCGACCATGCGCGCGCGTTCATCGGCGTCGGCGGCGGTGGCATTGCCAAGCGCCGCGCGGGCTTGCGCCGGCATGTCGAGCTGGGCCGCCGCCGACAGCAGCCGGTCGAGCGTCGCGGTGAAGGCGGCGTCGGCGGCGAAATGGCCGCGATCGAGCGGCGGCATGGTGTGCAGGCGCGCGCGCTCCAGCATTTCAGAAGGTATCGTCGCCGGCTCCGGCAGGCCGTCCTGGATGGCGGCCTGTATCCCGCATAGCCCGGACAGCAGCCTCAGATAGGGCGACAGCTCATGGATCTCGGCGAGCGCCGCGAAGCGCGCCGCGCGGGCCGCGAACAACTGGCTTGGATCGGGGAGCCGCACGAACGGCGGCGTCGGAATGTTGCTGATAACGGATGGATCAGGCGCAGTGGAATCGACGCTGGACATCATTTAACCTCACGAACCTCACGGGTCACGTGGTTTCATCAGGTAAGCAGGGCAGGCAATCCGCGGTCCCGCACGCCTGACAAGCGCACCTCGACACAGTTCTAGAGCATGATCGTTTCCGAAAACCGGTGTCCACTTTTCGGGATCGTGCTTTCATTCACGAACGTTCAATTCATCAACGGCGCCGGCCTTCATCACGCCGGCGCCGCTCCGTTTAAGCTCAACGCTTGGTCGTGACCAGATCCTTCAGCCACTTGCGATGGTGCCGCCAGGCCCAGCCGCCCGTCACCTGGCCTCGCGTCATCGCGCTGATGGTGCCACGCACCCAGATGCCCGCATAGACGTGAACGATCCAGACGCAGATCGCCACGATTGCGGCCCCCGAATGCACCAGCACCGCCATCCGCCGCTGCTCGATGGAGAAATAGCGGGCGAAATATTCGTCCCAACTGATCAGACCGGTCACAATCAGGATCAGGATCAGGATCGACATCGACCAGAACACCACCTTCTGGCCGGCATTGTACTTGCCGACCTCGGGCAGCTTGCTCTCGTCGCCCGCCAGCACCTCGCGCAAGCGGCCGAGCCAGACGCTGTCGTTCTTCTTCCAGAGGTTCAACCGGAAGAAGCGGAAGAACAACCCCAGGAAGCTGAAGAACAGCACCACGCCGATCCACGGATGGATCACGCGCGTCAACGCCCCGCCGCCGAACAGGGCGGTCAGGAAATACAGGCTCGGGCTGTACAAAGCGAGGCCGGACAGGGCGAGCAGCACGAGGCTGATCGCCGTGACCCAGTGATTGAGGCGCGCGCCGACCGTGTAACGGTCGACGATCACCGGCTTGCCCGGATGGACATTGTCGCCCGAGTCGACTTCCGAACTGCTCATGACCGTCCCTCCGTCAACCGCTCGGCGTTCTTCTCATCCTCCTCCGTCACCCTGTTGGGGCCGGCGATGGTATGATGAAGGAAGCCGATCACGGCAAAGGCGCCGATCGCGGCGAGACCGACATATTTGGTCACGCCCTTCCAGGCTTCGACGATCGGGCTGATCGTCGGGTTGTTCGGCAGGCCCGCGTAGATCTCGGGTCTGTCCGCGTGTTGCAGCACATACATGACGTGCGTGCCGCCCACGCCCGGCGGATCGTAGAGGCCGGCATTGGCGAAGCCGCGCGACTTCAGATCCTTGATGCGGTGGTCCGCCCACTGCTTCATCTCATCCTTGGTGCCGAACACGATCGCCTGTGTCGGACAGGCCTTCTGACAGGCCGGTCCCTGCCCGACCGCAAGACGGTCGACGCAAAGCGTGCATTTGTACGCCTTGGAGTCGGCCTTCGAGAGGCGCGGGATGTTGAACGGGCAACCCTTGATGCAGTAACCGCAGCCGATGCACTTGTCGTGGACGAAATCGACGATGCCGTTGGAATACTGCACGATGGCGCCGGGAGCCGGGCAAGCCTTGAGGCAGCCCGGATCGGCGCAATGCATGCAGCCGTCCTTGCGGATCAGCCATTCGAGATTACCGGTCTCGGTATTCTCGTATTCGGTGAAACGCATCAGCGTCCAGGTGTTCTCCGTCAGGTCGTGGGGGTTGTCGTAGACCCCCACGTTGACGCCGACCTCCTCGGTGAGATTGTTCCACTGGAGGCAGGCCACCTGGCAGGCCTTGCAGCCGATGCATTTCGAGACGTCGATCAGCTTGGCCACCTCCGTCAGCCGCTTCGCGGGCGGCGTGACGGTGGAGGCCGAACGGCGGATCAGATCCTGCTCGCCGAACTTCGGCGGGACCGGATTGGTGGTCGGGTTGGGAACAGGTGTAAACATGTCTTTGCCCTCCCCTTAAGCCACCGAACCCGCGATGGGTTCGATATTGACGAGAAACGCCTTGAATTCAGGCGTCTGCGAGTTGGCATCGCCGATCGCTGAGGTCAGTCCGTTGATCGGTGACGCCTTCTTGGTCTCGCCAATGAAGCCGAAGTTGAGCGGCAAGCCGACCTGGTGCACCGTCTTGCCGTCGATCGTGAACGGCTTGAGGCGCTTGGTGACGACCGCCTTGCCCTTGACCTCGCCGCGGTTGGACCGGATCCGGACCATCTGGCCGTGCTTGATCCCCTTCTCCTTCGCGAGTTGCTCGGACATTTCCACGAAGAACTCCGGCTGCGTGACGGCGTTGACCTGCACGCTCTTGGTCCAATAGTGGAAATGCTCGGTGAGGCGGTAGGTGGTGCCGACGATCGGGAAGTCCTTGGACGTGCCGAGCGCCGCCAGATCGTGCTTGAAGATCCGCGCCACCGGGTTGCCCTTGAGCTTCGGGAACACGATGTTGCCCACCGGCGACTCGAACGGCTCCATGTGCACCGGGAACGGACCGTCGGCCATCAGGCCACGAACCCAGAGGCGCGACACGCCTTCCGCGTTCATGATGAACGGACCGACCGCGCGTTCCGGTGGAATGGTCGGCACGTAGTCCGGCACATCCGGACCGGTCCAGCGTTCGCCGTTCCAGTACATGTACTTCTTGGCTTCGCTCCACGGCTTGCCGTCAGGATCGGCCGAGGCGCGATTGTACTGGATGCGGCGGTTGGCCGGCCACGAGAAGCCCCAGTTCGGGAAGACGCCTAGACCCGACGGGTCCGAGTTGTCGCGCCGCTGGGCCATGTTGCCGGTCGGGCCGTAGAAGCCGGTGTAGATCCACATGCAGCCGTCGGTCGAACCGTCGTCTCGCATCTCGCCGAAGGTGGCGAGGCGCTGGCCGGCGGCGCGAACCACCTTGCCGCTCGCGTCCTTGAGATCCACCAGTGCCTTGCCGTTCAGCTCGGTCTGGAGTTCGTCGACGCTCGGATGCAATGGATCCTTGTAGCTCCAGTCCACCGCGAGCAGCGCTTCCTTGCCCTTGCCGCCATCCTTTTCGTACATCTTGCGCATGCGCACAAAGAGGTCCGCGAGGATCTCGGTGTCGGTCCGCGACTCGAAATACGGATCGGCAGCCTTCCACTTCCACTGGATCAGACGGCTGGAGTTGGTGACGCTGCCTTCCTCCTCCGCGAAGGAGGTGACCGGCAGCATGAACACTTCGGTCTGAACCTTGGCGGGGTCGATATTGTTGAACTCGCCATGGTTCTCCCAGAACCGGGCCGTATCCGTCTCGATCGGATCCATGCTGACCAGGAACTTCAGCTTCGCCAGACCTTCCCGGCTCTTGTTGGAGTTGGGAATCGCCATCAGCGGGTTGAAGCCCTGACAGATCAGGCCCGTGGTCTTGCCCTGATGCATCAGGTCGAACATCTTGATGCAGTCATAGATGCCGTCGAGTTTCGGCAGGTAATTATAGCCGAACTCGTTCTCCGGCGTCGCGTTGGCGCCGAACTGCGTCTTCAGGAAGCTGACGAAGAACTTGCGATAGTTCTGCCAGTAGCTGGTCTGGTTCGGCGTCAGCGGCTTGAAGGTCCGCTTGGAGAGATGCGACTCCAGCGTCGGCTCCTGTTCGGTCGGCAACGCCAGATAGCCGGGGATCGCCGCCGTCAGCGTGCCGACGTCGGTGATGCCCTGCACGTTGGAGTGACCGCGCAATGCGTTCACGCCGCCGCCGGGGATGCCGATATTGCCGCACAGGAGCTGGATCATCGCCGCACAGCGGATGTTCTGCGCACCGTGCGAATGCTGGGTCCAGCCGAGGGCGTACATGATGGTCATCGACCGTTCGCCATTGGCGGTCGAGGAAACCCAGTCAGCCACCTTCTGGAACCTGTCCTTCGGGGTGCCGCAGACGCGCTCCACCAGCTCCGGCGTATATTGCGCGAAGTGCTTCTTCATCAGCTGGAACACGCAGCGCGGGTCCGACAGCGTCATGTCGCGAAGCGCGAAGCCGTCGGGACCGAACTTGTATTCCCAGGTGCTGCGGTCATACGAACGCTTGCTCTCGTCGTAGCCGGAGAACAGGCCCTCGTTGAACTCGAAGTCGTCACGCACGATGAACGCCGCGTTGGTATAGTGGCGCACGTACTCCTTGTGGATCTTGTCGTTCGACAGCAGGTAATTGATTACGCCCGACAGGAACGTGATGTCGGACCCCGACCGCAACGGCGCATAGTGATCCGCCATGGCCGCCGACCGGTTGAACCGGGGATCGACCACCATCAGCTTGGCGCCACGCTCGGCCTTCGCCTCCGTGACCCATTTGAAGCCGCAGGGATGTGCCTCCGCTGCGTTACCACCCATAATCCAGACGAGATCAGCGTTCTTGATGTCCGTCCAGGAATTCGTCATTGCACCGCGACCAAATGTGGGGCCCAAACTGGCCACCGTCGGTCCGTGTCAAATTCTCGCCTGGTTTTCTATCTGCAACAGGCCGAGGCCGCGCGAGACCTTGAAGGTCGCCCAGCCGCCCTCGTTGGCCACCGAACTGCCGGCCAGAAACGCCGTCGTCAGCCAGCGGTTGACGGTGACGCCGTCGCGGTTCTTGTCGATCCAGTTGGCGTCGCGGTCGTCCTTCAACAGCTTGGCGATGCGCTCCATCGCGAAATCCCAGCTCACCCGCTCGAAGCTGTTGGAGCCGGGCTTGCGGTACATCGGGTATTTCACCCGCGTCTTGGCCTTGATGTAATCGAGCGCGCCGGCACCCTTGGGGCAAAGCGTGCCGCGATTGACCGGATGGTCGACGTCACCCTCGATATGGGTGACCTCCATCTTGCCTTTTTCTTCCTTGCTCTCCGCAGCGAAAATCAGCATCCCGCAGCAAACGGCGCAATAGGGACACTGGCTACGAACTTCCTTGGTCTGCGCGAGCCTGAAAGGCCGGATCGAAAGTGCATGAGCGGCTTCGATTTCACCAAATCCAAGCGCCGCAAGACTCGTTCCCGCCAAACCCGCACCGGCCCCGAGCATAAATGAGCGCCGTGAGAGTTCGATATTCATCGAACATGGTCTCCTCAGTATGGCCCCTCCCAGGGGACAGCCTATTTTTAGAGTCGTTCAAAAACAGCGTACGGCGACTTTAAATGACTGTCAAAGCTTAGGTTTTGTCGTCAAGGCGCGGTCGCGCCGAGGCGTCGGGATCTGCAATATGATTGCGGCAGCGCATCATCCCGTTCCATCTGCTCGATTATTCATCGATGCCGGGGATAAAGGCCGGCCTTGGGGGCTGGCCGGCGCTTCATCAACCAAAGTCTAGAGGGGGCATCTTGCCGCACCCGGTGGCCGCCCGATTTTCCGGCGGGGGCGAAAAAGATGCGATGGAGAACGACGTCTATATTATCGCTTGCGACAGACGCATGCCGGAAAATGGGGGATGGGGTGGCACATCGCATCAAGGGTGCGGCTATTGCTTTGATGGCCAGTGACGCCACCACGTTCTCCAACATCTTTCTCGTCGGCTGCCGGAACGATGTCTGTACTTTCAGGCAGCGAGGGCCGCGAGGTTCGCGGGATTGGACCACACGCTGGCTTGGTCCGGACCAAATCGCGTTTCGCGGGCTGCATGGTCTGGCGGGCGAGACCGGCCATGCGGACGAAAAAAGAAGCACCGCACAGCGCGCCGGAACAGCGCCAGGCTGCTAGTCGCCGTTCAATTGAACACCCGAAAATGGAAATCGGCCATGCGGGCAAGCGCGCCGGCTGGGAAAGGATGAAGTGGCGGGCCGCGACCGATAATGATGATCACTACGTTTACGCTATAGCCCTACTCTAAAATCGACGGACTTACGAAAGACCACGCGCCGCGAGCATTTCCCGGCCAACCAGCGACACGATGATATCGATTTGTCCTTCTGACAACGTGAACTGCTCCGCGCTTGGGTCTGTGCTTGGAATTAAGTTCGCCATGCCAGCCTTCAGAATGTCACGTGCAACTCCATTTTCAATGATTGCGTCAACGCCCTCAAAGTTGAAGCGACGGGATATTTTCACACCGCCACTCAATTGTAGTCCCCAAGCCGAAGCGCTCGCGATCAAAGCATAGGCGGTCCGTAAAGTTGGCTTGCGGGGTGAAGGATGTGGAGTGGTGGGAAGGATGCGGGCGAGTTGGGCTATTGGCTTCACCGGCACACTGGCGACCGGGCCTATACCTTGCAGGAATCGATTTAGCGTGGCTCGTTCGGGATTGTTATCTGGCTCGCCTGATAACGTCGCTGCATGACGTGCAAGGCTGAAAGGCGCGGCACCGGATAGATTGCCTACCCCACCAGCAAGATTCGTGAGGTATCCGCCTTCATGAAGCCGTCCATGCTGCCGTATTAACTCAGCCTCGCGTTCAAGACATCTGAGTTGGTTATCCGAGGTATAAATGGAGTCTATTCGATAGAGAACGCTACCGCCTTCACGAATGATTTTCCGTATTACGTTGCACTTAAAGGGATTGCTTTCGCCAATCGGATGATGACGGAGGGCTTCGGCCTCGTGCTCAAACACACGCAAATTAAGCCCTTTGCCGATATAGAACGGACGACCATCGGATCGGCAGAGCGCATATACATAGTAGTTCCTGCCAACTGATCTAAGTAAATTCTCTACCTCCTGACGGCTACCTTCAATCAGCACTTTTGATCGGCCTCCAAGCGCTCAATGGATGTTTCTAACACATCAAGAAAGCGAGGCTCGTAGTTCTCATCTACATGTCGCTGGTTCCAAAGGCCGGAGCGGCGGACCTTATCCCTGCCCGAACGGAAGCCCAGCCATGATGGTGAAGGGGGATCAATCATCGGGTCGTGCAGACCGCTTGTGAGCGCAATCGCATTCCGCTCGATGTAACCACGTAGGGAGTCAGGGCCCGGCTCATCGTCAACGGGAAGCCATAAAAAGGGCAATTGGCCCAAATACTCTGATACGGCGGCTTCAATTGGTGCCTCAGCGGCTGCCAACTCGGCCCTTTGTATGGTCAACATTTCCGCAGCCTTCCCAATATCGCCTTTTACTCCCCAAGACGGACACTCCGGGCAATCACCACGCGCGATTAGAGCCTCGCCGACAAGCAATCTGAAGATTGATCCCCGATGGTTTCCGCCGAGGCCGGACGATCTGCCGGCGTGCTGGCGAAGACGCTGATGCAAAGTCGAGCGCGCTCCAGCCCCCAAAGCATGCGTGCCTACACGGACGAGCCTCTGGCCGTGACCGCTGCCCGTACGAACTTCGCCTGGCTCAAAGAAGAAATAAACACCCCTCCGCGGCCAAGTTCTTGAAGGGGCAAGTTGAGCCAGAAACCTTTTGCCACCTGTCAGAACTTCCAGCCGGTCCAAGATCCGATATAGGCGGTTGAGATCATTTGTCCTGCTCATGATCGCGCGGTCAGCCATGCCAATTGTTCTCCAATACGCAGGTTCGCCATTGGCACGTCCACTTCGTAACCATCTTCATGCAATGCGGGGACCAGAAACTCGCGATAGCGTTGTCCAGCAAATATCACGATCCGTCGCCGCCCGATCAGATGTGGGCCTAGTTGTCGGAGAGTGTTTTCCGCCCATGCGCGGCGTTCAATCACGCCAGCGGTATTGAGCGTTTTCTCATAAGGGGCAATTTCTGTATCCGGCGCGATCGCGCCGTGGAGTGCGGACAGTATAAGCCAGTCAGCCTTTTGGCTTTCGACCATCCTCCGTACTTTTAGGAACCATTCCGAACGATAAAGCAGTTGTGCAGGAGCTGGTAGGGTAAGCTTTTGACTCACACATGAAACGAGAACAAGGGCGTCGGTTAGATCGAGTGACACCTTCCCTTGATTGTCCTGTGCAGCAGCCGATGAGGGCGCAGGAGACTGCTTCAGCACATTGTAGGCATGCTGGTAACGAATCCCCAGTCGCCTTGCAATTTCGGCAACCTTCAACCCTTCGCGCGCCAACGCGCGGATGTTCTCGGAAACGCTCACGTCAGACATTCCAATTTCGCGCGGACGCGGGGAACAGATGCAAGCGCAGTAGCAAAAGTGTGCGCCCTAGCCATCAGTTCGGCGTCAGGGTCGATGACTGTAAACCAGCGCTGGCGCTGCACATAAGACGACGAGCCAGCGGCGCGTGGCACCGACACATTGGTTCGCAGTGTGGCGACGTTATCGGTGCCCGTTTCGATAGAGAGCCGTTCATGCAACTGCTTCAAAAGGGCATCGTGCGTCATGCTCCGGCCCGGAAATGTGATGAAGACGATGGCGCGTCCGGGTCTGCGCAACAGCCGGACCTCCGAAAAGGTCGCGTGTTTCTCGGTTTCTCCGCCTATGCCGTTGTCGGGATCGAGGAACAGAATGTCGGCAGCATCAAGCGCGCTCCGCTTGCGTACTCCCCACGCATGTCGTTCGACTCGGGATGGCACGGGCTCGCGATGAAACAGCGCACCTTTCGGCCAGATCATCGCCTGTTCGAGGGCGGCCACGCTGCGTTCCGGCAAGGTTGCGAGACCTATGTGCAGTTCCTCATCAAGCGTGCGCCATGCCGCTTCGTCTCGCCATTCAAGATGCCGACCATCTGACCGACCATCGTGACTCGGGGCATAATACCATGCGATGCCGAGTGTTCTATCCGTACCTGCAAGGGCGCGGAGGAAGGCAAATTTGATTACATCACTCACATCCCCGGCATATTGATCCCGCATTCAGTATTCACCCTTTCCCGCGCAATAATGGCAAGATCGCACAAGCCACCACGGCAGCACAACGCCCTGATGCTCACTGTTATTGCGCGGCGTTGCCGCGCGATGGCGGGCGGCGCTGCGATATGTAAGGTCTCCGCGCCGCCCGCCATCGGTCACGCCCGATCCGGCTGCGGCTGCACTCTGTCGTTCGGGTCTGCCGGGCGCTCCATCTCGAACGCCATCTTTCCGAGCTTCGTCCATGTATCGCGCGCATGGTCGCCACCCTCGCTCTTGAGCTTTTCGGCAATCCAGATCATCGCGCCGTAGATCACGGCGCGGTCATCGTCGGTCAGGTCCACGATGCCCGCCTTGACGACGAGGCTGCCGAGTTCGATCAGGTGCCGGGTGCGTTTCCGGCGCTCGACCTGCCATGTGCGCATGTCATGCCGCGCCCGCTGCGCCTGATACCGATTGCACGCCGCCCGATTGCGTTTGAACGCTGCCGTGATCGCGGTCAGGCGTTGGTGCTGATCGCCGCGACCGGCCTTGAAAGAACGCCGCCCCGCGCTTGGCCCATGACTCTCTCTTTGCGGCGTCCTTGGTTTCGGCCAACGCGACCAATGCACCGGCGAGTTCGTCGGCGGTGAGCGCATCGGCCCCGGTGGCGATGACCAGTTCGCCGAGTTGCTGCACCTTTCGAGTTTTCAGTTCCCGCGCCTTGTCTTCCAGTGCTTTCAGTTCCGCGTCATAGTCTCTCGGTTTCCGCATCGTCTTGTCCTTTCCCGGTCGCAAGTGGTTGATGCGGCGATGATAGTTGCGCAGGTGGCCGAACGCAGTATTGTTGCCGGGACGGTGTGGCACGGCCCGGTCCATCCCGAGATTTTTTCGAGGGAGGGCGCGCTTATACGTCGTTCCGACGTGCGCTTGGCCGTGCCAATGCTTGGTCGCGATGGCGATCTATCATCTTCACGTCAAGGTCATCGGCCGCAAGGCCGGGAGTAGCGCGGTCGCTTCCGCCGCCTACCGTTCGGCCTCGCGGCTGCGCGACGAGCGCATCGACCGCGTGCAGGATTTTTCCGCCAAGCGTGGCGTCGTCCATTCCGAGGTGCTGTTGCCGGAGAACGCACCGGAGCATTGGTCCGACCGCGAACGGCTCTGGAACGATGTTGAGGCGTTCGAGGTCAGGAAGGACGCCCAGCTTGTCCGCGAGGTCGAGTTCGCCATACCCCGCGAGATGACGCAGGCGCAGGGCATCGAGCTTGCCCGCGACTTCGCGCAGGCGGAATTTGTCGATCAGGGCATGATCGCCGACCTCAATGTGCATTGGGACATCGGCGAGGACGGGATGCCGAAGCCCCATGCCCATGTCATGCTCACCATGCGCTCCGTGGACGAGAACGGCTTTGGCCAGAAGGTCCGCGACTGGAACCGCACGGAGATGGTCGAGCGGTGGCGCGAGCGTTGGGCCGAACACGTCAACGAACGGCTGGCCGAACTCGACATTGATGCGCGCATCGACCACCGCAGCCTTGAGGCGCAGGGGATCGGGCTTGAGCCGCAGAGCCAGATCGGCGCACCGGCGCAGCGCATCGAGGGAGACGGGATCGAGGCCGCAGACCGCGCCGACATGCACCGGGAGATCGCCCGCAGCAACGGCGCGCGGATCATTGCCGATCCATCGGTGGCGCTGGATGCGATCACACACCAGCAATCGACCTTCACACGCCGCGACATGGCGATGTTTGCGCACCGGCATAGCGACGGCATCGACCAGTTCAACGAGGTCATGGGCGCGATGCGCGGTTCGCCCGATCTGGTCGAACTCGGCAAGGACGGACGCGGCGAGGATCGGTTCACCACCCGCGACATGATCGAGGCCGAACAGCGCCTGCACCGTGCCGCAGAGATGATGGCCGAGAAGGAGCGGCACGAGGTCAGCGACAGGGACCGGGAAGCCGCTTTGGCCTGCGCCGCAGAACGCGGCCTTGTGCTGTCCGGCGAGCAGGCCGATGCGCTGGCGCATGTCACCGATGGTCGCGACCTTGGCATTGTCGTCGGCTATGCCGGGACGGGAAAGAGCGCCATGCTTGGCGTTGCCCGCGAGGCGTGGGAATCTGCTGGTTACGAGGTTCGCGGTGTTGCCCTGTCCGGCATCGCGGCGGAGAATCTGGAAAGCGGATCGGGCATCGCGTCCCGCACCATCGCCAGCATGGAACATGGCTGGGGACAGGGCCGCGACATGCTCACCAGCCGCGATGTGCTTGTCATCGACGAGGCGGGCATGGTCGGCACGCGGCAGTTGGAGCGCGTGTTGTCCCATGCCGCCGAGGCTGGTGCAAAGGTCGTGCTGGTTGGCGATCCGCAGCAATTGCAATCCATCGAGGCGGGTGCGGCCTTCCGGTCGATCCACGAACGCCACGGCGGCGTAGAAATCCATGAGGTCCGCCGCCAGCGTGAGGACTGGCAGCGAGACGGCACCCGCGATCTGGCGACCGGAAGGACCGGCGCGGCGATCCATGCCTATGACGCGCACGACATGGTGCATTCCGCCGATACGCGCGAACAGGCGCGCGGCGATCTGATCGACCGCTGGGACCGTCAGCGTCAGGCGTCACCGGACAGCAGCCGCATTATCCTCACCCACACCAATGCCGAGGTGCGGGAACTCAACGAAGCCGCCCGCGACAGGATGCGGGAGGCTGGCGATCTGGGCGAGGATGTGCGCGTCACCGTTGAACGCGGAGAACGCAGCTTCGCCGCCGGAGATCGCGTCATGTTCCTCCAAAACGAGCGCGGGCTTGGCGTGAAGAACGGAACGCTCGGCACGGTAGAGGCAGCCAGCCCGCAATCCATGTCGGTTCGCACCGACGATGGCCGGTCCATTGCCTTCGACCTCAAGGACTACAGCCGTATCGACCACGGCTATGCCGCGACGATCCACAAGGCGCAGGGCATGACCGTGGACCGCACCCATGTGCTGGCAACGCCGGGCATGGACGCCCACGGCAGCTATGTTGCCCTGTCCCGCCACCGCTATGGCATGGAGCTGCACTATGGCCGCGATGACTTCGCCAGTCAGGACAAGCTCATCAATACCCTGTCGCGCGACCGGGCCAAGGATATGGCGACGGATTATGAACCGGCGCAGAGCTACGCCGAACGGCGCGGTATCACCTCCCATGCCCGTGATGCCGCCGTTGAACAGATACGTGTGCCGGACAATGCTCTCGACCGGATCGACGACATCATCTTCAGCGTGCGCGAACCTCGTGATGGCGCAGAAGGGCCGGAAAGGGAGACGACCGGCAGGGGGATAAGGCAGGAGATCGAGGCGGTGGCGCGGGACGCCGGAATAGATTCGGAGGATGCCTTGCGCCACGCCCGCAGGATGGCGCTCATCCGCCATGCCCATGCCGTTGGCCAGGTCTTCAACGCCGAGGATGCCGGGAGCAAGGCAAGCCCCGCACAATGGGAAGAACTGGTCGATTCCCGCAGGGCATTTGATGAGGTGCGGCCCTATGGCTGGCAGGACGCGGAAGCGGCCTATGCCAAGGATGAGAGCCTTGCCCATGAGGCGGGATCGGGAAAGGTCAATCGCGCCATCCGCGCCCTACAACTCGAAACCGAGATTCGCACCAGCCCGGAGCGCCGCGCGGATCGTTTCGTGGAACGGTTCCGAGAACTCAAACAGACCGGCGAGCGCCAATATGCGGGGGGCAACTATTCCGGCCACAAGGCGGCGCGGGCGGAGATGGGCAACATGGCGATGAGCCTCGAACGCGATCCGCAGATGGAATCCCTGCTCGAAGGCCGCAAGAAACAACTCGGCATCGGCATGGATTTCGACTCAGGCATGAGGCTCGGCCGACAACTTGCCCTCAGTCACGGCCTCGGCAGGGGTCGGGGTATCGGGTTGTAGATGGTAGAACCTACCTTTTTGCCGCCCTTTGTACGCCGCAGTACTACGACGGCTAAATACCTCTTGCGCAACGACAAATCGTTGCTCTGTCTGGTCTCTGCAATCGTCAGAAACGACCAGCAGGAGGCAGCTCAGCCATGCGTCAACCAGACCGTATTATCCGCTTTGACACCGTTCGTGCCCGCACCGGCCTGTCGCGGTCCACCATCTACCGCAAGATCGCCGAGGGCACTTTCCCGGCCCAACTGAAGATCAGCATCAACGGCGCTGGGTGGCGGGAATCCGACATCAACCGCTGGGTTGCCGATCCCGCCGGGTGGCGGCAGCACTCGCGCAACGAGTTCGACTTCCTCGATGACTATTGATCGCAGGGACGACGACAAGCCCGAGGCGGCATCCCGGTCCCGGCGCGCCAAACGCCCGCCCACGGCATCGGAGCAGCTTGAGGAACTGCTGGGCTATCCGTGGCCGTTCCCCGGCAGACCGCCCAAACACGACCTCAGCACATGGACCGTCACCGACGACTGGCCCGATCCCGTTCCGGTCACGGAAGCCGAGATCGAGGTGTTCGAGCGATGGTTCGGCGACCTGTTCGATGAACTATTCGGCCCTGACACTGCCTTGCCTGACGCCGGGACCGAAATCGACCTTGAAAACGGTACTATAAAATGATACTGGATACTCCATGAAAAAGCGGCACAGAGCCACGCTGGAGCTAATCTTCGCCCGCCCGGTCAACGGCTCGATCCGCTGGGCCGACATTGAGGCGCTGTTCGTCGCTCTCGGGGCGGAGGTCAGCGAGCGGGAAGGGTCGCGGATCGGCGTGTTCCTGTTCGGCGAGGTGCGTGTCTTTCATCGCCCGCATCCGTCACCGGATACGGACAAAGGTGCGGTTGCCAGCATCCGTAAATGGCTGGACGAACACGGAGTAAAGCCATGAACAATGTCGTTGAAATCAATGGCGAGAAGGCGGTGATCGCTTTCGATCCCGAGATTCAAATGCTGCGCGGCGAGTTTGTCGGCCTCAATGGCGGGGCCGACTTCTATGCCGAAAGCGTCCACGACCTGATCGAGGCAGGTCGCAAGTCGCTGGCCGTCTATCTCGAAATGTGCCGGGAGAAGGGTATCGAACCGCGCCGGAAGTTCTCCGGTAAGTTCAATGTCCGTCTCGATCCCAATGATCACGCCGCGGCCGTCATTGCAGCGGCAGCAGCGGGCAAGAGCCTTAATGAATGGATTGTCGGGACGATCCGGGAGGCCGCTGAATAGCGGTGCTGTCCGGTTCGACCGGGTTTGAAAGGAGACATCGCCATGACCGCTTCCACCGTGCCGCTACGCGCTGCCCTCTATCTGCGCGTCTCGACGGCGCGGCAGGCCGAGCATGATGTTTCCATTCCCGATCAGAAGCGGCAGGGCGAAGCCTATTGCGATGCGCGCAACCTGCAACTGGTCGAAACCTTCATCGAACCCGGCGCATCGGCGACCAACGACCGCCGCCCCGAGTTCCAGCGCATGATCGAGGCAGGCACATCGAAGCCCGCACCCTTCGATGTTGTCGTGGTCCATTCGTTCAGCCGCTTCTTCCGCGACCACTTCGAGCTTGAGTTCTATGTCCGCAAGCTCGCCAAGAACGGCGTCAAGCTGGTTTCGATCACACAGGAAATGGGGGATGACCCCATGCACGTCATGATGCGGCAGATCATGGCGTTGTTCGATGAATACCAGTCCAAGGAAAACGCCAAACACGTCATGCGGGCCTTGAAGGAGAATGCGCGGCAAGGCTTCTGGAACGGCTCGCTTCCTCCTATCGGCTATCGCACGGTCGCCGCCGAACAGCGCGGCGCGAAGGTCAAGAAGAAGATCGAGATCGACCCGCTGCACGCCGACACGGTGCGGCTGATCTATCGTCTCGCCTTGGAGGGTGACGGCACGACCGGCCAGATGGGCGTCAAGAACATCGTCTCCTATCTCAACAGCCGCCGCATCTTCACCCGCGACGGCGGCCGCTGGGGCATCGGTCAGGTTCACCGCATCCTGACCCGCCGCACCTACATGGGCGAGCATGAGTTCAACAAGCGCAGTAAGACCAAGGAGTTGAAGCCGGTCAGCGAGATCGTGACGGTTCCTGTTCCGCCGATCATCGACAAGGAGACGTTCGACGCGGTTCAGAAACTGCTCAAGGCCCGCAATCCCAAGGTGATGCCTGCCCGTGTCATCAGCGGCCCCACCATGCTGACCGGACTTATCCATTGCGCCAAGTGCGGCGGAGCCATGACCATCCGCACCGGCAAGGGCGGGCGCTATCGCTATTACGCTTGCTCGATGAAGGCGCGGCAGGGTCCGACCGCCTGCGAGGGCATGGCCGTGCCGATGGAGAAGCTGGACGATCTGGTCGCCGACCACCTTGAGCAGCAGCTTCTCCAACCCGAGCGGTTGGAGACCGTTCTTGCCGCCGCGCTCGACCGCAGGGAGGAACATGCCGAGCGCCGCCGCGAGCATATTGCCGAGTTGAGCAAGCGCGCCGCCGAATCGGAATTGCGTCTCAAGCGCCTCTATGACGCCATCGAGGCGGGCGTGGCCGATCTGGACGACCCGGCGCTGAAAGACCGCATCGACGGCCTCAAGGCCATCCGCGATCAGGCCAAGGCCGATGCAGACCGCGCGCAGGGGATGCTTCAAAACTCGGGGCAGAAGGCCGTGACGCCGCAGATGCTGCGCAAGTTCGCCACGACCGCCCGCGAGCGTATCCGGCTGGAAAGCGGCGGTTATCGCCGCGACCACCTGCGCGCGCTCGCCCAGCGCGTCGAGGTTGCCGAGGGCGAGGTTCGTATCATGGGATCGAAGTCTCGGCTGCTACAGACGCTTGTGGCGGGAAGTGGCGTAAACTCAGTGCCCACTCAGGGACTGAAGTGGCGGAGAGGGAGGGATTCGAACCCCCGATAGGCTTGCACCTATGCCGCATTTCGAGTGCGGTGCATTCAACCACTCTGCCACCTCTCCAGGGGCCGAGATTCCGGGGGAGCCCCGTCAGCGGTCAGCGGTGTTCTAGGCGAGGATGGCAAGCCAGGCAAGCCGCGCCCGCATGAAAATATTCACCTGCGGCGGGCGGGGGCGGTTGCGCTAGCATGGGGCATGGCATCGACACCGATTCGCATCGTGGGCATCGACCCGGGGCTGCGCCGCACCGGCTGGGGCGTGATCGACATCGAGGGCAACCGGCTGATCCATGTCGGCTGCGGCTCGGTGGAGACGCGCGAGGACATGGCGCTGGCGCGCCGTCTGCTGGCGATCCATGACGGTCTCGCCGAGGTGCTCGGCGCGTTCAGGCCGGGAGAGGCGGCGGTGGAGCAGACATTTGTCAACAAGGATGGCGTCGCCACCCTGAAGCTCGGCCAGGCGCGCGGCGTCGCCATGCTGGTGCCGGCGATGTTCGGCATCCCGGTGGCGGAATACGCGCCCAACAAGGTCAAGAAGACCGTGGTGGGCGCCGGCCATGCCGATAAAACCCAGATTCAGGTGATGCTGAAAATCCTGCTGCCGAAGGCCGACCCGAGAACGCCCGACGCCGCCGACGCGCTGGCCATCGCCATCACCCATGCCCACCACCGTCAAAGCGCGGCGCTGCGGATGAGGGTGGCGGGATGAGGGGATCGGGAGGCTGTTCATGATCGGCAAGCTCAAGGGCCTGATCGATTCCTACGGCGAGGACTATGTGATCCTCGACGTCGCCGGCGTCGGCTATCAGGTGCATTGCGCCTCGCGCACCTTGCAGGCGCTGCCGTCACCCGGCGAGGCGGCGGTGCTGTCGATCGAGACTTACGTGCGCGAGGACCAGATCAAGCTGTTCGGCTTCCGCAGCGATGTCGAGCGGGAATGGTTCCGCCTGTTGCAGACGGTGCAGGGCGTCGGCGCCAAGGTTGCGCTCGCGGTGCTCGGCACCTTGTCGCCGTCCGATCTTGCCAACGCCATCGCGCTGCGGGACAAGGCGGCGGTGGCGCGCACGCCGGGGGTCGGCGCCAAGGTGGCGGAGCGCATCGTCACCGAGTTGAAGGACAAGGCGCCCGCCTTCGCCAATGTCGATCCGGCGGTGGTGAAACTCAGCGGCGCCCTCGACGACGCCCGCGCGCCGCGCGCGGTGGCGGACGCGATCTCGGCGCTGGTCAATCTCGGCTACGGCCAGCCGCAGGCCGCCGCCGCCATCGCGGCCGCCGCGCGCGCCGCCGGCGACACGGCCGAAACCGCGCAACTGATCCGGCTCGGGTTGAAGGAATTGTCGAAGTGAGCATGCCGCCACCATTGCTGGCCACGACCCCCGCGCAGCCTTCGCGTGGCAAGCGCATCAACTGCCTGATCGCGATCCTGATGGTGTTCGTGTTCATCGGGCCGCCGGTGGGGGCGCTGGCCTTCATGCTGACGGTGGGGCTGATCGGCATGGGCGCGAAGGTCGATCTCATCGGTCTGTCATGGATCGGGCTGTTCGCGCTGATCTACGCCGCGCCGCTGAGCTACTTCATCGGCGCGGGACCGGCGGCGGTCGGCGGCCTGATCTTCGGCGTTCGGCAGGCGTTCTTCGGTCCGGTCCGCTGGCCGGTGGCGGCGCTGATCGGCATCGGCGTCGGGGTCGGTTTTCTGGTGATCTCGGGCCATTCGCTGCCGTCGATGCTGGCCGACAGCGAGCAGCCGGAATATATTCCAGTGATGGTTATCACTTGCCTCGCCGCCACCGTGGCGTGCTGGGCCATCGTCCGCACCTGGCATTTCGCGCCGAACGGTCGGGCGGGAGCGACCACATGACAACGCCCTCCCGCCTGGTCACGCCGGAGCGCCGTGCCGACGATATCGGCGATACCTCGCTGCGGCCGCAACTGCTCGCCGACTTTGTCGGGCAGGCGCAGGCGCGCGCCAATCTGCAGGTGTTCATCGACGCCGCGCGCAAGCGCAAGGAGGCGCTCGATCACGTACTGTTCGTCGGCCCGCCCGGCCTCGGCAAGACCACACTGGCGCAGATCGTGGCGCGGGAACTCGGCGTCGGTTTCCGCGCCACCTCCGGACCGGTGATTGCCAAGGCCGGCGACCTCGCGGCGCTGCTCACCAACCTCGAAGAACGCGACGTGCTGTTCATCGACGAGATCCACCGCCTCAATCCGGCGGTGGAGGAAGTGCTCTATCCGGCGATGGAGGACTTTCAGCTCGACCTCATCATCGGCGAGGGCCCGGCGGCGCGCTCGGTGAAGATCGATCTGGCGAAATTCACGCTGGTCGGGGCGACCACGCGGGCGGGCCTGTTGACCAACCCGCTGCGCGACCGCTTCGGCATCCCGGTGCGGCTGAATTTCTACACCGTCGCGGAACTGGAGCACATCGTCAGCCGTGGCGCGCGGGTGCTCGGCATCGGCATGACGGCGGACGGCGCCAACGAGATCGCCCGGCGCGCGCGCGGCACGCCGCGCATCGCCGGCCGCCTGCTGCGGCGGGTGCGCGACTTCGCGGAAGCCTCCGACGCCGCCGCGGTCGATCGCAAGATCGCCGATCACGCGCTCGGCGCGCTGGAGGTGGACGCCGCCGGGCTCGACGCGATGGACCGGCGCTATCTCACCACCATCGCGCTCAATTACGGCGGCGGGCCGGTTGGCGTCGAGACCATGGCGGCGGCGCTGTCGGAGCCGCGCGACGCCATCGAGGACATCATCGAGCCGTACCTGATCCAGTGCGGCTACCTGCAACGCACCCCGCGCGGCCGACTGCTGACGTCGCACGCCTTCCGGCATCTCGGGCTCGCCGAGCCGTCGCGCGAGCCGCCGCAGCCCGGCCTGTTCGGCGAGGGTGAGGATCGCTGACCGCGACGGGCAGCAGGCTTGCGGAGGCGGCGGATTTCCGCGTACAGCGGAGGCATAAACAAAAAATGCCGTCGGGAGGATCGTCATGACATCGATGGTTGCGCGTGACGACGAGGAAGACGCGCCCCTGTTCGCGATGCCGCGAATCGTCGCCGACCGCCGCGCCGACGGCTCCGTCTGGCTGCGTTCCACGGTGCCGTTGCAGCCGTCCGCGCGCTGCGTCGGCGACTGGCTGGAGCAATGGGCGGCGCGCGCGCCGGACCGGATCTTTCTCGCCGAGCGAAAGAGCGTCGATCAACCCTGGACCACGGTGACTTACGCCGAGGCGCTGCGCCGGGTACGCGGGATCGGCGCCTGGGTGCTGGCCCGCGAGATGAGCGTCGCGCGGCCGCTGGTGATCCTGTCCGACAACAGCATCGATCACGCGCTGTTCGCGCTCGGCGCGATGCATGTCGGCGTGCCGGCGGCGGCGGTGTCGCCGGCCTATTCGCTGGTCGCCAGGGATTTCGACAAGCTCCGGAGCATGGTGGCGCTGCTCAATCCCGGCGCGATCTACGTGTCGAGCCTGAAGCCGTTTGCGGCGGCGCTCGCCGCCATCGCGCCCGTGCATAGTGCGCGCATCGTCAGCGGCGAGGACGCGCCGGACGGCGAGGCGTTGGCGTTCCGCGATGTGATCGAAACGCTCGAGAGCGCGGAGGTGGCGCGGGCGTTCGCCGGCGTCGGGCCGGACACGATCGGGAAATTCCTGTTCACCTCCGGCTCGACCGGAATCCCGAAAGCCGTCATCAACACGCAGCGGATGCTGACCGCCAGTCAGGCGGCGAAGGCGCAGGTCTGGCCGTTCCTCGATCACGGGCGCGAGGAACTGGTGATCCTCGACTGGCTGCCGTGGAGCCACACCTTCGGCGCCAATCACAATTTTAATATGGTGCTGCGCAACGGCGGCTCGCTCTATATCGACGCCGGCAAGCCCGCGCCCGGCCTGTTCGCCACCTCGCTTTCGAATCTGCGCGACGTGGTGCCGACCGTCTATTTCAATGTGCCGCGCGGCTTCGACATGCTGATCGGGGCGTTGCGCGACGATGCCGAATTGCGGCGGCGTTTCTTCGAAGGCGTCAGGATTATCTTCTTCGCCGGCGCGGCGCTGCCGCAGAATCTGTGGGCGGCGCTGGAGGAGATGTCGCAAGCCGCTGTGGGGCGGCGGCTGCCGATGGTGTCGGCATGGGGCTCGACCGAAACCGCGCCGCTCGCCACCGACTGTCATTTCCAGGCGCAACGCTCCGGCAATATCGGCGTGCCGGTGCCGGGCACCGAGCTGAAACTGGTGCCGTCCGGCGACAAGCTCGAAGTGCGCGTGCGCGGGCCGAACGTCACACCCGGTTACTGGAAATCGCCCGAGCAGACCGCCGCCGTTTTTGACGCCGACGGCTTCTACCGGATCGGCGACGCGGTGAAGTTCGCCGACCCCGATCGTCCGGAACTGGGCCTGTTCTTCGACGGCCGCATCGCCGAGGATTTCAAGCTGACGTCGGGTACGTGGGTCAATGTCGGCACGCTGCGGGTGGCGGGGATCGCGGCGCTGGCGCCGTTGGCGCAGGACATCGTCGTCGCCGGCCACGGCGGCGATCAGGTGCGGTTTCTGGTGTTTCCGAATGTCGTGGCGTGCCGGGCGCTGGCCGGACTGCCGGACGACGCCGCGCCCGCCGACGTGCTGAGCAGCGCGCGGGTACGCGCCGGCATCGCGGGAGGCTTGGCCCGGCTGAAGGCGCAAAGCGGCGGCTCGTCGGGGCACGCCGCCCGCGCGCTGCTGCTGGCCGAGCCGCCCTCGGTCGATCACGGCGAGATCACCGACAAGGGCTACGTCAACCAGCGCGCGGTGCTGGCGCGCCGCGCCGCCGATGTCGCCGTGCTGGACGACGACGCGGCCGCGACCCGATGGATCGGCTGTCCGACGTAACGGCGGGGTCGCGGCCTATGGCCCGCCTCTGACGGAATCATCCACCGTCATGCCCGGACTTGATCCGGGCATCCATCTTCATGAAAAATGATGGATTGCCGGGCCTTCGCCGCGTCGAGGAAATCATTGACCGTTCGGCAGGCGGAAGTTCGCGTCGAACCCCAAGTCGCGTTGCGCCTTGTCGGTGGCGATCAGGTCGTTCGGCTGCGCGATATTGTAGAAGCCCGGCGCGCCGCGATCGATCGCCAGCAAGGCGGCCTGCGCGGCCGCATCGACATGCAGCGGCGCGCTGCCGTGGGGGCGGTCGCTGCCGGTGCCCGGCCCGTATAATTGCCCGTAACGCAGCACGATGCCTTGCAGCGGCGGCGATTGCAGCGTCTGTGTCTCCAGTGATCGAACGCCGGCCAGCGTGACGCCGCGCGGCCCCTCGGTGACCGGGTCGAGCGGGTCGTCCTCGCCGTGCGGCTGCGGTCCCGGCGCGTACATCCAGGCGATGCTCTGCGCGATCAGCCGCCGCGCCCCGGCGGCGATGGAGGCGTCGATCAGGTTGCGGGTGCCTTCGATGCGGATGCGGGCGTTGCGGCCGAGGGCGTCGGCCATCTTCGCCGGGTCGAGGCCGGGCGGCAGGTCGGTCAGTTGGTGGATGACGATATCGGGCCTCGCGGCCAGCACGGCCCGCCGCAGCGCGCCGGCGTCGAACACGTCCACCACCGCTGGCTCGGCGCCCAGCGCACGCAAGGCTCCGGTCTTGGCGTCGAATCGCGTGGTGCCGGTGACGGCATGACCGGCCGCCCGAAGCAGCGGAACCAGCCGCTGCCCGATGGCGCCCGTGGCGCCGGCGAGAAAGATGCGGTGATTCATTAGAAGATGGTCCCTCGTCAGGTCGTCATATTGCGGCGCGGCACGATTCGATTGCAAGCTTGGTGTCCCACCTCGGGTTTAGGCCAGGATCGTGCGGAAACCTGAATTATATTTCTTGCGCTCGGGCCGGGCTGCGAATTATGGTGCATGGATATGCCGGAGAACGTTCACGCGGAGGGATTGGCGTTCAACCGGATCGGCGACGGCCTTGCCGCGGTTCGCGACAAAGGCCAAAAGCTGTAAAAATTTCAGGTCACGCCGGGCGTGGAGGCGGTTCGCCGTCGCGCGCAAAGGCTCATGAAAAACGAGAGGGAGAAACACCATGTCGAACCGTCTGATCGTCAGCCGCCGCACCTTGCTCACCGGCGCGGCAGGAGCGGCCACGCTCGCCGTCGCGCCCGCGTTGCGTTCGCCGGCGATCGCCCAGAATGCGCCGCTCAAGGTCGGCCTGATGCTGCCCTACACCGGCACCTACGCCAAGCTCGGCAAGTTCATCGACGACGGGTTCCGCCTCTATGTCGAACAGAAGGGCGGCAAGCTCGGCGGCCGCGAGATCGCGTTCGTGCAGGTTGACGACGAGTCCAAGCCGGAAGCCGCCACCGACAACATGAATCGCCTGGTCGGCCGCGAGAAGGCCGACGTGGTGATCGGCACCGTGCATTCCGGCGTGGCGATGGCGATGGTGAAGGTGGCGCGCGATACCAAGACGCTGCTGATTATTCCCAACGCGGGCGCCAACGACGCCACCGGTCCGGCCTGCGCGCCCAACATTTTCCGCTCGTCGTTCTCGAACTGGCAGACCACCTTCCCAATGGGCAAGGTGCTGGCCGACGCCGGCATCAAGAACGTCGCCACCATCACCTGGCGCTATACCGCCGGCGCCGAGATGATCGACGCCTTCGCCGAGAACTTCACCAAGCACGGCGGCAAGATCGTCGAGAAGATGACGGTGCCGTTCCCGGAGGTCGAGTTCCAGGCGCTGCTGACGCGGGTCGCGACGCTGAAGCCCGACGCGGTATTCAGCTTCTTCGCCGGCGGCGGCGCGGTGAAGTTCGTCAAGGACTATGCCGCGGCCGGGCTCGGCAAGACCATTCCGCTTTACGGCGCGGGCTTTCTCACCGACGGCACGCTGGCCGCGCAGGGCGACGCCGCCAACGGCATCAGGACCACGCTGCATTACGCCGACAATCTCGACATCCCGGCCAATATCGCCTTCCTCAAGGCGTTCAAGGACAAGACCGGCAATGTCGGGGACATCTACGCGGTGCAGGGTTTTGACGCGGCGGCGTTGCTCGATGCCGGCCTGAGCGCGGTCGGCGGCGATGACAAGCAGCGCGACAAGATGATCGCGGCGATGGGGGCCGCGAAGATCGACAGCCCGCGCGGGCCGCTCGCCTTCAACAAGGCGCACAACCCGATCCAGAACATCTATCTGCGCGAGGTCCGCAACGGCCGCAACGAACTGGTCTCGATCGCGCAGAAGGACGTCGACGATCCCGCGCGCGGCTGCAAACTGGGGTAGGCGGGCGGCGTTCCGCGATGACCGTCATGCGCGGGCTTGACCCGCGCATCCATCTGACGGGAAAGTCTTTCGAGCGATGGATGGCCGGGTCGAGCCCGGCCATGACGACGGTTTGAATGGCGGCATCGGATCTCTCATGGACCTCGTCACCTTCGGCGTGCAACTGCTTAACGCCGTGCAATACGGAATGGTGCTGTTCCTGGTCGCGAGCGGGCTGACGCTGGTGTTCGGCATTCTCGGCGTCATCAACCTCGCGCATGGCGCGTTCTACATGCTCGGCGCCTATCTGGCGTACTGGATCGCCGCCTATACCGGCAGTTTCTGGATCGCGATGGTCGCGGGCGTGGCGATCGCCTTCGTGGTCGGGCTGGTGCTGGAGAGCGTGTTCATCCGTAGGCTCTATGGTCGCGATCATCTGGTGCAGGTGCTGCTGTCGTTCGGCCTGATCTTGGTCATCGACGAGGTGCGCGAGATCCTGTTCGGCAAGGACGTGCATTCGGTCGCGCCGCCGGCGTGGCTCGCCGGCTCGATCCAGCTCACTGACAATCTGTCCTATCCGGTCTATCGGCTGGCGATCTGCGGTTTCTGCATGATCGTGGCGGCGCTGATCTTCCTCGTCATCACCCGCACCAAGATCGGCATGATCGTGCGCGCCGGCGCGGAGAACCGGGAGATGACGCGGGTGCTCGGCATCCGCTTCGACGTGGTCAACCGCTATGTCTTCGCGGTCGGCATCGCGCTCGCCGCGCTGGGCGGCATCGTCATCGCCCCGATCTCGACGGTGTTTCCCGGCATGGGCGACGGCATGCTGATCCTGTCCTTCGTCGTCGTCGTGCTCGGCGGCATCGGCTCGGTGGCGGGAGCGGCGGTCGGCGCGCTGCTGATCGGCCTTACCGACACCTTCGGCAAGGTGTTCTTTCCCAGCGTCTCCAGCATTCTGATCTACGTGCTGATGGCGATGGTGCTGCTGTGGCGGCCCAACGGCATTCTCGGCCGGCGGGAGGTGTGACGCCGATGCGCAACTGGCTGGTTCCCGCCGCGCTCGTCGCTTGCGCGATCGCGTTGCCGTTCGCGGCGCCGACCTATTACGTTCAGTTCGTCAGCAAGGCGTTCATCATGGGCATCCTGGCGATGGGGCTGAACCTCGCCGTCGGCCATGGCGGCATGGTCAGCCTGTGCCACGCCGCGTTCTTCGGCCTCGCCGGTTACATCCTCGCGCTGCTGTCGCCGGGCTATGACGCGGCGTCGCTGCTGCTGACGCTGCCGGCGGCGATGGCGGCCGCGGCCATCGCCGCGCTGGTGATCGGGGCGTTGGCGCTGCGCACGCGCGGCGTCTACTTCATCATGGTGACGCTGGCGTTCGGCGAGATGCTGTTCTTCCTGTTTCACGACACCGGCATCGCCGGCGGCTCGGACGGCGCCTATGTCAACGCCAAGCCGGAGATCGCCATCGCCGGCTATCGCTTGCTCGATCTGGCTTCGCCAGCGGCGTTCTATTTCGTGGTGCTGGCGTTCCTGATCGCGACCATCGCGGTGCTGACCATGCTGGTGCGCTCGCCGTTCGGGCACGCGCTGGCGGCGGCGCGCGACAACGAGCGCCGCGCCCGCTCGCTGGGTTTTCCGATCTATCGCCTCCGGCTGATCGCCTTCGTGATCTCGGGCGCGATCGCCGGTCTCGCCGGCTATTTCGCCGCCGCGCAGTTCGGCTTTGTCGCGCCGCAGATGCTGGGCTGGCATCTCTCCGCCACGGTGCTGGTGATGGTGCTGATCGGCGGCCTGCGCTCGGTGACCGGGCCATTGATCGGCGCGCTGGTGTTGATCGGCCTGGAGGAGGTGCTGAAAGCCTCGACCGATTACTGGAAGCTGGCCGAGGGTCTGATCGTCATCGCGATCGTGCTGGCGCTGCTGGGCGGCGTTCGCCAGTTGTGGCCGATGATCTTTGGCGCGCGTCCGGATGCGCCGCCTTCGCGTCGAGCCGCGTCGCCCGTCGCGGAGGGCCACAATGGCTGACGTCGCGTTGCGCGCAAGCGGGCTGTACAAGCGGTTCGGGGGCCTCAGCGCCGTTGCCGACGTGTCGATCGATGTCCATGTCGGCGAGATCCATGCGGTGATCGGCCCTAACGGCGCCGGTAAATCCACCTTGATTAATCTGCTGTCGGGCGAACTGCTCGCCAATGGCGGCGCGATCATGCTCGGCGCCGCCGACATCACCCGGCTGCCGCCGGATCGCCGCGCCCGCCATGGCCTCGGCCGCGCCTATCAGAAGACCACGATCTTCCAAGAATTCACCGTGCACGAAAACGTCCGCCTCGCCGCGCAGGCGCGTTCGCCAAAGCCGCTGCGGATGTTCGGCCAGGCGGCGGCCGACGCCGGGGTTCGCGATATGGCCGCGCAAGCGATTGCGCGGGTCGGCCTCGCGGCGCAAGCGCAGACCGTCGCAAGCGTGCTGAGCCACGGCGAACAGCGCCAGTTGGAGATCGCGATGGTGCTGGCGACCGATCCGCGCATCATCCTGCTGGACGAGCCGCTGGCCGGAATGGGGCAGGCGGAATCGCGCGACATCATAAATCTGATTTCCTCGCTGAAGGCCGGGCGCGCGGTGCTGCTGGTCGAGCACGACATGGACGCGGTGTTCGAACTGGCCGATCGCCTCACCGTGATGCATAACGGCCGCGTGATCGCGGTCGGGACGCCGCACGAGGTGCGGACCCATCCGGCGGTGCGCGCCGCCTATCTCGGTGACCATGGAGACGCGGCATGAGCGCCTTGCTCGCGGTGTCGCGCCTTGAGGCGTTTTACGGCGCGAGCCAGATTCTGCATGGCGTGGATCTCGCGGTCGGACGCGGCGAGCAGGTGGCGCTGATCGGCCGCAACGGCATGGGCAAGACCACGCTGCTGCGTTCGCTGATGGGGCTGGTCGCCGCGTGCCGCGGCGAGGTTCAATTCGCGGGCCGCGATATTCGCGGGTTTGCGCCGGAGGATATCGCCCGCGCCGGCGTCGCGCTGGTGCCGGAAGGGCGCGGCGTGTTCGGCTCGCTGAGCGTCGAGGAAAACCTGACCATGGCGGCGCGGCCGGGAAGCGACGGCCGGCAGGCATGGACGCTCAAGCGCATCTACGAATTGTTTCCGCGGTTGCGCGAGCGGCGCGGCAATGGCGGGCATCAACTCTCCGGCGGCGAGCAACAGATGTTGACCATCGGCCGCGCGCTGATGACCAATCCCGACCTGATCCTGATCGACGAGGCGACCGAGGGCCTCGCGCCGCTGGTGGCGCGGGACATCTGGGCGACGCTCGGCGTCATTCGCGCCGAGGGCATCGCCACCATCGTGGTCGACAAGGATTTCCGCAGCCTGGCCAAGATCGCCGACCGCGCCGTCGTGCTGTCGAAAGGCGCGGTGGTGTTCAACGGCGCGCCGGCGGAATTACTGGCGCGGCCGGAATTGCTGGGGCGCTATCTCGGCGTGTGAGATTGCGCGCGGGTCTTTTATGTCGTCCCTGCGCAGGCAGGGACCCATACTCACGACGCTCGCGATTGTCGCGCCACGGCTGACGCTTCTCGCAAAAGCGTGGCGGGTGGTTATGGGCCCCTGCCTGCGCAGGGGCGACCCGCCTTCGCGGAATGCGGAACGATCATGAGATGCGCATGGTCCGCCGGCAGAATGTCGTCCGACAGCGGCTCCGGCCATCGCACCGCCAGCCGGCCGATGAGATCGTCGAGCGCGTCGAGATCGCGCGCGTCGTAGAACACCGGCTGCGCCGCGCGGGCGATGAAGGCGTGCAGCAACGGCGCGGCATCGTAGTCGTAGACGATATCGCCGGGCACGTTGCCGCGCTCGCGCCGCGTGAAATGGCGGAACGCCGTCAGCGTGGCGCCGCCGTTGTCGGTGGCGATGAACGACAGCACGCGGGCCTCATTGCCGAAGCGCGGGCCGTCCTGCATCCGGTCGTAGGTGGAAAGCGCCGCGGCGCGGCGCACGTCTTCGATCGAGCGGAAGTCGGACGAGACGTCGTCGGGGTGCAGCGTGGTGCGAATCGCGATCGTCTCGTCGGGGACGGTTCCACGCGCGCGCAGCAGTTCGCCGAGCGTGGTCATCTCACGACGCGATGGTGCGTGGCCGGAACGCGGCGTTGCCGGCCAGCACCGGCGCCACCGCGCCGAGCAGCCGCGCGGCGGCGGCATCGACGCTCTGCCCGGCGGTGTCCACCACCGTCGAGGCGCGGGCGTAGAGCGGCTCGCGGCTGAGCAGGATGGTGCGCAACTCGGCCATCGCCGAACGATCGTCGGCCATCGGCCGCAGGTCGCCCTGCCGCCGCACCCGCGTCATGTGTTCCTCGGGCTCCGCCTTGAGCCAGATGGTATAAAACGACGACAGGATGAGATCGAAGGTCAGTGGCTCCGACACGATGCCGCCGCCGGTGGCGAGCACGATCAGCTCCTTGCGCGCCAGCAGCTTGCCGAGCGCCGCCTGCTCCATGCGGCGAAAGCCTTCCTGGCCGTAGAGCGCGATGATCTCGGCGACCGACAGGCCGTTTTCCTGCTCGATCTGCTTATTGAGTTCGACAAAGCTCCAGCCGATCTGCTTCGCCAGCATGCGCCCGAGCGTCGATTTGCCGGCGCCGCGCAGGCCGATCAGGGCGATGCCGGCGAATGGCGGCCGGCCTTGCATCGCCGTCTCGCCGATGCCGTGCTCGCCCATCCCCGACAGGAGGTTTTTTGCCTGTGCGATCTGCGCCGGCGTGGCGTGGCGCATCAGTTCGCGGATCACCGGCCAGTCCGGCGCCGGATCGTTCGACGGGATCAGGTCTTCGAGATGCGCGGCCATCGCGTTCGACACCCGGCGCAGCAGCACGATCGAGACGTTGCCCTTGCCGCTTTCCAGTTGCGCGATGTAGCGCTCGGAGATGCCGGACACTTTCGCCAGCACCTTGCGCGACATGCCGCGCAGCCCGCGCATGGTGCGCACGCGGCGGCCGAGTTCCTCAAGGAAGCTGTCTTCTGGATCGCGGTCGGGATGTTCGGTCATGCGGCCTGATTTGCGTTGCCCATCCGGGCGATTTTGGAAACATAATGCCGGAAGTAATTGACAGCAAGCGCGCCTGGTGGCTCTATATGAAATATAATTCAGAATAATTCGAGATCAAAGAAAAGGGCCGGCGAGGATGCGGATTTCAGACGAAGGGTTGGTCGGGAGCGCGGGCATGACCGGGTTGCCGAATTCCTACAATGCGGTGACCTGGCTGCTCGACCGCAACGTCGGCGAAGGGCGCGGTGGCAAGCTCGCCTTCACCGACACCGTCAATCAGTTGACCTACGCTCAATTGCAGTCGCAAAGCCGCCGCCTCGCCAACCTGCTGCGTCGGCTCGGCGTTCGCCGCGAGGAGCGGGTGGCGATGGTGATGCTCGACACGGTGGAGTTTCCCGTGGTGTTTCTCGGCGCGATGCGCGCGGGCAGCGTGCCGGTGCCGCTCAACACGCTGCTGACGCCTGAGCAATACGCCTACATCCTCGCCGACTGCCGCGCGCGCGTGCTGTTCGTGTCCGAAGCGTTGTGGCCCGCGCTGCGCGAGGTGGCGGGCCGCATCGCGACGCTCGAACACGTTGTCATCGTCGGCGCGAATGCCGACGGCCAATTGAAATTCTCCGATGAAATGGCGAGGGAAACCGATCACTTCGCTACCGCCGACACGCACCCGGAGGAGCCGGCGTTCTGGCTCTATTCGTCGGGATCGACCGGCATGCCGAAGGGCGTGCGGCATCTGCACGCCTCGCTCGCCGCGACCGCCGACACCTACGCCAGGCAGGTGCTCGGCATTCGCGAGGACGATGTCTGCCTGTCTGCGGCGAAGCTGTTTTTCGCCTACGGTCTCGGCAACGCGCTGACGTTTCCGATGTCGGTCGGCGCGACCACGGTGCTCAACGCGGAGCGGCCGACGCCGGCGCGGATGTTCGAATTGATGCAGGCGTACAATCCGAGCATCTTCTTCGGCGTGCCGACGCTGTTCGCGGCGATGCTCAACGACGAGGCGCTGAAGAACGCCGGCGGCGGCGAGCGGCTGCGGGTCTGCACCTCGGCCGGCGAGGCGCTGCCGGAGTCGGTCGGCAATCATTGGCGCGCGCGTTTCAACGTCGACATTCTTGACGGCGTCGGCTCCACCGAACTGTTGCACATCTTCCTGTCGAACGCGCCGGGCGACGTGAAATACGGCACCTCCGGGCGGCCGGTGCCGGGTTATCAGGTGCGGCTGGTGGATGAGAACGGCGACGATGTCGCCGATGGCGAGGTCGGCGAGTTGCTGGTCGATGCGCCGTCCGCCGGCGAGGGCTACTGGAATCAGCGCGGCAAATCGCGGCGCACCTTCGAGGGCAACTGGACCCGCACCGGCGACAAATACGTGCGCGACGCCGACGGCCGCTATACCTACTGCGGGCGCGCCGACGACATGTTCAAGGTGTCGGGCAACTGGGTGTCGCCGTTCGAGGTCGAGAGCGCGCTGATTACCCATCCGGCGGTCGCCGAAGCCGCCGTGGTGCCGGAGCAGGACGGCGAAGGTCTGCTCAAGCCGAAAGCCTTCGTGGTGCTGAAGCCCGGCGCGGCCACCGACGGCCTTCGCGAGGCGCTGAAAGAGCACGTCAAGCACGCGGTGGGGCCGTGGAAATATCCGCGCTGGATCGAGGTGGTGGAGGCGCTGCCGAAAACCGCGACCGGAAAGATCCAGCGATTCAAGCTGCGCGGCGGATCGTAACGCGCGCGATCACGAGAACAACGTATGTTGAAATAGCGGGATCAAGTCGATGACCCTTCAATCTTCCGGAACGCTCACCATCGGCGACGCGCGCATCGAATACCGCATGACCGGGCCTTCGCCGGACGCCGCGCCGACGCTGGTGCTGCTGCATGAGGGGCTGGGCTGCGCGGCGTTGTGGGGCGATTTTCCGCAGCGGCTCGCCGAGGTGACCGGCTGCGGCGTGTTCGCCTATTCGCGCGCGGGCTACGGCGCGTCGTCGCCGGCCGCGTTGCCGCGCCGGCCCGATTACATGCACGTCGAGGCGCTCGACGTGTTGCCGCGCGTGTTGGAGGCGATCGGCTTCAGGCGCGGGCTTTTGATCGGCCATTCCGACGGCGCGTCGATCGCGGCGATCTATGCCGGCGGCGTGCAGGATCATCGCGTGCGCGGGGTGGCGCTGATGGCGCCGCATTTCGTCGTCGAGGACATATCGATCGCCTCGATCGCGCAGGCCAAGGCGGCTTATGAATCCGGCGATCTCAAACAGAAGCTGGCGCGCTGGCACCATGATGCCGACAACGCGTTCCACGGCTGGAACGGCGCGTGGCTCGATCCGCGCTTCCACGATTGGGATATCTCGGATTCGCTGGCCTACATTCGCGTGCCGGTGCTGATCGTCCAGGGCGAGAACGATCAATACGGCACCGTGCGCCAGATCGAGGTGGCGCAGGAGGAATGCTATTGCCCGGTCGATGTCGCGCTGCTGCCGGGTGTCGGTCATTCGCCGTATCGCGAGGCGCCGGATCGGACGCTTGCGGTGCTGCGCGACTTCGCCGACCGGATTTTGCGCCTCCATGAAAGCGAGGCGGACCGCGCGGCGTGAACTCGCGCGCGGGAATCTTGCGGCGAGGCGACGGCCGATTCGGGGCGACAACAAGGCCGCCGGTTCGCCACGGCTTGAGGTCGGTCACTATGAATAAAAGTGCATGTTTTGGTAGACAGTGCCAGCATCATGCACTATGATGCATATATTAATAGACAGGGATGGTTTCATGGCCGGCGAAGATCGGGTGCTCGCGAACGGCGCCAAGCATATTGACTTCCAGACCGATCCCAGCCGTTACCGCCACTGGCGCATCGACGTCGCCGGCGAGGTCGCCACCCTGACCATGGATGTCGACGAGAACGGCGGGCTGTTCGAAGGCTATCAGCTCAAGCTCAACTCCTACGATCTCGGCGTCGATATCGAACTCGCCGACGCGGCGCAGCGGCTGCGCTTCGAGCATCCCGCGGTCAAGGTGGTGGTGATGCGCTCCGGCAAGAACCGGGTGTTCTGCGCCGGCGCCAACATCCGCATGCTGGCGGGCGCGACCCACGCCCACAAGGTCAACTTCTGCAAGTTCACCAACGAGACCCGCAACGGCCTGGAGGATTCCAGCGAGAACTCCGGCCAGAAGTTCGTCTGCGTGGTCAACGGCACCGCGGCCGGCGGCGGCTACGAACTGGCGCTGGCGACCGATCACATCATCATGGCCGACGACGGCGCGGCGGCGGTGGCGCTGCCGGAAGTGCCGCTGCTGGCGGTGTTGCCTGGCACCGGCGGGCTGACCCGTGTGGTCGACAAGCGCAAGGTGCGCCGCGATCACGCCGATTACTTCTGCACCATCGAGGAAGGCATCAAGGGCAAGCGCGCGGTGCAGTGGCGCCTGGTCGATGAGATCGCGCCCAACAGCAAGCTGGAAGCGAAGCTCGCCGAGCGCGCCACGGCGCTGGCGGCGACCTCGACCCGCAACGGCGACGGCCCCGGCATCGCGCTGACGCCGCTTCATCGCACGATCGACGACGGCGGCCTGCATTATGACTTCGTCGATGTCGAGATCGATCGCGGCCAGCGCACCGCCACCATCACCGTCAAGGCGCCGGACGCCGCGCCGCCGGCCGATATCGCCGGGCTCGTGGCGCAAGGCGCCGACTTCTGGTCGCTGAAGGCGGCGCGCGAACTCGACGACGCCATTCTGCATCTGCGCATCAACGAACTCGATATCGCGATGCTGGTGTTCAAGTCGCTCGGCGAGGCGGCAAACGTGCTGGCTTACGACGGCTTTCTCGAAACCAACAAGGCGCACTGGCTGGTCAACGAAATCCGCCATTACTGGAAGCGGGTACTGAAGCGCATCGACGTCACCTCGCGGACGCTGGTGACGCTGGTGGAGCCGGGCTCCTGCTTCGCCGGCACGCTGGCCGAACTGGTGTTCGCGGCGGACCGCTCCTACATGCTGGTCGGCCAACGCGACGGCGACAACCGCGCGCCGCCTGCGCTCGTGCTCAACGCCATGAATTTCGGCCCCTATCCGATGAGCCACGGCTTGACGCGGTTGCAATCGCGCTTTCAGGCCGACCCGAACGATATCGACGCGGCGAAAGCACGGATCGGCGAGGCGCTCGACGCCGAAAGCGCCGAGGCGCTGGGTCTCGTCACCTTCGCGCTCGACGATATCGACTGGGACGACGAGGTGCGGGTGTTCATGGAGGAGCGCGCCAGCTTCTCGCCGGACTCACTCACCGGCATGGAGGCCAACCTGCGCTTCGTCGGCCCGGAGACGATGGAATCGAAAATTTTCGCGCGCCTCACGGCGTGGCAGAACTGGATTTTCCAGCGCCCCAACGCGGTCGGCGAGGACGGCGCGCTGCGCCGCTACGGCACCGGCGTCAAGGCGCGGTTCGACATGACAAGGGTTTGAGGAGCGAATAGCGAATAGTAAGTAGCGAATAGAAAGCAGCGTTCCCGGCGTCATTGCCGGACTTGATCCGGCAATCCATCTTCTTGAAAATTGATGGATGCCCGGGTCAAGCCCGGGCATGACAACCGAAAAACGTCAGGCCAATCTATTCGCTACTTACTCCTCACTATTCGCTTCCTCCCAAGGGAGAGAAAAATGACCATCATCAACGTCGACTACACCACGAAAATTCCGAACAATGTCGATCTCGCCTCCGACCGCCAGGTGCTGAAGGCGCTGGAGGGCTGGCATCCCGGCTATCTCGACTGGTGGAACGACATGGGACCGGAAGGCTTTCAGGAATCGCTGGTGTACTTGCGCACCGCGGTCAGCGTCGATCCCAAGGGCTGGGCCAAGTTCGATTACGTCAAGATGCCGGACTATCGCTGGGGCGTGCTGCTGGCGCCGCAGGATGTCGAGCGCAAGGTCAACTTCGGCCAGCACAAGGGCGACAAGGCGTGGCAGGAGGTGCCGGGCGAATATCGCGCGATGCTGCGCCGCCTGGTGGTGATCCAGGGCGACACCGAGCCGGCCTCGGTCGAGCAGCAGCGCCATCTCGGCAAGACCGCGCCCTCGCTCTACGACATGCGCAACCTGTTTCAGGTCAACGTCGAGGAAGGCCGCCATCTGTGGGCGATGGTCTACCTGCTGCAAAAATACTTCGGCCGCGACGGCCGCGAGGAAGCCGACGACCTGCTGCGCCGCCGCTCCGGCGACGCCGACGCGCCGCGCATGCTCGGCGCGTTCAACGAGGCGACGCCGGACTGGCTGTCGTTCTTCATGTTCACCTTCTTCACCGACCGCGACGGCAAGATGCAGCTTGAGTCGCTGGCGCAATCCGGCTTCGATCCGCTGTCGCGCACCTGCCGCTTCATGCTGACGGAGGAGGCGCATCACATGTTCGTCGGCGAGACCGGCGTCGGCCGCACCTTGCAGCGCACCTGCGAGGCGATGAAGGCGGCGGGCATCGAGGATCCGAACGAGATCGAAAAGGTGCGCGCGCTCGGCGTCATCGACCTGCCGACCATCCAGAAGAAGATGAACCTGCACTATTCGCTGTCGCTCGACCTGTTCGGCTCGGAAGTCTCCACCAACGCCGCGAATTTCTACAACGCCGGGCTGAAGGGCCGCTTCCAGGAAACCAAGATCGACGACGATCACCGCCTCACCGACGCGGTCTATCCGGTGGCGAAGCTGGTGAACGGCAGGATCGCCATGGTCGACGAACCGGCGCTGACCGCGCTCAACATGCGGCTGCGCGACGACTACACGCAGGATTGCGCCAAGGGCGTCGAGCGCTGGAACAAGATCATCGAGAAGGCCGGCGTCAACTTCCGGCTGGAACTGCCGCACACCGCATTCCACCGCGACATCGGCGAGTTCAAGAACATCAACGCCACGCCGAAGGGCGTGCTGCTGTCCGACGCCGAATGGGCCAAAGTGCGCGACGACTATCTGCCCTCGAAAGCCGATGGCGATTTCATCGAATCGCTGATGCAGCCGGTGAGCGAGCCGGGCCGGTTCGCCAACTGGATCGCGGCCCCGAAAGTCGGCATCGACAACAAGCCCGGCGATTTCGAGTATGTGAAGATCGCGGCGTGATGAGTGAGCGAGTAGTAAGTAGCGAGTAGCGAATAGCGAATAGCGAGTAGGGCTTTCGGCGTCATGGCCGGGTCAAGCCCGGTGATGACGCTCAAAATTCAAACGCTACTTACTACTTACTATTCGCTACTCGCTACTCACTCCATACCGAAGGCGTGGCCATGAACGCTCCCCTCAAGAAACAGCACCTGATCGATCCGGAGATCTGCATCCGCTGCAACACCTGCGAGGAGACCTGCACGATCGGCGCCATCACCCACGACGACAATAACTACGTGGTCAACGCCGATATCTGCAATTACTGCATGGACTGCATCTCGCCGTGCCCGACCGGCGCCATCGACAACTGGCGCGTGGTGGCGGAGCCGTATTCGCTGGAGGATCAGTTCTCGTGGAGCGACCTGCCGGCGCAGGAGGATGTCGCGAGCGAGGACGCCGGCGGCGCGATCGAGGCGCTGGAGGACGAGATCGGCGCGCTGCTTGAGGAAGCGCGCAAGGGGCTCGGCGGCAAAGCGGTCGCCCCGCATTCCGCCAGCAAGCCGACCATCAATCTCTACAATCGCGGCAAGCCGGCGGTGGCGACCGTGACCGGCAATTTCCGCCTCACCGACGCCAGCGCCGAATCCGACGTGCGCCACATCATTCTCGACTTCGGCGACCAGCCGTTCCCGGTGCTGGAAGGCCAGAGCATCGGCATCGTCGCGCCGGGCGTCGATGCGGACGGCAAGCCGCATCCGGTGCGGCTCTATTCGGTGGCGAGTTCGCGCGACGGCGAGCGGCCCAACACCAACAATCTGGCGCTGACGGTGAAGCGCGAGCCGCGCGGCCTTTGCTCGAACTATCTGTGCGATCTGCCGCGCGGCGCCAGGGTGGAGGTCACCGGCCCGTTCGGCGCGACCTTCCTGCATCCGAACGATCCGGCCGCCAACATCATCATGATCTGCACCGGCACCGGCTCGGCCCCGTTCCGCGGCTTCACCGAGCGCCGCCGCCGCGCCATGCCGGACGCCGGCGGCCGGCTGTTGCTGTTCTTCGGCGCGCGGCGGCCGGAGGAACTGCCGTATTTCGGCCCGCTGCAAAAGGTGCCGTCAAAACTGCTCGGCAAATTCTTCTGCTACTCGCGCGTCGCCGGCCAGCCGCGCGTCTATGTGCAGGACCGCATCCGCGCCGAGGCGGCGCAGATCGCGGCCTTGCTCGGCCACGCCGGCACCCATGTCTACATCTGCGGGCTGAAGGGCATGGAAACCGGCGTCGATGAAGCCTTCGCCGACGTCTGCCGCGGCGCATCGCTCAACTGGGCGACGCTGAAGGCCGACATGCGCGACAACGGCCGCTATCACGTCGAGACGTATTGATTCCGAATGAGGCGGCAAGCGGTGCGCCGTTCTTTCCCTCTCCCGCAAGGGGAGAGGGCGCCGACCCGGCTCGCCGCCACTCAATGACGGCGGTGACGCCCTTACGGCTCGCCCGACACCGGCACGCTCAAATTGGCGTAGACGATGCCGCCGTCGATCGCGATGGCGTTGCCGACGACGTAGTCGCCGGCGCGCGAGGCGAGGAAGACGGCGAGGCCCGCCATGTCGTCGTCGTCGCCGATGCGCTTGGCCGGGATCCATTTCGAGATATGGTCGCCCTGGTCGCGCGCCGCGCGGTTCATGTCGGAGGCGAACGCGCCGGGGCAGATCGCGGTGACGGCGATGTGGTCCTCGATCAGCCGCGCCGCCATGCGGCGGGTCAGGTGGATCACCGCCGCCTTGCTGGCCTGGTAGGAATAGGTCTCCATCGGGTTGACCGACAGGCCATCGACCGAGGCGATGTTGATGACCTTGCCGGGCTTCTCCCTGGTCGCGGCGGCGCGCAGCGGCTTGGCCAGCGCCTGGGTCAGGAAGAACAGCGACTTGACGTTGAGGTTCATCACCTTGTCCCAGCCGGATTCCGGAAATTCGTCGAAGGTCGAGCCCCACGCCGCGCCGGCGTTGTTGACCAGGATGTCGAGCTTCTCCTCGCGCTTCATGAATTCCCCGGCGAGCGTCTTGCAGCCCTCGACCGTGGCCATGTCGATCGGCAGCGCGATGCACTCGCCGTCATAGGCGGCGGTCAGCTCCTTCGCCGTTTCCTCGCAGGGGCCGGCCTTGCGCGCGGTGATGTAAACCTTCGACGCGCCGTAGGCGAGGAAGCCTCCCGCGATCATCTTGCCGATGCCGCGCGAGCCCCCGGTCACCAGCGCGACGCGGCCCTTGAGCGAAAACAGATCCTTGAACATGATGCCTCCCATCGATAATGGCGGATTTAGCCCTTGGGCGGGGAGGCAAGTCAAGGCGAGCGGCGGGCGGGGACGTCGGTGGTCGCGCGGCGTCCCCGGTTCACCTCAACGCCAGTAGTTGTTGGCGGCGGCCACCGTCTGGAAGTGCACGGCGATGACGTGCGAGGAGGCGATCAGTTGCGGGGCGTCGTGGTCATAGGCCGCGCGCAGGCTGGCGCGCACCGCGTCGGAGGGCTGGGTGTATTTGACGCCGACCCGCGACAGTTTCACCGCCAGTTCGAAGCCCGCCTGCGGCGTCTCGGTTTTCAGGGAGGGAAGCCAGGTTTCGCTCATTGCACCATCCATCTTGGAAAATCTGGAACGGTTCTCATCTGAGCGAGGAAGATATATCATGTCTACATCTTTTTCGCCGATCGCCTGATCCGCCTGAAGGTCTTCCCGGCCGTCGCCGCGCGCGCCGCCCAAGACTTGCGTCACCGCACCGCATTTCGAAATTGACAGTATCTCAAGCATTTGTTTTCACTCCGTTTCAGGATCCGGTGGGAATCGAATGCGCGGACTTTTCAGGTGGAGCAGGAAGTGGTGGCCGGGTCTCATTCCGCTTGCCGTGCTGTGGGGTCTGGCGGCCTGGTCCAACACCGTGCCGCTGGAGCGCAGCCTCGCGGAGGCGACCTCGGCCGCGCTCAAGAATGACGTGCTCGACAAGACCCGGATCGAGGTCGCCGGCCGCGACGTCACCTTTTCCGCCGACGCGTTTTCCGAGGAAGGCCGGCGCAGCGCGCTGACCTCGGTGGAGGGGGTGCCCGGCGTCCGGCTGGTCAACGACCGCACCCGGCTGGTGCCGGAAGCCAAGCCCTATGTCTGGACCGCGACGCGCGACGTGGTGCGGGTGACGCTGTCCGGCAGCACGCCGCTGCCGGCGATCAAGGCGCGGTTGCAGGAGGCGGCGAAGGCCGCGCTGGGCGGCGTCGAGGTGGTCGACCAGACCGCCTTCGCGCGCGGCGCGCCGGCGCGGTTCGACGCCGCCGTGCTGCTGCTGATCGACCAGGTCGCCCGTCTCAAGGAGGGCAAGGTCACGCTGTCCGACAAGGCGGTGACGTTGTCCGGCATGGCGCGCGAACTCGGCGGCCGCGAGGCGATCTGGGCCGGCCTGCGCAATCTTCCCGAGGGCTACACGGTCGCCGCCAACGACATCGCCGCGCCGCCTTACGTGTTTCAGGCCAACAAGGATCCGGTCGGCGGCACGCTGACGCTGAGCGGCTACGTCCCCGACAACAAGGTTCACGCCGAACTGGTCGCGGCGGCGCAGCGCAAGTTCTTCGGCGAGACGGTGACCGATACGCTGAAAGCCTCGATCGGCGCGCCGAAGGGATTCGCCGAGGTCGTCACCCGCGCGCTGGGCGCGCTGTCGCGGCTGTCCACCGGCGCGCTGACGGTGGCGGATCGCGAGGTGACGCTGTCGGGCGACGCACTGTTCGACGGCGCCGCCAATCAGATCCGCCAGAGTCTCGGCAAGAACCTGCCGGAGGGCTGGAAGGCCAAGGCCGAGATTTCGGTGAAGCCGGCGGCGTCGCAGGTCGACGCCAGCGTATGCCAGCGGCTGTTCTCCGACGTGCTGGGGCAGGGCCGCATCCGCTTCGAATCCGGCCAGGCCACCATCAGCGCCGATTCCGCCGGATTGCTGGACCGGCTGGCCGAGATCGCGCTGCGCTGCCCGACCGCCGCCATCGAGATCGTGGGTCATACCGACGGCGACGGCGACGCCGCCGCCAATCAGGCGCTGTCGGAGGCGCGGGCCAAGGCCGTGGCCGATTATCTGGTCAGGGCGGGGCTGCCCGCCGATCGCTTCAAGACCTCGGGGCAGGGCAGTTCCGTGCCGATCGCGGAAAACGACACCGAGGAAGGCAAGGCGAAGAACCGCCGCATCGATTTTCTGGTGAGGTGAGGCGATGGCCGCTTTCGTGAGCTTCCATTGGGGCTGGCTGCTCGGTGCGCTGCTGCTCGGGCTGGCGATGGGATGGATCTCGGTGGTCCAGCACGGCGAGGGCCTGTCGAAAAAGGCGGCGCGGGTGATCGCGGGGCTGCTGGTGGCGGTGATCGGCGTGGCGGTCGGCCGCGTGGTGCCCGGCCGTCCCGGCTACTGGCTCGACCTCGGTCTGGTCATGCTCGCCGCCTATCTGGTCGGCTGCGCCGTCGGCGCGGCGTTGCGCGACCGGCTGGTGGCGCGGCAGATGGCCGCCGGGCGGATTCCGCCGCGGCCCGATCCGGCGGAACCCACGCCATGAGGTCTGCTGCATGATGTCGCGCGGATGAACGGTCAAATCCGCTTCGCCAGGGTTGACGGCGGCGCCGGCGGTGACGATGTTTTGACCGCGAGCCTCTCACGGGATGCCCTAGAGTCCGTTCCGGTTTCGCTGCGACAGACCCGTCGTCCGTCTTCTGTTTGAGCATGATCCGTCCGAAAACCGGTTTCCACCCTTCGGCATCATGCTCTAAATGGATGGGAATCCCCGCGCGCTCGTGGCGATTTCATTTTTCTTTACGCCAAACGCGCTACCACCACGGGGCAAGCGTGTGTCGTCGGGGCTGAGGGGGCCGCGCCGGACCGCCATTCGAGGTTAAGATGCGGGATCTCATTCGCAGGACATCGGAGGTTCTGCGCGACAAGCAAGTCCTGCGTCGGTTGGGGATGCTGGTCAGCCTGACCGTGATCGCCATCGCCTGCTACATCCTGTTCCACCTGCTGCGCAACATCGATGTCGAGCGCGTGATCGACGCCATGGGGCGCAGCGACCGCCGCTCGATCGCGCTGGCCGGCCTGTTCGTCGCCGCGAGCTATTTCACCCTGACGTTCTACGATCTGTTCGCGCTGCGCGCCATCGGCCATCCCGAGGTGCCGTACCGGATCAGCGCGCTCGCCGCCTTCACCAGCTACTCGGTCGGGCACAATGTCGGCGCCAGCGCCTTCACCGGCGGCGCGGTGCGTTACCGGATCTATTCGGCGCGGGGGGTGAGCGCGGTCGATGTCGCGAAAATCTGTTTCGTCGCCGGGCTGACATTCTGGCTCGGCAATGCCGCCGTGCTCGGCATCGGCGCCGCCTATCACCCGGAGGCCGCCTCGGCGGTCGATCAACTGCCGCCCTGGTTCAACCGTTTCGTCGCCCTGGCCATTCTTGTCGGGCTCGCCGGCTATGTCGCCTGGGTGTCGCTGGCGCCCCGCACCGTCGGCCGCGGCCCGTGGGCGGTGGTGCTGCCGGGCGGCGGGCTGACGCTGCTCCAGATCGTCATCGGCATCGTCGATCTCACGTTCTGCGCGCTGGCGATGTACATGCTGGTGCCGCGCGAGCCCGATGTCGGCTTCATCAGTGTCGCGGTGATCTTCGTCTCGGCGACCCTGCTCGGCTTCGCCAGCCATTCGCCGGGCGGCCTCGGGGTGTTCGACGCCGCCATGCTGGTCGGCCTCGGCGAGATGGACAAGGAGGAACTGCTGGCCGGCATGCTGCTGTTCCGGTTGCTTTACTATATCGTTCCCTTCGTCATCTCCGTCATCGTGCTGACGCTTCGCGAGGTCATTCTCGGTTCGCGATTCAAGCGGGCGAATGCGGCAGCCGCGACCGGCGAGGCGGGCGCGGGGCTCGGAATGCCTCGATCGGGAAAATTCGGTGACACCGGCGCCTGAGCGGTTTGAGATTCGATCCGATGCCGCCGCCGGCGCGGCGGCGACGGAGGCGGCGTCGCCGTTCGCGGCGTGGCCGGACCGGCTGCGCCACGCCGCGCTGGTGCTGCTGGTGGTCGCCATGGTGCTGGCGATGCTGACGATCTCCGGCAATCTGGCGCTGGCGCATGCCGCCATCGCCTTCTGCTGCATCGTCGCGGCGGCGCTGGTGCCGTGGCGGCTGCACGATCCCGCCGCCTCGCGCGACGAGCCGGCCCGCCCCGATCCGGTCGAACAGCCGGCGGTCGGCGCGGTGATCGCCGGCATGTCCGAACCGGCGGTGCTGCTGGATCGCGCCGGGCGCGTCATTCACCTCAACGCGCTCGCGGCGCAGCTTGCGCCGGCGCTGCGCCACAAGGAACTGGCGCAGTTCGCGCTGCGGACCCCGGAAATCGTCGCCGCGCTGCGCGAGGTCGCCGCCGGCGCCACGGCGCGCCGCGTCCCGTTCGTCGAACACGCGCCGGTCGAGCGCTGGATGGAAGTGGCGATCACGCCGGTCGAGGCGCCGACCACGTTCGGCGGCCGGGATTTCTGCATGCTGATGACCTTCCACGACCGCACGCCGCTGCGGCGGGCCGAGGAGATGCGCGCCGATTTCGTCGCCAACGCCAGCCACGAGTTGCGCACGCCCTTGGCGGCGCTGTCGGGCTTCATCGACACGCTGCAAGGGCCGGCGCGCGACGACGCGCCCGCGCGCGAGCGCTTCCTCGGCATCATGCACGCCCAGGCGAGCCGGATGGCGCGGCTGATCGACGACCTGCTGTCGCTGTCGCGGGTGGAATTGTCGGCGCATGTGCGGCCGGACGCCCGGATCGATCTGATCCCGCTGCTGCGGCAGGTGATCGACGGGCTGGAGCCGCTGGCGCGGGAACGCGCCGTGGCGATCGAAACCGAGCTGCCGGCGGAGCCCGCCATCATCGCCGGCGACCGCGAGGAACTGCTGCGGCTGTTCGAGAACCTGGTGGAGAACGGCCTCAAGTACGGCGCTTCCGGCGGCCGCGTGGCGGTGTCGCTGACGCAAGACGCGGGTCCCGAGGGCGCGCCGGAGTGGCAGGCGCGGGTGCGCGATTTCGGCCCCGGCATTCCGCCCGAGCACCTGCCGCGCCTGACCGAGCGGTTCTATCGCGTCAACGCCGGCGACAGCCGCGCGCAGGGCGGCACCGGGTTAGGGCTGGCGCTGGTCAAGCACATCCTCAACCGCCATCGCGGCCGGCTCCTGATCGAGAGCAAGCCCGGCGCCGGCGCCACCTTCACCGCCGCCTTTCCGCGGCCGCCAGCCTGATCGCAACCAGGCTCATCCTGATCGCCTGACATGAAATGGCGCACGGAGGATCAATCACCCTCGGCGTCGTCCTCGCGAAGGCGAGGACCCAGAATCCCTGACGCCTGCAATTTTGAACGATCCTCGCCCCGATCGGTTGAACCGCACCGCTGCGGCGTCTGGGTCCCCGCCTTCGCGGGGACGACGATTTTCGAGTTGCGTGGTGTGCGGGGATAAAAATCCAGCGATTCCAATATATTGTCGCCGTCATCCGACTGTCATCGAAGCTTCGTAAAAGCGCAATCACCGGCGCTTAAGGAGCGGCGTGCGGACGCGATCGAGGGCGATCGACGCCGCGTCCACAGGATGGAGAAACCCGTGAAACTGTTCCGCAGCCTTGCCGCCGCCGGCGTCGTCGCCACCGGTCTCGGCGTCGCTCTGACCGCGACGCTCGCCGCCGATATCTCCGGCGCGGGCGCGACCTTCCCCTATCCGGTCTACGCCAAGTGGGCGGAGGCTTATAAAAAGGCCACCGGCAACGGCCTCAACTACCAGTCGATCGGCTCCGGCGGCGGCATCAAGCAGATCACCGCGCGCACCGTGACCTTCGGGGCGTCGGACATGCCGCTGAAGCCGGAGGACCTCGACAAGGCCGGGCTGATCCAGTTCCCGACGGTGATGGGCGGCATCGTGCCGGTGGTCAATCTTGAGGGCGTCAAGAGCGGCGACCTCACCCTCGACGGCGACACGCTGGCGAAAATCTACCTCGGCGAGATCAAGAGCTGGAACGATCCGGCCATCGCCCGGCTGAACCCGGACGCCAGGCTGCCGGCGCAGGCGATCGCGCTGGTGCATCGCTCGGACGGCTCCGGCACCACCTTCATCTTCACCAACTACCTGTCGAAGGTCAGCGCCGACTGGAAGACCAAGGTCGGCTCGGCGACGGCGGTGGAATGGCCGGCGGGCATCGGCGCCAAGGGCAACGAAGGCGTCGCCAACAACGTCAAGCAGACCAAGGGCTCGATCGGCTACGTCGAGACCGCCTACGCCAAGCAGAACAACCTGACCACCACCAAGCTCGTCAACAAGGACGGCAAGGCGGTGGCCGCGACCCCGGACACCATCGCCGCCGCCGCCGCGGGGGCCGACTGGGCCAAGGCGCCGGGCTTCCACATGATCCTCACCGACGAGGCCGGCGACAAGGCGTGGCCGATCGCCGGCGCCACCTTCATCCTGCTGCCGAAGCAGCCAAAGAATCCGGCGGAAGCCGCCGTGGCGCTCAACTTCTTCGCCTGGGCCTACCGGAACGGCGACAAGCTCGCGGAAGATCTCGACTACGTCGCGCTGCCCGAAAGCGTGGTGCGGCTGATCGAGGCGACCTGGGCCCGCGAGGTCAGGGACGCCGACGGCAAGCCGGTGTTCAGCGTGACGAATTGAGGCGTGATGGCATGCCATCATGGATGTCTGATTGGACATTTGTTTTGGCGGGTGGGTTCGCAACACGAAAAGAGTCGTCACCGCGAAGGCGGGGACCCATGCGCCGCAGCGGTTCGGTTCCATCACCCGAGGCGAGGTTGTTCTTGACAACCAATGCCAGGGGTTATGGGTCCCCGCCTTCGCGGGGACGACGATCGAGAGCTGGAGGCGATGGTGGTTGACGTGACGTGGCAAGGCGCGCGGGTCGGCGCTCAGGATGCGGCGGAGCGCGCCAACGCGCTGCGCAAGCTGCGGCTCGCCGATGTGCTGTTCCATGCCGTCACCCGCAGCGCGGCGATCTTCGTGCTGCTGCTGCTCGGCGGCGTGATGGTGGCGCTGCTGCTCGGCGCGCTGCCGGCGCTGACCACCTTCGGCTTCGATTTCGTCACCACCCAAAGCTGGAATCCGGTCACCGAGAAATTCGGCGCGCTGGCCCCGATCTACGGCACGCTGGTGACGTCGCTGATCGCCATGGCGGTGGCGGTGCCGTTCGGTCTCCTGATCGCGATGTTCCTCACCGAACTGTGCCCGATGTGGGCGCGGCGGCCGATCGGCATCGCCATCGAACTCCTGGCCGGGATTCCCAGCATCATCTACGGCATCTGGGGCCTGTTCGTGCTGGCGCCGTTCCTGCAACAATACGTGCAGCCGGCGCTGATCGCGACGTTCGGCGAGGTGCCGGTGCTGTCCAGCCTGTTCGCCGGCCCGCCTTACGGCATCGGCGTGCTCACCGCCGGGTTGATCCTCGCGATCATGGTGCTGCCGTTCATCACCTCGATCTCGCGCGACGTGTTCGACGCGGTGCCGCCGGTGCTGAAGGAAGCCGCCTACGGGCTCGGCTGCTCGACCTGGGAGGTGATGCGCCATGTGGTGCTGCCCTACACCCGCGTCGGCGTCATCGGCGGCGTCATGCTCGGGCTCGGCCGCGCGCTCGGCGAGACCATGGCGGTGACCTTCGTGATCGGCAACGCGCACAAGATCTCGTCGTCGCTGCTGGCGCCCGGCACCACCATCTCGGCGACCATCGCCAATGAATTCACTGAAGCCGTGGGCGATCTCTACACCTCGTCGCTGATCGCGCTCGGCCTGATCCTGTTCGTCATCACCTTCATCGTGCTGGCGATCGCCCGCTATCTGTTGCTGCGCATCGAACGAAAGGCCGGATGATGGACGCCGCGATCCACAATGCGCGCCGCCGCCGCAACGCGCTCGCCACCGCCGCGGCCTTCTGCGCGACCGGGATCGGCCTCGCGGGGCTCGCGATGATCCTGATCGTGCTGTTCTGGGAAGGTTTCAGTGGGTTGTCGCTGGCGGTGTTCACTGAAATGACGCCGCCGCCCGGCTCCGCCGGCGGGTTGCTCAACGCCATCGTCGGCTCGATCCTGATGACGGTGATCGCCATCGCCATCGGCACCCCGGTCGGCATGCTGGCCGGCACCTACATGGCCGAATACGGCCGCCACGAGAAACTTTCCAGCGTGGTGCGCTTCATCAACGACATCCTGCTCAGCGCGCCGTCGATCGTCATCGGCCTGTTCGTCTACGAAGTGATGGTGGTGCCGATGGGCCATTTCTCCGGCATCGCCGGCGCGGTGGCGCTCGCCGTCATCGTCATTCCGGTGGTGGTGCGCACCACCGAGGACATGCTGATGCTGGTGCCGAACACCTTGCGCGAGGCGGCCGCCTCGATCGGCCTGCCGCGCGCGCTGATGATCCGCCACATCGCCTATCGCGCCGCGCGCTCGGGCATCATCACCGGCATCCTGCTCGCGATCGCGCGCATCAGCGGCGAGACCGCGCCCTTGTTGTTCACCGCGCTCAACAATCAGTTCTACAGCCACAACCTCAACGCCCCGATGTCGAGCCTGCCGGTGGTGATCTTCCAGTTCGCGCTCAGCCCCTATGAGGACTGGCAGAAGCTGGCCTGGACCGGCGCGCTGATCGTCACCGTTTCCGTGCTGGCGCTCAGCATCGTCGCCCGCGCGTTGACCGCAACGAGGAAAGCATCATGAGCATCGCCACCGCGATTCCGTCCGCCGCCTCCGGCCGTCCGCAGGCTGATCCGGCCGTCTTGCGCGACAAGGTCGCGATCCGCGACCTCGAATTCTTCTACGGCCAGTCGAAGGCGCTCAACGGCATCACGCTGCCGCTTTACGAGAACAAGGTGACGGCGTTCATCGGCCCGTCCGGCTGCGGCAAGTCCACGCTGCTGCGGGTGCTGAACCGGATGTACGACCTTTACCCGAACCAGCGCGCCGAGGGGCAGGTGCGGTTCGACGGCATGAACATCGTCGATCCGGGCGTCGATCTCAACCTGCTGCGGGCGCGCATCGGCATGGTGTTCCAGAAGCCGACGCCGTTCCCGATGTCGATCTACGAGAACATCGCCTTCGGCATCCGGCTCTACGAAAAACTCGGCAAGCGCGAACTCGACGCCCGCGTCGAGCAGTCGCTGCGCCGCGCCGCGCTGTGGGACGAGGTCAAGGACAAGCTCAACGCCAGCGGCCTCGGGCTGTCGGGCGGACAACAACAGCGCTTGTGCATCGCGCGCACCGTGGCGGTGCGGCCCGAGGTGATCCTGTTCGACGAGCCGTGCTCGGCGCTCGACCCGATCTCGACCGCCAAGATCGAGGAGCTGATCGACGAGTTGAAGGAAGACTACACCATCGTCATCGTCACCCATAACATGCAGCAGGCGGCGCGCGTCTCCGACTTCACCGCCTTCATGTATCTCGGCGAGCTGATCGAATTCGGTCCGACCGACAGGATTTTCACCTCGCCGAGCGACCGCCGCACGCAGGACTACATCACCGGACGGTTCGGTTGACACCTGAGCAACAACATCGCGCGGAGAACAAAAATGGCTTATGAACACACCGCCAGGGCTTTCGACGGCGATTTGCAGGAACTGACCCGGCTGGTCGCCGAAATGGGCGGCCTCGCCGAGCGGCAGATCGTCGAATCCGCCGACGCGCTGGTGCGCCGCGACGTCTCGCTCGCCAGCCGCGTGGTCGCCGCCGACGGCGACATCGACCGCCTGCAACGCGATCTCGAAGCGCACGCGGTGCTGACCATCGCGCGGCGGCAGCCGATGGCGGTGGATCTGCGCCAGATCGTCGGCGCCATGCGCACCGCGACCGATCTGGAGCGGATCGGCGACCTCGCCAAGAACAACGCCAAGCGGGCGATGCAGCTCGACAGCGATTTCAACCCGCTGCAACTGATCCGTGGCCTTGAGCACATGACCGATCTGGTGGCGACGCAGCTCAAATCGGTGCTGGATGCCTACGCCGCGCACGACGTGCCGGCGGCGATGGCGGTGTGGAAGGGCGACGAAGAAGTCGACGCCATCTGCACCTCGCTGTTCCGCGAACTCCTCACCTATATGATGGAGGATCCGCGCAACATCGGCTTCTGCATCCACCTGATGTTCTGCGCCAAGAATATCGAGCGGATCGGCGACCATGCCACCAATATCGCCGAAACCGTGGTCTACACGGTGGAAGGCCAGCCGATCGCCGACCCCCGGCCGAAGACGGACCAGACCGCGTTCGCCGCCGCGCTCAACAAGTAACGGAAGAAACCCGATGAAGGCTCGCATTCTGGTTGTGGAGGACGAGGAAGCGCTGACCACGCTGCTGCGCTACAACCTCGAAGCGCAGGACTACGACGTGGACATCGTGACGCGCGGCGACGAGGCCGACACCCGGCTGAAGGAGAGCATTCCCGACCTGGTGGTGCTGGACTGGATGTTGCCCGGCCTGTCCGGTATCGAGCTGTGCCGGCGGCTGCGGGCGCGGCCGGAGACCAAGCAACTGCCGATCATCATGCTGACGGCGCGCGGCGAGGAAAGCGAGCGCGTGCGCGGGCTCTCAACCGGCGCCGACGACTACATCGTCAAGCCGTTCTCGGTGCCGGAGCTGTTGGCGCGGGTCGGCGCGCTGTTGCGCCGCGCCGCGCCGGAGCGGGTGGCGAGCGTGCTGACCCATGGCGACATCGAACTGGATCGCGACAAGCGCCGCGTGGCGCGGGCGGGCCGGCCGATCGAACTCGGCCCGACCGAATATCGGCTGCTGGAATTCTTCCTCGAACATCCGGGCCGGGTGTTCAGCCGCGAGCAGTTGCTCGACAGCGTCTGGGGTCGCGACATCTACATCGACGAGCGCACCGTGGACGTCCACATCGGCCGCCTGCGCAAGCTCATCAATCCCGACGCCGCCGAAGACCCGATCCGCACCGTGCGCGGCGCCGGCTACGCGCTGGACGACCGGTTTCAGAAGGCGGGGTAGGGGTTTCGTCGTCCCCGCGCAGGCGGGGACCCAGATCCCCTGTAATCGTGATACGATCAGCGGCCAGATGCGCTTACGGTGCCGCATGTATTACGTCTACATTCTCGCCAGCCGGAATCATGGCACCTTGTATATCGGCGTCACCAACTCGCTACGATCCCGATTGGATCAGCATCGACGCGGTGAAGGTTCAACCTTCGTCAGGCAATATAGCGTTCATCGTCTGGTTTATGCCGAGACGTATGAGCGGCCGGATGAAGCCATCGCCCGCGAGAAGCAATTGAAGCGCTGGAATCGCGATTGGAAGGTTCGGTTGATCGAGGAGAATAACCCCGATTGGAACGATCTCGGTCATCTCGTGGAATGAGCCGCGATCCAAGCGGAGTCAGGGAGTCTGGGTCCCCGCCTTCGCGGGGACGACTCTGGTAAGTGTCTCGCCCTCAATACCGCCGCGCCTCCGCCAGGCGTTCGGCGTGGAAATTGTCGTCGCCGAACAGTTCCTGGCACACCCGCGCGCGCTTCATGAACAGGCCGATGTCGAACTGGTCGGTCATGCCCATGCCGCCGTGCATCTGCACGCCTTCCTGCACCGCCCTTGTCGCCGTCGCGCCGGCGCGGGCCTTGGCCACCGACACCGCGTTCGCCGCCTGCGCGGCGTCCTGATCGAGCGCCTGCAACGCCTTCAGCGTCGCGGCGCGGGTGATCTCGATGTCGATGTAGAGCTGCGCCGCGCGGTGTTGCAGCGCCTGGAATTCGCCGATCAATTTGCCGAACTGCTTGCGCTCCTTGAGGTAGGTGACGGTGCGGTTGAACACTTCCTCGCTCAGGCCGACCATTTCGGCGGCGACCGCGCCGCGGCCGACGTTCAGCACCGCTTCCAGCAACGCGCCGCCGCGGTCGACCTCGCCCAGCACGGCGTCGGCGCTGACCTCGACATCCTCGAAGGTGACGCGCGCGGCGTTGTGCGCGTCGACCATCACGGTGCGCTCGACCGCGACGCCGTTGGCTTTCGGATCGACCAGCAACAGCGTCAGCCCGTCGCCGCTCCGCGCCGCCACGATCAACAGGTCGGCGACATGGCCGTCAACCACCAGCGCCTTGGCGCCGTTCAGCCGAAAACCGTTGCCGGCGCGCGCGGCCCGCATGGCGATGGCCTGCGGCCGGTGCTTGGCGCCTTCATCGACCGCGAGCGCCGCGATCAGCGTGCCGTCCGCGATTTTGGGCAGATAGGCGGCCTGCTGTTCGGCGCTGCCGCCGCGCGCCAGCGCTGATGCGGCGAGCACGGCGGTCGAGAGGAACGGCGACGGCATCAGGTTGCGGCCGATCTCCTCCAGCACCACGCCGGCCTCGACGCAGCCCAGCCCGCTGCCGCCGAACGCCTCCGGCACCAGAAGGCCGGCGAAGCCCATCTCGGCGAATCCCTTCCAGAGGTCGCGGGAGAAGCCGCTGGCGTCGCGGCCGTCGCGCAGTTGCCGCAGGTGCGCGACCGGCGCCTTTTCGCTGATGAAGCCGCGCGCGCTGTCACGCAACAGGGATTGTTCTTCGGTGAGGACGAGAGGCATTTTCGGATCCGGAGCGAGATGTGGAAATCGGGGTGTCGCGCCGGGATCCGTTCACAAAACCAATTTCCGGTCAAGCTTGGAGGGACGGGCAGTCCCGTTCAGCGAATTTCCATCAGCTTCCAGTTGGTTTTCTGCTCGTCGGCCTGAAAGATCGCCGCCCGCGACAATTGTTCGGACTTCCTCGCCTCCGAGGTCGCCTTGTCGAAGTCGCCGGCCTCGGCGGCCTTTTTGGCGGCGGCGAGCGCGGCGACCGCCGTGGTCCACTGGTTGCGCAGCTTGCCGGCCTCGGCATTGGCGGCTTCGGCCGACGCATAGGCGGCCTTGAACGCGGCCTCGGCGGCGCGGGCCGGCGCGGCGACGGCGGTGAGCAGCAGCGCGGCGGCGCAGGCCAGGATCGATCGGGGCATCGTCATCTCCGTCGCGTCACGGTCGCGCGCCGGGGCCGGAGATCGGCAACCCGTTGCTGACATAGGACAGGTAATATTCGAGATCGCGGTAGTCCTCGTCCTGCGGCTTCAGCGGCACGCCGCGCACCTGGCTGTTGCACGAGGTGAAGCGGCGGCTGGTGGTGCCCATGCCGGACCATTCGGAGCGATAGATCGGCATGGCGTTGAGGATGCCCAGCGCCGGCGCCAGCACCTCGGCGCGGATCCGCTCGCCGGGGCTTTGCACGTGGCAGGTGGCGCAGGAGAAATTCAACTGGCCGCGCCTTGTGTAAAAATAGCGCTTGCCGTTCTCGTAAGCCGCGAGCGCGCGCGGATCGTCGGGAATCTTGACGTCGAACGGCTTGCCGCGCGAGGTGAAGGCCATGTAGGCGGTCACCGCCGCCATCTCGTCCTTGACGTAGGAATAGGGCGGTTCGCCATTGGCCTCACGGCACTGGTTCACCGCCAGTTCGAGCGTGACGACCTTGCCCTGCTCGGTGTCGAAGTAAGGATAATCCTGCCGGATGCCGACGCCCTTGTTGGGAAAGCAGTCGGCCAGCGTCTTGCCGTTCCCGAACGGCTTCGCCATCAGTTCCTTGCCGAGGTCGAGCGCGAACTCGTAAGGCGGAAACTCCTCCTTCTCCTTCCATTGCCTGTAGAGGCCCTCGTCCATCGAATACGGGCCGTTGACGAAATCCTCGAACTTCACCTTGGGGAATTTGTCCCTGAAGTATTTTTGAAAGGCTTTCAGGTCGGCGGCGGGGTCGGGCGCGTCAGCGGCTGGCGCGGCGAAAGACGGCGCGGCGATCAGCGCCGCCGCCATCGCCAGCCCGGTCATCGCCGCTCGAAACAATCGTCGCATCGTCATTTTTCGCTGTTACTGAATCTTGGTGGTGAGCTGATCGGTGGCGCCCTTGTTGTCGGTCCAGCTCACCTTCAATTCGTCGCCCGCCTTGCCGCCCTTGAAGGCGAATTTCAGGTAGGGATCCTTGGACACCGCCGGGCCCCAGTCGGCCACGAACACCGGCTTGCCGTCGTGTTCGATGGCGAGGCGCTGAATGAAATGCGGCGGAATCAACTCGCCCCTGGCGTTCTTGACGAAGCCGGAATCCATCGGGTGCTGGACCAGCGCCTGCACCTCGGTGGTGTCGCCGCGCGAGGTGGCGCGCACGCGAATGCTCGATGCCATGATGATGCTCCTGGTTCGGACCGGTCAGCCGCCGCAGCCGCCGATGGTGACCTTGACTTCCTTGGCGGCGCTGTAGAGCTTGCCGCCGGCTTCGACCACGGCGATGACGTTGCCGGTCTTCGCCATCTTCAGCCGGTTGGCGACCATCGCGGTCGTTCCCGGCAGGATGCGATAGGCCGCCGCCAGCGTGTTGGGATTGGCCGGCACCAGGATCGCGATCGAGGTGACGTCCGGCAGCGACGACGACACCGAGACCGGCACCACCGCGCCGTTCTCGGCGATCTCCGGCGCGTCGAGTCTCACCTTGTCGGATGCCTCCGCCGTCTTGCCGTACAGCGCCTTGATGGCGTCGGCCTCGCTCTTTTGCCGGAAGGCGTCCTCCGGATAGGCGTCGTTGGCGGCGGCGAAAGCCCCGGTGAGGTCGAAGCGCAAGCCGGCGACGCCCGCCACCGCGATCGTGGCGATGCCTTGCAGCACCACGCGCCGACTGAGCGTCGCGCGATCCGAACTCGAACCATTCATCTCCGTCTCCTTGTCCAGGCCGTCACAACGTCTGTAAAAAATCCACCACCGCGCTGATTTCCTGCTCGGTCAGAATGTGATTGCGGCCGAACGGCGGCATCACGGTGGTCGGGTTGCGCTTGGTCTCGTCGCTGACGATCGCGGTCAGTTCGTCGCGATCGGGATACTTCGCCTTCAAATCCTTCAGTTCCGGCCCGATGGTGCCGGGGGAATCGCCGCCCTTGATGACGTGACAGGTGAGGCAGTTGCCCTTGCCGCGATCGAACGCGATTTTGCGTCCCGCCTCGGCGTCCGGCGACTGCGCCCGCGCCGTTCCCGGCATCGCGGTGACGCCCGCTCCGAGGCCAAGCCATACCAGCAATGCGATCGATTGAAAGCCGGTGCGATCGATAAAGAAAAACTTTCTCACGGGGCTAAATCCTGCACTAATAACATGCTACCAGATGGTAGCGCCGAAGCAGATTCGTTTCAGTGGTGTAAGGTCGCGCGCGCCGTTTTTCTCGCGGCGCGGTGTTATTACCAGAACACTATCAGCGGACGACATCGAAACGCCATCCGTCGATAGTGGATGCGGCGGTGGGCGTCGCGATTATCGCAATTCGGCGGTGATCGCAATTCAACAGTGACGAGATGCGGAGCGGATCGCATGCCTGACTATGTCGTCGAATTCGGCAAGGACGGCCGTGGCGCCGCGGTCGACGGCCGGCTCGACGCGGCCGCTTTCCATCGCAATCATCAGGCGATCTGGGCGGTGCTGGACTCCTACCTGCGTGATGCCGCCGGCGACGTGCTGGAGGCCGGCAGCGGCACCGGTCAGCACATCGTTCACTTCGCACGGCGCGCGCCGCGCATCGACTGGTGGCCGAGCGATGCCAACGACGCGCATCTGAAAAGCATCGCGGCGTGGCGCGCCCACGCCAACCTGCCGAACCTGCACGCGCCGCAGCGGCTCGATCTGTCCGATCCGGCATGGCGCGCGAAAATGCCCGGCGCCGATCCGCATCGCCTGCTGGCGATATTCTGCGCCAACGTCATTCACATCGCGCCGTGGAACGTCGCCGAAGGCTTGCTCGCCGGCGCCGGCCGCGCGCTGCGGCCGGACGGACGGCTGTTTCTCTACGGCCCGTTCAAGCGCGCCGGCCGCCACACCGCCGCCAGCAACGCGGCGTTCGACGACAGTTTGCGCGCCGGCAATCCGGATTGGGGGGTGCGCGACCTCGACGACGTCGCGGCCGTCGCGGCGCGCCACGGCCTGCTGCTGCACGACGCCGTAGCGTTGCCCGCCAACAATCTGATCGCGGTGTTTTCGCGCTGAGGCGATGCGCGTGAGGCGGGCAGCGAAAATTCGCACGCCACCGGTGCGAGGATGCGCATTGCTTCATGCGCCGCGCCGGCGCATGAAGTGAGCCTCCCGATCTTCCGCCACCCGAGGCCGCCATGGCGATCAAGACCGCGCTGACTTCGCTTCTGAACATCGAATACCCGATCCTGCTGGCGCCGATGGCCGGCGTCGCCGGCGGCGCGCTGGCGTCGGCGGTGACCCGCGCCGGCGGGCTCGGCATCATCGGCGGCGGCTACGGCGACAAGGACTGGCTCGCCCAGCAGTTGCTCGCCGCCGGCAACGCGCCGGTCGGCGTCGGCTTCATCACCTGGTCGCTGCGCAACAACCCGGCGCTGCTCGATCTCGCGCTGGCGCATCGCCCGAAGGCGATGTTCCTGTCGTTCGGCGACATCGACGACTTCGCCCCGCCGATCAAGCGCGCCGGCATTGTCCTGATCGCGCAAGTGCAGACGCTGGCGCAGGCGCGCAAGGCGGCCGGCGACGGCGCCGACGTCATCGTCGCGCAGGGCACCGAGGCCGGCGGCCATGGCGGCGGCCGCGCCACGCTGCCGTTGGTGCCGGCGGTGGTCGACGCGCTCAAGGGCGAAGTGCCGGTGGTGGCCGCCGGCGGCATCGCCGACGGTCGCGGTCTCGCCGCCGCCTTGATGCTGGGCGCCGCCGGCGTCGTGTGCGGCTCGGTGTTCTACGCCAGCCGCGAATCCCTGACCCATGCCAACAACAAGCGCGCGGCGGTCGCGGCGAGCGGCGACGACACCATCCGCAGTTCGGCGATCGACGTCGCGCGCGGCATCGACTGGCCCGCGCAGTGGAATATCCGCACGCTGCGAAATCCGTTCATCGCCCGCTGGCACGGCGACCTCGACGCGCTGCGCCGGACCGCCGCCGCCGAGAAGCCGCGCTACCTCCAGGCCGCCGCCGAGGGCGACACCGAGGTCGCCGCCGTCATCGTCGGCGAGGCGGCGGACCTCATCACCGCCGACCTCGGCGCCGCCGAGATCGTGGCGCGGATGGCGGCCGAGGCCGAGGCGCGGCTCGGCTCCGCCGCGCGAATGCTGGGCTGATCCGCGTTCGCCCGCGTTGATTGTCGGCCCGCGATAGGATTTATCCTCTCTTGCGCCGCGCTTTGGCGGATGTTTATGCCATGGCGCGGCCGTGCCGGAGTATTTGGTTCTTTCGGCGTCTCGGGGAAATCAATCGATGTTGGATCGTCATTGCGAGCGCTCGGATCAACGCTTCGCGTTGTCCGAGCACAGGCTCCGCGAAGCAATCCAGAAGGCTTCGAGGCAGGGCCTGGATTGCTTCGTCGCTTGCGCTTCTCGCAATGACGGGAAGGGTGACTTCGCGGAGGATCGCGGGACATGACGCAAGCCACCTTCGACGCCGCCATCGACGACCGCCGGGCGCGCGCCAACGTGGCGCGGCTGTCGATCGCGCAGGCGCTGACCGGCGCCAATTCGGCGGTGATCTTCGCCACCGGCTCGATCGTCGGCGCGACGCTGGCGCCGCGCCTGTCGCTGGCGACGCTGCCGCTGTCGGTCTATGTCCTCGGCCTCGCCATGGCGACGCTGCCGACCGGCTACGTCTCGCGCCGCTACGGCCGCCGCGCCGCCTTCGTCATCGGCACCGGCTTCGGCGCGCTGACCGGCGTGCTCGGCTGCCTCGCCATCCTGTACGGCTCGTTCGCGCTGTTCTGCGTCGCCACCATGATCGGCGGCTTTTACGGCGCGGTGTCGCAATCCTACCGCTTCGCCGCCGCCGACGGCGCCAGCCGCGCGTTCCAGCCCAAGGCGGTGTCGTGGGTGATGGCCGGCGGCGTGTTCGCCGGCGTGCTCGGCCCGCAACTGGTGCAGTGGACCATGGACATCTGGCCGCCCTATCTGTTCGCGTTCTCGTTCGCGATGCAGGCGCTGATCGCGCTGATCGCCATGGCGGTGGTGGCCGGCGTCGACGCGCCGCCGCCGCCGGCGGCCGACTTCGGCGCCGGGCGGCCGCTGATGCAGATCGCGCGGCAGCCGCGGTTCATCGCGGCCGCGATCTCCGGCATCGTCTCCTACGCGATGATGAATCTGGTCATGACCTCGGCGCCGCTGGCGATGAAGATGTGCGGCCTGCCGCTCTCCGATTCGAACACCGGCATCCAGTGGCACATCGTGGCGATGTTCGGCCCGAGCTTTTTCACCGGCGCGCTGATCGCGCGGATCGGCGCGCCGGCGGTGGCCGCCGCCGGGCTGCTGCTGACGGCGACCGCCGCCGCCATCGGCCTCGCCGGCGTCAGCGCCTATCACTTCTGGGCCGGTCTGGTGGTGCTCGGGCTGGGCTGGAACCTGAGCTTCATCGGCGCCTCGACGCTGGTGCTGGAAACCCACCGCCCGCAGGAACGCAACAAGGTGCAGGCGTTCAACGATTTCCTGGTGTTCGGCACCATGGCGATCGGCTCGTTCATCTCCGGGCAGTTGCTGGCGGACTACGGCTGGTCGATGGTCAACCTGGTGGTCTATCCGCCGGTCGCCATCGGTCTGGTCGCGCTGGCCTACGCCGCGCGGCAGCGCGGCGCGGGGGTGAGCGTGACGAATGCCCGGTGAGGCGAGGCATACTCACTCTGGGGGGCTGATTCGAAAGCTGGCGCGCGGGATTGGATCATGTCGCCGTCGTCCCCGCGCAGGCGAGGACCCATAACCCCTGGCGTTGGCTATTTTGAAAAATTTCGCCCGGAATCTATTGAGCCGCGGCGCTGCGGCGTATGGGTCCCCGCCTGCGCGGGGACGACGGTGTTCGTGCTGCGAATCCGCGCATAAAAAAGCCGGCGCGACGTGCGGGCGTCGCGCCGGCCTGTATTCGTCAAGTGAGGAACGGAATCAGCCGTTGTGATCGTCGGTGATGATCGGGCCGAACATCTGCCAGCGCTCGCCGTCGAACTTCATCATCTGCAACTGCCTGTTGACGCGATAGTCGGTCGGCGAGGTGTTGCCGACGATGCCGGGCAGCGACAGGTCGAGCTGGACGTTCTTGAGGCTGGCGGCCTGCTTCATCACGTTCTCGCGGGTCAGGTTGTCGCCGGCTTCCTTCAGCACATGCACCAGAAGCTGCGCGGTCGAATAGCCATAGCTGTTGAAGCTGGAGCCCTTGTCGCCCTCCGGATAATACTTCTCCATGAACTCGAAGTATTTCTTCATGCCGGGATCGTCCTTCCAGGCCGGATCGAGCGGATCCTTGCCGTAGTTGGTGCTGATGATCCCCTTGGAGTTTTCCAGGCCCGCCGGCTTCATCACCGCGCCGACCGAGGTGGCGTTGATGTCGAGGATGTGGACCGGGTGCCAGGCGAGGTCGGCGACCTTCTTGATCGCCTGCGCGGCGAATTTCGGCGTCGATGCGTTGTAGAGCAGGTCGGCGCCGAGCGATTTCAGCTTGACGATCTGCGAGTCGATGGTCGGATCGGTAAGCTCGTAGGAGGTTTCACCGACGATCATGGTCTTCGCCTTGTCGCCGAGCGCCTCCTTGAGGCCGGTCACGTAATCGCGGCCGAGGTCGTCGTTCTGATACAGGATGCCGATCTTGGCGTTGGGATAATTGGCCAGGATGTACTTGCCGTAGATGCGCCCCTCGGACTGATAGTTCGGATTGAAGCCCATCGTCCACGGGTAGTTCTTCGGATCGCTGAAGCGCGACGCGCCGGTCGCGGCGAACAGTTGCGGCACCTTCTTCATGTTCAGGTATTTTTGCACGGCGGCGTTCGGCGGCGTGCCGACGATCTGGAAGGTCAGCAGCACCTCGTCGCCCTCGACCAGCTTGCGCACCTGCTCGACCGCCTTCGGCGGGCTGTAGGCGTCGTCGTACTGGATCAAATTGAGCTTGCGACCGTTGATGCCGCCCTGGTCGTTAATCATCTTGAAATAGGCGGCCTGGGTCTTGCCGATGGTGGCGTAGGCCGAGGCCGGGCCGCTGAACGGCACCGTCTGGCCGATCTTGATCTCGGTGTCGGTGGCGCCGGGATCGTATTTCTTTTGCGCGTAGGTCGGCGACGCCGACAGCGCGACGGCAAGCGCGGACGCAACGGTCAGGCCGAGGGCCTGGCGGTTGAAGACGGAATCCCTCATTGGCATTTCTTCCTTTGTGTGACACGAACATCGTTGATTCGACGGTCGATCGCGTCGTGGCGACGCCGTCGTTGCCGCGATACTGGCGGAACCGGTTCGCCAATGTAAAGTGAAACATGCGCGAGGGCCGGGATTAATACGGGTTTCGGTCGCGGCGTCGGAACGGGCCGGACGGAAACACGACGATCGGGACACCGCAGCCGGAATCCGGGTGGATCGATCGCCGCAAAAGGCCGATAGCAGGGAAGCCGCCGTCAAGACCTGATGGGCGGGCGAGCGCGGCAAATCAAACCTTGACACGCAACTCCCGGATACGCCGATGCCCGCAAGTTCCACCGAACGATTTCATCTCGACCGCGTCGCGACGCCGATCGGCGTCGCGCTGCTGGTCACCGACGCCGAGGGGCGGCTGTGCGCGCTCGACTGGGTCGATTACGAGCACCGGATGGCGGAACTGATGCGCCAGCAACATGGCCGCGCCGATCTGGTCGAGGGCGCCGCGCCGCGCCCGGTCACGCGGGCGCTCAATGACTATTTCGCCGGCGATCTCGGCGCGCTCGCCGCGGTGCCGTGCCGGTTCGGCGGCACGCCGTTCCAGCGCGCGGTGTGGTCGGCGCTGCGCGGCATCGCGCCGGGCGCCACCACCAGTTATGGCAGGCTCGCGGCGCGCATCGAGCGGCCGAGGGCGGTGCGCGCCGTCGGCCACGCCAACGGCGCCAATCCGATCAGCGTCGTGGTGCCGTGCCATCGCGTCATCGGCGCGAGCGGCGCGCTCACCGGCTACGGCGGCGGCCTCGACCGCAAGCGCTGGCTGTTGCGGCACGAGGGCGTCGCGGTCGGCTGAGCGCGCCGAGCGCATGACGGCTTTCATGTCGCGCATCCGTCACGCCGCCGCGCTGGCGTTGCTCAACAGATGCACCAGCGCGCGCTTGATCGCGGCCTGCCGTGTCGGCGCCTCGATCCGCGCGCCCATCAGGTCGGTGACGTAGAACACGTCGCGCGCCCGCTCGCCGAAGGTCGAGACGTGGGCGGAGGCGATGTTGAGGTTGAGCTTGGAGATCGCGGTGGTCAGTTGATAGAGCAGGCCCGGCCGGTCGAGCCCGGACACCTCGATCACGGTATGGCGGTCCGACCACTGGTTGTTGATGATGACCTCCGGCTCGACCACGAACGGGCGCGGCTTGGCGCGGCTGGTGACGCGGTGCGCCACCACTTCCGGCAGCCGCAGCTTGCCGTCCAGAACCTGCTCGATCATGTCGCCGATCCGCCGCGCGCGCCGGCCCTCGTCCTCGTCGCGGTCGTATTCGCGCGAGATGGCGATGGTGTCGAGCGCGAGGCCGTCGGTGGTGGTGTAGATCTGGGCGTCGACGATGTTGGCGCCGGCGGAGGCGCAGGCGCCGGCGATGATCGACAACAGCCACGGATGGTCGGGCGCGAGAATGGTCAGCTCGGTGACGCCGCGCGCCTCGTCGAAGCCGACATTGATCGCCAGCTTGTGTTGCCCCTGCTCGGCGGAATGCAGGAAGCGGGCGTGGCGGATTTTCCGCGCCAGGTCGACCTTGAGCCAGTAGGCCGGATAGTGCCGGGCGACGTAGGCGTTCAGCTCCGGCTCCGACCACTCGGTGAAGGCGGCGCGGAACTCGGCCTGCGCGGCCTCGATGCGCCGGCTGCGGTTGACCTCGGAGAAGCCGCCGGTCAGCACCGGCTCGGTCTCGTAATACAGCGTGCGCAGCAGTTGCGCCTTCCAGCCGTTCCAGACGCCGGGGCCGACGCCGCGGATGTCGGCGGTGGTGAGGATGGCGAGCAGCTTCATCTGCTCGACCGACTGCACCACTGCGGCGAAATTCTCGATGGTCTTGCGGTCCGACAGGTCGCGCGACTGCGCCACGCCGGACATGGTGAGATGCTGCTCGATCAGCCACGCCACCAGCGCGGTGTCGGCGGCGTTGAGGCCGAGCCGCGGACACAGCCGCCGCGCCACCTTGCCGCCGGCGATCGAGTGATCCTCCGGCCGGCCCTTGGCGATGTCGTGCAGCAGCACCGTGACGTAGATGACGGTGCGGTGCTCGGGGCGGATCTTGCGCATCAGGTCGGAGGCCAGCGCGAATTCCTCGTTGCCGCCGCGCTCGATCTCCTGAAGGAAGCCGACGCAGCGCAACAGGTGCTCGTCGACGGTGTAGTGATGATACATGTTGAACTGCATCATCGCCACGATCCTGCCGAAGGCGCGGATGAAGTGGCCGAGCACGCGGGTCTCGTTCATCCGCCGCAGCACGATCTCGGCGTCGTTCGAGGTGAGGATTTCGATGAACAGCCGGTTGGCCTCGGGGTCGTCGCGGACCTGGGTGTTGATGAGTTGCAGCGAGCGCGTCACCGCGCGCATGGCGTCGGGGTGGAACGCGAGGTTGTTCTTCTGCGCCAGGCGGAAAATGCGGATCAGGTTGACCGGGTCGCGGCGGAACACGTCCGGGGCGGCCAGCGTGATGCGGTTGTTGTCGATGACGAAGTCGTCGCTGTCCGGCAGCCGCCGCCGCTTGGCGCCGGGGCGCAGCCGCGCCATCATCCGGCTCAGCACCGGCTCCGGCTTGGCCTGCTGGTCCTCCAGCTTGGCGCACAGGATCGCGGTGAGGTCGCCGACGTCCTTCGCCACCAGGAAGTAGTGCTTCATGAAGCGCTCGACGTCCTGCATGCCGGGATGCGAGGTGTAGCCGAGCCGCTGGGCGATCTCGCGTTGCAGGTCGAACGACAGCCGCTCCTCGGGGCGGCCGGTGATGAAATGCAGGTGGCAGCGCACCGACCACAACAGGTCGGCGCAGCGCCCGAACACCCGGAACTCGTGGGCGTCGAACACGCCGCGCTGGCGCAACTCGTCGGTGTCGCGGACGCGATAGACGTATTTGGCGATCCAGAACAGCGTGTGCAGGTCGCGCAGGCCGCCCTTGCCGTCCTTGACGTTGGGCTCCACCAGATAGCGCGACTGCCCGGCGCGGCGGTGGCGCTCCTCGCGCTCGGCGAGCTTGGCGGTGACGAATTCCGACGCGGTGCCCTGCACCACCTCCTTGTCGAAGCGTTCCACCAACTCGTCGTAGAGCCCCTGGTCGCCGGTCAGGTAACGGGTTTCGAGAATGGCGGTGCGGATGGTCATGTCGCCGCGCGCCTGCCGGATCGATTCGTCGATCGAGCGCGTGGCGTGGCCGACCTTGAGCCCCATGTCCCACAGGCAATAAAGAATCGCCTCGGCGACCTGCTCGCCCCATGCGGTCTGCTTGTAGGGCAGGATGAACAACAGGTCGATGTCGGATTCGGGCGCCATCAGCCCGCGCCCATAGCCGCCGGTGGCGACCACCGCCATGCGTTCGGCGCCGGATGGAATCGGCGAGCGATAGAGATGTTGCGTGGCGGCGTCGAACAGGATGCGAATGATATCGTCCTGCACCGAGCAGAGCCGCTCGGCGCAGCGGCGGCCGTGGCGGTCCTTCAACAGGGCGGCCTGCGCCGCCGCGCGCGCGGCGAGCAACTCGGCCTTGAGCAGATGCGACAGCGCCGAGCGGAAAGCGTCGTTATCGCCGCCGTGCCGCGCGGCCAGCGCGCCGACCTCGGCGCGGATCCGCACGGTGTCGAAGATCGTCTCGGGAACTGGCGGCGGGGCGGCGGCGTGGTCCATCATGTCCGGATATCGAGGGGCGAGGGCACTGTCATCGCGCCATTAGAGCACGATTTTTGCAACACGAAAATTGTCGTCCCCGCGCAGGCGGAGACCCAGACGCCGCAGCGGCTCGGCTCCCTAACCGGACGATGTTATTTATAGCGACCAACGCCAGGGGGTCTGGGTCCTCGCCTGCGCGAGGACGACTCGGGGAGCGGGGATGCCGTTCGATCCCGATCGTCGCGCCGCCTCACTCCCACGCCGGCGGCCGTTCAGCCGGTTTCCCACATCACTTCGAGACGGCGGCGGAACGAGCGCGGCTTTTCGACATAGAGCCGCTTGGCGAACCGGCGCGCCGTGGCGACATGGGCCGCCTGGCGATGCGCGATCGCCGGGACCAGGCGCGAGCGCCAGCGCGCCAGCGGCTGGCGCGGCCCGGTCAGGCGCTTCAGCACGTCGAGGTCCTGGTAGCTGCCGAGATGGTCGCGCAGCGTCTGGTTCTCGCCGACCCACATCTTGGCGAAGCGCGGCCACAGCGGCTCGACGATTTCCATCAGATAGCGCTGGCTGATAATGAGCTTGCGCAGGTCGTGCAGTTCCTCGGGGTCGGCCTGCGGCCAGTCGTCGGGGATGGCGCGCCGGATCGCGCGATAATTGAGCGCCAGGCGGCGCGCCACGTCCTCGAATGTCAGAACATGCAGCGGCCATTGCCCGATCGCGGTGGTTGCCCGGTCCAGCGCGGCCAGGAGCTCGCCGCGCATCGGCGCGGTCAGCGTCGTGGTTTCCTGGATCTGCGACAGCGCCTGCACGCGCGCGCGCACGGTGGCGATCGAGCGCGGCGACAGCGGCGGGCCGTGCCTGGCGAGATCGTCGAGCGCGTCCAGCGCGGCCTGCGCGTCGCGGGCGTGGCTGAGCCGGCGGGCGAGGTCGCGCGCCTCGACGCGGAAGCGCTCGGCCTCGTCCTCCAGCAGCGCGCTCAGCAGCCACAGCAAGGCGCGCCAGCGTTTCATTTCCTTGCGGAACTCATGCACCGCCACGGCGTCGGTATTGTCCGGATTCTCGACCGCCGAACGCGCGGTGGCGCAAATGTCCTGCGCCACCGCGCGGAGTGCCTCGCCGACGGCAAGCTTGGTTCGGAGTGCGGGCTTCTCGGCCATGTCAGATCAAGCGGCCCTCAATATTTTTCCGGGATGAATTTGTAATCGTAGTCCGGCTCCTTGTAGCCGCGCGCCTTCTGCCGCTCGGGAAGAACGAATTTCTCGCGCTTGATTCTTTTGTGCGGAATCAGGCTGAGCAGATGCGCGATGCAGTTGAGCCGGGCGCGCCGCTTGTCGTCGGCCTGCACCACATGCCACGGCGAGACGTCGGTGTCGGTGGCCGCGAACATGGCGTCGCGCGCGCGCGAATAATCGTACCAGCGCCGGTGCGATTCCAGATCCATCGGGCTGAGTTTCCAGGTCTTGCGCGGATCGGTGATGCGCTTGTTGAAGCGGCGGGTCTGCTCCTCCTTGCTGACCTCGAACCAGTATTTGATGATGGTGATGCCGGAATCGATGATGTCGCGCTCCCACGCCGGGCAGATCCGGATAAACCGCTCATACTGCTCGTCGCTGCAAAATCCCATCACCCGCTCGACGCCGGCGCGATTGTACCAGCTACGGTCGAAAATCACGATCTCGCCGGCCGCCGGGAACCGCTCGATATAGCGTTGGAAGAAAATCTGCGTGCGCTCGCGGTCGGTCGGCGCCGGCAGCGCCATCACCCGGAAGGTGCGCGGACTGACGCGCTCGGTGATCGCCTTGATGACGCCGCCCTTGCCGGCCGCGTCGCGGCCCTCGAAAATCACGATGAACCGCTTGCCGGTCTGTTTGGTCCAATACTGCACCTCGACCAGTTCGGCGTGCAGCTTGGCCAGTTCGGCTTCGTAGTCCGCCCGGCTGAGCTTGGTTGTGCCATCGGCCGGCGTGCCCTTGCCGCGGTCGGATTTCTTCCCGACCTTGCCACCGGCTTTCCTTTCGCTCATCTGTCCCCCTTTAATGGACAATCGCCCCTTCGATGCGGAGCCTACCGCGAGCGGAACCGGGCGCGCCACCCCAAACCGCGCGATCCCGCCGAGCCCGAGGCGATCGGCCGCGCCAAAGGGCTTTTGTAATGAAGATGAACAACTCGACAACGCCGGTGCGATCTGCGACATCGTCCGGGTCGCGCGGGCAGCCGTTGACGCCGCCGGTCACCGTGCTGTGATGGCCGCCGCCTCGACAGCCGGTTCGCCGCCGCGATATGTCGTCCGCGAACCGTGAGACCGTGATGAGCGTTTCCACCGCCGCCCCATCGGAATTGCCGCCGGCCGCCGCGGCGCGCTGCGCGGCGGCGATCGCCGCGATCGCCGCGCTGACGCTGGCGGGCGCGTGGTTCTTCCAGCTTGTGCTGGGCTTGCAGCCGTGCCCGCTCTGTCTCGAACAGCGCTACGCCTATTATCTCGCGGTGCCGCTGGCGATCGTGGTGGCGGTGGCGGCCGCGCGCGACGCGCCGCGCGGGCTGATCGGCGCGGGGCTGGTGGTCCTGATGCTGGCGGCGCTCGCCAATGCCGGGCTCGGCGCCTATCACGCCGGCGTCGAATGGCGCTGGTGGCAGGGGCCGACCGATTGCAGCGGGCCGGTGGTCAGCCTCGGCAGCGCCGGCGATCTGCTGTCGCGGCTCGACACCGTGAAGGTGGTGCGCTGCGACGAGGTGCAGTGGCGTTTCCTCGGCCTGTCGATGGCCGGCTACAACGTGCTCATCTCGCTATTGATGGCGGCGCTGGCGCTGCTCGGTCTTCGGCTGCTGGCGCGGCGGGGTTGAAGCCGCCTCAGTCGTCGGCGTCGACCTGCGGGCGGTCGAACAGGTGGACGATGCCGGGCGTGGCGATGCTGACGAAGACGAAACGCGCCAGATGATGCGCGCCGACGAACACCGGATCGATGTGCAGCGTCAACGCCAGCGCCAGCATCGCATCCATCGCGCCGGGGGCGAACGCCACCACCAGGTCGCTGAAGCGCACGTCGGCGACCACGACGACGGCCGCGACGAACAGCGCTGAAATGACGATCGCCACCGCGAACGAGCCGAGCGCCGCGCCGATGTAGCGCAGCACGGTGCGCGGCGAGATCTTCGCGAAGCGGGTGCCGATCAGCGCGCCGATGCCGATCAGCGCCGCGCCGCGCACCGCCGGCGGCAGGCCGCCCTCGATCAGGCCGGAGCCGTGCAACAGCGCCGAGCCGAGCATCGCGCCGAACATCCAGCTCGCCGGAAACCGGATCGCGCGCAGCAGCAGCGCGCCCGCCACCGCGGCCGCGCCCATCGCCGCGAGTTCGAGCGGCGCGGCGACGACCGGCTGCGTCGCCGCGGGCGCCGGCGCGCCGAGGCCGCCCAGCGCCAACAGCAGCGGCAGGCCCGCCGTCAGGATGATGACCCGCATGGTCTGCACCACGGCGATGCCGGCGACGTCGGCGTCGCGCTCGGTCGCCAGCATGATGATCTGCGACAGCGCGCCGGGGCTGCCGGCGAGCAGCGCCGAGGTGCGATCCCAGGCGTGGAAGCGTTGCAGGTAAAAGCTGCTGCCGAGCGTGGCGCACAGCGTCGCCAGCGCCAGCAGCGCGATGGTCAGCGGATAGGCGCTCATGTCGTGCAGCATCTGCCGCGACACCAGCGAGCCGAGCGAGATGCCGAGCAGCACCAGGATCGTTTGCGTCAAATGCGACGGCAGTCCCAGCGGCCGGCCGGCGAACGCCGCGATCGCCACCGCGATCATCGCGCCGGAGATCAGCCCGCCCGGCAGGCGCAGCCATGCGAACAGGAGCCCGCCGCCGACGCCGATCAGCAGCGTCTCGAATGTATGCAGGAGGATCGATCGGCGGGGGAAGGTGAGGCGCATGCGCGGCGATCTATGGCAAATCCGGCGCGCGCCGACAAATGCGTGGCCGTCATGCGGCGGGCCGGTCCGGGAATGGCTGGCCGCCGCATTCCGGTTGTGGGTCGCGAAAGCGATCAGTCGCTTGCGCGGGCGTGGCTTACATCGCCTTGCCGCCGTTCTTCTTGCATTCGGCGCGGAACTTGTGGTGCTCCTTGCCGTGCAGGCCCTTGGCGTCGGCCTGCTTGGAGCATTCCAGCGACACGGCGCTGCGCTCCTTCGGCGCGGCATTTGTCGTGGTCTTGGCCTTCGGCGCGGTGGTCGTGGCCGGCGCGGCGGGGGCGGCCGATTGGGCCGAGGCGGGGCCGGCCAGCAGCAAAGCGGCGACGGCGGTTGCGAGAGCGAGAGACGATAGCTTGACCATGGGGGTCACCTTGGGTTCGAGGGGCGCCGAGGCTCGCGCCGCGTCGCTGAACGGCCGATGAATAATTCGTGGTGATGAGAAACATAAATTTGATCGCTCCCGCATGGTCCTCGTTGAAACGGTTTTGGCCTCGGCTAGAATCACTTCGGGGTTCTGGATCACCACGACCCGAGGAGAACGACGATGATGAGTCATGTGAGGATGTTCTGTGCGGTGGCGATTTCCAGCGCCGCCGTGTTGTCCGTGACGCTGCCGGCGCAGGCGTTGACGGCGCAGGAATGCAGCGCGAAGTATCAGGCGGCCAAGACGGCCGGCACCCTGAACGGCCAGAAGTGGAACGAGTTCCGCAAGACGCAGTGCGCCGCCGGCGCCACGGCGGCGACAGCCCCGGCTCCGGCGGCTCCCGCCGCGCCCAAGGCGGCGCCCAAGACGGCCGCGACGCCGGCCGCGACGCCGCCGGCGGCCGCGCCCGCCATGGTCGGCAACGCCAAGTTCCCGTCGGCGGTCGATCCGAAATACGCCAAGGAATCGGCCGGCAAGGCGCGGATGCACACCTGCGTCGATCAGTACAACGCCAATAAGGCCACCAACGCCAATGGCGGCCTGAAATGGATCCAGAAGGGCGGCGGCTACTACAGCGAATGCACCAAGCGGCTGAAGGGCGAGGGGTAGGACTTCAAAACCGCCCGCATCGTGTTCCGTGATCGCCCCGGCGCGCCCGCGCCGGGGCGATCACCTATCCATGCAAAAAATGGCCGCCGGGATGCGGGAATTGTTATTTGCCGCCGCCTCGCTATGTTGGTTGACAGATGGACGCATCGGGCCTTTGACGAAATCATCCGCCGTCATGCGCGGACTTGATCCGCGCATCCATCTTCTTGAAAAATGATGGATTGCCGGGGCTAGCCCGGCAATGACACATCATGGTCTCTCAATCAAAGCGCAAAAGACTGTGGAACATATGCCGGTTCAGGGAAAGTTGGTCGACGTGATGTCCGTTGAGTTGCCGCCGTCGCGCCTTGCCGCGCGCTCCATTATCACCCGCCGTCATGCGCTCGGCGTGCTGGGCGGCGTCGCCGGCCTGTTGGGCGCGGGCGGCGCGGCGGCGCGGGCCTCGACGCTGGTCGGCGTCGACGATGTGCTGACGGAATCCGCCGTGCTGCGCGATCCCGATATCCCCGTCGCCGGCAACAAGGACGGCGACGTCACCATCGTCGAGTATTTCGACTACAACTGTCCGTATTGCCGCAAGCTGGCGCCGGAGCTGGCGCAGGTGGTGTTCGACGACGGCAAGGTGCGGATGGTGTTCAAGGACTGGCCGATCCTCGGGCCGGTGTCGGTCTATGCCTCGAAGATGGCGCTGGCGACCAAGTATCAGGGCAAGTTCGCCGAAGCCCACGAGGCGCTGATGAGCACCAGTTCGCGGCTGACGGAGGCGCGGGTGCGCGAGCTGCTCGCCAAGGCGGGAATCGATGTCGAGCGCGCCACGCGCGACATGGAGGCTCACGGCGGCGACATCGACCGGGTGCTGGCGCGCAACGCCGAGCAGGCCAAGGCGTTCGGCTTTCGCGGCACGCCGTCGTTCATCGTCGGCAAGTTCCGGGTGCCCGGCATTCTGACCATGGCGCAGTTCGAGCGCGCCATCGCCGACGCCCGCGCCGCCGCCAAGGCGCGGAAATAGCGCTCTAACATTCCCCGGCAAAATGTGGCATAGGCGGTGATCCCGCCATCGCAGTTGAGCCGACATGCCCGCACCGAAACCGCCCGCCTTCGAAACCCTCAGCCTTTACGCCGGCCAGCACCCGGACCCGGTGACCGGATCGCGCGCGGTCCCGATCTACCAGACCACCTCGTTCCTGTTTCAGGACGCCGACCATGCGGCGGCGCTGTTCAACCTGGAGCGGCCCGGCCACATCTACAGCCGCATCTCCAACCCGACGGTGGCGGTGCTGGAGGAGCGCGTCGCGGCGCTGGAGGGCGGCGTCGGCGCGGTCTGCACCGCCAGCGGCATGGCGGCGCTGCATCTGGCCATCGCCACGCTGGTCAGCGCCGGCGAGCACATCGTCGCCTCGTCCTCGCTCTATGGCGGCTCGATCAACATCCTGACCCACACGCTGCCGCGCTTCGGCATCACCACCACCTTCGTCAACCCGCGCGACCACGACGGGATGCGCGCGGCGATCAAGGACAACACCAGGCTGGTGATCGGCGAAACCATCGGCAATCCCGGCATGGAGGTGCTGGACATTCCGAAGGTGGCGCAGATCGCCCACGACGCGAAAATTCCGCTCTTGGTCGACAACACCTTCGCCACGCCTTACCTCAGCCGGCCGATCGAGCTGGGCGCCGACATCGTGATGAACTCGGCCACCAAATGGCTCGGCGGCCACGGCATCGCCATCGGCGGCGTGCTGGTCGACGGCGGCCGCTTCAACTGGCGCGCCTCGGGCAAATTCCCGGTGCTGACCGAGCCCTATGCCGGCTACCACGGCATCGTGTTCGACGAGCAGTTCGGCCCGATCGCCTTCATGATGCGGGCGCGCACCGAGGGCCTGCGCGATTTCGGCGCCTGCCTGTCGCCGACCAACGCCTTCCAGATCCTGCAAGGCATCGAGACGCTCGGCCCGCGCATGGACCGCCACATGCAAAACACCAAGGCGGTGCTGGATTTCCTCACCGCCAGCAAGGCGGTGGACTGGGTGCTGCATCCCTCGCTGGAAAGCCATCCCGATTACGAGCTGGCGAAGACGCTGCTGCCGCGCGGCGCGGGCTCGATCATCTCGTTCGGCATCAAGGGCGGCCGCGCCGCCGGCAAGAAGTTCCTCGAATCGCTGCGCATGATTAGCCACCTCGCCAATGTCGGCGACGCCAAGACGCTGGTGATCCATCCCGGCAGCACCACCCATCAGCAGATGGACGCCGAGCAACTCAAGGCCGCCGGCATCGGCGAGGAGATGGTGCGGCTCTCGGTCGGCATCGAGGCGGCGCAGGACATCCTCGACGATCTCGGCCAGGCGCTCCGCATCTCGCAGAAGGTTTAAGCCATGCAGCTCAAGGTCAACGGCATCGACACCTTCATCGCCTGCGGCGGCCGCGACTTCGACCCGGCGCTGCCGACGGTGGTGATGCTGCACGGCGCCGGCTTCGATTCATCGACATGGGCGCTGCACAGCCGCTGGTTCGCGCATCACGGCTACAATCTTCTGGCGCCGGACCTGCCGGGCCACGGCCATTCCGGCGGCGCGCCGCTTGCCACCATCGCGGACCTGGCGGACTGGACCGCGGCGCTGATCGACGCCGCCGGCGCGAACGGGGCCTGGCTGATCGGCCATTCGATGGGCTCGCTGATCGCGCTGGAAACCGCCGCGCGGCATCCGGAGAAGGTGACGAAGCTCAGCCTGCTCGGCACCGCGGCGGCGATGGCGGTCGGCCCCGAATTGTTGCAGAACGCTCACGACAACGATCCGGGCGCCATCGACATGATGTCGATCTGGGGCCTCGGTTTCCACGCCGAACTCGGCGGTTGCCCGCTTCCCGGCCTGTGGATGCATGGCGGCGCGCAGCGCGTGCTGAAGACCACCGCGCGCGACGTGCTGTTCACCGACCTGTCCGCCTGCAACGCCTATCAGGGCGCGCTGGCGGCGGCCGCGAAGATCAAGGTGCCGGTGACGCTGATCCTCGGCGAGCGCGACATGATGACGCCGCAGAAATCCGGCAAGGCGCTGGCGGCGGCGCTTTCTGACGCCCGCACCGTGGTGCTGCCGGGCGCGGGCCATATGATGATGCTGGAGCAGCCGGAACAGACGCTGGCGGCGCTGCGCGGGTGAGCCTCGCCGATTCGCGCGGCATCCGTTCGCGAACAGGAGCGCGGATCCATTTTCAACAGCCTGCCAGGCGCAAACCGGTCGTGTCATGTCAGGGCGTTGAGCGCGCCGCGCAGTTCCTTGCCGTCGAAAGCCGCAAGCTGCCGGTCGATCTTGTCATGGGTCGCGAGCCAGATCGGCAGCGCCTGTTCCAGCAATGAACGACCGGCCTCGGTGAGATGCAGCAGCCGGCTGCGTCGATCCTCGGCGTTTTGCGACACGCTCAACAGTCCCCGCCGTTCCAGCGGCTTGAGGTTCGCCGTCAGGGTGGTGCGATCCATCGCGAGCAGGGTCGCGACCGAACCGAGCGTCGGCGGGGCCGGCCGGTTGAGCGACATCAGCAGCGAGAACTGACCGCTGGTCAGGCCGACCGGCCGCAGCGCGTCGTCGAAACGGCGCGCCAGCGCCCGCGCCGCCCGTTGCGCAGCCAGGCACAGGCAGCGGTCGCGCACCATCAGGGTGGTGTCGAAGGTGAAGCCGTCCGGCGCGGGCATTTTTGGGGTTGACTCCGTGGAAACATTACGTTGATATCAACGTTATATTGCGCCGTCAACGGCGAAGGAACGGGGCGGGGAGAGCCGGGTTGCCGCGGCGGGGCATCCGCCGAGGAGCGCCGGCAACGGCAAGAAACAACGGAGACAATGATGAAGATTGTGACCAGCCTCAGTTTTCAGGGCCAGTGCCGCGAGGCGTTCGAGTTCTACGCCAAAGTCCTCGGCGGCAAGATCCGGACGGCGATCCCCTACGGCGACGCGCCTTCCGGAATGCCGATCACCGACGACAAGTACAAGACCTGGCTGATGCATTGCTGGCTCGACGTCGGCGATCAGGCGCTGATGGGCGCCGACATGGACGTCGCCTGGGCGCGCAATATCGACAAGCCCAAGAACGGCTTCGACGTCACCCTGCACACCGAGGACAAGGCCGAGGCGCAGCGCTGGTTCGATCGGCTGTCCGAGGGCGGCAAGGCGACGATGCCGTTCGGCGAGACGTTCTGGTCGCCCGGCTTCGGCGCACTGACCGACAAGTTCGGCATCCCGTGGATGATTAATGTCGTGCCGTCGGCCGACTGGAAGCCGTCGCAGGGCTGATCGCCCAAAGGGGAGCGGAGACCGTCATGAACCGTCCCTATCGCTGGGTGATCGTCGCGGCCGGCGGCCTGCTCGGTTGCGTCGCGATCGGCGCGATGTTCTCGCTGCCGGTGTTTCTGCGGCCGATGTCGCAGGACACCGGCTGGTCGATCACCGGCATCTCGATGGCGATGACGGTCGGCTTTCTCGCCATGGCGGCGGCCAGCATGGCGTGGGGCCATCTCTCGGACCGCTTCGGGCCGCGCCCGGTGGTGCTGGCCGGATCGGTGGTGCTGGCGGCAAGCCTGGCGCTCGCCAGCCGGGCGGATTCGCTGGTGGAATTCCAGTTTCTGTTCGGCGTCCTGGTCGGCGCCTCGACCGCCGCCATGCTGGTGCCGATGATGGCGGCGGTGACCGGCTGGTTCGAGACCCAGCGCGGCCTCGCGGTGTCGCTGGTCTCCGCCGGCATGGGCATGGCGCCGATGACCATGGCGCCGCTCGCCGCCTGGCTGGTCACCATCCACGACTGGCGCACCGCCATGCTGATCGTCGCCGGCATCGCGGCGGCGCTGATGATTCCGGCGGCGCTGCTGGTGCGCCGGCCGCCGGCGCTGGCGGACGCGCAGGCCGGGCTGGCGGCGGACGCGCCGGCGTCGGACATGACGGTTGGCGAGGCGGTGCGCTCGCCGCAGTTCATCACCCTGATGCTGGCGAACTTCTTCTGCTGCGCCACCCATTCCGGCCCGATCTTCCACACCGTGAGCTACGCGGTGACCTGCGGCATCCCGATGATCGCGGCGGTGTCGATCTACAGCGTCGAGGGGCTGGCCGGGATGTTCGGCCGTATCGGCTTCGGCCTCGCCGGCGACCGTTTTGGCGCGCAGCGTGTGCTGGTGATCGGACTCTTGGCGCAGGCGTTCGGCGTGCTCGGCTATGCCTTCGTCAACCATCTCGATGGCTTCTATGCCGTGGCGGTGGTGGTCGGCTTCATCTATGCCGGCACCATGCCGCTCTATGCCGTCATCATCCGCGAGAACTTCCCGCTCAAGATGATGGGCACGATCATCGGCGGCACGGCGATGGCCGGCAGCCTCGGCATGTCCACGGGGCCGCTGCTCGGCGGCCTGATCTATGACCGTTTCGACAGCTACGTGCTGATGTATGTCGGCTCGTGGGGCATGGGGCTCGCGGCCATGCTGGTGCTGATGGCGTTCCGGCCATTCCCCCAACGGCAGACGCGGATGGCGGCGGCGTGATGCCGCGCGGCGCATGCCGCAACCGCGCCGGTTACCGGATCGTCCGCCTTCGCGGACGATGACGACTCGATTCCGAAGTCAATTCCGATCTAACCCTGCAACCGCAGCCAGGGATGCCGCGCCTGAAGGTTGGCGATCAGCGCCTTCTTGTTGTCGGACAGATCGGTCTCCGTGTGCAGCATCGACTGCCCGTGGACGCGGTAGCGCGCCAGCACTTCCGGCACGTTCTGTCCCCACAGGCCGCGCTCGACGAACTTGCACCAGAAGTCGAAATCCTCCCAGCCGTACTGGATATGATCGTAACCGCCGGCCTGCGCCCACGCCGATTTCCGCACCAGGGCCATGGCGTCGATGTAGTTGCCGGTCATCAGCCGGTTCGGATCGAACGGCTCGAATCCGAACACGCCGTCGCTGTTGCCGAATCTTTGAATTCCCGGATAAGCAAACGCCGCGTTGATCGGTTCGATCGTCTTCAGCAGGGTTTCGGCGCAATTCGGCAGCAGGATGTTGTCGGCGTCGAGCGGCAGGACATATTGAGTCTCGGCGCGGGCGAAGGCCGTGTTGCGGGTCAGGGCCAGCCCCGAATTGGAATCGTTGCGGCAGAGCAGGACGCGATTGAAGCGCGGAAGATGCTGCGTGATCCATTGTTCGGCCACGGCGAGCGAGTTGTCGGTCGATGCGTCGTCGACGACCACCAGATCCAGAACCTCAAGCGTCTGGCTCGCGACCGAGTCGAGGGCCTCCCGAATGTATCTTTCGTAATTGTAGAGCGGAATCACGACGCAGATGGCCGCCTGCCCGAGCCGGTCCTGTTCGAGAATGATGCGATTGGCGGGAACGGTCGGTCTGACGTTGGGGCGCGACGTGCCGATCGCCGTGGTGAAGGTCGACGTTTTGCGCGCGTCGCTCTCCGAGATCTGCTTGAGCACATGCCCGATATTGTCGGCGTGCTGACTGGGCCCGTAGCGGCCGATCACGTCCAGGAATGCCGCTTCGGCGACCTTGGTCCGATGTTCCCGGTCGTCCAGCAGCGCGGTGATGGACGCATGCCAATCATCCGGGCTGTCGGCCAGATAGCCGGTGACGCCGTGCTCGATGGCTTCCGCGAACGGCTCGGTGCGGCTGGCAATGGTGGGAACACTGACCAACGCGGCCTCGAAGTACTTCAATTCGCTTTTCGCCTCGCAGAACGGGTTTCCGGCCACGAGCGGCGCCAGGTTGATGTCGAAGCGCGCCAGCTCGTTGGGCAATTCCGCGAGCGGCACGGCCTCGCGCCATTCGATTTGCGACGCGCAGGAGACCAGTTCCGGATACTCGATCGGGTCCAGAATGGGTTCGCCGCGGTGGGTGAACAGCACGAGACGGCATTGCGGCCGCTCGTTGAGGACGCGGGCGATGGCTTCGGCGGCCTGACGAAAATCCTGCTGATGCGTTCGGGTGCCGCCGGCATAGCCGATCCGCTCCAGTCCGTCGCCGTTCTCCAGCCGGCGCTGCCGCACCGCCTTGCGCGAATCCTCCAGAGCCTGGGAATCGAAGGTGTTTTTGAGCACGAAGGCCGGCTTCTGGTATCGCCGCATGTATTGGGCGAGAAACGTGGTGGGCGCCACGCCGTAATCGGCAAGAGCGAAGGTGGATGCGATGCGTTCGTACATCCGCGCCACGTTGCCGGCGTCCAATCGCTGCGACCGGATCGCATCGATGACATCCGGTCGCGCCAACGTCGGATCGATCATCAGATCGTCGACGTCAAAAACAATCTTGACGTTCGAGCGCTTGGCCTCGTCGATCAGGCGCCCGATCCGATTGGACCATGGCGCGCGCCAGATCCAGAGGACGTCGAATTGCGAGATCGCGCTTTCGTTGCTCAGGTCCTCGACCGTATCGATGACGGCGTCCGCGCCCCATCGCCGCACCGCGTTCGCGCCGCGGATCACCCGATAGATGTGTCCGGGGGTTTTCGCTTCGCCGGACAGGAACAGCACGCGAAGCCTGGCCGAGGGGGCCGACGGCGCAAGAAACGCGGGAGCCTTTCCCCCGGTGACAAGCCTGCGCACCCGTCGCTTCGCGCCGCGCGCAAGCCGGAATGCCATCTGCGCCGATCGCGATCGCAGCGGGCGCGTGAGGCGCCAGGAGCGGCTGTTGTAAACCTGGCGAATCTCGTGGTCCTGCGCATGCACCCTGGCGGCAAGAACGTTCGCGCGCGACTCGACATCCGACAGCGCCGCGAGCGCATCACGCAGATCGCCGGCGGTGGCTTCCAGTTTGTCGCTGGCTTGATTCGCGGCGGCGAGCTGGGCATTGGCGGCAACGATCTGAGAATTGGCGGAGGCAACCTGGGACGTGAGTTCATCGATCCGGCGTTGGCGCGTGGCCAGATCGGCGCGCGCCGCCGCGAGTTCGATCCGCGCGTCCCGGTCGTTTTGGATGGCGTAGCCGAGATTGGCATAGGCATGCCGGACGGCCATGGCTTGGTCCGCGTCGGCGCCGCACACGAACAAGGGCCGGATGCCTTCCGGGATCGCCGATCCCGGCGCCAGCACGCCGAGGCCGTGTCCGTGAGTGAATTCGAAGTGCGGATGTCGGTTCGCCAGTTCCGACCAGAAGCGAAAGACGCCGAATTCGCGCTCGCGAACGTTGGTATCGTGAAAGAGAACGATCGCGCGGTCCGAGAGCTTTCGCGACCACCGCTCGAAATCGTGCTTGACGTCCTCGTAGCGGTGACGTCCGTCGATATGGAGGAGATCGATCGAGCCGTCCTCGAAATAGCCGAGGGCTTCGTCGAATGTCATGCGCAGGAGGGAGGAGAAGCCGGAATAGTGCCGATCGTGATAGGCCGAGAATTCCCAGAAAATCTCGTCGCCGTAGTATCCCGCATGCTCATCGCCCCGCCACGTATCGACGGCGAAGGATTTCGCGTCGCAGTTCAGCCGTTCGATCGCCTGGCAGAACGCGGCGTAGGAAAAGCCGTTATGCGTGCCGAGCTCGACGATCAGTCGTGGTCGCGTGGCCTCGACCAGCCAGAACGCAAACGGGCCATGGGCGAGCCAGGCCGAAACGACTGAAAGGTCCGGGCGCCAGAACGACGCCGGAGAAATACATCGGCGCCAGGTGTTGTTCTCTGTCACGATTGATTTTCTTTCGTATCGGCCCGTGTTTGAAATTGCGGTCGAATCGATTTCGGCCCGGCCCGGAAGCGGTGTCCGGCGGCAGGTCAGGCGGACGCCACCGCGTTGCGATAGGCCGCCAGCACGTCGTCGACGTCGCCCATCATGCGCGGCTTGCCGTGCTCCAGCCAAAGCGCGTGCGTGCACCATTGCTGGATCATCATATCGGCGTGGGAGGCGAGCACGAGGATTCCGGAATCCTTAATCATCTTGTCGGTTCGCTGCTTGGCCTTTTCGAGAAAGGCGGCGTCTCCGGCCCCGAGCGCTTCATCGACCAGCAGGATATCGGCGGTGATCGACGTCGAGATCGCGAAGGCGAGACGGGCGGCCATGCCGGCGGAATAGGTCCGCAGCGGCATGTCGAGAAATTCCCCCAATTCCGAAACCGCGGCGATTTCTTCCATTTTTTCGCGGGTCTGGCCGAGAGACAGGCCGAGCGATATGCCCCGCAACAGCATGTTGTCCCAACCGTTGCTGTAGGGGTCCATTCCGAAGCCGAGGTCGAAGATCGGGGCGATCCGCCCCGAGGTCCTGATCCGCCCCTCGTTCGGCTCGTAGATGCCGGCGAGAACGCGCAGCAGGGTCGACTTGCCGGCGCCGTTATGGCCGACGAGGCCGAGCCGGTCGCCGCGATTCAAGGTGAGCGACAAGCCGTCGATGGCGCGGATCGAGAGCTTGTCGCCGTCGCGCGTCTTGAGAGCCCCGCCGGTCGCCGCGGACAGGATATTGTTCTTCAGCGAGCGGCTGCCGGCGCCGTAGATGGGAATATCGACGACGATATTTTCGACGCTGATCCCGATCATGTTCCTAAACCCAGTAAGTGATTTTCGAGCGATAGCGGCTGAAGAAGAAGAACGCCGTGACGCTCAGGATGGCGGTCAGCACCGAGGCGATGATCCAGTTCAAGTTGGACGGCGCGTGGCCCAGCAACGGCTGCCGGACGATTTCGAGATAGTGGAAGAACGGATTGATATTCACGAACACCGCCCGTTTGGGAACGTTGCCGATGGTCCAGAAGATCGGGGTCACGAAGAAGAAGACCTGCATCAGGCTGGCGATGATGGGAGGAATGTCGCGGAAGCGGGCGGCGATCGGGCCGATAATCAGCGCCGCGGAAAACGACGAGATGACCATCAGGCAGAAGCCGGGGATCGCAAGCAGGATATTGAAGCTCGCGGGAATCGGAAACAGCAGCCAGACCACGATATAGATGGTGAAATTGTGGGCGAAGATGATGATCTGCCGGAAGATCAGCTTGTAGACGTAAAAACTCAGCGGCAGCAGCGATTGCCGGATGGCGACGGCCTCGCTGGCGAACAGGTTCGCCGCCTCGTTCACGATATTCGACATGAATCCGAAGACGATGAACCCGACCGTCAGGAACGGAAGGTAGGTGTCGATCTCCTGTCCGAAGATTTCGGAATAGAACCAGCCGATCGCCGCGATCATGATGGCGAGGTTCAGCGTGATCCAGAACGGGCCGAGGATGGATCTCTGGTATTGCCGCCGGACCTCGTGGCCGGCGAGAAAGATCCAGGCCTGATGGCGACGGGCGCCGTCGCGAAGATCGTGCCAGCCCGTTGTCAGGAACGTATGCCAGGTCTTGCTGCTGCTGTGCTCAATTGCTGTCATTGCTCAAATCGCCAATCGCCGGAGTTCAGAAGGCGGACGTCCCCTGTTCCCGGCCGGCGCCAGATCGACTGATGTACCGAACGATGGGCGGACTATTTTTGCTGCATGCCCGCGTGACGCCGGCAGGAAAAAGCATTTGGGTGCGACATTAGCAAGGCCAATTCGACCGCCGGCTGGGAATGAGGCGGGAACCGGCGTCGGCCCGCCCCGGTTCCCGAATTCCGGGCGCGGGAGGGCGCCCCGGCCCGCGCGGGACAATTTAACGCGACCGGGATCGATTGACAAAATCGAGCACGATCAATAGCTAAGGCCATCCCTCCGGATCCTGGACCCGATCCCGGATCCGCGGCCCCGAGAATCGGGGTGGATAGTAACCTCTTGATATGGCGGCGCTCTTTCCCGGTCGATTTTAGGCCATCCTAGCACCCTAGATTGCCTAGCTCGCGGTTGATGTCGATGCCACCTGGATTCCCTGATATGCCGGCGCGGCCGGATAAGATCACCATCCTTCTCGCCACCAAGGACGGCGCGCGATTTCTCGCCGAGCAACTGCAATCCTATCGTGACCAGAGCCATCGGAACTGGGAACTGCTGGTGTCGGATGACGGGTCGTCCGATCAGACGCTCGACATCGTCCGCGCTTTCGCCGCCGGCGTTTCCCAGCGCGTCACCATCATCGAGGGCCCTCGACTGGGATTTGCGTTGAATTTTCTCTCCCTGGTGCAATCCAGCGAGGTTCAGGGCGATTTCTTTTGCTTCAGCGACCAGGACGACGTCTGGCTCCCGAACAAGCTGGAGCGGGCGCTGCGATGGATCGAGACCGTGCCGGCGGGGATGCCGGCGCTCTACTGCGGACGGACCGAACTGGTGGATGCCAGCGGCCGTAGCCTCGGCCTGTCGCGCCTGTTCCGCAAGCCGCCGAGCTTTCGCAACGCCTTGATCCAGAGCATCGGCGGCGGCAACACCATGCTGTTCAACGGGGCGACACGGGAGATCCTGTGCTCGTTGCCGCCCCACAACAAAATCGTTTCACACGATTGGCTTGCCTATCAGGCGGTGACCGCGGTGGGCGGGCGGATCCGTTACGACGAGGCGCCGTGCTTGCAGTACCGCCAGCATGCGGAGAATTTGACCGGCTCCAACACCGGGTTCGACGCCCGCATGGTGCGAATGAAAAGCTTCCTGCATGGCCGCTTCAGGAATTGGAACGAGGCCAATCTCGCGGCCTTGAAGCCGCTGCGCCCGCGCATGACGCTGGAGAACGGGCGGACCTACGATCTGTTCGCGGCCTCGCGCGACGGCGGCATCGTGCAGCGGCTCCGCCTGCTGCGGCGCTCCGGCGTCTATCGGCAGGGATCGCTGGAAAATCTAGGGCTGTTCGTGGGATCGATCCTCGGCCGGCTGTGAAGCCGCCGCCAGGTGCCGCTGGATCATCGTCAGATCGTAGGCGCTTCGCGCCGCGATGACGCTTTGCCAGCGTGACAGCGACGGGACGTTGGCGGGGTTTAGGCGCAACAAATCGCGCTTGATGAACGGGCAGCCGAACTCAAGGATGATGATGTCCCAGAAGTAGTGCATCGGATTGAGCGGGATGCGGCCCCTGACCCTCAAGCGCGCCCGTCTCCAGAAGCGTTGCTCCGCCGGATCGGCCGGCCGTTCCTTCTCAAGATGCGCCGCCGCCTCGGCATAGGACACCAGCGTTCCGCCGCGCAGACCCGCCTTGCGGAGACACCGCGACAGCCCGACCTCGCCGTTGCGCACCACCCAGCCCTTGTCGTCGATCAGCGGCATGGATCGCCAGAACCGGCCGAATGCGTCGGATTTGAAGGCGGCGCCGAAGAACAACAGAAAGAAGGACTGGATGTGCGGCGTTTGCTCGAAACTGTCGATGATGCCCCAATAATCGACGCGGCCGGGATCCACCCCGTCGAGAATCGGCTTGAGTTCACGGAAGGGGCCATAGACGCTGTCGTTCATGAGAACGACGCGGTCGAGCCGCTCCAGATCCCCGACGGCGGTCAGGCCGTCGCGATAGCCGCCGAAATCCAGCCCCCGGTTGACGCGCCAAAGCATCTCGCGGCACAGCGGCGACACCCGCGCGCGCGCGGCTTCTGGAAATCGTGGGGCGTTGGTGACGAAGGTGACCCTGAAACCGGCGCGCACGAGATGGCGCAACTGATCGACGACGTAATCGGCGACCTCTCCGGACGGGTCGTAGTGGACATAGACGGCGACCGACGCCGATTGAGCCAGCGGATCGTCGCCCGCAATGCGTTCGCGAACGCAGGCGGCGGGGCCGCCCGCCCGCGCGAGCCGCGCCCGGAGCCGGTCGATAATGGGAAAATAGGCCCGGTAACGAATCTGCCGCCAGCGCTGGCGAATCGCGGCGAGGGAGGCGTTCATGAACTCGGACGCATCCATCGCCGCGGCTGTCCAAGATTAAAAATTTGTTTTTGAAAACAGAAACTTGCGGTGATCTTGATGAGAGTCTGACGCAGAGTTTCCATGCGAGTCGGGTTATTGTAATACTGCATTGCAATCTTCCACAAGGCGACCGGCCCGGCGCCGCAACGCGACAGGATGGAACCCGCCGTGGATTTCCAGAAGCTAGAATTGCCCGATGTCATGGTCGTTTCGCCGAAGCGGCACGCGGACAGTCGCGGCTTTTTTTCCGAGGTGTTTCGCGACGACGCGTTTCGCAAGCAACTCCCCGATGTCGCGTTTGTCCAGGACAATCATGTTTATTCGCGGGCGCGCGGGACCTTGCGCGGGCTGCATTTCCAGACCGATCCGCACGCGCAGGGCAAGCTGGTGCGGTGCGGCTCCGGGCGCATTCTCGACGTGGCGGTCGATATCCGGGTTGGATCGCCGACCTACGGGCGTCACGTCGCCGTCGAATTGTCGCGCGACAACTGGAAACAGCTCTGGGTGCCGCCGGGGTTCGCGCATGGTTACGTCACGTTAACCGACGACTGTGAAGTGAGCTACAAGGTGACGGACTATTACGCGCCGCAGTGCGACCGCGGCATCCTCTGGAACGATCCGCGGCTCGGCATCGACTGGGGGCTTCCGCCGGATCGGATCATCCTCTCCGACAAGGACAGCAATTTGCCATGTTTGTCTGATGTTGGTCCCTTTTTTCATTTCGGGCATTGATAATGCGGGTGTTGATTACCGGGGGCGCGGGATTCATCGGGTCGGCGGTCAGCCGTTATTTGGCGTCGCAAAGCCGGCACGATGTCATCGTCCTCGACAAGCTGACCTATGCGGGCAACCTGACGTCGCTCGCGGAGATTGCCTCGAACAAGAATTTTGCCTTCGAGCAGAAGGACATTTGCGATCGGGACGCGGTCGAGGCCGTGTTCAAGACGCATCGCCCGGAAGCCGTGATTCATCTGGCGGCGGAAAGTCATGTCGATCGCTCGATCTCGGGCTCCGACGTCTTCATCCAGACCAATATCGTCGGCACCTTCAACCTGCTTGAGGTGGCGCGCCGGTATCTGGCGCAGGAAGGCAGCGCGCTCGCGGAGACGTTTCGATTCATCCACGTCTCGACCGACGAAGTGTACGGCTCGCTCGGCCAGGACGAGATGTTTACCGAGGCAACGCCCTACGATCCCAGTTCGCCCTACTCGGCGAGCAAGGCGGCCTCCGACCACCTCGCCAAGGCGTGGCATCGCACCTATGGCCTGCCGGTGATCGTGACCAATTGCTCGAACAATTACGGCCCCTATCATTTCCCCGAGAAACTCATTCCGCTGACGATCCTCAACGCCTGTGACGGCAAGCCGATCCCGGTCTATGGCGACGGCGCCCAGATCCGGGATTGGCTCTATGTCGAGGATCATGCCCGCGCGCTGGCGCTTGTTCTGGAAAACGGCCGGCTCGGCGAGACCTACAATATCGGCGGACGCAACGAGCGCACCAATCTCGACGTGGTGCGCCAGATCTGTTCGCTGATGGACGAGGCATGCGGCAAGGACAAATCCCATCGCGAGTTAATCAGCTTCGTGCAGGACCGGCCGGGACACGATCGCCGCTACGCGATCGATGCCTCGAAGCTGGAAGCCGAACTCGGATGGCGGGCCCAGGAAGATTTCGAGTCGGGCATCCGCAAGACGGTGCACTGGTTCCTGAACAACCGCCATTGGTGGGAGCCGATCCGCCAGCGCGTCTATGACGGCCGGCGTCTCGGGCTGGTGGCGGGTTGATCGATGAAGGTTCTTGTCATCGGCTCCGACGGACAGGTCGCGCGCGCCTTGCGGGACGTGGCCGGCGAGAACGGCGATGTCCTGTTGTCCTGCACCAGCCGGTCGGAGGTGGACGTCCGGCAGCGCGACGACATCGCGCGCGCGGTCGAGGCGGCGCGGCCGGATGTGATCGTCAATCCGGCGGCGTTCACGGCGGTCGACCAGGCCGAGTCGCAGTCGGAGCTGGCCTTCGCCATCAATCGCGACGGCGCGCGGAACGTTGCTTCCGTCGCGGCCCGACACGCGATCCCGCTGATCCATCTCTCGACCGATTATGTCTTCGACGGCGAGAAGGACGGCGCCTACCTGGAATCCGATGCCACCAATCCACAAACGGTCTATGGCGCGTCGAAACTCGCGGGGGAACGAGCGATAGCGGAAGTCCATCCCCGATCGATCGTGCTGCGGACCGCGTGGGTCTACGCGCCCTATGGAAGCAATTTCGTGCGGACGATGGTGCGGCTGGCGGCGCGGAATCAACCGCTGCGCGTCGTTGAAGATCAGGTCGGTTGCCCGACTTACGCGCCGGATCTGGCGCGAACCATCCTCGCCATGATCGCGCATGCGGAGAAGATCGGCTGGCCGGAACGACTGTTCGGCGTCCTGCACGCTTGCGGCGCGGACCGGACCAGTTGGTTCGGGTTCGCGCGGCAGGTGATGACGCTGTCCGAGGCGGCCGGCGGGCCGTTGGTTCACATCGATCCGATCCCGACGTCGGAATATCCGACGCCGGCCCGGCGGCCGCGCAATTCGACCTTGTCGTGCGAGCGGCTCAAAGCGCAGTTCGGCCTGGCGTTGCCGCCGCTTGCGCCATCGTTGGGCGCGTGTATTCACCAGTTGCGGGAAAGCGGCGCGTTGGAGGCGGGATCGTGAAGGGAATCATTCTTGCCGGCGGCAGCGGCACGCGGCTGTATCCGATGACGCTGGTGGTGTCGAAGCAGCTTCTGCCGGTCTACGACAAGCCGATGATCTATTATCCGCTGTCGACGCTGATGCTGGCGGGGATCCGCGATATCCTGATTATCACCACCCCGCCCGATCAAGCGGTGTTTCAAGCGTTGCTCGGGGATGGAAGCCATTGGGGAATCCGACTGTCCTATGCGGTCCAGCCGACACCGGGCGGCCTGGCGCAGGCTTTCATTATCGGCGCGAAATTCCTGAACGGGGAAAGCTCGGCCCTCGTGCTCGGCGACAACGTGTTTTATGGGCATGGCTTGCCGGAGCTTCTCAATCGGGCGGCGGCGCGGACCAGCGGAGCGACGGTTTTCGCCTATCGTGTCACCGACCCCGAACGCTATGGCGTGGTTTCGTTCAATGACGCGGGGCAAGCGGTTTCCATCGAGGAAAAGCCCGGCAAGCCGCGGTCCAACTACGCGGTGACCGGCCTCTATTTCTACGACGGAGACGCCGCGAACCATGCCGCGAATATCAAGCCGTCGGCGCGCGGCGAACTGGAGATTACCGATCTCAATCGCATCTATCTGGAGCAGGGCAATCTCAGCGTGGAACGCATGGGGCGCGGGTTCGCGTGGTTCGACACGGGAACGCCGGACAGCTTGAGGGACGCGACTGATTTTGTCGCGACGCTCCAGCGCCGGCAGGGATTTCAGATCGCCTGTCTGGAGGAGGTGGCCTTGAGTCAAGGGTTCATCGACCCGGCCCAGGTGTCCCGGCGCGCCAACGCCCTTGGGAAGGGCGCCTATTCGAAGTATCTTCAAGATCTTGTCGCGGGCTGAATGCTCAATGCCGCAAACCATGATTGAAAAGCCTCCCCAACCGACGGTCGCCGAGAGCAAGCCGTTCGCGCTGGCTCCGGACAAGAAGCACGTCCTGCATGTCGGGTGCGGACCCAAGCGCGCCGACAAGCTGCATGTCGCGTTCCGGGGGCCGGACTGGGTGGAGGTCCGGCTCGATGTCGATCGCAGGGTCGCGCCCGATATCGTCGGCTCGATGGTCGATCTTCATCCGTGGATCCTGGATGCGACCTTTGACGCCGTCTGGTCCTCGCACAACCTCGAACATCTCGATTCGCATGAGGTGCCGAAGGCCCTCGCCGAGTTTGTCCGGATCCTGAAGCCGGGCGGATTCGCGCTGATTACCTGCCCGGATCTCGGAGAGATCGCCAGCCAGATCGCGAACGGCCGAATTGACGAAGAACTCTATGTCTCGCCGGGCGGTCCGGTGACGGCTCTCGACGTGGTGTTCGGGTTTGGGCGCAGCATTCAGGCCGGCAACAAATTCATGCGTCACAATACCGGATTCACCGACAGCCGCCTCGGGCGGCTGTTGATCGAAGCGGGGTTTTCCGAGGTCAGGGTGGCCAAGGGCCGGCAATACGATCTATGGGCGCTGGCGATGATGCGCGAGTTTCGGCTGGAAGATCAGAAAGAACTCGGAGCCCTATTCTAGAGCACGATTCAACTGCGTTGAATCATGCTCGTCGCTTATCTTTTTGTTTGAGCGAGCATGATCTTTTCCGAAAACCGGTGTCCACTTTTCGGGATCATGCTCTGGAGGCTTTCCGCCTTTGACGGCGGCTGATTCCGTTAAAAACGAAAAGTCTTTAGAGCCCGGTTTCGATTCCGCCGGAACGGAAATGGCTCTGACGGCCTTCCTCGTCGCCGGTCGCGGCGATTTCGCGTTGCGGAGCCGAAGCCATGGCGCGATCGACGTCGACGACCTTAGAGGATTCGGGGTGAGAGGACGTCGCGAACAGGTGCGCCAGATGGGCCAGCCGCTTTGAGCCGACCGGCGTCTTGCTCGCCTCCTCATACCACAGACGCGCCTCGTCTTCCTTGACGATCGCGTCCGGGCTGGCGGCGTAAGCCTCGACCAGCTTGATCTGGGCTTCCACCATGTTCTGCTGCGCCGCCTTTTCGAACCAGCCCATGGCGGCGGCCGGGTCCGGCTCGCACCCTTGCCCCTTGAGCAGCATCACCGCCAGATTGTACTGGGACACGACGTGGCCGCCCTCGGCGGCGCGCCGATACCATGCGATCCCCTGCTTGAGGTCGGCGGGAACATCCTGGCCCTGGCAATAAAGCACCGCGAGGCGAAACTGCGCCCCGAGGTGGCTGCGTTCGGCGGCGCGCGTCAGCCAGGTGACGGCGTCCGACGGGTTGCGCGGAATAAACTGGCCGGCAAGAAGCCGCAGCGCGAGCTTGTATTGCGCCTCGGTGTTTTCCGCGTTGGCGGCTTCGAGATAGTGCCGGCTCGCGCGCTCCTGATCGAGCGGAAGGCCCTCGACCGTGCCGTCATAAAGTTCGGCGAGGCGCAGCGCCGCGATCGCCTGTCCGTCCCTGGCGCAGGACTCCAGAAGCTCGACCGCGCGCGTCGGGTTGCGCGTGGCGGCGTCGTTTTGCAGGTAGGTCATGGCCAGCGCGATCCGGGCGTCGGCATGACCCGACGTGCTGGCCTTCTCAAGCCAGTCGAGCGCCCTGGCGGTGTCGCGCGGCACGCCGGATCCGGCGGAATAGATCCGCCCCAATTGCAACTGGGCAAGAACGAAGCCTTTGTCCGCGGCGGCCTTGTACCAGGTCAAAGCCTGATCGAGGTCGCGCGGCACGCCGTCGCCCTTGGCGTAGAATGTCGCAAGATTGTAGGCGGCGGTGGCGTGTCCGTTCTCGGCGGCGCGGGAAAACCACGATGCCGCCAGACGAAGATTGGGCGCCACGCCCTGGCCGGTCGCGTAAAGCCGTCCCAGGACGAATTGGGACTGCACGTCGCCTCGCTCGGCGGCCTCACGATACCAGTTCGCCGCCTCGCGCAGGTCCGGCGCGATGCCTTTGCCTTGCGAGTAGATTTCCGCGAGTTGAACACAGGCGGGGATGAAGCCCTTTTTGGCGGCCCGCCTGAAATAGGTTTCGGCCTTGTCGGGGTCGAGCGGGAGGCCGTTGCCGCTCAGGTGCATCAACCCTGCCTGATGGTAAGCGCGAGCATCGCCCCGCTCGGCGGCGCGGGTGAACCAGTGCCCGGCGCGCGCCGCATCCGCTTCCCGGCCCTGCCCGGTCAAACAGAGGTGACCGATGGCGAACTGCGCCCGCGCATCGTTGTTTTCGGCGGCTTTTTCGTACCAGTCGGCGGCCGTTGCGTGATCGACGGGGCGTCCAAGGCCCTGAAAATAGAGATCGCCGAGCCCGAACTGCGCCATGGCGATATTCGCCGCCGCCGCCCGTGTATAATAATCATGGGCCTGCTCGTAATCCGCCGGGCCGCCCCGACCGTGACGATGGATATCGCCCATCACCGCGAGAGCGAGAGGATCGCCCGATTGAGCCGCCGCGCCGATCCAGTGACGCGCCAATTCCTCGTCTTTCTTGATGCCGGTTCCGGTCGGAAGCAGCGTATTCAGAATGGATTCCGAGCCGTTCGGATCACGAGCCTTGGCGCTGCTCAGCCAGGAGGCCAGCCAGGGAGGAATGACGTCCGAGCCGCTGAGATAGATCAGGCCGAGCTGAAGCTGCGCGCCGGGATGTCCGCGTTGCGCGGCTTTCTCATACCAGCTCGCGGCGTCCGCGACGCTGCGCAGAACGCCCTCGCCGCGCGCGTAGAGCAGGCCGATCCGATAAAGAGCTTCGGTATTGCCGGCGTCAGCCGAAATCTTCCAGACGCGGAGAGCGTCGGCGAACTTTCGTTGTTCATAGAACTGCTCCCCTCGCGCAAAGCTGCGGGAAACCTGCACGGTTCGCGGGAGAAATCTCTCTAACAGTTTCAAGCGGGAGCCTATGGTTCGCGCATGGCCTCATTGACCCCGCGCAGCAAGCCACTGAGCAGATACATCGCAGCGGATCTTTGACCGAGGTTCACGTCAGCGGTGAGCGTCATTCCCGGAATCAGCCGGAAATTCTGCGGGACATGATAGAAGTTGGTCTCTGTAATCGAGCATCTCGCTTTGTAGTAAGCCTCGGTCGGCTGCCCGTTATCGTCCGTCGTAAAGGCGCCGTCGCTGATCCAGCGAATTTTGCCGTACGCCATGCCATGTTCGATGTATTTGAAGGCGTCGATCTTGATCGTGCAGGAATCGTCGGTTCTGACAAATCCAACGTCGCGCGACAATATCCGGACTTCCGCCTCGACAGGCGTGTTGAGCGGCATCAGCGTGAAAAGGGCGTCCCCCTGTTTCAGGACCGATCCGACTGAAAGTTTCGCCTGGGACAGCACCATGGACGGCGCCGGCGCCGTCAGGCGAATCAGGTCCTGATGTTTCAGGGCTTTCTCCAGCTGAGCCTGCGCCGTGTCGTGATCGTTGCGCGCCTTCACCAGCTCCTCGCCGGTGGTGGTCTTCCATTGCTGGATGAAAGCCTCGCGGTCGGCGGTGTTGGAAGCCAGGGTCTGCCGCGCCTCGATCAGGCCGTTTTTGGTATTTTCGACCAGCCGGCCCAGCTCAAGATTCGCGTCCTGGGAAATGAACATATTGAGCTTGGAACCGGAGCCCGTCTCAACCAGGCTGGTGCGCATCGCTTCGATCTTTTCCGCGACCTGCTGGCGTTGCGAATATCGCTCCTCGTCCGACTGGAGTTTCGTGATCGTCGCCTGCGCCAGCTTGATCTTGGCGTCGAAGCTGTTCAACTGCGCGTTGAATTGCGCCTTGCGCTGCTCATAGAGCCCCTTTTGCAGCATGATATATTTGGCGGATTCCGCGTCGTCCGCGTGGGGGAAGACCGGCGGCTCGGATCCGCTCAGTTCGGCGGAGGCGCGCGCGATCTGGGCGTCGAGGCTGGAAATCTGTTGCTTCAGTTGCCGGACATCGGCGGCGGCGAAAGTGGCGTCGAGCGTCGCCAATAATTGTCCCGTCTGGACAACGTCGCCCTCCTTGACGTCGAGGGTTCGGATAATGGAGGGGTCCAGCGCCTGGAACACGGTGACGTTCTGGGTCGAGACGATTTTGCCGCTCCCGCTGATGACGCGATCGATCCGTCCAAGGAACAGCAGCGCGACACCGCTCAACAGGAAAGCCAACAGCACGTAAAGCGTGGCCCTGGCTCCCCATGGCTCGGGAGCCTCCCGGATCGCGTCCGTTTCCGATTGAAACTGCCGGACCACTGACAAATCGTTACGAGACACGACGGACCGTCCTCAGAGGAGTGCCGGGAACCAAATTCAGGTGCTTGTTTTGCAGATACCAAAGCTCCCGATAAATGTCGCAACGGTCGACCAGTTCATCGTGTTTGCCGATGTCGAGAACCTCACCGCCGTTCAGCACCAGAATGGCGTCCGCATGCACCAGGGCCGACAATCGGTGCGAAATGATAATCATCGTTCGCCCCTGGGCGATGCGCGCGAGATTGGCGTTGACGATGGCTTCGCTGTCGGCGTCGAGCGCGCTGGTCGCTTCGTCGAGAATGAGGATGCGCGGATCCGTAATCAGGGCGCGGGCAATGGCGAGGCGCTGGCGTTGCCCTCCCGACAGGTTGGGGGAGCCTTCGTAGATATATGTCTCGTAGCCGCGCGGCAGCTTGTCGATGAACTCCTCCGCGCCGGCCAGTCGCGCGGCGCGGACGACGTCCTCGAACGTCGCGTCGCTCTTGGCGGCCGCGATGTTTTCCCGGATCGTGCCGCTGAACAGGAAGTTCTCCTGCAAAACGACGCCGAGACTGTGCCGCAGATGATCGACGTCGTATTCGCGGACGTCGATGCCGTCGATCTTGATTAACCCGCCGTAATCGGAATGCAGGCGCTGCAACAGCCGGGTGATCGTCGTTTTGCCCGAACCGCTCTTGCCCATGATTCCCAGCGTCGTGCCGAGCGGGGCCTCGAAGGACACATTGCGAAGGGCGGGCGAGACGGCGCCTTGGTACGAAAATGTGACGCCCGAGAAAGCGAGTTCGCCGCGAAGCGGGACGCGTACGCCCTGCCCGCTGCGGCCTTCCTCCTGCGGCTGGTTGACCAGGTCGCTGAGCAAATTCACAGCAAGTCGAGCTTCATCATATTGATCGATAAGCTTGGCGAGATGGACCAGCGGGCCGACCACGCGGCGCGACAGGATCATGAACGCGAACAGCGCGCCGATATATACCGGGTCCTGGCTGGTGAGCGCGAAGTAGACACCCAGACCCAGCGCGCCGCTGACAGCCAGTCGCTCCAGAGGGGTGACGATGGTTTGCAGGAGATTGGATGTCATTCCCGCGTCAAATCGAAGCTTGGCGACACGCGCCGCGAGCACGTCATACATATGACGTTGACGGGCATCGAGAGAGAGGGACTTGACGGTTCGCATGCCGTGGAGCGTTTGCACCAAGAAAGCGCCGCGTTGGGATTCCGCGGCTTCCAGAAGAGCGGCCTTTCGCCGATAGGTCGGGAGCATGACCATCATGACGCCGCCGATCAGCCCGCAGATCCCGAGAACGATCGCGGTCAGTGTCGGGCTGAAGAAGAACATAACGGGCAGAAAGAAAAGCAGCGTCGTGGAGTCCAGCACGGTCCCGAAAACCTGGCCGGACAGGAAGCTGCGGACCCGATTGAGCTGGTTCATGTCGTAAGCGATTTTGCCGACTTGTGTCCGCTCAAAAAAATCCATCGGCAAATGCAAGACCTTGTTGAAAATGTAGGTCATCAGCTTTGCGTCAAAACGCGTGGTCAGGAGGAGGACCAAAAACCCCCGTAAATAGATGAAGGCCGCTTCAAACAGGATGATTACCAACAGGGCGATGGATAAAACGTAGAGCGTGCTGAAGGCTTGATAGGTGAGGACTTTGTCAAACAGTACGCGCATGAATACAATCGGCGCGAGGGCGACGAACCCCAGGACGACGGCGCAGATCGCGATGTCCCGGACCAGCCGGCGCTCACGCGAGATCAGGGCGATCAGCAGCCCGAACTGAAACGGCTGCTCCTCGTCGGTGAGATCGTAGTTACGCTTTACGACGATGGCTTTGCCGGTCCAGATTTGCTCAAAGCGGAATTGATCGAGGATCAGCAGGTTGCCGGCCGCCGCGCGGGGATCCTGCAAGGCGATCCGGGTCCCCTCGTTCGAGGTTTCGAGTCCGGTCAGGATCATGCTGCCGCCGTCGACCGTGGTGACGATCAAGGGAAGGGCGTCTTTCAAGGATTTGAGGTCGGCGACCGTGAGATCGAGGGCCTTGATCTTGAGGCCGGCGTTTTCCGCACCCCGCTGCAAGGTCGCAAAGTCAATCTGATCGACGTCGTCGATAAAATTGTCCCGGATGAGGCGATCCTCTGACAGGTCAAGTCCGTGGCGGCGCGCCAGTAGTACCAGGCAGCCCAGCGCCGATGCCTGAACAGTAGGGCCGTTGCTCGACGGTTCGGACGTCTTCTTGCGAAACATGAATCATCACCGAATGGGGAATGCCCGTTGAAAATATATCATATTTCCGGGCCGGCTGCCGCCGGCCAGTCAGCCCAGGGGTAAGGCGTTAACTTTAACTTTTAACTCAAAGAATTGTCCGAGGTCAGGAATATCGCCGCCTATGGCTTTCGCGATCATGACCGATGTCTGAGGCGGAACTTAGCCGAGAAAAGCACGGCCCTCCACTTTATCACGGAGCGGGAGCCAGGCTGCGCGGCGGGTGCGGTAAAATCCGTGTGATGAGTGCCTGTTGGCGGGTCTTGGCGTCAATTGCGGCGATTTCATGCCTTTTCCAGGCACGGCAGGGTGGGGCCAGGATGGGCCGCGGCGCGCGAAACGGCGCGATTGACCCATGGCCGTCCGGCGAACAGCGTGGACGATGTCGCTTGCGCCCACGGGCCGCTGCAGGCGGGAAAACCTCGCCATCAGGCACGCATTCGGTCCGCCGCCGAATTTTGCTGGACGAAAATTCGTTGTTATGTCAGATATTTAACGTATAGCTTCGGTTCGTCGGGAAGCGAAATGGATGTTCGATGCGCATTGCGATGATCGGTACGGGATATGTCGGTCTGGTCTCGGGCGCGTGCTTCGCCGATTTTGGGCATCAGGTCACCTGCGTGGACAAGGCGGCGGCCAAGATCGAAGCTTTGGCACGTGGTGAAATTCCGATCTATGAGCCGGGCCTCGACAACCTTGTGGCGACCAATGCGAGGGCCGGCCGGCTGACCTTCACCACGGAGCTGGCTCCGGCGGTGCGATCGGCGGACGCGGTCTTTATCGCGGTCGGCACCCCGTCGCGACGCGGCGACGGACACGCGGATCTCAGCTATGTCTATGCGGCGGCTCGTGAAATCGCGGCGAACTTGAGCGGGTTTACGGTCATCGTGACAAAGTCGACGGTGCCGGTCGGAACCGGCGACGAGGTCGAACGGCTGATCCGGGAAGCCAATCCGGCGGCGGATGTCGTGGTCGCCTCGAACCCGGAATTCCTGCGGGAAGGCGCGGCGATCCGGGACTTCAAATTCCCCGACCGCATCGTGGTCGGCACCACGGATTCGCGCGGCCGCAAGCATCTCGCCGATATCTACCGCCCGCTGTCGCTCAACAAGGCGCCGATCATGTTCACGGAACGGCGAACGGCCGAGCTGATTAAATATGCCGCCAACGCGTTTCTCGCGACCAAGATCACCTTCATCAACGAGATCGCGGATCTCTCGGAGCGTGTCGGTTGCGACGTTCAGGAGGTCGCGCGCGGCATCGGGCTGGACAACCGGATCGGCACCAAGTTCCTGCACGCGGGGCCGGGTTTCGGCGGGTCGTGCTTTCCCAAGGATACCCGCGCGCTGCTGAAAATCGCGCAGGATCATGAGGTGCCGCTGCGGATCGTCGAGGCGGTGCTGGCCGTGAACGACACCCGCAAGCGCGCCATGGCGCGCAAGGTCGCGAACGCGCTGGGCGGGAGCCTGCGCGGCAAGGTGATCGGCCTGCTCGGATTGACCTTCAAGCCCGATACCGACGACATGCGCGAGGCGCCGTCGATCCCGCTGGTCGTCGGCCTTCAGGACATGGGCGCGCGCGTGCGCGCGTTCGATCCCGCCGGCATGGAGCAGGCCAAAAGCGAACTGGTCGATGTCGCGTACTGCAATGACGCCTACGAATGCGCGCGCGGCGCCGATGCCATCGTGATCGTCACCGAATGGTCGGAATTTCGGGCGCTCGATCTCAATCGATTGAAAGACGAAATGAAGCAGCCGGTTCTGGTCGATCTGCGCAACATCTACCAGCGCGACGATGTCGAGTCGCTGGGCTTCACCTATACCGGGATCGGTCGATAACAGGGGCCTCGCATATCGTCGTCCAGATCGAATCACTTATTGGATTACCTGGAGTCGTCGCGCGCCGATGGCGGGACCGCCGCGACAACGGTAAGGTGCGCCGGGATTCGGTATCCGCTCGCCGGATATGCGCTCATCCCGACAAGCGACGAAGCGACGTGAGGGAGATGCCGGAGGAGATATGCCATGCGCGGTGAGCGCTCCCGCGCTCCCGGTTTTCTCGGGAGAGTGGAATTCGTTAAGGATGGCATCGTCGTCGGATGGGCGCTCCGAAGGAATCGGACCGGACAGCCTGTTCACGTCGAAATTCTCGTCGATGATATTCCGTATACCGTTGTCCGGGCGAGTTCGGAGCGCCAAAGGCTCAAGAAGGAATTCGCCGAATTTGACGGCGGCGCGTTTGCCGCGAAACTTCCGCTCGCCTCGCCGCTGCTGAGCGGGCCGGCCACCGTCACCGTGAGGTCATGGCCCGATGGAATTCCGCTCGACGCCAAACACGGCGCCGACGCCGAATATGTCCCGTTCGAGGGCGCCGGACCGAACATCCCGTCCGGTCTGTTCGGCCGTTCCGCCTTGCGGCCGATCGCGATCATCGTTCCGGTCCACAACGGGGCGGCCGCTTTCGAGGCTTGCCTGGATTCCCTGGTCGCGTTCACGACCGGCGATTGCCGGCTTGTCATCGTCAACGACGCGAGCACCGATCCCCGCGTGGAGGATTTGCTGTCCCGCGTCTCGAATATTCAGAACATCACGGTTCTGACCAACAAGACCAACCGGGGCTACACCAAATCCATCAACCTGGGCTTGAAAGCCGCGGCGGATTGCGACGTCATCCTGCTTAATTCCGATACGGTGGTTTCTCCGTACTGGAGCCAAGGGCTGCGCGCGGCGGCTTACTCCAAGCCCGGCATCGGAACGGCCACGCCGATATCGAACAATGCCGGCCTGTTTTCGGTTCCGGAGCAGAACACCTCCAACACGCCGCCGGCCTGGCTTCCCGGCAATCGCTATCCGCGCGCGATTAGGCAGGCGATGCCGGGATGGCGTCCGGAGGTGCCGACCGGCAACGGCTTCTGCCTTTACATCAAGCACGATTGCTTGAAGGAGGTGGGAGCGTTCGACGCGCGCGCCTTCCCGCGCGGCTATGGCGAGGAAAACGACTTCTGCATGCGGGCGTGGCGGAAGGGCTGGAAGCACGTCATCGACGACAAGACTTTCATCCGGCACGCCGGCGCGGCCAGCTTCGGCGCCGAAAGGGAAAAGCTGATCGATCGGTCCCGCCTGGAGATCGACCGGCGCTACCCCGAATACGGTCAGGCCATCAAAATATTTGATTCCTCGGAGAAGATCAAAAGCATTTGCCACGTCGCGCGCGCGCTGAACGGCCGGCAGTTCAGCAGCGCGACGGGCCGGCCCCGGATTTTATACGTCATCTCGACCGACACCGGAGGCACGCCGCAGACCAACCTCGACCTCATGGGGCAACTCGGAGATGACTACGAGCCCTGGCTGCTGCGGTGCAATGGCCGCCTGCTGGAATTGTCCCGGATCGGCCCCGCGGCTTCGGTCGTCGCGACCCACACCTTTCAGGACCCCGTGACGATCCTCACCCATCGCTCGGACGAGTACGACGATGTCATTGCGAAGTGGCTGATAAAGTATGCGATCGAACTCGTCCATGTCCGGCATATCGCCTGGCACAGTCTGGGATTGATCGATCGCGCCTGCCGTCTCGGGATCCCGATCGTCTATTCATTCCACGATTTCTATTCGCTGTGCCCGACCGTCAAGCTGCTCGACAACGACAATGAGTTTTGCGGCGGGCATTGCACGCCCGGCGCAGGCGTATGCAAGATAGAACTCTGGCCGCAGAGCGACGTTCCGCCGCTGAAACATGCCTGGGTGAATGTGTGGAGGTCGCGCTTCGAGGCGGCGCTCATGCAGTGCGATGCGTTCGTCACCACCGACGAAAGCGCCAGAGCCATCCTGACGGACAATTTTCCGTGGCTTCTCGATCGTCCGTTCGTCATCATTCCGCATGGGCGGGATTTTCCGCGCTATCATCGGAAATCGACGACTTCTTCGAGAGGCGACAGACCGGTCCGGATTCTCGTTCCGGGAAATATCAGCGACGCCAAGGGAGCGAGGCACATTCGCGCCATTCGCGACGCCGATAGCCGTCGGACGCTCGAATTCCATATCCTGGGCAACCGAACCGTGGGCCTGGAGGGCGAGCGCATCGTTCTGCACGGCGCCTATCAGCGGGACGATTTCGCGGCGCTCGCACGCGACATCGACGCCGACCTTGGCGCGATATTCTCGATCTGGCCGGAAACCTATTGCCATACGCTCACCGAGCTGTGGTCGATCGGGCTTCCGGTCCTCGCCTTCGATTTCGGCGCGGTCGGCAACCGAATCCGGGCGAGCGGAGGCGGATGGTTTTTGCCCAAGGACGATCCTGTCGCGATAGTCCGTCTCATCAACGGGATCCTCTCCGACCCCGCCGGCTACAATCGGAAGATCAAAGCCGTCGGACGGTGGCAGGCCGGCCACGCACGGGACGGAAGCGTGAGGCAAATGGCGGATCGATACCTTCAGCTTTACGACGACGTCTTCGAAAGACGGCGCGCGTTTCGCCACCGCGACGCCGACCGGTTGCTAACTCAACGCGGTTGAATCAGACTTCCGGACCCCTTGAGGCCAGTCGAGGGAATCGTCACGGCGCGCTGGATTTCACGCACGGACTTGCGCCGCGACAATCGTCGTCGCCGCGCAGGCGGGGACCCGGACTCCGCGGCGGTCCGGCTCCATCAATAAAGGCGAGGCCATTTCAGAATTCGAAAACCGGTCTCCACTTTTCGGGATCTAGCGTGCGACGGCTCCCGCGCGGGGGCGCACCGAGAGGTCTTCGCCCTCCTGTTCGCCTTCGAGCCGCTTCAGGATCGGGCAATGCGGGCGGTCATCGCCGCGACAGCAGCCGATCAGTTCCGTCAGCGTTTCGACCATGCCCTGAAGGTCGTTGATCCGCCGTTCCAGATCCTTGACGTGCTGCTGCGCCAGACGTTTGACCTCGGAACTCTGGCGGGTTTCGTCGCGCCACAAGCCGAGCAGGTCGTTGATCTCGGCGACCGAGAAACCGAGGTCCCGCGCCCGGCGGATGAAGCGCAGCATATGCACGTCGGTGCCGGAGTAGTCGCGATAGCCAGCCGCGGTGCGGTCGGCCACCGGAATGAGGCCGTTCTGCTCGTAATAGCGGATCATCTTGGCCGAGACGCCTGATTCCCGCGACGCCTGTCCGATGTTCATCTGCTTTCTCCCGACATGCCGGCTGAATCGACGTTGACCCTATCCCGGCATCGCGGCGAAACCGCGCTACGATCCCGCCTTCAGCGCCTTTTCGATCTCCACCCGCAGCACGCGGTCGATGTTGTCCGGCGTGATCGCGCCGATCAGCTTGTAGGCGATCTTGCCGTCGCGGCCGACGATGAAGGTTTCCGGTACGCCGTAGACGCCCCATTCGATGGCGGCGCGGCCGTTGGCGTCCACCCCGACATGGCTGAACGGGTTGCCGTAGCGGCCGAGGAAGCGGCGCGCGTTGTCGGTCTTGTCCTTGTAGTTGATGCCGACCATCTGGATGCGGCTGTCGCCGGCGAGCGCGGTCAGGAGCGGGGCTTCCTCGTGGCACGGCACGCACCACGACGCCCAGACGTTGACCAGGCTGACCTTGCCCCTGAAGGTCGCGGCATCGATGCCCGGCACCGCGACGCCGTCGCGGGTCAGGCCGTCGAGCGCGGGCAGCACGGTCTGCGGCGCGGGCCGGCCGATCAGCGCCGAGGGAATCCGCGACACGTCGCGGTCGCCGAGCCGGACCCAGAACAGCGCCGCCAGCGCCGCGAAGGCGACGAGCGGCAGCGCCAGCAGCCAGCGCCGCTTCGGTGGCGCGGTGTCGCGGGAGGTTTCGCTCATGACAGGTCCGCTCCGCTCATGGCAGGTCCGCCGCGCCGCGCCCGGAGCGGCGGGTCACGCCGCGCGCCTCAAGGTCGCGCAGCCGCGCCCGCTGCCGGCGGTAGTCGAGCACGATCCAGCCGATCAAAAGCAGCACCACCAGCGCCACCACGAGGTAGGACGCGACGATGAAGAAGGCGTAGGGGCCGAGCGACATCGTCGTCACCGACGCGGCAGGCTGGCTTGCTGCATTTGCAGCGCGCGGACGCGGCGGCGCAGGATCTCGTTGCGCATGGCGGCGAGATGCAGCGTGACGAACAACAGCGAGAACGCCACCGCCATCACCAAGAGCGGAATCAGGAACGCCTTGTCGAGGGTCGAGCCGCCGATCCGCAGCACCGAGGCCGGCTGGTGCAGCGTGTTCCACCAGTCGACCGAGAACTTGATGATCGGAATGTTGATCGCGCCCACCAGGGTCAGCACGGCGGCCGCGCGCGCGGCGCGCGAGGGATCCTCCACCGCGCGCCACAGCGCGATCAGGCCGAGATACATCAGGAACAGGATCAGCATCGAGGTCAGCCGCGCGTCCCATTCCCAATAGGTGCCCCACATCGGCCGACCCCACAGCGAGCCGGTGACCAGCGCCAGGAAGGTGAAGGCGGCGCCGATCGGCGCGGCCGCCTTGGCCGAGACGTCGGCGAGCGGATGCCGCCACACCAGGGTGCCGAGCGCCGACAGGCTCATCACCCCCCACACGAACATCGAAAGCCACGCGTTGGGGACGTGGATGAACATGATCTTCACGGTCGCGCCCTGCTGGTAGTCGTCGGGCGCCAGCGCCGACTGATACAGCCCGAGCGCGAGCAGGAGCGCGGTCGCGCCCGCCAGCCACGGCAGGATTTTGGCCGTCAGCGACAGGAACCGGGTGGGGTTGGCGAGGTCGATCAGCGTCATGGCCGTTCTGATAGTCGCCGCGCGCGCCGCAGGCAATGTCGCAGGCGCGCGTTCCGTCCCGGTTCCGCGAAAGGTGATGGGCGGAATTGTCGCATTCTCAATCCAGTCCGTGCCGCAGGCTGGCCGCCGCCGCCAGCGGGCCGATGACCAGCCCGGCGAGCGACAGCGCGCACAGGATCGAGAACGGTGCGCCGAAACCGGCCGGCTCGATCACGGCGGCGTTGGCGGCGGCGACGCCGAAGATCAGCACCGGGATCGACAGCGGCAGCACCAGCACCGCCAGCAGCAGCCCGCCGCGCCGCAGCGCCACCGCCAGCGCCGCGCCGATCATCCCGGTAAAGGTCAGCGCCGGGGTGCCCGCCAGCAGCGTCAGCGCCACCGCGACGGTGGCGTCGGTGTCGAGGTTGAGCAGCAGGCCGAGGATCGGGGTGGCGACGATCAGCGGCAGCCCGGCCACCAGCCAGTGCGCCACCGCCTTGGCGAGGCAGATCAGTTCCAGCGGCGTGCGGCTCATGGTCAGGAGGTCGAGAGAGCCGTCGTCGTGGTCGGCGGCGAACAGCCGGTCCAGCGTCAGCAGGCTCGCCAGCAGCGCCCCGAGCCACAGGATGGCGGGGCCGAGCTTTTTCAGCAGCGCCAGGTCGGGGCCGACCGCGAACGGCATCAGCACCACCACGGTCAAAAAGAACAGCACGCCGATCAGCGCGCCGCCGCCGACGCGCAGCGCCACCTGGATGTCGCGGCGAACGAGGGCTGCGAGCGCGGTCATGCCGCGGCGCTCCATCGCGTGGCTTTGGTGTCGGCATGCAGGGCGCCGTGTCCCGGATGCAGCGCGGCATGCAATACCGCGCGGCTGATCCGGGACCGTTCCAGCGGCAGCGCCCGGGACACGGGACGATGGCATTTGTCGCAAGCCGGAAACGTCACCGTCACGACACCCGCTCCCCGATTCGCAATTGCCGCGCGGCAATGCCGAGCGGCAGGTGAGTTGCGGCCACGATGATGCCGCCGCCGCCGAGATGATCGCGCATCAAGTCCGCCATCATCGCCTGTCCGCCGGCGTCGAGCGAGGAGGTCGGCTCGTCGAGCAGCCAGAGCGGCCGCCTCACCGCCAGCAGCCGGGCGATCGACAGCCGCCGCCGCTGCCCGGCCGACAGATAGGCCGCGGGCAGGTCGGCGATATGGTCGAGGCCGACCGCCTTTAGCGCGGTGTCGAGGTTCGCGGTCGCGCCGCCCAGCGCCGCGCGCCAGAACGCCAGGTTCTCGGTCACGCTCAGGGCGGATTTGAGCGCGTCGCGGTGGCCGAGATAATGCGCCCGCTCGGCGACGGACAGATCCGCGCCGCCGCCGTCGAGGGCCAGCGTGCCGCCGGCCGGCGCGATCAGCCCGGCGATCAGTCGCAGCAGCGAGGTCTTGCCGGCGCCGTTGGCGCCGACCACCGCCAGCGCCTCGCCGGCCTCCGCCATGAAGTCGAGGCCGTCGAAGATTTCGCGCCCGCCCCGCACGCATCGAAGCCCGGTTGCGGTGAGCCGCATGACTGCGCTTCCCATGATTTCGCGGCTCATCCATTTCACATTGCGCAAACGCGATGGTCGTTGTGGCAACAGTCCTAGAAACATTCTATAAGCCGGGTCTTGATGCAGCACACGACGCGCGCCTGCAAGACAGTCGGCTTGGCCAAGACGGTGTTTTAGTACCGCGCGCCAAGTGTCCGTCACCAAAAACTGGGATCGCTCCACATGACCTCGCTCGACAGCTTCAAATGCCGGAAAACCCTCAAGGTCGGCGCCAAGACCTATGTGTATTACAGCCTGCCGACGGCCGAGAAGAACGGCCTCAAGGGAATTTCGCGGCTGCCCTATTCGATGAAGGTGCTGCTGGAGAACCTGCTGCGCAACGAGGACGACCGCACCGTCAAGAAGGAAGACATTCTCGCCGTCGTCAAATGGATGCGCAAGCGCGCGCTGGAGCATGAAATCGCGTTCCGGCCGGCGCGGGTGCTGATGCAGGACTTCACCGGCGTGCCGGCGGTGGTCGATCTCGCCGCGATGCGCAACGCGATGCAGGCGCTCGGCGGCGACGCCGAAAAGATCAATCCGCTGGTGCCGGTCGATCTCGTCATCGACCACTCGGTGATCGTCAATTTCTTCGGTGACAACAAGGCGTTCGCCAAGAACGTCGCCGAGGAATACAAGCAGAACAAGGAGCGCTACGAGTTCCTGAAGTGGGGCCAGGGCGCGTTCACCAACTTCTCGGTGGTGCCGCCGGGCACCGGCATCTGCCATCAGGTCAATCTCGAATACCTCGCGCAGACGGTGTGGACCCGCAAGGAGAAGATGACCATCGGCCGCAAGACCGGCACCTTCGAGGTCGCCTATCCGGACACGCTGGTCGGCACCGATTCGCATACCACCATGGTCAACGGCCTCGCCGTGCTCGGCTGGGGCGTCGGCGGCATCGAGGCGGAAGCCGCGATGCTCGGCCAGCCGCTGTCGATGCTGCTGCCGGAAGTGGTCGGCTTCAAGCTCAAGGGCAAGCTGCGCGAGGGCGTCACCGCCACCGATCTGGTGCTGACCGTGACTCAGATGCTGCGCAAGCTCGGCGTGGTCGGCAAGTTCGTCGAGTTCTACGGCGCCGGCCTCGATTCGATGTCGGTGGCCGACAAGGCGACGATCGGCAACATGGCGCCCGAATATGGCGCCACCTGCGGCTTCTTCCCGGTCGATGCCGCCACCATCGACTATCTGAAAACCTCGGGCCGCAAGCCGGCGCGAGTCGAGCTGGTGGCCAAGTACGCCAAGGCGCAGGGCCTGTTCCGCACCGCCGATTCGCCGGACCCGGTGTTCACCCAGAAGATCGTGCTCGACCTCGGCGACGTGGTGCCGTCGATGGCCGGCCCGAAGCGGCCGGAAGGGCGCGCGGCGCTGGAGACCATTCCCGGCGGGTTCGCCGCCGCGATGGAAAGCGAGTACAAGAAGGCCGACGACATCGCCAGCCGCTACAAGGTCGAGGGCCGCGACTTCGACATCGGCCACGGCGACGTGGTGATCGCCGCCATCACTTCCTGCACCAACACCTCGAATCCGAACGTGCTGATCGCCGCCGGCCTGCTGGCGCGTAACGCGGCGGCCAGGGGCCTCAAGGCCAAGCCGTGGGTCAAGACCTCGCTGGCGCCGGGCAGCCAGGTGGTCGCCGAATATCTCGCCAATTCCGGCTTGCAGCAGGATCTCGACAAGGTCGGCTTCAATCTGGTCGGCTTCGGCTGCACCACCTGCATCGGCAACTCCGGCCCGCTGGCGCCGGAGATTTCCAAGACGGTCAACGACAACGGCGTCGTCGCCGCCGCGGTGCTGTCGGGCAACCGCAATTTCGAGGGCCGCGTCTCGCCGGACGTGCAGGCCAACTATCTGGCCTCGCCGCCGCTGGTGGTCGCTCATGCGCTCGCCGGCACGGTGACCAAGGATCTCACCAAGGAGCCGATCGGCGCCGGCCGCGACGGCAAGCCGGTCTACCTGCGCGACATCTGGCCGACCACGACCGAGATCAACGCCTTCATCAAGAAGTACGTCACCTCGCAGATCTTCAAGAAGAAGTATGCCGACGTGTTCAAGGGCGACACCAACTGGGGCAAGATCAAAACCACCGCCGGCGAAACCTATCGCTGGAACATGGCCTCGACCTACGTGCAGAACCCGCCGTATTTCGAGGGCATGACCAAGACCCCGGCGCCGGTGGCCGATATCGTCAACGCGCGCGTCCTGGCGCTGTTCGGCGACAAGATCACCACCGACCACATCTCGCCGGCCGGCTCGATCAAGCTGACCTCGCCGGCGGGCAAGTATCTCACCGACCATCAGGTGCGCCCCGCCGACTTCAACCAGTACGGCACCCGGCGCGGCAACCATGAAGTGATGATGCGCGGCACCTTCGCCAACATCCGCATCAAGAACTACATGCTCAAGGGCGCCGACGGCAACATTCCGGAAGGCGGCCTCACCAGGCACTGGCCCGACGGCGAGCAGATGACGATCTATGACGCCGCGATGAAGTACAAGGAGGAGGGCGTGCCGCTGGTGGTGTTCGCCGGCGCCGAATACGGCAACGGCTCCTCGCGCGACTGGGCCGCCAAGGGTACGCTGCTGCTCGGCGTGCGCGCGGTGATCTGCCAGAGCTTCGAGCGCATCCACCGCTCCAACCTGGTCGGCATGGGCGTGCTGCCGCTGACCTTCGAGGAAGGCACGTCATGGGCGTCGCTCGGCCTCAAGGGCGACGAGCAAGTCACCATTCGCGGGCTTCAGGGCGATCTCAAGCCGCGCCAGAAGCTCGTGGCCGAGATCGTCTCCAGCGACGGCAAGACGAAGCAGGTGCCGCTCTTGTGCCGCATCGATACGCTGGACGAACTGGAATATTATCGCAACGGCGGCATCCTGCATTATGTGCTGCGCCGCCTCGCGGCGTGAGGCCATTGCGGCGGTTTGCCTCACCGTGAAGTGAGTGGAGCGCGACGGGAAGGCGGCCTATGAAAAGGTCGCCTTTCCGCTTTTTGACGGCCCGATGCCGGCGACCCGGCAGCGTGGGTCCGCACGCGGCGAGAGGCGCCGCTCCCGATGGAAACAATGATGGCGATGACGGGTTTACTGCGCTGGTCGGGATTTGCGGGCGTTATCGCCATGGTGGCGACGCTGCAATCGGCCGCCGCGGAGTCGCCGCAACCGGCCGCCGCCGGGTCGCCGCGCGCGGTGGTTGAACTGTTCACGTCGCAGGGCTGTTCGTCCTGTCCGCCCGCCGACAAGATCCTCGGCGAACTGGCGCAGGATCCGACCGTCGTCGCGCTGACGATGCCGATCGACTACTGGGACTATCTCGGCTGGAAGGACACGCTGGCGGATGCGCGCTTCAGCAAGCGGCAAAAAGCCTATTCGCGCGTGCGCGGCGATCGCGACGTCTACACCCCGCAGATGATCGTCAACGGCCAGCGCCACCTGATCGGCAGCGACCGCGCCGCCATCGATGCCGCGATGCTTGACACCAAGCGGGCCGGCGACGTGATGTCGGTGCCGGTGTCGATGACGGTCGCGGGCAAGCAGCTCGACATCACGGTGACGGCGGCCTCGCCCGAGCACGCCGCGCGCCGCGGCGAGATCTGGATTTGCGCGATCTCGCGCGCGGTGCCGATCGCGATCGCGCGCGGCGAGAACCGTGGCCGCGAGGTCGTCTATCACAACGTCGTCCGCGACTGGCTCAAGGTCGGCGACTGGTCCGGCAAGACCGCGAGTTTCAGCGTGCCGATGGAGAACATCGCGCGCGACGGCGTCGACGCCGCCGCGGTCTATGTCCAGGACGGCACCCGCGAGCGGCCCGGCGCGATGCTCGGCGCCGCCTTCACGCCGCTGCATTAGCATCGGGAATATCAAATCCTTTCGTTCCGGTTTTTCCGCTCTTGTACCCTCTGATTGTTGGGGGTACATTTATATTAATGGTCACCTTCGATCCCGTCAAACGCGACTGGACATTCGCGAATCGCGGTCTGGCATTCGAGGATGCGGAGATCATCTTCGCCGGACCGGTGTTGACGGCCGAGGATGCTCGCGAGGATTACGGCGAGCGTCGCTTCCAGACGGTGGGATTTCTCGAAGGCCGGATGGTGATGGTGGTCTGGACGCCGCGTGGTGACGACACGCATGTCATCTCGATGAGGAAATGCAATGACCGCGAGCAGGCCCGGTATCAAAAGCGATTTGAAGAAGGTTGATGCCCATCGCATTGCCGAGGCGGAATATGACGATGCGCCGGAACTGACCGACGAGCAGTTGGCTGATGCCGTGGTCGCGCGGCCCGCGACGCGCGGACGGCCGCCGAGCCCCAATCCCAAACAGGCGGTTAAGCTTCGGCTCGACGCCGACGTGATCGCTGCGTATCGCAAGACAGGAACGGGCTGGCAGACGAGAATCAACGAGGATCTTCGCAAGGCGCGGAAGTTGCCGACCACCAAGTCACCGACGACGCGGAAGACCGGTTGAGCTCGAATCCACCCTCCAAATAAAAAGGACCAACTTTCGTTGGTCCCGGAACGCTTGAACTTCCCTGCGTACTGGCCCGGCCCTGAAGGCACCGGGGGGCTGGGGGCTGAGGAAACCGGGACCGACAGAACCGGGCCGACGCAGTGGTGACCTTGTCGCAACCCAGCGCGGCATCGGCTTGGCGGAAATTGGGCCGTATTATGATTTGCCTGACGTTTCCGTGAGTCGCGTGCGGGCCGCACCGCGCGCATTGGCTCTTGCGGCGCGGAGCGGTCGGGGCGATCATATCGCCCAGATGACAGGAGGCGCCGATGAGCTTGACGTCGGGGGAGGCCGGTCCGGATGACAGTCGCGGATCGGAACGCGCGGCGGCCGCGCCGGCGGGCCACGTCCCGTTCACGGGCAACGTCACGTTCAATCGTCTCGAACTCAACCGCATCCTCAATCTCTACGGGCGGATGGTCGCCGACGGCGAATGGCGGGACTACGCCATCGACTTCCTCAAGGACAAGGCGGTGTTCTCGATCTTCCGCCGCGCCTCCGAGGTGCCGATCTACCGCATCGAGAAAGACCCCCGCCTGGCGCGCAAGCAGGGCGCCTACAGCGTGATCTCGCAGGGCGGGTTGATCCTGCGGCGCGGCCACGACCTCGACCGCGTGCTGCTGGTGATCGATCGCAAGCTGGCGCTGGTGTAGCGGCGGCACCGGTATATCCGCCGACATTGCGAGAGCTTCGCTGGAAATTCATGTTCGGCGCGGATTTTCAGCACGAAAATCGTCGTCCCCGCGCAGGCGGGGACCCATACGCCGCAGCGGCTCGGCTTCGCGCATGTTTCAACTGCGTTGAATCATGCTCGTCGCTTATCTTTTTGTTCGAGCATGATCTTTTCCGAAAACCGGTGTCCACTTTTCGGGACCATGCTCCAATCAACTGAGGCGAGGGTATTGATAACAGCCAGCGCCAGGGGATCTGGGTCCTCGCCTGCGCGATGACGCCGAGGGGTGACGACTTCGACTCACCCGTTTCCCGGCGCCGTCGTGGCGCCGTCGCCCAGCGCGCGCTGCATCATCACGGTGTCGAGCCAGCGGCCGAACTTGAAGCCGACGTCCGGGTGGGTGCCGATCATCGCGAAGCCGCAGCGGCGGTGCAGGCCGATCGAGCCGGCATTGGCGGAATCGCCGATCACCGCGATCATCTGGCGATGGCCGAGCGCCTCGCACTCCGCGATCAGCCGCCGCAAGAGCGCCGTGCCGATGCCGCGCCGTTGCGCGGCGGGGGCGAGATAGACCGAGTTCTCGACCGTGAAGCGATAGGCCGGGCGCGGCCGGTAGGGGCCGGCATAGGCATAGCCGAGCAGGTCGCCGTCGACGGTCGCCGCGAGATACGGAAAGCCGCCGTCGTGCAGGCTGCGGAAACGGCGGGTCATCTCGCCGAGATCCGGCGGCGTCAGTTCGAAGGTGGCGGTGTTCTCGCGCACCTCGCGGTCGTAGATGGCGGTGATGGCGGGCAGGTCCGCCGCGACGGCGGGTCTGATCTGGGCGGCGGACATCGGTGCTCCACGGGTCGCGCCCACGACCGTGACTGGGCGGACAACGAAAAAGCCCCGGCTTTGGGCCGGGGCTTCGATCCGCCGGGGCTCACCGGCCGATTTAATCGCGCTGTCCGAGCAACTGCAACAGCAGCGTGAACAGGTTGATGAAGTTCAGGTAGAGCGACAGCGCCCCGGTGATGGCGGCGCGCTCGGCGATGTCGCCGCCCTGGCCGCCGTAGCCGTAGATGTAGTCGTTCTTCAGCCGCTGGGTGTCCCAGGCGGTCAGGCCCGCGAACACCAGCACGCCGATCACCGACACCGCGAACTGCAACATCGACGAGCCGATGAAGATGTTCACCAGGCTGGCGATGATGATGCCGAACAGGCCCATCATCAGGAACGAGCCCATGCCGGTCATGTCGCGCTTGGTGGTGTAGCCGTAGAGGCTGAGCGCGCCGAACGAGGCGGCGGTGATGAAGAACACCCGCACGATCGAGGTGTGGGTGTAGACCAGGAAGATCGACGACAGCGAGACGCCCATCAGCGCCGAGAACACCCAGAACAGCATCTGCGCGGTGGCGGGCTTCAGCCGGTTGATGCCGAAGGAGATGACGAACACCATCGCCAGCGGCGCCAGCATGAACACCCATTTCAGCGGGCTGACGAACATCGCGACGCCGAACGAGGTCAGGTAGGTGTTGCCGACCCGCGCAGCCGCGCCCGAGGCGTCGCCGGTGACGGCGGCCAGGTAGACGCCGAGCGCGGCGAAGCCGGTGATCGCCAGGCCGATCGTCATGTAGTTGTAGATGCGCAGCATGTAAGCGCGCAGGCCGGCGTCGATGGCGGCGGCGTCAACCCGCCCGGCGGCCCGGCCGAAAGGAGAAGCGTAGTTGCGGTCGAAGTCCGACATGGTCGAAACCCTCAAGTTGTCTGGCGAAGTGCGAAGGGCTCGCGAAGCCAGCGCGAAACTCTATACCAGATGCCGCCCGCGGTGGCATGAATTCCAGGACATGAACTGAATGCCATGAATTCGATGCGGTCGAACCGGCGCCTGACCCAAGCTGTCATGTGGTAAACTAGCACACTCGCCGCAAGCATCCGCGCGGCTGAATGTCGCTCCGCAGCATGCCGGCACGCCGTCCACACTTGAGATCCTTCGTTAACACGCGGTTAACGCGGGAACCATGGTACGGCACGGCCGCTGTCGTCACAAGCCGCGCAGCACCGAGGCCGGCTTGCGGTTGAGCGCGCCCAGGGTGCCGAGGAGGCCGAGGCCGACCGTCACCGCCAGCGCGGCGGCGACCACCGCGGCGGCGGAGCCCGCCTGCCAGACGAAACCGAGCGTCATCAGCCGCGTCACGATCAGCCACGCCGCGACCGAGCCGGCGGCGACGCCGAACACCGCCGTGGCGAGGCCGATCATCAGGTATTCGAGCGCGTAGGCGCCGATCAGCCGGGCGCGGGTCGCGCCCAGCGTCTTCAGGATCACCGCGTCGTAGACGCGATGGCGGTGTCCGGCCGCCAGCGCGCCGCCGAGCACCAGCAGCGCCGCCAGCAAAGTGACGGCGCTGGCGCCGCGAATCGCCAGCGTCAGGTTGGTGACGACCGAGCCGATGGTTTGCAGCGCCTCGCGCACCCGCACGCTGGTCACCATCGGAAAGGCGTCGGCCACCGCCTTGACGATGCGGGCGTCGTCCGCCGGGTTCGGGCTCGAAGGCGTCAGCGTGGCGATGTGGGTGTGCGGCGCGCCGCGAAAGGCGTTGGGCGAGAACACCAGCACGAAATTGATGCCGAGGCTCTGCCAGTCGACGCTGCGCAGGTTGCCGATGGTGGCGGAGATGTTGCGGCCAAGCACGTTGACCACCACCTCGTCGCCGATCTTCAGGCCCAGCCCCTCGGCCAGCTTCTTGTCGAACGACACCAGCGGCGGGCCGCTGTAGTCCGGCGGCCACCAGTCGCCCTCGATCACCTTGGAGCCGCGCGGCACCTCGGCGGTGTAGGTCAGGCCGCGGTCGCTTTGCAGCACCCATTCGGCTTCGTGGCTCGGCTTGAGATCCTCCGCCTTCACCCCGCGCGCCGCGACGATGCGGCCGCGCAGCATCGGCACGTCCTCGACGGTCGCGTCCGGCGCCTGCCGCCGGAGGAAGGCGTCGAAGCGAACGGCCTCGGCCGAGGGAATGTCGATGAAGTAGAACGACGGCGCGTGGTCCGGCATCGCCGCCAAGAACTGCCGCCGCAGGTTGCCGTCGATCTGGGTGATGGTCACCAGCACCGCCAGCCCAAGGCCGAGCGACAGCACCACCGAGGGCGTCAGCGCGCCGACCCGGTGGATGTTGCCGAGCGCCAGCCGCGCCATCGCGCCGCGCGGGCGCGGCAGGTTTCGCGCAACGGTCATCAGGAGCGCGGCGAGGCCGCGCAGCGCCACGAACGCGACGATCGAGGCGACGACGAAGATCGCGGCGACGCGCTTGTCGTAGGCGAGCGCGATGACGACGGCGATCAGCACGCCGGTCACCGCCGCCATGCCGAGCAGATAGGGCAGGCGCGGGCGGCTGCGCTCCTCGCTGACGGTGTCACGGAACAGCGCGGCGACAGGCACGTCGTGAATCCGCGCCAACGGCCACAGCCCGAACGCCAGCGCGGTTAACAGACCGTAAGCGAAGGCCAGCGCCAACTGGCCGCCGTGCAGCGCCGGCTCCACCGGCAGCGGCAGCAGGTGGCCGAACAGCGCAACGATGGCGAACGGCAGCGCCGCGCCCGCCGCGAGCCCGATCAGCGAGCCGATCGCCGCCAGCAGCATCACCTGGGTCAGGTAGATCGCGAAGATGCGGCTTGCCGGCGCGCCCAGCGATTTCAGCGCCGCGATGACGTCGCGGCGGCGGTCGATGTGGCTCTTGACCGCGTTGGCGACGCCGACCCCGCCCACCAGCAGCGCGGCGAGGCCGACCAGCGTCAGAAACTGCGTGAAGCGGTTGATGGTTCGCTCCAACTGCGGCGAGGCGTTGGCCTGCGAGCGGATCTCCCAGCCGGCGTCGGGGAGCGCCGCGCGCGTCGCCGCGATGAAGGCTTTGGCGCCGGCGTCGGTGGCGGCCGCATCGGGCAACCGCACGCGATAGATCCAGCGGACCAGGCTGCCGGGCTGCAACAGACGGGTCGCCCGCAACGCCGCCTCGCTGACCAGCACGCGCGGCGCGAAGCCGATGCCGCCGGCGAGCTTGTCCGGCTCCGAGGTGACGGCGGCGCGGACCTCGAAGGTCGCCTCCCCGATGCCGACGCGGTCGCCGACCTTGAGCCCGAGCCGCGCCAGCAGCACCGGATCGACCGCCGCGCCGAACGCGCCGCCGCGCGCGGCGAACAGCCCGGCGGGGGGCGTCGGCGGGTCGAGCGCCAGCTCCCCCAGCATCGGATAGGCGGCGTCGACCGCCTTCATTTCCGCGAGCGCCAGTTGTCCGTCCGGCGCGCGCACCATGGCGCGCAAGGTCGCGGCCACCGACACTTTGCCGTGGACGCGCAAAAACGCCAGTTCGTCGGGCTTGGCCTCGCGCTGGATCAGCGACAGCGCGACGTCGCCGCCGAGCAGGACGCGGCCCTGCTGGCTCAGGCCGGCCGCGAGGCTTGCGGCGACCGAGCCGACGCCGGCGATCGCCATCACGCCGAGCGCGATGCAGGCGATGAAGACGTAGAAGCCACGGAGGCCGCCGCGCAGCTCGCGGATGGCATAACGCAGCGGCAGCAACGATGCGCGAGAGTCTGAAGTCGTGGGGCCCGATATTGCGGTGTCGGACATGCGGTTACGCCGTCTCGGTCCAGCGCCGCGCCGGCTCCGGCGTCTCGATCTGGCCGGAGCGCAGGCGGACGACGCGGTCGCACCGGTGCGCCAGCGTCGCGTCGTGGGTCACCAGCACCATGGTCATGCCGCGCGCGGCGTGCTGCGCGAACAGCAGGTCGACGATCTGCCGGCCGGTCGCCTCGTCGAGATTGCCGGTCGGCTCGTCCGCCACCAGAATGGCCGGGTCCGGCGCCAGCGCGCGGGCGATGGCGACGCGCTGCTGCTCGCCGCCGGACAATTGGCGCGGATAATGGTGCAGCCGCTCGCCCAGGCCCACCAGCGTCAACTCGCGCGCGGCGCGGGCCATGGCGTCGGGGTGGCCGGCGAGTTCGAGCGGCACCGCGACGTTTTCCAGCGCGGTCATGGTCGGGATCAGGTGGAACGACTGGAACACGATGCCGATATGGCGGCCGCGAAACCGCGCCAGGGCGTCCTCGTCGAGACCATTGAAGGAGATGCCGTTCACCACCACCTCTCCCCGGTCAGGACGCTCCAGCCCCGCCATTACCATCAGCAGGGTGGATTTGCCGGAGCCGGACGCGCCGACGAGGCCGACCGCCTCGCCGCTTGCGATCCGCAGCGAGATGTCCTTCAGGATGTGAACGCGGGCGGCCCCCGTCCCCAGCGAAAGGTCGAGGTTGGTGATTGAAATCGAAGGCGTCGCATCGCGCGCGGGCGACGGAGGCGGCGAGACTGGGGTTCGGGCGGGACTGTCCATGCCCCGCACATATGGCGATTGGCGCGCGGCGGTCGAGGGGGCCTTGCGGATGTTTGTGGCGATGGTCGCCGTCGCGGCGCTGCCGCTCGTGGCCTCCGCCGCCGCGGCAAAGCCGCTCAAGGTCGTGGTGCTGGGGGATTCGCTCAGCGCCGGCTATGGCCTGCCGGCCGGCGCGGCGTTTCCCGAGCGCCTGCAAATCGCATTGCGCGCCAAGGGGATAGAGGTCGATATCGCCAATGCCGGGGTGTCCGGCGACACCAGCTCGGGCGGGCTCGGACGGCTCGACTGGTCGGTGCCGGACGGCACCGACGCGGTGATCCTCGAACTCGGCGCCAACGACGCCCTGCGCGGCCTCGACCCCGACCTCACCCGCAAGGCGCTGGGCGAGATCATTAAGCGGCTGCAAGCCCGCCATATCGCGGTGTTGCTGTCCGGGATGCGGGCGCCGCCGAACTACGGCGCCGACTACGCCGCGCGGTTCGACGCCATCTATCCCGATCTGGCGAAGCGGTACGGCGTGCCGCTCGACCCGTTCTTTCTCGACGGCGTGGCGGCCGAGGCCAGTCTCAACCAGGCCGACGGGATGCACCCGACCGCCGCCGGCGTCGACCGCATCGTCGCGCGCATCCTGCCGACGGTGGAAGCGTTCCTTGGTGGGGTCGGGGCCGCGCGGCAATAACGGTTGTCCACCGCCCGCGCCGCGGTCGCTTCGCGCCGTCATGTATCTGCGCTAAAACCGGATATCGGTGATTCGTCGCCGGGTCCGCATCGGGGGTTCGCGATGCCGCGTTTGTTTACTGGACTGGAAGTTCCCGCCGAGGTCGGACAGACGCTGTCCGAGTTGCGCGGCGGGTTGCCGGGGGCGCGCTGGATCGACCCGGAAAATTACCATGTCACCCTGCGCTTCATCGGCGATATCGACGGGCTCGCCGCCAACGAGATCGCCTCGCTGTTGCCGAGGGTCAACCGCAAGCCGTTCGACGTCACGCTTCAGGGCCTGTCCTCGTTCGGCGGCAAGAAGCCCCGCGCGGTCGTCGCCTCGGTGCTGCCGAGCCGGCCGCTGATCGAGTTGCAGGCCGAGCTTGAGCGGCTGATGCAGCGCATCGGGCTTTCGCCGGAAGGCCGCAAGTTCACCCCGCACGTGACGCTGGCGCGGCTGCGCACCGCCTCCAACCGCGATGTCGCGGACTACCTGTCGCTGCGCGGCTATTACCCGACGCGGGTTTTCCGGGCGTCGCGGTTCGTACTGTTCTCGTCGCGCGCCTCGGTCGGCGGCGGGCCCTATGTGGTCGAGGATTCCTATGCGCTCTGCGCATGAGGCGGGCTGAACCGCCTCATTTCCGGCTTGCATTTTTCCGCGCGCTGGGGCCGTTAGCAACCCATGGATGCTTCCTCTCCCGCCTCGTTCCGCGCCCGTTACCAGTCCCTTGTAACCTCCGGAGCCATCGAAGCCGACCCGGCGCAGGCGCGCGCGGTTGAGGCTTTCGCCGCGCTCGACGAGCAACTGGCCCGCTACCGGCCGGCGCGCAAGCAGGGCTTTCTCGGCCGCCTGTTCGGGGACAGGAAGGAAGCGCCGCCGCGCGGCCTTTACGTCCATGGCGAGGTCGGCCGCGGCAAGACCATGCTGATGGATTTGTTCTTCGAGCAAAGCCATGTGATGCACAAGCGGCGCGCCCATTTCCATGAATTCATGGCCGACGTTCACGAGCGCATCTACAATTTCCGCCAGAATATCGCGCGCGGCGAGATCGCCGATACCGATGTCGTGCATCTCACCGCCGCCTCGATCTTCGACGAGGCGTGGCTGTTGTGCTTCGACGAGTTTCACGTCACCGACATCGCCGACGCCATGATCCTCGGCCGGCTGTTCGCGCGGCTGTTCGAACTCGGCACCGTCGTCGTCGCCACCTCCAACGTCGCCCCTGTGGATCTCTACAAGGGCGGGCTCAACCGGGCGCTGTTCCTGCCGTTCATCGACCAGATCACCGAGCACATGGACGTGCGGCGGCTGGATTCACGCACCGACTTCCGGCTGGAAAAACTCGCCGGTGTCAAGATGTGGCTGGTGCCGGCGGACGCCGCCGCCGAGGCCGCGCTCGACGTCGCCTGGACCCGGCTGACCGGCGGCGCGGCGGGCGAGCCGGTCGATCTCCTGGTCAAGGGCCGCAAGCTGCACGTGCCGCGTTCGGCATCCGGCGTCGCGCGCTTCGCGTTCGCCGATCTTTGCGAGCAACCGCTTGGCGCGTCTGACTATTTGCGGCTGGCCCACGACTACCACACGATCATGATCGACCGCATTCCGGCGATGGACGCCGCCGACCGCAACGCCGCCAAGCGCTTCATCGCGCTGATCGATACGCTTTACGACAACGCGGTGAAACTGATGGCCTCGGCCGACGCCGACCCGATGTCGCTTTACGGCGCCACCGAAGGCACCGAGGCGATGGAGTTCCAGCGCACGGTGTCGCGCCTGATCGAGATGGGCTCGGAATCCTACCTCGCGCTGCCGCACGGCCGCAGCGACTCGACGGCGTCGGGCGCCAGCACCGGGCTGGTGGAAACCTGATTCGGTTCCCCATTGTCATCGGGCGATTTTCAGCCAAGGTGCGACTTGAACGGTTCCCGCGAAAGGTCTAACCAGCCAGACAAGAATTCCCTCCTTCCTCCCCTCCCGCTTCAAAGGACAAGTTTCCCATGGCGCGTAACAAGATTGCTTTGATTGGCTCCGGCCAGATCGGCGGAACGCTGGCTCATCTCGTCGGCCTGAAGGAACTCGGCGACGTCGTGCTGTTCGACATCGCGGAGGGCGTGCCGCAGGGCAAGGCGCTCGATCTGGCGCAGTCCTCGCCGGTCGACGGCTTCGACGCCAATCTCACCGGCGCCAATTCCTATGAGGCGATCGAGGGCGCCGACGTCGTCATCGTCACCGCCGGGGTGCCGCGCAAGCCGGGCATGAGCCGCGACGACCTGCTCGGCATCAACCTGAAGGTCATGGAGCAGGTCGGCGCCGGCATCAAGAAATACGCGCCGAACGCCTTCGTCATCTGCATCACCAACCCGCTCGACGCCATGGTGTGGGCGTTGCAGAAGGCGTGCGGCCTGCCGCACCGCAAGGTGGTCGGCATGGCCGGCGTGCTGGATTCGGCGCGCTTCCGCTACTTCCTCGCCGACGAGTTCGGCGTCTCGGTGGAGGACGTCACCGCCTTCGTGCTCGGCGGCCACGGCGACACCATGGTGCCGCTGGTGAAGTATTCCACGGTGGCGGGCATTCCGCTGCCGGACCTGGTCAAGATGGGCTGGACCTCGCAGGCGCGCCTCGACGAGATCGTCACCCGCACCCGCAACGGCGGCGCGGAAATCGTCAACCTGCTGAAGACCGGCTCGGCGTTCTACGCGCCGGCGGCCTCGGCGATCGCGATGGCGGAGAGCTATCTGCGCGACAAGAAGCGCGTGCTGCCCTGCGCCGCCTACCTCAACGGCGAATACGGCGTGAAGGACACCTATGTCGGCGTGCCGGTGGTGATCGGCGCCAAGGGCGTCGAGCGCATCGTCGAGATCGACCTCGGCGGCAAGGACCGCGAGGGCTTCGACAAGTCGGTCGGCTCCGTGCATGGCCTGATGGACGCCTGCCGGCAGATCGCTCCCGACCTGCTCGGCAAGAAGTAGGACATCTCACCGCGCGGGCTTTCCCCCCGCGCGGTTTTCGTATCGGACGATGGACGGTGAGGGGCGCGGATGAATATTCACGAGTACCAGGCCAAGGCGCTGCTGCGCGAGTTCGGCGTGGCGGTGTCGCGCGGCGTTCCGGTTCTGAAGGCGGAGGACGCGGAAGCGGCCGCCAAGGAACTCGGGGGGCCGGTGTGGGTGGTGAAAAGCCAGATTCACGCGGGCGGCCGCGGCAAGGGCAAATTCAAGGAAGCCTCCGCCGGCGACAAGGGCGGCGTGCGCCTCGCCAAGTCGGTCGATGAGGTCAAGCAGTTCGCCAAGGAAATGTTGGGCGCGACGCTGGTGACGGTGCAGACCGGCCCCGCCGGCAAGCAGGTCAACCGGCTCTACATCGAGGAAGGCTCCGACATCGACAAGGAGTTTTATCTCTCGGCGCTGGTCGATCGCGAGACCTCGCGCATCTCGTTCGTGGTTTCCACCGAGGGCGGCGTCAACATCGAGGACGTGGCGCACAAGACGCCGGAGAAGATCGTCACCTTCTCGATCGATCCGGCGACCGGCGTGATGCCGCATCACGGCCGCACCGTCGCCAAGGCGCTCAACCTGTCCGGCGATCTCGCCAAGCAGGCCGGCAAGCTGGTGACGCAGCTCTATGCGGCGTTCGTCGCCAAGGACATGGCGATGCTGGAGATCAATCCGCTGGTGGTCACCAAGCAGGGCGACCTGCGCGTGCTCGACGCGAAAGTGTCGTTCGACGACAACGCGCTCTACCGTCACCCGGAAGTGATGGCGCTGCGCGACGTCACCGAGGAGGACGAGAAGGAAATCGAGGCGTCGAAACACGACCTCGCCTATATCGCGCTCGACGGCAACATCGGCTGCATGGTCAATGGCGCGGGCCTCGCCATGGCCACCCTCGACATCATCAAGCTCTACGGCGAGAACCCGGCCAACTTCCTCGACGTCGGCGGCGGCGCCTCGGTCGAGAAGGTGACGGCGGCGTTCAAGATCATCACCGCCGATCCCAACGTGAAGGGCATCCTGGTCAACATCTTCGGCGGCATCATGAAGTGCGACGTGATCGCGCAAGGCGTGATCGTCGCGGTGGCGATGGTCGGCCTCAAGGTGCCGCTGGTGGTGCGGCTTGAGGGCACCAACGTCGAGGAAGGCAAACGGATCATCAACGAATCCGGCCTCAACGTGCTGGCGGCCGACGACCTCGACGACGCCGCGCAGAAGATCGTCAAGGCCGTGAAGGAGGCCGCGTAATGTCCGTTCTGATCGACAAGAATACCAGGGTCATCACGCAGGGCTTCACCGGCAAGAACGGCACCTTCCATTCGGAAGCGGCGATCGCCTACGGCACCAAGCTGGTCGGCGGCACCTCGCCGGGCAAGGGCGGCACCACCCATCTCGGCCTGCCGGTGTTCGACACCGTGCGCGAGGCGCGGGAGAAGACCGGCGCCGACGCCAGCGTCGTCTACGTGCCGCCGCCGGGCGCCGCGGATGCGATTTGCGAGGCGATCGACGCCGAGATCCCGCTGATCGTCTGCATCACCGAGGGCATTCCGGTGCTCGACATGGTGCGGGTCAAGCGCGCGCTGTCGGGCTCGAAGTCGCGGCTGATCGGGCCGAACTGTCCCGGCGTCGTCACCGCCGGCGAATGCAAGATCGGCATCATGCCGGCCAACATCTTCCGTCCCGGCAATGTCGGCATCGTCTCGCGTTCCGGAACCCTCACCTATGAGGCGGTGTTCCAGACCACCCAGGAAGGGCTCGGCCAGACCACGGCGGTCGGGATAGGCGGCGACCCGGTCAAGGGCACCGAGTTCATCGATGTGCTGGAGATGTTCCTCGCCGACCCGAAGACCACTTCGATCGTGATGATCGGCGAGATCGGCGGTTCCGCCGAGGAGGACGCCGCCCAGTTCCTCAAGGACGAGGCCAAACGCGGCCGCAAGAAGCCGATGGTCGGGTTCATCGCCGGCCGCACCGCCCCTCCCGGCCGCCGCATGGGCCATGCCGGCGCGATCATCTCCGGCGGCAAGGGCGACGCCGGGTCCAAGATCGCGGCGATGGAATCGGCCGGAATAGCGGTGTCGCCGTCGCCGGCGCGGCTCGGCAAGACCCTTATCGAAAAATTGAAATCTTAATTCATTTCTTTACTCTTTTGAGCGGGAAACTTTGGCCCAAATAGGATACAACCAAACAGGATAGCAGATGCCAGGGAGAAGCCGGTCCGTGCGGGGCCGGCCTCCCTGTCTCGTTTTATATGTGGCATCAACATCTTAGGACGAATCCATGTCGCGCCAGGACGCCAACGCCGCCTTTGCCCTGTCTTCCTTTCTCGACGGCGCCAACGCCGCCTATATCGACAACATCTACGCGCGATACGAGCAGGACCCCGGATCGGTCGATCCCGAGTGGCGGGAGTTTTTCGGCAGCCTGAAGGACAAGCCGGCCGACGTCCTGAAGAACGCCGAGGGGCCGTCCTGGGCGCGGCAGAACTGGCCGCTGTCGCCGCGCGACGACCTGACCTCGGCGCTCGACGGCAACTGGGTCGAGGTGGAAAAGGCCGTCGGCAAGAAGTTGCAGGCGAAGGCCGCCGATGCGACGCCCGGCGCGACGCCGGCGGACATCCATCGGGCAACGCGGGATTCGGTGCGCGCCCTGATGCTGATCCGGGCCTACCGGATGCGCGGACACTTCCACGCCAAGCTCGACCCGCTCGGTCTGGAACCGGCCAAGGACCATGAGGAACTGGATCCGCGCAGCTACGGCTTCACCGACGCCGACCTCGACCGCAAGATTTTCCTCGATCACGTGCTGGGCCTGGAATACGGCACCCTGCGCGAGATCGTCGCGCTGTGCGAGCGGACCTATTGCCAGACGCTCGGCGTCGAGTTCATGCACATCTCCAACGGCGCGCAGAAAGCGTGGATCCAGGAGCGCATCGAGGGACCGGACAAGGAAATCTCGTTTACCCCGGAGGGGCGCCGCGCCATCCTGATGAAGCTGATCGAGGCCGAGGGTTTCGAGAAGTTCTGCGACCTCAAGTTCACCGGCACCAAGCGGTTCGGCCTCGACGGCGGCGAGTCGCTGATCCCGGCGCTGGAACAGATCATCAAGCGCGGCGGCAATCTCGGCATCAAGGAGATCGTCATCGGCATGCCGCATCGCGGCCGCCTCAACGTGCTGACCCAGGTGATGGGCAAGTCGCACCGCGCGCTGTTCCACGAGTTCAAGGGCGGCTCCGCCACCCCGGACGAGGTCGAGGGCTCCGGCGACGTCAAGTATCACCTCGGCGCCTCAAGCGATCGCGAGTTCGACAGCAACAAGGTGCACCTGTCGCTGACCGCGAACCCCTCGCATCTGGAGATCGTCGACCCGGTGGTGCTCGGCAAGGTCCGCGCCAAGCAGGACCAGCACGGCGATCCGCCGGACCAGCGCACCTCGGTGCTGCCGCTGCTGATGCACGGCGACGCCGCCTTCGCGGGGCAGGGCGTGGTGGCCGAATGCTTCGGCCTGTCCGATCTGAAGGGCTATCGCACCGGCGGCTCGATCCACTTCATCGTCAACAACCAGATCGGCTTCACCACCTATCCGCGCTATTCGCGGTCCTCGCCGTACCCCTCCGACGTCGCCAAGATGATCGACGCGCCGATCTTCCACGTCAACGGCGACGATCCGGAAGCGGTGGTGTTCGCGGCCAAGATCGCGGTCGAGTTCCGGCAGCGCTTCCACAAGCCGGTCGTCATCGACATGTTCTGCTACCGGCGGCACGGCCACAACGAGGGCGACGAGCCCGCGTTCACCCAGCCGCTGATGTACAAGAAGATCGCGACCCATGCCTCGGTGCTGGAGGTCTATTCCAAGCGCCTGATCGCCGACAAGGTGATGACCGAGGCCGAGATCGACAAGGCCAAGGCGGACTGGCGCGCCAAGCTCGACATCGAGCTGGAGGCCGGCACCGGCTACAAGCCGAACAAGGCCGACTGGCTCGACGGCAAGTGGGCGGGCTTCAAGACCGCCGGCGTCGACGACGATCCGCGCCGCGGCATCACCGGCGTCGATGTCGCGGTGCTGAAGGATATCGGCCGCAAGATCACCAAGGTGCCGGACGGTTTCCGCGTTCACCGCACGGTGCAACGCTTCCTCGACAACCGCGAGAAGGCGATCGAGAACGGCGTCGGCATCGACTGGGCCACCGGCGAGGCGCTGGCGTTCTGCACGCTGATGCTGGAGGGCCATCGCGTCCGGCTGTCCGGGCAGGACAGCGAGCGCGGCACCTTCTCGCAGCGCCATTCGGTGCTGTTCGACCAGGAGGACGAGAGCCGCTACACGCCGTTCAACCATCTCGGCGCCGGGCAGGGCCATTACGAAGTGCTCAACTCGATGCTGTCGGAAGAAGCGGTGCTCGGCTTCGAGTACGGCTACACGCTGGCCGAGCCGAAGGCGCTGACGATGTGGGAGGCGCAGTTCGGCGATTTCGCCAACGGCGCGCAGGTGGTGTTCGATCAGTTCATCTCGTCGGGCGAGCGCAAGTGGCTGCGCATGTCGGGCCTGGTCTGCATGCTGCCGCACGGCTACGAGGGGCAGGGCCCGGAGCATTCCTCGGCGCGGCTCGAACGCTACTTGCAGATGTGCGCGGAAGATAACATGCAGGTCGCCAACTGCACCACGCCGGCCAACCACTTCCACATCCTGCGCCGGCAGTTGCGCCGCGAATTCCGCAAGCCGCTGATCCTGATGACGCCGAAGTCGCTGTTGCGCCACAAGCGCGCGGTGTCGCGGCTTGACGAACTCGGCGCCGGCACCTCGTTCCATCGCCTGCTGCACGACGATGCGCAGACATTGCCGAACGAGCCGATCAAGCTGGTGGCCGACGAAAAGATCCGCCGCGTCGTGCTGTGCGCCGGCAAGGTCTATTACGATCTCTACGAGGAGCGCGAGAAGCGCGGCATCGACGACATCTACCTGCTGCGCATCGAGCAACTCTACCCGGTGCCGCTCAAGGCGCTGGTCCAGGAACTGTCGCGGTTCAAGAACGCCGAGGTGGTGTGGTGCCAGGAGGAGCCGCGCAACATGGGCGCGTGGCACTTCATCGAGCCCTATCTCGAATGGGTGCTGAATCAGGCCGGCGCCGTCAACCGGCGGCCGCGCTACACCGGCCGCCCGGCGTCCGCCGCCACCGCGACCGGGCTGATGTCGAAGCACCTCGCACAACTCAAGGCGTTTCTCGACGACGCGCTGGGATGACGAAAAAGGAAATGGATCATGACTGAAATCCGCGTCCCGACGCTGGGCGAATCCGTCACCGAGGCCACCATCGGCAAGTGGTTCAAGAAAGCCGGCGACGCCGTCGCGGTCGATGAGCCGCTGGTGGAGCTGGAAACCGACAAGGTCACCATCGAGGTGCCCTCGCCTTCGGCCGGCACCTTGGGCGAGATCATCGCCAAGGACGGCGAGACGGTCGCGGTCGGCGCGCTGCTCGGCCAGATCACCGATGGCGCCGCGCCCGCGGCGAAGCCCGCCGCGCCGGCGGCTCAGGCCGCCCCTGCCGCTGCCGCCCCGGCTCCGGCTCCCGCGCCGCCGAAAGCGCCGCCCGCCGACGCGCCGGTGGCGCCGTCGGTGCGCAAGCTCTCGGCCGAGAGCGGCATCGATGCGGCGAGCGTGCCCGGCACCGGCAAGGACGGCCGCGTCAACAAGGGCGACATGCTGGCGGCGATCGAGAAGGCGGCCTCCAGCGCCACCCCGGTCAACCAGCCGGCCGCCGCCGTGCAGGTCCGCGCGCCGTCGCCGGCGGGCGACGCCGCGCGCGAGGAGCGGGTGAAGATGACGCGGCTGCGCCAGACCATCGCGCGCCGCCTCAAGGAGGTGCAGAACACCGCCGCGATGCTGACGACCTTCAACGAGGTCGACATGGGCAACCTGATGGCGCTGCGCTCGCAATACAAGGATGTGTTCGAGAAGAAGCACGGCGCCAAGCTCGGCTTCATGGGCTTCTTCGCCAAGGCCGTCGTGCAGGCGCTGAAGGACATCCCGGCGGTCAACGCCGAGATCGACGGCACCGACCTGATCTACAAGAACTACTATCACATCGGCGTCGCGGTCGGCACCGATCGCGGCCTGGTGGTGCCGGTGGTGCGCGATTGCGACCAGAAGTCGATTTCCGACATCGAGAAGTCGATTGCCGATTTCGGCCGCCGCGCCCGCGACGGCCAGCTCAAGATCGACGAGATGCAGGGCGGCACCTTCACCATCTCCAACGGCGGCGTCTACGGCTCGCTGATGTCGACGCCGATCCTCAACGCGCCGCAGTCCGGCATTCTCGGCATGCACAAGATCCAGGAGCGGCCGATGGCGGTCGGCGGCAAGATCGAGATTCGGCCGATGATGTATCTGGCGCTGTCCTACGATCACCGCGTCATCGACGGCAAGGAAGCCGTCACCTTCCTGGTCCGGGTCAAGGAAAGCCTCGAAGACCCGGCCCGGCTGGTGCTGGATCTGTGAGAGCCTCGCTCTCGTCATTGCCGGGCTTGACCCGGCAATCCATCCTTTTTGAAAGAAGATGGATGCCCGGATCAAGTCCGGGCATGACGGGAAACAAAATTGGGCCAGTTCAATATGACCGGTGAAGGTACAAGAGCGGATCGAATACGGATGGATGACGTCGCCATCATCACCGGCGGCAGTCGCGGCATTGGCCGCGCCGCCGCGCTCAAGGCGGCGCAGCGCGGCTGGCGCGTTGTCATCGGTTACGTCAGCAACGAGGCGGCGGCGCGGGAAACCGTCGCCGCCATCGAGGCCGGCAACGGCAAAGCGCTGGCGGTGCGCTGCGATGTCGGCATCGAGGCCGATATCCTCGGCCTGTTCAGGGCGGCGGATGGCTTCGGCCGGCTCGGCGCGCTGGTCAACAATGCCGGGATCGTCGGGCCGAGCGCGCGGGTCGAGGCGCTGACGGCGGACCGCATCAACCATATGCTGCGCGTCAACGTCACCGGCAGCTTCCTGTGCGCTCGCGAGGCGGTGAAGCGGATGTCGACCAAACACGGCGGCCAGGGCGGCGTCATCGTCAACCTGTCGTCGGTGGCGGCGACGCTGGGCTCCGCCAACACCTATGTCGATTACGCCGCCTCGAAAGGCGCCATCGATACTTTCACCGTCGGGCTTTCCAACGAGGTCGCGGCCGAGGGCATCCGCGTCGTCGGCATCCGGCCGGGCCTGATCGACACCGAAATTCACGCCAGCGGCGGCGAGCCCGACCGCCACTTCCGCCTGGCGACCACGGTGCCGATGCGGCGCGTCGGCACCGCGGACGAAATCGCCAACGCCATCGTCTGGCTGATGTCGGACGAAGCCTCCTACATCACCGGCGCGACCTTGACCGTTTCAGGCGGGCGCTGAGCCCGCCGCCGCAGCAACAGGAATTGATACCATGGCTTCCTATGATCTCGTCGTCATCGGCACCGGCCCCGGCGGTTACGTCTGCGCGATCCGCGCGGCGCAGCTCGGCATGAAGGTCGCCGTCGTCGAGAAGAACGCGACGCTCGGCGGCACCTGCCTCAATGTCGGCTGCATGCCGTCGAAGGCGCTGCTGCACGCCTCCGAACTGTTCGAGGAGAGCGGGCACTCCTTCGCGAAAATGGGCATCACGGTGGGCAAGCCGTCGCTCGACCTGCCGGCGATGATGGCGTTCAAGCAGGAAGGCATCGACGGCAACGTCAAGGGCGTCGAGTTCCTGATGAAGAAGAACAAGATCGACGTTTTGCGCGGCACCGGCCGCGTGGTCGCGAGCGGCAAGGTCGAGGTCAAGGCCGCCGACGGCAAGGCCGAGACCGTCGAGACCAGGAACATCGTCATCGCCACCGGCTCCGACGTGGCGAAGCTGAAGGGCATCGAGATCGACGAGAAGCGCGTCGTGTCGTCCACCGGCGCGCTGGCGCTGGACAAGGTGCCGGGCAAGCTCCTGATCGTCGGCGCCGGCGTCATCGGCCTCGAACTCGGTTCGGTGTGGCGGCGGCTCGGCGCGCAGGTGACGGTGGTGGAATTTCTCGACCGCATCCTGCCGGGCATGGACGGCGAGGTCGCCAGGCAATTCCAGCGGCTGCTGGAGAAGCAGGGTTTTGCCTTCAGGCTCGGCGCCAAGGTCACCGGTATCAATTCGAGCGGCGCGACCTTGAAGGTGCAGGTCGAGCCTGCCGCCGGCGGCGCGGCGGAAACGCTGGAGGCCGACGTGGTGCTGGTCGCCATCGGCCGCGCCCCGCACACCGAGGGGCTCGGCCTCAAGGAGGCCGGCGTCGCGCTCGATGGTCGCGGCCGCGTCGAGATCGACCATCACTTCGCCACCAATGTTCCGGGCATCTACGCCATCGGCGACGTGGTGCGCGGGCCGATGCTGGCGCACAAGGCCGAGGATGAAGGCGTCGCGGTGGCGGAAATCCTCGCGGGCCAGGCCGGGCATGTGAACTACGACGTGATTCCGGGCGTGGTCTACACCACGCCGGAAGTGGCGAGCGTCGGCAAGACCGAGGAAGACCTCAAGGAGGCGGGCGTCGCCTACAATGTCGGCAAGTTCCCGTTCACCGCCAACGGCCGCTCCAAGGTCAACCAGACCACCGACGGTTTTGTGAAGATTCTCGCGGACGCCAAGACCGACCGCGTGCTGGGCTGTCACATCATTGGCCGCGAGGCCGGCGAGATGATCCACGAAGCCTGCGTGCTGATGGAGTTCGGCGGTTCCGCCGAGGATCTGGCGCGCACCTGCCACGCCCATCCGACCCGCTCGGAGGCGGTCAAGGAAGCCGCGCTTGCGGTGGCCAAACGCGCCATCCATATGTAGGCCGGCTCCGGCGCTCCGCCGGAGCGGGGAGTTTCCCAATCGATGCGTCGCCTGCTGCGTCCCCTGTGGGTGTTGCTCGCGCTGATCTTTTTGATCGAGGCGTGGCTGTGGGACCATCTCCAGCCCGTGGTGGCGCGGGTGGTGGCGTGGATTCCGCTGCGCGCGATCAAGGCATGGAGCGCGGAGGCGATCCGGCATTTGTCGCCGCCGCTGACGCTGATCGTGTTCGCCGTGCCGTTCATCGCGCTGGCGCCGGTCGGCCTGCTTGAGGGCTGGCTGCTGGCGCACAAGCGTTTCATCGCCGCGGCGGCGATGATGATCGCGCACAAGGTGATCGGCGTCGGCCTGATCGCCTTCGTGTTCGACGTCACCCGCGACAAGCTCTTGCAGATGCCGTGGTTTCACCGGCTCTATGATTTTATCATCGAGCTTCGCGCGAGGGCGCACGCGCTGGTCGCCCCGGTGATGGCGCGGATCAAGGCGGTGGTGGCGCGGCTTCGCTTCCGCTCGTCGGCGCGCTGGCTCCGCATGGTCCGGCGCCTCCGCCGCCGCGCCCAGTCGGCGCGGTAGCATTTCGATCCGCCGAATATCCAACACGAAAGCCGTCATGCTCCGCCTTCGCGGATGATGACGCCTCGTTTCCGGTCGGGCTCCGAGGTGCCTCGCGGTGATGGACCTGCCTACATCAGATGCACCGCGTGCGGCGCGAACAGGCCGATCGCGGTGAAGGCGATGCCGGCGAGCATCAGGAGGCCCGCGCCCCAGCCGAGCATCATCATGCCGGTGATGATGGTGGCCGACGCCAGCACGATGGCGATCTGGAACGCGGCCGACGCCACCTCGAAGTGATGATATTTCGCCATCGCCAGGTCGCGGGCGTGCTCGGCGTGCTTGGCGCGCTCGGCGAGTTGCTTGCGGCCTTCGCCGGTTTCCGGTTCGTCGTCGTAGCGCGCGGCGGTCTTCTGCCAGCCTTCGACGCGCTTCATCAGCGCCGCCTTCACGGCCGGATCGGTCGCGGTGTCAGCCTGCACCTGAAGCGCCTCGGCGGCGGTCTTCACCGCGGTCAGGCGAATGCTCTTGGCCTGGAAGAACGCCCAGAGATTGGCGGAGGCGACGTTCTCGCTGATCGATTCGGTCTGCGCCCCCTTGCCCAGCGTTTCCGATAGCGCGAGGCACAGCGCGATGACGGCGATCAGCAACGCGATCTTCTTGTTCGAGCCCGACGCGTGTTCGGCGTGCTCGGCGTGTTCCATGCTTTCGTGGGCGCTCATCGGCGCGGCTCCGTGCGTTGAGGGGCGCGCACGATTGACCGAACCTCCCGCGCCGGACAAGAGGTCCGGCCGGCGGTCGCGCAAATAATTCCGCGCTGAGGCGGCGGCGCGTCACGCGCGCGGGTGCGCGGTCCGGTAGACCTCAAGCAGCCGCTCGGTGTCGATGCCGGTATAGATCTGCGTGGTCGAGAGCGAGGCGTGGCCGAGCAGTTCCTGGATCGCCCGCAGGTCGCCGCCACGCCCCAGCAGGTGGGTGGCGAAGGAATGGCGCAGCGCGTGCGGGGTGGCGCTGTCGGGCAGGCCGAGGCCGCCGCGCAGCCGCGCCATGGTCAACTGGATGATGCGCGGGCTCAGGGGCCCGCCGCGCGCGCCGACGAAGATCGGGCCGTCCGCCGGCAGCGGATGCGGGCACATCGCGACGTAGTCCGCGATCAGCGCCAGCACGTTTTGCAGCACCGGCACCATCCGGGTCTTGTTGCCCTTGCCGAGCACGGTGATTGTGTCGCCCTTGCCGGGGAGCGGCACGTCGCGTTTCTTCAGTCCCAGCGCCTCGGAGATGCGCAGGCCGGAGCCGTACAGCAGCGCCATCACTGCCGCATCCCGCGCCAGCACCCATTGCTCGCGGTCCTCGCCGGCGCGGATGTCGGCGTCGGCCAATTGCCGGGCGGCGGTGACCCCGATCGGCTTCGGCAGGCTTTTGCCGATCTTGGGCGCGCGGATCGCCGCCAGCGCGCCGACCTTGCCGCGCCCCTCGCGCTCCAGGAAACGGCCGAACGAGCGCAGCCCGGCCAGCGCCCGCATCAAGGAGCGGCTGCCGATGTCGTCCGCGCGCCGCGCCGCCATGAAGGCGCGGATGTCGCTGGCCTCCAGCGTGGCGAATTGCGTGAGCCGCACCTGTTCCCCCCGATGCTCGGCCAGAAAGCCGAGGAACTGGCGCAGGTCGCGCGCGTAAGCCTCCTGCGTCTTCGGCGACAGCCGCCGCTCGGAACGCAGATGGGCTTGCCAGCGCACGGCTTCCGCGAGCAGGCCCGGCTCGGCGCAGGCGAGTTCGGACAGGGCTGGGTCGGCGGCGGGTTTCGCCATAGGATTACTGCCTTGAGTCGTTTCGACTATATCGCAACATCTTGATTGATCCTTCGCTAATCGCCGCCGCATGGACCCGTCATCGTCTGAAAAGCCGCCGTCAGGCCCGCGCGTCGTCGACGTGCTGGTGCCGGTGGCGCTCGACCGCGCCTATTCCTACCGCGTGCCGCGCGGGGTTGAGTTGCGGCCCGGCGACGTGGTCAGCGTGCCGCTCGGCGCCCGCGAGGTGACGGCGGTGGTGTGGGCGGAGAATCACGATCCCGACCCGCGCCTGCACAATCGCCTCAAGGATGTGTCCGAAAAGATCGAGGTGCCGCCACTGCGGGCCGAACTGCGCGCGCTGGTGGATTGGGTGGCCAACTACACGCTGTCGCCGCGCGGCATGGTGCTGCGGATGTGCCTGCGGATGGGCGAGCATCTCGGGCCGGAGCGCGTGCGCGCCGGCGTGCGGCTGGCCGGACCGCCGCCGCAGCGAATGACCAGCGCCCGGCGGCGCGTCGTCGAGGTGTTGTCGGACGGTCTGTTGCACGGCAAGTCGGACGCGGCGCGCGAGGCCGGCGTCAGCGTCGGCGTCATCGACGGGCTGGTCGATGAGGGCACGCTTGCGGTCGAGCCGCTGCCGAAGCCGCCGGCGCCGCCGCCGCCCGACCCGGCTTTCGCCAAGCCGGATTTCTCGCCCGATCAGGACAAGGCGGCGGCGCTGCTGCGCGCCTTCGTCGCGCGTGATGCATTTCAGGTGGCGCTGATTGACGGCGTCACCGGCTCCGGCAAGACCGAGGTCTATTTCGAGGCGGTGGCGGAAACCGCGACGCGAGGCCGGCAGGTGCTGATCCTGATGCCGGAGATCGCGCTGACCGGGCAGTTTCTCGACCGCTTCGCGCAACGCTTCGGCGTGAAGCCGATCGAGTGGCATTCCGAACTGACGCCGCGCACGCGCGCGCGCAACTGGGCGGCGATCGCGGCGGGCGAGGCGCGCGTCGTGGTGGGCGCGCGCTCGGCGCTGTTCCTGCCCTATGCCAATCTCGGCCTGATCGTGGTCGATGAGGAGCACGACCAGGCCTACAAGCAGGGCGATGGGGTGCATTACCACGCCCGCGACATGGCGGTGGTGCGCGCCCATATCGCGAAAATTCCCGTCGTGCTGGCGTCGGCGACGCCGTCGGTCGAGACCGAGGTGAACGCCCGCAAGGGCCGCTATGCGCGGGTGCCGCTGCCGTCGCGCTTCGGCGGCCAGCACATGCCGCAGATCGAGACCATCGACCTGCGCCGCGCGCCGCCGCCGCGCGGGCGCTTCGTCTCGCCGCCGCTGGCGGAAGCGGTTCGATACGCGGTGGAGCGGCGCGAGCAGGCGCTGCTGTTTCTCAACCGGCGCGGCTACGCGCCGCTGACGCTCTGCCGCGCCTGCGGCCACCGCTTCTCCTGCAACATCTGCGATGCGTGGCTGGTCGATCATCGTTTCCGCCAGCGGCTGGTGTGCCATCACTGCGGCTTCTCGATTCCGCGCCCGCGCCAGTGCCCGCATTGCGGCGCGGAGGAGACGCTCGCCGCCATCGGGCCCGGCGTCGAGCGCTTGCAGGAGGAAGCGGCGGCGCTGTTTCCCGAGGCGCGAACGATGGTGCTGTCCAGCGACCTCGTCACCTCGGTCGAAACCATGCGCGCGGAGTTGAGCGAGATCGCCGAGGGCCGGGTCGATATCGTCATCGGCACGCAACTGGTGGCGAAGGGGCATAACTTTCCGCGACTCAATCTGGTCGGCGTGGTCGATGCCGATCTGGGTTTGAACAACGGCGATCCGCGCGCGGCGGAGCGGACGTTTCAACTGCTCAATCAGGTGATCGGCCGCGCCGGGCGCGAGCAGGGGCGCGGGGTCGGTTACTTGCAGACCTATCAGCCGGAGCATCCGGTGATGAAGGCGCTGGTGGCGAACGACCGCCAGGCGTTCTACGACGCCGAGATCGCATTGCGCGAGCGCACGCTGTATCCGCCGTTCGGACGGCTGGCGAGCCTGATTGTCTCGGCCGGCGATCGCTCGACGGCGGAAGGCTTCGCGCGAAAACTCGCATCGGTCGCGCCGCGCGACGAGGCGGTGCAGGTGCTGGGGCCGGCGGAAGCGCCGCTCGCGGTGGTCAAGGGCCGCTATCGCTTTCGCCTGCTGGTGAAGGCGGCGCGCGTCGTCGACCTGTCGGGCTATTTGCGCGCATGGCTCGCGGGCGCGCCGAAGACCACGGGTAATCTCAAGCTGGAAGTCGACGTCGATCCGCAGAGTTTTTTGTAAGCCGTTACACATTCCGTCGTCATCACCGGGCTTGTCCCGGTGATCCACGTCTTGCTTTGCATCGTGCGGCAGGAAGTGCGTGGGTGGCCGGGTCAAGCCCGGCCCATGACGAACTGAGAGGCAACGATTGCCGTCGCCATGAAAAAGGGCCGGTGCGATCGGCACCGGCCCTTTCAACGCAACACAATGGAATTCGCGAAGTAACTACTGCACTTCCGCGACGACGCGGCCGACGCCGCGGCCGGTGAGGCCGATGGCATGCGCCGCGCCCTTGGAGAGATCGAGCACGCGGCCGCGAATGAACGGCCCGCGATCGTTGACGGTGACGATGACGCTGCGGTCGCCGTGGGTGACCTTCAGCTTGGTGCCGAACGGCAGCGTGCGATGAGCCGCGGTCATGGCGTGCTGGTTGAAGCGCTGGCCCGAGGCGGTCTTGGAGCCGGCCTCGTTGCCGTAATAGGACGCGATCCCCGAGAAACTGCGGCGGCCGGTCGGGCCGATCGACGCATTGGCGTTAAGCCAGGAGTTATCCGCCTTGTGCTTGTGGTGATGATGGTGGTGCTGGCGATGATGCCGGGTCTTCGCCGCCGCCGGAGCGACGCTTCCGCCGATCAGGAGGGAGGCGGCGATCAGGGTGATGGTCGCGCCGGACCGGTTCAGGCGGCGCGGCGCGGATGGCTTGGATTGAAGCATTTCGGAACTAACCCCTTGAAACAAGTATTGCCGTCGGTGCGGCAAGTGGAACCCCCATGCACGTTGGCGGCGGAAGCGTTGACTGGCTAATAAGGCGTAAACGGGGCGAGGAGCGTAAGCATTGCAGGCATGAAATATCTTGTGATGGACTCGGGTATCGGAGCCAGATCTGCAATTTCTTTATGTTAACCATAAATTAACGAATATATACTTTGGCTTAAAATAATTATTCCGGAGAAGACTGTTGTTCTGGATTTCGTCAAGTATTCGTCGGTGCACGGGCGGACGTCCGGACCTGACACTCCTCCTCCGGAGGAAGGTCCGCCGGTGCCGTCATCGGGCGAGCCTCGTCACGGCTGCGCGCGGTCCATGCGACAAAGCGCCTGGACGGCCGAAGCAACATCGCGGCTCCGTTTGCAGTCGTCATGTTGCGCCTGCGCGCGTGCTATGTTAGCAAAGCCGCGATTTTGACGTCGCCGGGACGCTCCGTTCCGGTTGAAAATCGAAGTTTCGCTTGAATTCCAAGGGGCTGGATCGAATGGTGCCGCACTTTCGGGCGCCGGTCCCTTCCTTGTGAATTTGACAGCTTAAAGAGCGCGCGAGTGGCAGCAGAAGATCAACCCGTTTCCGGCGTGGCCGGTCGCTATGCGATGGCCTTGTTCGACCTCGCCCGCGACGAGAAATCCGTCGATGCCGTCAAGGCCGAACTCGACAAGTTCGATGCGATCCTGACCGAGAGCCAGGATCTGGAGCGGCTGGTCCGCAGCCCGGTCTTCACCTCCGACATTCAGGGCAAGGCGCTTTCCGCCGTGCTGGAAAAGGCGGGCATCACCGGCATCGCCGCCAACTTCCTCAAATTGCTGACGGCCAACCGCCGGCTGTTCATCATCCGGGACGCCATCACCTCGTACCGCGCCCTGGTCGCCAAGTATAAGGGTGAGGCCACCGCCGACGTCACCGTCGCGGAGCCGCTCAACGACAAGAATCTCGACAGCCTCAAGGCCGCGCTGAAATCGGTGACGGGCAAGGATGTCACTCTCAACGTGAAGGTCGATCCGTCGATCATCGGTGGGCTTATCGTCAAGCTCGGCAGCCGCATGGTCGACAGCTCGCTTCGCACCAAACTCAATTCGATCAAGCACGCGATGAAAGAGGCAGGCTGATGGACATCCGCGCCGCGGAAATTTCCGCGATCCTCAAGGACCAGATCAAGAATTTCGGCCAGGAGGCGCAGGTCTCCGAGGTCGGCCAGGTGCTCTCCGTCGGTGACGGCATCGCCCGCGTCTACGGTCTGGACAATGTCCAGGCCGGTGAGATGGTCGAGTTCGAGAACGGCACGCGCGGCATGGCGCTCAACCTCGAAACCGACAACGTCGGCATCGTGATCTTCGGCGCCGACCGCGAGATCAAGGAAGGCCAGACCGTCAAGCGCACCCGCGCCATCGTCGACACGCCGGTCGGCAAGGGGCTGCTCGGCCGCGTGGTCGACGCGCTCGGCAATCCGATCGACGGCAAGGGGCCGATCCAGGCCACCGAACGCAAGCGCGTCGACGTCAAGGCGCCCGGCATCATTCCGCGCAAGTCGGTGCATGAGCCGATGGCGACCGGCCTCAAGGCGGTGGACGCCCTGATCCCGATCGGCCGCGGCCAGCGCGAACTGATTATCGGCGACCGCCAGACCGGCAAGACCGCCATCGCGCTCGACACCATGCTCAACCAGAAGTCGCTCAACGCCACCGGCGACGAGAGCATCAAGCTGTACTGCGTTTACGTCGCGGTCGGCCAGAAGCGCTCCACCGTGGCGCAATTCGTCAAGGTGCTGGAGGAGCAGGGCGCGCTGGAATATTCCATCGTGGTCGCCGCCACCGCGTCCGATCCGGCGCCGATGCAGTACATCGCGCCGTTCACCGGCTGCACCATGGGCGAGTATTTCCGCGACAACGGCATGCACGCGGTCATCATCTATGACGACTTGTCGAAGCAGGCCGTCGCCTATCGCCAAATGTCGCTGCTGCTGCGTCGCCCGCCGGGCCGCGAAGCGTATCCGGGCGACGTGTTCTACCTGCACTCCCGCTTGCTGGAGCGCGCCGCCAAGCTCAACGACGACATGGGCAACGGTTCGCTGACCGCGCTGCCGGTGATCGAGACCCAGGCCAACGACGTCTCGGCCTACATCCCGACCAACGTGATTTCGATCACCGACGGCCAGATCTTCCTCGAAACCGACCTGTTCTTCCAGGGTATCCGCCCGGCGGTCAACGTCGGCCTCTCGGTGTCGCGCGTCGGCTCCTCGGCGCAGACCAAGGCGATGAAGAAGGTCGCCGGCAAGATCAAGGGCGAGCTGGCGCAGTACCGCGAAATGGCGGCGTTCGCGCAGTTCGGCTCCGACCTCGACGCCTCGACCCAGCGCTTGCTCAATCGCGGCGCGCGTCTCACCGAACTCCTGAAGCAGCCGCAGTTCTCGCCGCTGAAGATGGAGGAGCAGGTGGTGGTGATCTGGGCCGGCACCAACGGCTATCTCGATCCGCTGCCGCTCAACAAGGTGCGCGCGTTCGAGGACGGGCTGTTGTCGCTCTTGCGCGGCAAGCACGCTGACGTTCTCGACACCATCCGCGACACCCGCGACCTCAGCGACGACACCGCGGCCAAGATCAAGAGCATCGTCGAAGGTTACGCCAAGACGTTCGCTTAATCGTCGTCGTGGCCGGGCTTGATCCGGCCATCCGCGCTTGAGGCGTGGCGGCGAGGACGACGTGGATGCCCGGCACAAGGCCGGGCATGACGAAATAAGGGTTGGCGACACGGTCGAGCCGGTCGCAAGGGTGAGCTGAGAATGGCTTCGCTAAAAGACATGCGTGTCCGCATCGCCTCGACCAAGGCGACGCAGAAGATCACCAAGGCCATGCAGATGGTGGCGGCGTCGAAGCTGCGTCGCGCGCAGAGCGCGGCGGAAGCGGCGCGACCCTATGCCGAGAAGATGGATGCGGTGATTTCCAACATCGCCAGCGCCGCCGCCGGCTCGCCCGGCGGCTCGCCGCTTCTGGTCGGCACCGGCAAGAATCAAGTGCACCTCTTGCTGGTCTGCACCGGCGAGCGCGGCCTCTCCGGCGCCTTCAACTCGGCGATCGTGCGTCTGGCGCGCGAAAGAGCCTATGCCCTGATGAACCAGGGCAAGGACGTGAAGTTCTTCTGCGTCGGCCGCAAGGGCTACGAGCAGCTTCGCCGCACCTTCGAGAAGCAGATCATCGGCAATGTCGAGCTGCGCTCGGTGCGCCAGCTCGGCTTCGTCAACGCCGAGGACATCGCCAAGAAGGTGCTGGCGCTGTTCGCCGCCGGCGAGTTCGACGTCTGCACGCTGTTCTATTCGCGCTTCCAGTCGGTGATCTCGCAGGTGCCGACCGCGCAGCAGGTGATTCCGCTGGAGATCCCCGCTCCCGCCACGGCTGCCGCGGCCAAGACCTCCTACGAGTACGAGCCGGAGGAAGACGAGATCCTCAGCGGCCTGTTGCCGCGCAACCTCGCGGTGCAGATCTTCCGCGCACTGCTGGAGAACAACGCTTCGTTCTACGGCGCGCAGATGACCGCGATGGACAACGCCACCCGCAACGCCGGCGAAATGATCCGCAAGCAGACCCTGATCTACAACCGCACCCGACAGGCGATGATTACCAAGGAGCTGATCGAGATCATCTCCGGCGCCGAGGCGGTCTAGTCCCAAAGGAGACGCAGCATGGCTTATGTCACCAAGGCGACGACCAAGGGCGGCCGCAACGGCCGCGCGATGCTTGAGGGCGGCGTTCTCGCGCTGGCGATGGGCCTGCCGAAGGAAATGGGCGGCGCGGGCGACGGCCACAATCCCGAGCAACTGTTCGCGCTCGGCTGGTCGGCCTGCTTCGGCCAGGCGGTGCTCGCGCTCGCCAGGAAGCACGGTCTCGACGGCCAGGCGGCGGAAGTCGGCTGCAATGTCTCGATCGACAAGGACGACATCAGTTTCGCGCTGAAGGCCGAAATCACCCTGCGCATTCCCGGCGCCGACAAGGACAAGGTCAAGGCGCTGCTCGAAGACGCTCACAAGATCTGCCCGTATTCGCGGGCCACGCGCAACAACGTGCCGGTGACGCTCAGCGTGCTCTGACACCAGTTTTCGTTAAAGGAGACTCTCTCATGGCTACAGCGGCCAACCAGGTCGGTCGTATCACCCAGGTCATCGGCGCCGTCGTCGACGTGCAGTTCGAAGGCCATCTGCCGGCAATTCTGAACGCGCTGGAAACCAAGAACGGCAACAACCGTCTGGTGCTCGAAGTGGCGCAGCATCTCGGCGAATCGACGGTGCGGACCATCGCCATGGACACCACCGAAGGTCTGGTGCGCGGCCACGACGTCACCGACACCGGCGCGCCGATCCGGGTGCCGGTCGGGGCCGGCACGCTCGGCCGCATCATGAACGTGATCGGCGAGCCGGTCGACGAGCAGGGGCCGATCAAGGCCGACGACCTGCGCCCGATCCACGCCGAAGCGCCGTCCTACACCGACCAGTCGACCGAGGCCGAGATCCTCGTCACCGGCATCAAGGTGGTGGACCTGCTGGCGCCCTACGCCAAGGGCGGCAAGATCGGCCTGTTCGGCGGCGCCGGCGTCGGCAAGACCGTGCTGATTCAGGAACTGATTAACAACGTCGCCAAGGCGCACGGCGGTTACTCGGTGTTCGCCGGCGTCGGCGAGCGCACCCGCGAGGGCAACGACCTCTATCACGAGTTCATCGAATCCGGCGTCAACAAGAAGGGCGGCGGCGAAGGCTCCAAATGCGCCCTCGTCTACGGCCAGATGAACGAGCCGCCGGGCGCCCGCGCCCGCGTCGCGCTGTCGGGCCTGACCGTCGCCGAACAGTTCCGCGACCAGGGCCAGGACGTGCTGTTCTTCGTCGACAACATCTTCCGCTTCACCCAGGCGGGTTCGGAAGTGTCGGCGCTGCTCGGCCGCATCCCCTCGGCGGTGGGTTATCAGCCGACGCTGGCCACCGACATGGGCGCGCTGCAAGAGCGCATCACCACCACGCAGAAGGGCTCGATCACCTCGGTGCAGGCGATTTACGTGCCGGCCGACGACTTGACCGACCCGGCGCCGGCCACCTCGTTCGCCCACTTGGACGCGACCACGGTGCTCAACCGCGCCATTTCGGAAAAGGGCATCTATCCGGCGGTGGACCCGCTCGACTCGACCTCGCGCATGCTGTCGCCGCTGATCGTCGGCGAGGAGCACTATCAGACCGCGCGCATGGTGCAGCAGGTGCTGCAACGCTACAAGTCGTTGCAGGACATCATCGCCATTCTCGGCATGGACGAACTGTCGGAAGAAGACAAGCTGACGGTGGCCCGCGCCCGCAAGGTCGAGCGCTTCCTGTCGCAGCCGTTCCACGTCGCCGAGGTGTTCACCGGCTCGCCGGGCAAGTTCGTCGACCTCGCCGACACCATCAAGGGTTTCCGCGATCTCTGTGAAGGCCGGTACGACCATCTCCCGGAAGCGGCGTTCTACATGGTCGGCACCATCGAGGAAGCCGTCGAGAAGGGCAAGAAGCTCGCGGCCGAGGCGGCCTGAGTTCAGCGAATAGCGAATAGGGAGTAGCGAATAGGAGTGGTGGCTAACGAAATGCGGGTTTCTATTCGCTATTCGCTATTCGCTATTCGCTAATTGACCATGGCAACTTTCCACTTCGATCTCGTCTCCCCTGAAAAGCTCGCCTTCTCCGGCGAGGTCGATCAGGTCGACGTGCCCGGCATCGAGGGCGATTTCGGCGTGCTGGCCGGCCATGCGCCGGTGGTCGCGGTGATCCGCCCCGGAATCCTCACGATCATCACCGGCACAACCCGGCAGAAGGTCATCGTGCTCGGCGGCCTCGCGGAAGTGTCGGAAAGCGGCCTCACCGTGCTTGCCGACGTCGCCACCTCGGTCGAGGAACTGGATCGCGCCGCCTTCTCCAGCCAGATCGAGGAGATGGAGGAGAAGCTGAAGAACGGTGAACCCGGCCACGAACTCGATCGCGAGATCGAGCGCCTCGATCACTTCAAGAGTATCCAGACCCAGCTCAATTCGACCGCGATGCACTGAGGGTTGGCGCCGATCTCGTCGGCGGCGAGCGGGGAAGTTACCGATTCTTGTCACGAGTGAAGGGCGCCGGCCGGTCGCGGCTTCCCTTTGCTCGCGTCTGACGAACCCTCTCTTGCAAAAATCACCGTCGGCGGTCATGAGAGGGCGTTCGGAGGGATGGCCGAGTGGCTTAAGGCGCACGCTTGGAAAGCGTGTGTGCGGGAAACCGTACCGTGGGTTCGAATCCCACTCCCTCCGCCATTTTCCCCCGCGAAAGCGTTCTCCCGATCCGGCTGCGGTCGGATTTTCCCGTTGTTTTCGAGGGTTATGCGGGTGGGGCTGTTAACCGACCCCGACGCCAAGAGGCCCGGAAGCGTTCTCTCCGGGCCGATATTCTCAGGACCTGTTAACCGCGCGCTTTCCGGTGAACAGCTATAAAGCATTGCTTTTGTGTCGTTTTGTGAACTCGCCCGCGCTGGCGATTTCGCAAATCCGTCTGGATGCCGGATGGAACGGAGATCAAACATTGTCCCCGCCACGGCAGGCGGGCCACATCAGGCAATCAATCGCAAGACGACCTCCGTTCGCTCTTTGTGCCGAGTCAGCCGCATGTTAGCATCGTCGAAAAGCATGAGGCGAGCAGTTGGCTCAGAAGTCGGACATCGAATGGACGGACGCGACGTGGAACCCGGTGACGGGCTGCACCAAGGTCGGCCCGGGTTGTGACAACTGTTATGCCGAACGCTTCGCCGAGCGCTGGCGTGGCATTGCTGGACATCCCTACGAGCAGGGCTTCGACCTGACACTCTGGCCGTCGAGGCTGCGGCAACCGGCGCTTTGGAAAAAGCCCCGGATGATCTTCGTGAACTCGATGAGCGACCTTTTCCACAAGGACATCGACCGCACATTCATCGACCAGGTGTTCGATGCCATGGAGCAGGCGAACTGGCATGTCTATCAGGTGCTGACCAAGCGCAGTTCGCTCATGCGCAACTATGTCCGGAAGCGGTATGACGGAGGGCCGGTCCCGCGCCATATCTGGCTGGGCGTCTCGGTTGAGGACGCCGCCCACACGAGCCGGATCGCGCACCTGAAGCAGATCAACTCCGATGCTCGTTTCATCTCGTTCGAGCCGCTGCTCGGGGCGATCGGGGACGTCAATTTGCAGGGTGTCGCGTGGGCCATCGTTGGGGGAGAAAGCGGACCCCGTGCTCGTCCCATGGAGGAAGGCTGGGCCCGCGAGCTTCGTGACATCTGCGACCGTGACGACGTGGCGTTCTTTTTCAAACAGTGGGGCGGAGCCCGGCCAAAGTCTGGCGGACGTATGCTCGATGGCGAAGAGTGGAATGGCTTTCCGTGGCAGATCGTTCCTGAACCCATCATTCGCGCTCTGCAGGCCGAGGATGCTTAATGCCGCCTCGGATCGAAAACTATCAGGGGCGCGAACAATCGTTCATAAAACACTTGTTCCTCAACAAGTACCTCGAATCTGCCGCTTACAAGCTCTTTCAAGGCAGATCACCGGTATTCAATTTCGTCGATGCCTTCGCCGGACCGTGGCGGGTGTCGGACACGAGCAAGTATTCCGACGCTTCGTTCTCTCAGGCCATCGAAACGTTGGAGACCGTGCGCCAGTCACTGCTCAAAATGGGACGATCTGGGCTCAAGGTTCGTTTCCGGTTTTGTGAACGAAACCCTGCTTCGGTCGCCAAGCTGCAGCAGTTCGCGGCCCAGAAGCCTGAATTCGACATCCAAGTCTTCTCGGGCACATTCGAGGACAATCTCGACGGCATACGCTCTGCATGCCGCGATGGCTTTACCTTCACGTTCATTGATCCCACAGGTTGGAACGTCGAATCCAGCAAGGTTTTCGATTTCCTCCAAAATCTGAACGGCGAGTTCCTGTTCAACTTCATGGCCGAAGAAGTGAACCGGCACGCCGGTTGGGATGGCGTCGCGGATTCCGTGGGTCGGTTCCTGGCGGACCCCGCATGGAAGGCCGCGTTCGAGGCGATGCCCGAGGGTTCCAACGAAACAAAAATCCTGCAGCTTCTGAAGGCCAAGATGAAGGAAGCGCGGGTGGCGACCTATCTGACGGACATGGCCATCCGAAAGCCGCGTGAGGATCGGATCAAGATGCGCCTGATCCTCGGCACGCACAGCGGATTCGGGGTGGAGGTTTTCCGAACCGTTCAGGAAAAGGTAGAGAAGGAGGCGGTCCGTACACGCCACGCCATCCAGACGGAGGAAAGCGGACAGTCGCAGCTCTTTCCGGAGGACCAGATCATCGCTTTCGAGACTGATCGCGACGGGGTTGGCTGCTCCGCCCACATGGGATGGGCCACAGAATTGATGCTCCGCTCGGTTGCAGACAAACCGGGGATCGCGTTCAGCAAGCTCGCCAGCGAAGTGATGGAGCAAGTTCCCGTCCGAACGACCCATCTGAACAAGATCGCGGCGGCAAATCGGAAAGCCGGATTGCTCCGCTTCGATCTACCCAACGGGAAAAAGACCCCCAGCCCCGAGACAAAGCTCTGGACTGGCGCGCCTGCCAACGGCTGAGCGCGGTCGTCACTACGCCGCCTTCGCCGGACCGTTGAAGATCTCGTTCAGCATGGCCGGGATCAAAGCCTCGACATCCTGCGCGGTGCGTCCCCGGATGGCGCGGACATTGCGGGCTTTCGCCTGCAGGCGGTCGAACCACTGCTGATGGTCGATCAAGGGGACGGGCACCTGTATAGCCTCGAGTTTCTTCAATCCCAGCGTCCGGTTTCTCCCCGCCCCGCCGGGCGATGCTTCACCCAGCTTTTGCAGACCTTCGGGAGTCGAGAAATAGAACCGCAGGAACTCGACAGTTGCCGTCTCGGGCGCGGGCACGCATGACAGGAAGCGGTGCGATCCAACGCGACCCTCATCTTCAGGCTGGGCGACTGCCACAGCGCCTTCCCAGGCGAAGACGATGTTGAACAGGAGGTCACCAGCGCAGATGCGGAACAGCTTCTTGTTGCCTACCTCCGCGCCGGGCAGATCAGGTTTGTGAAACGTGCCTTTGCCGAACGAACGGACGCCGAGTTCGGGATAGGTGCCGTCAAGGTCGACCTCGACCGGGCGGCGCACCAAGGGGGCGACTTCGGCCATGGGGTGTCAATCGGCTTACAAATTTGACCCCGTATCGGCGTCCAATTTTGACCCCTTCGCGCGGCGTGATTTGAGGGTAGCGCTCGACTCGTCGGAGCTGGCCGGGATTGCGGAGACGAGACGAGCGCGGGCGGCGTGATCGTCGTCGCGGCTTTTGAAGCGCCAGCTGTCGTTGCCGGTCTCGACGATGTCGCAGTGGTGGGTCAACCGATCGAGCAGCGCGGTGGTCATCTTGGCGTCGCCGAACACGCTGGGCCATTCGCCGAAGGCGAGATTGGTAGTGACGATGACGGAAGCGCGCTCATAGAGCCGACTGACGAGATGGAACAGAAGCTGGCCGCCGGATTGGGCGAAGGGCAGATATCCGAGTTCGTCCAGCACGATGAAGTCCATCCGGGTCAGATGTTCGGCAAGCCGGCCCTGACGTCCGTTACGGGTCTCGATCTCGAGGCGGTTGACGAGGTCGACCACGTTGTAGAAGCGACCGCGGGCGCCGGATCGGATGCAGCTTCTGGCGATTGCGATGGCCAGGTGGGTTTTGCCCGTGCCGGTGCCGCCGACGAGCACGACGTTGCGCTGCTGGGCGATGAAGCCGCCGACGGCGAGATCGTTGACGAGCGTCTGATTGATCGGCGTGCCTTCGAACTGGAAGTCGTCGAGATCCTTGGCCAACGGCAGCTTGGCGATGGTGAGCTGGTACTTGATCGACCGCGCCTGCTTCTCGTTGATCTCGGCGCTGAGCAGGTCGCCGACGATGCGCTGAGGTTCGTGCTGGCGCTTGACGGCCGTCGCCATGATCTCGTCGAAGGCAGCCCTCATGCCGTAGAGTTTGAGCTCGCCCATGAGGTCGAAGATTTGGGTTCGTTCCATCAGATGGTCCTCCGGAGGTTGTCGTAGCGGGCGCAATCGGCGATCGGCGCATGGCGGAGCGTCAGTGCCGCCGGCGTCATGATGTTGGCCGGTGCAGCGGGTTCGCGTTGGCGAGCCAGGATGTTGAGAACGACGTCAGCGGAATGGACGCCGTGACCAAGCGCCTCGGCGCAGGCGGCTTCGACCGCCGACAAACCGTCAGTCAGCACCGCATTGAGGATGTCGACCATCTGTCGATTGCCGTCGTCGGTGCTGGCGAGCCTGCGCCGGATCCGTTCGATCGCGGCCGGCAGCACCCAGTCCTTGAAGGGTGCGCCGTTACGCAAGGCCCCGGGTTTGCGCGCGAGCACCGGCACGTAGTGCCAGGGATCGTAGGTCGTCTCGCCGCGTCCGAACGACCGCGGATGCTCCGCAACGATCCGTCCATCCTGACGGATGACGATACGGTCGGCATAGGCTTGAACCTCGACCGGACGTCCGACGGCGCTGGCCGCGACCGAGTATTTGTTATTGTCGAAGCGCACCAGGCAGGTTTTGGAGACCGATGCCGGCACCGCATGGAATCCGTCGAACCGACCGGCATAGGGAACGAGCTTCGGCCGTTCGGCTTCGAACACATCCCAGATCGTCTGATCGGACAGCTCCGGATGCCGATGCGCCTTGGCGTAGGCGATGCATTTGTCGAGCAGCCAGGCGTTGAGTTCGTCCAGCTTTTTGAACCGCAGCCGCGGCGTGAAGAAGCGTTCCCGGACCAACCCGACCTGGTTCTCCACCTGGCCCTTCTCCCAGCCCGACGCCGGCGTGCAGGCGACCGGGTCGACGAGATAGTGGCTGCACATCTGCAGGAAGCGGCGATTGTAGCGGCGATCCTTGCCGACGAAGATCGTCTCCACCGCCGTCTTCATGTTGTCGTAGATGCCGCGACTGCAGGTGCCCTTGAACAGTGCGAACGCCCGGTCGTGGGCGTCGAACACCATCTCCTGCGTCTCGCGCGGATAGGCGCGCACGAACAGCATGCGGCTATGACACAGCCGGACGTGGGCGACCTTCACGAGTACCGTCACGCCGTTGAGGAGAACGATCTCGTGGCTCCAGTCGAACTGATAGGCTTCTCCTGGCGCAAAACTCAGCGGGACATAGGCCGCCGCCGTCGATTGCCCGCGCTCCTTGCTCCAGCGCCTGGCGTAACGCCGCACGGCATCGTAGCCGCCGTCATAGCCGCGTCCGCGCAACTCTTCGAAGATCCGGATCAGCGTCAGTTGTTCGCGCGCGGATTTGGCTGCGTTCGCCGCCAGCAGTTCATCGAGTTCCGCCGCCCATCGTCCAAGCTTGGGCCGCGGCTGCACCTGACGCTCATACTCGAACGAAGTCTCTCCGGATCTCAGCACCTTCCGGACCGTGTTCCGCGACACCTTCAGGTCACGGGCGATCTCCTTGATCGTCTTGCCCTTGATGAAGTGCTCGCGCCGTATCCGCGCAATCGTCTCCACGATCAGCATCCCCGACCACCTGCTTCATGACAAAGCAGGCAGCGCAACAGCCAATCTATAGGGGGTCAATTTTGGACGCCGATCCCCCGGCTCAGGGGGTCACTATTGCAGGCCGAATAACAACGATCGCCGAACACCACAAGACTTTGATGCTCGAGGCCGGCGAATGGCGGGCAACCGCCACCTCAAGCGATCCACGGACCGTTGGCTATCACCTCTCGGCGCTCTATTCGCCGGTGGGCTGGATGAGCTGGATGCAGATCGCCAGGAGCTGGGAAGCCGCACAAGGGAGCGACGAGGCGATCAAGGCGTTCCGCAACACCATTCTCGGCGAGACTTGGGTCGAGACCGGCGAGGCGCCGGACTGGCAGCGGCTCTACGATCGTAGGGAGAGCTGGCCGGCCGGCACGGTGCCGATGGGCGGATTGTTTCTCACTGCCGGCGCCGACGTCCAGAAAGACCGGATTGAGATCGACGTCTGGGCCTGGGGCCGCGGGCTGGAAAGCTGGCTGGTCGATCATGTCGTCGTCGAAGGCGGGCCGGAACATGCCGCCGCCTGGTCTGCGCTGGACGGCCTCTTAAGCCGAAGTTGGCCGCACGCCTCAGGGGCGGCGATGGGTCTATCACGTCTCGCGATCGACACCGGTTTCGAGGCGCCTGCTGTCTACGGCTGGGCCCGGCGCGCCGGCTTCGCTCAGGTGGCGCCGGTCAAGGGGGTCGAGGGTTTCAACCGGGCGAGCCCAGTTTCCGGGCCGACCTATGTCGATGCGACCGCCGGCGGCAAGCGATTACGGCGCGGCGCGCGGCTGTGGTCGGTGGCGGTCTCGACCTTCAAGGCCGAGACCTATCGTTACCTCCGGCTGGAGCGGCCGACCGACGATGAGCGTGCCGGAGGCGCCAGCTTTCCCGCAGGGACCATCCACCTGCCGGCTTGGGCCGACAGCGAGTGGTGCAAGCAGTTCGTCGCCGAACAGCTGGTGACGGTGAAGACCAGGCGCGGGTTTCAGCGGCTCGAATGGCAGAAGCTCCGCGAACGCAACGAGGCGCTGGATTGCCGGGTCTATGCCCGTGCCGCCGCCTGGATCGCCGGTGCCGACCGCTGGGGCGAGCAGAAATGGCGCGATCTCGAACGCCAGGTCGGCTCGCTCGATCCGAGCAACACAGTGGGGCCAGAGACCACGGCCTCTGACCCCGGCACGCCAGAGATCGCCTCCGCGGGTCTGGTGCGACGAGCGCCTGCCCGGCGCGGCCGACGGGTGTTCACGCCCAGCTATCTGAGTTGAGACCGAGACCATGACGCTTGAGGACATGATCGCGCGCCGCGATGCGCTGCTCGCCGCCCGATGGCGCGGCGTGCGCACCGTCGAGGTCGAGGGGCGCCGCATCACCTATGCGAGCGATGCCGAAATGGCGGTCGCCCTCGGCGACCTCGAACGGCGGATCGCCGAGGAGCAAACCGGCGCGCGCCGTCGCATCGTTCGCACGACGGCAAGCAAGGGGCTCTGACTCGTGCTGGAATCGATCACACGGTGGCGCCGCCGCATCGGCGCTCTGGTGGGCGGCTTCGAGGCGGGCCAGGCAAGCCGCAGGCTGCGGCACTTCCAGCCGAGCCGGGCGCATCTCAACACGCTGATCGCGGCCGCCGGCGCCGACATCACCGCGCGCGCCCGATGGCTGGTGCGCAACAACGGCTATGCGGCGAACGCCATCGAGAGCTGGGCCGGCAATGTGGTGGGCGACGGCATCAAGCCGTCGTCCCTGATCGCCGATGCCGATCTCAAGGCGCGCGTGCAGCGACTCTGGTTTGACTGGACTGACGATAGCGACGCCGAAGGCTTTACCGATTTCTACGGCCAGCAGCGGCGCGCCGCGCGCGAGGTATTCATCGCCGGTGAAGTGTTCTTCCGCTTCCGTCCGCGCCGGCCCGATGACGGGCTCATGGTGCCGCTGCAGCTGCAGATGATCCCCTCCGAGATGCTGCCGCTCAGCCGCAACGAGCAGCTTCCCGGCGGTAATGTCGTCCGTCAGGGGATTGAGTTCGACCGGATCGGCAGGCGCGTCGCCTACCACTTCCTGCGCCGCCATCCGGGTGACGTGACCGATCCAGGGCTCGCCGGCGAGATCGTGCGGGTGTCGGCGGCCGAGGTCATCCACGTCATCGATCCGGTCGATGCTGGGCAGTTGCGCGGGATTTCCCGCTTTGCGCCGGGCATCGTGAAGCTGTTCCTGCTCGATCAGTACGACGACGCCGAGCTCGACCGGAAGAAGGTCGCGGCCATGCATGCGCTCTTCATCACCACGCCGGCGCCGGCGGAGCCCTTCGACATCGCCGAGAGCGACGAAGGCGGCGAGCGGACGATGGATCTGCAGCCCGGCCAGATCGTGATGCTGGAGCCGGGCGAAGAGGTGCAGACCTCGGCGCCGGCCGATGTCGGCCAGACCTACGAGCCGTTCCAATACCGCACGTTGCTGCAGGTCTCGGCGGCGCTCGGCATCCCGTATGCGTATCTGTCGAATGACATGCTGAAGGCAAACTACTCGAACTCGCGGCTCGCGCTCCTCGAGTTCCGCCGCCGCATCGAGGCCTACCAGCACTCGGTCATGGTCTGGCAAATCTGTCGACGGGTCTGGGCGCGATGGCTCGATACGGCGGTCATGGCGGGCGCGATTGCCTTGCCCGATTACGAACAGCAGAGGCGCGTTTATCTCGGCTGTTCCTGGCTGCCGCCCAAATGGGACTGGGTCGATCCGCTGAAGGACGCGCGCGCCGAGATCGAACAGATCGAGGCGGGGCTGAAGAGCCGGACACAGGCGCTCGCCGAGCGCGGCTATGACGCCGATCAGGTCGATGCCGAGATTGCTGCGGACCGTGCGCGAGAGCGCCAGCTTGGCCTCTCCTTCGGCAGCGCCTCATCCGACCCGAGGCTGCTGACCGATGCTCAAGAGGCAGCACCAGCGGACAACCAGGCGAACGTCGCCGCCGACTGAGGTTTCCATGACGCGATTGAATCCGCTGCTCACCCGGCTCGGCGGTCGGCCCTTGGCGATCACCCCGCGAGCGCTCGACGGCCTGCTCGCCGCCGGCCCAATGCTCGATACACGCCAGGCCATGCTTCCGGCCCGCGATGCGCCGCAGGTGGCGAGCCATTCCGTTACCGGTCCCGGCATCGCCGTGGTGCCGATCCTCGGGCCATTGGTGACGCGTGGCGACTGGCTCACCGGTTTTCTGGGCGCCAGCGACTATGGCGAGATCGCTTTTGCGGTGGAGGCCGCGCTGGCCGATCCAGCTGCGCGGGCCGTGTTGCTGGAACTGGACTCGCCAGGCGGTGAGGTCGGCGGTCTCTTCGATCTGGTCGATCGCCTCGTGTCCTTGCGCGAAGCCGCGCAGAAGCCACTCTGGGCTGTCGCGAGCGAAAGCGCGCTGTCGGCTGCCTTTGCCATCGCCAGCGTGGCGGACCGCCTTTACGTCACCCGGACGGCGGAGGTCGGATCCATCGGCGTCGTGGCCATCCATGTCGACGAGAGCATCGCCGACGTCATGGCCGGCCTCAAATGGACGCTCGTTCACGCGGGCGATCGCAAGATCGAGGGCAATGCCCACGAGCCGCTTTCGGATACGGCGTTGTCGGCGATCCAGGCGGATGTCGACGCGCTCCATGCCGACCTCGTCACCCTGGTGGCGCGCAACCGGAACATGAGCCCCGGCGCTGTCCACGCGACGCAGGCCGCGATCTATCGGGGCCAGCGGGGCATCGACGCCGGCCTTGCCGACCAAGTCGGCACCGTCGGCCACGCACTTGCCGATCTCACCCGGATGCTCGACCCGCCACGCCTGATCAGGGGTGCTTCGCAGAGCGCCCGCAGTCGTCAACCTCCAAGGAGAAAGACCGAAATGACCATCGACCCCAATGCCGGTGCGGCGATCGATGGCGACGCCGTCATCGAGACGAACGCGCCCGAACCGGAAACCCCCGATACGCCGCAGCCCGCACCGCAGGTCGCGGCGCCGGCGACCACCGACGTACCCACCACCGACCACACCGCGGAACGGTTGCGCGCCGAATATGCGGAGATCGCCGCCATTGCCGCCCAGGGTGCCCGACTGGGCGTGGCCATCGACGCCGCCGACGCCATGGCCAAGGGGATTGCGCCGCATGCGCTGCGAAGCTCCATCCTCGACGCCCTCGCGGCACGCGCCGAGGCGAGCTCTGTGGTCGCCGTGGCGCCGTCACCGGCCGGCTCGCCGGCATCGAACGGCGGCGAAAGCCCCATCGTGCGTCGTGCGCGTGAGCGCGCCTCGGCCAACCGCAGCTGAGGAAAGGAAGGATCATCATGACCGTTCTCACCATGTCGCCGACCCTTGGCGACCTGCTCAAATACGAGCTCAATGCGAGCTACTGCCGCGAGGCTGTGACCCTCAAGGCTGGCACGAACTACGCGCTCGGATCCGTCCTCGGCCGGATCACCGCCTCGGGCAAGTACCGCCTGTCGCCGGACGCCGAGGTCGTCGGAGACGAGGGTGCGGAGGTCGCAACGGCCGTCCTGATCGAGGCGGTCGACGCGACGGCCGGCGATAGGACCGGCCTCATGGTTGCCCGCGGCCCGGCGATCGTCTCCAAGGCGGCGCTCGTCTTCGACGCCTCCGTCGATGACGCGGCCAAGACGACCGTCAAGCACACCGAGCTGAGCTCTGCCGGTATCGTGCCGCGCGACACCGCCTGATCCGCGCTCGTCAGATCCAATCCGTCACCGGCTCCGAGGCGTCCGCCTTCGGGGTCTTTTTCATGCCCGTCGCATCCCAAGGAGACCCGACATCATGGTCGCCATGATCAACCCGTTCGACGCGGGCGGCTACTCGCTCGCCGAGATGACCCAGGCCATCAACATCCTGCCCAACGTCTATACCCGGCTCGGGCAGATGGGCCTGTTCCGCTTCGAGGGCGTGACCCAACGCTCCGTCGTCATCGAACAGGCCGAAGGCGTGCTAAACCTCCTGCCGACCGTGCCGCTCGGCGGTCCCGCCACCGTCGCCAACCGCGACACGCGCTCGATGCGTTCCTTCACGGTGCCGTGGATTCCCCACGACGACGTGATCACGCCCCAGGACATCCAGGGCGTGCGCGGTTTCGGCGTCGCCGACGCGGCCGACCCGCTCGCCACCGTCATGGAGCGCAAGCTCACTCGCATGCGGGTCAAGCACGCCCAGACCCGCGAGTACATGGAGGTCAATGCGTTGCGCGGCATCGTCAAGGACGGCGCCGGCACCACGCTCTACAACTACTTCACCGAGTTCGGGCTTTCCCAGCAGGCGGTCGATTTCGTGCTCGGCACCGCCGGTACCAACGTCCAGGCCAAGGTGCGCGAGGTGCTGCGCAAGGTCGAGACGGAACTCAAGGGCGAGACCATGACCGGCGTGTTGGCGCTCGTCAGCCCTGAGTTCTTCGACAAGCTGATCGGCCACGCCAAGGTCGAGGACGCCTACAAGTACTATGCCTCGACCGGCGCCCAACCGCTCCGCGAAGATACGCGCCGGCGCTTCCCCTTCGCCGGCATCATGTTCGAGGAGTACAACGCCACCGTCACCCTCTCCACCGGCGAAACCGAGACGCTGATCCCGGCGAGCGAGGGCATCGCGTTCCCGCTCGGCACCCTCGACACCTTCGTGACCTACGGCGCGCCGGCGAACCTGATCGAGACAGTCAACACCGTCGGCCTGCCGATCTATGCCCGGCAGATCGCACGTCCCGACGGCAGCGCCATTGAGGTCAAGACCGAGGCCTCGACCCTACCGGTCAACAAGCGCCCGCGGCTCGCGGTGCGCATCCACACGAGCAACTGATGGGTATGAGCGCCTTCGCCAAGGCGATCGACGACCTGTTCGGCGATCCGAACATCGGCAGGGACGCTGTCTATACGCCCGATGGCGGAACGGCCGTGCGTGTGCGTATCATTGCCCGACGTGCGGACGAGGTCACCGGTTTCGGTGAGGCGCGGCTATGGTCGGAAGCCACGCGCATCGATCTTCGCCTCGCCGAGGTGCCGAACCCGCGCCCCGGCGACCGGATCGAGGTCGATGGCGAAACCTTCATCATTCAGGGCGAGCCGGTGCGTGATCGCAAGCGGCTCGTCTGGACTTTGGATCTCCGCTCCGCATGAAACTCGCCCTCAGCATTGTCGGTGACATTGCCCGGACAATGGAGGCGGAAACCCGCGCCGGCCAAAAGGCGGTCACCGCCGCCATGCGCAAAGCTGGCGCCGGTCTCAAGTCCACCTGGCGCGCACAAATTACCGGTGCGGGTCTCGGGTCTCGGCTCGCCCGCACCATTCGCTCCGAGCAGTATCCGAAAGGTCGGCAGAGTCTCAACGCGGCAGCGCTGGTCTGGTCGAAAGCACCAGTGATTGTTGGTGCGCACAACACCGGCCCACTGATCCGCTCCAAGAACGGGTTTTGGCTGGCGATCCCGATGCCGGTAGCGGGCAAATCATCTCGTGGTGGCCGCGTCACGCCTGGCGCGTGGGAGCGTCGCACCGGCATGCGCCTGCGCTTCGTCTATCGCCGCACCGGTCCGAGCCTGCTGGTGGCCGACAATGTTCGCGTCAGCAAGGCGGGCCGTGTCCGCGAAAACATTACCCGGCACAAGGATGGTCGCGTCTCGAGCCGGCTGCAAGGTCGCGCCACCGCCGTGATCTTCTTGCTGGTGCCGCAGGTGAAGCTGCCGAAACGCCTCGATCTGGCGCGCGATGCGCGTGCGGTTGAGAATGCCCTGCCGGGGATGATCGTGGCGAATTGGACGGAAACGCGTTCCTGAGCGGCTCGATCCAGTCAGGCTATCAACTGCAGCATCCTTTATGGGCCTGGATCGGCGGACAGGGTACCGTGCCGTAGGAGCAGAAAACGCAGCAATCACCCGGTTTTGGTTTGAGGAGCGTGCCGCAGCCCTTGCACTCGTAAAACCACTGGCAGGCATCCGTCGGCATGGTCTCGTTTTGCGAATGCCCGCAATGCGGACAGGTAATCGTGCTATCAAGAATCGGCGCCCGGCATTCGGTGTGCAGGCGATTAGCCTCGGCCTCGATCCGCGCGCGGCGGGCCGGGTCGAGCCTGGCGAGCTTGTCCTGAAGGCTGCGTACCATGACCATCATTCTTTCCACGGTGCCACGCCAATATGGATCGGGGGGCCTGGCCCCCACAAACCCACCTTTGGCTCGTGGTCGACATTCATAGGGCATTGGCATATATTGCCAATATCCTTGATGGAGACACGCATGGCCACCCGCAACGTCGTTCTTACCGACACTCAATCTGCTCTGGTCGACCGGCTGGTGGCGTCGGGGCGCTATCAGAATGCCTCGGAAGCCTTGCGTGCAGGGCTGCGTCTTCTCGAGCGCGAGGAAGCCGAACTCGGCGCGTTGCGCGACCGGTTGACGACCGGGTTGGAACAGGCTCGACGCGGTGATCTGGCCGAGGGTTCTGGCGAGGATGCCGTTCGCCGTGCCTTCACTGCCGCCCGCGCGCAATCCTGATGCCGAAACCCTGGCGCCTGACGCGACAGGCGGAAACATCGCTCGTCGAAATCGCTCGCTGGACGCATGAGACCTTCGGTCCGCGACAGGCTGCCGCCTACGAGGAAGACCTGATCGCACGTTGCGCGGCGATTGCGGCGGGCACGGCTATGTCGCAGGACTGCCGCCGCCTCATCGATCCGGACCTGCCCGAGGATCTGCGTTTCACGCGAGCGGGTCAGCATTTCGTCGTTTTCGTCGAGGACGCCGATCAGGTGATCATCGTCGATTTCCTGCACGGCCGCTCGGATCTGCCGCGACGGCTGGCCGCTCTTTCGGAGCAGAAACCCGACAGGGATCACTGACGCCGGGCTGGTCCCGGCGAACCGGGACCATCATGCCCACCACCCGCGAAACCATCCTCGCCGCGCTACACGCGCAGCTTTCAATGTTGCCAGCCACCGTGCTGCGCGGCGAGGTGCTGCCCGAGCGTGTACCTGCGGCAGGGCTATTGATTTTGCGTGATGGCGATCCGGGTGAGCCGGAGACGACGCTGTCGCCACTCATCTACCATTATCAGCACCGGGCCGAGATCGAGGCCGTCGTGCAGGGCGCGGGCCGCGATGCGGCGTTTGATGCGCTGTGCGCCAGCATTGGTGCGGCGATTGCCGGCGACCGCACGCTCGGGGGACTGTGCGACTGGATCGAGGCGGAAGCGCCGCAGCCGGTCGATCTGCCCATCGAGGGCGCGGCCGCCCTGAAAGCCGCCATGATCCCGGTGGTGCTGCATTATTCGACGGCCGACCCGCTCGGTTGATCCCGACAATCCGAGGAGAAACACCATGGCACGAGCCCAAGGGGCGCGGGCGCGAATGGCGCTCGCGTTCGAGACGATTTATGGCACCCCGCCGGCGAGCGGTTTCAGCCGCATGCCATTCGCCAGCACGACGCTCGGAGCGGAACAGCCGCTGCTCAATTCCGAGCTCTTGGGCTATGGCCGCGATCCGCTGGCGCCGGTCAAGGATGCGGTGACCGCCGATGGCGACGTCGTGGTGCCGATCGATGCGCAAGCCTTCGGCTTCTGGCTGAAGGCGGCGTTTGGTGCGCCGACGACGACGGGGACGGCACCGGGGCCCTTCACCCACACTTTCCAATCCGGATCCTGGACCCTGCCGTCGATGGCAATCGAGACCGGAATGCCTGAGGTGCCGCGATACGCACTCTATTCCGGCGCAGTGCTCGATCAACTGACCTGGCAAATGCAGCGCTCTGGCTTGCTGACCGCAACGGCGCGGCTGGTGGCACAGGGCGAGACGATCAACACCACGTCACAGGCCGGCACGCCCGCGGAGCTGGATCTCATCCGCTTCGGGCACTTCAACGGCGCGATCAAGCGCAACGGCACCGCTTTGGGCAACGTGATCTCGACCGAGATCACCTATGCCAACAATCTCGACCGCATCGAGACTATCCGTGCCGACGGCATGATCGATGGCGCCGATCCGTCGATTGCGGCGCTCACCGGCCGTACCGAGGTCCGCTTTGCCGACTCGACATTGGTGACACAGGCGATCAACGGCGCTCCTTGCGAGCTGGAGTTTTCATACACACTCATCTCTGGCGAAAGCCTGACCTTCACGGCGCACGCGGTCTATCTGCCGCGGCCCCGCCTGGAAATTTCCGGGCCGCAGGGCGTGCAGGCATCGTTCGATTGGCAGGCGGCGCGCGACGCCACGCTCGGCCGCATGTGCACCACCGTGCTCATCAATGACGTGGAGGACTACTGACCATGATCCGTCTCGACCTTTCCACTGAGCCGAAATGGCTCGACCTTGGAGCGGGCCTGCGTCTGCATGTGCTGCCGGTGACCACGGCCACCATGGTCGCCGCCCGCAACGATCCCACCGTCGAATCTTTGCCCAAGGATGCCAGCCAGGAAGAAATGGCGCTGGTCATGGCGAAGGCGGTCGCCCGCCGCGTGGTGATGGATTGGGAGGGCGTCGGCGATGAGAGCGGCATGCCGATGTCGGTCACGCCGGAAGGGATCGATGCGCTCCTCGACATCTGGCCGGTGTTCGAGGCGTTCCAGACCCGCTGTCTCGCGCCGTATCTGATGCTGGATGCGGAAAAAAACGCCTCATCGCCCTTGCCGAATGGCACTTCGGCGGGGGCGAGGCCTACTGCGCGGCCTGCGAAAGCGCGTGCGAAGATTGCCCGGCGCGGCTGAACTCTCCGGAAACTCCGGAGGGTTGGCAGGTCTGGGATCTCGTCCAGCGCCTGACTGGACAATTGCGTGTGGTTGGCGGCATGGGCGCCACGGTCGTCATCGGCTGGGACATGAACGCTGCCTTAGCCATGGCGCGCGCACTCGGTGTCAGTCCGCTGATTGCCGCCGAATGTCTGTCCGAGATCGAGGCGGTGATGGTGCGCAAGCTCAACGAACAGATGGCGGCCGAGCGCGCCTGATCAGATACGACTGTTGCACGCCGGCCTGTCAGGACTTGCGGCATTACCCCCGGTTCAGGCGCCTGCTCTTCTTCCTGCCAATGCTGCCGTCAGACGCGGATTGCGACTGACCGGTATCAGCCCGGATCGCCTGGACGTCCGGTTCCGACAGTTCGATTTCGTGGACCGTGGCCATCCGCTCACCACGCACATGCGCCAGCGCCTCCTTCAGGCCCTGTTCGATACTCTTGAAAGCTTCGCTCATGTCATCTTCCTCCAGGTTGCCAGACGCATATGTCAATGACGCACAGGCAAAGCCTTGTTGGGAATTTGGCGGTCAGAACCGATCCGACCGATCCCGGCAATCGGTCGCTTCAGCACCCTTTGCGATCCCGGCAAGTGAACTCTGTTCCGGCACCGGTATCAGCAGAATGCCAGTTCCCTTTGGCATGAGTGCGAAGACCTGACCGACCTTCCAGCCCCGCGCAGCGCGGAGGGCCTCGGGGATCTGGATCTCAAATTTGGCGGACAAGGTGACGATCTCGGACATGACTCAAGTTTCCGCGGATCGGCACCGTCACGCAAGGCGTGTCTCCGTCTGACAGGAAGATTGACCCATGGCAGAAAAACGCGTCTCCGTCCGGCTCGTTGCCGAGGGCGGCCGGCTGGTCCGCTCCGAGTTCGAGGGCGTTGGCGAGGTTGGCGAGACGAGCTTCAAGCGGATCGAGAAGCAGGCTGACATCACCGGCAAGGTGGTGAGCCGGGTGATGGGCGTGCTCGGCGCCGCAATCAGCGTCCAGCAGCTCGTCACTTACGCCAACACATGGACCGATCTGCGCTCCCGGGTCGATCTCGCCACCGGATCGCAGGAACGCGGTGCCGCGGTGATGGAGCGGCTCGCCAACATGACACGGCGCACCTATTCGAGCATTACGCAAACGACGGAATCCTGGCTCGCCAACGCCACGGCGCTGCGGGAGCTTGGCCTGTCTACGAAGGAGAGCCTGGATTTCACCGAAGCGCTCAACAACGCGATGGTGATTTCAGGCGCCAAGGCTGATCGCGCGGCGTCCGTGCAGAACGCACTGTCAAAGGCCATGGCGCTCGGCAAGCTCTCGGGCGAGAACCTCAACACCGTGATCGCCAGCGGCGGGCGGATCGCCGAACTGCTGGCGGCGGAGCTCAAGGTCAACGTCAATCAGCTGCGCACTCTTGGCGCGGAAGGCGACATCACCGGCGATGTGATCCGGCGTGCACTGCTCGGCAATCTCGAGCGCCTGCGCAAGGAAGCCGACGCGATGCCGGCCACCATTGGCGATGCCTTCACGCTTCTGGGTAATGCGGCGCTGCAGCTGGTGGGCCGCTGGGACAAGATGGCGGGAACGTCCGCCGCCGTCGCAGCCGCGATCATTCTGCTCGCCGACAATCTGGAGCATCTTGCCGCCATCGGCATCGCTTTTGCCGGCTTCATGGCCGGACGCTGGGTGGTTGCCTTCGTTGCGGCACGGATTGCCACCTTCAGCCTGTCGGGTGCGCTGGCGTTGCTGCGCGGCGCCATCATCCGCACCGGCATCGGCGCACTGATCGTCGGCGCCGGCGAGCTAATCTACTGGTTCGGGCAGCTGGTCAAAGGCGCCGGCGGGTTTGGGCGCGCGCTCGAGCTGATGGGTAATCTGGCACGAGCCGTCTGGGACGGCATCAAGATCACGGCCAGCTCGTTTGTCGATGATTTCCGCGCGATCACGGCCAGCGTCGAGCAGCTCTGGCTCAAGCTGATGGCGTTCCTGTCCAACAAGTGGGCCGACTTTCTCGGTAGCATCGGTCCGACTTTCAACAAGGTCGCCGAGACCCTCGGCGCTGAGACGCGGATCGACTGGTTCGGGGCAAAGTCCCATTCCTCGATGCTCGATCACGCCGCCAGCAATGCCGGTGTGATGGCGGAGCGCCATCGTGAGCGTGCGATGGATACGCGGGCACACGCCTTTGATGCCGTCGGTCCTGCTGCGCAGGCGCTGGGCGATGCGGTGCGCAAAGCGGACAGTGCGGCCGCACTCGACGATGCCGCCAATGCAGCGGGCCGTGTCACCACTGCACTCGATGCGTCGGCGAATGCTGCAAAGAAAGCCGGCAAGGCGCACAAGAAAAGTGCAGAAGAAGTTGTCACCGGCTGGGCGGCGGTGGTCAAGAGCCTGGCCGATTATGCGGAGAAGGCCCGCGAGATCGGCGCCGATGTCGGCAAGACGCTGGTCGGTGCGTTCAAGAGCGCGGAGGATGCCGTTGGCGAATTTGTCAAGACCGGAAAGCTGAAGTTCGGCGACCTCGTCACCTCGCTGATTGCCGATCTGGCGAAACTCGCGGCACGCCGCTTCATTCTCGGCCCGATCGCCAACGCTCTCTCGGGTGCGCTGGGCAATCTCGGCAGCAGCCTCTTTGGCGCGCCCGGCCCCGTCGCGGCAGCGGCAAAGCTGTTTGGATCTCCGATCTATCATTCCGGCGGCCTCGTCGGTGCGCCCGCTCCAAGCCGCATGGTGCCGGCCATGGCTTTCGCAACAGCACCCCGCATGCATGCTGGCGGCTGGGCGGGCCTTCGTCCCGATGAAGTACCGGCCATCTTGCAGCGCGGTGAGCGGGTGCTGTCGAAGCGCGAGGCGGCAGCCTCGGCACGCAGCGCATCCGCGCCGAGCGTCAACGTCACCATCATGACCCGCGATTCGGAAAGTTTTCGGCAATCGCGCACACAGGTCGCCGCCGATATCGCCCGCGCCGTGTCGCTCGGCCGGCGCGGGCTCTGAGGCTCCAACATGGCGTTCCACGAGGTCCGGTTTCCGGACGACATTTCGCGTGGCGCGCGCGGCGGGCCGCAGCGGCGCACGCAAGTTGTCGAGCTGGCTTCCGGCTACGAGGAGCGCAATGCCAGCTGGGCCAACTCTCGCCGCCGTTATGATGTCGCCTACGGTATCCGTCGCGCCGATGACCTTGCCGCCGTCGTCGCCTTCTTCGAGGCGCGCAATGGCCGGCTGCATGGCTTCCGCTTCAAGGATTGGGCGGATTACAAGTCCTGCCTGCCGTCGCAGATCCCTGCTGCCACCGATCAGGCGATCGGCGCCGGTGATGGCAGCACCAAAACATTCCAGCTGACGAAGCGCTACGCCTCCGACGCGCAGGCGTGGGTACGCATCATTACCAAGCCTGTTGCCGGCAGCGTAGCGATCGCGCTGAACGGCACACCAGCGCCTTCCGGCTGGTCGGTCGATGCGGCCACCGGTCTCGTCACCTTCAGTGCAGCGCCAGCCGCAGGCGTCGCTATTACCGCCGGCTTTGCGTTCGACGTTCCCGCCCGCTTCGACACCGACACGCTCGATGTCACGCTCGATCTCGAGCGGCTCGGCTCGATCACCTCTATTCCCCTCGTGGAGATCCGACGATGAATGATGAGCCGGGCTTCATCGCCACGGTGTTGCGCGACCTCGCGGCATCGACGGCGGTGATCCTCGCCGTCTGGGGCGCACTCGGTGGCGCCACCAATGCGCTGACCACCAAGATGCATCTGCGCGATGCGCTGCGCCACATCCTGCTCGGCGGCATCATCGCCGCTGGCATGGGCAGCCTGTCTATGGCGCTGGTCACGCGATGGCTCGGCCTGCCGTCGGAGGCGATCCCGGCGGGAGGCGCGGCAGGCTCTGCCGCCTATCTGGTCGGCGTCTTCGGACCTGCCTTCATCGAGATGACGCTGGCGCGCCTGCGCAACAAGGGAGGCAACCGCGATGCGTGAGCTTCTGCGCCTTGCCCGTCAGCTTCGCTGCGACAGCCCCGATCCGCGCGAGGTGTTCGCCCATCGCGTGCGCGTCGGCGTCATCGTCGCCCTCCTCATCCTGATCGCTTACCTGCTGAGGTAACCCATGCTCGAGAATTTCCAGAACTGCCTGGCGGTGACGCTGGGCTATGAGGGCGGCTGGTCGGATCATCCCTCCGATCCCGGCGGCGCCACCATGAAGGGCATCACGCTTGCCACCTATCGCCGCTTCAAACCGGGTGCGACGAAAACCGACCTGCGCAACATCTCGAACGAGACTGTCGCGAAGATCTACCGCACCGACTACTGGGACAAGGTCGGCGGTGATCGGCTCGCCGCCGGTGTCGATCTTGCCACCTTCGATGCCGGTGTGAATTCCGGCCCCGCGCGCGCCATGCAATGGCTGATGGCCTCGATCGGTGGACCCGACCACGAGACAGTCAAGAAACTCTGCGCGAAGCGTCTCGGCTTCATGCGCTCGCTCGCCATCTGGAACACTTTTGGCAAAGGCTGGTCGCGTCGTGTCGCTGGCATCGAAGCCAAGGGCGTCGCCTGGGCGCTGGCGCAATCCACCGATCCTGCCAGAGCCCGCGCGCAGCTGACGAAGGAAGCAAACGCTGCCAGTGCTACCTCCAAAAAACAAACCGCAGGCGCCAGCGCGGCCGGCACCGCGACCACAGCCGGCGGCAGCGACGCGCTCTTCAACCCGGATCATGTCGACCAGATCGCCGGCTGGGTGCTGGGCGGACTGCTGAGCGCCGGTGCGTTGGTGGCGGCGGTGCTGATCGTTCGCGCCATCATCCATCGCCAGCGCGCCGCCGCCTATGCCGCCGAGGCAGAGAGGATCATGTCATGAGCGCCATTCTCGCGTCGATGCTGATCGATGTTGCGGCAAAGGTCGGCGCGCCGATCGTCAAGAGCCTGCTCGAAAAACATGTCGGCGGCCCAATCGGTGATATCGGCGGCATGGTCATCGATGCCATTGCCGGGCGTGCCGGTGTGCCACCAGACGATCTCCGCTCAGTCCCGATCAAGGATCTGGAAGCGGCCGTGGCCTCCACGGAAATGGATGCGCCGCAGCTCGTTGCGGCATGGGTCGAACAGCAGCGTGAAACCAACAGGCTGATGCTGGCCGAGATGAGCAAGGGGCGACCCTGGTGGAGCTGGGGGTGGCGACCGGCGTGGATGTGGTTCCTCGGCTTTCTGTTCCTGTTCCGTCTGGTGCTGGTGCCGTTGGCCGACGCCATCCTTGGCTCCAGCATCGCGGGCGGTGTCGACCTTTCCACCATGATGACGCTGACCGCCTGGTTCATGGGCCTCTATATGGGTGGCCACACGGTCAAGGACGCGCTCGCCAAGTGGGCGGAGCGGTCATGATTGCCGGTGATCGACCATGAAATCTCTTTCCCCTCAACTGCAGGCCCATCTCGACGCGGGCACGACGACGCTCAGTTGGTGCTGGAGGATCACCCGTGCCGATGGTGGCGTGTTCGGCTTCACCGATCATGATCGCACGCTTTATCTCATTGGTACCGAATTCGAGCCGGAAAGTGGGCTGACGGCATCGGAGGTCCGTTCAGGCTCGGACCTGTCGGTTGATGCGCAGGACGCGCAAGGCGTGCTGACCTCCGATCGCATCACCGAGACCGACATTCTCGACGGCCGCTGGGACAATGCCGAGGTCGAGCTCTGGCGGGTCAACTGGGCCGACACCTCGCAGCGTGTGCTGATGCGCCGCGGCGTCATCGGTCAGATCCGGCGCGGCCGGCTCGCTTTTGTTGCCGAGATGCGCAGCCAGGCGCATGTGCTGGGTCAGACCGTCGGCCGCATGTTCCAGGCGACCTGCGACGCTACGCTCGGCGATGCCCGTTGCCGCGTCAATCTCGATGCGCCCTCCTTCAAGGGAACAGGTTCTGTGATCGACATGCTGCGCGACCGTGCCTTCACGGCATCGGGGCTCGGTGGCTTTGCCGCGGGCTGGTTTGCCTTCGGCACGGTGACATGGACCAGCGGTGTCAATGCAGGGCGGCAGGCCGAAGTGCTGTCGCATGATCTCGTTGACGGCATCGCCATCCTGACGCTGCTCGAGGCGCCGGTGCGGCCGATTGGCGAGGGCGATGCCTTCATCATCCGCGCCGGCTGCGACAAGCGCATCGCGACCTGCCATGCGAAGTTCGCCAATGTCGCCAATTTCCGCGGCTTCCCCCACATCCCCGGCCAGGATGCGGTGCTGCGCTATGCAACGCGCGATGGCGGCCACAATGGAGCGGTGCTGTGAAGTCGGCTGCCCCCAAAAAGGTCATTGCCGTCGCGCGCGCCTGGCTCGGCACACCGTATCACGACCAGGCAAGCCTCAAGGGTGTCGGTTGCGACTGCCTCGGCCTCGCTCGCGGCGTCTGGCGTGAGGTGGTGGGTGACGAGCCCTTCATCATCCCGCCCTATAGCCGCGACTGGGGCGAAACCGGCCCGCGCGAGGTGCTGGCCGAGGGCGCCCGCGGCGCCATGATCGAGATTGCACCAGAACATGCTGGTGCCGGCGCGCTGCTGCTGTTCCGCATGGCGCCGCGCGCCATTGCCAAACATGTTGGCATTCTGACCAGCGCCGACAGCTTCCTTCATGCCTATGAGCGGCTCGGCGTGATCGAGCAACCTCTCACCTTGCCCTGGCGACGGCGCATCGCCTTCGCCTTTCTGTTTCCACGGCCGGCCCTTGTCCTGTGCAAGAAGGCCCGGCGCAAGACAAAGCCCTGATCCATGGCCGCTCTCGTTCTCGGCGTCGCCGGTGCCGCCATTGGCGGTAGCATCGGCGGCACCATCCTCGGCATCAGTGCCGCCACCATCGGCGGCTTTGTCGGCGCCGCCGCAGGCTCGATGGTCGACAGCTGGATCGTGTCGTCGCTCACCCCTGCCCAGCGGATCGAAGGTGCGCGTCTCGACAGCCTGCGCCTGACCTCGTCGACCGAAGGCGCCGTCATTCCCCGGCTCTATGGCCGCATGCGCATCGGCGGCAACATCATCTGGGCCACGGATTTTCGTGAGGAGAGCAGAACCACCACGCAAGGCGGCGGCAAGGGGTTTTCGATGGGCGGCGGTGGCGCCAAGGTGCAGACCACCGAATATCTCTATTACGCGAGCTTTGCGGTCGCGCTCTGCGAAGGTCCGATCACCGGGATCGGCCGTATCTGGGCCGATGGCAAGCTGCTCGATACCGCCGGCATTGCCTGGCGCTGGTATCCCGGCGACGAGAACCAGACCGCAGACCCCTTCATTGCCGCCAGGATGGGCGCGGCCGATACGCCGTCCTATCGTGGCACGGCTTACGTTGTGTTCGAGGAATTGCCGCTCGCCAATTACGGCAACCGCCTGCCGCAGCTGTCCTTCGAGGTGTTTCGGCCGCTCGCCGATGCCGACACCGCCGAAGGGCTGGTTCGCGCCGTCACCATGATTCCGGCTTCGGGCGAATTCACTTATGCGACGCAAGGCATCCGCCATGGCAGCGCCTGGACACAGATCCCGGCCAATCTCAACGCGCTGTCCGACACCGCCGACATGGTGGTGGCGCTCGATCATCTGCAGGCGACGATGCCTGCAATTGAAAGCGTCAGTCTCGTCGTCGCCTGGTTCGGCAACGATCTGCGCGCCGGCCATTGCCAGATCAGGCCTGGCGTGGAATTGGCGTCGAAGCTGACCTTCCCGAAGACCTGGACTGTCAACGGCGTATCGCGCGCCAATGCCCATCTCGTCAGCCGCGACGCCGAGAACCGCCCGGTCTATGGCGGCACGCCTGCCGACTTTGCCGTCGTGCAGGCAATCCGCGAGATGAAAGCGCGTGGGCTGCGCGTCACCTTTTATCCCTTCATCCTGATGGATGTGCCGCCGGGCAACTCGCTGCCGAATCCGTATTCCGACAACGCCAATGAGACCGGTCAGCCGGCGTTTCCATGGCGTGGCCGCATCACCTGTTCGCCGGCAGCCGGTTACGCGGGAAGCGTCGATAAAACCGCTGCCGCCGCTTCGCAAGTGGCAGCCTTCTTCGGCGCAGCGACCGCGGCACAGTTTGTGGCGTTCGGAGACACCGTGCTCTGGACCGGCCCCACCGGCGATTGGGGTCTGCGCCGCATGGTGCTGCATTACGCGCAGCTCGCCAAACTGGCCGGCGGCGTCGATGCCTTTATCATCGGCTCGGAGATGCGCGAGCTGACCACTATTCGTGATGGCGCCGGCAGCTATCCCGCCGTGCAGGCGTTGCGCGACCTGGCAGCGGCTGTGCGCTCGATCCTCGGGCCTGGTGTGAGGATCAGCTATGCCGCCGACTGGAGCGAGTATTTCGGGCATCAGCCAGCGGATGGCCCGGGCGACGTCTTCTTCCACCTCGATCCGCTGTGGGCCGATAGCAACATCGACTTCATCGGCATCGACAATTACATGCCGCTCTCCGATTGGCGCGACGGGGTCGATCATTTCGATGCGCAGGCCGGCTGGCCTGCAATTCATGATCGCGCCTATCTGCAATCCAACATCAGAGGCGGCGAAGGTTTCGACTGGTACTACGCCTCGGAGGTCGATCGGGCGAACCAGATTCGCACGGCGATCACCGATGGTGCCGCCGCCAAACCGTGGGTGTTCCGCAGCAAGGACCTGCGCTCATGGTGGTCGAACAGGCATTACGACCGTCCTGGCGGCGTGGAGAGTCCGACACCGACGGCGTGGGTGCCGCAATCCAAGCCGATCCGCTTCACCGAGCTCGGTTGCCCGGCCATCGACCGCGGTACCAACCAGCCCAACGTTTTCGTCGATCCGAAGTCGGCGGAAAGCGAGGTGCCACACTTCTCGCGCGGCTGGCGCGACGATGCCATCCAGCGCGCCTATCTGGAAGCAACGTATCTGTGGTGGAGCGATCCGGCCAACAATCCAATCTCGTCCATCTCAGGCAGCCGCATGGTGCATGTGCCCGAATGCGCTGCCTGGACCTGGGATGCGCGACCCTATCCGTTCTTTCCCGAGCTGACCGATGTCTGGACCGACGGAGAGAACTGGCGGCTCGGCCACTGGCTGACCGGCCGTCTCGGTGCGGTCTCGCTCGCCGCCCTTGTGCGGCATCTGTGTCGGCGCGCCGGTATGCGAGATGAGCAGATCGATGTCTCAGGGCTCTGGGGCGCCGTCGAGGGTTATGTCATCGGCGCACTGGAAAGCCCGCGGGCGTCGATCGCGAACCTTGCCCGACACTTCGGCTTCGATGCCGTCGAAACGCAAGGAAAAATCCGCTTCGTCATGCGCGGGCGGGCATCTGTGGCGACCATCTCGGCCGATGCCATGGTGGCCTCCGGTCAGGACGAGGTTTTCGAACTGACCCGCGGCCAGGAGACAGAACTGCCCCAGGCACTCAAATGGCAGGTGGCGCGTGCCGACGAGGATTACGATGCCGCCGTGGTGGAAGCCCGGCGTATCACCGTCGAAGCATTCCGCATCTCCTCCGAGACCTTTCCGTTTGCGGTGCCGCCCGAAGAAGCCGAGCGCCGTTGCCGCCGTGCGCTGATGGAAGCCTGGACCGGGCGTGAGAGCGCTGTCTTCCGGCTGCCGCCATCGCGGCTGGCGATTGATCCGGCCGACGTGATCCGGCTCGACCATGATGGCCGCGAGATCGATTTCCGCCTCGTCTCGGTCGCGGATGCCGAATCCCGTTCCATTGAGGCGATCCGCCAGGATCGGCAGGATTACGACCTGCCGCCTGGTGCGGCACGGCCGTCGGCGCTCTCAAAAGCTGTCGTCTTCGGTGCGCCGGAGGTGGTGATCCTCGACCTGCCGCAACTGACGGAAGCGCATATCCCGCACCATCCGCTGATCGCCGCGCAGGCACAGCCATGGCCGGGGCAACTGGCGGTGTTCCGCAGCCCCGGCAATGACGGCTTCGAGCTGGTCACCGCCGTCAGCACCCGTGCCCGCATCGGCTCGCTGACGAATGATCTGTGGTCCGGGCCGGTCTCGCGCTTCGACCATGGCAACGTCATGATCGTCGATCTCGTCTCGGGGACGCTTGAAAGCGTCACGGACATTGCGCTCCTCAGTGGCGCCAATGCGCTCGCTGTCGAAAGCACACCGGGTGTCTGGGAAGTCTTGCAAGCAGGCTCGGCCGAACTGATCGCACCTGGCCACTACCGGTTAACACGGCTGTTGCGCGGTCAACGCGGCACCGAGGGCGCGATGGCCGATCCGGTGCCAGCGGGTGCGCGCGTGGTGGTGCTCGACAGCATGCTCGCCGACCTGCCGGTCACCGAGGCCGATCTCGGCATGGCGATGAACTGGCGCATCGGCCCGGCCTCAAGACCGGTCAGCGACGAGACCTATGTGGCACAGACCTTCACGCCCGAGGGTATCGGGCTGCGGCCGTTCGCGCCGGTCCATGTCGAGCAACCCTGGCGCAAGGCGCGCGTGCCTGGTGATCTCACCATTCGCTGGGTGCGTCGGGATCGATCGCTCGCCGCAGACAGTTGGAATACCATTGAAATCCCGATGAGTGAGGCCAGCGAATCCTGGCACGTCGATATCCTCGACGGCGCAACCGTCAAGCGATCCTTGACAACTGCCACCACCAGCGTGGTCTACAGCGCAGCCGACCAGAGCGCCGACTGGGGCGCACCGCTCGGACTGGGTTTCTCCCTTGACGTCCGCATTGCCCAGATCGGGCAGACGTTTGGCGCTGGTGCTGCGCTCACTACTACCCTCTGGTTCTGATCATCGGAGACACCCATGTCCGACACAACAGTGCATCTGGCGCTGCCCTTCATTATGGCCGCGCAGGCTCAGAAGCACGTTACTCATAATGAGGCGCTGCGCGTCCTCGATGGCGTCGTGCAATTGTCGGTCAAGGATCGCGACCTGGCGGCGCCGCCCGGCAGTCCTGCCGATGGCGACCGCTACATCGTCGGCTCTGGCGCCACCGGTGCATGGGCCGGCTGGGATCTGAACGTTGCCCTCTGGTCGGATGGCGCCTGGCTGCGCCTGCCGCCGCGCGCCGGCTGGCTTGCATGGATCGAGGACGAAAGCCTGCTGCTGGCCTTCAACGGCTCCAGCTGGATTGATACGACGCCCGACGCACTTCAGAACCTTGCCCTGCCGGGCGTGGGCACCACAGCAGACGCGTCGAACCCGTTCTCGGCGAAACTCAACGCGGCGCTCTGGACTGCGAAATCGATCGCCGAGGGCGGCACCGGCGATCTGTTCTACACCATGAACAAGGAGGCCGCCGGCCGCGATCTCGGCCTCACGCTGCAGACTGGCTACGTCACCAAGGCCCTGGTCGGCCTGTTCGGTTCGGACAGGTTCCGGCTGGCGGTTTCTGAGGACGGCAGCGTCTTCTTCGACGGACTGATCGTCGATAATGCCAACGGCATCGTCGACCAGCCGCGCCTTCCGCGCTTCAAGGGCTACACCAACTACGACAACTATGTCGCCGTCGACACTTGGACGAGGATCGCCATCAACAACACCGAGTACAACGATCAGGGCGCGTTCGACGCTGCCAACAATCGCTTTGTCGCGCCGGTCGCCGGCACCTACCTCTTTGGGGCGATGCTGCTCTACAAAGTCAATTCCAGCACCACGGCGCGAATGCGCGGGCGGCTGGTGTTGAACACCTCGACGGAAATCCGAGGATCGTTCGGCGAGATATCCGGCGCGCACGCCTCCGAGGCGACGGCGCTCTGGCTGCAGACCATGACCCCGCTCGCCCAAGGCGACACGGTGGAACTCCAGGGCACATTCCGGGTTGCGGATGGGTATTTCGCAGCCGACCACACGTCCTTATGGGGCTGCAAGGTCGGATGAAATACAGGCAGCACGGTTTCTGTGGGCAACCGCACGCGATCACGCGTGTGAAGGTCCATCCGCAGAAGTCTCGTTTTTGAGCTGCAAGCTGAGCTTCAGAAGTTGTCGGCGGATAGCTCCGCTGTCGGCCGCGAGATCTACTGTGGCGAACCTAATGAGATGTCCGTGCACCGAGATGGCTTCGTCGATCGTTTCACCGATGGCCGGGTGCAGCAACAAGCCCTCGGCCTTGTCGGCCATCGGATCCCCACGTCCTGCCTGTGAACGTATGTACGCGTAGATTTGGTAAAGGTATCCGCTGCGCAACGTCGCCTCGCGGCGCCAGCCCGCCGTCACGATGCTGGTGAACTTGGTGTCGATCACGATACGGCGGCCGACCAGCGCATCGTCGAGCACGATATCAGTCTGCATCCCCGGCAATATCTCTCGCGCGCCCTCGGTCCACCAATCGATCGGCCAGTCGAGCGCACCCCCTTTGTGTACGCGCCATCGCTTTGGTTGCAGGATGGTTTTGTAGAAGCCGCCGACGGCGCGTTCGAACAACCGCCGGGCCCACTGCTCCTCCCTATCCGGCATCGGCAATGGTCGCGGGCCAGCCCGCTCGGTGGGCAGAACGAGGTCTATCGCAAGCATCGCCGCTGCGAGCATCTCGCAATCCGTCGCGTCGTGACGGCCAATGCGGTCGGCGCTGAGCTCGGCTCGCGATGGCATGGCGCCGGAGACACCGAGAGCCTGCATATCCGCAGCCAGCCGGCGGCAACGATGGCGGAGCTCGGGGCGCGTGACCAGCCGCGCCACCGCCCCGAGCGCGCCGCGGACGAAGCGGTTGCGCGGCGTGTCGACACTGAGCTCGACGAAACGGCACGCCACGGCTCCGCGTGCGAGCAACTGTCGGCGCTCCGTTCGCAGGACGTCGATCCGACCTCGGACCCGCGACAGGTCGGCGCTGCGCGGACGGTAGCCGAGGCTCAGCTGTCGTCGCTGGCGTTCCTCTACCGCCTGCGCCAGCAGTTCGGCAACGAGATCGGCGATCTCGTCCGGGTTGTGCTCGACGTCGACGAGTGTGCGGCCCGCCGTCCGGAACAGGTCCGAGGCGTAAAGCATCAGAAGCCAGATGTTGCGCACCGGGATGCGACCGATGAAGCCCGCAGCGGCGGTCTCGCTCACCCCGGCATCGGCGATCACCATCCCTGCAGCAGTCGATCGAGGGCCTCGCGCGCCGATTTCGGCGCGTCGAACCAGTATTCGTCGAGCAGCGGGCCGATCTCCGTCTCGGCCACCTGGCGAAACCATTCTCGTGTGGTGCCCGGCTCCAGTTTCGCCGTTGGTGTGACGTAGCTGTGCCCAATCTCGAATTGACGACCGAACGCCCCGGCGATCTCCGCGTTCAGCGCAAGGATTCGCCGCTCGATGTCGTCTGCGAGCAGAGAATCGACCCCACCCCTCTCGGTCACCCACCGCCGCCATGCTGGCCCAAGCCGCGGCTCGAGCCCCACGAATGCGAAGCGCCTGCGGAAGGCCAGGTCGACGAGCGCCAGCGAGCGATCAGCGATGTTCATGGTGCCGATCACGAACAGGTTCTCGGGAACGTGCACTGGGCGGCGCAGGCCATCGGCATCGGGATAGCATAACTCCAGCGCCTCACGCGGCGTACGCTTGCCTGCCTCCAGCAGAGTTAGCAGTTCGCCGAAGATCTGCGCGGGGTTCCCGCGATTGATCTCTTCGATGATGATGACGTAGCGGGCGTCCGGGCGACCCAGCGCAGCACGGATCGCCTCCATGAAGACCCCGTCCGCAAGAGTTAGCTTTCCATCGCCGCTCGGCCGCCAGCCGCGGACGAAATCCTCGTAGGAAAGGTTCGGATGAAACTGGACGGCCCGGATGCGCGCCTCGTCGCGCTCGCCCATCAGCGCGAAGGCGAGGCGCTTGGCGATCCACGTCTTTCCCGTTCCCGGCGGCCCCTGCAGGATCAGGTTCTTGCGCGTACGCAGGCGCTCTAGAAGATGTTCGATCTCCTCTTGCTCCAGGAAGCAGCCGTCGCGCATGATGTCATCGACGTCGTAAGGTTCCGTCGGCGAAGGCGCCTGCACGGGATCTGCCGCAGCGGACTCATCCTGATCCTTCGTCGAGGTTAGTTCGGCTGCGCATGGTTCCGTCTGGACATCTTCGGGTGCCTTGTATCGCCAGGATGCGAGCGACAATTCGGGGAAGCTATGAACCGGATAGCTGTCCTCCCCGAAACGCGCCTTGAGGTCGTCAACGAGCTTCAAATACGTCGTTCCGCTGCAGGGCTTCTGCGGTCCAATCGTCGGGATCCGCATTTGCAGTCGTCCCGTGAGGAAAGCGCGCGAGTTGCGGTCGAGGGTCGGAAACTCCCAGGGATGCGACCAATAGAGGCCGGTAGAGAGATTCCACGAAGCGCCCCAGACCTCGACCGCTGCGTCGTAAGCGGAGATGAACGCCTCCCGCTGCTCCGGCTGATCGGCCTCCACGAGCGCCGCCGCGGCAATGAACAGATCCCACAACTTATCGATGTCGTTTTCGCCACGTTTGTCACCGTAACTGAAGAACCACGAGCGCTGATTGTTCAGGACTGGAATACCCTCGAAGGAAGCCGGCGGATCCTCCTCCACGCCGATTAGCTTTGCGAGTGCCCCTGCGATCGCGCGCCTATTGTCCTCTGTCATAGATCGGTTGAACGTGCCCATCGCCGTGAATGGGCAGATATCGCGCAGGGGGCCGGTTCCGCCTTCGGGATAGCGGTCCTGCAAATAGCCGAGTCCCGCCATATCTTGTGCAATGGCATGAATGCCTTCGATCAATGGCTGCCTGTCCGCCCGATAGTCGAAAAGCTTCGCCGCGACGGCGCTGTAGAAGGCTGTCCAGCGGAAACGCTGCTCCCCGTCCGCGTCGCCGAACCGCTCCCGCCAGAATGGCTCATTCCTGAACCGGTTGATGTCCTGGGGTTGGTCGTCGAAGGCAAAAGCCAGAAGTCCATCCTCCATCCACCCGCCCGGCGCGACGCGCCAGACCGTCGCGCGATTGGTGTAAAAATACCATTCGCGGGGCGGCGAAACCGGCGACCAGTCTACTCGCAAATGCTTGCCGTCATCGAGATTCGCGGTGATCGTGCCGACCGCCTTGATCGCCAACACCGAGACGGTCGCGCCGCGATTGTCAAACGGAAGATCGTGCTTACGTGTGTAAGATGACTTGATGGCGATCTTGTCGCCCGGCCGCATGGAGCGCACGACATCTCCATACTTGCCGTCCTCGTAGCCGTTCTCCCATATTCCCTCAGCGAGAAATCGTGGCGTTTGATCCTCGGTCCGATTGTACGCCGCGCCGACAAACCAGGACGGCCGCGCGCTCGATTCCGCCGACATTACACATTCTCCAATACTGCGACGATCAGACTGATTGTAATGCTTTCATTTCGCATAGCCTCTGCATCATCTTGCCAACGTACGTGGCCTTGTCTTCCTCCTGAAAGAGGATGTTTCGCGCCTCCATGGCCGGCTTATCGACCGACCAAAGCAGTCGCATCACGTGCGAAGCCGTTCTTCGCATCGCGTGCGGACATGTGTGAGGTGGTCCCGGCTTTTGAGACAGGGGCATAAGGTGGATCGCCTGATGAAAAGGACGATCCAGCATGAAGACACGCAGACGGTTCTCGGCCGAGTTCAAGGCCAAGGTCGCGCTTGAGGCGATCCGCGGCGAGCGGACGATTTCGGAACTGGCCACGAAGCATCAGCTTCATCCGAACCAGATCACGCAATGGAAACGTCAGGCGATCGAGAATCTGGCCAAGGCGTTTGACGACAGGGCTTCGGATGCGCAGGTCGGTCGGGAGGCCGAGGTGACGAAGCTGCACGCCAAGATCGGCCAGCTCGTCGTCGAGCGCGATTTTTTGGCCAAAGCCTTCGATCGCTGAGCCTGGATCGGAGGAGAATGATGATTGATCCCGATCACAAACGGCTTTCGATCCGCCGCCAGTGCGAACTGGTCTCGATCTCGCGGGCGTCGTTCTATCGCCAGCCCGCCGGCGAGAACCCCGAGAACCTTGAACTGATGCGCGTCATCGATGAGGCCTTCATGGAAATGCCGTGGTATGGCTCCCGGCAGATGGCGCGACATCTGCGTCGCCAAGGCTGGGGCGTGGGCCGCAAGCGGGTCCGGCGACTGATGCGCAAGATCGGTCTGTCGCCGATCTACCAGGCTCCGAGGACCAGCGCGCCGCATCCGCAGCACCGCATCTACCCCTACCTGCTGCGGCATCTGACGATCGAGCGGCCGGATCAGGTCTGGTGCGCCGACGTGACCTACATCCCGATGCGACGCGGCTTCCTCTACCTGGTTGCCATCATGGACTGGTTCAGCCGCAAGGTGCTGGCCTGGCGTCTGTCGAACACGATGGACGCCGACTTCTGCGTCGCCGCGCTCGAAGAGGCGATCGCCCGCCACGGCAGGCCCGACATCTTCAACACCGATCAGGGAAGCCAGTTCACCAGCTTCGCCTTCACGACGACGCTGAAGGACGCGGGCATTCGCATCTCCATGGACGGGCGCGGCCGCTGGCTGTCAATCGGCTTACAAATTTGACCCCGTATCGGCGTCCAATTTTGACCCCTTCGCGCGGCGTGATTTGAGGGTAGCGCTCGACTCGTCGGAGCTGGCCGGGATTGCGGAGACGAGACGAGCGCGGGCGGCGTGATCGTCGTCGCGGCTTTTGAAGCGCCAGCTGTCGTTGCCGGTCTCGACGATGTCGCAGTGGTGGGTCAACCGATCGAGCAGCGCGGTGGTCATCTTGGCGTCGCCGAACACGCTGGGCCATTCGCCGAAGGCGAGATTGGTAGTGACGATGACGGAAGCGCGCTCATAGAGCCGACTGACGAGATGGAACAGAAGCTGGCCGCCGGATTGGGCGAAGGGCAGATATCCGAGTTCGTCCAGCACGATGAAGTCCATCCGGGTCAGATGTTCGGCAAGCCGGCCCTGACGTCCGTTACGGGTCTCGATCTCGAGGCGGTTGACGAGGTCGACCACGTTGTAGAAGCGACCGCGAGCCGGATCGGATGCAGCTTCTGGCGATTGCGATGGCCAGGTGGGTTTTGCCCGTGCCGGTGCCGCCGACGAGCACGACGTTGCGCTGCTGGGCGATGAAGCCGCCGACGGCGAGATCGTTGACGAGCGTCTGATTGATCAGCGTGCCTTCGAACTGGAAGTCGTCGAGATCCTTGGCCAACGGCAGCTTGGCGATGGTGAGCTGGTACTTGATCGACCGCGCCTGCTTCTCGTTGATCTCGGCGCTGAGCAGGTCGCCGACGATGCGCTGAGGTTCGTGCTGGCGCTTGACGGCCGTCGCCATGATCTCGTCGAAGGCAGCCCTCATGCCGTAGAGTTTGAGCTCGCCCATGAGGTCGAAGATTTGGGTTCGTTCCATCAGATGGTCCTCCGGAGGTTGTCGTAGCGGGCGCAATCGGCGATCGGCGCATGGCGGAGCGTCAGTGCCGCCGGCGTCATGATGTTGGCCGGTGCAGCGGGTTCGCGTTGGCGAGCCAGGATGTTGAGAACGACGTCAGCGGAATGGACGCCGTGACCAAGCGCCTCGGCGCAGGCGGCTTCGACCGCCGACAAACCGTCAGTCAGCACCGCATTGAGGATGTCGACCATCTGTCGATTGCCGTCGTCGGTGCTGGCGAGCCTGCGCCGGATCCGTTCGATCGCGGCCGGCAGCACCCGAGTCCTTGAAGGGTGCGCCGTTACGCAAGGCCCCGGGTTTGCGCGCGAGCACCGGCACGTAGTGCCAGGGATCGTAGGTCGTCTCGCCGCGTCCGAACGACCGCGGATGCTCCGCAACGATCCGTCCATCCTGACGGATGACGATACGGTCGGCATAGGCTTGAACCTCGACCGGACGTCCGACGGCGCTGGCCGCGACCGAGTATTTGTTATTGTCGAAGCGCACCAGGCAGGTTTTGGAGACCGATGCCGGCACCGCATGGAATCCGTCGAACCGACCGGCATAGGGAACGAGCTTCGGCCGTTCGGCTTCGAACACATCCCAGATCGTCTGATCGGACAGCTCCGGATGCCGATGCGCCTTGGCGTAGGCGATGCATTTGTCGAGCAGCCAGGCGTTGAGTTCGTCCAGCTTTTTGAACCGCAGCCGCGGCGGTGAAGAAGCGTTCCCGGACCAACCCGACCTGGTTCTCCACCTGGCCCTTCTCCCAGCCCGACGCCGGCGTGCAGGCGACCGGGTCGACGAGATAGTGGCTGCACATCTGCAGGAAGCGGCGATTGTAGCGGCGATCCTTGCCGACGAAGATCGTCTCCACCGCCGTCTTCATGTTGTCGTAGATGCCGCGACTGCAGGTGCCCTTGAACAGTGCGAACGCCCGGTCGTGGGCGTCGAACACCATCTCCTGCGTCTCGCGCGGATAGGCGCGCACGAACAGCATGCGGCTATGACACAGCCGGACGTGGGCGACCTTCACGAGTACCGTCACGCCGTTGAGGAGAACGATCTCGTGGCTCCAGTCGAACTGATAGGCTTCTCCTGGCGCAAAACTCAGCGGGACATAGGCCGCCGCCGTCGATTGCCCGCGCTCCTTGCTCCAGCGCCTGGCGTAACGCCGCACGGCATCGTAGCCGCCGTCATAGCCGCGTCCGCGCAACTCTTCGAAGATCCGGATCAGCGTCAGTTGTTCGCGCGCGGATTTGGCTGCGTTCGCCGCCAGCAGTTCATCGAGTTCCGCCGCCCATCGTCCAAGCTTGGGCCGCGGCTGCACCTGACGCTCATACTCGAACGAAGTCTCTCCGGATCTCAGCACCTTCCGGACCGTGTTCCGCGACACCTTCAGGTCACGGGCGATCTCCTTGATCGTCTTGCCCTTGATGAAGTGCTCGCGCCGTATCCGCGCAATCGTCTCCACGATCAGCATCCCCGACCACCTGCTTCATGACAAAGCAGGCAGCGCAACAGCCAATCTATAGGGGGTCAATTTTGGACGCCGATCCCCCGGCTCAGGGGGTCACTATTGCAGGCCGAATAACACTCTGGTTGCGCTATCGGTGCTGGGCGGACTCGGGGCCTCAGCCGGAGGTGCGGGTATCGTCAAGGGAGCCGTTCGCGTTACCTTCTGGGGCGCGCTTGCCATGGCCGCGACCGCAGCGGTGGGGATGATCTTCGGTGTGACTGTCGGCTAGGTAGATGGCGAGTTTCTAATGGGGCCGGCACGACGACGTCAAAGCGACTCCTAAAGGACACCGTTGAATCGAACAAAATACACGAAATCAATGTGCTATAGGTAGAGAAGGTTGGATATCAGACCCACTCCCTCCGCCACTATTTGCCTCACGCTTGTTTCGCTTTGCTCAACCGCTCCGGCGGGGCGTCCTTTCGGACGGTCGCGCAGTCGCGCTCCTGGCGGCGCGTTCGAACTTCGTCCCGAGCGCTCCGCCAGTTCGCTTCGCCGCTCGCGCGTCCAGCGATTTCTTCTGTTAAATCATATTGATATAACGAAACGCCGCGGTGCTTCACGGTTGCCTCGCCTGGCGGAGCCGTGCCGGTCGCCCAAACAGCTCTTAATTGTTCTTTCGCAACTCGCCTCTAAAGGTTGTGGAGGCGTCTCCTGGAACGGAATCCGGGAAACCGCGTTCTGTTCGTTGAATCAATTGCTTTGTGTCCATGAACCTTTCGATCACAGACGCCATTTATCCAGTCGCAAAGATTGCCGTATTGGTCGATCTGCTGGCCGAGGAAGGCATTCCCGCCGAGCAGGCGCTAACTGGCATTGCGTTGTCGGCGGAGCAGTTGCGCACGTCGGCAACCAAGGTGTCGACGGCGCAGATTCTGCAATCCTGTCGCAACGCCGTCAGACTCTCGGCCAATCCCGACTTCGCCTACCGGGCCAGTTCGCGCTATTGCGTTTCGACCTATGGCATGTACGGCTTCGCCGCCCTGAGCAGCCCCAATTTCCGCGAAACGATCGCCTTTGCCGTGACCTATCACCGGCTGGCGACGCCGCTGATGCAGGTCGCCTTCCGGGAGGAGGGAGGCGCCGCGACCTGGACGCTCACGCCGCTGCCCCTCCCGGACATTGACGCGCCGCTCTACGCATTCATCGTCAAGCTTCACATGGGGGTGCTGTTGTCCCTGCACCGCAGGCTGCTGGGCGCGGCTTTCAAGCCGGCGCGGGTGGCCTATACGCGGGGACAAGCCGATGACGGCGCCGCCGCGACGGCGTTCTTCGATTGCCCGGTTGTCCACGGCGAGGCCGAGAACCGCTTCGTCTTCGATGCCGCGTGGCTCGACCGGCAGCCGGATTTCGGCAATGCGTTCGTCTATACCGAGTTGCGGCAGCTTTGCGCCGGCCTGCTCAAGGAGTTCGAACTAGGCACCGGCGTCGCCGGGCAGGTGCGCAAGCTGATCCTCGCCAACCTGTCGCGGCCGGTGGGCTTCGAGCGGGTCGCCGAGGCCCTCAATATGAGTGGCCGCAGCCTGAGACGCAGGCTTCAGGAGGAGGGCACCTCCTTCGGGCAACTCGTCGACGAGTTGCGGGGGCAGGTCGCCATCAAATACGTCCACGATACCGACCTCAGCGTCGAGGATATCGCCTTTGCCCTCGGCTTCAGCGATGCCTCGTCGTTCCGCCATGCGTTCCGGCGCTGGACCAACGCGGCCCCCAACGAATATCGCAGGGCCATGGTCGAGGCCAGGCAGGAACGATCGGGCAATTCCCGCGCCTAGAGCATGATTCCGAAAAGTGGACACCGGTTTTCGGAAAAGATCATGCTCTAGCATTCAGTCCGCCAGCGTTTTTCAGATTGGCCGGATTTCACCGGTTTCTGGCCATCGCCCCCCTTTTCCCCCGCCCACGCCGCGTCAATGATTCGGTGGCGCCACTCATCGGCGGCAATTGGCGGTTGATCGCGGAGCATCGACCGCGGCATGGGAGGGAAGTGCGGGATGTCGAATGAATGTGGTGAGGTGATATCATCCGTGGTCGCGGCTGGGCACCCGCATCGCTTCGGATCCCGAGAAGACGGCAGCCTTGAAAGAGGTTTTGGCGGCGATTCATCCGATCCAGCAGGCTGGTTGGCGGCGCTGATCGCCGGATCGGATGACGCCATCGTCAGGAAGAATCTCGATGGCGTCATCGAGGGCTGGAACGGCGCCGCCACCCGGCTGTTCGGCTATTCGGCGGACGATATGCTCGGCCGATCGATCCGGATCCTGATCCCGGAAGACCGATCGGACGAAGAAGAGGCGATCCTGGCGCAGATTCGGCGCGGCGAATCTGTCGCGCGCTTCGAGACCAAACGCCGCCGCAAGGACGGATCGCTGGTCGATATCTCGTTGGTCGTCTCCGTCATCCGCAATGAGAGCGGCGTCGTCGTCGGCGCCTGCAAGGTGGCCCGCGACATCACCGAGCGGCTGATGGAGCGGGAGCACCAGCGGCTGTTGCTGGACGAGATGCGCCATCGGGTGAAGAACCTGTTCGCACTGGCCGGCGCCATCGTATCGATCAGCGCGAAGTCGGCCGGCGGCGAGAGCGCGATGATCGACGACATCCGCGCCCGGCTGGTTTCGCTGGCGCGCGCGCATGAATTGACCATGGCGGACCGGCCGCACGACGCGGGGGACAGGCCGGCGCTGTCGCTGCTCATGCTGATCGACAGGATTCTCGATCCCTATGCCGGGGATCGCCGGGTGACGGTCGGCGGCCAGGACTGCGATGTCGGCGGCAAGGCCGTCACCTATCTGACGCTGCTGCTGCACGAGCTGGCCACCAATGCCGCCAAATTCGGTTCGCTGTCGGTGGGGGACGGCAGGCTCGACGTCGGCGCCACCATCGACGGCGATCTGGTCCGCTTGCTCTGGCGGGAAACCGGCGGGCCGGCGCCCGCGGCCGGCGTCTCGGCGGGGTTCGGCAGCCGGCTGGAGCGAAGCCTGATTCGCGCTTTGGGCGCCGCGATCGAGCGTGACTGGCGCCGGACCGGCCTGGTCGTCACGATCGTCGTCCCGTGCGCGATCCTGGCGGTCTGATCGCCGGTGCGGCGGGTTTCGCCTTGACTCGCCGCCGATGCCGGCTATAAGTCCCGACACGCGGCGCCGGGGCTTCCCTGCGCCGATTGTTTTTGCGCGGCTGGCGGGCAGGGCCTGAAGCTGAAGTTTGTCCTAACGACTGAACAAGAAGCCGGGCCGGAGCGATCCGAGCGCCGGAATCGAACACGAAGGAATGAAACGATGTTCGCAGTCATCAAAACCGGCGGCCGGCAATACCGCGTCGTTCCGGAAGATGTGCTCGAAGTAGGCAAGATCGCCGGCGAAGTCGGCACGATCGTGCAACTGGATAACGTGCTCGTGCTCGGCGGCGACACGCCGGTGCTCGGCACGCCCACCGTGGCGGGCGCTTCGGTGGCGGCGGAAGTGCTGGACCACAAGCGCGGCCCCAAGGTCATCGCGTTCAAGAAGCGCCGCCGCAAGAATTCGAAGCGCAAGCGCGGCTATCGCGACGAGATCACCGTGCTGCGGATCACCGAGATCCTCGCCGACGGCAAGACGCCCACGGTCGGTCCGCGCCCGAAGCGCGAGAAGGCCGCCGCGAAGCCGGCGGAAGACGCCGCGGAATGATCGCGCAAGAAATTTGAGCGATTACATTTTGCGAGACAAAAAGTGAGATGATTCCGTCACGGAATCAAACTACTGTGTTCTGGAGATTTGGAGACGAGCCATGGCTCACAAAAAGGCAGGCGGTTCATCACGTAACGGCCGCGATTCCGCAGGCAAGCGCCTCGGCATCAAGGCTTACGGCGGCCAGCACGTGATTCCCGGCAACATCATTGCGCGTCAGCGCGGCACCACCTGGCATCCCGGCCTTAATGTCGGCATGGGGACGGATCATACGTTGTTCGCCAAGATTGAAGGCCGCGTCGAGTTCCGTGCCAAAGCCAACGGCCGCACTTTCGTATCGGTTCTCCCGATGATGGAAGCCGCGGCCGAGTAGAGACGGTGGAAACATTCGATTCCGCCGGGTCCTGTTGAACCGGCGGAGTCGTCAAGGCTCCAGGGGAGGCGGGAAACCGGCCTCCCCTTTTCGTTTTGCGTCTTTTTGTTTTGCGTCGTCGCGATGTTCGCGTTTCGCAAAGCTCTGACGTCCAAGGAGCCGGCCATGTTGCAGGAATTCCCGACATCAATTTCACGGCAGCCGGGGCCTGTCGTTCTCGAAACCGAGCGGCTGACCCTGCGCCGGCCGACGCTCGCGGATGTCAGGGCCATCGCCGCCCTCGCCAACGATCGCCGCATCGCCGAGAACATGCGCGTGCTGCCGCATCCGTACCGGCGGGAGGACGCCACGCACTTCGTCAAGAGTGTCGCCGGCGACGGCGCCAACACCGTGTTCCTGATCGAGCACCATCATAACCCTGTCGGTGTGGTCGGCGTCGATTGGCGACGGCCGGAGACGCCCGAACTTGGCTACTGGCTCGGGGTCGAGCATTGGGGCCGCGGCTTCGGCACCGAGGCGGCGCGCGCCGCGATCGACTTCGCCTTCGAGGAGTTCGCCATCTCACAGATGATCTCGGTGGCCCGCGTCGTCAATCCGGCGTCGCGCAACATCCTGGAGAAGTGCGGCTTCCAGTGGAGCGGCGTCGAACTGCACCGCTTCGCGGCGCTCGGCTCGTCCTCGCCGGTGGATTGCTTCCGGCTGACGCGCGGGGTGTGGTCGTCGCTGAAGAACTGGGGCCACGCGCGGCGCGGGGCGTGAACGGCGTCACTCTCTCATCATGGCCGGGCTTAGCCGTTCGAAGAACGGCATCGCTTCGCTCGCCTATGTCCCGGCCATCCACGTCTTTCTTGTCTGCGACTCATCAAGGCGTGGATGGCCGGAATAAATCCGGCCATGACGCGGTGCGGGGCGATGCCGCCAAAACGACGGACCACATCACGCCGGCGGGTTGACGCTGGCGTCCGCGCGTCCCAGCGCCTGCTCGCGCAGGAAGATGTAGAAGCCGGCGCCGATGATGATGGCGGCGCCGATCAGGGTCGCCGCCGTCGGCACGTCGTCGAACACCAGATAGCCGAACATCACCGCCCAGACGATCATCGAATACTGATACGGCACCACGACGGAGGCCGGCGCGAGCTTCAGCGAGCGGTTGACGCACAGCAGCGCTCCCACCGAAATCGCGCCCGCCAGCGCGAACAGGCCGAGGCCCGGCAGGCTCGGCGTCACCCAGCCGAACGGCAAGAGCAGCGCCCCGAAGGTCAGCGTGCCGACGAATTGCGACGACGCCAGCACCACGTCGGACGCGCCGCGCAGCGACCGGGTGATGAGCATCAGCACGGCGAAGCTGGTCGAGCCGCCGAGCGCGATCAGCGCCGGCCAGGTGACGGTCTGCGCCGACGGCTGCATCGCGATCAGCACGCCGCAGAACCCGGCCGCGACCGCGCACCAGCGGCGCCAGCCGACCTGCTCGCGCAGCACCAGCGCCGACAGCGCGGTGACGAAGATCGGACAGGCGAGATAGAAGGTGATGACGTCCGCCAGCGGCAGATAGCGCACCGCGACGAAAAAGGCGGCGACCTCCGCCGTCGACAGCACGACGCGCAGCAGGTGCAGGCCCGGCCGCTCCAGCCGCAAAAATTCGGCGCGGCTGCGCCAGATCAGCGGCGACAGCAGCGCCAGCGAGGCGACGGCGCGCAGGAACAGCAATTGCCCGACCGGATAGGCGGCGACGATGTATTTGCCGATCGCATCGCCGAACGAGAACGCCCATATCCCCGCCAGCATCAGGCCGATGCCGGCGAGCCGCGCCGTTCGCTCGTTCGTGCCGGTGGCAATTTTGCTCAGCGGACCCATCTATGATTTCCGTGGCGAAGGCGACGCGCCGCGCGAGGTTGCCGCGGGCGCGGCCCTGAGATACGCATAAATCATGAAATTCCTCGATGAAGCCAAGGTCTATATCCGCTCCGGCGACGGTGGAAACGGTTGTGTGGCGTTTCGCCGCGAGAAGTTTATCGAGTTCGGCGGGCCGAGCGGCGGCAACGGCGGCCGTGGCGGCGACGTCGTCGTCGAGGCGGTGGATGGCCTCAACACGCTGATCGACTACCGCTACCAGCAGCATTTCAAGGCCGCCAAGGGCGTCAACGGCATGGGCAAGGACCGCCATGGCGCCAACGGCAAGGATGTCGTCCTCAAGGTCCCGGTCGGCACCCAGATCTTCGACGAGGACCGCGAGACGCTGATTCACGATTTCACCCGGCTCGGCGAGCGCTTCGTGCTGGCGGAAGGCGGCAATGGCGGCTTCGGCAACGCCCATTTCAAGTCCTCGACCAATCGCGCGCCGCGCAACGCCAATCCCGGCCAGCCCGGCGAGGAACGCTGGATCTGGCTGCGGCTGAAGCTGATCGCCGACGCCGGACTGGTCGGGCTGCCCAACGCCGGCAAGTCGACCTTCCTCGCCGCCGTCAGCGCGGCGCGGCCGAAGATCGCCGACTATCCGTTCACCACGCTTCATCCGCAACTCGGCGTCGTCAGCGCGGGGGGCCGCGAGTTCGTGCTGGCGGACATTCCCGGCCTGATCGAGGGCGCGCACGAGGGCGCGGGGCTGGGCGACCGCTTCCTCGGCCACGTCGAGCGTTGCCGCGTGTTGCTGCATCTGGTCGATGCCACCTGCGAGCACGCCGGCAAGGCGTACAAGACGGTGCGCGGCGAGCTGGAAGCCTATGCCGGGGAGCTGGCCGACAAGATCGAGATCGTGGCCCTGAACAAGATCGACGCGGTCGCGCCCGAAGATTTGAAGAAACAGCGCGACCGGCTCAAGCGCGCCGCGAAAAAGACGCCGCTGCTGTTGTCCGGCGTCACCGGCGAGGGCGTGGCGGAGGCGTTGCGCGCGCTGGTCGCGGCGATCGGCGACGCGCCGGTGTCCGACAAGGCCAAAGCGGCGGACGCGAGCGCCGCCGATGCCGCGCCATGGTCGCCGCGCGCGACATGATGCGGATCGGCTTGCTTTCACAGGGGGAAGATCGATGACAATCGCCGAGAAGACTGCCGACGTCGCCGCGTTCTGGGCCTGGTGCAAGGAGCGCGCGGCGACGCGCGCGAACATGTCGCTGGCGGAAACCCGCGAATCCTTCGACACCGAAATGGCGCGTATTCCACTGGCCGACGGGACCGCGGCGCAAAGCCTGGGTTTTGGCGACGTCGGCGCCGAGAAGATCACCCCGGCCGACGCCGTGACCGGCAAGGCGTTGCTGTATCTGCACGGCGGCGGCCATGTCTTCGGCAGCATCAAGAGCCATCGCCATCTGGTGTCGCGGCTCGCGGCGTCGGCGCGGGTCACCGCCTGGCACATCGATTATCGCCTGGCGCCGGAGCATCCCTATCCGGCGGCGATCGAGGATGCGCTGACCGCCTATCGCGCCCTGCTCGACAGCGGCATCGCGCCCGCCGATCTGGTGGTCGGCGGCGAATCCGCCGGCGGCAATCTCGCCGCGGCCCTGGTGCTGAAGCTCAAGGAGGAGAACCTGCCGCAGCCGGCCGGGCTCTATCTGCTCAGCCCGTGGCTCGACATGACCACCACCGCCGAATCCTACGACAAGGTCGGTGCGCGCGATCCGATGATTACCCGCGAGGGCATCGTCGGCGTCATCGCCGCCTATCTCGGCGGCCAGCCCGACACGCCGCTGGCCTCGCCGGTGCGCGCCGACCTCTCCGGCCTGCCGCCGATGCTGATCCAGGTCGGCAGCGAGGAGGTGCTGCTGTCGGATTCGTTGACCTTCGCGGGCAAGGCTGCATTGGCCGGCATCGACGTCAGTTTGCGGGTATGGGGAGGAATGCCGCACGCCTGGCTGCTGTTCCACCCGTTCCTGCGCGCCGGCCTGCCGGCGATCGAGGAAGCCGGGGCCTGGATGCGCAAGCGGCTGGGCACTGGCTAAACCCAACCGTCATTGCGAGCGAAGCGAAGCAACCCAGAAGGCCACGAAGCAAGGACTGGATTGCTTCGGAGCTCACGCTCCTCGCGATGACGGGGACGACTCAGCAAGATCACTTCGTTCCGCCGTTCGAGACCAGCAGCACCGAGCCCTCCGCCTTGCGCAGCACTTCGGCGGCGACGCCGCCGAAGTTGAGGGTGTCGCCCTCGATGCGATCGACGCCCATCACCACCAGATCGATGGCGCTGTCGCGCATCTCCTGGAGGATCGCCGCTTCCGGCGCGGTGTTGGTGCGCAGCGTGGTGACGACATCGACATCGTAGCGCGCGGCGAGCGCGATGGTTTCCTTCAACACCGCTTCCTCCTGAAGCAGCGACACGCTGACATTGCGGCGGCGCCGGCCCTTGTCGCGCGTCGTCGTCACGTAGATCACCCGCAGCGGGTGATTGCTGCTGCGCGCCAGCGCCACCGCCACCTCGGCGCCGCGCCGCGACACGCCGCTGCCGGACACCGGCACCAGAATCTTCAATTCATCGGTATCCGGCCGGCTCAAATGGTGGCCCTTGGCGGCGACCACGGCGAGCGGCCCCTCGAAGCCCGCCGTCACGGTCTCGACGTTGCGGTTGAAGTCGCCATCCGGGCCGATCACCTTGCCGAGCCCGACCACCAGCAGGTCGAACCCCTTGCGGGCCTCGTCGACCACGGCGTCGACCGCTTTCTTCTGACGCGCCCGCGTGGTGACGTCGATCTCGCGCACCGGCTCGCCGTCTTCCTTGCTGGTGTCGGCGCTGACCTTGGCGGCGTTCTTGACCGTCGATTCGTGGCTCTCCTCGTCGGTGCGCCGCTTCTCCCGCGCCTTGGCCCGCGGCCCGAGATGCAGCACCGTGGTCGGGATGCCGCGCGCGCCGGCGATCAGGCCGGCGATGCGCGAGGCGAAGCGGGCGTTGGCGCTTTCATCGACGGCGAGCAGCAGGCGTTCGAGATTGGCGACGAATCCCTTCTCCTCGAATTCCTCGCGCTCCAGACGCTCCTTCTCCGTCTTCTCCAGCGGCAGCCGCTTGAGCGCCGCGCGCAGCATCGGCGGCATCGCCATGGTGGTGATGATGGCCATCGCCACGATCATGGTGAACAGGTTCTGGCTCAGCACGCCCATCGACAGGCCGATGGTGGCGATGATGACCTCGGTCGAGCCGCGCGCGTTCATGCCGCTGGCGAGCGCGAAGGATTCGCGGCGGTTGAGGCCGCCGAGCGCGCCGCCGACATAGGCGCCGCCGAACTTGCCGATGCTGGCGATCAGCACCAGCAGCGCGGTGAGGAATAGCAGTTTGGGGTCCTTCAGCACCGAGAGGTCGGCGCTCAGGCCGGCCAGGCCGAAGAAGATCGGCATGAACAGGCTGGTAATCAGGCCGCGCAGCCGCTCGTCGATCTGCTTGGTCAGGATCGGCGATTCGCCGACCAGCACGCCGGCGACGAAGGCGCCAAGCACGGTATGCACGCCGATCCAGTGGGTAATCAGCGCCATGCAGCTCATCAGCAGCAGGATCACGGTGATGACCGCCGCCGAACTGACCAGGGTGTCGTTGGCCCATCGGATCAGCTTGAACACCAGGCGGCGGCCGAGGGTGAAGGACACGGCGAGGAACGCCAGCGTGCCCAGCACCGCCTGCGCCACCGACATCATGTCGAGCCGGCCGCGCGAGGCGAGGCTGAAGATCACCGCGATGATGACCCAGCCGATGGTGTCGTCGATCACAGCAGTCGCGACGATGATCTGGCCGACGTTGCGGCGCATGAAGTGCATCTCCCGCACCACCACCGCGACGATCTTGACCGAGGAAATCGACAACGCGGTGCCGAGAAACAGCGACGCCACCAGCCGCTGTTCCGGATGCGGCAGCAGGCTTTCGGGCAGAAGCTGGCCGAGCGCGAAGCCGCAGCCGAACGGCACCACGATGCCGGCGATGGAAATGGTGAACGCGGCCTTGCCGACCTTGCGCACCAGCTTGAGATCGGTCTCCATGCCGGTCAGCAGCAGCAGCAGCAGAACCCCGACCTGGGCGAGGCCGTTGATGAGCGCCTTCTGCTCGGGATCGGCCGGAAAGATCGCGCTCTGCGCCTGAGGCCACAGCGCGCCGAAGATCGATGGCCCGAGCACCAGCCCCGCCAGCAGTTCGCCCATCACCGATGGCTGGCCCAGCCGCTGCATGATTTCGCCGAGCCCGCGGCCGACCGCGATCAACAGGATGATTTGCAGGATGAAGATCGCCTCGGACGGATGCCCGCTGCCGCCGCTCGCGGCGGCGGCGGACGTGGCGTCCGCCAGTTGCATGACGAGGCCGCCCAGCAGGACGCTTCCCCAGAAGCGGACTCGGGGCGACTTCAGCAGCATCCTCGACTTCCTCCCCAACCGTGCCGGCGAGGCGGACGAGGAACCCCACGCCGTCCGCCGGCGCGCGCAACGCCATCCACCATTATGTTTAAGGCGATCGGCCGCGAAAAGCGACGGCCAACGCATCGCGGGAACCTCGATGGAACCCGCGCGAGCGCTGGAAACAGGCGGGCCGCGTCCGGGTTCCCTTGACGAAATCGCCGCGACGGAACATTGAACTCCCCCACGCCTCCGCACCGATGATCGTCATGAGCCGCCCCGACCTGAAGAATTTCCGCCGTATCGTCGTCAAGGTCGGCTCGTCGCTGCTGATCGACGCCGCCGCCGGCGTCGTCAAGGAAACCTGGCTGGAGGCGCTGGCCGCCGATCTCGCCGCGCTTCATGCCGAGGGCCGCGACGTGCTGGTGGTGTCGTCGGGCTCGATCGCGCTCGGTCGCTCGAAGCTGAAGCTGCCGCGCGGGCCGCTCAAGCTGGAGGAGAGCCAGGGCGCGGCGGCGGTCGGGCAGATCGCGCTGGCGCGGCTGTGGTCCAAGGTGCTGGCCGCGCACGGCATCGACGCCGGCCAGATTCTCGTCACCTTGCAGGACACCGAGGAGCGCCGCCGCTACCTCAACGCCCGCTCGACCATCGCCAAGCTGCTGGAATGGCGCGCGATTCCGGTCATCAACGAGAACGACACGGTGGCCACTACCGAGATCCGCTACGGCGACAACGACCGCCTCGCCGCGCGCGTCGCCACCATGGCCAGCGCCGACCTGCTGATCCTGCTCTCGGATATCGACGGCCTCTACGACGCTCCGCCCGGCGCCAACCCGAACGCCCGGCTGATTCCGGTGGTGGAATCGGTGTCGGCCGCGATCGAGGCGATGGCGGGAGCGGCGGAATCCGAACTGTCGCGCGGCGGCATGACCACCAAGATCGAGGCGGCCAAGATCGCCACCACCGCCGGCACCCACATGCTGATCGCCTCCGGCAAGATCGCCCATCCGTTGCGGGCGATCGCCGAGGGCGGCCGCTGCACCTGGTTCCTGACCCCCGCGAACCCCGTCACCGCGCGAAAGCGCTGGATCGCCGGCTCGCTGGAGCCGAAGGGCACGCTGACCATCGACGCCGGCGCCGTCGCCGCGCTGCGCGGCGGCGCCAGCCTGCTGCCGGCCGGGGTGGTCCGGGTCGAGGGCCATTTCGCGCGCGGCGACGCGGTGGTGGTGCGCGGCCCCGACACCCACGAGATCGGTCGGGGCCTCGTCGCCTATGACGCCGAGAACGCGGAAAGGATCAAAGGGCATTCGTCGTCGGAAGCCGCCCGCATCCTCGGCGTGCATGGCCGCGCCGAGATGATCCACCGCGACGATCTGGTGGTCGGCGTTGCGCCGGCATGACCGGCCGGTGGCTCGCGAGCGCCGGATTTCCGTGCTAAAATTGATCGGAAATATCACGAGGCGTCATTGCCGGGCTTGACCCGGCAATCCATCATTTTCAAGAAGATGGATGCCCGGATCAAGTCCGGGCATGACACACGGTAATTCCATCCGAAGGCAATACGCTCTAAAGCACGGCATCAAGCGATGGAACCGACATGACCACCCCCCTGAAAGCCGTCGACAACGACAGCGACCTCGCCGCCCTGATGACCCGGCTGGCGCAAGACGCGCGTGCCGCCGCGAAGGTGCTGGCGCTGGCCCCGGCGGCGCAGAAGAACCGCGCGCTGGAGGCGATGGAGCGGGCGATCCGCGCCAACTGTCCGGACATCCTCAAGGCCAACGCCGAGGACGTGGCGGAGGCCGCGGCGTCCGGCGCGACAGCCGCCTTCATCGACCGCCTGACGCTGACCGAGGCGCGGGTCGCGGCGATGGCCGACGGCCTCGCCGTGGTGCGCGGCATCACCGATCCGGTCGGCGCGGTGACCGAGCGATGGCAACGCCCCAACGGCATGACCATCGCGCGGGTGCGGGTGCCGCTCGGCGTCATCGCGGTGATCTTCGAGAGCCGTCCCAATGTCTGCGCCGATGCCGGCGCGCTGTGCCTCAAGTCCGGCAACGCGGTGATTTTGCGCGGCGGCTCGGACAGTTTCCGGTCGTGCCGCGCCATCCACGCCTGCCTTGTGCAGGGACTGCGCGAAGCCAACCTGCCCGAGGCGGCGATCACGCTGGTGCCGACCCGCGACCGCGCCGCCGTCGGCCTGCTGCTGGGCGGCCTCGACGGCGGCGTCGACCTGATCGTGCCGCGCGGCGGCAAGAGCCTGGTGGCGCGGGTCGAAGCGGAGGCGCGGGTGCCGGTGTTCGCGCATCTCGAAGGCATCAACCACGTCTATGTCGATCATGCCGCCAGACTCGACATGGCGAAATCCATTGTGCTCAACGCCAAGATGCGCCGTCCCGGCGTCTGCGGCGCGGCCGAGACGCTGCTGATCGAGCGCGCCGCCGCCCCGACCCATCTCAAGCCGCTGGTGGAGATGCTGCTCGACGCCGGCTGCGAGGTGCGCGGCGACGCCGCCGTTCAGCAGGCGGATGCGCGGGTGAAACCCGCCGCCGACGCCGACTGGGACACCGAATACGAGGACGCCATCATCGCGGCGAAGGTTGTCGACGACCTCGACGGCGCGATCGCGCATATCGCCCGGCACGGCTCGCGGCACACCGAGGCCATCGTCACCGAGGATGCGACGACGGCCCAGAAATTCCTCGACGAGGTCGACGCCGCCATCGTCCTGCACAACGCCTCGACGCAGTTCGCCGACGGCGGCGAGTTCGGCTTCGGCGCGGAGATCGGCATCGCCACCGGGAAATTCCACGCGCGCGGCCCGGTCGGCGCCGAGCAACTGACGACGTTCAAGTATCAAGTCCACGGCAGCGGGCAGACGCGGCCGTGATCGATCGTGCGCCGACGCGCGGAGACTGAATTGGCCAAGCCGCCCGTCGCGCCCGCGCCAGCGATTCCGTTCTACACCGCCGGGATGCGGATCGGGCTGCTCGGCGGCTCGTTCAATCCGCCGCACGCCGCCCATCGCGCCATCAGCCTGTTCGCGATCAAGCGGCTGCGGCTCGACCGGGTGTGGTGGCTGGTGTCGCCGGGCAATCCGCTGAAGAACGGCTACGGCCCCAACGATATTGTCGCGCGCGCCAAAGCCGCCCGCCGCATCGCGCGGGATCCGCGCATCGACGTGACCTGTCTCGAAGCCGTCATCGGCACCCGCTACACCGTCGATACCATCGGTTATTTGCGCCGCCGCTGCGGCGACGCGCGCTTCGTCTGGATCATGGGCGCCGACAACCTCGCGCAATTCCATCGCTGGGAGGACTGGCAGCGCATCGCCGCCATGGTGCCGATCGCGGTGATCGACCGCCCGCCGCGCAGTCTTCGCGCGCTCGCGGCCCCGGCGGCGCAGGCGCTGGCGCGGCACCGCCTGCCCGAGCGCGCGGCGGCGCGGCTGGCCGGAATGGAGCCTCCGGCGTGGGTGTTCCTGGGCGGGATGAAACTCGACCTGTCGTCCACCAGCCTGCGGAATCCGGACGGCAGTTGGAAGTGATTCCGGGCGCGGCGACTGGAATATTGAAACCAGCCGTCCCACATGCGTATGATGGTAGCCGGAGATCCGAAGATTCGGATCTCCATCACAGCGAAAGGAAATGGTCCCTGACCGTATCTGTCCTGTCCTCGTCCGCCCCGTCCCGGAAGCGGATATCGTCAGCCCCCGCCACGGTGTCGAAGGCGCGGCCTGATGTCGAACGATCCCTGCAAATCATCCTCGCCCGCCTCGACGACATGAAGGCGGAAGACACTGTCAGCATCGACCTGCGCGGCAAATCCTCCGTGACGGACTACATGGTCGTGACCACAGGCCGGGCCAACCGGCACGTCGGCGCGATCGCGGAGAATGTCGTGAAGGCGCTCAAGGACAGCGGCATTCCCAACGTCCATGTCGAGGGTCTGACCAATTGCGACTGGGTGCTGATCGATTCCGGGGATGTCGTCGTCCACATTTTTCGCCCCGAGGTCCGCGAGTTCTACAATCTGGAGCGGTTGTGGACCCAGGGTCCGAAACACGGCCCGAAGGGCGCGGCGGTGAAACAAGCCTGATCGCGGTCGCGGTCGGCCCTGACGATCGAACCGGCGCCGGACTGGCGCGAGGATATCGTTCGCTGTCGGGAACCGGATAGGCCGCCTTGATGCGGATCATGGTGATGGCGGTCGGCCGCCTCAAGCAGGGGCCGGAGCGGGAACTGGCGGAGCGCTACGCGGCGCGCTTCGACGAAGCCGGCCGCAGGCTGGGCTTTCGCGGCATCGAGGTGCGCGAGATCGCCGAGAGCCGGGCGCGCGACGCCGCCACGCGGATCGCCGAGGAGGCCGCCGCCATCGCCGCGATGATTCCGGAGAAGGCGGCCATCGTCGCGCTCGACGAGCACGGCGACAGCATCGACAGTTCCGCCTTCGCGCGGCATCTCGGCCGCTGGCGCGACGAGCAGGTCGCCAATAATGTTTTCGTGATCGGGGGCGCGGACGGACTTTCGCCCGAATTGCAGCGCAAAGCCAGATTGCGGATGGCTTTCGGCCGCGCGACCTGGCCGCACCAGTTGGTGCGCGTCCTGTTGCTGGAACAGATTTATCGCGCCGCGACGATTTTGGCGGGCCACCCTTACCACCGCGCTTGATGCCACTACATGCCACGATGCAATTGGTCGGTTGATTCAGAGCACGATGTGATTCGAAAGTCGCCTCACGCGTTTCCGCTACGTGCTTCGGCCGCCGCGCTGCTGGCGACCGGCATCGCCGGCGCTTGGCCGTCGGTTGCAGCGGCGCAGGCGACGGAGACGCTGGCCACGGCCTCACCCGCCGCGACGACGCCGTCGGCCGACGACATCGCGCAGCGCGCGCAGGAGCTTGAAGCCGCGCGCGCCCGGCAAAAGGCCGCCGCCGAGTTGCAGGACAAACTCAGGGCCGAGATCGCGGCCATTGGTCAGGATCGCGGCAAGCTCAATCAGGAACTGATCGACATCGCCGCCAAGGTGCGCACCATCGAAACCCGCATCGCCGACGCCGAATCCCGCCTTGGCGGTCTCGATACCCGCGAGCAGGCGCTTCGCGGCTCGTTACACTCGCGCCGCGCGGAAATCGTCGAGGTGCTCGCGGCCTTGCAGCGCGCCGGCCGCCGCGCGCCGCCGGCCTTGCTGGTCAGCCCGGAAGACGCGCTGCAATCGCTGCGCACCGCGATCATGCTCGGCGCGGTGGTGCCGGAGATGCGCGCGCGGTCGGTGAAGCTGGTCACCGACCTGAGCGAACTGGTCGCCCTGCGTAACGCCATCGCCACCGAACGCGACCGGCTGGCGGCGGACCGCGACGGCTTGCGGATCGACCAGACCCGCCTCGCCTCGCTGATCGACGAGCGCCAGAAGCAGCAAAGCGCCGCCGAACGCAACATGCAGGCCGAGGCCGCCCGCGCGCTCGAACTCTCGCGTAAAGTGGATGACCTGCAAAGCCTGATCGCCAAGATGGAGCAGGATTTGCAGAGCGCGGCCAGGGCGGCGGCGGCGGCCAAGTTGGCGACCGAAAGAGCCGCGGCGGCGGCCGCGAGCGGCAAGCCCAATCTCGCCGCGCTGAACGATCCCGGCCGGCTCAGCCCGGCGATCGCTTTCGCATCGGCCAAGGGACTGCTGGCGCTACCGGTCAACGGCACCCGGATCCGGGCGTTCGGCGGCTCCAACGGCGCCGGCGGGACCGAAAAAGGCATTTCGATCGCGACCGGGCCGGGGGCTCAGGTCACAACCCCGTGCGATGGCTGGGTTGTGTATGCCGGGCCGTTTCGCAGCTATGGACAACTCTTGATCCTGAACGCGGGGGGCGGGTATCATGTCCTGATCGCCGGGATGGAGCGCATTTCGGTCAATATCGGCCAGTTCGTTTTGACGGGCGAGCCGATCGCGACCATGGGGACGGCGTCCCGGATCGCTTCCATCCTCGCGACCAGCGTGAGCCGGCCCGTTCTGTACGTCGAGTTCCGTAAGGACGGAACTCCTATCGATCCTGGCCCATGGTGGGCCGCAAATGAAGGCGAAAAGGTTCGCGGATGATGCGCAAAACCTCTGTTATGCTTCTCGGTGCCGCGGCCGGCGCCGCCCTGACCTTGTTCGTCACGCAGCCGCGCTCGATGCTGATGGGATCGACCGCGCGCGCCGCCACCTCGGACACCTACCGTCAGCTCAATCTCCTGGGCGACGTGTTCGAGCGCGTCCGCTCCGATTATGTCGAGAAGCCGGATGACAGCAAGCTGGTCGAATCCGCCATCAGCGGCATGCTGACCGGGCTCGATCCGCATTCGAGCTACATGGACGCCAAGAGCTTCAAGGACATGCAGGTGCAGACCCGCGGCGAGTTCGGCGGGCTCGGCATCGAGGTCACCATGGAGGACGGCCTGATTAAGGTGGTGTCGCCGATCGACGACACCCCGGCGTCCAAGGCCGGCATCCAGGCCAACGACATCATCACCACGCTCGACGACGAGGCGGTGCAGGGCCTCACCCTGAACCAGGCCGTCGACAAGATGCGCGGCCCGGTCAACACCAAGATCAGGCTGAAGATCATCCGCAAGGGCCAGGACAACCCGATCGACGTGACGCTGGTGCGCGACAACATCCGCGTCCGCTCGGTACGCGCCCGCGTCGAGGCGGACGACATCGGCTATATCCGCATCACCACCTTCAACGAGCAGACCACAGAGGGGCTGAAGCGGGAGATCGCATCGCTCACCAAGCAGATCGGCGAGGACAAGCTGAAGGGTTTTATTCTCGACCTGCGCAACAATCCCGGCGGCCTGCTTGAGGAAGCCGTCACCGTGTCGGATGCTTTCCTCGAACGCGGCGAAATCGTTTCGACGCGCGGCCGCAACGCCGAGGAAACCCAGCGTCGCGTCGCCCACGCCGGCGACCTCACCAAGGGCAAGAAGCTGATCGTGCTCATCAACGGCGGCTCGGCCTCGGCCTCGGAAATCGTCGCCGGCGCGTTGCAGGACCACAAGCGCGCCACCGTGGTCGGCACCCGCTCGTTCGGCAAGGGCTCGGTGCAGACCATCATCCCGCTCGGCGCCGGCAACGGCGCGCTGCGGCTGACCACGGCGCGGTACTACACGCCGTCCGGCAAGTCGATCCAGGCCAAGGGCATCACTCCGGACATCGAGGTGATGCAGGACGTGCCCGACGACCTGAAGGCGCGCACCGACACCAAGGGCGAGGCCTCCCTGCGCGGCCACCTCAAGGGCGACGAGGGCAAGGAGCAGACCGGGTCGCAATCCTACGTGCCGCCGGACGCCAAGGACGACAAGGCGCTGAAGATGGCCGACGACCTGCTGCACGGCGTCAAGGTCGACACCCAGGCCGCCAACAAGGCGGCGGTCGACAAGGCCGCCGTCGACAAGCCGGCCGACAAGGCCAAGGCCGCGAACTAAGAAGGGGGCCGGCGGTTCAATCCGCCGATCCACCGGCGTTGACGATCCTCGGGCGGCCCATCGGCCGCCCGTTTCGTTTCGGCCGCCGGATGTCCGCGAGCGGGGCCCGGCGTGATAAAGTCGCTGCGGCTGATTCGCGAAAAGGCCGGCAGGAGGCCACGGCAGTGACGACGGACGATCTCAGCACGCCGCTCGGACAGGACCAGCGGCCGCGCCGGCGGCGTCTCCCCGTCTCCGGGATGCGGCTTGTCGCCGCCGCCCTGGCGCTGTTCCTGCTGGCGTTCGCCGCCGTCGCGTTATTCCATCAGGATCGTCTCGGCGGCGAGCCGGTGGCGCGGGTCGCGCTGCAACCGGATGGCGGCGCCGGCAAGGAGATCGCGCCGCCGCCCTCCGCCGATGCCGCCAAGCCGGCCGCGAAAGCCGTCGCGGCGCCGCCGCCGAGCGGGCGCAAGACCGTCACCATCATCGACGGATCGAGCGGCGCGCGGCAGGAGGTGGTGGTCGGAAGCGACGACACGCCGACGGCGTCTTCCGATTCCGGACCCGCGGTCATGCCCGGCATCGACGCCCGGCTCCTGGAAAAATCCCGTTACGGCATGATTCCGGTGGCCGCCGACGGGCTGACGCCTTTCACCGCTTACGCCGCCGCCACTCCGGCCGACCGCGCCAGGGCCGCGACCGTGCCGACCGTCGCCGTGGTGGTCGGCGGGCTCGGCATCGGCGCCGCCAAAACCGCCGAGTCGATCCTGAAATTGCCGGGCGCGGTGACGCTGGCGTTCACGCCCTACGGCCACGACCCGGCCCGGCTGGTCGCGCGCGCCCGCGCCGAGGGCCATGAAGTCGTGCTGCAAGTGCCGATGGAGCCGTTCGATTATCCCGATAACGATCCCGGCCCGCAAACCCTGCTCACCGCCCAGAGTCCGGAGCAGAATCTCGACCGGCTGTTTTGGCATCTCAGCCGCTTCCAGGGCTATGTCGGACTGACCGGCTTCATGGGCGGCCGCTTCACGGTTTCGGACGCGGCGATGCAGCCGGTCATTCACGAAGCCGCCAAGCGCGGGCTCGGTTATCTCGATGATGGCGCATCCCCGCGCAGCGTCGCCCCGGCGCTGGCGCAACGCCAGGCCATGCCGTTCGGCAAGGCCGACCTCACCATCGACGCGGTGCCGACGGCGGCTGAGATCGACAAGGCGCTGGCGCAACTGGAAGCCCTGGCCAAGGCGCGCGGCAACGCCATCGGCATGGCGTCGAGCCTGCCGGTCTCGATCGAGCGCATCGGCGCCTGGGCGCGGACGCTGGAGAGCCGCGGCATCCTGCTGGTGCCATTGACAACCGCGATGCTGAAATCAAAATCGTGACATGATCCGGACGCGGCCGGTCGATTCCGGGTACAGGACATGAGGTGAAGGCGAGCGATGCGGCTCAGCGGACTTCGATCGACCGAAAGGGCACGACGGCAATGACACGGTTTGACGATCTGCCCTATCGCACGTGCGTCGGCATGATGCTGATTAACGCCACCGGGCTGGTGTTCATCGGCCGTCGCGCCGGAGGCCCCGAGCACGTCGACGCCACCCACGTCTGGCAGATGCCGCAAGGCGGCGTCGATCCCGGCGAGGACACCTGGGAAGCCGCCAAGCGCGAATTGTTCGAGGAGACCAGCGTCCGCTCGGTCGAGCGGCTCGGCGAGGTGCCGGACTGGCTGATCTATGACATTCCGCGCACGGTGGCCGGACGCGCCTGGAAGGGCCGCTATCGCGGCCAGCGCCAGAAATGGTACGCGATGCGGTTCACCGGCAAGGATTCCGAGATCGACGTGCTCAGCCCGGGCGATGGCCACAAGCCCGAATTCATCAACTGGCGCTGGGAGCCGATGCAGAATCTCCCCGACCTGATCGTGCCGTTCAAGCGGCCGGTCTATGAGCGGGTGGTCAGGGAGTTTTCCGGTCTCGCCGGCCGAGGGTAACCGCGCGCCACGAAAGCCGTCATGCTCCGCCAACGGTCCGGCTTCGCGCGGACCCGTTGGCGGACGATGACGCCTCGTTTCCGGAGAGCGATTGCGCTCCGGCAAAAAGCGGGAAACGTTACCGGATCGGCGGCGCGTACTGGATGCCGCCTTCGTTCCACAGGTGATTGAGGCCGCGGGGAATCCCGAGCTTGGAGCCGGCGCCGACATTGCGGTCATAGGATTCGGCGTAGTTGCCGACCTGGCGGATGATGCGCGCCGCCCAGTCCTTGGTCAGGCCGATCCGCTCGCCGTAATTGCCCTCGCTGCCCACCAGCCGCTTGACGTCCGGCTTCTGCGACTTCAGCGCCTCGTCGATGTTTTTCGAGGTGACGCCGAGTTCCTCGGCGTTGAGCATGGCGAAATACGCCCACTTGACGATCTCCAGCCACTGGCTGTCGCCCTGCCGCACCGCCGGCCCGAGCGGCTCCTTGGAAATCACGTCGGGCAGGATGACGTGGTCGTCCGGCTTGGACAGCACCAGCCGTTCCGAGTAGAGCTGCGACACGTCGCTGGTGAAGACGTCGCAGGCGCCGCTGTCGTAAGCCTTCAGGGTCTCGGTGACGTTCGGGAACGGCATCTCCTGATACTTGATGTTGTTGGCGCGGAAGTAGTCGCCGAGATTGAGCTGCGTGGTGGTGCCGGACTGCACGCAGACCTTGGCGCCGTCGAGCGCCAGCGCCGAATCCTTGTTGGCGCTCTTGCGGACCATGAAGCCCTGGCCGTCGTAGTAATTCACGGCGGCGAAGCTCAGGTTGAAGTCCGCCTCGCGCGACATTGTCCAGGTCGAATTGCGCGACAACAGGTCGATCTCGCCGGATTGCAACGCCTTGAAGCGTTGCTCGGCGTTGAGCGGAACGTATTTCACCTTGCCGGGATCGTCGAAGATCGCGACCGCGACGGCGCGGCAGAGGTCGACGTCGAGGCCGGACCAGTTGCCCTTGTCGTCGGGATTGGAGAAGCCCGGCAGGCCGTTGGAAACGCCGCAGATCAGTTGTCCCCTGTCCTTGACGGTCTTCAGCGTCTGCGCCTCGGCGCTGCCGAAGGCGCCCAGCGCGGCGGTGGCGGCGACCACGGCGACAACGCGACGGGCCAGGGAAAGTCCGGGGTTCAGCATGATGATATCTCGTTCATGAAGAAAAAAGGGGACGGGCGGCGACCGGCGGTGGATCGCGACGGCGGATTACAGCGTCGGCCGCTGTTTGACGACGACCTTGGTGCCCACCGGGACGCGGGCGTAGAGATCGATGATATCGGCGTTGACCATGCCGAAGCACCCCGACGACACCGCCTTGCCGATGGTGTCCGGCTGATTGGTGCCGTGAATGCGATAGACCGTGGCGCCGAGATACATCGCCCGCGCGCCGAGCGGATTGCCGGGTCCGCCGGCCATGAAGCGCGGCAGATAAGGCTGGCGCTGGATCATTTCCGGCGGCGGCGTCCAGTCGGGCCACTCCGCCTTGCGGGTGATCTTCAGGAGGCCCTGCCACTGAAAGCCCTCGCGGCCGACGCGCACGCCGTAACGGATCGCGCGGCCGTCGCCCTGCACCAGATAGAGCATGCGCTCGTTGGTGTGAACGATGATGGTGCCGGCCGGCTCGTTGGTGCGGTAGAGCACCATTTGCCGTTGGAACTGCGGCGGCAATTGCGCCGCTTCGTCCGGGATGCGGCCGGGCTCGTCGCCGATGCTCATGTCCTCGCTCTGGCTGAAGCCGTGCGAGGGCGAGACGGCGATGAACAGGGCGGTCAGCAACGGCAGGCAGAGCAGGTGGCGAAAGCGAAACATCGGCGATCCTTGTTGTCGTTGGCGCGAACCGTCGGACGATGTCGCGAGATCAAGCGACATCAAACCCTACCGTCGCGGGGATGGCAAGCTGGCTCCGGCTAGAGCCATTCCGTTCCGATCAAATCGGAACGGGGCTCTAGGTTCTTGTTTTGACGCGCTTTCCTTACGCGGACCGGTATCCACTTCGCGCGAAAGCGCTTTACAGCGCATGCGCGCGAAGCGCCGCCCGGCATGCCTTGGGCACGGGCCGGGAGTGGGCGCTGATTCGCGTTAACAAATCACATCGGAACAGAGAGCCGGAACCCCTCACCATTCCGTACAATGGCGAAAGGCTCCGGTCGAATGAATCATTATTAATTATTGCCGGACGGAGTCACATCGGCGTGACCCGAGGCATGCCGAATCGCCGCGGCGTCGCGAACGCCGGCGGCTAGGCGGCCAGGGTGTCGACGCCGCAATTCTTCAGCAATTCGGCGAGCTGCTTGCGGGCGTAGAACATGCGGGTCTTCACCGTGCTTTGCGGAATCCCGAGGATCCGGCCGGCTTCCTCGACCGAGGTCTCGTGGTAATAGACCAGATCGATGATCTCGCGGTGCGCCGGCGACAGCCGAGCGATGCAGGCGCGCAGGATGGCGCGGGTGGCGCTGCGTTCGAGGGCTGCTTCCGGCGTGTCGGCATGGTCGGCGATGTTCAGCACGCCGTCCTGGTCGAGATCCTCGTGCGCGCGCTGGCGCAGCGCGGTCAGCGCCTTGAAGCGGGCGATCGACAACAGCCAGGTCGAGACCTGCGCGCGCCCCTCGAACTGGCCGGCGGTGCGCCAGACGTCGAGAAACACCTGGCTGACGAGATCTTCCGCGATGGTGGCGTCGCGGACCATGCGCAGGATGAAGCGATACACCCGCACGCGATGGCGCGCGTAAAGGAGATGCATCGCGGCCTTGCTCCCCTCGGCGACGCTCTCCAGCAACATGTCATCGGACGTGGCCTGGGCCGCGAGAATGCCTTGCTGGGCGGCGGCGCTGATGGCGACGATGTTCTGCATGACCGGCTCCCTCTCGCCGCTTGTGCGGCGTTGTTATGGGGCTTTTGTAGCCGGCGGCTGTTTCAGGGAATCTGCGTTGAGGGACAAAACGGTTTCGTGGGAAGAAAGAATTGTTTCGTCGCGGCGGGTCGGGACGAAATATTCGGGCGGATTACCCACGCTGCGCCGCAATAAAAAGACAACCCGTCAGGCTTTCTCGCCGGCCGGGCTGAACAAATAGCCGCCGCCGCGAATGGTGCGGATGACCGACGGCTTGGCCGGATCGGGCTCGATCTTGCGGCGGATCCGCATGATCCGCAGATCGACGGCGCGGTCGAACGCCTCGGCGTCGCGGGCGTTGGCCAGTTCCAGGAGCCGTTCGCGCGACAGCACGCGCTTGGGATTGGCGGCGAAGACCTTCAGGAGGCCGAACTCCGACGCCGTCAGCGGATGCTCGTTGCCCTCGTCGTCGCGCAGCGCCTGGGCTTCGAGGTCCAGCCACCGGGTGCCGAAGCGAACCAGATGATCGTTTCCGGGCTTGGCGGAGGCGGCTTCGGTCGCGGCTTTCGCCGCCGTGGTGCGCCGCAAGACGGAGCGGATGCGGGCCATCAGCTCGCGCAGCTCGCACGGCTTGGCGACATAGTCGTCGGCGCCGAGTTCGAGGCCGACGACGCGGTCGATCGGGCTCGCGGTCGCCGTCAGCATAATCACCGGCACGTCGGTCCGGGCCTTGAGGTCGCGAATGATCGACAGGCCGTCTTCCTCGGGCATATTGAGGTCGAGCACCACGAGATCCGGCCGGACGGCGGCGATCGCCGCCCGCAGGCTTTCGCCGCCGTCGCACAGCGTGACGGTGAAGCCGTGCATCCGCAGATAGTCGCCGACCATTTCGCGGGCGGGGGCTTCGTCGTCGACGATAACGATATGGTGGCTCTGGCTCATGTCACGCTGCGGTTGTCACCGGGAGTTCGATGGTGAAGGTCGCTCCCTGTCCGGGGCCGGGGCTGTCGGCGGCGATGGTGCCGCCATGCATATCGATAATGCGTTTAACAATCGATAGCCCGAGGCCGGTGGAGCTTTCGCCGGCGGTCGGCTTGGCGGACAGCCGCTGGAAGCGGCCGAACAGGCGGCCGAGATCCTCCGGCGACAGCCCGGCGCCCTGGTCGGTGACGGAAATGACGACGCGCGCCGGATCGTGGGCGACGCGCAGCGCGATGTTGCCGCCGATCGGGCTATATTTGATGGCGTTGCTGACCAGGTTGTCGATCGCCTCGCGCATCCGGTCGGCGTCGCACATGATCTGCTGGTCCGGCAGCGCCGACACCTCGATGACCTGCTGCTTGTTGGCGGCCGACAGGCGGTTGGCTTCCGCGACCTCGCCGACCAGCGCCGCGATATCCACCGGCTCGCGCCGGATGGTGATGTCGAACGCGTCCGCCATGGCGTCGGAGATCAGGTGATCGACCATCGAGGTCAGGCGTCGCGTCGCGTCGCGGATGTGGGTGACCTGCGCGGCGAGGCTGTCGCGCGAGGCGTCGGTGCCGATCAGCTCGGTGAGCATCTCGGTGCGGCCGAGGATGACGCCGAGCGGATTCTTCAGGTCGTGGGCGACGGTGCCGAGGATTTCGTTCTTGAAGCCGTTGGCGCGTTGCAGCCGCAGCCACTGCGCCGAGAGCCGCCGGTTCGCCAGCATCAGGGCGCGGGTGCGCTGCGCCACGCGGTCCTCCAGCTGGGTGTTGGCGGCGTGCAGCTGCTGGTAGAGGATGACGTTGTCGAACGCGATCGACAGCCGGCTGCCGAAGATTTCCACCAGCGCGCGGTCGGTCTCCGACAGCGGCCGCTCGGCCTGCAACAGCACCACGACCTCGCGGCCGCTGCCGGTGCGGATATACAGCACGGTGCGCTGGTCGGCGAACTCGTGCTTGCGGCGGCGGAACGCCTCCTCCACCATCTGCCGCAGGTCGGTGTCGAGCGATTTCGGCCCGGCGTGGCCGATGAAGCGGCTGTAGCAGCCCGATCCGGCCAGCACCGCGAACTCGTCGCTGATCGCCCCGCCGTCGCGCAGCACGAGGATGCCGGCGCAATCGACGTTGAGCAGCGAGGCGATCTGCGTCAGCACGCCCTCGGCAAGGCGCTGCATCGATTTGAAATCGTACAGCGTCGAGGCGGCGTCGATGATGATCTCCAGCCCGCGCCGGGTCTGCACCATGCGTTCGAGCTGCTGATAGCTGCGCAGCGCCGCGGTCAGCGAGGTGAACAGCTTGTCGGCGGTCAGCTCGGTCTTCGCCTTGTAGTCGTTGATGTCGTAGTCGACGATGACGCGGCGCTCGGGCGCCTGTCCGGGCTGGCCGGTGCGCAGCACGATGCGCACGGTCTCGTTGCGGATCTCGTTGCGGATGAATTCGACCAGATCGAGCCCGGCGGAATCGGTCTCCATGATGACGTCGAGCAGCACGGCGGCGATATCGGCGTGCCGGCGCATCAGTTCGCGGCCCTCGGCGGCGGAATAGGCCGAGAGAATCTCCAGGCCCTGGCCGTTCAGGGAATAATCGCTGAGCGCGAACCGGGTGCCGTCATGGACCGCCGGATCGTCGTCGATGACGGCGATTTTCCATTTGCGCGAGCTGCTCGATGCGACGGCGGGTTCGCCATCGTCGATCAGGTGGAGAAGATCGTCCTGGTCGGCCATGATCTGGTTCCGTGCTGGTCAGGTCGGTTCCCATGCGCGTCGTGCGGCTTCACGCGGCATGATAGTCTGAAAGATGGGGGTTTGTCGCGGCCGGAGGGTCGCAGGCCATATGTCTGCGCAACCGCCATCCGGTTCACGCGCGGGCAATTTTCCCGCGCGCGACGCGGGATCAACCAACCTCGGCGTCGTCCTCGCGCAGGCGAGGACCCATAACCGCATTGGCCGTTTTGAACGGTCTCGCCCGGATTGATTGACCCGAACCGCTGCGACGCATGGGTCCCGCCTACGCGGGGACGACGATGTTCGTGTGGGGGATCCGTGCGCCAAACGAACTTTCGGTTAGGACTCTCAGGATGCGGCGGCGGCGGCGCGCTCGACCTTCTTGCGCAGGTTCATGGTGAGGCGCGCCTGCTTCTGGAAGTGAGCCTGAAGAAGGCGCACCGCGCGATCCTCGTCGCGGTCGAGCGCCGCCTTCATGATGGCCTCGTGCTCGCCGTCGGCGGCGACGGCCCGCTCGGCGTATTTCCAGAAATAGCGCCGGTAGCGCTCCATGTGATCGTATAATTCATCGAAGAAGTGCAGCAGCCAGGGCGAGCCGCAGCCCTTGCACAGCGCATAGTGGAATTCACGGTGGCGGTCTTCCCACTCGGTGCGGCGCCCGTCGTCATCCTGATCGGCCGAGACCGCGATGCCGGCCAGCTTGAGGCGATGGAAGGCCGACAGCAGGTCCACTTCCCAATCCTCGCGGCCGTCCTGGATGGCGCCGCGAATGGCGTAGGCTTCCAGGTTGGCGCGCAGATTGGAGACGTCCAGCATCTCGTCGAACTGGATCGGCGCGACGACGAAGCCTTTATGGTCCTCGGCGATCACCAGGCCCTGCGCGGCGACCTGGAACAGGGCTTCGCGCAGCGGGCTGGTGCCGACCTCGTAACGCTTGCTCAGCTTCTCGAATTGCAGCCGCTCGCCGGGCGCGAGCCGATGGCGGATGATGTCGTGGCGCAGTTGCTGGGCGACCCGGCCGGCGAGTGTTTTCGGCGCGCCGTCCCGCGAGGGATGCAGGCTGGGGCCCCATCGCCGCGTCGGCTGTTGTTTGGACACATTCGTCATGGGTGCGCCTGTTTGTCGCGAATCCGCGCTTACTATGGGCGAGCGCCGCCTAAAATCCAAGCGCGAACATATTTTCGAAAATGTTGACATTTTTGGAAATATAGCCCAGCTTTGGGCCAGCAAGGAGAACGCCATGGCCGAGATCGTCTATGCCGCCGGCGCGCCGCACGCGCCGGGCCTGATCGGACTGCTGGAAGCGGCGCCCCCCGACGTCAAGGACGTCGTGGCCCACACCTATCGCAGCCTCGCCGAGGCGATGGCTTCGGCCAAGGCGGACGTGCTGATCGTGTTCGCGAACGACCATCTCGCCAACAGCCGGGTGCGCGCCTATCCCGACTTCCTGATCGGCATGGCGGCGGAGCATCGCGGGCCCTACGAGTGGTTCAAGCCGTGGATCGGTTGCGAGGACTACACCGTGAAGGGCGCGCCGGACGTGGCGGCGGCGCTGTTCGACGGCATGACCCGGCGCGGCGTCCGGATGTTCGCGCAAAGCGAGAACCTGAAATTCGACGACAATATCTCGGTGCCGGTGCTGCTCACCAACGTCGCCGGCAGCGGCATTCCGATGGTGCCGGTGCTGCAAAACTGCACCGTCCCGCCGATTCCAGATCAGCGCCGCTGCTACGAGGTCGGCCAGGCGCTCGGCGATTTCATCCGCCACGATCTTCCGGCCGACATGCGGGTGGCGTTGCTGGGCTCCGGCGGGCTGAGCCATGAGCCGGGCGGGGCGCGCTATTACTTCATCGACGAGGCGTTCGATCGCTGGTTCCTCGATCTGGTCGCCTCCGGCGATCATGAGACGCTGCTGAACGAACTGACGCTGGAGAAGATGGAGGCGGCCGGCTCCGGCGGCACGGCGGAGCTGCTGGCATGGATCGTCGTGCTCGGCGCGATCGGCCCGAAGCCGGGCAAGAGCTTCGGCTACACCGTGCACAAGGACTTCAAGTGCGGCGTCGGCGGCGTGTTGTGGGACATGAGCCCGAACATGCCGAAGTCGCGCGCGGCGGCCTGAGACGGGGGACGACTATGGGCCTTGAGAAATTCAACCCGTCGCTGGCGACGCACGATCTGATCCAGGATCTGAAATGGTCGCCGGAGCTGCGCGAGGCGTTCGCCGCCGATGAAGCCGCCGTGCTCGATCGCTACCCGCTGCGGCAGGACGAGCGGCGCGCGATCGAGACGCGCAACTTTCTCGCGCTCTACGACATGGGTCTTCATCCCTATCTCGGCGGACAATTCGCCCGGCTGATCTTCGGCAACGAGGCCGGCAAGGGCGCCACCGTCGCCGTCAACAAACTGGTCGAATCGCTTCAGGGCAAGGGGTCCGTCGCCTAGAGACTGATCCTCGACCCAAGGCAGACAAGTAAAGGATCGCAGCTTCGGCTGGTGGGCGCGTGCTCTCCGGAGACGAGACCGTGCGGCGGATGGCCGTCGCCAGAATACCAGAGTCGGAGCGGATTGAACCGCCAGGGAAGGAAAACGTGAAATGGGTACTCGCTTGAACTGGATCAATTCGGCCTTGGCCGCGGCTTCCATGCTGGCGATAGCGACATCGAGCGTCGCGGCAGCCGATCCCGGCATCACCGATACCGAAATCAAGATCGGCGGCATCTGCCCGAGCACCGGGCCGATCGCCTCCTTCGTCACCATCTGCGCGATGCAGGACGCCTATTTCAAATACGTCAACGCCCGCGACGGCGGCGTGATGATGAGCGACGGCAAGCGGCGCAAGATTTCCTATGTCTACTATGACGACGGCTATTCGCCGCCGCGCACCGTGGAACAGGCCAAGCGTCTGGTCGAGCGCGATCAGGTCGGCCTGATTATCGGGCCGCTCGGCAGCGCCACCGGTCTCGCGATCCGCGACTATCTCAACAAGCGCGGCGTGCCGCAGCTCTCGGTCGGCAGCGGCCTGTCGGCGTTCAGCACCGAGATGGACAAGTATCCGTGGACCGTCGGCTGGCAGCCGTCCTACACCACCGAGGGCAGCATCTACGCCGAGTTCGTGCGGTCGCACAAACCCAACGCCAAGGTGGCGATCCTTTATCAGAACGACGACTTCGGCAAGGAACTCCTGAATGCGTTCAAGCACGCCTCCGAAGGCAGCGGCGTCACCGTCGCCGAGGCGCAATCCTACGAGGTGACCTCGCCGACCGTGGATTCCCAGGTCTCGAATCTCGCGGCGACCAATGCCGACGTGCTGCTGATTTTCGCGGTGCCCAAGTTCACCGCCCAGACGCTGCGCAAGGTGCAGGACGGCTCATGGCGGCCGATGGTGATCGTCTCCAACATCAGCGCGTCGAAGAAGACCGTGATGGAGCCGGCCGGCGCCGAAGCGTCCGAGGGCGTCTATTCGGTGGTCAGCCTGATGGATCCGACGGCGGCGGCCTATGCCAACACCAAGGACATGCAGGTCTATCGCGATATCGGCACGAAATTCAGCTCCGCGGGGCTCAATCTTGACGATCCGATGACGATGTACGGATTCGGCCAGGCCCAGACCATGGTCGCGGTGCTGGAGAGGGCCAAGGCGCCGACGCGCGCGGCGATCATGGAATCGGCCCGCCATCTGTGCGGCGTGCCGATCCTCGGCATGGTGCCCGGCGTCAAGGTCTGCGTCGACGGCAAGGCGGATCCGTTCTACGTCGAGTCGATGCAGGTGGTCCGCTACACCAAGGGCAACTGGGAGGCGGTCGGCGACGTCATCACCAAGTTCGAAGGCAAGACGCCTCGTCAGGCCCGGTAAGAGGCGCGCGCGATCATGGCTACCGAATTGCTGAACGAGGTTCTGCCGCCGAAAACCGGACGGGCGCTGATCGTCCGCGCCGGCGAGGTTCTCAGGATCACCGATCTGGAGGGCCAGCAGGTCGTCGACGTCGCGATCTTCAATGCCGACAACCATCGCGACCGTCTGTCATTGTCCTACTCCACCACGCGCTACGCGATGCAATACAGCGCGCGGCGCGCGGGGCGGCCGGAGCCGACGGTGGCCATGTCCAAGGATTTCATCACCGAGGGCGACGTGTTGATGTCCACCATCTACACGCCGCTGATGACCCTCATCAAGGAAACGCCGGAGCCGAAGGGCGTCCATAAGGTCAACCAGCGCATGTGCAACCGGCGCTTCTACGAAAGCTTCGGCCTGTCCGGAATCGACGGCTGCCACGAGATCATCAGCGGCGTCGTGGCGCCCTACGGCATTCGCCCGGAGGACATTCCCGACACCATCGACTTCTTTATGAACTATCATCACGATTGCGCCAGCCATTCCTGGGTGGCCGAATCGCCGGTCTCCAAACCGGGCGACTATGTCGAGTTGCGCGCGGAGATCGATTGCCTGGTCGCAATCTCCAATTGCCCGGAAGATCATGTCAGCCAGATCAACGGCGGACGCTGCACGCCGATGCGGTTGCAGGTGTTCGCCGCCGATGACGCGGCGGCGCGGGCGAATTGATGGCCACGCACGTTCTCAAGGCCAGCGCGTCGACGGTTCAGGCCGGGATCATCGATCCGAAAGCCAAGCCCGTCCACACGGTGGCCTCCGGCGACACCGTGATCCTCGACACCTGGGCGATGTGGGACAATGCCGGCGGCGCGTCGCTAGACCTTGAGCAGGCCATGACGTTACGCGAGCGGTTCCGCGCCGAGGGGCGCGGGCCGCACAGTCTCACCGGGCCGATCGCCGTCGAAACCGCGCGTCCCGGCGACGTTCTCAAGGTCGAGATCGAGAGCCTCGATATCGCCGATCACGGCATCAACCTGATTTTCCCCGGAGGACGCAGTCGCGGCTTGCTGAGCGACATTTTCCCGGAGGCCGAGCTGCGCCATTTCAAGCTCGACCGGGAGACCATGACCACGCGCTTCGGCCAAGGCGTCAGAATGCCGCTGCGGCCGTTCCTCGGCATCATGGGCGTGCTGCCGTCGCTTGATGAGGCCGCGCGCAGTTCCGCCATCCCCGGCAATTTCGGCGGCAATATCGATTGCGCCGATCTGGTCGCGGGCAGCACGTTGTATCTCCCGGTCTTCGTCGACGGCGCGGGCTTCTACGCGGGCGACGCGCACGCGGCGCAGGGCTGCGGCGAAGTGGTGCAGACCGCGCTGGAAACCGCGATGACCGCGGCACGGCTGCGGCTGACGGTGCAGAAGGGCCGCTCGATCCTTCGCCCGTGGGCCGAAACCCGCGAGCATTTCATCACCATGGGCCTGGATGAGGACCTGCGCGAGGCGGCGCGGCAGGCGGTGCGCGACATGATCGACCTGATGGCGGCGACCAAGGGCATGACGCGGTCCGACGCCTATGCGCTATGCTCCCTGCAAGCCGACCTGATGGTGACTCAGCTCGTCAACGGCGTCAGCGGCATTCACGCCCGCATGCCGAAATCGATTTTCCAGGGTGGCACATGACCGGGCTGCTCGAAGTGCGCCATGTCGGCATCCGGTTCGGCGGCGTGCGCGCGCTTCAGGATGTGTCGTTCGAGGTCGAGGACGGCATGATCTGCGGGTTGATCGGGCCGAACGGCGCCGGCAAGACCACCCTGTTCAACGCCATCTCCCGCGTCTACGACGTCAGCCAGGGGTCGATCCATTTCGCCGGGCTGGATATCACCGCGCTGCCGGCGAGCCGGATCATCGGACTCGGCATCGCCCGCACGTTGCAGAATGTCGGACTGTTCGGCGCGATGTCGGTGACGGAGAACGTGCTGCTCGGCGCGCATCACCGGCTGCGGCCGGGCTTCGTCAACGCCATTTTCGACAAGGGCGCGGTGATCGACCCGGCCGCGATCGAGCGCGAGGCGCGCGACATCCTGCAAGAACTCGGCCTGACGGCGGTCGCCGACCATCTGGCCGGCGGCCTGCCGTTCGGCACGCTGAAGCGGATCGAGCTGGCGCGCGCCCTGATCGCGCAGCCGCGCCTCCTGATGCTGGACGAACCCGCCAACGGCCTCTCCCACGGCGAGGTCGACGAGTTGTCCGAGGTCATCCTGCGGGTGCGGCGGCGCCATGGCCTCACGGTGCTGCTGGTCGAGCATCACATGCGGATGCTGATGCGGATTTCCGATCGCGTCGTCGTGCTTGAGAACGGCGTCAAGATCGCCGACGGGCCGCCGGCCGAGGTCAAGGCCGACCCCGGCGTCGCCGCCGCTTACCTGGGGACGGTGGCATGAGCCTGCTCGGCCTCAGACGGATGCGCGCCGGCTATGATGCGCGCAGCGTGCTGCACGATATCGACCTCGATGTCGAGGCGGGCCAGATTCAGGTGGTGCTCGGCGCCAACGGCGCCGGCAAGACCACGCTGCTGCGCGCCATTTCCGGCACCATCGCCCGGCAGGGAGAGATTCTGTTCGACGGCCGGCGGATCGACCAGCTGTCGGCGCGAAAAATCGTCGCCGCCGGCATCGGCCACGTGCCGCAGGGACGCGGCACCTTCGCCGACCTCACGGTCGACGAGAACATCCGCCTCGGCGCCTATCTGCGCACCGCGACCGAGGCCCGGCAGGACCGGGAACGCTGGCTGAGCTTTTTCCCGCGCTTGCGCGAGCGCTTGCCGCAGCAGGCCGGCAGCCTGTCCGGCGGCGAGCAGCAGATGCTGGCGATCACCCGCGCCCTGATGCTGCGGCCGCGGCTGTTGTTGCTGGACGAACCCTCGCTCGGGCTCGCGCCGATCATCACGCAGGGGTTGTTCCGCACGCTGGCGGCGATCCGCGAGGAGACCGGCATGACCATGCTGATCGTCGAGCAAAGCGCCAATCTCGCGCTGGAGGTGGCGGATTCCGGCGTCGTGCTGGAAAGCGGCCAGATCGTGCTGCGCGATTCCGCGCGAAACCTCGCCGGCAACGACGAGGTCCGCCGTATTTATTTGGGGTACGAATGACGCTGTTCGCCAGCCAGATTGTCGATGGCCTCGCCGACGGCGCGATCTATGCGTCGCTGGCGCTCGCGCTTGTCTTCAGCTACCGCTCCACCGGCATCGTCAATTTCGCGCAGGGCGAGATGGCGATGCTGTCGGCCTATCTGGTGTGGCAGTTGATGGCCTGGGGCCTGCCGCTCATTCCGGCGGCGCTGGTGTCCATCGCGGTGTCGTTCGTCGCCGGCGCGCTGCTGTATGCGTCGATCGTCAGGCCGCTGTCCCATGCCAGCCTGCTGACCGTGGTCAGCGTGCTGATCGGCTTGTATCTGGCGCTCAACAGCCTCGCCGGATTCATCTGGACCTACACCATCAAGCCGCTGCCGAGCCTGTTTCCCAAGGGTCACTTCCGGCTCGGCTGGTTCAACATTTCGGCGGAAACCGCCGGGATCATCATCGTGGTCGCGGTGGTGCTGCTGCTGCTCTATCTGCTGTTCGAGACCACCAAGATCGGGCTGGCGATGCGCGGCGCGGCGTCGACGCCGGATTCGGCGGTGCTGGTCGGGGTGTCGGTGCCGCTGATGCTGCTGATCGGCTGGGGCATCGCGGCGGCGCTCGGAGCGCTGTCGGGCATTCTGGTCGCGCCACGGGTGTTCCTCAACCCGACGATGATGTTCGGCGTCATCATCTACGCTTTCGCGGCAGCGACGCTGGGCGGGTTCGACAGCATCGTCGGCGCGGTGGTCGGCGGCCTTCTGGTCGGCGTGGTGGAGAATCTGGTCGGCACCTACATTCCCTGGATCGGCCCCGATCTCAAGATCATCGTGGCGCTGGTGCTGATTTTCGGCACGCTGCTGATTAAGCCGGACGGCTTGTTCGGCCGCAGCAAGGTGGTGCGGCTATGAGCGTCGTCATCAAACCGAGATTGCCGGTCGCCGCGCGCGTGCTCGCCGGGGCGGCGCTCGCCGTGGTCCTGCTCTACGTCATTCCGTTCGCGATTCCGGGGTATCTGGTGAGCCAGTTCGCGACCGTGCTGGTGTTCGCCATCGCCATCGTCGGCATCAACCTGGTGACCGGATTCGGCGGCGCCATCACGCTGGGCCATGCCGCGTTCGTCGCGCTCGGTTCCTACACCACCGCGATCCTGGTGGTGCGGTACGGCTGGAGCCCTTACGCGACGGTTCCGGTCGCCGCCGCGCTGAGCTGGGTCGCGGGCTGGTGTCTCGGCTTTCCGGCGCTGCGGCTTCAAGGGCTGTATCTCGCGCTCGGCACGCTGGTGCTTTCGATCACGGTGCCGCCGCTGCTGAAGCGGTTCGAGGCGTTCACCGGCGGCGTGCAGGGGCTCAATGTCGGCAATCCGGAAGCGCCGGCGTTTCTGCCGATCGACGACTCGCAATGGATCTATTTCCTGTGCCTCGCCGTGGCGGCGGTGCTTTACGTGGTGGCGCGCCGCATTCTGTCGGGGCCGCTGCGGCGCGCGCTGGTGGCGGCGCGTGACAATCAGCTCGTCGGCGCCGTGATGGGCGTCGACCGCGCCAACCTGACCACCGCGACCTTCGCGATGAGCAGTCTCTATGCGGGTGTCGCGGGCTCGCTCTATGCGATGATCGTCGGCTTCGTGTCGCCGGATACCTTCAACGTGATGATGAGCCTCAGCCTGTTCGTCGGCGCCGTGGTCGGCGGCATCACCTCGCTCAACGGCGCCATCGTCGGCGCCATGTTCATCCAGTTCGTGCCGATCTGGGCCAGCGACATCGACGTCGCGCTCGGCGGCCTGGTGTTCGGTTGCGCACTGATCGTGACGCTGGTTGTGATTCCGGCGGGCATCGGCGGATTGGGCGAGCGCGCCTTCATCTGGCTGTGCCGCCGGCTCGGTTGGGTGGAGCGCGCCGAGGCGCGGCGCGACAACATCGCGGTGACGGGGAGCGCGCGGAATGAGCCAGCATGACATCGATCACATCCTGACCGGCAAGGTCATCACGCTGGATCGGGCCGGGCGCATCACCGATGCGGTCGCGATCGCCGGCGACCGCATCGTCGCGGTAGGCGAGCGGCGCGAAATCCTGCAATTGAAAGGGCCGCGAACCCGCGTCACCGAAACCTCTGGCGCGATCATTCCCGGATTCAACGACGCCCACGCCCACATGGACACCGAGGGGCTGCGCGACCGCTTCCCCTCGCTCGGGCGGGTCCGCAGCATCGATGACGTGCTGGCGCGGATTGCAGAACTCGCCCATGCGACGCCGCGCGGCGAATGGATCGTCACCATGCCGGTCGGCGACGCGCCGTTCTATTTCGGCGGTCCGATCGTGCTGCGCGAGCGGCGGATGCCGACCCGCGAGGAACTGGATCGCGCCGCGCCCGATCATCCGGTCTGCATCCTGCCGCCATCGGGCTATTGGAGCCTGCTGCCGTGCTACACGGCGCTGAATTCGCTGGCGTTGAAGCTGAACGGGCTCGACCGCGCGTCGGTGTCGCCGGTCGCGGGCATCGAACTGCAACGCGACGCGGCGGGCGAACTCACCGGCGTCGTCGTCGAGCACAACTATCCCGATTCCGCGCAGATCGCGCTGCTGCCAGCGGTGCCGCGCTTCTCGCCACAGGATCGCCGTGATGGCATCCTGCGCTCGGTGCGGGCCTATCACGCGGTCGGCACCACCAGCGTTTACGAAGGGCACGGCTGCGCGCCGGAGGTGATCGCCGCCTATCGCGACCTGTGGCAGGCCGGCGACCTGACGATGCGGATGCACCTCGTCGTCAGCCCGACCTGGGCGACCTGCGATGAGGCCGAAGTGATGATGCGCGACTGGCTCGCCTATGCGCGCGGCGCGGGCGTCGGCGACGCAACGCTGCGGATCGGCGGCATCTTCGTCGGCTATGGCGGCGAGCCGACGGCGGCGCGCGCGGCGCGGATCGATCCGGCGGATCTCGGCTGGTCGTGCTACATCAAGCACGCCAACGACCCGGCGGAGTTCGAGAAGCTGTGCATGCTCGCGGCCATGCATGATCTGCGGATCCATACCATCGCCGTGGACAAGCTGTGCGAACTGCTGCCGATCTTCGAGCGCGTCCATGCGGCTCACGACATTTCGCGCCGCCGCTGGGTGGTGGAGCATATGAGCCATGCGGCGGCGTCCGATCTGGCGCGCCTGAAGGCGCTCGGCATCGGCGTCACCCTGATCCCGGACTATCATGTCTGGAAAGTCGGCACCCGCTTCTTCCCGTTGTCGGAGGCCGATCGCGAACTGGTGTCGCCGGCCGCGCAGCTCGACGCCCTCGGCGTGCCGGTCGCCTGCGGCACCGACAACAGCCCGCTCAACCCGCTGGCGGCCATGCGGGCGATGCGCACCCGCCGCGAGCGCACCACCGGCGAGGTGCTGGGCGCGGGCGGCCGAACCTCCGCCGAGCTGGCGCTGCGCGCGATGACGCGAAACGGCGCGTGGTTCTCGTTCGAGGAAAACGTCAAGGGACGGATCATGCCAGGCTACCTCGCCGATCTCGCGGTGCTCAGCGGCTGTCCGCTGACCACGCCGGGCGAGGATCTGGAGGGGCTGTCCTGTCTCGCCACCCTGATCGGCGGACGTTTCGTTCACGGCAATATCTAGAGGATATCTCATGGCCATCGATCCGCAACTCGCCCCGTTCATCGCGCGCCTGGAGGAAGCCTGGCCGGAGCCGCCGCTGTCGTTGCCGGTCGAGGTCTGGCGCGCGCGCGTCGAGCGGCTGTCGGCGGCGGCGCGCACGCCCTATCCCGAGGGGCTCGATGTCGAGACCCGCACCATCGACGGCCCGCGCCCGGTTCGCGTCCGCGTCTATCGCCCGCGCGCGGCGCGGCCGCTTCCGGCGCTGGTCTACATGCATGGCGGCGGCTGGGTGATCGGCAGCATCGACAGCCACGATTCCATCACCGCCGCGCTCGCCGCCGACACGCCTTGCGTGGTTGTGAGCGTCGATTACGCCCGCGCGCCGGAGCATCCGTTTCCCGCGCCGATGGAGGACTGCCGCGCCGTGGTCGCGTGGCTGTTCGCCAATGCCGCCGCGGTTGGCGTCGACCCCGCCGCGATTTTCGTCGGCGGCGATTCCGCCGGCGGCAACCTCGCGGCGGCGATGACCCTCGCGTTTCGTGACGCTCCGCAGCGCCTGCGCGGGCAGTTGCTGCTTTACCCTTGCGTCGACACCGATTTCGAGCGCCCGTCCTACATCAGCGAAGCCGAGGCGCCCTATCTGAAGGGGCGGGAAATGGTCTGGTTCTGGAATCAGTATTGTCCCGCGCCGGAGCAGCGCCAGGATCCGCTGGCGGTGCCGATGCGCTGCGACGATCTCGCCGGTCTGCCGCCCGCCTTCATCGTGGTCGCCGAACACGATCCGCTGCGCGACGACGGCCACGCCTATGCGGAGCGCCTGAAGGCGGCCGGGGTCGCCGTGACGTTTCGCCCCGGTCTCGGGCTCATTCACGGCTTTGTGCGCGCGCGGGCGCTTTGCGACGCGGCGCAAGTCGAGCATGAAGCCATGACACAGTGGTTGCGCGCCACGGCGGCGTGATAGAGGTGTGAGAGAAGCGGCGTCTTTTTCGTCCGCCGCGGCTCGGGGAGAGACGACATGTCCCGGATGCAGGAGACCGCCCCCAAGCTGGTGCGTCCGGGCGTCAGCGAGACGTTGCGCGTGCCGCAGGCGATGCTGGCCTATCTGCTCGGCCTGTCGCCGGCGCTGGCGCGCCGCAAGTTTCCCAAGGGACATGCGCTGTACCGGCAGGACGAGGTCAGCGATCAGGTGTTCGTGGTGATGTCGGGGCGCGTCGGCATCACCATGCTTCGCGCCGACGGGCAGGAACTGCTGATCGATATCGTCGGCGTCGGCGCGCTGTGCGGCGAGGGGGCGGCCTTTGACGGGCTGCCGCGGTTTTCCAGTGCCAGCGCGCTGGAGGATTGCGAAATGCTGGCGATCCCGACCGCGGACTTCTGCAAGCTGATGGCCGGGAACACCGAGTTCGCGCGGCTCGTGGTCGGGACCATCGCGCTGAAGCAACGGATGTTGGCGATGCGCCTGGCGCAGGTGGCGCAAGCCTCGCCGGAACACCGCATCACCGAATTGCTGTCGCAGATCGTGACGCCGGATTCGTCGACGATCGTCCTGACCCACCAGCAGATCGCCAACCTGATCGGCGCCTCGCGCATCACCGTGACGCGGGCGATGCAGCGGCTGCGGCGCGACGGCACCGTGCGTTGCCGGCGCGGCAACTACGAACTGGTGCGCGCGCCGCGCTACGGCGCGGTTGACGGCGCCTGCGCTCAAGCCTGACAGCCGTCGCCGGCGCGGCCTGTGTACCGCGATACGACATTTGTCGCCGCGATCCGTCATGCTGCCCGCCGATGCAACCGCCGAGAGCGATTCCGATGCCACATGCCGCCGCCCCGATTTTTCGCCGCCTGATGGGCCGGTTCACCACCGGCGTCGCGGTGGTATTGACGGCCGGCGACGCAGGGCCGGTCGGCTTGACGGTGAATTCGCTGACGTCGCTCAGCCTCGATCCGCCGCTGCTATTGTTCTGCGCGCGCAACGAAAGCCGCGCCGGGCGGGCGGTGGTGGCGCGCGGCTCGTTCTCGGTCAACATTCTGTCGGACGCGCAGCAGGACGTGTCCGGGTACTTCGCCGGACAGAGCGGCAACTGGAACGCCGGCGCCTGCCGCCGCCACCGCGGCTGGTTCACGATCCCGGATTGCAACGCGGCGATCTTCTGCGATGTCGCCGATACCTATCCCGGCGGCGACCATGTCATCATTGTCGGCGCGGCGCGGGAGATCGTCGGCCCCGCGACGGCGAAGTCACCGCTGCTCTACCACGAGGGCCGCTATAGCGTGATGCGCCCGCATCCGCTCGGCGCGTGCGGATAGGCCGGCGCTATCCTGCGCGTCAGTCCGCGGCTTCGCTGTTTGGGATGAATGCGCAATACGAAAGCCGTCATGCTCCGCGAAGGCGGAGCATCCAGTAAGCGGTTTCCCATTGCCTCCGCCACGGACTACTGGATCGTCCGACGGAGCATGTCGTCGGGCCGCGCTTTGCGCGGACCCGTTGGCGGACGATGGCGCCGCGTTTCCGGCTTGAACCCGAGGCGGGAATGGAAAAAAACCTGCTAACCGCCATCGCGCCGGCGCTTCAGCAAAATGTGGCCGTCGATGATGTCGATGCGGTTCTGTTCGCGCAGCCGCTGCAGGGTGCGGGTCACCGTCACGCGCGAGGTGCCGGTCATGGTCGCGATCTGCTCGTGGGTCAGGTGGGTCACCAGCAGGCGGCCCTTGGGATGATCGATCGCGAACATGTCCTCAAGCCGCGTCAACAACTCCATGATGCGATCCTGCGGCTCGCGCGAGGCGAGATGCTTGAGCCGGACCGCGAGGACGCGCTGCTTCAGGCTGGTGACGCGCAGCAGCAAGGCGGCGAATTCCGGACGGGCGCGGAAAATCTCGGTCATCTTCGCGGTGTCGAACTCGATCGCCTCGGTGTCCTCGATCGCCGCCGCGCTGGAAAAGCGCGGCAGCCCGTCGAAGGCCGCGCCCTCGCCGCACACCGTTTCCGGCCCCATCAGCTCCAGCACCACCTCGGAGCCGTCGGCGCGGAAGATCGAGATCTGCACCAGCCCCTTGAGCACGAAATAGAACCGCGTCGAGACCTCGCCCTGCTCGTAGAGCACGGTGTTCTTCTTGAATTTGCGGCGGCGCCCGAAGGCGGCGTGTCGGCTGATGTCCTCGACCAGTTGACGGTCGATGCGCCATGTGCCGAGTTTTTCTTTCGTCATGCCATGCGTATTCCGGGCCGTGCGTTCCGGGTTCTGGGCCGCAGATTGAAGGGAAAAGAAATACCGTCTCGTATCGGGCGATACAGCCCGGCGGAAATCGATCGATCTAGGGTCGATGACAGCAGTTTTCCGGATGGAGCCGATGACGTCAATGGCACGCGCGCAGGCGGAGGAGCGGTCGGAACAGGATCATGGCGGCGCGGCCGCCGTGGTCGCCAACGCGGCGGACATGCAGGACTGGCTTCGCGGCAAGGCGGTCGAGATCGAGCAGCGCCGCAGCCTGTCTCCGGAGGTGGTCGAGCGGCTGGTCGACAACGACCTGTTTCGCATCACCCAGCCGAGCCTCTATGGCGGCCTCGGGCTTTCGCCGCGCGCCGCATGGGAAGCGACCTACGAGATCGCGCGCGGCTGTTCGTCCACCGCCTGGATCCTCGGCCTTTCCAGCGCCAACGTGGTGATGATCGGCAAGTTCTCGGCGCAGGCCCAGCGCGATGTCTTTCTCTCCGGCAAGCCGACCATCGTGTCGCTGTTGACCGGCGGCGTCGGTCAGGACATCGTCGCCGAGCCGGTGGAGGGCGGTGTGCTGCTCAGCGGCCGCTGGCGCTATGCCTCCGGCATCGATGTCGCGACCTGGGCCGGCCTTCTGGTGCCGATTCCGGTGGAGGGGCGAATGGTGCCGCATGTGGTGCTGGTGCCGGCGGATGCCTTCGCCATCGATCAGGCGAGCTGGAACGTGCTGGGCATGCGCGGCACCGGCAGCAAGGACATTTCGTTGACGAAGACGTTCGTTCCGGCGCATCGCTGGATGGACTGGCAGGTGTTGCAGGACGGCGGCTGTCATCCGACCTGCCCGCGCCACGGCGCCATCACCGCCGCGCCGCTCAATCCGATCAACGCCATGTCGACGCTGGCGCCGACGCTGGGTGTCGCCTCGGCGGTGGCGGAGGAATTCCGCGCCATCGCCAAGGCCAAGGTCAGCCCGGCGGCGCAAAAGGCGCTGGTGGAGGATCGCGTCGCCCAGATCGAGGCCGCAACCAGCGAGGCGACCATGGCGATGCTGCGCCGCGCCCTGCTCGACGATGCCGACGCCATTCTCGAATTATCCGGCGCAGGGCCCGTCAGCCTGATCGAGCGCGCCGCGATGCGCACCCGCTTCGCCGTCGCCTCGCGGCTGGCGTTGCAGACCACGCAGCGGCTGTTCGCCGCGCTGGGGGGCTCGGTGCTGCCGAGCGGCACGCGGATCGAGCGGCTGTTCCGCGACGTCCACGCCATGAGCAGCCACATGCTGCTGCAACCGGGGGCGATCGGCGAGCCTTACGGCCGGCTGCTGCTCGACCTGCCGCTGCCGCCGACGGCGCGAATCTGAATGTCATTCACCGGAGACTCCCAAGAATGAAGAAACAGGCCATCGACTCCCGCAATCCGATTTTCGCCACGGCGGACGGATCGACGATCTTCAAGAAATTCGGCTATTCGCCGGCGGTGCGCGCGGGCGATTTCCTCTATGTCGCCGGCCAGATCGGCCTCAATCCGGACGGCTCGATGCCGGCGAACGACGAGGGGCAGATCGTCAACGCCTTCGACCGGCTCAAGATTGTGCTGGAGGAAGCCGGCGCCTCGCTCGACGATATCGTCGAACTGGTCAGCTACCATGTCGGGTTGCAGAACCATCTCGGGAAGTTCGTCGAGATCAAGAGCCGTTACATCCGCGAGCCGTTCCCGACCTGGACCATCCTCGAAATCGCCGGGCTGGCGCGGCCGGGCCTGGTGATCGAGATCAAGGCGGTGGCCTACGCGCCGAAATAGCGCCGGGCCGGCCGCGGCGGGCGGGGCAAAGAATGTCTCCGGTTTGGTAGCGGGTGATACAGACAGTCCCCGCCCGACGGCTAACCTGAAAGCCGTATCGAGCCGCCGGGCGGCGGAGGCTCCCGCCGTCCGGGAGCTTTTGCCGCCGCAACAAGCAAGGGGATGAAAGTGAGCGCTGGCCGCATCAAGGATATCGCCAACATCCAGAAGCTGGGACACATCGAGTTCCGCACCACCGATCTCGAACGGGCGCGCGATTTCTACGTCAACCTGGTCGGTCTGCACGAGACCGCGCGCGACGAAAGCCGCATCTACCTGCGCTGCACCGAGGACAAGCAGCATCACACCTTCGTGTTGCGCAAGGCGGAGTCCGCCGGCGTCGGCCATATCGGCTTCGTGGTGTCGGGGGAGGACGATCTCGACCGCATGAAGGTCCGCTTCGAGGAGCTGGGCCTGCCGACGCGCTGGGCCGGCAACGACATGCTCGGGCAGGGCCGCACGTTGCGGATGCAGGACCCGTTCGGCTTCATCATCGATTACTATGCCGAGATCGCCCCGGTGCCGTGGCTGGTGCAGCAGTATCACCTGCACCGCGGTGCCTCGCCGACCCGCATCGATCACGCCAACGTGCTGACGCCGGACGCGCAGGCGGGCTATGAATGGTACACGCAGGAACTCGGCTTCGGTTGCGCCGAACTGACCGAATCCGACCCGCCGGAGAAACGGATCTGGGCGAGCTGGTTGTTCCGCAAGTCGACCGTGCATGATATCGCGGTGATGACCGGCGCGGGTCCGGCCGCGCATCACGTCGGCTTTTCGCTGCCCGACACGGTGTCGATCATCCGCGCCTGCGACATGCTGGCGGGGGCCGGCTATCACGATTCGATCGAGCGCGGTCCGGCGCGCCACGGCATTTCCAACGCGCTGTTCGTCTATGTCCGCGATCCCGACGGCAACCGCTTCGAGCTTTACACCGGCGATTACCTGACCGGAAACACCGCCGTCGAACCGATCCGCTGGAACCTGAACAACCCGGTGCGGCAGACGCTGTGGGGCGCGCCGCCGCCGCGCCGCTGGTTCGAGGAGGCGATGGCGGTGGAAACCTTCGACGGCGCCGCGATGCAGAGCACGAAGCCGCCGCTGCTGCCGGCGATTCCGACCTACGTCCTGGACTGAGCCGCGGGACGACGACGCGACCGATCACCAAGCGACCGAGGCGGTTCGGATCACCCGCGCCGCCCCGGTCGGCATTTCGTTGTTTTATCAGGGAGGGAAAATTATGAGAATGCTTTCAGCCATATCCGCGTTGGCCGCCTTGGCGATGTCGGCGACCGCGACTTTTGCCGCCGACCGGCCGGAACTGCGGATCGGCTCGGTGGTCGCGATGACCGGGCCGGCGTCGGCGCTCGGCCTGCCGGAGAAGAACGCGATCGAGCTGTTGCAGGAGCGGCTTGCCAACGACACCAGCCTGCCCTTCACCGTCAAGTTCATCACCTATGACGACGGCTCCGACCCGACCAAGGCCGTCAACAACGTCCGCAAGCTGATTACCGAGGATCAGGTTCACGTGGTGATCTGCTGCACCACCACGCCGACCTCGATGGCGATTCTCGAAACCGTGACGCAGGCGAAGGTGCCCAACATCTCGCTGGCGCTCGGCCAGAGCGTGATCGAGCCGGCGGCCGAACGCCGCTGGATCTTCAAGACGCCGAGCACCGACCAGCTTCAGGTCACCGGACTGGTCGACGACATGGTCAAGCGCGGGGTCAAGAAGGTCGCGTTCCTCGGCCTTGAGGATTCCTTCGGCGAGGGCGGCTGGATCGCGATGCAGAGCGTCGCCAAGGCCAAGGGCGTCGAGATCGTCGCCTCTGAGCGCTTCTCGCGCACCGACACCAACTTCACCCCGCAGGCGCTGAAGGTGCGCCAGTCCAATCCGGACGCGGTCTACATCCATGCCATTCCGCCGTCCTCGGCGCTGGTGCATCAGGCGCTCAAGCGCGTCGGCTACACCGGGCCGATCTATCACTCGGGCGGCTCCGCCAATAACGCCTTCATCTCGATCGGCAAGAAGGACGTCGAGGGCGCGCTGGTCGGCACCACGCCGGTGCTGGTCTACACCGACATGCCGGACAGCAACCCGCTGAAGCCGGTGATCGCCAAGTTCGCCGCGCTCTACGAGAAGCGCTTCAACGTGCCGAAGGTCGACATCTTCCCCGGCCAGTCCTGGGATGCCGTCAACATCACGCTGCGGGCGGCCGAGGACGCGATGAAGGCCGGCGTCAATCTCGCCGACGTGCCGGCCGCGCGCGCCATGCTGCGCGACAAGATCGAGGGCGTGAAGGAGTTCGTCGGCGTCGGCGGCATCTTCAACTACAGCCCGACCGATCACCTCGGTCTCGACAAGCGGAGCACCTTCATCTCCGTGGTCAAGAACGGTGAGTTCCGCCTGTACGAATCCAAGTAAGGCATGACCGACACCGTTCTGTTCCTGCTGGTCGACGGCCTGACCAACGGCCTCGTCTATGCGCTGCTCGCGCTCAGCCTTGTGCTGGTGTTCACCGTCACGCGCGTGGTGAACATCGCGCAAGGCGAGTACGTGATGCTCGGCGCGCTCACGCTCGCCGATCTGCTGCAAGGCCGGATGCCGGGCACGCTGTATCTGCTGATCGGCGGATTGGTGTTGTGCGCGGTGCTCGATGCCGGCCGCTGGCGGCGCGACTGGCGGCGGGCGTCGCTTTACACCGGTGGCCTGATCGTCGCCGGTGTCGCCGCGCTGGCGGTGACGCGCGGCGCGCTGGCGCTACAACTGCCGGTGATCGGCATGATGGCGGTGGCGCTGCTGCTGGTGGCGCCGCTCGGCGCGCTGATCTACCGCTTCACCGTGCATCCGATCCCGAACGCCAGCACCATCGTCTTCGTCATCATCTCGGTCGGCGTGTCGATGAGCGTGCAGGGGCTCGGCCTCTTGATCTGGGGCGCCAACCCGTATCCCGTCGATCCGATCGCGGCCGGCGGGGTGATGATGGGACCGGTGTTCATCCCCTATCAGAGCTTCGCCATTCTCATCACCGCCCTGCTGGCGATGGGCGGGCTCTATCTGTTCTCGGAATTCACCCTGATCGGCAAGGCGTTGCAGGCATCGGCGATGAACCGGCTCGGCGCGCAGTTCTGCGGCATTCCGGTCAATTTGACCGGCGCGCTGGCGTTCCTGCTGGCCGCGGCCTTCAGCGCGGTCAGCGGCATGCTGCTGGCGCCGCTGATTACCGCCAACTACGAAATGGGCTTCATGGTCGGCTTGAAAGGCTTCGTCGGCGGCGCCATGGGCGGGCTGATCGATTATCCGCTGTCGCTGCTAGGCGTGATGATCGTCGGCGGCCTGGAATCGACCTCGGCCTATGTCGCCAGCGCCTATCGTGACGTGCTGGTGTTCAGCCTGCTGATTCCCATCCTGCTGTGGCGCAACACCCGCGCGCGGGCGGAGGCGAGATGATGAACGCGCGCGCCATGCTTGCGTTGGCCGTCAGCGCTGTCCTGCTGATCGTCCCGTGGCTGTTGCCGTCGTTCTATGTCGGCATCTTCGCCTACGCCGGAATCTACGCGCTGGCGGCGGTCGGCCTGGTGTTGTTGTTGCAGGCCGGGCAGATTTCGCTGGGCCAGGGCGCCTTCATGGGGCTCGGCGCCTATGGCTCGGCGCTGGTGGCGCGGGCTTACGGCGTCGATACCATGGTTACCCTGATCGGCAGCGTCTGCGCCACCGCGCTGATCGCCGCGCTGATCGGGTTCATCACGCTGCGGTTGCGCGGGCACTATCTGCCGCTGGCGACGCTGGCCTACGGTATCGCGCTCGCCGGCGTGTTCACGGCGTGGCACGAGGTCACCGGCGGCGCCTCCGGCCTCGACAAGATTCCGCCGCTGCGGCTGTTCGGCTTCGAACTGCTCGACGACCGGCTCTATACCCAGCTGATCTGGACGATCACGCTGTTGACGGTGCTCGGCCTGTCGCGGTTGCGCACCTCGCGGACCGGGCGGGCGATCGCCACGCTGGAGGCCCATGACGGGCTGGCGCGCGCCTTCGGCGTCGATACGACGGTATTGCGTGTAAAAGTCTTCGTGTTCTCGGCGGTGCTGGCGGCGCTGGGCGGCGCGCTCTACGTTCATCTGCTGCGCTTCGTCAGCCCGTCGCCGTTCGCGCTGCTGACGTCGTTCAAGCTGTTGATTATGGCGGTGGTCGGCGGTCCGATGAGCGCGGCCGGCGGCGTCGTCGGCGCGCTGGCCATGGAGGGCGCGCAGTGGACCTTGCAGGACGTGCTGGCGCGCTGGGGCCTGTCGGGCAATCTCGAAGTCATCGTGTTCGGCCTCATCCTCGTCGTCGTGCTGCTGAAATGGCCGCAGGGGCTGTGGCCGGCGGTGGAGCGATGGCTGCCGAAGCCGTCGCTGCGCAGCCGCGAGGGCGACAGCCTGCCGCGCTCGACCTTGAGCGCCAACCGCGACGAGGTGCTGCTGCGGCTCGACGACATCGGCATCCGGTTCGGCGGCTTGCAGGCGCTCAAGGGCGTCAACATGGAATTGCGACGCGGCGAGTTCGTCGGGCTGATCGGTCCCAACGGCGCCGGCAAGACCACGCTGTTCAGCATCATTTCCGGCCTGCTGCGCCAGACCACCGGCCGCGTCACGCTGTTCGGCCGGCCGTTGACCGCCGATCACACCCTGATCCGGCAGGGCATGGCGCGCACCTTCCAGCACGTGCAACTGATGCCCGACCTCTCGTTGATCGAGAACGTCGCGCTCGGCGCCTATTGCCGCACCAGGGCCGGCTTCATCCGCGGGCTGCTCGCGCTCGACGGCGAGGAGAACCGGCAGGCGCTCGCCAGCGCCCGCGCCGCGCTGGAGCGGGTCGGGCTCGCGGCCGAGGCCGATCTCGCCGCCGGCAGCCTGCCGCTTGGCAAGCAGCGCATCGTCGAGATCGCACGGGCGCTGGTGGCCGATCCGCAGATCCTGTTGCTCGACGAGCCCGCCGCCGGCCTGCGTTTCTCGGAAAAGCTGACGCTGGTGCGGATCCTGCGGCAGTTGCAGGCCGAGCACGTCACCATTCTGCTGGTCGAGCACGACATGGAACTGGTGATGGGATGCGTCGAGCGCCTGGTGGTGCTCGATCGCGGCCGGATCATCGCGGCGGGGTCGCCGCAAGACGTGCAGGCCGATCCGGCGGTGATCGCGGCCTATCTCGGAGGCGGCCGTGACAAAGCTGCTTGAAATCGCCAACCTCACCGTCGGCTATGGCGAGGCGATCGCCATCGACGACATCAGCTTTTCGGTGGCGCGCGGCGAGTTCGTCACCTTCATCGGCCCCAACGGCGCCGGCAAGACCACGCTGCTCAACAGCCTGATGGGGGTTTTGCAGCAGACCTCCGGCACCGTCACCTTCGGCGGCGAGGATCTCAAGGCGCTGAAGCCGGAGGCGCGCGTGGCGCGCGGCATCGTCATCGTGCCGGAGCGGCGCGAACTGTTTCCCGGCCTCAGCGTCGAGGATCACCTGCGGCTCGGCGCGTTCCTGCGCCGTCACGAGGGGCGCGCGAAAATGGCCGCCGCGCTGGAGCGGATCTATGCGCTGCTGCCGAAGCTGAAGGAGCGGCGCAAGCAGCTTGCCGGCACGCTGTCGGGCGGCGAGCAGCAGATGGTCGCGGTCGGCCGCGCGCTGATGGCGGAGCCCCAGCTCCTGATGCTCGACGAGCCCTCGACGGGGTTGGCGCCGCGCATCACCGAGGAAATTTTTGAAGCCATCGACCGGCTCAAGGCCACCGGCATGACCGGCATCATCGTCGAGCAGAACGCGCATCTGGCGCTGTCGGTGGCCGATCGCGGCTTCGTTCTCGAAGTCGGCAACGTCGTCGCCTCGGGCGGCGCCGAAAGTCTGCGGCAGGATCCGCGCGTGCTCGCCGCCTATCTCGGCGCCGGCGACCGCTATCGCGAGGCCATGACCGGCACTGAAACCATCCCCCGCGCCGAAGAAGAAGGATAAAGCATGTCACGCACCGTCGTCGTCCCGCCCACCGGCCTGCGTCCGGGCATCCCCTATTCGCCGGCGATCCGCTGGGACAAATTGCTGTTCGTCTCGGGTCAGACCGGCTCCGATCCGGTGACCCGCGAATTTCCCGAGGACATCAAGGCGCAGACCCGCATCGCGCTGGAGAACGTCAAGGCGCTGGCGGAAGCCGGCGGCGCCTCGCTCGACACCGCGCTGAAGATGACCATCCACATGACCGACATGATGAACGAGTTCGCCGCGATGAACGAGGTGTTCCGCGAGTTCTTTCCCAAGGACCCGCCGTCGCGCACCACGGTCGGCGTCGCTCATCTCGCCCGCGCCGGCCTCAAGATCGAGATCGACATGATCGCGGTGGTGAAGGATGCCGTCTGAGGCGACCACAATTCTTCTGCGCGGCGGCCCCTTGGCGACCGCCGCGCGGGGTGATGCCGACAGCCTGCTGATCGAGGCCGGCCGCATCGCCTGGATCGGGCCGGCGCGGGAAGCGCCGCGCGCCGCCCGCGTCATCGATCTGGAGGGCAGCCGCGTGGTGCCGGGACTCACCGACGCCCACGCCCATCTGTTCATGCGGGCGCAGGAGCTGTTGAACCTGCAACTCGGTCCCGCCGCCGACACCATCGCCGCGCTGTTGCAGCGGCTGCGCGCCGCCTGCGCGGCCGCCGCGCCCGATCAATGGGTGATGTCGGCCGACTATAGCGAGCAATTTCTCGCCGAGCGCCGTCACCCGACCCGCGAGGAACTGGATGCCGTCTCCGGCGGGCGACCGGTGCTGCTGCGCCGCACCGGCGGTCACCTGTCGGTCGCCAATTCGGCGGCGCTGCAACGCGCGGGCTTCGACGACACCACGCCCGATCCGGCGGGCGGCACCATCGAGCGCACCAACGGCCGGCTCAACGGCGTGCTGACCGAAAACGCCGCCGACATCGTCGCCGCGCTGATCCCGCCGCCGTCCGCGGCGCGCACCCTCGCCGCCATCCGCAGGGTGGCCGGCGAATGCCTGAGCTACGGCATCGTCGCCGTCACCGAGGCGGCGGTCGGCTTCAACAACGGCTTTGGGGTCGAGTGGGACATCTGGAATGCGCTGCGCGCCGATGGCGGCTTGCCGCTGCGCATGGGGTTCATGCTGCGCATCGATCCGGAGGAGGCGCGGGCGCGCGGCCTCGCGCCGTCCGGTATCGACGATCGCTGGCAGGCGCGGACGCTGAAGTTCTTCGTCGACGGCATCATCGGCGCGCGCACCGCCGCGTTCTTCGAGCCCTATGCGGGCAGCGATAACGCCGGCCTGCTGATGGAGCCGCCGGCCGATCTGCGCGCCAAGGTGATCGACGGCCATGCCTGCGGCTGGCAACTCGCCGCCCATGTGATCGGCGATCGCGGCATTGCGCAGTGGCTGGATTGCCTGACGGCGGCGCATCGCGCCTGGCCGCGCGACGACGCGCGGCACCGCATCGAGCATTTCGCGGTGCGCGGCCCGATGGCGGTCGAGCAGGCGCGCGCGCTCGGCGCTATCGTGGTGCCGCAATACGGTTTTCTGCGCCGGCTCGGCGCGTCGTTCGCGGAAGCGGTGGGCGAGCCGCGCGCGGCGCGGCTTTATCCGGGCCGGACGTTGCGCGACGCCGGCATCGTCGTCGCCGGCAGTTCGGATCATCCGATCGGACCGCTGTCGCCCTATCTCGGCATCGCCGCCGCGATCGATCGCACGGCGGCGGGCGGGCTGGTTCTCAACGCCGCCGAAGCCCTGACCGCCGCCGAGGCGCTGGCGGCCTATACCGAGGGCGGGGCCTTCGCGATGGGGCACGAACGGCGGCGCGGCCGCATCGCGGTCGGGCAATATGCCGATCTCGCGGTGTTGGATCGCGACATTCTCGACCTGCCGCCCGACCGGATCGAGGCGGCGCGGGCGCGGCTGACGCTGGTGGGCGGCGAGATCGCTTTTTCCGACGGCGCGCTGGCGGCTTCATGAAAGGGCTTGCCGCAAGATACTTAACACGTTAAATATCTATCCGTGGCTGCGGCCGATGACCGGTCGTCCTGGCCAAATGATTTCCGATCCAGCCGATTCAACAGGAGAGCGACATGAACAAGCCTCTCGCCAACGACGCCCTCGCCGACAACCTGCGCAAGGCGCAGAGTTTCCTCGCCCGCTTCAAGAGCGGCCCGGTGCCGCACCGGATCGCCGGCGAAAGCGTGGTGAGCGCCGCGACGTTCGAGAATAACGACCCGGCCGACAATTCGGTGCTGTGCCAGGTCTCGTCCGGCGGAGCGGCGGAAATCGATCGCGCGGCGCGCGCGGCGGAAGACGCCTTCAAGGTGTGGCGCGCGGTGCCGGGAGAGAAGCGCCGGGCACTGCTGCACAAGATCGCCGACAAGATCGAGGCCCGCGCCGAGGAAATCGCGCTGGTCGAGAGCGTCGATAGCGGACAGGCGATCCGCTACATGGCGAAGGCGGCGCTGCGCGGGGCCGAGAACTTCCGCTTCTACGCCGACAAGGCCCCGGAGGCCAATGACGGCCTGTCGCTGCCGACCGAAACGCATCTGAACTACACCATCCGTCAGCCCATCGGCCCGGTCGGCGTCATCACGCCGTGGAACACGCCGTTCATGCTGTCGACCTGGAAGATCGCGCCGGCCCTGGCGGCGGGTTGCACCATCGTCCACAAGCCGGCCGAATGGAGTCCGCTGTCGGCGGTGATCCTGTCGGAGATCATGAGCGAGGTGTTCGAGGGCGCGGGCCTGCCCAAGGGCATCGTCAACCTGGTGCACGGCTTCGGCGAAAGCGCCGGCAAGGCGCTGACCGAGCACCCGTCGATCAAGGCCATCGCCTTCGTCGGCGAGTCGATCACCGGCAGCCACATCATGGCGCAGGGCGCGCCGACCCTGAAGCGCGTCCACTTCGAGCTGGGCGGCAAGAATCCGGTGATCGTGTTCGACGACGCCGATCTCGACCGCGCCCGCGACGCCGTGCTGTTCATGATCTACAGTCTCAACGGCCAGCGCTGCACCTCGTCCAGCCGCGCGCTGGTGCAGCGCTCGATCTACGACAAGTTCACGGCCGAGCTGAAGGCGCGGGTCGAGAAGATCAAGGTCGGCCATCCGCTCGATCCGGCCACCGAGATCGGACCGCTGATCCACAAGCGGCATGTCGAGAAGGTGCTGAGCTACGCCGACCACGCGCGCGCCGACGGCGCCACCGTCGCCACCGGCGGCAAGCGGGCGATGGAAGGCCAGGGCAATTTTGTTTGCCCGACGCTGTTCACCGACGCCAGCAACGCGATGAAGATCGCGCAGGAGGAAATCTTCGGCCCCGTGCTGACCGCGATTCCGTTCGACGACGAGGCGGACGCGCTGCGCATCGCCAACGACGTGCGTTACGGCCTCGCCGCCTATATCTGGACCGGCGACGTCGGCCGCGCCCATCGCGTGGCGCAAAGCGTCGAGGCCGGCATGGTGTGGGTGAATTCGGAGAACGTGCGGCATTTGCCGACTCCGTTCGGCGGCGTCAAGGCCAGCGGCATCGGCCGCGACGGCGGTGACTATGCCTTCGAGATCTACATGGAGCAGAAGAACATCGCCATCGGCCTCGACAAGCATCAACCGCCGAAGATCGGGATTTAGAGCCTGATCGGCCGAAATGGACAATCGCGTTTGGGCGGTGAATGTGCAGCACGACAACCGTCATCCTCCGCGAAAGCGGAGGATCCGGTATCCCCTGTCGGGTCGATTTTCCCTACACGCGCTCCGACTACCGGATCGTCCGCCTTCGCGGACGATGACGCCTCGTTTCCAGGTGAGGCTCGCGTGTTTCGATCTTCGAAAATCACGGTCTAGAATTGATTTCAACGGGAGGGATAGCGATGGACAGCAGGCTTCCACGTTTCGACGCCGGCATTTTCAGCAGCATCGCCGCCGGCGCGCGGCTCTATGAGCTGTCGCACGCGATGGCGCCGTCGATGCCGGTCTATCACCAGCACATTCCGTTCTCGCTGGCGCTGCATCGCCGCCATGGCGATCCGCACCCGGTGAAGCGCGAGGACGGCTCCAGCTTCGCCAACGAGGTGATCGTCACCTCGGGTCATTCCGGCACCCATATCGACGCGCTCGGGCATTTCTCCCGCGACGGCTGCCTGCATGGCGGCGTCCATGTCGCGGACGTCGAAACCCGCGACGGCTATCGCGAGCATTCGGTGGCGGACATTCCGCCGATCGTTCAGGGCGCGGTGCTGCTGGATGTCGCCGCCGCCAGGGGCGTCGATTGCCTCGCGCCGGCGCAGGAGATCACCGTCGCCGATATCGAGGCGGCGCTGGCGTTGAGCGGCGCGCGGATCGCGCCGGGCGACGCGGTGCTGATCCGCACCGGCTGGGCCAAACACTGGTCGGACGCCGAGACGTTCATCGGCCGCCGCGGCGGCATGCCCGGCCCCGGCGAGACGGCGGCGCGCTGGCTGATCGCGCGCGGCGCGAGTTTGATGGGATCGGACACGCCCGGTTTCGAATGCCTGCCGACGCCCGGCGTCTCGGTTCACGCCATCCTGCTGGTGGATGCCGGTATTCACATCATCGAGAACCTCGATCTTGAGGCGCTGGCGCGCGCGCGTCCGTCGCGCTTTCTGTTTGTGGCGCTGCCGCTGCGCCTGACCGGCGCGACCGGGTCGCCGATCCGGCCGGTCGCCATCGCCTGAATGCGGCGTTGCCGCTTGCCGGGAACGCTTGCTTCGTGCGAGACAGTCGGTCCTTCGAAGCGCAACAAGCGGGTTCCCCTGTGACAGCCTCTCTCGATGGCGAGATTCGCGACGGCCGCCATCACATGCGGCTGCGGGTCTATTTCGAGGATACCGACGCCGGCGGGATCGTCTATCACGCCAGCTTCCTGCGCTTCATGGAGCGCGGCCGGACCAATTACCTGCGCCTGCTCGGAACCAGTCAGCAGGCGCTGCTGGCGCAAGCCCGCGACGACGCGCCGGGCTTTGCCTTCGTGGTCCGCTCGATGGCGATCGATTTCCTGAAACCGGCGCTGCTCGACGACGTGCTTGAGGTTGTCACCACCACGCAGGAGGTGCGGGGCGCCTCGATCCGCCTGTTTCAGGAATGCCGGCGCGGCGACGAGGTTTTGGCCGCCGCGCGCGTCCGCGTGGCGTTTATCTCCGGCGGCCGCGCCCGGCCGATCCCCAAGCCGCTGCGCATCGCCATGGCGGCGGATGCGGAATAGGGCGGGATGGTCCGACGCTGAAACGCCGAACCGTCGCCTTGGAGCACATTATTCGCAACACCGAAATCGTCGTCCCCGCGCAGGCGGGGACCCAGACTCCGCAGCGATTCGGTGCAATTATCGGGGCGAAACTATTCTGTCACAACCAGGGTCAGGGGTAATGGGTCCTCGCCTGCGCGAGGACGACGCCGGGGTTGGAGCAGGGATCCGACCGATCACTTCTTCAACGGTCGCAGGATCTTCGTCAGTTCGGCGTGGATAGCCTCGTTGCCGCAGACCACGTCGCCGGTCACGAGCGGATCGCCGGCCGTCTGGATGTCGCTGACCACGCCGCCGGCCTCGCGGATCATGATGACGCCCGCCGCCATGTCCCAGGGCTTGAGATTGCGCTCCCAATAGCCGTCGAGCCGGCCCGCCGCGACATAGGCGAGATCGAGCGAGGCCGCGCCGAAGCGGCGCAAGCCGGCGACGCGCGGCTGCAACGCCGCCATCTCGTCGCGCGACAGCGGCAGGTCGCCGCGGCCGATATGCGGCAGCCCGCAGGCGATGACGCAATCCTGCAACTGCTTGCGGGCGGCGACCCGCAACCGCGTGTCGTTGAGGAACGCGCCCTTGCCGCGCTCGGCGACGAACAGCTCGTCGGTGGCCGGGTTATAGATCACGCCGGCGATCATCGTGCCCTCGCGTTGCAGGCCGATGGAGATGGCGAACTGCGGAATGCCGTGCAGGAAATTGGTGGTGCCGTCGAGCGGATCGACGATCCAGGTGTGGGTCTTGTCGGCGCCCTCGCGGTTGCCGCCTTCCTCGCCGATGAAGCCGTAGCCGGGCCGCGCCTTGGCGAGGTCGCTGTACAGCATCTCCTCGGCGCGCTTGTCGGCGGCGCTGACGAAATTGGCCGGGCCCTTCAGCGACACCTGGAGATTTTCAACTTCACCGAGGTCGCGGCTCAGGCTGCGGCCGGCGCGGCGCGCGGCCTTGACCATGACGTTGATGAGGGCGGAATGCAGCATGATTGTCTCGATTCACGCTCCCGCATGGGAAGCGACCTGTGGGGGATTGGGTGCCTTGCGCCGCGCGCGCCGTCAAGGCTCGATACTATAGCGTTTTCGAGCGAAGTGGATGCCGGTTCGCGTGAAGAAAACGCGTCAAAACAAGAATAGGAGCCCCGCTCCGATTCCATCGGAGCGGAAATGGCTCCAGGTTCGGTCATTTGGCGCCGAGCCATTTGCGCGCGGCGGCCTCGACCTTGGCGCGTTCCTCCGGGGTCAGCCGTGCCAGCGCCTCGTCGAGCAGCGGATCGCCCTTGCCGGCGGTTTTCGCCACCAGATGCCATTTCAGCCCTTCGATCATATCGACCGGCACGCCCAGCCCCTGCGTCAGCGCCAGCGCCAGCCGGTTCTGCGCGATCGGGTTGTTCTGCCGCGCCGCCTTGCGCAGCAGCGAAATCGCGGCGACCCGGTTCTTGCTGGTGCCGGTGCCGTTGAACAGCGCGATGGCGTATTCGACCTCGGCGGGGACGTTGCCGGCGAGCGCCGCGGCTTGCAATAGCCGCACCGACTTGTCGATGTCTTTCTCGACGCCGGTGCCTTCCTTGTAGAAGCTCGCCAGCGCGTATTGCGCGTCGTCGTTGCCGGCGTCGGCGGCGATGCGCAGCAATTCGGCGGCGCGCTTGAAGTCCTGCGGGAAGGTCTGGCCGTCGACATAGAGCAGCGCCAGATTGTAGGCGGCCTTCGGCTCGCCCAGCTTCGCGGCGGAGGCCAGCCAGGTCGCGCCGGCCTCGCGGTCCGCCGGACCGCCCTGGCCGCCGATCTTCAGCATCGCCAGCGCGAACATCGCCTCGCGGTCGCCGAGATCGGCGGCGCGCTTGTACCATTCGACCGCCTTGACGTAGTCGCGCTTGACGCCCTGACCGGTGGCGTAGAGTTCGCCCAGCATGGTCATGGCGGCGGTGTCGTTCTTCTGCTCGGCGCGCTTTTGCGCAAGCTCGAACGCGGTGCGATAGAAGCCGCGCTGATAGGCGCCGTAGACCAGGTCGACATTCGGCGCCTCGTTGAGCACGGCATCGAGATCGTTGCTGGCGGCGGCGGGGGGCTTGCCCGCCTCGCGGGCGGGCGGCTTGTCGGTCGCGGTCGATTTCCGCGCCGGAGCCGGGGCGGCCTTGGTTTCCTGCCTGGCTTGCGGCTTGGCTTCCGGTTTCGGCGCGGCCTTCGGCGTGTGCCTGGGCGCTGCTTTCGGTGCGGGAGGCGGTGGCGGCTCGGGAGCGGGCTGGGCCTGCGGCAGCGGAATCGGGGCAGGCGGCACCGGCGGAGCCTGCGCCTGCGTGCCGGCCGCGCCCAGCGCGATACCCAGCAAAATCATCGCTGCGCGCAGCATCTTCATGCCCGCGTCAGTCCCGTCCGGGGAGAGGATGTGCCGCTGCCGCATAACCTTCCTTGAGCGCTGCGGCCACATCCGCAAGCGCCGCGGCCGGTCCCGCTTGATCGGACCAAATCATGTCAGCGACAAGGACAAAATCCGCGCCGGCGGCGGTGAAGGCGCGCGCCTCGTCACGGGTCGCGGCATAGCCGACGCAGGGCGGCTCGAACAGTTCGGCCCACCAGTTCAGTCGTTCCGCGATGGCTTCCGCCGAGGGCCGCCCGCCGCGCGCATCCGGCTCGCCGAACAGCACGTAGTCGGCGCCGGCCTCGCCCGCGATCATGGCGTCGTGGCGGGTGTGCAGGCTGCCGACGCCCGCGATCCGATCCGGCTTCAGGCCGGGCAGCGCCTCCCGCATCGCGTCGAGCCCGGCGAGGTGCGCGCCGTCGGCCCCGCCGCGCGCCACCAGGTCGGCATGGCCGTCCAGCAGCAGCGCCGCGCCGGCGGCCTGCACCACGGGGGCGAGCCGCTTGATGCGGCCGAGCAGGGTGCGCGGATCGCCATCCGCGAGCCGCAGCAGCACGGCGGCGACGTCGGCGCGCGCGAGAATATCGGGCAGCGCGGCGGCCAGCGCCGCCGCGTCGTCCATCGCGGGCGTCGCCAGATACAGGCGCGGCATCGGGCGGGCGGGGGTGGATTTCGCGGACATCGGCGGGCCTCGCTCGGTTCGGAATTGATCGCGAAGCGCTCAAACACCCGCGGCGTCGTCCCCGCGAAGGCGGGGACCCATAACCCCTGGCGTTGGTTGTTACGAACAACCGCGCCCTTGGTTGATGGAGCCGAAGCGCTGCGGCGTATGGGTCCCCGCCTTCGCGGGGACGACGATCGTCCTGTTTGAAAATCCGTCTATATGGCGAATTTCCGGTCAGGCGCCCGGAGAACGAGGGCGCCCTTACGCCGCCTTCTTCTCCAGGTCGGCCTTCCATTCACCCTTGGAGGCGAGGCCGTTCATGTGGGCGCGGTGGGTGAAGGCCTGCTGGCCGGCGCCGAGATTTTCCGCCTTGCCCGACCACGCCTTCTGCGGCGCGGCTTGCAGCGCGCGGCCGTAGGAGAAGGTGAGCTTCCACGGCAGGCCGCCGATCCTGTTCATGGCGTCGAGATGGGCGGTGGCTTCTTCGTCGCTCTGGCCGCCGGAGAGGAAGGCGATGCCCGGCACCGCCGACGGCACGCATTCCTTCAACAGCTTCACGGTCTTCTCGGCCACCTGCTGCACGTTGGCGCGATCCTTCGCCTTCTTGCCGGAGATCGCCATGTTCGGCTTCAGGATCATGCCTTCGAGCGCGACCTTCTGGTAATAGAGTTCCTGGAAGGTTTCCTTGAGCACGAACTCGGTGACCTCGTAGCAGCGGTCGATCGAGTGATCGCCGTCCATCAGCACTTCCGGCTCGACGATCGGCACGATCTGCGCCGCCTGGCACAGCGCGGCGTAGCGCGCCAGCGCATGCGCATTGGTGCGCACGGCGGTGTAGCTCGGGATGCCCTGTCCGATATCGATCACCGCGCGCCACTTGGCGAAGCGCGCGCCCTGCTTGTAGTAATCGGCGAGGCGGCCGGCGAGCTTGTCGAGGCCCACGGTGATGAGTTCGCCGGGGCAGCCGGGCAGGGCCTGGGTGCCTTCGTCGACCTTGATGCCGGGAATGCAGCCGGCCTGCTCGATCAGCTTGACCAGCGGGGTGCCGTCCTTGGCCTTCTGCCAGATGGTTTCGTCGTAGAGGATGACGCCGGAGATGTACTTGGTCATCGCATCGTTGGAGCGGAACAGCATCTCGCGATAGTCGCGGCGGTTGTCCTCGGTCGATTCGACGTTGATGGCGTCGAAGCGCTTCTTGATGGTGCCGGAGGATTCATCGGCGGCGAGAATGCCTTTGCCGGGGGCCACCATGGCCTGGGCGACTTTGTTGAGGTCTGCGAGGTTCATTGATGCCTCCTGCATGCGTCTGGTACGAAGTGAGAGCGTTGGCGTCGAAATTGAAAAGTGCGGAATGCGTTCCGTGATTGTTGGCCCGTGCCGCTGACCGCCATTCAAGACGGCCTTCGCGGCAAGGGCAGGGCGCTTATTTGGCGCGCAACACCTCGACCCCCGGCAGCGGCTTGCCTTCCATCCATTCGAGGAAAGCGCCGCCCGCGGTCGAGACATAGGTGAAATCCTGCGCCACGCCGGCGTGGTTGAGCGCCGCGACGGTGTCGCCGCCGCCAGCCACCGACACCAGCTTGCCGAGTTTGGTGCGCTGGGCGGCGTACTTCGCGGCGACCACGGTGCCGCGGTCGAACGGCGTCAGTTCGAACGCGCCGACCGGGCCGTTCCATACCAGCGTCGCGGCGTCGTCGATGGCGGCGTGGATGCGTTCGATCGATTGCGGGCCGACGTCGAGGATCATGCCGTCGGCGGGAATGGCGTCGAGGCCGTAGGCGTGCGCCGGCGCGTCGGCCTCGAAGTGATAGGCGACCACCGCGTCCACCGGCAGGATGATGGCGCAATTGGCGGCCTCCGCCTTGGCCAGGATGCGCAGCGCGGTGGCGGCGAGGTCCTTTTCCGCAAGCGACTTGCCGATGCCAAAACCCTGCGCGTGCAGGAAAGTGTTGGCCATGCCGCCGCCGATCACCAGCGCGTCGACCTTGTTCACCAGATTTTCCAAAAGGTCGATCTTGGTCGAGACTTTCGCGCCGCCGATGATCGCGATCACCGGCTTGGCGGGCGCTTCCAGCGCCTTGTTCAGGGCGTCGAGTTCGGCCTGCATGGTGCGCCCGGCATAGGCCGGCAGTCTGTGTCCGAGCCCTTCGGTCGAGGCATGGGCGCGGTGCGCGGCGGAGAACGCGTCGTTGACCCAGAGGTCGCCGAGCTTGGCGAGTTGCGCGACGAAGGCGGGATCGTTCTTTTCTTCCTCTTTATGGAAGCGGGTGTTTTCCAGACAGAGGATGTCGCCGTCGGCCATCGCCGCGACCGCCGTTTCAGCCGGCTCGCCGACGCAGTCCTCGGCGAAAGCGACGGGACGCTTGATGATCTTCGCCAACTCCGCCGCGACGGGCTTCAGCGAGTCCTTGGCGTCGCGGCCCTTGGGCCGGCCGAAATGCGCCAGCAGGATCACCTTGCCGCCCTTGTCGGCGATTTCGGTGATGGTCGGCGCGATGCGCTCCAGCCGGGTCGCGTCGGTGACGCGCCCCTGGTCCATCGGCACGTTGAGATCGACGCGCAGCAGCACGCGCCGGCCCTTCACGTCGGCGTCGTCGAGGGTGCGGAAGTTGCTCATCGGCTATCCTCGGATGTCATCTCGGCGTCGTCCCCGCGCCGGCGGGGACCCATAACCCCTGGCGCCTGTCGTTAAAAACAACCTCGCCTCAGGTGATGGAACCGAACCGCTGCGGCGTATGGGTCCCCGCCGGCGCGGGGACGACGATTTTCGCATTGAAAATCCGGCCACAAAACGAATTTCCGGTCGGGACCCGAGGCGTGCCAGCGCACACCTCGGGATGACACGTCATCGTCGTCTCAGATCAGCTTGCCCATCGCGACGGCGGTGTCGCCCATGCGGTTGGAGAAGCCCCATTCGTTATCGTACCACGACAGCACGCGCAGCAGCGTGCCGTTCATCACCTTGGTCTGGTCGAGGTGGAAGGTGGACGAGTGCGGATCGTGGTTGAAGTCGATCGAGACGTTGGGCTGGTCGGTGGTGCCGAGGATACCCTTCAGCTCCTGCGCCGCCGCGCGCAGCATCGCCTCGTTGACGTCCTTGGCGGTGGTTTCCTTCTTGGTGACGATCTTGAGATCGACCACCGAGACGTTCGGCGTCGGCACGCGGATCGCGACGCCGTCGAGCTTGCCCTTCAGTTCCGGCAGCACCAGGCCGATCGCCTTGGCGGCGCCGGTCGAGGTCGGGATCATCGACATCGCCGCGGCGCGGCCGCGATAGAGGTCCTTGTGCATGGTGTCGAGCGTCGGCTGGTCGCCGGTATAGGCGTGGATGGTGGTCATGAAGCCGGTCTCGATGCCGACCAGGTCATTGATGACCTTGGCGACCGGCGCCAGGCAGTTGGTGGTGCAGGAGCCGTTCGAGACCACCAGGTGGTCCTTGGTCAGCTTGTCGTGGTTGACGCCGTAAACCACGGTCATGTCGGCGCCGTCGGCGGGGGCCGACACCAGCACGCGCCTGGCGCCGGCGGCGAGGTGGGCGGACGCCTTGTCCTTCGAGGTGAAGATGCCGGTGCATTCCATCGCGATATCGACGCCCAGCTCCTTCCACGGCAGCTTCGAGGGATCGCGCTCGGCGGTCACCTTGATCTTGTTACCGCCGATCACGATCGCGTCGCCCTCGACCTTGACCTCGTGGGGGAAGCGGCCATGCACGGAATCGAAGCGGAGCAGGTGGGCGTTGGTCTCGACCGGGCCGAGATCGTTGATGCCGACGACTTCGATGTCCTTGCGGCCGGCCTCGTAGATCGCCCGCAGCACGTTGCGGCCGATGCGGCCAAACCCGTTAATCCCGACCCGGACTGCCATTCAATTTCTCCTTCGAAGATTCGATAGACCTGATGTTTGGGCGGTTTCATGCCCCGAATGCGCCGGCGTTGCAATGCGTCACGTTGCAATTGTGCCGATAGCGTTACCGGTGTTGTTACTTCTGGCCCAGCCGCTTGGCGGCGGCCTCGGTCACCGCCTCGGCGGTGATGCCGAAGTGCTTGTAGAGGTCCTTGGCCGGGGCGCTGTGGCCGAAGCCGTGCATGCCGATGAAGACGCCGTCGGCCCCGATTACCGCGTCCCAGCCGAACCGCACCTGCGCCTCCACGGCGATCTTCACTGGCGCGTCGCCGATGATCGCCGCGCGGATCGCGGGGGGCTGCTCCAGCAGCAGTTCGAGCGAGGGCACCGAGACGACGCGCGCCGGGATGCCGCGCTCTGTCAGTTGCTTCTGCGCCGCCACCGCGATCTCGACCTCGGAGCCGGAGGCGAAGATCGACACGGCGGCCGCGCCGTTCGCCGCCACCAGTTCGTAGCCGCCGCTGGCGCAGCGGTTGGCGGCGTCGGGCGCGGTGCGCACCGGAGTCAGGTTCTGCCGCGACAGCGCCAGCACGGTGGGGCCGTGCAGCCGTTCCAGCGCCAGTTGCCAGCATTCGGCGGTTTCCATCGCGTCCGCCGGGCGGAACACCCGCATGTTCGGCATCGCCCGCAGCGCCGCGATGTGCTCCACCGGCTGGTGGGTCGGGCCGTCCTCGCCGAGCCCGATCGAATCGTGGGTCATGATGTAGATCACCGGGACATGCGCCAGCGCCGAGATCCGCATCGCCGGGCGGGCGTAGTCGGTGAAGCACAGGAAGGTGCCGCCGGCCGGGCGGAAGCCGCCATGCAGCGCGATGCCGTTCATGGCGGCGGCCATGCCCAGTTCGCGGATGCCGTAATGGATGTAGCGGCCGTCGTAGTGGCCGGGCTGCACGTCCTTCAGGTTCTTGGTGCGGGTGTTGTTGGAGGGCGTGAGATCCGCCGAGCCGAGCAGCAGTTCCGGCACCGCCGGCACCAGCACGTCGAGCGCCAGTTCGCTGGCCTTGCGGGTCGCCACGGTCGGCGGCTCGGCGGCGAGCTTGTCCTTGAGCCTGCCGATCACGGCGTCGAGGTCGGCCGGCAACTTGCGGTCGATGACGCGGCGCTGGAACTCGTTGCGCTGGGCGTCCGGCATGGCCTCGAACCGCTTGCGCCAGTTCTTGCGCGCGGCGGAGCCTTTCTTGCCGGCCTTGCGCCAGGCCGCCAGCACGTCGTCGGGGATTTCGAACGGGCCGTGGTTCCAGCCCAGCGCCTTCTTGGTGGCGGCCAGTTCGTCGGCGCCCAGCGGCTCTCCGTGCGCCTTGGAGGTGCCGGCCTTGTGCGGCGCGCCGAAGCCGATGGTGGTCTTGCAGGCGATCATCGTCGGCCGGTCGGATTTTTGCGCGCGGCGGATCGCGGAGGCGATCGCCTTGGGGTCATGGCCGTCGATTTGCCGGGCGTTCCAGCCATGCGCCTTGAAGCGCGCCACCTGATCGACGTTGTCGGTCAGCGTGATCGGCCCGTCGATGGTGATGCCGTTGTCGTCATAGAGGAAAATCAGCTTGTTGAGCTTGAGGTGGCCGGCCAGCGCGATGGCCTCGTGGCTGATGCCCTCCATCAGGTCGCCGTCCGAGCACAGCACGTAGGTATAATGATCGACGACATCGCCGCCGAACTCGGCCGCCAAGAGCCGCTCCGCCAGCGCGAAGCCGACCGCGGTCGCGATCCCCTGGCCGAGCGGGCCGGTGGTGGTTTCGACGCCGGAGGTGACGAAGTTCTCCGGGTGGCCGGGGGTCTTCGAGTCGAGCTGGCGGAAGTTCTTGATCTGGTCCAGCGTCATCTCCTTGTTCCCGGTCAGGTAAAGGAGCGCGTAGAGCAGCATCGAGCCATGGCCGGCGGAGAGGATGAAGCGGTCGCGGTCCGGCCAGTTCGGTTCCGCGGCGTCGTATTTCAGGAACTGGGTGAACAGCACGGTGGCAACGTCGGCGGCGCCCATCGGCAGGCCGGGATGGCCGGATTTGGCCTTCTCCACCGCGTCCATCGCCAGCGCGCGCACCGCGTTGGCCATTGTCGAGGGTTCTACGCGCGAGGTCATGGGCTCTGCCTGCAAATCAACGGTTTCGGGGCCGGCTGTCGCCGGTGGGTGGAAAAGCTGCCGTTTGATGGAATGGGATGGGCAGCGCTGAATAGCACCTGCACCCCTTGAGTCCAAGGGCGGCAGGCCGCCCCCGCCCCGCTTCCGGCCGCTTTGCGGTGCATAGCTGCCCGGCGGCGTTGCGCGGGGCGGTCTTGCCAAGTAGATTCACCGTTTAAATTTCCGTGGCTAAACGTTTGCCGGGGGACGGTTTTTGCCATGCGGCGGACCGCGATGGACGCCCCGGCGGAATGTTGTTCTTGAAAGGTCGGCATGACCCATCGGCCTCCTCAACCCGGCCCGGACGAACCGGTCGCCACGACCGGCGGATCGGTGGAGATCGAACGCGCCACGCGACGGCTGGTTGCCGCGCTCGACGCGCTGGAAAGCGCGGTGGAGCAGCGGCGCGACGCCGACCGCGACGAGGACGAACTCGCCAACCGCATTCAGGCGCTGGGAGCGGACCGTTCGCGGCTCGCCGACGAGCTTGACACGACGCTGGTGCGCGCGCGCCAGCTCGAACGCGTCAACCGCGAGATCGCCGGGCGGCTCGACGCGGCGATCGACACGCTCCGCACCCTGCTCGACGAGGACGAGGACGGACGATGAATCACATCAACGTCACCATCAACGGCCGCCAGTACCGCATGGCCTGCGAGGACGGCCAGGAGCGCCGCCTCATGGGGCTGGCGGAGGATTTCGAGGCGCGCATCGGCGAGTTGCGCGGCAGGTTCGGCGAGATCGGCGATGCCCGGCTCACGGTGATGGCGGCGCTGATGGTGGCCGACGAACTGTTCGACGCCAACGCCCGCATCCATGCGCTTCAGGAGGAGGTGGAGTCGCTGCGCCACGTGCGCGTCGCCGCCGCCGAGCGCAACCGCGCCACGCAATACGCCGTCTCCGCGGCGCTCAACGCCGCCGCCGAGCGGATCGAGAAGACCACGCAGGCGCTCAATCGCAGCATCGGCAACGGCATCGCGATCGGGTGACGACCGTTGTCGTCGTCCCGGCGCAGGCCGGGACCCATACGCCGCAGCAATCATGGGGCTGAAAACGCCAGTCGGCTGTCATCTCGCGCTCACGATGAAGGCCAGGGAGGGAAGTTCACCCATCCCGCTCTGGCGTTCCCGCGCGGTCGCGACTACATTGCTCCCCGCGAGGCTGCGTCGCGCGTCAGGAGCCATATATCCCCGGGGCCTTATCGATCCTTTAGGGAACTGTCCCTGGCCGGGCCCGTGGGCCCGGACATATGGTGCCCACCTACTTTCGTAGGGAACTCCGGGATCGAGCGTTCCAACGGCTATCGTGGCTTCGCACTTTTCATTTGTTCCCGCGCATGGATGAATCCGACTTGAAAGCACGACTGCGCGCCGCCGCATTGGCGCGGCGCGCGGCGCTGGACGACCAGGCGCGCGAGGCCACCGCGCAATGCCTCGCGACCTTCGCGGATATCTTCGAGGTCACCCCGGATACGGTGGTCGCCGGCTATATGCCGATGCGCGGTGAGGCCGACCCGCTGCCGCTGATGCGGCGGCTGGCGTCGCGCGGCGCGCGGCTGGCGCTGCCGGTTGTCGTCGCGCGCGAAACGGCGCTCAGGTTCCGCGCCTGGCGCGAGGGCGAGGCGCTGGTGGCCGGGCCGCACGGCACGCGGCATCCGGAAGGCGCCGCCCCCGACATCGTGCCGCATATCGTGCTGGCGCCGCTCGCCGCCTTCGACCGGCGCGGCCATCGCATCGGCTATGGCGGCGGGTACTACGACCGCACGCTGGCGGGCTTGCGGGCGCGGGGCCAGGTCACCGCCGCCGGAGTTGCTTTTGCAACGCAGGAGGTCGAGACTGTTCCGGCATCCCCTCACGACGCGCTGCTCGATCTCGTGCTCACCGAGGTCGGTCCCATCGATTTCCGGAGTTAGCTGAATTGCGCATTCTGTTCATCGGCGACGTGGTCGGCCGCGCCGGCCGCGACGCCATCATGGAGCACCTTCCCAGGGCCATCGCCGACTGGGCGGTCGATCTCGCTGTGGTCAACGGCGAGAATTCCGCCGGCGGCTTCGGCATCACCGAGGCGATCTATAACGACTTCATCGACGCCGGCGCCGACGCGGTGACGCTCGGCAACCATTCATGGAATCAGAAAGAGGCGCTGGTGTTCATCGAGCGCGCGCCGCGGCTGGTGCGCCCGATCAACTACATGCCGGGCACGCCGGGGCGCGGCGCGGCGCTGGTGGAGACCCGCACCGGCAAGCGGGCGCTGGTCATCAACGCGCTGGGCCGGCTGTTCATGGAGCCGGTGGACGATCCGTTCGCGCTGATCGACCGCGAACTCGAAGCCTGCCCGCTGCGGCAGACGGTCGACGCCATCGTGGTCGATTTCCATTGCGAGGCCACCAGCGAGAAGCAGGGCGCGGGCTATTTCTGCGACGGCCGCGCCAGCCTCGTGGTCGGCACCCATACCCATATCCCGACCGCCGATCACCAGATCCTGCCCGGCGGCACCGCCTACATGACCGACGCCGGCATGACCGGCGACTACGATTCCATCATCGGCATGAACAAGGAGGAGCCGCTGCGCCGCTTCACCACCGGGATTTCCTCGGCGCGTTTCGAGCCCGCGACCGGCGTCGCGACCATGAGCGGCATCGCGGTGGAGACCGACGACGCCACGGGGCTCGCGGTCCGGGTCGCGCCGGTGCGGATCGGCGGCCGGCTGGAACCGGCGGTGCCGTCGTTCTGGTGAGGCGCGCAGCCCTCGGGGCCTGATTTTGCGTCTTTGATTTTGTCGGGGCCGCGCTTATAAGCCGCGCCTTGGACCCCGTTTGGTTGGACGAATTTCGAGCGCGAGGAGCTATTTCCGCATGGCCGGGCATTCCCAGTTCAAGAACATCATGCATCGCAAGGGCCGGCAGGACGCCCAGAAGTCGAAGCTGTTCAGCAAGCTGGCGCGCGAAATCACCGTGGCCGCCAAGCTCGGCACCCCGGACCCGGCGATGAACCCCCGGCTGCGCGCGGCGGTGCTGGCGGCGCGGGCGGAGAACATGCCCAAGGACAACATCGAGCGCGCCATCAAGAAGGCCAGCGGCAACGACGCCGAGAATTATGACGAACTGCGCTACGAGGGCTACGGCCCCGGCGGCGTCGCCGTCATCATGGAAGTCCTCACCGACAACCGCAACCGCGCCGCTTCCGACATCCGCTCCTACTTCACCAAGTCCGGCGGCAACCTCGGCGAAACCGGCTCGGTGTCGTTCATGTTCGACCGGCTCGGCGTGATCGAATACGACGCCGGCAAGGCCAGCGCCGACGCCATGCTGGACGCCGCCATCGACGCCGGCGCCGACGACGTGGTGTCGGGCGAGGGCGGCCACGAAATCTATGCCGCGCAGGAAACCTTTCGCGAGGTCGCGAAGGCGCTGGAAGGCAAGTTCGGTGAGGCGCGAAAGGTGGCGCTGATCTGGAAGCCGCAGAACACCGTCGCGGTCGACGACGAGACCGGCGAGAAGCTGTTGAGGCTGATCGACCAGCTCAACGAGCACGACGACGTGCAGAACGTCTACGCCAATTTCGAGGTGTCGGACGCCTTGATGGCGAAGCTGGGCGGGTAACGCGGGCCGATTGTCGTTCAACGCCGTCATTGCGCGGAGCGCAAGCGACGAAGCAATCCAGTGGCCACGAAGGAAAACTGGATTGCTTCGCTTCGCTCGCAATGACGGTCATTGGCAATGACGGCCCGCGAGCACGCTCGCGCGCTTTTTTCTTGACGCCGCCGCATGGAGGGACCATGTCAGCGGCACGAGACGCGCCGGTCGCGGCCGCCGTCTCATCACTGGAAACCACGACATTATGCCAAGCGACAGTCCGGGTAATTTGCCGGCTATGTCGCCGATGACGGCACCTCGGATCTGAGCGTTCGCAAGCTCGCCGGGCGGATCGTTGTCGGCGGTCCCCGAAGGTGAGCGATGAACGAAATCCTCGAAACGGCGGATGGCGCCGTCGACGTGACGACCCTGGCCGCGCGACTGAGCGACGGCCATGTCGCCGACAATGTCGAAATCCTCAATCAGATCGACCCCGACGACGCGGCGGCGGTGCTGCTGCGGCTGCCGGTCGAGATGTCGGTGCAGATTCTCGACAAGCCGGAATTGAACTTCGGCGCCGAGATCGTCGCGGCGCTGCCGCGCCGGACCGCGACCATCCTTCTCGCCGGCATGTCGGCGGACATGGCCGCCGACCTGGTGCAGCAACTCGACGAGCCGGCGCGGAGCGAACTGCTGCAAGGGCTCGACGGCACGACGCGCGCGACCATCGAGGACCTGCTCGCCTATCCGCAGAACACCGCCGGCGCCATCATGACCACGGAGTTCGTCAGCGTGCCCGCCACCTGGACGGTGGGGCGCACCTTGCAGCATATCCGCGAGGTCGAGCGCACCCGCGAGACCGTCTACGCCATCTATGTGCTGGACGCCTATACCCGCCGTCTGGTCGGCGCGGTGTCGCTGCGCCGCCTGATCGCCGGCGAGGCGACCGACAATATCATGGCGCTCGCCGTGCGCGAGCCGATCGCCACCTCGCCGCTGATCGACCGCGAGGACGTGGCGCGGCTGATTTCCAAGCACGACCTGTTGGCGGTGCCGGTGATCGACAAGGCCGGCCATGTACTTGGCATCGTCACGGTGGACGACATCATCGATACCATCATCGCCGAGAACACCGAGGACGTGCAGAAGTTCGGCGGCATGGAAGCCACCGACGAGCCCTATCTCCAGGTCGGGTTGCCGGGAATGATCCGCAAGCGCGGCGGCTGGCTCTGCGTGCTGTTTCTCGGCGAGATGTTGACCGCCAGCGCCATGCAGCATTTCGAGGGCCAACTGGAAAAGGCCATCGTGCTGACGCTGTTCATTCCGCTAATCATGAGTTCCGGCGGCAATTCGGGCTCGCAGGCGACCTCGCTCCTGATCCGCGCGCTGGCGCTGCGCGAGGTCCGGCTCGGCGACTGGTGGCGCGTGGCGCTGCGCGAACTGCCGACCGGGCTGCTGCTCGGCGCGATGCTGGGTGCGATCGGCATGGTCCGCGTGGTGGCCTGGCAGAAGCTCGGCATTTACGATTACGGCGAGCACTGGCTGCTGGTCGGCTTCACGGTGGCGGCGGCGCTGGTCGGCGTGGTGACGTTCGGCTCGGTGGCCGGCTCGATGCTGCCGTTCATCCTGCAACGCGCCGGCTTCGACCCGGCCAGCGCCTCGGCCCCGTTCGTCGCCACCCTGGTCGATGTCACCGGGCTGATGATCTATTTTTCGGTGGCGCTGCTGATCCTGCGCGGCACGCTGCTGTAGCCCGCCCTTACTCCGCCGGGGCCACCACGTGGTGGCTCTCCCGCTGCGCCTCGCGCGAAAACAGCCGCTGCACGAACACGAAGAACACCGGCACCATCAGGAGCGCCAGGATCACCACCGCGATCATGCCGCCCATCACGCCGGTGCCGAGCGCCTGCTGGCTGCGCGCGCCGGCGCCGCTGGCGATCACCATCGGCAGCACGCCGAACATGAAGGCGAGGCCGGTCATCACGATCGGCCGGAATCGCAGATGGCAGGCTTCCAGCGTCGCCGCCACCAGCGGCTTGCCCTGCGCCCGCAGATCCTTGGCGAACTCGATGATGAGAATGGCGTCCTTGGCGGCAAGGCCGATGATGGTCACCAGCCCCACCGTGAAATAGACGCCGTTGGGCAGGTCGCGCAGCATCGAGGCGATCACCGCGCCGACCATGCCGAGCGGGATCGTCAGCAGCACCGCCAGCGGAATGGTCCAGCTCTCGTACAGCGCCGCGAGGCAGAGGAACACCACCAGGATCGACAGTCCCAGCAGCAGCGGCGCCTGCGCGCCCGACAGCTTTTCCTGCAACGACTGGCCGGTCCATTCGTAGCCGAAGCCGCGCGGCAGGAGGCCGGCGAGCCGCTCCATCTCCTTGATGGCGTCGCCCGAGGTGAAGCCGGGCTTCGCCTCGCCGCTGATGCGCACCGCCGGATAATAATTGAAGCCGACGATCTGGCTCGGCCCCTTGGCCCACTCGATGGTCGCGAACGACGATAGCGGCGCCACCTGGCCGCGCGCGTTCTTGACGCTGTAGCTCAGGATGTCGTCGGCGTTCATGCGGTCCGGCGAATCCGCCTGCACGATGACGCGCTGCATCCGCCCGCGATTGGGGAAATCGTTGATGTAGGCGGAGCCGAGATTGGTCGAGATGGTGTCGTTGATATCCTCGAAGGTGATGCCGAAGGCGCTCGCCTTCTCGCGGTCGATCATCAGGTTGACCACCGGCGCCTCCGGGAGGCCCTCGACGAACACCTTCTGCAACACCGGACTGGCGTTGGCGTCCGCCACCAGCTTGTTGGCGGCGTCGCGCAGGGCGCGATAGCCTTTCTGTCCGCGATCCTGCAAGCGGAAGCTGAAGCCCGACGAGTTGCCGAGATTGTCGATCGGCGGCGGCTGCAACGCCGAGACTTTGGCGTCGCGCAGCCCGTCCATCGTCTTGTTGATGTCGTCGACGATCGCCGCGGCGGAATCTTTCTTGCCGCGTTCCGACCAGTCCTTCAGCGTGATGAACGCCTGCGCGGTGTTCATGCCCTGTCCGAGGAAGCTGAATCCGGTGAGGAAAGTGACGTCCGCGATGCCGTCGCGCCGGGCGAGGTAGTCCTCGACCGTCTTCACCGCCGCCGCGGTGCGGGCGAACGACGAATCCGCCGGCGTCTGGACGTCGGTGGTGATGAAGCCCTGATCGTCGACCGGCAGAAAGCCGGCCGGCATCCGCAGGAAGGCCCAGCCGAGGCCGACCAGCAGGATCGCATAGACGATCATCAGCCGTCCGGTGCGTTTCAGCGACCAGCGGACCACGCCGGTGTAGCGGTCGCGGGTGCGCTCCAGCGCGCGGTTGAACAGGCCGAACACGCCGCGCCGCGTATGGGCGTGCCCCGGTTTCACCGGCTTGAGCAGGGTGGCGCACAAGGCCGGCGTCAGCGACAACGCCATCAGCGCCGAGAAGCCGATCGCCGCCACCATGGTCACCGAGAACTGGCGGTAGATGACCCCGACCGAACCGGGGAAGAACGCCATCGGAATGAACACCGCCGCCAGCACCGTGGTGATGCCGACGATGGCGCCGGTGATCTGCGACATCGCCTTGCGGGTCGCCTCCTTCGGCGGCAGCCCCTCCTCCGCCATGATGCGCTCGACGTTCTCGACCACGACGATGGCGTCGTCCACCAGGATGCCGATCGCCAGCACCATGCCGAACATCGTCAGCATGTTGATGGAGTAGCCGAACGCCCAGAGCGTCGCGCAGGTGCCGAGCAACGCCACCGGCACCACGATGGTGGGAATGATGGTGTAGCGGAAGTTCTGGAGAAATAAGAACATCACCAGGAACACCAGCACCACCGCCTCGATCAGCGTGTGCAGCACCTTGGTGATGGAGGCCCTGACAACCGGCGTGATGTTGTAGGGGATCTGATATTGGATGTTGGCCGGGAAGAACTTCGCCAGCTCCCGCATCTTGGCTTCGACGGCGGCGGCGGTCGCCAGCGCGTTGCCGCTCGGCGACATCAGCACCGAAAGGCCGGCGGCCGGCTTGCCGTTCAGCCGCGTGGTGAACTGATAGCCCATGCCGCCGATCTCGATGCGGGCGACGTCGCGCAGCCGCACCGTGGAGCCGTCGGGATTGGCGCGCAGCACGATGGCGCCGAACTCGTCGGGCGAGCCGAGCTGGCCCTTCACCAGCACCAGCGCCGAGGTTTTCTGATCCTTGTTGCTGGGTTCGGCGCCGACGCTGCCGGACGCGACTTGGGCGTTCTGGGCGTTGATCGCTTTCGTCACGTCGTCGGCGGTGAGGTTGAAGCCGACCAGCTTGTCGGGGTCGATCCAGATCCGCAGCGACTGCTCGGTCGAATACAGCGTGGCGCGGCCGACGCCGGGAATGCGACGGATTTCGCCGAGCACGTTGCGGACCATGAAATCGCCGAGCGCGACCTCGTCCATGCTGCCGTCGGTGGAGGTGAGCGTGATGATCTGCAACACCGCGCTGGAGGCTTCCTCGACCAGGATTCCTTGCTGCAACACCGCGCGCGGCAGCCGCGATTCGATGCGCTTGATGCGGTTCTGCACGTCCACCGAAGCCATCCCGACGTCAGTGCCGGGCTCGAAGAACGCGGTGATTTCCACCTGTCCCAGCGAATCGCTGGTGGATTCGAAGCTGAGGATGCCGTTGGCTCCGTTGAGTTCCTCCTCGATCAGCCGGGTGACGCTGTTGTAGAGATTTTCCGGCGAGGCGCCCGGATAGCTGGTCGACACCGAGATCGATGGCGGCGCGATGATCGGATATTGCGCCACCGCGAGGAACGGGATCGAGATCGCGCCGATCAGGCAGATGAACAGCGCGACGACCCAGGCGAAGATCGGACGGTCGATGAAGAACGACGGCATCGGCGGCTCAATCCCTGACCGATGCCGGTGTCACCTTGAAGTCGTCCGATGCGATCGAACCGGTCGCGACCTCGCGCAGCGGCAACGGCCTGACCTCGTCGCCGGCGGCGAATTTCTGAAACCCCTCGACCACGACGCGGTCGCCGGCCTTGAGGCCGTCGGTAATCAGCCACTGGCCGCCGTGAACCGCGCCGGTGCGCACCGCCTGCACGGCGATGCGGTTGTCCGGCCTCACCACGAACACCTCGCTGCCGCCGTCGCGGCCGCGTTGCACCGCCTGCTGCGGCACCGCGATGGCGTCGGTGTCGATGCCTTGCTCGATCAGCACGCGGACATACATGCCGGACAGCAGTTCGCCGTTGGGATTCGGGAACTCGCCGCGCAACGTCACCTGTCCGGTCTCGGCGTTGACCTTGGCTTCCGAGAACAGCAGCTTGCCGGTGTGCGAATAGACGCCGTCATCGACGATCAGCTTGATCTTGGCCGCGCCCGGCGCGATCTGCTCAAGATCGCCGCGCGCGAACGCGCGGCGCAGCTTGTTGAGGTCGCTAACCGACTGGGTGAAATCGGCATAGATCGGATCGAGTTGCTGGATCGAGGCCAGATTGGTGGTGGTGTCGCCCGGCGCCACCAGCGCGCCCTCGCTGACCAGCGCCGCCCCGATGCGGCCGTCGATCGGCGCGCGGATGGTGGCGTAGCCGAGGTTGAGCCGGGCGCGGGCGACGTCGGCCCGGCGCGCGGCGACATCGGCCTCCGCCTGTCGCTTGGCGGCGATCGCGGTTTCATGTTGCGCCTCGGAGGCGACATGCTGCTGCGTCAGGGTTTCGATGCGCCTGGCGTGGCGGCTGGCCTGGTCGAGCACGGCCTCGGCCTTGGCGAGCGCCGCCTCCTGCGCCATCAGATCGACCTGGAACGGCCTCGAATCGATCCGGTACAGCGGATCGCCCGCCTTGACGTCGCTGCCCTGATGGAACAGGCGCTCGACGATGATGCCGGATACTTGCGGACGAACGTCGGCGACGCGCATAGGCGCGATGCGGCCCGGCAATTCGCGGATGACCGCGAACGGCTGCGGCGTGACGCTGACGAAGCTGACCTCCGGCGGCGGCGCCGGCTGCGCCGCGACCGCGGATGCCGGCTCGTCGCACCCGGACAATAGTGGCGCGGCCGCAAGCAGCAGCACCAAGCCCATTCCGGATCGCACGCCTCGTCGCATCGTTAATCGCATTGTCTCGCTATCCCGTTCTGTCGGATCAAAATCACACTCGCAGCCGCGCCGGCATGGCGACGCGGGGTATTGATTCGAAGCCTGACCTCATTTGATTTCGTAAAAGTAACCCGCCACGAGTGCGACGCAACAAACTTCGCGGCGGCGCAATGCCACAGCGTGTTATAGCGTTGACGTCGCAGCAACTTTGCTGCCTCACATCATTGTGAGCGCGGGCATTGCGAACGCCGGGAACTTGCGGCGGCGATGGTGATGAAGACGCGCGCCACGGCAACAGCGGCTTCCCTCACGCGCCCGCTGTGCCATATTGCGAGCGACGAAAGCGTGTCTCGAACCCGATGAAAGCACCATGGCGCAAGGCTCCGCATCCCGCAGCTCCCTCGAACTGGAACTGACCAAGCTGTCGTCGCCGCGCATCTTCCTGGTGCGCATGGTGGTGTTCCTGGTGCTGTGCGCGCTGGTCGCGGTGGTGCTGTACAAGCAGATCATGACCGCGTTCATGGCCAATCCCGGCCTCAACGCCCTGATCCTCGCGGTGCTGCTGGTCGGCATCCTGCTGTCGTTCCGTCAGGTGATCCGGCTTTATCCCGAAGTCGCCTGGGTCAACAATTTCCGCATCGCCGATCCCGGCCTCGCGCTCGACCGGCGGCCGGTGCTGCTGGCGCCGATGGCTGTCATCCTCGGCCGCGAACGCAGCGGGCGGATGTCGATTTCGCAGCAGACCATGCGGCATCTGCTCGATTCGATCGCCACCCGTCTCGACGAAGCCCGCGACATTCTGCGCTACATGACCGGCCTCCTGGTGTTCCTCGGCCTGCTCGGCACCTTCTGGGGCCTGATCGAAACCGTCGGCTCCGTCAGCCATATCATCGACGGCCTCAAGGTCGGCGGCGACGCCGGCTCGATGTTCGATACGTTGCGGGACGGGCTCGCCGCGCCGCTCGGCGGCATGGGCATCTCGTTCTCGTCCTCGCTGTTCGGCCTCGCCGGCTCGCTGATCCTCGGCTTCCTCGATCTGCAATCGAGCCAGGCGCAGAACCGCTTCTATACCGACCTGGAGGACTGGCTGGCCTCCACCGTGCGCGAATATACCGGCGAGAGCGGTCAGACCCCGGCCGGCGGCGACACGCAGGCGGCGATCGAGCGGTTGCGCGCGACCGTCGAGGAAATGGGATCGAGCCGCGGCACCACGGCCGCCATGGCGAATCTCGCCGACGCCATTCAGGGACTGGTGCAGCACATGCGCGGCGAACAGCAGATGATCCGCGAGTGGGCCGACGGCCAGGGTGAGCAGAGCCGCGAGATCAAGAAGTTGCTGGAGCGGATCGCGGCGCAGCCCGAGCGGCACCTGAGCGGAGATTTGTGATGGCGCTGGTCCGCCGCCGCACCGATTCTGGCTTCAACTACTGGCCGGGCTTCGTCGATGCGCTGTCGACGCTGGTGCTGGCCATCGTATTCCTGCTGTCGGTGTTCCTGGTGACGCAGTTCTATCTGTCGCAGGAGGTCTCGGGCAAGGACAAGGCGCTGGAACAGCTCAACGCCAAGATCGCGCAACTCAACGAATTGCTGGCGCTGGAAAAGGTCACGCAACTCAACCTCTCCGACGAACTGGCGCAGACCCGCGCCGGGCTCGCCACCACCGAGGCCGACCGCGACCGCGTCAAGGGTCTGTACGAGGGCCTCGCCGGCGCCGGTAACGACGCCGCCGGCCAGGCCCGCGAATTGAACAAGGCGCTGGATTCGGAAAAGCAATTGTCGGCGCGTGCGCTGGCGCAAGTGGAGGTGCTGAACCAGCAGATCAGCGCGCTGCGGCGGCAACTCGCCGCGCTGGAAGCCGCCCTCGACGCCTCCGAAAAGCGCGACAAGGACGCGCAGACCCGCATCACCGATCTCGGCCAGCGGCTCAACGTGGCGCTGGCGCAGCGGGTGCAGGAACTGTCGCGCTATCGCTCGGAATTTTTCGGACGGCTGCGCGCCATCCTCGGCGACCGCCCCGACATCCGCGTGGTCGGCGACCGTTTCGTGTTCCAGTCCGAGGTGTTCTTCGACACCGGGCAGGCGGTGCTGCTGCCGGAGGGCAAGGCTGAGCTCGACAAGCTGGCCGACGCGCTGAAAGAACTGGACCGCAAGATCCCCAGCGAAATCGCCTGGGTGTTGCGGGTTGACGGCCATACCGACGTGCGGCCGATCAACAGCCCGCAATTCAAGTCGAACTGGGAATTGTCGTCGGCGCGGGCGATCTCGGTGGTGCAGTATCTGGTATCGCTCGGCGTGCCGCCGCAACGCCTGGTCGCCGCCGGCTTCGCCGAGTTCCAGCCGCTCGACACCGCCGCGACCGAGGACGCCTACCGGCGCAACCGCCGCATCGAATTGAAGCTGACGGAGCGATAGCGGCCCATGAGCGACTTCACATTGCGCCCCTATCGCGACAGCGACGAGGACGCCGCCATCGAATTGTGGCGGCGGACATGGCAACTGGCGTACCCTACGATCGACTTTGCCGCGCGCGTGCCGTGGTGGCGGGCACGCTGGCGCGACGAACTGGTTCCCGTCGCGCGCGTGGTCGTCGCCGAAGCTGCCGGCGCGATGCTCGGCTTCGTCACCATCGATCGCACCGGCTATCTCGACCAGATCGTGGTGGCGCCGGAGCAATGGGGCTCAACGCTGGCGACCGCCCTGCTCGACGAGGCGCGGCGGCTGTCGCCCGAAGGCATTTCGCTGCTGGTGAACAAGGACAACGACCGCGCCATCCGCTTCTACGCGCGCAACGGCTTTGTCGATGCCGGCGAGGACGTCAACCCGACCTCGGGCCGCCCGGTGCTGCGGATGCGGTGGATGCCGGCTGGAAGCACCCCAGGAAGCGCGGGATGACGTCGCGGCGGCCTTGACGCTGGGCCGCGCCGCCCCCTTATGTCCGGCGCGACCGGTGCAACCGGCGCGGCTGCCCGGTTCCGGCCCGATTTGTCGGCCAAGGTTATAACGTCATCCTGGCGAACGAGCTTATGTCGAAGCGAAAACCTCCGCGCCGTCCATTCCGCGAACGCGCCACGCTCGCCGTGCTCGCGGTCGCGGGGTTGATGCTGTTCGCGATCGCCGCGCCCGCCTCGGCGCAACTGTTCCCGTTTTTCGGCGGCGGTCAGCCGCAGCGCGCGCAGCCACGCCCGCAGCCGCGCGGCGGCGGCTTTTTCGACAACCCGTTCTTCGCGCCGTTCCAGCCGCCGCCGCCGCAACAGCGCCCGGCGGAACGGCAGGATTTTTCCCGCGCGCCACCGCCGGAGAAACGCGAGGCGCCGCCTGACCGCTACGTGCTGGTGCTCGGCGACGCCATGGCGGACTGGCTCGGCTACGGCCTTGAGGACGCCCTGAGCGAGACCCCGGAACTCGGCGTGGTCCGTCGGCACAAGACGGTGTCCGGCCTGCTGCGCTATCAGCCGAGGGGGGAGCCCTCCGACTGGGCGGCGGCGGCGCGGGAGATCCTCGCCACCGAGAAGCCCGAGGTGATCGTGATGATGCTCGGCCTGCACGACCGCATGCCGATCCGCGAGCCGGCGGCCGACAGGCACGCCGACACGGCGGCGAAGCCGGGCGACCACCCCAAACCCGGCGACGCCGACGACGGCGACCCCGATTTGCAGATCGCCACGACGGAGAAAGCCTCGCGCGGCGTCCACCAGTTCCGCGACGAACGCTGGGGCGAACTCTACAGCAAGAAGATCGACGAGACGATCGCGGTGCTCAAGAGCAAGGGCGTGCCGGTGCTGTGGGTCGGCCTACCCTCGATTCGCGGCGCCAAATCGACCTCGGACGCACTCTATCTCAACGCGCTGTACCGCGACGCCGCCGGCCGCGCCGGAATCACCTATGTCGATCTGTGGGACGGCTTCGTCGACGAGTCCGGCCGCTATCTGGCGCAGGGCCCGGACTTCGAAGGCCAGATTCGCCGCCTGCGCTCCAACGACGGCGTCTATTTCACCAAGGCCGGCGCGCGTAAGCTCGCTCATTACGTCGAGCGCGAGATCAACCGCGTGCTGGCGGGCCGCCCCGCCACCATCGAAATCCCGACCGAACCCGGTTCGCCCGAGGCCGAAACCCGGCCGGGCGGCCCGGCCCCGCGCCCGATCGCCGGGCCGGTGATCCCGCTGGTCGCGTCCTCGGTCGGCGGCGACGAATTGCTCGGCGCCGCCAATGTGCGCCCGGTATCGGTCGACCCCCTGGCGGTGAAGGCGCTGGTGAAGGGCGACGCGCTGACGCCGCCGCCCGGCCGCGCCGACGATACGGCATGGCCGCGCCGCGAGGTCGGCAACGAACGGGCCGGCGAACCGGTGGTCGCCGCCGCGCCGCCCGTGAACGCCGCGACCACCCATGCCGCGCGGCCCGGCGACAAGCCGAAACGCCAGCACATCGTGGTCCGGACCGGCGATCCGCGGTTCGGCGAGGCCGCGCCGCAGCCGCGCCGCTACACCCGGCCGCCCCAGCCGCTGCCGCCGCCGCCCGGCCCGGCCGACTGGCTGTCGCGGCTGTTCCGGTAGGGCGGGCAAGGCTTCGTTCGGAGGCGGACGTCCGTCAGCCAGCCCGCATCTCGGCCTTGATTATGTCGGCGGCCTTTTCGCCGATCATGATGGTGGGCGCGTTGGTATTGCCGCCGACCAGGGTCGGCATGATCGAGGCGTCGACCACGCGCAGGCCTTCGAGACCATGGACCTTCAGCGTCGGATCGACCACCGCCATCGGGTCGTCCGCGCCCATCTTGCAGGTGCCGACCGGGTGATACACGGTATCGACGCGCTGGCGCAGCACCTCGCGGATGGCGTCGTCGCTGTCGATGCCGGTGGTGAACACGTCCGAGGTCGTGATCGCCTTCAGCGCCGGCGCATCCAGCAGGCGCCTGGTGGTCCGGAAGCCCGCCACCATGGCGTCGATGTCGGCTGCATCGCCGAGGAAATTCGGATCGATCGCCGGCGCGCGCAGCGGATCGGCGTCATGGAGCCAGACCCGGCCGCGGCTTTTCGGCCGCAGCAGGCAGACGTGGCAGGAGAAGCCGACCCGGTTCCAGGCCGGCTTGCGGCCGTGGTCGTCGATCATGCCGGTGCAGAAGTGAAGCTGGATGTCGGGGACGTCGAGATCGGGCCGCGTCTTCAGGAAGCCGCCACACTCGGCGACGTTCGAGGTCATCGGGCCGCGCCGCTGCCGGCGATACTGCATGATGCCCTTGCCGATGCGCCCGAGACCGGGAAACGACAACCCGGCGAAATAGGGCGCGTTCGAGGTGAAGCCGAACACGAAATCCGGATGGTCCTGCAAGTTCTGGCCGACGCCGGGCAGGTGATGGGTCGAGCCGATGCCGAGCTTGGCCAGCGCTTGCGCGTCGCCGACGCCGGACAGCATCAGCAGTTGCGGGGTCTGGAACGCGCCGAGACTGAGGATGACCTCGCGGCGCGCGCGGATTTCAAGCGTCTCCTTGCCACGCCGGTACTTCACGCCGACCGCGCGCTTGCCCTCGAAGATGATGCGGGTGACCCGCGCGCCCGTTTCCACCTTCAGATTGGGCCTGCTGGCCATGAACGGGTGGATGTAGCCGCGCGCCGCGCTCCAGCGCTCGCCGTTCTTCTGCGTCACCTGATAGACGCCGAGCCCCTCCTGCTCGGCGCCGTTGAAGTCCTCGCTGATGCGGAACTGCGCCTCGCGCGCGGCTTGCAGGAAGATGTCGTGAACCGGATTGTCGGTTTGCAGGTTGCCGACGCTGAGCGGCCCGCCCTTGCCGTGATAGTCGTCCTCAAACGCGGCGTTGTCCTCCGAGCGCTTGAAGTAGGGCAGCACGTCGGCATAGGACCAGCCGGTGTTGCCGAGCGCCGCCCACTGATCGTAATCGGCGCGATGGCCGCGGATATAGACCATGGCGTTGATGGCGGAGGAGCCGCCGAGCGCCTTGCCGCGCGGCTGATAGCCGATGCGGTTGTTGAGACCGGCCTGCGGCACGGTGTCGAACGCCCAGTTGTTGACCTTGCCCGCCACCATCAGCACCAGCGCGCCCGGCGTCGTCACCACCCAGTTGTCGCCCTTGCCGCCGGCTTCCAGCAGCGCCACCGAGACGCTCGCGTCCTCCGACAGCCGGCTCGCCACCGCGCAGCCGCCGGATCCGCCCCCCACCACGATGAAATCGAATGTGTCGGTCACTGTTTGCTCCCTTGGGCTGGTTCTTCGCGCAGGCGGTTGGTCCGCCGTGTCGTCGCGACAGGAATCGCGGCAATTTTTCCATGCGGGCGATCTTTGCGCCATAGGACGGTTGAATTTCGAGCGATGAAACACCGGTTGGAGCCTGATCCCGAAAAGTGGAAACCGGTTTGCGCTTCGCGGCCCTTCGGGGTCGGAAAAGATCGTGCTCCAGCAAAACGATAAGCAATGAGGCTGGTTCGACGCAGTTGAATAGCCTCTAAGGTCGGAACGCAAACCCGAGCGCAAGCGGGCGCGCGGTTCCGGAACGACCGGCCGCGGCTTCGCGGCCATGGCTTCGACGAGTTCGCTTCCGCGGCCATAAAATATTGAAAACAGCCGCCGAAGCCCTTCCCAAACGCGTCGCGCATTGGTAAACAGGCCGCGCACCGTCGGCGGAGGCTGCGGTTGCCTTCTCAGGAAGCCCTCGGCCGCAATCGATCGACGCCCTTCGGTGTTGACGCGTGGCCCTTCGGCCTCAATTGAAAGGCGCGCACGGATTTATCGCGGGGTGGAGCAGCCCGGTAGCTCGTCAGGCTCATAACCTGAAGGTCATAGGTTCAAATCCTATCCCCGCAACCATCTTCACTTGCTCGGGGAGCAAGTGAAGATTAGATCCTGCCCCCGCAACCATCTTTACTTGCGCCCCCGTAGCACCCGCTGCGGGGTTTTTGCTTTGCGTGGAAATCGTAAGGATTCCAGCGAGATCGCCCTGAACGTCGATCTCCACCTTGCCTTCGACCGGCGTCAGCACGATTTGATCCACGAGCGAGCGCAGCGTGTCGGCGGCCTCGATCCGCTTTCCTTCGTCTTCGTCCTGCAGGGCGTCGTAGAGCTGTTGGACCCGCTTTCGGTATTGCAGTGCCATACTCGGGTGCAGCAGGGGTGGCAGTTCGTCGGCTTCAGCCAGGAACAGTTCAAGTTCCTTCTTCCGTTTCTCAATGGCCACCATCTTCGCGTTGAGCGCGTCAGCGGCCCCACCCTTCAAAATCAGATTGAGTAGGGTCTCGAGTTCCCGATCGATCTTCGCAATCTCTGCCTCGGCCGACGCGATCTCGGCGCGGCCTTCCATGCGCAGGCGGTTCATCTCCTGCGTGAAGACTTCGCAGAAATGGGCGAAGAGTTCGGGATCGACGAGTTTCGTGCGCAGCGCGTTGAGCACACGCGATTCCAACTCGTCGCGGCGGATGTTGACCCGATTGTCGCAGGTCCCCTTGTTGCGGGCCGTTGCACATCCGATCAGCGTTGCCGAAATCGCGGAATAGCCGCCACCACAGCAGGAACATTTGGTCAATCCCGAGAAGAGGTATTTGGGGCGGCGGCGGGTATTGATCCGCGAGAGATCGGCCTCGCCGTTTTCCTTCCGCGCGATCTTGTTCTTCTCCTGCCGCGCCTTCACCGCGTTCCAGAGATCGTCATCGAGGATGCGCAGCTCCGGCGTTTCCTGGATGACCCATTCCTCTTCCGGGTTGGGGCGGGCCTGCCGCTTGCCGGTGTTCGGATCCTTGACGAAGCGCTGCCGGTTCCAGACGATCTTGCCGATATACATCTCGTTGTTGAGGATGCCGTTGCCGCGCTTCGGGTTGCCGTTGATCGTGCTGAAACCCCAGTCGCCGCCTGACGGAGCGGGAATGCCTTCCTTGTTCAGGGCGAAGGCGATGGTCTTGGCCGACTTGCCAGCAGCGTAGTCGCGGAAGATGCGGCGGACCACCTCGGCCTGGAACTCGTTGATGGTGCGATCGCCGCGGATCGGCTCGCCGTTGGCGTCGAATTTCTTGACCACATCGTAGCCATAGGCATTGCCACCACCCGACTTGCCCGCCTCGACCCGGCCGCGCTGCCCGCGGCGGGTCTTGTCGGCCAGGTCCTTCAGGAACAGCGCATTCATCGTGCCCTTGAGGCCGACATGCAGGTGCGTCACCTCGCCTTCCGACAGGGTGAACATTTTCACGTCGGCATAGGACATGCGCTTGAAGATGCCCGCGATGTCTTCCTGGTCGCGGGAGAGGCGGTCCATCGCTTCGGCCAGGATCAGATCGAAGCGGCCGCCCATAGCGTCGGCCATGAGCGCCTGAATGCCCGGCCGGATCAGCGAGGCGCCGGAGATCGCGTGGTCCGAATACTCCTCGACGATGTGCCAGCCCTGTTTCTCGGCATGGAGGCGGCACATACGGAACTGGTCGGCGATGGAAGCGTCGCGTTGATTGTCGGAAGAATAGCGGGCGTAGATCGCGACTTTCAAAACGTGGCTCCCATCCGTATCAGGAGGAGCGCTTCCTCCTTTGCCGTGACATCTTCACTTCCTCTGCATAGCACTCCTGCGCCGCCTGCCTCGCCAGGATGCCGACCAGACGCAGAAGGCGCGGGTCTGGAGCGCCGCGCGGCGTAAACGTCAGCTCCGGCTCGTCCAGCAGCAAGGATTCGAGCAGCGCTTCGCGCTCTCCTCCTGTCATCTTTGCTGTGTTTCCTGGGGCTCGCAAGGTCATAACTTGCAGCATTCGCCCCGGAGGAAGCATAAGCAACGGAAATTGATGGCGAATATTCGGCGACAATTGGCGCGGGTGAGCGGGCTGTAGCGTAGCCCAGCGTGTCCCGGCGAGCCATGGCGTAGCAAAATAACCTATCGGAATCCCTCGCTGGCCCGGTCATCATTGGCCTCGTCGCCCCTCCTCATGAGGTCATTGACTGTTGATGTAACCCTAGCGTATTGTAATTCGCGATACAAGGCACTATGTGCCGACCAAGGAGATTCGCCATGGCCACGACCGCCGAACGCAAGGAATATCCGATCTCGATGCGCCTGCCCGAGGCGGATGTCGCAATGATTGATCGCGCCGCCAGCCTCCGCGGCCGCTCGCGCACCGATTTCGTGCGCGACGCCGCTGTGCGCGCGGCCGAGGAGGTCGTCATGGAGCAGGGGCTGATCCGGATGAGTCCGGAGGGCTTCGCCGAGTTCATGGATGTGCTGGCGCGTCCTGCTGCTCCCGTTCCGGAGATGGTGGAAGTCCTGAAGCGGCCCGCGCCGTGGGAGCCCGGCTACGTGGCGAAGCGGTAAGCCATTGCAACTGTCAGGCCCCGAACCGCTTACCGCCGGTCACGATGTGTCTGATTTCTCCTGTGGCAAGCCCACGCTTGACCACTGGCTGAAGACGCGCGCCCTCTCCAATCAGCAGAAGGGCTTCACTGCTGTTCTCGTGGTGCATGAGGCTGGGCGCGTGGTCGGTTACTACGGCCTGGCGCCGACTGCCGTTGTACCATCGGTGCTGCCGCGTTCGATCCGGACGGGGCAGCCACCCAATCCGGTCCCGTGCATGTTACTCGGCCAGCTTGCGACCGATACGGGATGGGCAGGGCTGGGCATCGGGACCGGTCTTTTGAAGCATGCTCTCCAGCGCTGCGTTCAGGCCGCTTCGCTGATCGGCGGACGGGCCTTGTTGGTCAATGCCGTCGATGGTGAAGCCGCCGAATTCTGGAGGCGGCGCGGCTTTGAGCCGTCCAGGGATGATCCCCTGGTTCTGCTCCGATCGATCAACGACATCGCAGCTTCGCTCCGCGAGGGTGGCGGATGAAAGCCGAAACTGCTTGCAAACGTAGCAGTCCGCCCAACCACCAAGATTGCAGCAGATCAGATCCGACCATGCAAATTCGTGTTTCTCTATTCTCCAACCTTCGCCAACAGATGGCCATCCTCCCCCTGACGCTTTGTGCCGCCGCTGGCGCTCCGCTCGAACCCGCCGCAGCTCAACCTCGGCCGCAGATTGCCAAGTGCATTCCGGGACAGACGGGTGCCACTGACGAATATTGCCTTGTCGATGGCGACACGATCTGGATCGACGGGGAGAAGTTGCGGATGGAGGGCTATGACACGCCGGAGCCGCAAACTCACATCTGTGGAGGTGACGCCGAAATCGCGCTGGCGCAGCGAGCCAGCGACCGGGTGATCGAGTTGCTGAACTCGAACGACTGGACCGTCGAGTATGGCAAGCCGGACAACACCGGGACGCGGACCTTGGTGACGATCAGGATCGCCGGCCGGGACATCGGTGACATCCTGATCGCCGAGAGGCTGGCGAGAGCCTGGCCCGATGGCGAAGAATGGTAGTGCAGCCGGTAGGCGTTCGTTCCCCGCCGTCGACTGGCTGGCGGGGACTAGCTGGCTCACGGTGCGCGTCGGCAGCAATGCGCCAAAGCCGGTCGTTCCAGTCGGCTTGCCGGCAACCAGAAGCGGTCATCTGCGGTGACGCGCCCGAGAAACGTCAGGTGAGTCAGAATGACACCTTGGATTGACGCCGAACTTCCGGCAGAAAGTAAACTGGGGGGATATCGATGACGGCCATGACGAACTTGGGAACAACAGACGCAGACATTCGCTCCGCGCTACACGCCAAACGATTGCGGCGTGCCAAATCTCATCCCGATACGCTTGTGATCGACGAGCTTGGCCTCGCGCACGCCCGGAGCCGCATCGACATAGCCGTCATCAACGGCTGCATCCACGGCTATGAAATCAAGAGCGCCAAAGATAACCTCGACCGGTTCGCGACCCAGATCGACACCTACCGCCAGACCCTACAAAAGCTTACACTTGTCGCCGCGCCGAAGCATGTCGCAGGCATCATGAGTCATGCGCCTGAATGGTGCGGCGTGATCGCGGCCGAGCAGGGACCAAGGGGCGGAATCAACTTCCGAGTATTGCGAAACGCCGCCGCCAATCCCGAAATCGATCCGGTCATGATGGCGCACCTGCTTTGGCGCGATGAAGTCGTCCAACTCCTGGGGCAAGTCGGGTATGCAGCGAAGGACCTCCGGCGGCCGAGAAAGCAGCTTTACGAGATGCTTTGTGAGGCCATGACCCTTCGCGAGATCACCGCCTCCATCCGCGCCTTCATGGTGCGGCGCCAAGCGTGGCGAGATCGCCCAGCACATGTGTGATATGATGGTTGATTGCCACCTCCTTCCATCGCGTCTGATTGCTTGGTCCTTCTTTGTGAACCGCGCACTTTGCGATGTAATCGTCGCCGCTTGAATATCCGGAACCGTTGAACTTTCCCGACGCCACAATTGACGCGCAGTGCCCATGCATCTGCGCGCGATTGTCGTTGAATGCCCCGCCCTTTCGTACTTCCCAAGCTACCGGCGTCGTGTAGACGAGCTTGCCTGCCGCCTTGATCATGCGCATGTCCAGAGCCTTAAATTCCGGATGGACGATCGTGTAATCTCCGAAATTCGGCTGTCGCATGCCGGCCGGAATCTTGCCGAGTAGCACCTGGTAAAAGAGCCAATCGTGGCGCGGAAGCTGGTCAGCGCCCTTGGCGACATCCTTGAACGTCTCGGGAATCGCTGTGCCGATTGCGACCAAATTCCGGAAGGCATACAGGTCGCCAAGTCTACGCATGGCTGCGGTCAGGGCGCCTGCGAAGGCGTCATAGGGCTCGAAATTCGGCGCACCGAGATCGATGATCAAGTCAACTACCGAAAGCTCCAAATCAAGTGCCGCCGCCAATCCGTCTATGCGGGAGCGAGCATTGGGCTTCATCAGATCCTCGAGCCGGATCGAGATCGCCACCCCAAGTCCGTCGGTCGCGGCAATCGTCCGGACAGACGCGATGATGGAAGCCGCAGCGTCCAGGGGAACTGCCGGAATCGCATTCGCCTGGAACGCGCGCAGAGCTGCGAACACATAGGTGGGTATATCCCGCCCATCATCCATGAGCTGATCAGCGATGCCCGGATGAACACTTACCCACGCGGGCCGCTGCCCCCATTTGGAATTGAACCGGGCGGCGAACGGATGAACGTGTTCATGGACCGATTTCTTCGGCTGCCGCAACTCGAAGTCGTATTCGACCTCGGGGATGGTGATGTAGGGCACGATGCGATCCTTGACCGCACCTGCCAGGCGGAGAAGCGCTTGGTATTCGCCCTGCCTCCACCGGAGCGCCGGAACATACATATCCTTAGTCAAGATCATCGCTCGCCTCCTCAAGCTGCGAGCGCACCTGATCCCGACCAACCAGATCATTCAGTATGGTGTAGTTGCTGCGCTCCTTCCTGATGCGGCCCGCGATGATACTCGGATCGATGCCGATCGTCTCCGCGTCAATCTTCACCGCCTCTTCTGACAGGGCAAAGCGGGACAGACACTGGTCCCACAGCGTTTCCGGTATCAGCGCGTCGAGCGCGAACTTGTCCGCTTCAGCCTCGATCGCATCACTGTCATTGCCGCTTTCCTCGTCGAAGAAGTCGAAGCGCAAACCGTCGAAGAGATGCAGGAAGACGTGCCCGAGCTCGTGCATCAGCACGAACCAGAAATTGTCCAGACGGTCATAACGTAGCGTAAGGCCTACCACCGGCGTCTCACCATCGGAGAGCATTGCTGCGCCGTCGAGATACGACCCCGGAAGGTGACGCTCGACGATGAGAACAATGCCCTTCTCCGCCAACAGGTCGCGGGCGCGCTTCGGCCCGTCTTTCCGTTTCGTGAGACGCACCAGCTCGGGCAGCCACCGGTCATCCAGCTCGAATGTGCCGATCTCGCCCGCGTCGATTTTGCTGCGCGCCCGCTCAAGAATACGCGCCTGCCACGCGAGCAGGGCGTATTCATTCGGCACATTGCCGCTGCGCATCTTCTTGCGATGCAACGCCGTCGCAAACTGCGGTCCGGCCGCGTGCATGAAATATTCCTTAACGAGCTCGATCGGGTTTCCGCCACGCGGCAGATCAAACCACTTGCGCTTGATCATCTCCTTATAGGGAAGCTGCCCCCAGACGATGTCGTCGGCATCGCCCCACGCGAAGACTGAACCGCCGGCCTGTTTCGGCCCCTCGAAGCTTCCCGACGCTTTCACGCCAAGCGCCTTCGAAATCTCGATCAGCCGGCCGAGACTCGCGCCCATGTAGTCAGTGGCCTCGTAGCGCTGCACTTGTTGCGGCTTCATGCGGAGCTTCTCAGCAAGGTCCGTCTGGCTCATCCCGGACGCGATCCGCGCCTGCACCAGCACGCGCGGCAACTCTTCAAGCGCATAGGTTTTCGAGAACGAGACCTGGCCGGATTTGAGCAGGTCGTATTCGGCGAGTTCGGCATCGATATCAGCGATTTGGCTCTTGAGCCCGTCGATCTCTGCCTGCTTGAGCCATGCCTGACCCGAAGCGCGTTCCTTTGCAGCAGCAAGCGCTTCCTGCAACGTCGAACGCTGTGCGCTCGATATGGTATATTGCTTGTCGCTGTAGATCATGGCTGCTCCTTCCCGGAGAGAAGTGGATCGGCCGAAAGCGGAATTGAGATGATCCCTTTCTGTTTTCCTGTGAAACGATCCAGTTGGAAAAAATCGAAAAATGACTGCCCGACGTCGGCGCACATCACCGAGGATGGAAAGAATTCGCCCTTGAATGCTGCCTTCTGTGCCGACCGACCGTTCCCGAATTCCAGGAACACAGGATCAAGCTTGGCTGGATCGACCCCGGTAGGGTCCCAGCAGGCATCGAAGTCGCCGGGCCTCGGCTTGCCCGTCACATAGCTGCCATCAAGATAGATCGCGGGGCATCCGGCAAATCGTAGCTTGCCAGAGGCGAGAACGAGGCCGTCGAAGAGCTGACGACGCCAGACGTTTGTTGCGAAAGCCGATGCGACATCTTCAAGACTCGCCTTGTGTGCCCCAGGAGGCAAAACGGACCACGGCGAGCCTGGCAATGGGGTGAGGGCAGGAATCATACTTACAACAATAATGTTGTAAGAAATGAAAAGCAAGCCCAAGAGAGTTTAGGCTTCGGGTGCCGACGCGTTCGACTTGGAAGGCCCATGGAAGCCCCGAAGAAAGGTCCCCGTTGAACCGACGGCGAACGCCTTTGCAATGATTGGGTGGGCGACCTTGGGCACGCGACCAAACGTTCACTACCGGCCATCGACTGGCTATGAGGGCCTTCCCGCAAGGCGCTCGTCGAGGACCGGCTCGTCCCAGTTGCGCGCCACGCCAAGCCATTTATCGATCACCGCCTGAAACTGCGGCTCTGCGAAGCAGGTCTGGAACGTGTAGAGCCGATTGACCACCTGGCGCATCAGGTCGCGCATCTCGTCGTCGTCGAGCCTCGACACGGTTCCCCAGGGGATGCGATTGCCGTCGGCGTCGATGACGAAGACATCGGAATAGTCGCCGGTCTTCGTGATCGGGACTGGGCCGGCATGCAGGTCCTCCAGCATGCTGTTGCGGACGCAGATCATCGCCATCGCCTTGGCGAGCGTCGCCGCTAACTGTTCTTCTTCCTTCCGGCCCATGTTCGTCCTCCGGATCATTGCCAGATGCCCGGCAACATGCCATCGGCGGCTGTATTGGCTGGCGTCTCCACGATAACAAGCCGCTCATCGGGCAGCGGCCGTTGCAGCGCCTTGGCTTCGTTCCAGTCGGCGGTCAGCCAGGTCTCGACTTCGTCGCGGCTCGTCAGGATGGCGGGCATGGCCCTCGGGTGGATCGGCTCCACCACGCCATTGGCCTCGGTCGTCAGGAAGGCGAACAGCTGATGATCGCCCGGACGCGGGGTCCGGTTCGAGCCGCGGGTTCCGCGCCATGGCGTCCAGATTCCCGCGAAGAAGAACAGGGGCTGGGTCTCATCGAGGGCGAACCAGTGCAGCGGTTTGCGCTTCGTGACCGGATCAGGCTTCTGCCCATATTCGGAAAAGGCGGTGGCCGGGACCACGCAGCGATGCCCAATCCCGAGCCATTTGCGCCAATGGGGGCTGCCCGTGTTGCGGATATTGGTGACGCCCGTGTCCGGCGCATCATGGGATTTCAGATATTCGATGGGCGTGGGCATACCCCAGATCAGCGAGGCCAGTTCCCGTCCGCCATCGGTGTTGCGCACCACCGGCGCCGGCCGGTCGGGATAGACATCGATCGACGGCTCGAGATTGCCGATGCTGTCATGGGTGGCGGCCACGAAATCCCGGATCGCCTGCTGATTGGTTGTAATGCGATACAGGTTGCACATCGCCCTGCCACTCTCCTTGCGAATACTTTACGCCACCATAGGGCATTGCGCTCCGTCGATCACTTCCGGGATGGCCGAGATTGACTCTCGACCCGCAAGAGAACAAATAAAGAACATAGCAACGGAATCGACCAGTGCAAAGCCCCGGAGACGCCATCCTCATATGCCCAACCGTGCAGACAGCCCAGCCATTGCCGACCTTCGGGCGCGCATCGCGCGGCTCGAAGGCGATGGCGCGCGTCCGTACGAGGTGCTGCCCTTCGGGATCGCGCCGCTGGATCGCAAGCTGCCCGGTGGCGGGCTGGCGCTCGGGTGCCTCCATGAAGTCGCCGGAGGCGGCAACGGGGCGGTGGATGGCGCGGCGGCGGCCTGTTTCACGGCCGGGATCGCCGCCCGCACCATCGGCCAGGTGCTCTGGTGCGTGGCGCTCCAGGATCTCTTCGCGCCGGGGCTGGAGCAGGCCGGACTGCCGCCCGGCCGGGTGATCTTCGTCGAAGCCGGAGACGACAAGGCCGTTCTGGCCTGTATGGAGGAGGGGCTGAGGCATGGCGGGCTGGGGGCGGTCGTCGGCGACGTCGCGCGCCTGCCGATGACCGCCTCGCGGCGGCTGCATCTCGCGGCGAAAGGCTCGGCAACCCTCTGCATCGCGCTGCGCCGCTGGCGGCGACAGGCGGAGGCCAGCGATTTCGGGCAGCCGACGGCTGCGATGACCCGCTGGCGGATCTCGGCGCTGCCGTCCTCGCCCCTTCCGGTTGCCGGCGTCGGGCGGCCGCGCTGGCTCGTTGAGTTGATCCGGGCGCGGGCGGGCGAATGTCTCGATATCGAACTGGAGGCGTGCGATGGCTCGGGTCATCTCCGTCTTCCTGCCGAACTGGCCGACAGACCGGTTGCGGCGGAAGGCGGGCGACGCAGCGCCGCCCGGTGAGGCGCCGCTGGTCATCGCCGGAAGGGAGAAGAACCGCCGGGTGGTGACGGCGGCCGATCCGGCCGCGCGGGCGCTCGGCCTGCGCGCCGGCATGCCCGTCACCAAGGCCCAGGCGATGGTGCCCGGCCTCCACATCGAGCCCGACGACCCGCGAGCCGACCTGGACAGTCTCGAACGTCTTGCGCTCTGGGTGCTGCAACGCTTCAGTCCGATCGTCGCTGTCGACGCGCCTGACGGCATCGTGATCGACGCGACCGGCGCCGACCATCTGCATGGTGGTGAAACGGCCATGCTGGAAGCACTGACCGGACGGCTTGTCATGTCCGGGGTCACCGCCCGCGCTGCCATCGCCGATAGCTGGGGCGCGGCCCATGCGCTGGCGCGCTATGCGGCCGATCCGCTGTTTGTCGCCCCTCCCGGCGAAACCGTCCCGGTCCTCGCGCCGCTGCCGCTGCAAGCCCTGCGCCTGCCGCCCGCGATCGCAGCGGGGCTATACGATCTCGGCTTTGGCCGCATCGGCGACCTGATCGGGCAGCCGCGCGCGCCCCTGACCCGGCGCTTCGGCCCCGAGCTCTGCCGGCGTCTCGATCAGGCCCTGGGCGAGGCCGCCGAACCCATAGAACCGATCCGCCCGGAGGAGCTGGTCTCGGTTCGCCGCGTTTTCGCCGAACCGATCGGCGCCGCCGAGACCATCGCGCGCTATATCGGCAAGCTGGTTATGGCGCTCTGCGAGGCGCTCGAAGGCCGGGGCATTGGCGCACGCCGTCTCGACCTGCTCTGCCACCGGGTCGACAACCGGATCGAGACGGTGCGCATCGGCCTGGCCATGCCGGTGCGGGATCCCGCGCGCCTAACCCGGCTTCTCTGCGACAAGATCGAGACCATCGCGCCGGGCTTTGGCATCGAGGTCATGTCGCTGACCGCCACCCTGGCCGAACCGCTGGCCCTGAAACAGGCGGTTAGCAGCCTGATCGAGGAGGGCGCGCCGGATCTCTCCGGCCTGATCGACACGCTGGCGAACCGGGTCGGCGCGCGGGCGGTCTATCGTTTCGCGCCGGTGGCGAGCGACGTGCCCGAACGCTCGGTCCGCCGCCTGCCGCCGCTTGCCGAGGATGCGGGCGCGGGCTGGCCCGACCATTGGCCGCGCCCGTCGCGGCTCCTGGCCCGACCGGAGCCGATCGAGACCATGGCGCTGCTGCCGGACCATCCCCCGAACTGGTTCTCCTGGAAGGGCGTGCGCCGCCGTGTCCGCCGGGCCGACGGCCCCGAGCGCATCTTCGGGGAATGGTGGAAACGCGATGCCGAACTGATCGCGGTGCGGGACTATTTCCGGGTCGAGGACGATGCCGGCGAACGCTTCTGGATCTTCCGCTCCGGCGATGGCGAGGATGCCGCCACGGGCTCGCATCGCTGGTTCCTGCACGGGATTTTCGGATGAGCGCCCCCGTTTACGCCGAATTGCAGGTGACGTCGCATTTTTCCTTCCTGCGCGGCGCCTCCTCGGCCGAGGAACTCTTCGCCACCGCAGCCGCGATGGGGGTCGACGCGCTCGCCGTGACCGATCGCAACACGGTGGCCGGTATCGTCCGCGCCCATGAGGCGGCGAAGGAGGCCGGGGTGCGGCTGATCGTCGGCTGCCGCCTCGATCTTGCCTGCGGTATGTCGGTGCTGGTCTATCCGACCGACCGGGCGGCCTGGTCGAGGCTCTGCCGGTTGCTGTCGCTGGGCAAGGGGAGGGCGGGCAAGGCGCGCTGCCATCTCGAATGGGACGATCTCGCCGCCTGTGGCGAGGGCTTGATCGCGGTCCTGGTGCCGGACCTTGCCGACGAGACCTGCGGCCTGCGCTTGCGGCGCTTGCGCGATGCCTTCGGGGCCCGCGCCTATCTCGGCCTGACGCTGCGGCGGCGGCCCAACGACCAGATGCGCCTCTGGGAGCTGTCGGCGCTCGCCGCGCGCCTCGGCGTGCCCACCGTCGTGACCAATGACGTGCTCTTCCATGAGCCCGGTCGCCGCATCCTGCAGGATGTCGTCACGGCGATCCGGCACAATGTCACCGTCGATGCGCTCGGCACCCGGCGCGAGCGCCATGCCGACCGCTATCTGAAGCCGCCCGCCGAGATGCACCGGCTCTTCGCGCGCTGGCCCGAGGCTTTGGCCCGGACGCGTGAGATCGCGGATCGCTGCCGCTTCTCGCTCGACGAGCTGCGCTATCAATATCCCGAAGAGCGCGACGATCCGGCGCTGACCCCGCAGGAAACCCTGGAGCGGCTGACCTGGGAGGGCGCCGCACACCGCTATCCCGAGGGTGTCCCCGACGAGGTGACGGCCGCGCTGAAGCATGAGCTGGCCCTGATCGGCAAGCTCGATTACGCGCCCTACTTCCTGACGGTGAACAGCATCGTCCGCTTCGCCCGGTCGCGCGGCATCCTCTGCCAGGGGCGCGGATCGGCGGCGAACTCGGCCGTCTGCTATGTGCTCGGCATCACCGCGATCGATCCCGGCCGCAACGATCTTCTCTTCGAGCGTTTCGTCTCCGAGGAGCGCCGGGAGCCGCCCGACATCGACGTGGATTTTGAGCACGAGCGGCGCGAGGAAGTGATCCAGTGGGTCTATGAACACTATGGCCGCGAGCGCGCCGCGCTGACCGCGACCGTCATCCGCTATCGCTCCAAGGGGGCGCTGCGGGACGTCGGCAAGGCCATGGGTCTTCCCGAAGACCTGATCCAGACGCTGTCCGGCCAGCTCTGGGGCTGGTCCGAGGCCGGTGTGACCGAGCAGCAACTCCGCGATCTCAACCTCAATCCCGAGGATCGCCGGTTGCGCCTGACGCTCGAACTGGCTGCCGAGCTTCGCGGCGCGCCCCGGCATCTGTCGCAGCATCCGGGCGGTTTTGTGCTGACCCATGACCGGCTCGACGATCTCGTGCCCATCGAGCCCGCGGCGATGGAGGGGCGCCAGATCATCGAGTGGGACAAGGACGATATCGACGCGCTGCGTTTCATGAAGGTCGATGTCCTGGCGCTCGGCATGCTGAGCTGCATGCGCCGGGGGCTGGACCTGCTGGCCGAGCACAAGGATATCCGACTCGATCTGGCGTCGATCCCGGCCGAGGATCCGCGCACCTATGCGATGATCCGCAAGGCCGACACGCTCGGCACCTTCCAGATCGAGAGCCGGGCGCAGATGTCCATGCTGCCGCGCCTGAAGCCCCGGACCTATTACGACCTGGTGGTGCAGGTCGCGATCGTGCGGCCGGGGCCGATCCAGGGCGATATGGTTCATCCCTATCTGCGCCGGCGCGAGGGTCTGGAAGAGGTCGACTATCCCCGGCCCGAGCTGGAGAAGGTGCTGGGCAAGACGCTCGGCGTGCCGCTTTTCCAGGAACAGGCGATGCGCGTTGCCATCGAATGCGCGGGCTTCACCGCGGGCGAGGCCGATCTCCTGCGCAAGAGCATGGCCACCTTCAAGCATACCGGCGGGGTCTCGAAGTTCCGCGACCGGCTGATCTCGGGGATGATCGCGCGCGGCTACGAGGAGGAGTTCGCGGCGCGGACCTTCCAGCAGCTCGAAGGGTTCGGCTCCTATGGTTTTCCCGAAAGCCATGCGGCGAGCTTCGCGCTGATCGCCTATGCCTCGGCCTGGCTCAAATGCTGGCACCCGGATGTCTTCTGCGCCGCGCTCCTCAACGCCCAGCCCATGGGCTTTTATGCGCCGGCCCAGATCGTGCGCGACGCCCGCGAGCACGGGGTGGAGGTCCGCCCGGTCTGCATCAACGCCTCCCGCTGGGACTGCACGCTGGAGCCGACCGGGGACGAGAGCCGATTTGCCGTCCGCCTCGGGCTGCGCATGGTCAAGGGCCTCGCCAATGCTCATGCCGCCGCCATCGTCGCGGCGCGGGGTGATGAGACGTTCATCTCGGTCGGCGATCTCTGGCGGCGGGCCGGCGTTCCCGTCGCGGCGCTCGACCAGATCGCGGCGGCCGACGGATTCCGCCCGGCCTTCGGTCTGGCCCGGCGAGAGGCGCAATGGGCCATCAAGGGGCTGCGCGACGAGGAACTGCCGCTCTTCGCCGCCGTCTCGGACCGTGAGGGGCGCACGGTTCTGGAACTCGACGAGCCGGCGATTGCGCTGAGAGCGATGCCTGCCGGCCGCGAGGTGGTCGAGGATTACGGGCATATCGGCCTGTCGCTGCGTCGCCATCCAGTCTCCTTCCTGCGCGAGGACCTGGCGAGGCGCCGGATCGTCACCTGCGCCGAGGCGATGGCGGCCCGCGATCAGCGCTGGCTGGAGGCGGCGGGGATCGTGCTGGTGCGCCAGCGTCCCGGGTCCGCAAACGGCGTCATGTTCATCACGCTCGAGGACGAGACCGGCATCGCCAATCTCGTGGTCTGGCAGAAGATCTTCGAGCGCTATCGCCGGGTCATTCTCTCATCGAGCATGATCGCCGTCAGGGGACGCGTTCAGCGCGAGGGCGAGGTCGTGCATCTCGTTGCCCATCGGATCGTCGATCTGTCGCGGGATCTGGCGAGCGTCGGACAGCGCGAGATGGCGACGGCCGGGCAGCAGGGGCCGGAGGGCGGCAGCATCAGGGTGAAGGCGCGGGATTTTCGGTGATCGGCGGGAATGCGTCGAGACGCATCGCTCCGGCAGCAGCCTGACTGAATCACCGAGGAGTAAATGTCCAAAGTGACAATGCGCCCTTTTGGCCCTGCCATTCCTGCCCGGCTCTGACGAATCCAGACCTCTGAAGGTTCTTCATCATGGTGCTGCTGTCGGTTGTCGCGAAGGAGGGGTCCCGGATCTCCTTCGAGATCATCTCGACAAGCTCGCCGGAAAGCCGTCGGCCCCGCATGTCTTTGGCGACGACGACGTAACCGAGTTCCGGTGCTGTCTCGAAACCGGCAATCGGAACGCAGGCCGCAGCAAACTTGTTCCACCGATAGGCGTCGGCGGGGACTTTCAGCGCGGCGACGCCAACGATGCGGTCGGTCGCCTTTACGCGAAGCAAGGCGAGCTTCCGCGTTCGTCCTAGCCGCACCAAAATTTGCTCGGTGGTCCCTTCGATGGCTCCGCCCTCGAATACAAGCCGGGTCACCGAGTGCTGATCATCCGAGCCGAGGTCGCCGAAGGTGCCGGACCAAGGATATGTTTCTTTTTCAACCATGGGATCCGCTCAATGAAAGGGAGGCCGTCTGATCTTGGCGGAGGGGCGCATCAAGTTGTCGTGGCCGACAGTAAATAGAATTGAGCATAGCAACGCGTGCTTCACAGAGTTCCATCTCCCGCGCCTTCACATGCGGCGTGTTATACCAAGGCAAATGCTGGAGTAGCATAGCTCCGACGAGCGCGAGCAATAACCCGTAGTGCATTGGCATCCGCATGCGGGGGAAAGCCTTCCCCCTGGCCGGCACTATCGTTGCCGGCGCACCCCCTTCTGCGGGGAGACCCCGCAACGCCCCCTGAGAGGGAGAGTGCGGACGGGTTTTCCGTGACGGGTTGAGGGCTGGAGGAGTGGCCTCCGGCGCCCGTCGCGGAGATCATTCCGATGGCCAGACAGGACCGCGCCCGCCCAGGCGGCGCCCGCAGCAATCTCTATGATGACATCACCGACAAGATCATCGCCGAGCTGGAAGAGGGGCGGTTGCCTTGGGTCCAGCCTTGGGGGACGGCGGCGGCGAAGGCGCCGCTCTCCATGCCTAGGAATGCGGCGACCTCCCGACAATATTCCGGGATCAATGTCCTGATCCTCTGGGGCGCCGTGGTCCAGCACGGCTATCCCAGCCAGCACTGGCTCACTTTCCGCCAGGCGCTCTCGCTCGGCGGCAATGTCCGCAAGGGCGAGCGCGGCACCACGGTCGTCTATGCCGACCGCTTCACTCCGGAAGACGAGAAGCGCCGCGCCCGGGAGGCGGGCGAGGAAGCAGGCAGCATTCCGTTTCTGAAGCGCTTCACCGTGTTCAACGTGGCGCAATGCGAGGGCCTGCCCGAGGACATCTCCGTCGAGGCGCCACCACCGCCGCCCGGCATGATCGAGCCGCGGGTCGAGGCGCTGATCCGTGCCACAGGTATCGATTTCCGCATCGGCGGGGATCGCGCCTTCTATGTTCCCGCGCTCGACTACGTCCAGGTGCCGCCGCCGGCTGCCTATTTCGAGCCGATCAACTGGCACAGGACGGCGCTCCACGAGATGGGTCACGCCACAGGTCACGCCTCGCGCCTGGGGCGGGATTTCTCAGGCAGCTTCGGCACGAAGAAATACGCCTTCGAGGAGCTGGTCGCCGAGATGAACGCGGCCTTCTGCTGCGCCTCGCTCGGCATCGTGCCGACCGTGCGCCATGCCGACTATATCGGCTCCTGGCTGGAGGTGCTGCGCGAGGACAACCGCGCCATCGTCCGCGCGGCCTCGCAGGCCAGTAAGGCGGCCGACTGGCTGCTGGCGCATCTGCCCGACGAGGACGGCGCCGACACGGTTGCGGCCGCGACCGAGCGGAGGGTGGCGGCATGATCCTCCTGACCCGTACGCAGCGCGCGCAGCTCCTCGCCAATGGTCGGCATCGCGGTGCCGATCACGTCCCCGTCGTCAAATTCTTCAATCCGTTTGGCGCGGGCGTCTGGCTCGCGACCGAACTCGATGAGGACGGCGATGTGATGTTCGGCCTGGCCGATATCGGCTGTCCCGAACTCGGAAGCTGGAGCTTCAGCGAACTGGAATCGATCCGGCTGCCCTTCGGTATGGGCATCGAGCGCGACCTGCTCTTCACCGGCGATTTCCCGATCTCGGTCTGGGCCGAGGCGGCCCGGGCCGCCGGCAGCATCCGCGGGGCCGAGCGCAGTTTCTACACCCGCGCTCGCGACAATGCCGGATAGACCCTGAGAGGCGCCGATACGGAAACCCGGAAAGCCTGAGGTCCGCCTCTCCGGATTTGCGATCCCGCGCCGCTCTCTCCGAGGCAGAGGGCGGCGCTTTTCGCCGTGACGCGGTGAAAGTCCCGGCGCCCGGCCGGCTGCCCGTCGGGGAATACGAACATGACGCGACATCTGAGGAAACCCGCCATCGACCCGCAGCCTCCCCGGTTCTCGGCCCAGGAGCAGGCCGTGGTCTATGAGGCCCGCCAGATCCTGCTGCGCCACCTCAACCAGAACCCGGTCCTGTCCTCCTGGCAGGCGGTTCTGGACTATTGCGTCCTCACCATCCGCGGCGAGGTGGAGCGCTTCCATGTCCTCTATCTCGACCGGAAGAACCGGCTCATCTCGGATGAATGCCTCGCCATCGGCACAATCGATCATGTCCCGGTCTATCCGCGCGAGGTGCTGCGGCGCAGCCTGGCGCTCAACGCCTCCGCACTGATCGTCGTCCACAATCACCCGGCCGGCGATCCCGAGCCCTCGGCCGCCGATCTCGCGATGACGAGGGAGATCCAGAAGGCCTGCGCGGAACTGGGTGTGACGCTGCATGACCACATCATCACCGGCGCCGGTCGGGAGATCAGCCTGCGCGCCCGCGGAGAGATCTGATGGTCGGGATTTGGTCGGCAGGCGGCCAGGAGAGGGAAAGGAGGGAGGGGAACTTCGTGACGGGCTGGTTGCCGGAGAGAGAGGCTCCCCGGCGTCCGTCACGGAGTGAAGAACATGGCTACTGCCGTTCAGAAGATCACCCTGTCGTCCTCGCGCGACATTCCCTTCAACAAGCTGGTGCTCTCCCAGTCGAACGTCCGGCGCGTGAAGGCCGGCGTCTCGGTCGAGGAACTGGCCGAGTCCATCGCCCGGCGCGGCCTGATCCAGTCGCTGCATGTCCGGCCGGTGGTCGATGCCGAGGGCAAGGAAACCGGCATGTTCGAGGTGCCCGCCGGCGGCCGCCGTTACCGGGCGCTGGAACTGCTGGTGAGCTCGAGGCGCCTCAACAAAACTGCCCCGGTGCCCTGTGTCGTGTCGGAGGCCGGCGCCGGCATCCTGATCGACGAGCTGTCGCTCGCCGAGAATATCGAGCGTGCGCCGCTGCATCCGCTCGACCAGTTCCGCGCCTTCCTGGGCCTCCGCGACAAGGGCATGACCGAGGAGGAAATCGCGGCGGCCTTCTTCGTCGACGTCAAGATCGTGAAGCAGCGCCTGCGCCTGGCCTCGGTCTCTCCCGCGCTGCTCGACATCTATGCCGAGGACGGCATGACCCTCGAACAGCTCATGGCCTTCACCATCTCGGAGGACCATGCGCGCCAGCAGCAGGTCTGGGAGGCGATCAAGGACGGCTGGCAGAAGGAACCCTATTACATCCGCCGCCTGTTGACCGAGACCATGGTCAGGGCCTCGGACAAGCGGGCGGCCTTCGTCGGCATCGAGGCCTATGAAGAGGCTGGCGGTTATGTGCTCCGCGATCTCTTCCAATCCGACGATGGCGGCTGGCTTCAGGACGCCGTCCTGCTCGACCGTCTCGTCACCGAGAAGCTCAAGGCTGAGGCCGAGACCGTCGCGGCCGAGGGCTGGAAATGGATCGAGATCGCCGTGACCTTCCCCTATGGTCATGATCACGGATTGCGGGAACTCGTCGGCACCACGGTCGATCTGACCGAGGAGGAACGCGCGACCCGCGAAGCGCTGCACGACGAGTACGACCGGCTCGAGGCCGAATATTCCGAGGCCGACGAGCTGCCCGACGAGGTCGACCAGCGCCTCGGTGAGATCGAAGAGGCGCTGGAGACCTTCGATCGCCGTCCCATGACCTATGCGCCCGAGCAGATGGCCCGGGCCGGGGCTGTTATTCGGCCTGCAATAGTGACCCCCTGAGCCGGGGGATCGGCGTCCAAAATTGACCCCCTATAGATTGGCTGTTGCGCTGCCTGCTTTGTCATGAAGCAGGTGGTCGGGGATGCTGATCGTGGAGACGATTGCGCGGATACGGCGCGAGCACTTCATCAAGGGCAAGACGATCAAGGAGATCGCCCGTGACCTGAAGGTGTCGCGGAACACGGTCCGGAAGGTGCTGAGATCCGGAGAGACTTCGTTCGAGTATGAGCGTCAGGTGCAGCCGCGGCCCAAGCTTGGACGATGGGCGGCGGAACTCGATGAACTGCTGGCGGCGAACGCAGCCAAATCCGCGCGCGAACAACTGACGCTGATCCGGATCTTCGAAGAGTTGCGCGGACGCGGCTATGACGGCGGCTACGATGCCGTGCGGCGTTACGCCAGGCGCTGGAGCAAGGAGCGCGGGCAATCGACGGCGGCGGCCTATGTCCCGCTGAGTTTTGCGCCAGGAGAAGCCTATCAGTTCGACTGGAGCCACGAGATCGTTCTCCTCAACGGCGTGACGGTACTCGTGAAGGTCGCCCACGTCCGGCTGTGTCATAGCCGCATGCTGTTCGTGCGCGCCTATCCGCGCGAGACGCAGGAGATGGTGTTCGACGCCCACGACCGGGCGTTCGCACTGTTCAAGGGCACCTGCAGTCGCGGCATCTACGACAACATGAAGACGGCGGTGGAGACGATCTTCGTCGGCAAGGATCGCCGCTACAATCGCCGCTTCCTGCAGATGTGCAGCCACTATCTCGTCGACCCGGTCGCCTGCACGCCGGCGTCGGGCTGGGAGAAGGGCCAGGTGGAGAACCAGGTCGGGTTGGTCCGGGAACGCTTCTTCACGCCGCGGCTGCGGTTCAAAAAGCTGGACGAACTCAACGCCTGGCTGCTCGACAAATGCATCGCCTACGCCAAGGCGCATCGGCATCCGGAGCTGTCCGATCAGACGATCTGGGATGTGTTCGAAGCCGAACGGCCGAAGCTCGTTCCCTATGCCGGTCGGTTCGACGGATTCCATGCGGTGCCGGCATCGGTCTCCAAAACCTGCCTGGTGCGCTTCGACAATAACAAATACTCGGTCGCGGCCAGCGCCGTCGGACGTCCGGTCGAGGTTCAAGCCTATGCCGACCGTATCGTCATCCGTCAGGATGGACGGATCGTTGCGGAGCATCCGCGGTCGTTCGGACGCGGCGAGACGACCTACGATCCCTGGCACTACGTGCCGGTGCTCGCGCGCAAACCCGGGGCCTTGCGTAACGGCGCACCCTTCAAGGACTGGGTGCTGCCGGCCGCGATCGAACGGATCCGGCGCAGGCTCGCCAGCACCGACGACGGCAATCGACAGATGGTCGACATCCTCAATGCGGTGCTGACTGACGGTTTGTCGGCGGTCGAAGCCGCCTGCGCCGAGGCGCTTGGTCACGGCGTCCATTCCGCTGACGTCGTTCTCAACATCCTGGCTCGCCAACGCGAACCCGCTGCACCGGCCAACATCATGACGCCGGCGGCACTGACGCTCCGCCATGCGCCGATCGCCGATTGCGCCCGCTACGACAACCTCCGGAGGACCATCTGATGGAACGAACCCAAATCTTCGACCTCATGGGCGAGCTCAAACTCTACGGCATGAGGGCTGCCTTCGACGAGATCATGGCGACGGCCGTCAAGCGCCAGCACGAACCTCAGCGCATCGTCGGC
>JAMLIK010000005.1 GCA_023954195.1 Xanthobacteraceae bacterium
CTCGGTGCGGGAGAAAGTGCCGATCGTAGCCATGTCGTGGTTTCCTTCTGCTGGTCGGGCCGCGCCCATCGCGACCTCGATGATGGTCGACGGACCGGGGACGATCGGCCTGCACCCTTGGGGCCGAAACAACGTGGAGGGCGGCCGGCGACAGCTTTTTTGGCTCGCGATGCAAAGCCGAAGGCGGCGGAAAAAAGCTGGCGGCGGACGTTGCAGGTTCAAGATCGAGGCGACGCTTTCGTCGCCGGTCTTCGGTCAGACCAAACCAATCGAGGACGCCCGTGGGAGCGGCTTGAAAAGGACAGTCAGAGGAAACCGCGATCTGGCGATGGCGATCGGAGGCACACTTTCTCGCTTCGCGCCGCACACGGCTATCTCGGCTCCATCAAGAACGGACCCGAACCTCAACGGCAAGACGATGATGTCCTGAATGTCGCCGTCATCGACGACAATCGAAAGGTCCGGGCCATCCGCCCGTCACTCGCATCGCCATCGTGTTCGGCACGGCAAGAAAACGCCAACAAAGGTAATGGCGCCCTCCCAGCACAAGCCGCTGCGACTCGCTCCCGGCCTCGATCGACACCATGGTCCAGCTCGAAGGTCAGGGTGTAACTCTATCTGACGAACGTCTGCCGCTCCGCTGCTGGCTAGGACCGCCAAACGCGATGCTGACGCGAGCCGGGGGCGACCGGCGAATGTCCGCCGCCTCTCTTCGCGTCAAGGATCGTGACCGAAGGCGAAGACCCGCAAGGGGCTTCGGAAGCCGCCGCAGCAGCGCATAGAGCCCGGCCCGCAGGGCGACGCCCACGCTCAGGGGCGGCACGGAATATTTTGTGCGCCGATAACTTCCGCGTTCAACGAACCGGCTCAGGATTGCGGACTAGCGGATGTTGCCAACCGTATCACGGCGGCCACGCCGACACATGCGCCCCCTGCGAGGCAGACGATTTGCCGCCACACCAGCGGTGGAACGGCCTCGCCGGTGACGCCATGCACGAGCGCATATCCCGCCACGGCGGCAGGCGTGGCGAATATGAGCGCCAATGCGACCCGCAGGATCGGGGCGCGCAGCATGGCAAACAGAAGGGTCAGAATGCCGAAGGATGCAACGCCAGCGACAATGCCGACGATACCGGCGCCGATCCATCCAGCTCCGGTGCCGTAGGCGAAGCGCATCGCCGCGAGCGCGAGCATAAAGGGCAGCGCGTAAATCGCCAACGTGTAGGCGAGGACGCACATCATGCCGATCAGCATGATGGTGACGACGATCAGTGCGATCATGCGCGCCTCCCTGCTCGATGATGGCGATCCGGCGCGCGACGACGCGCCGGATCGCAGTTTCAGGCGACGATCATCCCGGCGCGGCGAGCGTTCGCGGCGTAGGTGCTGAGCCGGTGTTCTGCCTTGAAATGGAGGTCGCGTTCCCGGGCAGGCCGGAGCTTGCCGCGAACGTCTTCAATCTCAGATAGCATCGCGTAGCCGAGTTCGGGACAGCCCATGCCAGGTCGCACAACCCGAACAGCCAGCGTCAGAGGCTCGGGATAGGCTTCGGTGATGAGCCATGTCGCTCCTGCATCGGGCGTGAACAGCTTCACGACCGGGAACGGATCAAGCCGTCACGTTCCTCGCTGGTGCGGCCGTTCTCGACCAGCTTAGCCAGAACGTCGTCGGGGATCAGGGCTTCTGTCGGGGGAAAGCGCGGTGTCATGACACGCTCTCCCCTGCCGGTTCGTTGATCCGGTAGCGAACGCGGTGTGCCGCGATGGCTCCGGCCTGCCGCGCCAGCTTGCAGGACAGCGCGTCGATCTCGCCGCGCGCCGTTGAAGCGCAGCGTTGCGACGTTGGCCTGAAAGTCGCGCTCGTCGGCGCGGCTCCAGGTGGCGGAGGCGCGGCCGACTGCCGAGCCTTGACGCGGCTGCTCGTCGTCATGCGCTCGGCGCGCGCCGATCTGCCCGTTCGATGACGGCAAAGGTGGCGCGCCGTCTCGGCGTGCGCCGTCTCCATGCGGGCCAGCATTGCCCGCTGTTCTGCATCTGTCTTCATGGTTCTATGTTCTGATGTCGTGCGGTCGAGGTCCCCGGCCGCGCCGATCAGGCGCGGCCGGAAAATCCCTCGGGCGGTGTCGGGACACTGGCCGAGGCCGCGCGAGGGCGGCCCCGGCCGTGGCGGCTCACTCGGCGGCTTCGGGGAACCCTTCACTCCCCTCGGTCGTGTCGATGTCCTCGACAGGCCCGCTCTCCGTTTCCGCAACCGGCGTGGTGCGCATCAGCGGCGGCAGCCATCCGGTCCCGGCAAGAAGCTGCTCGGCGGCTTCCGCCATCGGCTGCTTCTTCATGGCGGCGAGACGATCCGCCGCCTCGTCGCTGACGGCCTCCCGCACGGCGTCGAGAATGAGCGCCTTGGTGACGCGTCCAAGATAAGTCCGCACCGTGGGCGTCCAGTGCTCGGTCATGTCGAGCGCGAGCGCGCTCGCCAGCTTGTCCGCCGTCTCAAGAACGCGCGGCTTGCGCTCCCAAGGCAGTTTCACCGCGTCGACGGTCTGCGAGGCGCAATGCGCGAACAGCGCCATGACGCTCGCATGGTCCAACCCAGCAATGAAGCCCCACAGGTCCGCCACGTCACGCGGCATGTCCGCCGCCCATCCGGCATGACGATCCGCCAGCGCCTTCGCCGCCGCCGTGTCCTCGATGCCATCCGCATGTCCGCCAAGGCTGGCGCTGATAGGGCGGATTTCAAGGCAATGGGCATCAACGCCGCGATAGAAGGTCTGCGCGGCGAGCGCATGGGTGACAGCGATCAACGCCATGTCCGGCTGCTCGCCAAGAGCGAGCCGCAGGCCAAGGGTGCGATGCGCGGTCAGGTCGCGGACAAGGATGTCCGACAGCGGCTTGCCGTCTTCCTCCTCGTCCTCTGCGTCTGGCTCGGCAACATGGTCGCCGTCCTCGACAACCTCGCCATCGGCATTGACGCGCACGCCGTCGATGACGGTTTCGCCCTCGCTGGCTTCCTCCGCTTCCGGCTTCTCGTCCTCGGGGCGGACAAACCCGCGCTCGATGCGCGCGCCACCGTCATGGTCCAGCACGACAAACACGCCGCTACGCGTGATGTCGTCGAGATCGTAGGCATGGCGCTTGGCGTCGATGTGCTCGATCTCGGCTTCAAGCTCCCCGAAACGCTGATCCACATCGTCGGGAAGCTCGTCCGCACCCTCATACTCCGACGACAGGCGGTCATATTCCTCCTGTGCGGCGGCGTAGTCGGCTGCATCCTCGGCAGACAACTCCACCGAATGCGGATAGACGCGGCGCATGCCGTGCGCATGGGGGAAGTCGATATGCGCTTCCCACCACTTCCACCCCTCGTCTCCCCGGACGCGGAACGCAATGCCTTCCAGCTTCTCCATGACAAGCCGGTCGAGCAATGCGGCATCTTCATAGAATCCGCCGCGATCCTCGGTGAACAGATCGCGGATGATATTGCCGCCCGCCTCGATATAGGCTTCCGCGCCGATGAAGATCGCGCGCCGATCCGTCGCCGGGACGTTCGCCTTGGTCAGATCGCGCCGGATTTGCGCAGGATCGCGGTTATAGGACAGGTTCGCAAAAACCTGCTCCTGCCGTGCATGGTCCTCGGTGATCGCGAAAGCCATCAACTGGTCCAGCGTCAAACCGCCGTCACGATAGACCTGCATCAGCTTGGGGCTGACAGCGCCAAGCCGAAGCCGCTGCTTCACCACATGCGCGGTGACGCCGAAGCGGGCCGCTATTTCCTCGGCTCCCCATCCGCGATTTTCGGCAAGCTCGCGGAAGCGCTCATACTCGTCGGCGGGATGAAGGTTCTCGCGCGTCACGTTCTCGTCAAGGCTGATTTCGGCCGCGTCGTTCAACGTGTCGATAACGCAGCGGATCGGCTCGGTCTTCTTGATCTCCTTGCGCTTCGCGCGAAGCAACTGCGCCAGCCTGCGGCCTTCACCGATACTGACGAGATAGAAGCCGGTCGGCTGGCCTTCGGCGTCAAGCTCCGGCTCCACCACAAGGTTTTGCAGGATGCCCTTCGCGGCGATGCTTGCCGCCTTCCCCTCGATGGACGCCTCGCTGTGCGGGGTCTTTCGCGCGTTCTTCGGATGCTTCTTGAGCTTGTTGAGCGGAATGAAAGCCGTCTCGCCGCTTGCCGCGACCGCTGGCGTTTCCGGGCTGGTCGCAATCTCTGCAACGGTGCCAACCTCTCCAACGCTCGCCGCTCCCTCGACTGCCGCAACCGTGGCGGCCTTCGTCTTCTTCGATGTCCTAGCCATTGTTCCAATCCTTTCTCTGTTCATGCCGGAGGCATGGCCCCCGCCATGCCTCCCGGGGGCGCGTGAGCGCTCGGCAGAGAGGGGGGCGGCTATCGGCGAGCGTGGCCGGGCTGCGCGACAAGCGAGGTGGATTGGAAGGATCGGAAGAATAACGACGATGCACCGCCTTGCGCGTGCGCGGCCCTGCCATTGCGCAGGCGGTAGTCGCGGGGGAGAGATGGCCGAGACCATCTCTCCCCGGCTACGATCGGCAAGGCGTCAGCCGCAGCCGATCACGACAGAGCGAGCGAAGCTCTCCATATTCTTCTCAGTGTGTCAGTGAACATGACGACGGCTATGGCTGTCGTCGAATTGCTCGCAACGAGCAACGATTGGGCGATCGACATGACGTATTTTTCTGGTGTCACGTCTCGACGAGGGCCGGCCTTCGTCGAAAAAATTCCCCGTACAAAACCCCGTACTTTTTTGATTTTTGCTACGGGGTGATTTTGCTAAGTATTTGATTTCATGGCGCGCCCGGAGAGATTCGAACTCCCGACCCCCAGATTCGTAGTCTGGTGCTCTATCCAGCTGAGCTACGGGCGCGCAGGGTGCTGGCCGCGCGGGAGAGAGTCCGCGAACCGGCTGCATATGCCTTCGAGCGCCACGGGCGTCGTGAGGCGCGCCATAGCTAACGGCTTCGAGTCGGCTTGGCAAGGTCCTCGACCGGGCAAACGTGTCGTTTTGAATCCGGGCCATCCTTGCGTCCAGGTCACGCTTGCATTCCGAAGGGCTTTCGAGCGAAGCGGACGCCGGTTCATGTGAAGAAAACGCGTCAAAGTATAAAGATAGAGCCCCATTCCGAGTCTATCGGAACGGAAAGGCCCTAGCTTCCCCTGGACCCGGTTCGGCCCTGGAAACCGGGTCATTGCTGCGTTTGAATCGTCGGAATCGTACTCGGCCGGGACATTGGACCGCGTCGGACGCGGGCGGAGACCGAAGCCGCCGTCGCTGCATCAATGCGTCCGCCAAATCAAATCCCGATCCAGGCCCCGGCGCCTCGCGACGGCCTTCGCAAATTTTATAGGCGATGCTTAGAATGTTGATTCAACGACGATTTTTTTGAAGAAACCCGCCGATCCGCATCACGCCCCGAAAACGGCCCGCCCTCGCGCCGCCGTCGCGCTCACGCCCGGATCCGCTCGCCTCGCAGGCTCGCCAATTCCACCGGCCGGTCCGGAATGGCGATGCGGAAGGTCGCGCCGATGGTGCCTTCGACCAAATGGATGTCGCCGCCATGGGCCCGCACCAGCTCGGCGGCGATCGCCAGCCCGAGCCCGGTGCCGCCGGCGCGGTCGGAGGCCTGAAACGCCTCGAACAGATGGTCGCGCGCCCGCTGCGGGACGCCCGGCCCGGTGTCGGAGATCTCGATCACCGCCACCGTGCCCTCACGGCGGCCGGTGATGCGGATCTGCCGGGTCGCGAGGTCGGTTTCGGGCAGGCTTTCGAGCGCCTGCTTGGCGTTGCGCACCAGGTTGAGCAGCACCCGGAACAACTGGTCGGGATCGGCGTCGATCGTCAGCCCGCGTTCGATGGCGTTGATCCAGCCGATCGGCGCCGGGCCCGCCGCCTGCGCGCCAGTTCCCGAACCAAGTCCCGCCGATTCGCGGACCTCGTTGACGATCGGCTCGACCAGGACCATGCGCCGGTCCGGCGCCGCCTCCTGCGCGCGGCCATAGGACAGGGTCGACTGGCACAGCGCGATGGCGCGCTCCAGCGAGCGCACCAGTTTGGGCGCGAAGCGCTGCACCCGCGGGTCCGGCACCCCCGCCAACTGGTCGGAGATCAGTTGCGACGACGCCAGCAGGTTGCGCAGGTCATGGTTGATCTTGGACACCGCGAGGCCGAGTGCGGCGAGCCGGCTCTTTTGATGCAGCATCGACACCAGGTCGCGCTGCATGTCGGACAGCTCGCGCTCGGCGACGCCGATTTCGTCGCCGCGCCGCGAGGGCAGGATGATGCGGTCGGGATTTTCCGGGTTCTGATGAAACCCGACCATGTTGGCGGTCAGCCTGCGCATCGGCCGCACGAACAGGAAATGCAAGGCGAAGTAGACCAGCGCCGCCGTGAGCACGGCGATGCCGAGGGAGAACAGCAGCAAATTCCCGGAGAAGCGGTACATCGCGCGGCGCAGCGGCAGTTCGTCGATCACCACCTCGATGAACTGCGCGCCCCCCGGCGCCGGGCCGATGACGCGAATGGTCTCGTCGCCGCGCTCCAGCATGGTCTCGAACGCGCCGACGATGGCCTGCCACGCGGTCATCTCGCGCATGTCGACGTCGTGATCGACGGCGGAGGGCAGATTGGCGCTGGCGAGCATCCGGCGCTGCTGGCCCATCTTGATGGCCACGGCGCGGGCGTCGATCGAGTTGAGAATCTGCCGCGCCAGCGATTCCGGCACCATGCCGCTCGGCGCGGCGTCGAGCACCAGCGCGGCGGTGTTGGCGGCGGCGATGCGGTCGTTGAGGCGATTCATCCGGAAATTGGCGATCGCGGGCACATAGATCAGCACTTCCGCGATCATCACCAGCGGAATTGTCAGAAGCAGCAATTTTCCCGACAGGCCGAGCCGCCCGCGCGGCACCACCCGCGATGGTTCCGCGCGCAGCCGTTCGCTGGCCTGCGGCACAATATCCACCGGAGACGTCATTCGTAACCAGACCCGCCGAACCGAAGGCGAATGTTAGGGCCGGATGCCGCGCCGGGTCAAATGACCGATCCGTCATCATCTGTATCCGCCGGCCAGAACCATGGGACCGTCGTCCGATCGGGGAGGGAGCTGGTGGTCTCGGGTTCCGTCCGGCCCCTCCTGCCCGCTTGATCCGCCCGTGATCGTCCGCGCGGCCGCCCTCTCATCCGAAGATTGACGAAAACCGGCTGCTCCCGTATAAGCCGCGCCAATCGTCCGCGATGCCCGGCTGTTCCGGGCGCGGCTCTGTTTGTGGGGCCGGAAGCGGCTCCTATCGGGGCCTTAAGTCGCGGATTTACCTCATTCCTCGGCGAATTGCCCGGTCAGCGGAGAACGGACCCGTGAAGCGGACTTATCAACCCAGCAAACTGGTGCGCAAGCGCCGTCACGGCTTTCGCGCGCGTCTGGCGACAACGGGCGGCCGCAAGGTCCTCGCCGCCCGGCGCGCTCGGGGACGGAAGCGCCTGAGCGCCTGAGCGGGCCTTCGCGAGGCCCTTGTGATGGAACGATTGAAACGGCGGGTGGACTTTCTCGCCGTTGCCGGCGGGGCGCGGATGACGAGCCCTGCCTTTATCGTGCAAAGACGCACGCGCGAAGACGACGGGCCGGTGCGGATCGGCTTCACGGTTTCGAAAAAGGTCGGCTCCGCGACGGAGCGCAACCGCGTTCGTCGCCGGCTTCGCGAATTGGTGAAGCAGGCGGGCGTTTTATCGATGCGACCGCACAGCGATTATGTGCTAGTCGGCCGGCGCGGCGCGCTGCACCGCGGCTTCGCGACCATGCTGGACGATTTGCGCCGGGCTCTCCACCGCCTCGACCGGCCAGCGCCGGAGCGTTCGTGACATAACCATTCTTGCACCATTCTTGCGCCCGACGGTTTCCATCGCCCGTCCCCTCGCACCCCGAATCGAATGACGAGACCCGAACGATGACCGACAATCGCAATACTATTATCGCCGTCATCCTGTCCGGACTGGTGCTGATCGGCTGGCAGTACTTCTTCAACATCCCGCAGATGGAAAAGCAGCGCGCCGCCGAGCAGGCGCAAAGCGAACTGGCGAAGGCCGGCAAGGCCGCCCCCGCCACCACGACGCCGGCGGGGGGATCGTCATCCGCGCCGGCCACGCCAGGCGCCACGCCGGCGACACCGAACGCCAATCAGGGCGCGGCCGCCGCCGTGGTCAGCCGCGACGCCGCCATCACCGCCTCGCCCCGCATCCGTATCGAGACGCCGCGCCTGATCGGCAGCATCGCCCTGAAAGGCGCGCGAATCGACGATCTGGCGCTGGTGAAGTATCGCGAGACCGTCGATCCGAAATCGCCGGCGATCGTGCTGTTCTCGCCGTCCGGCACCGCCGAGCCTTATTATGCCGAATTCGGCTGGGTCGCCGCCAGCGGGTCGAACGTCAAGGTTCCCGATCGGAACACCGTCTGGAAACAGGACGGCGCCGCCAACCTGACGCCGGATCATCCGGTGGTGCTGACCTGGGACAACGGCGAGGGCCTGACCTTCCGCCGCACCATCGCCGTGGACGCCGATTATCTGTTCACGCTCAAGGACGAGGTGGTCAATTCCGGCGCCGCGCCGGTGACGCTGTATCCGTTCGCCCTGGTTTCGCGCCACGGCACCCCGCAGGTCGCCGGCTACTACATCCTGCATGAAGGGCTGATCGGCTATCTCGGCGAGCACGGCTTGCAGGAATACAGCTACAAGAAGATCGCCGAAGCCAAGTCGGTCGATTTCAAGGTCACCAACGGCTGGCTCGGCATCACCGACAAATACTGGGCCGCGGCGCTGTTGCCGGAAACCACGGCGACCTTGCAGGCGCGGTTTTCGTCGCAGCCGGTCGGCACCACGCAAACCTACCAGACCGACTATCTGGAGCAGCCGCGGACCATCGCGCCGGGCGCGACCGGCGTCGCCAACACCCGGCTGTTCGCCGGCGCCAAGGAAGCCCGCGTCGTCGGCCTGAATTTCCCGTTCGACAGTTTCGGCGGCTACAACAAGCAGCTCGGGCTCAACCATTTCGATCTGCTCATCGACTGGGGCTGGTTCTACTTCATCACCAAGCCGATGTTCATGATCCTCGACTTCTTCTTCCACCTGTTCGGCAATTTCGGCGTCGCCATCCTGCTGGTGACGGTGCTGGTGAAGCTGGCGTTCTTCCCGCTGGCCAACAAATCCTATGCGTCGATGGCGAAAATGAAGGCGCTGCAACCGCAGCTCGCCGCGCTGAAGGAACGCTTCCCCGACGACAAGATGAAGCAGCAGCAGGAGATGATGGCGATCTACAAGAAGGAGAAGATCAACCCGGTCGCCGGCTGTCTTCCCGTCGCCTTGCAGATTCCGGTGTTTTTCTCGCTCTACAAGGTGCTGTTCGTCACCATCGAAATGCGGCACGCGCCGTTCTTCGGCTGGATTCACGATCTGTCGGCGCACGATCCGACCAACCTTTTCAACCTGTTCGGCCTGTTGAGCTTCGACCCGACCCAGCTGCCGGTGATCGGCCACTACCTGATGCTGGGAATCTGGCCCATCATCATGGGCATCACGATGTGGTTCCAGATGAAGCTCAATCCGACTCCGCCGGACCCGACCCAGAAGATGATCTTCGACTGGATGCCGGTGATCTTCACCTTCATGCTGGCGTCGTTCCCGGCCGGCCTCGTGATCTACTGGGCCTGGAACAACCTGCTCTCGGTCTTGCAGCAGAGCTACATCATGCGGCGCAACGGCGTGAAGATCGAGCTGTTCGACAACGTCAAGGCCACCTTCGCCGGCAAGAAAGCGACGTAACGGCGGACGGCGAACAACCTTCTTGTGTCCCGGGCGCGATGCGGCATTCATGCCGCTTCGCTGAACCGGGAGCGCAACAAAACGAGGCTGTCCCTTCGCTACGGCCCCGGCTTGGCTGCGCGGCAGGTCGTTGACACGACCCGCCGCGCAGCATCCGGGGCATGAGGCTCGCAACGACGTTCCGGATCAAGGTATGAGCGACGACACCGACACCAGAGGCGACAGCGACCTGATCGAGGCCGGACGCAAGGTGTTGGCCGGCGACTGGCGCTTCATCTGGGCTTCGCCCTCGATCGAGACGCTGCCGCCGATGGAAGGCGTCGAGGTCGCCTTCGCGGGACGCTCCAACGTCGGCAAGTCGAGCCTCATCAACGCGCTGACCGGCCGCAACGCCCTGGCGCGGACCTCGCACACGCCGGGCCGCACCCAGGAGCTGATCTTCTTCGAGGGGCCGAAAAACTGCGGCCTGCGGCTGGTCGATATGCCGGGCTACGGCTACGCGCAGGCGGCCAAGACCAAGATCGCGTCGTGGACGACGCTGATCCATCAATTCCTGCAAGGCCGCAGCAACCTGGCGCGGATCTACCTGCTGATCGACTCGCGCCACGGCCTCAAGGACGTCGATATCGAGATTCTCAAGATGCTCGACCGCGCCGCCGTCAGCTATCAGCTGGTGCTCACCAAGGCCGACCAGATCAAGCCCGCCGAGCTTGCGGCCCGGATCGAGGCGACGCTGGCGGCGCTCAAGACCCATCCGGCGGCTTTTCCCGAGATCATCGCCACGTCGTCGCGCAGCGGCGCCGGCATGCCGGAGTTGCGCGCCGCGATGATGCGGCTGTTGGCGGAGCGCGGCGCATGACCCCGACCGATATCGCGCGCGTTCTCATCGTCGGCGCCGGCGCGATGGGCGCGGCCGGCGTGGCGCTGGCCGCCGCCGGCGCGCATCTGCCCGACGCCGCGCGGCTCTCGACCGCCGCGCTGATGCTGCTGCTGCATGCCGTCGCCGTGCTGGCCGGCGCGGCGCTGGCGGCGCGCGGCGTCACTCAGCCGATGCTCGGGCTGATCGCCACCGCCGGTTTCGTGCTCGGCGCCAGCCTGTTCGCCGGCGACCTGACGCTGCGGTTTTTCGCCGAGCGCGGCCTATTTCCCCGCGCCGCGCCGACCGGCGGCATCCTTTTGATGCTGAGCTGGCTGTTGCTTGCCGTCGCCGCGATGTGGCAGCGCAAGGGCTGACCGCCGCGCTTCGCCGCGGATTTTGTCATGACGCCGCCGCGGCGAAATGCTAGAGCGAGCCGAATTGCGATTGAACCGTCATTGCGAGCGAAGGGAAGCAATCCAGCTCCTTCTTCGCGGCCTCTGGATTGCTTCGTCGCGAACGTTCCTCGCAATGACGAATTGGTGAGTCACCCATGACCGACCCCGCCGTCCCGACCGTTTCCGAAATCACGCCCAGCGACCAGGCCCGCATCCTGTCCGAGGCGCTGCCGCACATGCAGCAGTATGACGAGGAAACCATCGTCATCAAATACGGCGGCCACGCCATGGGCGCGGAGCACCTTGCCAAAGCTTTCGCCCGCGACATCGTGCTGCTGGAGCAGACCGCCATCAACCCGGTGGTGGTGCATGGCGGCGGCCCGCAGATCGCCACCATGCTGCAACGGCTCGGCATCAAGTCGGAATTCGCCGCCGGCCTGCGCATCACCGACGCCGCCACCATCGAGATCGTCGAGATGGTGCTGGCCGGCTCGATCAACAAGCAGTTGGTCGGCTACATCAACGAGGCCGGCGGCAAGGCGGTCGGGCTGTGCGGCAAGGACGGCAACATGGTCACCGCGTCAAAAGCGACGCGCAGCATGGTCGACCCGGATTCGCACATCGAGAAGGTGGTCGATCTCGGCTTCGTCGGCGAACCTGAAAAGGTCGACCTCACGCTGCTCAACCAGTTGATCGGCCACGAGCTGATCCCGGTGCTGGCGCCGCTGGCGACCTCCGCGAGCGGCCAGACCTTCAACGTCAACGCCGACACCTTCGCCGGCGCGGTGGCGGGCGCGCTGAAGGCCAAGCGGCTCCTGCTCCTGACCGATGTGCCGGGCGTGCTCGACAAATCCAAGAAGCTTATTCCGGAATTGTCGGTGAAGGACGCGCGAAAACTGATCGCCGACGGCACCATCTCCGGCGGCATGATCCCCAAGGTCGAAACCTGCATCTACGCGCTGGAGCAGGGCGTGGAAGGCGTCGTCATCATCGACGGCAAGACCTCGCACGCGGTGCTGCTGGAACTGTTCACCAACCAGGGCACCGGCACGCTGATCCACAAATGACCGGCGCCGCCGCCAAAACCTTCGGCCATGTCGATACCTGGGTGTTCGATCTCGACAACACCCTGTATCCGCATCACGTCAACCTGTGGCAGCAGGTCGACGCGCGGATCCGCGACTATGTGGCGATGACCCTGAAGATCGCCCCCGAGGACGCCTTCCGGATCCAGAAGGACTATTACAAGCGCTTCGGCACCACCATGCGCGGCATGATGTCCGAGCACGGCATTTCCGCCGACGACTTCCTGAGCTTTGTCCACCAGATCGACCATTCGCCGCTGGAGCCGAACCCGGCGATGGGCGAGGCGATCGGGCGGCTGCCCGGCCGCAAGCTGATCCTCACCAACGGCTCGACCGCCCACGCCGCCAAGGTTTTGGCGCGGCTCGGTTTCGGTGGGCATTTCGAGGCGGTGTTCGACATCATCGCCGCCGATTTCGAGCCCAAGCCTGCGCCAAGCACCTACCGGCGCTTCCTCGACAAGCACGACGTCGATCCCGCCCGCGCCGCGATGTTCGAGGATCTGGCGCGTAATCTGACGGTGCCGCACGACCTCGGCATGACCACGGTGCTGGTGGTGCCGGACGGCACGCGGGAAGTGGTGCGCGAGGACTGGGAGACCGAGGGCCGCGACGCCGCCCACGTCGATCACGTCACCGACGACCTCGCGGGCTTTCTGGCGGCGCTCCCGCTGCGCTGAGCCGCGCTTGACTCTCCGCCGCCGAATCCGGACAACAGCGGCCGCAGCGAAATCCCTAACGATCAAGGAAAACTCATGTCGACCGCCGCGCTCGAATCCACTGTCAACGCCGCTTTCGACGCGCGCGACACCGTCACCGCCGCGACCAGGGGCGAGGTCCGCGAGGCCGTCGATCACGCGCTCGACTTGCTCGACAAGGGCGAGGCGCGGGTCGCCGCGCGCGGCGCGGACGGCAAGTGGGCCGTCAACCAGTGGCTGAAGAAGGCCGTGCTGCTGTCGTTCCGGCTCAACGACATGAGCCCGATCGCGGGCGGACCCGGCGGCGCGTCGTGGTGGGACAAGGTGCCGTCGAAGTTCGCGGGCTGGGGCGACAACCGTTTTCGCGACGCCGGCTTTCGCGCCGTGCCGGGCGCCATCGTCCGCCGCTCCGCCTTCATCGCCAAAAACGTCGTGCTGATGCCGTCCTTCGTCAATCTCGGCGCCTATGTCGATGAAAGCACCATGGTCGATACCTGGTCCACGGTCGGTTCCTGCGCCCAGATCGGCAAGCGCGTCCACATCTCCGGCGGCGTCGGCATCGGCGGGGTGCTGGAGCCGTTGCAGGCCGGCCCGGTGATCGTCGAGGACGACTGCTTCATCGGCGCGCGCTCGGAAGTCGCCGAAGGCGTCATCGTCCGCAAGGGCGCGGTGCTGGCGATGGGCGTGTTCCTCGGCGCTTCCACCAAGATCGTCGATCGCGAGACCGGCGAGGTCTTTGTCGGCGAGGTGCCGGAATACGCCGTGGTGGTGCCCGGCGCGCTGCCGGGCAAGCCGCTGAAGAACGGCCAGCCCGGCCCCTCCACCGCCTGCGCGGTGATCGTCAAGCGTGTCGACGAGCGCACCCGCTCCAAGACCAGCATCAACGAACTGCTGCGGGACTGATGGAAAACGACGCGCTCACGATCGCCCGCGACCTGATCCGCTGCCCGTCGGTGACGCCGGCGGACGCCGGCGCGCTCGGCGTGCTGGAGGCGAGATTGAAAGCCGCCGGCTTCGACGTCCATCGCGTCACCTTCAGCGAGCCGGGCGCCGCCGACATCGACAATCTGTATGCGCGGATCGGCAACGGCGCGCCGCACCTGGCCTTCGCCGGACATACCGACGTGGTGCCTCCCGGCGATGAGGCCGCATGGAGCCACGGCGCGTTTTCCGGCGAGGTCAAGGACGGCTTTCTCTACGGGCGCGGCGCGGTGGACATGAAGGGCGGCATCGCCTGTAGCGTCGCCGCGACGCTCGATTATCTCGCAGCCCATGGCGGCACGCCGCCCGGCGACGGCTCGATTTCCTTCATCATCACCGGCGACGAGGAAGCCAGCGCCGTCAACGGCACGGTCAAGCTGATGCCGTGGCTGGATGCGCGCGGCGAGAAATTCGACCATTGCGTGCTCGGCGAGCCCAGCAATGTCGCGGCGATGGGCGATTGCATCAAGGTCGGCCGCCGCGGCTCGCAATCCGGGACGCTGATCGTCGAGGGCGTGCAGGGCCACGTCGCCTATCCGCACCGCGCCACCAATCCGATCCCCGACATCGCCGCGCTGATTACGGCGCTGGATGGCGAGCCGCTCGACGCCGGCAGCGCGCATTTTCAGGCGTCGAACCTTGAGTTCACCTCGGTCGATGTCGGCAACGCCGCCAGCAACGTCATCCCGGCGCGGGCCACGGCGAAGTTCAACATCCGCTACAACGACCATCACACCCAGACCTCACTGCGCGAACTGGTCGAGGCGCGGCTGACGAAGGCCACCGGCAATCGGATTCGGGCCCGGATCGAATGGGAGCCGTCCAACGCCGATGTGTTCCTGACAGAGCCCGGTCCGTTCACCGATCTCGTGGTCGCCGCGATCCGCGACGCGACCGGGCGCACGCCGGATCTCAACACCGGCGGCGGCACCTCGGATGCGCGCTTCATCACGCATTACTGCCCGGTGATCGAATTCGGCCTGGTCGGCCAGACCATGCACCAGATCGACGAGCGCGCCCCGCTCGGCGATCTGGAAACGCTGACGCGGATCTATCGCGGCGTGCTGGACCGCTACTTCGCATGAGCGGCAAGGTTCTCGTTCTCACCGCGATTGATGACGAACTCAGCAAAACGCGCGCGCCCGGCGGCGTCGAGGTGATCTATACCGGCGTCGGCAAGGTCAATGCCGCCAGCGCCGCGACGCTGGCGCTGCTGGCGCTGCGGCCGCGACTGGTGGTCAACTACGGCACCGCCGGCAAGATCACCGAGAAGCTGCGCGGGCTGGTCGAGGTGGCGCATGTCATCCAGCGGGACATGATCGCCGAGCCCTTGGCGCCGCGCGGCCGCACGCCGTTCAGCGCGGAGCTGGATCGCCTGTCGTCGGGGCGCGACGGCGTGGTGTGCGGCACCGGCGACAGTTTCGTCACCGCCGCCGATCCGTGGTTGGTGGCGAGCGGCGTCGATATCGTCGACATGGAATTGTTCGCCGTCGCCCACGCCTGCCAGCGCCACGGCATTCCGTGGCGCGCTTTCAAATTCATCACCGACGACGCCAACGACTTCGCCGCCGAACACTGGACCGCCAACGTCGCCGACGGGCAGGATTTGTTTTGGGAGGCGATGCGGGAGTTGGCGACTCTCCGCTCTTGACGGAATTGTCCGCCGTCATGCGCGGACTTGATCCGCGCATCCATCTTCTTGAAAAATGATGGATTGCCGGATCAAGTCCGGCAATGACGCCTCATATCATTCCATTTGCGTCAAAAACGCCACCGTCACTCACGCGCGTAATCCACCCGCACCAGATAGAGCCCGTCCGGCGGGGCGACCGGGCCGCAGGCGCGGCGGTCGCGGGCGTCGAGCGCGGTGCGCAGATCGGCGGCGCGCCAGCGGCCCTCGCCGACCCACACCAGCGAGCCGACCATCGAGCGGACCTGACTATGCAGGAACGAGCGCGCCGAGGTGACGATCTCGATTACTTCGCCGTCGCGCGCGACGTCGAGTTGATCGAGCGTCTTCAATGGTGACTTGGCCTGGCACTCGGTGTCGCGAAAGGTGGTGAAATCGTGCTTGCCGAGCAGGGCTTGCGCGGCTTCGTGCATGGCCTCCGCATCGAGTGGACGCGGCACCCGCCACGCCTTGCCGATCTCCAGCGCCAGATTGGCGCGGCGGTTGACGATGCGATAGCGATAGTGGCGGCGGATCGCGGAGAAGCGCGCCTCGAATGTGTCCGCCACCACGTCGGCCGCCAGCACGCCGATCGGCAGCGGGCGCAGATGCGCGTTCAGGGCATCGCGCAGGCGGCCGGGCGGCAGCGTCTTCGTGATGTCCACGTGAGCGACCTGCGCCAGCGCATGGACGCCGGCGTCGGTGCGCCCGGCGCCATGGACGCGCGCGGGCGCGCCGTTGACGGCCGCCACCGCGTCTTCCAGCGCGCCCTGGATCGAGCGGCCGTTGTCCTGAATCTGCCAGCCACGGAACGGCCCGCCGTCATATTCGATGATGAGCCGGTAGCGCGGCATCAGGAAAGCCGCAGCGGCGGCTTTAGCGGCGCGCCGCGCAGAAAATCGACGGCGGTCATCGGCGCCTTGCCGGCGCGCTGCACGACGATCAGGCGGATCGCGCCGTCACCGCAGGCGACGGAGAGATTGTCGTCGAGCAGTTCGCCGGGCGCGCCGGAACCGCTCGCCAGCTCACAGCGCAGAAGCTTCAGCCGCACCGTCTCGCCGTCGTGCACGGCTTCGGTCCACGCGCCGGGGAACGGCGACAGGCCGTGGATGTGCCGCAACACGGCGCGCGCCGGCTGGGTCCAGTCGATTCGTGCCTCGGCCTTGTCGATCTTGGCGGCGTAGGTCACGCCCTGCTCGCCTTGCCGGGCGAGTTGCAGCCCGCCGCGCGCCAGCGCCGCCATCGCCCGCACCATCAGGTCGGCGCCGAGCGGCGCCAGCGCGTCGTGCAGGTCGGCGGCGGTCATCGCGTCGGTGATCGGCAGCCGCTCGGCCATCGCGATGTCGCCGGTGTCGAGGCCGGCGTCCATCTTCATCACCATCACGCCGCTTTCGCTGTCGCCGGCCATGATCGCGCGATTGATCGGGGCCGCGCCGCGCCAGCGCGGCAAGAGCGAGGCGTGCAGGTTGAAGCAGCCGAGCCTTGGCGCGTCGAGGATCGCCTGCGGCAGGATCATGCCGTAGGCCACCACCACGGCGGCGTCGGCGTCGTGGGCCTGAAATTCGGCAACCGCCTCGGGTGTCCTCAACGTCTTCGGCGTGAGCACCGGAATGCCGAGCCGCTTCGCCTCGCGCGCCACCGGCGTATCCTGCAACGTCATGCCGCGCCCGGCCGGCTTCGCCTCGCGGGCGTACACCGCGACAATGTCGTGGCCGTGCGCAGCCAGTTCCAGAAGCGTCGGCACCGCGAAATCCGGCGTGCCCATGAAGATCAGGCGCAGCGGCATTATTTCGCCGCCAGTTTGGCCGCCTTGGTGAATTTCTTCAGCACACGGTCGCGCTTCAGCTTGGAGAGATAGTCCACGAATAGCACGCCGTTGAGATGATCGATCTCGTGCTGGATGCAGGTGGCGTAAAGCCCCTCGGCGTCTTCCTCGCGCAGTTGACCGTCGAGATCGAGATAGCGCACCCGCACCCGCGCCGGGCGCTCGACCTCCTCGTAATATTCGGGGATCGACAGGCAGCCTTCCTCATAGACCGAAAGCTCCTCGGAGGCCGCGACGATTTCCGGATTAATGAAGACGCGCGGCTCCGGCGGGCTCGCGCCGTCCTCGCCCTTTTCGCGCTTGGAGATATCCATGGTGACAAGACGCAGCGGCTCGGCGATCTGGATCGCGGCGAGCCCGATGCCGGGCGCGTCGTACATGGTTTCCAGCATGTCGTCGGCGAGCTTGCGGATCGCGGGCGACACCTTCTCGACCGGCTTGGAGACGAGCCGCAACTGCTTGTCGGGCAGAATGATGATTTCACGAATGGCCATGAGCGCGATGTAAGCCCGGCCATCGCCACGGTCAATCACCGCCTGCTAGAGCGCGCTCAGTTTAGATGGGATCGTCATGCGTGGGCTCGACCCGCCTGCGGGGCCGAAGCCCCTTCGGCGCGGCGAAGGCCCGCGCATCCATCCAAAAGAAGAGTCCTTTCAAGAGGATGGATTGCCGGGTCAAGCCCCGGCAATGACGGCCTCCGACGCAGCGCGAAAGGCGATGTTCCAGCTTCGTTCCCGCGATCCGCCAAACGGGCGGGCGGCGAATCAGCTAGCACTGCGGCATGAGCGCACCGGAAGCCGTCTCGCCCGCCCCTCCCGCGCCCGCGCCGCGCCGCACCGCGTGGCGGGATGCCTGGCTGGTCTATCTGCAACCGCGGGTGCTGGTGGTGATGTTCCTCGGCTTCTCGTCGGGGCTGCCGCTGGCGCTGTCCGGCTCGACGCTGCTGGTCTGGGTCAGCGAAGGCGGCGTCAGCCTCGGCACCATCGGCCTGTTCACCCTGGTCGGCACGCCCTACACGCTGAAATTCCTCTGGGCCCCGCTGGTCGACGGCCTGCGCCTGCCGCTGCTGACGAGATGGCTCGGCCGCCGCCGTGGCTGGCTGATCTTCACGCAACTGCTGCTGATGGCGGCGATCCTGACGCTGGCGCTGACCGATCCGGCGCGTTCGCCGTTCTTCGTAGCCCTCGGCGCGCTGCTGGTCGCCACCGCCTCGGCGACGCAGGACATCGTGGTCGATGCCTTCCGCGTCGAAAGCCTGGACGAGAGCGAGCAGGCCGCCGGCATGGCTTCCTATGTCGCGGCCTATCGCATCGGCATGGTGGCCTCCACCGCCGGCGCGCTGTTCCTGGTCACCGGCTTCGAACATCTCGGCCTGGTCCGCATCGACGCCTGGATGGCGAGCCTCGCGGTGATGGCCGCGCTGGTGCTGATCGGCGTCGTCACCGTGTTGCTGGCGCGCGAGCCCGAGGGCTCCGCCCGCAGCGAGGCCACGACCGGCGACACGCCGTCGCTGCAACGGGTGATCGACGCCGCGGTCGGCGCCTTCGCCGAGTTCCTGCGCCGCCCCGACGCCGTCGCCGTCCTGGTTTTCGTGATGCTGTTCAAGTTCACCGACGCCTTCGCCGGCGCGATGACGGTGCCGTTCATCATCGATGTCGGCTTCACCCGCAACGACTACGCGATCATCGTCAAGGGGCTGGGCCTCGCCGCCACGCTGATCGGCGGCTTCGCCGGCGGCTTCCTCGCCCGCGCCTTCCCGCTGATCGCCTGCCTGTGGATCGGCGGCTTGTTGCAGGCGATCTCCAACCTGACGTTCTCGTGGCTGGCGCTGATCGGGCCGCAGCAATGGGCGCTCGCGGTCGCGGTCAGCGTCGAGCAGTTCACCGGGGCCATCGGCACCGTGATCTTCGTCGCCTACCTCTCGGCGCTATGCAGCAACCCGCTGCACACCGCCACCCAATACGCGCTGCTCACCGCGCTGGCCTCGGTCGGGCGCATCTACCTGTCGTCCGGCGCGGGCTACGTCGCCGCCGCCACCGGCTGGCCGCTGTTCTTCGTCGTCAGCGTGCTGGTGGCGATCCCGAGCCTGCTGTTGATGATCTGGCTGCAACGGCGCGGACATTTTAAGGCGCTGGAACCGGCGAAAACGTAGGTAGACTGATCGGAAACCTCTTTTGAGCGCGGATCGACAACACGAAAGTCGTCGTCTCCGCGCAGGCGGGGACCCAGACTCCGCAGCGCTTCGACTCAATCAATCCGGGCGAAATCGTTCAAAATAGCGAATGCCAGGGATCTGGGTCCTCGCCTGCGCGAGGACGACGGTTGTCGTGTTGCGGCGAAAACCCTCAAAACGCCGTCCGCTGCCGCATCGCCGCCGACAGGGTGCCTTCGTCGAGATAGTCGAGTTCGCCGCCGACCGGGACGCCGTGCGCCATCCGCGTCACCTTGACGTGGGCGTCCTGCAACAGATCGGTGACGTAATGCGCCGTGGTCTGGCCGTCGACCGTCGCATTGAGCGCCAGCACCACCTCCTTGACCTCCGCCGCGTGGGCGCGCGCCACCAGCGGGTCGATGGTCAGATCGTCCGGCCCGATGCCGTCGAGCGGCGACAGCGTCGCGCCGAGCACGTGATAAAGGCCGTTGATGGCGTTGGCGCGCTCCAGCGCCCAGAGGTCGGCGACATCCGCCACCACCACGATAATCGACGGATCGCGGCGCGGATCGGTGCACACGGTGCAGGGATCGACGGTGTCGATGTTGCCGCAGGTCCTGCAGACCTGGAGGCGCTCCATCGCGGTCTGCAACGCGCTGGTCAGCGGGCCCATCAGCGCCTCGCGCTTCTTAATCAGATGCAATGCGGCGCGGCGCGCCGAGCGCGGCCCGAGCCCCGGCAGCCGCGCCAGCATTTGAATGAGCCGCTCGATCTCCGGCCCGGCGACGCGCGCTGCCATCTCGGCCGCGACCCGCTCAGCCGAGCAGGCCGGGCGGCAGGCCGAGCCCGCCGGTCAGCGCCTGCATCTTCTCCTGCATCGCCACCTCCGCCTTGCGGCGCGCGTCGTTGCAGGCGGTGACGATGAGGTCCTCGACGATCTCGTGCTCCTCGGGCTTCAGCAGCGACGGGTCGATGCGGATCGCCTTCACTTCCATCTTCGCGGTCATGCGCACCGTCACCATGCCGCCGCCGGACAAGCCATCGACCTCGATCTGATCGAGTTCGTCCTGCATCGCCTTCATCTTCGATTGCAGTTGCGCGGCCTGTTTCATCATGCCGAGAAAATCAGCCATGATCGTTCCTTTTCACATGCGTTTTCAGTCGTCGCCGTCGGATCCGTCCGCGGTGTCGTCATCGGGAATATCGGTATCGGGCAGGTCGGGCGCGAGATGGCGCACCTCGACGATTTTCGCGCCGGGGAATCGCGCCAGCACCTCGCGCACGCGGGGGTCGGCCTCGGCGCTGCGTTCGCGCTCGGAGCGCGCCTGCGTCGCCTGCTCGCGCAACGTCGGCTGCCCTTCAGCGTTGGAGACGATCACCGCCCAGCGCCGCCCGGTCCATTGTTCCAGCTTGCGCGCGAGATCGTTGATGAGCGTGCGCGAGGCGCTGCGCTCCATCGCCACTTCCAGCCGCCCGTCCTCGAACCGGACCAGCCGGACATCGGCTTCCAGCGCCGACTTGGTTTGCAAATCGCGCTGCGCGGCGGCGAGCGCCACCAGATCCGGGAAACTCGCGATCTTCAACGGCTGCGGTGCGGCCGTGGCCGCCGGCGACGGCATCGCCATGCGGGCCTGCGCCTCAACGCCGGTGCGCGGCGCGGCCGGGCGCATCGGGGTGACCGAGGCCGCCTGCGGCATTGCCGACGACGCGCCCGCGCCGGATGGCGGGCCGCGGGATGCCGCGCCGACCGGCAACGGCGCTCCGCCGCCATTTTGGTCGATCATCCGGATCGCCTCGTCTGGCGTCGGCAGGTCGGCGACATAGGCGATTCGCACCAGCACCATCTCGGCGGCGGCGGCCGGGCGGGTCGCGCCCTGCACCTCCGCGATGCCCTTGAGCAGCATCTGCCACATCCGCGACAACACCCGCATCGACAGCTTGACGGCGAACTCCCGCGCGCGCCCCCGCTCGGTCTCGCCGAACACCACGTTGTCGGCGGTCGAAGGCACGATCTTGACGCGGGTGACGAAGTTGACGAATTCGGCGAGATCGCTCAGCACCACCACCGGATCGGCGCCGGTGTCGTACTGCTCGCGAAACTCCTTGAAGGCGGCGACGATATCGCCGCGCGCGAGCGCGTCGAACAGGTCGATGACGCGGGCGCGGTCGGCGAGGCCGAGCATCTGCCGCACGTCCTCGGCGCGCACCGGGCCGGCGGCATGGGCGATGGCCTGATCGAACAGCGACAGCGAGTCACGCACCGAGCCTTCCGCCGCCCGCGCGATCATGCCCAGCGCCTCGGCTTCCGCCTCGACATTCTCCATCGCCGCGATGTTGGCCAGATGCGCCATCAGCACGTCGGCCTCGACCCGCTTCAGGTCGAAGCGCTGGCAGCGCGACAGCACCGTGACCGGCACCTTGCGGATCTCGGTGGTGGCGAACACGAACTTGGCGTGGGCCGGCGGCTCCTCCAGCGTCTTCAGGAAGGCGTTGAACGCCGCCGTCGACAGCATGTGGACTTCGTCGATGATATAGACCTTGTAGCGCGCGCTGGACGGCGCGTAGCGGACGCTGTCGTTGATCTGGCGGACGTCGTCGACGCCGGTATGCGACGCCGCGTCCATTTCCAGCACGTCGATGTGCCGGCTTTCCATGATCGCCTGACAATGGGTGCCGAGCACTGGCATTTTCACCGTCGGCCCGCTCGCCGAGCCGTCCGGCAACTCGTAGTTCAGCGCCCGCGCCAGAATCCGCGCGGTGGTGGTCTTGCCGACGCCGCGCACGCCGGTGAGAATCCAGGCTTGCGGGATCCGTCCCGTCTCGAAGGCATTGGAGACGGTGCGGACCAGCGCCTCCTGGCCGATCAGATTGTCGAAATTGGTCGGGCGGTATTTGCGGGCGAGCACGCGATAATGCGCCGCGTCTTGCGCCGCCCCGGCGCGGCCGAGGTCGAAACCGCCCTGATCCTCGGAAGGCGTTGCAGAGGTGTCGCTGTCGGTCATCGAGCGATCCGCAATGGCATAAGTTGACGGGAACCGGCTTGCGGAAATGTCCGGGTCTTGCCCGCCACCGAGGGCAGGCAACGGAGCGGCAAAGCGCCCCGAAAAGCAAGGTAGGAGACTGACGAGCGACCCGATCCGGACCTCGTTAGGGCTGCTTCCTTCCGGACCTGACCCGGTTGGCGAGAGGCTCGTCCACCGCCAATCTCCCGGTCCCTATTTGGGGCCAAAAGCAACGGAAAGCAAGCCACCCGGCGCCCGGTTCCACGGCAATGCCCTTGAGGCGGTTGTTTGCCGGCCCGCACTCTGCGAAAGTGCCGGAACCTGCTTGAGAATCCGCATGCCCGCCGATTGGTCGCTCCACCCGCAGCTCGACAATGACACCGCTCCGGTCGGTGACCTGCCGCTGTGCCGGGTGCTGTTGATCCGGGACGCGAATTATCCCTGGCTGGTGCTGGTCCCGCGCCGTCCCGGCGCGGTCGAGATCATCGATCTGGATGCGGCGGCGCAAGCGCAATTGATGATCGAGATCGCGAGCGCCTCGCGGGCGCTGCGCGACATCACGAGCTGCGACAAGCTCAATGTCGCGGCACTGGGCAACATGGTGCCGCAACTGCATATCCACGTCATCGCCCGCCGCCGAACCGACGCCGCGTGGCCGCGCCCGGTGTGGGGCGTGGCGCCGGCGCGGCCTTATGACGTGAATGACATGCGGCAACTGATCGAGACGCTGCGGCGCGACATTCCTGATTTGAAGGACCCAAGACAGGAACCAAGACAGGACACATGACAGCAACGCCCCACTCTCAATTCCCGCTCGGCCAACCCGCTTTCGTTTCCAACGCGCTGGAGCGCGCCGCGCATCTGCGCACCGACGATGCCAGACTGCTGGCGATGGAGGCGCGGCCCGACGCCCGCGCCTATGTCGTCATCCGCGACTCGCTGGCGGTCAAGCGCGAGGGCGACGGCGTCCGCGCGCTGCTGTCGGTGAAAGAGGCGCTGGCATTCGGCGCCAATCCCGGCACCATCTTCCTCGGTCTGCGCGGCGAGACGCCGGTGTTCGGCATGGGTATCGCCGACGATGCCGCCGAAAAGCTCGTGGGCCGCGCCGACGCCGCGGTGGCCGAACTGCGCGGCATGGCGATGCAAGGCGCGATCCCGCCGGGCGAACTGTCCGCCGTGGCGATGGCGAAATCCATGGTCAACTGGCACCGCCGCCACGGCTATTGCGCCAATTGCGGCGCCCGCACCCGCGCCGCGCAGGGCGGCTGGCGGCGCGACTGCCCCGGCTGCAAGGCCGAGCACTTTCCGCGCACCGATCCCGTCGTCATCATGCTGGTGACCGCCGACGACGCCTGCCTGCTCGGCCGCCAGAAGCAGTTTCCCGCCGGCATGTGGTCGTGCCTCGCCGGCTTCGTCGAGGCGGCGGAAACCATCGAGGACGCGGTGCGTCGCGAGGTGATGGAGGAATCCGGCATAAGCTGCGACAATGTTCAATACTACATGACGCAGCCATGGCCCTATCCGTCGTCGCTGATGATCGGCTGCACGGCGCTGGCGCTGACCCGCGACATCGTCATCGACCGCACCGAGCTTGAGGACGTGCGCTGGTTCCCGCGCGCTGAAGCCGCGCAGATGCTGGCGCGGACCCATCCGGACGGGCTGACCGGGCCGCACCCCTTCGCCATCGCCCACCATCTGGTCGGCCGCTGGCTGCAAGTTGGCGGCTGAGGCCGGCATGAGCGATACCCCCATCTCATCAAACCGGCCGCGCGTTCTCTGCATCGGCATGCCGGTGCGCGACCTTGCGTTCCGCGTCGAGGGCGTGCCGCCGCCCGGCGACAAGGTGCCGGCCAGCGCGTTCAAGGAAATCGCCGGCGGCAACGCGCTCAACGCCGCGATCGGCATCACCCGGCTCGGCGGCCGCGCCGCGCTCGCCGGTCCGATGGGCGATGCCGCCGAGACCTCGGCGCAATTCATCCTCGACAAACTCGGCGAAGAAGGCATCGACAGCCGGCACCTGCTGCATATGCCGGGACTGGTGACGCCGATTTCCGCCGTCATGATCGATCCGGGCGGCGAACGCACCATCGTCACCTTCCGCGATCCAGCGCTGTGGCAGGCGCGGCTGCCTGGCCCCGATGCGCTGCTTGAGGGGTGCGGCGCGGTGCTGGTCGAGGGCCGCTGCGCGTCTTTCGCTCTCGCGCCTTGCGCCGAGGCGCGCCGCAGGGCAATTCCCGTGGTGGTGGACGTCGATGCCGCGATGTCGCCGCGCGAGGGTCTGCTCACCGCCGCCTCGCACCTGGTCTTCTCCAGCGAAGCGGTGCGACGGACCGCCGGCATCGACGACGACGCCGGGGCGCTGCGCAAGATCGCCCAGCTGACGCCGTCGTTCCTGGCCGCGACGCGCGGCCCGCGCGGCACGCTCTGGCTCGATCCGGCCGGCGCGCTTCAGGAAACGGCGGCGTTCCCCGTGCAGGCCGTCGATACACTCGGCGCCGGCGACATTTTTCACGGCGCCTTCACGCTGGCGTTGACCGAGGGCCAGCCGGTGCCGGCCGCGCTACGCTTCGCCTCGGCCGCCGCGGCGCTGAAATGCACCCGCTTCGGCGGCGCCTTTGCCTGCCCGCAACGGGCTGAGGTTGAAGCGTTTTTGGCCGGAAACCCAGCGCCTTCCGCCCAGTCCAGCTAAAATACCGCTTGTCATGGAATAATTTTCCATATAAGAGGGAATTTCTCCCAAATATGGAAGAAATATCTTCTCATGACCGACCCTACCACTCCCGCTCCTGAACCCGGCCGCCGGCTCGACGCCATCGACCGCAAGATCCTTACCGTGTTGCAGGACGACGCCTCGCTGTCGGTGGCCGAGATCGGCGACCGCGTCGGGCTGTCGTCCACGCCATGCTGGAAGCGCATTCAGCGGCTTGAGGCCGACGGCGTCATCACCCGGCGCGTGGCGCTGGTCGATCAGAACAAGATCGGGCTCGGCATCACCGTGTTCGTCTCGGTGGAGAGCGGCGATCACTCCGACGGCTGGCTGAAGACATTCGCCGAGGCGGTGAGCGCCATGCCGGAGGTGATCGAATTCTACCGGATGGCCGGCGACGTCGATTACATGCTGCGCGTCGTCACCGCCGACATGCAGAGCTATGACGTATTCTACAAGAAGCTCATCAGCGCGGTGGCGCTCAAGAACGTCACCTCGCGCTTCGCCATGGAGAAGATCAAGTCGGTGACCGCGCTGCCGGTGCCGCCGGTGAGCGCGGGGTAGGGCGGCTGCGCGCGCAACCCGAAAGCCGTCCTGCTCCGCCAACGGTCCGGCTTCGCGCGGACCCGTTGGCGGACGATGACGCCTATCTTCCCTTCTGACGGCCAACGCAACGGCCTCGCTACTGCCGCACCATGAACAGCGGATCGGCGCTGTCGGGCAGGCGCCGCCATTGGGCGTTGTCGTCGGCCTCGAAGCGCCAGGTCTCGCCGCGCGCCGACATCAGCAGCATTTCGCCGCGTTCCAGCCGCCACAGCGTCGGCGCGAAGGCGACCACCGCGGGGTCGCAGCGCGGCTTGACGAAGACGGCGAAATTGTCGCCGCCGGCCTCGGTGTTGGTGAGGGTGAGGGCGCAGATCACCGCGCCGGAGCCGCGCACCATCGCCCAGTTGCCGATCATCTGGTCCATCGAGCGCGCCTGCGCCCGCGCCGCCGCCAGATTCTGCAACAGATAGATCCCCTCGCCAGAGCGGCGGCCTTCGAGAATCCCGCTCTCGACCTCGGTGAAGTCGATCACCGGTTGCCCGCCGGCATCCTGCAAGCGGACGATATCCAGTCCCTTGATGCTCCATGCCGCGATGTCCCGAGTGAACGGCAACGCCTCGGCGCAGCCGGGCTCAAGCGCAAGCTTCATGCCTTGCGTCGCCCCTGGCGCCGCCGCATCGGCCTTCAACGTCACGACGCAGGTCTTGCCGCGTTCGGCGGTCGACAGTTCCCACTGGCCGATCATCTCTTTCTTGAGATTGGCGGCGCTCTGCGCCGAGGCGGTCGCGCCGGCGGCGAGCCACGCCACGAGCGCCAGCATCGCCAGCCGGATCGCCGCGGCGCCCATGGCTTACCTGTCCTTCACCGGCGTCTCGGCGATCGGCGTCAGCGGCGGCTTGCCGGAGAACCACGCCTTCAGGTTATCGACCACGAGCTGGTCCATGGCGTTGCGCGTCACCAGCGAGGCCGAGCCGATATGCGGCAGCAGCACGACGTTTTGCAATGCCTTCAACTCGTCCGGAACCTGCGGCTCCTTGGCGAACACGTCGAGTCCGGCGGCGAGGATGGTGCCGGACTTCAGCGCCGCGATCAGCGCCGGCTCGTCGATCACGGTGCCGCGCGCCAGATTGACGATAACGCCGCGCGGCCCCAGTTCCTTCATCACCTCGGCATTGATGAGATTGGCGGTGGCCGCGCCGCCCGGCGTGATGACGACGAGCGTGTCGACCGCGCGGGCCATGTCCAGCAGCTTCGGATAGTACTGATATGAGACGCCCGCCGCCGGATTGCGCGAATGGTACACCACCGGCACCCTGGCGGCATCGAGCCGGCGCGCGATCGCCTGCCCGATGCGGCCCATGCCGACCATGCCGACCTTGCGGTCGCGCAGCGAGCCGACGGTGAGCGGATAATCCTGCGTGGCCCATAGCCCGGAGCGGACATAGCGGTCGGCCTTGACGAACTCGCGCAGGGTGGCGATCAAGAGCCCCATCGCGGTGTCGGCGACTTCCTCGGTCAGCACGTCCGGCGTGTTGGTGACGATGATGCCGTGCTCGCGCGCATAGGCGGAATCGACGTGATCGTAGCCGACGCCGAAGCTCGACACGATCTCCAGCTTCGGAAAGCGCGACAGCACCGCCGCACCGGCCGGCCGCATGTGAGTGATGGCGATGCCGCGAATCCGCCGCGCGACGTCCGGCGCAAGCTGCTCGACCTGCTCCAGCGTCTCGCATTTATGACGCTCGAACCGCTCGGAGAAACCGTGGTCGACAACTGGCTTGGTCGGGCCGTAGATCAAGAGATCGATTTTCTCCGAGGCAGCGGTCGTCATCAGGATTCCTTTCGCAGCGCGCTTTCGTGCCAGCGCCGCAGCAGCAGATGCGACGCCAGCGCCAACGCCATATAAATGACGACCCCGGCCACCGAGAGCAACAACAATGCGGCGAACATGCGCGGAATGTTGAGCCGGTATCCGGATTCCGCGATCCTGTAGGCGAGGCCCGAGCCTGAGCCGGCGGAGCCCGCCGCGATCTCCGCCACCACCGCGCCGATCAGCGACAACCCGCCGGCGATGCGCAGGCCGCCGAGCATGTAAGGCAGCGCCGCCGGAAGTCTCAGATAACGCAGGGTCTGCCAGCGCGAGGCGCGGTACAGCGCGAACAGGCCGGCGAGATTGCGATCGACCGAATTCAGCCCCAGCATGGTGTTCGACAGCACCGGGAAGAACGCCACGATCCAGGCGCAGGCCACCACCGCCGTTTGTTGCGGCAGGTAAATCAACAGCAGCGGCGCGATGGCGATCACCGGCGTCACCTGCAAGATGATCGCGTAAGGCAGCAGCGCCAGTTCCAGCCACTTCGACCGGCTGAACAACAGCGCCAGCGCGACGCCGCCGATCGCCGCCGCGACAAATCCCTGAAACGTGGTCGACAGCGTCGTCAGCAGCGACGACCATAACAGCGGCCAGTCCTCGATCAGGGTCGCGGCCACCAGCGCCGGGCCGGGCAGCACGTAAGACGGAATGCCGTTGACGCTGACCACGAGCTGCCAGGCCGCGATCCCGACGAGCAGCACCGCGACCGGCAGCGCCGCGCGCAGAATCCGGCCGCGGATCGGCGCCTCGCTCATGTCACGGCCACGGCTTCGCTGGCCTCCGCCAGCGCCAGCGAAGCCCGCCGGCACCAGGCGGCGTATTCGGCCGAGGTGCGGAAATTGGCGTCGCGCTCGACCGCGTCGATGCGAATGTCGGCGTGGATGCGTCCGGGGCGCGCTGTCATCACCACCACGCGCTGCGACAGATAGACCGACTCGAACACCGAATGGGTCACGAACACCACGGTCTTGCCGAGGCCGCGCCACAGCGCCAGCAGATCGTCGTTGAGGCGGAAGCGGGTGATCTCGTCGAGCGCGGCGAACGGTTCGTCGAGCAGCAGCACGTCCGGCTCGGTGACCAGCGCGCGCGCCAGCGACACCCGCATCTTCATGCCGCCCGACAATTCGCGCGGAAACGCGCCGGCGAACTCGCCAAGCCCGACCCGCGCCAGCGCGGCGTCAGCGCGGCGGTCGGCGTCGTGCCGCGCCTCGCCCGCAAGCGTCAGCGGCAGCCGCACGTTGTCGCGCGCGCTCGCCCACGGCATCAGGGTCGGCTCCTGAAACACGAAGCCGATGGCGCGGCCGGTCCGCTCCGCCGCCGGATGCCCGGCGACGGCGACCTCACCCGATGTCGGCGCGCTCACGCCGGCGATGATGCGCAGCGCCGTCGATTTGCCGCAGCCCGACGGGCCGAGCAGGGAGACGAATTCGCCGCGCCGCACGTCGAGGTCGATCGGACCCAGCACCGGGCCGCGGCCGTCGTAAGCCTTGGTGAGGCCGCGCAGCCGGATGGCGTCGCCGCCGCGCGCCGTCACGGCTTCGGCCTCAGATCGAGGCCGACGCCCTTGTTGACGAAGCGCAGCGTGTAAGCCTTTCGGTAGTCGATGTCGCGGCGCACCACGCCGGCCCGCGCCATCTTGTCGAAGAAGCTCGCCATCCGCGCGTCCGACATCGCGCCGATGCCGTCCTTCACGGCGTCGCCGGAATCGACGATACCGTGATCCTTCATCGCCTTGACCGAATAGGCCAGCAATTCGTCGGTCATCTCCGGGTTGAGCTTCTTAATCATGTCGTTGCCCGGCTTGTTGTCGCCGTAGAGGTAGTTGTACCAGCCGATGATCGAGGCATCGACGAAGCGTTGCACGAGGTCGGGCTTGTTGTCGATGAGGTCGCGGCGGGTTTCGATCAGCGTCGAATAGGCGTCGAAGCCGTAGTCGGCGAGCAGCAGCACCGTCGGCTTGAAGCCGGCGCGCTTCTCCACCGCATAGGGCTCCGACGACACATAGCCCTGCATCGCGCTGTTCGGATCGGCCAGGAACGGCTGCGGGTTGAAGGTGTAGGGCTTCACCTTGGCCTCGCTGAATCCGTGATCGGATTTCAGCCACTGGAAGTAGCTGGCGATGCCTTCTTTTGAGACGAACAGCGTCAGCGGCTTGAGGTCGTCGAGCTTGGTCACTTTGGATTCGGGATGAGCCAGGAAGACCTGCGGGTCCTTCTGGAACATCGCCGCCACCGCAACCACCGGCACCTTGTTGGCGACCGCGTCGAACGATTGCAGGGTGTTCGCGGTCATGAAGAAATCGAGCTTGCCGGCGATCAGCAGGATGCGGTTGTTGACGTTCGGCCCGCCCGGCACGATGGTCACATCGAGCCCATAGCGGCGATAGGTGCCGTCGGCCAGCGCCTGGAAGAAGCCGCCATGCTCGGCCTCCGCCACCCAGTTGGTGCCGAACGACACCTTGTCGAGCTTCTCCTCGGCAGCGGCCGGCGCCGCCAGCGCCAGCATCGCACCGAGGAGACAGGCGCTTAACGATGACGCCAGGCGCGCCGGTTTCATGATTGATCTCCGTCGATTATTCTGGCCCATGCTGGCAGGATGCAACAGGCGGCGCCGACGTTGTAGCCGTTCCATGGCCGCGCGTCAGGAATGACCGTCAATTTTTCCGTGATCTTGAGCGAGAGAGCGCGACCCCATGACCGCTTCCTGTCCGCCGCGCGACTGGCGCGACATTTACTGGGGCGATATCGCGCCGACCGACGCCGCGCGCTGGATCGCGGTGCTGCCGCTGGCGGCGATCGAGCAGCACGGCCCGCATCTGCCGCTCGGTACCGACGCGATGATCGCGGATGCCTATCTCGCGCGCGTCCGCGAATGGCTGCCGGGGAGCGTTCCGGCCAGCTTCCTGCCGGTGCAGGCCGTCGGCATCTCGACCGAGCATCTCGCCTTCCCAGGCACGCTGACCCTGCCGCCCGACGTCGCCATCCGAAGCTGGGCGGCGCTCGGCGACAGTCTCGCGCGCGCCGGCGTTCGCAAGCTGGTGATGGTGTCGAGCCATGGCGGCAACAGCGCCGCGATGAGCCTGGTGGCGCAGGATTTGCGCGCCCGGCTCGGGATGCTGGCGGTGACCACCGCATGGAGCCGCTTCGGCGTGCCGGACGGGCTGTTTTCGGCCGAGGAAATCCGCCACGGCATCCATGGCGGCGCGATCGAGACCTCGATCATGCTGGCGGCCTGGCCCGACCGGGTCCGCACAGATCGGATCGGCAATTTCGAGCCCCGCTCGGTCGCGATGGAACGCGCTTATCGCTGGCTCAGTGTCCAGCGCCCGGCGCCGCTGGCCTGGCAGGCGCAGGACCTGCACCCCGGCGGCGCCATCGGCAACGCCGCCGCCGCCAGCGCCGACAAGGGCCGTCAGGTGCTCGACCACGGCGCCCGCGCCTTCTGTGCGCTTCTGGCCGACGTCGACCGGTTCGACCCGGCCGCCTTCACCGGATGACCGCGCAACGTCTGTTGCGCGGCTGTCATAGGCCGCAAGTAAAAGGACCGGTGGCAACGTACCAGTTGCTATTGCGAATTATTTGCAATAATAGTCAATGACAGAGCGGCTCCGAAACGGGCCGCGGACGGGCGATACAATAGCAGCGTCATGAAACCGGTCTGGATCATCCTCGCATCACACCTGTGGGCGCCGGTGAGTGCGGCGCTGGCGGCCGACCTGCCGGTGACGCGCCCGGCCAAGGCCACGCCGGGCGTGGCCGCGTTCGACTGGAGTGGGTTTTATCTCGGCGCTCATACAGGCTTCGGCTGGGGCCGCTCCTCGGCGACGCTGACCGATCCGACGCCGACGGCGGCGGGTCATGGCTTCGGCGGCGCGATCGGCGGCCTTCAGGCGGGAGCCAACTGGGTGTCGCCGTCCGGCATCCTGCTCGGGTTCGAGGCCGACGTCTCGTTTCCCAACTATCTCGACTCCAATTCCGTCGTCTCGGCGCTGGCGTCCCCCGGCTCGAACGTCGTCGAGCGGTTCGACATGGTCGGCACGGCGCGCGGCCGCCTCGGCGTCGTGGGTGGCCCGTGGCTGGCTTACGTCACCGGCGGCCTTGCCTGGAACGGCGCACGGCTCCTCAACACCTCGCCGTCCGGCGACACCGACAAGCAGCTCCGCCTGCGCGCCGGCTGGGTCGCCGGCGGCGGCGTGGAATACGCCTTCGCGCCGCATTGGTCGGCCCGGCTCGAATACCTCTACAGCCACCTCGGCAACGCTGACGTCGTCTTCGCCTCGGGCGCGCGCTATGCGTCGACCACCGATTTCCAGTCGTTGCGCATTGGCCTCAACCGCCAGATCGGCGGGCCTGAATCCGGCCTGTCATCCCCGACGAGCTGGATCGACCCGGAATCCGGCCGCTGGGAAATTCACGGCCAGACCACCTATCTCGCGCAAGGCTATCCGGGTTTTCCCGCGCTCTATTCCGGCCCCAACAGCCTGTCGCCGAACGCGCAGATGAAGGCGACCCGGAGCAACAGCCTGTTTCTCAACGCGCGGCTGTGGGACGGCGGCGAGGTCTACTACAATCCGGAACTGGCGCAGGGTTTCGGCCTCAGCGACACCGCCGGCGTCGCGGGCTTCCCCAACGGCGAGGCGCAGAAATCCGACTTCGCCTATCCGCACTACAACACGTCACGGCTGTTCGTACGGCAGACGTTCGGATTCGGCGGTGAACAGGAAGACCTCGCCGGCGGACCGCTGCAACTCGCCGGCAAGGCGGATGTCTCGCGGCTGACCGTTCAAGCCGGCAAGTTCGCCGTCACCGACGTCTTCGACGGCAACGCCTATGCCAAGGATCCGCGCCGCGATTTCATGAACTGGGCGATCTGGGCGCCGGGCGCGTTCGACTACTCCGCCGACAAGGTCGGGCTGACCTACGGCGTCACCGCCGAACTCAATCAGAAGCAGTGGGCGCTGCGCGCCGGCTACTTCCTGATGGGCGCCGAATCCAATTCCAACAATTTCGACATGCGCTTGTTGCAGCGCGGCTCCTACGTGGTTGAGCTGGAGACGCGCTATGCGCTGGCGGGACAACCCGGCAAGCTGCGCGCCATCGGCTGGCTCAACATCGCCTATTCCGGCAGCTATCGCGAGACGCTGGCCGATCCGGCGCTCAATCTCGATATCGCGGCGACCCGTCGCGGCCGCGTCAAATACGGCTACGTCCTCAACCTGGAACAGGCCATGAGCGACGACATCGGCCTGTTCGGGCGCTGGAGCTGGAACGACGGCAAGACCGAGATCATGGCGTTCACCGACATCGACGCCAGCCTGTCGCTCGGCGCATCGATCAAGGGCACGCGCTGGGGCCGCCCGGATGACGTGGTCGGTATCGGCGGCGCGATCAACGCGCTGTCGCGGGATCACCGCGCCTTCATCGCCGCCGGCGGGCTCGGCGTGCTGATCGGCAACGGGGCGCTGAACTACCGCAAGGAGCGCATTCTCGAAGCCTATTATGCCGTCGCGCTCAACAAGGGCCTCACCTTCACCGCCGACTACCAGTTGATCGTCAATCCGGCCTACAACGCCGACCGTGGCCCGGTGTCGATCTTCTCCGGCCGCCTGCGCGGCGAGTTCTAGAATCTGATCGTCGTCCCTGCGAAGGCAGGGACCCATACGCCGCAGCGGTTCGGCCCCATCACCTACGGGCAACGTCGTTCAAATAACCAACGCCAGGGGTTATGGGTCCTCGCCTGCGCGAGGACGACGCCGAAGTCGAGTCCGCCCTACCCCGCCGGCGCAAACGAATCCGCGCGCGCCATCGCCCACGCTTCCGCGAAGCGCGGATTGTCGGTGCCCTCCAGCAATTCGCCCGGCCGCAGGTGCGGATAGAGCCGCGCGAAGGAGGTGACGCCGGTGCCGGTCAGACGGTGCGCCAGATGCACCGGCCGGATCTCGCTCGGGTGCGCCAGCCCGGCGGCGGCGACCAGTTCCGACAGCGCGTGCAGCGTCGCGGCGTGGTAGTTGCAGACCCGCTCCAGCTTGAGCGGCACCACCAGCGCGCGGTTGCGCGATGGATCCTGCGTCGCGACGCCGGTCGGGCAGCGGTCGGTGTGGCAGCTCAGGGACTGGATGCAGCCGAGCGCGAACATGAAGCCGCGCGCCGAATTGCACCAGTCGGCGCCGAGCGCCATGGCGCGGGCGATGTCGAAGGCGGTGACGATCTTGCCGGACGCGCCGATCTTGATGCGGTCGCGGATGTTGAACCCGACCAGCGTGTTGTGGACGAAATTGACGCCCTCGCGCATCGGCATGCCAAGGTGATCCATGAATTCCAGCGGCGCGGCCCCGGTGCCGCCCTCCTTGCCGTCGACCACGATGAAGTCCGGATAGATGCCGCTTTCCAGCATTGCCTTGCAGATCGCCAGAAACTCCCAGCGATGGCCGACGCATAGCTTGAAGCCGGCCGGCTTGCCGCCGGAGAGCCGGCGCATCTCGGCGATGAACGCCATCATATCCAGCGGCGTGGAAAACGCCGAATGGGCGGCGGGCGAGATGCAGTCCTCGCCCATCGCCACGCCGCGAATCCGCGAAATCTCCTCGGAGACTTTCGCGGCGGGCAACACGCCGCCGTGTCCCGGCTTGGCGCCCTGGCTGATTTTCAGTTCCACCATCTTGATCTGGTCGAGCGTGGCGGTGCGGGCGAACGCCTCCGGATCGAATTGACCGTCGCGGGTGCGACAGCCGAAATAGCCGGAGCCGATCTCCCAGATCAGGTCGCCGCCGTTCTCCCGGTGATAGGGGCTGACGCCGCCCTCGCCGGTGTCATGGGCGAAGCCGCCCTTTTTCGCGCCGGCATTCAGCGCGCGGATCGCATTGGGGCTGAGCGCGCCGAAACTCATCGCCGAAATATTGAAGATCGACGCCGAATAGGGTTTCGCGCAATCCGCCCCGCCGATGCTGATGCGGAATTTCTCAGATGCGCGCGGCTTTGGCGCGATCGAGTGCAGCATCCATTCGTAGCCGTCGGCATAGACGTCCCGCTGGGTTCCGAACGGCCGCTTGTCCAGCACCATCTTGGCGCGTTGATACACCACCGCGCGGATGTCGCGGCTGAACGGCGTTCCGTCTTTCTCGCTCTCGAAGAAATACTGCCGCATCTCCGGCCGTATTTCCTCAAACAGAAACCGCAAATGCGCCACGATCGGATAGTTGCGCAGGATCGCGTGATCCTTCTGCGCCAGATCGTGAAAGCCAAGCAGGGCGAGCGCGCCGAAGATCAGGAACGGGAGAATGACAATGTCCGCCAGCGCCGGATCGGCCAGCGCGAGGCCGATCAGCAAAACGGTGACGACGCAGCAGATCGTCAACACGGCAAAACGCGGCTTGAAGGGAAACATCAGGGTCTGCATCGGCGGCGTCTCCGGCGATCGGCCTGTCTTTCTTCGCACGAACCGGATTCCACTTCACCCGAAAACGCGATAGGTTGCGGTGCCGGCAAAACCGTCCCTCTCGCCTTGTCGCCCCGCTTCATGCCCAGCCTTCAGGATTCTGGCCTTCAGGATTTTCGGCGTTCGAAGCCGGCGTTCTATCCCGACCATGCCGTGCACGCCGAATTCGCCTGCGCCTGCCTCGGGCTGCGGTTCGAGCCGTTCGACGGCGAAAGCGGACTGCTGTTCAGGGTGGCCTCGGCCACCGCCAGCCGCTGCTTCGGCGGCGGCCGCTGCTCGGCCTTTCCGCAGAACGACGCGACCGCCGCGACGCTCGCCAACGACAAGTATTTCACCCAGCGCATCCTCGAAGCCGCTGGGGTCGCGACGCTGTCGGGCCGCTACTTTTTCCTGCACGCGCGCCATCGCGCGCATCGCCCGCCCGGCCACGAGCGCGCCGACGCGGCGGCCTATTTCGCAAGCCTCGGCGGGTGCGCCTTCGCCAAGCCGCTCAACGGCTCGCGCGGCGACTTCGCCCGGCCGCTCGACCGACCCGACGCGCTCGCCGCCTATATGGACGAGGTCGCCGCGTTCTACGATGCGATCCTGCTCCAGCCGATCGTACGCGGCGACGAATACCGGATTTTCCTGCTCGACGACGACGAGGTGTTCACGGTCCGCAAGTTCCCGCCCCATATCACCGGCGACGGCGGGCAAACGCTGCGCGCGCTAATCGCCGACCATGACCGCGCGCTCGATGCCCACGGCCTCTCGGGCGGCGCGGCGCCTGACGGCGACCGCGTGCCGGCGGCGGGCGAGCGCGTCGATCTGCCGGGACGCATGAACCGCAGCGCCGGCGGCGCCATGGCGTTCGCGCGGCCGCGTCATCACGCCGCCGCGCTGACGATGGCCCGGCAGGCCGCGCGGGCGCTGGGACTGCGCGCGGCGGCGGTCGATATCTTCACCGACATCGGCGGCGAGGAGGCGGCGATGGCGGTGATCGAGGTCAACGCCAATCCGTCGATCCGCTTTCTCGAAGACAGCGGCCGCGACGATTTGATCCTGACGATCTGGCGACACACTTTTGCGGCGATCGGTCTGATCGATGGTTGAGCTTCATCGTGTTTGACCTGCCCAAATACGGCGACGGCCTGTGCCTGGCGCGGCTCACCGAACTGCTCGACGTGCTCGGCATCGACCGCGCGCGGCTGGCGCGCATCGGCGTCGCGATCACCGGCTCGAACGGCAAGGGCAGCACGGCGGCGTTCTGCGCCGGCATCGGCCGCGCTGCGGGCCTGCGCACCGGACTGTTCACCTCGCCGCATCTCTACCGCTTTAACGAACGCTTCCGCGTTGACGGTCTCGCCATCGACGACGCGCGCCTCGCCGCCTTGACGGCGCAAGTCAGCGCGGCAATCGGCGCGGCGGCGCGGCGGCGCGGCGAGCGCTTCGGCGCCTTTGAAGCACAGTTCGCGCTGGCGTGCCTGTACTTCCAGCAGGAGGGATGCGACTTCGCGGTGTTCGAGGCCGGGATCGGCGGGCGTTACGATCCGGTGCGGCTGGTGGGCGCGACCGCGACCTGCGTCGCCTCGGTCGATTTCGAGCATGTCGGCCTGCTCGGCAACACGCTCGAATTGATCGCCTCCGACAAGAGCGACGCTTGCGCCGCCGGCGGCGCCATCATCTATGGCGAGAACTGCCGGCCGCTGCGCGACCATCTCATGGCCTACAACCGCCATCGCAACGTCGAAAGCCTGTTCGTGCGCGACGAGATCGGCGTCGCCAATGCGCGCGTCCATGACGGTGGCCAGCGTTTCGACCTGGACTGTTTTGGGCAACGTTTTCGCGATCTGGAGATTGGCCTGTCCGGCGCGTTCCAGCTCAACAACGCCGCGATCGCCGCCAGCCTGTTCCTGCGCTGGGCGGCGCGGCAGGACGCGCCGCCCGATCCGGCGACGCTTGAACGCGCGATCCGCGAGGGGCTGTCGCAAACCCGCTGGCCGGGACGGCTCGAAGCCATCCGCCGCGACCCGCTGACGGTGATCGACGTCGGCCACACCCCCGACGGCATCGCCCGCGCCCTCGCCGGCCTGCATGAGACTTACGGCCGGGACGACTGGCTGCTGGTGGCGGGGGTGTCTCACGACAAGAGCGCCGACGAGATCGTCGCCTTGCTGGCTCCGGCGTTCGACACCATCATCGCCACCACGGCGTATCACAAGGGCGCCCCGGTGGAGCAGATCGCCGCCGCCGCGCGCCGCGCCCGTCCCGCCGCGTCGGTTCATGTCGCCGCCACGATCGAGGAGGCGGTAGCATTGAGCACCCGACTGGCGACGGCGGGGGCAAAGAAAATCTTCGTCGCCGGCGGGTTGTTTCTCGCCATCGAATACGCCACCGCCGCCAGCGGCGGCCGCCCGCGGGACCTCGCCTTTTTCTGAGTGCCCGATCACGAACGCGGCGTCATCGTCCGCGCAGGCGGGTATCCAGTAACCCGCGCGCTCATCGGAAATTCGATTCAACACGGAATGCCGGATACCCGCCTGCGCGGCTATGACGGTTTTCGTGTCGCACGTTCAGCCGCCTGGAACGACTTTCGATCAAACGCCGCCGCGCGCGACAATTGAGGTTGTCGCGCGCGGCGGCGCCGATTAGCTTCACCGACATCGCAGATCGAACGCCGGAGAACAGCCCATGCCCAACGGTCGCAACCGCCAGATCCTGCTGGTCGAAAAGCCCGCCGGCAAGCTGGCGCCGACGCATTTTCGCATGGCCGAGGGCGATATCCCCGCGCCGAAGGACGGCGAGGTGCTGCTGCGGGTGCGCTATATTTCGCTCGACGCCGCCAACCGCGCCTGGATGCACGGCGCCACCTACCGCTCGGCGGTGGAAGCCAACACCGTGATGGCCGGCGGCGCCATCGCCGAAGTGGTCGAATCGAAAGCACCCGGCTTTTCGCCAGGCGACATCGTGTTCGGCGACACCGGCTGGCAGGATTTTGCCGCCGTGCCCGCCAGGCATCTTAGCCAGATGCCGCGCCTAAAACCGCTGACGCATCTGCTCAGCGTCTACGGCATCGCCGGGCTCACCGCCTATTTCGGCCTGCTTGAGGTGGGCCGGCCCAAGGCCGGCGAGACCGTGGTGGTGTCGGCGGCGGCGGGCTCGGTCGGTTCGATGGTCGGGCAGATCGCCAAGATCAAGGGCTGCCGCGTGATCGGCATCGCCGGCGGCGCGGAGAAATGCCGGTGGCTAACCTCCGAACTCGGCTTCGACGCCGCCGTCGATTACAAGGGCGGCAATCTCTACAAGGACCTGAAAGCCGCCACGCCAAATGGCATCGACGTCTATTTCGACAATGTCGGCGGCGATATCCTCGAAGCCTGCATCTCGCGGATGAACCTCTACGGCCGCATCGCCTGCTGCGGCGCGATCTCGCAATATGACGGGGTGCCCTCCGCCACCGGGCCGCGCGGCGTGCCCGGCCTGATCGTGGTCAAGCGCCTCACCATGCAGGGCTTCATCGTCATGGACTACATGGACCAGCGCGAGCGGGCGCTGGCCGACCTGCAAGCCTGGGTCGCCGCCGGACAATTGAAGGTGCAGGAGGACGTCATCGCCGGCCTTGAGAATACGCCGCAGGCGCTGATCGGCCTGCTCGCCGGCGAGAATCGCGGCAAGCGCATGATCGCGGTGTAACGCACGGAGTTTTGACATTGCAGCTTCATGGCTATTATCGCAGCTCGGCGTCCTGGCGGGTCCGGATCGCGCTCAATCTCAAGGGCGTGCATGCCAATTCCGTCGCGCATCATCTGCGCAAGGGCGAGCAACACGCGGCCGACTTTCTCAGGCTCAATCCGCAGGGGCTGGTGCCGGCGCTCACGCTCGACGACGGCACCACGCTGACGCAGTCGCTGGCGATCATCGAATGGCTCGACGAGACCCATCCGCGGCCGCCGCTGCTGCCGACCGATCCGCTGCGCCGCGCGCAGGTGCGCGCGTTCGCGCAGGCCATCGCCTGCGATATCCATCCGGTGCAGAACCTGAAGGTGCTTTCGCGGCTGCGGCAACTCGGCCTCGCCGAGGATCAGGTCACCGGATGGGCGGCATGGGTGATCGGCGACGGCCTTAAAGCCTGCGAGACATTGATCGCGAACGAGAGCGGGCCGTTCTGCTTCGGCGCGGATCCGACGCTGGCGGATATCTGCCTGGTGCCGCAACTGTTCAACGCCCGCCGCTTTGGCGTCGACCTCGCGCCTTATCCGCGTTTGCTGCGCGCGGAGCGCGCCGCGCAGGCCGTCGCCGCCTTCGCTGACGCCGCGCCGGAGCGCCAGCCCGACGCCGAATAGCGCGTGATTTGCCGAGGTTGAGACGCTCGATCGTCATCCTCAAGCAAGCCGTCACCGTCCGCCTTCGCGGAGCATCACGGCTTTCGTATCATACATTTCACGCTATCGCGGCCGCGATCGTCGTTGCCGCCAGCGCCCCGCGGGACTACACTGCGGGACGCGATGGTCGTCAAAATCCTGCCCGCCAATATCGCGCTGAAGCGCGCCTACGATCCGCCGGACGAAGCCGACGGCGTCCGCGTGCTGGTGGACCGGTTGTGGCCGCGCGGGCTGACCAAGGCATCCGCCGCGATCGACCACTGGGCCAAGGATATCGCGCCCAGCACCGAACTGCGCAAATGGTATCATCACGACCACGCGCACTGGGACGAATTCCGCCAGCGTTATCTCGCCGAGCTGAAAGACAAGGGCCCGCAGATCGAGGCGTTGCGCAAGCTCGCGGCAGCCGGCCCGATCACCCTGGTCTACGCCGCGCGCGGCACCTCCGACGTCAACGCCACCGTGCTGCGCGAGGTTCTGCTCGGCGACGCCGCCGCGCCGCGAAACAAGCCGCGCAAGCGCTAGACCGGCGATCAGATATGGTCACGCCAGACAAGGAAACCAGCATGCCCGCGCCCTCACCCATCGATATGATGAAACTGGCCGAGGCCGTTCTGTCCACCGCCGCCGACGCCATCATCGCCACCGACCGCGACGGCACGATCACCTTCTGGAATCCCGGCGCGACCCGCATTTTCGGTTTCACGCGCGCCGAGGCGATGGGCCAGTCGCTGGACATCATCATTCCGGAAAACCTGCGCAAGCGCCATTGGGACGGCTACAACAACACCATGGCCACCGGTCAGAGCCGCTATGGCGAAGCCGATCTGCTGGCAGTGCCGGGACTGCGCAAGGACGGCAGCCGGGTGTCGGTGGAGTTCACCATCGTGCTGCTGAAGGACGCCAGCGGCGCCATGACCGGCACCGCCGCGATCCTACGCGATGTCACCAAGCAGTTCGAGGAACTGCGCGCGCTGCGCCGTCAACTCGCGGAAGCCCGGCGAGGCTGAAGGCAGGAGCCGATTCAATTGAATTAGCCGATCAGCGTAGCGGTCCTTCAAGCTGCTTGCCGCCATTGTTTGAGTTTCAAGAAGAACGCCTCGACGCCCCAGCGCTGTCGGTAAGCAACGCGGTCATAGCGGTGTTGGTGCTTTCGGTGTTTTCGCGGCGGGATGAGGGGATCACCGCCTTCATCGAGGATCACGTCGTGGAGACTGTCAGCGTCATAGACGCGATCGGCGATGACCACTCCCGAGGCCAAGCCGAGGACAAGATCGCTGGCTAGCGCCATGTCATTCTGCTGGCCCGGTCCGATTGCGAAGCGAACCGGTAGGCCGAGCGCATCTACGACGGCATGCAGCTTGGTGCCGAAGCCGCCGCGAGAGGGGCCGAGAGCCTGGGCTTCAACGCCGCCCTTTTACGCCGCGCGCCGGCGGTCTGGGCTTGAGCACGGGTGACAGTCGCGTCAATGGCGAGCCATTCAAGATCCGGATCGGCGGCCACGGCCGCAAATGAGCGATCAAACACGCCCATCTCGCTCCAGCGGTAGTAGCGCCGCTTGGTGGTCTGGTAGGAACCGAACCGGGTCCGCCGGCAGGTCGCGCCATCGCGCGCCCGAGCGGGCCATCCAAAGCACCAAAGAACCGGCGCCCGTCGCTGCGCGGGCCTCGCTTGCCTTTACGCCCGGCCGGCACACAAACGGCTTCAACTTCTCCCACTGATCGTCGCGCAAAACCTCGCCATCCATCGCCAGCCTCAAAAAGCCAGCGTTGAACCTGATTTACAGAACCTTGGGAGTCCCCAATCGTTAAATCGTCACTACAGCCAAGTTTGGCGGCCCGAGATCACTCAAATCAAAGCCGTGTCACTCATATGGTGACCACTATTTTTCCGTTAAATATCCGGATAGCGCCAACGTTGTGATTAGGTCATTCATAACGCTGAAGTCTTCCTTGGTCTTGGGTTGCCCATCGTTCCAACGTTTGGATAGGTTCTCAACGCGGTAGATATTACGCAATTCATCCGAATCTTGAACTATTTTAATAGCGTCCGTACCGTAGTTCCGAACCCCAAAGATCGCTAAGCTAGACAATCCCACCACCCTGGATATGTTTATATCCTGCTCACTAACGATATCCACTTTCCCAGGCCACGGTTTTGCTTCTGTCGTAGGACCTCGCACAACCTCGGGCCACTTTCCGGAAAAAGCCCTCTGCGAGATAGGCCCACGCTCCTTTTTATAGAGCCATCCCACGCGGGGTCGGTCAAACGGAAATTCGAGCAAATCCGATGAAAAGGATCGCATCAAGTCGAAGCCGATGAAATTAGCCTTGCGATGTTCAAAATCTAACAAACTTGGGGTTGATACCAACGATTGAGAATATAGCGGGTCAAACTGCGACCACAATCCGGCCGCGTAATAAGAGGTCAATCCGATCCAATGCCTATTTCGACCTTCGACATAGATATAATTTGTAGCGAAATCCTTTGGAAGACCCAATGAACTAGCCTCCGCTGCATAACCTAACACCTTTGATGCGGCTTCATCTAATAACCCGTCCGCCCAAATCGAACTCGTCCGGTCATCAAACTTTGGATAGCTGGCATATCGCCACATTAGGTAGCCAAGCCCATCGACCCCTTGATCTCCATCCCAGTAGAACGAATTGAACGTGCGACCGACTTCCCCATAGCCGCCTTGAAAAAGCAAGCTGTTTTCGGGAAGCAGTGACGGGTCAACGCCGGCAACAAGTGAGCCGCAAGAACGGCGTGCCATCCGTGTAATGGATTCGAAATAATTTTGTGACCAAGCCGCGCCGCGTAGTCGCCGATCCGGGGCGAACTGTAAACCCAAATCGGCCGATAGCTGACCGGCAATCTCCCAATCCGCGGAGTTCTCAATGCAAGAAAAGTGGAAGATCTCTTCCAGATTCTGGTTCCTGATTGCGGATAATATCAAACGAGAATCGAAGCCACCAGTGAGATGAGAATAGCGTTGTTCGAATCCAGTCGCCTTGGTTGCAATCCGTACGTTGTCGACAATTTCGTTCCGAATACGTTCCAAGCCCTGCTCATAGCTCGGGGGGGGCAGTAAAGCTCTTCCGGAGACAGGACAGTCAGCGCGGCTCCATTTCCGCTTGCGTCGACCTTGACTGCAATACCTCGGCGCAGGACTTCAATCTCCTTGAAGGGAGAGGTAGCCCCATAGCTATGCGTACCAGTCAGGTATCTCGCGGCAAAATACTTGGGCTCGCCCTCTAGTTTATCTTGGCGAAGGCGAACGGCGGACACAAGGGAGCCTAGATCGCTGCTATATGCCTCGCAAGCGTTTCCCTTGTAGTGGTAGATCGGTGCGCCGCCCAGTGGATCGTTGAAGAGATAAACCGCATTTTCGCGTGGATCAAATAACTGGAGAGCGATGCTGCCTCGCGCACTGCGCATCAAATAACGTACATCTTCCGCAGTATGACAATACCCGATTGCCAACCGCGCATCGTCTATATCGCGCACATATCGGCCGCCGAGCACCCCTCCCCCCCGGAAACCTAGTAACTTCAATCCCTTGCTACGATATGGAAGTTCGCCGCAACCCATGACAGAGAAATCTCGGACCGCCCCATCTACTCGCCAAGTCTCAAGTTTGGGTGGAATTACAATAACGGGAAAGTATATCATTCCGTCTCACAACATCGTGGATCCAACACCAACTTAGAATATGAATCATATTCGATCGAACTTCATGTTGGAAGTCAAACACTCGGTATATCGCCTAATGAGGATCCTGCTCTGGGATGATATTTCGCCAAGAGGTGAGGCCCCTTAACATAGGGTCAAGAAGGCGCCTTCGGCTTGACCGGAAGCATTTGTACTTTGGATGCCGACGCGAAGACGATTGCAGATCCGCCGCTGTCGCAGCGGTCGCTGCCCGATACACTCAGTCGCGCAAGGTGTGGCGATCCATGCCGCCGATCCTTGTCGCCCCCGCGTCCGATTCATGCCGTCCTGAACCGCCGCCAGCGACAACAGCCGCCGGTTCTGGTGACCTTGAGTTCGCCCTGGCGGTTGGGTTTGCCCGATTGGGCGGTGGGAGCGATGGGAGCTACCCGTACCGGGTTCTAGCGCTGCGCTATGCCGAAAGCGCCGCGCCAATCAGTGTGCCTATCGTCGAGATCAAAACAACCGGCGACTGATCCACCATGCCTGCGCTCCGATTCCGACACGCGCCAGTGAATCAATCAATCGCCGATTTGCCCAGAGATTTATTGAGGTGTCCAGTTGGATCAGACTCTAACGGGCGCTTCCGGGACGAGGGCCTGAACGACACGCTGTTCTCGACGCGGTCCGAAGCCCCCAGCGCCATCAACTCGTGGAGGGGGATTAGAACCACTAAAGACCCGGCTCGGCCCTCGGCAACATGTCGTCACCTGAGTTCGCAATGAAATCCACATCGGAAAAACAGGCCGTATATGGCCACAAACGAAAACCAGGACTCTCAAACCGGACGAGATGGGGGTCTTAGGTCAACCGTGATCGGCTTAAAGCTGTGCCTCTGGCCTATGTGCGGGCGCTGCGCCGCCGCCTGATTGACATTATCAAGCGGGTTTGTAATCTATTGAAGCGTCGGAATTTATTCCGGGGCAGCATTGAATATATTAAAAATATATAGCTCCCCCCCTGTATTAGGTAAAGATTGGGCGCCGCATGAAGCAGCCATCGGCACGCTTGAAGAAAACTAACGTTGAGGATTCATCTGACCGTGGGAACTCATCTGAGCGGGCGGAGTCGTCGCCGGCCGCCCGGACCGCGCCCATGGGTGCTCCATCCAATGCGGTGGGCAGCCTGACGTTGCCTGTGCGCCCCGGTCAGCATCTGACAATGACGATCGTCTTCGGCTATCGTCCGAAAACCGAAGAAGGTTCCACCGCCGCTGACAAGGCGGCCGTTCTGTCGGCGGACTGGGTTGACGGCGAGGGAAATCCTATCGACAACCATAAGCCGTCCGGATGGGCGAAATCGGACACATATGGTCTTTTCCGTTACGTGGCTTGTCCGAACGACCGCGATGAGACGCACTGTGAGATCGTCGTCACTGTGCCGAGCAAAGCGGCGTCTGTCCGTTTCACCGTTCATCGCTTCTCCAACTGGACCGTGAACATCAACCAGATCACGTTGCGTCGATCATAGGATCGGTCGAGTGAATCTCGAGGTCGAGGTCAACCCCGGCAAGGGCCTGCTCGTCGGAGAAGTCCGATCCGGCGATGGGGGTCCCAAGGATTTCATTGCGTTTTTCTCGTTCTTCGACAAGGACGGAAATCTCATCCCGGCGCCCTATGACGGATTGAGCCATTCCCAGCGCGGCGCTTACAGATATATCTGCGGCTCGGTCGATGACGCTTCGGCGGCATTCACAATACCACTCGTCGCCCCGCCGACAGCGAGGCGGCTCCTCGTTAATTTTGCATCTTGGCAGTACAAGAAGCCGCTCGTCTTCGGCTCCCGGCCGCAGGTCAGCGGTGAAATCGTCAGATCCCGTGTTGCGAAGGTCGATTCCGAAAAAAATCTGATTGTCGACAAGGGGTCTATTCCCCCCGGCGCAATTATCGATTTGGAATTGCAAATCGTCCGGGGGTTCGGCGACGGGGAGAAGGCTTACATTGTCGGCGTCAGGCAATTCGACAGGAGCGGAAACCTGGTCGATGGTCGATTGCCCGGCTTCAGCTACAGCGAAACCGTTGGCGTCTATCGTTACGTCGACCTTGCGGCGACCGATCTATCGACTCGGATCCCGCTCAGTTTCACCGGGCGTCCCACTGCGGAGAGCTATGAGGTTCGCGTTCAATCCTGGCGATCATCGAACGTCCCGAATGCCAAGATCATAGGCCGGTCGCACCGCGCCGATGCCGCGACCCAGGTCACGCGCTGCGCATCCCTGCTTGACGATTTTCTCAACGCCACACGCAAGCAGAAGCCGCTGGGCTTGGTGCTGATTACCGCGACCACGAAGGCGATCGATAGCGAAAATCGTCTGAACCGTCCGCAGATCGCGGCCAAGACCTTCGCGCAAGCCGGCTATCGTGTCGTCTATGTCTATTTTCGCTTCAATTCCAGTGAGGAATTGTGCGAGCAAACCATCGATAACGTTTTGCAACTGCCGATCGACGTGTTCGCGGGTCTGTATAGTCGGCTCGCGGCATTCCAAATCGGCGCGCCGCGAATTGCAATCTTCAGTATTCCCGACGATACGGCGTGCCGCTCGATCGGCTTGTTTCAGGATCACGGCTGGCGAACGGTCTACGAAGTGAGGGACGATTGGGAGGAGTTCACGGCCGTTGGCGTCGGCAAGTGGTACCGCGCGGTCTTCGAGCGATTTCTTGCCCGCGGCGCCGATAGGGTCGCATGCGTAAGCCCCGCGCTTGCCGATAAAATGGTGCAATTTTCCGAATCGCCAGCCTCGATCTTTTTGTCGCCTAACGCCACATCGCAGGCCTTCGTCGAAGCGGCTTCCGTGTATCGTGAGAGGCGCGCACGTACGGTTGGGGGGCGAGGCCAGCCGGTGATCGGATATTTCGGTCATCTGACGGAGGCGTGGTTTGATTTCGGCCTGCTTATCGCCGCGGCGCGCGCCGAGCCGCGTTGGCGGTTCGAGCTGATAGGCTTTGGCGCGCCGGAGAGGGATTTTCCTCCGAACGTGCATCTGATCGCCGCCGTCCCACCGCTGGAATTGCCGGTTAGGACGGCGAGGTGGGACGTCGGGATCATACCCTTTAAACAGTCCGCGCTATCGCGCGCCGTCGACCCGATAAAAGTTTACGATTACCTGAGCCTCAATCTACCAGTGGTATCCGTTGAAATGGGTGAGTTGGCCAAGATGCCCGGCTGCTACATCTATTCAGATCTCGACAGCTTCCTCAGTTGCTGCCACGAAGCACTCCGTGATTATGCGCGACAGGCCGTCGCCATACCATTCGACGTCCAGCGGAATACTTGGGAACATCGCCTTGAGACCTTTATAAGTGAGGTCCTTGACGCGAAGCAACCCGAACAAAGGGACGCATGAAACTCTTATATTGCTATTATTACGCGAATCTCGGCGGCGTGACGTCAGTCATCAAGTCGCGCCTTCCTGCGCTCAAGAAGGCAGGTATCGAGGTGGCGGCTTACTTCGAAAAGGATTTCGGCGGCGTCGCGGATCTTCAGGCCCATGGACTCAGCGACGTCCGCGTCGTTTCCCCCATCGAACAAGCGCTGCCATCGATCCTCCGCGATCTCCAGCCCGATCTCGCAGTTGCGTTTGACATGCCCGAACTGGTCAAGCCTTTGAAGGAAGCCGGCAAACGGGTTGTGCTCGAAATTCACACGCCTATCCTCACGACGCTTCTTAAGACGAAAACAGGAACGCTTGAGCTGTGCGATCAGATTGTCGTGCCGAGCGAATGGTCTCGGGAATGGGTGCGGGAGTCCTTGCCCGGCAACTACGCGCGGGACGCGATCGTCGTCGTCCCGAACATGATCAATCGAGCCGTCTTCCGACCAGCCGCCTATCAGCGCGATCCGGCGCGCATTCCTCTCCTTCTGTGGGTCGGTAAGATCGCGAATTACAAGCGATGGAAAGACGCCATTCGTGTTGCGGCCCTGGTCCGCAAGGATACGGCTTGCGATCTCGTCATGGTCACCGGGGGCGACTGCTCCGCTGGACTAACCGAGGAGTTTCTCGGCGAACTGTCGCATAATGGCCTGAAGGACCGGGTAAAATGGCTGCATAACGTCCCGCTCGAAGACATGGCGAGCCTCTATCGGCGATGCCGCGCGAGTTCGGGCGTGCTGCTGTCCACGTCCGAGGCGGAGTCGTTCTGCCTGGTCATTCACGAGGGGATGTCATGCGGCGTCCCCGTCGTTGCAGCGGCGGCCGGGGCGCTTCCCGAACTGCTGACCGGTGATTTGAAATCCCAAATGTTTTTCCCAGGCGATGTCGGGGCGGCCGCAGCCTGCGTTCGGAGGCTGCTCAGAAATGAGGAAGCCTGGGAGCATGCCTCGGCATCGGGAATCACACGCCAAAAGGCGTTCTCGCCCTCAAAGCTGGCTGCAACCTATATTCAGAGCGTTCGTCGCGTATTGCTCGACGCCGAGGCTCCCGCATGAGCTAAGCGTTGGAAGGAAATCGATTGTCGAACGTTCCGTCGCGCGGACATTTCAGGCCAACGGATTTGCAAATCAGAACTATAGAAAAATTCCGCGCGCTCTTGATATTTGGCATCTCAGCCCGGCCGAATGCTGCGCTGCACACATGCGACATCCGCCGCCTCTCTTGACGTTTGGCTGAGTTCGTCTTCTTGTTCACTTGTGAGAGAGCCGTCCATTATGTCGGATCTCTCAAAAGAGGATATTATGGAAAAACCCGCAATTCATCAGCAGCCGCCGCAAGTTGATACCATTATCTCTCAAATAGAAGCGGGCAGGAGCCGGCTTTTAAACAGCGAGGGGCTTGTGTCCGACATGCCCGGGACGGCTGGCCCATTTGATGACCAGTCGATAAAGAAGGCGGTGGGCGGCAGCAAGAATAAAGGAAACTGCCAGTATCTTTATGACGCCGCCAAGCAATACGGTTCGGGTGGCGTGGTGGAGCTGGGCACCAATGTGGGCATAAGCAGCGCCTATCTGACGGCCGGGGCCTTGCAGTCGGGCGGCTCTCCAAAGGTCGTGACCGGCGACGTCTCCGGGAAGCGCATCGGAATTGCGAAGGACCTCCACCGTCAATGCGGATTGACCCATGTGGAGTATGTCGAAGGATACTTTGAGCAAACCGCGGAGCATATATTCAACCGCGTGCCTGGATGGACGCTGGCTTTCATTGACGGCGATCATACCTATGATGGGACGTTGAAATATTACGATCTCGTCAGGAAGAGAGCGCGCCCCGGATGTGTCGTCATATTCGACGACATCGAATGGTCCGACCAGATGCGCCAGGCGTGGGCGGAGATCAAGAAAATCCACAAGGGACAAATCAGCGCCAAGGATGGAATGGGGACAGTCTGGTTCTAGTTGCGGACCGGCATAAAATTCCGGGGAATGCCAGAAGCCAACGTCCTCGCATTCATCCACGCCGCCTTCATCCATAGTTGGGCGCCTGCGTAACCCGTTTTCGCCGAGGCTGAATTTCAAGGAGGGGCCGCTCTGTGCGCTTTGAGCAGCGATGATCACTGCCTGCCGCTGCTCCGATGCAGTCCCAACCGCCTTCGCGGCTCCCTTAATTGCGCCGCCGCGTATTTTGCCTTCAGCCAGACGAAGCGGCGGATGTTCTAGCAGGCTGTTGAAGAAGTCTCTAGCGGGATGGGATTGGACGTGATTCTCTCGATGATTGAATCGGGAGGCTGGGATGCGTGGATCGGACGAACGGCCTGGATCACTGTTCAGTTATGTGGACCTTGAAGCGCGGGTTCGCGTCGATCATCCGCTGCGGGTGATCCGGGACCTGGCGAATGCGACGCTGGACCAACTGTCCGGGGAGTTCGGCAAGCTCTATACGGATTTTGGCCGCCCTTCGATTGCTCCAGAGAAGCTCCTTCGAGCGATGCTACTCCATGTGTTCTATGGGATCCGTTCGGAGCGGCATCTGATGGAACGCATGGAGTTCAATCTCCTGTTCCGGTGGTTCGTCGGGCTTGGGGTCGACGATGCGGTTTGGGACCATTCGACATTCTCGAAGAACCGCGACCGGCTGCTTGAAGGCGAGATTGCGGCCAAGTTCTTGAACGCGCTTTTGGCGCAGCCGAAGGTGAAGCGTCTTCTGTCGAGCGATCATTTCTCTGTGGACGGGACGTTGATCGAAGCCTGGGCCTCGCTCAAGAGCTTCCGAAGGAAGGACGGCCGCGACAAAGACCATGACGGTCCGGGACGCAACGCCGAACGCAACTTCCATCAGGAGAAGCGATCCAAAGAGACCCATGCGAGCACGACCGATCCCGAGGCACGGCTCTACAAGAAGGGTGACGGCCAACCAGCCAAGCTCTGCTATATGAGCCATGCGCTAATGGAGAACCGTAGCGGTCTGGCGGTTTTGGGCGAGGTGAGCCAAGCCAGCGGCACGGCCGAACGGGAGGCTGCGCTGGCCATGATCGACAGACGCGGATACGCAAAACGGATCACTCTGGGGGCGGACAAGGCTTATGACGTCACCCAGTTCGTGCATGATCTGAGAGATCGATCGGTTACTCCGCATATTGCGATCGACGGACATCTGAGTAAGACCGGCAAGCGGCGCAAGACGGCGATCGATGCGCGCACCACACGTCACACCGGTTATGACATGAGTCAGCGTTGCCGCAAACGCATCGAAGAGAGCTTCGGCTGGATCAAGAGTTCCGCTGGCTTGGCCAAGGTCAAGCTGCGAGGCCGCGATCGCGTGGATGCCGTCTTCGTCCTCGCGCTTGCGGCCGGGACTGTCAGGAATCTTGTGTTTGAGGCCATGCTGATGAAGCGAAGGAGCATCATATGGCTATTGAGAAAGAGGTTCTGGATCAGCTACTCGCAGGTCGTGATCCGAAGGATGTTTTCGGCAAGGACGGCCTGGTCGATGAGTTGAAGAAAGCGCTGTCGGAGCGGATATTGAACACCGAGCTCGACGAGCACCTTGACGCTGAGACCGCCGACGGCAAATCCAATCACCGCAACGGCTATTCGAGGAAGTCGGTCCTGACGGCGACGTCCAGAGTCAATCTGGCGATTCCGCGCGACCGCGCCGGCACCTTCGACCCGCAATTGATCGCCAAATATCAGCGCCGGTTTCCGGATTTCGACGACAAGATTATTTCGATGTATGCCCGCGGCATGAGCGTGCGCGAGATCCGCGGCCATCTTGAGGAGATTTACGGCCTCGACGTCTCGCCCGATCTGATCTCGGCCGTGACCGACGCCGTACTGGACGAGGTGGCGGAATGGCAGAACCGGCCGCTCGATGCGAGCTATCCGCTGGTGTTCTTCGACGCCCTGCGGGTCAAGATCCGCGACGAAGGCTTCGTGCGCAACAAGGCCGTCTACATCGCGCTAGGCGTCCTGCCCGACGGCACCAAGGATATCCTGAGCTTGTGGATCGAGCAGACCGAAGGCGCCAAGTTCTGGTTGCGCGTCATGAACGAACTCAAGGGCCGCGGCGTCAGTGACATCCTGATTGCCGTCGTCGATGGGCTGAAGGGCTTTCCGGAGGCCATCAACGCGGTTTTCCCGCAGACGGTGGTGCAAACCTGCATCGTCCACCTGATCCGCCATTCGATGGATTTTGCCGCATGGAAAGACCACAAGAGCGTCGCGCAGGCCCTCAAGACCGTCTACCGCGCGGTCGACGCCAATGCCGGCCAGGCGGCGCTGGACGACTTCGCAGAAGGACCCTGGGGCGCAAAATATCCCGCCATCGCCCAGAGCTGGCGCCGCAACTGGAATCTCGTCATCCCGTTCTTTGCGTTCCCCGAAGCCGTTCGGAGGATCATCTACACCACCAATGCCATCGAAGCGCTCAACTCAAAACTACGCCGGGCCGTGCGAACGCGAGGTCATTTTCCAACCGATGACGCCGCAACCAAATTGCTGTATCTGTGTCTGAACCGCGCCGCGGCCGAGTGGAAAAGACCACCGCGCGAATGGTCCGAGGCGAAGACCCAATTCGCCATCATGTTCAACGAGCGTTTCGTCAACGCATGATGGTTCAACCGCCTCAAACACAGAATTTCCGACACTCCCATGAAGACGAGACGGCCAGGATCAACCTTTCCCTGATGCCTTTTCCAGCTTGTCCTTCTGCGCGCGACGTCGGGCCTGTCCTGCTCGGATGGCAGCAGCGTTTTTTTTGAAGCTGATCCCTTCGCGGTCGAAGAACCGCCAGACCGAGCCAATTCCCACCGCGACGCCGCGATCCGCGAGCCGTTGCCGGACCTCAGCCAAGGTCAGGTCGGGCTGGGCTGCAACCACCTTCAAAAGCCACGACCGATGCGGATGAAGCGGCGAGCGGATCCGGCCGCGCGAAGACCCCGGCGAGATGTCGCCATGCTGCCGCCACCGCTCCATCCATTTGATCGCCGAACTCGGCGAAACCCCAAATCGGAGCGCCGCAGAGCGGCAGGATTGTCCCGCCGCCACAGCTTTTACAACTCGCTCGCGAAGATCATTGGAACAGGCTTTCGGCATCCATGCTGGCCTCCAACCAGTCAGCATGATGAATCAGAACTCCAACCCCTTGGGAATCCCCATTCGATTCAAATCAGACAGAAAACGCTCTAGCGCCTTGGCCTTTTCTGTTACGCCGTTCGGCGCGGGGTAAGCAACCGGCGGAGGCGCGGAGCCGTCATCTTGCGCAGCGCCGGAGCCGGTTGCGGTGAGGACCTCGGCATAGGCCGCCGGGGTCTGGTAGCCGAGCGAGGAATGTGGTCTCGCGGTGTTGAAATCCGCCACCCAGTCGGCAATGGCGCTGCGGGCATGATCGAGGCCGAAGAACAGGGTCTCGTTCAGGAGTTCGTCCCGCGTCCGGCCGTTGAAGGATTCGACATAGCCATTCTGCATTGGCCTTCCCGGCGCGATAAAATGCCACTCGACGCGGTGGTCCTTCGATCAGGCAAGGATGGCGTTCGAGGTGAACTCGGTGCCATTGTCCGAAACGACCATGCCGGGTTTGCCGCGGCGGCTGATCAGATCGGTCAGTTCACGAGCGACACGCCTGCCGGAGATCGAGGTGTCCGGGATCGCAGCGAGGCACTCTCGCGTCACGTCATCGACGATGTTCAAGACCCGGAAGCGCCGACCGCAGGCGAACTGATCGTGGACGAAGTCCAGCGACCAGCGCGCGTTTGGCCGTGCCTCGACCAGAATCGGCGCTCGCGTGCCCACTGCTCGTCGTCGTGCCCGGCGCTTGCGAACCGTCAGTCCTTCCTCGCGGTAGAGCCGATAGATGCGGTTGATGCCAGACGGTTCGCCCTCCCGCCGCAGCAGGATGAACGGCCGACGATAGCCGAAGCGTCGGCGCTCCTTGGCAAGGTCGCGTAGCCGGCCGCGCGGTTCGGTCTCCGGCGGGCGAGAGGACCGATAACGGATCATCTTGCGATCGGCCCCAACGAAGGAACAGGTCCGACGCTCCGACAGGCCCATGACGGCCCGCAGATGCGCGAAGGCTTCATGCTTGGCGGCGGGCCCTACCATTTTTTTGACAGAAGCTCGCGAAGTGCCGATGCTTCCAGCATCTGGTCGGCAAGCAACTTCTTTAACTTCGTGTTCTCGTCTTCCAGGGCCTTCAGGCGCTTGACGTCAGAGATGTCCATCCCGCCATACTTCGCCTTCCAGTTATACAGCGTCGCCTCGCTGACCCCGTGCTTGCGGGCCAGATCACCCGCCTTCGCTCCCGCCTCGTGCTCGCGCAGCACCGCGATGATCTGATCTTCCGTGAACCGCCTCCGCTTCATCTGTCCGTCCTTCAATCGAGGCCGGACTCTAACTCCAGGTGGAGGAAAAACTCAGTGTCACGTCACGAGCTATGGAGGCGTCCAGCTTTCGCGGCGAATTGACGTCCTGCAACATCTCCTTGTCCGAGCTGAGATTAGCCGCTACACGTCGCTTTAGCCACCGGAGTTCTTCCCCTCCTTTGTCAGAGCAGATCGCTTTAGCCACCATCGTCGAATGACGTGTGACGTGCGCTGGCTAGTTAGACCATCCCAAAGCGGGATACGGTCAATCCGAGATTCTCCAGCCTCCCCTTCTAGAACTCGGGAAACCATGCCTCTAGTATTCTCCTCGTTAATCAAGTGATTGCTGCCACAATAAACGGTAATGGGCCGTTCAGTCGTTTCGCGTAGTGTGAAGCAGGGCTTACCCATATAAGCGGCCTCTTCTTGAACTCCGCCGGAGTCCGTCAAAATAAAGCTTGAACGCGCGAGAAGATTTATAAAGCGGCTATATCTTAGCGCCGGCAACACCATAACCCTCGGCAACGCTTCGAGCTTCGAAAGCACCCCCAGGGTATCGAACGTCTTCCGAGTCCTAGGATGCATCGGAAACACAATTAAATGTTTCCCCGAAATCTCCTTCAGGGTTTCCAGGATCCAGCTTGCGCGTTCGGCGGTATCAACGTTGGCTGGGCGGTGGAATGTCGCAATGCCGAAGTTACCGTCAGAGAGGCCATATTCCGCAATAACTTCATCCTGAGCCGCTCGGCTCAGCATCAATCGAAGGGAATCAATCATAATGTTCCCGACAAAATGAACATGCTCTGGTGGCTTTCCCTCAAACAAAACCAGGTTTTGTTGAGCTGCCTCTGAAGGTGCCAGCCAGACGTCCGAAATGGAGTCAATCAAAATTCGGTTAGTCTCTTCCGGCATGGTCGAATCATAGCTGCGCAGTCCAGCTTCGAGATGCACCAGCGGAACACCAATTCGGCGTGCCGCAAGGCCAACTCCAAGAGAGGTATCCACGTCACCCGCGACAACCACAAAGTCCGGTCTATCCTTCTCACAATGGCACATATAGCTAGCAATCAACGCGCCCAGGCGGTGACCGAATCCCGAGCCCGGAATATCGAGCACCACATCGGGGTCCTTTACGCCAAAGTCTTCAAAGTTATCGCGTGAAAGTTCAGGCGTGTAGTGTTGCGTAAACCAGATAAACTTTGGCTCGCACCAAGACTGTTTCAAAAGCGTTTGATAGAGAGGAATAATCTTAATGATATTCGGTCTCGTTCCGGCGACCAAGTGTATCTTGGTCGGCGTGTTTGCGACTCCATTCGATTTCACGCCGCCATATCCTTATGCTGGCTCCATTCGAGCGTCAGCGATACGGCGGAGAGGAGCGCCGCAGCCTTCTCCAAGCGCTGGATTGTAGAGGGTTCTTGCCATCCAGAGGGCAGTCGCAATCCGGAGATTTGAAACTCCTCGCAGAACAATACGGCTGCACCAAGAAGCCTGATGATATGATCGCATGAAGCATCCAAACTTCCTTGTCCATGCAATAGGTTTGTCCCGATCGCAACTTCAGACTCGGAAAACATCGCGCCCACCGCCTCAGGAACGAAGCGAACCAAAATTTCGCCCAACTTTGTATCACACAGAACAGGTTGTTGATTGTCATCGATGCGAACGCCCAACGCCGCAATGTATTCACCTCTAGGTATAGCAGTCGGCGTGAAGCTTTGATTTTTAACGCTAATATCGATGGGCGCAAAGAACCGTTCGATCTGAATTGCGACGTGACGAGAACAAGTTATCGCATTTCCTAAGTCTAGCAAACCAGCCATCTCTTTGTGAAAGAGCAGAGCTGCTGCGACATGCAGGCGATCAGGATTCTGAAGGTACGGAACCGCGAAAATTTCGAGCGGCTTCAAAGTCGGAGAATCGTATTGTTGAGATTTAGCGCTGATTGTTGTGCGCTGCTTGGCCGAAGAAAAATCAAATGCGATTTCCACGATTATCTTCCACTATCTATTTTATGATTCAGACTTTCAGGAAAGAAGAGCAAAATAGTGCTATCGTCATCGTCCTGTGAAATCCCTCTCACGGCATTGTTCAACTCGGAACAATCTTCGACGACAACCACATAGATCGATTTTCCGGCGCTCCAATAGCGCATCCGTGACGCTACGCTGGCATCCTTACCAGTCGCTTCGTTGACCACTTGGGGGGAAATGGACTCAAAGGATACAGCCTGTATGTGCACTCGATTTATATCGCTCGCGCTCAGCAACCCGCTACTTGGAAGAGCTTGTATAATTCTCGATGTGGGGTTGAGGTCGTCGTCGGTAACATTATCTTCCTCTAGCCTTGAAACAAAATACTTCAATCCATCTATCTGGCGCAAACGCGCCAACTCCGAGTGAGTCACATTGGGAATGCGAGAGCCAAGGCTGTCTAACCAACCGGCGCCTTGCTGAAGACGATCAGGAAAAAGGTTGTGAAGGTGGGTATATTCTTCGAGGCTTGCTGTGAAATTGACTTGTCGCTGAGCTAAGTGATCCGGCAAATAGATCAGCACCTCATTTTCCAAGTCATTGAGATTTGCCACATTGGACTCAGGCAGAGTTCTTGCCGTGGCGCGCAATCCCACTTCATCCGCAATGCTATTGCGGCGGCGCAAAAGCGCAACGGTTCGAGTTGCTGCCTTTTTTTGATGGGCTTCCGTGGTCGTTGTGAGATTCATGCCGTGCATCCGGCGAAGGATATGTAGATGACCGGTATGTTGGAACTTGAAACCCGCATTTGCGAGACGCACGATCAGGTTAAAATCCACACCAGACCGCAAATGTTCCCGATAAGCATACCGGCGAAGAATCTCTGTTCTAAACATGGACGTGCCATGAGCCAGGATCTTGCCCGTATACATAAAGGCTTCGGAAGAATATTCCTTCCCGGGCACCACCTCGGTCTTCCCGGTCTCGTTATCGAAATCCACCCAACCGCCATATGTTCCGGCTAGATCGGAGCGCAACGCATCCAACTGCACCTCAATTCGCCAAGGCAACATAATATCATCATCATCGTGAACGATGATTAGGGAGCTGCGAGCTTCCGCGACGAGCCGATTCCTTGTGTAGGCTACGCCGCGATTGTCGTGTGTCGACCAGCGAACTCTCGGATCATCGATTGATGAAAGAACATCACGAGTGTGATCTGTCGAGCCATCGTCCATAATGACGAGCTCGAAATCTTGAACAGTCTGGCCGAGAACACTGTTCACCGAGTCCATGAGATAACCAGCACGGTTATGGCTAGCGATCAACACGCTGACAGCCGGTTTAGCACGCCCCCCGATATTGAGATTGCGCAACCAAGTCTGATCATTGAGCATGATATCTCGGTTTCGCTGCTGAGCAGCAAGCTGTGACGGGTCCCTTTGCACCGTATCGCGGGTGTTGGGGTGCCATATGTGGAAGATGCGGACTGCGGGATCATCAATCCAGTTGAGGCGGCGACCGCACCGGGATAGACGCTGCGCAAAATCGATATCCTCGCCGCCATAAATCTCCATCCTCGCATCATATCCACCCAGAACATCAAAATCCGATCGTTGAAAGGCGATGAGTCCGCCCATTCCCCATCGAGGGCGGAAATGCGAATTTTTCTCCAAAACTTCATCACTGGCGCCAGATGCCGTCTCGATACCAAAAGCCTCGTTCAGATCGCGGCATTGCACAAGATGCACGGTATTTTCGTCAGTCTGCATCATCTGTAAAATTCGGTTAACCGCATCCTGCGTGAAAATCATATCCGCATCGGTAGTGATGACGAATTTAGCGGATGTCGCAAGAACGCCAGCATTCAAGGCGCGAGATCGGCTCCATGGACCGTTGCGAGCGGTCCGCGTAACTCGACCGCCGGCTGCTTCCACGGCAGATCGAACTTCCTCTTCATTTTCCGAGCCATAGTCTGAGACCACAATATCGAGAGCGGAGCCCAAAGAGGAGCCAGAAAGGCGCTTAAGCGCAAGGCTTAATCTATCCAGGCCCCAGTCCCGAAAACCTATTACGACAGCGATGTTCTTATTGAGCATCGGACATCTTTTGAGCATCGGATACCTTCATAGTGAAGTTTGAGCTTGTGAAGCTAGAGATTGGCTTGGCCAGTTTTACTACATCACCCTCATAGTTAGGCACTATTTCAAGATATAAAAATCTTAATTGCGCAGGATCTATGATTGAAGCCTTATCCCATGTGATAAGATCAACACGAAGATTGGCCGCGAAGTCGGGAAATTCGACGAGGGGGATTTCATAAAGCTCGCGAAACCTTCGCAAGGGATCTAAATAGACATAATATGAAGAAAGCGCTTGAGAGAAATCATACCCATCAATGGATACTTCTCGATATGATCCGGTCTTGTCGAGAAATTTTAGAGCGCATACGATCTCTTTTAACTTAATAGTGTTATCATTTGGAATAAATACATACCCCTTCAACTTCCTCCTCTCTCCCATTCTGGGAATTAAGAACGATATTGCCTCGAACGCTCCCATAAATGCCATTCCTTCAACCTTTTACGCATACCACTAACTTAAAGTCGGCACCGAAAATGTTCAACTTTAAAAGTTCCCGCCACTCTATATCTGCTAATTCGTGCGCCGTTGTAACGAAGCAAATAGCGACTTTCGAAGAACGCATGCCCTTCAAGGTTCGAATTCAGGGAGACGCTAGTGACAGGGGTGGAAACTAGTAATAATTCATTAAAAAGCGAACAGGAATTAATAACCTCCGATGGTACCCGCGCGCACTTTTATCTGGCTTCGGGTTATCAATATCGCCAAGTATCCGAGACTTTTGACGATCGGGCCAATCGGGCGCGATGGCAGGACCACGTTTACGCGATGGCGCACAAAGTTGCCGTGCAGCATCAATGTCGAACGATACTCGACATTGGTTGTGGAAGCGGCTTCAAGTTGGTGAAATATTTTTCGGGCTTTAACACGATCGGCATTGAACGAAGCCCTATAGTACAAAGTCTACGCTTGGCCTACCCTGACAGGATTTGGCTTGATATTGATGAGGGCCAATCCGCATTTCATCCGTCGGACATTTATATCTGCGCAGATGTCATTGAACATATTCAAAATCCGGAATTTTTTCTTCAGCGGATCGCCAAGTCGCCGTTTCAGTACCTGGTGATATCCACCCCCGCCAGAGAGATTTTGTTCGCCGATGGCCGTCGTTCGTTTTTGGGTCCACCTGACAATCCGGCTCATTTTTTTGAGTGGACCATGGGCGAGTTTCACAAACTATTATCTAACCACGTCGCCATCATGGAACATAGTTACTTTTACAATGGCGAATACACCCAGATTATTGTCGCAAAACAAAAGGGATAATGTGGACTGTGCTTCATGAGCCTAGTCCATATTGAAGTTCGTTCCGGTGAACGACGAGGTGCTTCTCACCAACCAGGCCAGCCGGCACTGGAATTTTTCGGAAGTGAAGCTCATGTCGGCGCGAGAACGTATCGATGATTGTCAGCACGCTGCAAAAGCTCATCTTCAATAGAATGGAAGTAGGTCGGAAGGAAGATAGCATGGCGGTTCTTGTAACTGGAGGTGCGGGTTATATCGGCAGCCATATGGTCTGGTCACTGCTAGACAACGGCGAAGATGTGGTGGTTCTGGATCGCCTTTCCACCGGCTTCAAATGGGCTGTTGCGCCCAAAGCAGCCTTCTATCAAGGCGATATCGCTGATCGTAGCCTCCTCAATCAAATCTTTCGCGCGCATGCCGTGGATTCGATCATCCATTTCGCGGGCTCTGTTGTGGTGCCCGATTCAGTATCCGACCCCCTCGCCTACTACGAAAACAATACGGTCAAATCGCACACAATGATCGCAGCCGCTGTCGAAGCGGGAATCCCGCATTTCGTTTTCTCATCCACGGCCGCCGTCTACGGCACGCCAGCCACTGATGATCCTGTTCTCGAAACCGAACCGCTTCATCCGGAATCCCCTTACGGCTCCTCGAAGTTGATGACGGAGATCATGCTGCGGGATTCCGCCGCCGCCCATCCCAGCTTCACTTATACCGCACTTCGCTATTTCAATGTCGCTGGCGCCGATCCAAAGGGACGCACAGGTCAATCAACGGCGGGCGCGACTCATCTCATTAAGGCCGCTTGCGAAGCCGCGCTCGGCAAGCGACGAGAAATAAGTGTATACGGAACAGATTATTCGACACCCGACGGAACTTGTGTGCGGGATTACATTCACGTCTCGGATCTAGCAGCCGCACATCTCAAGGCGCTTCAGCGTATGCGGGCAGGCAATGGCTCACTTGTAGCCAATTGCGGTTATGGCCGAGGCTTTTCGGTGCTGAACGTTCTGGATTGCGTGAAGCGCGTCTCCGGACGCGACTTTCGGGTGAAGTTGGTTGATCGCCGACCCGGCGACGCCGAATCCATCGTTGCCAACCCTTCTGTAGCCACTCGCGAATTCGGCTGGATTCCGCACTATGATGATCTAGGTTTTATTGTCCGCACTGCATTGGAGTGGGAATACAGCCTCGGCGAACGCAACGCCGTCTGATCCATGCGAGAATGTGCTGGCGACTTCAGCCGATCAGCAGTTTGCCATTATATTCATCCATCTTCGGCGGATCATCCTGGAATTTTATTTTGCGAAAGATGGGTTTAGCGCCTCAACCACAGGCCAACTCTCGCGACATATGGCCGGCCCCATTCAGATAGCTGACCAAATGTTGAGCGCTCTTTGCCGAACATCGGACTTTTGTCAAATGAAGTAAAAGAACTCGCTCATCACCTATGTGTTCATTTCAATGCCGCATCAGTCAAGCACTTAGTACCAATGTTAATTGCAGAAATGGCCTGAGCCCTGGACGCCAAGCAAGGGCGCCGCAGACCGCGTACCGAAATCACCCTACCGGGTCAGTTTTCAAATGCTCCCGGCTGCCGTCCATAATGACCAGCGCAGAGCCCTCATTACACCATTCACACGGTGCTGACCGACAATGGCATCCAGTTCACTAACCCTGCCTCCTGCCGCTGGTTGGATGCAGTCCCGACCGCCTTTGTGGCCTTCTTGATTATGCCGCCGCGCATTTTGCCTTCATCCAGACGAAGCGGCGGATGTTGTAGACCAGGTTCGCCATGCCGGTCTTTACCCCCGGCGCGCGCAATACCACTCATCCGTACGATGAGTCCCATCGCCTCCTCCTGGTGGGTAAACACATGCTCGACAGCATTGCGGCCTTTCGACTGCTGTGTGTTGGCAAATGCGCGCCGACATCGACCGACCCGGCGGCTTCTTGCGGTGGATGCGCGACACGAAGGCGCGTCGCGCCAGCATGGCCTCGTTCTTCGCCGATCTGTAGGCCATATCCGTCCATAAGTCGCTGGCCGTATTGGTCCGGCCGAGGACCTCTTCGAGGCGGGCACCGTCGTGCGCAGCGGCGTACGCCGTCGTCCAGGTCCGGATCAGGCCGAAGCCGCGATCGAATCGAGACATGATTCCTGTTGCCGAACGCGGGAATGGCGAGATCGACCGCTAGCATGCTCCCATCCTCGCGCAGCTTAGCCTTGGTGTACTTGACCGGTCAGCGCGAGTCCCGATCGTTCTGGCGAGCTTTGCCGGCTTGTCCTTGCAACCCTCGAGAACCCGGCCTTCTTTGATCGCCTTCTTCTCCTCGATGGTGTTGCGCTGCTCGGGCGCCGCCATGCCCGAATCGTCAAGTCCCTCGACAGCCAAGTCGATGACCTGCTACCTTATGCCTATCCCGCTACACAAGATTCCAAATACGCGACCTGAAATCAGCGCATACACAAATAGACGATCTCGTCGACAAAGCGGTCAATCCGCGGCATAATCGGCGCCAGCGAAAAGGACGCCGGTAGCTGCGTCTTGCTTTTCTTCTACCGATACAGGTACTACCTTCGCTACGTCAAAAGTCCCTGCATCGGCTTCACCGCCGCGCTGTCCGGAAATACGCTTCCCGCGAGGATGCGTTCGCTGATGCCGAGATGATCGCGTAGCAATCCCTTGAGAACCGCATATAAATTGATGGTCGGCGCGAGATCGCGATTCTGATAGAGGTTCGCGGCTTTCAAACCCGGCCAGTCGGCGATCATACGCCCTCCGTTGACGGCTCCGCCGGCCAGCAACGCCACCGTTCCGGTGCCGTGATCGGTGCCATGCGTGCCGTTGATGCGCGCAGTGCGGCCGAACTCAGTTGCAACAACAATGGCGGTATCGCGCCAATGCGCGCCAAGGCCGGATTCAAACTCCGCTATCGCCCCGTCCAAGCCCGACAACAATTGCGCTAGGCGGCCGACCGGTCCGCCCTCATTGGCATGAGTGTCCCAGCCGTCAAAAGCCAGCGCGGCGATGCGAGGACCATCGTCTTCCTTCATCAACTTCGCGACGCCGCGCGCGGTGGTCTGCATCACGCTGCTGCCGTTGCGCGGCTTCGCCCGGGGATCGTCGCCACGCACCGCGATCCTGTTTAACTGCAAGCCGTGCAATAGCGCCTGCGCCAGCGCCGGATCACGATGTTGGTAGAGCTCGAACAAGCGCGTCGCTGTATCATCGGAGGCCTGTGGTAAATTCACCGGCGCCCAGCCAACTGTCGGAGCTGCGCCACGCAGCACCAGTGGCGTGATAGCGCCCACCGCGACTGCCCCGGTCACCCGTTCGCCACGCGGCAGCGTGGCCAGCGCGCGATTGAGCCAGCCGGATGGCTTGCGGCCCGGCCTGGCCAATCCACTTTCCAGCACATCCTGCCCATCGAAATGCGAACGCTCGCGATACGGCGTTGCCACGGCATGAACGATGGCCGCGTGCTTCTCGCGATACATGCGCGCGAACTGCGGCATCGACGGGTGCAACACGAAGAATGAATCCAGATCAATGGCGGCGTGCGATCCGTTTCGTGTCAGTGCGATCGCGCCGCGAAGATCGGCATAGTCGGGATCCCCCACCGGAGCGACGGCGGCGAGGCCGTCCAGCGCGCCGTGCAGAATCACCACGATCAGACGCGGATCGCGCCCGCCCGCGGCGCGGGCGAACTTTGGCAGATAGGCCCAGGCGGCGAACGATGCGCCGCCGAGCAGCAGCCCGCGACGTGAAACCGCGAGCGGTGACCCGCCTTCACAGCAAACCATCATTATCTCCTCTGGAATTCCGGCGACATCAGCAGGAGCGCGAGGGCCTGTTGGCGCGACTCGGCGCGGGCGATAGTCCGCCGTGTTTCCAGCGACGCCGCGCCGGCAGCGACGAGATCGAGCATCTCGCGCGGATCGCGGTTGTCGCCAATTCGCGCCGCCCACTGCGCGGCGACATCGAGACGCAGTTTCATGCCTTCCGGCGTTGCCCAGACCGAATTGGTATCGGCAAAGCCGTTCGGCCCGGCCGGCGCCCACATCGGCTGGCCGAGCACGCTGAATCCGTCTAGGTGGTGCCATGGAGTTTCGGGGATTTGCGCCATTAGGCGGCCGGCCGCGATCAAAAATTCATAGGGCGAACGCATCTTGGTCATCGGCAGCTGCCATGCACCATCCGCCGCCGCCAGCGCACCGGACATCGCGCGAAGATCGCCATCAGTCTCCATGAAAACATCAGCAAGATGCGCCACCAGCGCCGGTGACGGATCATCTGCGACGAAATGTCGAACCATTTTTGTCGCAATGAATTTTGCAGTGGCCGGCCGACGCGCAATATCTGCGAGCGCTGCCTCGCCCTGCTCCACACCATTGTCGGCATAGCTCTTGCCAAGCAGAACAATCGTTCCGGGCTCGTGTGTCTCGACATTAAAGGCGAAGGTGCCCGGCTTCCCAAGACGTCCTTGCTGCCCGACATAGGTCCAGCCGGTGAGGATCTTCGCCAACGCTGTAACGTCGGCTTGGGTATAACCACCGCCGACGCCGAGCGTATGCAGTTCCATAATCTCGCGGGCGAGATTTTCATTGAGCCCGCGCTTGCTTCGCTGACCGACGCGCGAATTGGGGCCAATGGAGAGATGATTGTCGAGAAAGAACAGCATCGCGGGGTGCTGCTCCACGGCTTTCAATATATCGGCGAATCGACCCAGGACGCGCGGACGGATCACCTCGCGCTCAAACGCCCCCGCCCAGATTCGGGTAGGTTGACCCTTGCGGGTCGAAATGCAGAAATGGTTGGACCAGAACGCCACCAGTCGCTCAAGGAAGCCACATTCGGCGAGGGTTGCATGCTGGATACGAGCCAAGCTCTCGGCTCGGAAAGTTCTGTCGAATATATTAGGCGCAGGCTTTGACGCGGCTTTGTTCATCACGGCGCTGAGTTCACGTGATGACATCAGCCCCTTCGCAGCCGTGGTATCCGTTTCCCGCTCCGCTTTCTGTTCGATTTGGTATATGAACATCTCTGCCGCCAGTGCAGACGTCGATTGCAGCGTTGGCGATTCGATTAATGCCGTCGTCTCCGGGCGTTGAAGTTCCGCCGCGACATAACCTCGCGGATCGGAAGCGGCATTGATGAAATCGCCCCATGCACCGCCGCGCGCCCCGAAACCAAATCGATTCAGAGCAACAAGCGCCGCTTGCGAATCGCGAGCCATGAAATGAACTCTTATTTCGTGAATAAGTAAGTGACGCGCCCAGCGTCATTTCGCCAGGGTGAACTGGTGAGGAAAGTATCAGAAATCCCCCAAACAGACGATGACAAATCCGTTAGCTGACCGCCTCCAAGGACCTCTGGGCGAATTGGCGGTTGATTGCTTCACTGGCGTGCGTCGGAAATGGAGCGCAGGCATGGTGGATCGGTCGCTGGGTTTGTTCGATCTCGACGATAGGCTCGCTGATCTGTCGGGCGGGGGCGACATCTGGAACTCATTGAGGCGCTGGTTGATTTCGAGATTTTCCGGTCCGGGCTCGTCGTGCCGCGCGCGGATCGATCGCAGGGCGGCAGGCCGACGTTCGAAGTCCTCGTTCTTCAGGCGAGCATGCTCTGCTGAACCTTTCGGGAGGCGCTGAAGAAGGTCGGGGCCATCGACGCCTGTTCCGGGGGTTCGACGAGGCGCTGCGTTCCGAGGACTTTCTGGCGATGAGCGGCTGGATTGTCGCCGCCACGATCATGGCGGCGCCCGAGCAGCGCAACACCATCGAGGAGAAGAAGGCGATCAAAGAAGGCCGGGTTCTCGAGGGTTGCAAGGACAAGCCGGCAAAGCTCGCCAGAACGATCGGGACTCGCGCTGACCGGTCAAGTACACCAAGGCTAAGCTGCGCGAGGATGGGAGCATGCTAGCGGTCGATCTCGCCATTCCCGCGTTCGGCAACAGGAATCATGTCTCGATTCGATCGCGGCTTCGGCCTGATCCGGACCTGGACGACGGCGTACGCCGCTGCGCACGACGGTGCCCGCCTCGAAGAGGTCCTCGGCCGGACCAATACGGCCAGCGACTTATGGACGGATATGGCCTACAGATCGGCGAAGAACGAGGCCATGCTGGCGCGACGCGCCTTCGTGTCGCGCATCCACCGCAAGAAGCCGCCGGGTCGGTCGATGTCGGCGCGCATTTGCCAACACACAGCAGTCGAAAGGCCGCAATGCTGTCGAGCATGTGTTTACCCACCAGGAGGAGGCGATGGGACTCATCGTACGGATGAGTGGTATTGCGCGCGCCGGGGGTAAAGACCGGCATGGCGAACCTGGTCTACAACATCCGCCGCTTCGTCTGGATGAAGGCAAAATGCGCGGCGGCATAATCAAGAAGGCCACAAAGGCGGTCGGGACTGCATCCAACCAGCGGCAGGAGGCAGGAATCATCGCTGCTCAAAGCGCGCAGAGCGGCCCCTCCTCAAAATTCAGCCTCGGCTAAAACAGGCTATTGCAGGCGTCCAACTGGAGCGCCTCTAGCCGTTACCGCGATTTTGAATATACAGCAGCAGAGCAGGGCCTCGTATCAAGGTAGATCCATTCGTGAGATTAAAATTTTAATGAGAATGAATCCTCTTTTATCCCTTTGAGAACTCCATATGATTTTCAACGCCCCGGTCGATTAAATAACGATGACGCACCCACGGCGGTCGTCAAAAAATCTGATAACAGTCGATATTTCCGCCTAAAACAAAAAGAGCAACGAGCCACGTAGTTGATATCGTAGCGGTGGCGCAGCATCCAGACGCACCAGCCGGCTGCTTCATCTAGGAAGAAGTCCTATCCAGAGCCTCCTCATCGCAATTGGTTTCAACGACCGCTTTCATTATCTCCTGATGCTTATCAATCAGCGAAGGTGCCGCGATCTCCGGCCGTAACATTTCGGATTCATCCGTCATATGCTTGAAGAAAAGACGCATGACGTGCTGTACGCCTTCTTCAGTAACTGACCGGAGATCCTCGGCGAAGTAACGCCCCCTATTATAGGAGCCGGTGATCACTTCGTAGGAAGGAAAATACCCGCACGACGGGAAATCGGCGATGAACTGTTCAGCAGCCACGCGCAGACACGCCTTGGAATAGGTTGTGGCAGATAGGACATGATTGCCGGAAGCCGATGCCACGAGTGGGACGGGAGACACTGTAAGCAATACTCGCGCGTCGGGGTTCACAGATAAAAGCTTACCGTAAAATGCAGCAAGGTCATCGTAGACTTCCTTAGCGGTAAAGTTTTTGAAGGAGTAGTCACTGGCAGAGAAAACGCCCCCACTGACGCCGGGACATACAGGGTAAACAGTTCCGTCCAAATTCGAAATCCAACACTCGGTAAGGCCGAGCGTAAATACAAAAATATCACATTCCTCAAAAAGCCTGCGAACCGCCTTCAAATGATAGCTCCTATCATTCAGACATTCTTCCTCAGACACGTAACCCGATGGCAGGATTGTGGGCCGGAGAGCATCAACGAATCTTCCTGCGTCGTTTCGCCATATGCTATCTTTCGGTGAGAACTCGCCATACGCCCGCTGAAAGAGTTGGATAAGCTGCTTCGCAGTATAGAGATTGCCGTATCGAGTACTGAACGTCCCGTAGCTAAGTTTCCTGGCAATGGTCTCCGACATCAAAGGATGAGGCGGCTCAGTAACAAAGTAGTTGTAACCGGACGCACCTAGATGCCTGGCGATGTGTTGCGCGAAGCAACTTCCGGCGGTCGCTATTTTGGTGCTACGAGTTATACGGAAGGGAAGATCGTTTACTGGGTCCACATCGTGATAAGCCGGCCTCGCAACCGACGCTCTCCATCGGGAAGACGAAGGGAGATCGCTATACGGATGCATGTTGAAACCTCTCAATCTGATTCAAAACAGCCAACCCATAGATTGAATTTCCATGGGTTGGATCTCTCCACCCCTCTTTCCGAAGAAATCCTTCTCCGTCGACCATCTCCTCGGGGGCCGAGAGAAAGCTGCCATTATGCTTACGGGTTTCGTTCTCCAACAGATCAGATTAGATCTTCCATATTTTCAGCCTGTCTTTTGCCGGCATTATGCCGAATGTTTTAATAGGATCAGAATAAACACCTCGGAAAGGTCTTCAGATGATCTTCATATGGCACAGGTGGGGGCGGCTAAAGAAAAATGAAATGCTCGCAATTCTTGGGCAATCGATTCAAAAACCTTTAGCTGCCAAGTTATTGCTTCATTCATGATTTCGTAAGAGGCTGAGGCGGAAATGTAAAACTCCTCGCAATGGCAAAATGACCTTTGCCGGTCTCTAGCAGGATGAGGAAATGGACTCGATTAAGGCCGAGTCGCGAACCAACGTGAAGATGCAATCGTTGTCGGGCAGGGCTCTGAAGGATGAAAATGCACGGCTGAAGCAGTTAGCCGCAAACATCGGCATTTCTTTCCTAGCAAGCCCGCCAACCTTGACCGATGGTATCAAATGAATAATACATCATCTTAATGTTTACCAAATCAGAGCCTTCTTGACTGAGAGCATGCATATTACATCGACATGATCGAACGAGGACTAGTATTAATTTTGGTGATGAGGATCGCCAAAATCGCTGCAGCGATTACCATAGAGAAACGCAATGTCCGGTAAGGATAGTCTAGCGAAGTTGATCGACCAGAATCCACGGGATGCTCGCGTATGTCATGATGCCAGCGCAGTGCACTTGAAAGCAAATCAACTTCAAGACGCCTTGAATACGGCCTTGAAGGCCGTAGATCTTGGTATACAGGCTAAAAAGCCTAATCCCTGGCATATTCGCCATTGCGCTAGGGTTCTTATAGAAGCCAACTTTCCCGGGTTGGCATTAGACCTAATCGAGCGAAGCAAAACTTCCGCTCACCAGAACCTGCTCGCGCTTCAGAAGGCGCGCGCGCTCCGCTCTTTGCGTCGCGAGGCTGAAGCCCTCAAAATTCTGGAGTCAGCAGAGCGTTCCACCGACGACGCGGTCTACAAGCGACAGCTTCGGAACTACCGCATGGGAATACTTAGCAAGTAAAACTCCATGGCGGCTTTCAGCACCCATTTCATGAGTGCTTTCGTGATGGCTTATGAGATCCGTGCGCGGGTCGTTGTGGATGGCGGCGGAAGTTTCGTGATTCTCTGGATCCGAGCAACGGGTTGAGGCTTGCGATCTCATCGTCGGATTGGCCAGGAGAGCGTTGGCTTTAATGATTGTCGTTGGGCGCAGGGCTTGTCGCTGAACGATCCGCGTCCACTACTGACTGGGCCCAGTCGGGCACTGCCTTGTCGGATGTTTCGAACGTAGCCAAGAGCGAACCGGCATGGCTACCTCTGCCGCTGTTCAAGGCAATCCTGCTCTCGGTATGGCACGATATGTCGGCCATGAGCTCGCCAGCGCTGGGCGATCGATCCTCGTTCCCGCGTTTTTGTGATTTCTCGTCATCGAAGCCGACGCCGGAACGCACGATCTTCATGCACTTCCGAAGGGCACTGATTGAGCGGCAACTGGATCCGGTGTTCTAGGCGATTGCCGACTCAAGGCCAAGACGATCTCGGTGAAGGCAGGCACGTTGGTCGACGCGACAATCATAGCCTCGGCGACCGAGGACGATGACGAGGCGCCTTGGGTGAGGCACAAGGGCGAGCCGACCATGCATGGCTTCAAGTCCCATGTCTTCGCCGATGCTGATGCGACTGTGGTGGAAGAGGTCGCCATCGCGCCTGCAAACGTCAATGACGGCAAGGCCGGTTCGGACTAATCCAATCTAGCAAATGCCCGGACTGAGCACCTAGGCTTTTAGAAGCGTCTAGCTCATTTCCATAATCATCAGGTGTCTCCCGGTCGCTTTCCAAGCCGCGACCGTGTCGCCATATACAATCGTGCGCCCCGGCGCTTTCATCACCGGGTAGGCGCGATCCGGTAGACGGGGTCCTCTATCGGAGCCTTCGGGTGATCCGGGCTGAATTCAAGCACCACCTGAAAGAAGTCGGTTTTCAGATCCCACTCCGGATAGAGGCCGAGTTCTCTTTCATTATTCCGATAATATTCCTCGTCGAAATAATGCTGAATGAAATACTCCCATGTAATATGGAAACCTAATTTCCTAAAATACAAAATATATTGCTGATATGTCAGCTTGTTGACCCAAAAATACCATCCGATATCTTTTGATTTGAGCCTTCCCATAATCTCAGAGGAGGACATTGTCAGCTGTGGCCAAGGCTCCTTTATCGCCCAGGTGAGATGGCTTGCGACCGCGGATCGATAGAGATTTGCATATAGCCACTTCTTGCCATCCGGCTTTAGCAACCTTTGGCATTGTTTCAACGCTGAATAGGGGTGGCGTATATGCTCCCAGACGGCGAATGAAACGATTCGATCAAACGAGTTATCCAGAAGATCCGGATTGTCTTTTGATATATCCGCCTGCAAAAGAGTTATTTTTGGATTCTTACCAATCTCATCCCAGTTATCTTGGCGCATAATGTCAATGCCGACGACCTCACAATCGTATTTCTCTACCAGAGCTGTCGTGGTGTCGCCAAACTGACATCCGATCTCCAGTACGCGCTTCCCTCTCATGTCCATAAGTTTATGGAGCCGATCGGCGTTCTTGATGCCGCGGTCACGCCGCGCGCTTTCTTCATAGTTCACGGAAACTGTGGCCAAGGCGAGTACCTCACGAAATTCTAGAGCCAAGCCGACGCATGGCTCTTGGCCGCCGACAGGGTGATCCCGTCCGGCTCGATCAAGCCATGCCCGAAGCGACGTCGGGCCACGAAACGTTTCCAGACCATGTCTATCACCGCCGGACCGCCTCCGTCCCTCCGGTCAGGCCAAAACCGACCTGATGTCAAAGATTTGAAACGCCGGCATCACCGCGTTCCTTCTATTCACCGGAAAACAATGCAACATTAGAGCCCAGATTCAAACATCCGGTAAGGCTATAATTTAATCAGGTCGGGTTCTAGCCGCGCGTCCGGGGGAAATGAATTGGGTTTCGGAACTTAAAAATCCGTGACGGATTGTCGCGAAACGGTTCAGTTTCAATCCGCGCGGAACTTGCCTCAGATCCCGTTCCGACCGCGTTAAGTTCTCTCGTTGATCGTTTTGTTCGAGCGCGCTTTTTCACCACAACAAGTTTCGACTTTCCGGGCTCGGGCTCCGGTATTGCGAATCAAATGGAGAGCCAGCCTATGCGCTTCAATAAACGAATGCTCGTCGCGTTGCGACTGGCGTTGTGCTCGATCTGGATGCATCCGGACAACGTCCGGGCCCAGGACGAGTTGAAGGGGCCAGACGACGTCATCTACTTTTCGGCCGGCTGGCGCACGGTCACCGGCACGAGACAGAATATCCTGCAACTCGGCACGGTTTTCCACTGCGATCAAGGCTTATGCCTTGAGGTGAAAGAGTACGACGCCGCTAAAAACACCCCGCGTGTTTATACACCCTATGTCCACGAGATGGATAAACGGCCGAATTCAAAACCCTGCACCAACGGCCCCATCGCGGAAGAACTCGGCGATCGTCATACGTATAAGAATGTGAAGCTCTATCATGCCAACGATGGCACGATGGTCCTTGAAGCCGGACGTCTGGTCTATCATTGGCGTTCGAGCGAGCCTCCCGCGTACAATCTGATCAGCATATCCGATGCGAACAAAGAGCAGGAACAGCCCGTCGGCTTCGCCTATTTTTCCACCGACACCACGAATCGGAAGATCAGCGCGGCGGATATTACCTATTACTATTATGGCGAAATATATCACAAGGACGCCAATGCGACGGTTCAAAGTGATTGGTATCATCATCCTTCAATCATCAATTTCCTGCGCTTTCACAAGAGCAAGACGCAGCCGCTTTTGAGCCTTACGGAGGCGGCGAACTATCGTGTCAAGGACGTCGAAAAGCGCCCATTGCTTCGGTCGCACAACAGCTTCGTGCTGGTGCCTCCGAACGGCGACAGGCTGCGAACGCTGCTCCATGGCTATGGACACGACTGGAACCTGAACTCCTGCTTCGAGGAGCTGGGACACGTCAAGATGTTGCTCCCCGTGGAAGCAAAGGGGCAGATATTTGCTTTTGTTTACGTCGAGTACTCGCCCGACCTCGATCCGACGCCCATGCTTTCCGTCGGGAGATATTTCCGAAAACTTGCACCCTGAGCTTTCGCGATTTCGGACGGATGGATGCCTCTACTGGAGCGTTTTCGAATTGGCTTGAATCGTCTCAACTTGGTCATTCCAGGGCGTTCGCATCTTTGCTGGCGAACCCGGAACCCATAACTGCCGTCGGGGCGTATGGATTCCGGGCCGCGCCTGAAGAAGGCGCATCCCGGAATGACGGCTGCGCTTGGGGCTATAGGTCGATCCAATCCGAAACGAGTCTTAAGCGTTTTGCGATCGGAGTGAAACACCGTCATTGCGAGCACTCGGATCAACGCTTCGCGTTGTCCGAGCACAGGCTCCGCGAAGCAATCCAGCTCTTTTCTTCACGATAACTGGGTTGCTTCGAAGCTCACCCTCCTCGCAATGACGATCCAGTCAGATCGGATTCTGCTCGCAGTGTTTGGTCGACCAGCGGCTTGACCGCGTTACGCGCACCGGTCACGAACTTGGATTTCGGGACGGATCATTCAGCGGCGCTCTCCAGCCCTGGAGACGGCAAAAGCCATGGGAAATCCCGACGCCCCATCAGGAGTTCCATTCGCAATCGCGTCTTGGTCAATCACTGATCCGAGACGCTTGGCCAGATCCTGTCCACCGGAAAGCGACCCGCTTATCTGACAAGCGTCAATCCACTTCGGAAAGATCGTAAGTGGCCAGCGATCCCATCTCGGTGGCGGCGACGTCTCGTGTCGTTACGACGTCCGCGTATCCGGCAACCAGCTCCAGAAACCGGGAAAACCGGACGACCTCGTCTTCCCGCCAGAGATCGTAGTGAACGACATCGCTGCCCGAGGGTTTGCTGAACGACCACGAATGCATGACGAGAACCGCGATCTCGCCGGGGTAGGCGGCGTGGAACTTGGTGAGAAAATCCAGCATCTTCTCCGCGGTTGAAAGCCGGCCGACGTTGAAGTTGAAATCAGTCAAATCCGGCGCGCCGTTGTAATCGGGCAGGCAACTGATCGGAAGTTCGAGCACGCCGTTCGACCAGTTGAAGGCCGCGCGCAACTCATGGACCCGCGACTGTTTCGGCTTGCTGGGATTATAGCTGCTGTCGATCATGACGCCGGCCTTGGCCAACGCCCGCAGCAGCGCGGAATTGAACCGGTAGGACCCGCCCCGGAAGGCCACGGGCGACTTGGTCGACGCCTGGGCGTAGGCGGCCAGCAGATACTTCACCGTCGCCTCGGCCTGTTCGGGGCTGGCGTCATTCAGCAGACGAAGCTGCCTGATGCCGACCTCGTCCCATACCTGGCCCGGCATGAACTCCGGATGGCAATGCAACTCCAGATCATGACCGCGCCGGTCGATCTCCTGAGCCACCTCGATCATGGCATCGCCGTAAAGGCCGACCTCGGCGAGGTCCGTGAACATCGTCAGCCTGGCGCCATGCTTCTCAGCGATTCGCATCATGGCGAGGATGCCGCCCTCGCCTTCCGTGAAGCGCCCCCAGATCAGCTTATCCAAATGCCGATCGGCGGCCCGCTTCGGAAAAGCTTCCACGTCCACCGTGATCATCAATTTTGGCTTCTGGCTCAAGGTCATTCTGTTCCTGAATTTGCTCTTTTCCTAAACAAGCCCAATTTAGCCGGCCGCCTTTGACATACGCTATACTAGGTTCGCACAATATTACGCACGCAGCGCGTCCCAGACCGCAACAATTTTGTGCGCGATCATTTTCCATTGGTGGTGCTGCTCCACGAAAGTCCGGGCCGCGACACCGGCATCGGCGATCGATCGGGGATCGTTGGCCAACATCGCCAGCAATTCGACCAGGCTGTCCAGGTCGCCCTTGCGAAACAGCCATCCGGTTCGTCCGTGATCGATGATCTCGGCAACGGCCGCAACATCCGAGCCGACCACCGGCTTGGCCATGGCCATGGCCTCGAACGGCTTGAGCGGCGAGACGATTTCAGTGATGGGAACGGGTATCCGGGGGCACAGCGAAACATCCATGACCGAATAATAGCGTGGCACGTCGGCGAAGGAAACGCGCCCGGTCATCAGCACGTGATCCGCCAATCCATGGCGGTCGCGGAACGATTTGACCTCCGCGAAGGCTTCTCCGTCCCCCACCAGCAGCATCTTGAAACGGATTCCGCGGTCCCGGAGCCGCAGCGCGGCCTGGCAGATGTCGATCAGCCCCTCATAGGGCGCGAAGCTGCCGATGAAGCCGAAGACAATTTCGTCGCCAAGCCCGAGCTGTTTCATGAGTCCGGCATCCTTCGGGCGCGGGAAAAACTGCTCGATATCGACGCCGTTCGACGCCAGCCGGATTTTCGACGCATCCACGCCACGCCGCTGCATCTCGCCGCGCACCTGCGACGTGATCGCCATCACCGCGTCGGCCTCGCGGGCAACCAGCCCCTCCATGGAATGAAACAACCTGAAATGATCGGTCTGGTCATAGCCCGCGATATTCGAGGCGCGCGTGATCTCCCATACCCCGCGCATCTCATAGCAGAACGGCAAGCCGCTGCGGCGGGCCGCGATCAGCGCCGGCAGTCCGACCATCCAGTTGGAGGCGCTGTGGATGACGTCGGCGCGCAACAGGCTGGCGATCTGGGCTATGCGATCCGCGCACTCGTCGATGTAAGCGTGCAAGGTCATCACGCGCCGGCTGGCGCGTTCGCCCCCCAGATGGACATAGGTGACGCCATCGATGGTTTCGATCTGGCTGGCGGGAGCCGCCTTGTTGGCATTGTCCCAAGGGTAGCCCAGCCGGGTGACGCCAACCACGGTCTCGCCCAACTGCTGAAAGGCCTTCAGAAGGTAGTGCGTTCGCGTGCAATAGCCGTTCTGGTCATAGGGCAGGCTGCTCCATGTTGTGTAGAGGACGCGCCGGTTCCGGCTCCTCGAATCCGGAGCGCGAGCTTCCGGGATATCCTTGAAATCGATACAGGTCGCCCACGATGACATCTGCCGCAGCTGATGCAATTGCCGCCAGGAGGGCGCCGGATTCCGGCTCAGGAACGCGTGGAAGGTCACGGCCGCCACGGATAGATAGTTTTTTGCCCTGAACACCTCGACGACCGCGGCCAGAACCTCCGGATCATCGACATTGACGACCGCGGCATCCATGACATTTTGACTGATCTGGTTCGCGGCGTAATAGGGGAGCAGCTCGTTTGAAACGTGCTCCCGGATGCGGACGGCCCGATCCTCCCCGGCAAATTGCTGCGCCTGCTTCAGGATGCGTGAAAGCTGGGCAAATGCCTTGTTCGCCCCTTTCCGGGGCGACGGCGGCTTCGACAGGCCCGCCCGCAGCTTCAAATTGATCCGCGCCACCTCGTCATCCTTGCGGCCGGCCGCATAAGACAATTCGTTGAGCAGGGTCTGGAACGACGCGAACGAAAGGCGGACGGAACCCGGAGCGGACCCGGTTCCGTTTGGATTGATCCCATCCAGCAACGCCTGTCTTGCCTCGCCAGCCGAGGCAAAGCCGTCCGCCAGGGTGGCCGGAATCGCCGATACATCCGGACGCTCCAGCGTCGGCGGTTTCAGCACCCGATCGGTTCCTTCGATCCGAAAGGTGAGATCCTCCAAGCCTCCCGGAACAAGCATATGAACCGGAACGGAAAAGCCGTGCCGACCGTCGCCGATTCCCAGCCTGTCGAGGTCCACACGATAAAGATCGGCCGGCCAGGCAAGCATCAGCTTCCCGTCCCGCAAGATTTCAAGCCGGGTTCTGGAATATCCCGCGCCATGCGCCCAGCCGACCAGCGAACCCGCGTACCAGTAATCCAGAAAGCCACTGGCGGACGCGATGTATTTGAAGGGCGTGCCGGGAAGGCTCCAGCCGGTTGCGCCGGCGAGGACACTGATCTCGATGGATTCGGCGGCGGGCCTCATCAACCAGGTGGTGAGGTCGATATCGAATCCGTGAGCACTGTCACTGAATCCAAGACGGCGGATATCCGCCCGATCCTGGTCGGCACGCGAAACCGCCACGACTTGGTCGTTCAGCAGAACAATAATATTTGGACGCTCGGTGAGATCCTTGGTATTAATCACCCATCCTTTTAGTCTTCCGCGATAGATGCCATCCAGATTGCCCCGATAGTCCGTCATTTCTCGACCGGCTCCTCTCTGGCCGGCTCCTCAAAGAGAGCTTTCAACCGAAGATATTGCACCTCAAGCTCGATATTTTGAATAGTATTAAGTATAGATTCAATCAGTGCTTTATCGACATCGATAAACGTCAGCTCCTCCGCCACCGCAGGAGCAACGTCGAGGGGTTTTTGCGAGAACGCGTCCATGGGCATCGATATCCGTCAAAATGGTCCGGCTTGTAACTTAGTCCCAGATCGCAGCGAGGGCTCACCACTTCATAAAATATCTAACATATTGGAGAATAGGCATTTTTACGCGCGATCACATTGAACGGCATCAATTATAAATCTATACTCGCCAATTGACTGTAGCCTTTACCGAATGGACTGGGTTATCTCAGCCGCCGCCAAGGCTCATTCCAACTTGAAATCATATTCGAGCCCTATCCATGAGAAAGCATATATTGATCGTCTTCGGTACTCGCCCCGAAGCGATCAAGATGATTCCTGTCGTTAAAGCAGCACGACAAGAATCCACATTCAAGACGACTGTGGCCGTGACCGGACAGCACCGGCAAATGCTGGATCAGGTATTTGCAGCTTTCCGAGAACAGCCGGATATCGACCTCGATTTGATGGCTCCCAACCAGACGCTCGCGGGGATTACCGCGAATGTCTTGCTGAAAATGTCCGAGGTTCTCGCCAGCCTGAAGCCGGACGTGATTTTGGTCCATGGCGACACCACCACCGCCATGGCCGCCGCGATGGCCGGTTTCTACAATCATGTCGCGATCGGCCATGTCGAGGCCGGCTTGCGCTCCAACGATCTGCAACGTCCCTGGCCCGAGGAATTCAATCGCGTGGCGATCGACGCCATCGCCGATTACGCCTTCGCGCCCACCGAGTCGGCGCGGGCGAATCTGCAAGCCGAATACAACCGCAAGTCGAAGATGCTGGTGACCGGCAATACCGGGATCGATGCATTGTTGTACGTCTCGAAGCTGATCGACGACGACTCCGCTTTGCGACATCGCCTGTCGCAGCGATACGATTATCTCGACAGCAGCCGCGACCTCATTCTTGTCACCGGGCACCGCCGCGAGAGTTTCGGCGACGGGTTCGAGCGGATTTGCGACGGCCTGTTGTCTGTGGCGCAGCGCCCCGATGTCGACCTGCTCTATCCGGTTCACCTCAATCCCGCGGTGCAGTCGGTTGTCGGGCAACGCCTCAAGGGGCAGTCGAACATCCACCTGATCGAGCCGGTCGAATATATCGACATGGTCTATCTGATGAAGCGGGCGAAACTCATCGTCACCGATTCAGGCGGCATTCAGGAGGAAGGTCCGGCCCTGGGCCGCCCGGTCCTGGTGATGCGGGACGTCACCGAGCGTCCGGAGGCGCTCAGCACCGGAGCGGTGAAGCTGATCGGGACCGATCCGTCGGTGATGCGGGACGAGGTCGCGCGGCTGCTCGATGACAAGGCCGATTATGCTACAAGAGCCCGCCCCGTGTTCCCCTATGGCGACGGCACCGCCGCCGGCCGGATTATTGCGTTTCTCAAAAAGGAATTCGCTCAATGAGCACAGTTTGCGTTGTCGGTCTCGGATATATCGGACTGCCTGTCGCCTCGATGCTGGCCAGCCGCGGTCATAACGTCGTCGGCTATGACGTCAACCCGAAAGCGGTTGACAGCGTCAACAAGGGGCAGGCCCACTTTTTCGAACCCGATCTCGACATGCTGCTCAAGGCGGCGGTCAGCACCGAGCGGCTCCGGGCCAGCACGACCGTTGTCGAGGCGGATTACTTCGTGATCGCCGTTCCGACGCCGTTTCGCGCCGATCACCAGCCCGACCTCAGCTACGTCGACGCCGCGACGCAATCCATCGCGCCGTTCCTCAAGGTCGGCTCGACCGTCGTTCTGGAATCCACCTCGCCGGTCGGCACCACCGAGCGCATCGCCACGCAACTCGCGAGCGCCCGCCCCGATTTGCGCTTTCCGACCTACAAGGATACGGCGGGCGACTACGACATCGCCATCGCGCACTGCCCGGAGCGAATCCTGCCGGGCCAGATGGTGAAGGAGCTTGTCACCAACGACCGCATCATCGGCGGCGTCACCGAGAAATGCTCTCGCGCCGCCGCCGAGCTTTACGGCTCGTTCGTCAGCGCGAAAATGTTCATCACCGACTGCCGCACCGCCGAATTCGTCAAGCTGATCGAAAATTCGTACCGCGACGTCAACATCGCCTTCGCCAACGAGCTGTCGGTGATCTGCGACAAGCTCGACATCGACGTCTGGGCGGCGATCGAGTTGGCCAACCGCCATCCGCGTGTGTCGATCCTGCGGCCGGGCGCAGGCGTCGGCGGGCACTGCATCGCCGTCGATCCCTGGTTCATCGTCAGCACCGCGCCGGAGGAGAGCCGGATTATCCGCGCCGCCCGCGAGATCAACGATGCGAAGCCGCATTGGGTGGCGCGCCAGATCATCCAGCATGCCGATCGCTTCAAGAACCCCATCGTCGGCTGCTTCGGCGCCACCTACAAGCCGGACGTCGAGGATATGCGCGAGAGCCCGTCGCTCGAAGTAATCAAGCTGCTTGCCGCCCACGGCGACATTCGCGTCATCGTTTGCGATCCGATGGTGAAGGAGTTGCCGCGCGAGTTGTCCGGCGTCAACAATATCTCGATGGCGTCGATCGACGAGACCTGCCATCAATCGGACATCGCGGCGCTCCTCGTCGGACATCGGCAATTCCAGCAGATCAATCCGAACCGTTTTCTGAACAAGATCGTCGTCGATACGATCGGCCTGCTCGCGAAGCCCAGCATGTAGGCACCCCCCAATCCGGACCTTGAGAATTGCCACGGTCATCGCGCAAGAAAAAAAGCCCTCGCGGCATCGTCGCTCACTTCGACCGGATCGGACGCCACACCAGCGGCTGGATCGTCGATCAAGCGAGCGGTTCCGCGCCGAGGGACTTCATTCTACAGTTCGATGACCTGGGCGCCACGATCAACGCCTCCGTGTTGCGGCCCGACGTGGTCCGGGCCGGCCTGGCAGCCGATCCCTTGGTCGGGTTTTTCGTCGACCTGTCGGGCCTGATGGCTCACTGGCAGGCCAGAAAACGAAAGTCCAGCTTTCCGAAATCCCTGTCATTGATCGTCGACGGCGCCGTCGCCTACCAGCAGGATCTTCCCGATCCGTCGGAAGTGAGCGGCACTCTTGAATCCGTCACCGCGGACGGAATCTTGGGCGTTGTCCGCGGCGCGCCGGTGCAGATCCTGGATATCGACGTCGCGATCTATCTCGATGACATCCTTTTCGCGGTGGTCGCCGCCGACCGCCTCAATGCGGAATCGGATATTCCAACCAAGGCATTCCATCTGCCGATTTCAGCATCGGTCGGGATCAACACCACTTTTCAGGTCAGCGCCCGAATCATGATTTCGGGCAAGCCATTGGACGGCGGACCCGTTGCGCTGGAATGCGGCGCCAACGACCGATTGCCTGTCGTGGTGTCTTCGGTTCTCAAGGGCGGCGCCAACCCTCACGTGTCGATCGTGATCCCGATTTACAATGCCGCTGACGAGTTGAGGGCCTGCCTTGATTCCGTCCGTCGCGAAACGACACGATACGCCAACCTGATCCTGATCGACGACGGCAGCACGGATCCGGAAATCGACGATATTCTGGAAGCCTTCGAGTCGCGATCCGGGGTCACAATCAGGCGGCACTCTGAAAATCTAGGCTACACGGCGTCGATCAACGAAGGAATCCAGATCGCCGGATCCGATGACGTGGTTCTGCTGAACTCGGACACGGTGGTTCCTCCGCGCTGGCTGGAGAACCTGCGTTTCGCCGCTTACTCCGATCACGCCATCGCGACCGTGACGCCGCTTTCCAACAACGCGGGGGCATTCTCGGCCCCCGAACCGGATGTCGACAATCCGTTGCCCGACGGCATTCCGTTCCCGGATATCGCGCGGTGCTTTCGTCAGGAAAGCTCCGTCACGCTATCGGAGGTGACCACCGCAAGCGGCTTTTGCATGTATATCAAGCGGGCTTGCCTCAACGAAGTCGGCCTCTTCGACGAGGTTGAGTTTCCGCGCGGCTATGGCGAGGAAAACGACTTCTGCATGCGCGCCCTTCGGGCCGGCTGGCGCCATGTGATCGACGACCGGACCTACGTCCTTCATCGTCGCTCGGCGAGCTTCGGCGCCCAACAGCGCGCGGCCCTCACCGAAACCGCCCTGTCCACGCTTGATGCCAGATATCCGGAATATTGGATCCTGGCCAGTGAACAGTCGCGCAGCTTCGGGCTCCTTGTCGCGCGCTATCACGCCCGCCGCGCGATCGGCAGGGCGGCAACCGGCGAAAAAATAAAGCCTCGCCTGCTGACGGTTATTTCGTCGGAAAGCGGCGGAACGCCTCTCGCCAACCAGGATCTCGCGTCGGGGCTTGCGGATAAATATGACGTCTACCTTCTTCATTCCGATCGAAAGAGCCTGACCCTTTCGGTCTTTTCGCAAGGACAGTTTCAGCCCGTCACGAGAAAGCCCCTTGCGACGCCGATCCGGCTGACGAAGCATTTCGCGTCGGCCTACGATCAACTCGTCGCCGAGTGGCTGGTGACTTACGCCATCGAGTTCGTTCATATCCGTCATATCGCATGGCACAGTCTCGGCCTGACGGCGGTGTGCAAGCAGCTCGAAATTCCGGTCGTTTTCTCCTTCCACGACTTCTATACGGTCTGCCCCTCCGTCAAGCTTCTCGATCACGCCGGCCGGTTCTGCGGCGGCGTGTGCTCCGACGACGAGGGCCATTGCAGCGCCGAATTGTGGGATTTCCCGGAAATTCCGGACCTGAAGAATAATTGGGTTCACGTGTGGCGCGGGCAGACCCATGACATGCTCGAAAATGTCGATGCGTTCGTGACGACGAGTGCGACGACGCGCGATGTCCTTTGCGAGAATTTTCCCTTCCTGGACACCAAGCCGTTTTCCATCGTGCCCCATGGCCGCGATTTCAAAACATTCAGCCAGTCCGCCGTGGTGCCGCGCGCCGGCACCAAGTTGCGGCTCCTTGCGCCCGGCAACATATCGGAAGCCAAGGGCGCGCGCGTGCTGGCGCGGCTGAAGGAAATCGACGAGGATGACATTTTCGAAATCCACGTCCTCGGCGCGATGGCCGAATCCCTCAAGATTCCGGGCGCGATCTATCATGGCCCCTATCAGCGCGAACAGTTTCAGGATTTCGCCAACGAAATACGCCCTCACTTCGGTCTGGTCCTGTCGATCTGGCCCGAAACGCATTGCCATACCCTGACCGAATTGTGGGCCGCCGGCATACCGGTGATCGGCTTTGATATCGGCGCCGTCGGCGAGCGGATCCGGGCTTCGGGCGGCGGCGTCGCGGTTCGCGATTTAAACGCCGAGGCCGTGCGAACGGCTATTACCGAAATCGTCGGGGACCGGACGTCCTATCATCGCCTGCTCGCGGCCGTTCTGCATTGGCAAAGCAACGTCGCGCCGCATCAGACCGTGAAGGACATGAGCGCGGCCTATGAGGACATCTATCGCGCCGTGATGACCAACAGGTCGCCATTTCTTGTCGAATTGGGATTGCGGATCGAGTCGGGCGCCTGAACCGCTCGAAAACGCTATAATAGCAGCGGCTCAGTCTTGGTCCGGGCCCTCGCCGCCGATCTCGCCGGGCCTTTCAATCACCACGCGGCCGCCGGCGACATCGACGGTCGGCACCACGGCGTCGGTGAACGGCAGCAGCAGGGTCGCGCCGCGCGGCGGGGCGATCTCGATCACGTCGCCGGCGCCGAAATTGTGGATCGCCACGACGCGGCCGATCGGCGCGCCGTCTGGCGCGACGGCGGCGAGACCGATCAGGTCGGCATGATAATATTCGCCCTCGCCCGCCGGCGGCAGTTTTTCACGCGGCACATAGAGTTCGAGACCGTTGAGCTTTTCGGCGTCGTCGCGGGTCGTAACGCCTTTCAGCGTCGCGACCAGATAGTCCTTGGCCTGCCGCGCGTGGCCGACCTCGAATTGACGCGCGCCGTCCCTGGTCGACAGCGGCCCGTAGTCGAGAACCGCGAAGGGATCCTCGGTGAAGGTCCATAGCTTCACCGCGCCGCGCACGCCATGCGCGGCGCCGATCCGGGCGATGCAGACGAGTTTCGTCATCGCCCCGACAGGACGTTACTTCGCTTCCGCCGCCTTGCGCTCCTTGCGCGGCACGGCCTTTTCCGGGTTGTTGCGCGGCGCGCGCTTCTGGACGCCGGCGGCGTCGAGGAAGCGGGCGACGCGGTCGGACGGCTGCGCGCCCTTGGCGAGCCAGGCCTTCACCTTGTCCATGTCGAGCTTCAAACGCAGCTCGCTGTCCTTCGGCAGCAGCGGATTGAAGTGACCGAGGCGCTCGATGAAGCGGCCGTCGCGCGGGAAGCGCGAGTCGGCGACGACGACGTGATAGACCGGGCGCTTCTTGGTGCCGGCACGGGCGAGGCGGATAACGACGGACATAAAAGTCTCCTTTGGAAGTCTGTCTGGTGAGTTGGTTGTGTTGTTAGAACGAGGCGAGGCCGTCATGCCCGCGAAGGCGGGCATCCAGTAATCGCGGCCGCCTCATTCGAAATGAGATGTCGCGAAATACCGGATCGTCCGCCTGCGTGGACGATGACGCCGGAAATGTTGCAATGACGAGACTCATTTCTTCTTGCCCAGGCCGGGAAAGCCGCCGAGGCCCGGCAAAGTCGGCTTGCCCGTGATGCCGGTGAGGCCCGGCAGGTTCGGCAAGCCGCCGCGCAGGCCGGGGGGCAAGTCCTTCGGCAGTTGCGGCAGGCCGTCGGCGCCCTTGGGCAGCTTGTCGGCCATCGCCTTCATCTGCTCCGGCGACGGCATGCCGCCGCCGAACCCCATGGCCTGGGCGATGCCGGCCATCGGGCCGCGCTTGCCCGAGCCCATCATCTTCATCATGTCGGCCATGTTACGATGCATCTTCAGCAGCTTGTTGATGTCCTCGACCTTCTGCCCGCTGCCGGCGGCGATGCGCTTCTTGCGGCTGGCCTTGAGAACGTCGGGATGCTTGCGCTCCTGCCGCGTCATCGAATCGATGATCGCCATCTGACGCTTGAGGATGTGATCGTCGATGCCGGCGTTGGCGATCTGATTCTTCATCTTGGCGATGCCGGGCATCATGCCCATCAGGCCGCCGATGCCGCCCATCTTGGCCATCTGCTGCAACTGGTCGCGCATGTCGTTAAGGTCGAACTGACCCTTGCGCATCTTCTCGGCGACGCGGGCGGCCTTCTCCGCGTCGATATGGGCTGCGGCCTTTTCCACCAGCGACACCACGTCGCCCATGCCGAGGATGCGGCCGGCGATGCGGTCGGGATGAAAATCCTCCAGCGCGTCGGTCTTTTCGCCGGTGCCGATCAGCTTGATCGGCTTGCCGGTGACGGCGCGCATCGACAGCGCCGCGCCGCCGCGGCCGTCGCCGTCGACGCGGGTCAGCACGATGCCGGTGAGGCCGACGCGCTGGTCGAACGAGCGCGCGAGGTTGACGGCGTCCTGGCCGGTCAGCGAATCGGCGACCAGCAGCACTTCATGCGGATGCGCGGCGGCTTTGATGTTGGCCGCCTCGCTCATCATGTCTTCGTCGAGCGTGGTGCGGCCGGCGGTGTCGAGCAGCACCACGTCGTAGCCGCCGAGGCGGCCGGCCTCGATGGCGCGGCGGGCGATCTGCTCCGGCTTCTGGCCTTCGACAATCGGCAGCGTGGCGATGTCGAGATCGCGGCCGAGCACGGCCAGTTGCTCCATCGCCGCCGGGCGGTAGATGTCGAGCGAGGCCATCAGCACCTTGCGCTTGTCGCGCTGGGTGAGACGTCGGGCGAGTTTCGCGGTGGTGGTGGTCTTGCCGGAGCCTTGCAGGCCGACCATCATGATCGGCACCGGCGCCGGGGCGTTGAGGTCGATGGTCTGGCCGTCGGCGCCCAGCGTGGCGATCAGCTGGTCGTGGACGATCTTGACCACCATCTGGCCCGGCGTCACCGACTTGACCACGGTGGCGCCGACCGCCTGCTCACGCACCTGCTCGGTGAAGGAACGGACCACTTCCAGCGCGACGTCGGCTTCCAGCAGCGCGCGGCGCACCTCGCGCATCGCGGCGTCGACATCGGCTTCCGTCAGCGCGCCGCGCCGCGTCAGCCGATCGAGAATGCCACCCAGCTTTTCCGACAGATTGTCGAACATCAGCCAATCAACCTTTCTTCACCTCTCCCCGGCGGGAGAGGTCGGATCGTGTCAACGATCCGGGTGAGGGGGCACCGCGATCGAGAGGCGAAAACCCCTCACCCCAACCCCCTCCCGATGGGAGGCGCTCCGTGCTCACCGATATAGTGGCACGAAGCTAATCCAAACACGTTTGCGCCCGAGGGCGCACAGCGCTGTCGGGCGTTGACCTCCGGCCTCACGGGCCGGGCGGCGGATCGAAAAGAGCGTCTTTCCGAGAAGTGGCGCGTTTAAACGCCGGTTCGACGCCAAAGTCAACAAACACCGGCCGGGCGGATCCGCGGCGGGCGGCGGTTTAGGGCAATATCCATAGTAAAATCAAATATTTCCTACTGCCCCGCCGGCTTGATCGCCCACGACACGCTGACATGGATATGCAGCGTTTCCTCGCCGGGGGCAACCGGCGCGGCGGCGAAATCCATCGACGCCCGGCGCGCCATCGGCATCGGCAGCGCGACGCCGCCCTCGCTGATGCTGAGCGGATCGCCCAGCGTGACGCCGGCGGCCTTGGCGTATATCTCCGCCTTGCGCCGCGCGTCGGCGATCGCCCTGGGCCGCGCCTCGTCGAGCAGCTTCGAGGGGTTCGACACCGAGAAGTTGATGCCGCCGATGTCGTTAGCGCCGGCGGCGACCAGCGCGTCGATGATGGAAGCGACCTTGCTGACTTCGCGCAGCCGGACGGTGACGCGGTTGCTGGCGCGATAGCCGCTCACCACCGGCGGGCCGTTCCGGTTGGGACCGGCATTGACGTATTGCGGCGACAGCGACAGCCGCGAGGTCTGGTAGTCCTTCTCAGCCAACCCCGCGCCTTGCAGCGCCAGCAGCACGCGACCCATCGTCGCGTTGTTGGCGTCGCTGGCCTCGCGCGCGGTTTTGGCGTCGGTGGTGACGCCGCCGTCGATCCGCGCCAGATCCGGCACGGCGTTGACGGTGGCCTCGCCGGTCACGGCAATCATCGGCGGCGGATTGGCGTCGGCCATGGCGGCTCCGGACAGGCTCAGGGCGGTCGCCGCCAGCGCGGCGGTCAGGATGCGGGGTGCGATCATGGTTCTCACTTCAGTGGGACATAGACGTTGATGACCAACTTGTCCTCCGCCGTCTTCAGCGGATCGGTGGTGTATTCCTCGATGAACAGGTCCTTGGCTTCGAGCCGCTTGTCGTCAAGGTGATTGGTGATCGCCTCGTAGGTGTTGTCCATGTTGTCGTAGGAGCCGCGGTGGACGAACTTCAGCGCCTTGCCTTCCGGCGATTTGCCCATGGTCATGTTTTTCGGCAGATCTTTCGGCTCCTGCTCCACCGGCATCTCGGCCTGGAACACGAAGCCGTTGTCGTCGGTCGAGGTGTAGACCACCAGCGGATCGCCGGCCGGTTTGATGCCCTGCTTGGCGAGCAGGGCCTGAAGCGCCTTGAAGGCGTCGGTCAGGCTCTCGAACGCGGAGTCCCAGGTGGCGTTGCCGGTGTAGATCAGCACCGTTTTCGGGGTCAGCGTGATCTCCTCGCCGAACGGATCGGCGGCCGGCGTCGCCGGGGCCATGTTGGGGGTCACGGCGCTGGCCGGCGGCGTCGTCGGAACCGGTGTCGCCGGGGCGGCGGTGGCGGGCGCGGTCTGGTCCGGCTTGTCGGGGGTGGGCGCGGCCGGCGCGGGCGTCGTCGCGGTGGGCGGCGCGGCCTGCGGCGCTTGCGCCAGGGTCGCGGCCGGGCCGAGCGTCAGCGCGACCGCCGGGGCGAGAGCGGCCACGGCGAGGCGAAGCAGGCGGGAACGATTCATTCCAATGTCTCCATGGTCATGCCGGCGGGCATGATCGGCGGGCGCGGCGCGAGAGGGCGGATTCGCGCCATCGGGTCATGCTATCACGCCGGTTCCATCGTCGTCCCCTGTCGCCCGGCATTTCTGTTCCGGCCCGGCGAACCGGCCCGGCACTGGCCAACCCGTCGCTGTTCGCCATATAACACGGCGTAAATATGGAATTCGTGATGAGCGCGCTGGCCCACCGCCCTTTCAGCAAGATGAACGGCATCGGCAACGAGATCGTCGTGGTGGACCTGCGCGGGTCCACCGCCACGATCACCCCCGACGACGCCCGCGCCATCGGCGCGCCCTCGGGCGTGCCTTACGATCAGTTGATGGTGCTGCTGCCGCCGCGCGCGCCGGGCACCGAGGCGTTCGTGCGCATCTACAACAATGACGGCTCCGAGGCCGGGGCCTGCGGCAACGGCATGCGCTGCGTGGCGCGGCAGACTTTCGCCGCCACCGGCCAGACGGCGCTGACCTTCGAGACCCGCGCCGGCCTTATCAACTGCTGGCGGGGCCCCGCGCCGGACCTCTACACGGTCGACATGGGCGCGCCGAAATTCGGCTGGCGCGACATTCCGCTGGCGGAGGAATTCCGAGACACCCGCTATATCGAATTGCAGATCGGGCCGATCGACGCCCCGATCCTGCATTCGCCCTCCGTGGTCAGCATGGGCAACCCGCACGCGATCTTCTGGGTGGACGATATCCACGCCTACGATCTCGAACGGCTGGGGCCGCTGCTGGAAAACCATCCGATCTTCCCGGAGCGCGCCAACATCACGCTGGCGCACATTGTTGATCGCGACCACATCGCGATGCGCACCTGGGAACGCGGCGCGGGCCTCACCAAGGCGTGCGGCTCGGCGGCCTGCGCCACGGCGGTGGCGGCGGCGCGGCTCAAGCGCACCGGCCGCGTCGTGCACATGACCTTGCCGGGCGGCGAACTGACCATCGAATGGCGCGAGCGCGACGACCATGTGCTGATGACCGGCCCGGCCGCTTTCGAATACGAAGGCCGCTTCGATCCGGCGCTGTTCGCCACCCCCTCCCTTAATCCCTCCCCCGCTTGCGGGGGAGGGTAGGGTGGGGGCATGGGCGTCGACGTCGTCACCTTCGGCTGCCGCCTCAACGCCTTCGAGTCGGAAGTAATCCGCCGCGAGGCGGATGCCGCCGGTCTCGGCGACACCGTCGTCATCAACAGTTGCGCGGTCACCAACGAGGCGGTGGCGCAGGCGCGGCAAACGATCCGCAAATTGAAGCGCGAGCGGCCCGAGGCGCGCATTGTCGTCACCGGCTGCGCGGCGCAGACGCAGGCCGCGATGTTCGCGGCGATGCCGGAGGTCGCGCGCGTCGTCGGCAACGACGACAAGCTGCATGGCGCGGCGTGGCGCGACACCCGCGCGGCGCTTGCGCGCGCCGCCGACTTCGGCGTCAGCGCCGAGGAAAAGATCGCGGTCGCCGATATCATGGCGGTGCGCGAAATGGCGCCGCATCTCCTCGACGGCTTCCAAGCCGGGCTGCCGCGCGTGTTCGTGCAGGTGCAGAACGGCTGCAACCATCGCTGCACCTTCTGCATCATTCCCTTTGGGCGCGGCAATTCGCGCTCGGCGCCGATGGGCGGCGTCATCGAACAGGTGCGCGCGCTGGTCGAACGTGGCCACGCCGAGATCGTGCTGACCGGCGTCGATCTCACCAGCTACGGCGCGGACCTGCCCGGCGACCCCAAGCTCGGCGCGCTGGTGAAGCGCATCCTCAGGCACGTACCGGAATTGAAGCGCCTGCGGATTTCCTCGATCGATTCGATCGAGGCGGACCGCGACCTGCTCGACGCCGCCGCCAACGAGGAGCGGTTGATGCCGCATCTGCACCTGTCGTTGCAGGCCGGCGACGATATGATCCTGAAGCGCATGAAGCGGCGGCATTCGCGCGCCGACGCGATTGCGTTCTGCGACGAGGTGCGGCGATTGCGGCCGGACATCGTGTTCGGCGCCGACATCATCGCCGGTTTCCCGACCGAGACCGAGGATATGTTCGCGCGCTCGCGGGCGCTGGTGGACGATTGCGGCCTGACCTTCCTGCACGTCTTTCCTTACTCGCCGCGTCCCGGCACGCCGGCGGCGCGGATGCCGCAGGTCGATGGCCGCGTCATCAAGGACCGCGCGAAGCGGCTGCGCGAAGCCGGCGAAGCGGCGCTGCGGCGGCGGCTGGAGACGGAGATCGGCGCGACGCGATCCGTGCTGATCGAAAGCGCGACCCAGGGCCGCACCGAACATTTCATGCCGGTGGCGATTTCGGATGGCGTACCGGGCGAAGTGCGGACAATGACCATCACCGGCCACGACGGCGCGCGGCTGATCGCGTAACACCCTCGGCACAGACTTCTCGGTCGTCATGCCCCGACTTGATCCGGGCATCCATCTTCTTGAAGAATGATGGGTTGCCGGGCCAAGCCCGGCAATGACGAAATGAAACGATGCCGCTCACGATGATACTGAATTATTCCGCGGTCCACCCGCACGCCTTGAGCCGGGCGTGCAGATGCGGCGGCGCGGGGGCGGTGACGCGCACCGGCGGCTTGTTGCGCGACAGCGGGATGACGATCTCGCGCGCGTGCAGGTGCAGCGACGGTTCGCCGAAGCGAGGTCCGTTGCCGTAGATATTGTCGCCGACGATCGGCCAGCCCATCGCCGCGCAATGCACCCGCAACTGGTGGGTGCGGCCGGTGACGGGCTCCAGCGCCAGCCAGGTCAGCCCGCCGCCGCGCCCCAGCACTGTCCAGTTGGTCAGCGCCGGCTGGCCTTGCGGATCGGGCCTCTGCCACCAGCCGCGTTCGGCATTCAACCGGCCGAGCGGGATATCGATGGTTCCTTCATCCTCAACAGGGCCGCCTTCCACCACCGCCCAATAGGTCTTGTCGATCTTGCCGTGCTTGAACAGCAGCCCCAGCGAGGCGGTGGCCTTGCGGTGGCGCCCCAGCACCAGACAACCGGAGGTGTCGCGGTCGAGCCGATGCGCCAGCACCGGCGGGCGCGGCAGGCCGAAGCGCAGCGCGTCGAACGAATCCTCCAGATTGGCGCCGCCCTTGGGGCCGCGATGCACCGGCAGCCCGGCCGGCTTGTCGATCACCAGCATCAGGCCGTCGCGGTGCAGGACGCGGGCGGCGATGTCCTCGGCGGAAAGTTGCGGGGTGTCCATATCGGGAAGATGTCTTTCGTTCGCGGTCCAAAGTGTTTAGAGCATTGCCGTCATGACCGACAATACTCCTGACCAACCGAAACAGAGCTGGTGGCGACGGCTCTCCAGCGGGCTCAAGCGCACCTCGGCCTCATTGGGAACCGCGGTCGCGGATCTGGTGATCCGCCGCAAGCTCGACCGCGCCATGCTCGACGACATCGAGGACGTGCTGCTGCGCGCCGACCTCGGCTCCGACGTCGCGGCGCGGATTTCCGCCGCCGTCGGCCACGGCCGTTACGACAAGGCGATCTCGGCCGACGAGGTCAAGGGCGTGGTCGCGACCGAGGTCGAGAAGGTGCTGAGCCCGGTGGCCAAGCCCCTCGTCGTCGATTCCGTGCAGAAACCGTTCGTGATCCTGATGGTCGGCGTTAACGGCTCCGGCAAGACCACCACCACCGGCAAGCTGGCCTCGCGCTTCGCGGCGGAGGGCCGCAAGGTGATGCTCGCCGCCGGCGACACGTTTCGCGCTGCCGCCATCGAGCAACTGAAAGTGTGGGGCGAGCGCACCGGCGCGCCGGTGATCGCGCGGCCGCAGGGCTCCGACGCGGCGGGACTGGCGTTCGACGCGCTGACGGCGGCGAAAGCCGAAGGCAAGGACGTGCTGCTGATCGACACCGCCGGGCGCTTGCAGAACAAGTCCGAGCTGATGAGCGAGTTGGAGAAAGTCATCCGCGTCATGCGCAAGGTCGACGCCAGCGCGCCGCACGCGGTGCTACTGGTGCTCGACGCCACCGTGGGACAGAACGCGCTGTCGCAGGTCGAGGCGTTCCAGCGCACCGCCGGGGTCACCGGGCTGGTGATGACCAAGCTCGACGGCACCGCGCGCGGCGGCATCCTGGTGGCGCTTTCGGAGAAGTACAAGCTGCCGGTGCATTTCATCGGCGTCGGCGAGGGCGTCGACGACCTGTCGCCGTTCACCGCGGCGGATTTCGCCAAGGCCGTCGCCGGGATTGAAAGCTGAGCATGGACAAGAAGCAGCCGCATCCGCTGTTCAAGCTGGCGACCGAATTGGGGCCGCTGCTGATCTTTTTCTTCGCCAACGCCAAATTCAACCTGTTCGTCGCCACCGGCGCTTTCATGGTGGCGATCGTCGCGGCGCTGGTTGTCTCATGGATGGTGACGCGGCACATCCCGGTGATGGCGCTGGTCACCGGCGTCATCGTGCTGGTGTTCGGCACGCTGACTTTGGTGCTGCACGACGAGACCTTCATCAAGGTCAAGCCGACCATCATCTACGGCCTGTTCGCGGCGATCCTCGGCGGCGGGCTGTTGTTCGGCCGCTCCTTCATCGCCGTGCTGTTCGACCAGATGTTCAACCTGACGCCGGAGGGCTGGCGCAAGCTGACCTTGCGCTGGGCCCTGTTCTTCGCCGCCATGGCGCTGCTGAACGAGGTCATCTGGCGCACCCAGAGCACCGACTTCTGGGTCGCGTTCAAGGCGTTCGGGGTGATTCCGATCACCATGGTGTTCGCGATGCTGCAAATGCCGCTGGTCAAGCGCTTCAGCCGCGAGCCGGAAACGCTGGAAGCGAGCGACGCCCGCGAGGGCGATATCGGCAAGGGATGAGCTTCGTGCGACAAGGCACCTGGCGCGCGACGGTCCTGACGCTGTTTCCCGGCATGTTCCCCGGCCCGCTCGGGGCCAGCCTCGCCGGGCGGGCGCTGGCGGGCGGCCTGTGGGAGCTGGAGGCGCGCGACATCCGCGCCGCCGCCACCGACAGGCACCGCAGCGTCGACGACACCCCGGCCGGCGGCGGCCCCGGCATGGTGCTGCGCCCCGACGTGCTCGCCACGGCCATCGACCTGGCCGCCGTCGCCCCCGACCGGCCGCGCCTGGTGATGAGCCCGCGCGGTCGGCCATTGACCCAGTCGCGGGTCGCGGAGCTTGCGGCGGGGCCCGGTCCGCTGATCGTCTGCGGCCGGTTCGAGGGCATCGACCAGCGGGTCATCGACGCCCGAGGTCTGGAGGAGGTCTCGGTCGGCGACTACGTGCTGTCGGGCGGCGAGATCGCCGCCATGGTGCTGCTCGACGCCTGCGTCCGGCTGTTGCCGGGGGTGATGGGCAAGCCGGAATCGGGAACCGAGGAGAGCTTTTCGTCGGGACTACTGGAATACCCACAATACACCCGTCCGCAACTGTTCGAGGGCCGGCCGATCCCCGAAGTCCTGCTGTCCGGCGACCACGCCAAGGTCGCGGCGTGGCGGCGGGGGGAGGCCGAAACCCTGACCAGGACCCGCCGTCCGGACCTGTGGGCCGCCCTCGGCGACGGCCCCGGACGCCAAAAAGGACCAAAAAGCGCGACAGACGGGTGACAACGGCTTTGCTTTGCCGTATAGGACCGCCCAATCCGCGCTTCAGGATTAGGAATTTTCACGCAGCCGCCCGGACGGGCTGGCGCGCCGCCGATGGAGTTTTGCAATGAATATCATCCAGCAGATCGAAAAAGAGCAGTTCGACAAGCTGTCCGCCGGCAAGACCATTCCGGAATTCGGCCCCGGCGATACCGTGATCGTCAACGTCAAGGTGGTCGAGGGTGAGCGCACCCGCGTCCAGGCTTATGAGGGCGTCTGCATCGGCCGCTCCGGCGGCGGGCTCAACGAGAGCTTCACCGTGCGCAAGATTTCCTACGGCGAGGGCGTCGAGCGCGTGTTTCCGCTGCTGTCCCCGATGATCGACTCGATCAAGGTGGTGCGTCGCGGCAAGGTACGTCGCGCCAAGCTGTATTACCTGCGCAACCTGCGCGGCAAGTCGGCCCGCATCGTCGAGAAGAAGCAGGACCGCGCCCAGCCGGCCGCCGCCGGCCAGTAATCTCCGTCGCGTTGCGATGGCGAAAAGCGCGGGCCGGTCCCGCGCTTTTTTGTTGCGCGAGCGGATCGTAGCCTTGCCGCCGGCCGCGTTGTCGGCACGGTCGCGCCTGTGCTAGGATATGGAATGGTTCCAGATCGCAAACAGACCGTTGCCCGGATCGTGCTCGACGACCGCGCGCGCCTGCCGTGGCGCTTCTTCGGCCGGCGGACGACGACATCGCTCCTCGCGAACTGACGTCCGGCGCTCCGCGCCGATCCCCGAACCACGTCATTTCCTTAATCCAAGGCCGACAATCATGTCCGATTCGAAATCCGCCACCACGCTGTACGACAAGATCTGGAACGATCATCTGGTCCACGAGGCCGAGGACGGCACCTGCCTGCTCTACATCGACCGCCATCTGGTTCACGAGGTCACCTCGCCGCAGGCGTTCGAGGGGCTGCGCACCGCCGGCCGCAAGGTCCACGCGCCGGAGAAGACGCTGGCCGTGGTCGATCACAACGTGCCCACCACCGACCGCTCCAAGCCCAATCCCGATCCGGAAAGCGCCGAGCAGATCGCCGCCCTGGCGCAGAACGCCAAGGATTTCGGCATCGAATACTATAACGAGTTCGACAAGCGGCAGGGCATCGTCCACGTCATCGGCCCGGAGCAGGGTTTCACCCTGCCCGGCACCACCATCGTCTGCGGCGACAGCCACACCTCGACGCATGGCGCGTTCGGCGCGCTGGCGCATGGCATCGGCACCTCGGAGGTCGAGCATGTGCTCGCCACCCAGACGCTGATTCAGAAGAAAGCAAAAAACATGCGCGCGATCGTCGACGGCAAGCTGCCGGACGGCGTCACCGCCAAGGACATCATTCTGGCCATCATCGGCGAGATCGGCACCGCCGGCGGCACCGGCTACGTGCTCGAATACGCCGGCGAGGCCATCCGCGCGCTGTCGATGGAAGGCCGCATGACGGTCTGCAACATGTCGATCGAGGGCGGCGCGCGCGCCGGCCTGATCGCGCCGGACGAAATCGCCTACGAATTCCTGAAAGGCCGCGCCAAGGCGCCGAAGGGCGACGCCTGGGATGCGGCGCGGCGCTACTGGGACACGCTGCGCAGCGACGAGAGCGCGCATTTCGACCATGAAATCCGCCTCGACGCCGCTTCGCTGCCACCGATCGTCACCTGGGGCACCTCGCCCGAGGACGTGGTCTCGATCACCGGCGTCGTGCCCGACCCCGACAAGATCGCCGACGAGGCCAAGCGCATCTCGAAGCACCGCGCGCTCGACTACATGGGCCTCAAGGCGGGAACGAAGATCACCGACATCAGGCTCGACCGCGTCTTCATCGGCTCCTGCACCAACGGCCGCATCGAAGACCTGCGCGCCGCGGCGAAGGTCGCCGAGGGCAAGACCGTCAACGGCCACGTCAACGCCATGATCGTGCCGGGCTCGGGCCTGGTGAAGGAACAGGCGGAAGCCGAGGGCCTCGACAAGATCTTCATCAAGGCCGGTTTCGAATGGCGCGAGCCGGGTTGCTCGATGTGCCTGGCGATGAACCCGGACAAGCTCGCGCCGGAGGAGCGCTGCGCCTCGACCTCGAACCGCAATTTCGAGGGCCGTCAGGGCTTCAAGGGCCGCACCCATCTGGTGTCGCCGGCGATGGCGGCGGCGGCGGCGATCGCCGGCCATTTCGTGGACATCCGCGACTGGCGCTAGAGACTCTCCCCGAAAGCGGAAGATCCGGTCATCCGTGTCCCGGACGCGATGCAGCGCGCAAGCGGTGCATCGCAGAGCCGGGACCGTATCGGCGGCGTCGCCCGCGACGGTCCCGGATCAGCGAAGCGGCACGGCGCTGACGCTTGTGCCGCGTCGCATCCGGGACACGGGCAGTTTCGCGTTGCTCCGCCAAAAATTAGTGGCTGCCGCCCACCGGCGTCGCGGCCGGCAGCACTTGCACCGCCGCCGCCGCGATGCGGTCAGGCGAGCTTTCCTTCCAGCGCACCGAGCCGAACGGCCGCTCCAGCATCCGGCGAATCTTCACCGGCTCCAGCCCGTGATGGAATTTCATCGCCCGCAGGTGCAGCTTGCGTTCCGACTGCGTCGCGCGATTGCGCTGGCGCAGATAATCGTTCCAGGTCGGGCAATGATAGCGTTCGGTCCACAGTTGCGGATCGGCGATGTCGCGGGCGATCGACCAGCCATAGGCGCCGTTGCGCTTGCGGCTGAGCTGGACCATCTGCATCAGCCGGTAAAAGGTGCGGGCGCGGTTGAGATCGACGCGGTATTCGATTTCGACGATGATCGGCCCGCTGCGCCCGGTAAGCCCCAACCGAACCTCGGGGTCCGCCAGCATGTCGGCGGCCTCGTCGCGGCCCTCGACCGAGGGCATCCGCATCCATAGCCCCAGCACCGGCGAGACGAACATCGCGGCGCCCGACACCAGGAGCGCGCCCTCGACGCCGATGCCGTTGGCGAGATGACCCCAAATCCAGCTTCCGATGCCGATGCCGCCGGCGGCGGCGGCCTGAAACGCCGCCAGCGACCGCCCCGCGACCCAGCGCGGCGCCGACAGTTGCACCCCGATGTTGAACAGCGCCACCGCCAGCATCCATACCGCGCCGGCCACCACCAGCGCCGCGGCGGTCAGGATCGCCATCTTGCTGACGGCGACGGCGGCGATGGCGAGGCCCATCACCAGCGCGCACAGCCGCACCGCCGTCTCGCCGTTGACGTATTTGCGGATCCTGCCGATGCTGAGCGCGCCAACCACCGCGCCCATGCCGAAGGCGCCAAGCATGATGCCGTAAGTCTGGGCGCCGCCATGCAGCAGGTCGCGCGCCACCAGCGGCATCAGGGCGGAGATCGAGCCGCCGGTGATGCCGGTCACCAGCGTCCGCCCGAGCACGATGCGGATCGCGGGCGAGTTGGCGATATAGCGGAAGCCCGACACCATCGCGCGCGGCAACTGCTCGCGCGGCAGCCGCGACGGCTCGCTGACGCGGCGCCACAGGAACATCGCGATCAACAGCGGCACGTAGCACAGCATGTTGGTGGCGAAGGCCGCGACCGCGCCCGCCGCCGCCACCACGATGCCGCCGATGGCCGGGCCGAAACTGCGCGCGATGTTGTAGCTGATGCCGTTGAGCGCCACCGCCGAAGGCAGTGTTTCCGCCGGCACCTGCTCGGCCACCGAGGCCTGCCATGCCGGACCGAACAGCGCCATGCCGCTGCCGACGAGGAAGCAAAACCCCAGTAGCAGGTTCGGCGTAATCATCCCGCTCCACGCCAGCGCCGTCAGGCCGGTCGCGCCGGTCAGGGCGATCATCAACGATATCAGCCCGACCTTGCGCCGGTCGTACATGTCGGCGATGGCGCCGGCCGGCATCGAGATCAGCATCACCGGCATCATCAACGCGGTCTGCACCAGCGCCACCTTGTCGGCGGCGGATGTCATCTGCGTCATCGCCCAGGCCGCGCCGACGCCCTGAATCATCAGGCCGAGATTGGAGAGCAGGCTGGCGAGCCAGATCCGCCGGAACAGCTTGATCCGCAGCGGCGCGGCAAGACCGTTGGCGGCGGGCGTCGATGGTTTCGGCGGCTCGGTCATGCGGGTCGGTGCCTGATACCTGTGATTGTCCGTGCCGGGCGGCTCTGAGTCGGCGGGGTCGGAAATCTAGAGTCGAATGTCGGCGCGAGGCAAGCCGGGCGTGGGGCGAGGCGGGAGCCGGCCGCCGTCGATGGCCGATTCTCACCTCGCGGGATCTGGATAGAGTTATTTTCGCGACCCCCTTCCCGAAGCCCCGAGAATACCCAGATCGTAGCGTCGGATCGCCGTCCGCAGCGAACATCTCTCACCCGTGAGGCCGCACCTTGAGCATTGCCGAAATCATCGATCCGCCGGTCGGTCGTCCGCCGCTGGTGCCGCCGTTCCCGCCGCGCGCGCCCGACAACATGGGCCGGCTGGCGCGCATCGCCGCGATTCGCAAAAGCACCATCGCAAGCTGGGGCCAGCGCGCCTATGAGGACGATGTCATCCGGGGCCGCTTCTTCGGCCACGGCAGCTTCATCCTCAACACGCCCATGGCGATCCGCCATGTGCTGGTGGAGAATTACGAGAACTACACCCGCACGCCGGCGGCCTTCCGTGTGCTGCGCCCGATCCTGGGCCAGGGCCTGCTGATCGCGGAGGGCCGCGACTGGAAACACCAGCGCCGCACGCTGGCGCCCGCCTTCACGCCGCGCGCGGTGACGACGCTGGTGCCGCACATGGTGTCGGCCATCGACGAGACGGTCGCGGCGCTCGACCGGCGGCGCGACGCGGCGGTGGACCTGCGCGAGGCGATGCAGCGCATGACGCTGGAGATCGCCGGCCGCACCATGTTCTCGTTCAGCATGGCGCGGCACGGCGCGACGCTGCGCGACTTCGTCATCGAATACGGCTCGCGGCTGGCGCGCCCGCATTTCTTCGATCTGGTGCTGCCGCTGGGCTGGCCGAGCCCGCAGGACATTTCGCGCGCGTTCTTCCGCAAGCGCTGGACCCGCTTCATTCAAGCGCTGATCGCCGAGCGCCGCGCCGCCGGCAAGGCCGACGGCGCTCCGCCCCGCGACCTGTTCGAACTGATGGAGGCGGCGCGCGATCCGGAAACCGGGCAGGCGTTTTCCGACGAACAGCTCGGCGATCAGGTCGCCACCATGATCCTGGCCGGCCACGAGACCACCGCGACGGCGCTGTTCTGGTCGCTCTATCTGCTGGCGCTCGACCCCGCGACGCAGGATCGCGTGGCGGCGGAAGCGCGTGGCCTTGCCGCCGGCGACAGCGCCAGCATCGAGCGGCTGCCGTTCACCCGCGCGGTGATCGACGAGACGATGCGACTCTATCCGCCGGCGTTCCTGATCGCGCGGGCCGCCGCCGGCCCCGACACCCTCGGCGACGGCCTCGAAGTCGCCACCGGCGACGTCATCCTGATCGCGCCGTGGCTGCTGCACCGGCACGAAAAGCTGTGGCGCGATCCCGACGCCTTCGTCCCGGAGCGATTCGCGGCAGGCAGCACGCCGCCCGACCGCTTCGCCTATCTGCCGTTCGGCGTCGGCCCCCGCGTCTGCATCGGCGCCCATTTCGCCATCGTCGAGGCGACGCTGGCGCTCGCCAGGATCATCGGCGCGTTCCATGTCGAACGCGACGACGATATCCCGGTGATGCCGATGGGCGTCGTCACCACCCAGCCCGACCGCTCGCCGCCGTTCCGCCTGGCTCGCCGCTGACGCGCCAAGATGACAAAACCGTCATGCCGCGATCCGGAACCCGAAATGGATTGCCACCGTTGCATTTTCGGGCCATAGAGCGCGGCCCCTCGCCGCCGCGCCGTTGGGCCACCCACGGACAACCACGGACTCCCGGATGCTGGATAAACTCCGTCAGTTCATCGCCGAGGTCGCCGCGCCGCTGGCGCCGGACAATCGTCCCTTCAGCGACACCGACTATCGTCTCGCCGCCACGGCGCTGCTGATCCATGTGGTGTCGCTGGACGGCGAACCCTCCGAGGTCGAGAAGCAGAAATTGCACGCGCTGCTGCAATCCCGCTTCCGGCTCGATCCGCCGACCGTCGCCAAACTGATCGCGGCGGCGACGCTGATGGAGGGCGAGGCGGTCGACCTCTATCACTTCACCAGCGTCATCATGCGCTCCGTCGACGAGGAGGGCCGCAAACGCATCGTCGAAATGATGTGGGAACTGGTCTACGCCGACGGCAATGTCAGCGAGTTCGAGGACAACGTGATGTGGCGGGCCGCCGACCTGCTCGGCGTATCGTCGCGCGATCGCATCCAGATCAAGCGCCGGGTCGCCCGCGACAGTTCCGAGGACATCCCCGACCCGACCGCCTGACCCGGCATGAGACTTGAACCCACCGGCGATTTGCCTGACTGTTTCGTCGCCAACCCATCACCCGGACCTTGCGACGACGGCCGCGACCGTCGGCCATTCAAGAGCGTGACGCCTTGAGCACCTGCGTAACCTTGATCACCGGCGCGTCGTCGGGCATCGGCGCCGACCTCGCGCGCATCTTCGCCGCGAACGGGCATCGTGTCGCGCTGGTGGCGCGCCGCGACGACCGGCTTGAGGCGCTGGCCGCCGCGATCGTCGCCGCGGGCGGCGCGCCGCCGCTCGTCATCCCGTGCGACCTGACGCGGCCGGACGCCGGCGAAGTGATCGCCGCGACGCTCGACGCCGCCGGCGTCGAGATCGACATCCTCGTCAACAACGCCGGCTTCGGCCTGTTCGGCCCGGCGACAACGCTCGACCGCGCCAAGCAGCTCGATATGGTCGCGGTCAACATCCGCGCGCTCACCGATCTGTCGCTGCGTTTTTCGGACAGCCTGATTCGCCATCGCGGCGGCCTGCTCAACGTCGCCTCGATCGCGGCCTTCCTGCCGGGACCGGGCATGGCGGTGTACTACGCCACCAAGGCCTATGTGCTGTCGCTCAGCGACGCCCTGCACAACGAACTCGGGCGACACGGCGTCCGCGTCACCGCGCTGTGCCCCGGCCCGGTGCCGACCGAATTCCAGGCGCGCGCCGGCTTCACCTCCGGCGTCGATTCCGCGATTCTCAACGTCAGCGCCGAGAGGGTGGCGCTGGCCGGCTATCACGGCTTGACGCGCGGCAAGCGGGTCGTGCTGCCGGGGTTCGGCGTGCGCGCGATCCCGTTCATGCTGCGTTTCGTGCCGCGCGGCTTCGTGCTGACGATGGTCGGCCTGATCCAGCGTGGCCGCTGACCGCCTTGTTTCGGCCGGCTTGCTCCGGTTGATGGCGCGCTCATGAAAAATTTACCAACCCGGATAATTCTCGATCCGGAATGAGCGCGCGCGACGCGCGAGGCACCAGCGCACGATGTCGATTCGCCTGACCAACTTCGAGAGCGCCACGGGTTTCGAGGCCGGCGACCGCCGGCCGGTGCTGGTGCTGCTGCATCAGGACTCCTCGACGCCGGGGCGGGTGGGCAACGCGCTGCGCGCGCTTGGCTACGCGCTCGACATCCGCAGGCCGCGCTTCAACGATCCGCTGCCGTCCACGCTCGACGATCATGCCGGCGCGATCGTGTTCGGCGGCCCGATGAGCGCCAACGATTCCGATGCCTTCATCCGGCGGGAAATCGACTGGATCGGCCTGCCGCTCAAGGAGCGGCGGCCCTATCTCGGCATCTGCCTCGGCGCGCAGATGCTGGCGCGGCAGCTTGGCGCCACCGTCGCGCCGCATCCGCAAGGGCGGGCGCAGATCGGCTATTATCCGATCAGGCCCACCGCCGCCGGCCGCGCGCTGTGCGGGCCGTGGCCCGCCCATGTCTATCAATGGCATTGCGAGGGCTTTACCCTGCCGCGCGGCGGCGAACTGCTCGCCGAGGGCGATGAATTTCCGATCCAGGCGTTTCGCGCCGACACCGCGTTCGGATTGCAGTTTCACCCTGACGTCACCCACGCCATGATGCATCGCTGGACCACCCGTGGCGCGGCCCTGCTGGCGCTGCCGGGCGCGCAGCCGCGCGCGGCGCACTTCGCCGGCCGGGCGGTCCACGACCTCGCGGAGCGCACCTGGCTGACGGCTTTCCTGCGTAACTGGCTGCGCCACGACCGCGCCCACGCGGCCGACATCGTGCCCGCCCAGGCGGCCGAGTGAGACGATCCAGGTTTTCACCGCTTGAAACGCTCGACCGTCATCGGAAATTGCAGCATCGTCGTCCATGACGGGCTGCTTGCCAATCGGGCGCGGCCGAAAGCCGAAACACCCCCGACACCACGTGACAGGAGCGCGCGATGAACTATCAGGATATTCTCTACGGCGTCGAGGATCGCGTCGCGACCATCACGCTGAACCGGCCGGACCGCATGAATGCGTGGACCGCGACCATGGAGCGCGAGGTGCGCGCGGCCATGACCGCGGCGGCGAACGACGACAACGTCCGCGTCATCGTGCTGACCGGCGCGGGCCGCGCCTTCTGCGCCGGCGCCGACATGGATGCGCTCAAGGGACTCGATCCGAGCGACATCAAGAAGCGCGGCAGCGAGATTCCGGCCTTCGACATGAACCGCCGGCCGGACTGGCAATCGCGCTACGGCTTCTATCCGTCGATCGCGAAACCGATCATCGGCATGCTGAACGGCGCCACCGCCGGCATCGGACTGGTTCATGCGCTGTATTGCGACATGCGATTCGCCGCCGACAACACCGTGTTCACCACCTCCTTCGCGCGGCGCGGCCTGATCGCCGAGCATGGCATCAGCTGGATGCTGCCGCACATCGTCGGCCACGCCAACGCGCTCGACCTGCTGCTGTCGGCGCGCCGCGTTTCCAGCGAGGAAGCGCTGCGGATCGGTCTGGTCAACCGGCTCTGTCCGCCGGACCGGCTCCGCGAGCAGACCTACGCCTACGCCCGCGACCTCGCCGACAACGTCTCGCCGTCGGCCATGGCGGTCATCAAGCGGCAGCTTTACGACGTGCCGTTCCAGACGCTGGCGGAAGCCACCATCGACGCCAACCGCGAAATGGCGATCGCGCTGTCGGGCCCGGACTTCCGCGAGGGAGTGGCGAGCTTCATGGAAAAGCGACCGCCGCGATTCGCCGGGAGATAAGTGAGGGACCCGACTTCGCCCTGCGGGCTACGCCGCGGCAGCCTTCGCTGGCTTCGCCTTCGAGAGGTTGATCGTGGCTTGCCGAGCCGTAGCTGGCGAAGCCAGCGAAGGCTGGTGGAGCCAGGGAGGATCGAACTCCCGACCTCGTCATTGCGAACGACGCGCTCTCCCAGCTGAGCTATGGCCCCGTTGCGATTGGCGACTGGAACTCCGCCATCGGCAAGTGGGCGTCATTTAAATCCCGACCGGCACCAAGTCAAGGACACGCCAAGGCTATCGCGCATTTCCGCGCTCGCCGCAAAAAGGGCCGGAACTTCCCTTGTTTAGCGGGGGGTGAATCGATAGTTTCCGCCCCAACCGACTTCCGCAACCCGCGACCAACCCCCGCGAGCCTCTCCCGCCATGCGCGCCATTCTCGATATCGTCCTCATTATTCTCGATCTCTACGTCTGGCTGCTCATCGCCTCCGCCATCCTGTCGTGGCTGATCGCGTTCAACGTGGTCAATACCCGCAACCAGTTCGTCGCCTCGGTGGCCGAATTCCTGTATCGCATCACCGAGCCGCTGCTGCGGCCGATCCGTAATTTCCTGCCCAATCTGGGCGGGCTCGATATTTCGCCGATCATCCTGATCCTCATCATCATGTTCATCCAGCGAGTGATTACCTATTACATCTACCCCTCGGTGTTCTGAGCCTCGCCGGACGACCGCCGATGGACCGACCCTGATAGACAGAGCCTGATGGACAGAGCCTGATGGAGCCCTGGCGCTATTCCACCGCGGGCATCAGCGTCGCGCTGCGGGTGACGCCGCGCGGCGGACGCGACGACATCGACGGGGTGGAAACCCTTGCCAACGGGAAAAGCGTCGTGAGGGTCCGGGTCCGGGCCATTGCCGAGGGCGGCGAGGCCAACCGCGCCGTCACCGACCTGCTGGCGCGGGCGCTCAAGGTGCCGAAACGGGACGTGCGCCTGCTGGCCGGCGCGACCTCGCGGCTGAAGCAGATCGCGGTGGACGGCGATCCCCGCCGGCTGGGCGAGGCGCTAAAGGCCCTGGTGGCGGGCAAGACCGCAACCAAGGCCGCCGACGAGACCTGATTGATAGGGGACGACATGACCGCGCGAATCATCGACGGGAAACTCATTGCCACGGAACTTCGGGCGCGGGTCGCCGACGAGGTGGCGCGGGTCCAGCGCGATCACGACCTGACGCCGGGCCTCGCCGTGGTGCTGGTCGGCAACGATCCCGCCAGCGAGGTCTATGTCCGCAGCAAGCACAAGCAGACCCAGGCCGCCGGCATGGCATCGTTCGAGCACGTGCTGCCGGCCGACGTGACCCAGGACAAGCTGCTCGGCCTGATCGGCCGGCTCAACCGCGATCCGGCCGTCCACGGCATCCTGGTGCAACTGCCGTTGCCCGCTGCGTTCGACACCGAAGCGGTGATCGCCGCCATCGACCCCGCCAAGGACGTCGACGGGCTGCATCCCAACAATGCCGGCCGGCTGGCCGCCGGGCTGCCGGCGCTGTCGCCCTGCACCCCGCTCGGCTGCATCATCCTGACCAAGAGCGTCCACACGTCGCTGGAGGGCCTGGAGGCGCTGGTGATCGGCCGCTCCAACCTGGTCGGCCGTCCGCTGGTGCAACTGCTGCTTAACGAGAACGCCACCGTCACCATCGCGCATTCGCGCTCGCGCGACCTGCCCGAGCTGTGCCGCCGCGCCGATCTGGTCTATGCCGCCGTCGGCCGGCCGGAGATGGTGCGCGGCGACTGGATCAAGCCGGGGGCGACCGTGATCGATGTCGGCATCACCCGCCTGCCCAGTGACGACGGCAAGACCCGGCTGATCGGCGACGTCGCCTTCACCGAGGCGCTGGCGACCGCCGGCGCGATCACCCCGGTGCCGGGCGGGGTCGGCCAGATGACCGTGGCCTGCCTCCTGGTCAACACCCTGCGCGCCGCCTGCGCGATTCGCGGCCTGCCGCCGCCGGCGGTCTAGCAGACCCCTGAAGCGAGCCTGGTCGCCGCCGCCTGCTCCGCGCAACGACGCTGAAACGGCCGGCTCGGGCTATCGCCGCCGTTCCTTGCCGCAAACCACGCCCTGCGCCACCAGATCCGCGATCTGCTGCCTGGAATAGCCGTATTCTTCCAGCACCGCCTCGGTGTGCTGGCTGAATTTCGGCGGCAGATGGCGCAGGCTGGCCTTGGTGCGCTCGAAGCGGATCGGCGAGGCGACGCCCTTGTACCAGTCCTTCTCGACGATATCGCCGCGATGCTTGACGTGCTGGCTGGCGAGCGCCTTGTCGATCGACTGCACCGGCCCGGCGGGCAACCCCGCCGCCAGCAGGCGGCGGCACAGCGGCTCGCTGTCGTGGTCCTTGAGGATGTCGACCAGCGCGGCGCGCAGCGCCTCGCGATTGGCGATGCGGTCACGGTTGCGGGCGAAACGCGGGTCGGTGCCCAGCTCCGGGCGTCCGAGTTCGCGGCACAGCTTGCGGAAGGTGCCGTCGTTGCCGACGCCCATGAAGATGTCGCCGTCGCGCGCCGGGAACACCGAATAGGGCACCAGGTTGGGGTGCTCGTTGCCGGTCAGCGCCGGCGGCTTGCCGGTGAAGAAGAAGTTCGCCGTGTGCGGATGCATGATGGCGAGGCCGGTCTCGAACAGCGTGGTTTCCAGGAACTGGCCCTTGCCCGATTTTTCGCGCTCGGCCAGCGCCATCAGGATGCCGACGGTGGCGTAAAGCCCGGTGGTGATGTCCACCAGCGCCACGCCGATCCGGGTGGGGCCGCTTTGCGGCGAGCCGGTCGCCGCCATCATGCCGGTCATCGCCTGGATGATGGCGTCGTAGCCGGGATGGCCGCCGTGGGGGCCGTCGGCGCCGAAGCCGGAGATCCGGCAATGGATCAGCCGCGGGAATTTTTCGCGCAGCAGGTCCTTGCCGATGCCCCATTTGTCGAGCGTGCCCGGCTTGAAATTCTCGATCAGCACGTCGGCGGTTTCCAGCATCCGCATCAGCACCGCGCGCCCGCCCTCGGAGGCGAGGTCGAGCCCGATGGCGCGCTTGTTGCGGTTGGTGCCGATGAAGTAGGCGGCGTCGTCCTCATGGAACGGAGGGCCCCAGTCGCGGGTCTCGTCGCCGGCGGGCGGTTCCACCTTGACGACCTCGGCGCCGTGATCGGCGAGGATCTGGGTGCAATAGGGACCGCCGAGCACGCGGGAGAGATCGACCACGCGCAATCCGGCGATGGCTTCCTGACCGCGGAGTGAAGGAGTTTCGATTGTCATGAGGCGTTTCTTGCGGGGTTTATCGGGCTTCGATCGCGCCACTAAATCATCACGGCCGCGCCTTCGCAAATACGCGGCGCGCCTCGCATTCAACCGTCATTGCGAGGAACGAGAGCTCCGAAGCAATCCAGTTCGGCGGGCAAAGTCTGATTGCTTCGCTTCGCTCGCAATGACGGTGTTTTTTGTGGATTGGACGTTTGGCTTTCGGGCTACTTATGCCGGACAGGCTTCGGCTGCGTGGCTGCGCCACGCGTAGCCGAAGGCGAAGCGTGGTGGAGCCAGGCGGGATCGAACCGCCGACCTCTTGCATGCCATGCAAGCGCTCTCCCAGCTGAGCTATGGCCCCTTCACCGTTCCACGCGCGCCTCGGATGATCTGGGTGATTCATCGTCCGGCGCGGCGGCGCAACCCTGACCACAGATCAGGGCCGATCTCAAGTCCCTTTTACAGGATTAGCTCTCCTCGTCGTCGGAGACGTCGCCGATGATGTCGGTGACGTCCTCGTCGCCCTCTTCCTCGTCGGCGATGAAGGTCGAATCGTCGTCGTCATCGTCGTCGAGGGTGTCGTCGACCTCGATGTCGTCTTCCGATTCGGGGGTGACGGCCTTGACCTTGCCGGTGTTTTCCTCGGCGTCGGCCTCCTCGAGCGACACCAGATCCTCGCTCTCGGCCATCTCGGGCGCGTCCTCGTTGGCGGCGCGCGCATCGGGGCGGCCGCGCGGCGGGGCCACCGGCGCGATCGGCACGACTTCGCCGGTATAGGGCGAAATCACCGGATTCTTGTTCAGATCGTAGAACTTCTTGCCCGTGGTCGGGCAAATGCGTTTGGTTCCGAGGTCGGCTTTGGCCACGTGTCAATCCTGGGGACTTCTGAGAGCGGTGCATCACTTGGCTAGTTGTCGCGGCGCTGTCAATAGCCTTGCGCGCACCGGCCGGCCCCGGCCTAGCGACGGCGTGACGCGGCGGGCCGGGTATGTTACCAGCCCGGCCGTATCGAGGATATGATCGTGACCCATTCCAGCCAGATTTCGCCGCTCCGGGCCAGCCGAAGTTCGCCACTGACCGGGCGGATTCGGGTTCCCGGCGACAAATCGATCTCGCACCGCGCGCTGATTCTGGGCGCGCTGGCAGTGGGCGAGACCCGCATCCAGGGGTTGCTGGAAAGCGAGGACGTGCTCAACACCGCCAAAGCCATGCGGGCGCTCGGCGCCCAGGTCGCACGCGACGGCGACGGCACATGGACGGTGCGCGGCGTCGGCGTGGCGGGCTTCGCGCAACCCTCCGCGCCGCTCGATTTCGGCAATTCCGGCACCGGTTGCCGGCTGGTGATGGGGGCCGTCGCCGGCTGCCCGATTTCCGTGACGTTCGACGGCGACGCCTCGCTGCGCTCGCGGCCGATGCGCCGCATCGTCGATCCGCTGGCGCTGATGGGGGCGAAGGTGACGGCGCAGAGCGAGGGCGGCCGATTGCCGTTGACGCTCCAGGGCGCGCACGATCCGCTGCCGGTCGAATACCGCTCGCCGGTGGCCTCGGCGCAGATCAAGTCGGCGGTGCTGCTGGCGGGTTTGGCCGCGCCGGGCGTCACCACCGTGATCGAGCCGGCGTGGAGCCGCGACCATACCGAATTGATGCTCAGGCATTTCGGCGCCGGGATCGTATCGGTTCCCGATGGCGCGGCGGGGCGGAAGATTTCGCTGACCGGACAGCCCGAACTGCACGGCGCGCCGGTGGCGGTGCCGGCCGATCCCTCGTCGGCCGCGTTCCCGATCGTCGCGGCGCTGATCGTGCCGGGCTCCGACGTCACCTTCGACGACGTGATGACCAATCCGCTGCGCACCGGCCTGTTCACGACCCTGCGCGAGATGGGCGGCTCGATCGAGGAAAGTCACGCGCGGGACGATGCCGGCGAGCCGATGGCGCGGCTGCGGGTGCGCGCCTCGAAACTGCGCGGCGTCGAGGTGCCGGCGTCGCGCGCGCCGTCGATGATCGACGAGTATCTGGTGCTGGCGGTGGCGGCGGCCTTCGCCGAGGGCACGACCATCATGCGCGGCCTGCACGAATTGCGCGTCAAGGAATCCGACCGGCTGGAGGCCACCGCCGCGATGCTGCGGGTCAACGGCGTCAAGGTCGAAATCGACGGCGACGACATGATCGTCGAGGGGCGCGGCGCCGTGCCCGGCGGCGGCGTGGTCGCCACCCACATGGACCACCGCATCGCGATGTCGGCGCTGGTGATGGGCTGCGCCGCCGACAAGCCGGTGACGGTGGACGACACCGCCTTCATCGCCACCAGCTTCCCGAGCTTCGTGCCGATGATGCGGGAGCTGGGCGCGGAGTTCACATGATTATCGCCATCGACGGACCCGCCGCCTCGGGCAAGGGCACGCTCGGCAAGCGGCTTGCCGCGCATTACCACTTCCGGCACCTCGATACCGGGGTGATCTACCGCGCCGTCGCCAAGGCGCTGCTCGACGCCCGCGTCGATCTGGCCGACGAGGCCGCCGCCGTCGCCGCGGCCATGGAACTCGATCCGGAAAAGTTCGGCGATCCGGTGCTGAAGACGCAAGCCGTCGGCGATGCCGCCTCGGTAGTATCGGCCTACCCCAGGGTGCGCGCGGCGCTGGTGACGTTCCAGCGCCAGTTCGCGGCGGAACCGCCCGGCGCGGTGCTGGACGGCCGCGATATCGGCACGGTGATCTGCCCTGATGCCGACGTGAAAATTTTCGTGATCGCCGCGCCCGAGGTGCGGGCTCGCCGCCGCACGCTGGAGGCGAAAGCGCGTGGCGAGGCGGCCGACGAGGCATTGGTGCTGGCCGACATCGTCAGGCGCGACGACCGCGACAAGAACCGCGCCGTGGCCCCCTTGAGGCCGGCGCCGGATGCGCACTTGCTGGATAATTCGCATTTGGATATAGAAGGCGGCGTCCGGGCCGCCATCGCGATTGTCGAGGCTGTCCGAGCGGGCCGGCAGCGGGTCTGAAACCCCTGCCGTTTTGGAGGACCGCCCCGCTCGGCCTTGCAACCGATGGCTGGAGGATTTGAGGCGAGGATCGCGCTGGCGATTCCGTTCGGTCCATCCCATGTGTCCGGTCCATCATCAATCCGTATCGATCGTGCAGGCCAGGCCGGTCCGCGATCGCTGTTTCCCATTGGGGGAATGGCGGCGCGGTCGCCAAAGGCAGCGGACCTTTGGCCCTTCACGCGCGATATGCCCTTCAACCCCAACGGCCGGCCCGTCCCGCACTGGAGAACAAATGGCTTCGACTGATACTTACAATCCGTCCCGCGACGATTTCGCCGCGATGCTCGACGAGTCCTTCGCCGGCGGCAATTTGCAGGAAAGCTCGGTCATCAAGGGCAAGGTTGTCGCGATCGAGAAGGACATGGCCGTCATCGACGTCGGCCTGAAGACCGAAGGCCGCGTGGCGCTGCGCGAATTCGCCGGGCCCGGCCGTGAAAGCACCCTGAAGGTCGGCGACGAGGTCGAGGTGTTCCTCGACCGTATCGAGAACGCGCTCGGCGAGGCCGTGCTGTCGCGCGACAAGGCGCGCCGCGAGGAAAGCTGGGGCAAGCTGGAGAAGGCGTTCAACGCCAACGAAAAGGTGCACGGCGTCATCTTCAATCAGGTCAAGGGCGGCTTCACCGTCGATCTCGACGGCGCGGTGGCCTTCCTGCCGCGCTCGCAGGTGGACATCCGCCCGATCCGCGACGTCGGCCCGCTGATGAACAACACCCAGCCGTTCCAGATCCTCAAGATGGATCGCCGCCGCGGCAACATCGTGGTGTCGCGCCGCACGGTTCTCGAAGAGACGCGCGCGGAGCAGCGTCAGGAGCTGGTGCAGAACCTCGAAGAAGGTCAGGTGATCGACGGCGTGGTCAAGAACATCACCGATTACGGTGCGTTCGTCGACCTCGGCGGCATCGACGGCCTGCTGCACGTCACCGACATCGCGTGGCGCCGCGTCAACCATCCGACCGAGGTGCTCTCCATCGGCCAGACGGTGAAGGTCAAGATCATCAAGATCAACCACGAGACCCACCGTATCTCGCTCGGCATGAAGCAGTTGCTGGACGATCCGTGGCAGGGCATCGAGGCGAAGTATCCGCTCAACGCCCGCTTCACCGGCCGCGTCACCAACATCACCGACTACGGCGCGTTCGTCGAACTGGAGCCGGGCATCGAGGGCCTGATCCACGTCTCGGAGATGTCGTGGACCAAGAAGAACATGCACCCCGGCAAGATCGTCTCGACCTCGCAGGAAGTCGAGGTGCAGGTGCTGGAAGTCGATTCCGTCAAGCGCCGGATTTCGCTGGGCCTCAAGCAGACCATGCGCAATCCGTGGGAAGTCTTCGTCGAGAAGTTCCCGGTCGGCTCCACCGTCGAGGGCGAAGTCAAGAACAAGACCGAGTTCGGCCTGTTCCTCGGCCTCGACGGCGACGTCGACGGCATGGTCCACCTCTCCGACCTCGACTGGAAGCTGCCGGGCGAGCAGGTCATCGACAACTTCAAGAAGGGCGACATGGTCAAGGCCATCGTGCTCGACGTCGATGTCGAGAAGGAGCGCATCTCGCTGGGCATCAAGCAACTCGAAGGCGACCCCTTCGCCGAGCCAGGCGATGTCAAGAAGGGCGCGGTCGTGACTTGTGAAGTGCTCGACGTCAAGGATGGCGGCATCGACGTGCAGATCGTCGGCACCGACTTCCAGACCTTCATCAAGCGCTCGGAGCTGGCGCGCGACCGCAACGACCAGCGCAGCGAGCGCTTCGCCGTCGGCGAGAAGGTCGACGCCCGCGTCATCCAGTTCGACAAGAAAGCCCGCAAGGTCCAGGTGTCGATCAAGGCGCTGGAAGTGGCCGAGGAGAAGGAAGCCATCGCGCAGTACGGCTCGTCGGATTCCGGCGCGACGCTGGGCGACATTCTCGGCACCGCGCTCAAGCAGCAGCGCGACGGCAAGTAAGCCGACGCGCCTTGCACGATCATCGAGGCCCCGGTGCGAACCGGGGCCTTTTTGTTTGGAGCGATCTTCAGACTCCGACTCGAAATATCGCACGCAAGATCAGATAACCCCGGCGTCGTCCTCGCGCAGGCGAGGACCCATAACCCCTGGCATTGGTTATTTGAACGATTTCGCCGGATCTATTGAGCCGAAGCGCTGCGGCGTATGGGTCCCTGCCTTCGCAGGGACGACAATGGTCGTGTTGCAAATCCGCGCGCGAAATAAGTTTCCGGTCAAACCCCGCTCAATCCACCGCCGTGCCGTTCGCCGCCAGCACCGAACCCGCGAGGTAGAGCGAGCCGGCGATCAGGATGCGGGGCGGAATTTCATAGGCCAGTTGCGCCAGGAAGCGCAGCGCCGCGTCGACGCCCGAAGCCGTCTCGGCGCGCATGCCGAGCCGCCGGATCGCCGCGCTCAACTGCTCGACGCCCATCGCGCCGTCGCGGTCGGGGATCGGCACCGCGATGATATGGCGCGTCAGTCCGGCGAAATTGGCGAGGAACGCATCGGCGTCCTTGTTGGCCATCATGCCGACGATCAACACCAAGGGCCGCGACACCCGTTCCTCAAGATCGCCGATCGCGGCGGCGGTCACCCGCCCGCCGTCGGCGTTGTGGCCGCCGTCGAGCCAGATCTCGGCGTCGCGCGGCGCCTGCGCCACCAGCGCGCCGCTGGTGAGACGCTGCATCCGCGCCGGCCACTGCGCGCCCGCGATGCCGGCCTCGAAGGCGGCGTGATCGACGGCAAACACCTCGCAGGCGCGCAAGCAGGCGATGGCGAGCCCGGCATTGTCGACCTGGTGGCGGCCGAACAGGCGCGGCGCCGCGAGGTCGAGCAGGCCGCGCTCGTCCTGATAGACCATGCGGCCATGTTCGATGCCGACGTGCCAGGTTTCCCCGGCGGCATGGAGCGGCGCGCGCAGCCGCTTCGCCTGCGCCTCGATCACCGCCATCGCTTCCGGCGCTTGCGCGGCGCAGACCACCGGCACGCCGCGCTTGACGATGCCGGCCTTCTCGGTGGCGATGGCTTCGAGCGTGGACCCGAGAAACTCGGTGTGATCCAGGCCGATCGGCGTCAGGACGCAGGCGGCGGGGGTGGCGATGACGTTGGTGGCGTCGAGTCGGCCGCCAAGCCCGGTTTCCAGCAGCACCGCGTCGGCCGGATGGCGCGCGAACAGCGTCAGCGCCGCCACCGTCTCGATCTCGAAGCGGGTGATCGGGTGGCCTGCATTGACGCGCTCGCATTCCAGCAGCGCCTCGCGCAATTCGTCGTCGCTCGCAAGCCGCCCGGCGAGCCGCACGCTCTCGTTGATCCGCACCAGCCACGGCGAGGTGTAGACATGCACGCGCAGGCCGGCGGCTTCGAGAATGCCGCGCAGGAACGCGATCGCCGAGCCCTTGCCGTTGGTGCCGGCGACATGGATCGCCGGCGGCAGGTCGCGCTCGGGATGGCCGAGCGCCGCCAGCAGCCGCTCGACGCGCGCAAGCGTCAGATCGATGCGACGGGGATGCAGCCGCGACAGCCGCGCCAGCAAGGCATCGAGCGCCGGCGGCGGCGTGGCGGCGGACGCGCTCACGCCTGCGGCGCAACCGGCGCGGCGTCCTCGGCCACGGCGTCGGCCGGCGCCGCCTGCGGCCCGACCACGACTTCGGGCGCCGGCGCGCGCGTCAGCAGGCGGCACAGCCGCGCCAAGGTGGGCCGCAGGTCATGGCGATGCACCACCATGTCGATCATGCCGTGGTCCTTGAGATATTCGGCGCGCTGGAAGCCTTCCGGCAGTTTTTCGCGAATGGTCTGCTCGATCACCCGCGCGCCGGCGAAGCCGATCAGCGCGCCGGGCTCGGCGATATGGATGTCGCCCAGCATCGCATAAGAGGCGGTGACGCCGCCGGTGGTCGGATTGGTCAGCACCACGAGATAGGGCAGCCCCGCCTCGCGCAGCATCTCCACCGCGACGGTGGTGCGCGGCAGTTGCATCAGCGACAGGATGCCTTCCTGCATCCGCGCGCCGCCGGAGGCCGCGAAAACGATGCATGGCGATTTCTTTTCGATCGCCAGTTCGAAGCCGCGAATGATCGCCTCGCCGGCCGCCATGCCGAGCGAGCCGCCCATGAAATCGAAATCCTGCACCACGACGACGACGCCCTGGCCTTCCAGCTTGCCGTAGCCAACCTTGATCGAATCGTTGAGGCCGGTCTTGGCGCGCGCATCCTTGATGCGGTCGACGTATTTGCGTTCGTCGCGGAATTTCAGCGGGTCGGCGGTCACCTCCGGCAGCGCGACGTCGTACCAGGTCTCGTTGTCGAAGATCGATTTGAGCCGCGCCACCGCGCCCATGCGCATGTGGTAGTTCGAGCCGGGAATGACGAACTGATTGGCCTCGACGTCCTTATAGAACACCAACTGCCCGGAATCCGGACACTTGATCCACAGGTTCTCCGGCGTGTCGCGCTTGAGGATGCTGCGGATTTTCGGCCGGACGACGTTGGTCAACCAGTTCATGTTCTGCTCCGTGGGTCGGCCTACATATGGTCCCGGATCGCGCCTCGGGCAACCCGCTCGGCGCCGGCGTTATCCGGCCGCCCGCGCGGCGGCGCGCACCCCCTGCGCCAGCGAGGCCGTCAGGTCGGCCACCGCCTTGACGGTGGCGGGCGTGGCGCGGCTGCCGGCATCGAGGCTTTTCGCCAGTGCCTCGACCAGCGCGGTGCCGACCACCGCGCCGTCCGCCGCGCCGGCGATGTCGCGCGCCGCGTCGGGGGTGCGGATGCCGAAGCCGACGCAGACCGGAAGCCGGGTATGGCGCTTGATCCGCGCCACCGCCTCGCCGACCCGCGCCGCATTGGCCGCCGCCGCGCCGGTAATGCCGGTGATCGAGACGTAGTAGACGAAGCCCGAGGTGTTGGCGAGCACCGCCGGCAGGCGCTTGTCGTCGGTTGTCGGGGTGGCGAGGCGAATGAAGTTCAGCCCGGCGGCCATCGCCGGCAGGCACAGTTCCTCGTCCTCCTCCGGCGGCAGATCGACGATAATCAGGCCATCGACGCCGGCCGCCTTGGCGTCGGCGAGAAACGTCTCGACGCCGTAGATGTAGATCGGGTTGTAGTAGCCCATCAGCACAATAGGCGTATGGTCGTCGCCGGCGCGGAAGCCGCGCACCAGATCGAGCGTCTTCCTCAGCGTCATGCCCCCCTTGAGCGCGCGCAGGCCGGCGGCCTGGATCGCCGGGCCGTCGGCCATCGGATCGGTGAACGGCATGCCGATTTCAATGATGTCCGCGCCTGCCTCGGGTAATGCCTCGACGATCGCCAGCGACGTGGCGGGATCGGGGTCGCCGGCCATCAGGAAGGTGACGAAAGCGGCGCGGCCCTGCTTGCGCAAGTCGGCCAGGCGTGTGTCGATGCGGTTGGTCACGTGGTCTTCCTGCTTTTGAGAATATCGCCGACCTGCGGCACGTCCTTGTCGCCGCGTCCCGACAGGTTGACCACCATCAGGTGATCCTTCGGCCGCTTTGGTGCGAGGTCGATGACGCGGGCGATGGCGTGCGCCGATTCCAGCGCCGGGATGATGCCTTCCAGCCGCGACAGCAGTTGGAAGGCGCTCAGCGCCTCCTCGTCGGTCGCGGAGAGGTACGTCACGCGGCCGGTTTCGTGCAGCCACGAATGCTCCGGCCCGATGCCGGGATAATCCAGCCCCGCCGAGATCGAATGCGCGTCCTGAATCTGGCCGTCGGCGTCCATCAACAGATAGGTGCGGTTGCCGTGCAGCACGCCGGGGCGGCCGCCGGTGAGCGAGGCGGCGTGCAGCTTGTCGAGTCCGTGGCCGGCCGCCTCGACGCCGAAAATCTCCACCGACGGATCGTCGAGGAACGGATGGAACAGACCCATCGCATTGGAGCCGCCGCCGATGCAGGCGATCAGCGAATCCGGCAGCCGGCCTTCGGCCTCCTGCATCTGCGCGCGCGTCTCAACGCCGATGATCGACTGGAAATCGCGAACCATCATCGGATAGGGGTGAGGCCCCGCCACCGTGCCGATGCAGTAGAACGTGTCGTGGACGTTGGTGACCCAGTCGCGCAGCGCCTCGTTCATCGCATCCTTGAGCGTGCGCGTGCCGGACTGCACCGGCACCACTTTCGCGCCCAGCATTTCCATGCGGATGACGTTCGGCTCCTGCCGCGCCACGTCCACCGCGCCCATGTAGACCACGCAGTCGAGCCCGAACCGCGCGCACAGCGTTGCCGTCGCGACGCCGTGCTGGCCCGCGCCGGTTTCGGCGATGATGCGCTGCTTGCCCATGCGGCGCGCCACCATGATCTGGCCGAGCACGTTGTTGACCTTGTGCGAGCCGGTGTGATTCAGTTCCTCGCGCTTCAGATAGATTTTCGCGCCGCCGAGGTGCTCGGTGAGGCGCTGCGCGAAATACAGCGGCGAGGGGCGGCCGACATAGTCCTTCAGATAACCGTTCATCTCGCGCTGGAACGCGGGATCGGCCTTGGCCTCGGCATAGGCTTTTTCAAGGTCGAGGATCAGCGGCATCAATGTTTCGGCAACGAAGCGTCCGCCGAACATGCCGAAATGCCCGCGCTCGTCGGGACCGGAACGGAAGGAATTGGGTTTCTGAATCGTCATTGCCAATCGTCATCCCGAGGGTCTGGCTGAAAAAGCAGGCAAGTCCGTCCGGGTATCGCACGGACCTGAGTTTCCGTCATTGCGAGCGCAGCGAAGCAATCCGGCAAGGCCGGATCGCTTCGTCGCAATGACGAAAGAGTAAACCTTGATTTCATGCCGGGCTCACGACTGCGGCCGTCCGCGCGGCGCGGAGAAAATCGCGGATCATGTCGGGGTCCTTCACGCCGGGCGCGCGTTCGACGCCGGACGACACGTCGACGCCGCCGGCGCGCGTCAGCCGCACGGCTTCGGCGACGTTGCCGGCGTGCAGCCCGCCCGACACCATGAAGGGAACGTTCAGCTTGAGACGATCCAGAAGCCGCCAGTCGAAGGTGGCGCCGAGCCCGCCCGGCCGCGTCGACGCCGCCGGCGCGCGGGCATCGAACAGGATGCGGTCGGCCGCCGCCGCGTAACCGGGCAGCGGCGCCAGATCGTCGCGGCTCGCCACCGCGATCGCCTTCATCACCGGCAGGCCGAATTTCTGTTTGATGTCACGGACGCGCGCGGTGGTTTCGTTGCCATGCAATTGCAGCAGATCGGGCCGCAGCGCCTCGATGCTGTTGGCCAGCAGCGCGTCGTCGGCGTCCACCGACAGCGCCGCTTTCAGCGCCCGGCCCTTGGCCTGCCGGCCGAGCCGCTCCGCCGTACCGAGATCGACGTGGCGCGGCGAGGCCGGAAAGAACACGAAGCCCACCATGTCGGCGCCGGCCTCAAGCGCCGCATCAAGCGTCTCGGGCGTGGACAGGCCGCAGATTTTGACGATCAGGGACATGGGACAATCAAGGGTATGGGCGCGCCGGCCTCGGGTTCGGGACGGTTGGTGCAGCAAGGGCATCGGGGCCGATGCCGCCGGGTTCTACAACGTCGCGCCGTACTTGTCGCGGGTGGCGAGGCCGGTTCCGCCGAGATCGGGCAGCAAAAGCGGGCTGCTCGGGGTCGGCTGCGGCTGCGTCGCGGCCTTCAGCCGCGCCAGTTCCGTCTGGGCATCCCGCGCCTCGGCCTCATGCTCGCGCGCCGCGCGCCGCCAGCGTCCTTGCCGCAGCCAGGTCGCGAAACTTCCGGCCAGCACGCCGAGGATCGCCACGCCGATGATCACCATGAACAGCGGCAGCGTGATGCCGATCGCCGGGTCGGCGGGATTGAACGGATCGAACGACACCGTCACCAGCCGCCGGTTGGCGATGGCGAACGCCAGAAAGAGGATGCCGAGCGGAATCAGCACCAGCGCGGTGAAGAATTTTTGCATCGCCTCTCTCGCAGATGGCGTTTCTGTTGCTCATGGCCGTCGCCCATGGCCGATACCAACGGCCGGGGCGCGTCGGGGTGCCGTCAGGTCCGCCACGACAACGGAACCGTGTCCCGGCCGGGTTGTTCCGATTGAATCATGCGCGTTCGCGAAAATCCAGCACGCAATCGGATGCGCGCCTCAGGCGGTCGGCTGCCGCGCCGGTTCGTCGTCGGTCACCGGCATGTCGCGATTGAGCCGCTCGCGCATTTCCTTGCCGGTCTTGAAGAACGGCACGCACTTTTGATCCACCGGCACATGCGCGCCGGTGCGCGGATTGCGTCCCGCGCGGGCCGGACGATGCTTCACCGAGAAGGCGCCGAACCCGCGCAATTCGACACGATCGCCCCGCGCCAGTGCCGCGACGATCTCATCGAGGATCGCGTTGACGATGTTCTCGACATCGCGCTGATACAGGTGCGGATTGTGCTCGGCAATGCGCTGAACGAGTTCGGATTTAATCATCGAAATAGGGACCCGTGGCGTGCAGGCGACATTTCCTTGAAAAAGTCGCGGACTGTCAAGCGGCGAATTGGTTGCCGATCATCGCAAATCGTTCGAGATCAAGCAAGTTTTGGCGTCGCGCTCGGCGGCGCCTGCGCTGAAACGCGATTCATATCATCCAGCGCGGATGCGACCGCGCCCTCAATTCGAGGTCGCGGGTCGCCACAGCGCGATCATGCCGTCGAGGGCCAGCTGGTCCACCGCCTGCGCGACGTTGGACTGCGCCACGCGGCGCGCCATGCCCTCAAGCCCGAGTGCGTTGAGCATCATCGATGCCGCCGCGCGCAGGAACGGCAGATCGCCGAAGCGCGGCGTCAGCGTGTAGTCGCGCACCGGCAGGCCGGGCCTCACCTTCTTTTCCGCCACCAGCCACGCCACCGCGGCTTTCTCGTCGCCGAGCTGATCGATCAGCTTGAGATCGATCGCCTGCCGTCCGGTGAAAACGCGGCCGTCGGCGACCTTGTCGATCTGGCCTGCGTCCATGCCGCGCCGGTCGCGCACCAGGTCGCGGAACCAAGCGTAGGAATCCCTCACCAGCGCGTCGAGCGCGGCGCGCGCCTCGGGGCTGGTCGGCTCATAGCCGTTCGGCGCGGCCTTCAGCGGCGAGGACTTGACCGATTCCACCTGCACGCCGACGGTCTTCAGGAGTTCGGTGAAATTCGGATATTGAAACAGCACGCCGATGGAGCCGACCAGCGAACTTTGCTGCGCGACGATATGATCGGATGCCAGCGCCGCGATATAGCCGCCCGAGGCGGCGAGGCCGCCGACCACCACCACCAGCGGTTTCCTGGCCTTCAGCCGCACCAGCGAATCGTAGAGCTGCTCCGCGCCCGCGGTGGTGCCGCCCGGCGAATTGATATGCACCACGACGGCGGCGGCCGACGACCGCTCCAGCCGCTCCAGCGCCTCGACACGGGCCTGGTCGCTGCGGATCAGGCCGTCGATGCTGATGCGCGCGATCGCTCCCGACCCCGACAGCGCCGCGCGCCCCGACGGCGTGGCCAGCACCCCGATCCCGACCACGGCGACAACCGCGGCCGCGACCGCCGCGACCCGCCAGAACGTCAGCTTGCGGCGGATGCGGCGGCGATCGAGGATCGCATCGGAATCGATCGGCATGGCGGGCTCCAGGGCGGTTGACGGCGCGAGCGAACGCCGCGCGGCGGGAATCCGCGCGGCATGCGATGGGGTCCCTGCCATACATCAATTGCGCGGCGATTTGAAGAAAGCGCCTGCCGTCAAGGGAGAGGGCGCGACGGTTCCACGCGACAAACGAAAACGGCCGGCGCGGGACGCCGGCCGTACGTAAAATGTCGCCGGCGCATCAGACCGACGTGGAAATCCACTGTTGCAGCTTCTGCTTCGGCGCCGCGCCGACTTGACGCGAGGCCATTTCGCCGCCCTTGAAGATCATCAAAGTGGGGATCGACATCACGCCGTATTTGGAGGCGGTGCGCGGGCTCTCGTCGACGTTGAGCTTGACGATCTTGACCTTGTCGCCCATCGCCCCCGCGATCTCATCGAGCGCCGGCGCGATCATGCGGCAGGGGCCGCACCATTCGGCCCAGAAATCGACCACCACCGGTCCATCCGCCTTGAGCACCTGGGCCTCGAAATCCGCGTCGGAAACCTTGCCTACGGCGGCCATGATCTACCTCGTTGTTGCTGAAAGTCGCCGGCGCGGGAATCGCGCCTGATATCTTGCGAAGAACGTAGGAAGGCGATCCCGCCCGGTCAAGGCTGTGTTACCGCGCCAGCTCGGATGCCAGCCCGGCGTCCAGCGCAGGCGCCGGAAGTTCCATCATATCAAGCGTTTCCGTCCATAGCAGCGCGACGCGCACCCGACGGGCGGGGTAAAGCCCGGCCAGCACGGCGCGATACAGCGCCAACTGCCGGACGTAGCCGGGCGGAGCCTGCTCCGGGCGCGCCGGCGGAGCATGGTCGGTCTTGTAGTCGACGATCAGGACCGTGTCGTCGCCGATCACCAGGCGGTCGATCTGGCCGGAAACGATCAGCCGGCCGCCGCGCGGACGGGGCAGCCGGCCGGCGATCGACACCTCGGCCCGGCTGCCGGGCGCGAACACCGCCGCGAAACGCGGATCGTCGAGCAGCGCCAGCACCCGCGCGGCGAGGGCATTGCGGGCCTCGATGCTCCAGTCGCGCGCGGCGCGGGCGAGATAACGCCGCGCCGCCTCGCCGCGCCGCGCCGGCGCGACATCGGGCAGCGATTGCAGCAGCCGATGCGCCAGCGTGCCGCGCGCGCGGGCTCGCTCGCGCGGCTCATTGCCGCGAACGCCATGCGCGACGCCAGCGTCGGCATCCGATGGCCGCACCACGCGGTCGGCGCGGGCGTCGGCCGGCGCGGGCGCGCGCAGCCATGGCGGCAGCGAAACGGCGGATGCGGCTTCCGGCGGCGACGACGGCGACGGCGTCTCGTGCGCGTCACCGGGGCGGATGTAACGCTTCACCGGGCCGAAGGCGGTCGGAATTTCCTCGCATTGCAGATCCGATGCGGCGAGCCCTTTGGCGATCAGGTCGTACCAGGAATTTTCGCGCACCGCGGTGCGGTTGCCGGGCTGGCAGCCCCCGACGATCAGCCGGTCGGCGGCCCGCGTCATCGCCACGTAGAGCAGGCGGCGGTATTCGTCCTCGGTGTCCGCCAGCATTGTCGCCCGCGCCGCCGCCACCGCCGCCGGATCGTCCGCCTTGCCGCCGGCCCAGACGTTGACGCTCACGCCGTGAGGATCGGCATTGCCCTGCGGCACGCGAATGAGCCGCAGCCGCTGGGTATCGGACGGCGAGGTGGTGGTGTCGACCATGAACACCACCGAGGCTTCCAACCCCTTGGCGCCATGCACGGTCATCACCCGCACCTCGTCGCGACCGATGTCCATGTCGCGCTTGACGTCGGTGTCGGCGGCGCGCAGCCAGGCCATGAAGCCTTGCAAGGTCGCCGGCGCCTTGCGTTCGTAATTCAGCGCGAGGTCGAGGAATTCGTCGAGCGCGTCATTGGCCTCGGGTCCGAGCCGCTTGAGGATGCGCCCGCGCCCGCCGTCGCCGCCGAGCAGCCAGGCATAGAAGGCGAACGGCGTGCGGCTTCGCGCGTGATCGTCGCAGCGCGCGAGCCGATCGTGCGCGGCTTTCAGCTTGCCGTCGGACGCCGCGCCAAGCGCCAGCGCCGCGCGAAGACTGCCTTTGCGGTTCGGCGCGATCTTCAGAAGATCGTCGTCGTCGAGCCCGAACAGCGGGCTTTTCAGCGCCACGGCCAGCGCCAGATCGTCGCGCGGCAGCAGCAGCGCGTCGGCAAGCGCCATCAGGTCGATCACCGCGACGTGCTCGGTGAGCTTGAGACGGTCCGCGCCCGCCACCGGAATGCCGGCATATTTCAGCGCCTGGATCACCGCGTTGAAGGTCTTTTCGCGCCGCCGCACCAGCACCAGAATATCGCCGTAGCTGAGCCGCCGTCGCGCGTCGGCCGGCCCGGTCATGGTGGCGTTGCCGATCAATGCCGCGATCTCGGCCTGCACGCGGCGCGCCAGCTTGACCTGCGGGCTGGTCTCCGACACCGCGTCGAACGGCGCCTGCCAGCCCTCGATGTCGGGCCGCTCGTCCGGCTTCTCCAATCCCCACAGGTCGATCAGGCTCGGGCCGGCGTCGGCGAGCGCTTCATGTATCGGATAGCCGTTGTCGATCGCATGAATGCTCTTGTAGATCGCGGCGTCGTGGAACACTTGATCGACCGCGTTCAGAATGGTTGGACCGGAGCGGAACGAATAGGTGAAGGACACCGGCGCGAAGCGCAAGCCGGCATGGGTGAAGCGGCGCTCCAGCGCGCGGCGGCGATGATCGAACTCGCGCGGCGCCGCGCCCTGGAACGAGAAGATCGATTGCTTCTCGTCGCCGACCGCGAAGATGGTGCGCTTGACGCCGTCGCGCGCGCCCTCGCCGGCGGTGAACTCGGCGATGATGCGGTCGATGATATCCCATTGTCGCGGGCTGGTGTCCTGCGCTTCGTCGATCAGCACGTGATCGACGCCGCGGTCGAGCTTGTAATGCACCCAGCCGGACGAGACGTTGGTCAGCATCGCCAGCGTCTTGTCGATCAGGTCGTCGTAGTCGAGCAGGCCGCGCTGCTGTTTCTCGGCGCGATAATGCGCCGCGACGGCGCTGGCGATGGTCAACAACGCCTCGGTGCGGTCGCGCTGGATCACGGCGCGGCGCTTTTCCAGCAGACCCGCGAGACGCACGGCCTCGTCGATGAGTGTCTGCAACAGGCCGGGCTGCGCGTCGCCGAGCTTCTTGGTGAGCAGCGATTTGCGCGGTTCCAGATCCTTGGTGAGGAACACGCTGAAATAGGTTTCCAGTTGCGTGTCGCCCTTGAGATCGAGCGCCGTCAGCAGGCGATCGGCCTGACCGTGATCGTTCTTGCTGCCGGTCATCAGGATCGCGGCGATGTCCTTCCATCGCGCGCGCGGCAGATGCGGGCCGTCAACGATGTCGCGCTCGATGTCGGCGAGCCTGTCGTCGGCGGTGACGCCGAGCGCGCGGGCGAGTTGCGCGCGGGCGGCCTCCAAGCCGCCGTTCTGATCGGCCCAGGCCAGGAAGTGCTCGCGGGAAAGGCATGCCTCGCGCACCACTTCCTTGAAGGTCACGTCGGCGGCGTAGGCCATCGCGGTCGCGAGCGCGCGGCCGACGCCGCTGTCCGGCGCGTTCGACGCTTGCAGCAACACCGCGAGGTTGGCGCGCTCCATCATGTCGTTCTGGTCGCGATCGTCGAGCACCGCGAAGCGCGCCGGCACGTTGGCCTCGAACGGAAACTGTTGCAGCAGTCTTGTGCAGAGCGCGTGAATGGTCTGCACCTTGAGCCCGCCCGGCGTTTCCAGCGCGCAGGCGAACAGTTCACGGGCGCGCTCGCGAATTTTCGCGGAAGGCTGCGCCGCGCCGACGGCGAGGATCGCGGCATCGAGCGCGGCGTCGTCGAGCCTCACCCAGCGGCCCAGCGTCTCGAACACCCGCTGCGCCATGTTGGCGGCGGCGGCCTTGGTGAAGGTAATGCAGAGAATTTTTTCCGGCGCAACGCCGCTGAGCAGCAGCCGGATTACCCGGCTGACGAGAACGTGGGTCTTGCCGGCGCCGGCGTTGGCGGCGACGAAGGCCGACGTCGCCGGATCGGACGCCCTCGCCTGCGCCTCGCGCACCGCCGGCGGAATCTCGCGGCGCGCGCTCATGCCTCGCCCCCGTCGTCGCCGCCGGCGGCCGACCATTCCTTGACGCGGGCAAGGTCGTCATAGCGGCCATAGCGGTTGGCCCACATCGACAGGTTGAGCGAGGTGTAGCCCTGCGCCTCGTCGTCGAAGCGACGGACCAGCGCTTCCAGTTTCCGTAGCGCCTCGTCGGCGCCGTCGTCCGGCAATTGCGGCTCGTCGCCGCGATTGATCTTCAGTTCGACCGACCTCTCCTCGCCCGGCGGCGTGTTGCCGCTGAGGCGGATATAAAGCAACTCGCTGACGGAGGCGCCGGCTGGGATGCCCTCGAAGCCGCCTTGCCGCAGGATCGCGGCTTCCAGCGTCAGTTGCGGCGACAGCCCCATCCGCACCTGCTTGCCGGTCGGCGGCATGCCGGTCTTGTAGTCGAGCAGCGCGAAGCTGCGGTCGGCGCGGTGCTCGATGCGGTCGGCGCGCGCCGACAGCGTGAAAACGCGGCCGTCGTCGAGATGGATTTTGGTCTCGCCGCGAATTTCCGCATCCAGGCGCGCGACCTCGCCCCGCCGCTGGCGCTCCCATCCCGCGAACCATCCGGCAATGCGCAGGAAGCGCGGCCACCACAGCGCGCGCGCCTCGGGCCGCTCCATCAGCGCGGCGAAACGGTCGGCGCCGAAGCCGCACAGCGCGGCCTCGATATCGTCGGGCAAGGCGCGCGCGAAGCGCCGCGAAAAGTCGCCGAGCGCAGCGTGGATCGCCGAGCCGCGATCCGCGGCGGTCAGCGGCATGTCGACGGGGTCGAGCGGCGTCAGTTGCAGGATGCGTTTGGCGAAAATGGTGTAGGGATCGCGCAGCCAGTCCTCGATCTCGGTCACCGACATCGCCAGCGGCCGCAGCGCGCGCGGCGGTTTTGGCGCGGGTTGCGCGATCGGCTTCACGGCATCGGGGCGGTCGAGCGCGGCGGCGTAATGCAGGTAGGTCGCGCCGGCCTCCCTCGCCTTGCCCCAGGCGTCGGCCCCGGCGGTGGCTTCCAGGCGATGCAGGAAGCGCGAAGCGACCGTCGGCGCGCCGCCGGATTTTTCCGCGTGGCTGAGGATCACCTCGCGGCTGCCCAGCAGTTGCGTGAAGTCATGAGCCGAGAGGCCGATGCGGCGCTCCGGCAAATCAAGCCCGAGCTGGGCGCGCATCGGCCGGCTCAGCCACGGATCGATGCGCGGCGCCGGCGGCCAGGTGCCTTCGATCAAGCCGCCGAAAATGACGCGGTCGTGTTGCGTCAGGCGCGCCTCCAGCAGGCCGTAGATACGCAGGGTTGCGTCGGCGGCGAGCGGCTGCCGCGCCACGCGGTCACCGAGCGCGGTCTGGAACACCTCGGCATATTCGCGTGGCGGCACCGGCAACCCGCTCGGCACGGCTTTGCCATCGGCGCTTGCGCCCGACACGTCGTCGAACGCGGCGAGCAGCGCGCGGCCGTCATTGTCGTCGAACGCCGGCATCGCGCCGGTGTCGTCGGCCGCAAGCCGCGTCAGCGCGGCGCGGTGCTTTGCTGCGAGAACGGCGAAGTCGGGCTCCCGGCCGGCGTTTTCCAGCGGCTCCAGCGCGGCGGCGAGCGCGGCGATCAAGTCGGCGGCGGCGGCGAGATCGGCGTCCGGCAATTTGGCGCGCGGCTCGCTGGCGTGAATCGCGGAGTCCTCTTTGCGGTTGAATTTTTGCAACTCGGCGCGGAACGTCGCGAAGTCGCGCGCGAGCCCGGCGCTGCCGGCGGCGGGACGGGTGCCGCGCAACAGCGCCAGTTCCAGAGCCTCGACGGCGTTACCCCACCCGCCTTGCGCGCGTCCCAGGCGAAACAACGGATGCTTGAGCAGCGCCAGCAGGGTCGGCGGCTCCAGTCCCTCGCAGGCGGCGCGCGCTGTGAGTCGCGCGAGAATTCCGGCCGGGGTGTCGAGCAGCGGATCGCCGCCGGAATCGTCGTAAGCCAGTTGCCAACGATCGAGCGCCGCCATCACCCGGCGCGCCAGCGCGCGGTCCGGCGTCACCAGCGCCGCCGACAGGTTCAGTTCGCGCGCCTGCCGCATCGCCACCGCGATCGCCAGCGCCTCCATATCGGGGTTGGGCGCTTCGATCACGGCGAGCCCGATCGCCGCATCGGCGATCCGCCGCGCCACTTCCGGCTCGGCCAGGCGATGATGCCATTGCCCGGTGGCGCTGGCCGGCCGCATCGCTTCCGACGCCAGCACCTCGCGGCCATGCGGCGCGGGCGCGCCCAGTTGCACGACATCGCGGCGTTCGATGCCGAACCGCGCCAGCAGGCCGTGCAGCGCGAACTGCGGATGGTTCGATGCCGGCGCGATCTCGGTGTGGCCGCCAATGCCATGCCAGGCTTCGTCGTCGAGGTCGATATCGAGGCCCGGCAGCACCACCGCGCCGCGCGGAAGCCGGGCGATGGCGTGCAGCAGTTTCGCCGTCGCCGGCATCGATCCGGTGGAGCCGGCGGCGATCACCGGCGCGTCCGGATGCGCCTTCAGCCGCTCCGCCTCGGCGGCGATCAGAAGGTCGCGGCGAATCGCGGGCTCGACGCTGCCGCTGGCCTCCAGATAGGCCGGCCATATCTCGCGCGCGATTTTCAGAAAATCCAGCGACAGCTTCCAATAGTCGTCGAGCGCGTCGGGCACGAGGCCGTCGAGCGCGCGCCAATCGACGCCGCGCGTCGCCATGTCGTCCATCAGCCGCGCCAGATCGGCTGAGAGCGCGAGCGTGGCGGCGGGGCCGCCCACCACCAGCGGCGCGACCAGCGGACTGGTCGGCCGCAATTGCCGCGCCCAGGCGCCGACCAGCCGCGCCAGCGTCAGCCGCCGTTGCAACCCGTCGAGCGCCGGCGGCAGATCGAACGCATCGCGAATGTCGCTGTCGGCGAACGCGCCCTCGTCCTCGTCGACGTCGCCGAGCGTGACGATGCGCGGCAGCACCGCGGCGTCGAGGTCGAGCACGTCGAGGAAGACGTCGCGGGCGAGGCGCGTGGCGCGGCGCGTCGGCAGGTACAGCGTGACCGTGGCCAGCCGCTCCGGATGACGGCGCGCGTGAAAACCGTCGATCAGCCGGCCGTCCACCAGCGCCGCGATCAGCGTGTGCAGGAACGGCGCGGAGGCGGGAATGTTGAAGACGTGCATGGGCGACCTGATTTGAGAATCAGATTACCCCATGGCAAGGGTGCGATCACAGCGGGAAATCACTCGGGCCGGAGTCACGCCGCGCTGGCGAGAAACGCCCGTTCCGCCGCCTCCACCGCGTCGGGCGTGCCGACATGCATCCACAACCCGTCAAGCCGCAGGCCGAACAGCCGCCCCCGCGCGCCGGCGCGGTCGAACAGTTTCGTCAGCGCGAATTCGCCCGCCGGCGCGCCGGCGAAGATCGCCGGCGCCAGGATGGCGACGCCGGCATAGACGAACGGCACCACCTCGCGCTCGGCGCGCCGGCGCAAGCTGCCGTCCGGCAGCATGGCGTAATCGCCGCTGCCGGTGTAGCCGATGCTGCCGGCGGTCGGCGCCATCAAGAGCAGGATGTCCATCCGCGCCGGATCGAAGGCGTCGGCGAGCCGCGAAAGGTTCGGCTGCGCGCCGTCGATCCACAGCGTGTCGGCGTTGAGATGGAAGAACGGCGCGTCGCCGAGCAGCGGCAGCGCCTTCACCACGCCGCCGCCGGTGCCGAGCACGGCGTCGCGCTCGTCCGAGATGGTGATGCGCGGTTGTGCCCGCGCGGCGGTGTGATCGATGATCTGGTCCGGCAAATAATGCACGTTGACGACGGCGTCGGCGATGCCGAAGTCGGCGAGCTTGTCGAGGACGTGGTCGAGCAGCGCCCGCCCGGCCACCGGCACCAGCGGCTTGGGCATCCGCTCGGTCAGGGGCCGCATCCGGGTGCCGAACCCGGCGGCGAGGACCATGGCTTTGGTGGGGCGGGTCGGCATGCTGGAATATCCTGGGTAATAGGCGGTAACAGAATCAATTGCGACGATGCTAGAGCGGATCGCATTTTGATAGAAGCACCACGGGGTGTCATTGCCGGGCTTGACCCGGCAATCCATCATTTTTCAAGCCAGATGGATGCCCGGATCAAGTCCGGGCATGACACGGGGTGATTCCGTCCGAACGCAACATGCTTGAGCATAATCGTCGCCTTGGATGACGGCACTATGACGGGCGGGCCGCGTCAGACCTCGGCGGGATGCTCCGCGTGCCGCGCCTTCTTCTTGTCGCCCGGCCTGAGAAAGTTGACGCCAATCTGGTCGCCGTTCATCCAGGCCAGTTCGCAGCGTCGATAGGCCAGGCCGGTCGAGGACAACAGCAGGAAGAATTCCTTGAGGTGCAGGCCCTCCATCGCACCCACGACAGTGAGCTTGGCGCCGGTTTCGGAGACGTCTTCCATGGTGCAGTCGCGATGCCAGGTGCCGTCGATGCCCATCATGCGGGCGTTGAAGCCGCGCTCGAAGGTGATGCGTTCGCCGGCTCGCCGCTGTTCCGCCGCCATGTGTTTCCCTGGAGGCCCGCTCCGATCTCACGGCATCAGGTTTAAACCGGGGCCGGCTAACAGAGGGTAAAAAGCGCCGGGAGTCCCGTTCCGATCAAATCGGAACGGGGATCTCGCTTGTTGTTTGACGCGTTTTCTTCACGCGAACCGGTATCCGTTTCGCTCGAAAACGCGATGTCTCAGGTCCGCGGCGGCGGCACATAGGCGGCGTACCAGCCGCGCACGGCGTCCAGCGCCGGGTGCGCCAGCGAGCGGTTGAGATAGGTCCAGATGCGCGGCTGGTGGCGCAGGTAGTGCGGCTTGCCGTCGCGCCGGTTGAGCCGGGCGAAGGTGCCGAGCAGGCGGGTGTTGCGCTGCGCCGACATCACCGCGTAGCTCTCGGCGAAGCCGGCGGCGTCGAAGCCGGGATCGGCGGCGCGGCGCGCCCCGACGTAGCGGGCGAACATCGCCAGTTCGAGCGGCTCCGGCACGTCGATGCGGGCATCCTGCAACAGCGACACCAGATCGTAGCTCGGCGGCCCCATCACCGTGTCCTGGAAGTCGATCACACCGACCTGGCCGATGCCGACGCGGTCCGCGAGCCAGATCAGGTTGGGCGAATGGAAGTCGCGCAGCGTCCAGGTTTCGTCGGCCGGCTGCCGCGCCAACAACGCCCGCCACAGCGCGATGAATTTTTCGCGCGCGGCGTCGCCGGGGTCGGCGTCACGGTCGGGCAAATACCATTCCAGCATCAGCCCGATCTCGATCAGCATCGCCTCGATGTCGAAATCCGGAATGGTGTAGGTCGTTTGCGGCGTCAGCGGCAGGGTCGACGGCAACGGCGTGTGATGCAGTTCCGCCAGCAGGTCGGTGGCGGCCTGGTAGCGTTCGGGGAGCGGTCGCGGCGGCGCGCCGCCGATCACGCCCTCGCTGCCGAGATCCTCAAGAATGAGAAAGCCGTTGTCGAGGTCGGCGTGATAAATCGCCGGCGCCGACAGGCCCTGCCCGCGCAGGCCGTTGGCCACGGCCACGAACGGCCGCACGTCTTCCGCCAGATGCACCGCCGCGCTGTAGGACTTGCCGTGATAGAGCGCCGCGCCGTCGGGGCGTTTCGGCGCGTTCATCAGGATCACGGCGGCCTCGCCCTTGAACAGCCGGGCATAGGAGCGGGTCGAGGCGTCGCCCGCCATGCGCCGCCGCCGCGCGGACTCGTAGTCGGCGCGTCCCAGGAAACGCCGCAGCGCGGCCAGCCGCGCCACCTGCGCCGCCGCCCTGCCGTGGCCGGTGATCTCGGCGGCGCGCGCGGAAGCGCCGAGCGCCGGGCGATGGCTGAGGGCGATGTCGATGCGGTCGGCGGGCAAGGCGCGCGCCGCGCGCTCCGGCCACTCGATCAGCGCGACGACGCCCTCCGGCAGCGGATCGAGGCCGATCTCCTCCAGTTCGCTCGCGTCCTCGATGCGGTAGAGGTCGGCATGCAGCAGCGGGAACGACGGCAGGTCGTAGGTCTGCGCCAGCGTGAAGGTCGGGCTCGGCACTTCCAGCGCGTCGTCGCCGGCGAGGTAACGGATGAGCGCGCGCGCCGCGGCGGTTTTTCCCGCGCCGAGATCGCCCGACAGCGTGATGACGTCGCCGGCGTTGATGAGCAGCGCCAGGTCGGCCATCAGGTTGGCCGTCGCCGTCTCGTTGGCCAGCGCCACGGCGAATGTCGCGGGAGCCGTCATTCGGCCGCGCTGCGATGAGCGGCCTGTTCGGCCGGAAACTCGCACGTCACCGTGGTGCCGCTGCCGACCGCCGAATCCACCCGCACCTTGCCGCCGTGCAATTCGACGAACGAGCGCACCAGCGACAGTCCGAGCCCCGCGCCGCGATGCCGCGAGCCGTTGGAATGGCTCTCGAACCAGTCGAACACCTTGTCCTTGACCTCGACCGGAATACCGGGGCCGCGATCGCTGATCGCGAAAATGACGGCGTGATCGTTGCGCCGCGCGCTGAGCGTGATCGCGGAGTCCTGCGGCGCGAAGCCGACGGCATTGGCCAGCAGATTGTACAAGACCTGCACCACGCGGCGCTCGTCGCCGGTGAAATGGCCGATATCGGGATCGGCGTCGATGCGCAGCGCGATATGATCGCGCGCCAGCCGGTCCTGGATGCCCTCGGCGGCGGCGTCGATCGCCTTGCGGATATCGACCGGACCGAGATTGAGCGTCATCGCGCCGGCGTCGATGGTGGCGAGATCGAGGATGTTGTTGATGATCGCGAGCAGCGCGTTGGTCGAGGCGGTGATGTAGCCGAGATATTCGTCCTGCTTCATCGTCAGCGAGCCGGTCGCGGGATCGCTGAGGAAATGCGCGAAGCCGATGATGGTGGTCAGCGGCGAGCGCAGCTCGTAGGAGACGTGGTGGACGAAATCCACCTTCATCTGGTCGGCGGCCTCCAGCGCCTCGTTGCGCTCGCGCAGCGCGCGCTCGACGTTCTCGGTGTCGGTGATGTCCTGGAACGTCAGCATGGTGGCGCCGTCGGGCAACGGCAGCGTGGTGCAGTCGAGCACGCTGCCGTCGGTGCGCTCCATCTTCAGCGGCAACGGGCCGCGGTTCTCGATGGCGGTGATGGCGTCGCGGATCGCGCGCCACGCCGCGTCGTCGCCATAGAGCGGCTTGCACCATTCCACCACGGTTTCAATGTGCGGCTGCGCGTTGAGCGCGTCCGGCGACAGCCGCCACAGCTTGGCGAATGCCGGATTGAACAGCTGGGCGCGGCCGTTGCTGCCGAACACCGCCACCGCCTCGGCGAGGTTGTCGAGCGTCTCGCGCTGCACCCGAATCAGGCCGTCGAAGCGGCGCGCCAGATCGAGGCTCTCGGTGACGTCGTCGAACAGGTAGGTGACGCCGCCCTCGGGGTTCGGCGTGGTGACGATGCTCACCGCGCGGCCGTCCGGCAGATACCAGACGTCCTTGGCCGGCTCGACCGCGCGATAGGCTTCGTGCAGCCGCGCCTTCCAGGCGCGGAAATCCGGCTGCTCCGGGATTTTTCGCGCGGCGCGGAGTTTGTCGAGGACACTGGAGTCGTCGGGATTGCCGTCGAGGAAGGCGCGGTCGAGGTCCCACAGCCGGCGATAGGAATCGTTGTAGAAGGCAAGCCTGCGCTCGCCGTCGAACACCGCGACGCCGGACGACAGTTGATCGAGGGTGCGGCGATGCGCGTCGGCCATGCGTTGCAGCGCGGCGCGCAGGTTCGCGGCCTCGGTGGCGTCGATGGCGAGGCCGGCGCTGCCGCCGGAGACGTTGCGGGCGTGAATGTCGTAGATGCGGCGCTCGCCGCCGACCACCACCGGCAGGCGCGCGTCGAAGGCGGCGTTGTCGTTCAGCGCGCGCGCCATGGCGGCGCGGTCGTCGCTGTCGAGCAATTCGCAGTTGCCGGCGATCGCCGCGGCCGGGTTGGCCGCGTCGGTGGCGCGGGCGTAGGCGGCATTGGCATAGGCGAGTTGGCCGTCGGCCTTGCGCGCCCACAGCGGCCACGGCACCGACGCGGCGAGACCGCGCAGCATATCGGTCTCGGTGACAAGATCGCGATAGCGCAGGCTCATTTCGGCGAGGTCGCGGCGCAGGCCGCCAAGCTCGCGGATCCGCACGATGGCCTGGCCGCCGATGGCGCGGCCCATCGCCTCCACCGCGCGGCCGTTGCTGGCGGTGAGGCCAAGCTGAAAACTCTCGCCGGCCTCGCGCAGCGCGTCGACGGCGCGATCCATCTGCAAGGCCGGTTCCGGCGGCAGCCAGGTGCCGAACGCCAATATCCGCTGCGGGGCGGACGATGGGGAATCCTGCGGCAACAACAGCGCGACGTCGCCGCTGACGTCGGGACGGTCGGAGCCCGCGGGCCACGCGATCAAAACCTGCGGTTCGGTGAACAGCAGCGCGCGATAGCGGTCGGCTTCCGCCTGCAACGCATGAAGATCGGTTTTCAGGCGGCGTTCGGTGGCGGTGGCGCGAACCCGCGTGCGCATCAGGAGGATGGCGGCGAGCACCGAGAAGCACAGCACGCTGGACGACAGCAGCATGGCCATGATGTTGCGCTGGTCGAGATCGGCGAACGCCGCCAGCGCGCTGCTCAAGTCGCTGGCTTGCGCCGGCGACGCGGCGAGAACGGCCGCGACAGCGCCGGTCACGCCGCCACGCACCAGCGCCGTGCATGACAACATAGTCCGACGTATCGCCGCGATGACGCCTGACATCGTTCGCCCCAGAATCACGAAAGCCGCCACGCGGTCCACCGGCGCCGCGCGCGAATCGCCTTCAATATCCCCCAACGGGACTCGCGCGAACAGAGTCCAGACCGTGAACGGGAGTCGTGGGCGGAAAAAATGCGGATGCGCGGGCCGGGAGTCGGTCAGGTTCCGGCGAATCTCAACGCCCGGTCGAGCCGAAACCGCCGCCGCCGCGCGCGGTGGCGGACAGTCCGCCTGCGGCGGCGACGAGCCCGGCCCGCGTGACCGGCGCGATCACCATCTGCGCGATGCGCTCGCCGCGCCGGATCGTGAAGGGCTCGCGGCCGTGGTTGATGAGAATCACGTTGATCTCGCCGCGATAGTCGGCGTCGATGGTGCCGGGCGAATTGAGCACGGTGACGCCGAACTTGGCGGCCACACCGGAACGCGGCCGCACCTGCGCCTCGAAGCCCGGCGGCAGCGCGATGACGAGGCCGGTCGGGACCATGCCGTGGCGACCGGGGGCGAGCACCAGCGGGGCATCGTCGGGCACGGCGGCGACCAGATCCATGCCGGCGGCCTCAAGCGTCTGGTAGGCGGGCTGCGGCAGGCCACGCCCGTGCGGCAGTTGCAGGAATTCGACGGTCACGTTCGAGCCGGTCATGCGGCGGGTTCCTTCAGCGCGGCGGCGATCCGCTCCACCAGATGGGCCGCGACCTCGTCCTTGCCCATCGCCGGCCAGGAATCGACGCCGACACCATCCGGCGCGCCGTCGTCGCGGCTGACCAGATGCACGGTGTTGCGGTCGCCGCCCATGATGCCGGTTGCAGGCGAAACGTCGTTGGCGACAATCCAGTCGCAGCCTTTTCGAACCAGTTTCGCGCGGGCGTTGGCGAGCAGATGCTCGGTCTCGGCGGCGAAGCCGATCACCAGTTTCGGCCGCCCCTCGGCGCGGTGGGCGATGGTCGAGAGGATGTCCGGGTTCTCCACCAGGTCGAGGTGCGGAAACCCGCTCGCGGTCTTCTTGATTTTCTGCTCGCCGGCGTTGGCGACGCGCCAGTCGGCCACCGCGGCGGCGAAGATCGCGGCATCGGCGGGCAGCGCCGCGTCCACCTCGGCCAGCATGTCGCGGGCGCTCTCGACGCGCCTGACGGTGACGCCGGCCGGATCGGGCAGCCCGACCGGACCGGCGACCAGCGTCACCTCGGCGCCGGCCGCCCGCGCGGCGGCGGCGATGGCGAAGCCTTGCTTGCCGGAGGAGCGGTTGGCGATGTAGCGCACCGGATCGATCGGCTCGTGGGTCGGCCCGGCGGTAATCAGGATGCGGCGGCCGTCGAGCGGCCGCGCGGGCGGCCGCGCCATTTCCAGCGCCCGCGCCGCGATCTCCAGCGGCTCCGCCATGCGGCCGACGCCGGCCTCGCCGGCCTCCGCCATGGAGCCGGTGTTGGGGCCGAGGGTGCGGACGCCGTCGCGGATCAGCCGGGCGACGTTGCGCCGGGTGGCGGGGTTGGCCCACATCAGCGGGTTCATCGCCGGCGCCAGCAGCACCGGACGGTCGGTGGCGAGCAGGATGGCGGTGGCGAGATCGTCGGCGTGGCCTTGCGCCATCTTTGCCATCAGATCGGCGGTGGCGGGGGCGACCACGATCAGATCGCAGTCCCGCGCCAGCCGGATATGACCGGCGTCGAATTCGCTGGCGGGATCGAACAGGTCGGTGTAGCTGCGCTGGTTGGAGAGCGCGCTGGCGGCCAGCGGCGTGACGAATTGCTGCGCAGCATGGGTCAGCACACAGCGCACAATAAAGCCGTTGTCCTTGAGCCGGCGGATCAGATCGAGGCTCTTATAGGCGGCGATTCCGCCACTAATGATAAGAGTTGCGCGCAATTTCCCGCTATCTTGAGCCGCGACAGCGCCCTGGCTCGATGCTGCGATGCGGTATTTCGTATTGTCGGCGGGCATGTCGCCGCCGGTCGCCGCCCGCAAAATGGTGCGCACCTCGTCCTCGACGGAGCGGCCATGTTGCGCTGCACGCAAGCGCAACTCCGCCTTGATCGCGTCGTCGAGTTTGCGGATGGTCAGGCTGGCCATGACGCGTCCCATATTTAAAATGATATCAATGATATCATTTTATGGGCGAGCCGCAATCAAAATGAGATGGATGCCCGGATCAAGTCCGGGCATGACGGCGGATAATTTCGTTAGACCGGCCCTCACCGCGCCAGCCACAAGATGCTGATGAAGGCGAAAGCGATCACCCATAGCGCGATGGTGCGCCAGCGGTTCTGCCGGGCGCGGGCGCGGCCGAGCGCGGCGATGGTGTCCGGCGACAGCACCAGCCCGTCGCGGACCATGGTCTCAAGCTGTTCCAGCACCCGGATCGACCGCGAGGCGATCGCCGGCAGCCCGCCCATCGCCTTGCCGAGTTCGCCGGCCCCGGCCATCGCGCCCTGGATGCGGCCGAGCGGGCCGAGGTTGCGCTCGATCCAGTCGCGCACCACCGGGTCGGCCACGGTCCAGATGTCGAGTTTCGGGTCGAAGCTGCGGGCCACGCCCTCCACCACCACCATGGTCTTCTGCAGCAGGATCAGTTCCGGCCGGGTCTGCATGTCGAACAGCCCGGTCACCTCCAGCAGCAGCGACAACAGTTTCGCCATGGAGATTTCCTCGGCGGTGCGGTTGTGGATCGGCTCGCCGATGGCGCGGATGGCTTGCGCGAAATTCTCCACCGAGTGATGCGCCGGCACATAGCCGGCCTCGAAATGCACCTCGGCGACGCGGCGATAGTCGCGGGTGATGAAACCCAGCAGAATCTCCGCGAGAAATCGCCGCTCCTTCAGTCCGAGCCGGCCCATGATGCCGAAATCCACCGCCACCAGCCGCCCGGCATCGTCGAGGAACAGGTTGCCGGGGTGCATGTCGGCGTGGAAGAAGCCGTCGCGCAGCGCGTGGCGCAGGAAACTCTGGATCACCTTGCGGCCGAGGCCGGGCAGATCGACCTGCGACGACGCCAGCCGGGCGTGGTCGTTGAGCGCGATGCCGTCGATCCACTCCATGGTCAGCACGTTGGCGGTGGTGCGGTCCCAGTCCACCGTCGGCACCCGGAAATCGGGATCGCCGCTGGTGTTCTCCGCCATCTCCGACAGCGCCGCCGCTTCCAGCCGCAAGTCCATCTCCATGGCGACCGAGCGCGACATGGTGGCGATGATCTCGATCAGCCGCAGCCGCCGCGCCTCCGCCGAATAGCGTTCCGCGCGTTCGGCGACGAACTGGAAGTCGGCGAGGTCGCGGCGGAACCGGGCGCCGACATCGGGCCGCAGCACCTTCACCGCCACCTGCCGCCGCGCGCCGCCGGTCTCGATCTCGGCGCGATGCACCTGGGCGATGGAGGCGGCGGCGACCGCCGGGCCGAACGCCGCGAAGGCTTGCGCCACCGGGCGGTCCAGCGACGCGGCCACCACGCGCTCGGCTTCCGCCTGCGGGAACGGCGGCAGCCGGTCTTGCAGGCTTTCGAGATCGCGGGCCAGCGCGACGCCGACCACGTCGGGCCGGGTGGCGAGGAACTGGCCGAGCTTGAGATAGGCCGGGCCGAGCCGCGTCAGCGCCCGCGACAGCCGCGGGCCGGATTTCGCGCCGCGCCGCTCGATCAGCCGCGCCATGCGCAGCAGGACCTGCCCGGGCGCCGGCACCAGCGCCGGATCGACCACGCCGAACACGCCTTCGCGCGCGAACACGTAAGCGGCGCGCGCGAGCCGCGCGACATGCGAGAGCGCGGAGATCACAGACGCCAGCCCGAATGCAATGCCACGATGCCGCCGGACAAGGACTGCCAGCTCACCCGCGCGAAGCCGGCGTCGCGGATCATGTCGGCGAAGGCGGGAGGGCGCGGAAACTTGCGGATCGATTCAACCAGGTACTGATACGACTCCGCGTCGCCGGTCACGGCGCGGCCGAGCGGCGGGATCACCTTGAACGAGAACAGGTCGTAGATTTTATCGAGGCCGGGCACGTCCACCGTCGAGAACTCAAGGCACAGGAAGCGGCCGCCGGGCTTGAGCACGCGATACGCCTCGCGCAGCGCCGCGTCGATTCGCGGCACGTTGCGGATGCCGAAAGCGATGGTGTAGGCGTCGAAAGCACGGTCCGGAAACGCCAGCGCCTCGGCGTTGCCCTCGACGAACGACACCCGGTCGTCGAGATGTTGCTTCACGGCGCGCTCGCGGCCGACCGCCAGCATGTCGGCGTTGATGTCGCACACGGTGGCGCGGAAGCCGGAACCGGACGCCTTCGCCGCGCGGAAGGAAATGTCGCCGGTGCCGCCGGCGACGTCGAGCAGCGCGAACGGCGCGTCGCCCCGCGGCGGGTTCAGCGCGTTAATCATCGCCCCCTTCCAGAGCCGGTGCATACCGCCGGACATCAGGTCGTTCATCAGGTCGTAGCGCGAGGCGACGCTGTGGAACACGTCGTTCACCAGCCCCTGCTTGTCGTCCAGCGCGACGTCGCGGAAGCCGAAATGTGTGGTCTGGTCGGTCGGTGCCATGCCCATGCTCTCCGGGCGCGACCATAGCCTGTTGCGCTGCGGTACGCTACAAGGCAGGCGCGGCGGCGGCCGGGTCCGGCTGGCGCCGTGGTTAACCGGCAGGAGACGTCGGGTCGGCCGTGGACTCAATCGTCATGCGCGGGCTTGACCCGCGCATCCATCGTCTTTTGAAGAAAGATGGATTGCCGGATCAAGTCCGGCAATGACGCCGAGCCATGGCGAAAGGCGAGCGCAACGATGCCCGAACTTCCCGAGGTCGAAACCGTGCGGCGCGGCTTGCAGCCGGCGATGGAGGGGGCGCGGATCGACCGCGTCGAAACCCGCCGCGCCGACCTGCGCTTTCCGTTCCAGCCGGATTTTTCCGCGCGGCTCACCGGCCGGCTCGTCACCGGGCTGGGCCGCCGCGCGAAATACCTGATGGCCGATCTCTCATCCGGCGACGTGCTGCTGATGCACCTCGGCATGTCCGGCTCGTTCCGGGTGGTGACGGCGGCGGGCCAGGCTACGCCCGGCGAGTTTCACTATCCGCGCGGCGAGGATCGCGCCCACGATCACGTCCTGTTCGAAATGTCGAACGGCGCGCGCATCGTGTTCAACGACCCGCGCCGCTTCGGCTATATGAAAATCATCGCGCGGGCCGGGCTGGACAACGAACCGCTGCTGAAGGGTCTCGGCCCGGAGCCGCTCGGCAACGCCTTCGACGCTTTGATGCTGACGAAGGCGACCGCGGGAAAGGCGACGAGTCTCAAGGCGGCGCTGCTCGATCAGCGCGTGGTCGCCGGGCTCGGCAACATCTATGTCTGCGAGGCGCTGTTCCGCGCGCATGTGTCGCCGAAGCGCAAGGCGGCGACGCTGGCGGACAAAAAGGGCGAACCGACCGAGCGCGCGACGCGGCTGGTGGCGGCGATCCACGATGTGCTCAACCAGGCGATCGCCGCCGGCGGCTCGTCGCTGCGCGACCATCGCCAGACCTCGGGCGAACTCGGCTATTTCCAGCATGCGTTCCAGGTCTACGACCGCGAGGGCGAGAAATGCCCGACGCCCGGCTGCACCGGCACGGTGAAACGCTTCGTGCAGAACGGCCGCTCGACGTTCTGGTGCCCGAGTTGCCAGAAGTAACGACGATTACGCGTTGCGGGTCGCCATGCGATACAGCGCCCGCGCCCCGGCGTCGAGCAGGAAGCCGAGCAGGCCGATCATCAGCACCGTCGCCATCAGTTCGGAATAGGCGAGGCGGTCGCGGGTATCGAGGATGAAATAGCCGAGGCCGGCGGAGACGCCGAGCATCTCGCACGGCACCAGCACGATCCAGACGATGCCGATGGCCAGCCGCAGGCCGGTCAGCACATGGCCGAGCACGCCGGGCAGGATGACGTGCCGCAGCGTTTCCCAGCGCGTCGCCGCGAGGCTGGAGGCGAGGCTGAGCCACGCCGGCTGCAAGCGCCGCACGCCCTCGGCGGTGTTGAGCACGATCGGCCACACCGCCGCGAACGCCAGCATGAAATAGATCGGATCGTCGCCGACGCCGAACACCATCACCGCGATCGGCATCCACGACAGCGGCGAGATCATGCGCAGGAACTGAAACGCCGGCGAGGTCGCGGCGTTGAGGCGCTGAAAGCGGCCGACGGCAAGCCCGAGCGGCACGCCGACCGCAAGCGCCAGGCCGAGCCCGACCAGCACGCGGCGCAGGCTCACCAGGATATGCACCGGCAGGTCGGGCCCGCTGAGAAGCGCGATCAGCTTTGGAATCGCGGCGGTCGGCGAGAAGTGGCGGATGAAACCGTCGGATGAGGCCAGCACGTCGGTGCCGATCCACCACAGCGCCAGCAGCGCCAGCAATCCGCCGAGGCCCGAGGCCGCGTTGCGCCATGCGGGCGGCGCAAGCCAGTCCGGCCGCTGGAACGAACGCCGTTTCGCGTGCGTCAAAGCGTCGGTGGGCCAACTGATACTCATGCCGCGATCACCTCGGTGCGGGTGAATGTCTCCGGCAGGCCGAATGCCGCCATGCCGCCCTGTGCGGCGATCGCCTTCTTGACAAAGCTGTCGTCGACCAGTTCGCGACCGGCCGCCGCCGGATCGAGCGTGTCGAGGAAGCCGCGGTCGCCCTCGACCAACGTGTCCTTGAGGCGGCCGACCAGTTCCTCGGTGTAGCTCGGATAGGGGTAAGGCTGGAAGTCGATGCGGCGCTGGCGCCAGTCGGGATGCCGGATCGCGCCGCTCTTGACGTAGAGGCTCTCGTCGCTCGGCGGCGGCGCCAGCACTCGCGTCAGCACCTCGACGCTGTGCGGCGTGTACTGGTTCGGATTGTCCTTCGACAATAGCGCCGCCGTCTCGGCGCGGTGGTCGCGGGTCCACAGCTGCGCCTTGACCATGGCGTTGACGGCGCGCTGCACCCATTCCGGGCGCTGCTGGATGTCGCGCTCGTGCATGAACACCAGGCAGCAGGCGTGGTCCTTCCAGACGTCGGCGGTGAAGCGCAGCATCTTGCCGACGCCGAGCACTTCGCTGGCGGCGTTGAACGGCTCGGCGACGATGTAGCCCGAGATCTGCTTCGAGGCCAGCGCCGGCACCATGTCGGCGGGCGCCATCACCACCAGATTGACCTCGTTGGCGGCCGGCTTGCCGGCGCGCTTCGACACCGGTACGAGCCCGTTCTCGCGAAGCAGGATTTGCAGCACCACGTTGTGGATCGAGTACCAGAACGGAATCGCCACCGTGGTGCCGCCGAGGTCCTTCACGCTGTTGATGTGCGGCAATACGCTCAAGCCCGAGCCGCTGGTGTGATTCCACGCCACCACTTTCGCCGGAGCCTTGCTGCCGAAGCGCGCCCACACCGTCATCGGCGACAGCAGATGCACGGCGTTGACCTGGCCGGAGATGAAGGCTTCCAGCACCTGCGCCCAGCTTCGCAGCCGCACCGGCTTCTCGGCCTTGATGCCCTGCTCCTCGAAAAAGCCCTTGCCGTGCGCGACCAAAAGCGGCGTGGCGTCGGTGATCGGCAGATAGCCGATGCGCAGCGGCGCGTCGGGAGCCTCGGCGCGGGCCTCGAAGGCGCGCAGCAAGGGCGCGGCGCCGCCGGCCGTCAGCAGCGCCGAGAGTTTCAGCATCTGGCGGCGGGAGACATCGAAGCGGGTGAATTCATCGGCCGACATGGCGAACCTTTCAGGTGTGATTGTTCAGGCGGCGCGGCGTGGCGCCGCGGCGCGCAGCGTCGAAAGAATCTCGACGCGGATCGCGCCCAGCTCGGCGATCAGATCCTCGCGCGGCTTGGGCAGGTCGATGCGCCATTCGCCGATCACGGAGGCCGGCGCGCCGCCGAGCAGCAAGACGCGGTCCGAGACCTTGAGCGCCTCGTCGATATCGTGGGTGATGAGAACAGCGGCGGTGCGGAAGTCGCGCACCAGCTTGAGCAGAAGGTGCTGCATCTCGGCGCGGGTCACCTCGTCGAGCGCGCCGAACGGCTCGTCCAGCAGCAGGATTTCCGGCTTGCGGGCGAAGCAGCGCGCCAGCGCCGTGCGTTGCGCCATGCCGCCGGAGAGTTCAGTGGGAAATTTTCGGCGCGCTTGCGTCAGCCCGACCTCGCGGATCGCCATCTCGACCCGCGCCGCGCTTTCGGCGCGCGCGAGCTTCGGCTGATGCTTGAAGTCGAGTCCGAAGGCGACGTTCTTCTCCAGCGTCAGCCACGGCAGCAGGCTCGGGTCCTGAAACGCCACCGCGACGCGTGGATGCACGCCATCGAGCGGCGCGCCGTTCATGGTGACGGCGCCCTCGGTCGGCGCTTGCAACCCGGCGAGCACGCGCAGCAGGCTGGATTTGCCGACGCCGCTCGCGCCGAGCAGGCTCACCGTCTCGCCGGCGTTGAGCGCGAAGTCGAATCCCGCGATCACCGCGCGGGACTGGCCCGGATAGCGCAGCGCGACCTGGCTTGCTTGCAGGACCGGTGACAGGCGGGAGGCGGGTTCGGTCATGGCGTCACGCGATGGCGGAGATTGCGGCCGGCTCTCCGGCCAATGGCTGCTCGTGGACTTGCAGCGCCAGTTTCAACTGCACGATGCTGGGCGTGATGATCGGCAGGAACGCGGCCTCGCGCTGGCGGCGCTGGAAACCCGCGCCGGGGCCGGCGAGATAGGCGCGGCCGCCCGAGGCGGAGAGTTCGATCTGCAAGGCTTCCGCCGCGATTTCGGCGAGGCGGATGCGCAGGCGGAACAATTGCGCCGGATGAGCGACGAAACGGTGGCCGCCGAGCCCGTCGCGCAATGCCGCCTCCGCCGCGCGCAGCGCGGCGGTGAGTTCGGTGACGGGCCGCGCCAGCACGTCGCGGCCGAGATTCAGGCGCGCGCCGGCTTCCGCGAGCGCGCGGCGGGCAAGCCCGCTCGACATCGCGCATTGCATCGCCAGGAACGCCGGCCGCACTTTCGGCAGCCATTCGCTGGCGTTGTGGTGCAGGATGCGATCGGCGCCGATGCGGACATTGTCGAATTGAAGTGCTGCGGTCGAGGTGGCGCGCATCGCCATCAGGTCGAGATCGTCGGAGCGCGCCAGCCCTTGGTCATCCGACGACAGCACGGCGACGAAGGCCGGCGCGTGGCCGTCGCCGCTGACGGCGGCGGCGACGTCGAAGCCGCCGCGGCGCAGGTTGGTCACCCATGGCAACTTGCCGTCGATCCGCAGCGTGCCGCCGGCTTCCGGTGTCGCGCGGATCTGCAATTCCTCGATGCCGGAGAGGAATTTCATGGCGTTGGACAGGCCGGTGGCCCCGGCGCGGCGGCCCGCCAGCAGATCCGGCAGCAGCTTTTCGCGCAATGCCGCGTTGGGGCTCTGCAACAGGTATTCGATGAAGCTGCGGTGACCCCAGAACACGAACCCCGCCGCCAGCGAACGTTCCGAGACGGCGGCAATCGCCGTCACCGCGTCGTTGACGTCGCCGCCGCTGCCGCCTTGCGCCACCGGCACGCCGATGCGGAACAGGCCGGCGGCGGCGAGGCGCGGCAGCACCTCGGCCGCGTCGTCATTGGAGGTGTCGAGGCGGATGGCGCTGGCGTCGAGCCAGGCCGCGAGATCGGTTGAGAGCGTGGTCATGACGGAATCCTTGCAACTCACTCGGCGGCGACGGCGACGGCTGGCGCGGTCCACGCATAGGGCTGAAGCTGCGGGTTCAGCTCCGGCTTGCCGAGGTTGTTGGCGAAGTTGCACAGCGTCGCCAGGCTGACGCCGAGCACCACTTCCAGCGCGCTGGCGTCGCTGAAGCCGGCGGCCTTGAAGGCGGCCAGCTCGGCGTCCGCCACCGCGCCGCGGCTGCGGATCACCGCGCGGGTGAAGACGGCCACGGCGTCAAGCCGGGCGTCGGGCACGCGGGCGTTGGCGCGCAGCGCGTCGACGATGTCCTCGGTCAGCCCGGCCTTCTTGTAGGCGATGGCGGTGTGGCCGGCGACGCAGAAGCCGCAGCCATGGGTGGTGGCGGCGGTGATCTGCACCGCCTCGCGCTCCGCCAGCGACAGGTCGCTGCGGGCGTTGATGCCGGACACGGTCTGATAGGTTTCCAGCGCCACCGGCGCGTTGGCCAGCAGGCCGATCAGGTTCGGGATGAAGCCATTGGCCTTTTCGGCCTTGGCGACGCCGTCGCGGGCGGCTTCGGGCGCGGTCTCAGTGTTGAGGATGGGCAGGCGGGCCATGAAAATTGCTCCAGCGGGATGACGGCGGACGGCGCGACGGCGCCGGGCTCGACAGGTTCAGTTGATGCTAGTTTAGCAAATTTCTATCGTTTGCGGCGAATGTAGAGAAAATAACAAAATGCTATTTGCTTAAACTTCCTCATATGGAGGAAAATTCTCTATCTAATGCGCGCGGAAGAAAGTTCGCCTGCGGGGTTGCGGTGTCATTCATTGCCGTGCGGACCGTGTCCCGGATCAGCGAAGCGGCACCGCGCTTGCGCTCGCGCCGCATCATGCGTGGTGGCGGGACCCGGTACTTCAGTCCAGCGGCCGCGCTTCCTCGGGCAGCATGATCGGGATGCCGTCGCGGATCGGATAGGCGAGCTTGGCGGCGCGGGAAATCAGCTCCCGCCGCGCGGCGTCGAATTCCAGCGGCCCCTTGGTGAGCGGGCACACCAGAATCTCCAAAAGTTTCGGATCGACGCCGGCTTCGGGATGCTCGTTCGCGGGCGTGGTCATCGGCGGCTCCAAGACGGACTTCGAACGTTCTTATGCGCGGTGGTGGATGCCCGGATCAAGCCCGGATTGTGCACGGTCCTGCAACACGAAAGCCGTCATGCTCCGCGCAGGCGGAGCATCCAGTATTCCGTGATGGATCAGATTTCCCACGAATGCACGCGGATGACCGGATCGTCCGCCGGAGCCTGTCATCGGGCCGGCGAAGCCGGACCCGTTGGCGGACGATGACGCCTGATGTCCGGTCAAGCTCCGGGACAGCATCACGACGGGTGCCGGCCCTCACTGCAATGGCGGGTCGCCGCTGGTGCGGGTCCTGGCGAGGTCCATCTCGGTGACGGCGATGAGAATCTCGGCGCGGGTCTTGAGATCGGGCGCTTCCAGCATCGCCTGTTTCTCGGCCACCCCATAGGGCGACATCATCGCCAGCGCGTTGACCAGCGCCTCGTTGGGCGCGGTCTCGATGCCGTTCCAGTCCACCTTGAGGTGGTTGACCTTGAGGAAATCCGACAGCGCCGCGAGCAGGGCGGCGCGATCGACCTCGTCCTCGCCCTTGCGCGCGGTGAAGTCGTCGACGAAGGGGAAGAAGTCCACCCGGCACTGGCGATAGGGCGTCAGCCCCGACAATTCCTCGATCACCTTGAAACGCGCGACGCCGGTGAGTTCGAGGATGTAGCGGCCGTCGCCGGATTCGGCGAGCTGGGTGATGCGGCCGACGCAGCCGACCTTGAACAGCCTCGGACGGTCGGCATCGGCGCTGTGCGCGGCGTCGGGCTGGATCATGCCGATCAGGCGATGGCCGTCGCGGAACGCATCGTCGACCATCGCCAGATAGCGCGGCTCAAAGATGTTGAGCGGCATCTGGCCGCGCGGCAGCAGCAGCGCGCCCGGCAGCGGAAACACCGGGATCGTTTCCGGAAGATCGGCGGGACCGCGATAGTCGGCGTTGATCGGCATGGCTGGCCCTGATGGTGCGGGATGACGCCTCGACGAAAAAGACCTCGATCAGGAAAACAGGATCGCCGACAGGCGCTTGCGGCCCTCGACGGTCGCCTCGTCGGCGCCGCCCCAGGCCTCGAACAACTGCACGAGCTGCTTGCGCGCGCCGTCGTCGTTCCATTTGCGGTCGCGCTTGACGATTTCAAGCAGGTGCTGCGTCGCTTCCGCGCGCTTGCCGGCGGCATTGAGCGCGGTGGCGAGATCGAACCGCGCCTGATGGTTCAGCGGATCGGCGGCGACCTTCTGTTCCAGTTCCGCGACCGGGCCGAGGGAACTCGCCTGTTCGGCGAGATCGATCATCGCCTGCACCGCGCTCACCGCCGCCTCGCCGCGCTTGGCTTCCGGCACCAGCGCCAGCGTCTGTTTGGCCTGTTCGATGGCGCCGGTCTCGGCGTACCAGCGGGCCAGCCCGGCCAGCGCCGCGATATTGGCGGCGTCGGCGGCGAGAACCTCGGCATAGATCGCCGCCGCGGTCGAGGCGTCGCCGGCAGCCTGCGCCGCCTCGGCCTCGCTAAGCAGATCGGCGATGTCGCCGGCGGCGTCGGGAATGCCGGCGGTCAGCTTGGCGATGAAGGCGGTGACCTGGCTTTCCGGCAGCGCGCCCATGAAACCGTCGGCCGGCTGGCCGTTGACGAAGGCGATCACCGCCGGAATCGACTGAATACCCATCTGGCCGGGGATGGCGGGATGCTCGTCGATGTTCATCTTGACCAGCTTGACCTTGCCCTTGGCGGCGCGGACGGCCTTCTCGATGATCGGCGTCAATTGCTTGCAGGGGCCGCACCATGGCGCCCAGAAGTCGATCAGCACCGGCTGGCGCTTCGATTCCTCGATCACGTCCTTCATGAACGTTTGCGTGGTGGTGTCCTTGATGAGATCGGCGGCGGCCGGGGGCGTCGCGCCGTCGCCCTGGTCGAGAATTGTCACGTGAGCCTCGTCTATGTTCTGAACCTGCCGGATGACCGCGGCCATGACGCAGTAGATGGCGCGGCGAGCGGTATTTTGCAATCCGGCGGTGATACGGCGGTCATCCGACACGGCGGCGACGAGACCGTCTCGACAATTGTCGACGCGTCCTGGAAAATTCCTTATGTAACAATGGATTATGCGGCACGCTCGGCACCGCCGCGCTGAACCCGGCGATGCGGCCCACGGCGCGGCGGCGGACGCCGCGCCGGCAAAAGCCGCTCCCGCCCGGTTTATTCGCGCCGGGGCCTGCCAAACTGTTGCATTCGCGAGCGGCATTTGGCATAGCTCTGCCGCTCGGCGGCGCTGCCGCCGAAGTTCTCGGATGCGGGTGTAGCTCAGGGGTAGAGCACAACCTTGCCAAGGTTGGGGTCGAGGGTTCGAATCCCTTCGCCCGCTCCAATTTCTCCAAGGAATACAGGCATTTGCGAAGCACCTTTCCCGGTGCCTTCCACTTGCTTGCCTTGGCGGAACCACGGCGGAACCATCACACGAAAAGAAAGCCGTTCGGCCGCAGCCGCTCATAGGGTGACGGCGCGTTGTCCCTGGTCAGCATCCGGCCCATCGCCATCACCAGCGCCACCGGGCCGTCGATCTTGTTCTCCGGCCGCTCTTTCCGGGGATAGACGTTATCCTTCGCGTCGGGCTTGGCGACGACGTTCGACAGCATCCACGTCATCGCCGGGTCGCCGTCATGGGCGATCTTGCGCGAGCGGATCAGCCCTTCGACTTCCTTCAGCGGCTCCGACATGGTGTTGACGATTTGCCGGTACTCGACGCACGGCACGCCATGCCCGGACAGCTCCGTCATGAGCATGGTGGCTTGCCACGGGTCGAAGGCCACTTCCTCAATCTGGAACTTGCTCGACAGGTCGAGGATGTCGTCGCGGATGCGGCCAAAGTCGATCATGTCGCCTTCAGTCACGATCAGCCGGCCTTCCGTCGCCCAGGTCTGATAGTGCTGGTTTTCGCCAAGCTCGACGGTCTTCTCCGGCAAATACCAGCGGCCGAAGCAGACGAAGCCACCGTCCTCGCGCCGGAACAGGATCACCATCGCGGCGATGTCCACCTTCGACGCCAGGTCGAGGGCGATGATGCAGCGCTGCCCGGCGAAGTCATCGATCTTCATTTCCGGCACGGCGGATTCGTGCCAGCGCTGGATATTGAAGAAGGCTTCGCGGGCCTGCACCCATTCGTTGAGGTGCTTTGTCTTGAACGCCGACACCTTGCGGGCGTTGTTCACCGCGTCCCGCTGCGCCCTCAGCAGGAAGTCGGCCTTCACCGAAACCTCATAGTTCGGGTTCGCCTTGATCAGCGCGGCTTCCGTCGTCCAGTCGTCGCCCGGATCGATGCCGTACATGAGGGCGAAAAGCTCGTCTTCCTCGACCACGCCTTCAAGCATCCGGCGCGCCTCGACCACCGCCGCGTAGCAGGGACCGGAGACGTTCGCGCCGGCCGTGGTGATGATGAGCTGCAACGGCTGTTCCCGCGCGCCCATGCCGGTCTCCATGCTCGACACCTGATCGTCGGTGTCGTGCTCGTGATATTCGTCGTGGATCGCGCAATGCGGTGAGCTGCCATCGCCAGGCCGGCCGACGATCGGCTCGAATCGGCTTTCGTTGCCGAGCACATGCAGGTTCGAAGCGTTCACGGTGAGACCGACAGCCGAGCACAGTTGCGGCGAGCGCAGCGCCATGATGCGCGCCGGCCGGAAGACTTCCCATGCCTGCCGCTCATTGGTCGCGCCGGAATAGACTTCGGCACCGTGCTCGCCGTCGAAGGTCAGCATGTAGAGACCAATCGCCGCCGCCCAGGCCGACTTGCCGTTCTTTCTCGGCTCCAGGATCAGCGCCTTGCGGAACCGGCGATAGCCGTCCGACTTCCGAAGCCATCCGAACAGACACACCGTCTTGAAGCACTGCCACGGTTCGAGCTTCAGCTTCTCGCCAGCCGATGCCCATTTGCCCTTGGTGTGCGGAAGCAATTCGATGAACCGGCACACCCGTTCGGCCTTCTCGGCATCAAACCGGAAGGGATATGCCCTCGCCTTCGATTTCTTTAGGTCGTCAAGGTGACGCTGGCACGCCAGGCGCACCCACTTGTTCGCCGGTTTGGTGCCGGCGACGACAGCGCGCGCATAGCGATTCGCCGCGTCAACATGTGGGTGTTTGTCGGCTGCCATCGGTCATCACAACAGCGCCTTGAAGGGATTAGCTTCCGGCTTCCTGTTCACTGACACCTTCGCCCGCGCTGCCGGCGTCAAGCCGAACTCGGCGAGCAGAGATTGAGCGTGGCGCATCGCCTCGCTGCGCTGGGCAACGGCCGGATGTCCCTTAATTTGCTGACTGGTGACGCGGCCTTCGCTGTCATACTCGGCAGAGCTGACGAAAGTCCGGCCACCGTCTTCGACGGCGGCGGTGCAGATTTCCACTTCCTCAAGGCGAGATGCCGCGAGCGCCAGCGCCGCCGTGTCGCTCGCCGATGCGATGCCCATTTCCTCGATTACGCTCACCAAGTCGGCGAAGATTTCCGCTGCCCTCGCCGACAGCCATTCTGGGGGCTGGGGAAGATCCGATGCGGCCACCGGCGCGTCGGCGTTCATACGGCAGGGCTGGGCCGTGCCGGCGACGATCTTCAGGTGATCGGGAATGCGTTTTCTGCCGGCCATCAAAATTCACCTTCATTCTGCACGCGCACGAAGTTGACCCCCCGTACGGTCCCATCCCCCAGCCTGTCGAAGCTCGAATAGCCCCCCTGTCATCGGCGCGCCTCGATGTCCCTGCCGAAGCCGCCTTCGGTCGCCACGGCCTTCCGGCTGTTGCAGGGCACGCAGAGCGGTTGCCAGTTCGATCGGTCCCAGAAGAGGCGCTTGTCGCCCTTGTGCGCGATGACGTGATCCACAGCCTGCGAGGGCGCACCACACCGACGACATGTCCGGTTCATGGCGAGAAACGCCTTCGCCTCTACATCCCATTCGCGGGTGTAGCCGCGCTGCCTCGCGTTCGGTCGCCTGGCTTCGCTGGCCTTGGCACATAGCGGGCAACGGCTGCCTCGAAAGGGCGGATGGCCGTGCGGGCAATGTCGAGGGGCGGACCACGGCATGGGCCGTTATCCCAGCTTCACGTTGCGATAGGGCGAGAGAAGGCTTTCCGCGTCTGGCGGCAGGCGCGAGACGGTGCCGCTGAAGTAGTCGGTCGAACCGATGCCATCTACGGCTTCGGATCGGATCAGCGGATCGCGGGTGCGTGCAAACCAACTGCCCCTCACCAGCGAGAGGGCGGCACGCTCGATGTCGTTCGGCAGCGTCCGGTTAGGCTGGCCCGGCAGGACGTACCCGCCGCTGTACTCGACCACGATCCGGCCGGAAGGCCAGGACGCGCGACAGCCACTCGCATCGAGCCGGAAGAGATGCCCGCTGTCTTCAGCCTCGACGTTCGCCACGTCTTCCACAACACCGTTGATCGTTACGGCCGCGATGGCGACGACAGGCCAGCGCGACAGCATGAGCGACTTGCCCGGCGTGTCGGGATAGATGGATTCGCGGACGGTCTCGATAGCGAAGACGCGCTTGCACCAGGACCGCACGGCATCACTGGCCTGATCGATCAGCGTGGTGAGATAGGCGTCGTCGGCACCGCTCGTTAACTGCATCTCGGCTTTCGCCGCCGCGATCGTCGTGAGCTTCGTCTCGGCTGCCGCTTCAATGATCGTCAGTGCCATGTTACATCCTCCAAAGGGAAGCGGCACGGCCAACATCCCGTTAGCCGTGCCGATGGACTTGCCTTGCCCGGCTGTCCGGTGAGCCCTTGGCCGTGTGGAAATCCACGGCTGGTGCTCGCGATCTCTGCCACCTTGAACCCACTTTTACCGCGCGAGCGGCGGGGCGGCAGGCAGGTGGCTTTCCGTTGTTGGACTGACCGTATCGCCCTCAATGAACGCCGCCCCTGTCCCTTCACGTCACCGGAGCGGTGAGCGGATGGCCCTTGATGGCAACGCCGCCGGCCGCGATCGACGTGCCGCTGTTCTTCGTCGCGACGATGCGCGCAAAGCGCTTGCCGCCGATGTAGCCGACCTTGAAGCTGCCATCGGCAGTCAGCGGATTGACCAGCGTCGAGCCGATGACGGTGGCAGCGGGCGCGGCAGTGAAATCGCCGTCCGTGCTCGTGTTGGATTCCTCGACGGTGATGGTGAAGTTGCCGGAACTGGCAATCGCGCCGGTGTTGATGACAAACATCACGCTTTCGAAGCCCAGGAGGTCGATCGCGTTGCCCTTGATAGTCGCCGCCTGCACGGCCGGCGAAAGCGCGAGCGCTACGCCGAGATTGTGAACGAGGTCACGCATGTTGATGATCCTTTCCGTGATCGTCGCTTAGGACGTGGCACACTTGACTTTCTTGACGGCTGCCGGCTGCACCACGGCACCGCCGACGCGGCGGGTGGCGTGAATGCGGGTGATGCCCTTCGTCGCCAGCAGGTACGGGTTGACCAGCACCGACATGTCGAGGCGGTCCACGATCCGGTAGGCCGTGGCAATGTCGCCGAAAGCGATCGGCGTGGTGCCGCTGCCGACATCATCCATGTCCGGCACCTCGATCACCGGCCGGCCCAGGATGGTTTCGGGCTGCCCAGCCGCATAGGACGGCTGCCACAGATAGATGCCGGTCGTGCCGTCCTTCAGCTTGCGGATCGCCGCCAGCGTCGAGCCGTTCATGAGCCAGGTGCCGCGCGAGCGATACGCCGCCGGCAGGCTGTACATGTGGGTGATCAGAAGATCGGCGGGGTTGGTGCCGAGCGTCGAGGCGTTGCCGGTCGGGGTGTAGCCGACGCCGGCCGCCGACAGGATGCCTTCCGGCGCGAGCGGGCCGGTGCCTGATACGAAGGCCAGCCCTTCCTTCTGTCCGAAGTCTTCGGCGAGCGCGAGTCGGACTTCGGCTTCAGCGGTGCCGCCGCTGTCGGCGAGCAACTGGTTGCTGATGTCCACGAAGGTCGAGAGGTTGCGCGCCGGAATGTCCACCTGCCCGAACGGCACGGTGCTTTCCGCCTGATCGTCGATTTCGCCTTCCCACTGCGCATTGGTGACGCCGGTGCGGCGCGGATACTTCACGCTGGGCGAAGCAATCTGCCGCACGGTCGCGAGGGCGCGGATCGGCGAGAACTCCACCAGGTTGCGGATGAACTCGTTGCTGATCTCTGCCGGGGCGAGGTAGCCGCCCTGCGGATCGTTCGACACCGTGAGGGCGCGCAGCTCTTCGGCCGGCGTGCGGTCGCCCATGCGCAGATAGGTGCCGAATGCCTGCCGGCGCTCGGCAGCGGCGGCGTCCGTGGTCTCGGTGCCGTTGCCGGGGCGCTGGGTGCGAACGTCGATCGCGTCGAGCCGCTGGGTGAGCGACCGCATTTCGGTCGTCACACGTTCATCAATCGCGGTGCGGTGCTGATCGACGGCAGTGCGCAGCTCGCCGACAGCCTGCACGGCCGCTGCGATGTCATCGCCGCCTTCGTCACGGGTTTCGATCGGCTCAACCGAACGGGTTTCGATATGGAGGGTATGCCTCATTTCTTCAGTCCTCTTATGGAGAGCGCGGCGCGGCGGGCCGCTTCGACAAATGCCGCGACGCTGGCCTGATCGGCCGCGCCCTTCACACTGGTGATCCGCGCCTTCGATGCCGCCGGCAGCGACACAAGGCTGATCTCGACAAGCTCGATGTCGGTGAGCACACGGCCACCGTTCGGCCCGCGTTCCGCCGATCGCGCCCGGAAGCCGATCGACAAGCCGTTGACGGCACCGGCCTTCAGCAGGGCCAGAGCTTCCGCACCCTTGGCGGTTTCGGTGACAAGCTTGCCCGTCACCTTCAGGCCGCGCTCATCCTCGACAAGTTCGATCCACACGCCGATGGGCTGGTTGCTGTCGTGGTTCCAAAACATCGCCGGCCCGCCACCGGCCTTGCGCTCGCGCAGCGTCTTGCGGAAGGCACCGCGCTGCACGGTGTCGCCGTAGGAATCGGGTTCGCCGAAGATGCTGGCGTAGCCGGTGAAGGTGCCGGCATCGTCGGTTGCGAAGCGGACTTCGGTCGCGGCGAGCGTGATGGTCTCGCGCTTCATTCCGGCTTCTCCGGTTGCTTGGAAACGGCCGGCGCGTCGTCCTGTCCGGCCTGAAGGATCAGCTCATCACCGCCGTCGATCGGCGGACGGTTGTCGAGCTGGCGGATTTCGTTGCGGGTGAGCCATGCGCCACCGGCCGCCTGCCGATAGGCGGTGAAGCGGGCGGCAAGGTCGCCGCGAAGCATGTCGTCGAAGACGGCTTCGATGAAGTATTCCCGGCGATCGTCCGGCGTCAGAAGCACCCGCTCCAAGGCGGACTGCCAGATTTCCGCCCAGGGCATGAGGCAGGTCTGAACGAACTGCCGCATAAGCTCTTCGACGTTGCGCCAGGTGGCTCGGTCGAGGTCGCCGATCAGGGTGCCGGGCACCTTGAAGGCTCGGGCGATCTCCTGAATGACAAAGCGGCGAAGCTCGATAAATTGCAGATCGACGCTCGAAAATTGCAGCGCCTCGAACTCCATTCCATCTTCAAGGATCATGGTCCGGCCGCTGTTCGCGCCGCCGGCATGGGAAGCGTCGAAGCTGTCCTTCAGGCGCTTCAGCACGTCGTCGCCGAGCGTCTTGCCGTATTTGAAAACGCCACCGGGCCGCGCGCCGTTCGAAAACAGCCGGCCTTGGTGTTCCGCCATCGCCATGTCGATCGCTATGGCTTCGCGGCACAGATTGATCAGACAGACGATCCGGTTGCCGATAGTGCCGGGCGTTGGAACATAAAGCACGTCACGCCAGTCGAGTACGCGCTCGACGCCGTTCTCCCGCACCTTGAAGCGGGGTTCCGGCCCGGTCGTGTCGCGGTTGACGGCGCGAGGGTCGAGGCGGTGGATTTCGCGGGCCTGCCCGTTGACGCGCACCACCAGGCCGTAGGCTGCACCGTGAAGCAGGGCGTCGAGCTGCATGGCGGTGCGGGTCTCGACGCCACCGGCCCAAGGGCACCAGTCGCCGGCGAGGATTTGCGCGGCCGGGTGCGTACCGTCCCGCTCGCGAGCTCCACCGGCACCGCGACGGAAAAGATGGAACGGCAGGCTGCCCATGCTTTCGGAGATGGCGCGGCAGGACGCCAGCGTGGTCGGGCTGCGCAACGCCGTCTCGCCGGACACCGATATGCCGGCAGCGGTCGGAACGGAGCCGAACAACGCAAGAAGCTCCGGCGAGGGGTTCGCCAGAGTGCTCTTCGTCTCGATGCCGAGTAGCCGTTTCAGTCCTTCGAACATGTCTTCCGCGCGCCGTCCATGCGCAGAAAGATCGTGCCAGTTACGCGCCCGTGGAAGGAATTTCAGCCGAAGGCGGGAACTTAGAAGTGCTGGAAAATGCTCGCAAATTCACGGATTTGCGGGACTATTAGACTGCGGGTTGCTTTTCATGCAGCACAGCGCGGCCCAGCTTGTTGAAAGCGATGCGTCCGGCGATCCGAAGCGCGGTCTCCGCCTGTCCCGCCCGCGTGCCGCCCCAGCCCAGCACGCGCATCATCATGCCGTAGCTGGCAGGGCCATGAAGGCGCAGGGCTTCGGCGTAAACCTCGGCGTCGTCCGGCCTTGCCACCGGGTCGAGCACCACCTCGCGCAAATGCCGTTCCGGCTTCGCTCGCGCGGAAGATTGCCGAAAGGGCAAAATTCGCGTTTTCGGTTCTGGCGCTGCTACACTTGCTACGTTTGCTACGGTTTGCCCGGCAGACGAATTGCTCGTTTCCGGTTCGGCCCTTGCTACGGTTGCTACACTTGCTACGGTTTCAGGTGCATGCGGCCGCTCGAAAAAGCGCGATTGAGGTTTCACCCCTGCGACAGTTGCGACACTTCTGGCCGGGAGCTGGAAGCGGCGATAGCTCATCCGTCTGCCTCCTTCACCAGCCGCACCCGGCGAGGTCGCGGCGACACTTCCTCGATCCAGCCGTGCGCTGTCAGTACGGAAACGGCTTCTTCCGCCGAGGTCTTCGTGCGTATGGCACTTGGGCCGAACTGGACGATTTCGCGGAAATTGATCACCGCCTCGCCGCGCTCGCGCATCCAGTCGAGAAGCTGTTGCGCGCGGATCAATCGCGGATCGGTGCGGGCTGCCCGCTGAAGGCGAACGGCTTCGTTCACGTACCAGTCGGCCAAGGTGAGCGAAGAGTGCATCGCCTCGATGCCAATCTCGCTGGCGCGGAAGTCGTCTATGATCGTCAACACACCGGCGATGCGGGCAGCGTGCTCGGCAATCTTGGCGGCGAAGTCCTGCACCGGGCGAAGATCATTGCCCGGCCCGCACTGCCCCTCGATGTGGTCATAGAAGGCGCGCCACGATTCGGCCGCGTCGGCAGTGATGGTGAGCACGCGCGGTTCAAGCTCGTTCCGGCGACCGTCAATCAGCGGCCAGGGTGCTTCCAGGATCGACAGGATGCGAGCACCGTAGGAGCGGATCGCGGCGTCATCTTCGGGTGCGGTGTCGCGGTAGAAGCGCGTGCCGGCGATGCTTTCGGGTGCGGCTACCAGGACGCGGGACAATAGCCCCTGATCGCGCAATAGAGGATCGGCGAGGAATTGCGCCGCCGCCTCGTGCTGCACCATCAGGTGCATGGACAAGCGCCGGCCGTAGAGGATCGACACGCCGTCGAGCGAACGAATGCGCTTGATCGGGTGCCCGTCCCACATTTCCGAATAGCCGGCGGCCGTGCGGAGCCGGTTGTCCTGCGACATGCCGTGCCCGCCGATGAACATGCCGCCCTCGGCGGTGAAGATGCCCAACGCCGCCGGGGCCGAAGACCACGCCTTCACCAAGCCTTCGATCGTCGGCTCCGGTGCAGTAAGGAACGGGTGCAGTGGGCGCTCCGGCTCCGGCCCAAGGTCGGCCAGCGCCCTACGTCGTGCGTCGAAGTCCATCTTGCGGTCGCTTTCGACCTTCTTCTTCTCGGCGCTCCATGCCGCGAAGGCGATCGACCAAAGGCGGTGCTCGTTCTCGTGCTCTTCCTTCAACGTCTTCTCGCGCTTGCGGATCGGCCATAAGGCTTCGTTGTCGGCGGTGCTCTTCCGATCGCCGGAAGCCGCGACCGTGACAAAGAAGAGCGACAGGGGCCGGGTCTGGCCGTAGGGCAACATCACGTCGGCGTGCGCCTGCGAGGCGAGCGCGGCGACGGCGAGCACCGATTGTGCGGCGATGGCTTCGGGCACCTGCACCTTGCGTGAAATGGCGGCAGCCGCGCGAGACAGGACCGGGCCAAGAGCTTCGATCGGGAACCGTTCGGCTTCCGGCATCGGAGGGAAAAGCGGGATCGGTCCGTCACTCGCATCGTTCGGCCGGGCCTTTTCCTGCCCGCGCCGGATGTCGGCGTCCAGATCCTTCCCGTCCGCGTATCGGCCGCCGATGCCGTTCGGATGCGCCTCAACTAGTCGCCGAACGTCGTCAGTCGAGAAGCCCTTCGCGAGCAGGCTGCAAATCACGCTGAAGGCGACGGCGGAACGATCCTCGCCAGGCTCGGCGGGCGCGGTGATAAGTTTGCGAAGGCCGGCCGAGCATCGGGCGAGAAGTTCCGCGACGGTGCTATCGGTGCCGGTGCTTTCATCACGCTCGCGGCGGGTGCTGTCTTCGCGCTTGGTCTTGCCAGCGAGCGCCTGAAGCGCCTCCGGCTCGATCAGGTCGCCGCTCCATTCCTTCGCGACGGTGACGGGCTGCGGATCGGCAGAGCGCCCGCGTCCCAACTTGATCTTGTTCGGCCAGTTGAGCAGGCCGGGAATGCGCCAGACGCCGCTCACGTCCTTCGTGCGGTGGTCGCACCCGACACATTCCGCTAGCGCTTGGGCGAGAGGCTTCGCCTCGGCAGGCGGCAACGCGCGGGAGAGCGGATAGACGGCCTGGAAATTGCCGGGGCTGCTTTCGACGATGTAGGGTGCCTCGATCGGCAATGTGCCGCCCTGGCCCTTGTCATTGTCCTGGTCGGCGACAAGAGCGAGCACGGCAACAACGTCTCGTTCCGATCCCTTCCCACCTCGCGGAAGTCCCTTCCGAAAAATGGCCCAGGGAGCATAGGCGTTGAGGTGAGGCGTGTAACTGTAGCCCTTCGCGGCCTCGATCATGCTGGCCGAGTCACCGATGCGGAAATGCTCGACGCGGGGGCCTTCATTCCGGCCCGTCAAAGGATTTTCACCGACTCCGAAAAGGACAAGCACGCCCTCTGCGCCGGATGACGCGGCGAGATGGTGAAGCATATTGATATGGGCCTCGACCGCAGCCGGATCGATGGCCGGAATAGCTGAAGCATCTTCGCGAGCATGCACGTTCATTGCTGTTGCCCCGCTGCTTTAAGCATCAAGGCTTCGATCTCGCGGGCCGCATCGTTATTCACGACTTCGTAGATGTCCCGCGCATCTTCCTCGCAAAGGTCGGTGTCGGCGTCGCGATGTCCGACTACAGTGAGGCGCAACCGAAACCCGGTGGCGACATTCTTGACCGCGACAAAGTGCTGGCGGCCAGACGGCAACGCCATGTCTTCAGCGCCGAGCAATATCGTGTTCTGTTCGAACTCAGCTTGGCTCATCAGCCGCACACGGTGCTGCCGATGCGGGAAACGTTCGAAGAACCGGCGATCAGATTGCGTGACACGATCAACACGATCCGCAAGCTTCTGCATCTGCCGACGCTGATCGCGGCTAAGTTCTATGGTTGACATCAGGCCGTTCCTTTCCGAAGTTTGGCGTAGATCGCGGCGGCCAAGAGGGTCAATGTCAACGTTGACATTGAGAATCTGCCACTCGCGGCAATTAGGGCCGATCGGCTTGCTTTTCACTCGGTTCGGCGTCGAGGATCAGGCGATCGGCCATATCCGCGACGAACACGAATTCCTTCAGGCTCAAGCGATGCTGGCCTGTGTTGCGGCACCAGGCGGCTAGTTCTTGCCAAGTGTTCGGCTCGCGACCGGAAGTCCCGCCGCCGTCGAGCCCGGCCGCAAGCGCGTGAAGATCAAGGCCGGCACTCTCAAGCGTGCGACGGATAGCGCGAACCGTGGCGACCACCTCGCCGTCGTGATCCGACGCCAGACGCGGGATCAGCTTGGCGAGCTTCGGTGCGACGGGAGCGAGCGCGTTCATCTCACCCCCTATTCGCTGGTGCTGGCCTTGGTCTCGCCGAGCTTTTCCAGCGCCCAGGTGTCCAGATCGTCCCGGTGATAGAGCGCCGAGCGATTGAACTTCTGGAAACGCGGCCCGCCGCCGACCGACCGATACTTGTCCAGCGTGCGCATCGCCACGGTGAGACCGTGGACGATGCCGAGATAGACCGACGCCTCGTCGGAGCGGTAGCGCACCTTGGCGCGAAGGGCAGACGGAAGATGCACCTCTCCCGTGGCGGGTCCAGCCCGCGAAATTTCGGTATCCATGTCTTTCTCCTAAGTGTCGCTGGCGAGGGGCAACTCGCCGGGGCTTACGTCGTGTCGATCGGTGGCAACTGGTGCAGCTCGCCCGCCAGCAGCGCGCCGACGTACAGTACGGGGCCGTGCTCCATCTCAGTCATACGCTTCAGCTTCGGGCGCTCGCGCGCGGCAGCCTCCCGATCCACTTCCGGGATTGGCTTCGACGGGTCGCGCACCCATTCCGGCGGCGTTTCATTCGACTGGTAGTCGGCCTGCACGGAATTATGCTTCGGCTCCGACTCCATCCACGACTGGCTGATTGAAATCCGAGCATGGGTGCCGGGCCAGGTGACGAAGATGCGCAGCGGGCTGAACAGGATCGGATTACCAAAGTGACGGACCAGCTTTCCATCAGCCGCCACCGTGATCAGCGTTTCCAACGCATCAATGAAGCTATGCGCAAGCGGGAGCGCTGCCAGTTCCGGCACACCGAAGTCTTCCCACACGTTCGCCTTGCCCATGCTCTGCAACTTGTCGGGATAGTGCTTGTGCCAATGCGCGTGGTGTTCCTGCGTCTCGATGTAGCGCTGAACCGTCTCGACCGAATCTTTCACCCGATGGCTGCCGAGCACCGCAGTGAGCAGCATGGCCGCGTCCCGCGCCGTCACCTTCGCCGCGCTGCGTCCGCGCCCGCCCTTGGTCCGCAGGCCGGCGACCACCAAGTTGCGGTCGTGCTGCGCGACGGTGGCTTCATCCTCGCCCGTCGCGGCAGCGATCACCTTCACAAGTTCACCCGGCGTTGCCATTACCAGCTCCAAATCATCTGTCATTTGGGTTTATCTTGAATGGAGCGAAAGGTCAATTCTCCATTCGAGTTTTAGCCAAATGAACTACGCCCGAATATGATCGGTGATTCGCGAGGGTGGGGATAAAACGGGAACCCGCCCCGCCGGCTCGCGCTGTCGGGGCGGCCTGGGTGGCGGCCTCGCCGGCAAGCCCCGCCATTTGGTCCATAGATGGAGGCCGGCGGGCGGGCTTCTGTTTTGCCAATGGGCATTTGCCCATTGACGCCGGTTCACTGGCCAATTCGCCAGTGAGGTCAATGGAAATGTTTCCATTGACATCAATGGGCGCGCGCCCAGTGAGAGCACCACTCCCTTCGATCACCACCCTCGCCCGTCGATGCCGACCAGCATGACGATGGCGGCGATGCCGGCAACGACGGCAATGGCGAGGGTCATGCCGCCGATCGTCTCACTGTAAACTTTTACAGTGACGGCGAGGCCGCGATCTATCAACCGGCTCACGCTGCTTTCTCCGCTTGCAGATTGGCGATCATTCCTTCCTGCATTTCGACAACGCTCCGCAGGAATGCCAACTCACGGTCCGCCACGTCCAACCGTTCAGTTGCGGAACGCAATTGCTGCTCGGCGGTTTCGGCCCGGATGGTTGCGGCTTTTGCCTTGTCTTCGCTTTCGCCTATTAGCCGCATTGCCCTGATCACGGCGGCTTTGCCTTCCGGCGCTGCCTTTCGATAGGCGGCAAGAATAGCTTCATCCGAAACGACGGATGGCAGTTCAGGCTCCGCTTCCTCCGACAGTCTTACCAAGTCAGCGAGGATCTCATTGACGGCACTGGAGCACGCCCCGGCCAGCGCGTGAACGCGGTCCTCTGGTCCTCTCCCGTCGTCGCTGCTGCTCCCCAGATCGAGCGTCAAGTCGGTGAGCAGATCGAGAAGGTTGGCCAGATTATCCAAGCCGGGTGTCACGGCATTTAGAACCACGATTGCTTCCCTCATAGCCGCACCTCATCCCGGTTGAGGCGCGGCGACACGGCGGCCCGTTGTTGATCCGATAGGTTGGTCAGACAGCGCGATGCGTAGCCGAAGCCGCGCTCTGTATCGACGTGCTTCCCATCGCGGTTGCTGGTGTACCGATCGAACGGCCGGTAGCGCTGGCGCGCGGCGTCCGTGATGTAGCTGCCGCTTTCCTCCTTGTCGTCGGAACTGCCCCATGTGCCCTGACCCTGGGCCATTTGTTCGGTCCATCCGAGCGACGGTTCTCCATCCTCGTCGGGTTCGCAGCCATCATGCTCGTCGCCGCCGTGCTGGAGTTCGTCGCCCTCCCGGTCGCAGGTGTCCTCGTCGTGTTCGTCCTCGACTTCGCGGTCGTCACCCGATCCGCCGTGCTCACAACCGCGTCCGACGAAAATGTCGCCGGCTTGGAAGCCTAGCGACGGTTCGTCGTCGCCGCCGGCCTCGTCATCCTCCATTTCCTGCTCGGTCGTCGAATAGCCGTCCGTCTCGTCGAGAAAGGTCAGCAGGCGGTCAATCTCGTCCTGCGCTTCCCTGCGGAGGCGTCCTATCGCTTCAAAGAGTTGATCGGGAGAAATGTCGGTCGCGAAATATAGAGCACCAGCGACTCGCGCTGGTCGTTCTGTGGTGGTTTGCATGGGTAGTGCTCTCGGTTATCGGCTTATCAGGGCCGCAGCCGGTGACGGACCGGCAGCCGGGAGCTGATAACCAGCCGAGAGACTGGCGGCAGCGCTTTTAAGGGTTTCCCCTCTGGACATGGCGCAGCCCTCCCGGCCATAATGGCCAGGTTGGAGCGCACGCCAATGCGCCACCACATTCAGCCGACGACCCCCGACGCCAATCGGGAGAATGCTGACCAAGCATTTGCGGCTATATCTCGGTCCGGGTTATCAGGCCCACGGACACCATACCTGATTTGTTCTTAAAGAAAATACCCCATCGGGGCGCTTCGGCGCGCCTGTGCACGGCCGCCCGTGCGACACTGAGCTCTCCGGAATTTCCGGACACCTCAACCGCCTGATCGCGCTGCGGTTTTCGCTCTAAGGTGGGAAAATCCCACGTTTGAGTTGAGGGAATTCCTCAATGGAATTGCTTCCATTGACCCTCTAAGGTGGGAAAATCCCACGTTTGAGTTGAGGGAATTCCCTCTCAACTCGCAACCGCCCGTGCGAACTGCACCTTTTGGCACTATTGGCACTAACGGCACTATTGGCACTATCGACACTTTCGGCCAGCACAGGGCGCTTCGGCGCGCCTGTGCGCCGGATTGCATCAACGGCAGGCCCTAACAGCGCCGGAACCGTAGCAACTGTAGCAAGTGTAGCAGGGCCAGAACCCGAAACGGCGCGGCTAGAACCGTAGCAAGTGTAGCAACTGTAGCAGGGCATAATCTCAATTCTAGCGTTGATAGGCCCGTTGCCATCGCCCTTGTCCGACACGACATTGAAGCTAACGATTCCATGAACCTGTCGGTGCCTACGCTGAAGCGCATGGAAGCCAGTGAAGGGCCGGTCACGGGGATGCAGAGCAACCTTGATGCCGTGATCAGCGCGCTCGAATCGGCCGGCGTCGAGTTCACTGCAGAGAATGGTGGCGGGCCGGGTGTTCGGCTACGGAAGTTGCTATAATGTTCTTGCGCAACCGAGTCGGACGCCCTTATGACTGACAATGAAAATGAGCCGGTGCATCTGGTAGAAGACGAAGAGACTGGCGATCGGTTCCTTGTTTATGGAACCGACAAAGGGCTTCGGCTCGACATTCGCTATGAGGGTGAAACCCTCTGGATGACGCAAGCCCAGATAGCCCAGCTCTTTGGCGTGGATCGATCGGTCATCACCAAGCACATAGCGAATGTTTACGCCGAGGGCGAGTTAGATGCCGAGGCAACGAGTGCAAAGATTGCACAAGTTCGGCAGGAGGGGTCTCGCAGGGTCGAGCGGCAGATTGAACACTACAATCTCGATGCGGTGATTTCGGTAGGCTACCGGGTATCTTCGGCCCAGGCGACCGTGTTTCGCCGCTGGGCGACCGGCATCCTGGTCCAGTTCGCGAAGAAGGGCTTTGTGGTTGATGCACCCCGCCTCAAGCAGCCTGAGAACGCCGACCGGGTTGCCGAACTACGCGAAATCATTCGCGATATTCGCTCTGACGAGGCAAATGTCTACCGCGAACTTCGGCGGATTTGCGCCATGTGCCAGGACTACGACGGCACTACGGAAGTTGCCCGTGAGTTCTATCAGCGAACTCAAGCGAAGCTGGTCTATGCGGTCACATCACACACACCTTCGGAAATCGTCGCCACGAGAGCTAACCACAAGTCCAAGAACATGGGCTTGCAGACGTGGCCGAACGACAACATCAGGAAGACTGATGTGGCCGTGTCTAAGAATTACCTCGCCGAAGGGGAAATCAAAGAGCTAAACCGCCTCACAACCATATTGCTCGACATATTCGAGGATCAGCTCGACATCGGTAGGCTTGTGGTGATGCAGGATGCTCAAACCCTTTTAGACCAGCAGTTGCGTCAGCTTGGGCGAACGGTCCTGCGATCCGGTGGCTCTGTGAAAGCCTCTGACGCAAAACGCATCGCTGAAGCGCAGTACGAGAAATTCGACCGGCAGCGAAAGCTTGAACGCCATCAGGAAGCTGACGAACGCATCGCCGACTTAGCCAAGGAAGCAAAGAAGCTGCCGAAGTCGCCCCGTCGATAGGAGACTAAGATGGAAGAAGTCTATGACGCCTTGGTCGATCTTAAACGGTCGATAGACAAGCAGAACGAACTTCAGGAAGAGACGAACGCGATCTTACGCGCTTTGATCGGAACGCTTCAGGAGTCCGGCAAAGCCACGGCGGACTTGACGGAACTGCTTCAAAAGAAAGGCTCCGAAGAGCCGAAACTCGACGTGAACGCGATGATCGGCTGACAACCGTCGTTTGTAGCACCTGTAGCACCTGCCCGTTTTCCGTGGTGCTACAGAATTTCGTCCTGTTATTTCAACGCTGTAGCACCTGTATCACCTGTAGCACCGGCGAAATGTCGTCGCGTGCGCGGATCACGCCTTCCGCTTCCGCGTCGGCAGCGCCACCACCTTCGCCTTTTCGGTCCCGTCGAGGGCAGCCGCTATCCGGGCGGACACCTTGTCGGCGGCGGACACCAAGGCGCTGTCGGCAACATGCGCATAGCGCGCCGTCACGCCGGGCACCGAATGCCCAAGCAGGCCGGCGATGGTTAGTTCGGAAAAACCCATCTCGGCGGCCGTGGCGGCGAAGGTGTGCCGCAGGACGTGGACCGTGACACCTTCCAGCTTCGCCCGCTTGCAGAGCTGGGCGAGCGCCTTCGGCAGGCCGATAAAATGCCCGTCGCCACGGCTCGCCGGAAACACCCAGCCGTTCTTCCGGTGCAGGCTGGTAATGCCGGCGAAGGCGCTGGAACCGATCGGGCGGATTTGCGCGCCGCTCTTGGTGTCGCCGAACCGGATGCAGCCGCCGCGCTGGTCAAGCCAACGCTCCGGCAGCGACAGCGCTTCCATACGCCGGCAGCCCGATAGGAGAAGGAACCGGATCGCGCCAATGGCAACCCGATTCTCCGCGTCCGATTCCGGCGCGCGCATCGCCTCGCCCAGGCGGCCGATCTCTTCCGTCGAGAGGAACCGCTTCTGTTTGCCCTCCGGCGGCTTCTTGATCCCACGCGCCACGTTTTCGGTGACGACGCGGCGCTTGAGGGCAAATTCAAGGATGGTGCCGAGCATCCCCACGGTGCGGCCGGCAACACCCTTGCCGCCTGTCGTGATGCCGCCTCGACCATCGCGCGCCTTCGCAGTCTTGCCGCCTATGATGTCCGACTGCATCCGCGACACGTCGGCCGGCGTCAGGCTCGCCACAGTGCGGTTGCCGATCAGCGGCTTCACATGCCGCTCGATACGGCTTCGATCCATCGCCAGGGTCGAGGCTTTGATCTTGCCTTCGGCGTCTTCAAGGTAGAGGTCGCATAGTTCTGAAATCGTGATCGACTGGCGTAGCTGCTGACGCTCGGCAGACGGATCAGCGCCCTTGGATGCTTCAGCCAGCTTCTCGCGAGCAAGTTGCCGCGCCTCTTCCGGCGTCAGCGTGCCAACGCGGCCGACCACCATCTTCCGCTGTCGGCCTTCGGTATTCCGGTATTTGATGATGTAGGACGCCACGCCGGACGGCATCATGCGCACGCCGAAGCCCTTCAGCTCAGTATCCCAAAGGAACTGTTCGCCGGCTGGATCAGGCTCGAAAGCATCGACAATCCGCTTGGTGATTTTTGGCATTATCCCGACCCCAACCTTCTCCGCCAAAAATCCGCGGAACCATGGCGGAACCAAATGGGCGGAAATCCGGGTGCCTTCCAGAAATGTCCAGAAAACACCGCAAGTCGGATAGGTGCATCAATTCAATGCGTTAGACAATACCTGAATTTTCCGGTAATTGCCGGAATATGCCCCGCTCTAATCTTGCCAAGGTTGGGGTCGAGGGTTCGAATCCCTTCGCCCGCTCCAGAAACCCGGCGATCGGCGCGGCGTTCACATGACCTGCACCTGTTGCTTGCATCTCCGTCGCCTGCACCTCGTTGCTTGCGGCCGTCGGCGGAACCGCATCCGCCCCGTCCAACATTTTGTCGCGTCAGCCGCGCGCCGAACGCGGATCCCGGTCGTTTCCCGGCTGTGCTATCATTGCGCGGTGGCGAGCGGAGATCCCACCGGGTATCGGCCGCCACCTCAAAAACGATAAGCATCCCGAGCCATCCAGGCAGGGATGCGACGCAGGGAGGGACGCGATGAAAGCAGCGATCGCAGGATCGGTTCTGACGCTGGCGGCGGCCTTGTCGCTCGGCGGCGCGCCGCAGGCCACCGCGGCCGACGGCTTGAAAAGCTATCAGTCCGGCACCAAGGAATTCTGGACCCACCCGCCGGACGACTGGTTCCTCGGCGACGAGACCGAGGCGCAGAAGGGCCTTGCCCCGCCGGCCGGCCCGCCGACCGGCATGTCGGACGCGGAAATCGCCGATGCCTTGAAGAAGATCAAGCTACCGAAGGGTTTCAAGATCGAGCCTTACGCCACCGGCGTGCTGGCGGCGCGGCAGATGGCGTGGGGCGACAACGGCACGCTGTTCGTCGGCTCGTTCGGCCTGGGCAACGTCTATGCCGTCACCGAGAAGAACGGCAAGCGCGAGGTCAAGACCATCATCAAGGGCTTGCGGATGCCGACCGGGCTCGCCTATCGCGACGGCGCGCTCTACGTGGTCGATATCGACAAGATCCTGCGCTACGACAACGCCGAGGCCAATCTCGACAAGATGCCCGAGCCGAAGGTGGTCTATGACGACCTGCCGCCCTACATGGCGCACGGCTGGAAATACATCGCGGTCGACAAGGACGGCTGGTTCTACATTCCGGTCGGCCCGCCGTTCAACATCGGCCTGCCACCGACCTCGACCTCGCAGATCCGCCGCGTCGATCCCAAGACCGGCAACGCCGAACTGGTCGCGATCGGTGTGCGCAACAGCGTCGGCGGCGACGTCGATCCGCGCAGCGGCAAATACTGGTTCACGGAGAACGCGCGCGACTGGCTCGGCGACGATTCCCCGAGCGACAAGCTCAACATGATCTCGAAACTCGGCGAGCACTTCGGCTATCCGTATTGTCACCAGGGCGACATCCCCGATCCGAAATTCGCCATGGGCCACAAGTGCTCGGAGTTCACGCCGCCGGTGGTCAAGCTCGGCAACCACGTCGCGCCGCTGGGCATGAAGTTCTACACCGGCGACCAGTTTCCGGCCGAGTACAAGAACAACATCCTGATCGCCGAGCACGGCTCATGGAACCGGCACCAGTATCAGGGCGCGCGGATCGTGCGGGTGATCGTCGGGCCGGACGGCAAGAACCCCAAGACCGAGGTGTTCGCGTCGGGATGGATCGAGGGCAAGCAGAACTATCTCGGCCGCCCCGCCGATATCATCCAGGCCAAGGACGGCTCGATCCTGGTCGCCGACGACTGGGCCGGCGCGATCTACCGCATCAGCTACGACAAGGCGGCGGCGAAGCAGTAAGGCATCAGCCACAAGGCGGGACAGACATCAGGTCCCGTCATTGCGAGCGAAGCGAAGCGATCCAGTCCTTCCCATGGCCGCTGGATTGCTTCGTCGCGTTCGCTCCTCGCAATGACGGCGGAGATGAGGATGCGCCTGACTTATCTCGCGGCGGCGGTCGCGATGCTTTTCCCCGGACATCTCGCCCGCGCCGCCGACATCGCCGCCGGCAAGGCCAAGGCGGAGACGTGCGCCGCATGCCACGGCGCGGACGGCATTTCGCGAACCGAGAACACGCCGTCGCTGGCGGGACAGCCGGATCAGTTCATCCAGTGGCAACTGGTGTTTCTTCGCGGCGGCGCCCGCAAGAGCGACGTCATGGCGCCGATGGCCGAGCCCTTGAGCAATGACGATATCCGCAATCTCGGCGCCTATTTCGCCACGCTGACGCCGCCGAAGGGCGCGGCCGACAACGATCCCGAACTGTCGCGGAAAGGCGCGATGGCGGCGAAGGGCCGGCGCTGCGCCTCGTGCCACACCGACAGTTACGCCGGCACCAAGGCGGTGGCCCGCCTCGCTGGCCAGCGCGAGGATTATCTCGTCAAGGCGCTGCGCGACTACAAGTCGGGCGCGCGCGCGGGCGGCGGCGGCGCGGCGATGGCCAACGTCGCCTATCCGCTCAGCGAGGAGGAAATCGCGGCGCTGGCGCATTATCTGTCGCGGCTGTGAGAGGCGCTCACGCCCGTTGCGCCTCATAGGTTTTCAGATGCGTGTAAGCGACGCGCAGCCGTGGAACCTCGATCCCCGCCGCCTCGGCCCGCGCGATCAGGTCGCCGACGATATGGTCGGCCTCGATCGGCAGGTTGCCCTGGATGTCGCGGAACATCGAGGCGGTGAAGGTCGAGCCCTCGGCGGTCAGCATCGCGGTGATGCGCTCGACGAACGGCGCGCGGGGATCGTGGCCGGCGGTGCGCGCGATGGCGCGGATTTCGTCGCGCACCCCGAGGATGTAGTCGCGGCCGCCCGGCGCTTCGAGGATTTTCCCCACCGGCGCGCGCATCAGGCTGGTGGCGCAGGCGAGGCTCGCCAGCAGCGTCCACTTCTCCCACATGTCCTGCAAGATGGTGGTCGAGGCCTTGCCGCCGAAATCGCCGCGCTGGACGATGGCGTCGGCCGCGCGCACCCGCTCCGACAAGGCGCCGTCGCGCTCGCCGAAGCCGAGCGCCTGCATCGGCGCGAGTTGCACCACATGGCGGTCGGCGTCGAGCATCACCGCGATCGAGCATTGCCCGCCCAGCACCCGGTCGGGCCCGAATTTCGCGTCGAGCACGTCGAGATGGCGCATGCCGTTCAGCATCGGCATGATCGCGGTGCGCGGCCCCACCGCCGGCGCGATCGCGGCGATGGCGTCGTCGAGGTCGAACGCCTTGCAGGTCAGCAGCACCAGATCGAAAGCCGCCTTGAGATCCTGCGCCAGCACGGTCGGCGGCGCGCGCAAGGTCGCGTCGCCATGCGGGCTCTTGATGACGAGGCCGTCACGCTTGAGTTCCTCGGCGCGGCGCGGCCGCACCAGAAACGTCACGTCGGCGCCGGATTGCAGCAGCCGTCCGCCGAAATAGCCGCCGATCGCGCCGGCCCCGAGCACCAGAATGCGCATGGGTTGCTCCCATTTGTTAGCGAGTAGCGAATAGTGAGTAGCGAATAGTAAGAGGAATGAACTCTATTCGCTACTCACGATTCGCTATTCGCTCCCCTCACCACTTTTCGCCGAACGGGCGAATCTCCATCTCGAACGTCCATGCGCTTTTCGGCTGCTGGTAAAGCTGCCAATAGGCCTCGGCGACGGCGGCCGGCGGCATCAAGAGGTCGGGATTGTTCAGCGCCTCCTTGCCCCAGAGCTGTTCGCGGCGCTCGCGCACCCAGGCGGTGTCGACGCCCGAGTCGATGATGAGGTGGGCGACGTGAATGTGCTTCGGCCCCAGTTCGCGCGCCATCGCCTGCGCCACCGCGCGCAGGCCGAACTTGGCGCTGGCGAAGGCGGCGAAGCCGGAGCCGCCGCGCAAGGACGCGGTCGCGCCGGTGAAGAAAATATTGCCGTGGCCGCGTGGCAGCATCAGCCGCGCCGACTCGCGGCCGGCGAGGAAGCCGGCCCAGCAGGCCATTTCCCACACTTTGCGAAACACCCGGTCGGTGGTTTCCAGGATCGGGAAGTTGACGTTGGCGCCGACGTTGAAGATAGTCACTTCCAGCGGCGCGTGCGCGTCGGCGGCGTCGAGGAAGGCGGCGACCTCGTCCTCCTTGCGGGCGTCGAGCGAGCGCGCGTCGATGCGACCGCCGGCGGCCTCGATCTCCTTCACCAGCGGCGCGAGCTTGTCGCCGTTGCGCCGGCCGGCGAACACGGTGAAGCCTTCGGACGCGAATTTCTTGGCGATCTCGGCGCCGATGAAGTCGCCGGCGCCGATCACCGCGACGGTGGCGTTACGTTGTGGCATGGCATTCCTCCGGTGCGGGGCGTCGTCCTCGCGCAGGCGAGGACCCATAACCCCTGGCACGAGTTGTTATAGAAGGACCTCGCCTTCAGGTGATGGAGCCGAACCGCTGCGGCGTATGGGTCCCCGCCTGCGCGGGGACGACGCAGCGATTGTCATGATCCCGTGAAAAATTCCTCGACCTCGCGCAATTGCTCCTTGCCGAAGAACATCTCGTCGCCGACGAAGAAGGTCGGCGAGCCGAACGCGCCGCGCATCACCGCGTTCTGGGTGTTTTCCAGCAGCCTGTTCTTGATCTCGGGCTCCTGCGCGCGGGCGAACAGCTTCGCGGCGTCGAGCCCGGATTCGGTCAGCGCCCGCGCCAGCACCTCCGAATCGTCCATCTTCTTCGGCGCCTCCCACATGTGATGGAAGCCGGCCTCGACATATTGCTCGAATACGCCCTCCGCCTGCGCGGCGATCGCGCCGCGCATCAGCATCAGGGTGTTGACCGGGAAATGCGGATTCCAGACGTAAGGCTCGACGTTGAAGCGGCGCAGGAAGCGCTGCGTTTCGAGCGCCATGAATTCGGGCTTATTCTTGATGCCGGCGAGCGTCTCCGCCGGCGACCTGTTGTTGGTGGCCTTGAAGACGCCGCCGAGCAGGATCGGCACATATTCGAAGGTGACGCCGATGCGCTTTTCAATGGCCGGAATGGCGCGGTGGCTCAGATAGGCGTTGGGGCTGCCGAAATCGAACAGGAATTGCGGGCGGGGCGGCTGACTCATCGGGGATCTCCTTGAACGACGCGCAAGGAGTGTGACGCAGCCGTGCGGCCGCGTCCATCTTTTTTATGATAGTCATCATATAAATTGCGGCGCGGCCGGCGGGCTCAGATCAGCCGCTTGATCTTCCGCTTGCGCCAGACGAACCAGTAGAACGTCATCTGCATCAGCAGCATGGCGCAGAACGCCGCCGGATAGGCGATCCAGACGCCGGTAAGGCCGAGCCCGCGGCTGAGCACGATGGCCGCCGGCACCTCCACCGCGAGGATCGCGGTGATCGACAGCAGGGTCGGCACCACCACGGTGCCGCTGGCGCGCATGGTGGCCGAGAACACGCCGGCCATCCCGAACGGCACCGTGCCCCACAGCACGATGTGCAGCGCGTGTTGCGCCAGTTCGAGGACGTTCTCGTCGATGATGAACAGGCCGACGATCAGCCGCGACAGCAGGTAGCCGAGAACGACCAGCCCGCCGGTCATGCCGAGGTTGAGCCACAGCCCGGTCCTGACGATGGCGCCGAGCCGATCGACATGGCCGGCGCCGATCGCCTGGGCCGAGAAGATCGAGGCGGTGATGGCGATCGAGATCGCCGGGAACTGCACATAGGCCAGCACCTGGTTGAGCGCCCCGTAAGCGGCGGTGGCGTCGGAGCCGAAGCCGTTGACGATGCCGAGCAGCGCCAGCTCGGCCAGCGACATCACCACCAGCTGCACCGCCGTCGGCAGGCCGATACGCAGCACCTTGCCGAGCAGCGTGAAATCCGGGACCATGCCGCGCAGGAAGGCGCGGTCCGGCGCCAGCGCGTGATGCTTGCGCCGCATGTAGAGGGCGAGCCAGCCCAGCGTGACGACCGAGGCGACGGCCGAGGCGCAGGCGGCGCTGGCGACGCCGAGTTGCGGCAGTCCGAGCCAGCCCCGGATCAGCGCCGGCGTCACCACCAGGCCGATGGCGGTCGAGAACGCCAGCGCGAACAGCGGCGTCACCGTGTCGCCGACGCCGCGCATCATCGAGGTCAGCAGCAGGAACGTGAAGGTCGCCGGCATCGCGATCATCATGATGCGGGCATAGTCGGTGGCGGCGTCGAGCACGTTGGCCGGCGTCGCCAGCGCGATCAGAAGCTCGCGGGTGAAGGTGCCGCCGAGCACGGCGATCGCGGCGCCGCCGACCAGCGCCAGCGTCAGCGCGGTGCCCGCGACCTCCTTCACCCGCTCCGGCTTGCGCGCGCCCCAGGCTTGCCCGATCAGCACCGACGCACCGGCCCCGAGCCCGATGATGAAGGAGATGAACAGGAACATCACCGGAAAGAAACCGGCGACGGCGGCGAGCGCGTCGACGCCGATCATCTGGCCGAGATAGATGCTGTTGATGGTGCCGAACAGCGCTTGCAGGATGTTGCTCAGCATCATCGGCAGCAGGAAGACGATATACGTCCGCCAGAGAGGAATGACGGGGGCGGTCATGATGGTCCTTCTGCGCCGCTCAGCCGGCTGTGTCGCTGAATGCGAGCTTGACGATGTGGTCGCGAATGTCGGGCGGCCATGGCGCGATCAGTTCGGCGAATCGATGGCGGTCGGCGGCGAACAGCGCGCGTGACGCTTCCTCGAAGCCCGGCAGGTTGCCCGCCATCGCCGACATGAAATGATAGGCGGCGTCGCGCGCCATGCGGGCGCGGTCGAGCTCGCCGTTGCGGCGACGCGCCTCCTCGACCAGTTTGCGCAACGCCACCGACGCGCCGCCCGGCTGGGTGGCGAGCCAGTCCCAATGGCGCGGCAGCAAGGTCACCTCGCGGGCGACGACGCCGAGCTTCGGCCGGCCACGGCCGCGCGGCGGCTCCGGTTCGGGAGCGGACAGCGGCTTGTGCGCGGCGGGTCGCAGCCGCGCCACCACCTCGGCGGGGCTGCCGCGCAGGTCGAGATCGACGGGGCGGCCGGTTGCGTCGTCGAAAATCAGGATCGGTGTGGATCCCGGCCGGTCCGCCATCCATTTGACCACCAGCGCGACTTCCGCCAGCGATCCGGTGGCGACGCGGTGATTATTCTCGAAGACGGTGAACTGGTCGGTCATGGTCAAGCTCGCGGAAGGGTCGCGCTTTTTATCCGGGCGAAAATTATCAGTCAATATTACCCGGATAAAATATTTTCGACTTCATCGCGAAGCCGGCGCGACCCTCACTTGCGCCAGCAGCATCAGCCCGAGCAGGAACAGCACCACGATCACCCCCATGCCGGCCTTCTGGCTGGCGGTGGCGGCGGTGACGATGCCGATCAACAGCGGCCCGATGAACGACGTCACCTTGCCGGTCAGCGCGAACAGGCCGAAGAACTGCGCGATGCGGTCCTGCGGCGCCATGCGGATCAGGAGCGCGCGCGAGGCCGCCTGCAACGGCGCGCCGGTCATGCCGATCAGCGCGCCGAGCAGCAGGTAGGCCTTTTCGGCGGCCGAGGCGAACAGCGCGCCGCCGGGCTGTGGCGGATCGACCGCGACGAACAGGATCGAATTGCGGTCCACCAGCAGGATGGACAGGCTCGACAGTAGCAGGACCGTCAGCGCGCCCACGATCACCCGCTTCGATCCGAAGCGATCGTCGAGCTTGCCGCCCAGCCACGCGCCGACCGCGCCGGCCAGCGCCAGCAGGATGCCGAAGGTGCCCATCTGGATGGTGCGCCAGCCGAAGGTGCCGGCGGCGTAGATGCCGCCGAACGCGAACAGCGAAATCAGGCCGTCGGTGTAGAGCATGTTGGCGAGCAGAAACACCGCGATCGACCTGCGCCGCGGCAGTTCGCCCAGCGTCTGGCGCAGCTCGCGCAGGCCCTCGCCGAGCGCCGCGCGGATCGGCCGCCGCGCCGGAAAATCCGGCGTCAGCAAAAACATCGGCAGCACGAACACCATGAACCACAACCCGGTCAGCGGGCCGGTGGCGCGGTCGCCCTGATGGGTCGCCGGATCGAGCCCGAACAGCGGCGCGAAGCCGAACAATGTGCGGCCTGAGTCGGGGCTTGCGGCGAGAAAGCCCAGCACCAGCACCAGGCTGAGGATGCCGCCGATGTAACCGGTGGCCCAGCCGGTGCCGGAGAGCCGGCCGATCCGCTCCGGCGGCACCAGCGACGGCATCATCGCGTTGTTGAACACGGTGGCGAACTCGACGCCGACGGTGGCGATCGCATAAGCCACCAGCACCGGCACGATCACCGAGGGATCGCCCGGCTTGCCGATCCACATCAGCGCGGATCCGAGCACCAAGAGCGCGCCGAACCCCGCGATCCACGGCTTGCGGCGGCCGCTGGCGTCGGCGACGGCGCCGAGCACCGGCGACATCAAGGCGATCAGGAAGCCGGCGGCGGCGGTGGCAAAACCCCACAGCGACTGGCCCTCCGCCGGCGTCGCCGCCACGAAGGTCGCGAAATACGGCGCGAACACGAAGGTCGTGATCAGCGTGAAATAAGGCTGCGCCGCCCAGTCGAAGAAGATCCACGCCACCACCGCCGAACGCGGCGGATAGGCGGCGGGCAACTCCGCGTCGGCGGTGGTTATCGACATCGGGGTTCCCTCGCGAATCAGCGTCGGCTGTGATGACGCGCATCGCCTGCCCTATAGCATGGTCGCCGCGCCTGATCGGGCGATGATGGGGCGCGGAACTCACAACTTCGTGGCGGCTCGCCGAAAAACGAGGCGTCATCCTCCGCGAAGGCGGACGATCCAGTATTCCGTGCGGACGCATGGGAAATTTGCGCCGATATGGAATACTGGATGCTCCGCCGGAGCCCGTCATCGGGTCGCGCCTTGCGCGGACCCGTTGGCGGAACATGACGACTTTCGTGTTGCGGATTCTTCCCATAGAGCAATTTTCGGCTGGCCTCCGAGGAATTCTTGATGACGCTTCCCCCTCTCAGTCGCCGTGCGTTGTTGGGCGCCATCGCGTCGCTGCCGGCGCTCGGCATCTCCGCCGCCGCGCAGGACGTGCGGCGCGGCGCGGCGATGCCACCGGGCGCGGCGCGTCCGGTCATTGCCGCGCACGGCATGGTGGTGGCGCAGGAACGGCTCGCCGCACGGATCGGCCGCGACGTGCTGGCGCGAGGCGGCAACGCGGTGGACGCGGCGGTGGCCACCGGCTTCGCCATGGCGGTGACCTATCCGCGCGCCGGCAACATCGGCGGCGGCGGCTTCATGCTGATCCATCTCGCCGACGGCCACGACATCGCCATCGACTATCGCGAGACCGCGCCGCGCGCCGCGACGCGCGACATGTTCCTCGGGCCGGATGGCGCGCCGGATCCGGCGAAGTCGCGCGATTCCGCGCTCGGCATCGGCGTGCCCGGCACCGTGGCCGGCCTGACCCTGGCGCTGGACAAATACGGTTCCGGCAAATTCACGCTGGCGCAACTGCTGCAACCGGCGATCGCGTTGGCCCGCGACGGTTTTGTCGTCACCGACGACAGCGCCGACACGCTGCCCCATTGGCACAATCGGCTGGCGCGCTGGCCGGCGTCGGCCAAAATTTTCTCGCGCGCCGACGGGTCGTCGCTGCGCGAGGGCGACAGCTTGATTCAAACCGACCTCGCCGCGACGCTGGAAGCCATCGCCGCGCAGGGCGCGCGCGGCTTCTATGAAGGGCCGGTGGCGGCGAGGCTCGCGCAAGGCATTCAGGCCGCCGGCGGCCTCATCACGCCGGATGATCTCAAACAGTACCGCGCCATCGAACGCGCGCCGCTGCGCGGCCACTATCGCGGCCACGATATCGTGTCGATGCCGCCGCCGTCCTCCGGCGGCGTGGTGCTGATCGAGACGCTGAACATCCTCGAAGGGTTTGCGATGGGTGAGTTGAAACAGGGCTCGGCCGCCTCGCTGCATCTGCTGATCGAGGCGATGAAGCGCGCCTATGCCGACCGCGCCCGCTTCCTCGGCGATCCCGACTTCGTCGCCGCGCCGATCGCGCGCCTGATCTCGAAGGACTACGCGGCGCGGCAGCGCGCCGGCATCGATCCCGACCGGGCGACACCATGGAGCGATATGCTGCCGCTCACGCCGCCGCGCGAAGGCGACAACACCACGCATTTCTCGGTGGTGGATCGTGACGGCAACGCCGTCAGCAACACCTATACGTTGAATTTCAGCTACGGCCTCGGCCTGGTCGCCGACGGCACCGGCGTCCTGCTCAACAACGAACTCGACGACTTCACCGCCGCGCCGGGCGCGGCGAACGCCTACGGCCTGGTCGGCTTCAGGGCCAACCTGCCCGGCCCCGGCAAGCGGCCGCTGTCGTCGATGACGCCAACCATTGTGCTCAAGGACGGCAAGGCGGTGCTCGTGACGGGTTCGCCCGGCGGCAGCCGCATCATCTCGACGGTGCTGCAAGTGATCGTCAACGCGCTCGACCACGGCATGGACATCGCCGCCGCCGTCGCCGCGCCGCGCCTGCATCATCAATGGCTGCCGGACGAGGTGCGCGTCGAGCATGGCTTTGCGCAGGACGTTCTCGACGTCCTGAAGGCGAAGGGTCATCGCGTCGTGACGCCGATGGGACAGACCTCGGCCAACTCCATCGCCATCACGCCGCGCGGCATCGAAGGCGGCCCCGACCCGCGCACCCGCGGCGCGGAGGCGGCGGGGTGTTGAGGGACTGACAGGTTGATCGTCATTGCGAGCACTCGGATCAACGCTTCGCGTTGTCCGAGCACAGGCTCCGCGAAGCAATCCAGAAGGATGCAAAGCAAGAACTGGATCGCTTCGGAGCTCACGCTCCTCGCAATGACGAATCAAACGCGGGATCTTGAACGAATCGCGCCTTCAATGCCGGAAATGCCGGGTGCCGGTCAGCACCATGGCGATGCCGTGGTCGTCGGCGGCCTTGATGACTTCGTCGTCGCGCACCGAGCCGCCGGGCTGGATCACCGCGGTGGCGCCGGCCTCGATGCAGGCCAGCATGCCGTCCGCGAACGGGAAGAAGGCGTCGGAGGCCACCACCGATCCGCGCGTCATCGGCTCCGCCAGCTTCAATTCGCGCGCGGCGTCCTGCGCTTTTCGCGCGGCGATGCGCGCCGAATCGACCCGGCTCATCTGGCCGGCGCCGATGCCAACGGTGGCGAGGTCTTTCGCATAGATGATGGTGTTGGACTTGACGTGCTTGGCGACGCGGAAGGCGAAGCGCAGGTCGCGCAGCTCGGCCTCGGTCGGCGCGCGCCTGGTCACCACCTTCAGCGTCATGTCGTCCACCGAGGCGTTGTCGCGGCCCTGCACCAGCAGGCCGCCGGCCACGGTTTTCGCGGTGAGCCCCGCCGCGCGCGGGTCGGGAAGGCCGCCGGCGAGCAGCAGCCGCAGATTCTTCTTCGCCGCGACGATGGCGATGGCTTCCGCGCTGGCGTCGGGGGCGATGATGACCTCGGTGAAAATCTCGGTGATCGCGCGCGCCGCCTCCCCGTCCAGCGCGCGGTTGAGCGCGACGATGCCGCCGAAAGCCGAGGTCGAATCGCAGGCCAGCGCCTTGCGATACGCGCTGACGAGATCGGCGCTTTCCGCGACGCCGCACGGGTTGGCGTGCTTGATGATGGCGACGGCGGCGGTGCGCGTGGCGTCGAATTCGGCGACGCATTCGTAGGCGGCGTCGGTGTCGTTGATGTTGTTGTAGGACAGTTCCTTGCCCTGCAACTGCCGCGCGGTGGCGACGCCGAAGCGGCGATCCGGCGTGCGGTAGAACGCGGCGGTCTGGTGCGGGTTCTCGCCGTAGCGCAAGCGCTGCGCCAGCCGTCCGCCGAAGGCGCGGTAATCCGGCGCGTCGGTGTGGTTCTGAAGCGCGAACCAGTTGGAGATCGCGGCGTCGTAGGCGGCGGTGCGCGCGTAAGCCTTGGCGGCGAGGCGGCGGCGCAGCGCAAGCGTCGTGGCGCCGTCATGGACGGCGAGTTCGTCGAGCACCGCTTGATAATCGCTGGCCTCGACCACCACCGCGACGTCGCCGTGGTTCTTGGCGGCGGCGCGGATCATCGCCGGGCCGCCGATGTCGATGTTCTCGATGCAGTCGTCGTAGGGCGCGCCGTTGTCGACGGTCGCCTCGAACGGGTAGAGGTTGACGACCAGAAGATCGATCGGCGCGATGCCGTGGTCGGTCATCGCCTTGGCGTGCTCGGCGTTGTCGCGGATCGCCAGCAACCCGCCATGCACTTTCGGGTGCAGCGTCTTGACCCGGCCGTCCATCATTTCCGGAAAGCCGGTGAGTTCGGAGACGTCGCGCACCTTGAGGCCCGCGGCCGCGATCGCCTTGGCGGTTCCGCCGGTCGAGACCAACTCGATGCCGCGCGCCGCCAGCGCCGTGGCGAAGTCGATCAGACCGGTCTTGTCGGAAACGGAAAGCAGGGCGCGGGTCACGCGGCGCGGGGTGTCGGACATGGCAATGGTTCCTGGGGGATTTAAGGCCGCCGGGTAGCACGATTTCAACGGCGACGGAACCGGGTCGGGGTAAATCTGATGGGCTTAGCTGGATCAAAAAATCCCGGCGTCGTCCCCGCGCAGGCGGGGAGCCATAACCCCTGGCGCTTATTGCTATAAAATGACCCTGGGTGATGGAGCGGAAGCGCTGCGGCGTATGGGTCCCCGCCTGCGCGGGGACGACGATTTTCGTGTTGAAAATCCGTGCGCGAAAAGAATTTCGGTCGGACTCTGATGACTCCACCGTGCCATTCGCTCAGCCTTGTTCCAGCGCGCTGACGGCGTCGGCGATGGCCAGCGTGCGGCGGGCGATCTCGGCGTGCAGGCGCTCCACCATGCGGCCGTCGAGCTGGATCGCGCCGCGCGAGGCGTTTTCGGGCAGGTCGAAGGCGGCGACGATCTTGCGGGCAAGGGCGACCTCGTCGGCCGGCGGCGTGAAGGCTTCGTTGCAGATGGCGAGATGGCTGGGATGGATCAGCGTCTTGCCGTCGAAGCCGAGGTCGAGGCTCTGCGCGCACTCCTCGCGCAGGCCGTCCATGTTGCCGATGTCGCCATAGGGGCCGTCGAGCATCTCCAGGCCGTGGGCGTGGGCCGCCAGCACGCAATGGGTGATGATCGGCAGCATGGTGGCGCGGCCCGGCACCATGCGGATGCGGGTCTCGCGGGCGATGTCGTTGGGGCCGAACACGAAGCCGGCGAGCCGCATCGACGGATCGGCGGCCTGCGCGGCGAGCTTGTCGGCGTCGAGGATGGCGCGCGCGGTCTCGATCATCGCCCAGACCTTCACCGCCGGATCGGCGTTGGCCTCCTTGAGCCGGCCGGACACCAGCGTGAGATCCTCCACGGTGGACACTTTCGGCACCAGGATGCCGTCCGGCCGCGCCGCCGCCGCCATGTTGAGGTCGTCGAGCCACCACGGCGAATCCAGGCTGTTGACGCGGATCAACACCTCGCGCCGACCGAAGCCGCGCGCGGCCACCGCCCGCGCGATCTGATCGCGCGCCAGCGACTTGGCGTCGGGCGCCACCGCGTCCTCAAGGTCGAGAATGAGCCCGTCGGCCGGCAGCGTCCGCGCCTTCTCCAGCGCGCGGGCGTTGGAACCCGGCATGAACAGCAGGCTGCGGCGGGGACGGGTCATGATGCGGTTCCTCGATGATGGGCGGCTGGAACGCGGTTTCCGACGGGTGTCGGGGACAGACTCGAAGCCCTAACATCGCCGGCCTTCGAGAGAAAGCCTTGTTCCGGTGGGATCACTATGGTTGATGGGGCCATCAACCATCATCAGGTCATGCCCATGCTGACATTCCCGAAACATCTGATCGCGGGATATCGCGATTTCGCGAGCCATCGTCTTCCCGCCGAGCAATCGCGCTATCGCGACCTCTCCGAACACGGCCAGTCGCCGGAAATCATGGTGATCGGCTGTTGCGACTCGCGCGTCGCGCCGGAAACCATCTTCGACGCCGGGCCGGGCGAATTGTTCGTGGTGCGCAACGTCGCCAATCTGGTGCCGCCCTACGCGCCGGACGGCGAGGCCCACGGCGTTTCCGCCGCGCTGGAATTCGCGGTGCAGGTGCTGCATGTGAAGCACATCGTGGTGATGGGCCATGCCCAGTGCGGCGGCGTCAAGGCGCTGACCGGTGACGGCAAGCCGTTGTCGCCCGGCGACTTCATCGGACGCTGGATGTCGCTGATGGAGCCGGATCACGCGAAGCTGAAGCCGAACGCCGGCGAGGATCGCGAAGCCTTCATCACCCGGCTGGAGCACGCCGTCATCAAGCGCAGCCTGCAAAACCTGATGACGTTCCCCTGCATCCGCATCCTGGTCGAGCGCGGCTCGCTGCTGCTGCACGGCGCGTATTTCGGCGTCGCCAAGGGCGACCTCTACATTCTCGACAAGGCCAGCGGCGAATTCCGCACGCCGAAGCACGCGGTGGCGGTGTAAATTCATTTTGCGGACGGATTCGTAACACGAAAAGCGTCGTCCTCGCGCAGGCGAGGACCCATAACCCCTGGCATTTGATTGAACCGAATCGCTGTGGCGTATGGGTCCCTGCCTTCGCGGGGACGACGCTGATCGAGTCGCTGGCATCCCATCCCAAACGAAAACGGGCGGCTCGCGCCGCCCGTTTTGCATTCGTCGCGGTGCCGCGCCTTACGCCGCCTTCCGCTTCGGTTGCAGCAGCTTGCGGTTGACCAGGCATTCCGCGATCTGGATCGCGTTCAGCGCCGCGCCCTTGCGCAGGTTGTCGGAGACGCACCACAGCACCAGGCCGTTGTCCACCGTCGCGTCCTCGCGGATGCGGCTGATGTAGGTGGCGTCCTCGCCCGCCGATTCATACGGCGTGACGTAGCCGCCCGGCTCGCGCTTGTCGATCACCAGGCAGCCCGGCGCCTTGCGCAGCACCTCGCGCGCCTCGTCGACGCCAATCGGCTTCTCGAACTCGATGTTGACCGCCTCCGAGTGGCCGATGAACACCGGCACGCGCACGCAGGTCGCGGTCAGCTTGATCCTCGGATCGAGGATCTTCTTGGTCTCGGCCACCATCTTCCATTCTTCCTTGGTGTAGCCGTCCTCCATGAAGACATCGATGTGCGGGATTACGTTGAAGGCGATCCGCTTCGGGAATTTCTTGGTGACGAGATCGCTCGCGGTGTAGACCGCCTTGGTCTGCGCGAACAGTTCGTCCATGCCTTCCTTGCCGGCGCCCGACACCGACTGATAGGTCGAGACCACGACGCGCTTGATGGTCGCCGCGTCATGCAGCGGCTTCAGCGCGACCACGAGCTGCGCCGTCGAGCAGTTCGGGTTGGCGATGATGTTCTTTTTGGTGAACCCCGCGACAGCGTCGGCGTTGACCTCGGGCACGATCAGCGGCACGTCGGCGTCGTAGCGCCACGCCGACGAGTTGTCGATCACCACCGCGCCCTGCGCGCCGATCCTCGGCGACCATTCCTTGGACACTTCGCCGCCCGCCGACATCAGGCAGATGTCGACGTCGCTGAAATCGTAGTTTTCGAGCGCCTTGACTTTCAGGGTGCGGTCGCCGAACGAAACTTCGGTGCCGACGCTGCGCCGCGACGCCAACGCCACCACCTCGTCCGCCGGGAATTTGCGCTCATCCAGGATGTTGAGCATTTCCCGTCCGACATTGCCGGTCGCCCCGGCCACCGCAACCTTGTAACCCATCGTTCACTCTCCGAGCAAAAATGCCGCCGCGCCGCGTGTCGCGGCAAGCAAGCGGGAGCAGCTTCTATGCGAGAAACGCCCAAGACACAACATTCGCACATCAACCCGGCATTTTCATGCGCTCTGTTTCGGACGGCTCCGCGCGACAGCCGCGCCTCGCGGCGATAGCCGCGGCGCTGCGCGGTTTCGCCGCCGAGTGCGTCGCGCTCGCCGCCTGCCTGATGCTCTATGTCGGGGCGCTGGCGGCGATCGCCGGCGCGGCGGCGCTGTTCGTGACCCGCTGGAATTTCGACGACCGGCTGGCGGCGCTGCATCTCGACGACCTGCTGCCGGAAATCTCGCAGCCGCGGGAGGGATGGCGGCCGGACCCGTCCGCAGCGCCGGCCTTCGCCGTCAGCCAGTTCGATATGGGGGGAATCACAGCCACTTACGAGGTCTATCGCGACGGCGACGACGGCCGCCGGGATGTCCTGCGCTGGACCGACGGCGCAACGCAGGTCGCCGGGTTGCGAATCGACCGTCCCGGCCCCGCGCTGACGACCTCCGCCACGGTCGCGGCGCTGATCGAGGCCGGGTTCCGGCTCGATACCGTCGCCGGGGCGCAGGCCGCGGGCGTGGTCGAAACCAAGTTCGGACCGGTCAAGCTGCTCGGCCTGCCCGACCGCGCCGGCGCGGCCGCGCCCTGCCTCGGCTTCGCCAAGACCTTCGCCCATCCCGATCTCCGCTTCGAGGGCTGGTCGTGCCAGGGCGAGACCGTGGCCGCCCGGCGGGCCGCGATCACCTGCCTGCTGGATCGGCTGGTGTTGCTGAAGTCGGGCCATGACGCCGCCCTCGCGGAGCTGTTCGCCCGCGCCGAGCTGCGCCGCGCCGATTGCGGCGGCGCCGCCCCGCGCCGGGCCGGCGACTGGATCGTCAGCGCCCAGGATCCGCGGCTGCGCGGTCCGCTGTGAGTCGCGGGCCCTGCCGCAACATTTTGCGCCTCAAGGCATTATTGTCCCGACTGTGGCCGGAATGACCTTGTCGGCATGGCCGCCGGGCCGCTAAAATGGCGGGCAATCGCAAGATCGATTGCGTCGAAGATTGGCCTGACCGTGAGGACCTGATGATCCCGAATTTGCTCGCCGCCCAAAACCTGACCGCGCTGCGCCGCGCGGCGCTGCTGGCGGCGGTGGCCGTGCTGGCCGCTGGCGTCACGGCGGCGCCGGCCGATGCCGCCCCGCGCAAACCGGGCGAGCGCGGCTATAGCCAGCGCGGACCGAATGTGTCCTATCAGGCGGGTCCGCGAACCCGCATCTACGTCACCAAGCGCTCCTGGCTCGACGCCGGCACCGAGGTGCTGCCGGGCGACCGCAAATTCCTCGACTACGCGATTCCGCCGGGCCGCTCGTTCGGCCAACAGAACCTGAACCGTCCGCTGGACCGCCAGCCGTTCAGCCCCGATTCCGATCTCGGCGGCTCGCCGCGCGGATTCCCGCTGTATTGAGAAACGCCCCTTTCAAATAAAAATGCCCGGCCTTGGCCGGGCATTTTCAAGATAGTCGCCAACCACATTCTCGGCGTCGTCCCCGCGCAGGCGGGGACCCATAATCCCTGACCTTGATTGTGGTTGGAAGCACGGACAACAGGCGTTTTCCGTATCACTTGTGATGCGGAGTCTGGGTCCCCGCCTGCGCGGGGACGACTTCGTAACCAGTCATAAAGCGCGCCGCCTCAGCCGTGCAGCGCCTGCATTTCCTTGACGATGGCCTCGCCCATGGCGGCGGTGGATACGATGGTCGAGCCTTCCGATTGCAGGTCGGCGGTGCGCAGGCCCTTGGCCAGCACCGCGGCGATCGCCTGATCGAGCTTGTCGGCGAGATCGCCGCGGTCGAACGAATAGCGCAGCGCCATGCCGAACGACGCCAGCATGGCGATCGGGTTGGCCTTGCCCTGGCCGGCGATGTCCGGGGCCGAGCCGTGGACCGGTTCGTACAGCGCCTTGCGGGTGCCGGTCTTGGCGTTGGTCTCGCCCAGCGAGGCGGACGGCAACATGCCGAGCGAGCCGGTCAGCATCGCCGCGATGTCGGACAGCATGTCGCCGAACAGGTTGTCGGTGACGATGACGTCGAATTGCTTGGGCCAGCGCACCAGTTGCATGCCGCCGGAATCGGCGAGCTGGTGCTCCAGCGTCACGTCCGGATATTCGCGCTGATGCACGGCGCTCACCACCTCGTTCCAGAGCACGCCCGATTTCATGACGTTGCGCTTTTCCATCGAGGTCAGCTTGTTGCGGCGCTTGCGCGCGAGGTCGAAGGCGACGCGGGCGATGCGCTCGATTTCGTAGGTGTCGTAGACCTGGGTGTCGATGGCGCGCTTCTGGCCGTTGCCGAGGTCGGTGATGGTCTTCGGCTCGCCGAAATAGACCCCGCCGGTGAGTTCGCGCACGATCATGATGTCGAGGCCCTCGACCACCTCCGGCTTGAGGCTGGAGGACTGCGCCAGCGCCGGATAACAGATCGCCGGCCGCAGGTTGGCGAACAGCGCCAGATCCTTACGCAGCCGCAACAGGCCGGCCTCGGGGCGCACCTCGTAGGGCACCGGATCCCATTTCGGGCCGCCGACCGCGCCGAACAGCACCGCGTCGGCTTCGAGCGCCTTGGCCATGGTGGCGTCGGTGATGCTGACCTTGTCGGCATCGTAGGACGCGCCGCCGACCAGCCCCTCCTCGGTCTCGAACCTGGCGATGCCCTGCGCGTCGAGCCAGCCGATCAGGCGCTTCACTTCGCCCATGACCTCGGGGCCGATGCCGTCGCCGGGAAGAAGCAGCAGTTTATGCGTGGTCATGGTCGCCTTGCCTGATGATGTCGGGAATGCGGGGAAATCCGCGCTTTTGCTAAAGCCCCGTTGCGCAAATGGCAAGCCACTGTTGAGCAAGGTGGGCTGTGCAAGGCGACGGGACGCTGCCACAATGAACCGCCCCCTGGAGTTGCCCGTGACTTTTCCGAAATCCGATTCCGCCGAGCCGATGCATGTCGCGCGGCTGATCCTCGTGCTGTCGCTGGCGCCGACCATCGGGCTCGGCATCGGCCGTTTCGCCTATTCGCTGGTGTTGCCCGACATGCGCGACGCGCTTGGCTGGTCCTATGCGGCCGCGGGGTTCATGAACACCATCAACGCCGCCGGCTATCTCGGCGGCGCGCTGGTCGCCTCAAGGCTGTGCAGCCGCTTCGGGCTGGCGCGAGTGCTGCGCGACGGCACGCTGGCCTGCGTGGCTGCGCTGATCCTCTCCGGGGTGTCGGGCAACTTCGTCGTGCTGAGCTTCGCGCGGCTGTTGATCGGCGTCGGCGCGGCGGTGGCGTTCGTCTCCGGCGGGGCGATGGCGGCGCGGCTGGCGCAATCGCAGCCGGCGCGCGCGAGCCTGCTGCTGAGCCTGTTTTATGCCGGACCCGGCATCGGCATTTTCGCCTCCGGCCTGCTGGCCCCGTTCATGCTGCATTATTTCGGGCCCGGCTCGTGGTGGATCGTCTGGCTGGCGATGGCGGCGATCTCGATCGCGATGATGATCGTGCTGCTGCGCAACGTGGTCGATGCGCCTGCGCCGGCCAGCGACGCGGCGACCGGCCGGTTCGAAATCCGGCATGTCGCGGTCTATCTGCTCGGCTATTTCCTGTTCGGCGCCGGCTACATCGCCTACATGACCTTCATGATCGCCTTCGTGCGCGACGCCGGCGGCGGCGCTGCGGCGCAGAGCGCGTTCTGGTGCCTGATCGGCCTGAGCGCCTTCGCCTCGCCCTGGGTCTGGCGCGGCTTGCTGGCGCGCGGCCAAAGCGGCGTCTCGACCGCGATCATTCTCGGCTTCAACGCGCTCGGCGCGGCTCTGCCGCTGTTGGGCCAGTCGCCGGTGATACTGGCGCTCTCGGCGCTGGTGTTCGGCGTCGCGTTCTTCGCGGTGGTCACCGCAACCACCGCGTTCGTCCGCTTCAACTACCCGCCGGCGCTGTGGCCTTCGGGCATCGCCGCCATGACCATCGCCTTCGGCATCGGCCAGACGCTCGGCCCGATCGTCACCGGCTGGATCACCGACGCCACCGGCAGCCTGTCGTCGGGCCTCGGCGTTTCCGCCGCGACGCTGGCGGCCGGCGTCGTCGCGGCGGCGTTTCAGCGGCCGCTCAAGCGACCATGAATCAAGGCTCGACCACCGCGCAGGCGATGCGGCCGCCGGCATTGCCGGCCGGGTCGGACTTGTAGTCGTCGACAGTGGCGTGGATCACCAGCGCGGTGCCGTCGGGCTTGAGCAGCGAGTTCGGCGCGCCCTTCGCCAGCGTCACCGCCGGGTTGAGGATTTCCAGCTTGAGTTCGCCCGAGGCCGGAATGGTGAGGTTCGGCATGTCGCCGGCATGGGCGCCCTCGCTCGCCATGATGCCGTGCTTGTGGTTCTGCGGGTTGAAGTGGCCGCCCGCGGATGTGAACGGCGGCTCGCATTTGCCGACCGCGTGGACATGGAAGGCGTGACCGCCCGGCGGCAGCCCTTTCAGCGTCAGCTGGATCAGGACGCCGTTGGTGGCCTGCATCAGGTCGGCATGGCCGACCACGGCGCCGTCGGCGTTCTTGAAGGTGGCCTTGGCGGTGTCCGCCGAGGCGGTCGTCAGCGCGACGGTGGACATCAGCACGGCCGCAAGCACGGTGCGCAGGAACATGGGAACTCCTAATGTGGGGCGAGACATCCGGACAGAACCCGCCGCCACGCGGAGTTGTTCCCTCCGGTCGGCGGCGGCATCGTGGAGACTATCACTGAATGGGCGACATCGGGGGAATTCCGTTTTCGACGCTGGCGTCGTTTGTGCTGACGTCGCTGGTGATCGAGGTCACGCCGGGGCCGAACATGACCTATCTGGCGCTGGTCGCCGCCACCGAGGGCCGCCGCGCCGGTTTCGCCACGGTCGGCGGCATCGCGCTCGGTCTTGCCGCGGTTGGCGCGGTGGCGGGAGTAGGCGTCGCCGAGGCAATCCATGCGTCGGACCTGCTCTACGCGATCCTGCGCTGGGCCGGCGTCGTCTTCCTGCTCTATCTCGCATGGGACGGCTGGCGCTCGCCGGCCATGGCGGCGCCTCACCGCGAGGGCGAGGACGGCAAGTATTTCTTGCGCGGGCTGCTCACCAATCTGCTCAATCCGAAGGCCGGCGTGTTCTATATCGCCGTTCTTCCCACCTTCATGACGCCGCAACTCCCACCGGTGCCGCAGGCGATGACATTGACGGCGATCTATGTCGGCATCGCCACGCTGGTGCACGCGGCGATCGTCGTGCTCGCCGGCACGCTGGAGCCGCTGCTCAACGATCCGCGCCGCGAGACGGTGGTCCGGCGCGTATTGTCGGCGCTGCTGGCGCTGGTGGCGCTGTGGTTCGCGTGGGCGACGGCGCCGGCCTGAGCGCGTCGATGGTCATTGCGGGCGAAGCGAAGCAAGCCGGCTCCTTCTTTGCGGCCGCTGGATTGCTTCGTCGCTTCGCTCCTCGCAACGACCGACAACCGGCGCGGGCCATGACGCGCTAATTGCTCGCCATCGCGACGAAGCCACGGTTCCAGGTCGGGCTGATGAGGATTTCGTTGATGCAGACATGCGGCGGCTGGCTGGCGACGAAGGCGATGGCGCGGCCGAGATCCTCGGGCTGCAACATCCGCGCCTGCTCCTGCGCGCTCGGCACCACCGGCCGCAGCTTCAGGATCGGGGTGGCGACCTCGGCGGGCGAGAGGCAGCAGGCGCGCAAGCCGTTGACGCATTCGTCCATGTTGAATGAGTGGGTGAGCGCCAGCACCGCGTGCTTGGTCGCGGTGTAGGCCGGTCCCGGCATCTTGGAGACGTGGCGGCCGGCCCACGAGGCGACGTTGATGATGCAGCCGTCCTTCCGCGCGCGCATCGTCGGCAGCACCGCGCGCATGCAATAGAGGACGCCGCTGAGATTGATCTCGACGAGTTTGTCCCAGCCCGCCACTTCCATGTCGGCCCAGCTTCGTTTCGGCACGTTGATGCCGGCGCTGTTGACCAGCAGATCGATCCGGCCATGAGCCTCGACGATCCGCGCGGCGGCGGCGATGACGTCGTCGTTGCGGCTGACGTCGAGCGCCAGCGCCTCGGCCCGGCCGGCGGGCCGGGCATTGATGCCGTTGACGACGGCGTCGAGCGCGTCCTTGCGCCGGCCCGACACGATCACGGTCCAGCCATCGGCCGCCAGCGCCTCGGCGCCGGCCTGCCCGATGCCGCTGCCGCCGCCCGTCACCCACGCCACGCGCCCGGTCGTGTTCGCCATCTCCGCCCGCCTTTCATTTGCGCCCGCAAGCGCGTTCTTGCTATGGATGGCGGATCGACCCGCCGGAACATATCGCTCCAGCTCATCCAGCCATTTTGGAATGATGCATGACCAGCACCCCGAACGCCAACCTGTTTTCCCGCCTGTTCGACACGCTCGACGACCCGTCGCGGCTGGCGATCGAAACGCCCGACGGCAAGCCCATCAGCTATGGCGACCTGATCGCGCGCTCCGGACAGATCGCGAATTTCCTGGCGAAGCGCGGCGTCAAGGTCGGCGACCGGGTCGCGGTGCAGGTCGAGAAATCGGTTCAGAACCTGATCCTGTATCTCGCGGTGGTGCGCGCCGGCGCGGTCTACCTGCCGCTCAACACCGCCTACACCCTTAACGAGCTGGACTATTTCATCACCGACGCCGAGCCGTCGCTGGTGGTGTGCGATCCGGCGAAGGCGGAGGGGCTGCGCGCCATCGCCGCGAAAGTCGGAGCGAAGGTGGAAACGCTCGATGCGAACGGCAAGGGTTCGCTGTCGGACGGCGCGGACGCGGAGGCGTCGGACTTCGCCACCGTGATCCGCGGCAACGACGATCTCGCCGCGATCCTCTACACCTCCGGCACCACCGGCCGCTCCAAGGGCGCGATGCTGAGCCACGATAATCTGGCGTCGAACTCGCGGACGCTGGTGGACTACTGGCGCTTCACCGACAACGACGTGCTGATCCACGCGCTGCCGATCTATCACACCCACGGCCTGTTCGTGGCCAGCAACGTCACGCTGTTCGCGCGCGCCGCGATGATTTTCCTGCCCAAGCTCGATCCCGAGCGGATCATCCAACTGATGCCGCGCGCCACCGTGCTGATGGGCGTGCCGACGTTCTACACCCGGCTGCTGCAGAGCCCGAACCTGACCAAGGAGGCGACCGGCCACATGCGGCTGTTCATCTCCGGCTCCGCGCCGCTATTGGCCGACACCCATCGCGAATGGTCGGCGCGCACCGGCCACGCCGTGCTGGAACGCTACGGCATGACCGAAACCAACATGAACACCTCGAACCCCTATGACGGCGAGCGCGTGCCGGGCGCGGTCGGCTTCCCGCTGCCGGGCGTGGCCGCGCGCGTGGTCGATCCGGAAACCGGCAAGCCGCTCGCGGCCGACGAGATCGGCATGATCGAGGTCAAGGGCCCGAACGTGTTCAAGGGCTACTGGCGGATGCCGGAGAAGACCAAGGCCGAGTTTCGCGACGACGGCTTCTTCATCACCGGCGACCTCGGCAAGATCGATCCGCGCGGTTACGTCCACATCGTCGGGCGCGGCAAGGACCTGGTGATTTCCGGCGGCTTCAACGTCTATCCGAAGGAAATCGAGAGCGAGATCGACGCCATCGACGGCGTGCTCGAATCCGCCGTCATCGGGCTGCCGCACGCCGATTTCGGCGAGGGCGTCACCGCCGTCGTGGTGCCGCAGGCCGGCGCAAACCTCGACGAGGCGTCTATCCTGCGCGCGCTCGACGGCCGCCTCGCCAAGTTCAAGATGCCGAAGCGCGTGTTGTTCGAGGACGACCTGCCGCGCAACACCATGGGCAAGGTGCAGAAGAACGTGCTGCGCGACAAGTACAAGAGCCTGTATTCGTAAAGTCGCGCGGGCAAGGCGGGCAGGCTCGACGTCGCGCCGGACAGGCTGTTGAAAAACAGCCAGGTTCAGCTTTCATCGCCACCATGTCCCGGACGCGATGCCGCGTCAAACGCTGCTTCGCAGAACCGGGATCGTCGCAAACACCGTGGCTGGAACGGCCCCGGTTCTGCGCAGCGGCACTTCGTGCCGCGGCGCGTCCGGGGCATGGAGCCATTTCCAACAGTCGCCAAAAGAATGAATTGTCATTCACCCCCAACGAATTCATCGTTGCGCTCAGGCTTTTGACTTCGTAAATAGAATTGCTCTACCCGATCCTACCGCATCGGGCAGCGTGTCGCGCTTGCAACCGTCATCAAACAAAAGCAGCCATGACCGCCAAGATCAATCGACCGCTTTCGCCGCATCTGCAAACCTATCGCTGGACCCTGACGATGGCGATGTCCATCGTCCACCGCGCCACCGGTCTCGCGCTCTATTTCGGGACCATCCTGCTGGCATGGTGGTTGATGGCGGTGGCCTCCGGGCCGGGCGCCTACGCGATCTTCTCGGGCTTCATCGGAAGCTGGATCGGCCGCCTGATCGTGTTCGGCTACACCTGGGCGCTGATGCACCACCTGCTCAGCGGCATCCGCCATTTCGTCTGGGACCTCGGCTACGGTTTCGGCCCGTCCGAGCGTGAGGGGCTGACCTGGGCGGCGCTGATCGGCGGCATCGTGCTCACCGTGCTGTTGTGGGTTCTGGCCTATGCCTTCGGAGGCGGACGATGAGCAACGTGCCCTTTTCCGATCCGTCAACCAAGCGCACGGCGCTGAAGGGCGTGCGCGGCCTCGGCGCTTCCGGCACCAACGCCACCTCGGATTTCTGGTGGCAGCGGATCACCGCCATCGGCATGCTGCTGCTCACCGTGCCGGTCATCATCATCGTCATGATGCTGCTCGGCCGCAATCAGGCCGGCGCCGGCCAGATTCTCGGCACCCCGGTGATCGCGCTGATTATGCTGTTGTTCGTCGTCGCCAGCAGCTGGCACATGAAGATCGGCATGCAGGTAGTGATCGAGGACTATATCCACGGCGAAAAGATCAAGCTGGTCGCCATCATCGCCAACAATTTCTTCTCGCTCGCGGTCGCGCTGGCGTCCGCTTACGCGATCTTCAAACTGTCATCTGGAGTGTAGCGCATGGCTGCTCAGGGCAACGGCAGCGGCGCGCCTGCCACCAACGGACGCGCCTATCCGCTTGAGGATCACACCTACGACGTGGTGGTGGTCGGGGCCGGCGGCGCCGGCCTGCGCGCGGTGGTCGGATGCGGCGAGGCGGGCTTGCGCACCGCCTGCATCACCAAGGTGTTCCCGACCCGCTCGCACACCGTCGCCGCGCAGGGCGGCATCTCGGCGTCGCTCGGCAACATGCACCCCGACGACTGGCGCTGGCACATGTACGACACCGTCAAGGGCTCGGACTGGCTCGGCGACCAGGACTCCATCGAATACATGGTGCGCCACGCGCCCAAGGCGGTCTACGAGCTGGAGCACTGGGGCGTGCCGTTCTCGCGCACCGAGGACGGCAAGATCTACCAGCGGCCGTTCGGCGGCATGACCATCGATTACGGCAAGTCGCAGGCGCAGCGCACCTGCGCCGCCGCCGACCGCACCGGCCACGCCATGCTGCACACCATGTACGGGCAGGCGCTGCGCCACTCGGCCGAGTTCTTCATCGAGTACTTCGCCATCGACCTCATCATGGACGATCAGGGCACCTGCCGCGGCGTCATCGCACTCAAGCTCGACGACGGCACGCTGCACCGCTTCCGGGCGCAGACCACCATCCTCGCCACTGGCGGCTACGGCCGCGCCTACCAGTCCTGCACCTCGGCGCACACCTGCACCGGCGACGGCGGCGGCATGGCGTTGCGCGCCGGCCTCGCCTTGCAGGACATGGAGTTCGTCCAGTTCCACCCCACCGGCATCTACGGTTCGGGCTGCCTGGTCACCGAGGGCGCGCGCGGCGAAGGCGGCTACCTCGTCAACTCCGAGGGCGAGCGCTTCATGGAGCGCTACGCGCCCTCCGCCAAGGATCTGGCCTCGCGCGACGTGGTGTCGCGCGCCATGACCATCGAGATTCGCGAGGGCCGCGGCGTCGGCAAGAAGAAGGACCACATCTACCTGCACCTCGACCATCTCGACCCGAAGGTGCTGCACGAGCGGCTGCCGGGCATCTCGGAATCCGCGCGCATCTTCGCCAATGTCGACGTGACGCGCGAGCCGATCCCGATGATCCCGACCGTCCACTACAACATGGGCGGCATCCCGACCAATTATCACGGCGAGGTCGTCACCAAGAAGAACGGCGACGACAACGCGGTGGTGCCCGGCCTGATGGCGGTGGGCGAGGCCGCCTGCGTCTCGGTGCACGGCGCCAACCGCCTCGGCTCCAATTCGCTGATCGACCTCGTGGTGTTCGGCCGCGCCGCCGCGCTGCGGCTGGCGGAGAAGCTCACCGCCGGCGCCGAGCAGCCCGACCTGCCGGCGGATTCCGCCGACAAGGCGCTGGGACGGCTCGACCGCTTCCGCTACGCCAAGGGCGGCACCCCGACCGCCAAGCTGCGCGAGAACATGCAGCACGTGATGCAGAACAACTGCGCGGTGTTCCGCACCGGCGACGTGCTGAAGGAAGGCCAGGAGCTGATCCACAAGGTTTACGGCGGCATCGGCGACATCGCCACCTTCGACCGCACCCTGGTCTGGAACACCGACCTGATGGAAACGCTGGAATACGACAACCTCATCGCGCAAGCGGTGGTGACGATGGATTCCGCCGCCAACCGCACCGAGAGCCGCGGCGCCCACGCCCGCGAGGACTTCTCGGCGCGCGACGACCAGAACTGGATGAAGCACACGCTGGCGTGGCTCGGCGATCGCGGCGCCACCACGATCGACTACCGCCCGGTGCACGACTACACCATGACCAACGACGTCCAGTACATCCCGCCGAAGGCGCGGGTGTACTGAGACGGAAACGATGCGGGATGCGCGGCCGTGATCCGCGCAGAGAGCAAGGGCAAGACCGATGGTTGAATTTGCGCTTCCGAAAAACTCCAGGATCACCGGCGGCAAGGAATGGCCGAAGCCGGAGGGCGCCACCGAGACGCGCGAATTCCGCATCTACCGCTGGAGCCCGGACGACGGCAAGAATCCGAGCGTCGACGTCTATCACGTCGATATCCACGATTGCGGCCCGATGGTGCTCGACGGCCTGATCTGGATCAAGAACCACATCGACCCGACGCTGTCGTTCCGCCGCTCCTGCCGCGAGGGCGTTTGCGGCTCCTGCGCCATGAACATCGACGGTCAGAACTGCCTCGCCTGCACGACCTCGATGCACGACGTCGCCGCCGGCGGCGCGGTGAAGGTCAACCCGCTGCCGCATCAGCCGGTGGTGCGCGACCTCGTTCCCGACCTCACCAATTTCTATGCGCAATACGCCTCGATCGAGCCGTGGCTGCACACCACCACGCCGACGCCGCAGAAGGAATGGAAGCAGAGCAAGGAGGACCGCGAGAAGCTCGACGGCCTCTACGAGTGCATCCTATGCGCCTGTTGCTCGACCTCATGCCCGAGCTATTGGTGGAACCCGGACCGTTATCTCGGTCCGGCGGCGCTGTTGCAGGCCAACCGCTGGGTGATGGACAGCCGCGACGAGGCGACCGGCGAACGGCTCGACAATGTCGAGGACGCCTTCCGGCTCTATCGCTGCCACACCATCATGAACTGCACCAAAGCGTGCCCGAAGGGCCTCAACCCCGCCAAGGCCATCGCCAACCTGAAATTCAAGCTGGTCGAGCGGCAGACCTGATCGCGTCCCGTCCCTCGTCATTGCGAGGAGCGGCGCGACGAAGCGACCCCGCTCCCTCATGGTGTTTCATCGTTTGATGAAACGCTATGAGGTGTCATCGCCGGGCTTGACCCGGCGATCCATCATTTTTCAAGAAGATGGATGCGCGGATCAAGTCCGCGCATGACCGCGGGAAATTCTGGCAAAAGCCGGAAGCCCCTCGCGACTACGCCGTCCCGAACAGCGGCAGCACGAAAATCGCGACATTCACCAGCCACGCCAGCCCGAACACGGCCGAGCGCGGCGTCGCCTGGTCGGCGATGTACAGCGCGGCGTGCAGAACGCGCAACACGATGTAGATCACGGCAAGGGCGTTGAGCGCGCCGAGCGGGGCGCCCTGGGTTTTGGCGATAATCACCGCCGCCGCGAAGAACGGAAAATTCTCATAAGCGTTGAGGTGCGCGGCGTAGGCGCGGCGGTTTCGCGGCGGCAGCCGCTCGGCGCTGTCGCGCGGATGGTGGTTGTCGCCGTCGCCGCCGGCCTTGGCGACGACCACGATGGCGAGCGGCAGGATCGCCGCGATCAGAACGCACCAATAGGCCAATGGCATCGCAACCGTCTCCCCGCGGTGAAACGCGGATGAAGGCCGGTTCCCGCGCGAATGTCAAACCCGCCCCAGGAACCGGACCGGCGAGCGACGGTTAATCCCGATGCAAACAAGGAGAGCAGCAATGGCCGCAAGTCATGCAGCCGATGATATCGATCGGACATGGGATCTGATGAAGAAGATCGGATTCGCGATGTTGGTGACGCGCGACGGCGAGCGGATGCGCGCCCGCCCGATGGGCGCGTTCGTCGAACGCGACAACAATGCGGTTTACTTCCTGACCGACGCGCGTCGTCACAAGGACGATGAGATCGCCGCGCATCCTGAAGTCAACGTCGCCTTTGCCGATCCCGGCGGCCAGAAATACGTCTCGCTGACCGGCACAGCCGCCGTATTGAACGACCGCGCCAAGATCAAGGAGTTGTTTTCGACGCCGGCGAAAGCCTGGTGGGACAGCGCCGACGACCCGAACATCCGTGTGCTCAAGGTAACGCCCAACGATGCGGAGTTCTGGGATTCGCCGGGCTCGCTCGCCAGTTACGTCAAGATGGCGGCCGCCGCCGTCACCGGGTCGCGCCCGGATCTCGGCGACAATCGCAAGGTCTCAATGTAACCGGCGTCACGCCGCCGGTGACCGATCGTCGCGATGACGGGTCGTGAAGAAGGGAGATGTTGCCACCATGGATGATGTGAACGGGTCATGAATGATGGCGCATGCGCGCGCCGCGCGAGGAAAAATAAAAATCATCGAAACCAAATTCGCGCGCGCCGCTCGCCATATTGCAGCCGCACCGCGATTCGTTGATCGTCGGATCGCGCGACGCGATTCATCGCGCATCAGTCTGCGGGAGAACGATAGGATCATGACCCGGCTGCGGCTTTTCATGTTGGCGACCACCGCTTTGACCCTCGGCCAATGGGCCGCGCCTCCGGCACGGGCCGACGATGATGCGCACGGCGCTTCCGCCCGCATCCTGATGGCGCAGGCCGCCCCCAACGAACGCAGGCCCGAGGAGCGAGGGAAAGAACGCCCGCGCGAGCAGGGACCGCGCGGCGGGCCGTCGCCAGGCGCGGGTCATGGCTCGGGGCCCGGCGCGGGAGCGCCGCCCCAACGCCCGGCTCCCCCACCCGCGCCCCCGGCTGCCAGGCAGCAGCATGCCCCGCCACCCGCTGCCCGGCCGACGTCCCCGACGCCTGCGCCGCACGCTGCGCCGCCCGCGCGTCCGGCGCCGTCCGCGCCTCCGGCTGCGGTTCCGCCGCGACAGGCGCCGCCGCCTGCCGCCCGTCCGGCGCCATCCTCGTCCACGCCGCCGGCTGCGGCGCCGCAACATGCTCCGCCGCCCGCTGCCCGCCCCGCGCCATCCGCGGCGCCGGCTCCACCACCCGCTGCCCGCCCGGCTCCATCCGCGCCTCCGGCTCCGCCGCCCGCCGCCCGCCCGGCGCCGCCCGCTCCGCCACCCGCCGGCCGTCCAGCGCCGCCCGCGCCGCCGCCCGCCGGCAACGTCGTTCGTCCGGCGCCGCAAGGCGCGCCCCAAGGGAGCCAGCCTTCGACGCCACCCGCCGCGCCGCCGGCTCCCGGCAATCAGTCCGCAGCGCCACCGCCGATGCGGCCGCCGCAGGTCAGTGCGCCGTTGCCACCACCGCCGCCGACCCCGGACCGGGTGGTGGCGCCGGGATCGCCGCCGCAGGGGCCGCGCCGGATCCAGGACTTTCATTCCGAGCGGCGCGAGACCCAGCAGGGCGGCCGCACCGTCATCACCGAGCCCGGCCGCGTCATCGTGCGCGATCCGGGCGGGCAGACGTTCATCCGTCACAACGAGGACGACCGCTTCCGCCATGGCGCGCGCGACATCCGGCAGGAGCGTGTCGGCAACGACACCCGCACCGTCATCGTGCGGCCCGACGGCAGCCAGATCATCACCGTCAACGATCGTGACGGCCGGATGATGCGGCGAATCCGCCGCGATCCGCGCGGCCACGAGGTCGTCATCATCGACAACAGCCGGCGCGGCGTCGGCCCGGGAGGGGTCGCGGCCGGCGTAGCCGCCGGCCTGGCGGCGGGCGCGATCGGCGGTTACTTCGTGTCGTTACCTCCGCCGGTGATCCACATGCCGCGCGACCGCTATATCGTCGAGGCCGACCGCGCGCCGCCGGAATTGATCTACGAGACGCTGATGGCGCCGCCGGTGGAGCGGATCGAGCATGCCTATACGCTCGACGAAATCCGTTACAGCCCGATGGTGCGGGCGCGGATGCCGAGCATCGATCTCGACACCATCAACTTCGAGACCGGATCGTGGGACATCCCGCCCGATCAGGCCGCGAAGTTGCAGGTGATCGCGGACGGTATCAACCGCGCCGTCGCGCGCAATCCGCGCGAGGTGTTTTTGATCGAGGGCCACACCGACGCGGTCGGCAACGACATCGACAATCTGTCGCTGTCGGACCGCCGCGCGCAGTCGGCCGCCGAGCTGCTGACCCAGCAATTCAATGTGCCGCCGGAGAATCTGGTGACGCAGGGCTACGGCGAGCAGAACCTGAAAATTGCGACCGACGGACCGGCGCGCGAGAACCGTCGCGTCACCGTGCGCCGCATCACGCCGCTGCTCGACGGCGGCGTCGCCGCCGCGCCGCCGCGCTGAGCGCGCGTCGGCATCAAAATGACAATGGCCGGGAGCGTCCCGGCCATTGTTGTTTTTCAGGCATCTTCGTCATTGCGACGAGCGTGAGTTCCGAAGCAAGCGAGTCCTTGGTCCTTGGCCTTCTGGATTGCTTCGCTGCGCTCGCAATGACGGTGACGATGGTCCGGACATCAGCTCTTGTCGTTGCCGAGCTTCGGAATGTTGGCGCCCTCCGGGGCGGCGATCAGACCCGTCTTGGCGTAGAGATGCAGCTTGGCGCGGGTGTCGGTGATGTCGAGGTTGCGCATGGTCAGCTGGCCGATGCGGTCGGCCGGCGAGAACGCCGCGTCCTCGACCTTCTCCATGCTCAGCCGCTCCGGCGCGTAGGTCAGATTGGGGCTCTCGGTATTGAGGATCGAATAGTCGTTGCCGCGGCGCAGTTCGAGCGTCACCTCGCCGGTGACGGCGCGGGCCACCCAGCGCTGCGCGGTTTCGCGCAGCATCAACGCCTGCGAGTCGAACCAGCGCCCCTGATAGAGCAGCCGGCCGAGCTTCATGCCGCTGATGCGGTACTGCTCGATGGTATCCTCATTGTGGATGCCGGTGACGAGGCGCTCATAGGCGACATGCAACAGCGCCATGCCCGGCGCCTCGTAGATACCCCGGCTCTTGGCCTCGATGATGCGGTTCTCGATCTGGTCGCTCATGCCGAGGCCGTGACGGCCGCCGATGGCGTTGGCCTCCAGGAACATCGCGACCGGGTCGGCGAAGCTCTGGCCGTTGAGGGCTATGGGCTGGCCTTCCTCGAACCGCACCGAAACCTTTTCGGCCTTCACCGCGCAGTCGTCGCGCCAGAACGGCACGCCCATGATCGGGTTGACAATGGTGATGCCGCTGTCGAGCTGTTCGAGGTCCTTGGCCTCGTGGGTGGCGCCGAGGATGTTGCTGTCGGTCGAGTAAGCCTTCTCCGCGCTCATCTTGTAGGCGAAGCCGTTGGCGGTCATGAACGCCGACATTTCCGCCCGGCCGCCGAGTTCGTCGATGAACTGCTGGTCCAGCCATGGCTTGTAGATGCGCAGGTCCGGATTGGTCAGCAGGCCGTAGCGGTAGAACCGCTCGATGTCGTTGCCCTTGTAGGTCGAGCCGTCGCCCCAGATGTTGACGCCGTCCTCCTTCATCGCCGACACCAGCATGGTGCCGGTGACGGCGCGGCCGAGCGGCGTGGTGTTGAAATAGGCGATGCCGCCGGTCGAGACGTGGAACGCGCCCGACTGGATCGCTGCGATGCCTTCATGGACCAGTTGGCTGCGGCAATCCACCAGCCGGGCCTTCTCGGCGCCGAACGCCATGGCCTTTTGCGGAATCTCGTCGTAGTCGGCCTCGTCCGGCTGGCCGAGATTGGCGGTGTAGGCGAAGACGTGGGCGCCCTTCTGCTTCATCCACAACAGCGCCGCGCTGGTGTCGAGCCCGCCCGAGAACGCGATGCCGACGTTTTCGCCCTTGGGCAGGTTTTTCAGGATCGTACTCATCAAGCTTTCCATCGGCCGGTTGTCGTCTTCCCGTTTCGGTACGCGAATATCGGAGTTACGGCAATGGCGGCGGCCCGACATCGCGGCCGCGCCACCGCTGCATCAGCCGATAGCCGGGCCAGGCCAGGCGGGTCAGCGCGGCGTCGATCCGCGCGTCGGTGATCCGCGGCCAACGCCAGCGGTAAAGGTAGCCGTGCAGCAGCCAGATCATCAGGAAGACCGCCAGCCCGGCGATCGCGGCGTCGGTGAAGAAGTGCCCGCCGAACGCCATCCGCAGACCGCTGGTCAGCATGCCGAAGGTCAGCGCGGCGGTATAGGCCAGCGGCCGCCATGCCGGCGGCGCCAGCGCCGCCGGGGCCATGGTCCAGAACGCGGTCGCGCCCTCGCCCGACATGAAGGAGCAGTTGCGCGTGCATTGCCCGCGCGGATCCCACCACGGCACGAACGGCAGCGGCCCGTTGAACTCGGTCACCATCACCGGGCGCGGCCGGCTCCAGAAACTCTTGAAGGTGAGATTGGTGAGGAGGCCCGCCGCCATCAGCATGGAAACCATCAGCAAGATCATCGCGCGTCCCGACATGATGAGCGGCCGTTCCGCCTGGAACATCTTGACGAAGAACGCCACGATCGCCGGCAGCGCGAAGGCCCACGCCACCCACATCGCCGCGTCGCGCAGGAAATCGGCCCACGGATTGAGTCGCAATGGGAAATCCTTGATCGCCGGATCGTAGAACAGCGCGGCCAGCTTCAGGTCCCATTCGGGATGGATGCCGAACCCGACGCCGATGACGGCGGCGAGAACCAGCGCGATGACAAGTCCGATGCGATTCATGGCAGGGTTATAACGATTTCGCGCCGGCGGGAAACCCGTGTGCTTCACGAAGTCGCAACGGAGGTCAGGCCGGCGGCGGCGCTTCGCGCCAGAGGCCGGCATTGCGCCCGGCGATCAGCCAATAGACCGCGCCGGCGGCGACGCCCGCGCCCATCATGATTTCGAGATGCCGCCGCACGATGCCGTCGAAGCTCATGGTGGCCGGATCGAACGGCACCAGCCCCAGATAACAGGCGAGCCCGGTCAGCGCGCCGCCCGCCGCATAGGTCAGCGCGCCGCGAATGCCGAACGCCTCGGTGACCAGCACGATCAGCAGCGCCGGCAGCAACGCGAAGCCGCTGACGAAGATGAAGCCGAAGGCGAACATCACGTTGAGCGCGTCGGGGTCGATCGGGCCGAGCGCCATGTCGCTCCAGTCCGGAAACAGCACCGCCAGCACGATCACCATGCCGGCGGCGAAACACGCCAGCGCGAGCCCGATCACGATCGCGAACAGATGGCCGATCAGCGACATGCCGGAAACGCTCGATCATCGCGCTGTGACCGCCGGCCGGAAAGCGCGGCGTCATCGTCCGCGAAGGCGGACGATCCAGTAATCCGGACGATTGTGAGAAGAACCGCAGAAGATCGGGAATACTGGATACCCCGCCTGCGCGGGGTATGACGATTGTCGTGCCGCCGGTCCGTCAAATGACCGCCTCTCAATCCGTCATCGCCATGGCGCGCAGCGCCTGGCGTTCCCGCGCGGAGAGCTTTTCGGTTTCCGACTTGAGCTGGCCGCAGGCGGCGAGGATGTCGCGGCCGCGCGGCGTGCGCACCGGCGAGGAATAGCCGGCGTTGAAGACATACTCGGAGAACTTTTCGATCTGCGCCCAGTCCGAACATTCGTAAGCCGTGCCCGGCCACGGGTTGAACGGAATCAGGTTGATCTTGGCGGGGATGCCCTTGAGCAGCTTGACCAGCGCCTTGGCATCGTCGAGCGAATCGTTGACGCCCTTCAGCATGACGTATTCGAAGGTGATGCGGCGCGCGTTCGACGCGCCGGGATAGTCGCGGCAGGCTTGCAGCAGCTCGGCCAGCGGGTATTTGCGGTTCAGCGGCACCAGCTCGTTGCGCAGCTCGTCGCGCACCGCGTGCAGCGAGATCGCCAGCGACACGCCGATCTCCGCGCCGGTACGCACGATGTTGGGCACCACCCCCGAGGTCGACAGCGTGACGCGGCGCTTGGAGATGCCGATGCCGTCGCCGTCGGTAACGATCAGGAGCGCGTCGCGCACCGCCTCGAAATTGTACAGCGGCTCGCCCATCCCCATCATCACGATGTTGCTGACGCGGCGGTTGCCAGCCGGCGTGGCGCGATCCACCCAGTCATCGAGCCGATCCCGCGCGACCATGATCTGGCCGACGATCTCGCCGGCGGTGAGGTTGCGCACCAGCCGCTGGGTCCCGGTGTGGCAGAACGCGCAGTTCAAGGTACAGCCGACCTGCGAGGAGACGCATAGCGTGCCGCGATCGGTTTCCGGGATGTAGACGCACTCGACCTCGTGCGCCTTCTCGCCGGCCGCCCCGCTCGGCAGCCGCAACAGCCACTTGCGGGTGCCGTCGCTGGAAATCTGCTCGGCGACCACCTCCGGCCGCGCCACGGTGAAATGCGCCGCGAGTTGCGCCCGCATCTCCTTCGATATGGTGGTCATGGCGTCGAAGTCGGTGGCGCCGCGCACGTAAATCCAGTGCCAGAGCTGCGCCACCCGCATCTTGCGCTGGGCAGGCGCGACGCCTATGCCGCCGAGCAGGTCGGCGAGTTCCGCGCGCGACAACCCGACCAGCGACGGTTTCGCCGGCGGCACGTAGCTTTCCAGCGGGGTTTTTTCCAGCGGCGCGGCGGCGCCGGAGAGCGCGGAAGTGGCGGTCATGGAACCATGGGTCGGTTGGGTGCGGCGGTCCGTCTCGGAACGGTCCGCCTCACATAGGCTTTCCCGCGCCCGCTGCAAAGCCGCAAATGACCGGTTCCCGCCCCCGCGTGCCGCGTGGGCTAGCGCCGGCACTCGTGCGCGATGCGGTCCAGCGCCTGCGACAGGCCCTTGAGCGAGAACACGTCGGTGGTCTGGGTGCCCTTGCCGGAGATGGCCTTGACGGTAATCTCGCCGCTCTTGCGCATCGCCTCGACCAGCTTTTCCTCCTCGGCGGCGTTCTTGATCCAGAGCCCGTCGCCCTGGGTGTACATCGCGTAGCGCGCGCCGCCGACCTCCAGCGTCGATTCCGAGCCGGGCTTGGCCGGGTAGCCGATCACGATCGAGACTTCGTTGACGACTTTTTCCGCCGGCCGGCTGGAAATGAAGGCATAGGCCGGATCGCGCGGGCGGTTCGGCGGATTGGTCCTCGACGACGACGGCTTGGCCAGCGCGAAGCAGACCTTCTTGCCATTGGGAGACGCGGTGTAGGCGCCCCAGCTGCCGAACTGGCCGAGCAGCGTCGGCTCGCTGCTGGCGGCGGCGTGATGGGGCTCGGGCCGGGCGGATTTGGCGGCGGGCCGCGCCAGCGCCGGACTCGCGCACAATGTCGCGCCCGCCATCAGGATCAGCACCGTCCGCACCGCTCTCATCCGGCCGGGTTCCCGCAGCATTGTGACTGGAAGATGGCTTTGCCCTCGATTGTGGCGAATCTGCATGGTCGGGACATAGCATTTTGCGCCGGCGATGGCGATTATCGATTGCCCCCGGCGCGCGATGGAAAATCGCGAAGCGCGCGAAATCGGCCAGTTCGCCGTGATCGCCGACGCGGCCCGCGGGTACTGCGCCGCGCATCTTGCAACGCGCGCGGCTTTCGAATCAGATTGTAGCCTGCGGCCAAATCCGGCAAGAAGCCCCGATCGTCCCGCGTCGATCGCGTCACCCTCTCCGTCCGCCAACTTCAGGTGTGTTCATGAAAGCCATTCTCTGCTCCCAATATTGCGGCCCCGACGACCTCGTGCTGACCGAGGTTCCCGATCCGGTGGCCGGTCCCGGCGAGGCGGTGATCGCGATCAAGGCGGCGGCGTTGAATTTCTTCGATCTCCTGATGATTCAGGGCAAGTACCAGATCAAGCCGCCGTTTCCGTTCTCGCCGTCGGCGGAAGTCGCCGGCGTGATCGAGAGCGTCGGCGCCGGCGTCACCGACCTCAAGGTCGGCGACCGCGTGATGGCCTCCTGCGGCCACAACGGCGCGCGCGAGAAGATCGCGCTGCCGGCCTCCGCCATCATCAAGATCCCGGACAACCTCGATTTCGATCGCGCCGCCGGCATCACCATCATTTACGGCACCACGCTGCACGCGCTGGAGGATCGCGCCAGCCCGAAGCCGGGCGAGACGCTCGCGGTGCTGGGAGCCGCAGGCGGCACCGGCCTCGCCGCCTGCGAGATCGGCAAGCTGCTGGGGCTCAAGGTGATCGCCTGCGCATCCTCCGACGAAAAGCTGGCGTTCGCGAAAGCGCACGGCGCCGAGTTGACGCTGAACTACAGCAAGGAAGACCTCAAGGACGGCTTGAAGAAGCTCACCGGCGGCAAGGGCGTCGACATCGTCTACGATCCGGTCGGCGGCAGCTACTCGGAGGCCGCGCTGCGCGCCATCGCCTGGGAGGGCCGCTTCCTGGTGATCGGTTTCGCCTCCGGCGAAATTCCGAAAATGCCGCTCAATCTGGCGCTGCTGAAGGGTTGCGACATCCGCGGCGTGTTCTGGGGCGCGTGGACCAAGATCGACCCGGCGAAGAACCGCGCCAACCTCGAACGGCTGGCGCAATGGACCGCCGAGGGCAAGCTGTCGTCGCATGTCGACCGCACCTTCCCGCTGGCGCAAACCGCCGACGCGCTGAAAGTCCTCGCCGGCCGTCAGGCGATGGGCAAGGTGATCCTGCATCCGTGAGGATGCGGGGCGCGTAAAATCACGTCCGTCCCCGCGCAGGCGGGGACGACGGAGGTCGGCGCGCTCATCAGCCCGTCGCCGACCCGTCCCCCTCCAGCCCGCGCTGAAGCGCGGCGCGGGCGGCCGCCTGGTGCTCGGGCTTGATGTGGCTCACCACCATGCGCAGCGCGGTGGCCAGCACCGCGGCGTCGTCGGTGAAGCCCAGCACCGGCATCAAATCCGGCATGACATCGAACGGCAGGATGAAATAGGCCAGCGCGCCGAGCAGAGCCGCCTGTACATGGCGCGGCGTTTTCCGGTCGAACGCGCAGTAATAGGCCGTCAGCAGCTCCTCGATGAACGGCAGTCGGGCGGCGATCCGCTTCAGCTTGATCCAGAACTGCCTGCGCACCCGCGCCGGGTCCTCGGCCAGACGCGCGGCGGCCTCGAAATCCATCGTGTGCTCGGAGGTCATGGCGGAACCTTTCAAACAATGCGGCCTGGGTCGGAGCCGTTACGCCGATCATCTGGTCATGCGCCGCCGCCGCCGCAAGTCGTCGTCAAGGTCGCGGTCGGGCCATATCCGGCTGCATGGCGACGGCGTTGATGACCCGCGCCAGATCGATGTCGCGGTCGGTGACGCCGCCGGCGTCGTGGGTCGAAAGCACCACCTCGACGGTGTTGTAGACGTTGCGCCATTCCGGGTGATGGTCGGCCTTCTCGGCCGCCAGCGCCACCCGCGTCATGAACCCGAACGCGGCGTTGAAGTCCTTGAAGACGAAGGTCCGTCCGATGGCGTCACGGCCCGCCATCTCGGACCAGCCTTCCAGCCCCTTCAGCGCGCTCGCCCGCGCCGCGCCCGACAGCCTTTCCACCATGCCCGTCCCTTTCCTCCGATTCGCCGCGTCGTTCGATCCATGCCACAATATTGAACCAAAGGCGTTCCAGGTCACAAAGTTCCCGGCCCTGGCGCGGGGCCGGTTCGTCACCACCGTCCGGCTTCGCCGGCCATTCGCGAGGAGACGACCCTTGACAGCATCGGGCCGCCGACGTTGAGCGCCAACACCGCATCCGACGCCACGCGTCGCGCCCCCGCGCCGCTCTCGCCGCGCTCCGCCAAGCGCAAGCTCATGCTGGTCATCCTGGCGGGCGCGCTTGCCCTGATCGGACTTGTCGTCGGCGTCTACTACTTCGCGACGCGCCCGGTGACCTTGCGGATCGCGGTCGGCCCGCCCGCCAGCGACGACGTCAAGGTGATTCAGGCCATGGCGCAACTGTTCACGCGCGAGCACGAGTCGGTCCGGCTGCGGCCGCTGGTGACCGAGAGCGTCAGCGCCAGCGCCGCGGCGCTGGCCGACGGAAACGCGGATCTGGCGGTGGTGCGCGGCGATCTCGCCATTCCCAAGATCGCTCAGGCGGTGGCGACGCTGCGCAAGAGCGTCGCCATGCTGCTGGTGCCGCCGCGCAAGGCCGACGCCGCCGCGCCGGGCGACACCGAAGCCATCACCAGCATCGCGCAGCTCGCCGGCCGCCGCATCGGCGTGATCGGAAAGACCCAGGCCAACGTCAAGCTGCTGGATGTCATCCTGCGCCAGTACGGCGTCAATCCCGCCAAGGTCACGGTGCTCCAGTTCTCGTTGCCGGAGGTCGCCGAGGCGATGCGCAACCACAGGGCCGACGCTTATCTGGCGGCCGGCCCGATCGGCGGCCGGCTGACCTCGGACACCATCGCCGCTATGTTGCGCGAGGCCGGATCGCCGACCTTCCTGTCGATCGACGCGGCCGGAGCCATCGCGCAGAATTATCCGGTTTACGAGACGGCCGAGATCCCCGCGGGCGTTTTCGGCGGCGCGCCGGCGCATCCCCCGACCGAAATCAAGACCATCAGCTTCGCGCATCACATCGTCGCGCGGGACAGTCTTTCCGACAGCACGGTGGGCGCCCTGACGCGACAGATCTTCGAGGTCCGGCAGGAGGTGGCGGCCAGCTTCCCGCTCGCCGCGAAGATCGAAACCCCCGACACCGACAAGGACGCGGCGCTGCCGGCGCATCCCGGCGCCGCCGCTTACGTCGATGGCGAGGAGATGTCGTTTCTGGAAAGCTATAGCGACTACATCTGGTGGGTCATCATGGGCGCATCGGCGCTGGGCTCGCTCGGCGCATGGTTTGCGAGCTATCTCAAGCGCGACGAGCGCACCGACAATGTCTCGCTGCGCGGCCGCCTCCTGGACATGCTGACGCAGGCGCGACGCAGCGATTCCCTCGCCGAACTGGACCGCATGGAGACCGAGGCCGACGATATCATGCGTAACACGCTCGACGCCTTCGAGCGCGGCGGCATCGAGGAAGGATCGCTCACCGCGTTCCAGATCGCGCTGGAACAGTTTCACAACGCGGTGGCGGATCGCCGGATGTGGTTGGCGGGGCGGCCGGCGCCCGTGCCGGGGAACGCTTCCGGGGATGCCACCGAGACCGACGTCAAGTTGATCCCCAGTTCGTCTTAGACGGCGAGGATCGCGATCCGAAATGCGAAGCAGGGCGGCCCGCCTTCGCGCCGTGGCAATGACGGCCCGATTCAATCCGGCGCAAGCGGCGTCGTGGGCTCGGGTCCGGGGCGCAGCACGGCTTCCAGGTCGGCGCGCAGGAACGGCTTGCTGATGACCGGCTTGCCGTGAAACCGGCTCGCAAGGGCGAGGTCGGCGCTGTAGCCGGTGACAAAGGCATAGGGAACCCTCAGCGCGTCGAGTCGGTCGGCCACCTCGAAACTGGTGCCGGCGTCAAGACCGATATCGAGCAGCGCGAACTCCGGGGCGCGGTCCGCGATCATCGCCAGCGCCTCGGCCGCATGCGCGGCGATCCGGACCTGCGCGACGCCCAGCTCCGCGATCATCGCTCCGAAATCGATGGCGATGAGAGCGTCATCTTCAACAATCAGCACGTCGTTCGGCATGGCGAGGCAACTTTCTCATGACGATGAAGGAGATCCGCCGGGCGACGGCACGGCGTCGATCGGGCTTTCGGAAGCAAGGTGTTTTCGGGAGCGGAGCGTGGCATGCCGGAGATGCCCTGGCGGCACAAACCCGGTTCCACCTGGAACCCACCACACCTTCCGGGCTTCTGTCTGCTCACTTGTGAACATTCCGACCGCGCGTATCGCGATCGGATGCCATGGAAAGGGCCGTCGATGGACATGCAACCCAGCGTCGCGGACGCTCAGACACGGCCCTTCAACAACTTGCTGCGCAAGATGCGGACGGCCGACTATGCGCTGGTGGCGCCGCATCTCGAAGTCTGTACGTTGCCCGGCGGCGAACTGCTCTACAATCCGGGCGACGACGTCGCCGTGGTGCATTTCCCGTGCGGGCCGAGCCTCGCCTCCTTCCTCATCGCCAATGAAGACGGCCGCGATGTCGAGACCATCCTGATCGGCCGCGAAGGCGCGGTCGGCGGCGTCGTCAGCCAGGGCTATCTGCCGGCGTATTCGCGGATCACGGTGAAGTTCGGCGGTCCCTTCATCCGGCTGCGCGTCGGCGCGCTGGAAGCGGCGAAGAAACAGTCGCCCGCCTTACGCAACCTGTTCGCCCGCTATGCCGATTGCATCGTGGCGCAGCTTTTCCAATCGACCGCCTGCAATGCCATCCACACCATCGAGCAGCGCGCGGCGAAATGGATCCTCGCGACAATGGAGCGGACCGGCAGCGAGCGGGTGGCGCTGACCCACGAGCAACTGGCGACGCTGCTGGGGGTCGGACGCAGCTATACCAGCCGGGTGGTCCAGGTTTTCAAGGCGGAGGGGGTGCTGGAAACGCGGCGGGGGGCCGTCCTGGTCCGCGACCATGCGGCGTTGCAGGCGCGAGCCTGCCTCTGCAACGAATCGGTGAAAAGCCATTTCGAGGAGGTGTTGCGCGGCGTCTACCCCGCCGACGGGATCGAAAGTGGCCGATAGCTGCGAAACAGCCGCCGAAGACGTTGTTTTTGGTCGCGAACTGGATTATATTGCACCGCAGCGCAAGGTGCCCGGTTCGAGATTGAGCCGGGCGCCTGCTTTTTTGCCGTCCGGCCGTTCGCGGAACCGCCGGTGGCGAATGTCGATCCGTGCGGCCGGCGTGCCGAGGCGGACGCAGAAAACAGGCCCTTAATCCATGACCTGGCCCAGCCAGACCGGATCCTGATCGAGCCCCCGCCGGCATGAGCCGGGCGGCGCGCATGCGCCTTTTCGTCTTTCAAACCCCATGTCCCGGATTCCGGCGTTGAACGCGGCGCCGGACGCGGCCATCGAGAATCCGAAGAAGAAGTCCCATGAACCTCCGCAATATCGCCATCATCGCCCACGTCGACCACGGCAAGACCACCCTCGTCGACAAGCTGTTGCAGCAGTCCGGCATCTATCGCGACAACCAGCGCGTCACCGAGCGCGCGATGGATTCCAACGACCTCGAACGCGAGCGCGGCATCACCATTCTCGCCAAGTGCACCTCGGTGCAGTGGGGCGACACCCAGATCAACATCGTCGACACCCCCGGCCACGCCGATTTCGGCGGCGAGGTCGAGCGCATCCTATCGATGGTGGACGGCGTGATCGTGCTGGTCGACGCCGCCGAAGGCCCGATGCCGCAGACCAAATTCGTGGTCGGCAAGGCGCTCAAGCTCGGCCTCAAGCCGATCGTCGCCATCAACAAGGTCGATCGCCCGGACGGACGCGCCACCGAGGTGCTCAACGAGGTGTTCGACCTGTTCGCGGCGCTCGACGCCACCGACGAGCAGCTCGATTTCCCGATCCTCTACGGCTCGGGCAAGAATGGCTGGATGGGCGTGTCGCCGGAGGACAACGGCAACGGCATGAAGCCGCTGTTCGACCTGGTGCTGAAGCATGTCGCGCCGCCGGTCGTCGAGGAAGGCCCGTTCCGCCTGCTCGGCACCATCCTCGAAGCCAATCCCTACCTCGGCCGCATCATCACCGGCCGCATCGCTTCCGGCACCGTGAAGCCGAACCAGTCGGTGAAGGTGCTGTCGCGCGACGGCAAGACGGTGGAAACCGGGCGGATCAGCAAGATTCTGGCTTTCCGCGGCCTTGAGCGCGTGCCGCTCGACATCGCCGAGGCGGGCGACATCGTCGCCATCGCCGGCCTGTCGAAGGGCACCGTGGCCGATACCTTCTGCGACCCTTCCGTGGAGACACCGCTGAAGGCGCAGGCGATCGACCCGCCGACGGTGTCGATGTCGTTCATCGTCAACAACTCCCCGCTCGCCGGCACCGAGGGCGACAAGGTGACCAGCCGCATGATCCGCGACCGCCTGCTGCGCGAGGCCGAGGGCAACGTCGCGTTGCGCGTGGTGGAAGCCGCCGACAAGGACTCGATGGAGGTGTCGGGGCGCGGAGAATTGCAGCTCGCGATCCTGATCGAGACCATGCGCCGCGAGGGTTTTGAGCTGTCGGTGTCGCGCCCGCGCGTGGTGCTGACCAAGGACGATAACGGCCAACTGCTGGAGCCGGTCGAGGAGGTCGTCATCGACGTCGACGAGGAGTTTTCCGGCGTCGTCGTGCAGAAGATGAGCGAGCGCAAGGCCGAGATGATCGAGATGCGCCCCTCCGGCGGCAACCGCCTGCGGCTGGTGTTCTACGCGCCGACCCGCGGCCTGATCGGCTATCAGGGCGAGCTGATGACCGACACCAAGGGCACCGCGATCATGAACCGCCTGTTCCACGACTACCTGCCCTACAAGGGCGAGATCGCGGGGCGCCGCAACGGCGTGCTGATTTCCAACGATCAGGGCGAGGCGGTGGCCTACGCGATGTTCAAGCTGGAGGATCGCGGCCCGATGATGATCGAGCCGGGCTGGAAGGTGTACAAGGGCATGATCGTCGGCGAGCACACCCGCGACAACGATCTTGAGATCAACGTGCTCAAAGGCAAGCAGCTCACCAATATCCGCACCACCTCCAAGGACGAGGCGGTGCGCCTGACGCCGCCGATCCGGATGACGCTGGAAAAGGCGCTGGCCTATATCGAGGACGACGAACTGGTGGAGATCACCCCGAAGTCGATCCGGCTGCGCAAGCGGCATCTCGACCCGAACGAGCGCAAGCGCGCCGAAAAGGCGAAGGATCTGGTGGCTTGAGGAAGCGAAGGCAGCGAGTAGCGAATAGGGAGTAGCGAATAGCGAGGTGGCCCTTATCTTCTATTCGCTACTCACTATTCGCTACTTACTACTCGGGTTCCCATGCCGCTCCCGTCCGAAGTCGATATCGCCATCATCGGCGCTGGCGCCGCCGGGCTCGGCGCGGCCCGCGCGCTGGAGGGCTCCAGGCTTTCCGTCGTCGTGCTGGAAGCCCGCGACCGTCTCGGCGGCCGCGGCCACACCATCGCCGTCGCGCCAAACATTCTGTTCGACGTCGGTTGCGAATGGCTGCACTCCGCCGACAAAAATACCTTCGTCGATATTGCTGAAAAGCTCGGTTTCGCGATTGACCGCAACCGCCCGCCGTGGCGCGAGCAGGCGGCATTCCCGCCGCATGAGCGCGCCGACTTCCTCGCCGCGCTCGATGCGTTCTACGAACGCGCCGAGGACGCCTCCGACGCGCCGCATGACAGCGTGGCCAGCGAATGGCTGGAGCCCGGCAACCGCTGGAATCCGATGATCGACGCGATCTCGACCTACATCAACGGCTGCGAACTCGACCAGGTGTCGGTCTACGACATGGACGCCTACGAGGACACCGAGGTCAACTGGCGGGTGCGGCGCGGTTACGGCGCGCTGATCGCGGCCTATGGCGCGTCGTGCCCGGTCGCGCTCAACACGATTGTCACGCGGATCGACCATTCCGGCCCGCGCATCCGGATCGAGACCTCGCGCGGCACGCTGAGCGCGGCGAAGGTGATCGTCACCGTGCCGACAAATCTGATCGCCGACGAGGCGATCCGCTTCGCGCCGGCGTTGCCCGCGAAAGTCGGCGCGGCGCGCGGATTGCCGCTCGGGCTCGCCGACAAGGTGATGCTGGCGCTCGACGAGCCCGAGGCGCTGCCCGTCGACGGCAGCCTGCGCGGCCCGTTGATGCGCACCGCGATGGGCACCTATCACACCCGCCCGTTCGGCCAGCCGTGCATCGCCGGGTTCTTCGGCGGCCGTTTCGCGCGCGAGCTTGAGGACGCGGGCGAGGGCGCGCTGGCGGCGCAGAGCATCGACGAGGTCGTCGCCATGCTGGGTTCGGACTTTCGCCGCAGGCTGAAGCCGCTGGCGGGGTCGCGCTGGGCGCATGACCCGTTCGCGCGCGGCTCCTATTCGCACGCCATGCCCGGCTGCGCCGATTGCCGCGCGGTGCTGGCCGCGCCGGTGGACGACCGGTTGTTCTTCGCCGGCGAGGCGACCTCGCCGCATTTCTTCTCCACCGCCCACGGCGCGCGCGACAGCGGCGAACGCGCCGCGCGTGAGGCGTTGCGGGGCGGATAGAGGTTTTCCTCTTTTGACGGAATCATCCGCCGTCATGCGCGGACTTGATCCGCGCATCCATCTTTTTGAAAATGATGGATTGCCGGGTCAAGCCGGGCAATGACGCTTCTATCAAAGGATGAAACGCCATAGCCCCGCTCGTGCTGTCTCTTTTCGGGACAGATCGCCGCAGACTGATGCAAAAAATCCACATGTTAACCGAATATTAACGATGGAGCTTGAAGCCGGACCGATGTCTTGCTTTGATCGGGGCCATGAGCACAACCCTGATCGATGTTCGGCCGGCTAAATTCGCGGATGCGGCGGCGGTGGCGTCCGCCCACGACGACGCCTGGCGTTCCGCCTACCAGGGCATCATCCCCGGCGCGGAGCTGGACAAGCTGATTAATCGCCGCGGCCCGCTGTGGTGGCAGAGCGCCATCCGCAAGGGCAGCCGCGTCAGCGTGCTGGTGTTCAGCGACAAGGTCGCGGGCTACGCCAATTACGGTCGCAACCGCGCCCGCAGCCTGCGCTTCGAGGGCGAGATCTACGAACTCTATTTGCGGCCGGAGTTTCAGGGGCTGGGATTCGGCCGCCGTCTGTTCACCGCGGTCCGCCGCGATCTGGTCCAGAGCGGCCTCAAGAGCATGGTGATCTGGGCGCTGTCCGACAACGAGCCCGCCATCGCGTTTTACCGCGCGCTGGGCGGCCGCGTGGTGGCGCGCTCCTCGGAGCAGTTCGGCGCGAAGACGCTCGACAAGGTGGCGTTCGCCTGGAACTGCTGACGGTTGTTGGCCGTCGCGCCGTTGCAATGAATTTCAGGACGACGAGAAGGGCGCGGGCTCAGCCTGATGCTTTTTAACAGCCTGCTAAAATCCGCAGGTTTGCCGCACATCCCTGATGCGGCCGGCCTTGCCGGGCGTGTTCATCTCCTCGACCTCGAACACGATTCGCTTAGCATGTTGCGGGTCCTTGGCGGCACCGAGCCCTTTGCAATAGCGTACCGCAAGCGTCAACCCGGCATCCTCGAACCCGCATTTGTAGGCGGTGTTGTAGAGGGCGTTCGACTGGATGAGTAGTTCGCCGGCGCGCCGGACGTCCTGGCTCACGACGCTCTCGGCTTCGAGTGACAGTTTATCGGCTTGCTCCATTGCCTTGGCGCCGCCGCAGACCCAGTTGTCCCACGTCGCGCTGACGACCTTCGGAACCCCATCGATGAGGGGCGACAACATCTTGTCGAGCGCGCCTACCGCAAAGTGCTGCAGCACATAGCCGAGGAGCGAGACGACCGCGGCGCCGCCGATAATTTTTTTCCAGCGTGACATCATCGCGGGGTTCACGTGTCGGTTCGGTCAGCACCGCGCCTGCAGCATGCAGGAGGCCTTCAGCGCCCGGAGTTGTTCGGCGAGTTCGATGCGCTCGGCCTGAATCGTGGTCACCGCCGCCTTGATGACGACAGCTTCCTCGCGCGGCGGCGATGGCTTGGCCGGACGGGTGTCGGCGGCGCGCAGGTAAGCATAGACCATTTCATAGGCCCTGGCGTTCTCCTCGGTCATCGCCTGGGCGCTGCGCATCTGGCGCTCCAGCGATTCGGTTTCGAGTACTTTTGTTTTTGCGAGCGGAAGCCGCGATTTCCAAATCACCGGCGCGCCGTCGCGCGCCGCGAAGGTCATGATCAGGCCATCCTGGATCAGTCGCGAGCGCGCCCGGACTTCCTGGAGCAGCCGGCCGATGCAAGAGGCGTCGTGTTTTTCCGCCGCCGCCACGACCTCGATCGCCCCGGCGAGATCTTCGCCCGAAATCTTCAGCGCGTAGTTCGCGAACCATTGCGCCACGAGCGGCATGTTGCCATGGGCCAGCAGCAGGCCGGTCTTGTCGGCGCGGTTGTCGATCAGGCTCGGCGGAAACACGTTCAACGACACAAGCGCGGCGCCCGTCGCGGTCGTCTTGGTCGGCTCTAGCTTGTCATCCAGGAAGTTGCACTGGTTTGACATCTTTTCCCACCCCATCCGCCACAGCGCCTGGTTGATGGGCATCGCGTTTTTACTCTCGGGATGGTTTCGGCGAACCCAGGCATTCGGAATGTCGGTCCCGCCGACGATCTCGACGCCATAGACCGGCGATAACAGCATCAGCCACGCTAGAACAGGCGCCAGTCGTTTCAAAATCATGATGGAAGATGCCCCAAGCCCCGGCGCATTTTATCGCGAGAGTGATGTTGCGCAAGACGCATCCGGCGACGGTGCGAGGACGATCAAAGAAGCGACGCGTCATCGGCTTTCCTGCTGCGACGGCCTCACCCGGCGAAGCCGCCGGCCTTCAAAAATTCCTGCTCCGCCGCCGTGGTGGCGCGGCCCAGCACCGGATTGCGATGCGGGAAGCGGCCGAACCGGCGGATGATGTCCTCGTGGATTTCGGCGTAGCGCAGGTTCTCGGCGTCGCCGAGCGCCTTGAACAGCGCGACGCAGCGCTGCTGGTCCGCGATGTTCTCCGAATGCTCGAACGGCAAATAGACGAACTGCCGCATCACCCGGTCGATGCGCTGATCGACGCCGCGGGCGATGGCGCGGTCCGCCACCTCGCGGGCCTTGGCGTCGGCGGCGAAGGCGCGCGGATCGCCGCGAAACATGTTGCGCGAGAATTGATCGAGCACGATCAGGAGCGCCAGCGCGCCGTCGTCGCTGTCCTGCCAGTGATCGCGCTCGCCGGCCAGCGCGGCCTCCCAGGTCGTGAGAAACCGCCGCCGGATCTCGGCGTCGAAAGCTTCATCCTTCTTGTACCAGCGCTCAAAACCGGCGTCGCGCCAGAAAGCGATGATATCGGCGGGGGTGGGATGGGACATGGTAGGACGCGTTGTGATGGAGGATCAGCGAGTAGCGAATAGTAAGTAGCGAATAGCAAGAATCAAATTTTCTGTTCGCTACTCGTTACTCGCATCCTCACGCCGCCTTCTTGCCTTCGTCGCGCAGCTCGCGGCGCAGGATTTTGCCGACGTTGGTTTTCGGCAGCTCGCTGCGGAATTCGACGTATTTCGGCACCTTGTAGCCGGTCAGTTGCGTGGCGGCGAAGGCGATGACGTCCTCGGCGGTGAGGTTGGGATCCTTCTTCACCACGAAGGCTTTCACCACTTCGGTGGATTTCTTGTCCGGCACGCCGATCACCGCGCATTCCAGCACGCCGGGGTGGCTGGCCAGCACTTCCTCGACCTCGTTGGGATAAACGTTGAATCCCGAGACCAGGATCATGTCCTTCTTGCGGTCGACGATCTTGGTGTAGCCGCGCTCGTCCATCACCCCGATGTCGCCGGTGCGGAAGTAACCGTCCGAGGTCATCACCGCGGCGGTCTCGTCCGGCCGGTTCCAGTAGCCGGCCATCACCTGCGGGCCCTTGGCGCAGATCTCGCCGGCCTGGCCCAGCGGCAATTCGTTGCCGTTGTCGTCGCGGATCGACAGCCAGGTCGAGGGCACCGGCAGGCCGATGGTGCCGGTGTATTGATCGGTGTCGGCCGGGTTGCAGGTCAGCGTCGGCGAGGTCTCCGACAGGCCATAGCCTTCCGAGAGCGCGCAGCCGGTGACCTTCAGCCAGGCTTCGGCGACCGGCTTCTGCGTCGCCATGCCGCCGCCGATCGAGGCTTTCAGCTTGGAGAAGTCGATCTTGGCGAAGTCCGGATGGTTGAGCAGCGCGTTGTAGAGCGTGTTGACCGCCGGGAAGCTGTTGACCTGATACTTCTGCAATTCCTTGATGAAGCCGCCGATGTCGCGCGGATTGGGAATCAGCAGGTTGACGCCGCCGGCGCGCACGCCGAGCAGGAAGCACGCCGTCAGCGCGAAGATGTGATAGAGCGGCAGCGCGCAGACGATGAACAGTTGATCGACCACCGGCGGCTTCCGCAACGCCGGCTGGAGCCAGGCGTCGTTTTGCAGCATGTTGGCGATGATGTTGCCATGGAGCAGCGTCGCGCCCTTGGAGACGCCGGTGGTGCCGCCGGTGTATTGCAGGAAGGCGACGTCGGCGCGGGTGATGGCTGGCTTCGAAAGCTTCATGCCGCGTCCCGCCGCCAGCGCGTCGTTGAACGCCGTCGCGCCCGGCAGCGAATAGGCCGGCACCATCTTCTTGACGTGCCGGACCACCAGATTGACGATCACGCCCTTGAAGCCGAGCAGGTCGCCCATGCTGCCGACGATGACGTGCTTCACGCCGGTTTTCGCGATCACCTTCTCGACGGTGGTGGCGAAGTTCTCCAGCACGATGATGGCCTCGGCGCCGGAATCCTTGAGCTGGTGCTCAAGCTCGCGCGGCGTGTAGAGCGGATTGACGTTGACCACCGCGTAGCCGGCGCGCAGCACCGCGGCGGTTGACACCGGGTATTGCAGCACGTTCGGCATCATCAGCGCGACGCGGGCGCCTTTCGCCAGCCCCTTGCTTTGCAGATAGGCGGCGAGCGCCAGCGACATCTCGTCAAGCTCGCGATAAGTGACGGCCTTGTCCATGCAGATAAAGGCCTTACGGTCGCGGAACTTGGCAAAGCTTTCCTCAAGCAGTTCGACCAGCGATCCGTACTGCGTGACGTCGATATCCGCAGGCACGCCCGCCGGGTATTGCTTGAGCCAGATTCGTTCCATGGCGCTTCCCTTTGCTGACGCCGCGCGCGCAAGCGCGACGGGCGTCGAAATCCGATTTCATTCACGTGACCCGCCCGTTCTGTCGCGGGCCGCCAACTTGCGGCGAAGTATCGGGCAAAGCTTGCGCGATTGGCAAGCGGGCTGCGCGCTAACGACGCATGGCCGCAAGCGCGGCGGGAGGAAGCGGATTATGGTCGTTCCGCATCTTTTGCCGGAATCATCCACCGTCATGCCCGGACTTGATCCGGGCATCCATCTTCTTGAAAAGGATGGACTGCCGGGCATAGGCGAGCGAAGCGACGCCGTTCTTCGAACGGCTATGCCCGACAATGACGTTTTGTCGAAAGAGGGAGCGGGACTAATTCTTCGGCTTGGTCTCGCGGGCGGCCTGTTTCGGCTTGTCCTTCGGCGCCGGTTTTGTCGCCGCTGCGGGTTTGGCGGCGGGCTTGTGGGCGGACGGCTTCTCGGCCGGTTTGGCGGAGGCGTGAGCGGAAGGTTTCGCGGCCGGCTTGCCGCCGGCGTTGCTCTTGACGTTATTCTTGGCGCTAGCCTTGGACTCATTCTTGGCGTCGCCGGCGTCGGCGCTCTTGGCGCCGGCGGCCGGCTTCTTGGTGTCGACGGTGACGGTGATCCGTTTATCAGCGCCGTGGCCCTTGCCGCCGCGACGCTTGGCGGCGCGCGCCTTGCGGGCATGGGCCGCGGCCGCCTCCTGGGCGGCGGCATCGGCGGCGGCTGTCGCCACCAGCTCGGCGCCGGTCTTGGTCGGTCCGGTATAGACGATCACCGGTTCGGCCGGCGCGGGGGCGGCGGCCAGCATGTCCTCGGGGCGCAAGGTCGGCGGCTTGAGGCCGTCGGCGAAAAAGTTCAGCGCCGGGTTGTTGTTGACGACGCTGGCGAGGGTGTCGTCGTCGGGATTGTCGCTGGCGGGACGCTTGCGGCGCGGGCCGCAGACATCGTCGCGCAGATCCGGCGGCGCGGCGGCGATCGGCGCGAGATTGTCGACGGTGCCGAGCGCCGGCTTCAGCCAGCTCAGATTGCCGCCGGAAAAGCCGCGATCCAGGAGCTTGATCGCCTTGATCGAGCGTTGTTGCGACGACGATGCGCCGAGCACCACCGCGATCAGGCGGCGGCCGTTCTGCGTCGCCGTCGCCATCAGGTTGAAGCCGGAGGCGCAGATGAACCCGGTTTTCATGCCGTCCGCGCCGGGATAGCGGCCGATCAGCTTGTTGAAGTTCGGCGTCACCCGCCGGCCGTAGCGGATCGCGGGAATGTGGACGAAGTATTCGTATTCCGGCAGGTCGCGGATGAAGGCGCGGGCCAGGATCGCGAGATCGCGCGCCGAGGTGACCTGGCGGTCGTCCGGCAGGCCGTTGGGATTGACGTAGCTGGTCTGCGTCATGCCGAGCTGCTGCGCGGTCTGGTTCATCATGGCGGCGAAACCGTCGATCGAGCCGCCGACGCCCTCGGCCAGCACCACCGCCATGTCGTTGGCCGACTTCACCATCATCATCTTGAGCGCGTTGTCGACGGTGAGCCGCGTACCGGGGGCGAAACCCATTTTCGAGGGACTTTGCGCGGCGGCCGTGGGCGACACCGCGAGCAGGGTGTCGAGGCTGATCCGGCCCGACTTCACGGCGGCCAGCGTGACATAGGCCGTCATCACCTTGGTCAGCGACGCCGGATGCCATGGAAACGTGGCGTTCTCGGCTTCGAGAACCTTGCCGCTGTCCGCCTCGACCAGCAGCGAAGCCTCCGCATGCGCGGCCGCCGGAGCACTGTGTATGATCGCTAGTCCCGCGGCGAGGATGAGGGAGCCGAACAGCTTGAGAGACAGGACGCGGGGAAAATGCACGATCTGAGTTCCGATCCTTTGTGGTGGACCAGCGAAGGTTTCGTATCGAACGTGAAGTTCGCCTTCGTGGCGTCGGGCGCTCGTCGGGAGCAGCGGAGTGTTCGCAGGGTGCGGAGCCTATACCGGGCGGCTGCGTCAGAATAGAGGCGATGCGCCCTATTCCGCGACGAACGCGGCCGAATTCCGGCGGATCGATGCTCGGGCCCTATGATGATGTGGCCGCGCCCTCCTCCCTCACCATGAACTGGGCTTTCGCCAGCCCGGCGAAGTGCCCGCCACGGGCGACGAGTTCATCGAATGTTCCGCTTTCGGTCACGCGGCCATGCTCGAAGACGAGAATCCGCGTGGCGTTGCGGATGGTCGAGAGCCGGTGCGCGATGACAAAGGTGGTGCGGCCCTTCATCACCTCGTCGAGCGCGGCGTTGACCTTGGCCTCGGTGACGGCATCGAGCGCCGAGGTCGCCTCGTCGAGAATCAGGATCGGCGGATCCTTCAACAGCGCGCGGGCGATCGACAGCCGCTGGCGCTCGCCGCCCGACAGCATGCGGCCGCGCTCGCCGGCGTTGGTGTCGAATTGCTGCTCGCCGCGCTCGATGAAGTCGAGCGCCTGCGCGCGCGCCGCCGCCGCGCGCATCTCCTCCAGCGTCGCGTCCGGCTTGCCGACCCGCAGGTTGTCGGCGATCGAGCGGTTGAACAGCAGCGCCTCCTGAAACACCACGCCGATATTCCGCCGCAACGCCGAGAGCTTCATGCCGCGCACATCCATCCCGTCGATCCTGATGATGCCGGACTGCGGATCGAAGGCGCGATGCAACAGCGCGATGGCGGTGGACTTGCCGGCGCCGGTCGGTCCCACCAGCGCGATGGTCTGCCCCGGCAGCGCGGTGAAGGAGACGTCCGCGACCGCCGCGCGTTTGCCGTCATAGGAGAACGAGACGTCGTCGAATTCGACCAGCCCCTGGAGCCGGCCGGGATCGATGGCGTCGGGACGGTCGCACACCGCGGGCACGGCGTCGAGCACGTTGAAGAATTCCGCAAGCCGCGGCGCCTCCATGAACACGTTGTTGATGAAGGCCACCACCTGTTCGAGCTTCTGGATCAGCATGGTGGCGAACGAGACGAACATCACGATCTCGCCGACGCTGGTGAGGCCCTGCTGATGCAGCACGATGCCGACGGTGAAGATCGCCAGCACCGTGATGGTGGTCGAGGCGCGCGTCATCACCGTGACCAGCGCCCACCACGACAGCACCGGCAGTTGCGCGGCGAGCAATTTGTCGGCGATGCCGCGCAAACCCTGCACCTCGGCGTCGATGCGCACAAAACTCTGCACCAGCGCGACGTTGCCGAGCGCGTCGGAGGCGCGCGCGGAGAGGTTGCTGTACTGCTCCTCGACCTCGTTCTGCATCTCGAAGGTCTTGCGCACCACCATCGTGGTCAGGACAGTGAAGACGATGCACAGCACGAACAGCAGGATCGCCAGCCGCCAGTTGAGATAGAGCGACAGCGGCAACAGCACCACCAGCGACATGATCGCGGCGAAGTGCTCGCGGAAGAAACCGAGCCACAGCCGCCACAGCGCGTCGGTGCCTTGCAGCATCACCTTCATCAGCCGGCCGGAATGGGTGCCGGTATGGAAGGTCAGCGGCAGCTGCATGATGTGCTCGAAATAGCTGGTCAGCACCGCCTGCCGCTGGCGATGCGACAGCCGGTCGGCGTTCAGCGCCACCACCACGCCGCACAGGATGGTGAACAGACCGAACGCCACCCACGCCGCCAGCAGCGGCCAGGGGGATGGCGATGCCGAGGTCGAGGTGAAGGCCAGCGGGCCGTTGGGCGGATTGCCCGACAACACGTCGACAATGCGGCCGAACAGCACCGGCTCGGCGAATTGCGCGCCGGCGAGCAGCAGGTTGGCGCCGGCGAGCAGCCAGCCGAGCCGCGCCTCCTTGCCGAGCAGTTCGAGCACGCGGGCGTAGAGGCGGAGCAGGGACATCGGTCGGGCTCGTGGCGGCAATAGGTGGGGCGGGCATCGGCCGGGACGGCGGCTTGCCGCGGTTCGCCGCATTTAAGCCGGACGCGTGGCCGAATACAGCGGTATATTATTTCGCCGGGCGTTTACAGGTTCGCCATATGTTTCGAGTAGAGTGATGGACATGAGTGATTCGGTCGATCGGCTTTATCAGGCGGTGCTGGCGGCGCGGGATATGGATCCCGAGGCGTCGCGCACCGCGCGTTTGCTGCGGCAGGGGCCGGCCAAGATGGCCAAGAAGCTGGCCGAGGAAGCCATCGAGGTGGCGATCGACGCGGTCAGCGCCAAGCCGGACGCCGTGATCCGGGAAAGCGCCGATCTCCTTTACAATCTCGCGGTGCTGTGGGCGGGGGCCGGGGTCCGCCCCGAGGACGTCTGGCGCGAGATGGATCGCCGCGAGCACATGCTCGGGATCGCGGAAAAGCCGCCGAAATCCATCGGCAAGGTCGCCCCGTTGCAGCCGGCGCGGCGACCGGTCGTCGCGCTCGGCGGCGGCGGCCGCCGCCGCGATTCCTGACCGACCGGGCACGCGCGGCGGCCCCCCGGACGCGGCATGACGCATCATGGACAATGACCCCAGGGAATGCTTGATCGCGGCATGCTGAAGCGCCTCTACGACTGGTTCATCGCCGCCGCCGACAAGCCCTCCGCGCTCTGGATCATGGGCGCGGTGGCGTTTGCCGAAAGCTCGTTTTTCCCGATCCCCCCGGACGTGATGCTGGTGCCGATGTCGCTGGCGCGGCCCAGGCGCGCCTGGCTCTACGCGGTGGTCTGCACGCTGGCGTCGGTGGCCGGCGGCATGCTCGGCTACGCCATCGGCGCCGGCCTCTACGACTCGGTCGGCCTGTGGCTGATGCAGCTTTACGGCCTGACCGACAAGGTCGAGGCATTTCGCGCCTCCTATGCCGAATGGGGCGCGTGGATCATCATCGGCAAGGGCCTGACGCCGATCCCCTACAAGCTGGTGACGATCACCTCCGGTTTCGCCGGCTACAACATATGGCTGTTCGTGCTGTGCTCGCTGATCGCGCGCGGCGGCCGCTTCTTCATCGTCGCCGTGCTGCTCAACCGCTACGGCGACGCGATCCGCGCCGAGATCGAGCGGCGGCTGGGATTCTGGGTCGCGGTCGGGGCCGCGGTGCTGGTGCTGGGGTTCGTGATCGCGGTCAAACTGGTCTAGCAGGCCGGTGAGCAGGACTTTGTGCCTCGGGCGCGCCGCGGCACGAAGTGACGCCGCGCAGAACCGGGGCCGTTCCGGACACCGCATTTGCGACGGTCCTGGTTCTGCGACGCAGCGTTCCACGCTGCATCGCGTCCGGGACACGGCTGAGAAGCGCGATCAGCCCCAGCGTCTTGACGCAAGACAACCCGCGCGGCGTGCTACCGATTGCCGGACGTTTCGCGAGCGAGAAAAAGAGGAATTGCCGCATGTCCATGCCTGCCTTGTTCAAGGGCCGACTGTCGATCCCCGTGATCGGTTCGCCGCTGTTCATCGTCTCGGTGCCGGACCTCGTCATCGCCCAGTGCAAGGCCGGCGTGGTCGGGTCGTTTCCGGCGCTGAACGCGCGGCCGGCGGCGCTGCTCGACGAATGGCTGGCGCGCATCAAGGAAGAACTGGCGGCTTACGACAAGGCGCATCCGGAGCGGCCGTCGGCGCCGTTCGCGGTCAACCAGATCGTGCACAAATCCAACAACCGGCTCGATCACGATCTCGCGGTTTGCGAGAAGCACAAGGTGCCGATGATGATTACCTCGCTCGGCGCCCGCGAGGAACTGAACCAGGCCGCGCACAACTGGGGCGGCATCACCTTTCACGACGTCATCAACCAGAAGTTCGCCCACAAGGCGGTCGAGAAAGGCGCCGACGGCCTGATCCTGGTGGCGGCCGGCGCCGGCGGCCATGCCGGCGAGATCTCGCCGTTCGCCTTCGTCGCCGAGACGCGGCGCTGGTACGACGGGCCGATCGCCTTGTCGGGCGCCATCGGCACCGGCCGCGCCATTCGCGCGGCGCGGGTCCTCGGCGCCGACTTCGCCTATATCGGCTCGGCTTTCATCGCCACCGAGGAAGCCAACGCGGTCGACCGCTACAAGACCATGATCGCCGGCGCCTCCGCCGAGGACATCGTCTATTCCAACCTGTTCACCGGCGTTCATGGCAATTACCTCAAGCCCTCCATCGTCGCCGCCGGCATGGATCCGGACAACCTGCCGGTATCCGATCCCAGCAAGATGAATTTCGGCACCGACCCCAGCGGCGAGCGGGCCAAGCCGAAGGCATGGAAGGACATCTGGGGCAGCGGACAGGGCATCGGCAGCGTCGACAAGGTGCTGCCGGCGGCCGAATTGATCGCGCGGCTGAAGCGCGAATACGACGAAGCCGTCGATCCGCCCTTGTGACCATGACCATCGACACGCCGAAAGAGGCGATCTTCCGCATCGAGGGCAAGCGCGCGATCACCGGTCCGAACGCCGCCGGGCCGTGGTCGCCGGACATGCAGCACGGTTCCGCGCCGACCGCGCTGGTGACTTTCGCGGCGGAAGCGATGCCGGCGCCGGCGCCGATGCGGATCGCGCGCATCACCGTCGACCTGATGCGGCCGGTGCCGCTGGTCCCGCTCGACATCGAAACGAAAGTGCTGCGGCAGGGCCGCAAGATCCAGCTCTGCGAGGTCCGCCTCAAGGCCGACGGCGCCCTCGTCGTGCAGGGGACGGTGCTGAAGATCAGAACCGAAGCGATGACCGATCTGCCGCCGGAGACCACCGCGCCGCCGGTCGAACTGGCTTCCCCGGATCAGTCCGTCATCGAGCCGACCGAAAACTTGCGGAACCCGTTCGTCACCGGTCTGTCGATCCGTTCGGCGCGCGGCCGCTTCGGCAAGGCGGCGGGGCCGGGCGCGATCTGGTATCGGGTGGACCGGCCGATGATCGAGGGCGCGCCGGTTTCGCAGGTGATGCGCGCGGCGGTGGCGTCGGATTTCTGCAACGCCACCTCGGTGGCGCTGGATTTTCGGCAATGGACCTTCCTCAACGCCGACCTCACCATCTCGCTGGCGCGGCAGCCGGTCGGCGAATGGATCCTGCTCGACGGCGAGTCCTGGATCGGCCCCGACGGCGCCGGCCTTGCCGCCGCCCGGCTGGGCGACGAGCGCGGTTATTTCGGGCGCGCGATCCAGAGTCTCGTGATCGAGAAACGTCCGCCAAAAGTATAACCCGCGAAGAATCTTCACGCCGTGATGGAACGGGCCGGGACAGCGGACGTTTCGCCTTCCTTGAAAGCGCGGATTCGCTCGACGTGCCTCCTCTCGCAGAACAGCCCAAACCTTGCTTCGACGCCCCCGGTCACCCTGAGCCGCCGGGAGGCTGGCCATGAGACCGGGGCCGTCCTCCGAGCGCGCGGTGATTCTGTCTCCGCGAGGACGGGACGGCGAGGAGGCGGCGCGGCAGATTCGCGCCGCCGGCCTTTACGTCAACGTCTGCGCCGATTTTCCGGCGCTGGTCCGTGAGGTCGAGAGCGGCGCCGGCGTGGCGGTGATCGACGACGAGGCGATCAAGACCGCGGATCTGCGGCCGCTGGTGACGTGGCTGACCGAGCAGCCGTCATGGTCGGATTTCCCGATCGTGCTGTTGCGGGACCGGACCGGCGAACCGGCGCGCGATCCCGAGGCCGCGCGCCTGGTCCAGCTTCTCGGCAACGTCTCCTTCATCGAGCGGCCGTTTCACCCGACCACGCTCATCAGCATCGTCGGTTCCGCCATTCGCGGGCGGCGCCGGCAATACGAGACCCGCGCCATCCTGCAAAACCTCATCGAGAACCAAACCACGCTGCAAACCGCGCTCGACGTCGGGCGGCTCGGCGCGGTGGAGATGAATATCCCGGAACGCCGGCTGGAGGCGTCCGATACCTTCAAATCGTTTTTCGGGCGCGAGCCGTCCGGATCGCTGACGTTCGAGGAAATGGGCGCGGCGATCCATCCCGACGACCGCGAGCGCAACCGGAAGGCGTTCGACAGGGCCCTGAAGAACGGCGCCGACTACAATATCGAGTATCGGGCGATCTGGCCCGACAACTCGGTGCACTGGATCAACACCCATGCCACGATTTTCCGCGACCTCGCCGGTCGGCCGGCGACATTGATCGGGGTGGCGTCCGACGTCACCGCCCGCAAGCTCGCCGAGATCGAGCGCGAGAAACTGGTGTCGCAACTCGCGGCCGAACGCGGCGCGCTGGCCGACCTGACGGCGACGCTGGAACAGCGGGTCGATCAACGCACCGCGGAACTGATGCAGGAAGTCGCCGCGCGCGAGAAGGCGCAGGAGCAACTGCGGCAGGCCCAGAAGATGGAAACCATCGGGCAACTGACCGGCGGCGTCGCCCACGACTTCAACAACCTGCTGATGGTCGTGGTCGGCAATCTGGAACTGCTGCGCAAGCGCGTGCCGAACGATCCGCGCCTGCACCGGCTGATTGACGGCGCATTGCAGGGCGCCGAGCGCGGCGCGTCGCTGACGCAGCGGCTGCTGGCCTTCGCGCGCCAGCAGGATCTCAACCCGGCGCCGGTCGATCTCGGCCAACTGTTGCGCGGCATGAGCGACTTGCTCGAACGCTCGCTCGGCTCGCGCATCGTCCTGCGGCTGGCGGTCGCCGACGATCTTCCGCCGGCGGCGATCGACGCCAATCAGCTCGAACTGGCCATCCTCAACCTCGCCATCAATGCGCGCGACGCCATGGCCGACGGCGGCACCATCGACATCAAGGTGGCCAGGTTCCGCGTCACCGGCGATCCGGAGCTGCGATCCGGCAACTATCTCAAGGTCACGGTGCGCGACACCGGCAGCGGCATGCCGCCGGACATTCTCGCCAAGGCCATCGATCCGTTCTTTTCGACCAAGCCGCTCGGCAAGGGCACCGGGCTCGGCCTGTCCATGGTGCATGGCCTCGCGGTTCAACTCGGCGGCGCGCTGCAATTGTCGAGCGTGGTCGGCAAGGGCACCACGGCGGCGTTGATCTTGCCGATCGCGACCGCGCCGGTGGCGGCCGGAAACCGAACGCCGTCGCCGCCGAAGCCGCCCCGCTCGGCGGTGATCCTGTTCGTCGACGACGATCCGCTGATTGCGATGTCGACCATGGAGATGCTGGAGGATCTCGGGCATCGGGTGATCGGCGCCTCCTCGGGGCCGCATGCGCTGGATATCCTGCGCAGCGATCAGCCGATCGACCTGATGATGACCGATCACCTGATGCCCGGCATGACCGGCATCGAACTGGCCGCCGCCTCGCGCCAGGTGCGGCCCCGCCTGCCGGTGCTGCTGGCCACCGGCTACGCCGACCTGCCCGAAGGCGTTTCGACCGACGTGCCGCGGCTGGCCAAGCCCTATCATCAGGAGCAGTTGCGCGACCGGCTGGAGCAACTGCTCGGCTGACGCTCTAGGCTCCAGACTCAATCGGTCCACCAAGTTATGATGGCGGCGATATTGATGGCCGCTTCGAAGTTGCGCGCCAGCTTGTCGTAGCGGGTTGCGATGCGGCGCCAATCCTTGAGCCTGCAAAACATGCGCTCGATGCGGTTGCGCAGCTTATAGGCTTCGGTGTCGAAGGGATGTGTTCGCTTTCGCGTGGGGTTGTTCGGGATGACCGGGATTGTCCCGCGGCCGAGCAGAAAGAGCCGAAAGCCGTCGCTGTCATAGGCGGTATCGGCGGCGCATAAGCGTGCCGCTGGCAAGCCGGAGAGAAGGGGCAGAACGACGCGAAGATCGCCGCGTTGTCCGGGTGTTATCTCGATGGCGAGCGGTCGGCCCTGGCCGACGACGACGGCGTGGATTTTGGTCGTACGCCCACCGCGCGAGCGCCCGATCGCCTGTTCCTCCGCCCCCTTTTCCGCCCGCTGCCGAGCGATGCGCCTTTGCTGTCGTGCTGTCGATCATGTGCACGTCATTGGCGCTGGCTGTTGCCAAGGCGCGAAACAGCTTCTGCCACAAGCCGCGCGCCGACCATCGATGAAATCGATTGTAGATCGTCGTCGGCGGACCGTAGCATGAGGGGCAATCCTGCCAGCGACAACCGGCCCTCAGCACATGCACGATCCCGCTGATCACGCGGCGATCATCAACCCGGCGCGCTCCGGGGCGGTTCTTCGGAAGCAACGGGTCGATCGCTGCCCATTGCGCATCGCTTAGCCAAAACTCGTTCGCCATCGTCAAGCTCCGTGCAGAGCTTGAATCTGATTTGCTCCATAACCTCAATACTCTGATCGGGTTTGGAGCCTAAAACGGCGACAGGGCCAGCATCAGCAGCGCCGCGAGCAGCGCCGGCGGCATCACCAAAATTCCCAGTTTCAGAAATTGCCATGCGGCGATCGACAGGCCCTCGCGCCGCAGCGCGATCAGCCAGAGAATGGTGGCGAGCGAGCCGGTGATGGACAGATTCGGCCCGAGATCGACGCCGATGGCGAGGCCGGCGGTGACGCGCAGCGGCAGTTCCACGCTCTGGCCGATGGTCGCCGCCAGCAGGCCGGCCGGCAGGTTGTTCATCAGATTGGAGATCAACGCGACGGCGACGCCCGAGACCAGGGTGGTCTGGCGCGGCGCGCTCGCGGCGGCCTCCCCGAGCCAGGCCGCGAGCGGGTGCAGCACGCCGGTCCGCTCCACCGCGTCCACCAGAATGAAAAGTCCGGCGACCAGCGGCAGCACGCCCCAGGCGACGTCGCGCAGCACCGGCCACGGCGAGCGGCGGCCGATCAGCAGCACCGCGAGGGTCGCGGCGACGCCGCACAGGAAGGTCGGCGGCCCAAGCGGCCGGTCGAAAGCCGACGCCACCAGCAGCGCGACGCCGGTGGCCGCGATCGCCGCGCCGACGCAGCGGCCGGTGGCCGACAGCGGCGCGCCCTCGATCCCCTCCTGCACGGCCTGTCCGAGCGCGTGACGCTGGGTCCAGCGCAACATCACGAAGGTCGTCAGGATGGCGGCGAGCGAGGGCAGCGTGAACAGCGCCAGCCATTGCAGGAGCGGCGGCATCTGCGCGCCGAAGATCACCAGATTGGCCGGGTTGGAAATCGGCAGCACGAAGCTCGCGGCATTGGCGACGAAGGCGCAGATCAGGAGATAGGGCAGCGGCGCGACGCGGGCGGCGGTCGCGGCGGCATGCACGGCCGGCGTCAGCACCACGGCGGTGGCGTCGTTGGAGAGAAAGATCGTGGTCAGCGCGCCGAGCGCGTAGACGATCAGGAACAGCCGCCGCGCCGAACCGCGCGCGGCGCGCACCGCGTGCGCCGCGAGCCAGTCGAACAATCCTTCGCGGCGCGCGGCGGCCGCCAGCAGCATCATGCCGGCGAGGAACGGATAGACGTCGGCGCCCCGGCCGGCGGCGGCGAGCGCGGCGCGCCACGGCATCAGCCCCGCGACCAGCAGCGCGGCCGCGCCGAGAACGGCCCAGACATATTCCGGAACCGACCACGGCCGGACGATCACCCCCAGCGTGGCGACGGCGGTAATGCTCAGGGTGAAAAAGGTTGTGGAATCCACGGCCGCCCATCACGTTGACGAGCGAAGCGGAAGCCGGCTCGCGTGGCGACAACGCGCTCAATTCAATTCCCGGCTGTTGCTGCCACCAGTTCGCGGCCCGCGCAATGGCCATGATGCAGGTCATGCGGGGATCGGCGCGGCTTCGGCGGCGCTTTCGAGATGGCCTCCTCGGCGGAGAACGAATCTCGGGAGAGAGCGGAACGCGCGGATTGTTCCGGCTCGGGCAACGGCTCCGCGCCGGACACCACGGTCTGCCCGAACATCGAGCCGAGACATCGGACCGGCACCGAGAGACGGGGTGGGACCATTCCGCCCCACCGCTCCGCGATCATCGCGGGCACAGGCTGCCCTTGCAGCGCGTGACCGCGCCGGTCATCGGATGAAGCCGGAATTCGGCGCGGCGGCGGCCGTCGCGCACCTTGGCTTCCCAGACCCGATCGTCGAATTCGATTTCGGTAATCGCGCCGATCGCCATCGCCTCGATCTGCGACGCGACGGCCGAGGCCGGCTTGGCGCCGATGTCCGGCAGCGAGCCGACGCCCTCAAGCTCGGATTTGAGCACCGCGCCGCTGACCGGGTCGATGTGATCCTCGCGGCACAGGCGGCTGCCGACGGGGCAGGACACCACTTCCCAGCCGCCGCGCCGTTCCCTATCCGCCGACACCACGATCCGGGTGCCGCCCGCCTCGACCGTTGTCAGGATTTTCGACAGCGGCAGCGGGCCCTGCGCGAAGGCGGGCGCCGCGAGCGCGCACAGGGCGGCGGCGGTCAGCAAACGGATCATGGCGAACTCCTTTGATGAGATGGACGCGCCGAAGAATGGCGATCATCGCGGCTCGGAAGTCATCATCCGATTTTACGCCGCAAGGGTCAATGCAGGCGTGGCGCCTTCAGCAGCCTGGCGCGGTCGGTCGAGGCCAGCACCACGTCGAAGGTGATGCCGTCGTGCGAGATCGTCAGCGGCACGTCGACGCCGGCAAGACCGAGCGCCCAAATTTTGCGGTAGAACTCCGCCAGGCTGGAGACGGCGTCGCCGTCGACCGCGTGGACGATGTCGCCGGACTGAATGCCGCCGCGACCCGCCGGACCCCGGTCGGCGACGCCCATCACCACGACCTTGTCGTCGAAATCGTTGGCGAACAGGCCGAGCCACGGGCGCGCCGGCCGGTTGACGCGGCCGAACGCGCGCAGATCGCCCAGGATCGGCTTCAGCAAATCGATCGGCACGATCATGTTGATATGGCGATCCTTCTGCTCGCGCTCCAATTGCAGCGAGCCGATGCCGATCAACTCGCCGCGGGTCGAGATCAGCGCCGCGCCGCCCCAGTTCGGATGCGACGGCGCGGTGAAGATGGCGTCGTCCAGCAGATATTCCCAATAGCCGGCGAAGGGCTGCCGCGCCTCGATGCGGGCCGCGACCGAGCGGGTGCGCCCGCCGCCGCCGACGATCACCGCGTCGCCGACCCGCGCGGCATCGGACGCGCCAAGCCGCAGCGGAACCAGATCGATGTCGCCGAGCGCCTGAACCAGGCCGAACCCGGTCTCGGAATCGAATCCCAGCGCATGCCCCTGCACGACGCGCCCGTCGCCGAGATGCAGCCAGATCGATTCCGCCTCGGTAATCAGATAGCCGATGGTCAGCACCAGCCCGTCATCGATCAGCACGCCGTTGCCGGCGCGTTCGGTGCCGAGCGTCGGAGCCGTGAAGGCGTCGGGCGGAATGAGGGCATGCAGACCGACCACGGCGCTCAAGGCGCGCTCCAGATCGAATGGGTAATCCTGCGGCCGGGGCTGCGCCGCGAGCGGGACTTTCCATTCGGTCGGCGAAGCCATGGCGGCTCTCCTTGCAAGTCGTGCCCGCGACGACCGGACCGCCCGGCCGCGGTCCAAGCATACGGGAGTTGCCGTTTGCGGCAAACCGATCCTGCGACGAGGTGCGGTGTTGGCTCAAGGATTGCGGCTGGAACTGGAATAAGTTTAAACCGGTACGTGGCGCACTTCTAAAACTCGGTTATTGTTTCACCGCGAGCAGCGGCGGGACGGGCCGATGGCGATGTCGGCTCCGTGTCGGAAGACGCGCATGCCGCCAATTCAGACTGTGGCGACAGGGAGACATAGATGGCTGCATCATCGGATCGTTCGAAGTTGAGGAACTGGCTGCCGGGCACCCTCGGAGTGGTGGTGCTGTTCGGCCTCGCCGGTTACGCGGGGTTATCGCAAGGACGAAACGAGCCGACGCCGACCGAGCCGGCGAGCGTGGCGACCGCAGCCAAGCCCGAACAAGCCAAGCAGGAACAAGCCAAGCCCGCGGCGGCGCAAACCGCCGCCAAGGCCGCGCCTACGGAAACCAAGGCCGCGCCTACGGAAACCAAGGCCGCGCCCACGGAAACCAAGGCCGCGCCCAAGGTTGCGGCATCCCAGCCGGCCGCGTCCCCGGCTCCCGCGCCCAAGGCCGCCCCGCAGGCGGCGGCTCCGGCCGCGCCAAAAGTCGCCGCCGCGCCGGCCGCGCCTGCGCCCGACGCCAAGGCGCCGGCGCACAATATGGGGCATAACATGGGGCACAGCATGGCGCAGGCGCCCGCCGCGCCGTCCGCCCCCGCCGCGGCCCCTGCCGCCAAGGTCGCCGCCACCACCACGGTCGACGGCGACGCCGCTCATGGCCGTCAGGTCTTCAAGAAATGCCAGGCGTGCCACTCGATGCAGCCAGGCAAGAACTTGCTCGGTCCGAGCCTCGCCGGCATCGTCGGCACCAAGGCCGGCGAGGTGCCGAACTACAGCTTCTCCAATGCGATGAAGCAGAGCGGCATCACCTGGACGCCGGAGAAGCTCGACGCCTATCTGAAGGATCCGCAAAAGGTTGTGCCCGGCAACAAGATGCCGTTCCCCGGCCTGAAGACCGATTCGGATCGCACCGACGTCATCGCCTTCCTGGCGGCGTCGGCCGAGGGCGGTGGAGCGGCGCCCGCCGCCGCCGCGACGCCCGCGCCCGCGCCCGCCGGCAATGCGGCGGCTCCGGTGCCAGCCGCGCGAGCGCCCGCGGCGCAGGCCGCCGCGCGGCCCGTCATGACCTATCTGTCGGATGCCAAATACACCCTGCGCTCCGGCATCGCCGAGGGGCGCATGGTGTTCCTCGGCGTCGGCGGCACCATCGACGGCAAGGTCAACCCGATCCTGACCGCCGTCGAGGGGCAGGTCGTGCAGGTCACCCTGATTAACGGCGAGGGCACCGAGCATGACATCGTGTTCCCGGATCAGGATGCCCGCTCGCCCCGCGTCGTCAGCAAGGGCGCCAGCACCAGCATCGTGTTCCGCGCCGGCAAGGCCGGCGACTTCCTGTATTTCTGCGACGTTCCCGGCCACCGCCTGGCCGGCATGGAAGGCCAGTTCTTGGTGACGGCGACGCCGTCGGCGCAGGTGACGGTGGAAGCGGACATCTCGCGGCTGCCGACCGATCTGCCGCCGCCGATCGGCAAGCGCGATCCGAAGACGGTGCGGCTCGATCTGCTCACCGTCGAGATGGAAGGGCGTCTTGCCGAAGGCACCACGTTCGGTTACTGGACCTTCAACGGCAAGGTGCCGGGACCGTTCGTGCGGGTGCGCGTCGGCGACACCGTCGACGTTCATTTGAAGAACGCGGCCGACAGCAACATGATCCACTCGGTCGATTTCCATGCCGCCACCGGTCCCGGCGGCGGCGCGGCGGCGTTGCAGGTCGATCCCGGCAAGGAGAAGTCGATGAGCTTCAAGGCGCTGAAGCCGGGGCTCTACGTCTATCACTGCGCCACGCCGATGGTGGCCGAGCACATCGCCAACGGCATGTACGGCCTGATCCTGGTCGAGCCGGAGGAAGGGCTGCCGCCGGTCGATCATGAGTTCTATCTCATGCAGGGCGAGATCTACACCGACGCCGCCTTCGGCCAGCACGGCAGCCAGGAGTTCAGCGTCGAGAAGCTGCTGGCCGAAAAGCCGGAATACTTCGTGTTCAACGGCTCGGTCGGGGCGCTGACCAAGCTGCATCCGCTGCATGCCAAGGTCGGCGAGACGGTGCGGCTCTACTTCGGCGTCGGCGGCCCGAACTTCACCTCGTCGTTCCACGTCATCGGCGAGATCTTCGACAAGGTGTACAACCTCGGCGGGACGATATCGCCGCCGCTCGAAGGCATCCAGACGGTCTCGGTGCCGCCGGGCGGCGCGGTCATCACCGAGTTCAAGCTGGACGTGCCGGGCGGCTACACCATCGTCGATCACGCGCTGTCGCGGGCCGAACGCGGCCTCGCCGGCGTGCTGGTGGTCGAGGGCGAGCCCAATCCGGACATCTTCAACGGCGTGGTCGAGCCGGGCATGGGGCACTGAGCGAGCGCGTTATTGTCTAAGAGCGCGCCCCTGATCTGATTGAATCGACGCGGATGCTGCGCGGTTCCCTCTCCCCGACGGGGAGAGGGAGCGGGCATCGCTTCATGGCGAACGCTTCCATCAAAACCAAAAAAGCTCAAACGCAAAAAGCCGGGCGCGATCGCACTTCGCGCCCGGCTTTTCGTTTCGGCCTGATGCCGATGAATGGCGCGGGGTTGATCCCGCGCCATTTCGATCACGCAGATTTGCCGTACTCGTAAAAGCCCTTGCCGGTCTTGCGGCCGAGGTGGCCGGCGGCGACCATTTCCTTGAGCAACGGCGCGGGCCGGTACTTCGGATCGTTGAAGCCTTCGTAAAACACGTCCATCACCGACAGCATGGTGTCGAGGCCGATCATATCGGCCAGCGCCAGCGGGCCGATCGGCTGGTTGCAGCCGAGCTTCATGCCGGCGTCGATGTCCTCGGCGCTGGCGATGCCCTCCTGCAACGCGAAGATCGCCTCGTTAATCATCGGGCACAGGATGCGGTTGACGGCGAAGCCGGGGCTGTTCTTGGCGGTGATCGGCACCTTGCCGACGCGCTTGGCGAAATCGACCGCCTTGGCATGGGTGTCGTCGGAGGTTTGCAGGCCGCGGATCAGTTCCAGCAGCGCCATCAGCGGCACCGGGTTGAAGAAGTGCATGCCGATGAAGCGGTCCGGGCGGTCGGTCGCGGCGGCGAGCTTGGTGATCGAGATCGACGAGGTATTGGTGGCGACCAGCGCGCGCGGGTGGAGCGTCGCGCAGAGATCCTGGAGGATTTTCACCTTGAGGCTCTCGTTCTCGGTGGCGGCCTCGATCACCAGATCGCAATTCGACAGCTTCGCCTTGTCGGTGGTGGCGGCGATGCGCTTGAGCGCGGCGGCGCGGTCGGCCTCGCTCATCTTCTGCTTGTTGACCAGCCGCTCCAGACTCTTGTCGATCACCGCAAGCCCCTTGGCGACGGCGACGTCGGAGATATCGGTCATGACGACGCTCACGCCGGCCGCCGCGCAGACCTGCGCGATGCCGTTGCCCATGGTGCCGGCGCCGATGATGCCAACGGTTTCGATCATGTTCGTCCTCTGCTTCTGCTGCTGTCGCGCCCGCGCGCGATCGTCGCGGGCGGCGTCGGTGTTGCGATGGCTTCTTGTTAGCAGAGCGAGCCGGCGGGGGCAAAACGGCGTGCGCTACGGGTCCAGTTCGGTGTCCCAATAGAGATAGTCGAGCCAGCTCTCATGCAGATAGTTCGGCGGGAACAGCCGGCCGTTGCGGTGGAGTTGATGCACGGTGGGCGCGAACGGCGCTTGCCGGGGATGCATATTAGCCTGCGCCGTCGTCAGGTTGCCCTTCCGGAGATTGCATGGCGAACAGGCGGCGACGACGTTGTCCCAGGTGGTCTGTCCGCCCTTCGAGCGCGGCACGATGTGATCGAAGGTCAGATCCTCGTGCGAGGCGCAGTATTGGCAGGTGAACCTGTCGCGCAGGAACACATTGAAGCGGGTGAAGGCGGGATGCGTGGTCGGCTTGACGAAGGATTTCAGCGAGACGACGCTCGGCAGTTGCATCTCGAACGACGGACTATGCACCGCGTGATCGTAGTGCGCGACGATGTTGACGCGATCGAGGAACACCGCCTTGATCGCGTCCTGCCACGACCACAGCGAGAGAGGATAGTAACTCAGTGGCCGGAAGTCCGCGTTGAGGACCAGGACCGGCCAACCGCCTTGTGAGACACTTCCTTGTGAGACATGTGCGTTCAAGTAACGCTCCTGGCCTCCTTATTGGCTGCGACGCAGCGTCAACGCTGCATACTACAGTCACCGTGACGGCGTTGTGAAGGGTTTTGCCCGCCTCATCCTCTTGTCGTTCTTGTCCCCGGACTTGGCTTCGGGAGTTGATCGGACAGCACGCCCTCGCGCGCCTTGACGACCTTGTAGTAGGCCCACCACAGATGCGCCGCCGCGCCGCGCGCCGGCCGCCATGGCTCGGCGATCGGAATCATCTCCTTCACGGTGGGGCGCGCCTTCAGTCCGAGGCCGATCCGGACCGCCTCCTGCACGGCGAGGTCGCCGGCGGGCCAGGCGTCGCCGTGGCCGAGGCAGAACAGCAGATAGACGTCGGCGGTCCATGGCCCGATGCCGTGCAGAGCGGTCAGCGTGTGATGCGCGGCGTCGGCGTCTTCCTCGGCGAGCACGTCGAGGTTCAGTCGCTCGCCGGCCAGTTCCGCCGCGATCGCCTTCAGCGTCCTGATCTTCGCCGCCGACAGGCCGAGCCGGCCGAGCCGGTCGGCGCGCGCCTTGCGGATCGCGTCGTGGTGGAACGGATCGTAGGCGGCGGTGAGGCGGCCCCAGATCGCCGCCGCGCTGGCGGTCGACAGTTGCTGGCCGCAGACGATGGCGGCGAGGCCGGCGAAGCCCGGCTCGCGCCGCCGCAGCGCCGGCATGCCGGCCTGGTCGAGGATCGGCGCGAGGCGCGGGTCCTGCCGCACCAGCAACGCCATCGCGTCCTCAAGATCGGCCTGGGAGTTGAGATGGATGGTCATGGCAGCCTAAAACCACCACGTCCTGCGAAAGAGAGCAATGCCGCCCCCCGTTTTCCGCTTCGCGCCCAGCCCGAACGGCTACCTCCACCTCGGCCATGCCTACTCGGCGCTGCTCAACGCCGACCTGGCGCGGCGGGCCGGCGGACGGCTGTTGCTGCGCGTCGAGGACATCGATCCGACCCGCTGCAAGCCGGAGTTCGAGGCCGCGATTTATCAGGATCTCGATTGGCTGGGCCTCGTCTGGGAGGCGCCGGCGCGGCGGCAGTCCGATCACTTCGCCGATTATCGCGCGGCGCTGGATCGCCTCGATGCGCTCGGGCTGATCTATCCGAGTTTCGAGAGCCGCGCCGAGATCGCCCGCGTGGTGGCGGCGCGCGAGGCGCGCGCGCCGTGGCCGCGCGATCCCGACGGCGCGCCGCTCTATCCCGGCACGGCGCGGCGGCTGCCGGCGGATGAGCGCGCGGCGCTGGCGGCTTCGGGCGCGCCCTACGCGTTGCGGCTCGACATGGCGAAGGCGCTGGCGCGCGCCGGCGCTCTCGACTGGATCGAGGACGGCGCGGGACCCGGCGGCGAATCCGGCCGGGTGACGGCGCGGCCGCAGGCGTGGGGCGACGTCATTCTCGGGCGCAAGGAGACGCCGGCCAGCTATCATCTCGCCGTGGTGGTGGACGACGCGGCGCAGGGCGTGACCGACGTGGTGCGCGGCCAGGACCTGTTCTGGGCCACCGGCGTTCACCGCCTGTTGCAGCGGCTGCTGGACCTGCCCGCGCCGCGCTACCGCCACCACGCGCTGCTGCGCGACGCGGCCGGGGCGAAATTGTCCAAATCGACGCAGGCGACCGGCCTGCGCGAGCTGCGCGCCGGGGGGATGACGCCCGCCGAGGTGCGGCGGCGCATCGGCCTCGGTTGAGCTGATCGGGCGCGGCGGTTGAAAACGTCGCGCGACGCTCGTGCCAACCGGTTCCGTCATGCTATGAATCCGCAAAGGCGGGGGGATCATGGCGCTCGGATCAGGAGCACCGCGAGGTAAGCGCGCGCCGGGCAAGCGTCCGGCGAAGAAACCCGCGCGCCGCCCGCCCGGTTCCGCCGCGCCGGCCACGGTCGAGGCGGCGCTGGCGGTGTTCGCCCATGAGGTGCGCACGCCGCTGACCGGGATTCTCGCGGTCAGCGATCTGCTGGCGACCTCCGATCTTGGCGAGCGCGAGCGCCGCTGGGTCGAGACCATCAAGGCCGGCGCCGAGCACCTCGCCAGTCTGGCGACGCTGTTCGTCGATGCCGCGCGCAGCCGCTCCCGAGGCGGCGGCAAGAGCGGCGGCATGGAGGCGCGGCGGGATTTCTTCGACCTGCGGGCGGTGGCGCGCAGCATCGGGGATTCGCTGACCGGGCGCGCCGCCGCCAAGGGACTGCGATCGCGCGTCCGAATTTCCGAGCGGCTGCCGGCGTTCGTCACCGGCGATCCGGTGCGGTTGCGCGCGGCGCTGGAAAACCTCGTCGACAACGCCGTCAAATTCACGGCGGAAGGCGACGTCGGCCTCAAGGTGACGACGGCCCGCGCCGCCAAAGGCCGGATCGTCGCAAGTTTCGCGGTATCGGACAGCGGCATCGGCCTGACGCTGGCGGAGATCAAGCGGCTGTTCCGGCCGTTCTCGCAGGCCAATGTCGGCATCGCCGCGCGCTTCGGCGGCGCCGGGCTGGGACTGTCGTCGGTGAAGCAACTGGCGCGCGCCATGGGCGGCGACATCACCGTCGCGCCGCGCCAGGGCGGCGGCGCGGTGTTCACGCTGACGGTGGCGCTGGCACAGGCCGACACGCCGGCCGCGACCGCCGCCGACCGGGACGACGTCTCCGATGCCTGTGGCGGCGGCGCCTTGCGTATCCTGAGCGTGGAAGACAATCCGTTCGGCCGCGTCGTGCTCAACGCGATCCTCACCGAACTCGGCCATCACGCCGAGTTCGTCGGGCGCGGCGAGGCCGCCGCCGAGCGCCTGGCGCAAGGCGGGTTCGACGCGGTGCTGATGGACATGGTGCTGCCGGGGATCGGCGGCGTCGAGACGATCCGCCGCATTCGCGCGCTGCGCTCGGGTCCGCGCGAGATTCCGATCATCGGCATTTCGGGCAAGGAGACCGACGCGGCGGCGGCGCGGAAGGCCGGCGCCGACGCCTTCCTGCTCAAGCCGGTGTCGCCCCGCGCCCTGGCGACGGCGCTGATTTCGATTCAGCGCGGCGCGCGCGGGCCTTCATGATCGCGGCGTTGAGTTCGCCGCCGAAAATGAAAATCACCGCGATGAAATACAGAAACACCAGCGCGATGACCACCGAGGCGAGGCCCGCGTACATCGTGACGTAATTGTTGGCGAAGCGGGCGAGATATTCACCGAACGCCATGCTCGACACCAGCGAGGCCGCCATCGTGAAAACGATGCCGGGCAGGATCTGCATGAAACTGCGTCGGCCCGCCGGCAGCCAGGCATGCAGCAGGAACAGCGCGACGATCATCGCCGGAACGGCGGTGCCGTAGCGCACGATGGTCAGGAAGCGCTCGTTGGATTCGACCATCAGCGGGACATAGTGCCGCGTCGTCTCCAGGATCAGCGGCCCGAGCACGATCAGGAACGCCAGCGCCAGCGCGGTGACGGCGGCGATCAGCGTATAGCCGATCGATTCCAGCCGCAGCCAGTACCATGCCCGCTGCTCGGTCACGGCATAGGCGCGGTTGAGCGCGATGCGCAGGCTTTCGACGCCGTTCGAGGCGAAATAGAGCGCGAACACCGCACCTACGGTCAGCGCATCGCCGCGCGTGGTGGTCACCACGTCGTGGATTTCGCTGGAGAGCCGGCTCGCCACCTCCTCCGGCCACACCTGCAACATCAGGTCGGCGGCCTGATCCGCCAGATCCTTGGAGCCGAAGAAGCCGGCCAGCGAAGTCAGCACGATGAGGAAGGGAAACAACGCCATCAAGGTGGAGAGCGCGATGTGGCTGGCGATGGCCCAGCCGTCATCGGCCAGAAACGTGTAGAAGGCTTCCAGTCCGATACGGTAGAGGCGTCGAAGCAGCTTCACGTTTCACCTTGATCGCCGAATCGACGCCGGCGACCCGACGACACGTTCGTTGTCCTTGGAGTTTGACCGAAAAATCGGTTTTTATGAATATGCAATTCGAAAACCGTCATGCGCCGCGCAGGCGAAGCATCCGGTAACCCTATATCAGATGAAATTTTTCCCTTGCATTGGCACGGATTACCGGATCGTCCGCCGGAGCCTGTCATCGGGCCGCGCTTCGCGCGGACCCGTTGGCGGACGATGACGCCTCGTTTTCAGGTTCTTACCAGCTTTATCGGCGGAATTTTAAGCCAAAACGACCATCGGCCCCTGGTCGGCCGGCGTGGGCGGAACCTACCGCCGCCGGGCCGTTGATCGCGTCATTGGCGGGAATCCACCATTGGCGCGCTTCCGCCCCCGGTGTATGTAGCGGCGATGTTTACATTCCTCGCAAATTTTCTCCTGCCGATCGCGCTGATCGCGGTGGCGGTGGTTCTGCTGCTCGGCCTGCTCAACTTGATGCGTGGCGGGTCGCCCCATCGTTCGCAGAAGCTGATGCAGATGCGGGTGCTGCTGCAATTCGTCGCCATCATCGTCGCCATGGTGGCGGTGTGGGCGCTGGGGCGCTAGGACATGGTCACGCTCAACCGCATCTACACCAAGACCGGCGACGACGGCACCACCGCGCTCGGCAGCGGTGAACGTCGCGCCAAATACGATCCGCGGGTCGCGGCCTACGGCACCGCCGACGAGACCAACGCCGTGATCGGCGTGGTCCGGCTGCACCTCACCGACGCGCCCGACCTCGACGCCATGCTGGGCCGGATCCAGAACGACCTGTTCGACCTCGGGGCCGATCTGGCGGTGCCGAAGCGCGAGGGCAAGGCCGAGCGCCTGCGGGTGGCGGCGAGCCAGGTCGAGCGGCTGGAGCGCGACATCGACACGCTGAACGCCAGCCTCGCCCCGCTGAACTCGTTCATCCTGCCGGGCGGGTCGGCCGCCGCCGCCTATCTGCATCTGGCGCGGACGGTCTGCCGCCGGGCGGAGCGCCTGATCGTGGAACTCGCGGCGCGGCCGGGCGAAAAAGTTAGCCCGCCGGTGATTCATTACATGAACCGGCTGTCGGACTTCCTGTTCGTGGCGGCGCGCGCCGCCAACGGCAACGGCGCCGGCGACGTGCTCTGGGTGCCGGGACAGAACCGCTGAGCGGCATGCGGAAGGGGGACCGGGCGTTTGGCCGCTTTTCAGCCCGGTTGACCGCGATTGGCGGGCGATCTAGGTTCCGCGCCGAGCAATGAATTGCACGCCGAAAAAACCACCCCAGCACGAAAGAGGATCGATGAAGGTTCTAGTACCGGTCAAGCGCGTGGTTGATTACAACGTCAAGGTCCGCGTCAAGAGCGACGGATCGGGCGTCGAACTCGCCAACGTCAAGATGTCGATGAATCCGTTCGACGAGATCGCGGTCGAGGAAGCCCTTCGCCTGAAAGAGGCGGGCAAGGCGACCGAGGTGGTGGTGGTCTCGATCGGCCCCGCGCAGGCGTCGGAAACCATCCGCACCGGCCTCGCCATGGGCGCCGACCGCGGCATCCTGGTCAAGGCCGAGGGCAACGTCGAGCCGCTGGCGGTGGCCAAGCTGCTCAAGGCCGTGGTCGACGAGGAGAAGCCGGGCCTGGTCATTCTCGGCAAGCAGGCGATCGACGACGACTCGAACCAGACCGGCCAGATGCTGGCCGCGCTGCTCGGCTGGTCGCAGGCGACCTTCGCCTCCAAGCTTGAGGTCGAAGGAAGCGACTTCACGGTGACCCGCGAAATCGACGGCGGCTTGCAGACGGTGAAGCTGAAAGGCCCCGCGATCGTCACCACCGACCTGCGGCTCAACGAACCGCGCTATGCATCCTTGCCCAACATCATGAAGGCGAAGAAGAAGCCGATCGCGGACAAGACCGCCGCCGACTACGGCGTCGATCTCACGCCGCGTCTCGAAGTGCTCAAGACCACTGAACCCGGTGGCCGCAAGGCCGGCGTCAAGGTCAAGGACGTCGCCGAGCTGGTCGCGAAACTCAAGAACGAAGCCGGGGTGATCTGATGACCACGCTGCTGATTGCCGAACACGACAACAACTCGCTGAAGGACGCCACCAACAAGGCGCTGACCGCGGCCAGCCAGCTCGGCGCCGAGGTGCACGTGCTGGTCGCCGGCGAAAACGCCAAGGGCGCGGCCGACGCCGCCGCCAAGCTGAATGGCGTCGCCAAGGTGCTGCTGGCCGACAACGCGGCTTACGCGCACGATCTGGCGGAGCCCCTGGCGGCGCTGATCGTGTCGCTGGCGGGGAACTACGACGCTTTCGTCGCGCCCGCGACCTCGCGCTTCAAGAACGTGATGCCGCGCGTCGCGGCGCTGCTCGACGTCATGCAGGTGTCGGAGATCACCAAGGTGGTCGCGCCCGACACCTTCGAGCGGCCGATCTATGCCGGCAACGCGATCCAGACCGTGAAGTCGAAGGACGCCAAGAAGGTCATCACCGTGCGCACCTCGACCTTCGCCGCGGCCGGCGAAGGCGGCTCCGCCGCGGTGGAGAGCGTGGCGGCGGCGGCCGATCCGGGCCTGTCGAGCTTCGTCGGCGAGGAAGTCGCCAAGAGCGATCGCCCCGAACTGACCTCGGCCAAGATCATCGTCTCCGGCGGCCGCGCGATGCAGAGCCGGGAGAACTTCGCCAAGTACATCGAGCCGCTGGCCGACAAGCTCGGCGCCGGCGTCGGCGCCTCGCGCGCCGCGGTCGATGCCGGCTACGCGCCCAACGACTGGCAGGTCGGCCAGACCGGCAAGGTGGTGGCGCCGGAGCTTTACATCGCCATCGGCATTTCCGGGGCGATCCAGCATCTCGCCGGCATGAAGGACTCCAAGGTGATCGTCGCGATCAACAAGGACGAGGACGCGCCGATCTTCCAGGTCGCCGATTACGGTCTGGTCGCGGACCTGTATCAGGCGGTGCCCGAACTGACCGAGGAACTGGCCAAGGCCGGGCGCTGAGCCGAAAGCATGATGCGCCGGCCGGAGCGGACTCCGGCCGGCGTTTGTGCCAGAACACGGCAGGGCGCTGTTTCCCAGCTCTCACTTTGGCAAAATGACGAGATGGCGGTGATGATTAAGAAGGTCGGCGTGATCGGCTCGGGCCAGATGGGCAACGGAATCGCGCATGTCGCGGCGCTGGCCGGATATGACGTGGTGCTCAACGACATCTCGCCGGAGCGCCTGAAGTCGGCGATGGCCACCATCAACGGCAACCTGACCCGTCAGGCCGCCAAGAAGACCATCACCGAGGACGCGCACAAGAAGGCGCTGAGCCGCATCGACGCCAGCGAAAGCCTTGAGCCTTTCGCCGACTGCGATCTCGTCATCGAGACCGCGGCCGAGAAGGAAGACGTCAAGCGCAAGATTTTCCAGGACCTGTGCGCGATCCTGAAACCCGAGGCGATCATCGGATCGAACACCTCCTCGATCTCGATCACCCGTCTCGCCGCCTCCACCGACCGGCCGGAGCGGTTTATCGGCATCCACTTCATGAATCCGGTGCCGGTGATGGAGCTGGTCGAGTTGGTGCGCGGCATCGCCACCGACGACCAGACCTTCGACGCCGCGCGCGATTTCGTCACCTCGCTCGGCAAGCAGATCGCGGTGTCGGAGGACTTCCCGGCGTTCATCGTCAACCGCATCCTGCTGCCGATGATTAACGAGGCGATCTATACGCTGTACGAAGGCGTCGGCAACGTCGAGGCCATCGACGCCGCGATGAAGCTCGGCGCGCATCACCCGATGGGGCCGCTGGAGCTGGCTGACTTCATCGGGCTGGATACCTGCCTGTCGATCATGCAGGTGCTGCACGACGGGCTGTCGGATTCGAAATACCGGCCCTGTCCGCTGCTGGTGAAATACGTCGAGGCCGGCTGGCTCGGCCGCAAGACCCAGCGCGGCTTCTACGACTATCGCGGCGACAAGCCGGTGGCGACCCGCTGATCCTTACGTCCGTCCTCCGAGTTTGCCTCGCGATGTGACATGCCGGATCGAATTCACCCGGCGTCGCCCCCGCGCAGGCGGGGACGACGCTTTTCGTGTTGCGAACCCGCCCGTAAAACCAATGTCCAGCCTCTCACGCCGCGGGCGTGATCCAGCCCATCGCCGCGCCGCCTGGCAGGACCACAATCGCCAGCCGTCCGACATTCGGGATCTCGAAGATCGGCTTCATCAGTTTCGCGCCGGCGGCAACCGCGTTTTTCACGCGCGCGTCAACATCGTCGACCGCCAGATACGGCATCCAGTTGTCCGGCATCGCGGCGAATTCCGGCCCGGCGACCTGATAGATGCCGGCCACCGGCGCGCCATTCATCGTCGCCACCCAGTAGGTGCCGCCGCCGGCCAGCGGCCGCGCCTCGTAGTCCCAGCCGATGTGCTCGCGATAGAACCGCTTGGCGCGCTCGGCGTCGCGGGTGCAGAGTTCGTTCCAGTTGAAGTGACCGTGTGGCGTCATGGGCGTCTCCTGTCGAAGCAATACCTCCATCGGCGGCGCGCCTATCGCGCGATCGCCGCCTGGATCAGCTTGACGGCATCGGCGCTGTCCCATTCGGCGGGACCGGCCATGTTCCCGATCTGGCAGCCCTTGGCGTCGATCAGCACCGACGTCGGCATTCCGAGCGCCAGGCCGATGCTCTTGAGATCCTGAAACACTTTGGCCTTGGCGTCGCTGAAATTGCCGAGCCGGGTCAGGTTGGCCTCCTTGAGGAACGCTTTCGGCTTCTCAAGGTCGCGGGTGTCGATATTGACGGCGACCACCCGAAAATTGTCGCCGCCGAGCTTGGCTTCCAGCCGGTCCAGCGCCGGCATCTCCTTGCGGCACGGCACGCACCAGGTCGCCCACAGGTTGAGCAGCACGGTCTTGCCGCGCCAGTCCGAGAGTTTTTTCGGATTGCCCTGGCCGTCCTCGAAGGCGAGATCGGGCATTTTCATCGGCTTTTGCACCATGGCCAGCGCCGCCACCTCGCCGGTTGCCAGCGGCGCGATCTTTTGCGCCAGCGCCGCGGTATTGGCGCAATCCGGATCGCCGGCGGCCTGCTGCTGCATGGCGCCGAACTGGTGGACGATGCCGTAGCCGACCACGGCGCCGGCCACGATGGCGCTGATAAGCAGCGGCAGACGGCGGGCCTTGGGGCGGGCGGGCGGCGGATTGTCGGGCATATCGTTTGTCATCCGGGGTGCGATGCGGCTATGCAGGGCTTATACGGAAACCGGGCGCAAGGCGAAAACCGCCCGCGCCGGACAAATCGAGCAGAACAGCATGAGCAACAAGATGTGGGGCGGCCGGTTCGAGGACGGACCCGACGCGATCATGGAGGAAATCAACGTCTCCATCGACGTCGACCGCCACCTTTACGCGCAGGACATCGCCGCGTCCAAGGCACACGCCGCCATGCTTGCCGCGCAGGGCATTATTTCCGCCAGTGATGCAAAAAACATCGGCAAAGGTCTAGACACGATTTTGTCAGAGATCGCGGCGGATAAATTCACCTTCAAGCGGGCGCTGGAGGACATTCACATGAATGTCGAGAGCCGCCTGAGCGAATTGATCGGCCCGGCGGCGGGGCGGCTGCACACCGCGCGTTCGCGCAACGATCAGGTCGCGACCGACTTCCGCCTCTACGTGCGCGACACCATCGACGCCATCGACGCGGCGCTGGCAAGCTTGCAGCAGGCGCTGGCCGAGCGCGCGCTGGAGCACGCCGACACCGTGATGCCGGGCTTTACGCATTTGCAGACCGCGCAGCCGGTGACCTTCGGCCACCACCTGCTCGCCTATGTCGAGATGACGGCGCGCGACCGCGGCCGCTTCGGTGACGCGCGCAAGCGCCTCAACGAGAGCCCGCTGGGGGCGGCGGCGCTGGCCGGCACCTCGTTCCCGATCGACCGCCACGCAACCGCCCGCGCGCTCGGCTTCGACCGGCCGATGGCCAATTCGCTCGACGCTGTGTCGGATCGCGATTTCGTGCTGGAGACGCTTTCGGCCGCCGCCATCGCCTCAGTGCATCTGTCGCGGATCGCCGAGGAGATCGTGATCTGGACCTCGCCGCTGGTCGGGCTGGTGCGGCTGTCGGACAAGTTCACCAGCGGCTCCTCGATCATGCCGCAGAAGCGCAACCCGGACGCCGCCGAGCTGGTGCGGGCCAAGACCGGCCGCGTCATCGGCGCGCTCAACGGCCTGTTGATCGTGATGAAGGGCCTGCCGCTCGCCTATCAGAAGGACATGCAGGAGGACAAGGCAGGCGCGATGGAGGGATTCGCGGCGGTGTCTCTGGCGATCCGCGCCATCGCCGGCATGGTGCGCGACCTCGAACCCGACACGGCGCGGATGAAACTCGCGGCCGGCGAAGGCTACGCCACCGCCACCGACCTCGCCGACTGGCTGGTGCGGACCTTGAAGATGCCGTTCCGTGATGCCCACCACGTCACCGGCCGCATCGTCGCGCTCGCCGCCAAACAAGGTGTGGCGCTGCATGAACTGCCGCTTGCGGCGATGCAGGCGGTCGAGCCGAAAATCACCGCCGCCGCGCTCGACGTGCTGTCGGTGGAAGCCTCGGTGAAAAGCCGCGTGAGCTACGGCGGCACCGCGCCCAAAAACGTCCGGGCGCAGGCGAAAGCCTGGCTCAAACGCTTGGAAAAAGAGCAGAAATCGGGCCGATGACCGCGATCGGGCAAAATTTCCCACGGCCGCGGGGCTCGCCAGCGCCGGCCAATCTTTGTATGGTGACGCCGCATTCTTGGGGAACCCGCGTTGTGAGCCACATCTGTCGCCCGGTCTCGTCCCGGTGGGCCGTGATACTGTTGACCGCCGCCACGCTGGCGTTGGCCGGTTGCGGGCGGAAAGGCCCGCTCGAATTGCCGCCCAACGCGCCGCCGCAGGCGGCCGCGAAGCAGGAGGCCGCGCCTTCGCAGCCGGGCAGCGTGTTCAATCCGTCGCCCGAGCACAACAGGGAGCCGACGGCGGCCCGGGGCCGCAACCGGTCATTCGTTCTCGATCCGCTACTGGATTGAACTCCGATGCGCCATTTCGACTATCGCGACGGCGTGCTGCACGCCGAATCCGTTGACCTGTCGGCGGTCGCGGACGCCGTCGGCACGCCGTTCTATTGCTATTCGACGGCGACGCTGGAGCGTCACTACCGCGTCTTCACCGAAGCCTTCGCCGGCACCGATCACCTGGTCTGCTACGCGATGAAGGCCAACTCGAACCAGTCGGTGCTGCGCACGCTGGCGAAGCTCGGCGCGGGGGCCGACGTGGTGTCGGGCGGCGAGCTCAGGCGCGCGCTGGCGGCGGGGATTCCGGCCGACAAGATTCTGTTTTCCGGGGTCGGCAAGACCACCGACGAATTACGGCTCGCGGTGTCGCACGGCATCCGCTGCATCAACATCGAATCCGAGCCGGAGCTTGAACTGCTGTCGCAAATCGCCGCGCGGATGGGCCGCGTCGCGCCGATCTCGATCCGCGTCAACCCGGATGTCGATTCCGGCACCCATGCCAAGATTTCCACCGGCAAGTCGGAGAACAAGTTCGGCATCCCCATCGCCCGCGCGCGCGAGGTTTACGCGCGGGCGGCGAAGCTGCCCGGCATCGAGGTCAGCGGCGTCGACATGCACATCGGCAGCCAGATCACCGATCTCGGGCCGATGGAGGCGGCGTTCCGGCTGCTGGCGGAGTTCGTCACCGTGCTGCGCGGCGACGGCCACGCCATCAGCCACGTCGATTTCGGCGGCGGCCTGGGCGTGCCCTATTACGAGGATCGCGCTGCGCCGCCGGAGCCGCTGGCCTATGCCGCGATGGTCAAGCGCGTGACGCACAATCTCGGCTGCACGCTGATGTTCGAGCCGGGCCGCATGATCGTCGGCAACGCCGGCATTCTGGTGAGCCGGGTGATCTATGTGAAGCACGGCGACGCCCGCAACTTCGTCATCATCGACGCGGCGATGAACGATCTGATCCGCCCGACGCTCTATGAAGCCTATCACCAGATCCTGCCGGTGCGCGCCGCCGCGCCGGGCGCGCCGGTGCTGGTGGCCGACGTGGTCGGCCCGGTGTGCGAGACCGGCGATTATCTGGCGCTCGGCCGCGCGCTGCCGGAGCCGAAGGCCGGCGATCTGCTCGCGATCATGACCGCCGGCGCCTACGGCGCGGTGCAGGCCGGCACCTACAACACCAGACCATTGGTCCCCGAGGTGCTGGTGAAGGGCGACCGCTACGCCGTGGTGCGCCCACGCATCGATGTCGAGCAGTTGATCGCGATGGACACGCCCGCGCCGTGGCTGTGAACGGGCCGCGAAACCGGAGCAGCTTGTCTTCTGGCGTAAACAAAATCGTCATTGCCGGGCTTGACCCGGCAATCCATCCGCTTCAAGCGACTCTTCTTTTTGATGGATGCGCGGGTCAAGCCCGCGCATGACGATTCCATCCAAACCAAACCCGCTCTAACTTTTCGCCCCCACCACCACGCCGGCGCGGCGCTCGATCGGCTGGATCGCGGCGGTGAAATCGGACTCCGCGCCCATCTCGGCGATCACCGTCTCCCATAATTTGCCGACCGCCTCGGCGACGTCGAGCGACAGCCCGAGCGACTTCGCTTCTTCGAGGCAGAGCCGCACGTCCTTCACCATCAGCCCGGTGGCGAAGCCGAAGTCGAAGCTGCGCGGCAGCACCGATTTCGGAAACTTGTCGCGGCTGGCGCTGTTGATGCCGGAGCCGGCGTTGATGACCTCGATCATCACCGCGGGATCGAGCCCGGCCTTGACGCCCATCACCACGGCCTCCGAGGTCGCGACGATGGCGGTGGCGGAGAGGAAGTTATTGGCGAGCTTCATGGTCTGCGCCGAACCCGGCTTCTCGCCGATGAAGAACACCTTGCCGATCACATCTAACACCGGCTTCAGCGCGTCGAACTCGGCGCGCGGGCCGGACACCATCACCGCCAGCGTGCCCTTCTCGGCGCCGCCGACGCCGCCGGAGACCGGACTGTCGAGTTGCACGATGCCGCGCCGCGACAGCAGGTCGTGAATCCGCACCGCCATCCGCGAGCCGATGGTGGAGAGATCGACGAAGCGTTTCACCCGCTGCCCGGCGATGACGCCGTCGGCGCCGGTGGCCACCTCCAGCGAGGCTTGCAGCGACGGCAGGCTCGCCAGCACGGTCTCGACGCGGTCGGCGACGTCTTTCGGCGATGCCGCCGCCTCCGCGCCGAGCGCGGCCAGCGCAGCCATCGCCTCGCGGCGCTGGTCGAACGCGACCAGCCGGTGTCCGGCCTCGATCAGGCGGCGGGCCATCGGGAAGCCCATCTTCCCCAGCCCGATGAATCCGATGTCCATCGCGTTTCCCCTCACGCCTTGTCGAGTTCGGCGAACACCTCGCGGGCGATGCGGAAACTGTCGACGCCGGCCGGAATGCCGGCGTAGCAGGCGACCTGCATCAGCACCTCGCGGATTTCGTCGCGGGTCACGCCGTTGGTGATCGCGCCCTTGATGTGGGCGCGCAATTCGTGCGGCCGGTTGAGGATCGAGATCATGGCGAGGTTGAGCATGCTGCGGGTCTTGCGCGGCAGGCCGTCGCGGCCCCAGATCGCGCCCCAGCAATATTCCGTCACCAGTTCCTGGAACGGCTTGTTGAAATCGTCGGAATTCTTCAGCGCGTTGGCGACGTAGGTCTCGCCGAGCACCTCCTTGCGGATTTGCAGTCCCTTGTCGTGCGTCGCCTTGTCCATGGATCGATCCTCTCGTGTCGGGGGTTGAATGGCTGAAGCGACGTTACGGCCTTGCGTCACCCGCGTCACGCCTGCGGGTCATGCAAGTTCCGCGGGCCGCGTTGCCAGCGGCGGGGCCATAGGGCGGGGCCATGCCTCAAAGCCGCCGTTGTGGTAGGGTGGGGTTGGGCAACCGGGAGATTGATCTTGAACGCCGCCACGCCACATCCAGCCGGGCCGGAACACGAATTGTCGCGCGCCCTGCGGCGCGCCACGTGGTCGCTCGCCTGGGAACGCGGCTGGCCGCACGCGGCCCGCATGCTCTGCGTCGTCGGGCTGTTCCTGGCGGCCTCCTGGGCCGGGCTGTGGCTGGCGCTGCCGTTCACCGGGCGAATCGTCGCGCTGGCGTTGTTCGCCGCGCTGGGTCTGGCGGCGCTGGTCCCGCTGGTCCGGTTCCGCTGGCCGCGCCGCGACGAGGCGCTGGGCCGGCTCGACAAAGGCAGCGGCGTCCGCCATCGCCCGGTGACCGCGCTGGCCGACACGGTGTCGTCGCGGGACCCGGTGGCGCTGGCGCTGTGGCAGGCGCAGCGGCAACGCACGCTGGCGGCGCTGAAGGGGATTCGCGCCGGCCTGCCGTCGCCGCGGCTGGCGCTGCACGATCCCTGGGCGGTGCGCGCGCTGGTGCTGCTGCTGGTGGTGACCACCGCCATCGCCGCCGGCGGCGACCGCACGGCGCGGCTCGCGGCGGCGTTCGACTGGAATGGCGTGCTCGCGCCCGCCAATGTCCGGGTCGACGCCTGGGTGACGCCGCCGCTCTATACCGGCAAGCCGCCGGTAATTTTGTCGGCGGCCAACAAGGACGCCGCGACCGCCGAGGCGACGCCGCTGTCGGTGCCGGCCGGCAGCACCCTGATCGTCCGCGCCAGCGGCGGCAAGCTCGATGTCGCCGTCAGCGGCGGCCTCGGCGAGGCGGAGCCGGCGACCGAGGCCCCGCACGGCGCCAGCGAACGTCGCTTCACCATCGCCGGCGACGGCGTCGCGCAGGTCCGCGCCCCCTCGGGGCAGCCGCGCTGGTCGTTCGTCGCGGTGCCGGACCGGCCGCCGACCATCGCGCTCGCCAAGGACCCGGAGCGGCAGGCGCGCGGCGCGCTGCAACTGACCTATCAGATCGACGACGACTACGGCGTCACCGAAGCTCACGCCCGGTTCAACGTCCGCGCCGGCGATCCGCCGGCGAGCGGCGCGACCACGGCGGCGCGGCCGCTGTTCGATCCGCCGCAACTGACGTTGACGCTGCCCAACGCGCGGACCCGCAAGGGCGTCGGCCAGACCGGCAAGGATTTCAGCGAGGACCCCTACGCCGGCGCCGAGATGACGCTGACGCTGACGGCGCGCGACGAGGCCGGCAACGAGGGCCGCAGCGAAGCCTACGCCATGCGGCTGCCGGAACGGCTGTTCACCAAGCCCCTGGCGCGCGCCCTGATCGAGCAGCGCCGCGATCTGGCGCTCGACGCCAACCGGGGCGCGCAGGTGCAACTGGCGCTGAAGGCGCTGCTGATCGCGCCCGAAGCCTTCACCCCGGACGCCGGGCAATATCTCGGCCTGCGCATGGTGGCGCGGCAGGCCGAGCGGGCGCGCACCGACGATGCCTGGCGCGAGGTGGTGGCGAGCCTGTGGGCCTTGGCGGTGGCGATCGAGGACAGCGACATCACCGACGTCGACAAGGCGCTGCGGGCGGCGCAGGACGCCCTGAAGCAGGCGCTGGAGCGCGGCGCCAGCGACGAGGAAATCAAGAAGCTCACCGAGAATCTGCGCGCGGCGCTGGACAAGTTCCTGCAGCAACTGGCCCAGCGGCTGCGCGACAATCCGCAGCAACTGGCGCGCCCGCTCGATCCCAACGCCCGCGTCATGCGGCAGCAGGATCTCGACAGCATGATCGAGCGCATGGAACGGCTGTCACGCTCCGGCGACAAGGACGCCGCCAAGCAGTTGCTCGATCAACTGGCGCAGATGCTCGAAAACTTGCAGATGGCGCGGCCGGGCCAGGGCGGCGACGGCGACATGCAGCAGTCGCTCAACGAACTCGGCGACATGATCCGCAAGCAGCAGCAGTTGCGCGACAAGACCTTCAAGCAGGGTCAGGATTCGCGGCGCGACCGTCAGCTCGGGCGGCAGGGCGACCGCGACGCCATGAACGGCCTGCAACAGGACCAGCAGGCGCTGCGCGAGCGGCTGCGCAAGCTTCAGGAACAGTTGGCGCAGCAGGGCATGCAGCCGGGCCAGCAGGGAGAGGGCGAGGACGGCGAGGGTCAGGGCGGCGAGGGTCAGGACGGTCTGGGCTCCGCCGGCTCGGCGATGGGCGAGGCCGACGGCCAGCTCGGCGACGGCAACGCCGACGGCGCGGTGACGTCGCAAGGGCGCGCGCTCGATGCCTTGCGCAAGGGCGCGCAGGATCTGGCGCGGGCGATGCAGCAGGGCGGCGAAGGCCAGCAGAACGGCCCTGGCGATCGCCTCGGCCGCCAGCAGAGCGGCGGCAACCGCACCGACCCGCTGGGACGTCCGCTGCGCGGGCGCGAGCTGGGCGACGACCAGACGGTAAAAATCCCCGGCGAGATCGACGTGCAGCGGGTGCGCCGTATCCTTGAGGAATTGCGCCGCCGGCTGGCCGACCCGCAGCGGCCACAGATCGAACTCGACTACATCGAGCGGCTGTTGAAGGATTATTGAGAGATTTCCGCTTTTGACGAAAACATCCACGGTCATGCCCCGACTTGATCCGGGCATCCATCTTTTTTGAAAATGATGGATTGCCGGGTCAAGCCCGGCAATGACATTGAATCTCGCGGTGCTACCGCTGGCGCGACGCCAGCGCGCCGTTGACCGCGGCCCGGATGTCGGCGACCGAGAACGGCTTGGTGACAACGTCGTGGACGATGGCGCTGAGGTTGGAGGCGCGTTCGCGCTGGTCGGCGAAACCGGTCATCAGCAACACGGTAAGGTCGGGAAAGTCGCGCGCGACCGCAAGCGCCAGCGCAATGCCGTCCATCACCGGCATCTTGATATCGGTAAGCAGGAGATCGAACGCGCCGTCCTCGCGCGCGAGAATGTCGAGCGCCTCGGCGCCGTCCTCGGCGGTGACGGTGTGGTGGCCGTCCATGGCGACCGCGCGCGCGACCAGAATGCGCATCGAGTCTTCATCGTCGGCGATCAGGACGCGCGGCATGACGGTTCTCCCGGTCGGATCCGACGCACTATACGCCGCTCGTGGCGAGGTCGTGTCGGTTGAAGAAGCGCACGTCGATGTGACGGGCCTCCTGCGGCGGCGTCGCCAGCCGCGAGCGGAACCGGGTTTTTTCGCCGGGCTTCAGCCTGGCTTGCTCAAGCACGGCGTTCCACGCGTAGATTTCGACGCCCCTGGCGTCGCGCACGACAAAGCGCAGACGGGGCAGATCCACGGCTTTCCGCGCGATATCGACGACGTTGCCCTCGATCACCAGCACCTGCTTGGCGTCGACCGTCTCGGTCGTAACCTTGACGTCCCTGATGGCGAGGCCGCGCAGGTTCACCTCAAGGCCGATCATCCGGTAGAACAACGCGGTCTGCGGCAACAACCGGACGATCTCGGCCCGCCACATCACGAGCCCCGCCGCCAGCGCCGCCAGCGCCACGCAGGCGACCGGCAGCGTCAGGATCGGCCGGCGGGCGCGGCGCGGCCGGTCGCCGCGCCGGCGCAGCCAGGATTTGAATCGCGGTTGGCGCGGCGACGGCCCGGCGGCGAACCGGCCGGACAGCGGCGGATCGTCGGAAAGATCGTTCCGGTGGCCGCCCGGCAGTTCGGCGGCGATCGACGGGCTGTCGATGATCGGCGTCTCGGCCGGCGGCGCCATGTCCGCCGGTGCGCCCGCGCGCCATTCCGGCGTTTCCTGGCCGTCCGACTCCGGGGCCGCATCGGCCGAGGCCAGCAGCACCGGGACCGCCGCGTCCGCGGTTTCCTCGGGCCGCGCCAGCCAGATTTCCTTGCAGCGCGCGCACCGCACCATTCGCCCGGCGGGACCGAGCCGGGCCGGATCGATGGCGAAGAAGGTCGCGCAATGGGGGCAAACGATGGTCATGAGCGAATCGCCGCTTGATGTGTCCCCGGCAGCTTAAGCCGCCGTCCGTTAACGAACCGGAAACCATAATTGACGCACAACCGTTAAGAAGTTTTTCATGGTGTCGCGGCCGGACCGAAGCGCTTGCGCGGGCGAGCGGTCCGTCGCGTCGCCCGGGTCCTGTCACGCGAACGCTCGAACGGAGCTGCCTGTGGTCCGGTTCGAAAATGTCGGATTGCGCTACGGGCTCGGCCCGGAGATTTTGCGCGACCTCAATTTCCAGATTCCCGCGCATTCGTTCCAGTTTCTCACCGGCCCCTCCGGCGCCGGCAAGACCTCGCTGCTGCGGCTGTTGTTCCTGTCGCTGCGGCCGACCCGCGGGCTGGTGAATCTGTTCGGGCAGGACGTCTCGCTGCTCGGCAAGAACGACGTCGCCGACCTGCGCAAGCGCATCGGCATCGTGTTGCAGGATTTCCGCCTGCTCGATCACATGACGACCTACGAGAACGTGGCGCTGCCGTTCCGGGTAGTCGGCCGCGCCGAGTCCACCTATCGCCGCGAGGTGATCGATCTGTTGAAATGGGTCGGCCTCGGCGAGCGCATGGATGCGCTGCCGCCGATCCTCTCCGGCGGCGAGAAGCAGCGCGCGGCGATCGCGCGCGCGGTGATCGCGCGGCCCAGCCTGCTATTGGCCGACGAGCCGACCGGCAACGTCGATCCGACGCTCGGCCGCCGTCTGCTGCGGCTGTTCATCGAGTTGAACAAATCCGGCACCGCCGTCGTCATCGCCACCCACGACATCGGCCTGATGGATCAATACGAGGCGCGGCGGCTGGTGCTGCATCAGGGACGGCTGCACGTCTATGAGTAAGCGCGACGAGGCGAGGCGCGACGCCCTGGTGGATCTCGGCCGCGAGCAGCCGCAGGTCGCGGCGAAGGCGCGCAACGTGTCGCCGATCGTGCCGCGCGGCTCGATCGTCGGCCGCGCGCTGCTGGTGGTGGTCGCCATCATGACGTTTCTCGCCTGCATCTCGACCGGCGTCGTGCTGCTGGTGCATGCCTCCGCGCTGGAATGGCAATCCGACGTCGCCAGCGAACTGACCGTGCAGGTCCGCCCCGTCGAGGGCCGCGACATCGAGCGCGACGTCGCCGCAGCAGCCGAGGCGCTGCGGGCGCAGCCGGGAATCGTCGACGTGCGGGTTTTCACGCGCGCCGAATCCGGCAAGTTGCTGGAGCCGTGGCTCGGCAGCGGGCTGTCGCTCGATGAACTGCCGATTCCCCGCGTCATCGTCGGCCGGGTGACGCCGGGCGCGGCGCCGGACCTCGCCGGACTCGACGGAAAGCTGAAACAGGTCGCGCCGTCCGCCAGCGTCGACGATCATCGCGCCTGGATCGAGCGGATGCGCACCATGAGCGGCGTCACCGTGCTGGCCGGCATCGGCGTGCTGGCGCTGGTGCTGATCGCCACCGTCATCTCGGTGTCTTTCGCCACGCGCGGCGCGATGGCGACAAATCGCCCCATCGTCGAGGTGCTGCATTTCGTCGGCGCCAGCGACCGCTTCATCGCCAACTGTTTCCTGCGGCATTTCCTGCGGCTCGGGCTTGAGGGCGGCATCCTCGGCGGCGGCGCGGCGATGCTGCTGTTCGGCTTTTCGGAATCGATCGCAGGATGGTTCGCCGGCACGCCGGCGGGCGACCAGTTCGTGGCGCTGCTCGGGACGTTTGCGCTGCAACCGTCCGGTTACGCGGTGCTGGCCGGTCAAACAATCTTGATCGCCGCGGTGACCGGCTGGGCGTCGCGCCGCACTTTATTCGCAACGCTGGACGATATCGGGTGAGGCGGGTCGGGTCGGCGCGCATTCGGCGATGGGGCTGCCCTTCGCGAAAATCCGCGCTAGACTTGATCCTGGCCAAAGCCACGATCGGGACGAAGGATAAAGTCAGTCGGCATCGTCATGGATCAGAGCGTCGACCAGCATTCGCCGGACACCGCGGCCGCCCCGGCACGCCAATGCGGCGTCGCGCGGGCGTTGATCGTGGCGGTCGCGGCCATCGCCTTCGTCGGCGCGGCATTCGGTTTCGTCGCTTTTCTGTCGCAATTGCGGGTCGCCGAACTGAACCCGACCAGCAACGCCGACGGCATTGTGGTTCTCACCGGCGGCTCGTCGCGGGTGTCGGACGCGGTCGAACTGCTCGCCAAGGGCTACGGCAAGCGGCTGCTGATTTCCGGCGTGCATCCGACCAACGGCGTCAACGATATCTCGCGCTCGGTGCCGGACAGCCAGGCGCTGCTCGATTGCTGCGCCGATCTCGACCGCTCGGCGGTGAACACCCGCAGCAACGCCTCCGAAACCCGGCGCTGGGCGCACGAACGCGGTTTCCGCTCGCTGATCGTGGTGACCTCGAACTATCACATGCCGCGCGCCATCGTCGAAATGTCCCACGCCATGCCGGACATCGACCTGATCCCGTTCGCCGTGGTCAGCGACCGCTGGCGCGACGAGCCGTGGTGGACCAACGGCGCCGCGATGCGGCTGTTGCTGTCCGAATATGTCAAGTATGTCGCAGCCGAGGTCCGCGTTCGCCTCGCCGATCTCGGGCTCGATCTGCTGCCGGAGGCGGGCGACCGGCGCGCGGCGACACCGCCGGGCAAGACGACCAAGGCCTCGACAAGCTGACAAGGTAGGCGATGAACCTGATTTTTCTGCGCTCGCTGATTTACAACGTGGTGTTCTACGTCTGGCTGGTGCTGCTGATCCTGATCGCGCTGCCGACCTTCCTGCTGCCGCGCGGGGCTATCCTCGCCATGGCGCGGTTCTGGTCGCGCAGCAGCATCTGGCTGTTGCGCGTGATCTGCGGCACGAAAGTCGAATATCGCGGCGTCGAGAAAATTCCGGCCGGACCGATGATCGTCGCCTCCAAGCATCAGTCGATGTGGGAAACCTTCGCGCTGGTGCAGTTCTTCGACCAGCCGCTCTACATCCTCAAGCGCGAACTGCTGTGGATCCCGTTCTTCGGCTGGTACTTGCGCAAGGCCGGAATGATCGGCATCGACCGCGCCTCCGGCGGCAAATCGCTGCTCGACATGGTGCGCCGCGCCCGCGAGGCGGTGAAGGCCGGCGGCCAACTGATTATTTTTCCGGAAGGCACCCGCACCGCAGTCGACGCGCCGCCGCAATACAAGAACGGTGTCGGCCTGATCTATGCCGGCTGTCAGGCGCCGTGCATTCCCGTGGCGCTGAACTCCGGCCTGTTCTGGCCGCGCCGCAACTTCATGCGCTATCCGGGGACGCTGGTGGTCGAATTCCTCGATCCGTTGCCGGCCGGGCTGCCGCGCGACGAGTTCAACGCCCGCGTCGCCGCCTCCATCGAACAGGCCAGCCGCCGCCTGATCGAGGCCGCGCGCGCCGAGCAGGCGCAACTGTTCGGCACCGTGCCGTCGTCCGCGAAGGTGTAATCAATCGATCGGATCGGCGCGCAGCGCGGCCGCGAGCCTGTGCAGCGGCGCGTCGCGAAACCCCTGCGCCTCGATCGCGGCGACGGTGGACAGCACATAGTCGCGGTTGTCGCCGGAGCGGCCATGGCCTTGCCGCACGTAGCGGATCTGGTCCTGCAAGCCGAGGCGGCCGGCATATTGCACGTGGCCGCGATTGACGACGTAGGTGAGCGCCGTGACGCGCGCGCGCGGATCGTCCCGCAGCCACACCGAGCGCATCACTTCGTGATAGACATTGGTGGTCTGCTCGCGCGCGCGCAAATAGGCGATGGTGTCGTCGCGGCGCGCGGCGGCGACCCGGAAGGCGATGCCGCGGCAGGCGCCGCCGCGGTCGAGGCCGAGCACCAGGCCGGGACGCTCCGGCGTGCCGCGATGGTCGAACGAATAGACGCATAGCGCGCGATGCGCGCCGATCAGGCGCGCCTGCACCTGCTCCTCGAACTCGAAGCCGGGCCGCCACATCAGCGAGCCATAGCCGAACACCCAGAGATCGCCGTCGGGCGAGTCGGTTATTGCGGGAGGGGTCATGTCAGCACTCGCGGCCGCGTGTGGGCTAGAGACTTTCCGCTTTTGACGGAATCGCCCCGGATGACGCTTCACCTCTCCCCGGCGGGGAGAGGTCGGAGCCAAAGGCTCCGGGTGAGGGGGATCGATCGCTATTGAGACTGTAACCCCTCACCCCAACCCTCTCTCCACGGGAGAGGGAGCGCGCATCATTTTCCGGCAGGTGTTTCCATCAAAACGAAACGCTGTATAGAGAAGTTTATCTCTTGATGGAAACAACGCCGTCATTGCCGGGCTTGACCCGGCAATCCATCGTTCTCAACGAGATGGATGCCCGGATCAAGTCCGGGCATGACGGTGGATGGTTCCGTCAAAAGTGAGTTCTCTAACGATCGAACCCCACGAACACGGTCGCTTCCTGAACGGATTTTCGCTCGGACACCACGGCGTTGGCCGGGAAGGTTTCGTCCGGCCAGCCCAACGCGATGCTTTTCATGATGACCTGATCGTCGGCGATGCCGGCGTGTTCGCGGACCACCGGCGACTGCATGATGCCCTGGCTGTTGATGACGGCGCCCAGCCCGCGCGACCACGCGGCGTTGACCAGCGCGGTCGCCACCGCGCCGCAATCGAACGGCGTGTCGTCGCTGCCGTCGAGCGCGCGATCATAGGTGATGATGACGCAGACCGGCGCGTCGAACTGGCGGAAGCCGCGCAGCACCCAGTCCTGCCGCATGGCCTGGTCGTCGCGGGCGATCCCCATCGCCGCGAACAATTGCTTGGCGACGCCGACCTGCCGCTCGCGATGAGGGCCGGTGAAGGGTTGGCCGGTGCGGAATTCGCGCGATTGCGGCACGCCCGCCACCATCCGCTCGGTGTTGCCGGCGCGGATGCGGTTCAGCGGCTCGCCGGTGATGACATAGAAATTCCACGGCTGGGTGTTCATCGACGACGGCGCGCGCATCGCCAGACCGATGATTTCCTCGATCAGCGCTCGGGGGACCGGATCGGGTTTGTAGCCGCGGATGCTGCGGCGGCCGAGAATGACGTCGTCGAACTGCATGGGTCTGAGATTCCTTGAAGGGGCTGAAGCCGGCGGGATATTTGCGGTTCGCCGGCGTTCGTGCAAGACGGGGATCGCGATCCGGCCGCCGGATTGCCGCCGAATTCTTTTTGTTAAGGTCGCCGATGCCCGATTCGATCCAAATGCCGCGCCGGCGTCCGTTGTGGCTCTTGTTCGCGCTGCCCGCCCTTGTCGTCGTCGCCGCGATCGGCTGGAGCGCGTTCTGGTTCTATGCCGCCTCGCAGGTCGATCAGGCGGTCGATGCCTGGCGCGCACGCGAGGCCAAGGCCGGGCGCGTCTATGATTGCGCCAAGCGCTCGGTGGCCGGCTTCCCGTTTCGCCTGGAGGTGACCTGCGAGGACGCCAGCGTGACGCTGCTCGCGCAGACCGCCGATGCGGCGAAGGATGCGCCTGTCACCGCGCGGCTCGGCAAAATTCTGGTGATCGGGCAGATCTATACGCCCGGCCTCCTGATCGCGGAGTTCACCGCGCCGGCGACGCTCGCGGGGCGCGACGTGCCGGCGATGCGGGTCGACTGGGCCACCGCGCGCAGCAGCATCGCCGGCCTGCCGGGGGTCCCCGAGCGCGTGGCGCTGGTATTCGATCGGCCCACGATCGAGCGTGCCGGCGGCAGCGTCGCGCTGCCGCTCGCGCGCGCCGCTCATGTCGAGCTTCACACCCAGCTCGCCGCCGCCAGCACGCCGGACCATCCGGTGATCGATGTCGCCGCGGATCTGGCTCAGGCCAGCGTTCAGGACCTTCATCCGGCGCTGGCGCTGCCGTTCGATGCGCTGGTCGGCGCGCGGCTGACCGGCCTGAAGGATTTTTCGGCAAAACCCTGGCCGGCGCGCTTCCGGGAGATTCAGGCGGCCGGCGGCAAGATCAAGATCGAGCGCGCCCGCGTCCAGCAGGGCGGCATGATCGCGATTGCCGCCGGCACGCTCGGTCTCACGCCGGCGGGAAATCTCGACGGCGAATTGCAGATGACGGTCGCGGGCTTCGAGCAGGTGATTCCGCTGCTCGGCATCGAGAAAATTCTGGAGGAAGGCGTGCCGCAGGCGACGCTGGACCGCCTCGCGCCGGGAGTGAAGTCGCGCGACGTCGACAATCTGCTCGGCTCGCTCGACCGGATGATTCCGGGACTCGGCCGCATGGTGCGGCGCAACGCCGGCGCCGGTCTCGCCGCGGTGGTCAATTCGCTCGGCAGCGCGGCGGAGCTGGAAGGCAAGCCGGCACGGTCGTTTCCGTTGCGATTCGTCGATGGTGCGGTGCTATTGGGACCGATCAAGGTCGGGCAGGTCCCGCCGCTGTTCTAAAAAAATTTTCAGCCTGTCGTGCGCGGCGGCATCGTGCTGTTAAGGTGCAGTGATTGCAACCACGGAGCCTGCCATGCGCATCGACGCCATTTCCCTCGGAGCGAACCCGCCCCACGAGGTCAACGCCATCATCGAGGTGCCGGTGGGCGGCGAGCCGATCAAGTACGAGATGGACAAGGAAGCCGGCACCCTGGTGGTGGACCGCTTCCTGTATACGGCGATGCGCTATCCGGGGAATTACGGCTTCATCCCGCACACGCTGTCGAGCGACGGCGATCCGTGCGACGTGCTGGTGGCCAATACCCGCGCCATCGTCCCCGGCGCGGTGATCGCGATCCGTCCGGTCGGCGTGCTGGTGATGGAGGACGAGGCCGGCGGCGACGAGAAGATCATCGCGGTGCCGACCTCGAAGCTGACGCAGCGCTACGACAAGATCCGCACCTACAGCGATCTGCCGGACATCACCTTGCAGCAGATTCAGCACTTCTTCGAGCACTACAAGGACCTTGAGCCGGGCAAATGGGTCAAGGTGCTGCGCTGGGGCGGCGCCGAGGACGCGCAGCGCCTGATCCTCGAAGGCATCGCGCGCGCCAGGGGCCAAAAGGCGTAACGCCGCAACCACGATCACGGGAGTTATCGATGCGGCGCATCTTGAAATGGATCGGCGGCGTTCTCGCGGTCGTGGTCTTGGCGACGGTGGTGCTTGCCGGTGTCGTGCTGGTCAACACCTTCCGCCTCGGCTCCCGGCAGCTTCAGGTCGCGGCGCTCCCGCGCGCGACCGTCGACGAGCAGGGCGCGGCCAAGCGGCTCGCCGAGGCGGTCCGGTTCCGGACGATCTCGAATTTCGACAATCCGGATCAGGATGCCGAGGCGCTGGCCGGCCTGCGCGCGCACATCGCGGCGAGTTTTCCGGCGTTTCACGCCGTGGCCAAGCGCGAGATCGTCGGCGGGCACAGCCTGCTCTACACCTGGGAAGGGTCGGACCCGGCGGCGAAGCCGATCGCGCTGCTGGCGCATCAGGACGTGGTGCCGGTCGCGCCCGGCACCGAGAAGGACTGGCAGCACCCGCCGTTCGACGGCGTCATCGCCGACGGTTTCATCTGGGGCCGCGGCTCGTGGGACGACAAGGGCAATCTCTATTCCATGCTTGAAGCCGCCGAGCAGATGGCCAAGAGCGGTTTCCGCCCGAAGCGGACGATCTATTTCGCGTTCGGCCATGACGAGGAGGTCGGCGGCACGCTCGGCGCCAAGGCGATCGTGGCGCTGCTCGAGTCGCGCGGGGTCAAGCTCGACTTCGTGCTCGACGAGGGCCTGCTGATTACCGACGGCATCATGAAGGGCCTCGACAAGCCGGCGGCGCTGATCGGCATCGCGGAAAAGGGCTTCGCGACCCTGGTGCTGACCGTGCGGGCCACGCCCGGCCATTCGTCGATGCCGCCGCGCGACACCGCCATCGGCATGATGGCCGCCGCGCTGGTCCGGCTTGAGGACCGCAGCCTGCCGGCGCGGGTGCGCGGCGCGGTCGGCGAGATGTTCGAAACGCTGGCGCCGGAGATGCACGGCTTCAACCGCGTGGCGCTGTCCAACCTCTGGCTGTTCAAGCCGCTGCTGCTGCGCGAGTTCGACAAGTCGGGGCCGACGCGGGCGATGATCCGCACCACCACGGCGCTGACCATCTTCAATGCCGGCGACAAGGACAACGTGCTGCCCGGCAAAGCCGAGGCGACGGTGAATTTCCGGCTGCTGCCGGGCGACACCCAGGACAGCGTCACCGCCCATGTCCGCGACGCCGTGAACAACGACAGGATCGCGATCGCGCCGTTCCCCGGCAACACCGATCCGCCGCCGGTGACCGGCACCGCGAGCGCGGCCTATCGCGCGCTGAACCAGACCATCCGCGAGGTTTTCCCGGACGTCGTGGTCGCGCCCGGACTGATGATCGCCGCGTCCGACTCGCGGCATTTTGCCGGGCTGACCGACAACATCTTCCGCTTCTCCCCGGTGCGCGCGAACTCGGAGGATCTCAAGCGATTCCACGGCACCAACGAGCGGCTCAGCATCGCCAACTACGCCGACATGATTCGCTTCTACCTGCGGTTCATTCAGTCGAGCGCAGGGTAGAGCGTGCGCTTGCGCCGCCTTGCCGGGATGTGAGTTCCGAAGCGATCCGGTGCGATCCTGCCCGCGACGCGGAACGGATCCGGCGCCGGACCCCGCATCCCGACAAGATCCGCCGGGACGGATATTTTTCTCCTTCCCTTCGGGCGACCTTCCCCCTTACCATCCGCCGCACCAAGACGTTCGGTTGGACGGTCACTTGCACGTCATCCGCCGCTGCTATCGCGCGAAACGAAGATGACGGCTGAAACTGGAGGAACGCGATGCCGATTCGACGCTTTACCGCTGTAGCCGCCGCCGCGCTGACGCTGGCACTGACCTCGGCGCTGCCCGGCCCCGCCCTCGCCGTCACCGAAATCCAGTGGTGGCATGCCATGACCGGCGGCAACAACGACGTCATCGTCAAGCTGGCCAACGACTTCAACGCCTCGCAGAACGACTACAAGGTGGTGCCGACCTACAAGGGCAGCTATCCCGACACCATGAACGCCGGCATCGCCGCCTTCCGCGCCGGCAACGCGCCGCACATCATGCAGGTGTTCGAGGTCGGCACCGCCACCATGATGGCCGCGAAAGGCGCGGTGAAGCCAGTCTACCAGCTGATGAAGGAAACCGGCGAGCCGTTCGATCCCAACGCCTACCTGCCGGCGATCACCGGCTACTACTCGACCTCGAAGGGCGAGATGCTGTCGTTCCCCTTCAACTCGTCGTCGACGGTGATGTGGGTCAACCTCGATGCGCTGAAGAAGGCCAATATCGCGGAGATCCCGAAGACCTGGCCGGAGGTGTTCGAGGACGCCAAGAAGCTGAAGGCCGCCGGCTACGCCACCTGCGGGTTCTCCAACGCCTGGGTGACCTGGGTCAATCTCGAACAATTGTCGGCCTGGCACAACGTGCCGCTGTCCTCGAAAGCCAACGGCCTCGATGGCTTCGACACCGTGCTGGAGTTCAACGGCCCGCTCCAGGTCAGGCACCTGGAAAAGCTGATCGAACTCCAGAAGGACAAGACCTACGACTATTCCGGCCGCACCAATGCCGGCGAGGGCCGCTTCACCTCCGGCGAATGCCCGATCTTCCTGACCTCGTCCGGCTTCTTCGGCAACGTCAAGTCGCAGGCCAAGTTCCACTGGACCAACGCGCCGATGCCTTATTACCCCGACGTCAAGGACGCGCCGCAGAATTCCATCATCGGCGGCGCCTCGCTGTGGGTGATGGGCGGCAAGACGCCGGAGGAATACAAGGGCGTCGCCAAATTCCTCGCCTTCCTCTCCAACACCGACCGGCAGGTCTACATCCACCAGGCGTCGGGTTATCTGCCGATCACCAAGGCGGCTTACGAGAAGGCCAAGGCCGACGGCTATTACAAGGAGCACCCCTATCTCGAAACGCCGCTGAAGGAACTGACCAACAAGCCGCCGACCGAGAATTCGCGCGGCCTGCGGCTCGGCAACATGGTGCAGCTGCGCGACGTCTGGGCCGAGGAGATCGAACAGGCGCTGGCCGGCAAGAAATCCGCCAAGGACGCCCTGGACGCGGCCGTTTCGCGCGGCAACACCATGCTGCGCCAGTTCGAGCGGACCGTGGCGAAGTAGGTCTGGACGCAATCAGGACGATGAGTTCTTCTGCCTCACCAGATGGCGATACCAACTCCCCTCCCCCCGCTCTTGCGGCGGGGAGGGGTCGGGGGTGGGGGGACGCCACAAATGCTGCGCTCCGTTGATTATCGCGTCCCGCGCGCGCGACACTTCCGGAAAAATCCAACGGGTGCCGAGCGCAAGCTGTGGCAGCATCTCCGCCACCTTCCATGCGCCGCCCATTTCCGACGTCAAGCGACAATCGGTCCCTATTTCGCGGACTTCGCCTGTCATACCACTCGACTCGTGATCGAGATCGATGGCGGGCAACATGCCGACAGCGTGAGCGATCGCGAACGAACGTGTGATCTGAATGCGCGCGGTTATCGCGTTCTCAGATTCTGGAATAGCGACGTTCTCGGAAATATCGATGGGGTATTGGCGACCATCGTTGACGCTTTGCAGGTGGCTCCCCCCACCCCTGACCCCTCCCCGCCGCAAGAGCGGAGGGAGGGGAATCGCGGGGAGGACAGATAAAGCCGATGCAAAAGCAATCCGTCTTCACCTCCCGTTCGCTGCCGTGGCTGCTGATCGCGCCGCAGATGCTGATCGTGCTGGTGTTCTTCTACTGGCCGGCGGCGCAGGCGGTGTGGCAATCGTTCCTGTTGCAGGATGCGTTCGGGCTGTCCACCACCTTCATCTGGTTCGAGAACTACAGCGACCTGCTGGCGGATCCGGATTACTTCGCCGCCGTGGTGCGCACCTTCGTCTTCGCCGCCGCCATCGGCGTCTCGTCGTTGTCGGCCGCGCTGCTGCTGGCGGTGATGGCCGACAAACCCTTGCGCGGCGTCGGCGTCTATCGCACGCTGCTGATCTGGCCCTACGCCGTGGCGCCGCCGGTCGTCGGCGTGCTGTGGCTGTTCATGCTCAACCCGTCGCTGGGCGTCCTGGCGCACGGCCTGCGCGCCATGGGCCTCGACTGGAATCCGCTGCTCAACGGCAATCAGGCGGCGTTGCTAATCATCCTCGCCTCGGCCTGGAAGCAGATTTCGTATAATTTCCTGTTCTTCCTCGCCGGCCTGCAAGGCATCCCGAAAAGCGTGCATGAAGCCGCCGCCATCGACGGCGCGCGCCCGGTGCGGCGGTTCTGGACCATCACCTTTCCGTTGCTGACGCCGACCATCTTCTTCCTGATCGTCATCAACGTGGTCTACGCCTTCTTCGACACCTTCGGCATCATCGACACCATGACCCGCGGCGGTCCCGCCAAGGCGACCGAAACGCTGGTCTACAAGGTCTATTCCGACGGCCTGCTCGGCGGCAACCTGGGCTCGTCGGCGGCGCAGTCGGTGATCCTGATGGGCATCGTCATCGTGCTCACCGCGATCCAGTTCCGCTTCGTCGAACGCAAGGTGACGTACTGATGGTCGAGAACGAAGGCATCCGGCGTTACCTCGCGCATGCGATCCTGTGGATCGGCATCGCCGTCGTGGCGTTCCCGGTCTATCTCGCCTTTATCGCCTCGACCCAGGACAACGCGGCCATCGCCAACGGCCAGATGTCGCTGTTGCCCGGCGGCCATTTCATCGAGACCTATTACAAGACGCTGTTCGTCGGTTCGTCGGGCACCACGCGCGAGCCGGTCGGCACCATGCTGCTCAACTCGCTGGTGATGGCGCTGTCGATCGCGCTCGGCAAGATCGCGATCTCGCTGTTGTCCGCCTACGCCATCGTGTTCTTCCGCTTTCCGTTCCGCATGACGGTGTTCTGGATCATCTTCATCACCCTGATGCTGCCGGTCGAAGTGCGCATCTATCCGACCTACAAGATCGCCGCCGACCTCAATTTGCTCGACAGCTATTCCGGCCTGGCGCTGCCGCTGATCGCCTCCGCCACCGCGACGCTGCTGTTCCGGCAGTTCTTCATGACGGTGCCGGACGAACTAATGGAAGCCTCGCGCATCGACGGCGCCGGGCCGTTCCGCTTCTTCAAGGATACGCTGTTGCCGCTGTCGCGCACCAACATGGCGGCGCTGTTCGTGATCCTGTTTATCTACGGCTGGAACCAGTATCTGTGGCCGCTCCTCATTACCACCCGCGACGACATGCAGACCATCCAGATCGGCATCCGCAAGATGATCGTCACCTCCGACGCGCTGACCGAATGGCCGGTGGTGATGGCGACCTCGATCCTCGCCATGCTGCCGCCGGTCGCGGTTGTCATCGTGATGCAGAAACTGTTCGTGCGCGGGCTGGTGGAGACGGAAAAGTGAAAGGAGTAAGTAGTGAGTAGCGAATAGCGAGTAGTGAACAAGGGAGTGAAAAAACCGTCTGAATTTGTTTCCTTCCCTATTCGCTACTCCCTATTCGCTATTCGCTCGGATCACATGGCTAACGTCACCCTCCGCAACGTCCGCAAGACCTATTCCGGCGGCGTCGAGGCCATCAAGGGCGTCGACCTCGCGATCGGGGACGGCCAGTTCTGCGTGCTGGTCGGCCCTTCCGGCTGCGGCAAGTCCACGCTGCTGCGCATGGTGGCGGGGCTGGAAACCATCACCGCCGGCGAGATCGACATCGGCGGCCGCGTCGTCAACCAGGTCGAACCGGCGGACCGCGACATCGCCATGGTGTTCCAGAACTACGCGCTCTATCCGCACATGAGCGTCTACAACAACATGGCTTACGGCCTGCGCAATCGCGGCATGGCCAAGCCCGAGATCGACCAGCGGGTGCGCGAGGCGGCGCGGATTCTCGAAATCGGCGCGATGCTCGACCGCAAGCCGAAGCAGCTCTCCGGCGGCCAGCGCCAACGTGTCGCCATGGGCCGCGCCATCGTGCGCCAGCCGAAAGTGTTTTTGTTCGACGAGCCGCTGTCCAATCTCGACGCCAAACTCCGCATCGCCATGCGGGTCGAAATCCGCAAATTGCAGCGCCGGCTCGGCACCACCTCGATCTACGTCACCCACGACCAGTTGGAGGCGATGACGCTGGCCGATGTCCTCGTCGTGATGAACGGCGGCGTCGTCGAGCAGATCGGCAACCCGCTCGACATCTACCAGAAACCCGCCACCACCTTCGTCGCCGCCTTCATCGGCGCGCCGCCGATGAACCTGACGCCGTTCGCGCCCGGCGAATACGGCCTCGCGGTTCCCGGCGGCGCCGGCGGTATTTTGGGGGTCCGGCCGGAGGACCTGACTCTGACCACGGGACCCGCGCCGGAGGGTGGCGTGCGCTACGACCTCATCGTCGAGGCCATCGAGCGGGTCGGGGCGGAAACCTTCGTCTACGGCGCGCGCGACGGCGCGCGGCCGGAACCGGCCGCCGTCAGCGGCAAACCCGGCGAACTGCCGCCCGGCGAGATCATCGTGCGCCTGCCGGGACAAGCGGCCCCGGCGGTCGGGGAGCGGATCGTCGCGGCGGCGCCGCGCGACAAGCTGCACGTGTTCGCGGCGGATGGCCGCAGCCGGTTGGATTCGTAATTCCCTTCAATGGGATAGCCCCCGGCAACACGACGCTTGAACGGTCCCGCAAGATGCCCATATTGTGCATTGACCGAACGGCCGGGGCCGGTCGGTTGATCGGGTGCCGCAAGGGCCCACCAACAAAGTCGCTTCGAGAGGACTTTGGAATGTCTCGTGTTCCTTCGTTGTCCAGTCCGTTCCTTTTGGGATTCGATGAGATCGAGCGTGCGCTCGACCGTGTCGTGAAAGGCGCTGACGGCTATCCTCCGTACAACATCGAGCGGTGCGACCGCCCCGACGGTCAGCCCGAGCGCCTGCGCATCACGCTGGCGGTGGCGGGGTTCACCCGCGATCAACTCGATGTGACCATGGAGGAAAATCAGCTCGTCATCCGCGGCCGCCAGCAGGACGACAAGACCCGGCAATACATCCATCGCGGCATCGCCGCGCGCCACTTCCAGCGCACTTTCGTGCTGGCGGAGGGGATGCTGGTGCTGGGTGCGGATTTGAAAAACGGGCTGTTGTCGATCGATCTGGCCAGGCCCGAGCCTGAACGGATCGTTAAGACAATCGCCATCAATGAGCACGAATAATCCGAGAAGTGGAGCGGACTCGACCGCTTGTAACTGTAGAGGAGTCGAGACCATGACCGAACCGAACGCTGTTTTCACATCCAGCACCGTGACCCCCGAGGCGCTCGCCAGCCTGGGCGGCGGCCACATCGCCTATGTCAAGGAGATCCGGTCCGAGGACGTGCGCGGATTGTTCCCGCAAGCGCCGGAACTGGCGCCGGGCACAAAACTGTTCGCGCTGCACGCCGCCGACGGCACGCCGATGATGCTGACCGATAGCCGCGAGGCGGCGATCGCCAACGCCTGGAGCAACGAGTTGCAGGCGGTCAGCGTCCACTGACGCGGATCGGCCAGCGCACGGCGACCTGACTGACGGCCCGTTTCACGGGCGGGCCCCCAGAGGGTTTTATCAAAGCGGCGGCGCGCGATGCGCCGCCGCTTTTGTTTTGAAGCCCCACAAGCTGATCCATCGGCCAACCACACGGACGGAGGCTCCCTCTCCCGTTGGGAGAGGGTTGGGGTGAGGGCTTACAACCTCAACGGCGAAGGATCACCCTCACCCGAATCGCTCCGCGATCCGACCTCTCCCCGACGGAGAGAGGTGAAGCGGAAGCCCCGCATGGCATCCATTCGCGGGCGGATTTTTCGCGAACGCCGGTTTGATCCGCCGCCGGCCGAGAGTATGGTCGCCCGGCCGTCCACCTTGGCGGCATCGGATCACCAGCACGTCAACCGCCGCCGTTCGAGGATTTCATCATGCCAGCCTATCGCTCCCGCACTTCCACCCATGGCCGCAACATGGCCGGCGCGCGCGGGCTGTGGCGGGCCACCGGGATGAAGAACGAGGATTTCGGCAAGCCGATCATCGCGGTGGTGAATTCCTTCACCCAGTTCGTGCCGGGCCACGTCCATCTCAAGGATCTCGGCCAGCTGGTGGCGCGCGAGATCGAGAAGGCCGGCGGCGTCGCCAAGGAATTCAACACCATCGCGGTGGATGACGGCATCGCCATGGGCCATGACGGCATGCTCTACAGCCTGCCCTCGCGTGAAATCATCGCCGACAGCGTCGAATACATGGTCAACGCCCATTGCGCCGACGCCATGGTCTGCATCTCCAATTGCGACAAGATCACCCCCGGCATGCTGATGGCGGCGCTGCGCCTCAACATTCCCGTGGTGTTCGTCTCCGGCGGGCCGATGGAATCCGGCAAGGTGGTGCTCGACGGCAAGACCAAGTCGATCGACCTGATCGACGCCATGGTCGCCGCCGCCGACGATGCCGTCAGCGACGCCGACGTCGAGGTGATCGAGCGCTCGGCCTGCCCGACCTGCGGCTCGTGCTCCGGCATGTTCACCGCCAATTCGATGAACTGCCTGACCGAGGCGCTCGGTCTGGCGCTGCCGGGCAACGGCTCGGTGCTCGCCACTCACGCCGACCGCAAGGGCCTGTTCGTCGAGGCCGGCCATCTGATCGTCGATCTGGCGCGGCGCTATTACGAGCAGAACGACGAGCGCGCGCTGCCGCGCAACATCGCCAGCTTCAAGGCGTTCGAGAACGCGATGACGCTCGACATCTCGATGGGCGGCTCCACCAACACCGTGCTGCACCTGCTCGCCGCGGCCTTCGAGGGCGAGGTGCCGTTCACCATGGCCGACATCGACCGGCTGTCGCGCCGCGTCCCGGTGCTGTGCAAGGTCGCGCCCTCGGTGCCCGATGTGCATCTCGAAGACGTGCATCGCGCCGGCGGCATCATGGGCATTCTCGGCGAACTCGACCGCGCCGGGCTGATCGATTCCAGCCTGCCGACGGTCCACAGCACCTCGATGAAGGACGCGCTGGAGCGCTGGGACATCACGCGCACCAAAAGCGACAGCGTCCGCACCTTCTACCGCGCCGCGCCCGGCGGCGTGCGCACCGAGGTCGCCTTCAGCCAGGACAAGCGTTTCGAGGATCTCGACGCCGACCGCGCCAAGGGCTGCATCCGCGACGCCGAGCACGCCTTTTCCAAGGACGGCGGCCTCGCCGTGCTGTTCGGCAACATCGCGCGCGACGGCTGCATCGTGAAGACCGCCGGCGTCGATGACAGCATCCTCAGGTTCTCCGGCCCCGCGCGCATCTTCGAGAGCCAGGACGCCGCCGTGGACGCCATCCTCACCAACAAGATCAAGGCCGGCGACGTCGTGGTGATCCGCTACGAGGGGCCGCGCGGCGGCCCCGGCATGCAGGAGATGCTGTATCCGACCAGCTACCTGAAATCGAAGGGGCTCGGCAAAGCCTGCGCGCTCATCACCGACGGCCGCTTCTCCGGCGGCACCTCGGGCCTCTCCATCGGCCACGTCTCGCCGGAAGCGGCGGAGGGCGGCGCGATCGGCCTGGTCGCCGAGGGCGACCGCATCGAGATCGACATTCCCAACCGCAAGATTCACCTCGCTGTGGACGACGCCGAGCTTGAGCGCCGCCGCGCGGCGATGGAGGCAAAGGGCGACAAGGCGTGGCATCCCGGCCCGCGCAAGCGCCGCATCACCATGGCGCTGAAGGCTTACGCCGCCCACGCCACCAGCGCTGCGCTCGGCGCGGTGCGCGTGGTCAAGGACTGACGCCATGACCGGCACCGCCACCGACACCGTCCTGGTCGAGCGCGACGGCCCCGTCACCATCATCGCGATCAACCGGCCCGAGCGCCGCAACGCCGTCGACGGCCGCACCGCACGGATTCTCTACGACGCCTTCCGCGCCTTCGACGCCGACGACGCCACATCGGTCGCGGTGTTCACCGGGGTCGGCGATCATTTCTGCGCCGGAGCGGATCTCAAGGCGGTGGCGGCCGGCGACATCGAGAAACGGCGCGAGATCGGCGGCCACGATTCGATGGCGCCGATGGGGCCGAGCCGGCTGCGGCTGTCGAAACCGGTGATCGGCGCGATCGAGGGTTTCGCGGTCGCCGGCGGCCTCGAACTGTCGCTGTTGTGCGACATGCGCGTCGCCGGCGCCGGCGCCACCTTCGGGGTGTTCTGCCGCCGTTTCGGGGTGCCGCTGATCGACCTCGGCACCATCCGCCTGCCGCGCCTGATCGGCCATTCGCGGGCCATGGACCTGATCCTGACCGGCCGCCCGGTCGCGGCCGAGGAGGCGCTCGCCATGGGCCTCGCCAACCGCGTGGTGCCGAAGGGTCGCGCGCGGGCCGAGGCCGTTGCCCTCGCCAAGGAGATCGCGGCGTTCCCGCAGACTTGCATGCGCGCCGACCGGCTATCGGCGCTGCGGCAATGGGACATCGCCGACGAGGAAGAAGCCATCGCCAACGAGATGCGCGGCGGGCTCAAGGTGATCGACTCCGGCGAGACGCTGGCCGGAGCGACGCGCTTCGCCTCCGGCGTCGGCCGCCACGGCCAGTTCGGCGGCGAGCAGGATCGTTAGGGCATGATCCCGAAAAGCATGCCCTCGGACTTGATCCGAGGGTGGACATCGGTTTTCGGAAAGGATCATGCTCTAACCGGCAAGGCCGTCGCGGTTGCGGATCGCCATCATCGTCGCCACCAGCAGCGCGATTAGCTTCTCCTGCCCGCCGCTTTCCGCGATCACCCGGCTTTGAGCAATGGTCAGGGTCTTTCCCGCCTTCACCACCTCGCCGCGCGCCACGATCCGCTCGCCGACCGCCGGAGCGATCAGGTTGATCTTGAACTCCGTCGTCAGCACCGCCGTATCCAGCGGCAGGAGGCTGAGCGTGGCGTAACCCGCCGCCGAATCGGCGATGGCGCCGATCGCCCCGCCATGGACGAAGCCGTTCTGCTGCGAGATGGCGGGCGCCGGCCTTAGCGCGATCTCGACCGCGCCGGGCGCGACCTTTTCAAGCGTCGCGCCGAGCGTCGCCATCATGCCCTGCCGGGCAAAACTGTCCCGCACGCGCGCCTCGCGTTCGGCATTCCAGAAACTGTCGGTCATGCTGATCTCCCCGCGGCGAAAATGGCCGGAGGCGAGGCGATCCGCAAGGGCGGCCGCGACAGCGCGGCGCGGCCGGTCCCGATGGCGTGACTTGCGGGACGCCGAGCAACGGGCGAAGATCGGCCAGTTAACAAAAAGCCAGCAGGGAGATACGACATGCAGGGACGGGCGCAAATCGACCAGGCATTGCGCGGCGCGAGCGACGCCGGACAAATCCCCGGCGCGGCGGCGATCGCCGCCACCGGCAAGGATATCATTTACGAGGGCGCGGTCGGCAAGCGCGACCTCGGCACCAAGGCCGACATGACCCTCGACAGCGTGTTCTGGATCGCCTCGATGACCAAGGCGATCACCGCGGCCGGCGCCATGCAGCTTGTCGAGCAGGGCAGACTGTCGCTGGACGAGCCGATCGGCAAGCTGCTGCCCGATCTCGCCGCGCCGCAGGTGCTGGAAGGCTTTGACGCCGACGGCAATGCAAAGCTGCGCGCGGCGACCAGGCCGATCACGCTGCGCCACCTGCTCACCCACACCGCCGGCTTCTGCTACGACATGTGGAACGGCGACATGGTGACGTATCTGGAAAAAACCGGCACGCCCGGCATCACCTCATGCCAGAACGCCGCGTTGAAGACGCCGATCATGACCGATCCCGGCACCCGCTGGGAATACGGCACCAACATCGATTTCGTCGGCAAGGCGGTGGAAGCGGCGAGCGGGCAGCGGCTCGGCGAATATCTGCGCGCGAATCTGTTCCAGCCGCTCGGCATGACCGACACCGCCTTCAAGATCACCGACGCGATGCGCCAGCGGCTCGTCGGGATGCACGCGCGCGGGCCGGACGGATCGCTGCAACCGATCCCGTTCGAGCTGGAGCAGACCCCGGAATTCGAGATGGGCGGCGGCGGCCTCTACGGCACGGCGGCCGACTACATCAAATTCACCCAGATGATCCTGAACAGGGGCAGCGGCAACGGTCATCAGGTGCTGAAGCCGGAGACGGTCGCCACGATGGGGCAGAATCACATCGGCGATCTGTCGATGGGCAAGATGACCTCGGCGGTCGCCTTCGCCACCAACGACGTCGATCTCTATCCCGGCATCGTCAAGAAGTGGGGCCTCAGCTTCATGATAAACACCGCGACGACACCGGAAGGCCGCAGCGCCGGCAGCCTGGCCTGGGCCGGGCTCGCCAACACCTACTTCTGGATCGATCCGGTGCGTGACATCACCGGCGTGATCCTGATGCAGGTGCTGCCGTTCGCGGACCCGCAATGCCTGTCGGCTTTCGCCGCGTTCGAGGCCGGCGTCTATGCCGGACTTGATGTCAAAGACGCGGCGTGACCCGCGCGAATGCGAAAATCGTCGTCCCCGCCTAGGCGGGGACCCATACGCCGCAGCGGTCCGGTTCAATCCGTCGGGGTGAGCCGTTCAAATCGCAAAGGCCAGGGGTTATGGGTCCTCGCCTTCGCGAGGACGACGCAACAATCGCTGGATCCTGTGCGCTACATTTTTGAGTCAGACTCCGAAGGAGCCTCGCCATGAACCCCCTCGACAGTTACGTCTGCGGCATCTCCGACGCGCCGCTGCTCGGCGAAACCATCGGCACCGCGCTGGAGCGCGCCGTCGCGCGCTGGGGCGAGCGCGAGGCGCTGGTGTCGCCGAGCCATGACGTGCGCTGGAGCTGGCGGGAATTCGCGGCGCGGGTCGACGATCTCGCCGCCGGCTTTCTCGCGCTCGGGCTGGAGCGTGGCGCGCGTATCGGCGTCTGGTCGCTCAACCGGCCGGAATGGACGCTGACGCAATTCGCCGCCGCCCGCGCCGGCCTGATCCTTGTCACCATCAATCCGGCCTATCGCCTCAGCGAACTGGAATTCGCGCTCGGCAAGGTCGGCTGTTCGGCGCTGGTCACCGCCACCGCGTTCAAGACCAGCCAGTACATGGCGATGCTCAACACGCTGCTGCCGGAACTGGCGCACGCGGAGCCGGGCGCGCTGCGCTCGGCGCGGCTGCCGATGCTGCACGCGATCATTCAGGTCGGCGGGCCGAAAGCGCCGGGCACCCTCGCCTTCGAGGACGTTACGAAAATGGGCGCGCCACGCCACCGCGAGCAGATCGCGGCGCTGGCGAAAACCTTGCAGTTCGACGACCCCGTCAACATCCAGTTCACCAGCGGCACCACCGGATCGCCCAAGGGCGTGACGCTGACGCATCACAACATCCTCAACAACGGCTATTTCACCGGACGCGCCATGCGCCTCACCGAGCACGACCGCATCTGCGTCCCGGTGCCGCTCTATCATTGTTTCGGCATGGTGATGGCCAATCTCGCCGCGGTGACGCTGGGCGCGACCCTGGTCTATCCCGGCGAGGGTTTCGATCCGCTGACGACGCTGCAAACCGTCGCGCGCGAGAAATGCACCACGCTCTACGGCGTGCCGACGATGTTCATCGCCGAACTCGACCACCCCGATTTCAAGACGTTCGACCTGTCGTCGCTGCGCACCGGCATCATGGCCGGCGCGCCGTGCCCGATCGAGGTGATGCGCCGCGTCAACGACGAGATGAACATGCGCGAGGTGACCATCGCCTACGGCATGACCGAGACCAGCCCGGTGAGTTTCCAAAGCTCCACCGACGATCCGCTGGAGCGCCGCGTCTCGACGGTGGGCCGCATCCATCCGCATGTTGAGGTCAAGGTGGTCGATCTCGAAGGCCGCGTGGTGCCGCGCGGCGAACGCGGCGAATTGTGCACGCGCGGCTACAGCGTGATGCTGGGCTACTGGGACGACGCCGACAAGACCGCCGAGGTGCTCGACCGCGGCGGCTGGATGCACACCGGCGACCTCGCGGTGATCGACGACGCCGGCTATTGCAACATCGTCGGCCGTATCAAGGACATGGTGATCCGCGGCGGCGAAAATCTCTATCCGCGCGAGATCGAGGAATTTCTGTACCGTCATCCGAAGATCCAGGACGTGCAGATTTTTGGCGTCGCCGACTCCCGCTACGGCGAGGAGCTGTGCGCCTGGGTCCGCGTGCGTCCCGGCGAGACGCTGACCGAGACAGAGGTCCGCGCCTTCTGCGAGGGCCAGATCGCCCACAACAAGATCCCGCGCTATGTCGAGTTCGTCGAGGAATTTCCGATGACGGTGACCGGCAAGATCCAGAAGTTCATCATGCGCGAGGACGTCGAGAAGCGGCGCGGCCTGAAGGCCGCCAAGACGGCGTGAATCGCGTGTCGAATTTTTCGCACGTCATTGCCGGGCTTGACCCGGCAATCCATCATTTTCAAAAAGATGGATGCCCGGATCAAGTCCGGGCATGACTCAGTGCAGGTACGCGCCCTTGCCGAATTACACCGGCAGCCCGCTCTGCTGCGCCAGGTCCTTCAGCGATACCTGCGGCCGCGCGCCGATGTGCTGGATCACTTCGGCGGCCGCCAGCGCGCCGAGCCGGCCGGCCTCGGCGCGGCTCGCGCCGCGCGCCAGGCCGAACAGGAATCCCGCCGCGAACAGGTCGCCCGCGCCGGTGGTGTCCACCAGTTCGCCGATCGGGTGCGCCGGCACCGGCGTGGTGTCGCCATCCTCGATCACGACGCAGCCTTTCTCGCTGCGCGTCACCACCGCGAGTCCGACATCCTTGCGCAGCGCGCCGAGGCCGGTGTCGAAATCGGCGGTCTGGTACAGCGAATGCAATTCGCTCTCGTTGGCGAACACGATGTCCACCACCTTGCGGCGCATCAGGTCGAGGAACTCGTCGCGGTAGCGATCGACGCAGAACGCGTCCGACAGCGTCAGCGCCACCTTGCGGCCGGCGCGATGGGCGATCTCCGACGCCTTGAGAAAGGCTTCCTTGGCGTTTTGCGGATCCCACAGATAGCCTTCGAGATAGATCACGGCGGAGGCTGCGATCTGCGCCGGGTCGATGTCGTTCGGCGTCAGGTTCTGCGCCGCGCCGAGATAGGTGTTCATGGTGCGCTCGCCGTCCGGCGTCACCAGGATGTAGGAGCAGCCGGTAGCGGGGCCGTCGGCCGCCGCCGGGGTGTCGAACGCGACGTTGGCGGCGCGGATGTCATGGGTATAGGCGCGGCCGACCTCGTCGGTCTTCACCTTGCCGACATAGGCCGCGCGCGCGCCGAAGGAGGCGACGCCGACGATGGTGTTGGCCGCCGAGCCGCCGGACATCGTCGTCGCCGGGCCCATCGCGTCGTAGATGGCCTTGGCGCGCGCCTCGTCGATCAGCGCCATCGCGCCCTTGGTCATGCCATGCGCGGCGAGAAACGCCTCGTCGGCGCGCACCAGCACGTCGAAGATGGCGTTGCCGATTCCAAGCACGTCGTATTTCACGGAGGTCATGGTTGAAAAATCCGGTTGGGCGATTGTGGCGGGGCGCGTAAAGGGTACGGGGCGCGGTTGCGGCCTAACACGTTCCGCCACGCGCCAGCAAGCATCGACCCGACAATCGAGCCGCGCGACCCCGCCCGATGATCCGCCATCTCCTCACCGTCTCCACCGGCACGCTGGCCTCGCGCCTGCTGGGATTCGCGCGCGACGCGCTGATGGCGGCGCTGCTCGGCGCGGGGCCGGTGGCCGACGCTTTCCTGGCCGCGTTCCAGTTGATTAATGTGGCGCGGCGGCTGCTCACCGAGGGCGCCCTGAACGCCGCGCTGGTTCCGGCCTACTGGCGGGTGCACGACCGCGACGGCGGCGTCGCGGCCGCCGCCTTCGCCGGCCGCGTGCTCGGCACCATCGGCCTCGCGGTATTCGGAGCCGCCCTGCTGATCGGCCTGGTGATGCCGCTGGTGATCGCGGCGCTGGCCCCCGGCTTCGTCGGCCAACCGGCGTTCCTGCTGGCCGTCGGCAACGCCCGCCTGATGCTGCCCTATCTCGCCTTCGCCGGACCGGTGACGGTGATGATGGCGCTCCTCAACGCGCGTCACCGTTTCGCGCTCACCGCGTTCTCGCCGCTGTTGTTCAACGTCGCCCTGATCGCCGCCGCCATCGGGCTGTTGATGTTTCCGCGCCAGCCCGCCGTCGCGGCGCTGTTGATGTCGGCCACCGTGGGCATCGCCGGCCTGCTGCAACTGGCGGCACTGGCGACCGGCGGCGGCGGCCTCGCGGCGCCGCTCCGCGTCAGTCTCGACCGCGAGATGCGCGGCTTCCTCAGGCGCGCCGCGCCCGGCATGATCGCCAGCGCCGCGCCGCAACTGATGATCGTCGGCGCCGCCGCCATCGCTTCCGCCTCGCCCGCCGCGATCTCGTGGCTGTATTTCGCCAACCGTCTGGTCGAACTGCCGCTCGGCATCGTCGGTGTCGCCATGGGCACGGTGCTGGTGTCCGAACTGACCCGCGCGACGCGCGACAACGCCGCCGCTTTCTCCCGTGCCGCCACGCGCGGGCTCGAACTCGCCATCGGCCTGGCGCTGCCGGCGGCGCTGGGGCTGATGCTGCTGAGCGGGCCGATCGTGCGGCTGCTGTTCGAACACGGCGCGTTCACCGCCGCCGACAGCCGCGCCACCGCGCAAGCCTTGACATGGCTCGCGCTCGGCCTGCCGGCGCAGGTGCTGACCAAGGCGCTGGCGCCGATCTTTTTCGCGCGCGACGACACCGGGACGCCGATGTGGGCCGCGCTCGCAGCTCTCGCCGCGACCGTCGCCGCGAGCGTGGCGCTCGACCGCGTCCACGGCGTGGCGGGGATCGCCGCCGCCATCGCGCTCGGCGCATGGGTCGGCGCGCTGTGGCTGCTGATCCGCGCCCGGATTCGATTCGGCCTCATGCTCGGGGTGCATACGCGCGCGCGGCTGCCGCGCATCGCGCTGGCGGCGCTGACGATGGCCGCGCCGCTGTGGCTCGCCACCCGCGGCCTCGCGCCATGGCTCGACGGCGGCCATCGCCTGTTTGTCGCGCTGACGCTGGCCGCCCTGATCGGCACGGCCGTCGCCATCTATGCCGCGAGCCTGGCGCTATTCGGCGTGGTGCGGCCGCGCGAGGCGATCCGGGCGCTGCGAAAGCCCGGCTTGCGCGCGTGAGGCCGCCGTGGCAAGGGTCGCCCCGACAAGCGAGGCCGGCATCCAACCCCGGCCTTCAGAGGACCTCCAGACCATGACCACTCAGCGCGTTTTCTCCGGCGTCCAGCCCACCGGCAACCTGCATCTCGGCAACTATCTCGGCGCCATCGTCAATTTCGTGAAGCTGCAATCGACCGCCGAATGCATTTATTGCGTGGTCGACCTGCACGCCATCACGGTGCCGATCTCGGTGTGGGGCGGGCCGGACGAATTGCGCCGCTGCACCCGCGAGGTCACCGCCGCCTTCATCGCCGCCGGAATCGACCCGAAGAAGAACATCATCTTCAACCAGAGCCAGGTGGCGGGGCACGCCGAACTGACCTGGGTGTTCAATTGCGTGGCGCGGCTCGGCTGGCTCAACCGCATGACCCAGTTCAAGGAGAAAGCCGGCAAGGATCGCGAGAACGCCTCGATCGGGCTGTACGATTATCCGGTGCTGATGGCGGCCGACATCCTGCTCTATCGAGCGACGCATGTGCCGGTCGGCGAGGACCAGAAGCAGCACCTCGAACTGTCGCGCGACATCGCGCAGAAATTCAACAACGACTTCTCCGAATCGATCGCCGCCAACGGCCAGCCCGCGATCTATTTCCCGCTGCCCGAGCCGGTCATCACCGGTCCCGCGACGCGGGTGATGAGCCTGCGCGACGGCGCGAAGAAAATGTCGAAATCCGATGCCTCGGATTACTCGCGCATCAACCTGTCCGACGACGCCGACGCCATCGCGCAGAAGATCCGCAAGGCCAAGACCGATCCCGAGCCGCTGCCGAGCGAGGAGAAAGGTCTGGAGGCGCGGCCCGAGGCCGACAACCTGGTCGGCATCTTCGCCGCGCTTTCCGGTCGGCCAAAGGCCGACGTGCTGCGCGAGTTCGGCGGCGCGCAATTCTCCGGATTTAAATCGAATCTGGTGGATCTCGCGGTGGCGAAACTCGGCCCGATCACGGCGGAGATGAAGCGGCTGTCGCAGGACCACGCCTATGTCGATAGCGTGCTGATCGAAGGGGCCTCGCGCGCCAACGCCATTGCCGAGAAAACCATCAACGATGTGAAGGACATCGTCGGTTTCATCCGGCGCCGGTGATCGGGGCGCGGTTCCGCCGTTCGTCCGCCATATTTGAAGCGGGGGCGAGGCCGCTTGCGCGACACGCTTGTCGAACGCGCCCGCACCGTGGCAGCATGGCCGGGTTTTGCGCCGCCGCGCGGCGTGGGGATGGTTGGGGTGGGGCATCGCGTCCGGGCATCGACCGTCGATCGATCCGGACGATGACCCGAACATCGGAACATGGATGAGCACGCAACGACGCAGCTACGAACAGGGTCACAAGCCGAAATGCCTGGTGATCGTTGACGACAGCCCGGAATGGGACCGCGCGGTGTATTACGCCAGCCGCTGGGCGGTGCGGGTCGGCGGCGGCGTGGTGATGCTGCGCGTCATCGACACCGAGGACCATAACCAGCAATGGCTCGGCGTCGCCGACCTCATGAAGGCGGAAGCCGAGGAGATCGCCAACGCGGCGCTCGACCGTGCCGCCGGCCGCGCCAACGGCATCGCCGCCATCACCCCGGAGCGGGTGATCCGCGAGGGCCTTCCGAACGCGCAAATTCTCGACGTGATCGATAAGGACGTCGATATCTCCATGCTGGTGCTGGCCGCCGGCAGCGGCCCGGAGGGGCCGGGCCCGATCATCACCGCGATGGCCAAGACGGTCGGCTCGTTCCCGATCCCGGTCACCATCGTGCCCGGCACCCTGACCGACAAGGACATCGACGCCCTGTCGTAAAGGATTGATATCGCTCGGATATAATGCTGTCGCCGCTTGACCGTGCGTTTGCCGCGCCTATTTGATAAAGTGAAACCATCCGCCGGGCCTTGCACCCGGCCGCGATCGGAGAAAATCATGTTCATTCAGACCGAAGCCACCCCCAACCCCGCCACGCTGAAGTTCCTGCCCGGCCGCGCCGTGCTGGCCAGCGGCACCATGGAATTCAACGACCGCGCGAGCGCCGTGCGCTCGCCGCTCGCCGAACGGCTGTTCGACGTGCCGGGCGTCGCCGGCGTGTTCTACGGCGCCGATTTCGTCACCGTCACCAAGGCGGACGGCGACTGGCAGCACCTCAAGCCGGCGATCCTCGGCGCCATCATGGAGCACTACATGTCCGGCGGCCCGCTGATGGCCGACGGCAGCATCGACGGCGACGACACCGACGAGGCGGACGAGTTCTTCAGCGAGGCCGACGCCGAGACCGTCGGGATCATCAAGGACCTGATCGAAACGCGGGTGCGGCCGGCGGTCGCCAACGACGGCGGCGACATCACCTTCCGCGGCTTCAAGGACGGCATCGTCTATCTCAACATGAAGGGCGCGTGCTCGGGCTGCCCGTCGTCCACCGCGACGCTCAAGCACGGCATTCAGAACCTGCTGCGGCACTTCGTGCCGGAAGTCAGCGAGGTCGAAGCGGTGTAGTAGGGAGCGAATAGGGAGTAGCGAATAGAAGGAAGAAACCAGGGACGCATGGGCGCGACGCGCCCTTTCATGCTAATCTATTCGCTATTCGCTCCTTACTATTCGCTCGCTTATGCTGATCCTCGCCATCGACACCGCGCTCGACGCCTGCTCCGCGGCCGTTCTTGACACCAGGTCGACGCGGCTGCTCGCCCATGAATCGCAGCCGATGCAGCGCGGCCACGCCGAGGCGCTGATGCCGCTGATCGCGCGCGTCATGAAGCAGGCGGCCATCGCCTTCGCCGCGCTCGACCGCGTCGCCGTCACCACCGGCCCCGGCAGCTTCACCGGATTGCGCGTCGGCCTGTCCGCCGCCCGCGGCATCGCGCTCGCAGCCCACAAGCCGGTGGTCGGGCTGACCACGCTGACCGCCTTCGCTGCGCCCTATGTCAGCGAGCGCGGCGCGCATCCGATCATGTCGGTGATCGACGCCCGGCACGATCACGTCTACCTCCAGGTCGCCAGCGGCGGCGGCACGACGCTGCTGCATCCCGATCTGGTTCCGATCGGCACGGCGCTGGAAGCCATCCCCCGGTTCGGGCCGCCGATCCTGGTCGGCAACGCCGCGCGTCTGGTCGCCGACCGCTGGCCGGCCGATGCCCCGCCGCCGGCGCGGGTCGAACCCAGGCCGGCCCCCGATATCGGCTGGGTGGCCTGGCTTGGCGCCGCCGTGACGCCGGAAAGCGCCCCGGCGCGGCCCTATTACCTGCGCGCGCCGGACGCCAAGCCCGCCGCCGGGTCGGCGTCCGCCTTGCAGCCCGCCGCTTCATGAAGAATTTTCTCGTTGCGTGGTGGCTCCCGGAGGTGCCGGTGGTGGAACCCGCCACCGGGCACGATCTCGCCGCGCTGGCGCAATTGCACGCGGAATCGTTTCATCGCGGCTGGGGCGAAAGCGAGTTCGACGCCATGCTGCGGGAACCCAATACGCTGGTGCATCGGCTGCGGCGCGGGACCAGGGTGATCGGCTTCGCGGTCTCGCGGATCGCGGCCGACGAGGCCGAAATCCTGTCGATCGCGGTGGCGGCGCGCCAGCGCGGGCGCGGCTTGTCGCGCGGCCTGCTCGCCACCCATCTCGGACATCTCGCCGGACGCGGCGTCCGCACCGTGTTCCTCGAAGTCGAGGAAACCAACCTGCCGGCGCGGCGATTGTACGACAAAGCGGGTTTCGCCGTGGTCGGCCGCCGCGAGCGTTACTATCGCGAGGCCGGCGGCGAGGAGCGCAACGCCCTGGTGATGCGCCGCGACTTGTCGTAGCCGCCGTGGGGTGGCAAGACAGCATCCTCGGGGAGCAAGAGGATCATGACCGCTTTGAAATCCGCACCGTCGTCGAAATCGACCGGCATCGAGGCGCGTTGCGCGGCCACCGGGATGCGCATGACCGAGCAGCGCCGCGTCATCGCCCGCGTGTTGGCCGAGGCGGCCGACCATCCCGACGTCGAGGAACTGTACCGGCGCTGCGTCGCGGTCGACGACAAGATCTCGATCTCGACGGTCTACCGCACCGTGAAATTGTTCGAGGACGCCGGCATCATCGAGCGCCACGATTTCCGCGAGGGCCGCGCCCGTTACGAGACCATGCGCGACAGCCATCACGATCACCTCATCAACCTGCGCGACGGCACCGTGGTCGAATTCACCTCGGAGGAAATCGAGGTGCTGCAACGCGAAATCGCCCGCAAGCTGGGCTACCGGCTGGTCGATCACCGGCTCGAACTCTATTGCGTGCCGATCGACGAGACGAAGGGCTGAGATTTCAGAGTCTTTCCGTCATTGCGAGCACTCGGATCAACGCTTCGCGTTGTCCGAGCACAGGCTCCGCGACGCAATCCAGTCCTTCTTCCTGGCCTCTGGATTGCGTCGTCGCCTCGCTCTCGCAATGACGACAGCAATGCGAATAACGATCGTGCCCCTCGACCTCATCATCTTCGATTGCGACGGCGTGCTGGTGGACAGCGAGGTGATCTCGTGCCGCGTCCATGCCGAGCAGTTGACGCGGGCCGGCTATCCGATCACCGCCGAGGAGGTGTTTTCACGCTTCCTCGGCCGCTCGGCGCAGGCGGCGCATCAGGAGGTGGAAGCCGAACTCGGCCGCCGGCTCCCGGACGATTTCGACGCCCGGCTCAAGGCCGCGCTGTTCCAGGAGTTCGCCGCCTCGCTGCGAGCCGTGCCGCATGTCGCCGAGACGCTGGCCGCCATCACTGTTCCGGTCTGCGTCGCCTCCAGCGGCGCGCCGGACAAGATCGCCGCCAGCCTGACCCGCACGGGCCTGCTGCCGCGCTTCGCCCCGCATGTTTTCTCGGCCGCGCAGGTCGCGCGCGGCAAGCCGGCGCCGGACCTGTTCCTGTTCGCCGCCGACAGGATGGGCGCGGAACCCGGCCGCTGCCTGGTGATCGAGGACAGCGTTCCGGGCGTCACGGCGGCGCGGGCCGCCGGCATGACGGCGATTGGCTTTTGCGGCGGCGGCCATTGCGGGCACGGCCACGCCGCCACCCTGATCGCCGCCGGCGCCCGCGCCGGCTTCGACGATATGCGGCAATTAACTGAAATCATACGTAAATTCGCCGCGTCCGGCGGTTGATTCGACCATTCCCGCCGAGGCTTTTCACCGTCCGCGCTGGATTTTCCGCGTCCGAGCCTATAATTGAGCAGCGCGCCAGAGCACGCGCCGTCCCCGTAGCAACAGGTTCCATGTCCCCGCCGCGCAAGCTGCACATCAAGTCATATGGCTGTCAGATGAATGTCTACGATGCCCAGCGCATGGTGGACACGCTCGCGCCGGAGGGATTCGTCGAGACCGCCAGCGTCGGTGACGCCGACCTGGTGATTCTCAACACCTGCCACATCCGCGAGAAGGCGGCCGAGAAGGTCTATTCCGAACTGGGCCGGCTGCGCCTCGCCCGCGAGGACGCCGCCCGCAACGGCCGCGATCTCAACATCGTCGTCGCCGGCTGCGTGGCGCAGGCGGAGGGCGACGAGATCATCCGCCGCGCGCCGGTGGTCGACGTTGTGGTCGGCCCGCAGAGCTATCACAACCTGCCGCGGCTGCTGGCGCGCGCCCGCAGCGAGGGCCGCGCCATCGACACCGAGTTCCCGGTCGAGGACAAGTTCGCCGCCCTGCCGCCGCCGTCGCGGCAGGCGATCCGCGCCCGCGGCGTCTCCGCCTTCGTCACCGTGCAGGAAGGCTGCGACAAGTTCTGCACCTTCTGCGTGGTGCCTTACACGCGCGGCGCGGAAGCGTCGCGGCCGGTGGCGCGCATTCTCGACGACGCGCGGCGGCTCGCCGACAACGGCGTGCGCGAGATCACGCTGATCGGCCAGAACGTCAACGCCTATCACGGCGACGGCCCCGACGGGCGGACGTGGTCGCTCGGCAAACTGCTCTATCGCCTCGCGGAAATTCCCGGCATCGCGCGCATCCGCTATTCCACCAACCATCCGCGCGACGTCGACGACGAATTGATCGCGGCGCATCGCGACCTGCCGGCGCTGATGCCGTTCGTGCATCTGCCGGTGCAGTCGGGTTCCGACCGGATTCTCGCGGCGATGAACCGCAAGCACACCGCCGACGAATACCGCCACGTCATCGCGCGATTCCGCGAGGCACGGGCGGACATCGCGTTTTCATCGGATTTCATCGTCGGCTTCCCCGGCGAGAGCGAGGAAGATTTCAAGGCCACCCTCGCGCTGGTCGAGCAAATCGGTTACGCTTCGGCTTACTCGTTCAAGTATTCGCCGCGACCGGGCACGCCCGCCGCGGACATGCGGGAGATGGTTGCAGCGGCCACGATGGACGAACGCTTGGCACGGCTACAGGACTTGATCGACCGCCAGCAACACGCCTTCAACCGGGCGGCGATCGGCACGACGGTCGATGTGCTGTTCGAGCGCGCCGCGCGCAACGAAGGCCAGATCGTCGGCCGCACCGCCTATCTGCAACCGGCGCATGTCATGGCCTCCGAGGACATCATCGGCGAGGTGCGACCGGTGACCCTCGACAGCCTGGAGCGCTACAGCCTGCTCGGCCGACTAGCCACGGCCTCGCCGCGCGCGCGCGCATCCGCCAGCACCGGAGCCTGAAACCCTTGCCCAAAAGCGCATCGGATTCGCCAACGCTCAACCCTCGCCGCAACTTTGATCGCGACACGCAGACAGCGCCGGACGTCCGGATCGAGGTCGATTACGACGACAACCGCGCCGCCTCGGCGCTGGTCGGACCTTACGGACAGAACCTCGCGCTGATCGAGCGCCGCCTCAACGTGGTGGTGGATTCGCGCGGCAACCACATCTCCATCGCCGGCGCCCGCGACGCCTGCGCCGCCGCGCACCGCGTGCTCGACGCGCTCTATGCGCTGGCGCGGCAAGGCCACGATCTGGCGCAAGGCGACGTCGAAGGCGCGATCCGCTCGGTGATGGCGCAAGGCTCGCTGTTCGAGATCGACGCCAAGACGCCCGCCTCCGCCTTCGAGGCGATCAACCTGCGCAAGCGCCCGGTGCGCGCCCGCACCAAGGCGCAGGACGCCTACATTCGCGCGCTGAAACATCACGAACTGGTGTTCGGCGTCGGCCCCGCCGGCACCGGCAAGACCTGGCTGGCGGTGGCGCAGGCGGCGCAACTGTTCGAGCGCAAGGAAGTCGATCGCATCATCCTGACCCGGCCGGCGGTGGAGGCCGGCGAGCGGCTCGGCTTCCTGCCCGGCGACCTGCGCGAGAAGGTCGATCCCTATCTGCGCCCGATCTACGACGCGCTCTACGACCTGATGGATTCGCGCATCGTCGAGCGTGCGTTGCAGACCGGCGAGATCGAGATCGCGCCGCTCGCCTTCATGCGCGGGCGCACGCTCACCAATGCCGCGATCATCCTCGACGAGGCGCAGAACACCACCTCGATGCAGATGAAGATGTTCCTGACCCGGCTCGGCGAGAACAGCCGCATGATCGTCACCGGCGATCCGAGCCAGATCGACCTGCCGGGCGGCCAGACTTCCGGCCTGATCGAGGCGATCAAGCTGCTGGACGGCGTCGAGGGTATCGCCCAGGTGCATTTTTCGGCCGAGGATGTGATCCGTCACGAACTGGTGGCGCGCATCGTCGCCGCCTATGAGGGATTGCCGCGCAAGCCGACAACCAGCCGCTCCTAATGACCGCCTCGATTCCCGATACCGACGTGATTACCGTCGCCACCTGCTGGAACGCCGAGCCCGACGCCGAGGACGTGATCCGCCGCGCCATCGACGCCGCCGCCGCTTCCGTCACCGCCGATGTCGCGGACGCCGAGCTGGCGGTGATGCTGACCGACGACGACGGCATCCGCACGCTCAACCGCGAGTGGCGCAGGATCGACAAACCGACCAACGTGCTGTCGTTTCCGGCTCTGCGGCCGGAAGGCGCGCGGCAGCCGGACGATCCGCCGTTGATGCTGGGCGACATCGCCATCGCCTATGAGACGACGCGCCGCGAGGCCAGCGACGAAGGCAAGCCGTTCGACCATCACCTCACCCATCTCGCGGTGCACGGCTTCCTGCACCTGATCGGCTACGATCACGAGACCGACGCCGAGGCCGAGACGATGGAACATCTCGAACGGCGAATCCTGGCGCAACTGGGAATCCCCGATCCTTATCCGGACTCGGGCGCGGATCGGGAGCGCGTGAGCTGACATGCCGGACTCCGACCCCGTTCAGGACAATCCGCGCGACACGCCGAATCTTCCGGTGCCGGTGCATGACGGCGACGTGCTGCGGCCGGCGTCCGACAATTGGCTGATCCGCGCGATCCGCACCCTGTTCGGCTGGAAGGCCGGCTCGGTGCGCGACGATCTGCAAGTGGTGCTCGACGCCAGCGCGCCGGACGATTCCGGCTTCTCCGCCGTCGAGCGCACCATGCTGCGCAATTTGCTCAATCTGCACGAGCAGCGCATCGCCGACGTGATGATCCATCGCGCCGACATCGTCGCGGTGAAGCAGGACATTGCGCTCGGCGAGCTGATGGCGCTGTTCGAGAGCGCGGCGCATTCGCGCTTCGTGGTCTACAACGAGACCCTCGACGATCCGGTCGGCATGGTCCACATCCGCGACCTGCTGGCGTTCATGACGGCGAAGGCGAAAGTGCCGGAGCCGCCGAAGACGCGCCGCAAGAAGCCGCCGGTCGCCGGCCTCGACCTGCGCGCGCTCGATCTGGCGCTGCCGCTCACCGAGGCCGGCATCATCCGCAACCTGCTCTACGTGCCGCCGTCGATGCGCGCCATCGACCTGCTGGCGCAGATGCAGGCGTCGCGGCTGCATCTGGCGCTGGTGGTGGACGAATACGGCGGCACCGACGGCCTGGTCTCGATCGAGGACATCGTCGAGCAGATTGTCGGCGACATCGACGACGAGCACGACAGCACCGAGCCGCCCTCGATCGTGCGGCAGGGCGAGAACACCTTCATCGCCGACGCCCGCGCCAGCCTCGACGACGTCCGCGAGATGATCGGCGACGCCTTCGACACCGGCGAGGCCGGCGAGGAAGTGGAAACGCTCGGCGGCTTCATCGTCACCCATGTCGGCCGCCTGCCGGTGCGCGGCGAGATCATTTCCGGCCCCGGCGATTTCGAGATCGAGGTGCTCGACGCCGATCCACGCCGGGTCAAGCGGCTACGCATCGGTCCGCGCAAGGAGCGGCCGGCGACGCGCGGCCGCGAGACGCGCCGCCGCGACGCCGCGCCCGATCCCGGCTCCCCGCCGGGCGAGCGGCCGGCGACGCCCTCCGGCGAAGGCGACGGCGCATGATGTTTGGCGCGAAGCTACGTGCCGCGGCGCTGTTCATCGTGCTGTCGTGGGGATGGCGACGCGCCCTGATCGCGCTCGTGGCCGGTGCGCTGTCGTCGCTGGCGATGGCGCCGTTCAACGCCTGGCCAATCCTGTTCGTCACCTTCCCGGTGATGGTGTGGCTGATCGACGGCGCCGGCGCCGGCCGCTTCAACGGCGTGCCGTCGGCGGCGCTCGCCGGCTGGTGGTTCGGCTTCGGCTATTTCGTGCCGGGGCTGTACTGGATCGGCTACGCCTTCCTGGTCGACGCCGCTCACTTCGGCTGGCTGCTGCCGGTCGCGGTCTCGGGCCTGCCCGCTTATCTGGCGCTGTTCACCGCCGCCGGTTTCGCGCTGGCGCGGGCGCTGTGGAGCCGCGACGCGGCGCGCATCCTGGCGCTCGCCGCGGCCCTCACCGTCAGCGAATGGCTGCGCGGCCACGTCCTCACCGGCTTTCCATGGAACGCTTTCGGCTACGCGCTGACCGAGCCGCTGGCGCTGGCGCAGACCGCCGCGCTGATCGGATTGTGGGGCATGACCTTCCTCAGCGTCGCGATCTTCGCCAGCCCCGCGGTGCTGATCGACGGCAAGGCGGCGCGCGCGCGGCTCGCCCCGCTCGCGGCGCTGGTGCTGCTGGCGGCGATGGGCGCTTACGGCGCGCTGCGCCTCGTCAACAATCCGACGCAGCTCCTCGCCGGCCCCAGGCTGCGCATCATGCAGCCCAACCTGACGCAGGACGATCGTTTCAATTATTCCGCCAAGGCGTCGGTGATGCGGAAATATCTCGCGCTGTCGGACCGCGCCACCAGCCCGCAAACCTCCGGCGTGCGCGACGCCAATATCCTGATCTGGCCGGAATCGGCGTTTCCGTTTTTTCTGACGCGCGAGGGTGACGCCATGGCGCAGATCGCCGATCTGCTGCCGCCCGGCACCGTGCTCATCACCGGCGCGGTGCGCGCGCCCGATCTGCCGCCGGGCGTGCCGGTGCGGCGCGCCTATAATTCGATCTATCTGATCGGCGACGACGGCGACGTCCTGTCGGTCTACGACAAGTTGCATCTGGTGCCGTTCGGCGAGTACCTGCCGTTCCAGTCGCTGATGGAGGCGCTCGGCTTCGAGCAACTCACAAGGATGCGCGGCGGTTTCATTCCCGGCACCCGGCGGAGAATGATCGACGTTCCCGGCGCGCCGCCGATGCTGCCCTTGATCTGCTACGAGGCGATCTTCCCCTCTGACAGCGCGGTCGGCGGCGAGCGGCCGGGCTGGATCGTCAACCTGACCAATGACGGCTGGTTCGGCATCTCGACCGGGCCGTACCAGCATCTGCAACAGGCGCGGCTGCGCGCCGTCGAGCAAGGATTGCCGCTGGTGCGCGCCGCCAACACCGGCGTCTCGGCGGTGATCGATCCGTTCGGGCGCATCATCGCCTCGCTCGGTCTCGGCGAGGAAGGGGTGCTCGACGCCCGCCTGCCGGCGGCGATCCCGCCGACTTTCTACGCGCGCGCCGGCGATGTTCCCGCCGCGATCCTGGTCGCGATCGCGCTGATCGTGGCGGCGCGACGTCGCGGACGCCGACGGAACCGATAGTCGCGCGCGGCATGGCAGATCCGCGCGTCCTTCCTTCCATCAACCTTTTGGTTACTTATTATTTCGGTTTCGCATAAAGGATTAGAAACCGAACCGCCGTCGGGTATATGTACCGAGCCGCGGGGCCTGCCGAAATTAACCGCAATTGCGTGCGATCAAATCGTTTCGAACGAATTGACGAATTGTCGCATGCACCCCTATTTCGCCGTCCAGCCAGGGAGAGTTTGATGTCGACCAAAGCGCCCAATCCTGTTGACAAATATGTCGGCAGCCGTGTGCGCATGCGCCGCATCATGCTGGGCATGAGCCAGGAGAAACTGGGCGAAGCCCTCGGGCTGACGTTCCAGCAGATCCAGAAATACGAGAAGGGCACCAACCGCGTCGGCGCCAGCCGGATCCAACAGATCTCCGAGGTCCTGCAAGTTCCGGTGTCGTTCCTGTTCGAGGGCGGGCCGGGCGGCAACATCAATGCCGAGGGTTTCAGCGAAGCGCCATCGCCCGCTTATGTTTCAGACTTTCTCGCGACCTCCGAAGGGCTGGCGCTGACCCGCGCCTTCACCCGCATCAGCGACGCAAAACTTCGCCGCAGCATCGTCGACATGGTCGAGCAAATCGCCGCGCGCGAGCAGCCCGACGAGCGCTGATCGCCGGATCGCCGGTTGACGCCTCCGTCGTTCACCCCGTAAGAGCGGCGTCGATCGCGCACCGCGACCGCGACACCGGCTGGGGTTCGAAGGCATGACGGATTCGACGCGCCCGCACGGCTCGTTTTTCGGGCGGCGCAAGGGCCACAAGCTTCGCCAGCATCAGGCCGACCTGATCGCGCGGCTGCTGCCGCGTCTCGCGCTCGACCTCAGCCAGACGGCTCCGCCCGATTTGCGCGCGCTGTTCGATGTCGCGGTCGATTCGGTACGGCTCGAAATCGGCTTCGGCGGCGGCGAGCATCTCGTCGCCGAGGCGCTCGCGCGTCCCTCGACCGGCTTCATCGGCTGCGAGCCTTACGTCAACGGCATGGCGAAAATCCTCGTGCAGATCGAGGCGCGCGGCATCCGCAACATCCGCCTCGTCGCCGGCGATGCCGCCGAACTGCTGGCGTGGGCGCCGCCGCGATCGCTGACGCGGATCGACCTGATTCACCCCGACCCATGGCCGAAGCGCCGCCACTGGAAGCGCCGCTTCGTGCAGGACGAAACCGTTGCCGCGATGGCGCGCGTCCTCGTGCCCGGCGGCGAGTTCCGCTTCGTCTGCGACATCGACAGTTACGTGGAATGGACGCTCGCGCACCTCGTGCGCGCGCCGCAGTTCGAATGGCTGGCAGAATGCGCCGACGACTGGCGCACGCCATGGCCGGGCTACACCATGACGCGCTACGGCCAAAAGGCAGCGCGCGAAGGGCGGCGGACGGCGTATCTGCGGTTTCGGCGGGAGAGCGACGCGGAATAACCCCGCCGCGCGTCGCCCCCGCGCAGGCGGGGACCCAGACTCCGCAGCGCTTGCGATTTACGGATGGCCGTTAAGCGCCTCGAACGAACGCCTCGCCCACACAAGAATGCCAGGGGTTATGGGTCCCCGCCTGCGCGGGGACGACCTGAGAGAGCGTGCTCGCAATGACGACGCTATCACGACTTCGCCGACGCCCGCGCCTTCTTCACGTCGGTCGCTTCCCACACCATGCGCTTGCCGCGCTCGCGGCCCAACAGTTCGATCGGGTCGTGATTGTCGATGTGGCCGAACTGTCCCCTGTAAACGCTGTAGCCGCACAGTTCCTGCAAGCGGCGCGGGAAGCGTTGCGCGATCTCGCGCGGAATGCCGAGTTGCAGGTTCTCCTGCTGTCGCATCCAGCCCCAGCAATAGGCGCAGGAAAACGCGAAGCGCCTCGCGTCGCTGTCGTTGGCGCCGCCGCCGTGCCATAGCGCGCTGTCGAACAGCATGACGCTGCCCGCCGGCATCGTCGCCATCACCGTGTCGTAGTCCCTGCCGTATTCCGGCGCGCGATCGTATTTGTGGCTGCCGGGCACGATCCGGGTCGCGCCGTTGGTTTCGGTGAAATCCGATAGCGCCCAGATCGCGTTGAGCGTGATCGGAATGTGCGGGCGCGGCAGCGGAATGAGCTGGGTGTCCTCGTGGATCGGCTGCGCCTCCTGTCCCGGTCCCAGCACCAGCGAACAGAACGACGACAGCAGGCACTCCTTGTCGAGCACCGCTTCCACCACCGGCAGCACCGCCTCGTGCAGCGGCACCTCCCAGAACACCTCGTCGTAAGTCAGCAGGTTGTTGACGCGCAGCGTCTTGTAGCCCTCGAACGAGGTTTTCGCGGTGGAGAGCGAATGCTCGCGCTCGATCCGCTCCACCGCCGCCTTGAGGTCCGCGACCAGTTGCGGGGCCACGGCCCGCTCCAGCACGGTGTAGCCGTCGTTGCGGATGCGCTCGGCGTGAGCGGTGATGACGGCTTCGTCCAGCATTGCAGTTCCTCCGGGGCGCGCGCGGTTTCTTCAGGGTCCGCGACCGAGTTTAACCGCTGAAGGGCCGTTGTCAGCCGCACCGAGCCATGAAACGGCGATCAAATCGCCGCAACCAGGCTGCGCGGGCCCTTGCCGGATCGCCGGAAAGGCGCTATATGCGCGCTCAACAGAAAAGTTCTCGTACGATGGCGTATTGAGAGTGGGCCCCCTCGGGACCCGCTCTTTTTTATTACCTGAACGCCCCCGGAGCCTGATGACCGACACCGCGACAAGCGACGACCTCCTGAACGAGCCCCGCCTGATGACGGAACCTGGCGTCGCCGCGCGGGTGGCCGCCGTCGCGACCCCGGTGCTGCAAGGCATGGGCTACCGGCTGGTCCGCATCAAAATCTCGGGCGAGGCCGGCTGCACCGTGCAGATCATGGCGGAGCGGCCGGACGGAACCATGCTGATCGACGATTGCGAGGCGGTGTCGAAGGCGCTGTCGCCGGTGCTGGACGTCGAGGACCCGATCGAGCGGGCCTACCGGCTGGAGATTTCCTCGCCCGGCATCGATCGGCCGCTGGTCCGCCGCTCGGACTTCGAGCGCGCGCGGGGTCATCTGGCGAAGATCGACATGGCCGCGCCGCATCAGGGCCGCAAGCGGTTTCGCGGCATTCTGGAAAGCCTCGACGGCGACGACCTGCTGTTGCGCCGCGACGATCCGCCGGCCGGCGAGGACGCCGTGGTGGCGCTGCCGCTGCATGACATCGGCGACGCGCGGCTGGTACTGACCGACGAACTGATCGCGGAATCGATGCGCCGCGGCAAGGCCGCCGAGCGCGAATTGAAGGAAAGTCTCGGCATCGAGGCGGCTCCGCCCGCGCACGCCAAAAAGGCCCGCGCCAAGGGCGCGAAGCCGAAAAAGAAGCCGCTTCCGAAGAATACCAAACAGCACCGTCTTGCCGCCGACGCGCGGCTCGCCGGCGTGATCGATCCCATCGAAGGAGACTGAACCATGGCCGCCGTCAGCGCCAACCGGCTTGAACTGTTGCAGATCGCCGACGCGGTCGCGCGTGAAAAGTCGATCGACCGCAACATCGTCATCGAGGCGATGGAAGACGCCATCGCCAAGGCCGCCCGCGCCCGCTACGGCGCCGAGACCGACGTCCACGCCGAGATTCATCCGAAGACCGGCCAGCTCTCGCTCACCCGCCACATGCTGGTGGTCGAGCAGGTCGAGAACGCCGCCAACCAGATTTCGCTGATCGACGCCCAGCGCGCCAACCCCGGCGCGCAAATCGGCGACACCATCGCCGACACGCTGCCGCCGCTGGAATACGGCCGCATCGCGGCGCAGTCGGCCAAGCAGGTGATCGTGCAGAAGGTGCGCGAGGCCGAGCGCGACCGCCAGTATCAGGAATTCAAGGACCGCATCGGCGACATCGTCAACGGCGTCGTCAAGCGCGTCGAATACGGCAGCGTCATCGTCGATCTCGGCCGCGGCGAGGCCATCATCCGCCGCGACGAGATGCTGCCGCGCGAGGTGTTCCGCAACGGCGACCGGGTCCGCGCCTTCGTGTTCGACGTCCGCCGCGAAACCCGCGGGCCGCAGATTTTCCTCTCCCGCACCCATCCGCAATTCATGGCGAAGCTGTTCGCGCAGGAAGTGCCGGAAATCTACGACGGTATCGTGGAGATCAAGGCGGTGGCCCGCGACCCCGGCTCGCGCGCGAAAATCGGCGTGATTTCGCGCGATTCCTCGGTCGATCCGGTCGGCGCCTGCGTCGGCATGCGCGGCTCGCGCGTGCAGGCGGTGGTCAACGAATTGCAGGGCGAGAAGATCGACATCATTCCCTGGTCGCCGGACATCGCGACCTTCGTGGTCAACGCGCTCGCGCCGGCGGAAGTCTCCAAGGTGGTGATCGACGAGGATCGCGAGCGCATCGAGGTTGTGGTTCCGGACACCAATAACCAATTATCCCTTGCGATCGGCCGGCGCGGCCAGAACGTGCGGCTGGCCTCGCAGCTCACCGGCTGGGACATCGACATCCTGACCGAATCGGAGGAATCCGAGCGCCGTCAGGCCGATTTCGAGAACTCGACGCGGGCGTTCATGGAAGCCCTCAACGTCGACGAGGTGGTCGGCCAGTTGCTGGCGTCGGAAGGCTTTACCTCGGTGGAGGAACTGGCGCTGGTCGACGTCCGCGAATTGGCGAGCATCGAGGGTTTCGACGACGAGACCGCCGAGGAATTGCAGAGCCGCGCCCGCGAATATCTTGAAACGCTGGAGGCGGAGCTGGAAGCGCGGCGCAAGGAACTGGGGGTCGAGGACGCCCTCAAGGAGGTGCCCGGCATCACCTCGAAGATGCTGGTCAAGCTCGGCGAGAACGACGTCAAGACCGTCGAGGATCTGGCCGGCTGCGCCACCGACGATCTGGCCGGTTGGACCGAGCGCAAGGACGGCGGCGAGGTCACCAAATATCCCGGCTTCTTCGACGGCATCGAGCTGTCGCGCGAGGATGCCGAACACCTCATCATGCAGGCGCGGCTCGCCGCCGGCTGGATCACCGAGGCCGACCTCGCCAAGGATGATGACAAGGACGGCGGCGAGGACGCCGAGGCCGCCGAACACCACACGGTTTAAGGAGCCATGTCACCGGTATGCTTGACCACGTCGACCCGGCCGATCCCGATCACGGCCCCCGGACCGCAAGGCCCGGGACCGCGCGGATGTGCGTGGTCACGCGCCAGGTCAAGCCGATCGACGAGCTGATCCGCTTCGTCGTCGGCCCCGCCGGCGACGTCGTGCCCGATCTCAAGCGCAAGCTGCCCGGCCGCGGCCTGTGGGTGAGCGCCACCCACGGCGCGGTGGCGGAGGCGGCGCGGCGCGGCCTGTTCGCGCGCGGCTTCAAGCGCGCCGTCAAACCCGCCCCGTCGCTCGCCGACGACACCGAGCGGCTGCTGGCGCGCGGCGTGGTCGAGGCGCTGGCGATGGCGGCCAAGGCTTCCCTTGTGGTGGCCGGATTCGGCAAGGTCGAGGACGCCTTGGCGCGCGGCCAGGCGGTGGCGCTGCTGCATGCCAGCGACGGCGCCGCCGACGGCATCCGCAAGCTCGACGCCAAACGAATGGCGGCTATTCGCCCGATCGGCGCCGGCGAGGACGAAATAACCGGAATTCCGGTCATTTCCGTGCTGACCTCGGCAGAATTGGATTTGGCACTTGGCCGCTCAAATGTGATACATGCTGCCGTGCTCGCCGGCCCGGCCGGTCAAACGTTCCTGTCGCGGAGCCAGATCCTGGTCCGATACCGGATGGCCAACGACGGCGGAACCGATAACAAGACGACACCCGTTTCGCAGACAAGACCCGCGCGAAACCGCGCACCGCAACACGACTAGAAGATTGGGACTGCTGTATGGTTGATACGAAGAATCCTGGCGACAAGACTTTGAGCGTCAGCCCGACCAAGACCTTGACGCTGAAACCGCGCGTCGAGCAGGGCACCGTGCGCCAGAGTTTCAGCCACGGCCGTACCAAGCAGGTGGTGGTCGAGAAGCGCGGCAAGCGCCGTATCGGCGGCGACGCGCCGGCGACCGAGCCCGCCGCCAAGGCCGAACCCGCCGCCGCCCGGCCCGCGGCGACGCCCGCCCGCGCGCCGTCGCGCCCGACGCCGCCGGCCCGCGCCGGCTCCGGCGTGGTGTTGCGCACGCTGACCGAGGACGAGCGCAGCGCCCGCGCCTCGGCGCTGGCCGACGCCCGGCTGCGCGAGGAGGAGGAGCGCCGCGCCGCCGAGGCCGAGGCCGAGCGCCGCAAGAGCCGCGAATACATCGAACAGCAGGAGCGTGAGGCCGCCGAGGCCCGCCGCAAGGCCGAGGAAGAACGCCACCGGCTGGAGGAGGAAGCCAAGCGCAAGGCCGAGATTCAGGCCAAGAAAAGCATCGAGGCGGAAGCCAAGCCGGCCGCGCCCGGCGGCGCGCCGGTGCGTCCCGCCGCCACCACGGCCCGCGCGCCGATCCCGACCGCGCGGCCGGGTACGGTCGCCGCCGACGGCAGCGATGAGGACGAGGCGCCGCGCATGGTGCGCCGTCCCGGCGGCGGGGCCGCCCGCCCGGTCGTCGCCCCGAAGCCGACGGCGAAGCCCGGCCCGCAGAAGCAGCGCGGCCGCCTCACCGTGGTCACCGCGCTCAACGCCGACGACGTGCGCGAGCGCTCGATCGCCTCGTTCCGCCGCCGCACCCAGCGCCTCAAGGGCCACGCCTCCAACGAGCCGAAGGAGAAGCTGGTCCGCGAGGTGACGATTCCGGAAGCGATCACCATTCAGGAACTCGCCAACCGGATGTCGGAGCGCGCGGTCGACGTCATCCGCATGCTGATGAAGCAGGGCGCGATGCACAAGATCACCGACGTGATCGACGCCGACACCGCGCAACTGATCGCGGAGGAACTCGGCCACACCGTCAAGCGCGTCGCCGCCTCGGACGTCGAGGAGGGTCTGTTCGACGTCGTCGACGATTCCACCGACACCGAGCCGCGCTCGCCGGTGGTCACCGTGATGGGCCACGTCGACCACGGCAAGACCTCGCTGCTCGACGCGCTGCGCCACGCCAACGTGGTGTCGGGCGAAGCCGGCGGCATCACCCAGCACATCGGCGCCTATCAGGTGACCGCGCCGGGCGGCCAGAAGATCACCTTCATCGACACCCCCGGCCACGCCGCGTTCACCGCGATGCGCGCGCGCGGCGCCAAGGTCACCGACATCGTCATCCTGGTGGTGGCGGCGGACGACGGCGTGATGCCGCAGACCATCGAGGCGATCAACCACGCCAAGGCGGCCGGCGTGCCGATCATCGTGGCGATCAACAAGATCGACAAGCCGGAGGCCAAGCCCGAGCGCGTGCGCACCGAACTGTTGCAACACGACGTCCAGGTGGAATCCTTTGGCGGCGACGTGGTCGATGTCGAGGTGTCGGCCAAGAACAAGACCAATCTCGACAAGCTCTTGGAAATGATCTCGTTGCAGGCCGAACTGCTCGACCTCAAGACCAATTCGCAGCGTCCGGCCGAAGGCACGGTGATCGAGGCCAAGCTCGATCGCGGCCGCGGTCCGGTGGCCACCGTGCTGGTTCAGCGCGGCACGCTGCGGGTCGGCGACATCATCATCGCCGGCGCCGAAATGGGCCGCGTCCGCGCGCTGATTTCCGATCAGGGCGAGACCATCGAGGAAGCCGGCCCCTCGGTGCCGGTGGAGGTGCTCGGCTTCAACGGCCCGCCGGAAGCCGGCGACCGGCTCGCCGTGGTCGAGAACGAGACCCGCGCCCGTCAGGTCACGAGCTATCGCGCGCATCAGAAGCGCGAGAACGCCGCCGCCAGCATCTCCGGCATGCGCGGCTCGCTCGAACAGATGATGTCGCAGCTCAAGACCTCGGGCCGCAAGGAATTCCCGCTGGTCATCAAGGCCGACGTGCAGGGCTCGCTGGAAGCGATCCTCGGCTCGCTGGAAAAGCTTGGCACCGACGAGGTCGCCGCGCGCATCCTGCATGCGGGGGTCGGCGGCATCTCGGAATCCGACGTGACGCTGGCGGAAGGCTTCAACGCGGCAATCATCGGCTTCTCGGTGCGCGCCAACAAGGAGGCCGCCGCGCTCGCCAAGCGCAACGGCATCGAAATCCGTTACTACAACATCATCTACGACCTGGTGGACGACGTGAAGAAGGCGATGAGCGGCCTGCTCGCGCCGACGCTTCGCGAGACCATGCTCGGCAACGCGCAGATCCTGGAGGTGTTCAACATCTCCAAGGTCGGCAAGGTGGCCGGCTGCCGCGTCACCGACGGCACCGTGGAGCGCGGCGCCAACGTGCGCCTGATCCGCGACAACGTCGTGGTCCACGAGGGCAAGCTCTCGACCCTGAAGCGGTTCAAGGACGAAGTGAAGGAAGTGCAGTCCGGCCAGGAATGCGGCATGGCCTTCGAAAGCTACCACGACATGCGCGTCGGCGACGTCATCGAGTGCTATCGCGTGGAGACGATCCAGCGTTCGCTGTGAGTCCAAATCTCACAATGAATCTGGAGCGCGAGCGACCGTCATGCTCCGCGAAGGCGGAGCATCCAGTACGCTGTAAATCATGAATGTTTGGAATACGGGATCATCCGCCTTCGCGGATGATGACCGCAATTCGGATTTCAACCCATGCCTCGCCACCATCAGCCCGCGAAACATCCCGGCGGCTCGCAGCGCCAGTTGCGCGTCGGCGAAACCGTGCGTCACGCCATCGCGGAAATTCTCGCGCATGGCGACGTGCACGATCCCGACCTCGAAAGCCACATCGTCACCGTCCCCGAAGTGCGGATGTCGCCGGACCTCAAGCTCGCCACCGTCTACGTGATGCCGCTCGGCGGCGACGACATCGATGCGGTGCTCAAAGCCTTCGACCGCAACAAGAAGTTTCTGCGCGGCGAGGTGGCGCGGCGCGTTAACTTAAAATTTGCGCCTGATCTTCGCTTCCGCGTTGACGATCGATTCGAGGAAGCGGAACGGATCGAGAAATTATTGCGAACGCCCGCGGTCCAGCGCGACCTCAAATCCGATTCGAACGAAAGTGAATGACCGTGACCTCGCCCAACGACGCTGTCGCCACCCAGAACGCCGATCTCCGCCCCGGCGGCGAAAATAATTTCGGCCCCACGGCGGACCGGATGCGCGCCACCAACGACCCGCGCGCCGGCAAGCCACGCCAGGGCGGCCAGCACAAGCGCGACCGCCGCGACGTCCACGGCTGGGTGGTGCTGGACAAGCCGATCGGCATGACCTCGACGCAGGCCGTCGCCGTGGTGAAGCGGCTGTTCAACGCCAAGCGCGCCGGCCACGCCGGCACCCTCGATCCGCTGGCCTCCGGGGGCTTGCCGATCGCGATGGGCGAAGCCACCAAGACGGTGCCGTTCGTGATGGACGGCCGCAAGCGCTACCGCTTCACCGTGACCTGGGGCGAGGAGCGCGATACCGACGACACCGAGGGCCGCGTGACGCACACCAGCGACGCCCGCCCCACGGCGGAGGCGATCGCCGCGCTGCTGCCGCGCTTCACCGGGCTGATCGAACAGATCCCGCCGCAATACTCCGCGATCAAGATCCAGGGCGAGCGCGCCTATGACCTGGCGCGCGACGGCGAAGTGGTGGACCTGAAACCCCGCCCGGTCGAGATTCACGAATTAGTCCTTATCGAACAGCCGGATAGCTCCCATTCGGTGTTCGAGGCCGAATGCGGCAAGGGCACCTATGTGCGGTCGCTGGCCCGCGACATCGGCCGCCTGCTCGGCTGCTACGGCCATATCAGCGCCCTGCGCCGCACCGAGGTCGGCCCGTTCGACGAGGCCGACATGATTCCGCTGGCGGATCTGGAGGCTTTGTGCGATAGAGCCGCGTCCGGCGAGGGCAGCCTCGCCGACGCACTGCTGCCCGTTGAGACCGCGCTGGACGACATCCCGGCACTGGCCGTCACACGGGCGGACGCGGCAAGGCTCCATCGGGGCCAGGCCGTTTTGTTGCGCGGACGGGATGCGCCTCATAGCAGCGGCACAGTCTATGTCACGGTGGCAGGCCGGCTTCTGGCCCTCGCCGAACTGGGCAATGGCGAACTCATCCCCAAGCGCGTCTTCAACCTGTCCGGGCTGACTGCCAGCGCCGGTCGCAACAGCAACGAAAGAGCATGACGATGTCGATTACCGCCGAACGCAAAGCGGAAGTCATCAAGTCGAACGCCAACAAGGCCGGCGACACCGGCTCGCCCGAGGTCCAGGTCGCGATCCTCTCGGAACGCATCGCCAACCTCACCGAGCACTTCAAGACCCACGGCAAGGACAACCATTCGCGCCGCGGCCTGCTCAAGCTCGTCTCCACCCGCCGCTCGCTTCTCGACTACGTCAAGAAGAAGGACGAGGCGCGTTACAGGGCGATGCTGGAGAAGCACAACATCCGCCGCTGAGCGGCAGGTGACAATCCCGCCTCTCGCCATCGGGGAGAGGTGAGGAAAAGGGTCCAGCGGCAATCCGGCGGCTGGGCAACGGACGGGCGAGGCGCCCGTCGCGCGGGCAAATGGCCGCGATCGCAGGACGATCGCGTCGCCCGCACCATCGGAAGGATGGACGCCATTCAAGATGCCAGAGCCATGGCAGGATCGCCGGACGCTGGTTTCGCGGATAAAACGGCACCGGATCGGTGCCGCCGCGAACAGCGTCCCGCCGTCTTGCGCATGGCTTTCGTGCTTTGAGGCTCCCAGCCGGCCGACGAACCATGAAAGAAGATCCCATGTTCAATAAGCATACCGTCGAGATCGATTGGGGCGGGCGTCCGCTCAAGCTTGAAACCGGCAAGATCGCGCGCCAGGCCGATGGCGCGGTGGTCGCGACTTACGGCGAAAGCGTCGTGCTCGCCACCGTGGTCGCCGCGAAATCGCCGCGCGAGGGCGTCGATTTCCTGCCGCTGACCGTCGACTACCAGGAGAAGACCTACGCCGCCGGCCGCATCCCCGGCGGCTATTTCAAGCGCGAGGGCCGGCCGACCGAGAAGGAAACGCTGGTGTCCCGCCTGATCGACCGCCCGATCCGGCCGCTGTTCGCCGACGGCTGGCGCAACGAGACCCAGGTGATCGTCACCGTGCTCTCCCACGACATGGAGAACGATCCCGACGTGCTGGCGATGGTCGCGGCCTCGGCGGCGCTGACCTTGTCCGGCGCGCCGTTCAAGGGCCCGATCGGCGCGGCGCGCGTCGGCTTCATCAACGACGAATACGTGCTCAACCCGGTGCTTGACGAGATGAGCGAAACCCAGCTTGAGCTGGTGGTCGCCGGCACCTCGGACGCGGTGCTGATGGTCGAATCCGAGGCCAAGGAACTGTCCGAGGAGATCATGCTCGGCGCGGTGATGTTCGGTCACCGTCACTTCCAGCCGGTGATCGACGCCATCATCCAGCTCGCCGAAAAGGCCGCCAAGGAACCGCGCGAACTCACCGTGGTGGACGACAGCGCCATCGAGACGGAAATGCTCGGCCTGATCGAGCAGGAACTGCGCGCCGCCTATGCGATTCCGGTGAAGCAGGATCGCTACGCCGCCGTCGCCAAGGTCAAGGAGAAGGCGCTGGCGCACTTCTTCCCCGAGGGTCAGGAACCGAAATACGACAAGCTGCGCATCACTGGCGTGTTCAAGCACCTCGAAGCCAAGATCGTGCGCTGGAACATCCTCGACACCGGCCGCCGCATCGACGGCCGCGACGTCAAGACCGTGCGCAACATTCTCGCCGAAGTCGGCGTGCTGCCCCGCGCGCACGGCTCGGCGCTGTTCACCCGCGGCGAGACCCAGGCGCTGGTGGTCACCACGCTCGGCACCGGCGAGGACGAGCAGTACATCGACGCGCTGTCCGGCACGTACAAGGAAACGTTCCTGCTGCACTACAACTTCCCGCCCTATTCGGTCGGTGAAACGGGGCGTCTCGGCGGCACCAAGCGCCGCGAGATCGGCCACGGCAAGCTGGCGTGGCGCGCGATCCGTCCGGTGCTGCCGCCGCACCACGAGTTCCCCTACACCCTCCGCGTCGTCTCGGAAGTCACCGAGTCCAACGGCTCGTCGTCGATGGCGACGGTGTGCGGCTCCTCGCTGTCGCTGATGGACGCCGGCGTTCCCCTGAAGCGGCCGACGGCGGGCATCGCCATGGGTTTGATCCTCGAAGGCGCGCGCTTCGCGGTGCTGTCCGACATCCTCGGCGACGAGGATCACCTCGGCGACATGGACTTCAAGGTCGCCGGCACCGAGGCGGGCATCACCTCGCTGCAAATGGACATCAAGATCGCCGGCATCACCGAGGAGATCATGAAGGTGGCGCTGGCCCAGGCCAAGGACGGCCGCATCCACATTCTGGGTGAGATGGCCAAGGCGCTGACCAACGCTCGCGCCGAGCTTGGCGAATACGCGCCGCGCATCGAAACCTTCAAGATCGCCACCGACAAGATCCGCGAAGTGATCGGCACCGGCGGCAAGGTGATCCGCGAGATCGTCGAGAAGACCGGCGCCAAGGTCAACATCGAGGACGACGGCACCGTCAAGGTCGCCTCCAACGACGGCGAGGCGATGAAGGCCGCGATCAAGTGGATCAAGTCGATCGCCTCCGATCCGGAGGTCGGCCAGATCTACGAGGGCACCGTGGTCAAGGTGATGGAGTTCGGCGCCTTCGTGAACTTCTTCGGCGCCAAGGACGGCCTCGTGCATATCTCGCAGCTCGCGGCGAATCGCGTGCAGAAGACCTCCGACGTCGTCAAGGAAGGCGATAAGGTCAAGGTCAAGCTGCTCGGCTTCGACGATCGCGGCAAGACCCGGCTGTCGATGCGCGCGGTCGATCAGGCGACCGGTGAGGACCTTGAAGCCAAGGCGAAGACCGAGAAGGCCGACGCCCCGCGTGAAGCCGCCGGCGAGTAAGCGGCCAACAGCCGATCGATTGAAAAGGGCGGCCGCGCGGCCGCCCTTTTTGTTATCCCACCACCTTGATGTAGGTGTCCTTCAGGACGATCTTGCCGGCACGGAAGGTATAGAGATCGCAGCCGAGCCATTCCTGCCGCTCGCCGCTGGTGGTTGTTGCGCTGCGGTGCCATTCGGTGACGGCGCGGTCGCCGCAGATGTATTCGGCGGTGTGCCGCCACTGGACGTTCGGGCTGCTGGCGAACAGCGCCTCGAAGAACGCCCGGATTTCCGCCTTGCCCGTATAACTGCGCCCGGAGACATCCGGCCCCTTGGCGTTGCGAAACACGCCGTCGTCGGCGAACGAACCGACGATGGCATCGACGTCATGCCGCGCGAAAGCATCGCCCACGGCCTTCAATTGTTCCAGCGTCACCTCGGATGACATGACTTCCTCCCGTCTTGATCCGCGCGGCCCGTTCGCCCGCCCCGGCTTTCGTCGAAGCCCGATCAGCGTATCATGTCACTTGCGCGAACCGGCCGCCATGCGGCCCACCATCGCGCGTTGCGCCGGTCATCACAAAGTCTCCATGTTCGGCGATCATCGTCGGCGCTTTCCTTGATAATCCCGTTCATGATGACAGGCCGGATCCATGATGAAACTCTACTGGTCGCCGCGCTCGCGCGCCTTCACCACGCTGTGGCTGCTGGAGGAGACCGGACAACCCTACGAGAGGGTGCTGACCGAGATTGCCGCCGGCGCGCAAAAAGCGCCGGAATATCTGAAGATCAATCCGATGGGCAAGGTGCCGGCCTTGCAGGACGGCGATGTCACCATCGCCGAAACCGCCGCGATCTGCGCCTATGTCGCCGAGCGCGTGCCGGAGGCGAAGCTGGCGCCGCCGCTCGGCGATCCGCGGCGCGGCAAGTATCTGCAATGGCTGTTCTTCGCGCCGGGCTGCATCGAGCCGGCCATCCTGCAAGCCTACACCAAGCTCGAAATCCCCACATCGAGCGCCGCTTGGGGCAGCACCGCGCAGGTGTTCGACGTGCTGGAGCAAGCCCTGGACAAGGGACCATGGATTCTCGGCGATGATTTTTCCGCCGCCGATATCGCGGTCGGCTCCGGCATGAATTTCGCGATCCGCCTGTTCAAGATGGTTCCGTCACGGCCGAATTTCGACCGTTACCTCGACCGCTGCGCCGCGCGGCCCGCCTTCCAACGCGCCGAGACAATCGCAGCGGGGTGACGCACCGTGACGTCGTCCCCGCGAGCGCGATGATTGAATTACTCGCCCTTCAACTCGTCCGGATGCGGCATCGAGATGACGTTGTAGCCGGAATCGACGAAGTGAATTTCGCCGGTGACGCCGCCGGACAGGTCCGATAGGAAATACAGCGCGGTGCCGCCGAGTTCGTCGAGCGTGACGCCGCGGCCGAGCGGCGAGTGCTTCTGCTGGAACGCGAACATCGCGCGCGCGTCGCCGATGCCGGCCCCGGCGAGCGTCCGCACCGGACCCGCTGAAATCGCGTTGACGCGGATGCCGGAGCGGCCGAAATCGTTGGCGAGATAGCGCACCGAGGCTTCCAGCGCCGCTTTCGCCACGCCCATCACGTTATAGTTCGGCATCACGCGGGTCGCGCCGCCGAAGGTCAGGGTGATGATCGCGCCACCGTCCGGCATCATCGCCGCCGCGCGCTTGGCGACCTCGGTGAAGGAAAAGCATGAGATTACCATGGTGCGCGAAAAATTGGCGCGGGTGGTGTCGGCGTAGCGGCCCTTCAATTCGTTCTTGTCGGAGAAGCCGATGGCGTGGACCAGGAAATCCAGCTTGCCCCACTTGGCCTTGAGCGCCTCGAACACCGCGTCGACGCTGGCGATGTCCTCGACGTCGCATGGCAGGATCAACTCGGCGCCGAGCGATTGCGCCAGCGGCGTCACCCGCTTGCCGAGCGCCTCGCCCTGATAGGTGAAGGCGAGTTCGGCGCCGTGGGCGCGCAGCGTCCGCGCGATGCCCCAGGCGATCGAGTGATCGTTGGCGACCCCCATGATGAGACCGCGCTTGCCTTGCATCAAAGGTGTCATCGGATGCTCCATGAATCAGTAGGGGGTCATTACCCGCGCAAGCGGGTGATCCAGTATCCACGGATGACGCGATGAAACACGCCGCGGAGGACCGGATGCCCCGCCGTCGCGGGGCATGACGCCAAGGGTATTCGGATTGAAAATCTCACGCATCCAGCCGCTTGAACACCAGCGTCGCGTTGGTGCCGCCGAAGCCGAACGAATTGGACAGCACGGTGCCGACCTGGGCGTTGTCGATGCGCTTGCGCACGATCGGCATGTCGGCGAATGCCGGATCGAGTTCCTGGATGTTGGCGCTCTCGCAGATGAAGCCGTTGTTCATCATCAGCAGCGAATAGATCGCCTCCTGCACGCCGGTCGCGCCCAGCGAGTGGCCGGTGAGCGACTTGGTGGCGGAGATCGGCGGGCACTTGTCCTCGTTCCCGAACACCTTGCGGATCGCCTCGATCTCCGGCGGATCGCCGGCCGGCGTCGAGGTGGCGTGCGGATTGATGTAATCCACCGGCCCCGTCACCGTCGCCATCGCCATCCGCATGCAGCGTTCCGCGCCTTCGCCGGACGGCGCCACCATGTCGTAGCCGTCCGAGGTCGCGCCATAGCCGACGATCTCGCCGTAGATGCGCGCGCCGCGCGCCTTGGCGTGTTCGAGTTCCTCCAGCACCAGCACGCCGGCGCCGCCGGCGATGACGAAGCCGTCGCGGTTGAGATCGTAGGCGCGCGAGGCGACCGACGGCGTGTCGTTGTATTTCGAGGACATCGCGCCCATGGCGTCGAAGAACACCGACAGCGTCCAGTCCAGTTCCTCGGAGCCGCCGGCGAAGACGATATCCTGCTTGCCCCACTGGATGGTCTCGTAGGCGTTGCCGATGCAGTGGTTCGAGGTGGCGCAGGCCGAGGAGATCGAATAATTGACGCCCTTGATCTTGAACCAGGTGGCGAGCGTCGCCGAGGCTGTGGACGACATCGCCTTCGGCACCGCGAACGGGCCGACGCGCTTGGGACCCTTGGTGCGGGCGATGTCCGCGCCCTCGACGATGGTGCGAGTCGAGGGGCCGCCGGAGCCCATGATGATGCCGGTGCGGACATTGGAAACGTCGGACGGCTCAAGCCCGGAATCGCGGATCGCCTGCTCCATCGCGATGTGATTCCAGACGCCGCCCTGCGCCAGGAACCGCATGGCGCGGCGGTCGATCATCCCCTCGGGATCGAGCGTCGGCGCACCCTGCACCTGCGAGCGGAATCCCAGCTCGGCGTATTTCTCGGCGCGGGTGATGCCGGGCTTGGCCTCGAACAGGCTCGCCAGCACTTCCTGAGTGTTGTTTCCGATCGATGAGACAATCCCCATCCCGGTGACGACAACTCGTCTCATATTTGCCTCGCCTGTCCCTGCGTTGATCCCCGAAGTCCGCCCCAGCAACATAACGTCGCCATGGCGGGCTGAAAATTGTGATTTACGTCACGCCCACGGTTGACCGGACGCACGCGGCCGTTGCCGCGATCCAACACCGGATCCGGCGCGGCTCAGTCCGTCGCCGCCTGCTTGAACAATCCGACCCGCAAATCCTTGGCGCGATAGATAATCTCGCCATCGGCGGAAAGCGAGCCGTCGGCGATGCCGAGCCACAACTTCGAACGCATGACCCGCTTGATATCGACGGTGTAGACCACCTTGCTGATGTTCGGCAGCACCTGGCCCGAGAACTTCAATTCGCCGAGGCCGAGCGCGCGGCCGGGACCGGGGCCGCCGGACCAGCCGAGGAAAAACCCGACCATCTGCCACATCGCGTCGAGGCCGAGGCAGCCGGGCATCACCGGGTCGCCCTTGAAGTGGCAGCCGAAGAACCAGAGATCGGGCTTCACGTCGAGTTCGGCGCGGACCAGTCCCTTGCCGTGCTCGCCGCCGGTTTCGGAAATTTCGGTGATGCGATCGAACATCAGCATCGGCGGCAGCGGCAACTGGGCGTTTCCCGGCCCGAACAGTTCCCCGCGACCGCAGGCCAGCAGATCCTCGTAATCATAACTGCCGCGCTTGTCCTGCATCTCGCTTGTGCCTTTCGCCGTGAGAATGATCGATGATGATCGACAGCTCCGCACCCAATCCGACTGACGGACCGAGTCGCTCTCTAACACGGGCTTTCAGGCCGGCAAAGCGGGTCGCGGCACATCGGATCGCGAGGCGCTAGTTGCGAAAAGCTTGCATCTAATGGCCGGACTCCCTATACTCACGATGAACAGTTTCCCGCGTTGAATGTCGGATCGGGTGCCGAAGTGAATCTGTACAATAAATCAGGGGCGTTTGCTGACGGTGACACGGTTGCGATCGACCCGGTCGAGCCGGCGCTCGTTCCCGGCCGTCATCCGGCGCTGACCGGGTGCCCGTGGCACGACGTCAACGAAATGCTGCAATCGGTCGGCTTGCGCCCGACCCGGCAGCGCATGGCGCTCGGCTGGCTGTTGTTCGGCAAGGGCGACCGCCACCTCACCGCGGAAATGCTCTACGAGGAAGCCACCCACGCCAAGGTGCCGGTGTCGCTGGCGACCGTCTACAACACCCTCAACCAGCTCACCGACGCCGGCCTGCTGCGCCAGGTCAGCGTCGACGGCACCAAGACCTACTTCGACACCAATATCTCGGCGCACCATCATTTCTATCTTGAGAACAGCCACGAGCTGGTGGACATCCACAACTCAAACCTGATGCTGCAAAAGATGCCCGAGGTCCCGGAAGGCTACGAGATCAGCCGCGTCGACATGGTGGTGCGGCTGCGCAAGAAGCGCTGAAGGCTGCACCTGTAGCTTACTGATACAGGGCTACGGATCACGGATTTCCCAACACGAAAACCGTCGTCCCCGCGCAGGCGGGGACCTATAACCCCTGACGATTGTAGTCAGTGCACGGGTCCGCCAAAGCAGGGATGACAAACGTCACCTGCATCATGAGCGACACGGCGTATGGGCCCCGCCTGCGCGGGGGCGACCCGAAACCCGCTGCTCAGTTCACCTTTTCGTCGGCATAGACGCCCCACAGCCGCGGCTGCTCGATCCAGCCGTCAAAACCTTCGCCGCTGACATGGCACCAGCCGTTGTTGCAGCGCTTGACCTGCGCCACCACCCCGGCCTGCAAGCGGGCCACGACCGCGCTCTTGGCGTCGGGGCTGTCGCGGAGCGGGGCCAGATCGTCCTTGGACTTCATCGTCACCACCGCGGTGCGGCGGCCCGACAGCAGCGAATGATAGACCCAGCCCTCGGCGCCTTCGGAATCGCGCACCCGCCGCCAGTTCTCGAACTCGGCGGTGATTTCCACCGGCAGGCCGGACTTGGTGTAGATCCAGCTCACATCATTGTCCTTGGTAGGGCCGAGCCGGACGTTGACGTGGTCGGACTTCAGGCTGACATAGCGCGGAATCGGCAAGCCGCTCGCCGAACCCACCGCGGCGGCGGTCGCCGCGCCTCCCGCCATCAGCCACGCTCCGCCCGCCACCAACGCCACAACGCCCTTCAACGCCATCAACCTGCCCCTTAACGCTACGCAACATCACTGGCCCGGCCACGCACCCCCGTGCGCGGCCCGGTCGCGGCCTGATCCGGACATCGGCGGGTTCTTGTGTTGCCCCCGCCTTCTGCTAGAGAGGGTCCGACGCCAGCCCTCCGGCGCGCGCCTCGGCGCGCCCGACGGGCTGTCGCGAATACCGTGGACATCCGAACTCAGTGCGGCAGCCGCAGTTTCGAACACCCCGGTTAATGAGGACTGAACAGGCGCGGCCGAGGCCCGAAGTTCGCACGGGATAACATCGACCTCGCGGCGGCGGGAGGACAGATCATGGCGGCCAAAAAGAAACCTCTTGTCGTGGTCACCCGCACGCTACCCGATTCGATCGAGACGCGGATGCGCGAGCTGTTCGACGCCCGCCTCAATCTCGACGACCGCGCCTTGAGCCAGGACGAACTGGCGGAGGCGATGCGCACCGCCGACGTGCTGGTCCCGACCGTCACCGACGACATTACCGCCGAGATGATTAATCAGGCCGGGCCGCAACTGAAACTGATCGCGCAGTTCGGCAACGGCGTCGACAATATCGACGTCGAGGCCGCCCATGCGCGCGGCATCACCGTCACCAACACCCCGCGCGTCCTCACCGAGGACACCGCCGACATGACCATGGCGCTGATTCTCGCGGTGCCGCGCCGCATGATCGAGGGCGCCAGCATCCTGCCCGCGGGCCAGGACTGGCCCGGCTGGTCACCGACCTGGATGCTGGGCCGGCGACTCGGCGGCAAGCGACTCGGCATCATCGGCATGGGCCGCATCGGCCAGGCGGTGGCGCGGCGCGCCCGAGCCTTCGGCTTGCAGATCCACTATCACAACCGCAAGCCGGTGGCGCCGAAGATCGCCGACGAACTCGGCGCCACCTACTGGGATTCGCTCGACCAGATGCTGGCGCGGATGGACATCATCTCCATCAACTGCCCGCACACGCCCGCGACATTTCATCTGTTGTCGGCGCGGCGGCTGAAGCTGATTCGCAAGGACGCCTATATCGTCAACACCGCGCGCGGCACGGTGATCGACGAGGACACCATGACCCGGCTGATCGAAGCCGGCGAGATCGCCGGCGCCGGCCTCGACGTTTACGAGCACGAGCCGGCCGTCAATCCCAAGCTGATCCGCCTCGCCCGCGCCGGCCGCGTGGTGCTGCTGCCGCACATGGGCTCGGCCACCATCGAGGGCCGCGTCGAGATGGGCGAGAAGGTCATCATCAACATCCGCGCCTTCCTCGACGCCCACAAGCCGCCGGACCGCATCCTGCCCAGCATGATTTGAGGGAACGCGATGGCGCCGGGAAAATCCGTCAGGCCGCGAGATCGGCGACCACGGCGTCGAGCAGCGGGAAGCCGGCCTGGGTAACGCGCAGCCGTCCGGCGGGATCGACCATGATCGCGCCTTCCTCGCGCAGCATCGCGATGCGCGCGGCGTCGAGTTCGCGGCCTGACAGCGCGGCGTAGCGCCGGGGATCGATGCCCTCGGCGAGCCGCAGCCCCATCAGCAGGAATTCGTCGGCGCGTTCCTCGCGGTTGAGGCTGTCGTCGGTGACGATGCCGTGGCCGTTGGCCTCGACCCGCATCAGCCACGATTCCGGCCGCTTCTCGGTGGCGAGCGCGTGGCGCACGCCATCGATGTCGAGCCGGCCATGCGCGCCGGGACCGATGCCGGCATATTCGTGGCCGCGCCAGTAGATCAGGTTATGCCGACACTCCGCGCCCGGCCGGGCGTGATTGGAAATCTCGTAGGCCGGCAGGCCGTATCTGGCGCAGACCTCCTGCGTGACGTCGTAAAGCGCGCGCGCGGTCGCTTCATCGGGTGTCGCCAGCTTGCCGGCGGCGTGCAGGCCGAAGAACGGCGTGCCCTCCTCGATAGTCAGTTGATAGAGCGACAGGTGCTCGGCCGCCTCCTTGATCGCGAACGTCAGTTCGTCGGTCCAGGCCCGCGGCGTCTGCTCCGGCCGCGCATAAATCAGGTCGAAGGAATAACGCTCGAACGCCGAACGCGCGATCGCGACCGCATCCAGCGCCTCGCGCGCGGTGTGCAGCCGGCCCAGCATCTTCAGCGAGGCGTCGTCGAGCGCCTGCACGCCGAGCGAGACGCGGTTGACGCCGGCGGCGCGATAGCCGTGAAAGCGGGTGGCGTCGACGCTGGTGGGATTGGCCTCCAGCGTCACCTCGGCGGTGGGTGAAATCGACCAGTTGCGGCCGATGGCGTCGAGAATGCCGCCGATGGTTTGCGGCTGCATCAGCGAGGGCGTGCCGCCGCCGAAGAAGATCGACGACACCTCGCGGCCGGGCGCGCGCGCCGCCATCGCCGCGATTTCCCGCGCAAACGCCGCGACGTAGCGCGGCTCGTCGATCGGCGCGTGGCGGACGTGGCTGTTGAAGTCGCAGTAAGGACACTTCGACAGGCAGAACGGCCAATGGATGTAAACGCCGAAAGCGTCGTTGGCGTCAGCGCGGCTCAAGGCAGATCTCCGCGAGTTTGACGAAGGCGCGGGCGCGATGCGACAGCCCGAGGCCGAGCGGCGGCAACCCGTGCTTCTCGATCGCGGTCATTTCGCCGAAGGTGCGCTGATGGCCCTCCGGCAGGAAGGCCGGATCGTAGCCGAAGCCGGCGGTGCCGCGCGGCGGCCACACCAGCGTGCCCTCGACGCGCGCCTCGACTTCCTCGACATGGCCGTCGGGCCAGGCCACGCACAGCGCCGAGACGAAATGCGCGCCGCGCTTGTCCGGCGCGGTGGCGCCGCGTTCCTGCAACAGCCGCTCGATCCGGGTCATGGCCGCGACAAAATCCTTCGACGGTCCGGCCCAGCGCGCCGAATGGATGCCGGGCGCGCCGTCGAGCGCATCGACACAGAGCCCGGAATCGTCGGCGAAGGCCGGCAGCCCCGAGGCTTGCGCGGCGGCGACCGCCTTGATGCGCGCATTGGCCTGAAATGTGTCGCCGGTTTCCTCCGGCTCAATGAACCCGAGTTCGCCGGCCGACACCGCCGCGATGCCGTAAGGCGCCAGCAGTTCACGCATCTCGACAAGCTTGCCGGGATTGTGGGTCGCGATCACGAGTTGGCCGGTGATTCGCCGGTGCATTCTGTCATCCTACGTCAATGCCGGCTTCGAAACCACGCGCGACGAGCTTACGCGACCGCCATCTTTTGCAAGTCCACCAGTCGCGCCACGCCCTTGCGGGCCAGCGCCATCAGCGCCAGGAATTCGTCCTGCGAGAACGGCGTCTTTTCGGCCGTGCCCTGCACCTCGACGATGCGGCCGTCGCCGGTCATGACGAAATTGGCGTCGGTCTCGGCCTCGGAATCCTCGGCATAGTCGAGATCGAGCACCGGGGTGCCGTTGTAGATGCCGCAGGAGATCGCGGCGACGTTGTCGCGCAGCACGTTGCCGCCGCCGTTCTTGAACATGTTGCGGGCCTTCATCCAGCCGATGCAGTCGGCGAGCGCGACCCAGGCGCCGGTGATCGAGGCGGTGCGGGTGCCGCCGTCGGCTTGCAGCACGTCGCAATCGACGGTGATCTGCCGCTCGCCCAGCGCTTCGAGGTCGAGGGTGGCGCGCAGCGAGCGGCCGATCAGGCGCTGGATTTCCACGGTGCGGCCGTTCTGCTTGCCGGCGGAGGCCTCGCGGCGGGTGCGTTCCAGCGTGGCGCGCGGCAACATGCCGTATTCGGCGGTGACCCAGCCCCGGCCCTGGCCCTTGAGCCACGGCGGCAGCCGCTCCTCAAGCGTCGCGGTCACCAGCACGTGGGTATCGCCGAATTTCACCAGGCACGAGCCCTCGGCGTATTTGACCACGCCGCGTTCCAATGTGACCGGCCGCAACTCATCCGGCGCGCGACGGCTGGGCCGCATGGCAATTCTCCTGCAAATCGAGGGAAGGGTGTGGTCTCGGCGCTGCTTTTAGGTGGCGCGGGCGGCAGGGGCAAGGTTTTTGGGCGGGCCACCGCCCCGGATGCGATCCCGGCTTGTATCCGGAGCCCAAGATGGACAAATTAAGCCCCGACAATTTAAGGAGTTAACCGTGGCCCATCACGATCCGATCGGCCTGATTTCCCCCAAGCCGGGGCTGGCCCAGCTCAACGAACGCTCGCGGGAGATTTTCCGGCATATTGTCGAGAGCTATCTCGCCACCGGCGAGCCGGCGGGATCGCGCAACATCTCGCGCCTTATCACCATGCCGCTGTCGCCGGCCTCGGTGCGCAACGTGATGTCCGATCTCGAACAGCTCGGGCTGATCTACGCGCCGCACACCTCCGCCGGCCGGCTGCCGACCGAACTGGGCTTGAGGTTTTTCGTCGATGCCCTGATGCAGGTCGGCGACCTGTCCGAGCCGGAGCGGCAATCGATCCAGAACCAACTGGCCTCGGTCGGCAAGGCGCAGACGGTGGAGGCGGCGCTGAGCGAGGCGTTGACCCAATTGTCCGGCCTGTCGCGAGCCGCCGCGGTGGTTCTGACCGCGAAATCGAACGTCCGGCTCAAGCACATCGAGTTCGTCCGGCTGGAACCGTCGCGGGCGCTGGTGGTGCTGGTCGCCGAGGACGGCCAGGTCGAGAACCGCATCCTTGAGTTGCCGGCGGGCGTGCCGTCGGCGGCGCTCACCGAGGCGTCGAACTTCCTCAACGCGCGGATTCGCGGCCGCACGCTGGCGGAGGCGCGGCTGGAACTGGAATCGGCGCTGGCGCAAAGCCGCGCCGAACTCGATCAACTGACGCAGAAGATCATCGCGGCGGGTCTGGCGAACTGGTCCGGCGGCGACGGCGACGATCGGCAACTGATCGTGCGCGGCCACGCCAACCTGCTGGAGGACCTGCACGCGCTGGAGGATCTGGAACGGGTGCGGTCGCTGTTCGACGATCTCGAAAGCAAGCGCGGCGTGATCGACCTGCTCGGCCGCGCCGAGCGCGCCGAGGGCGTGCGCATTTTCATCGGCTCGGAGAACAAGCTGTTTTCGCTGTCGGGCTCCTCGACCATCATCGCGCCCTATAGCGACGGCGCCGGCCATATCGTCGGCGTGCTCGGCGTCATCGGTCCGACCCGGCTGAACTACGCGCGGGTGATTCCGATGGTGGACTACGCCGCGCGCATCGTCAGCCGCATGCTCGGCGGCTGATCGGCGTCGCCGCGCCTTGATTTTCCCGGCGAAAGCACCGATATCCCGGCGAGCCATCCTCCCCTTCAATTCAAGACGACTTTCGAGAAAGCTGTGTGATGACTGAACGTAACGGGCAGAAGGACAATCCGGAGATGCCCGCGCAGGAAACGGAGCCGGTCGTGTCCAAACCCTACATCATGCCGGACGATCCCGAGCAGGGCTCCGCCGAGGCTTTGGCGAAGGAAGCCGCCGAGGCGCGCGACAGGGTGTTGCGGACGCTGGCGGAGATGGAGAACCTGCGCAAGCGCACCGCGCGCGAAGTCGCCGATGCCCGGATGTACGGCATCACCGGTTTCGCCCGTGACGTGCTCGATATCGCCGACAATCTGCAACGCGCGCTCGACGCCGTGCCGGCGGAGGCGCGGGCGGCCGCCGATCCCGGCCTCATGGCGTTGATGGAAGGCGTCGAGCTGACCGAGCGTTCGCTGCTCAACGCGCTGGAAAAGCACGGCGTCAAGAAATTCGACCCCGCCGGTCAGAAATTCGATCCGAATTTCCAGCAGGCGATGTTCGAGGTGCCGGACCCGTCGGTGCCGGCGGGAACGGTGGTGCAGGTGATTCAGGCCGGCTACACCATCGGCGACCGCGTGTTGCGGCCGGCGATGGTCGGCGTCGCCAAGGGCGGCGCCAAGACGGCGGCGCCCGAGCAGGCGTAACGGCCGCGAGCGGCGGCCTCGTTATCGCGGCTGGACGCCGTCGCGCACCGATCGGAAGCGGGGAAATGCCTCCGACCATTGATCGCGCGGGGCGCTGCCGATCACGCGAATCGCGCCGCCGCCCCCGCCGAACCGCAGCCACTGCACCACCGTCACCGGCGTCGCGTCCTTGCCGCTGACGGCGTCGATGCGGGTCTCGAAGCCCGGCGTTGAGTCGATCCGGATCGGTTCGGACATCGTGATGCGCGCCTCGCGCAGGCCCGGAATCTGCCGCGCGGCCTGTTCGGCGTAGCGGGCGCGGTCGTCGGGCTTGTCCGGCACCGAGCCGACCAGGCCGAGCACCACGAACGGAGCCTTTTCGATATCCATGATTTCGCTGGAATCCGTCAGCATCACGGCCGCCCCCGGCGCCAGCGTCCGCACCGCCTTGAAGCCGCCGCGCTCGGTGACCTTGAACGGCAAGGTGGCCAGTTGCTCGTCCGGCGGCACCTCCTGGCGAATGCCGATGCTGGCGAACATCGCGCGGACGGCGTCGTCGGTGTAGATTTTGCCGGCGTTCTCCGGGACCTCGACCGCGACGAAACCGGAAAACGATCCGCCCGACAGGATCATCGAATAGCGCCGGACGCTGTTCGCGCCGTCGCGGACGGTCTCCGCCGTGTAGTATGCCGGACCGGCGCCGGTCTTGACGGTTTCGGACTTGATGCCGTTGACACCGTTCGGGTGGGCTTTGAAGGTGGTTTCCACCTCGCGGTAGGCTGCCGCCGGAAGCTCGGCGATCAGCACCTTGACGCGATGGTCCTCGGTTTCGAAGCCAAGGAAGGATTTGGCCGGCGAGAGCCCGACCAGCGGAACCAGGCCCAGCCGGGAGCCCGGCGGATAGATCGGATCGGCGGCGAGAACCGGCGCGACCCACAGCATGGCCAGCGCGACGGCGAGAAGACGGAGGGGATATTTCATCGGGGCTCTATTGCGCGGTTTTGAGGCCGTTCGATGGTCGGCCGGCCAGCCGTCATGTCAATAGAACGGTTTCGGCAAAAGCGGAATCCGGTTGGCGCCGATAAGCTGCGTTAAAGCGCGAACAACCCTGATTTTCGCGAGCCGTCGCGGCGTCCGGTCCTTGCGGCCGATATACCCCCCTTCTATATGAGGCTCACCATCGCAATATCGCGAACATTGGGGGTCGGACCGGGGCGCCGTCAGGGCCCGACCGGCCTGCCGCAACGAGAAGGATATGGACACCATGGGAAAGGTCATCGGCATCGACCTCGGCACGACCAATTCGTGCGTTGCCGTGATGGACGGCAAGACCGCGAAAGTCATTGAGAACGCCGAAGGCATGCGGACGACGCCGTCGATCGTCGCCTTCACCGACGACGGCGAGCGGCTGGTCGGCCAGCCGGCCAAGCGTCAGGCCGTCACCAACCCCGAACGCACGATCTTCGCGGTCAAGCGCCTGATCGGCCGCCGCTATGACGACCCGATGGTCGAGAAGGACAAGAAGCTCGTCCCCTACAAGATCGCGAAGGCCGCCAATGGCGACGCCTGGGTCGAGGTGGATGGCAAGACCTATTCGCCGTCGCAGGTCTCGGCGTTCATTCTGCAAAAGATGAAAGAGACCGCCGAGGCGCATCTCGGCCAGAAAGTCGAGCAGGCCGTCATCACCGTGCCGGCTTACTTCAACGACGCCCAGCGACAGGCCACCAAGGACGCCGGCAAGATCGCCGGCCTTGAGGTGTTGCGCATCATCAACGAGCCGACGGCGGCGGCGCTGGCCTACGGCCTCGACAAGGCGAAGCAGGGCACCATCGCGGTCTACGACCTCGGCGGCGGCACCTTCGACGTCTCGATCCTGGAAATCGGCGACGGCGTGTTCGAGGTGAAGTCCACCAACGGCGACACCTTCCTCGGCGGTGAAGACTTCGACATGCGGCTCGTCGAGTATCTCGCGGCCGAGTTCAAGAAGGAGCAGGGCATTGACCTCACCAAGGACAAGCTCGCGCTTCAGCGCCTGAAGGAAGCGGCCGAGAAGGCCAAGATCGAGCTGTCGTCGACGACGCAGACCGAAATCAACCTGCCGTTCATCACCGCCGATCAGTCCGGCCCGAAGCATCTGACGATGAAGCTGACGCGCGCCAAGTTCGAGGCGCTGGTCGAGGATCTCGTCCAGAAGACCATCGAGCCGTGCCGCAAGGCGCTGAAGGACGCCGGCCTGACCGCGGGCGAGATCGCCGAAGTCGTTCTGGTCGGCGGCATGACGCGGATGCCGAAGGTTCAGGAAGTCGTCAAGCAACTGTTCGGCAAGGAGCCGCACAAGGGCGTCAACCCCGACGAGGTGGTGGCAATCGGCGCGGCGGTGCAAGCCGGCGTGTTGCAGGGCGACGTCAAGGACGTGCTGCTGCTCGACGTCACGCCGCTGTCGCTCGGCATCGAGACGCTGGGCGGCGTGTTCACCCGCATCATCGACCGCAACACCACGATTCCGACCAAGAAAAGTCAGGTGTTCTCGACCGCGGAGGATAACCAGAACGCCGTCACCATTCGCGTCTTCCAGGGCGAGCGTGAAATGGCGGCCGACAACAAAATCCTCGGCCAGTTCGACCTGATGGGCATTCCGCCGGCCCCGCGCGGCATGCCGCAGATCGAGGTGACGTTCGACATCGACGCCAACGGCATCGTCAACGTGTCGGCGAAGGACAAGGCCACCGGCAAGGAGCAGCAGATTCGCATCCAGGCTTCGGGCGGCCTGTCGGACGCCGACATCGAGAAGATGGTCAAGGACGCCGAGGCCAACGCCGCCGAGGACAAGAAGCGCCGCGAGGCCGTCGACGCCAAGAACCACGCCGACGGACTGGTGCATTCGACCGAGAAGGCATTGGCCGAGCATGGCTCGAAGGTCGAGGACAGCGATCGCCGCGCCATCGAGGATGCCGTCAGCGATCTCAAGGAAGCGCTGAAGGGCGACGACGCCGAGGCCATCAAAGCCAAGAGCAACACGCTGGCGCAGGTTTCCATGAAACTCGGCGAGGCGATGTACAAGCAGCAGGCCGAGACCGACGCCGCGCGCGACGCGGCCAAGGATGACGTTGTCGATGCCGAGTTCACCGAGGTGGACGACGACAAGAACGGCAAAAAATCGGCCTGAAGGTCGGGGGCCGACGGCCATGTCGTTCGACAATGACACAATGTCCGCCCCCAGGCGCTGCCTGGGGGACGGTTTTGAAGCTGGTGGGGACACAGCAAAACCGATGGCTGGCGCGGTGCGCGCCCGCGGCAGTCGGTGCGGGGATCGATGATGTCGGCAAAGCGCTGCTATTACGAAACGCTTGAAGTCGAGCGCACCGCCTCGGACGCGGATCTGAAATCCGCCTTCCGCAAGCTGGCGATGAAATGGCATCCCGATCGCAACCCCGGCGACAAGAGCAGCGAAATCCGCTTCAAGGAAATCAACGAAGCCTACGAAGTTCTCAAGGACGGCGACAAGCGCGCCGCCTATGACCGTTTCGGTCACGCCGCCTTCGAGCAGGGTCACGGCGGCGGCGCCGGTTTCGGCGCCGGCTTCGCGTCGTCGTTCTCGGATATTTTCGAGGATCTGTTCGGCATGGCCGGACAGCGTGGCCGTGGCGGCGGCCGCGAGCGTGGCGCGGATCTGCGCTACAATATGGAAATCACCCTGGAGGAAGCTTTCTCCGGCAAGACCGCGCAAATCGAAATTCCGGTCGCGGTGACCTGCGAATCCTGCTCCGGCACCGGCGCCAAGGCCGGCACCAAGCCGAAAACCTGTGCGACGTGCGGCGGCGCCGGCCGCGTGCGCCAGGCGCAGGGCTTCTTCACGCTGGAGCGGACCTGCCCCGGCTGTCAGGGGCGCGGCCAGACCATCGAGGACGCCTGCGCGTCCTGCTCCGGTTCGGGGCGGGTGACGCGGGATCGCGCGCTGTCGGTCAACATTCCGCCGGGCGTCGAGGACGGCACCCGGATCCGGCTCGCCAACGAAGGCGAGGCCGGCGTTCACGGCGGCCCTCCGGGCGACCTCTATATCTTCCTGTCGCTGACCTCCCATCCGTTCTTCCAGCGCGACGGCGCCGATTTGCACTGCCGCGTTCCGATTTCGATGGTGGCGGCGGCGCTCGGCGGCGAGTTCGAGGTCCCGACCATCGACAAGACCAAGGCGAAGGTGAAAGTGCCGTCCGGAACGCAATCCGGCCGCCGCTTCCGGATCGGCGGCAAGGGCATGCCAGTATTGCGCTCCCGTCAGACCGGCGACATGTATGTCCAGGTGATGGTGGAAACGCCGCAGAACCTGACCAAGAAGCAGCGGGAATTGCTGGCGGAGTTCGAGAAGCTGTCATCCGGGGCGACGCAACCGGAGGCTGTTGGTTTCTTTACCAAAGTCAAAGACTTCTTTGGCTCGCGGAGCGCGGCGCAATAAGCCTTTCGCTTGACCGGTTTCCCGCCGCGCGTTACGTCTTTTGTAAAGCGAAGTTGACATCCCGCCGACCGTGGCCCCTCCGGGTGCGAAATGTCCCTGCAACCAGCCGTACGCACCCTGAAGAAGACGCCTCGTCTCGATGACGAGGTGCGCTTTCTCCGCTCATGGATCGAGAAGCCGCTGCACATGGGCGCGGTGATGCCGTCGGGCCGCGTGCTGGCCCGCACCATGGCGCAATATGTCGATGTCCATGCCACCGGACCCGTCGTCGAACTCGGGCCCGGCACCGGCGCGATCACCAGCGCGCTGATCGAGCACGGCGTCGACCCGAGCCGGCTGGTGCTGGTGGAATACAACCCCGGTTTCTGCGCCCTGCTGCGCGACCGCTACCCGCAGGCGACGGTGGTGCAGGGCGACGCCTATGCGTTGCGGGATTCGCTGTCGAAGGTGCTGAAGGAGCCCGCCTCCGCCGTGGTGTCGGGCCTGCCGCTGGTCACCAAGCCGATGCTGACCCGGCTGAAACTGATCCGCGATGCTTTCTCGGCGCTGACGCCCGGAGCCCCGTTCGTGCAATTCACCTATTCGGTGACGCCACCGATTCCGAAATCCCTGCCGGGCGTCTCCACCGAAGCCTCGGAACGGATCTGGATGAACCTTCCGCCCGCGCGCGTCTGGGTGTATCGCAAGGGCTGATCCCCCGGCCGCCTGGCCGGAGCATGGCTATTTGCGATGTCCTTGATGAATCCAATCAAAATCCTGGTGATCCCCGGTTCGTTGCGCAGCGGATCGTTGAATATCCGGCTGGCGGGCGCGGCGATGGCCGAACTGGTCGAGGCCGGCGCCGAGGTTTCGCTGATCTCGCTCGGCGATTATCCGCTGCCGATCTACGACGGCGATCTCGAAGCCCGCTCCGGGGTGCCGGCCGAGGCCGTCAACCTCAAGCGTCAGATCGAGGCGCATCACGGCGTTTTGCTGGTCAGCCCCGAATACAATTCCTCGCCGCCGCCGCTGCTCAAGAACGCGCTCGACTGGGTGACGCGGGTGCGCGAGCGCGGCGAGCCGCTCGGACACGCGATGCGCGGACGCCCGTTCGCGCTGGCGGCGGCGTCAACCGGCCGGTTCGGCGGCGCGCGCTGCCTGATGATGCTGCGGCTGATGCTGTCGGGCTGCCGCGTCACCGTGATTCCCGACCAGCTCGCGTTGTCGTTCGCCGATCAAGCCTACGACGATCTCGATCGGCTCAAGCCAGGCGCCGACCGCGACATGCTGAAGGCGATGACGCGGCAGTTGATCGATGTCGCGGAACGGATGAGGCACCATGACTGACGCCGCCATTTTCGCGCGCGACCGCCTGATCGTTGCCCTGGACGTGCCGAGCGTGGCTGATGCCGAGGCGATGATCGCGCGGCTGGGCGACAGCGTGACGTTCTACAAGATCGGCTATCAGCTCGCTTACGCCGGCGGGCTGCCGCTGGTCCGACGCCTCGCGGACGCCGGCAGGAAAGTCTTTCTCGATCTCAAGCTGCATGACATCGGCAACACCGTCGCGCGCGGTGTCGAGAGCGTCGCCGGTCTCGGCGCGACATTCCTCACCGTCCATGCCTATCCGCAGACCATGAAGGCGGCGGTGGAGGCCAGCGCCGGTTCGGCGCTGCGAATCCTCGCGGTGACGGTGCTCACTTCCTACGACGAAGCCGACCTGCAAGCCGCCGGCTACCGGCTCGGCGTGTCCGATCTGGTGCGTCTGCGCGCCGAGCAGGCGCAGGCGCTGGGCGTCCATGGCCTGGTCTGCTCGGCCGAGGAAGCCGCCGGTCTGCGGCCGATCGCCGGCGCGGCCATGCGCCTGGTGACGCCGGGCATCCGCCCCGCCGGCAGCGACGCCGGCGATCAGAAGCGGATCATGACACCGGCGCGGGCGATCGCGGCCGGGGCGGATTATCTCGTGGTGGGGCGGCCGGTGCTGGCGGCGTCCGATCCGAAAGCCGCGGCGGAGGCCATCGTCGCGGAGATCGAACAGGCAAGGAAACAGGCAAGCAACTGACGGAGGCAAGCATGGCCAAGGGATACTGGATCGGGCGCGTCGACGTTCACGATCTCGACGGCTACAAGCGCGACTATGTCGCCCACAACGGCGCGGTGTTTCACAAATACGGCGGCCGGTTCCTGGTGCGCGGCGGCAATTTCGAGAGCAGGGAAGGGTCGTCGCGCTCACGCAACGTCGTCATCGAGTTCAAGGACTACGACACCGCGCTGGCCTGCTACAACTCGCCGGAATATCAGGCGCTAATCAAGGCGCGCGCGCCCTATTCGGAAGGCGATATCGTGGTGATCGAAGGCTATGACGGGCCGCAGCCCTGAGGCGGCGATAAGTTGCCGGGACGCTCCGTCCCCGCTATACCGCGCCATCATTTGAGGCTCAGACCATGTCGGACATGCGATTGATCGTTGCGGGCGCCGGCGGGCGGATGGGCCGGGCGCTGACGCGCGCCATCGCCGAGACCGAGGGCGCGGTCGTCACCGGCGCGCTGGAGGCGCCGGGCTCGGAGTGGATCGGGCAGGACGCCGCCGCATTGGCGGGTCTGCCGCCGGGTGGCGTCAAGGTGTCGGCCGACCTGTGGTCGCTTTCCGCCAACGCCGACGGCATTCTCGATTTCACCGTGCCGCGCGCCACCATCGCCAATGTCGCGATCGCCGCGCAGCGCGGGCTGGTGCACGTGATCGGCACCACCGGCCTGTCACCCTCCGACCACGCCATCATCAACAGCGTGACCGGGCAGGCCGTGGTGGTGCAGGCCGGAAACATGAGTCTCGGCGTCAACCTGCTCGCGGCGCTGGTGAAGCGGGTGGCGCGGTCGCTCGATCCCAGTTTCGATATCGAGATCGTCGAGATGCATCACAAGGCGAAAGTCGACGCGCCGTCCGGCACCGCGCTGATGCTCGGCGAGGCGGCGGCGGCGGGCCGCGACATCCCGTTGCGGGATCATTCGGCGCGCGGCCGCGACGGCATCACCGGCGCGCGGCGCAGCGGCGATATCGGCTTCGCGGCGCTGCGCGGCGGCACCGTCACCGGCGACCACACGGTGATCTTCGCGGGCCCCTACGAGCGCATCGAACTCACCCACAAGGCCGAGGATCGCATGATCTTCGCCCACGGCGCGCTGAAGGCGGCGCTATGGGCGCGGGGCAAGCCGCCGGGCCTGTACTCAATGGCCGACGTGCTGGGCCTCGGCGATTTCTGAAAAACGAAGTGGAATGGAAAAGCGATGAGCGATCGGCTTCTTGTTCTCGTGCGTCACGGCCAGAGCGAATGGAATTTGAAGAACCTGTTCACCGGCTGGAAGGATCCCGACCTCACCGAGTTGGGACGCGATGAGGCGAAGCAAGCGGGGCGCAAGCTGAAGGCGCAGGGCTTCAGCTTCGACATCGCCTTCACCTCGGCGCTGACGCGCGCGCAAAACACGCTCGACATCATCCTGAAGGAAATGGGTCAGGGCGGATTGCCGATCCACAAGAATCTGGCGCTGAACGAGCGCGACTACGGCGACCTGTCCGGCCTGAACAAGGACGAGGCGCGCAAGAAGTGGGGCGAGGAGCAGGTCCACATCTGGCGGCGCTCCTACGACGTGCCGCCGCCCGGCGGCGAAAGCCTGAAGGACACGCTGGCGCGCACGCTGCCGTATTTCGTGCAGGAGATCCTGCCGTGCGTGCTGCGCGGCGAGCGCACGCTGGTGGTGGCGCACGGCAACTCGTTGCGCGCGCTCATCATGGTGCTGGAGAAGCTGACGCCGGAAACCATTCTCAAGCGCGAACTCGCCACTGGCGCGCCGGTGATCTACCGCCTCAACGCCGATGCCACCGTGGCCTCGGTGCTCGATCTCGCGGCGTAGTCGCGGCGGCCAACGAGAAGCGTCATTGCGAGCACTCGGATCAACGCTTCGCGTTGTCCGAGCACAGGCTCCGCGAAGCAATCCAGTCTTTCCTTGCGGCTCCTGGATTGCTTCGTCGCTCGCGCTCCTCGCAATGACGACTGCGGCGGACCGATGATTACGCCGCGCTGACCTGCCCGGCTTCCCAGCCCAGCATCGCCTGCTTGCGGGTAATGCCCCAGTGATAGCCGGTGAGCGCGCCGCTCTTGCCGATCACGCGATGGCACGGCACCACAAACGAGATCGGGTTGCGGCCGACCGCGGCGCCGACCGCGCGCGAGGCTTTCGGATTGCGCACCTCGCAGGCGATGTCGGAATAGGTGGCGGCGCGGCCCAGCGGAATCTTCAGTAGCGATTCCCACACCCGCACCTCGAAATCGGTGCCGATCAGCACCACGCGCAGCGGCTGGTCGGCGCTCCATAGCCTTGTGTCGAAGATGCGCCGCGCCAGGGCGGCGGTGCCGTCGTGATCCTCGACGCATTCGGCGCGCGGCCAGCGTCGCCGCATGTCGGCCAGCGCAGCCGTCTCCTCGCCGGGATCGGCGAAGGCGAGTCCGGCCAGGCCGCGCTCGCTGGCGATGACGATGGCGGTGCCGAACGGCGACGGGTGGAAGCCGTAGCGCAGCCGCACGCCGGCGCCGCCGGCCTTCCATTCGCCCGGCGACATCGCCTCGTGGGTGACGAACAAATCGTGCAGCCGGCCGGGGCCGGACAGGCCGGAGTCCAGCGCGGCGTCGAGCACGCTGGCGGAGGAGCGCAATAGGCTCTTGGCGTGATCGAGCGTCAGCGCCTGCATGAACGCCTTCGGCGTCAACCCGGCCCAGCGCCGGAACAGATGGTGCAGCTCGTCCGGCGTCAGCGCGGCGGCGTCGGCGATGGCCTCGATGGTCGGCTGCGCACGCCAGTGCGCGGAAATGAAGGCGATGGCGCGGCGCACCGAGTCGTAGTCGCGCAACGCGGCATCCTGCGGTCCCGGCTTGGCGAGGCGGTGGTCATGGGTGGCGAGGTTCATCATGCTGCCAATGTAGGACTTGGCCACGCCCGCAACCACCCGTTTCCCGACAAGTCTCAGATCGACAAGTCTCAGATCATGTGGTGATAGACCGGCCCGCGCCTGGCCGCCTGCAAGGCGTTGGCCAGCGCGCTGGCGAAACTCGATTTCTCGTCCGGGCCGAGACATTGCGCGATGGCGAGGCTGCGGCCGCGCGACACCAGGCAAAGCCGCTCGATGCCGTATTCCTGATGCACGGTCCGGTCGAGCCGCACCCAGAGCGGGTTGAACACCCATTCGGTGGCCGCGCCGCGATAATCGGTCCGGCGCACCCGCAATTCGGACGCCGTGATGGAAATTTCCTCCGTTGTCCTGGCGTCACGGAAATTGATCCGGAACGCCCAGTAGATCGCCAGTACGTCGAGCAGGAAGAAGCCGAGCACCGGCCACGCGCCCTTGAACAGGAAGATCATGCCGGCGGCGAAATTGACGACGCTGATGACCGCCATCAGCACCGTGAACCCCTTCCGGCTCAGCGACCGGTGCGGCACCAGACAGGCCGAAAACAGTTCCGGCTCCGGAGCGAGGGGATCGTCAAAATCGTTGCCTGCGGTCATCGCCTGTCATTATACCGGGATCATGGCCAAAAGCACGCGCCGCCCCGCCTCGCGATCGAAACCAGCAGCTGCCGGACCGGTCGGCGGAAAGCGGGCGGCCACCGCGAAATCCGCAGCCACCAAGTCGAAGCCCACCAAGTCGAAGCCCTGGACCGCCGCCGAGGTCCATGAAGCGTTCCGCCGGTTTCAGGAGGCCAATCCGGAGCCGAGGGGCGAGTTAGAGCATCTCAACCCGTTCACGCTGCTGGTGGCCGTGGTGCTGTCGGCGCAGGCCACCGATGCCGGAGTCAACAAGGCGACGCGGGAACTGTTCCCGGTCGCGGATACGCCGGCGAAGATGCTGGCGCTCGGCGAGGAGCGGCTGCGCGACGCCATCAAGACCATCGGGCTCTATCGCACCAAGGCGAAAAACGTCATCGCGCTGTCGGAAAAGCTGATGACGGAGTTCGGCGGCGCGGTGCCGCGCACCCGCGCCGAAATCGAGTCGCTGCCGGGCGCCGGGCGCAAGACCGCCAACGTCGTCCTCAACATGGCCTTCGGCCAGCCGACCCTGGCGGTGGACACCCACGTCTTTCGTGTCGGCAACCGCACCGGCTTGGCGCCCGGCAAGACGCCGCTGGAGGTGGAGCAAAATCTCGAACGGGTGATCCCGCCGGAGTTCATGCTGCACGCCCATCACTGGCTGATCCTGCATGGCCGCTACACCTGCCTGGCGCGAAAACCGCGCTGCGAGGTCTGCCTGATTAACGATCTCTGCCGCTGGCCGGAGAAGACGGTGTAGGGCATGCTCCAGGCGCTCAGACCGTCGGCACGCTGGTTCCGCGCGCCGGCTCGATCAATTCCGGCCGCGGGCCGCTCAGTTGCTTGTGGAGATGCACCATTAGCGCCATGGCGAACACCGGTGTCGCGAAGTTGACGATCGGAATCGCGACGAAGGCGGCAATAATCAATCCGGCGACGAACACCTGGCCGGCATAGTGGCGGCGCATCGCCTTGGCTTCCTCGACGGGACGGAAGCGCAGCGCGGCGAACTCGAAATACTGCCGGCCGAGCAGCCAGGCGGTGGCGATGAAGAAAGCGAGAAAGCCGAGGCCTGCGAACAGCGCGAACGGCAGCGCGATCAGGTAAACCAGCAGCGTCAGCGCGGCGAATTTGAGGCCCTCGGTGATGGCGAGCCCGTAGGGCAGGGCTGTGCCGGGGCGCTCCGCCGGATAGTGCTCGCGCTCGACGATGTCGGCGACGTCGTCGACAAAGACGCCCGCCACCAGCGAGGTGATCGCCGGCATCAGGAAGATCGCGCCGAACACGATGCCGAAGCCGGCGACGATCGACACCATCCACGACAGGATGTTGAGCGGGGTATGATAGTCGGGACCGAGCGTCGCCTCGGCCCAGACCATGCCGGAAGTGGCGAGCCAGCTCAAAAGCCGTTGCAGGCTGACCGCAAGCACCGCGATCAGGATCAGCGCCAATCCGATCGAGCGCCACAGGATGGCGCGCATCGGCGGCGAGACGATCTGCTTCAGCGCGTTGACGGTGGCGTCGAGCATGGCGGAATCCTCTGCGAAAACGAAGGCAGAGGTAGAGATGCAGGCCGGGCAAGACAAGGGTATGGCGGCCGGAGTCTCCCGTCATAGCGAGCCCCGGACAGGGAATTGGCTTTGTGCGCGGATTGACAATACGAACAGCGTCGTCCCCGCGCAGGCGGGGATCCATACACCGCAGCGGTTCGGCTCCATCACCGGAGGCGAGGTGATTCTACAATAACCCACGCCAGGGGTTATGGGCCCCCGCCTGCGCGGGGGCGACGCCGAGATTGTTTGACCCTGCGTGGGGCGTTTCGGGTCAGAGTTACACCACGCCCAGCGCCCGCATCGCCTCGGCGACGCGGATGAAGCCGGCGACGTTGGCGCCGAGCACGTAGTTGCCGGCCGCGCCGTATTCCTCGGCGGTCTGCGCGCAGGTGTCATGGATGTTGTGCATGATGGTCGCCAGCCGCTCCTCGGTGTCCTCGAAGGTCCAGGAATCGCGCGAGGCGTTCTGCTGCATTTCCAGCGCGCTGGTGGCGACGCCGCCGGCGTTGGTGGCCTTGCCGGGGCCGAACAGCACCTTGGCCTCAAGGAACTTGTGAACCGCGTCCGGAGTGCAGGGCATGTTGGCGCCCTCGCCCACCGCGATCACGCCGTTCTTGATCAGCGTGGCGGCGTCGGCGCCGGTCAGTTCGTTCTGGGTGGCGGAGGGCATCGCGATATCGGCCGGCACGTCCCAGATGCGGCCGCCGGCGATGAACTTGGCGCCGTTGCCGCGCGCCTTGGCGTAGTCGGAGACGCGGCCGCGACGCTTCTCCTTGACCTCCTTCAGCAGGTCGAGGTCGATGCCGTTCTCTTCCACTACGTAGCCGTTGGAATCCGAGCAGGCGATCACCTTGCCGCCGAACTCCGCCACCTTCTCCATGGTGTAGATGGCGACGTTGCCGGCGCCGGACACCAGCACCTTCTTGCCGTCGAATTCCTGCTTGCGGGTGCCAAGCATGCGCTCGACGAAATACGACGCGCCGTAGCCGGTGGCCTCGGTGCGCACCCGCGAGCCGCCCCAGGTCAGGCCCTTGCCGGTCAGCACGCCCGACTCGTAGCGGTTGGTGATGCGCTTGTACTGGCCGAACATATAGCCGATTTCGCGCTGGCCGACGCCGATGTCGCCCGCCGGCACGTCGGTATATTCGCCGAGGTGGCGGTGCAGCTCCAGCATGAAGGACTGGCAGAAGCGCATGATCTCCTGCTCGGAGCGGCCCTTGGGGTCGAAGTCCGAGCCGCCCTTGCCGCCGCCGATCGGCATGCCGGTCAGCGCGTTCTTGAAGGTCTGCTCGAAGCCGAGGAACTTGATGGTGCCGAGATAGACGCTGGGGTGGAAGCGCAGGCCGCCCTTATAGGGGCCGAGCGCGGAATTGAACTGGACCCGGAAGCCGCGATTGATGCGCACCTGACCCTTGTCGTCGATCCACGGCACCCGGAAGATGATCTGCCGCTCCGGCTCGCAGATGCGCTCGATCAGCGCCGCCTCGGCATAGGCCGGGTGCTTGGCGATCACCGCCCCCAGGCTGTCCAGCACCTCGCGCACCGCCTGGTGAAACTCGTTTTCACCCGGGTTGCGCTGCAACACTTCATTGAAAATCGGTTCAAGCTTTTCGTCGAGCATGAAGCACCCCCAAGGCACGTTATGGTCAGGTTGAAGCAGGCCGAAGGCACAGCCCGCCCCGCTTGCCACAGGGGTATGAAAGGCTCCACGCGATCCGACGCTAGTGCGCTGGTTTACAAGAGCGCTGCCGGTTTTTCAAACAAACCTTGATCGGAAAATGAGCAAACTGCGACAATTTCGCGCAGCCACCCCTGTCATCTCGCCTCCGGTTGCTTTCGGCGGCGCGCGGCCTCGCTCAAATGCTCATTTCCTCGGCGGCCTCGCGAGGCGGCGCGTCAGCCGCTTCAGGACTGAGCGGCGGGGCTTCCGGGTTCCCTTCGGATGGCGCGGCGGCCGGAAAGGGATCGAATGCGCCCGCTCCCTCCGCGAGCGGTTTTTGCCGGTCGGCCCAGTGCAGCGCGGTATAGTCGAAGCCGCGCTCGATGGTCGGCTTGACGATGGCGAAATAGGGCGAGATGTCGAAGTCGCGCGGCATGTAGAGCGATGAGTCGCGGATGTGCAGGATCTCGCGCCGCGCCTGCCGGCTCCGGGTGCGGGTGATCTTCGGCAGGATCGGATAGCGCACCGCCTCGAACGCCTGCGCGATCAGGGCCGAGCAGATGATCTTGGTGGGATCGCCGGAGCCGAGCGCGATCATGCGGCGGCGGAATCGCTGCGGGACCGGCAGCGGAAACAGATAACGCGCCAGATCGACGATGTTCTTGGTGTCGTAGCCGAAGCCGATGCGGTTGATGGCGTAGCGGCACACCGTGTCGCGGTCCTCGAAGGACAGGCCGACCGGGCGGCACAGCCGCGTGTGATACGGAAAGTATTTCGACAGCGGCGCCGAGATGACACCCTCGCCGACATTGGCCTCGATCAGCACATGCGGCTCGCCATCCGGCTCCGCCGCGCCGGCGATCGGTCCGACATAGAGCGCGGCATGCGACCATGTCGATTGCGTCAGATACTTGATGATGCCGGAGATGCGGCTGTTGCCTTCGATCAGCAGCACGTCGCCGGGCATGACGATGTCGCGCAGCCGGTCCGGATCGCTGGGCGTAAAGGGTTCATATCCCGGCGTCTCCTTCTGGAGATAGCCGGCCATCAGCTTGCCGATGGCGTCGAGCATGAAGCCCATGAGACTGGTCCCGCGCGGTTCGTTCCGACCGCTTCCTCGGCTTTCAAGCATGGCGGCAAGCCCTTGCAATTTGGTTCATGCCTGCACCGCTTCGTTCACGCTCGATTCATCATGATGGTTGCCGCGCCTCAATGGATACGGCACCTTATCCGCGCGCCCGCGAAATCGTTCAGGTTTCGGCAACCACGACTCGACAAACAGAAATGCGCGCATGACTCTTTCGCGTCGAACGATATTGACGGCTCCCCTGGTGTTCGCGGCGCTGCCGGTGTCGCGCATCATGGCCGCGCCGCCGCCGCGCGAGGTTGACATTGTCGTGATCGGCGCCGGCGCGGCGGGGCTTGCCGCGGCGCGGCGCGTCAAGGCCGCCGGGCGCGGCGTCGTGGTGATCGAGGCGGCGCCACGGATCGGCGGGCGTTGCCGCACCGATCCCGCGATGTTCGGCGTGCCGTTCGATCGCGGCGCGCGATCGCTGTACAATCCCGACGGCAATCCGCTGGTGAAACTGGCGCGCGCGAGCGGCCTCGATATCGCGCCGGCGACGATGGGCCAGAAGATCCGCGTCGGCCGCCGCAACGCGCGCGCCGGCGAGGCGGAGGATTTTCTCACCGCGCTGGTGCGCGCCAGCCGCGCCATCGACGCGGCCGCGCGCGACGGACGCGATGTCGCCTGCGCGTCGGTGCTGCCGAACGACCTCGGCGACTGGGCCGCGACGGTCGATGTCGTGCTCGGCGCCAGCGCCACCGGCAAGGACCTGCGGGATCTCTCGACGATGGATCGCGCGCGCATGCAGGAGCGCGTCGCCGCCATCGTCTGCCGGCAGGGCCTCGGCGCGCTGCTGGCGCGGCTCGGCGACGACGTGCCGGTCGCGCTCGACACCGCCGCGACGCGGCTGTCGTGGAGCGATCGCGATGTCGCGGTGGAGACGCCGGCGGGCCGCATCGCGGCGCGCGCCGCGATCGTCACCGTGTCCACTCATGTCCTGGCATCGGGCCGCATCGCCTTCGCGCCCGACCTGCCGAAGCGGCAGTTGGACGCGGCGTCCGGTCTCGGTCTCGGCAGCTACGACCGCATCGCGTTGCAGCTGCCGGGCAACCCGCTCGGGCTCGGCCGTGACGAGAGTCTGATCGAGCGCGGCAAGGACGCGCGCACCGCCTCGCTGGCCGCCAATGTCGGCGGTTCGTCGCTGTGCACCATCGATGTCGCCGGGCGCTTCGGCGCGGAGCTTTCGGCGCAGGGCGAGGACGCCATGGTGGCGTTCGCGCGCGAGTGGCTCGCCGCCCTGTTCGGCAACGACGCGGTTTCAAAGATCGAACGCAGCTTCGCCACGCGCTGGAATGCCGACGCCCTGATCGGCGGCGCGATGTCGGCGGCGGCGCCCGGCGCGGCCGGAGCGCGGAAAATTCTCGCCCAGCCGTTCGGCAACGTGTTCATCGCCGGCGAGGCGACGCACGAGACGTTGTTCGGCACCGTCGAGGGCGCCTGGGAATCCGGCGAGCGCGCCGCCGACGCCGCGCTGAAGAAGATCGGCCCGGCCAAGCCGCCGCCGCCGCCGCGGAAGCCGCGCGCGAAAAGGCGAGCAAAACACCCGCGATAATACGGACCGTATCAGTTTTCGATGGAAAACATCCTCAGCGTCGTCCCCGCGCAGGCGGGGACCCATACGCCGCAGCTTTTGTGAGACGGGAATCACCCGTCGCTTGGAATATCACATGCTCCGCAACCACAACCGAGGCAGGGAGTCTGGGTCCCCGCCTGCGCGGGGACGACGATTGTCGCGCGGTTAGGAACCTTCGTCAGCCCCGCAGCGTGCCGCCGGTCTTCTTCGCGACCTCGGCGACGATCTTCGCGGCGATGGCGTCGATCTCCTGATCGGTCAGCGTCTTCTCGCGCGGCTGGATCGTCACGGCGATGGCGATCGACTTCTTGTCGGGATCGATGCCCTTGCCCTCGTAGACGTCGAACACGGTCACATTGGTGACGAGCTTCTTGTCGGCGGCCTGCGCGGCGCGCACGAGGTCCGCCGCCTTCACGTCGCGCGCGACGATGAAAGCGAAATCGCGCTCGACGGGGTGGAACGCCGGCAGGTCGAGCGGGGACCTGGCGCGCGTCGCCTTGGCCTTGCCCTCGGGAATGCGGTCGAGGATCACCTCGAACGCCATCAGCGGGCCGTCGGCGCCGAGCGCCTCCAGCGCGCGCGGATGCAGTTCGCCGAAATAGCCCAGCACGTTCTGCGGTCCCATCTGGATCGCGGCGGAGCGGCCGGGATGCAGCCACGCCGGAAACTTGTCGCCGCTGGCGGACGCGATCTGCAACGCCTGCACGGACGCGCCGGCCGCCGCCAGCACGGCCAACGCATCGGCCTTGACGTCGAACACATTCGCCGCCGCCGATCCGTTCCAGTTGCGGCCCAGCCCTTGCGACGAGGCGAAGCCGCGCCGGACGCCGCTCGCGGCGGTGAATTGATCGCGCGGGCGGTCACCCCGGAAAATCTGTCCGACCTCGAACAGCGCGACGTCGTCGGCGCCGCGATCGTGATTGGCTTGCGCGGTGGCGATCAGCCCCGGCAGCAGCGAGGGCCGCATGTCGGAGAGATCCGCCGCGATCGGGTTGGCGAGCGCCAGCGCCGCGTCGCCGCCGCCGAACAGTTCGGCGTGCGGCTTGGCGATGAACGACCACGTCACCGCCTCCACCATGCCGCGCGCGGCGAGCGCGCGCCTGGCGCGGCGGGTGCGCGATTGCAGCGGCGTCAGCACCGGCTTTCTTGGGTTTTCGCCGCGTGAAAACGGCGTCATCGGCACCTTGTCGACGCCGACGATGCGCACGATCTCCTCGACGATGTCGGCCTTGCCGTGGACATCGGTGCGCCAGGACGGCACCGCGATCTTCACCACCGGGCCGGTGCCCGCCACCATGAAGCCGAGCCGTTGCAGAATGCCGCGCGCTTCCGGCAGCGGCACCTCGATGCCGGCGAGCCGCTTCAGTTCGGACAGCGGATAGTCGATGACGCGGTCGTCGGGAAACGCCTTGCCGACCACGACGTTGTCCGACGGCGTGCCGCCGCACAATTCCATTACCATTTTCGTCGCCAGTTCGAGCCCCGGCACCATGAAGGCCGGATCGACGCCGCGCTCGAAGCGGTAGCGCGCGTCGGAATTGATGCCGAGCTTGCGTCCGGTCTGCGCGATGTTGATCTCGTTCCACAGCGCCGATTCGATCAGCACGTCGGTGGTGTTTTCGTCACAGCCCGACGCCTCGCCGCCCATGATGCCGGCGAGCGATTCGACGCCGTGATCGTCGGCGATGACGCAGATGCTGTCGTCGAGCTTGTAGGTCTTGCCGTCGAGCGCCAGCAGTTCCTCGCCGTCTTTGGCGCGGCGCACGGTGAGGTGGCCCTTCACCTTCTTCGCGTCGAACACGTGCAGCGGCCGGGCGCGGTCGTAGGTCATGAAGTTGGTGATGTCGACCAGCGCGTTGATCGGGCGCAGGCCGATCGCGGTCAGGCGCTGTTGCAGCCATTCCGGCGACGGGCCGTTCTTGACGCCGCGCATAAGACGCAACGCGAAGCCGGGGCACAGCGTGGCGTCCTCGACGGTGACTTGCACCGGGCAGGGAAACTCGCCCTTGACCGGCTTGATACCGGGCTCCTTCAGCTTACCCATGTCGGCGGCGGCGAGATCGCGCGCGATGCCGTGGACGCCGGTGGCGTCCTGCCGGTTCGGCGTCAGGTTGATCTCGATCACCGGATCGATCAGTTTCGCCCATTCGACGTAAGACGTGCCGACGGGCGCGTCCGCCGGCAGTTCGACGATGCCGCTGTGGTCGTCGGAGATTTCGATCTCCGCGCCGGAAATCAGCATGCCGCGCGATTCGACGCCGCGAATCGAGCCGACGCTCAGGGTGATGTTCTTGCCGGGAATGTAGGTGCCGGGCGGGCCGAAGATGGTGACGAGACCTTCGCGCGCGTTCGGCGCGCCGCACACCACCTGCACCGGCGCGTTGCCGTCGCCGATGTCCACCATGCACACCCGCAACCGATCCGCGTTCGGATGCTGCACGGCGGAGACCACGCGCGCGATGCGGATCGGCCGAAGTTGCTCGGCCTTGTTGTCGATGTGCTCGACCTCAAGCCCGATCATGGTGAGCTTGTCGGCGAGCTTGTCCAGCGGCTCGTCGGTGTCGAGATGATCCTTCAGCCAGGAGAGCGTGAATTTCATGAGCTGAGCCCCCCCGCCAAGCTCGGGATGTCGAGCGGCTTGAAGCCGTAGTGGTTGAGCCAGCGCACGTCGCCCTCGAACAGTTGGCGCAGGTCGGCGATGCCGTATTTCAGCATCGCGATGCGGTCGATGCCCATGCCCCAGGCAAATCCCTGATAGACTTCGGGATCGATATCGCAGGCGCGCAGCACGTTGGGATGCACCATGCCGCAGCCGAGAATCTCCAGCCAGTCCTCGCCCTCGCCGAACCGGATCTCGCCCTTGTCGCGGCGGCACTGGATATCGACCTCCAGCGACGGCTCGGTGAACGGGAAGAACGACGGCCGAAACCGCATGTTGATATGATCGACCTCGAAGAACGCCTTGCAGAACTCGTGCAGGATCCATTTCAGGTGGCCGAGATGCGCGCCCTTGTCGATCACCAGCCCCTCGACCTGATGGAATTGCGGCGTGTGGGTGGCGTCGGAATCGATGCGGTAGGTGCGGCCGGGACAGATCACGCGGATCGGCGGCTTCTGGCCCAACATGGTGCGCACCTGCACCGGCGAGGTGTGGGTGCGCAGCAGCAGCCGCGAGCCGTCTTCCTTCGGATTGAAGAAGAAGGTGTCGTGCATCTCCCGCGCCGGATGCCCGACGGGGAAATTCAGTTTTGTGAAGTTGTAGTCGTCGGTCTCGATGTCCGGCCCTTCGGCGACGGCAAAACCCATGTCGGCGAAGATGGTGGTGAGTTCGTCCCACACCTGGCTCAGCGGATGGATGCGGCCGGCTTCCGCCGGCGTCTCGCGCAAAGGCAGCGTGACGTCGACGGTTTCCGAGGCGAGCCGCGCGTCGAGCGCGGCGGTCTTGAGCACGTCGCGGCGCGTGGTCAGCGCCTCTGTCACCGCGTCCTTGGCGAGGTTGATTTTCGCGCCCTCGGTCTTGCGCTCGTCCGGCGCCATCTTGCCGAGGGTTGCGAGCAGCGCCGAGATCGCGCCTTTCTTGCCGAGCGCGGCGACGCGCACGGCTTCCAGCGCGGCCTCGTCAGGGGCAGCGGCGATCTGGCTGAGGATTTGCGATTGAAGATTTTCGAGATCGGACATGACCATCCCCTGCACAGCGTCATGCCCGGACTTGATCCGGGCATCCATCCTGTGAAGAGCGATGGATCGCCGGGTCAAGCCCGGCGATGACGACATTTTCGATGCCAGCTCATCGCAATGCCAAAGACTGGAGGCCCAGTGCGAGATACCGGCCTCCCCTGGTGGGGAAGGCCAAACCCCGACCGATAATTTCAGGCCGCGAGCGCGGCCTTGGCCTTCTCGGCGATCGCCTGGAACGCGGCGGGCTCGTGGATGGCGAGATCCGACAGCACCTTGCGGTCGACGGTGATGCCCGACTTGGCAAGCCCGTTGATGAACACGCTGTAGGTCATGCCGAGCGGCCGCACGGCGGCGTTGAGGCGCTGGATCCAGAGCGCGCGGAAGGTGCGCTTCTTGCGCTTGCGGTCGCGGAAGGCATACTGCTGCGCCTTGTCGGCGGCGGCCTTGGCGGCGCGAATGGTGTTCTTCCGGCGGCCGGAGAACCCCTTGGTGATCTTGTAGACTTTCTTGTGCTTGGCGTGAGCCGTCACACCGCGTTTCACGCGAGACATGACCGATCTCCTTCAAATGACTGGGAAATTTAGGATTGCGACAGGTTGGCCGTCAGTCGTTCGGCAAGAAATACTTCTTGATGTTCTCGCCGTCGGTCTTGAACAGGATGCGGGTCCCGCGAAGCTGACGAATCTGCTTCTTGGTCCGCTTAATCATGCCGTGTCGCTTGCCAGCGTGGGCGGACACCACCTTGCCGGTCCCGGTCACTTTGAAGCGCTTTTTGGCGCCCGATTTGGTCTTCAGCTTGGGCATTTGGCTCTCCTCAAAGCCACGAAAAAATCCGCCCCGAGAGGCGGCGTCGCGGCAAAATGCTCGTTAGAGCGTTGAAAGTGCTCAGGTCATTCCTTCCGGAACGAGCCCGCACGGCGCATCGCCACGGCAGCCCTTAATCAGCCGGGCGACGACGCTCGGGCTTATGGCAGAGGACGGCGGCAAAGGCAACGGGAAAGGGCGGCAACGGCGCACCGTCAAAACTCGCCGGCCGCCGCCAGGATCCGCGCGATATCCTGCGGCCGCGACAGGCGATGATCGCCGTCCCGCACCAGGGTCAGCACCACGTCGTCGCTCGGCAGGCACTCGGCGAGACGAAAGGCGTGACGCCACGGCACATCCGGATCCTGCGCGCCCTGAAGAATCCGCACCGGACAGCCGATATTGATGTGAGAGCCCAGCAGCAGATGGCGGCGGCCGTCCTCGATCAGGCGCCGCGTGATCGGGTAGGGATCGCCGTATTCCGACGGCCGCAGCCATACCCCGCTGGCCTCGATCTCGCGTTTCACCGCGTCGGGGAACGAGTTCCACATCAGCTCCTCGGTGAAATCCGGCGCCGGCGCGATCAGCACCAGGCCGGCGAGCGGCGTGCCGCGCCGCTTCAGTTCGCGCGCCAGCAGCAACGCGATCCAGCCGCCCATCGAGGAGCCGACCGCGATTTGCGGGCCCTGACAGCAGTGCCCGAACACCGCCAGCGCCTCCTCCAGCCAGCGCCCGATGGTGCCGTCGGTGAAGCGGCCTTCGGATTCGCCGTGGCCGGAGTAATCGAAGCGCACGCAGGCGCGGCCATGCTCCGCCGCCCAGGCATCGAGCGCCACCGCCTTGGTGCCTTGCATGTCGGAATTGAAGCCGCTGAGCCAGAACAGCCCCGGCGCGCCGCCCCCCCGCGCTCCCGCTTGCCGCGCGCGCACCGCGATCCGGCGGCGGGCGTCGTCCGCGCCGACCGTGAGGAAGTCCGGCCCACCCTCGGCTGTGATGGTCATGAATGGTTTCTCCGTCGGCCCGCCGCGCCCCGCAGTGTCGCTTGCGTAACCGTCCGGCGCAATCTATGTGAGCGGAAACCCGCGACCGCTGCGTGACCGAAATGCCGCGCGGCGAGGGTTTTACCGCGTAACGGCCGGCAACGCTTGCCCGCCGGCGCGGTTTCCTTCAGACTACAGCTTTCATTCACGATCCTGGAGAAGCCCCCATTCGCCGTCCCAACAGAGCCCCGCCCGTCGCCGCCAAGGAAGGGCCGCGCACCAACGATGAAATCCGCAACGCCCAGATTCAGCTGATCGATCAGGAGGGTGTCAATCACGGCACCGTCGAGACCATCGCCGCGATCAGGATGGCCGCCGAAGCCGGCATGGACCTCGTCGAAATCTCGCCGAACAACAATCCTCCCGTCTGCAAGATCATGGACTACGGGAAGTACAAGTTCCAGGCGCAGAAGAAGGCCGCGGAAGCCCGCAAGAAGCAGAAGATCGTCGAGATCAAGGAGATCAAGCTCCGGCCGATGATCGACGATCACGATTACGACGTGAAGATGCGGGCGATGAAGCGGTTCTTCGAGGAAGGCGACAAGGTCAAGATCACCTTGCGCTACCGCGGCCGCGAGATGGCGCACCAGGACATCGGCACCAAGCTGCTCGACAAGGTGAAATCGGAGGTTGCCGAGCTCGCCAAGGTGGAGCAGGACGCCAAGTTCGAGGGCCGCCAGGTCGTCATGGTGCTGGCGCCGCGCTGAGCGGGCCGGCCGTCCGATCAGCTCGCCGCGCGCCGGATGGCGGAACGCCCCCGGCTCAGCGACGGCAGCCACCCGCGCGGAACCCGCGGCGCGACTTACGCGCCAAAGCTCTTGGGCGAACCGGCCACCGGCTGGCCGCCGCCGGAGGCGACGCGCATCACCGCGAGGCCGCGCTGGTTGGTGCCGTCGGCGCGGAACCGGAACAGGCCGTCGATCCCGGCGAAGCCTGACGGGTTGGTCAGCACCTCGGCGGAAAACTTTTGCGCGCCCTGGGTCCGGGCCAGCGCCGCCGTCAGCGCCACCGCGTCGTAGGCCAGCGTCGCGGTCCGCACCGGCTGCTGGCCGTACCGGGCGCTGTAACGCCCCGAGAAGGCGCGGAAGCCGGCCGGATCCGGCGCGGCGTAAAGCCCGCCCTGCATCGTGGCGCTAGCGAACACGCGCGGACTGTCCCATAGCCCGGTGCCGAGCAATTGCACCCGCCTGAGATTGGCGCCCGCGGCCGTCAGCGCGTCGGCGACACCGACCACCACATCGCCGTCATCGGCAAGAAACAGCGCGTCGGCGCTCGGCAGCGCCTGCGCCACGTTGCGCACGGCGGCGCCACGATCGGCCCCGTAGCGCTCGAACGCGACGATGCGGCCGCCCTTGCGGCTGACCTCCTGCTTGAACGCGGCCTCCACCACGTTGCCGTAAGCATTCTCCGGCAACAGCGCCGCGAACGAACGCTTGCCGATCCCGGAGGCATAATCGACGATCCGCGTGACATCGGATTCCGGCAGGAAACTGAGCAGATACACGCCGCGTCCGGCAACGCTCGAATCCGTCGAGAAGGCGATCATCGGAATGCCGCGCGCGCGGGTCAGTTGCGCCGCCGCCGGGACCGACGCCGCGAACAGCGGCCCGAGAACGATCTCCGCGCCCTCGTCGAGCGCCTGCTGCGCGCCTTGCTGCGCCCCTTGGGCAGTGCCGGCGTCGTCCTTGACCAGAAGCTGGAGATTGGGGTTCTGAAATTCAGCCAGCGCCATTTCGGCGGCGTTGCGCATCGATTGCGCCGCGACGCCGGCATTGCCCGATGCCGACAACGGCAGGATCAGGCCGACCTTGATCTGGCCGGTTCCCAGCGACTGCGACGGCTGTTGCGGCCCCGACGCGGGCTGCGCGCCGGTCAGCGCCGACTGTCCCCCGGCGCAAGCGCCCAGCAACGGCGCGCCGAGGATCAGGCCGAGGGCGGTCCGCCTCGTGGCTCCGCGTTGTCGGACATCAGGATCGATCGGACCCGCCATGACAATTCTTTCGCTGCGATTGTTCCGTACGGCGGCGGCGACCGCCGGTGCTGCCGGCGCCTTGAGCCGGCGCGTGCGGATTAAGGCATATTGTCAGCAAATAGTTAACCGAAACAAGAGGCTGGTTCCGCCGGCGGACGTCGTTTGATCGCCGCCGTGGCTTTCCTGCACGCTCACGGCGCGACGGAAAAGCTGTATCCTGTGATTCCGGTCCTGCGTTAGGGTAAGGCGATGCCCAGCAAAATTGTTTCCTCCGACGGCGCGACGGCGGATCGGCCCCCCGCCGCCGCCACCTTCGCCATCTCCGGCCAGCTCTTGTCCGCGCCGAAAGCGGCGGCGGGCCTGCATCTCGTCGCCACGCCGATCGGCAACCTCGGCGACATCACGCTGCGGGCGTTGCAGACGCTGGCGGGGGCCGATGTCATCGCCTGCGAGGATACCCGCGTGACCCGGCGGCTGACGGAGCGCTACGGCATCAGCGCCACGCTCACCCCCTACCACGACCACAACGCCGCGACCGCGCGGCCGAAGATTCTCCGGATGCTGGCGGAGGGCGCGGCGGTGGCGCTGGTCTCCGACGCCGGCACGCCCTTGATCTCCGATCCCGGCTTCAAGCTGGTGCGCGAGGCTTGCGCCGCCGGCCATCCGGTGATCGCGTTGCCGGGCCCCTCCTCGGTGCTGACCGCGCTGACGCTCGCCGCGCTGCCGACCGACCGGTTCTTCTTCGAGGGATTCCTTCCCGCCAAACAGGGCGCGCGCCGCCACCGCATCAGCGAGCTGGCGCGCATTCCGGCGACGCTGGTGATGTTCGAATCCGGCAACCGCGTGCAGGAGACGCTGGCCGATCTCGCCGCCGCGATGGAGGGACGCGACGCCGCGATCTGCCGCGAACTGACCAAGCCGCACGAGGAGGTCCGGCGCGGCCCGCTCTCGGCATTGGCGCAAGCCGGCGCGACGCTGGAGACGCGCGGCGAGTTCGTGCTGGTGGTCGCCCCGCCGCCCGCCGACGCCGCCGTGATGGCGGCCGATGAATTCGACGACCTCTTGCGCGCCGCGCTGAAGCGCGGCAGCGTCAAGGACGCCGTCGCCCACGCCGTCGAATTGTCCGGCCGGCCGCGCCGCGCGGTCTACGCCCGCGCGCTCGAACTCGCCGGCCAGGATCGCGGAGCCGATGGCGATGACGCCGCCTGACCCGACGCCACCGCGCCGCCCCGCGCCAAGGCGGGTCGCAGCCTTCCGCGCCGGCCTCACCGCCGAGGACCGCGCCGCCGCGCTGCTGACCGCCGCCGGCTATCGCATCGTGGCGCGGCGCTTCCGCACCCCCCACGGCGAAATCGATCTGATCGCCGAGCGGCGCGGCCTGCTGGCCTTCGTCGAGGTCAAGGCCCGCGCCACGCTGGACGCCGCCGCCTACGCGGTCACCCCGCGCCAGCAGAAGCGCATCGTCGACGCCGCCAATGCGTGGTTGATGGCGCACCCCGAACATGCCAATTTCGACCTGCGCTTTGACGCCGTGCTGGTCGCGCCGCGCGCCCCGCCGCTTCATCTGCCGGGCGCCTTCGACGCCGGCGCCTGATACCAAGAAACTCCCCAGATATTCATAAGCCGGACCCGAGCATGAGCCTGAAAGTCGCCGTCCAGATGGACCCCATCGCGCGCATCAACGTGCGCGGCGATTCCACATTCGCCTTGTTGCTGGAGGCGCAGCGGCGCGACCACGCCCTCTCCTACTACACGCCGGACCAGCTCTCGCTGAACGGCCGCGACGTGGTCGCGCCGGTGCAGTCGCTCGGCGTCCGCGACGAGGTCGGCAATCACTTCACGCTCGGCGAGCCGACGCGCACCAATCTGGCATCGTTCGACGTGGTGCTGCTGCGGCAGGATCCCCCGTTCGATCTCGCCTACATCACCAGCACGCATCTGCTGGAACGCATCCATCCGAAGACGCTGGTGGTCAACGATCCGGCCAGCGTGCGCAACGCGCCGGAAAAGCTGTTCGTGCTCGACTTCCCCGAACTGATGCCGCCGACGCTGATCTCGCGCAATCTCGACGAGATCAATGCCTTCCGCGCCGAACACGGCGCGGTGGTGATGAAGCCGCTGCACGGCCACGGCGGCGCGGCGGTGTTCCGCATCCTGCCGCAGGACATGAATTTCGGCTCGCTCTACGACATGTTCGCGGTCACCTTCCGCGAGCCGTGGGTGATCCAGCGCTTCCTGCCCGAGGTCAAGCATGGCGACAAGCGCATCATCCTGGTCGACGGCGAATTCGCCGGCGCGGTCAACCGGGTGCCGGCGGCCGACGACCTGCGCTCCAACATGGTGCGCGGCGGCGCGGCGCGCGCAACCGACCTGACGCCGCGCGAGCGCGAGATCTGCGAGCGGATCGGCCCGGCGCTGCGCGCGCGCGGCCTGTTGTTCGTCGGCATCGACGTCATCGACAACCATCTCACCGAGATCAACGTCACCTCGCCGACCGGCATCCGCGCCATCGCCAATCTCGGCGGCGCCGACATCGCGGCGATGATCTGGGACAAGATCGAGGCCAAGCGCGGCTGATGTTCTCCTATTGTTCTTGCCCCAGCCGCCACGGTGCGCTATCGTGGCGCGCGGGGCGAGGAACATCATGGTCCAACGGGTCTCCACGGTCGCATTCGAAGGCATCGACGCCCGCGCGGTCGATGTCCAGGTTCAGGTCGCGCCCGGCCTGCCGGCCTTCGCCATCGTCGGCCTGCCCGACAAGGCGGTGTCGGAAGCGCGCGAGCGGGTGCGCTCCGCCCTGATCGCCTCCGGGCTGGCGCTGCCGGCGCGGCGCATCACCGTCAACCTCGCCCCCGCCGACCTGCCGAAGGAAGGCAGCCATTACGACCTGCCGATCGCGCTCGGCCTGATGGTCGCGATCGGCGCGATTCCGCCCGATGCGCTGGCCGGCTTCACGGTGCTGGGCGAACTCGGCCTCGACGGCTCGATCGCGCCGGTGGCGGGGGTGCTGCCCGCGGCGATCGGCGCCAACGCCCGCGACGAGGGGCTGATCTGCCCGGCCGGCTGCGGCGCCGAGGCGGCCTGGGCCAGCCCCGACATCGAGATCGTCGCGGCCCGCTCGCTGATCCAGATCGCCAATCACTTCAAAGGCGTGCAGGTCCTGTCGCGGCCGCGGCCGCGAATTCATCCGCACAGCGCCCCACAACTCGACCTGCGTGACATCAAGGGGCAGGAAAGCGCCAAGCGCGCGCTCGAAATCGCCGCCGCCGGCGGCCATCATCTGCTGATGACCGGCTCGCCCGGCGCGGGCAAGTCGATGCTGGCGGCGCGGCTGCCGTCGATCCTGCCGCCGTTGTCGCCGGCCGAGCTGCTGGAGGTCTCGATGATCGCTTCGGTGGCCGGCCAGATCGAAGGCGGCGAGTTGACCGACCGCCGGCCGTTCCGCGCGCCGCATCACTCCGCCAGCATGGCGGCGCTGACCGGCGGCGGCATGCGCGCAAGGCCCGGCGAAATCTCGCTGGCGCACAACGGCGTGCTGTTTCTCGACGAACTGCCGGAATTCGAGCCGCGCGTGCTGGATTCGCTGCGCCAGCCGCTGGAGAACGGCGAGGTTTCGGTGTCACGCGCCAACCACCGCGTCACCTATCCGGCGCGCTTCATGCTGGTGGCGGCGATGAACCCGTGCCGCTGCGGCCACGCCTACGAGCCGGGCTATGCCTGCAAGCGCGGCCGCAACGACCGCTGCACGGCGGATTACCAGGCCCGCATCTCGGGGCCGCTGATGGATCGCCTCGACCTGCGCATCGAGGTCCCGGCCGTTTCCGCTTCCGACCTGCTGCTGCCGCCGCCGTCGGAGGGATCCGTGGATGTCGCCGCGCGCGTCGCGAGCGCCCGCGCGATCCAGACCGAACGCTTCGCCGCGCTCGACCTGCCGCAAATCCGCACCAACGCCGAAGCCCCGGCAGCGGTGCTGGAAGTCGTCGCCCAGCCCGACGCGGCGGGACTGAAGCTGTTGCGCGACGTCGCCGAGACCATGCGCCTGTCGGCGCGCGGCTATCATCGCGTGCTACGCGTGGCGCGCACCCTCGCCGATCTCGACGGCGCCGAGCAGGTCGGCCGGCTGCACCTCGCCGAGGCGCTGTCCTATCGCGCGCTCGGCGACGATCTGCGGCGCGCCGCCTAGAGCATGATCCCGAAAAGTGGATACCGGTTGTCGGAAAAGATCATGCTCGAACAAAAAGACAAGCGACGAGCATGATTCAACGCAGTTGAATCATGCTCAAGGTTCCTTTCCGGTTGGATCGACGCAAAATCAAAGCACGCCGGTCATTTCGGGATGCGCAATCTTGTGCGCAGGCCCGGAAATCCATACGCCCGGCGGTGGTGATGGATTCCGGCCCGCTCGCAAGATGCGACCGCCCCTCAATGACGGGTGTGGGAGCGATTCAATCCAACCCAAAAAACACTATCGGGCCATTGCCGCTCCGATCGAATCGGAGCGGAGCTCCAGTTTCTTGTTTTGACGCGTTTTCTTGACGCGAACCGATACCCGCCTCGCCTGACAGCACGACGACCGCGCGGCCGGGCCACTGATCCCGTTTCGTGACATCAACCAAACGATAACGACTTTTCTTTACGCTCCACCAACCATAAGCCCGCGCGTGTCTCGCGGGCGCTGGAATGCGGACGGCGTATCATGTCGCGATTCAAGATTTTTGCCTCGGTGCTCCCGTTGATCCTGGCCGGCGTCTTCGCCCGCGAAAGCCTGTCGCCGCCGCCGCAGCCCTGCATCATGGTCGGCGCGACCTCGGTGCAGATGGCGGCCACGCCATGGCAGCCGCAATCCCGCGTCAGCTTCACCGACAACCCGGCGGAGGCGACGGTGCGGGTGCAGATCGTCGAAAGCCCGGAGAGCGCCGACTTCACGGTGGTCGACGATATCGATGCGGCCTTGCCCAACACCTGCGCGGCCAATGCCGCGACGCGCTATATCGGGATCGCCGCCACGGCCGCCGCCGCGCAGCCGATCATCTATCTGTCGCGCGAGCCGGGCGATTTTCGCATTTTCGTCCGCTCGAAGACCTTCTCGCCGCGCCTCGCCGCCGCCCTGATGGTCGGCGCCGCCGAGAACCACGCCCGCGTCGCCGCCGCGCTTTAACGCTCTAGCAACCTCGTTTCCAAGCGCCCTCCCGCCGGCAAGCACTTCGCAACATCGGCCCGGCATCGTGCTCCGGTCGATTTGGAATCGCGCGCGAGGGCGTGGCGGTTCAAGGGAGAGGCGATGGGACGAACATTTCGGATCAAGGCGCGCATGCGCCGTTTCGCGCGCCGGCATCCCCGCATCACTTACGCGGTGCGCGCGTTCGTTCTGTTCTCGGCGGCCTTCGGCGGCGCTTACGGCTTCGTCTCCGGCAGTCAGTCACAGGCATCTGAATACAATCCGCGGACATTCGCCTTCGGCGTCAGCTTTCTGTTCGCACTCGCTTGCGTCGCGCTGGCGCTGACCAGCATACGGCTGCGCCGGATGCGCAAGAAGCTGCGCCTCGTCACGCAACACAACGAGAGGCTGATCGATCGCAACTGGGAGCTGAAGGAGGCCGAGGAGCGCGCCCGCAACCTGTTCGAATCGCAAGGCGACCTCGTGGTGCTGCGGCAGGCCGACGGCGCCATCCGCTTCGTCAACGACGCCTATTGCGCGCTGGCGCAGCGACCGCGCGAGACGCTGGTCGGCACCCGCTTCGAACTGCCGGTGCTGGAGCAAGGCAAGATTTCCATCGACGCGGTCGGCACCCGGACCCACGATCAGAAGATCGCCACCGCCACGGGCGCGCGCTGGATCGGCTGGCGCGAGGGCCTGGTGCGCCCGGATGCCGGGCAACCGGCGGAACTGCAATGCGTCGGCCGCGATGTCACCGACCGCACCGAGACCGCGCGCGCGCTCGGCGAGGCGCGCGACAACGCCGACGCCGCGAGCCGCGCCAAGTCGCGTTTCCTGGCCATGGTCTCGCACGAAATCCGCACGCCGCTGAACGGCATCATCGGCATGAACGGACTGTTGCTCGACACCACGCTGACCCCCGAGCAGGCGAATTATGCCGAAGCGGTGCGAACCTCCGCGGAGGCGTTGCTGTCGCTGATCGAGGAATTGCTGGACTTCTCCAAGATCGAAGCCGGCAAGATCGACCTCGAACAGCGACCGTTCGCGCTCGACGGCCTGATCGAAGGCGTCTCCGAGCTGCTGGCCCCGCGGGCGCAGGCGCGCGGTCTCGATATCACCGCCTATGTCGACGAGCGGCTGCCGCCGGAGGTGATCGGCGACCACGCGCGGCTGCGGCAGGTGCTGCTCAACCTGGCCGGCAACGCCATCAAGTTCACCGAGCGCGGCGGCGTCGCGCTCGTCGTCGAGCCCGGCTCAAGGCCCAATGACGTGCTGTTCATGGTGCGCGACACCGGCATCGGCATCGCCCCGGACGCGCAGCAGCGAATCTTTCAGGAGTTCGAGCAGGCCGACGAGCGCATCGCGCAAAGCTACGGCGGCACCGGCCTCGGCCTGAGCATCAGCGAGCGCATCGTCCGCCGGATGGGCGGGCATATCACGCTGCAAAGCGCGCTCGGCGAAGGCTCGACCTTTTCGTTCGCCATTCCGATGATCGGCCATGACGGCGGCGGCGGCGCGCGGCGGCGGCCGTTCGACAGTCCCGATCTCAACGGCAAATCGGTCATGCTGGTCGCGCCGCGGGCGGTCGAAACGCCGCTGGTCGCCCGCCACCTGCAACGCTGGGGCGCGCGGACCGCGATCGTCGCGGATCTCGCCTCGGCGCGCGCCCTGCTTGCCGAGGGGCCGTGGCACGCGATCCTGATCGACGGCGCCTTCGCGCCGACCGAGGCGGCGGCCTTCGCTTCCGCCGCCGCGCCCCACGCCGTCCATCGCCTGGTGATTTTCACGCCGGCGACGCGCCACGCCTATCGTGACCTGGTCCGCGATCACTTCACCGGCTATCTGGTGAAGCCGCTGCGCGTCGCCTCGCTGGCCAGCCGCCTGGGCCCGCCGGCGCCGGCAAGCGCTGCCGGAGAGGCCCACGACAACGAACCGCTCGATGCCCGGACGCCGAAGGCCGCGGCGCGGCGCGGTTTGTCGATCCTGGTCGCGGAAGACAACGAGATCAACGCTCTCCTGATGCGCGCGCTGCTGACGCGCCTCGGCCATCAGGTGGTTGTCACCACCGACGGCAACGCGGCGGTGGAATCGTGGCTCGCGGCCGAGGCCGCCGAAGCTCCCTACGACCTCGTGCTGATGGACGTTCAGATGCCGGAACTGAACGGCATCGAGGCGACCCGGCGCATCCGCGCGCGCGAGGCCGGACAGGGCGCCCGGCGAACGCCGATCGTGGCCCTGACCGCCAACGCGCTCGCCGAGGATCGCGACGCCTGCTTCGAGTCCGGCATGGACGGCTTCCTGATTAAGCCGCTCGACCGCGACAAGCTCGCAGAGACAATCGCCGGCTTCGCCGCGCGGCATCTCGCCGCGTAACGCGCGCCGGCGTTCACAATCGCCGCAGCGCCACCGTCTGGACGACGTGATCGGCGCCCTTCTTGAGGATCAGCGTCGCGCGCGGCCGCGTCGGCAGGATATTGTCCTCAAGATTGGCCAGGTTGGTGCGCTCCCAGATCGCCAGCGCCGTCGCGGTGGCTTCCTCGTCCGACAACAACGCATAGCGATGGAAGTAGGAACGCGGATCGTGAAAGGCGGTGTCGCGCAACGCCAGAAACCGCTTCACGTACCACTTCCGCAGCACCGGCTCGTCCGCATCGATATAGACCGAGAAGTCGAAGAAGTCCGACACCACCGGTATCGCCGCGCCGTCGCGCGGCAGCTTGCCGGTTTGCAGCACGTTGACGCCCTCGACGATCAGGATGTCGGGACGATCGACCTCGATCCATTGGTCGGGGATGATATCGTAGGTCAGATGCGAATAGACCGGCGCGCGCACCGGCCGGCGGCCGGCCTTGATGTCGCTGAGGAAGCCGAGCAGCTTTTGCAGATCGTAGCTTTCCGGAAAGCCCTTCTTCTGCATCAGGCCCTGCCGCTCCAGCACGGCGTTGGGAAACAGGAAGCCGTCGGTCGTCACCAGATCGACCTTGGGCCGCGGCGACCAGCGCGCCAATAGCGCCTGCAAGACGCGCGCGGTGGTCGATTTGCCGACCGCGACCGAACCCGCGACGCCGATGATGTAAGGCATCTTGCGATCCTCGATGCCGAGGAATTGCCGCTGCGCCACATAGAGCCGCTGGGTGGCGTCGAAATAGATCGACAATAGCCGCGACAACGGCAGATAGATTTCCTCCACCTCGTTCAGATCGAGGCGATCGTACATCGAGCGCAGCGCCGCGATCTCGTCGGCGGCCAGCGTCATCGGCATGTCGTCGCGCAGCTTGGCCCATTGCTGGCGCGTGAAAATCCGGTAGGGATTGTATTGCTGGTCCAGACGCATTTCCATCGCGCCGCCCTTCCGTGGCTCAATCGCGCTTGCGCGCGGCCTTCTCTTCCAGTCCGGACATCGAGGTGCGCCGCGCCAGCGCGGCCTCGACTTCCTCAAGGGTCACGCCGCGCGATTTCAGCACCACCAGCAGGTGAAACAGCAGGTCGGCGCTTTCGGCGATCAGATGATCGCGGTCGTTCTCCACCGTGGCGATGACGGTTTCGACCGCCTCCTCGCCGAGTTTCTTGGCGCAGTGCTCCGGTCCCTTGTCGAGCAGTTTGCGGGTGTACGATTTGTCGCCGCCGGCCTTGGCGCGGGCGTCGATGATCGCTGCGAGATCGTGAAGCGTGAACTGGGCCATGGCGGTTTCTAGCATTTCGGACCGGTGCGCGGGAGCGCGAATTCCAGCGTTGGTTTATGGATCCAGGCGCGTCGGCAGCCCGGCGCGGGCCATGTGCTCCTTGGCTTGGCGGATGGTGAATTCGCCGAAATGGAAGATCGAGGCCGCCAGCACCGCCGTGGCATGGCCGTCGCGGATGCCGGCGACCAGGTGATCGAGATTGCCGACGCCGCCGGAGGCGATCACCGGCACGCCGATGCCGTCGGCCACGGCGCGGGTCAGCTCGATGTCGAAGCCTGTGCGGGTGCCGTCGCGATCCATCGAGGTCAGCAGGATTTCGCCCGCTCCCAGCGACACCACCTCCTGGGCATATTCGACGGCGTCGATGCCGGTCGACTTGCGGCCGCCATGGGTGAATATCTCCCAGCGGTCGGAGCCGCCGGGCCGCCTGACGCGCTTGGCGTCGATCGCCACCACGATGCACTGGTCGCCGAACTTCTCGGCGGCTTCCCTGACCAGTTCGCGCCGCGCCACCGCCGCGCTGTTGATCGAGACCTTGTCGGCCCCCGACTTCAGCAAGGTGCGGATATCCTCGACCGTGCGCACGCCGCCGCCGACCGTGACCGGCATGAAGCAGGCTTCCGCCGTGCGTCGCACCACGTCGAGCATGGTGCCGCGATTTTCATGGGTGGCGGTGATGTCGAGGAAACACAACTCATCGGCGCCGGCGGCGTCGTAGGCGATGGCGGCCTCCACCGGATCGCCGGCGTCGCGCAGATCGACGAAGTTGACGCCCTTGACCACCCGGCCGTCCTTGACGTCGAGGCAGGGGATGACGCGCACCTTGAACATCCGATGCCTCCTAGGCAGCCCGCGCGGCGCGGATCAGCTTCAGCGCGGCGGCGGGATCGACCCGCCCGTCATACAGCGCCCGGCCGGCGATGGCGCCCGCGAGCTTTTTCGCGCGCGGTTCGAGCATGGCCTCGATATCGGCGATCGAGGCGAGGCCGCCCGAGGCGATCACCGGAATGGAAATACTGTCCGCCAGCGCGATGGTGGCGTCGAGATTGAGGCCCTTGAGTAGGCCGTCGCGGGCGATATCGGTGAAGATGATCGCGGCGACGCCGGCGTCCTCGAAGCGTCGCGCGATGTCCAGCGCGGTGACCGTCGAGGTTTCCGCCCAGCCCTCCACCGCCACCTTGCCGTCGCGGGCGTCGAGGCCGACCGCGACCCGGCCGGGGAATTTCGCCGCCGCTTGCCTGACGAAAGCCGGATCGCGCACCGCCGCGGTGCCGATGATGACGCGGGTGACGCCCTTGGACAGCCACGCCTCGACCGTCGCCAGATCGCGGATGCCGCCGCCGAGCTGCACCGGCATGGTGACGACCTTCAGCATCGCCTCCACCGCCTGCGCATTGATCGGCTTGCCGGCGAAGGCGCCGTCGAGATCGACGACGTGCAGATACTCGAAGCCCTGCGCCTCGAAGCTGCGCGCCTGCGCGGCCGGATCGAGGTTGAACACGGTGGCGCGCGCCATGTCGCCCTGTTCGAGCCGCACGCACTGGCCGTTCTTGAGATCGATGGCGGGAAAGAGGATCACGGCTTCCACTTCAGAAAATTGGCGATCAGCGCCAGCCCGAAACGCTGGCTCTTTTCGGGATGAAACTGGGTGCCGATGGCGGTGTCCTTGCCGACCATCGCCGTCACCGGGCCGCCGTAGTCGGCGCGCGCCAGCACGTCGGCCTCGCTGGCGGCGTTGAGGTGATAGGAGTGGACGAAATAGGCGTGGCGGCCGTTCGGCCCCAGCGGCAGGCGCTCCAGCACCGGATGCTCGCGCACGACATCGAGCGTATTCCAGCCCATGTGCGGGATTTTCAGGCGCTCGTCGCGCGGCGCGATCCTCTCGACGTCGCCGCCGATCCAGTTCAGACCGTCGGTGGTGACGTTCTCCTTGCCGCGCGTCGCCATCAACTGCATGCCGACGCAAATGCCGAAGAACGGCCGCGCCTTGACCCGCACCGCTTCCGTCATCGCCTCGATCATGCCGTCGAGCGAATCCAGCCCCCTGCGGCAGTCGGCGAAGGCGCCGACGCCCGGCAGCACGATGCGGTCGGCGCGAAACACCGCGTCGGGGTCGCGGGTGACAATCACCTTGTCCGGATTTTCAAGGCTGCGCGCGGCGCGCTCGAACGCTTTCGCCGCCGAGTGCAGATTGCCCGATCCGTAGTCGATGATGGCGACGCTCACGCCGAGCCTCCCGGCTGCGGAAACAGCCCGACGATATCAGGCGGCCGCGAAACCGGGCGGGGCGGGGGCGGCGCGCCGCGCTCCACCGCCATCGGATCCTCGGCGGCGCTCTGACCGGCGAACCAGCGTTCGAAGAACCGCCGCTCGGCCTCCTGCTCGTCGGCCCCCGCGACGATGTCGAGCTGACGCCATTTGCCGCGCGACAACCGCCAGCGCCGCAGGCTCGACGCTTCCAGCCCGATCAGCAAGGCCAGCAGCAGCATCACGCAGAAGTCGATGCTCCCGCTCACGCGCAGCCCGCCCAGCAGCGCGCCGATGCCGGCCACCAGCACGACATAGCCCAAGAGCGCCCACCAGAGCCGGTGATACAGCAGCCAGAAGCCGCCGAAGACGAAGGCCCAGACATGAAAGCCGTCGCGCACCAGCACCACGCGGTCGCCCACGGCGCGCGCGTCGGCGCTCGCAAGTCGTGGTCCATGCACCGTATAGATTCGCATCGCTGTCCTCCGGCGCCGCGCCGTCAGCCGCCAAGCCGCCCCTTGGTCGAGGGCACCTCGCCGGCGTTGCGCGGATCGATCGCCACCGCCGCACGCAATGCTCGCGCCAAACCCTTGAAGCAGGATTCGGCGATATGGTGGCTGTTGTCGCCGTACAGCGTTTCGACATGCAAGGTGACGCCGGCATTGATGGCGAAGGCGTTGAACCATTCGCGCACCAGCTCGGTGTCGAACTCGCCGATCTTGTCGCGCGGAAAATCCGCCTTGAACACCAGGAACGGCCGCCCGGAAATGTCGATCGCCACCCGCGTCAGCGTCTCGTCCATCGGCATGTGGAGCGAGGCGTAGCGGGTGATGCCCGCCATGTCGCCGAGCGCCTGCTTGACCGCCTGGCCGAGCGCGATGCCGACATCCTCGGTGGTGTGGTGAAAATCGATATGTAGGTCGCCCACCGCCTTGACCGTGAGATCGATGCGGGAGTGGCGGGCCAGGAGATCGAGCATGTGGTCGAAAAAGCCGATGCCGGTGGCGACATCGGACGCGCCGGTGCCATCGAGGTCGATCGCCACCTCGATGTCGGTTTCCTTGGTCTTGCGCTTGATCGTGGCCGTCCGCATGAAACGGGCTCTCCGCAACTTGAAAACGCGCCCTTTTAACAGGCCGGCGACGCCTTCGCTACTGCGGGATGCCGGTTTCGGCGGCGGATTGTCGCGATGGCGACCGAAACCGGCGGATCCGCCGGATTTGCAACTCCGCCCGGCGGCACCTAAATCAGGGCGCACACGAACAAGGATTCCCATGAGCGCTTCATATTCGGCCGCCAGTGACGGTTCGCCGCAAGTCTGGCACGGCACCACCATTCTCACCGTCCGCAAGGGGGGCAAGGTGGTGATCGGCGGCGACGGACAGGTCTCGATCGGCCAGACCGTCATCAAGTCCAACGCCAAGAAGGTTCGCAAGCTCGGCAAGGGTGACGTGATCGGTGGCTTCGCCGGCGCCACCGCCGACGCCTTCACGCTGTTCGAGCGGCTGGAGGCCAAGCTGGAGCAATATCCCGGCCAGCTCACCCGCGCCGCGGTCGAACTCGCCAAGGACTGGCGCACCGACCGCTATCTGCGCCGGCTGGAGGCGATGATGATCGTCGCCGACAAGGAGGTGTCGCTGGTGCTCACCGGCACCGGCGACGTGCTGGAGCCGGAAGGCGGGGTGATGGCGATCGGCTCCGGCGGCAATTACGCGCTGGCGGCGGCGCGGGCGCTGGTCGACAGCGACCACGACGCCGAGACCATCGTGCGCCGCGCGCTCGACATCGCCGCCGATATCTGCGTCTACACCAACCGCAACGTCACCCTCGAAACCCTGCCGGCCTGAGCGCATGACAGACTTCTCCCCCCGCGAAATCGTTTCCGAACTCGACCGCTTCATCGTCGGCCAGAACGACGCCAAGCGCGCCGTCGCCATCGCCCTGCGCAACCGCTGGCGGCGGCTGCAACTCGACGGCGGCCTGCGCGAGGAAGTGCTGCCGAAGAACATCCTGATGATCGGCCCCACCGGCGTCGGCAAGACCGAGATCGCGCGCCGCCTCGCCAAGCTCGCGGGCGCGCCGTTCATCAAGGTCGAGGCCACCAAGTTCACCGAGGTCGGCTATGTCGGCCGCGACGTCGAGCAGATCGTGCGCGACCTCGTCGAGGTCGGCATCACGCAGGTGCGCGAGCGCAAGCGCAAGGACGTGCAGGCGCGGGCGCAGATCGCCGCCGAGGACCGCGTGCTCGACGCGCTGGTCGGCGCCAACGCCGGCGCCGCGACGCGCGATTCGTTCCGCCGCAAGCTGCGCGCCGGCGAACTCAACGACAAGGAAATCGAGATCGAGGTGCAGTCGTCCGGCGGCATGCCGATGTTCGAGATTCCGGGCATGCCCGGCGCGCAGATGGGCGCGCTGTCGCTCGGCGACATCTTTGGCAAGCTCGGCGGGCGCACCAAGACGCGGCGCACGACGGTCGCCGATTCCCACGAGATTCTCGTCAACGAGGAATCCGACAAGCTGCTCGACAACGATCAGGTCGTGCAGGAAGCCATCAGCGTCGTCGAGAACAACGGCATCGTGTTTCTCGACGAGATCGACAAGATCTGCGTGCGCGACGGCGCGCGCGTCGGCGACGTCTCGCGCGAGGGCGTGCAGCGCGACCTGCTGCCCTTGATCGAAGGCACCACCGTCTCGACCAAGCACGGCGCGGTGAAGACCGACCACATCCTGTTCATCGCTTCCGGCGCGTTCCACATCGCCAAGCCGTCGGACCTGCTGCCGGAGTTGCAAGGCCGGTTGCCGATCCGCGTCGAACTGAACGCGCTGACGCGCGACGACATGCGCCGCATCCTCACCGAGCCGGAGGCCTCGCTCATCAAGCAGTATGTCGCGCTGATGCAGACCGAGGGCGTGACGCTGGAATTTTCCGACGACGCCATCGACGCGCTGGCCGACATCGCGGTCGCGGTCAACGCCACGGTGGAGAACATCGGCGCGCGGCGCTTGCAGACGGTGATGGAACGCGTGCTCGACGAGATCTCCTTCGTCGCGCCGGACCGCAACGGCGAAACCCTCCGCGTCGATGCCGCCTATGTGCAGAAGCACGTCGGCGACCTGGCGAAGAATTCGGATCTGAGCCGGTTTATTTTGTAGCGAGCAGCGCGGACACCTGTCCCGGACGCGGTGCAGCGTTCTTCACGATGCACCGCAGAGCCGGGACCGTCGCGGAAGCTTGCGTTTCGAACGATCCCGGATCAGCGCCGCGGCACATGAGTGCCGCAGCGCGTCCGGGATAAGGGAATCGCCGTCACCGTCCGCGCCGCACCCGCACATAGAGCGCGCCGCCGCCGCCGTGGCCGATATGCGCTTCCTCGAAGCCGATGACGAAGGCGCGGAATTCCGGCAGGCTCAGCCATTCCGGCACCTGCCGGCGCAGCACGCCGCGCTCGGATCGCGGGGCGGCGCTGTTGCCCTTTCCGGTGACCACCAGCACGAAGCGCAGGCCGTCGCCGCTGGCGCGTTGCAGGAATCGCAGCAGCGCGCCATGCGCCCGCGCCTGCGTCATGCCGTGCAGATCGAGCCGCGCGTCGATCTCGATCCGGCCACGCGAAAGATGCGCGCGTTCGCGCCGCGCCAGCGGAACCAGCGGCGGCGATGGCGGGGGCTTCATTGCGGCGGGCTTGCCCGGCGGCGGCGCGGATTCGTTTGCTGATCGCCGGGCGGAAGTGCGGGGCGGCGGCTCCGCCGTGACAACGGTCTCAGCCTTGGTGAGGCGCGTTCTCTTGCGCAGCGGCCTGGCCTGCTTCGCCACACTCTCCCACAACGCGCGTTCGTCCTCGCTCAGCACGCGCCGGCGCGTCATCGGCCGCCCCGATGATGATGCCGCGCGCGGTGATGATCGCCCCGCGCGCGCGGCAGCGGCATGGTGCGGCCGGCGGCGACCGGATCGAGCGCGTTGGGCACCAGGATGGCGAAGCGGATACCATGACGCAGCCGGCCGGCGATCTGCGCCGCCTCCGCGCCCGCGCCGAAATAAATGTCGGCGCGCGCCGGCCCGACGATGGCCGAGCCGGTATCCTGCGCGATCATCAGGTGATGAAACGGCGTTTGCGCTTGCGCGGACTCGATCGGCAACACGCCGTCGAGAAAGAACGGCGTGCCGTAAACGTGCAGCGCCTTGTCCACCGCGATGGAGCGCCTTGGCGTCAGCGGCACGCCCTGCGCGCCGACGGCCTCGTCCGCCTCGGACAATTGGACCTCGCGGAAGAATACATAGGAGCGGTTCTGCCGCCGCAATTCCCTGGCGCCGTCGGGATTGGCCGCCATCCATTCGCGGATGCGCTGCATCGACATCTGCTCGCGCGGAATGATGTTGCGCTCGATCAGGATGCGGCCGACCGGCGTGTAGCGGTAGCCGTTATGGGCGTCATAATTGATGCGGATGGTCGAGCCGTCCTCAAGGCGGACGCGCGCCGAGCCTTGAATCTGCGTGAACAGCAGATCGGTCTCGCTCTTGAGCCAGCAGATTTCGAGGCCGCGGCCGGCGATGGCGCCGTCCTCGATGGCGGCGCGGTCGTAGTACGGCACCAGCTTGCGGCGGCCGATCTTGCGGAATACCTCGCCGCCGTTGGGCAGGTCGCTGTCGCTTTGCTTGTGGTGGCGCACGAACAGGTTCGACGGGCGGCGATAGACCGGCACGGTGAAGACATCGGTGCGGGTCCGCGAGCCGTCGATGATCGGCTCGTAGTAGCCGGTGACGAAGCCTTCGTCCTCGCCGAGCCGGGAAATCCACAGCGGACGAAAGTGCCGCTCGAAAAACCGCCGCGCCGCCCGCGCGGTTTTGACGCGCGATAGTTTCGCGGCGGCGCAGGGCGCGCGCAGCGAATCGCCCATCGCCCTGGCGGTGGGCAAGGGCTGGCGCGCGGCGAGGATCGCCGCGCAGCTTTTCCGGAAGGCGGCGAAGGCCGCCAGCTGATCGTCGTCGCGCCAGCCCGCGAGGGCGTCCCATGTCGCGGGAACGTACTGGCCGCCGGGAATTTCGATCGGAAACACCCGATGCGGCGCAAGCTCGTGTTTGCCATGGCGCGGTTGCCGCGCCTCGGCGGGCGGCGGCGCCATGCCAAGCAGACCCAACGCCAGCCCGAGCGCGGCGAAGCGCACGCCTAGAGCCTTTTCCGCTCCGATTCCATCGGAGCGGGGCTCTAGATTCTTGTTTTGACGCGTTTTCTTCACACGAACCGGATTCCACTTCGCTCGAAAACGCTTAGCCGGACGGCGCTATTGCCCGCTGCCGGTCCCAACCAGCTTCCAGTTCGGGTCGCGCGAATTGGTGTCGCGGGCGAATGTCCAGACATCGGTGATATCGGCGACCTTGTCCGGGTTCCCGTCGACCACCGCGCCGGTCTTGTCCCTGGTGACGGAAATCATCTGCGAGACGAAGCGGACCGTTAGTTGGCTGGTGCGGTCGCGGACCTCGGCGCCGACCAGTTCGGCCCTGTCGATCGAAACGAAACGGGTATCGGTCTTCTGCTCGTTCTTCTCGCGGGCGCGGATCGCGCCGTCAAAACTGTCGTAGACCTCGGAGGACAACAGATCCTTCAGCGCGCGGCGGTCGCCATTGGCGAAAGCCAGCACGATCATTTCATAGGCGCCGCGCGCGCCGCTGATGAAATGCTTGGGATCGAACGAGGAGTCCTGCGCGGCGATAGCGTCGAGCCCGGCGGCGAGCGCCGAGCCCGGCTCGGCGTAACCGTTCCAGCGATTGCCGGCCGGCGCGGCCTCATCGGCCGGCAGCGGCGGCGGCTGGTCGATCACCGGTCCGGGCATCGGCACCACCTTGCCGTCCCGCCCGCCGTTGAGAACGTCACGGGCGGCGCGGTCGAGCGGCGGCCGCTCGCTGCCGGAGCGCTGTCCGAGCACGTTGCGCAGGCGCAGGAAAATAAAGACCGCCAGCGCCAGGAAGATGATGGTGTAAATATCCACGTCGTGTTCGCTTTCCAATCGGTCTGGTGGCGCCCGCGGTCGCCGGAAACGCACCCGGCTCGGGTCCGTCGGACCCCGTTCCTGCTATGTAGGAACAAGATCGCGCCGGGCCAATGGCAAGCCTGGGCACGCAGACCATGAAATCATAGGCTTTTCGTCGCCGGGAGGAAACCGATATCCGCCCCGCGGCGGCGCTTTGCGGCGAAACGCGGCGGCCTTCGAACGCTTCCACGGGCGGCCGGGCCGCCATGGTTCCGCGCCCTGCTTGTCGAGCACCGCAAGGCTATGATAGCCACACGCCGACGCGACCCTTCGCCCCCGTCGACCGCCGGGGAGCGAAGGCGCCGCCAACCGGCTTCATTCTGGCCAGAGCTTGCAGGAGAATTTGTTATGGCGAACGGCAACGGCACCCCTCCCGAGGCAGCGCCTCCCCCGCAACTCAATGTGCTCGCTCAATACACCAAGGACCTGTCGTTCGAGAACCCCAACGCGCCGAAATCGCTGGCGACCCAGCAGCAGCCGTCGATCAACATCCAGATCAATGTCGGCGCCAACAACATTGCCGAGAACGAGTTCGAGGTCGTGCTGTCGATCGAAGGCAAGGCCGAGAGCCAGGGCACGGTGATGTTCAATTTCGAACTCGCCTATGCGGGCGTGTTCCGGATCGTCAACGTGCCGCAGGAAAACCTGCATCCGCTGGTGATGATCGAGTGTCCGCGGCTGCTGTTCCCGTTCGCCCGCGAGATCATCGCCACCGCGGTCCGCGACGGCGGCTTCCCGCCGCTGATGCTCGACCCGGTGGATTTCGTCGGCCTCTACCGGCAGAACATGGAACGCCAGGCCGAGCAGATCAAGCCAAGCTGAGATCCTTCCGATTTTGGCGGAATGATCCGTCGTCATGCCTGGACTTGATCCGGGCAACCATCCTTAAAAAGCGGATGGATTGCCGGGTCAAGCCCGGCAATGACACCACTATCCGCTTAGTCCGTCGGCAGCGCTGTCGGCGTATTCGTGCCAGATCGGCTTGTCGCCCAGCGTGGCGACAAAGGCCCGATGCGCGGCGCGTTCGTCCTCGGTCAGGCGCGGCGCGAGCGGCGTCTGCCGCTGCCTCCGCAGCGATTCGCCGCCGCCGGAACCGCGCGCCATGGCGGCTTGCGACAGGATCAATTGCGACTGCCGCGCGCCGATCAGGTCGATATAGACCTCGGCCAGCAATTCGGCGTCGAGCAGGGCGCCGTGCTTGGTGCGGTGCGAATTGTCGATCGCATAGCGCGAGCACAGATCGTCGAGCCGGTTGGAGACGCCGGGATGCTTGCGCCGCGCCAACAGCAGCGTATCGACCAGCCGGTCGCGCGGGATCGCCGCGTGGGACAGGCGGCTCAGTTCCGCGTTGATGAAACCGATATCGAACGAGGCGTTGTGGATCACCAGCGGCGCGTCGCCGATGAAGGCGAGAAACGCATCGGCCACTTCGGCGAATTTCGGGTGACCGGCGAGAAATTCCGCCGACAGGCCGTGCACCGCGAAAGCTTCCGCGGGCATGTCGCGCTCGGGATTGATGTAGCAGTGATAGACCTGCCCGGTCGGCATCCGGTTGAAGATTTCGACGCAGCCGATTTCCACCAGCCGGTCGCCGCGCAGCGGATCGAGGCCGGTGGTTTCGGTGTCGAGAACGATTTCGCGCATTTTCTATCGACTTTCCTCGCGGCGACGCGGCAGCTTAGCGACTTCCGCGAGAATTTCGTGGATCCGTTCGCGCACCGGCGCCAATCCGTGCGAAGTATCCACGACAAAATCGGCACGCTGGCGCTTTTCCTCATCCGGCATCTGCTTGGTGAGGATGGCGTCAAGCTTTTCCGGCGTCATGCCGTCGCGGGCGAGGATCCGCTCGCGCTGCACGTCGGGCGTGGTGCTCACCACCACAACGGCATCGACACGCTTCTCGCCGCCGGTTTCGTAGAGCAGCGGAATATCGACCACCGCCACCGGCGCGCCGGATCTCTCGGCGTCGTCGAGAAACTGCTGATGATGCGCGCGCAGCATCGGATGCACGATGCGCTCCAGCTGCTGCATGGCGGCGCGGTCATGCACCACGCGCGACGACAGCAACGCCCGATCGACCTTGCCGTCGACGGTGGTGCCGGGAAACGCGGCTTCGATCGCCGCCACCGCCTCGCCTTCATAGAGCCGATGCACGGTGGCGTCCGCATCGTAGACCGGGACGCCGGCTTCGGCGAACATCTTCGCCGTCGTCGATTTGCCCATTCCGATCGAACCTGTCAGTCCCAACACCCGCATTCTCGCCGTCCTAGAATTTCAAAAGATCCCGGCCGCGCAAAAACGCCAGCAGCGGCAGCAGCGGCAGCCCCAAAATGGTGAAATAGTCGCCTTCGATCCGCTCGAACAGATGCACCCCCAGCCCTTCGAGCTGATAGGCGCCGACGCTGCGCGCGACCGCGTCGCCGGCCTCGGCAAGATAGGCGTCGATCGCCGCTGCGCCCAACGGCCGCATCGTCATCCGCGCCACGCTCACCTGGGAAAACAGCACCTCACCGTCGCGCACGACGGCGACGGCGGAATGAAGCTCGTGGGTGCGGCCGGCCAGCGCCGCGATCTGCCCGGCGGCGGCGGCGCGATCCGCCGGCTTGCTGAAGCGCCGCGCGCCCAGCGCAAGCGTCTGGTCTGCGCCGATCACATAGCGGCCCGGAGACAGCGCCGAGACCGCCGCGGCCTTGGCGCAGGCCAGACGATCCGCCACCTCACCCGGCGCGCTCAAGCCGGATTCCGCCTCGATGGCGCGCTCGTCGAGGTCGGCGGGCAGAGCGTCGAATGCGATGCCGGCGCCGGCCAGAATCACCTGCCGGGTGCGGCTTTGCGACGCCAGAATCAACGGCGGCCGTCCATCCGCCAGCATGGTCCGCGCGGTCATTCCGGCGTCCGCTGCCGTTGCCGGTCGGCGTACAGCTTGATGACGGCGGCGGCGGTTTCCTCGATCGAACGCCGCGTCACGTCCAGCAGCGCCCAGCCGTGCCGGGCGGAGAGGCGGCGCGCGGCGGCGACCTCGTCGGTCACCGACTGCCGGTCCGTATAGATATCGTTGGCGGAATGCGCGCCGATCGAGAGCAGGCGATTCTGCCGGATCTGGATCAGGCGCTCCGGGGTGGCATGAAGGCTGACCACCAGCGGCTTCTTCAGCGCCTCCAGTTGCGGCGGTATAGGCACGCCCGGCACCAGCGGCACGTTGGCGGTGCGGATGCCGCGATTGGCGAGATAGATCGACGTCGGCGTTTTCGAGGTGCGCGACACCCCGACCAGCACCACGTCTGCCTCCTCCAGCCCTTCGACGTGCTGGCCGTCGTCGTGCATCATGGTGTAGTTGAGCGCGTCGATCCGCTTGAAGTAATCGGCGTTGAGGGTGTGCTGCGCGCCGACCCGGCCGGTGGTGGCGGCGCCGAGATAAGCCTGAAACAACTGCATCACCGGGCCGATGATCGACAGGCTCGGGATGTTGATCTCCTTACATTTGCCCTCAAGGCGATCCACCAGATCCTTTTCCAGCAAGGTGAACAGGACGATGCCCGGCGCCTCCTCGATCTCGGCCAACACGCGGTCGAGCTGCTTCTGGCTGCGCACCAGCGGATAGACGTGCTCCACCGGCGTGACGTTGGCATATTGCGCGGCCACCGCGCGCCCCACCGTGATTAGGGTTTCGCCGGTGGAGTCCGACACCATGTGAAGATGGAAATAACTGCGCGAGGTCGGCACGCGAAAACCCGTTTCTCTGCCTGTGTGTTGTGTGAATCGATGTGGACGGTTTACGGAATTTTTACCATCGGCCGGAGGGCTTTGGACAACTGCGATCCTTTTGCACAGGCCCGGCTTCGTGGACAAGATTCCGCGCCTTCGCCAAGTCTAACGGGAATAGATCGGCTTGTCGCTTGATAACTTTGCCCCATCGGGTGGCAACCGATTGAAAACCCAAACGATATCGGATTTGTGATTCGCCGCCGGAAAAGCGGTGACAAAATCGCGACGGCTTTGGACAAGGCGGGAAAAAATTGTTCGGGCGCTAATCACGGCCATTCAGACTCAAACTTAAGATTCTCTAAATATTGATTGGGAAAGAGGGGCGCTGCGGATATGGATGGGCCTTGCCGCCCGTCGCGGCCCGGAATCACGCGGCAGCTTGCGCCAGTCCGGGATTTGCAGACACGAGACTTCCAAATGTACGAATGGATCAAGGCTTTTCACGTCATCGCGGTGATCTCCTGGATGGCGGGCATGCTCTACCTGCCGCGTCTGTTCGTTTATCACTGCGAGGCGGAAGCCGGGTCGAAGCAGTCCGAGACTTTCAAGGTGATGGAACGGCGGTTGCTGAAAGCCATCATCAACCCGGCGATGATCGTCACCTGGGTGCTTGGCCTCTATCTCGCCTGGGACGGGCAATGGCTGATGAGCGGCTGGTTTCACGTCAAATTGTTCCTGGTGCTGGTGATGTCGGGCGTCCACGGGCTGTTTTCCCGCTGGGTGCGCGAGTTCGGCCAGGACCGGAATACGCGAAGCCAGAAATTCTATCGAATAATCAACGAGGTGCCCACGATCCTGATGATCGCGATCGTGATTATGGTGATCGTCAAGCCGTTTTGACACCGGTTTCCGCGCAGTCCGCCGCCGCCGCCGTCTTGCGCGATGGCCGCTGATTTTCTATATTCGTTCCGTCCCACCCCCAATAAGGCGGATGTGGTCGTCGCCCGAAAGCCAGATGGCATCGGCCGCCACATCGGGTTTGAAGCCCTTCCGGCACCTTCCTCGCTTCAGATCTGCGGAAACGCTGTCAGGCATTCCGCATTTTCGAAAGCCACCTTTGGTTTCCTCCCTATTTTCTACAGGACCACCCCCATGCGGGAAATGAAACTCCAGGACCTCAAGGCGCAAACCCCCGGCGAACTGGTGACGCTGGCTGAGGAACTCGGCGTCGAAAACGCCTCGACCATGCGCAAGCAGGAGCTGATGTTCGCCATTCTCAAGCAATTGGCGATCCAGGAAATCGACATCATCGGCGAGGGCGTCGTCGAGGTGCTGTCGGACGGTTTCGGCTTCCTGCGCTCGCCGGACGCTAATTACCTGCCCGGCCCGGACGACATCTACGTCTCGCCGTCGCAGATCCGCCGCTTCGGCCTGCGCACCGGCGACACCATCGAGGGCCATATCCGCAGCCCCAAGGAAGGCGAGCGCTATTTCGCCCTGCTCAAGGTCAACACCCTGAATTTCGAGGACCCGGAAAAGTCCAAGCACAAGGTCAATTTCGATAACCTGACGCCGCTGTTTCCGGACGAGCGCTTCAAGCTCGAACTGGGCGATCCGACCCGCAAGGACCTGTCGCCGCGCGTCATCGACATCGTCGCGCCGATCGGCAAGGGCCAGCGCGCGCTGATCGTGGCGCCGCCGCGCACCGGCAAGACCGTGCTGATGCAGAACATCGCGCATTCGATCACGGCCAACCATCCGGAATGCTATCTGATCGTGCTGCTGATCGACGAGCGGCCGGAGGAAGTCACCGACATGCAGCGCTCGGTCAAGGGCGAGGTGGTGTCGTCGACCTTCGACGAGCCGGCGGTGCGTCACGTCCAGGTCGCGGAAATGGTGATCGAGAAAGCCAAGCGGCTGGTCGAGCACGGCCGCGACGTGGTGATCCTGCTGGATTCCATCACCCGCCTCGGCCGCGCCTACAACACCGTGGTGCCGTCATCCGGCAAGGTGCTGACCGGCGGCGTCGACGCCAACGCCTTGCAGCGGCCGAAGCGCTTCTTCGGCGCGGCGCGCAACATCGAGGAAGGCGGCTCGCTGACCATCATCGCCACCGCGCTGGTCGATACCGGCAGCCGCATGGACGAAGTGATCTTCGAGGAGTTCAAGGGCACCGGCAACTCGGAACTGATTCTCGACCGAAAGGTCGCCGACAAGCGGACTTTCCCGGCGATCGACATCGCCCGCTCCGGCACCCGCAAGGAAGAACTCATCACCGATCCGCAGCTGCTCAAGAAGATGTATGTGCTGCGCCGCATCCTCAACCCGATGGGCACCATGGACGCCATCGAGTTCCTGCTCGACAAGCTGCGCAACACCAAGAACAACGCCGAGTTCTTCGATTCGATGAACACGTGACGGGTTCGCGCGAGCCGCGAGCAAAACATTCGGCGAAATGCCCGCGAGCGATCGCGGGCATTTTTGTTTTGAGAGGCATGCTTGATCGAGACCTATATTCTTGTCGTCCCCGCGCAGGCGAGGACCCATACGCCGCAGCGTTTGTTGTTTGAAGATTGCGTTGGCGAGCGTTTGGCTTTGATCGCGGACACAGGATTATGGGTCCCCGCCTGCGCGGGGACGACAGTTGCTGTCTGGTCAGGCTCGCTTCATCACCAACTGTATCAGCTTCTCTGCCGTCGTCACCGGCAATGAACATCTCTGCCGTTGGCAGACGAAGGCGGCCGCGCCGGTGATGCTATCGGCCTTGGCGCGGGCGGGATGATGTCGCGGCAGCAAGTCCGCGCGCGGCGCGTGGACGACGACGGTCGTGGCGTGCGACAGGTTTCGCGCGATGCCCAATAGCGCATCCGCTTCCCCGCCTTCGCCGACGACAACAATCTCCGCGCCGACAAGATGCAGGTCGAGCGCGTTCAACAGCGACAAGTGACCGAACATGTTTTCGGCGGCGCGCGGCAGCAGCGCAGCGAACAGGGCATCAGCCTTCACGCGCCAATTGTCATCACCGGCGAGCACCGCGAGCCGCACCAGGTTTTGCGCAATCAGGCCGTTGTGGTTGGGAATCGCGTCATCGACGGTTGAATGCGGCCGCACGATCAATCCCTCGGCGTCATCGGCGGTGAGGTAATAGCCGCCATGCTCGGCGTCGGCGTAGTGCCTGTCGAGCAGTTCCTGCCCCGCCAGTGCCTGCTGCAGGAACGATGCCTCGCCGGTGGCCTCATACAGCGCCAGCGCGGCGCGGATCATCGCGGCGTAATCCGATGCAAGTCCCGGCAGCAGCAACAGCCCGGCGCGCCACGAATGACCGAGACGATTGTCGCGCGTCATCGTCGTCGCGATGAAGTCGAAAGCGCGGCGCGCGTGCGAAAGCCAGGTCGGCCGCGCGAAGGCGACGGCGGCGTGAACCAGCGCCGCGATCGTCAAGCCGTTCCAGTCGGCCAGCACCTTGTCGTCGAGGCCGGGACGCACCCGCGCGGCGCGGCGCGCCAGCAGTTTTTCGCGCAACGCCCGCATATGGGCGCCGTCGTCATCGCCGAGATCGATGCTCTTGAGGCGGTTGGGAATGTTGTGACCTTCAAAATTACCCGCCTCGGTGATATCGTAGCGGGCGGCGAAATCGGTGGCGTCTTGCGGGCCGAGGACGGCGGTGACGTCCGCCAGCGACCAGACATAAAACTTGCCTTCCTCGCCTTCGGAATCGGCGTCGAGCGAGGCGGCGAACGCGCCCTCCTCCGTCGTCATCTCGCGTGTCAGCCAGCCGACGGTTTCGCGCGCGCGCTCCGCATAGAGTTCGTTCGGCGCGCGGGCATGCTCGCACGCCAGCAGGTCCAGCAGTTGCGCGTTGTCGTAAAGCATCTTCTCGAAATGCGGCACCAGCCACTGTTCATCGACGGAATAGCGCGCATAGCCGCCGCCGAGATGATCGTAGATGCCGCCCTGGCTGATATGCGTCAGCGTCAGGTTGGTGGTGGCGAAGTAACGTTCGTCACCGGTGCGCGCGCCCGCCCGCCACAGAAATTCCAGCATCGCGCATTGCGGAAACTTCGGCGCGCCGCGCAAGCCGCCGTTGACCGGATCGGTGGCGCGGGCGATGGAGGCGGCCGCGTTGTTCAGTTCGGCGATGCCGAGATGCGTCGCCGCGTCGCCGCGCGGGCGCTCGGCCAGCTTGGCGAGCAGCGCGTCGCGGTTATGGATGATCTTGTCAGGCTCGTCGCGATAGAGCCGCGCCACGGTGCGAAGCAGGTCGGTGAAGCCGGGCCGGCCATATTGCGCGTGCTTCGGGAAATAGGTGCCGCCCCAGAACGGTTCGCCGTCTGAGGTGAGGAACATCGTCAGCGGCCAGCCGCCCTGTTCGCCGAGCAGATGCAGCGCGTTCATATAAATCTGGTCGATGTCCGGCCGCTCCTCGCGGTCGACCTTGATGTTGACGAACAGCTCGTTCATCGCCGCCGCCGTCGCCGCGTCTTCAAAACTCTCATGCGCCATGACATGACACCAGTGACAGGCGGCGTAACCGACCGAGAGCAGGATCGGCTTGCCGGTGCGGCGGGCTTCCGCCAGCGCCGCCGGTCCCCACGGCCACCAGTCCACCGGGTTGTGCCGATGCTGCAACAGATACGGGCTGGTCTCGCGGGAAAGCCGGTTGGAGTGAGACGATGCCTCGGTCATGCTGCGGCCTTCCGGTTGCGATGTGACAGCGGTGCGCGGTTGCATCGAACATCGTGGTCGTTGAATAGATAGGCGATGCATCCGTCAGAGCAAACCATCTTCGCCTTGTCGTCGGGGCGTCCGCCGACCGCGATCGCCATCGTCCGCGTCTCCGGCGCGCGGGCAGGCTTCATGCTGGAGGCGCTGTCCGGCAAGCGGCCGCCGCCGCGCGTGGCGACGCGGGCGTGGCTGCGCGACGCATGCGGCGAGACGATCGACGACGCGGTGGTGCTGTGGTTTCCCGGTCCGGCCAGCGCCACCGGGGAGGATGTCGCCGAGTTGCACGTCCATGGCGGCCGCGCGGTGCTGGCGTCCTTGTTCGCGGCGTTGTCGGCGTTCGAGGGCACGCGGCCGGCGGAGCCCGGCGAGTTCACGCGGCGCGCCTTCGAGAACGGCAAGATCGATCTCACCGAGGCCGAGGGGCTGGACGATCTGATCCACGCCGACACCGACCGGCAGCGGCGGCAGGCGTTGCGGCAATTGCGGGGGCTGCTGGGCGACAAGGCGCGGGACTGGCGGCGGCAGATCGTCGAGGCGGCGGCGCTGATCGAGGCGGGGATCGATTTCGCCGACGAAAGCGACGTGCCGCGGGATTTGCTGGCCCCCGCATTGATAAAGGTCGCGGCGCTGCGGGATGAGATCGAGCAGGCGCTGGCGGCATCCGGGCGCAGCGAACGGCTGCGCGACGGCCTGACGGTCGCGATCGCCGGTGCCCCCAACGTCGGTAAATCGACCCTGATGAACGCGCTGGCGCGGCGCGAGGTGGCGATCGTGTCGCCGTACGCCGGAACCACGCGGGACGTCATCGAGGTCCAACTCGATCTCGACGGCTATCCGGTGACCTTGATCGACACCGCCGGCATTCGCGACACGAACGATCCGGTGGAGCGGGAAGGCGTGCGCCGCGCTCGAGCGCGGGCGGCGGAGGCCGACCTGGTGCTGTGGCTGGCCGAGGATCGGCCAGCGGCCGATGCGCCGGTGGCCGACCCCGCCGGTGAAGCGACGCGTTGGCTGGTGCGGACCAAGATCGATCTGGGTACGACGGAAGCCGGTGCGGCGAACGCAGGATCAATCGGATATGCTGCGTCGCAGCAAGATAATACATGGGAAAGAAAATTTTCTATTTCGGCCGCACGGGGCGACGGCGTCGAGGAACTGGTCGGCGCCATTCGCGATCATGCCGCGAATTATTTCGTGACCGGCGAGTCCGCGGTGATCGGCCGCGCGCGCCACCGGGAAATGTTGCGCGTAACGGCTGATATGCTGCGTCGCAGCATTGAAGTCGAGAGTCTCGGAGATGAACTGGTGGCGGAGGAATTGCGCGCCGCCGCCACGACGCTTGGCCGGTTGCTGGGACGGGTCGATGTCGAGGACATGCTCGATGTTATCTTTCGGGAATTTTGTATCGGGAAATAATGGATTCTAAAATATAGAAGTGTTTCTTGATTCATTATTTGATAGAGCGATGTTCTGAGAACCACTCAGTGGATTTGTCGCTGTTTCACGTGAAACAACGAGCAAGGATTCCGCTTTCCGCGCCGCGCCGCTCGCGATAAACCAACCGGTCGAAAGCTTGGCAATAGGAACACGCCGTTGGCATACGCATTCGACGTCATTGTGATCGGGGGAGGCCACGCCGGTTGTGAAGCGGCGGCTGCGGCGGCGCGCTGCGGCGCGCGCACCGCGCTGGTGACGCAGCGATTCGACACCATCGGCGCAATGTCGTGCAACCCGGCGATCGGCGGGCTCGGCAAGGGCCATCTGGTGCGGGAGGTCGATGCGCTGGACGGGTTGATGGGCCGGGCGATCGACCAGTCCGGCATCCAGTTTCGCATGCTCAACCGCCGCAAGGGGCCGGCGGTGCGCGGCCCGCGCGCCCAGGCCGACCGCAAGCTCTACGCCGCGGCGATACAGGCGGCGATTCGCGACACGGCAAATCTCTCGGTGATCGAAGGCGAGGCGGACGACCTGTTGCGCGCGGAAGGCCGCATCGCCGGCGTCCGGCTGGTGGACGGTCGCGAACTCAAGACCGGCGCGGTGGTTGTGACCACCGGGACCTTTCTGCGCGGGCTGATCCATCTCGGCGAGCGAAGCTGGCCGGCGGGCCGGGTCGGCGAGGCGCCGTCGCTGGGCTTATCCAGATCCTTCGAGGCGGCGGGTTTCGCGCTCGGCCGGCTCAAGACCGGCACGCCGCCGCGCCTCGACGGCCGCACCATCGACTGGAACGCGGTGGAGATGCAGCCCGGCGACGATCCGCCGGAGCCGTTCTCGACCCTGACCGAGCGCATTTCCGTGCCGCAGATTCAGTGCGGCATTACCCGCACCGTGCCGGCGACCCATGAGGTGATCCGCGCCAATGTGCATCGTTCGCCGATGTATTCCGGCCAGATCAAGAGCACCGGGCCGCGCTATTGCCCCTCGGTCGAGGACAAGATCATGCGGTTCGGCGACCGCGATGGCCACCAGATCTTTCTGGAGCCGGAAGGGCTGGACGATCCGACGGTATATCCCAACGGCATCTCCACCTCCTTACCGGAAGAAGTGCAGCGCGCCATCGTCGCCACGATCCCGGGGCTGGAAAACACCCGGATCGTCCGGCCGGGCTACGCCATCGAGTATGACCATGTCGATCCGCGCGAGCTGGAACCGACCTTGCAGACCCGCCGGGTGCCGGGGCTGTTCCTGGCCGGACAGATCAACGGCACCACCGGCTACGAGGAGGCGGCGGCGCAAGGCATCGTCGCCGGCCTCAATGCCGCATTGCTGGCGGCAGGCGGAACCCCGGCCATGTTCGATCGCGCCGATGGCTATCTCGGTGTGATGATCGACGATCTGGTGACGCGCGGCGTCACCGAGCCGTACCGGATGTTCACCTCGCGGGCCGAATATCGCCTGACCCTGCGTGCCGATAACGCCGATCAGCGCCTCACCGAGAAAGGCATCGCGCTCGGTTGCGTCGGAGCGGCGCGCGGCGCGCACCACCGCGCCAAGATGGCGGCATTGGAGGCGGCGAAGGAGCTGGCGCAATCGCGGACGATCACGCCCAACGAGGCCACCAAACACGGCCTCAATGTCAACCGCGACGGACACCGCCGTTCGGCCTTTGAGCTGCTGGCCTATCCGGAAATCGGCTGGGCCGATGTCTGCCGGATCTGGCCGGAATTGTTGGCCATTGACCCAGGCGTGTCCGGCTATGTCGAGATCGATGCGAAGTATGATGTCTATCTCAAGCGCCAGGTCGCCGATGTCGCGGCGTTCCGCCGCGACGAGGGCCTGGTGCTGATCGGCATCGACTATCGCGCGGTGCCGGGGCTCTCCAACGAGGCGCGGAACCGGCTGGAAAAGGCGCAGCCGCGTACGGTGGGGCAGGCGGGTCGTCTCGACGGCATCACCCCGGCGGCGCTGGGTATTTTGGCGGCTTATCTGCGTCGGGAAGCGCGGAAGAAGAGTATTCCCGGCGTTGCGTGAGGTGTTTCACGTGAAACAGGACATGTTTTCGGCTGGCGCCTCGTGGCGAATGCCTAACTCCCAATCCGATTACCGGCGCGGGCTTCGAAAAGCAATTCGCAGCCATCGAAGGTCGGCGGATGGCGAGACTCAACCTTGATATCTTCCACGCGAGTCCGATCCCAATGAGCCTTGAATCGCCGGTGAACGGCATCGACGGACAGTTCCGATTTCTCCGACGCCGCAACCGAGGCGGCCTTGTCATCAACATCCATCACGCCGATGACATACAGCGAGATCTCGTCGGCGCCCATGAACCACATTTCATGCCGGACGCCTTCCTGTCGGAGCGCCACCGACATCTCATCAAGGTGGGCGAGCATGAATGCCGCCCAGTCCCGAACCGTGGTTTCGTTGCAAGTCAGGCGAATTCTTTTGGCTTGATAGTTCATTGGCGGAGTGAAACCTGCGAGATATGCCAAGAATGCGCGCGTGATACGATGCTCGCGAATAGCGCTATGCGCATCTATATCAAGCCATGCCGAAAGCAAATCCGCTCATAACAACCGCCGACCTCGCCGCCGACAAGGCGGCCGCCCTCCGCCTCACCCCCGTTTCACGTGAAACCGAGGCGCGGCTGGACCTCTATGTCGACCTATTGGTGCGTTGGCAGGCGACCACCAATCTGGTCGCGCCTTCAACCATCCCGCAACTCTGGACCCGTCACGTCGCCGATTCGTTGCAGTTGCTCGACCTCGCGCCCCAAGCCACCCGCTGGGCCGATTTCGGCAGCGGCGGCGGATTCCCTGGCGTGGTGCTGGCTTGCGCGTTGGCGGAGCGGGGCGGGCGCGTCGATCTGGTCGAGCGCATCGCCAAGAAGGCCGCTTTCCTGCGCGAGGCATTGCGTGTCACCGGCGCGGCCGGCACGGTTTATCCCATGGACATTGGGGATTATGTGGATAGCGTCGCCCCGGCCCCGGATTGCGTCACCGCACGGGCGCTGGCTCCGTTACACCTGTTGCTGGGCTATGTTGAGCCTCTGGTGCGGAACGGCGCGAAGGCTCTGTTGCTCAAGGGCCAAGATGTAGAGTCTGAATTGACGAAAGCTACTAAATATTGGAAAATTCAACCGATCCTGCATCGAAGCCGCAGCGGCGGCGATGGCTGGATCGTCGAGATCAACCACATCGACCGCGTCTCGCACGGTTGATGTTGCAGTGCAATATGGCGTACCGATGACAGTGATGGACGAGACTTTTCAAGGGTTTGGGAGTGAGGCGACGATGCCGCTCGGACATCCGCGAATCCTTTCGCTGGCCAACCAGAAGGGCGGCGTCGGCAAGACCACCACCGCGATCAATCTCGGTACCGCGCTGGCGGCGATCGGCGAGCGAGTGCTGATCGTCGACCTCGATCCGCAGGGCAACGCCTCCACCGGCCTCGGCATCGACCGCCGCGACCGCCGCGCCTCGACCTATGACGTGCTGACCGGCGAGGTCTCGCTGCGCGAGGCGGTGGTGTCGACGGCGGTGCCGCGGCTCTCGATCGCGCCCTCCACCATGGATCTGTCCGGCCTCGAGCTCGAACTCGGCCACGCCCGCGACCGCGCCTTCCGGCTGCGCGACGCCATCGGCGCGCTCAACGCCAACGTCTCGCCGGAGGCCGATTTCACCTATGTGCTGATCGACTGCCCGCCGTCGCTGAACCTCCTGACCGTCAACGCCATGGCGGCGTCGGACGCCATCCTGGTGCCGCTGCAATGCGAGTTCTTCGCGCTCGAAGGCTTGTCGCAATTGCTGAAGACCGTCGAGCAGGTGCGCTCGACGCTCAATCCGGAATTGTCGATCCACGGCATCGTGCTGACCATGTACGATTCGCGCAACAACCTGTCGAACCAGGTGGTGGCGGATGTGCGCCAGTTCATGGGCAAGAAGGTCTACGAGACCATGATTCCGCGCAACGTGCGGATTTCGGAAGCGCCGTCTTACGGCAAGCCGGTGCTGGTCTACGATCTCAAATGCGCCGGCAGCGAAGCCTATTTGCGGCTGGCGACCGAAGTGATCCAGCGCGAGCGCGAATTGCGTTCGGCGGGGTGAGGCTTTTTTACGTCGTCCCCGCGCGCGGGGACCCATACGCCGCAGCATTTCAAATATAAGGCGATGCGCGCGTTCGAAAACGTAGGCCGATGGTTATGGGCCCCTGCCTGCGCAGGGGCGACAAAAAGATTCTGGAGTAATCACGCTTGAATCCAAGGGAGTCTTTGATGGCCGAGGAAACCCGTTCGCGGCTGGGGCGTGGCCTGGCGAGCCTGATCGGCGATGTCGGCGGCGAGGCCGCGCAAACCGAGCGGCCGCGCGCGCAGCGCAAGGCGCCGATCGAATATCTGAAACCCAATCCGCGCAATCCGCGCCGCGCTTTCGCCGAGGCCGAACTCGCCGAGCTTGCGGATTCGATCCGGCAGCGCGGCGTGATCCAGCCGATCGTGGTGCGCGCGGCGAAGGGGGCAAGCGACCGCTATGAGATCATCGCCGGCGAACGGCGCTGGCGCGCGGCGCAACTGGCCGGGCTGCACGAGGTGCCGATCGTCGCGGTCGAGGTCAGCGACGGCGAGGCGCTGGAAATCGCCATCATCGAGAACGTGCAGCGCGCCGACCTCAACGCCATGGAGGAGGCGCTCGGCTATCACGCGCTGGCGGACGGCTTCAAGCACGGCACCGAGGAGATCGCGAAGCTGGTCGGCAAGAGCCGCAGCCACGTCGCCAACATGATGCGGCTGACCAAACTGCCGGCCGACGTGCAGGCGCTGATTTCGGCAGGCCGATTGTCGGCGGGCCATGCCCGCGCGCTGATTAGCGTGCCCGACGCATCGAGCGCGGCCAAGCGCGTGATCGCCGAAGGATTGAGCGTGCGGCAAACCGAGGCGCTGGCGCACGAGCAGGGCGCGCCGGAACGCAAGAACATGAAGCCGCGCGCGTCAGCATCGTCGCCCAAGGACACCGACACGCTGGATCTCGAGAAGCGCGTCAGCGACGCGCTCGGCCTCAAGGTCACGGTGTCGCATCGCGATCCGGGCGGCACCGTGCAGATCCGCTACAACGATCTCGACCAGCTCGACGAAGTGATGCGGCGGCTCGGCGCGTGAGGTCGAGTCGGTTCTTACCCGTCATTGACCGCAAGTTCGTTTTTGGGTGAATGCTCAACACGAAAATCGTCATGCTCCGCGCAGGCGGAGCATCCAGTACATCATGCTGGATCGGTGAATACTGGATCGTCCGCCTTCGCGGACGATGACGCATCGTTTCCGGTCCCATCCCCTCCCAGGGGGAAGGGAATTCAAAGATTTATAATCAGCGACCGCCTCACCCCCGCCGTCGCGCATTCGCGGCGATCGCCAGCAGCGCGCGTTGCGCGATGGTGGCGCCGAGCGCCGCGTGCCGGCGCGAGTCGAGCGCGGCGCTGGCGAGTTGCGCCATCGCTTGCGCCAGCCGCGCGGCGCTGAAGTTGCGCAGCGCGGTTTCAACGGCACCCTTGCGCGAAAAATGCAGGCGCGGAAAGGCGCTCTCGGCTGACGCACCCTCGTCCATCGCCAGCGCCGCCTTGTGCAGCGCCGCCGCGTGACGTTGCGCGGCCGAGAGAATGACGCCGGGATAGGTGCCCGCCGCCATCGCCTTGACGAACTCGCTTTCGACCCGCGCGGCGTTGCCGGCGAAGGCGGCGTCGATGATGGGATCGAGCTTGAGGTCGGAGGCGTCGGAGATCACCGCGGCGACGTCGTCGAGCGTCACCTCGCGCGCGCCGTGGGCGTAGAGCGTCAGCTTGCGCAATTCGTTGCGCGAGGTCTGGCGGTCGCCGCCGAGCGCGGCCACGAGCGTGGCGCGGGCGTCGGGGGCGAGGCGGAGGTTGGCGGCGCGCATCTCGTCGTCGATCAGTTTGGCGAGGTCGCGTTCGGTGTCGGGGTAGCAGGCGATCGCCACCGCGTTCCGCGCCTTCTCGCACGCCTTGCGCAGCGGCGATTCGGGGCGAAGCTCGCCGGCCTCGATGACGATGCGGCAATCCCTCGGCGTCATCGACGCCAGCGTCTCGACGCCGCCCGCGAAACTACGGCCGCCGGCCTTGACGCGAATGGCGCGGCGTCCGCCGAACAGCGGCACCGTCATCGCCTCGTCCACCAGCCGCGACGGTTCCGCCGCGAGGTCGTCGCCGTCGAGCCGCACCAGCGAGAACGGGTCGTTGAGGTCATCGACCGCCGACGCGATCAGGGCGTCGGCCCGCTCGCGCACCAGCCCGGCGTCGGCGCCGTACAACAGCACGATCGGTCGCGCCGGATCGGGTTTCGCGAGATAGGTGTCGACGTCCCTGCCGCGCAGCGCGACCATATGGGTCCTCAATCGATAGCCGGACGAATGTCTACATACTTCGGCGTTGTCCCCGCGCAAGCGGGAACCCATAACCCCTGGCATCGGTTATAAGGAATGACCTTGCCTAGAGTTATTGAGCCGAACCGCTGCGGCGTATGGGTCCCCGCTTGCGCGGGGACAACGATTTTCGTGTTGGAAATCCGTTCATGAAACGAATCTCCGATCCATCACCCAATACGACGACCTTGCCTCAAATTCCCGCGTAGAAGAACGACATCAGCCGGCTGTTGAGATTTTCGGCGATTTCCTGCGCGGCGCGGTCCTCGGCGTCGCGGAAGGCGCGGGCGCGGGCGAAGCGCTGATAGGAACCGGGGGTGTCGTAGGAGACCCGCGAGAAGGTGTTGCCGCTCATCACCGTCTTGCCGGTGGCGATCTCGATCAGCCGGTAGTTGGCGTTGAGATTGTAGCTCTCGATCGACGGCAGCGCGGTGGCGGGATCGAGCAGCAGCGAGGAGCGGTTGGAAGTCAGCCGCAGTTCGAGGCGGTGGGTCGGAGGCAGGCCCGTGGCGTTGCCATAGAGCTTGAACGCCAAGGCGTTGCGGATTTCGACCCCGAGCCGAGCCTCGCGTGAGGCGGTCGGCAGGTTCACCGGGGCCAGTTCGACCCCCATCAGCTTCTCGCGCAGCGCCGGCGTTCCGTCCTTGCGTTCGGCGTACATCGGCTGAAAGCAGCCGGCCGTGAGCGCCGCCAGCGTGGCGATGACGGTCAGCCGGGCGGCGATGCGCGCGTTAAACCACGACATTGACGATCCTCTGCGGAACCACGATGAGCTTGCGAACCGGCTTGTCTCCGACGATCTGCTTTACCGCATCGAGCGCCAGCGCGGCAGCCTCTATTTCCGCATTTTCCGCCGCCCGTGGCACAATAACCTCACCCCGCTTCTTGCCGTTGACCTGGACCGGCAGCGTCATCACGTCCTCGATCAGCAGGTCGCGCTCGACCTCGGGCCAGCCGGCGTTGGAAACCAGGCCGTCCTGCCCCAGCGCCTGCCAGCATTCCTCGGCCAGATGCGGCATCATCGGCGCCACCAGTTGCACCAGGATGGCGGCCGCCTCGCGCACCGCCCAGGCGGTGTCGGCGGCGACGGCGGGCGCGCCGGGCTTGGCAAGCGGGGCCAGGGCATCGCCGAAGGCATTGGCGAATTCGCGGATTTGCGCCAGGCAGACGTTGAAATGCAGCTTTTCGACACCGGTGGACACCTTGTCGAGCGCGCCATGGGCGGCCTTGCGGATCGCCAGCGCCTCGGGACCGAAGGCCGGGGGACGCCCTGCGGGTGCGGACCTGGCGATCGCGGCGGCGTCGCCCGTCAGCCGCCACAGCCGCTGCATGAACCGGCTGGCGCCCTTGACGCCTTCCTCGCTCCAGATCACGTCGCGGTCCGGCGGCGAATCCGACAGCATGAACCAGCGCGCGGTGTCGGCGCCGTAGGTGCCGATGATGTCGTCCGGATCGACGGTGTTGCGCTTCGATTTCGACATTTTCTCGATGGCGCCGATCTGGACCGGCTCGCCGGTTGAGATCAGCGTGGCGCGGCGCCTCTCGCCGTCGGCCTCGATCGCCACCTCGGCCGGCGCGGCATAGGTGCCGTCGGCCTTGCGGTAGATCTCATGCACCACCATGCCTTGCGTGAACATGCCCCTGAACGGCTCGTCCATGCCGATATGGCCGGTGGCCTTCATCGCCCGGGTAAAAAAGCGCGAATACAAAAGGTGCAGGATCGCGTGCTCGACGCCGCCGATATATTGATCGACCGGCATCCAGGCATTGGCGACCGCCGGGTCGGTCGGCGCGGTTTCGTTCCACGGATCGGTGAAGCGCGCGAAGTACCACGACGAATCGACGAACGTGTCCATGGTGTCGGTTTCGCGCCGCGCGTCCGCGCCGCATCGCGGGCATTTGACGTGTTTCCAGGTCGGATGGTGGTCGAGCGCGTTGCCCGGCTTGTCGAAGGAGACGTCGGACGGCAGCGCCACCGGCAGGTCGGCGTCCGGCACCGGCACCACGTCGCAGTTCGGGCAGTGGATCACCGGGATCGGGCAGCCCCAATAGCGCTGCCGCGAGATGCCCCAGTCGCGCAGGCGGAAATTGACCTGCCGCTCGGCGACCGGCGCGTCGCCGCGCGTCTCGCGCTCCAGCCGCTTCGCCACCTCGTCCTTCGCCTGCTCGATGCTCATGCCGTCGAGGAAGCGCGAATTAATCATGCGGCCGTCGCCGTCATAGGCGGCATCGGTGATGACGAAGCTCGACGGATCCTGTCCCTCGGGACACACCACCGGCAGATTGCCGAGGCCGTATTTGTTGACGAAATCGAGGTCGCGCTGGTCGTGCGCCGGGCAGCCGAAGATCGCGCCGGTGCCGTATTCCATCAGGATGAAATTGGCGACATAGACCGGCAGCGTCCAGTCCGGATCGAACGGATGCCGCGCCTTGATGCCGGTGTCGAAGCCCATCTTCTCGGCGGTGTCGATCTCGGCCTGCGAGGTGCCGCGCCGCTTGCATTCGGCGATGAAGTCGGCCAGCGCCGGATTGGTCTTCGCGGCGGCGGCGGCGAGCGGATGATCCGGCGCGATCGCCATGAACTTGGCGCCGAACAGCGTGTCGGGCCGGGTCGTGAAAATCTTCAGCTCGGATTCGCCGTTCGGCGTGGTGGCGGCGTCGAGCGCGAAGCGGATCAACAGGCCCTCGCTGCGGCCGATCCAGTTGCGCTGCATCAGCCGCACCTTGTCGGGCCAGCGGTCGAGGGTATCGAGCGCCGTCAGCAGATCCTGCGAGTATTTCGTGATCTTGAAGACCCACTGGTTCATCTCGCGCTGCTCGACCACCGCGCCCGAACGCCAGCCGCGGCCGTCGATCACCTGCTCGTTGGCGAGTACGGTCATGTCGACCGGATCCCAGTTGACTTTGCGCTTTTCGCGCTCGGCCAATCCCGCCTTGAGAAAATCGAGAAACATTTTTTGCTGGTGCTTGTAATAGCTCGGATCGCAGGTCGCGACCTCGCGGCTCCAGTCCAGCGAAAGCCCCATGGTCTGGAGCTGTTTCTTCATCGCCGTGATGTTGGCGTAGGTCCATTTCGCCGGATCGGTCTTGTTCTGCATCGCGGCGTTTTCGGCCGGCAGGCCGAAGGCGTCCCAGCCCATCGGATGCAGCACGTTGTAGCCCTTGGCTCGCATGGTGCGCGCCACCACGTCGCCCATGGTGTAGTTGCGGACGTGCCCCATGTGGATGCGCCCGGACGGATAGGGGAACATCTCCAGCACGTAGTATTTCGGCCGCGGATCGTCGTTCTTCGTGGTGAAGATCGCCTGTTCGTCCCAGATTTTCTGCCAGCGCGGTTCGCACTCGCGGGCGTTGTAGCGTTCGTTGCTCATTGGATCGGAAATTGACCGGCTGGTTGGATCGCGCCCGGCGCGATCGGGAGTGGAGCGCGGGCTTCAGGCCAGCCGATACCGGCCTTCGCCGCGCCCGCGCGGAAAGCAGCTCACTAGGCCACAAAAGACCGCGCTGGGTCAATGGATTAAGGCCGGATCCGCCCCCCGGTTCGGGGTTTCGCGACGGCCGTCGGCCTCACCCGGCCATCGCGGCGCGCGCCGCCGCCGCCGGCGATAGGTGCCGGCCATGCTGGACGACGCGATCGCGGCCGGCGTGCTTGGCGGCGTAGAGCGCGGCGTCGGCGGCCTCGATCAGGTCCTCGGCCCGCAGCGTCGGATTCGGACGGGTCGCCGCGACCCCGACGCTGAGGGTGACGATCCGCGAGGCGGCGGCATGATGGGGAATGGCCAGATTGCGCACCGCGGCGCGAATCATCTCGCCGACCTCCATGGCGCGGGCGGCGTCGGCGCCCGGCAGCACCACGCAGAATTCCTCGCCGCCGTAGCGCGCGGCGAAGCCGAAGGTGCGGACGGCGATATTGGCCAGCGTCTCGCCGAGCCGGGACAGGCAGGCGTCGCCTTCGAGATGACCGTAGGTGTCGTTGTAGAGCTTGAAGCAATCGACATCGACCATCAGCAACGCCAGTTCGGTTTCGTTCTGCTCGGCCTTGAGCCATTCGAAATCGAGCCGGCTCTGGAAGCCGCGCCGGTTGGCCAGGCCCGAGACGGTGTCGATGGTGGCCATGACGCTGAGGCGGTTGTTGCTGGCCAACAGCTCGTTCTCGCGCGCGGCGAGTTGCATCGCCATGGCGTTGAAGGCGCGGGCCAGCGGCATGAACTCGGTCGGCAGTTCGTGGCGCGCCGCGCGCACGCCGCGTTCGCCACGGCCGAGTTTCTGCGCGGTGGCGGCGAGGGTCTGAATCGGGCGCATGATTAGGCCCTCGACCACCAACAGCGCGCCCAGCAGCACCAGCAGGCAGACGAACGCGACCTGGAAATAGGCGACGCGGATTTCGCGATTGATGCCGGCGGTGACCGCCGCCTCGTCGATGCTGACGATCAGCCGCGCATCGCTGCCCGGCAGCCGCGTGAACGACACCGTGCGCTGGCCCCCGTTGAGCGGGCGATGGGTCAGGGAACCTTTTTGCGCGTCCGAACCGGCTTCGTGCTCGCGGATGGCCGCCAGCAGCGTCTTGTCGGCGAGCGGGTGGGCGATGGTGCTGGCGAGATCGTCGGGAGCCGCCAGCACCACGCCGTTGCCGTCGATCAACTGCGCGGTGACGCCGGGCCGGCCGCCGAGGTCGTTCATCACCGACGACATCCAGCGCAGGTTGACGGCGGCGATGATGACGGCGCCGGAGGGCGCGCCTCGGGGCGTCCTCAGCGGATAGGCCGCCATGATGGCCGGCTGCTGGCTGGCGCGGCTGAAGACATAGTCGCTCAGCGTCAGCGTATCCGCCGCCAGCGCGGTCTTCAGGTAGGTCCGGTCGCTGAGGTCGAGGCCGCCGACGCCGGGCAGCGTGGAGCACTTGATGCGGCCGTCGCGATCGACCACCGAGAGGCTGCGGATCCATGGCAGGTCGACGCGAAAGCTGGCGCGCATGACGATGCAGGGCTCGCCGACCTCGACGCCCAATCCATGGATGTAGGACGACGATCTCAGCACCGCCTCGACCGACGAGATCACCTGGCGCTGGGCGTCGATGGCATGGCCGATCAGCGCCGTGTATTCGCGGGAGATCGCGGCGATCTGCCGGGCGCGCGCGTCTTCCAGCGAGCGGGCGCGTTCGAGCATCAGCGGCACCACCAGAATCAGCGCCAGCAGGACCAGACGGCCGCGAATGCCGAAAAGCCGCTTGAGTTTCATTTGACGGCGGTTGTAACTGGTGCGCGACATCGGCGGGTCCTTGTCCGCCGCCTGATTAGCAACGACGCTTCAAGGACCCTTTCCCGAATTTCGTAAAATTTGATCGATGACCCTGGATTCAGGAGCCGACCCCGCATCATGACGACGCCCGCCGCCCCGTTAACGCCGCCTTCACCATCGGGGCTCGACGCGGTGGAGCAGGAGATCGCGCGCGCCTGCCGCGACGCGCGAAGGGCACGCGCCGGCGTCACGCTGATCGCGGTGTCGAAGACTTTCGACGCGCCGGCCATTGCGCCGGTGATCGCGGCGGGCCAGCGCGTGTTCGGCGAGAACCGGGTGCAGGAAGCCAAAGGCAAATGGCCGGCGTTGATGGCCGCGACCCCCGGCATCGCGCTGCATTTGATCGGGCCGCTGCAATCGAACAAGGCGAGGGAGGCGGTAGCGCTGTTCGACGCGATCCATTCGGTCGATCGCGACAGTCTGTGCGAGGCGCTGGCGAAAGAATTTTCGCGCCAGCCGCGCCGGCCGGAACTGTTCGTGCAGATCAACACCGGCGAGGAGCCGCAGAAGGCCGGGGTCGCGCCGCAGGACGCCGACGCCTTCATCGCGCGATGCCGCGATGTTCACGGTCTGACGGTGAGCGGGCTGATGTGCATTCCGCCGGCGGATGAAGCACCGGCGCCGCACTTCGCGCTGACGGCGAAGATCGCCGCGCGCAACGGGCTGACGAAGCTTTCGATGGGCATGAGCGCCGATTTCGCGACCGCGATCGCCTTCGGCGCCACCCATGTGCGGATCGGCTCGGCGATATTCGGGACACGAACCAGACCACTCTGAGAGGGACGCGCATGACCGGCCACGTCGATCCGACCAAGGAAATTTTCGCGCTGTTCCGCGACGCCAACCGTCCCGGTCCGATCCACATGCTCAACCTGGTGCGGCTGCATGACGAGGCGCGCTATCCCGACGGCCGCAAGGCGAGCGGCGCGGAAGCCTATGCCGCTTACGGCCGCGAGAGCGGGCCGGTGTTTTCGCGGCTGGGCGGCAAAATCGTCTGGCGCGGCGCGTTCGAACTGATGCTGATCGGGCCGCGGGACGAGCGCTGGGACTGTTGCTTCATCGCCGAATACCCCTCGGTGGAGGCGTTCGTCGCCATGATCCGCGATCCGGCCTATCGCGAGGCGGTGAAGCACCGGCAGGCCGCGGTCGAGGACTCGCGGCTGATCCGGCTGAAGCCGCGGGAGGGCGGCGAGGGATTCGGCGACGCCTGATTCGCCTCACCCGATCACGATCCTGGTGCGCGGGCCGATCCGTTGCAAAAGCCGCAGCATCATCGGGCGGGTCATGGCGACGCAGCCGGCGGTGGGGCCGAAATTGTCGCGCGCCAGATGCAGGAACACCGCGCTGCCGCGCTTGGTCACGCGCGGCCGGGTGTTGTGGTCGATCTCGATGATGAAATCGTAAAGATGATCGGCGCGCGTCAGGCGGTCGCCGGGTGCGCCCGGCGCAAGCCGGATCGGCCGGTTGTAATGGCGATCCGCCGGGTCCTCGCACCAGCCGTCGCGCGCGGTGATGCGGCGGACCGGAAGATGGGTGCGCGGGCGCGGCCAGCGGTCGGCGCGCCACCACAGCCGCAGCGGGCGGAAGCGGCCGCGCGGCGTCGCGCCGTCGCCCTCGAACTTGTTGGCGCGGATGCCGGCGCGGCCGAGCGCCACCGGAATCGTCAGCGCGGGCGCGATCAGCCAGCCCCGCGTCGGCCGGCCTGGGCTCGGCCGCACACTCAGCGCGGCGAGCGGGCGGTCGCGTCGAGGTATTTCGCAAGTATTTGATAATCCGATATTTTTCATTTCGCTGCGAAGTCTCGCCTGAACCGCTCGCGCGCCGCATATTCGATTCGACTGTTTCTCGCGCCGGCGCGACGGCGCGGGAAACGATGTCTTTTGAGCTAAACTATGCCTTGATTGCCAATCAGTAACTGGTTTGTGCGCCGCGGCGCACCTATCTGTTGCATAATCCGCTCGTGTCCCTGCCCTGAAGGATCGCCGTCATGGCCAATGCTCGAAAAATCCTGATCGTGGACGACGACAACGACTTGCGCGAGGCGCTGGTCGAACAACTGTCGCTGCACGAGGAGTTCGAGGCGAAGGCCGCCGATACCGGGGCCAAGGGTGCGTCCATCGCCCGCGCCGACGCGCCCGACCTGGTGCTGATGGATGTCGGGCTGCCCGATACCGACGGCCGCGAGGTGGTGCGCAGCCTGCGCAAGACCGGCTTCAAGGCCCCGATCATCATGCTGACCGGCCATGATACCGATTCCGACACCATTCTCGGCCTCGAATCAGGTGCTAACGACTACGTGGTGAAGCCGTTTCGCTTCGCCGTGCTGCTGGCGCGGATCCGCGCGCAATTGCGTCAGCACGAGGCCAGCGAGGACGCGGTGTTCTCGGTCGGGCCGTACAGTTTCCGGCCGGGCTCCAAGATGCTGACCAACGGCAACGGCAAGAAGGTGCGGCTGACCGAGAAGGAAACCGCGATCCTGCGTTTCCTCTATCGCGCCGGGCAGGCGCCGGTGTCGCGCGACACGCTGTTGCAGGAGGTGTGGGGCTACAACTCCGGCGTCACCACCCACACGCTGGAAACCCACATCTATCGACTGCGGCAGAAGATCGAACAGGACGCGGCAAGCCCGGAAATCCTGGTGACCGAAGCCGGTGGCTACAAGCTGGTGCCGTGATACGCTTGGGGTCACGATTCGTCGCGCGCGCCAGCCAGACCCCGCATGTCCATTGAAGACGATGTTGCCCTGCTCGACCACGTCCCGACATTCCATGTGTTGGGGAGCGCGGCGATTCGCGTGCTGGCGATCGGTTCGGAGCAACGCGAATTCGCCGACGGCGCGGTGCTGTTTCGCGCCGGCGACGCCGCCGATTGCGGCTATGTCGTGCAGCAAGGCTCGATCCGCCTGAGTTTTCCGGGCGGCGGCGGTGACGTTGTCATCGGTCCGGGCGCGTTGATCGGCGAACTGGCGCTGATCGTGCCGATGGTCCGGCCCGCCACCGCCACCGCGATGGAATATGTCTCCGTGATCCGCGTCACCCGCACGCTGTTCCAGCGGGTGCTCGACAGCGAGCCGGCCGCCGCGCGCCGGCTGCGCGACGAATTCGCCGACCGCGTCAGCCAGGCCGCGAGCGACCTCGTGCTGGTCGGTGGCCGGCTGACCACCTGACGGATCGGCCCCGACCGGCCCTGCCGACAAGCTCGTCGTCATCAATCGACTGCTTAAAATCTAGGCAGCAGCGGCTAGGCATTGGGCCGCCGGTGCGGCATGGCTCGCGGGGACATTCTCGGCGCCAGAAAAAACATCAGCATTCCCAATAAATTACTCGTATTCGGCCGGACTGGCACGGCTCTTGATGATGAGCCGGTGACGGACCGCGCGGCATGGCGCGGCCAACCGGCCGGTTCGCGCCGGTGCAATACGGGGAAAGACGGAATGAAAATTGTCATGGCGATCATCAAGCCGTTCAAGCTCGACGAGGTGCGGGACGCCCTGACCTCGCTCGGCGTCCACGGACTGACGGTGACCGAGGTGCGCGGCTACGGCCGCCAGAAGGGCCACACCGAGATCTATCGCGGCGCCGAATACGCCGTGAGTTTCCTGCCCAAGGTGAAGATCGAGGTGGCGGTTGCCAGCGATCAGGTCGAACGGGTGATCGCCGCCATCGTCGGCGCCGCCAGGACCGGCCAGATCGGCGACGGAAAAATCTTCGTAACGTCGCTGGAGCACGCGGTGCGCATCCGCACCGGCGAAGTCGACGTCGACGCCCTCTGAACCCCCCTCTCAGCGATTTCCCATCAGGAGTAAGACGCATGACGTTCGCCGCTTCCGCCCGCGCGGGACTTGTCGCCGCCGCCGGCCTTATCGCAACCACCGGCCTCAGTGGCGGGGGGGGGGGGGCGGGCGCCCCCCCCCCCCCCCCCCCCCCCCCC
>JAMLIK010000006.1 GCA_023954195.1 Xanthobacteraceae bacterium
GCCCCGCGCGCCGGGGCGCCCGACGCCGAGATTGTTTGATCCTGTGTGCTCGATTTCGAGCCAAACTCTCAGGGAATGAGGCAGCCTACTCCGCCGCCACCGTCAGCGTCGCGCCGTCGGCCCTGACGACGCGGACGCGGCTGCCGGCCGGGACGTCCGGTCCGTTGACGCGCCAGACCGTGTCGTCGATCCGCACCGTGCCGCTGCCGTCCTGAATCGGCTTCTCCAGCGTGAAGACGCGGCCGACCAGCGCGTCGGCGCGCCGGTTCAGGAACGGGCTCGCGGCCTTGCCCTTGTCGCGCCGCGCCAGAGCGCGCCAGATCGGCGCCGCGACCGCCGCGAAAATCGCGAACAGGAGAACCTGTGTCTGCCAGCTCATGCCGACGGCGAACGACACCAGCCCGACCAGCAGCGCCGCGAGCCCGAGCCACAGCATGAACACGCCCGGCGCCAGCACCTCGACGCCGATCAGCGCGAGGCCGAGGATCAGCCAGTTCCAGCTTCCGAGCGCGGCGAACAGGGAGGTCATCGTGCATCGTCCTCAACGCTGCGGCGGCGGGGCGGGCGGCACCGAGCCGCGACGCGCCGCCGCGCCGCCCGAGGCGGCGGTGTCACCGAAGGTCGCCCTGGCGATCTCGCCGATGCCGGCCAGCGACCCCAGCATGGAGGTGGCCTCCAGCGGCAGCACGATCACCTTCTGGTTCGGCGCCTCGGCCAGTTGCCCGAACGCCTTGATATATTTGTCGGCGATGAAGTAGTTCAACGCCGCGACGTCGCCCTTGCCGATGGCGTCGCTGACCATCTGGGTCGCCTTGGCCTCAGCCTCGGCGGCGCGCTCGCGGGCCTCGGCGTCGCGGAACGCGGCCTCGCGGCGGCCCTCGGCTTGCAGGATCTGGCTCTGCTTGGCGCCCTCGGCGCGCAGAATCTCCGATTGCCGCTGGCCTTCCGCCTGCAAGATTTCGGCGCGCTTGACGCGCTCGGCCTTCATCTGGCGGCCCATCGCCTCCACCAGATCGGCCGGCGGCACGATGTCCTTGATCTCGATGCGGTTGACCTTGACGCCCCACGGCGCCACCGCCGCATCGACCACCCGCAGCAGCCGCTCGTTGATCTCGTCGCGATGCGACAGCACCTGATCGAGATCCATCGCGCCCATCACCGAACGGATGTTGGTCATGGTCAGCGTGGTGATCGCCACGTTGAGATTGGCGACCTCGTAGCTCGCCTTGGCGGCGTCGAACACCTGAAAGAAGGCGACGCCGTCCACCGACACCGTGGCGTTGTCGCGGGTGATGACTTCCTGGCCGGGAATGTCGATCACCTGCTCCATCATGTTGATCTTGCGGCCGACCCGGTCGAAATACGGAATGATGAGGTTCAGTCCGGGCGACAGGGTGCGGGTGAAGCGGCCGAACCGCTCGATGGTCCAGTCATAGCCCTGCGGCACGGTTTTCACGCCGGCGAACAGCGTGACGATCACCAGCAGCACGACGGCAACGGCGAAGATATCGAATCCGTACATCAGCTTCTCCAAGCCCAAGGGCACCGCGGGTCATGCAGCCACGCCGAACCCGCGTCCGCAACCCCCTGTTTGGTCGCGGGCGGGGCGGGCCGGGTTCGTCCCGTTTCAGAGTCAGCTTCCTGGAAACCATTTGAAAGGCCGGTTTCCGGCGGTGTCCCGGAGCCATTTCCAACGGCCCTTCAGATCCAGCCTTGCAACTCGCGCAGCACGAGCTGGCGGATGACGTCCATGCCGCCGGCGCCGTCGTTGAGGCAGGGAATGAAGGAAAACCGCTCGCCGCCGTTGTGGCGGAAGATTTCGGCGTTCTCCTGCGCGATCTCCTCCAGCGTCTCCAGGCAATCCGCCGCGAAGCCCGGCGTCACCACCGCGAGCCGCCGCACGCCGTCCTTGGCGAGCTTCTCCACCGTCTTGTCGGTATAGGGCTGCAACCAGGGATCGTAGCCGAAGCGCGACTGGAACGTCAGCATCAGCTTGCCGGCATCCATTCGAAGCCGGGCCCGCAGCGCCTCGACGGTCGCCACGCAGTGGTCGCGGTAGGGATCGCCCTTGTCGATATATTTCTGCGGCATGCCGTGGAACGACGCCAGAACCATCTCCGGCTCGAACGGCAGCGCCGCCAGATGCGCCTCGATCGAGCCGGCCAGCGCCTCGATATAGGCGGGATCGTCGTAATAGGGCGGCGACACCCGCAACGTCGGCTGCGCCCGCAAGCCGCGCAGCACCCGGAACGCCTCGTCGCACACGGTGGCGGAGGTGGCCGCGGAATATTGCGGATAGAGCGGCACCACGAGGATGCGGTCGCAGCCCCGCGCGGCCATCGCCTCGATCCGCGACTGCATCGACGGATTGCCGTAGCGCATCGCCCAATCGACCGTCACGCGGTCGCCCTGGTCGAGCGCCGCGGCGAGCCTGTCGGACTGATTGCGCGAAATGGTCTTCAGCGGCGACTCGTCCTGCGCCGTGTTCCAGATCTTCAGGTAGTCCTTCGCCTTCCGCGCCGGCCGGGTCCGCAGGATGATGCCGTTCAGCACCAGCTTCCAGAGCAGCCCCTGATCCTCGATGACGCGGGGATCCGACAGGAATTCCTTGAGATAGACGCGCACGCCCCTGGCGTCGGCGGTGTCCGGCGTGCCGAGATTGACCAGCAGCACGCCGATGCGGCCTTGCGGGGCGGTCTGGGGGGACGGTGGTTGATCGGCCTGGGTCATGACAGGGCTGGCTTGGCGTCGCGGTGACGGCTTGTCAAGGCGCGGGAGGTCACGGCTGCGGGATCATGGACAGGTTACCGTCACCTTGTTGGCGAACATCGCGCCGAAATTGGCGTTGCCGCCGTCGAGGAAATTCTCCTCGCCGAGCTTTTTCGCAGCCTGAGCGCCGTCGCTCGGCCGCTCGATCGCCAGCGCGCAGCCGGCCGGCGCGTTCACCAGCCGGACCGGATCCTTGTCCTGCAACTGAAAGTCGACGAAATACGACGGATCGAAGATTTCGAGCTGGATCTGCCGCGACTTGAACGGCGTTCTGAACGGCAGCACGTAGTGCAGCACCAGCGCGGCATCCTTGTATTCGAGATAGTAATCGGTCGGCTCAACGAACTTCTGCTTCTTGCCGTCGGCCTTGGCGAAGCTGAAGAAGCCGAACTCCTTCAACGATTCCACATTGGTCTGCGCCAGCGCCGCCAGGTCCTCGCGGGTGTAGACGCCCTTGGTTTTGGTCTCGATGCCTTGCAGGGCATAGGTCGAGAACGTCTCGTCAAAGGTCCAGGCGTGGCGCACGCCGGTGACGCTGCCGTCCGCGGCAAAGATCAACTCGCTCGCGGACTTGACCCAGACATGCGGATGCGCCGAAACCGTCGTCGCGCCGGCGACGAGCGACAACGCGATCCACAGCAGTCCATACAGTCGACGCATCTCGCATTTCCCTTTCGTCATCGCGAGCGAAGCGAAACAATCCAGTCTTCTCGTGTGGCCCTGAATTGCCTCGCTTCGCTTGCCATGACGTTGAAGTATCAGGCCGCTTCCGGCGTATCGAGCAGGCCGCGTCCGCGCAGCAGGGCGTCGGGCTCCGGCTTGCGGCCGCGGAAGGCGATATAGGCTTCGTCGGGCTCGCGCGATCCGCCCGAGGAATAGATGTCGTCGTGCAGCCGCTTGGCGACCGCGGGATCGAAGATATCGCCAGCCTCCTCGAACGCGCCGAAGGCATCGGCGTCCATCACTTCCGACCACATGTAGCTGTAATAGCCCGAGGCATAGTGATCGCCGGAAAAGATGTGGGCGAACTGGGTCGGGCGATGCCGCAGCGCGATCTCCGCCGGCATGCCGATTTTCGCAAGCTCGCGCCGCTCGAACGCGCCGACGTCGCGGCTCGCCTCCGCCGGCTGGCTATGAAATTCGAGGTCGAGCAGCGCCGACGACACGAACTCCACCGTGGCGAAGCCCTGGCCGAATTTGCGCGCGGCGAGGAAGCGTTGCAGGAGATCGTCCGGCAGCGGCTCGCCGGTCTGGTAATGGCGCGCGAAGGCGCGCAACACCTGCGGCTGCTCCTGCCAGTGTTCGTAGAGTTGCGACGGCAGTTCGACAAAGTCGGTAAAGACACTGGTGCCGGACAGCGACGGATAGGTGACGTTGGACAGCATGCCGTGCAGCGCGTGGCCGAACTCGTGGAACAGGGTCCGCGCGTCGTCCGGCGACAACAAGGCCGGCAGTCCCGCCGCGCCCTTGGAGAAATTCATCACGTTGAGGATCAGCGGCGCGACCTCGCCGTCGAGCGTCTGCTGGTCGCGCAACGAGGTCATCCACGCGCCGGAGCGTTTCGACGGCCGCGCGAAGTAATCGCCGTAGAACAGCGCCTTATGCTTGCCGGCCGCGTCCTTCACCTCCCAGACGCGGACGTCCGCGTGCCAGACCGGAATATCCTTGCGCTCGGCGAAGGTCAGACCGAACAGCCGGGTGGCGCAGTCGAAGGCGGCGGCGATCATGTTGTCGAGCATGAGGTAGGGCTTGATCGCGGCGTCGTCGAAATCGGCGCGCCGCCGCCGCAGCTTCTCGGCGTAGTAGCGCCAGTCCCACGGCGCCAGCGCGAAGTTGCCGCCCTCCTCCGCCACCAGCGCTTGCAGCGCGTCGCGGTCGGCGAGCGTGGCTTTGAGCGCCGGACGCCACACCCGCTCCAGCAGATCGCGCACCGCCTGCGGCGTTCGCGCCATCGAATCCTCCAGCCGGTAGGCGGCATAGGTCGGATAGCTCAGCAGTCCGGCGCTTTCCTCGCGCAGCGCCAGGATTTCGACGATGGTGGCGTTGTTGTCGTTGGCGTCCCCATTGTCGCCGCGCGCGACAAATGCCTTGAATACTTTTTCGCGCAGGTCGCGGCGGCCGGACTCCTTCAGGAACGGCTCGACCGATGAGCGCGACAGCGTGACGACCGCCTTGCCGGGCTGGCCGCGCTCGGCGGCGGCCGCCTCGGCGGCGGCGACAAAACTCTCCGGCAGGCCGTCGCGGTCGGCGGCGCCGAGTTCCAGCGACCACGCCTGCTCGTCGGCCAGCAGATGATGGCTGAAGGCGGTGCCGAGTTGGGCCAGCCGCTCGTTGACCGCCGCCATGCGGGCTTTGGCCGCCTGGTCGAGACCGGCGCCGGCGCGATGGAACCGGGTATAGGTCCGTTCCAGCAGCCGCGTCTGTTCCGGCGTCAGCTTGAGGTCGGCGCGGCGCTGATGCAGCAGCGCGACGCGGCCGAACAACACCGCGTTCATCAGGATCGGGTTCCAGTGCCGCGCCTGCCGCAGCGACACCTCGCTGTCGATGGCGAGCAGTTCCGGGCTCGAATGCGCCGACACCAGCGCGTAGAACACCGCCGACACCTTGTTCAGCAGCTTGCCGGCGCGCTCCAGCGCCACGATGGTATTGGCGAAATCCGGCGCCGCCGGATCGTTGGCGATGGCGGCGACCTCGGCGGCGTGGTCGGCGAACGCCTGCTCGAAGGCCGGCAGGAAGTGCTCGGGCTTGATGGCGTCGAACGGCGGCGTCGCGTGCGGCGTCAGCCACGCCTGCAACAAGGGGTTTCCGGCGGTCGGAGCAATGGCGGTCGCGGTCATGTTCTACGATCTCGAAGTTATGATTTGCGTGGTCCCGGTCAGGCCGATCATAGCACGCGATGCGGCTTTTTTGGGCCCTTAAGGTTTTGATTCGACGCGATTTCCTCACTCGCGACGCCTTGGCGCTTGATACCGGAGGCGTTTTCGGAGAGATTGCGCCCGCAACAGGATCCGACCATGACCGACCAGACCACCCGCCAGCGCCGCGAAATCATTTGGCCCAGCGTCATCACCGTGATCTCGGCGGCGATCCTGATCGGCGCCGAGGTGTTCGGCGCCGCCTTCGCCGGCGGCTGGGCCTTGGCGATCCTGTTCGGACTGGACACCATCGGCGCCCATGTCCTTCAGGTGATCCTGTTTCTGATCGGCGTCGCGATCATGGTGGCGTTCGTGCGCGGCGCGCGCCGCGTCGAGCCGTTCACCCGCCGCGTCTGATACAGGCTTACAGCACGACCACGCGAGCGCCGTCGCGGACCGTCCCGAACAGTTCGAAAACGTGCTCGTTCAGCATCCGGATGCAGCCGGACGACGCCGCCCGGCCGATCGTCCACGGCTCGTTGGTGCCGTGAATGCGATAGAGCGTGTCGCGGCCATCACGATACAGATACAGCGCCCGCGCGCCGAGCGGGTTGTTCGGACCGCCTGGAACGCGCTGCGGCAGGTTGGGATTGCGGCGGCGCATGTTGGCGGTGGGGGTCCAGCTCGGCCACCGCGCCCGGCGCCCGACCACGGCCTCGCCGCGCCACCGCGCCCCGTCGCGGCCGACCGCGATGCCGAAACGGATCGCCCTGCCGCCGGGCTCGATGTAATACAGGAAACGATCCTGCTTGTTGATGAGGATGGTGCCGGGAGGCTCCCGTCCCGCATAAGCCACCGACTGCCGATGAAACTGCGGGGGAATGCGCGCCTTGTCGACGAGCATGATGTTAAACGGCTGATCGGGAATTTTGCCGACGTACCAGCCGTCACGGGCGGCGGCTTGCGCGCCACCCGGCAGCGCCAGCAGCGACAGCCCGCCCAGAATGACGGATCGCCGGTCCAAAATATCGCTCAATGAAATCTCCTGATGATGGCGGGCTCGGCATGCCTGCGCGGCCACGCCGGCCGGATGCCGATTCGCGCGCCATCATACAGGCTCGCGGCGCGCAATGAGCCGATCGCGCCGACGGAGGCGGATTAAATCTGGCGGCGATCAGTCCGACTCCTGGTCCAGCACCGGAGCGCCGCCGGGCTTCCGCCGCAGCTTCTGATGAATCCTGTCGGCGAGGATCGCGAGCATTCCCTTCGCCGTGCGCGCCCCGATGACCGAGCGCAGGACGACGACATGGGTGGCGAGCTTGTCCTTGAACGCCTCGCCGCCGCACAGCATGTCGACCTGCGCAAGGCCGTGATCGATCGACCATTGGATATATTCAAAGATCAAACGCATGCCGGGCGCGCCGCGCGCATGGGCGGGATCGTAGGTCGTGACCCAGGCCATCATCGTGTCGTGCTGGGCGAGGTTGACCGAGATCGCCACCGGCACGCCATCCAGTTCAAGAACGAACAGGCGCAACACGCCGGCGCGCCTCAGCACGCCGACCAGGGCCTCCAGAACCGGCGTCTCGGCCTCGAACAGATCCGATCGCAAGCCATTGGTTTCGAGCCATTTCCGCTTGAGGCACGACAGCCGTTCGAGCACCGGGCCGAGAGGCTCGCCGGCGTCGAGCAAGCGGAATCGCACGGTCCCCTCCTCCTTCAGGATTCGGAGACCCCTGCGATGGCCCTGACGGAATTTCTTGGGATGGCTTGCCAGCCAGGCTGCGCCGCTGGTCCAGTCGCCGGCGATGCGCGCGCTGGTTTCCCGCCGGTGGTCGGCGCGAAGCTTGATCCCGTGGTCGCGGCCGGGCCCGAACACGCGCCACGCCGCCGCATCCGGCAGCAGCCGGGTGAGCGAGGCGAGATCGAAGCCGCCGGCGGCGCAAATCCGGGTCCATAGCCGGTCCAGCGCCGCGTCGGAGCACTCCGGCGCGAGCAGCAGATCGCCATAGTCGGTATAGGCGACGGCGGCCCACTCCAGAATGCGCAGACCCTTGCGCCGGGAGATCGCCAGCGGCATGACCGCGATCAGCCTGTCGCCGTTCCAGACCAGGCCGATGCGCAACGCCACCTGTTCGGGGCGATCGATGGTGTTCCACCAGGTCGAAATCCAGTCATGGCTCTGGAAGACCAGGCCGTCGCGGTCGCGCCACAGCCGCGTCCATTGCTCCCCGACCGCCGCCAGACGCTCGGAGGACTCGACGATCTCCAGATGCTCGGTCTCCACGGCGGCGATCGGCATATGCATGTTCATAACGACGACACGTCCTTGATCCGGGCGCCGACGGCGCTTCGATGCGGATTGAAGCGGCGCGCGACATGGCGCCACATCTTCCTGAGCGGCAGGATGTAGAGGCCGGTCAACGACTGGTAATCCCTGACATCGCGATCGCCGAGCCCGAATTTGAGTTTCTCCTCGGGATCGGGAACGAACGACGTGCCGAACCACCGGTCCCAGAACGAGAACAGCAAACCGAAATTCTTGTCGTAATGGCGCGGATCGACGCTGTGGTGAACCTGATGCCAGTGCGGCGACAGCACGACGTTGTCGAGCGCGCCGAAGGAGATCGGCAGATGGGTATGCCGCACGAAATCCATCATCAGGATGTTGCGGAGCACGTAGACGTTCAGGCCGAACACCGCGACTTCCACCGGATTGAGCGCGATCACGCTCCAGATGCCGAAACAGATTCCCGGAATGACCCCGTCCCAGATCCGGTTCATCAACTCATCCAGCGGATGCACGCGGTCCTTGGTGATGCCGACCAGGACTTCGGCGGAATGATGCACCTTGTGCAGTTCCCACAGGAACGGGATGCGGTGCTGCGCGAGGTGATAGAGATAATAGGAAATGTCGTAGGCCAGCAGCATGGTGACGGTGAAGACCACCAGCAGCATCGGCCCCGGCGGACCGTCGATGAGCGGCCCCTGGATGCCGAAGGTCCAGCTGATGGCCCGGTTGGTCACGAATCCCATCGCGGTCACGAACGTAATGCCGGCCGGAATCAGCAGGAACGGCATAATCAGCCGCTTGCTGATCCAGAACATCGCGTCGGCGCGCGCCGACGGATGCAGCATCACTTCCTCGGGAAATATGAAGCCGAGAAAATCCCTGACCGAGCGGTCCTTCACGTTCCGCACGTAGACGATCCACGCGCAGAGCAGCGCCGAGCCCAGAATCAGACCCCAGGTCACATAGTCGATATGCGCCAGCTTATCGGCTATTTTGTCAATAAGTTCAGAGACCATGGTAACCCTAAATCCACCCTGGATCTGGAACCTGCTTCAGGCTTGCAGCGAAGCGGCGCTGCGCGGCGCGAATGTCAAACGCGCCCGGCTTAATTTCCTTCCGACAATGGATGAATACGCCGGGAAGGCAATCTCTTTACCGTTAAGGGGTTAACATCCCTTGCCTCGACATGAAGAAAGGCCGATGCAAGCCGTCCCGCTGACGGCCCCAGGGCCTTGTTCATGAAAAGGCCCGCACTCGTGATCCGGCTGTACGCGCCGCGCCTGAAACGCCGGCCGTCATTTTCGGGAATTGTCATCCTTTGCTGCTGCGCTCCGCACTGATCTACGGCCCGGCTATTCTGTTCACGCGAATTTCCGCGTTGCTTTTGCTTGTCGTGGTCACGCGTCTCATCAATCAGGAGGAATACGGCCTTCTGACGCTGGTGGTGACGGTCGGGGAAATGACGGACGCCGCCGTCACCAACTGGCTGCGGGTCGCCCTGTTGCGGCTTGGCGGCACCGGAACCATCAGTCGCGGCAGCCTGGCGCTGGCCGGCAAGGTGATGCTCGGCACGACGGCGCTGGCTTTGGTGATTGCGACGGCGGCCTCGGCCTTCGTGGTGCCGGCGCGCTGGGACGAGTTCGCGCTTGCCGTTTGCGCTTACCTCGCCGTCAGCACGGTCGCCCGGCTGGCGCTGACCATGCTTCAGATGCAGCAGCGGCACGCGGCCTATTCGCTGCTCGAATGCCTGCGCGGCGTGCTGCAACTGGCCCTGCCCATCGCGGCCATCGCCGTCTTTCCCAACTCGTTCCTGGTGGTGTCGCTGGGATCGAGCGCCGGCATCCTGATCGCCGGCGTCGTCGCCCTGGCGGTTGCGTCGCGACGGGTGAGCGCGGGCCCGGCGCGCTTCACCGCGCGCGAGCTTTTGACGCTCGGCATGCCGCTCGTGGCCGTGGCGCTGGTGGGATTCGGCATGAACAGTTCCGAGCGCCTGTTCCTGAACGCCTTTCATGACGCGACCGCCGTCGCCGTGTTCGCGGCGGCCTACGTGCTTGCCCGCCAGCCGATCGATATCGTCGGGCATGCCATCAATATCGGCGCGTTTCCGGAGATCATGAGCCGGTTCGACAGCGACGGACCCGCCGCCTCCGGCCAATTGCTGTCGCAGGTCATGGCCCTGATGACGCAGCTTTGTCTGCCGGTCGCGGCGGTGCTGATCGCGCTCAGCTCCGAGATCACCCAGCTCCTGCTCCCGCCGAGCTATTGCGGACGCACCAGCCTGCTGTTTCCCGCCATCATCTTCGCCATGATATGCGCGAACCTGACCAATGTGGTCTATGGCGCCGTGATTCATGCGCACAAGCGGCCGTGGATGCTGATCGTCGCGGCATTGCCGGGGGCGGCCGCGACCATGACCCTGTCGGTGGCGCTAATCCCCGGACTGTCCGAACTCGGCGCCGCGCTGGCGCTGGCCGGCGGATCGCTGGCGGCGCTGGCGGCTTGCGTCGTCATCAGCGAGCGGTTGACGCCGATTCCGGTGCCGTGGCGCGACATCGCGCTATCGCTGGCGATCGCCGCCGCCACCGGAATCGCCGCCAGCCTCGCGACGGCGGCCTGTCGCGACATGCCTCTCCTGCTACGCCTGACGGCGGGAACGGCGGCGGGCGGGGCGATGCTGCTGCTGGTGACATGGCTGTTTCGCCCCGCCGCGGCGCGACAATTGTCCGCCACGATACGCGGTCGCCTTGCCGTCTCGCGCCGGTCGGAAGAAAAGCCCGCTTCCTGACCGTTCTGCCACCGCGGCGGCCCGAGGCACGGGCCGTTCGTTGGCGGATTCCCCGGTGTCAATGCAAAATTAATCGTGGATCTTTATTTTGCGCTGAACTGCCGCGTGGGTCTCGTTGTGTCGTTCGAGTCAGGTTTTCAGCATGTCGCTTGAACAAGGAGGGATCATCCGGAACGCGGTTGACGAGACGACAACGACCATTCCCGCTCCGGACGGCGTCAACCTCGGCGATATGGGCCGCATCCTGGTTCGGCATAAGGCATGGGTGTTCCGGACGGCGATCGTGTGCGTGGCGCTGGCGGCCGGATATCTGGCTGTCGCCAAGCCGGTCTATACTTCCACCGCCGTCGTCTATGTCGATCCGCGCGACCGGCCGACCCCCAAGGAAGATCCGGGCGAGAAAAGCAGCGTGCCGGGAGACGGCCTGCTCCTGGTCGAAAGCCAGTTGAAGATCATCACCTCCGGCGAGGTGCTGGGGCGGGTCGTCGAGAAAATGAATCTGGCCGAGGACCCCGAGTTCAACGGGCGCAGCGGCTGGATCACCAGCATCAAGGCGTTGTTCGGCTTCGCCAGCAACGAGGATCCGAGCCTCGCGGCCTTGCGCCGTTTGCGGCTGGCGACGACCGCCAAGCGCAACGAGCGTTCCTATGTCATCGACATTTCCGTCGCGGCGCGCGCGCCGCAGCGGGCGGCCGACCTCGCCAACGCGGTCGCCAACGCCTATCTGACGGAACAGGCCAGCGCCAACGCCGGCTTCAACCGGCGGATTTCCGACGCGATCACTTCCCAGCTCGAACGCATGCGCGAGGCCGTGAGTCAGTCGGACCGCGCGGTCGCCGCCTACAAGGCCGCCAATAATCTGGTGGGCGCGCGCGACAGGCTGGTCACCGATCAGGAGTTGGCCGAGGCCAATACGCAACTGACCAACGCCAAGGCGCGGCTGAACGAGGCGCAGGCGCGGGTCAAGTTCATCGATTCGATCGAATCGGGCGCCGCGCCGCTGGAATCCCTGCCCGAGGCGGTTCAGTCCAGCACCATCGTCCAGTTGCGGGCGCGCGCCGCCGACGCCGCGCGCACCGAGGTTCAACTGGCGCGGGTGCTCGGCCCCGGCCATCCGGACTTGCAGCAGGCCCAGGCGCAGGTGCGCGAGACCCAGATCGCCATCAAGAACGAGGTCAAGCGCATCGCCCAGGCGGTGCGGAACGCCGCCGCCAGCGAGCGCATCAACGTCCAGAGTCTTCAGGCGCGCTTCGATTCATTGAAGACGCTGACGCAGACCAACGAAAAGGCCATGGTGCAACTGCGCGAGCTTGAGATGAAGGCCAACTCCGACCGCGTAGTGTACGAAACCTATCTCGGGAAAGCCAAGGCCGCGACCGAGGAGCAGGCCATCAACAACACCAATATCCGGCTGATTTCCCAGGCGATCCTTCCCGACAAACCGACCTGGCCGCCGACCATCCCGCTGCTCGGCGGGGCGTTGTTCGGCGGGCTGCTGCTCGGCGCCATGCTGGCCTTCCTGCGCGGCATGGCGGACCGGCTGGTGGGCGCGCCCGTCATGCCCGCCGCCGCACCCGCGCCCGCAAGGGCCGAGACTCCACCGCCGCAAGCCGCGATCGATCCCCCCACCGGGCGCCGCGAGCAGATCTCGCATCTCGGCGCGGAATTGCTGGCCGCGCCGGCCGGCCATTCCGTTCTGCTGGTGCGGACCTCGAACGACGACACGCTGAACCTGGTGGCGCTGGAGCTTGCGCGCGCCGTCGACGAAGCCGGACAGCCCATCGTGGTGATCGACGCCGATCTGAAGGACCATGCCGTCACGTCACGGCTGCGGTTCGCTTCCCGCCTTGGCGTGCGCGACATCCTGGCGGGCCGCGCCTCGATTCGCGAGGCCGCTCATGCTCTTGGGCGCACCGCTATCAAAATCGTTCCCGTCGGCGTCGCGGCGCCCGCGCCGCTGAACCCGCAGATGCGCAACGCGGTCACGACGGCCTTGCGGCAGGCCCGCATGCTGGGCCGCGTCATCATCGATGCCGGCGAACTGGAGTCGATCGAGTCCGAACTGGGCCTTCATGCCGTGGTCGACGAAGTGATTTTTCTCAAGACACCGCACGACGACCGATCCTCCGACGTCTCCACGCTGGTCGAATCGTTGCGCCGGCATCAGATCAAGGCCAGAGTGGCTTTCATCGCGCCCGTGGCGCAGGCGATGAGCGCCTGATCCGGACCCTTTACGCGGCGGCGACTTGCGCGTGCCCGCTCGGCCGCGCCCTGGAGGCATGAAGATCGAGTTTCGAGATATATTGCCGGCCGATCGTTTCGATTGAAAAGAGCTGGAGGTGCTCCTTCAATGCGGCCGACATCGCCGGCCTGGGATGACTCAGGGTGGCGGCGATGGCATCGCCGAGCGCGTCGGCATCGCCGGTCGGAACCAGCGTGCCGTAGCGTCCCTGAGCCAGGATCTCGCCCGGTCCATGCGGGCAATCGGTGCTGACAACCGGCGCGCCGCAGGCGAGCGCCTCGACGAGGACGTTGCCAAAGCCCTCGGCGACCGACGACAGCACGAAGACCGCCGCGTGTCGCATATAGGCGAGCGGATTGGCCGCATAGCCGAGAAAGTGGACATGGGAGGCGATGCCGAGCGAAGCGGCCAGAGCCTCCAGTTCGGCGCGGTCGTCGCCCTCGCCCAGGATGACCAGATGCGCGGGCTGTCGCCTCACGGCGCGCGCGAAGGCCGGAAGCAGGGTCTTGTAGCCCTTCTGCTCATGCAAACGGCCGACCGCCAGCACGAACCGCTCTCCCGGCCCGATCGAGGAGGGCAGCACCGGCCTCTCGCCGGCATGCGCATCGAACCCCTCATGAATGATCGGATTGTAGATGCGATGGATCGGCTTGCTGCCGACGCCGGGGAGACGGGCAAGCTGTCGCTTCAAACCGTCCGACACCGCGACGAATTCGTCCGCGGCGTGGAACGTGGCGGCGGTGACCGTCGTCCAAAACAAGCGTCGGATCCGCATCGGCAGCGATCCCGGTTCGGTCAGCGAATTGTCGAGGCGGACGAGAAGCCGGTGGCGATGCGAACTGACCATCTTGCCGAAGCAGGCGATGATGTTGGCGTTCTCGACCGAACTCAGAACGACCGCCGGACGCGCGGCGCGCAGATAGCGCAAATAGGCCGGCAGGCTGAACATCACGCGGGAGGCGTCGAGGCTGACGAGCCGGGCGCCGCTCGGCACCTTGTCCTTCAGGGAGCCGTAGTATTTGCAGACGACGAAATCGACAGTGAGTCCCTGAGCGAGAAAGTATTCCGCCAGATTGATCTGCACCCGTTCCGCTCCCCCGCTGTACAGCGTGGGAAGAAACAAGGCGACGTCGGGCGGCGCCGCGTCGGCGGGCAATCGCGCCAAGGGAAGACAGGTCGGTGCGGTCATCGGATGTATCTCGTTATCATGACGTGGCGGACGATGATTCCGGCGATATAGGACACAATGATCGCGCTGGCCGCGCCATTGAGCGCGAAGGGCGGAATGAGCATCACGTTGACGATCATCGACAAGGCGATGACAAACAATCCGCTGAGCAACGTCAACGCATCCTTGCTGCGGCTATAGAACACGGTGCCCTGGATTTCGTAGATCATGCGGAGCACGAAGCCCAGCAATATCAACCACAGCACCGCCATCCAGCCTCCGATCAGCGGCTGATTCAGATACGGAACAGCAAACTCCACCGCGATGCCGGTGACGATCGCCAGCACCACCGAGATCGCCAGCGTCTCGGTGAGCAGGAGCCGGAAGACGCTCCAATACGAGCCGTCCCGCGCCGCATGCGCGCTGATGAGGCGCGGCCCGGATATTTGAATGACGCCGGTATCGACAAGATTGCTGAGCGCATTCCCGATCGACCAGAACAGCACATAGACGCCGGTGAACTCCAGCCCCATGAACAGGCTGACAAGATAACGGTCCGTGTATTGCGCCACCGCGTTGGCGATGTCGTTGGTGTACAGGGTGCGAGAGGCATTGAAATGTTGAACGAACCACGCCCTGCGCTCGCCCCTGGAGGTGGGGTGCAACCACGGCCAGTCGCGCGCCAGCATCGCGAAACTCGCGATCGCCATCAAACCGCCGCCGGCCCAGAACAGCAGCAGCACGTCCAGTTCACGAAACGCGGGAAACACCAGGGCGAGAACCATATAAGCGCAAATCCACGCGCCGGTGCGGAAAAACATCAGCAGATTCGCCAGCAGCGGCCGCGACAGATGATTGAGCAGAATGAACAGATCGCCGTTCACATGCTCCAGAAACACGATGAGGAGAACGATCGACACCAGTTCGAGCTGATGAAGGTAGATGCCGATCCCGACACCGACGATGCCGATGAGCACATACATCGCCGCCAGAACGCCCCAGTAAAGCCGGAGCATGCGGGTGACTTCCGCAAGCTGCTGCGAAACGGCGTTGCGGCTCAGGACACGGATCAGGCCGAGGCCGGCGACGATGGGAAAGATCACCGCGGCGCCGGCGATCAGGCCGTAGACGCCCAGCGTTTCGAGATCGATGAACCTGGCGATGAAAAGCGTCAGCGAAAACTTGGCGACGAGCGACAGCCCGCGCAGCCCCATGATCGTCAACGACGTCAATGCGCGGCTGCTTTGCAACCGGTTCAATGTCACGGCGGCGAACAAGATGTTATCTCTTGCGCGAAGCGGCGGGCCCCGCCCACCGCTTCGAATCAAAGCACAGATCGCCGCGGCCGTTGCGCGAGACCGTCATAGAAGCACCTTTTCCACCGCGCCCCGATCGGCCATCGGCCCCAACGCGCGAGGGTCGCGACGCATCGCCGACACGACCGTCAACGGCAGCGGCTCCTGAACGAGGTCGTGATACAACTCGATCAGGTCGCGGTTCATGCGTTCGCGACTGAACATGGCCGCGAAGGTCGCGCGTGCTTGCGCGTTCATCGCCGCTCGATCGGCGTTTTCAAGAACGGTCAGCGCCCGATCCAGAAAGCCGGGCGCGTCGATATCCATCAGAACGCCGTTGACGCCGCTTCTGATGAAGAAGGGAAAGGCCCCGTGATTGCTGCACAGCAACGGCCGCCCGGAACGCAACGCCTCGATCGCGAGCAGCGGCATCCCCTCCCAGCGCGACGGCATGACAACCGCATCGGACGCCGCAAACATCGCCGGCAAGTTCTCGCGCGGCACCCAGCCCAGAAGATTGACGTCGGGCGGCATCTTCAGGTCCTGACTGTCGACGATCTTGGCGCCGGCCAGGTCCAGCGTGGCGCGGCCGGGTCGCAGAAGCGCGAATTCGCGCAGCAACAGGTCGACACCTTTCTGCGCGTCGAACCGCCCGACGAACAGCAGGCGCATCGGGCCGCTCCGAGGCGGCATCCGGATATCGGGAGCGCGCGCGAGATCCTTGATGCCGCTGACGATCAGCTTGGCGTTATCGAGCGGGATGCCGGCGCGCCGCAACACCTGCTCCTCGTGAGGCGAGATGTTGACGATGGCGTCGGCGTAACGGCTCAGGCTGCGTTCGAGCAGGGCGTAGAGGCGCGTCCCGATGGTCTGCCTGGGCCGATCGAACGCCCAGCAGTGGGCGCAATAGACGACGCGGGCCCGCGCGCGGCTCGCCCGGACGATCAGCCGGCCCAGCGCGCCGGCAAAGCTGCTGTGCAAATGAACGATGTCGGGATCGTACCGCTTGATGCTGGCGCGGATCGCCGAGGCCAGCGCCCAGATCGAGCGGAGATCGCGGCCGCTTCGCGGATAGGTTTCGATCACGCCGCCGATCGATGACGCGATGGTGTCGCGCTGGCTTTCAGGCGCCAGCACGATGACGTTGTCCGCGCCGAACTGCCGGATCTGATACGGCAATATCTCCTCAAGATAGGACGCCGGACCGCCGGTGAGGCTTTCGCAAACGTGGAGGATTCTCATGATAGCTCGCGCTCCAAACCCGAAAGGCAGAGCAATTCCGAACACCGCCCCCACCGCACATTGTCATACGCGAAACGGGACTTGCTGCCTCGCAACGAAAATGGACGGCAAAAGCAAACTTTAAGTGAATGCAACCGGATAAAAGCGCCGTTGTATCAATGTGCAACAGTGACCGGGATGTAACTCACGGCGGTGGTCGGAATGAGCGCCAGACCGTCTCCGGTGTCCGCCGGCGGGACACCGGGCCGGCCCAAGTAGTCAGTGGTCGGGCCGGCGCTGCGCCAGCCTGGCACATTCAGCTTTCGCGGCGTCTCGCTTTCCTCGGTTGTCCAAACCACCAGTTTACATTGTCGTTCGGATTCATCACAAAATCGCAGGATCGTGATGCCCTGCGCGGTCGCCGGATCGAAGCGCGCGATGGTTTCGCACAGCCGCATCCCGCCGATCTGGCGCGCCAGGGTCTGGAAGGCGAGATAGGCGGGGCGGCGCGTGCCGTCGGATCGCACCAGCCCGAAGCGATCCTCGATCTCGTTGTCGTCCGCTCCGGTGTCCATCAGCGAGTACCAGTTGGTCAGATCGACCTGCTCCATCAGATTGGTCAGGATCATGCGGGAAAGCCAGCGCGCCTGAATGTCCTCGGATACGCCGCCCCGATAGACCGAATAGCCCCATTCGGTGTCGATGACCGGCCTGCGGGGAACCGCCGCCGGCCACGCCGCGAGATAAGCATCGCGAAGAACGGCGTAATCGCGCGACACGGTCTCGGGCGACGAGCCGAACCGATGCGTGTGCAGGCTGAGCGCATCGAGGCAGGCCAGAAGATCGGTGTCGTTCAAAACCGCCTCGATCAGCGGCTTTTTCGTTTCCCAGACCGTCGGCATCTGCGCCGCGCCGGGGCCGACCACGACCGCGTTCGGGACGCGTTTCCTGATGGCGAGACAGGTCTCGCGGGCGAGCCGGACATAAGCCGCGGGATCGGGTTTCGGCGGCCAGAACCCGCCCTGGTCCGGCTCGTTCCAGATCTCCCAGATCGGATCGAGGCGGCGATAGCGCTTCGCCGCCGCGCTCGCCCATCGGGTGAACGCGGCGCGTTGCGCCGGCGTCGAGGGCGGCGTGACGCCCTGGTGGCGCGCGCCGTCGACGTCGGCGTCATACGGCATTCCGTGCAGCGGATGAGGCCGGTTCAGAATGAACAGCGGACGCAAGCGAAGCCGCTCCAACTCCGTTGCGAAAGCGTCGTAGCGCGACCAGTCGTAGCGGCCGGGTTCCTTCTCGATCCACGGCCAGTTGATGTCGATGCGAACGATCGACGCGCCCAGCTTCGCCGCCAGCTTCAGACGTTCGCGCCAATCCGGCAGATCGAGGTAATGATCTGTAAACTGAACCGAAAGGCCGCTGCCGACCGCGGGCCCCGCAAGCCGCGTCGCGGGTCGCGCCTGGATCGCGGACAACGACGCAAGCAGGGCGCATCCCGCCGCGGCGAGAGCGATGCGATAGCGGCGCGCAACGCGCATGGTTAACGAACCTTCCACACGACCCATCGATTTACCGCCGCCGACGTTGTTCAGATATTTCGAAAGGTTTGCGTATATGAGAGGGCTACGTCTACTCCACAACCCTGCGTCCCCCGTTAACGACCGATCGCCTCGAAAAGATTTCGCGCAAGCGCCATAACGCGACGGAGCAACAAAAAAATGAAGCGGCGAACAGCCTTCCTGATGCCAGCCTATAATCCGAACAGGGAGGATTTGGCGCGAACTCTCGACTCCCTGCTGGCGCAAAGCGAATGCGCCGACATCGTGATCGTCGACGACGGATCGCGGGTTCCGGTCAGCGGAATGCTGACGCCACAGGCCGGCGTCATTGCGCTGCGGCTCGATCGCAATCAGGGCATCACGGCGGCGCTCAACCATGGCCTCGAATACATCGTCAATCATGGTTACGAATTCGTGGCGCGAATGGATTGCGGCGATCTCTGTTTGCGCGACCGCATCGAAAAGCAGCAAGCCCATATGGATGCGCACCCCGACATCGATCTGCTCGGGGCTTTCGCCGATATCGTCGACGAGCAGGGCCAGCACCTGTTCTTCGAGGGCACCTCCGGCGGCCGGGCGGCGATCGGCCGCAAGTTGCGCGACAACGCGGCATTCAAGCATCCGACGTTCTTCTTTCGCACATCCAGCGTTCGCAGGCTGGGCGGATATTCGCCGGACTACCGGCACGCCGAGGACTACGAATTCATGTGGCGCTTCTATAAAGAAGGCGGCATCGCCTGCCTCGACGACGTGCTCGTGATCTACGAGAAGAATTCGGCCAGCATCAGCAGCAAGAACCGCACGGCGCAATTGCGGTCGCGGTTGCGTATTCAACTCAAATATCTTGAGCCGATGCGCCTCTCCGCCTACGCCGGATTGGCACGCACCCTCGTCACGTTGCTGGTGCCGGCGCAGCTATGGAGCCGCCTGTCGCGGTTGTATTGGGATCGCGCCGCCGGACGCGCGGCAGCGCCCGACGCGCGATTGATTCGATGACATCTCTGGGAACGACAGCCATCGGGGTCGGGCGGGGAGCGGAAGACATCCTGCTTCGCCGGCTGGTGTGGCTTGCCGTTCTGGTGATGCCGGTCACGGGCCTTCACGGCATCGGCGCGTTCGGAGAGTTGAAAGGAGCGGCGCCTGTCTACGTTCTCACGGTGGCGATTCTCGTCACCGCCACGACGCAGTTCGACAAGATCCGGATCCCGCGACCGTTGTTCATCCTGATCGTCAGCATGATGATCTGGTTCCTCGTGAGCATCGCGGTCAATGCCGAGGGAATCATGACTTCGACCTATCACGGTCGAAGCGGCCTCAACAAGCTCGTCACCTCGTCCGCCGTTCTCACCTTCGGCATGATGAGCGCGATCATCTTCACGACGTCGCTTTCGCACGTCAGCGACATCGAAAAACTGTTCGTGAATCCGCTGATTATCGCCATCGTCACCTGCGCGATTTTCGCGGTGCCGGAGATTCTATCGTGGTTCTCGCCCGCCGGCGAACTGCTTTACAAGGTCACGACCGGACTGCTGCATACATCGGACGACGAGAAGGGTCGCGTCGTGGGCCGCCTGATTAGCCTGTCCTTCGAGGCGCCCGATCTGTCCTATTTCTGCGGCTTCGCGGCGCCGTGGGCCTTGTTCCGCTATCGCCTGCGCGCACGAAACCGTCCGCTGCTCAGCGTTCCCGTCGTGGCTGGGTTGCCTCTCGTGCTGTGCCTGACGATGCTGGTGCTGAGCAATTCGCGGACCGGTCTGTTGATGCTTGGCGGGCTTGTTTTCGCCGAGCTGGTCTACTGGATCGGCATGCGACGCCTGCGGCTTGGCGCCTTCGCTCTGGTCGCCGCCGCTCCGGTCCTCGCGTCGATCGTGATCGTGCCGTGGATAGCTCTGCAAAACGTCGATGCCACTCTTGCCGCGGGCGATGTCTCGACAACGTCGCGATTGGCATTGTTCAGCGCGCAGCTTTCGATTTTCGCCAATAATCCGATTTTTGGCGTCGGATTCGGGCAGTTCGGCTTTCATGCCTATCCCGTCCTGCCGGCATGGGCCTGGGACAGCTACGAGGTGCTCGATTGGTTCGAGATGTTGAGTGAGTTGCCGCCGACTTTCAACGCGGCGGGGCGGTTGGGAGCCGAACTCGGGCTTCCCGGTCTGATGATCTGGTATGGATTCTGGATCATCTCGATCGGCCGGATCGCTCGGGCCGCCGTCCGGCTGCCGCGGGACTCGTCATTGCACTTGCTGAACGCCGCGCTGCTGGGCGGCATCTTCAGCTTGATGCTCGGCGGAATGAGCAATGACCCATTCCGTCGTCCGGAAACCTGGATCCTGATGGCGATCACGGCGCTTTATGCGGGGCGCACGTCGGAGCCGACGCCATGACGGCCGGAAGTCGTGTGACGGAGAGCGAAGTTTCGAGGCGCGCCTTCAGCGCCGCCCCCGGTTCGGGCGCGGTTCCGCCGCTGCTTCGGGCGACCGAAACGGCGCGAAGCCGGAAACAGCCGAGCTTGATGGCGGCGGATGAATCGACGGCGGCGTTGTCGGCGGGCGGAAAATCGCCGCCCCCATGCACGACATCGCATTCCCTTGACGATGGACGTGCTCGGGCGGCCGACGGCCAGGCGAAAACCCGCCTTGCCCTCATTCTGCCGAAGCACCGGCTCTGGCAATGGCATCGCGGGCTGGTGCAACGCCTCGAAGACAATCACGATATCGCCGTCTACCTCGACGACCGGGCGTCGCCATACGGGCGCGCCATCAGGCTTTGGCTGAAACTGGAGCAGTTGGTGTTCCCCGGCCTCGCGCTGGCGAGGCCGGTCGCGCCGGATGGCGATTGGCGTCCGGTCGCCGACCTGGAGGACATTTCCGGTCAGATCGTCATCAACCTGGCCGAGCATCCCCAACTCAATGCCGGCGCGATCGAGCTTCGATACAACGATGTCCCGGACAGCCGCGCGCTGATCGGGGGATTGCTGTCGCGGCAGCCGCCACGCCTTGCCGCCTACTGCCCGAGCGAAAACAAACTTCTTGCCGCCTCGCGATTGGCGCTTGAGGACAAATTCTCGATCCAGCGCGGGCTGGAGGAATCCTTTTCCCGTTGCCTGTCGCTGATCGTGCGCGCGTTGTCCGCCTCCGGCAGCCCGGCCTGCGTCGAGACAAGCGCGGCCGCAACATCGAATAACGCCACCCTGATCGATTTCGCGCCGCGGATGATCGCGCGCAATGTCGCGAACCTGCTGATGCGGCCGTTCCGGCGGCGGGAGCACTGGCAGGTGGCGCTGCGCCACGGCGCGCGGCCGTTCAACGTCGTTCCCGACGACGGCAATCGCTTTTACGCCGATCCGTTCCTGCATCGCGTGGGTGGCCACACGTTTTTGTTTGTCGAGGAGTATTCCTACGCCGACCGCAGGGGAATCATTTCAGCCGCCGAGGTGATCGACGGCCGGCTTGCGGCTCCACCCCTGGCGGTGCTCAGGCGGCCCTATCATCTGTCGTATCCGTTCGTCTTCGAATCCGGAGGCGAGGTCTGGATGATTCCCGAAACGAGCGGAAACCGCTCCATCGAGCTTTATCGGGCGACGGAATTTCCCTGGTCATGGGAGCGGAGCAAGGTGCTGATGGACGGCGCGGTGTTCTCCGACGCCACGATTTTGTTTCGCGACGGCCTGTGGTGGCTGTTCGTCACCGCCGACTGGTTCGGCGACTCGACCCAGGATGAACTGTCGATCTTTTACAGCGAGACGCTGCAAGGCGAATGGAAGCCGCATCAAGACAACCCGGTGAAGTCGGACAGCCGTTTTTCGCGGCCCGCCGGCCGGATCATTGACAACAACGGACGCCTGTTCCGCCCGGCGCAGGACTGCGAACGCACCTATGGCGCCGGCATCGTATGGTTTGAAATCACCGAACTGACGCCGACGCGTTTCAGGGAACGGCAAGTTGCCCATTGGGACGGCCAAGCCGAACTCGGCATGGACGGGCTGCATAGTTTCGACCAGATCGGCCCGTTGCAAGCGCTCGATTTCAAACGCGCGGTTTATCGCGGCGTGGCGCGCCGGACCGTCGCGACGGTCACGCCGCGCCCCGGCGGCGCGTTCGAGCGCGCGTTTTCCGGGCCGTCGCGTTTTCTGGAGTTCGATCAAGGCTGACGAGCCCGCGGTATTGATGTCTCGGAACCGTGTTCCGAAGCATGATCGGTTCAGAAGAAAACACTTGCCGTCATCCTGACCGGAAAATCGTTTTCCGCGGCGAATGCCCGACAAGAAAGCCGTCATGCTCCGCGCAAGCGGAGCATCCAGTCTTCCGTGTCGGATCAAATCTTCCGCGAAGCTGCGCGGAATACTGGATCGTCCGCCGGAGCCTGTCATCGGGCCGCGCTTCGCGCGGACCCGTTGGCGGACGATGACGCCTCGTTTACGGATAGCGGTCGAGCGTTTCAGCCTCGGCAAATCATGTTCTGGGTCTGATTCAACCGCGCTGAATCAGACTCGTCGCTGATTTTTGTTTGAGCATGATCCTTTCCGAAAGCCGGCCTCCACTTTCGGCATCATGCTCTAAAAAAACTGCCGCAGCAGGAACTCGTAAAATTTCGGATCGTCCGCCCGCGCCACGTTGATCCTGATGCCGCGCGCGAGCGGATTGTTGCGGTCGAGGCAGAACAGGCTCCCCGGCGCGATGAAGATGCCGTCCTTGGCGCCGCGCCGCGCCAGCTCCATGTCGTCGACGCCCTCCGGAAGCATCAGGTACAGATAGTATCCATTGTTTTTCGCCGCATAGATCCGATGACCGCCGCGCCGCAGATTATCCTGCACACGGACCGAGGCGGCTTCGGTCCTGTTGCCCAGCCGCTTCAAGTGCCGCTCATAATGGCCGGCGACGAGCAGGCGATGGATCAGGCGCTCGACGTGGCCGGAGCTGTTGACCGTGGTCAGCATCTTCAACTCCGCGAGAGCCGCGATCCGGTCGCGCCGGGCGGCGATGAAGCCCGACCGCAGGCCCGCCGAAAGGGTTTTGGAGAAGGTGCCGACCGAAATCACGTTGTCGAGTTGATCGAGCGTCGCCAGCCGCGAACAGGTGGCGGTCGGAAGATCGGCGAACGGATCGTCCTCGACGATCACGAGGTTGGCGCGTGTCGCCGCCTTGAGAACGGCGTGCGCCACCGGCAACGTGATCGATCCGCCGGTCGGATTGTGCCCCAGCGATTGCGTGAAGAACAGTTTCGGGCGCGCCGCGCGGATCTTCGCGGTGAGGTCGTCCACGTCCGGCCCCTCGGGCAGGCGACGGACGCCGATGGTCCGCACCTGCGCCAGCGCCAGCTTGGCGAACAGCGGATAGTAGCCGGGTTCGTCGGCCAGAACGGTGTCGCCGGGCGAGAGCATCGCTCGGATGATGAGATCCAGCGCATGGTTGGCGCCGAAGCTCAACAGCAGGTTATCCTCCTTGACCTCGACCTGCTGGCGCCGCAGGCGCAGCGCGATCTGTTGCCGCAGCGGGAAATAGCCCAGCGCCGATCCGTAGGCGTCGGCGTCGGCGGACGGCATCCGGCCGTTGCCGCTGAGGTAGCGCTTGATCTCCGACTGCTCGGTCCACGATGTCGGCGGCCGTCCGTCGCCGACGCGGATCGCGAAATTCTGCGAAAGTTGCGCGCTGAGCAGCGAGGCGATGTCGACCGCCTCGGCGACGTGTTTCGGCTTGCCGCCCTCGGCGTCGCCGGGAAAGATCACGACGAAGCCCGATCCCGCCCTCGCGGCGATCAGGTTGCCGAGCACCAGCCGGTCGTAGGCTTCGACCACGGTGTTTTTCGAAACGCCGAACTCCGCCGCCGCCTTTCGAATCGACGGCAGACGGCTGCCCGCCGGCAGAACGCCGGACAGGATCTCGCCGCGCAACCGGTCGGCGAGCAGGCCCGCCAGCGTTCCCGCGCGCTTGTCCGCGGCTTGTCCGAGCGTCACGGCCTCTCTCCCAATACAGTTTCGGACAATTCCCCGAATTGTCCGCCTTGGTCCCGCCAACGACGCGCTTCGGATAGCGCGGGACTGCTCAACAGGACAAGACCAGCGGCGGATTTCCGGGATTTTCCGATCATTCGGCCGACCTGACTATGGAGACCCAAGGTTACACTTTTGGACAATTAATCAAAACTGTCTCTTTCGATAGCGGCGCAAAGGCCAATAGTGGGCGACATAACAAGTCGTGCGAGGGAGATGCGACCTTGGCTGAACCGGATCGGGGTGGGAAACGTCGCGCGGATAATTCCCGCCTGGAACATCTGCGCAATCTGACGCCGGCCGAGCGGTTCGTCCGCGTCGCCGACGCGGTTTCGCTGGAGGCGGGCGAGCGGGGCGCATTCGCGGGCGGAGCGCTGCCGGCGGCGCTCGCCGACGGCATGATCGAAAACGTCATCGGCACCTTCGAACTGCCGATCGGCATCGCCACCAATTTCACCATCAACGGCCGCGACTACCTCGTGCCGATGGCGATCGAGGAGCCGTCGGTGGTGGCGGCCGCCTCCTACATGGCGCGCATCGCCCGGCAATGCGGCGGCTTTCACACCTCCAGCACCGGCCCGCTCATGCGGGCGCAGATCCAGGTTCTCAACGTCGCCGACCCCAACGGCGCGCGGGCACGGCTGTTGCGGGAGCGCGCGGCGATCCTTGCCGCGGCCAACGAAAAGGACAACGTCCTGATCGGGCTGGGCGGCGGCTGCCGCGACATCGAGGTGCATATCTTCGAACAGACGCCGGTCGGCGCCATGGTCGTGGTGCATCTCATCGTCGACGTCCGCGACGCGATGGGCGCCAACACCGTCAACACCATGGCGGAAACCGTCGCGCCGATGGTCGAGCGGATCGCGGGCGGCGAGGTGCGCCTGCGCATTCTGTCGAATTTCGCCGACCTGCGCCTGGCCCGCGCCATGGTCTCGGTCACGCCGCAGGCGTTGAACACCGAAAGCTATCCCGGCGAGCGGATCGCGCGCGGCATCGTCGAGGCGTGCGCGTTCGCGCAGGTCGATCCCTATCGCGCCGCGACCCACAACAAGGGCATCATGAACGGCGTCGATCCGGTGGTCGTGGCCACCGGCAACGACTGGCGGGCGATCGAGGCGGGCGCGCATGTGTGGGCATCGCGGCTCGGCCGCTACACCTCGCTGTCCAGTTGGGAGATCGACCGCGACGGCAATCTGGTCGGCACGCTGGAAATGCCGATGGCGCTCGGCCTGGTCGGCGGCGCCACCAAGACCCATCCTTCCGCGCGCGCCGCCTTGAAGATCCTCGGCGTCGAAACCGCGCAGGAACTCGCGGAAGTCGCGGTCGCGGTCGGCCTGGCCCAGAACATGGGCGCGCTGCGGGCGCTGGCGACCGAGGGCATCCAGAAGGGCCACATGGCGCTCCATGCCCGCAACATCGCGATCGTGGCCGGCGCGACCGGCGCCGAAATCGAAACCATCGCCGCCGCGCTCGCGCGCGACCATGACGTGCGGGTCGATCGGGCGAAGGCGATGCTGGCGCGCTTGCGCGGCGGCGAATCCCGCCAATAGCATCGCCGCCGAATGGTGCGGAACGGGAGGGCAAGGTGAGCGACAACCAACACATCGGCGCAACCGGCGAGCGCGCCGGCCCCCTGAAAGGGCTGGTGGTGCTCGACATCACCCGCGTCGTCGCCGGCCCGTACTGCTCGATGCTGCTGGCCGACATGGGCGCCACCGTAATCAAGGTGGAACACCCGGACGATCCCGACTACGCGCGGACGTTTCCGCCGTTCGTCGGCCCCGACGACGAACAGCTCAGCGCCTTTTTCACGCAGTTCAACCGCAACAAGCTCGGCATCACGCTGAATTTCAAATCCGCCGAAGGCCGCGACCTGCTGAAAAGGCTGATCCGTAACACCGACATTCTGGTCGAGAATTTCCGGCCGGGCACGATGGACAAGCTCGGGCTTGGCTACGAGGTTCTGAAGGCCATCAATCCGAAGCTGATCTACACCGCGATCAGCGGCTTCGGCCGCACCGGGCCGAACGCCTCCAAGCCGGCCTACGACAACACCGGGCAGGCGGCCGGCGGGCTGTGGTCGATGAACGGCTATCCGGACCGGCCGCCGGTGCGCGTCGGCACCATCATCGGCGATCTCGCCGCCTCGCTCTACGCCGCCATCGGAACGCTGGCGGCGATCCGCGAGGCGGAGGCCACCGGCCGCGGCCAGGTGGTCGACGTCTCGCAACAGGACTCGGTGCTGACGCTGACCGAGAACGCCGTGGTCCGCTACACCGCGAAACGGGAAATCGCCGCGCCGCTCGGCAACGACCATCCCTTCGTGCGGCCCTACGGGCAGTTTCCCTGCAAGGACGGCTACGTGTTTTTCGGCGGCTACACCGACAAGTTCTGGGCCATCACCTGCGCCATGTTCGGCGAGCCGGACAAGGCCACCGACCCCGCGATCGACACCATGGAAAAGCGCTTCGATCCGGTGGTCGCGGAAACCCGCGTGAAGCCGCTGCTGGAGCGATGGTTCGGCCAGTACACCAAGGCCGAGCTTGAGGCGATGGCGGGCGACAAGGTGCCGCTCAGCGCCATCAAGAACATCGCCGAGGTGGTGGAAGACCCGCACATCGCCGCGCGGCAAATGATCGTCGAGGTGCCGGTCGCGGGCCGGCTGGTCGGCATGTTCGGCCAGCCGATCAAGCTGTCCGGCGCGACCGGGTCGGTGTTCGAAAAGGCTCCGTCGCCGGGCGAGCACAACGAACAGGTGCTGACCCGGTTCGCCGGCGTGAGCGCGGCGGAGCTGACGCGGCTCAAGGCGTCGGGAGCCATCTGATGGCCATCGACCTCAGCAAGAGCGGCCATGTCGCGACCATCCGCATCAACCGGCCCGACAAGCTGAACGCGCTCAGCCTCGCGATGTATGACGATCTCGGCCGCGCGTTTCATGACGTCAACGACGACGCCGCCATTCGCGCGGTGGTGCTGACCGGCGCGGGCGAGCGCGCGTTCTGCGTCGGGGCCGACCTCACCGAGTCGATACCGGCGCTCGCCGCCGACAGGATCGACATCTCGGCCTGGGATCCGGCGCATATCAAGTTTCCCGGCTTCTACAAGCCGGTCGTCAGCGCCATTCGCGGCCTCTGCCTCGGCGGCGGCTTCGAGATCATGCTCGCCACCGACATCCGGATCGCCGCGCGCGAGGCGATCTTCCAGCTTCCGGAACCGAAACACGGAATCGTGCCGGCCGGCGGCACGCTGGTGCGGCTGGTCCGGCAGATCGGCTACGCGCACGCCATGGAAATCATGCTAACCGCCGCGCGTTTCTCCGCGCAGGACATGCTGGCCAAGGGCATCCTCAACCATGTCTGCGACGCCGACCGGGTCGAGCCGCTGGCGTTCGAGATCGCCGGGACCATCGCGGCGCTGAGCCCGATCGCGGTCCAGACCATCAAGCAAGCCGCGCTGACCCTGACCGATCTGCCGCTCGCGGACGCCTTTCGCGCCGAGGCCGTGCTCGGGCAGCGCGCGTTCACCAGCGACGACGCCAAGCGCGGCCTCGCCGCCTTCGCAAGCCGCAAATCATGATCGCCGTCCAAAATGAAACCAATGCCGTAACCGGGAGGACCACCATGACCTTTTCAAAACGCGCCGCCGCCGCGCTGATGAGCACCGCGGTCGCTTTCTGCTCGTTTCCCGCCTTCGCTCAAGGCCCGCGGATTTCCGACGGCGTCGTCAAGATCGGCGTGATCGAGGACATGTCGGGCGTCTATGCCGACATCACCGGCAAGGGCGCGGTCGCGGCGGCGCAGATGGCGATCGACGAATTCGGCGGCAAGGTGCTCGGCATGCCGATCGAACTTCTGTCGGCGGACCATCAGAACAAGGCCGATATCGGCGCCGCCGTGGCACGGAAATGGTTCGACACCGACAAGGTCGACGCCATCCTCGACGTCGCCTCCTCCTCGCCGGCGCTGGCCATCATGGAGATCGCCAAGGAAAAGAAGAAGATCATCACGCTCAGCTCGCCGGGGTCGATCCGGATCACCAACGAGGTCTGCGGGCCCTACGTGGTTCACTGGGCCTATGACACCTATGCGATCGCCAACAGCACCGGGCGCGCCCTGGTGGAAAAAGGCTACAACACCTGGTACTTCGTGACCGCCGACTACGCTTTCGGCCAGAGTCTCGAAAGCGACACCAGCCGCGTCGTGAAGGAACTCGGCGGCAGCGTGCTGGGCAGCACCCGGCATCCGGTCGGCACCGCCGACTTCGCCTCCGCCCTGCTGACGGCGCAGGGCTCCAAGGCCAAGGTGGTGGCGCTGGCCAACGCCGGCGGCGACACCATCAATTCGATCAAGCAGGCGTCGGAATTCGGCCTGACCCAGGGCGGGCAGAAGCTGGCGGCGCTGGCCGCGTTCATCAACGACGTGCATGGCCTTGGATTGAAGCAGGCGCAGGGGCTGACCATCACCGAAGCCTCCTACTGGGACATGAACGACGAGACGCGGAAATGGTCGCGGCGCTTTTTCGAGAAGGTGAACGCGATGCCGAACATGCTTCAGACCGGCACCTATTCATCGGTTCTTCACTACCTGCGGGCGGTCGAGGCGGCGGGCACCGACAGCACCGAGGAGGTGATGGCCAAGATGCGCGCGACGCCGGTCAACGACGTGTTCTTCAAGAACGGCAAAATCCGTGAGGACGGCCGCATGGTTCACGACATGTATCTGTTCGAGGTGAAGAAGCCGGAGGAGTCGAAAGCGCCGTGGGACTACTACAAGCTGCTGGCGACGATTCCCGCCGACAAGGCGTTCCAGCCGCTGTCGCTCTCCAAATGCCCGCTGGTGAAGAAGTAACACCGCACCGGCCTCAGGACCGGCCGGCGGCGCGCCCCGACACGGGACGCGCCGCGCCGCTAAAGATTAACGGCCGTTCATCTTCGCCCGTTTTCAGGCCGTGATCGCCGCCGCGAAAACACCGCCTCGATCACAAGATGAGGAAAATTGTCGCGCGTCCGAAAAAGATGTTGCGCGTCGGTTTCAAAAGACCTATCTCCCGCTTTGCCCAATTTCGCACGTGCCTGTGGTCGTGTGTCGGTCGGTGGGTATCCGGACAAGAGGCCGGACAGCCGCCAAGGAAATGGGACCCAGCATCTCTCTCAAGAGATGCGCCGCTTGAAGGGTCCCGTTGACTTGCAACCGTGACCGGCAGCCGGAGGCGAACCGGCGCACCCCGCTCTCAACGGGGGACGCGACTTAAAGCAACGACGGAGCGGGCTTTTTTGGTCTCTACCGGCAGTCCAACGCCGGCGCGGGCTACTGAAAAGGCTTGTCCTTCATTGCCAGGTGTGCGGGCGGGAAATCCCAACCAATCCACGGCAGCACAGTTCGGATCCGAGTTCGAGGCTTTGTCGCACCTCCATCGTGCGTCCAGGCCGAAGCACCCGCATCCGGAGATTTGTTTTCGACGGTCCGTCGCTGGGCCGGTTGGGAGAGTGCGATGACCGAACGTATCCAGGAATTTCTGCGCGACCGCCGCAACAAGGGTCTCGACACCGAGCCGTGCCTCGTCGTCGACCTCGACGTCGTGCGTGACAACTATCAGACCTTCGCCAAGGCGCTGCCGGATAGCCGCGTATTCTACGCGGTGAAGGCCAATCCGGCGCCGGAAGTGCTGTCGCTGCTCGCCTCGCTCGGCTCGTGCTTCGACACCGCGACGGTGGCCGAGATCGAGATGGCGTTGGCCGCCGGGGCGACGCCGGACCGCATCTCCTATGGCAACACCATCAAGAAGGAGCGTGATATCGCGCGCGCCCACGCGCTCGGTATCCGCCTGTTCGCGGTGGACTGCACGGCCGAGGTCGAGAAGATCGCCCGCGCCGCGCCCGGCGCCAAGGTGTTCTGCCGCATCCTGTACGATTGCGCCGGCGCCGAATGGCCGCTGTCGCGCAAGTTCGGCTGCGATCCGGAGATGGCGGTCGAGGTGCTCGACCACGCCCGGCGCCTGAAGCTGGAGCCGGTCGGCATCTCGTTCCATGTCGGCTCGCAGCAGCGCAAGGTGAAGGCGTGGGACCGCGCACTGGCGATGGCCTCGCAGGTGTTCCGCGACTGCGCCGAGCGCGGCATCAACCTGTCGCTGGTCAACATGGGCGGCGGCTTCCCGACCAAGTACCTCAAGGACGTGCCGCCGGTGGTGCAGTACGGCCGCTCGATCTTCCGCGCGCTGCGCAAGCACTTCGGCAACCGCATCCCGGAAACCATCATCGAGCCGGGTCGCGGCATGGTCGGCAACGCGGGCATCATCGAGACCGAAGTCGTTCTGATCTCGAAAAAGAGCGACGACGACGAGAACCGCTGGGTCTATCTCGACATCGGCAAGTTCGGCGGCCTCGCCGAGACGATGGACGAGTCGATCCGCTACCAGATCCGCACGCCGCACGACGGCGCGGAGATGGCGCCATGCATTCTCGCCGGCCCGACCTGCGACTCCGCGGACGTGCTGTACGAGAAGTCGCCGTATCCGCTGCCGGTGACGCTCGAAATCGGCGACAAGCTGCTGATCGAGGGCACCGGGGCCTATACCTCGACCTACTCGGCGGTGGCGTTCAACGGCATCCCGCCGCTGCGGACCTATCACATCTGAGACGCCGCTCTCGCGGCGTCTCAGACGCCCACACTATCATGCGCGTCATCACCGGGCTTGACCCGGTGATCCATCTCCTTCGCAAAACTGTCGTTCAAACGGATGGATGGCCGGACATAGGCGAGCGAAAGCGACGCCGTTCTTCGAACGGCTATGTCCGGCCATGACGCTCCGAAAAGCTCGACGGGGTGACTGCCATGGCCGCTCAGAACAAGATCGTCACCGTTTCCGACGCCGCTCCGTTCGCGATCCGCGCCGAGCGCGCCTCGGACGTTCGCGCGCGCGAGGCGTTGCTCGATGCGAGCTTCGGCGAGGGCCGCCATGCCCGCACCTGCCAGCGCCTGCGCGACGGACGGCTGCCCGCCGCGGGCCTTGCCTTCACGGCGGTGCATCGCCACCGCGTGGTCGGCACCGTGCGGCTCTGGCATGTCAGCGCCGGCGGCATCCCGGCGCTGATGCTCGGCCCGCTGGCCGTCGACACCGCCCACCGCTCGCTCGGCATCGGGGCGGCGCTGATGCGCCATGCGCTGGCGGCCGCGGCGGCCCGCGGCCATGGCGCCGTCATCCTGCGCGGCGAACCGGCCTATTACGCCCGCTTCGGCTTCTCCACGGCGAGGACCGGCGACCTGGCCCTGCCCGGCCCGTTCGAGCGCGAGCGGCTGCTGGCCGTCGAATTGCGTCCCGGCGCGCTCGATGAGGCTTCCGGCATGATCGTCGCCACCGGCCACAAGGCGCGGCGGCCGCGTCATCGCCATGCACCGGCACCCGCCGCCACGCGCGCCGCCTGACGTCTGAAGGACATGACCGACATGCCCCGCCGCCTGATCTCCACCGGATCGCCGTTCGAAAAAGCCGCCGGCTACAGCCGCGCCGTCGTCGACGGCGAGTTCTGCTTCGTCGCCGGCACCACGGGCTACGACTACGCCACCATGATCCTGCCGGGCGACATCGTCGCGCAGGCCGAGAATTGCTTTGCGACCATCGAGGGCGCGTTGCGCGACGCCGGGTTCGCCATGGCCGACATCGTGCGGGCGACTTACTACATCACCGATGCGCGCGACGCCGATGCGCTGTTCGCCGTCTGCGGCAAACATTTCGGCGAGATTCGCCCGGCGGCGACGCTGCTCGTCGTCGCGGCGCTGCTGAAACCGGAAATAAAAGTCGAAATCGAAGTGACCGCGAAGCGGCGAGCCTGATCGGGCCACGCGTGGAGCGCCGGCTCCATGCCGCGCTCCGCCTTCGCGCCGAAATTTCCCGCCACTTGACATATCGTCAGCAGGCCATACCTTTGCGTCATTATGTCGAACACGCGCCAGACACGACTGCTGCTTCGCGCCGGCCACCTGATCGCAGGAAGGTAGCCCGGACGGACGCGCACGCGCCGTTCCGGGACAGGCTGTTTCGACCTCGCTTCCACTTATCGCCACGACACGCCGTCACAATACACCGCCTCCGAGCACGGACAACGATGCTGATCGTTGTCCGTCATGCGGGAGGCAACGGTTCATTTTCGTCAAACCCACCGCCAACCAATGGTGAAGGACATGGATCAAGATCTGCACACGCGGCTCCCGAACATCGCCATCAGCGCGCGGGATATCGAACGCCTTCGCAACATCGCCGACGCCGCCGCGACGAAATATCCCGCGACCGCGGACTTTCTCGCGCGCGAACTCGACCGCGCGGAAATTCGCGACGCGGATGCGCCGATGAACGGCGTCGTCACCATGCAGTCCGAGGTGACGTTCCGCGACGACGTCGGTGGCCAGACCCGCACGGTGACGCTGGTGTTTCCGGAGGATGCCAATGTCGACGCCGGCAGGATCTCGATCCTGACGCCGATCGGCGCGGCGCTGATCGGCCTGTCCGCCGGACAGACCATCGAGTTCCAGACGCCGGCCGGCGGCTGGCGCGCGCTCACCGTCGTCAAGGTGAACTGATAACCCCGACCGAGCCCCCCGGTTCGGTCCGTCGCCTGATCGCGCCTCGCGGCTCCCGCCGCGCGGCCGACCGCGGCATTTGGCCTTGATTTTCACGGCCGTTTGTCGTTTTCAACATTTTGAGCCAAGCCGTCCCGCACGGCTTTCGCTCAAACAATCACAATTTAATAAATTCCCTGGAGTTCCGGTAAATGCCGTCACCCGCCTGGCCCGTGCATGCGCGCATCACTGGCCCGATCGTCATGATCGGGTTTGGATCGATCGGCAAGGGATTGCTGCCGCTGATCGAACGGCATTTTGAATATGACAGGTCGCGCGTCACGGTGATCGATCCCAAGGACGAGGGCCGCAAGGCGCATTGCGAGCAGCGCAACGTACGCTTCATCCAGCAGGGCCTGACCCGCGACAATTACCGCCAACTGCTGACCCCGCTGCTCACCGAGGGCGGCGGGCAGGGCTTTTGCGTCAACGTCTCGGTCGACACCGGCTCCACCGACATCATGGAGCTGTGCAACGAACTCGGCGCGCTTTACATCGACACGGTCAACGAGCCGTGGCTCGGTTTCTACTTCGATGCCTCGAAGGGCCCGGAAGCGCGCTCCAACTATGCGCTGCGCGAGACCACGCTGGCGGCCAAGAAAGCCCGTCCCGCCGGCTCGACCACCGCCGTCTCCTGCTGCGGCGCCAATCCCGGCATGGTCTCGTTCTTCGTCAAGCAGGCGCTGATGAATGTCGCCGCCGACCTCAAGCTCAACGCCCCGAAGCCGAACACCAAGGCCGAATGGGCCGACCTGATGCGGCAGGCCGGCGTCAAGGGCATCCATATCGCCGAGCGCGACACCCAACGCGCCAAGACGCCGAAAGAGCCGGACGTGTTCGTCAACACCTGGTCGGTGGAAGGCTTCATGTCGGAAGGCGTGCAGCCGTCCGAACTCGGCTGGGGCACCCATGAGAAGTGGATGCCCGCGAACGCCCACACCCATCCGGCCGGATGCGGCGCGGCGATCTATCTGATGCAGCCCGGCGCCGATACCCGCGTGCGCACCTGGTGCCCGACCCGCGGCGCGCAATACGGCTTCCTCGTCACCCACAACGAGTCGATCTCGATCGCCGATTACTTCACGGTGTTCGACGCTTCCGGCAAGGCGATCTACCGGCCGACCTGCCACTATGCCTATCACCCGGCGGACGACGCGGTGCTGTCGCTGCATGAAATGTTCGGCCGCGCCGCGCGGATGCAGGAGAAGCATCACATCCTCGATGAAAACGAGATCGTCGACGGCATCGACGAACTCGGCGTGCTGCTGTACGGCCACGACAACAATGCCTACTGGTTCGGCTCGCAGCTCTCGATCGAGGAAACGCGCAAGCTCGCGCCCTATCAGAACGCCACCGGCTTGCAGGTGACGTCGGCGCTGGTGGCGGGCATGGTGTGGGCGCTGGAAAATCCCAACCGGGGCATTGTCGAAACCGACGAGATGGATTTCGATCGCCTGCTGGAAATCCAGTTGCCTTATCTCGGGCCGGTGAAAGGTTACTACACCGACTGGACGCCGCTGACGGATCGGCCGGGCTTTTTCCCGGAGGACCTCGACACCACGGATCCATGGCAGTTCAGAAACGTGCTGGTGCGGTAAGGCGTGATTCTCCGAGGTTGAATCAGATCGGCTCAACGTCGTCCTCGCGCAGGCGAGGACCTTTAGCCCCTGGCCTTGATATAGGGGCAAGGCGTGATGCGAGTGGATCGCCTGGAGCGGGTTTCGATCAGCGTGAACCACCGTCATTGCGAGCGTAATGACGATCCCGGCGGAGTCTGAGGTCTCCGCCTGGGGGGACGACGGTTGTCGTGTTGTGCATCCGCGCAAAACAGCGAGCGCCTCAAGCCCCCGACGCTACAATGTGAACAATCCCGCGCCGCCGTCGGCGGCGGCGAACGCCAGCACGCTGCCGTTGGCGTTCCAGCCGAGCGCCGCGATCGGCGACCCCGCCTTGCGCCGAACCAGGATTTCAGCGCCGTCCGACATGCGGACCATCAGCACGGTGCCGTCGCTATAGCCGACGGCCATGACGTCCTGCTTCGGATGGCACGAAACCATCGACACCCGCGCCGGCATCGGCGCGAGAATGCCGGGCTCCTTGCCCATCGGTCCGTCCTTGCTGGCAAACGGCCACACGATCACCGTATCGGCGCCCGAGGTGGCGAGAGACTTGCCGTCGGCGCTCCATGACAGCGACTTGACGCGCGCCGGATAGCCGCTCATCCGCATGTGCCGCGCATCGGCGAGACGCCAGCCGTGCAGCGACGGCTCATGCATCGACGTCACCAGGAACTTGTTGTCGGGGCTGAACGTCACGCCGAGATGCGAGCCGGCCCAGTCGAGCACTTCCGGCGTGGCCGTCATGTTGGGAAACCACAACGTCACGCCGTTGTAGTGCGAGATCGCCAGCCGCAGCCCCTTCGGCGCGAAGGCCAGCCCGCCGACCGTGGAGACCACGTCGCGGGACTTCTCCTCGCCCTTGGGGCCGCGAACGAACGCCGACTTGCCGGCCGACCACGCCACCGCGCCATCGGGATGCAGCGCGACATTGTCGATCCAGCGCCGCTTGGCGTCGGTCGCGAGCGTCGTCACGCCGCCATCGGCCTTGACCTCGACCACCTTGCCGTCGTCGCCGCCGGTGACGAGGCGCTTGCCGTCCGACGCCGCGGACAAGATCGCGCCGCCGTGCACCGGCAGCCGCGCCGCCTCGCCGCTTGCCGTGACGAAGGTCAGCATCTCCTCGTCGCCGACGAACACCGCCGCCGGCCCGAGGAAATGCACCGCCGAAACCGGCATCCCGATCTCGACCGCGATGACCCGATCGGTGACCGAGACGACGGAGCCCGGATTGCCGGATGTCTCGAACCCGCTCACGCCGCGATGCACCGCTCAAAACCCTCGCGGATCGTCTGCTCGGGCAGTTCGCGGCCGATGAACACCAGCCGGCTCTCGCGCGGCTCGCCGTCCTTCCATGCGCGCTGGTGATCGCCTTCCAGCATCATGTGGACGCCCTGGAACACGTAGCGCTCGTCGTCGCCGGTGAAGGCGAGGATGCCCTTGGAGCGGAGGATCTTCTGCCCCTCGGCGGCGACCAGTTGCTGCAACCACGGCATGAACTTCTCGGGATCGAGCGGCTTGTCGCTGCGCAGCGACAGCGATTGCATGTCCTCGTCGTGATAGTGCTTCATGCCGTGGCCGTGATCGTGCCCGTGGTGGTGGTGATCGTGGCCATGATGATGATGCTCGTGGGTGCAGTTCTCGTCGTGGCAATGCTCATGGTCGTGGTCATGCGCATGGTCATGATCGTCGGCCGCGAGGAATTCCGGCTCCAGTTCGAGAATGCGGTCGAGGTCGAACGCGCCGCGCTCCAGCACGTCGGACAGCGCCACCTGGCAACGCTCCGTGCGATGCAGCTTGGCGTAGGGGTTGATGGCGTGGATGCGGCCTTCGACCTCCGCCAGTTCCGCCGGCGTCACCAGATCGGTCTTGTTCAGCACGATGACGTCGGCGAAGGCGATCTGGTTCTTGGCTTCCGGCGCGTCCTTGAGGCGTTCGCTGAGCCACTTGGCGTCGGCCACCGTCACCACGGCATCGAGCCGTGCGTTGTTCTGCACGTCCTCGTCGACGAAAAAGGTCTGCGCCACCGGGGCGGGATCGGCGAGGCCGGTGGTCTCGACAATGATCGCGTCGAACTTGCCCTTGCGCTTCATCAGCCCGTCGAGGATGCGCACCAGGTCGCCGCGCACGGTGCAGCAGATGCAACCGTTGTTCATCTCGAACACTTCCTCGTCGGCGCCGATGATGAGGTCGTTGTCGATGCCGATTTCGCCGAACTCGTTGACGATCACGGCGTATTTCTTGCCGTGATTTTCGGACAGGATGCGGTTGAGTAGCGTGGTCTTGCCGGCGCCGAGATAGCCGGTCAGCACGGTCACGGGGATTTTGGCGGCAGCATCAGATGTGGCAGCGTCAGACATGGAAACTCCGGAAACGCAGCGTATTGGTTGAGAGCCTTTATATTGTGCCGGAGCCTTCCAATGAAAGTGCAAAACCGCACAAATTCGAGGCTGCTCAGGCTTCCAGATGCCGCCCCGGCGCGAAGCGGCGCACCAGCCCGCCGGCAGGGCCGACGGTCATCGACAGGAAGTAGATCGCGCCCGCCATCAGCACCACGGACGGCCCCGCCGGCGCGCCGGTGGCCGCCGCTAGAACCAGACCGAAATAGCCGGATACGATGGCGCTGACGATGGCGACGGGGATGATGCGGGAGAGATCGCGCGACCAGAACCGCGCGATGCCCGCGGGAAGGATCATCATGCCCACCGCCAGCAGGGTGCCGAGCGCATGGTAGGCGCTGACGAGGTTGACGACGACAAACGCCATGAAGACCAGATGCGCCAGCGCGCCGGCGCGTCCGGCGACACGCAGAAACAAGGGATCGACGCATTCCATCACCAGCGGCCGGTAGATCACCGCCAGCGCGCACAGCGTCAGCGTGGTGTTGAAGGCGATCAGACAAAGCGCGCCGGCGTCGATGGTCTGAACATCTCCGAACAGAATCTCGATGAGTTCATGGCTCGATCCGTTTGAGGCGACCAGGATGACGCCCAGCGCAAGCGAGACCAGATAGAACACCGCGAGCGAGGCATCCTCCTTCATCTCGGTCACGCGCGCCATCAGCCCCGAGAGCACGGCGACGATCAGACCGGCGATCAGTCCGCCGAGGGTCATCATCAAGCGGTTCATCCCCGACAGCAGGAACGCGACCGCCACGCCCGGCAGAATGGCGTGCGACATCGCATCGCCCGTCAGGCTCATCCGCCGCAGCATCAGGAAAACCCCGATCGGCGCGCTGCCGAACGACAACACGACGATCGCCACCAGCGCGCGGCGCATCGCCTCGTCGGTGAACGGCGCAAGGAAAATATCGAATGTCATCAGGCGGCCCGCGGCGTATCCGCCTCCACGCAGGCCGCCGCGTCGTCGTCGAAGGCTTCGCACATTTTGCGCGCGGCGGTCAGGTTGTCCGGCGTCAGCACCTGCGCGGTGCAGCCCCAGGCCACCACGCCGCGCGCCAGCAGCAGGGTTTGCGGAAAGTGGTTGCGGACCAGATCCATGTCGTGCAGCGCCGCCAGCACCGTCCGCCCCTCGGCATGCCACTGCTTCACGAGACGCAGCAGGTCGGTCGAGGTCTTGGCGTCGACGGCGTTGAACGGCTCGTCGAGCACGATCAGCCGCGCGTCCTGCAACATCAGCCGCGCGAACAGCATGCGCTGGGTCTGGCCGCCGGACAGCGTGCCGATGGCGCGGCGCTCGAACCCGGTGAGGCCGACGGCGGCCAGCGCCTGCGCGACCCGCGCGCGGCGGCGCCCGCGCAGATCGCCGAACGCGCCGACCTCGCGCCACAGGCCGGTGGCGACGAAATCGAACACCGAGATCGGAAAGCTGCGGTCGATGTCGGCGCTTTGCGGCAGAAAGGCAATGTCGTGAACCCCGACGCCGCCGCGCGCGATACTGCCGGACAACGGCTTGAGCAATCCGACGATGCCGCGAAACAGCGTCGATTTGCCGGCGCCGTTCGGCCCCACAACCGCAAGCAGCGCGCCCGGCATCACCTCGCCGGTGAGGTGATGCACGGCTGGATGCCGGTCATAGCCCAGGGTGACGTCGCGGAATTGCAGCTGCGCGCTCATGCCGGCCCCGTCGCCAGCCAGACCAGCGCCCAAAGCCCCGCGCTGAGCAGGATCGCGAGGCCGAGCCGCTCCGCCAGGGTCATCCGCAGCAGAGACAGCGTGGCCGGCTGCGCCGGATGCGGCGTGTCCGGCGCGTGATGATGCGCACCGGCCGCGCCGTGACTGTGGGAGTGCGAATGAACCATCGGCCGGGTATCCCGCTCGGGCGGATATCGCCGCCACGGTGCTTTATATATGTTACACTATAACATAACAACACAGCGACGACGCGGCTGAAAAATAATTCTGGAACAGCAGCTTGCGTAGCTCCGCGTTCAGTTGAGGCATTGGCGCGAACGAAGGCGGTCATGCCGCGCGAAGGCGAAGCATCCGGTGCGCCACGCCGGATCGGAGTCCTCCGCGGCCGCACGAAATACTGGATCGTCCGGCTTCGCGGACGATGACGCCTCGTTTCCGGCAAACCCTTGCAAATCACCCTCTAAAGCGGGCTTCGATGGCTAATCGTCATTGCGAGGAGCAAAGCGACGAAGCAATCCAGTTATCGCGAACAAAGATCTGATTGCTTCGCTTCGCTTGCAATGACGGGGATTCATACGGATCGGAAAACGCTCCAACTTCGCCGAGCGCCCCAACCGAAAGGGGCGACCCGCGGGCCGCCCCTTGAACACTAAATAATCCCGCTTCGCCGCGATCAGGCCTTGCCGAGCAGTTCGTCGACATAATCCCAGTTGACCAGATGATCGACGAACGCCTTCAGATAGTCGGGGCGGCGGTTGCGGTAATCGATGTAGTAGGAATGCTCCCAGACGTCGACGCCGAGGATCGGGGTCGCGCCGTGCACCAGCGGATTTTCGCCGTTCGGGGTCTTGGAGACTTCGAGCTTGCCGTTCTTGACCGACAGCCAGGCCCAGCCCGAACCGAACTGGCCGGCGCCCGCGGCGGCGAAGTCCGCCTTGAATTTTTCGAGACCGCCGAGGTCCTCGTCGATCTTCTTGGCCAGCCGGCCCGGCAGCTTGTCGCCGCCGCCATTCGGCTTCATCCAGTTCCAGAAATGCAGGTGGTTGTAATGCTGGCCGGCATTGTTGAACAGCGCGGCGTTCTTGCCGTAAGAGCCCTTGACGATCTCCTCCAGAGACTTGTTCTCGAACTCCGTCCCCTTCAGCAGGTTGTTGCCGTTGGTGACATAGGCCTGATGGTGCTTGTCGTGGTGAAACTCCAGCGTTTCCTTGGACATATGAGGAGCGAGCGCATCATAGGCGTAAGGCAGGTCGGGAAGTTTGAAGGTCATGATTTTTGTCCGGAATGGTGGAGATAGGGCATTAACGGTTCCCTTTATAGAAGGTTCCACCGCGAAGAACAGTCAAATGCGTGGCCAACCGGGACGGCCGCGCCGCCACCGACATCCCGCGAAGCCGGGTCACGCCGGGCGCGGCACCGCGCCGTCGAGCGAGGGCCGCGCGGCCGGGGGCCGCACGTTCATCAGCATCTGGAAGGCGCCGGCGATCAGCCCGATCACCACCGCCGCGCGCCACGCCATGTCGTAGCTGCCGAGCGAATCGTAGATCACGCCGCCGCCCCAGGCGCCGAGGAACGACCCGGTCTGATGGCTGAGGAAGGCGATCCCGGTCAGCGTGGTCATGAAACGAAGCCCGAACAGCTGCGACACCAGGCCGTTGACCAGCGGCGTCACGCCGAGCCACAGCGCGCCCATCACCGCGGCGAAGATCAGCGTCGACGAAGGCGTCGCGGGAAACGTGAAATAGACCGCGATCACCAGCGAACGGACGATATAGATGCCGCCGAGCAGAATCTGCTTGGGATAGATGCCCCCCAGCCATCCGAACAAATAGGAGCCGATGACGTTGAATAGCCCGATCGTCGCCAGCGCCTCGGCGCTCAGCGACGCGTCGAGCCCGCAAATTTCCAGATAATTCGGCAAATGCGTGGTCAGGAACACCAGTTGCAGGCCGCAGACGAAAAACGCGATCGACATCACCACGAAGCCGGAATGCCCCAGCGCCGAACGCACCACCGCGCCGACGGGCTGCCTTGTGTCGTCGGCCTTGTCGATCTCGACCGCGTCGCCGCGCCCGGCGAACAGCGCCGCCGGCAGCATCACCGCGGCGAGGCCGAGGAAGCCCACCAGCGCCATCTGCCAGCCGGCGGTCGAGATCAAGGTCTGCGCCAGCGGCGAGGCGATCACCAGCCCGAGCGACCCAGCGGCGGAGACCGCGCCCATCGCCACGCTGCGCCGGGCCGGCGTCACCACGCGCGAGGTCACCGCCATGGTGATGCCGAACGTCGTGCAGGACAGCGCCAGACCGACGCAAAAGCCCGCGCCGATGATGAACATCAGCGCCGAGGTGGTGTAGATCATGGTGACCAGCCCGGCGGCGTAGACCAGCACGCCGGCCAGCATGACGTGGCGCGCGCCGAAGCGGTCCGCCAGCATGCCGACGACCGGCTGGGTCACGCCCCACACGACGTTCTGCAACGCCGTCGCCAGCGAGAAATCCGCGACCGTGATGCCGACGTCGCGGATGATCGAAGGCTGAAACAGGCCGAAACTCTGCCGCATGCCCATGGCCAGGCTCAGCAGTACGGCGGCGCCGGCGAGAATCGACCAGCGCTGGAATGTTGTGAGCTGTCCCGCGCCCATCGACCGACCCTTCCGACAAGAATTTCTTTTATCCTGACATTGAAAGCAAAAATTGACCACGCCGCGCCAAGCATGGGGGAATGTGACGGACGCGGGGCAGGGAAACATCCCGATATTCACACCCGCGCACGATCCACGTTGCACAAGTTCGTCCTTTTGTTATGCAACGCGGGATCGATGCGGAGGATTCTGATGAGATTGCGATTCGGCCTGATGGCCGCGATTTTGACCATGCTCACCTCGTCATGCGGCGTTTTGGCTCAGGAATCCGGAGATCCCACCGGCACCTGGCTGACGCAGGCGGGGGATGCCAAGGTCAAGGTCAGCCGCTGCGGCTCCGGAATTTGCGGCGTCGTGACCTGGCTGCGCGACCCGATCGATCCGAATACCGGAAAGGCCGCCGTCGACGACAAGAATCCCAACCCGGCGCTGCAACGGCGGCCGATGATCGGGCTGCCGCTGTTCAGCCACATGCAGCCGTCCGGCGTGTCGCGATGGGCCGGCCGCATTTACAACGCCGACGACGGCGGCACCTATGACAGCGACATCGCGATGACCGGCCCGAACAGCCTGCGGGTCAACGGCTGCGTCGGCGGCCTGTGCGGCGGCGAGAACTGGACGCGCGCCAAACGCTGACGTGGCGCGACGCGGCGATTTAGAACGAACCTAATCCGGCGCAGTAGCAAAGCAGGGGCGGCTTCGCTAAACAGGGCGCGCAAGTCGCGTGCGTGCCGCACAAAACCCCTTGCTTTGCATGAGTTGGCGGCAGCGCTGACAGGCTGGCGTTTCGGATTGATCGATGGTCGACGGCGAGGAACTCTGGCAGCGCAAGAAACGCCGCGCGTTTTTCATCAGCCAGGTCTACCAATGGCACTGGATCAGTTCGGGTCTTTGCCTGATCGGCATGGTGCTGTTCGCCTTCACCGGCATCACGCTGAACCACGCCGGCCAGATCGAAGCGAAACCGACGGTGGTGATGCGCGAGGGACAGTTGCCGCAAGCCCTGATCGCGGACCTGAAAGCGGAACCGGCCTCGCCCAAGGCGGCGCTGCCGCAGGGCGTCGGCGCATGGCTGCGCGGCGAGATCGGCGTCAACACCGCCGGGCGCGATGTCGAATGGTCGCCGAAGGAGGTCTATGTCGCCCTGCCGCGCCCCGGCGGCGACGCCTGGCTCAGCATCGCGCGCGACAACGGCGCGGTGGCTTATGAAGTCACCGATCGCGGCTGGATCGCCTATCTCAACGACCTGCACAAGGGCCGCAACACCGGCAAGGCATGGAGCTGGTTCATCGACGTGTTCGCGATTGCCGCGATGGTGTTTTGCCTGAGCGGCCTGTTGCTGCTGTATCTCCATTCCAACCGCCGCCGCGCGACATGGCCCGTCGTCAGCCTCGGGCTGGTGATTCCGGCGCTGCTCGTCGTCCTGTTCATTCATCGTTAAAGGTTTGCCATGCGCCTCCTGATCTCCGCCGCCTTGACCACGCTGACCGCGACCTCGTCGCTGGCCGCCGAGGCCACCGTCAGCGTCGATATTCCGCGGCTTAACGTCGCCGAGTATCACAAGCCCTATGTGGCGATGTGGATCGAAAGCGCCGACGGCGGCAAGATCACCAATCTGGCGGTCTGGTATGACGTCAAGCACAAGGACGGCGAAGGCACCAAGTGGCTGAAGGACCTGCGGCAATGGTGGCGTCGCACCGGCCGCGAACTGACCATGCCGGCGGACGGCCTCTCCAGCCCGACCCGCGCCCCCGGCACGCATCAGTTGACGTTCGACAGCAAGGCCAAGCCGCTCGACGGCCTCGCGCCCGGCAGCTACCAACTGGTGATCGAGGCCGCGCGCGAGGTCGGCGGCCGCGAGTTGCTGCGCCTGCCGTTCGAATGGCCGCCGAAAGCGCCGAGCACCGCGCAGGCCAAGGGCGAGAACGAACTCGGCGCCGTCACCTTGAAACTGACCCCTTGAGACCAATCAACCGCGCCGCCGCCCGTGGCGGCTCATGGAAAGGATGTCGCCATGACCAAGCATCTCAAACTCGCGCTGCTCGCCGCCTCGGTTGCGCTGCTCGCCGCGCCGGCGCAGGCGCATCGCACCTGGCTCCTGCCGTCCGCCACCGTGCTGTCCGGCAACGACGCCTGGGTGACGGTGGACGCCGCCGTCTCCAACGACCTGTTCTATTTCGAGCATCATCCCCTGCAACTCGACGGGCTGTCGATTGTCGGGCCGGACGGCAAGACCGTGGCGCCTGAGAATACGTCGAAAGGCCGCTACCGCAGCACCTTCGACGTCAAGCTGGCCGAGCCGGGCACCTACAAGGTGATGGTGATTAATGACGGCGTGTTCGCCAGCTACAAGCTGGACGGCCAGAACAAGCGCTGGCGCGGCAAGGCCGACCAGATCGCGACCGCCATTCCCGCCAACGCCACCGACGTCAAGATTTCCGAGAGCCGGGGCCGGATCGAATCCTTCGTCACCTCCGGCAAGCCCTCCACCGACACCCTGAAGCCGACCGGCACCGGCCTCGAACTGGTCCCGGTCACCCACCCGAACAATCTGGTCGCCGGCGAGAAGGCCACCTTCCGCCTGGTGCTCGACGGCCAGCCCGCCGCCGGCGTCGCGGTCGAGATCATCCCCGGCGGCATCCGCTATCGCGACAAGCTGAACGACACCAAGGTCACCACCGACGAGTCCGGCACCTTCAGCGTCACCTGGCCGGGGCCGGGCTACTACTGGATGAATGCCTCGGTGCGCGACGACAAGAGCACGATCAAGAACGCCCAGCGGCGCTCAAGCTACACCGCGACTGTCGAAGTGCTGCCGCAGTAAGCGATGCCGGCGACGGCGTCAGCCCCCCGACGCGTGGCCATACCGGCCCTGTCGGCGATGCCGCCCGCGCCGCCCATGGGCGGCGCGGTGCAGGGGCTGGCGGGCCAAACCATGGGCACCACATGGTCGGTGAAGTTCGTCGGCACGCCGGCCGGCCGGCAGACCCTGCAACGGGCGATCCCGCTCGCGCTCGATCGCGTGATCGCGCAGATGAGCCCGTGGGAGCGGGAGTCCGACATCAGCCGGTTCAACCGGCTGCCGCTGGGCCGATGGCAGACGCTGCCGGGCGAACTGGCGGCGGTGATCGACAGCGCGCTGCGCATCGCGCGCGAAAGCGACGGCGCTTACGATCCGACCGTCGGCGCGCTGGTCGACCTCTGGGGATTCGGGCCGAGCGGACCGCGACCCGCGCCGCCTTCCTCCGACGACATCGCGCGGCTTCATCGCGCCTGCGGCTGGCGGCAACTCGAACGCGACGCCGACGCGCGTCGCTTGCGCCGCCATGGCGGCGGAACCGTCGACCTCTGCGGCATCGCCAAGGGTTTCGCGGTCGATCTGGTGACGGAGACGCTGCGCGCGCACGGCGTCCATCACGCGCTGGTGGAGATCGGCGGCGAGTTGCGCGGCCACGGCGTCAAGCCCGACGGCAGCCCGTGGTGGGTCGAGATCGATCATCCCGGCCCGGAGACCGGCCGGACGCTGGTGGCGCTGCACGGCCTCGCCATCGCCACCTCGGGTTGCGAACGCGGTTTCGCCAGCGGGACCGGCCATTACTCCCATACGCTGGATCCGCGCAGCGGATGGCCGATCGCAAACGCCATGGTCACCGCCACCGTGCTGCACCGCTCCTGCATGGAAGCGGACGCCTATGCGACGGCGCTGATGGTCAAGGGGCCGGATGCCGCGATCGAATTCGCCGCCGCCCATGAGCTCGCCGCGCTGATCCGTTTCCGCCGCGACGGCGACATCGTCGAGCGCACCACGCCGGCGCTCGACGCCATGCTGACATAGACAACAGCCGTCGTCCCCGCGCAGGCGGGGACCCATACGCCGCAGCGGTGCGGTTCAAACAACGACAGGCAAGGTCATTGATAGCAACCAGCGCCAGGGGTTATGGGTCCCCGCCTGCGCGGGGACGACGCCGTGAGTGAGATCAATTTTGCAACAAACATCGGTCGGTCCCTCACGTCTGCGCCCACTGCCGCAGCAGGTTGTGATAGAGCGAGGTCAGCGAGATCACCGATGGGTGTTCGGGATGATCGGCGTTGAGACGGATGATCGACATGTCGAGATCGAACATCATGGCGCGCCGCGTCACGTCGCCGATCATGCTTTCGGTCCAGAAGAACGACGCCACGCGCGAGCCGCGCGTGACCCTGGTGACGTGGTGCAGGCTGGTGCCGGGATAGACGATCATGTCGCCCGCCGGCAGCTTTACCGCGTGGGTGCCGTAGGTGTCCTCGATCACCAGCTCGCCGCCGTCATATTCGTCGGGCGACGACAGGAACAGCGTCGACGACACGTCGGTGCGCACCCGTTCGCCGGTGTCGCGAATGGTGCGGATGGCGTTGTCGACATGCGACCCGAAATTCATCCCGCCCTCGGCATCGTAGCGGTTGAACAGCGGCGGAAAGATTTTCTTGGGCAGCACCGCCGACATGAACAGCGGGTTGCGGTTGAGCGCGTTCAGGACCAGGTCCTGGATCTCAAGCGCGGCCTTTGAGCCTTCCGGCAATTGCAGATTGCGCTTGACCTGCGCGGACTGATGGCCGGCGGTGACCCGGCCGTCCACCCAATCGGCGCGCGCCATCACCTCGCGGCAATGGCGCACCTGCTCCGGCGTCAGCACATTCGGAATTTGTACCAGCATTGGCGAGCCTCTTGAAAAAGAGCCGGCATCTGGCGACGCCGGCTCCGGTCTCGTCACACCGCCCGCCTCGCGAGCGACGGGCGGCTTCCTCGGTGCCGGGACGACGGGGGGCGGGATCGCCCCGGCGGTTGCAGGCCGATCCGGCCCTCAGAACTGCGCCCGCGCCGACAGCGAGACGTAGCGGCCCGCGCCGGGAACCGCGTAGCCCGCGCCCGCGGCCGTGTCGTAATAATACGTGTCCGCGATATTGTAGATATTGAGCTGCACGGTCAGGTTCTTGTCGACCTTGTAGGAGGCCATCGCGTCGAAGCGCCAGTAGGCGGGAATGCGCGCGTCGTTGGAGACGCTCGACCAGCGCGAGTCGACATAGTACGCGCCGCCGCCGATGGTCCATCGCGAATCGAGATCGTAGGTCGTGAACAGCGAGAAGCTGTTCTTCGGCGTCATCGCAAGCTCGTGCCCGATATTTCCGACGTTCAACGAATCGATGACTTTCGATTCGAGATAGGCGTAGCCGCCGAAGATGCTCCATTGCGGCGTGATGCGGCCGGTGGCGCCGATTTCGAAACCCTGCACCTGGGTGGTGCCGATCGCGACGTAGTCCGGGGCCGCCGACGTGCCGCGGTTTTCGAGATCGTTCTCCTTGCGGATACGGAACACCGCGGCGTTCAGGCTCAGCTTCTTGTCGAGAATGTCCGCCTTGGCGCCGATTTCGTCGATCGTCGAGGTGATCGGATCGAACGCCTGCTGGCCGTTGGTGATCGACACGAATTCCGACGGCGGATTCGCCGACGTGCCGCGCATGTAATAGACCGACGACCATGGCGTCGGATGCAACACCACGCCGGCGCGGTAGGTCACGAAACTGTTGTCGGTATTGAGGCTGACAGGCGTGGTCTGCGCGCCGGTGGCGCGGGTGATGGTGAAGGTGTTGCTGTTCGCCTTGTAGTTATCGAAGCGAACGCCGCCGAGCAGTTCGAGCCAGTCGGTGACCTTCAACTGGTCTTGAATATAGACGCCGACCGCGTCGGCTTTCGACTCCGTCGCCGCCGTCGTCGGATTGAGCGTCCCCGACACCCAGGGGTCGGGATTGGCGACGTTGATGCGATAGGTATCGGCGAAGGTCGTGCGATAATTGTCGCGCGTCTCGTGGCTGACCTCGACGCCGGCCAGCACGTTATGCTCCAGCGCCCCGGTCATGAACCTGGCGTTGAGATCGCTGACGTTGCTGACCAGGAAATTGTTGGTCTGGTTCTGGAAGTGGTTGGTGTTGGCGATCCAGATGTTGCTCAGCGGCGTGCCTGGGAGCAGCGGATTGGTCGGCGTCGCCAGCCGCGTGCCGCCAACCGCCGAATCCCACAGGTTCGAGGTCGCCGTGTTGATGCCGGTGATCTGCACCGGGCGCGTCCGGTTGAAGCGCTCGACATAGCTGACGCCGGTGGTGTTGGTGAATTTCAGGTCCGGCGCGAAGTTGTGCTCGAACTTGTTGGTGAGCACGTGAGCCTCGGTCTGCTCGATGTCGTTCTGGCCCGGCGTCGCGACCCCGTACCAGGTGTTGCGCGGCACCGGCGCCGGCTGCCGGTAGCTGGTGCCGAAGAACGATCCCGGCAGCATCGGAATGCCGCGGTCGGCGATGTTGTTGTCCTTCTGGTACATGTAGCTCAGCGTGTTCTTGGTGTCGGGCGCGATCTGCCAGGAGACCGAGGGCGCGAAGCCGTAACGCTTGACATTGGTGAAATCGCGGTCCGCGATGTCGGTGTTGTAACCGACCGCGGCGATGCGCGCCGCGAAATCGCCGTACACCTTGTTGACGTCCACCATCATGCGAGCGCCGATCGCCGAAGTGGCGGTCGCCTCGACCACCGAGAAATCGCGGTTCTGCGGCGTCTTGGACACGATGTTGATGACGCCGCCGGTGGAGCCGCGGCCGAACAGGAACGACGACGGCCCCTTGAACACCTCGACGCGATCGAAGCTGAAGGCGTCGCGGGTGTACCAGCCCGGATCGCGAATGCCGTCGCGATAGAAATCGTTGCGCGCAGTATAGCCGCGAATGGTGACGTTGTCGCCCTGGACGCCGCCCTCGCCCGCCGTGAAGGTGATGCCGGGAACGTTGCGCAGCGCCTCCTGCACCGAGGTGACGCGCTGGTCCTGCATCAACTGCTGGGAGACCACGTTGACCGTCTGGGCGGTGTTGCGCAGCGGCGCCGGAAACCGCGACAGGCCGCTTTGCGCGGGCGTTTGGTAGCCGGCGATGCCGGCGCCGTCGCCGATCACCGGATTGACCGGCGCATTGGTCGTGGCGGCCGGCGCGGGAGCCGGAGCCGCGCGCGCCGGCGCGGGACGCGCGGTCTGCCGCCGCGCCTGCCGCTTCGGCGCGGTGACGCGCACCTGCGGAAGATCGTCGTTACCGGACGCCGGCTGGGCGTCGGCGGAATCCGGGATCAGCATCACCGCGGCGACGCCGATCATCGCCTTGCCCCACCCGATCGCCGAGATATTGCGCGCAAGCGCGCCCTCGTCACGCGAATGGCTCGCGTGATCCGCCGATGCAACTTCCATGTGCCCCATTCCCCAAATCAAATGCCGCGAAAACAAAATGTGTCTCCGCGATGGCTGATTGGTCATAACTTCACGAAATCCGCCGAGCAACATGCGGCTGCATGGAATCGAGCCAGTTTATAGGCTTTCTAGTAAGGCCCCGGTAAGGGCGCGTCGCGAGGACGCATGACGAGGGCGTGCGGCGAACAGCCTTAAAGCGATTCTAAGATGTTGGCGCGCTTGGTTGTTTGATTTGCCAAGCCGAGGGGCTAGACCACTGCGGAGAAGTGGATTTGACATTCGCTTGGGCGCTGTCCATCCGCCACCGTCCTGCCTGCGATTGATCCGGGATCGGCGGCGCAACAAAAAGTCTGTCGAATGAACCTGTTCCTGAAGACTTCCCGCGCGGCGAAGTGTCATTGCCGACCGCGAGCGACGAGGGCGCCCGCATTCGCGCTCGCACTGCTGTCGGCGTTCGCCATCACGCCGCATCCGCTCAACGCCCAATCCGTGACGCCTTCAGCCACGACCGACGGAACACCCGCCGCGCCGCAAACAACGATGACGCCGCCGGCGATTGCGACGCCGGCGATTGCGACGCCGACAGCGACGCCGGCCTCCCCGTCGGTCACGACCGCCCCAGCCATGATCGCCCCGGCCGCGCCGCCGCCGGCCCTGCCCGCCCCCGCGATGACGGCCGCGCCGGCCACCGATCCGTCCGTCGCGCAACCGGCCACGCCGGAGCCCGCCGCCGCGCCGCAGGCGACGGCGCCGCAAACCGCGCCGGCGGCCGACCCCGCCCCGGCGGGCGCGGCCGATGCCAATCCGGCCTTGCCGCACGAATTGACGCCGCTCGGCATGTTCATGGCGGCCGACTATATCGTGAAGGCGGTGATGATCGGCCTGGCCTTCGCCTCGGTGGTCACCTGGTCGGTCTGGCTCGCCAAGACCCTCGAACTGCTGGCCGCGCGGCGCCGGCTGATGCGCGACCTTCGCCGCGTCGAGAGCGCGCATTCGCTCGAAGACGCCAGCGACAAGCTCCAGAACGCCAACAGCGACATCGCGAGCCTGACCAACGCCGCGCTCGACGAACTCAACCGCTCGCGCGACGCCATGAACCACGAGGGCGTCAAGGAGCGCGTCGCCTCGCTGTTCGGCCGCATCGAGGCGGCGGCGTCGCGGCGCATGACGCGCGGCACCAGCATTCTCGCGACGATCGGCTCGACCGCGCCGTTCGTCGGCCTGTTCGGCACCGTCTGGGGCATCATGAACGCCTTCATCGGCATCTCGAAATCGCAGACCACCAACCTCGCCGTGGTCGCGCCCGGCATCGCCGAGGCGCTGCTGGCGACCGCGATGGGTCTGGTGGCGGCGATCCCGGCGGTGATGATCTACAACATGTTCGCGCGCTCGATCGCCAGCTATCGCGGCCTGTTGGGGGACGGCTCCGCCGAACTGATGCGCATGGTCAGCCGCGATCTCAACCGCGCCGAATTGACGCCGCGCCGGGCGCGAGCCGCGGAGTAGCGCCGTGGGCGTACAGCTTCAGCAAGCCTCGTCCGACGACGAGATGGCCCCGGTGAGCGACATCAACGTGACGCCGTTCATCGACGTCATCCTGGTGCTGCTGATTATCTTCATGGTGGCCGCGCCGCTGTCCACCGTCGACATCGCCGTCGATCTGCCGGCCTCGACCGCGACGCCGCAGCCGCGCCCCGACAAGCCGGTCTTCATCACCCTGAAAGCCGACCGCACGCTGGCGGTCGGCGAAACCCCGATCTCCCGCGCCACGCTTCCGGCCTCGCTCGCCTCGGTGACGTCGTCGGACCGCAACAAGCGGCTGTTCGTGCGCGCCGACAAGACCGTCCCCTATGGCGACGTGATGACGCTGATGAACGACATCCGCGCCGCCGGCTATCTCAAGATCGCGCTGGTCGGGCTTGAATCTCCCGGCGCGCAGGCCCCCGCCGGGACGCCATCGGCCGGGGGCGCGCAATGAGCGCGGCGCGGCCTTATCGCGGCGTCACGCGGCGCGACCTGCTGCGCTGGGCCATCTGTTTCGTCGCCGTGCTGTCGCTGCACGGCGCGGTCGCCGCGGCGCTCTTGATGAGCCCGGCCGACGAAGGCGACACCTTCGACACCACGACGGCGATCGAGGTCGACTTCACCACGGAATCGTTCCGCGAAGCCATCGCCCGCGACGTCGCGCCGGGCGAGGAGCAGATGCAGACCGACGAGGCGCCGCCGCCGCAGGAGAAGGCCGAGCAGAAGACCGAGGAACAGCCCGAGCCGGAGCCGCCGCTGCCCAAGGTGGAGGAGCCTGCCGTGGCGCTGGAAACCCCTCCCGAGCAGAAGAAGGTGGAGGAGGAAAAGAAGGAGGAGAAGGAGAAGACCCCGAACGCCTCACCGCCGCTGGTCGCGGCCTCCGCCACTACCGCGCCGACCGCCGCCGCCTCGAACAAGGCGGCGCTGGTGAGCTGGAAGCGCCGGCTGGCGCTGCATCTGCAACGCAACAAGCGCTACCCGCACGACGCCCAGGTTCGCCGCGAGTCCGGCACCGCGCGCGTCGCCTTCGTGGTCGATCGCCACGGTCACATCAAATCCAGCAGGATCGTGAAGGGCAGCGGCTCGCCGGCGCTCGACCGCGAGACGCTCGAACTCCTGCAACGCGCCCAGCCGCTGCCGACGCCGCCGGCCGATGTCGGCGGCGCGCAGTTCGCCTTCACGGTGCCGATCCTGTTCGAACTGAAATGATTCCGCGTCTGGCGCGGCGCGCGCTGGATTTCGCGGCACGCCGCAGACTCGCGCGCCACGACGCCGCCGCGCGCCGGATTCTGGCGCTGGAATCGAGCCGGCGGCAACTTTCCGACGCCGCGCTGCGCCAGCTTGCCGGCGAATTGCAGCGGCGGGCGCGCACCGGCGCCGCGCTCGATCAAATCAGGACCGACGTCTTCGCGCTGGTCCGCGAGGCGGCGCGCCGCGCGCTCGGCGAACATCCGGTGCCCGCGCAACTGATCGGCGCGCTGGCGCTGCATGAGGGCCAGATCGTCGAGATGAAAACCGGCGAGGGCAAGACGCTGACCGCCGCCCTGGTCTGCGCGCTCAACGCCATGACCGGACACGGCGTCCACATCGCCACCCCCAACGATTATCTCGCCCGGCGCGATGCCGACTGGATGCGGCCGGTCTACGACCTGCTCGGCCTGAGTTGCGGCGTCATCACCCCGGACATGGACGACGACGCGCGGCGCGACGCCTACCGCTGCGACCTCACCTATGGCGTCGCCAGCGAATTCGCCTTCGACCATCTGCGCGACAACATGAAGTTCGCCGCCGCGGAGACCGTGCAGCGCGGCCATGCCTTCGCATTGATCGACGAGGCCGACGCCATCCTGATCGACGAGGCCGGGATGCCGCTGGCGCTGTTCGGCCCGCTCGGCGATCAGTCAGCCTTCTATCAGGCCATCGACGCCGTCATCGCGGCGTTGCGGCCGGTCCACCACGACCTCGACCACCGGCGGCGCGTCACGCTGACCGAGGCGGGATATGGCGAGGTCGAGCGGGGGTTGCGCCGACGCGGCCTGTTGGCGGAGCCGGCCACGCTGCACGACATCGCGTCGATCGCGCTGCTGCATCATGTCGTGCAGGCGTTGCGCGCCCATGTCGTGCTGGCGCGCGACCGCGACTACGTCGTGCAGGAGGGCCGCGTGGTCATCGTCGATGCGCTGACCGGACGGCCGATGCCGGGGCGGCGCTACGACGAGGGGCTGCATCAGGCGCTGGAGGCCAAGGAAGGCTGCGCCATCGGCGAGGAAACCCGCACGCTGGCCGCGATCACCTTCCAGAGCTATTTTCGCCGCTACGCGCGGCTCGCGGGCATGTCCGGCACCGCGATGGCCGACGCCGCGGAATATCGCGAGGTCTACGATCTCGACGTCGTCGCCGTGCCGCCGCATCGTCCGCCGATCCGGATCGACCAGGCCGTGCTCCACCCGACCGCCGCCGCCAAGCGCGCGGCGATCCTGCGCGAGGCCGAAGCCGCGCACGCGCGCGGCCAGCCGGTGCTGATCGGCGCGCCGTCGATCGAACAGTCCGAGGCGCTGGCTTCGATGCTTGAGCGCCACGGCTGGCGGCAGCGCGGCGCGGCCGCGGACCACGACGCGGCGGCAAAGACCTTCGCGCTGCTCAACGCCCGGCATCATGCCCGCGAGGCGCAGATCATCGCCGGCGCCGGCGCGCCCGGCGCGGTGACGATCGCCACCGCGATGGCCGGGCGCGGCACCGACATCAGGCTCGGCGGCGAGCACGCCGACGACGCCGCGCGCGACGCGGTGACGGCCGCCGGCGGACTTCTGGTGATCGGCACCACCCATCACGACATCGGTCGGCTCGACCAGCAATTGCGCGGCCGCGCCGGGCGGCAGGGCGATCCCGGCCGGGCGATCTTCCACGCCTCGCTTGAGGACGACTTCCTCGCCACGGCCGGGATCCGCGCGCCCGGCTCCGCGCCGGACGGCCCCCTGCCGCCAGCGGTCGCCACACGCCTGGTCCGGGCGGCGCAGCGGCGGCACGAAATTCGCGACCTCGACCGCCGGCTCGGCCTGCTGCGCTTCGACGCCGTCATCCAGCGCCAATACAATACGCTGTACGAGATGCGGCGCGGCATCCGCGACGGCGCCGATCCGCTGGCGGCGGCGCGGCGGCTGCGTCATCAGACCATCGACGATCTGGTCGCGCGGTTCGCGCCGCCGGACGCGCGCCCCGGCGAGCCCTGGGACATCACCGGACTGGACCGCGCGATCCGCGCCATCCTAACGCTGGCGGTCGATCTCGCGCCGCTGTCGGCGCACCGCGCGGCAGCCTCGGAGGCACTCCGGCAAACGATCGTCGCGATGGCCGACCGCTGGATGGAACGCAAGCGCGCCGCCATCGGCGACGCCACGCTCGGCGACATCCTGCGCCGCGTGATGATGGCCCTGATCGACCAGTCATGGTCCGAGCAACTCGACCGCCTCGACCATCTCAAGCGCCGCATCGGCGACCGCCGGCTGCCGCCGCACAAGGTGACCGCCGAATTCCAGCTCGAAGCCTTCGCGCTGTTCGAGAGCACGCTGGTCGATTTCCGCCACCAGGTGACGGCCCACGCGATGCGCGTCGGCATCGACCCGGCCGCGCGTTGAGCGCCTGACCGGAAATTCGCTTTGCGCGCGGACTGACAATGCGGCGATCGTCGTCCCCGCGCAGGCGGGGACCCAGACTCCGCAGCGGTTCGGCTCAATCCATCCGGGTCGAGGTCACTCAACAATAGCCGACGCCAGGGGTTATGGGTCCTCGCCTGCGCGAGGGCGACGCAGAGAATACCTGATCCTCCGTTCGACATTGCGAGGCCGCTTCTTGAGGCCCACGCGAACTCAACGCGACAAGTCCCTTGCATCCGGCGCGCGCTTTATAGCAAGTATCCGCCAAATCATCCCCGCGTCCGAACGATTGGAACGGATCATGACTTCGACTTCCGGCGGCGAGGCGATCGTCAACGGCCTGGTCGCGCACGGCGTCGACACCGTGTTCGGCCTGCCCGGCGCACAGATTTACGGCCTGTTCGATGCCTTTCAGCAAGCCCAGTTGAAGGTCATCGGCGCGCGGCACGAGCAGACCTGCGGCTACATGGCCTTCGGCTATGCGCGCGCCAGCGGACGGCCCGGCGTGTTCAGCGTGGTCCCCGGCCCCGGCGTGCTCAATGCCGGCGCGGCGCTGTTGACCGCCTTCGGCTGCAACGAGCCGGTGCTGTGCCTGACCGGGCAGGTCCCGACGCCGTTCCTCGATCGCGGACGCGGCCATCTGCATGAAATGCCGAACCAGCTCGCGACGCTGCGCAGCTTCGTCAAATGGGCGGAGCGGATCGAATATCCCGGCGTTGCTCCGGCGCTGGTGGCGCGCGCGTTCCAGGAGATGCAGTCGGGACGGCCCGGCCCGGCGGCGCTGGAAATGCCGTGGGATGTCTTCACCCAGCGCGCCGAGGTCGAATCCGTCGCGCCGTTCGATCCGCTGCCGCCGCCGCGCCCCGATGGCGACCGCGTCAAGGCGGCGGCGGAGCGGATCGCCGCGAGCCGCGCCCCGATGATCTTCGTCGGCCGAGGCGCGATCCACGCCGGCGCGGAGATCCTCGAACTGGCGGAAGCGCTCGACGCCCCGGTGGTGGCGTTCCGCAGCGGCCGCGGCATCGTCAGCAATGACCACGAGCTCGGCCTGACCATGGCGGCGGCCTATGAGTTGTGGCCGCAAACCGATCTGATGATCGGCATCGGCACCCGCATGGAATTGCCGACCTGGCGCTGGTCATACCGTCCCGAGGGCCAGCAATCGATCCGCATCGACATCGACCCGGCGGAAATGCGCCGCTTCGCGCCCGACACCGCCATCATCGCCGACGCCCGCGAGGGCACAAGCGACCTGCTCGCCGCCGTACAGCGGCGCGGCTTCACCCGCCAGCCGGGACGCCGCGAGGCGATCCGCGCGGCGTCGGCCTCGGCATTGCGGCAAATTCAGGCGATCCAGCCGCAGATGTCGTATCTCAACATTCTGCGCGAGGTGCTCCCCGCTGACGCCATCGTCACCGACGAATTGTCGCAGGTCGGCTTCGCCTCGTGGTACGGCTTCCCGGTCTATCAGCCGCGCACCTTCATCAGCTCCGGCTATCAGGGTACGTTGGGCGCCGGCTTCCCCACCGCGCTCGGCGCCAAGATCGCCTGCCCGGATCGGCCGGTGGTGGCCATCACCGGCGACGGCGGCTTCATGTTCGCGGCGCAGGAATTGGCGACCGCCGTGCAGTTCAAGATCGGCGTGGTCACGCTGGTGTTCAACAACAACGCTTACGGCAACGTCCGCCGCGACCAGTTACAGGGGTTCGACGGCCGCGTCGTCGCCTCCGATCTGGTCAACCCGGATTTCGTCAGGCTGGCGGAATCCTTCGGGGTCGGCGCCGCCCGCGTCTCCACGCCGGAGGCGTTCCGCCCGGCGCTCGAACGCGCGCTGGCGGACGGCGGACCGTATCTGATCGAGATCGAGGTGCCGACCGATTCCGAGGTCAGCCCCTGGGCCTTCATTCACCGGCAGAAGCCGTGACGGCTTGTGATCGCGCCGCCGCCACGCGATAATCAGCCCATGGCGTAACGATCAGGGCCGCGACCGGTTCAACGGCGGGCATCCAGGAGAGACAGACATGCCGAACGATCATTTCACACTCAGCCGTCGCCGCGTGCTCGCGGGCGGCGTCGCCGGCGCGGCGCTGCTGGCCGCGCCGGGGATCGTCCGGGCCCAGGCCAAGACCCTGAAGATCGCGGTGCTGCTGCCGCAGTCCGGCTATCTCGCCCAGGCCGGCCAAAGCTGCCATCGCGGCGCGCTGGTCGCGCCGCAGGTGCTGGCGGACCTCGGCTACAAGGTCGAGCTGATGCACATCGACATGGAGTCGAATCCCGACGTCGCCCGCACCCAGACCGAACGCGCCATCAACGAGGGGGCGCACTGCATCGTCGGCGCGTTCGATTCCGCCGGCACGCTGGCCATCGCGCAGGTTTGCGAGCAGCGCCAGGTGCCGCTGGTGGTGAACATCGCCGCAGCCCCGCAACTGACCGAGCAGGGCTACAAATATCTGGTCCGCAATTTCCCGACCGGAGGCGCGCTGGTCAAGAACGGCTTGCACCAGATTCAGGCGATCATCGACGCCACCAAGATCGCGCCCAAGACCGCCGTATTCCTGCACGCCAACGATAATTTCGGCATGGCGCAACGCAAGGGCATGGACGCCCTGTTCCCCACCGCGGGGCTGCCGTTCAAGCTGCTGGAATCGATCGCCTACGATCCGAAGGCGCAGGATCTTTCCGTCGAGGTCACCAAGATTCGCGGGCTCAATCCCGACCTCCTGCTGGTGGTGACGCGCGCCGCCGACGCCATCAAACTGGTGCGCGACACCGTGCGGCAAAAATTTCAGCCGATGGCGATCATCTCGCCGGGCGCGCCCGGCCTCTATGACGAGGAATTCTACAAGGCGCTCGGCCCGCTGGCCGATTACCACATCGACATGCTGCCGTGGGCCAACCCGAAGTCCAAGATCACCCAGGCGCTGGAAGCCGCCTTCACCAAGGCGCAGCCGAAATTCCGCTTCGCCGTCGAATGCTTCAACGTCGGCTTCACCTTCGACGCGCTGATGGTCGCGGGCAACGCCTTCCAGCGCGCCGGCACCACCGACGGGCCGACGCTGATGAAGGCCCTGCGGGAGACCAACCTGGTCGATCACACCATGATCGGCGGACCGATCAAGTTCGACGCCAAGGGCCAGAACACCGACATTCCCTCGGCCAGCGTGCAGAACCGCAACCAGACCCCGACCGTGGTGCTGCCCGCCGAGGTCGCGACCATGACCCCGGTGCTGCCGATGCCGCCGTGGCAGGGCCGCAAATGATCTGATGCGATTGATCTGAGAGCCTGACCGTAAATTCGTTTCGCGGTCGGGTTTCCAATCCGAAAATCGTCGTCCCCGCGCAGGCGGGGACCTATACGCCGCAGCGGTTCGGCTCATTGAGTTGAGGCGAAATCGTCCATAATCACGAATGCCACGGGCTATGGGTCCTCGCCTGCGCGGGGACGACGCCGGGATTTTTGATCCTCGATGCACCATTTCACGCCAGATTCTGACGACCTCGCTCGTCGATCAACGGAAATCTCGCGCGGCGCGCGAGGCTTCCGCCGTCCATCCCCGATCGGCCGGAGTTTCGCATGACGGCGATCACCTTGAATATCATCGTTCAGGGGATTCTCACCGGGCTGGTCTACGGCCTGATGGCGCTCGGCCTGTCGGTGATTTTCGGCGTCATGCGGGTGGTCAATTTCGCCCATGGCGAGTTCACCGTGGTGGCGATGTACGCGGCGTTCCTGCTGTTCGACATGCTGGGCGTGTCGCCGCTATTGTCGCTATTGCCGATCGCCGCGGCGTTCTTCTTTCTCGGCTATGTGCTGCAACGCGCGCTGGTCGAGCCGTTCATCAGCCGCGCCGAGCACGAGCAGTTCATCCTGCTGGTCGGCCTCGCCACCGTGGTCGTCAACGGCCTGCTGCTGATCTTCGGCCCCGACGCGCACCCCATCAACCTGCCCTACTCGTTCGACAGCTACACCATCGGCCCGATGTTCATCGACAAGGTGCGGGTGTTCGCGGCGCTCGGCGCGCTGGCGATCTGCGTCGCGCTGTTCCTGTTCTTCCGCTACACCCGCACCGGCACCGCGATCCGCGCCTGCGCCGACAACCTGACCGGCGCGGGCGTGGTCGGGCTCAACGTCAAGCAGCTCTACGCCGTGACGTTCGGGCTGGGCTTCGCCTGCATCGGCGCCGCCGGCACGCTGATGGCGACCATCGCCGACGCCTCGCCGGGGCTGGCCCCGGCCTACACGCTGCTGGCCTTCGTCATCGTCATCATCGGCGGGCTGGGCTCGATGGCGGGCGCGCTGGTCGGCGGCGTCCTGATCGGCATTTCCGAGGCGCTCGCCGGGTTCTACATCCAGCCGTCGATGAAAAGCATGTTCTCCTTCGCGCTGTTAATCATCGTTCTGGTGCTGCGCCCGCAGGGCCTGATGGGGCGGCGGCTATGACCGACATCTGGCAGCGCCTGCCCACGCGCGGAAAAATCCTCTGTCTCGTCCTGCTGGCGGCGGCGATCGCCGCGCCGCTGGTCGCCGACCGCTATCTGCTGTCGGTGCTGATCCTGGTGTTCTACTTCGCCTATCTCGGGCAGGCGTGGAATCTGCTGATGGGCTTCGCCGGGCAACTCTCGCTCGGCCACGCGCTCTATCTCGGGCTCGGCGCCTACACCGCGACCGCGCTGTGGACGCTGTTCGGCATCGGCCCGTGGATCGGCGTCTTCGTCGCCATTCCGGTGGCCGCCGCCGCCGGCATGGTGGTCGGCTGGCTCGGCTGGCGCTTCGCCATCGAGGGCGTCTATTTCGCGCTGCTGACCATCGCGTTCGCCGAATTCACCCGCATCGGCTTCGACCATCTGCAAATCACCGGCGCCTCGGCCGGGATGTTCCTGTCGGTCAACAGCCCCGGCTCCGACAAATGGTGGAATCTCGGCGGCGGCCCGCTTTTGTATTATTATCTCGCCTTCATACTCGCCGCCGCGGCGACGCTGCTGGTGGCGCGGCTGCGCCGGTCGCCGCTCGGCTATCGCTGGCTCGCGGTGCGCGAGGATCCGGAAGCCGCGCGGGCCGCCGGCATCGACATCTTCCGCGCCAAGATGATCGCGATGCTGATTTCCGCCGGCATGACCGCGGTCGGCGGCGTGTTCTACGGCTTCTATTATCGCAACCTGTTTCCGTCGCAGGTGTTCGACATCGGCCGCTCGATCGAGATCATCATGGCGCCGATCATCGGCGGACTCGGCACCGTGTTCGGGCCGGTCGTGGGCGCCGTCCTGCTGACGCCGCTGGGGGAGAGCCTCACCGCGCTGATGCAGCACTTCGGCGTCAACACACCGGGCGCCAAGTCGATCTTCTACGGCCTGACGCTGATGGTCATCATCACGTTGCAGCCGAGCGGGGTGTGGCCGTGGCTCGCCCGCAAGCTCGGCCTCGACAACAGGCCGCGCCCATGACCGAGCACAAGACCGAGTCCAACACCGGGCACAACACCGCGCTGCTCGCCGTCGCCGGCATCAGCAAACGGTTTCGCGGCCTCGCCGCGGTCAGCCACGTCTCCTTCGAGGTGCGGCCGGGCGAGATCTTCGCGGTGATCGGCCCCAACGGCGCCGGCAAGACCACGCTGTTCAACATGATCGCGGGCGCGTTCGCGCCGGACGAGGGCTCGATCACCTTCGCCGGCGAGCGGATCGAGGGGCTACGCTCCGACCAGATCGCGCGGCGCGGCATCGGCCGCACCTTTCAACTGGTGCGGCCGTTCCCCGCGCTCACCGTCGAGGACAACGTCATCATCGGCGCCCTGATGCAGACCAAGACGGTCCACGACGCCGAAAAAATCGCGCGCGACATCCTGGCGCGGCTCGATCTGCTCGACAAGCGCGCGCAGATCGCCTCCAGCCTGACGCTGCCTGACCGCAAGCGGCTGGAGGTGGCGCGGGCGCTGGCGACCGGCCCCCGCCTGCTGCTGCTGGACGAGGTGATGGCCGGGTTGCGGCCGACCGAAACCGACCGCATCGTCGCCACGCTGCGCGACCTCAATCGCGACGGGGTGACGATCCTGCTGATCGAGCACGTGATGCGCGCGGTCACCGCGCTGGCCTCGCGCATTCTGGTGCTGCATCACGGCGCGGCGATCGCCGAGGGCGATCCGGAGCATGTGCTGCGCGACCCCGCCGTCGTCGAATCCTATCTCGGCGCGGAGTCGCTGTGATGCTGACCGTCGACAATCTCAGCGTCCATTACGGCGACGCCCAAGCCCTCGACGGCGTATCGCTCACCGTCGACGAAGGCGCCATCGTCGCCATCGTCGGCGCCAACGGCGCCGGCAAGACCTCGCTGATCCGCACCATCGCCGGCATGCACCGGCCGACCGCCGGACGCATCGTGTTTGGCGGCAACGACATCGCCGGACTGCCGAGCCATCGGGTCTGCGATCTCGGCATCGGCCAGGTGGCCGAGGGGCGGCAGGTGTTCCCGTCGCTGACGGTGTCGGAAAACCTCGACATGGGCGCGATGCTGCCGCACGCGCGCCCGCATCGCGCGCAGAACCGCGAGCGCGTGCTGGCGATGTTTCCGCGCCTGTCCGAGCGCCTCGGCCAGGCGGCGGGCACGCTGTCCGGCGGCGAGCAGCAGATGCTGGCGATCGGGCGCTGCCTGATGGGCGAGCCGAAACTCATCATGTTCGACGAGCCGTCGCTGGGCCTCGCCCCCACCGTGGTCCACGACGTGCTGAAGACCATCCGCGACCTCAACACCGGCGGCATGACCTGCGTGCTGGTGGAGCAGAACGTCGCGGTGTCGCTGAAGATCGCCACCCGCGCCTATGTGCTGGAGAACGGCCGCGTCACGCTGTCGGGCAGCGGCGCGGAACTGCTCGCGGACGAACGGGTGCGACAGGCGTATCTCGGCATCTGACCGGCGCGAAGGCGTCAGACGATCTGGATCTCGGATCGCGGCGCGCGCAGCGCGCCGGCCAGCAATTCGAGCGCCTGCGCCAGTTCGGCGCGGTTGCGGGCCGCCCCCAGGGAGACGCGCACACCTTGCGCCGCGTTCTCGCCGACGGCGAAGGCGTCACTCCCGACAACGGCGAGACCGTGCCGCAGCACATCCGAGAGAAACTCGGCGCTGTGCCGCTGCCGAGGCAGCGCCAGCCAGAGATGATGACCGGCGGGCCGCGCCGCGAACGGCAATCCATGCAGCAACCGCGCCGCCAGTTGCTGCCGCCCGATCGCCTCGCTGCGGATGGCCTGAATGATCTGATCGGCGACACCGGTGCGAATCCAATGCGTCAGCAACGCCACCATCAGCAGCGGCGGCATTTGCATGGTCGCCTGGAGATTGTTGCGCATCACCTGTTCGGCGGCGAGATCCGGCGCCAGCAGGTAGGACATCCGCAACGCCGGCGCGATGCACTTCGACATGCTCGCCGCGAAATAGGTTCGCTCAGGAACGAGATTGGCGATTGGCTGCACTGAGGGCTCAAGCAGGCCGTAGGCATCGTCCTCGATCAGCCAGACGCCCTGTTGCCGCACGATGTCCGCGACCGCATGGCGACGCGCCGGCGAAAGCGTCGCCGTCGTCGGATTGTGCAGCGTCGGAATGAGATAGATCGCCTTCGGCCGATGCTGCCTGCACGCCGCCGCCAGCGCATCCGGCAGCACGCCGTCGCGATCCATCTCGACGCCGACCAGCCGCACGCCGAGCCGGCTTGCCGCCGCCTTGATACCGGGGAACGTCAGGTTCTCGGTGAGCACGACATCGGCCGGCGAGGTCAGCGCCAACAATGCGTTGAACAAGGCCGCCTGCGTGCCGGGATAGATCACCAGCCGTTCCGGCGCGGCCGTCGTCAGGCGCGGGCGCAGCCAGCGCGCGGCAATTTCGCGCTCGTCGTCGCTGCCGCCGGGGCGCGCATAGTTGAGGTAGGCGCTGAAACTCGCCTCGCTGCGGATCGCGGCAAACCCCTGCGCGATGCGAAGGTCGAGATTGGCTTCCACCGGCTGCGGCGGCACGTTCATCGACAGGTCGATCTTGACCTGCACCGGAATGTCCGCCGCCTGCCGCGCCGTGGTTTCCGACACGAACGTGCCCTGCCCCACCCGCGCCTCGATCAAACCACGCCGGCGCGCCTCGCGGTAGGCGCGCGTCACCGTGGTGAGATCGACGCCAAGCGCCTCGGCCAGCGCGCGATGGGTCGGAAGTTGCTGCCCCCTGTGCAGCCGGCGGCCGTGGATGTCGGCGCTCAGCGCATCGACGATCCGCAGATAAATCGGCCCCTGCCACTCCGCTATTGTAGGGAGCCAATCCATGCAAATACCTACATTTCCTTTGAATGCCTGTCCGTGACTTCATATTGTATGGATCAAGTTTTCGGTCAAGGACAATCATTAAGGACATTCACCATGACGAACGCTGTCTCACTGGGGCGCGCGATGTGGCGCGGGTTCACCATGAAGTGCCCGCATTGCGGCGAGGGCCGCCTGTTCGGCCGCTTCCTCAAGGTGGCGGATCATTGCGCGGCTTGCGGCGAAAGCTACAGCGCGCAGCGCGCCGACGATCTTCCCGCCTATCTGGTGATCGTGGCGGTCGGCCACGCCGTGGTGCCGGCGTTGCTGGCGATGGAAACGGCCTATGCCCCGCCGTACTGGGTCCAGGCGCTGATCTGGCTGCCGATCACGCTGCTCAGCTCGCTGGCGCTGTTGCAGCCGGTCAAGGGCGCTGTCGTCGGCCTGCAATGGCAGACCGGCATGCACGGTTTTCAGGAATCCAAACAGCGCCGCGTCGCCGACGCGCGGCGGCTGGCGCAGGCATCCATCTGACGCCGGCGGCGAGCGCGGCTTTCACGGCAGGCGCTCGCCGATGCCGTCTCAGATCTTCTGATTGTATTCCCCGACCTCGGGGTGGGTGCGCAGCACCGCGTCCATCGCCTCGAACATGTCGCGCATCCGCTGCTCGGACACCGGGCTTTCGACCACCACCACCAGCTCAGGCTTGTTGGACGAGGCCCGCACCAGGCCCCAACTGCCGTCCGCGACGGTGACGCGCACGCCGTTGACGGTGACGAGGTCGCGGATCGCCTGGCCCGCCACCTTGTCCCCGTTAGCCTTCGCCGCCTCGAAATGTTTCACCACCGCGTCGACGATGCCGTATTTGGTTTCGTCCGCGCAATGCGGCGACATGGTCGGCGACGACCACGTCTTCGGCAACGCGTTCTTGAGATCCGCCATCGACTTGCCGGGCGCGCGGTCGAGCATCTCGCAAACCGCGATCGCCGAAACCAGGCCGTCGTCGTAACCACGGCCGAACGGCGCGTTGAAGAAGAAATGGCCGGACTTCTCGAAGCCCGCCAGCGCGCCGACCTCGTGCGTGCGCCGCTTCATGTAGGAATGGCCGGTCTTCCAGTAGGTCGCGGTCGCGCCCTGCGCCAGCAACACCGGATCAGTGACGAACAGGCCGGTGGATTTCACATCGACGACGAAGCGGGCGTCCTTGTGAATGGCTGAAATATCCCGCGCGAGCATGACGCCGACCTTGTCGGCGAAAATCTCCTCGCCGGTATTGTCAACGACGCCGCAGCGGTCGCCGTCGCCGTCGAAGCCGAGGCCGACATCGGCCTTGTGCTCCAGCACGGCGTCGCGAATGGCATGAAGCATCTCCATGTCTTCCGGGTTCGGATTGTATTTCGGGAACGTGTGATCGAGTTCGGTGTCGAGCGGGATCACCTCGCAGCCGATCGCCTCCATCACCTGCGGCGCGAAGGCGCCCGCGGTGCCGTTGCCGCAGGCCACCACCACCTTGAGCTTGCGCTTCAGCTTCGGCCGGTTGATGAGGTCGGCGATATAGCGCGCCGGGAAATTCTCGTGGAACTGATAACTGCCGCCGACCTTGTTGTGGAAGTCGGCGTTGAGCACGATCTCCTTCAGCCGCGTCATCTCGTCGGGTCCGAAGGTCAGGGGCCGGTTGGCGCCCATCTTGACGCCGGTCCAGCCGTTGTCGTTGTGCGAGGCGGTGACCATGGCGACGCAGGGCACGTCGAGGTCGAACTGGGCGAAGTAAGCCATCGGCGTCATGCACAGGCCGATGTCATGAACCTTGCAGCCCGCCGCCATCAGCCCCGAAATCAACGCGTATTTGATCGACGACGAGTAGCCGCGAAAATCGTGGCCGGTGACGATTTCCTGCTTTTGTCCCATCTCGGCGATCAGCGCGCCGAGCCCCATGCCCAGCGCCTGCACGCCCATCAGGTTGATTTCCTTGCCGAACAGCCAGCGCGCGTCGTATTCGCGAAAGCCGGTCGGCTTGACCATCGGCTCGGATTCGTAGGCGAGCGTATTCGGCACCAGAACGGGCTTCGGCTTGGGAAACATGCGGATGGCCTTTTGAAAGGGTGAGGACGACATGCCGCGCAGCCATAGCGAATGCGCGACACGGTGGAAAGGCGGATCATCGGTTAGAGCATGATCCCGAAAAGTGGAAACCGGCTTTCGGACGAGATCATGCTCAAACGAAAAGACAAGCGACGGGTCTGATTCAACGAGGTTGAAACAGACTCTGGGGTGAAATTGCGGTCGAGACGGGGCGAGCGGGGATCATCGTTTCCGCTACTGTTCCAGCACCATGCGGCCGCCGGCATATTCGAACCGCGTCAGCTTGCCGAGGAACGACAGGCCGAGCAGGTTTTGCGACAGGGCCTCGTCCGGCAGCACCATGGCCTCGACGTCGCGCACCCTCAGGTCGCCGACCTGCACCATGGCGAGCCGCGTCCGCGCCGCCTTGACGACGCCGTTGGCGGTGCTCACCCGCGCGTTGAAATCGCCATGCGCCGGCCGCACCCCGATCCGCGCCGCCGCGGTCTCGTTGATCGCGACCACCGAGGCGCCGGTGTCGATCATGAATTTGATGGGTTGGCCTTCGATGCGCCCCTCGGTGCGGAAATGACCCTGGCGGTCGCGCGGCACCACGACGCTGCGCGCGCCGGTCGCGGGTGCCTCGGCGACGGCCAGCGTCACCGGAGGCGCGGCTGACGCCGAGACGGCGACCATGCGGTCGGCGACCTGAGCCATCACCGTGCCGAGGCCGATCATCACGCCCGCCAGAATCAATACGCCACGCATTCCGTTACTCGCGGTCCCTAAGCCCCACGCTATCCCGGCGGCGCGCCACGCCGCGACCGGGATCCTGGTATTTTGGCGAAAACCGTGAGTTTAGCGTTAACGAGGCCCCCGCGCGCGTCACGTGCCGCGAGGCTTGGCGCGCCGGGTCGGCTCGGCCGCCGCCGGGTCCTCCGGCCACGGGTGGCGCGGATAGCGCCCGCGCAAATCGGCGCGCACCGCGGCGTAACTCCCCCGCCAAAAACCCGGCAGATCGCGGGTCACCTGCACCGGCCGCTGCGCCGGCGACAGCAGTTCCAGCACCAGCGGCACCTTGCCGCCCGCCACCGCCGGGTGCGCCTTCAAGCCAAACAGTTCCTGCAAGCGGACGGCGATAGTCGGCCCCTGCGCGGCCTCGTAGTCGATCGGCAGCCTTGAGCCGGTCGGCGCCTCGAAATGAGTCGGCGCCTCGCGGTCGAGCCGCGCGCGCAAATCCCACGGCAGCAGCGCCATCAGCGCGTCCGAAAGATCGCCGGCGGAAAAATCCTTCAGCGCGATCTTGTCGACCAGCGCCGGCGCCAGCCAGCTTTCCGCGCTCGCCGCCAGCGCCGCGTCCGACAGGTCCGGCCAGCCATCACCCTCCGCCGCGCGCAAAAACATCACGCGGCCGCGCCATTGCGTCAGCGCCTTCGACCATGGCAGGCGATCGAGCCCGGCCGCGACCAGCCCCTCGGCGAAAATCCGCGCGCCAGCCTCCGACGGCGAGACTTGCAGCGGCGCTTCCGCCAGCGTGACCGCATGGAGCCGCTTGCGGCGGCGGCCGCGCAGCGCCACGGCGTCGCGGTCGAACCAGATCTCGTCGGCGCTGGCGATCTCGCCGGCGAAGCGCGTCTCGATTTCGGCCGACGTGATCGGCGCGGCGAGCAGGACGCGGCCGCGCGCGGCGGTGCCGGTGAGTTCGCCGACGGCAATGTAAGGGGCACGCGCGAGCGCCGTGGCCGGATCGATGGCCGCGCCGCGCCCGTTGACCAGCACAAAACTGCCATTGCCGCGATTCTTAGCCACCCGGTCCGGAAACGCCAGCGCCAGCAGCGCGCCCGTCGAGAGGTGTTCCCCTTCCCCTTGCGAGGCCGGGGAAGACGACACCTGCTCCGCCCACCGCCGCGCCAGTTGTCTGGCGCTCATCGCGCGCGGCGCGCGGTCGCGGCGGAACTGGTCGAGCCGCGCATCGAGATCGACGCTGTCGCCGCCCAGTCCGCGCTCGGTGAGGATCGCGGCGATCTCCGCGGCCTCGCGCGCTGCGCCGAACGGCGCGGCGTCGACGATCATCCGCGCCAGCCGCGGCGGCAGCGCCAGCGCCCGTAACCGCCGGCCCTCCTCGGTGATGCGGCCGTCGCCGTCGAGCGCGCCGAGCTGGCGCAGCAGATCGCGCGCCTCGTTCAGCGCCGGCTCCGGCGGGGGATCGAGAAACGCAAGCGTCGCGGGGTCGCGCACGCCCCATTGCGCCAGGTCGAGCACCAGCGACGACAGGTCGGCGGCGAGGATTTCCGGCGCGGTATAGGCCGGCAGCGAGGCGGTCTGCGGCGCGTCCCATAGCCGGTAGCAGACGCCCGGCGCGGTGCGGCCGGCGCGGCCGCGCCGCTGATCGACCGCCGCGCGCGAGGCGCGCACCGTTTCCAGCCGAGTCAGGCCGATGTCGGGCTCGTAGCGCGGCACCCGCGCCAGCCCGGAATCGACCACGATGCGCACGCCGTCGATGGTCAGCGAGGTCTCCGCGATCGAGGTCGCCAGCACCACCTTGCGCCGGCCGGGCGGCGGCGGCGCGATGGCGCGGTCCTGCGCGCCGGCATCGAGCGCGCCGTAGAGCGGCACGATGTCGGTATCCGGATCCCGCACGCGCTCCCGTAAAAACCCCTCGGTGCGGCGAATTTCCGCGGCACCGGGCAGGAACGCCAGCACCGATCCCTCATCGGCGCGCAGCGCCGTGGCGATGGCGTCGGCGATCTGGCGCTCCAGCGGCAGGTCCGGCTTGCGGCCGAGGTAGCGGGTGTCCACCGGAAAGGCGCGGCCCTGGCTTTCGATCACCGGCGCGTCGCCCAGGAGCGCCGCGACCCGCGCGCCGTCGAGCGTCGCCGACATGACAAGGAGGCGCAGATCCTCGCGCAGGCCGGTCTGCGCGTCGCGCGCCAGCGCGAGGCCGAGGTCGGCGTCGAGCGAACGCTCGTGAAACTCGTCGAACAGCACCGCCGCGACGCCGTTCAGCTCCGGGTCGCTCAAAATCCGCTGCGCGAAAATGCCCTCGGTGACGACCTCGATCCGGGTCGCGCGCGAGACTTTGGCGCCGAAGCGGACGCGATAGCCGACCGTCGCGCCGACCGCCTCGCCCAGGCTTTTCGCCATCCGCTCGGCGCTGGCGCGCGCCGCGATCCGGCGCGGCTCCAGCATGACGATCTTTCCCGATCCCGCCCATGGCGCGTCGAGCAGCGCCAGCGGCACCCGCGTCGTCTTGCCGGCGCCGGGCGGGGCCACCAGCACCGCCGTCGGCCCGCGTGCGAGCGTCGCCGCCAGCTCGTCGAGCACGGCATCGATCGGCAGAGGCGTGGGAAAGCTGCGGGTCAATCGGTTAACGCTAATGCGGGGTTTCGTCGGCTGCCTTATAGCGGGTTCCGGAAAGGCGGCACATTCCTTGTATCGGGCAACGGGAGCGAAACCCTTTCTCGGTATCGTCGGCGGTCGCGAGCCCAAGAGGAACAGTGATGACCCGCAACGAGCAAACGATGAACCGAAACGGCACAGCGACCGTCCATGCGGCGGGCGCGGGCCGGCTCGACTGGGTCGACTACGCCAAGGGCATCTGCATCGTCATGGTGGTGATGATGCACTCCGTCAACGGCGTCGAATCCGCCACCGGCGGCACCGGCTACATGCATCACGTGGTGGAGTTCGCCCGGCCGTTCCGGATGCCGGACTTCTTCCTGATCTCGGGCCTGTTCCTGGCGCGCGTGATCGACCGCGACTGGCGCACCTATCTCGACCGCAAGGTGGTGCATTTCGCTTACTTCTACGTGATCTGGGTGACGATCCAGTTCGCCTTCAAGGCCCATGGCATCGCCGCCGAAATGGGCTGGGCCGAGGTCGTGAGACTCTATCTGCTGTCGTACATCGACCCGTTCGGCACGCTGTGGTTCATTTACATGCTGCCGGTGTTCTTCGTGACCATCAAGGCGACGCGGGCGCTGCCGCCGGCGCTGATCTGGATCGTCGGCGCCGCGCTCGAAATGGCGCATGTCTCGACCGGCTGGACCGTGATCGACGAATTCGCCGCGCGCTTCATCTATATCTATACCGGCTATCTGTTCGCGCCCTACGTGTTCCAACTGGCGGGCGCGGTGCGGAAATATCCGGCACGCGCGCTCGCCGGGCTCGCGGCATGGGCCCTCGTCAACGGAGCGCTGACCCACTACGGCCACGCCAACCTGCCCGTCGTGTCGCTGGCGCTCGGCCTCGCCGGCGCCTGCGCCATCGTCAGCGTCGGCACCCTGCTGGCGCGCCGGCACTGGCTGGATTTCTTCCGCTATTTCGGCGAGCACTCCATCGTCATCTATCTGGCGTTCTTCCTGCCGATGTCGACGGCGCGCGTCCTGCTGGTGAAAACCGGCGTGATCCACGACATCGGCACGATGGCGGCCGTGGTCACCTTGATCGGCGTCACCGGCGCGGTCGCGATCTGGTGGGCCTGCCGCAACACAAGGCTGAACTTCCTGTTCGAGCGGCCGGACGCCTTCTGGATCGCGCCGCGGAACCCGGCTCCGCGGTTGCAGCCGGCGGAGTAGCGCGAGAACCGGGGATCGGCGGCGCAAACGGCTGTCAAATCGGCGGCCGAGCCCTTACATTGCGGCCATGCCGAACCAGCCTGCCGCCGCCCCCGCCGCCGCCGAATCCCTGTTGAAGGGCGATCACGTCTTTCTGGTGGACGGCTCGTCCTACATCTTCCGCGCCTACCACGCGCTGCCGCCGCTCAACCGAAAGTCGGACGGCTTGCAGGTCAACGCCGTGCTCGGCTTCTGCAACATGCTGTGGAAGCTGTTGCGCGAGATGCCGGCCGACAACCGGCCGACCCATCTCGCCATCGTCTTCGACAAGTCGGAAGTCACCTTCCGCAACAAGCTCTATCCCGCCTACAAGGCGCACCGGCCGCCCGCGCCCGACGACCTGATCCCGCAATTCGCGCTGATCCGCGAGGCGGTGCACGCCTTCGACCTGCCCTGCCTGGAACAGGCCGGCTTCGAGGCCGACGACCTGATCGCAACCTATGTGCGGCAGGCGTGCGAGCGCGGCGCGACCGCCACCATCGTCTCGTCCGACAAGGACCTGATGCAACTCGTCACCGATTGCGTCACCATGTACGACACCATGAAGGACCGTCGCCTCGGCATCGCCGAGGTGATCGAGAAGTTCGGCGTGCCGCCGGACAAGGTGGTCGAGGTGCAGGCGCTGGCCGGCGACAGCGTCGACAATGTGCCGGGCGTGCCCGGCATCGGCGTCAAGACCGCGGCGCAGCTCATCAACGAATATGGCGATCTCGACACGTTGCTGTCGCGCGCGGCTGAGATCAAGCAGCCGAAACGGCGCGAGGCGCTGATCGCCAACATCGAGCAGGCGCGGATCTCGCGGCGACTGGTGCTGCTCGACGACAACGTCGCCCTCGACGTGCCGCTCGACGACCTCGCCGTGCACGAGCCCGACGCGCGAAAACTGCTGGCGTTTCTCAAGGCGATGGAATTTTCCACACTGACGCGCCGCGTCGCGGAGTATTCGCAGATCGATCCGTCCGACGTCGAGGCCGACCCCGCCCTGAAAAGCCCGTTCGCGCGCGGCGCGCCGGCGCAGGATTCGCCGCAAACGCCCGCGCTCGGCGGCGAGCCGGACGCCCGCGCCACAGGCTCGTCGGTGCTGCCGCGATCCGGCACCGGCGACCTGTTCGGCCCGCCGCCCACGACGGCCCGAAAGATCGCCAACGGCGCCGCCGCGACCGAAACGCTGACGCCGCGGGCGCTCGCCGCCGCGCGCGCCGAGGAAGCGCGCAACGCCCGCTTCGATCGCACCCGCTACCAGACCGTGCGCACCCGCGATCAACTCGACGGCTGGATCGCGCGCGCGCGCGACAACGGCCAGGTCGCGCTCGACGTCGTCACCGCGACCATTGATCCGATGCAGGCCGAATTGTGCGGCATCGCGCTGGCGCTCGGGCCGAACGACGCCTGCTACATTCCGCTCGCGCACAAGCAGGCGGGCGACGGCGCCGGCCTGTTCGCGGCCGGCCTCGCCCCCGACCAGATGGCGGCGCCGGAGGCGCTCGACGCGCTGCGGCCGCTGTTTGAGAGCGCCGGCCTGTCGAAGATCGGCTTCGACGCCAAATTCGCGATGGTGCTGCTGGCGCAGCATGGCATCGCGCTGCGCAACATCGAGGACGCGCAACTGGTGTCCTACGCGCTCGACGCCGGGCGCGGCTCGCATGGCCGCGAATCCCTGAGCGAGCAGTGGCTCGGCCACACCGCGCAAAACTGGAATGAGATCGTCGGTAGCGGCAAGGGCAAGCTGAGCTTCGATCAGGTGGCGATCGACAAGGCCAGCGTCTACGCGGCCGAGGGCGCGGATATCTGCCTGCGGTTATGGCGGGTGCTGGAGCCGCGTCTCGTCACCGAGCGCATGGCGACGGTCTACCAGACGCTGGAGCGTCCGCTGGTGCCGGTGCTGGCGCGGATGGAACGGCGCGGCATCTCGATCGATCGGCAGGTGCTGGCGCGGCTCTCCGGTGACTTCGCCCAGACCGCCGCGCGCGTCGAGGCCGAGATCCGCGACACCGCCGGCGAGGAGATCAATCCCGGCAGCCCGAAGCAGATCGGCGATATTTTGTTCGGCAAGATGGGGCTGCCCGGCGGCAAGAAGACCAAGACCGGCGCGTGGTCCACCACCGCCTCGATCCTCGACGAACTGGCGGAGCAGGGCTACGCCTTGCCGCGCCTGATCCTCGACTGGCGGCAGGTGTCGAAACTGAAATCGACCTATACCGACGCGCTGCCCGAATACGTGCATCCGCGGACCGGCCGGGTTCATACCACCTACGCGCTGGCGGCGACCACCACCGGGCGGCTGTCGTCGAACGAGCCGAACTTGCAGAACATTCCGGTGCGCACCGAGGACGGCCGCAAGATCCGCCGCGCCTTCGTCGCCGCGCCCGGCCACAAACTGGTGTCGGCGGACTATTCGCAGATCGAATTGCGGCTGCTCGCCGAGATCGCCGACATCGCGGTGCTGAAGCAGGCGTTCCACGACGGCCTCGACATTCACGCCATGACCGCGTCGGAAATCTTCGGCGTACCGGTCAAGGACATGCCCGGCGAGATCCGCCGCCGCGCCAAGGCGATCAATTTCGGCATCATCTACGGCATTTCGGCGTTCGGCCTCGCCAACCAGCTCGGCATCGCGCGCGAGGAAGCCGGCGCCTATATCCGGAAATATTTCGAGCGCTTCCCCGGCATCCGCGCCTACATGGATTCGACGCGCGAGTCCTGCCGCGAACACGGCTATGTCGAGACGCTGTTCGGCCGCAAGTGCCACTACCCCGACATCAAGGCGTCGAACCCCTCGATCCGCGCCTTCAACGAGCGCGCCGCCATCAACGCGCGATTGCAGGGCACCGCCGCCGACATCATCCGCCGCGCCATGGCGCGGATCGAGGACGCGCTCGCCGACAGCAAGCTCTCCGCGCAAATGCTGCTTCAGGTGCATGACGAACTGATTTTCGAGGTGCCCGAGCCGGAAGTGGCGGCGACGCTGCCGGTGGTGCGGCGGGTGATGCAGGACGCGCCGTTCCCGGCGGTGCTGCTGTCGGTGCCGCTCCACGTCGACGCCCGCGCCGCCGACAACTGGGACGAGGCGCATTAAGCGTCATTCAATTTTAGGCGAAATCATCTGCCGTCATGCGCGGACATAGCCGTCCGAAGAACGGCGTCGCTTCCGCTCGCCTATGATCCGCGCATCCATCTCCTTGAAAAAGGATGGATTGCCGGATCAAGTAAGGATGGATTGCCGGATCAAGTCCGGCAATGATGCCTCGTGTCACTGCCTTTCTGCGAGACAGACGACGGTAGCGCATCACGTCACAACGGCAATTGCGGCGCGCGGTCGGCGCTGCGGCGGGCGTGCGTGGCGGACGCCGACGTTGACGAGCGAACGAAACTCCAGCGCAGATGCCCGACCTGCCGCGCGTCCTGCCGGATCACGATCTGCGTGGTGCGGCGCGCGCCGTCGCTGCCGGCGAGGAACACGCTGTCCTCAAGCTCGACCTTGTCGTCGGGCGCCTCGAAGGTCCACACCTCGCGGTTCGGCAGCACCAGCATCACGCCGTGCGCGTCGCTGAGGCGATTGGCCTTGACGGCCGGATGCAGATGGAAGCGCACCGCGTAGTCGGCGTCGTGGCCGCGCAGCCGCGCGCCGCGCGGCGGCGCCAGCGTGTCCTCGCCGTCGAGCCGCGAACCGTCGCCCGCAAGCATCAGCACGCGGGTATGAACGGCGCCGAAGCGTTCGAGATAGCCGTCATGCGAACAGGTCAGAAGCGTGCCACGGTCGACGAATTCGCGCGCGCTCGTCACATTGGCGGGGCCGCTGACGATCGGCGCGCCGCGCAGCAGCCGCTTCACCGACGAGCGCTCGACGAACTGGCACGACGATGTCTCGTGATAGCTCACGGTGGAGTGCGCCGGCGTGCCGCGCGCGAACACGCGCCAGGTTTCGCGGCCGTTGACCGGCATGCCGCAATTGACCACGATGCGATTCTGCCCCGACGACAATTCGAAGGCGAGGCAGCCGGCATGCGCCTCGTGACTGACGGGGGCCGGCGGCGGCGCGCCGCTGTCGATAATGACCATGGTCGCGGCGGCGTCGATCCGCTGATAGCCGCTGTGCGGCATCGCCGCCATCGGCGCGCCATGGACATCGTCATAAGCCAGCAGCGTCGCCAGCAGATCGGACGGCGTGGCGCTCATGCCGTTGAACAGCGCGAAATTGCCGTCGCCGTGGCGGAAGAAGCGCAGCATCGGCATCATCCGGTCGATGGCGTTCAGCAGCGCCTCCGGCGGCGGAATGTTGCGCGCGGCGAAAGTCTGGCGCAGCGGCAACAGATCGGCCAGCAACTCGATCAGCGCATTCGGATTGCGCGAGACGTGCCCGCCGTCCGGCAGGATCTGGCGCTGCAATTCGTCGGAGAGCTTGCGGCTCGCGGTCTTGATCTGGGTGGCCTGGTTGGCCAGACATAGCGCCGCGTAGCACAGCGCGATCAGCACCTGAAGCCGCGCCACGCCGTCGGGAACGTCCAGCGCCGCCGAGCGGAGATGGCGGATATCGCGGGCAAGGCCGCGCAGATAGCGACGGTAGAACTTGCCGTCGGTCTCGTTCAGCACCAGCGGCGCCTGCGATAACAACGAGATCACGCGGCGGGACAGCACGTCGGCGCGCCGGGCCAGCGGCCGGCGGCGCGGCGGATTGGACATCCAGTCCTCCACCAGCGCACGGGCGTTGGCGCGGGTGATCGCGGTGTCGGCGGCGCGCAGATGGCGCAGCCAGCCGAACCCGAGCAGCGCCGCGTCCCAGTCCTCGGACGGCGGTTCGAGATCGAAAATCGACCGGCTGTGGCAGGTGACGATCTTGCCCGCGAACACGAAACGCCCGGCATAGATCTCGGCGGCGCGGGTCGCGTCCGCGGTCCGCAGATCGTGCGGCGCGATAATCAGGCGGTCGGCGCGGCGCGGCCACAGCCGCCCCGGCGTCACCCGGCCGCCGACGCGTGACATCGCCGACCGCATGAAGCGGCCGAGAATCAATGTCGACAGGCGTCTGCGTTCTGCGATCGACACGCGGCGTTATCCTGAATCAAATCTGACTTGATGGAATTTAGCGGCGAATCCTTCTTAATCCGGAAACGCGGCCGATACACCCTCGGCGGATGCCGAGCGGCACCTCCGGCCGGCCGCGCCGGATCTGCGTCTCGCAAGAAAGAGACGTTATATCAATATTTTACCAGTCGCGCGGCATAAAATCCGTCGAGCCCGCCGAGGGTCGGATCGGGGTGCGGCAGATGCGACGGCAGGGTCCGCACGTCGCCGTCCGGCGTCACCAGTTCCGTGAGCCCGGCGAGTTCGGCCCCGTCCACCGGCCGTCGCCGCACCCCTGATTCGGCGGCCAGGAGGCTGTCGACCACGTGCTCGCCCTCCTCCGGTTCCAGCGAACAGGTGCAGTAGACCAATGTCCCGCCGGGCTTGAGCAGCGCCAGACCGCGCCGGATCAGCCGCGCCTGCTGCGCCGCCAGCGCGGCGATGTCGGTCTCCTGCTTCAGCCAGGCGACGTCGGGATGGCGGCGGACGGTGCCGGTCGAGGTGCAGGGCGCGTCGATGAGAACCGCGTCGAAGCGGTCGCCGGTCTCCCATTCGCAGGCATCCGCGACCACGGTCTCGGCCTCGAACGACAGCCGGGCAAGGTTGCCGCGCAACCGCGCCACCCGCGCCGGCGAGCGATCCAGCGCCGTCACCCGCGCGCCGGCCTGCACCAGTTGCGCGGTCTTGCCGCCCGGCGCGGCGCACAGATCGACCACGGCGCGGCCGCTCAGGTCGCCGAACAGCCGCGCCGGCAGCGCGGCGGCGGCGTCCTGCACCCACCATTGCCCCTCGTCGAAGCCCGCCAGCATCGTCACCGCGCCGTGCAGCGGCGTGCGCACGGTGCCGGTCGGCAGCACCTCGCCATGAAGACGGTTGGCCCAATAGGCGGGATCGGACTTCACCGTGAGATCGAGCGGCGGCTCAAAACCGATCGCCATCGCGATATCCCTGGCGGCCGCCTCGCCGTAATGGGCGCGCCAGCGCGCCAGAAGCCACGGCGGCACGTCGAGCGGCTGGTCCTTGACCTCGTCGAGCAGCGCCTGCCCCTCGCGGGCGCAACGGCGCAACACGGCGTTCACCAGGCCGGCATATTTGGCGGCGCGACGATCCGCCTGCACCAGCCGCACCGACAGGTCGACGGAAGCGTGATCGGGAACGTCGGTCCACAGAAGCTGCGCGGCGCCGATCAGAAGGGCGCTCTGCGCACGCGGAGCGTCGGTGGGCAGGCCGCGATCCAACAGCCGCGACAGCACACGGTTGAGCGTGCCGAGCCGGCGCAGCACGGTCGCGATCAGACGGCGCATCAGGGCGCGGTCGCGATCGGCCAGCGCCTTCAGACCGGGATGCGCGACCGGACCGTCAAGCTGCTCGTCGAGGGTTCGGCGCTTATGCAGGACACCGTCGAGAATATCGGCGGCGATGCGGCGCGCGGCCAGTCCGGGCACCTCGGCGGGCGGTGCGTATCTCGAAAGCGGCATGGGCTGACATAACGTTGTGAAGGGCGGGACGATTGTCGGTCGGCGCGACCGCGCGATGTGATTTGGTGGCACGCGAATATGCCAATTGTAAGAATCCCGACTATATACCCGCCGAGGGTCGCGGACGCCGCGCCCAACGTCACCTCGCCGTCCTCCGGCCCCCGATCCCACAAGGATATGCGCGTCATGCCACAGACACCCGACACCGGCGCCTCCCGCAAGTCGCTGCCCGACGCCGCGAAACGCGCGCTGGCCGAAGCGGAAGCCCGCCGCGCCGCCGCGGCCACGCAAGCCGTGCCCGCGACGCCGGAGATCAACGGTCCCAAGGGGCCGGAGCCGACCCGCTTCGGCGACTGGGAGGTCAAGGGCATCGCGTCGGATTTTTAAGACTTTCCGGCCGATCATGCCGGAATGACCGATGATCCGCGCCACGCGGCCAGACGCGGACGCCGTTGCGGGTTGGAACGACTCACGCTATTCTAGGAATATGTACCCAACACGAAGAATATATCCTTTCCGCCCGCGCCCGAGCCGCGGCGGCTGGGCCTTGGTGCTGCCATGGATCTTCGTGATCGGCGTCGCCGCCGGAACCATGCTGCCGGGGCTTCGGCACTGGCGCGGCGAGAGGATGTTTCCCAAGCCGGCGGTGGAAACGCAAGCCGACCGCGACACCCGGACGGTGCTGTCCCACGCCGAAAGCGCCGGCGGACGCCACGCCGTCGACGTGCTGCGGACCATCGACGGCGACACCTTCGAGGCGCGGGTGCATTTGTGGCCCGGCCTCGACATGGTGACGCGGGTGCGGCTGCGCGGCATCGACGCGCCGGAACTGAAAGCGACCTGCGCGGATGAGTTCCGCATGGCGCAAGCCGCAAGCCTGGCGCTGCGCGCGCTCTTGGCCGAGGGCGAGGTGACGATCTTCAACATCGGCCCGGACAAATATAGCGGCCGGGTGGTGGCGGACGCCGCGACCCGCCGGACGCCGAACGTCTCCGAGGCGCTGCTTAGGGCCGGACAGGTCCGCCGCTACAACGGCGGCCATCGCGGCGGCTGGTGCTGAGATTTATTGCGTCACCACCACCGGCGTTCCCACCGAAACCCGCTGATAGAGGTCGGAGATGTCCTCATTGTACATGCGGACGCAGCCGTAGGAGACGAAGCCGCCGACCGAACCCGGCCGGTTGGTGCCGTGAATGGCGTATTCGCCGCCCGCCAGCGTCATCGCCGCCACGCCCATCGGGTTGGCGGGGGAGCCGCCGGGAATCACGTCCGGGATGCGCGGGTTGTCGCGCTTGACCTCGGCCGGCGGCGACCACGCCGGATGGCGGTACTTGCCGCTGATGCGGGTGGCGCCGGCCCAGCGCTTGCCGGCCTTGCCGACGCCGACCGGATAGCGCACCGCGCGCCCGTCATCGAGCACTAGATAGAGCCGCCGCTCGTGGGTGCGGACGACGATGGTGCCGGGCGAATAGCCGCCGCGAAACGCCACCACGTCCGGCCGCGCCTGCGCCGGCGCGCTGGCCAGCGGCATTGCTCCCACCATGGCGGCAAGCGCCACCGCAACCTTGATCGTCATCGCCCACTCCGCGAACAATCCCGCCGTTTCAGTTCAGTTGTATCCAGCGGCGCTGACCAAACGGTTGCCGCCCGCGCCGCCGTCGGGCGGCGCGGGCGCATCAAAAGAAAATCCCGCCGGTAAAGTAAATATCCGGAAAACAACACTCGCCTGAAAAGCAAAATGCCAGAGACGGGAGCCTCTGACATTTGCGTGAGCGTCGGGGTTGCTGGAGCAGCTTGTATTTCGACTGAAACAAAACCGTCATTGCCGGGCTTGACCCGGCAATCCATCATCTTGAAGCGACTCATCTTTTTGATGGATGCGCGGGTCAAGCCCGCGCATGACAACTCCACCCAGATCAAACCCGCTACAGGGGTTCGAGCGCCCTCACGCCTTCTTGTTCTGGCGGTTGTCGACCAGATCGGTGACCACCGTCGGGTCGGCCAGGGTCGTGGTGTCGCCGAGGCTGCCCGGCTCGTCCTCGGCGATCTTGCGCAGGATGCGGCGCATGATCTTGCCGGAGCGGGTCTTCGGCAGGCCCGGCGCGAACTGGATCAGGTCCGGCGAGGCGATCGGCCCGATGTCCTTGCGCACCCACGCCACCAGATCCTTGCGCAACTGCTCGCTCGGCTCGACGCCGGCCATCAGCGTGACATAGGCGTAGATGCCCTGCCCCTTGATGTCGTGCGGATAGCCGACCACCGCGGCCTCCGACACCGCCTCGTGCGCCACCAGCGAGCTTTCCACCTCGGCGGTGCCCATGCGATGGCCGGACACGTTGATGACGTCGTCGACCCGGCCGGTGATCCAGTAATAGCCGTCGGCGTCGCGCCGGCAGCCGTCGCCGGAGAAGTACAGGCCCTTGTAGGACGAGAAATAGGTCTGCTCGAACCGGGCGTGGTCACCGTAGACGGTGCGCAACTGGCCGGGCCAAGAGCGCGCCATGCACAGGTTGCCCTCGCACTTGCCTTCCAGCACGCGGCCGTCGGCGTCGACGATCGCCGGCACCACGCCGAAGAACGGCTTGGTCGCCGAGCCCGGTTTCAGTTTGGTCGCGCCCGGCAGCGGCGCGATCAGGGTGCCGCCGGTCTCGGTCTGCCACCAGGTGTCGATGATCGGGCAGCGGTCGTCGCCGACGACGCGGTGATACCACTCCCAGGCTTCCGGATTGATCGGCTCGCCGACCGACCCCAGCAGCCGCAGCGATTTTCGCGAGGTCTTCTTCACCGGGCCGTCGCCGGCCTGCATCAGCGAGCGGATCGCGGTCGGCGCGGTGTAGAAGATGTTGACCTGATGCTTGTCGACCACGTTCCAGAACCGCGAGATGTCCGGATAGGTCGGAATGCCCTCGAACATCAGCGTGGTGGCGCCGTTGGCCAGCGGGCCATAGACGATGTAGCTGTGGCCGGTGACCCAGCCGATGTCGGCGGTGCACCAGTAGACATCGCCGTCGTGATAATCGAAGGTGTATTTGTGCGTCAGCGAGACGTGCAGCAGGTAGCCGGCGGTGGTGTGCAGCACGCCCTTGGGCTGGCCGGTCGAGCCCGAGGTGTAGAGCAGGAACAGCGGATCCTCGGCGTTCATCGGCTCGCATGGGCACTCAGTTCCGACCGACTTCACCGCCTCGTCGTAATAGACGTCGCGGCCGGCCTGCATGCCGACCTTGCCGCCGGTGTGGCGCACCACGATCATGGTCTTGACGCCGCCGGCCTTGTCGGCGGCCGCGTCGGCGTTGTCCTTCAGCGCCACCTTCTTGCTGCCGCGCAGGCCCTCGTCGGCGGTGATGACGATGGTCGACGCCGCGTCCTTGATGCGGCCGGCCAGTGAATCCGGCGAGAACCCGCCGAACACCACCGAATGCGGCGCGCCGATGCGGGCGCAGGCGAGGATCGCGTAAGCCGCCTCAAGGATCATCGGCAGATAGATGGTGACGCGATCGCCCTTCTTGACGCCGTGCGCCTTCAGCACGTTGGCGAACTTGCAGACTTCCTCGTGCAGTTGCCGATAGGTGACCTTCTTGCTGACGCCGGGATCGTCGCCCTCGAAGATGATCGCGACCTGATCGCCGCGCGTCGAAAGATGGCGGTCGATGCAGTTGTAGGCGACGTTGATGACGCCGTCCTCGAACCACTTGATGGAGACGTTGCCGGGCGCGAACGACCAGTTGCCGGCTTTGGTGGGGGCCTTGATCCAGTCCAGGGTTTTGGTCTGTTCCAGCCAGAAGCCGTCCGGGTCGTTGACCGAGCGGGCGTACATCTCGTTGTACTTGGCCTCATTGATATAGGCCCGCTTGGCCCATTCCGCGGGAACGTCGTAAACCTTCTCGGACATCATTTCCTCCACGCTACACCGCCCGCTCCGGCTTCGACGCGGCGCTGGCGGCCAATCCGATTTTTGCTGTCGTCCCGATTATGCGTCCGGCCGGAGCGCGCCGACAAGCCGAAAGGCATAGGACTTTCGGCTTGTCGGCGCGGCGACCGGCCGGCATCGGCCCGCGCCTGCGCAAGACCGCCCTCGAACGCAATTTTCAAGCCGCCTGGTTGGCCTGCGGATCGACGTCGCCGAAGGTCCAGACCGCGGTGCGCTTGATGGTGTTGTCCTCCAGCTCGCGCGTCACCGCGACGCGGTATTCGGCGAGCTTGGCGAGATGCGCGGTCGGCAGATAGGCGCGGCCGGGGTCGCCGATCAGCACGGTCGCGCCGCGCTCGGCGTGCCAGGCGAGAAACGCGAACACGCGCTCGGCGGTGTCGCGCTCGTAGAAGATATCGCCGGCGAGAATCACGTCCCAGCGGCCGCCGTCCTTGGCCGCGAGCAGGTCGGCCGCCGTCACCGCCAGCGAAACGGCGTTGATTTCGGCGTTGATCGCGATCGCCGCGCAGGCGAACGGATCGATGTCGGCGGCGCAAACCCGTCGCGCCCCGGCCTTCATCGCCGCGATCCCGACCAGCCCCGAGCCCGACGCCAGATCCAGCACGTCCTTGCCGCGCACCCAGTCGGCGTGATCGAGCACATAGCGCGCCAGGGCCTGCCCGCCGGCCCAGGCGAAAGCCCAGAACGGCGGCGGCAGCCCCATCTCGCCGAGATCCTCCTCGGTCTTTTGCCACAGCGGCACGGCTTCGTCCGCGACGCGCAGCGAGATTTCCGGCACCAGCGACACCTCGCGCGGCCGGGTGTTGGCGAGGATGAAGGCGGTACGATCGGAAACAGGGGACGACAGGATTTTGATGCCTCCTTCGGTGGATGGCGCGGCCCTCACAACCCGCCCATCTTGCAGACGATCTTCCATTCGGCGCCGGTGACCGGCTGCACCGACAGCCGCGACAGCTTGATGAGCGCCATCTCGGCCAATCGCGGCTCCTTCTTCACCGCTTCCAGCGTCACCGGCGTTTTCAGCGGCTTGTCGGCGGCGATATCGACGCAGACGAACTTTCCGGTCTTGTCGGTGGGGTCGGGATAATGCTCGCGCACGATCGTCGCGATGCCGACGATCTCCTTGCCCTCGTTGGAGTGATAGAAGAACGCGCGGTCGCCCTTCCTCATCGCCATCATGTTGAGCTTGGCGGAGTGATTGCGCACGCCGGTCCAGGGTTCGCCGCTGGCGCCCTGGGCCACCTGCTGGTCCCACGACCACACCGACGGCTCGGATTTCACCAGCCAGTAATTCATGACGTCATCCCTCCGCGCGGAACGGCCGCGCCAACAACTGCTGAATGGCGGCGTCGATCGTCACCGTGCCGGCCAGGATCGCCGCGACCGCCGCCGCCACCGGCATGTCGACGCCGCGCGCGGCGGCCAGTTCGACCAGCACCGGCGCGGTAAATTCGCCCTCGCTGAGTTTGTCCCGCGCCGGCGGCTCGTCGCGGCCGAGCGAAACGCCGAGCGAGAAATTGCGCGATTGCGGGCTGGAGCAGCTCAGGATCAGGTCGCCCAGCCCGGACAGTCCCGACAGCGTCTCGGCCCGCGCGCCGCAAGCCAGTCCGAGCCGGGTCAGTTCGGCGAAGGCGCGGGTGGTCAGCGCCGCCAATGCCGAGGCGCCGAGCCGCCGCCCGGCGACGATGCCCGCCGCGATCGCCAGCACGTTCTTGGCCGCGCCGCCGATCTCGACGCCGCGAATGTCGGTGGTGTGATAGGGCCGGAAGGTGGCGGAGCCGAGCGCATGGACCAGCGCCTGCGCCAGGTCGTCGCGCTCCGCCGCCAGCGTCACCGCCGTCGGCAGGCCGCGCGCGACATCGTCGGCGAAGCCGGGGCCGGACAGGATCGCCGGCGCGGCCCGCGGCAGGGCTGCCGCGATCACCTCGGTCATGAAGGCACGCGAGCCGCGCTCGATGCCCTTGGCGCAGGCGATCACCGGCGTCCCCGCCGGCAAATGCGCCGCAAGCGCGCTCGCGGCGGCCCGCGTGGCCTGCGCCGGGGCCGCCAGCAGCACGATGTCGGCGCGGGCGGCGCGGGCGATATCGCCGGTGACGTCAATGGCGGCGTCGAGCGCGATGCCCGGCAACCGCGCGTTCTCGTGCGCTGAGCGGATCGCCTCGGCCCGCGCCGGGTCGCGCGCGTAAAGCATCACCTCGCGGCCCGCGCGCGCGGCGGCGCTGGCCAGCGCCGTGCCCCAAGCGCCGGCGCCGATCACCGCGACGGAGCGATATGGTGCGCGGCCCGCCATGCGTCAGCGACTGGCGCGGGTGTTGGCGAATTGCGGCGGCGTCACCGCGTCCTCGTCGAGCCGCCAGCGCGCGCGGGGCGGCGTGGCGAGCGCGTCCACCAGCCCGAGCGCCAGCCGCTCCGCGCCGGCCCACGCGATCATCGCGCCGTTGTCGGTGCACAGCGCCGGCGGCGGCATCACCAGAGGGGTCCCGGCTTCGGCGGCAACGTCCTCCAGTTTCGCGCGCAACGCCTGATTGGCGGCGACGCCGCCGGCGGCGACCAGCGCGGTGGGCGCGCCGAATTGCTCCGCGAACAATCGCAGCCCGACGCTCAGCCGGTCCGCCATCGACTCCAGCACCGCCGCCTGAAACGACGCGCAGAGGTCGTCGATGTCCCGCGGTTGCAGCGGCGTCATTCGGCTCGCCTCGTTGCGCACCGCCGTCTTCAGGCCGGAGAGCGAGAAATTAGCGTCGGCGCGTCCCAGCATCGGGCGTGGAAACCGGAACCGCGTCGCATCGCCACGGCTGGCCGCGCGCTCCACCTGCGGACCGCCGGGATAGGGCAGCCCCAGCATCTTGGCGACCTTGTCGAAGGCTTCGCCGATGGCGTCGTCCACCGTGGTGCCGAGCCGCACGTAATCGCCGACGCCGCGCACGGCGACGATCTGGGTGTGGCCGCCGGAGGCGAGGAAAAGGCAATAGGGAAACGCCAGCGCGTCGGTCAGGCGCGGCGTCAGGGCGTGCGCCTCCAGATGATTGACCGCGATCAGCGGTCGGCCCGTCACCAGCGCGATCGCCTTGGCGGTGGTGAGCCCGACGATGACGCCGCCGATCAGGCCGGGGCCCGCGGCGGCGGCGACGCCCGCGAGGCGGTCGAAACCGATCCCGGCCTCCTTCATGGCGCCGGCGACGATGCCGTCGAGCAGATCGACATGGGCGCGCGCCGCGATCTCGGGCACCACGCCGCCGAACGGCGCATGTTCGGCGATCTGCGAGCGCACGATATTGGACAGGATGCGGCCGGAGCCGTCGCCGCCGCGCTCGACCACCGCCGCGGCGGTTTCGTCGCAGGTGGTTTCAATGCCCAGAACCAGCGTCGGGAGGTCGTTGGCCAATGCAAGCCCTTGCGTTCGCGGTCAAACCGGCGTTTGTCTTGCCGTTCTGCAATTGCGTAGCATCGCGAGGCTGTTAAGTGCAATCTTCCGAGGGACAATCTTCCCGGCCCGCTGACGTGCTGGTGACCATCGGCACCCGCGGCAGCCCCCTGGCGCTGGCCCAGGCGAATGACGTCCGCGCCCGGCTGGCGCGCGCCCACGGCGTCGATGCCGGGCGGATCGCGATTCGCGTCATCCGCACCTCGGGCGACGCGATCCAGGATCGCGCGCTGGCGGAGGCCGGCGGCAAGGGCCTGTTCACCAAGGAAATCGAGGAGGCGCTGCTGGCGGGCGGCATCGATCTCGCGGTGCATTCGTCCAAGGACGTGCCGACCTTCCTGCCGGACGCCACCTGGCTGTCGGCGTTCCTGCCGCGCGAGGACCCGCGCGACGCCTTCATCAGCCCCAAGGCGGCCTCGCTGGCCGAATTGCCGGTGGGCGCGGTGGTCGGCACCGCCTCGCTGCGGCGGCAGGCCATGGTGCTGCGGGCGCGACCCGACCTTCGGGTCGAGGTGATGCGCGGCAACGTCGAGACGCGGCTGCGCAAGCTGGCCGAAGGCGAAGCCGACGCCACCTTGCTGGCGCTCGCCGGCCTCAGGCGGCTCGGCCTCGAAGACAAGGCCACCGGTATTTTCAGCATCGACGAATTTCTGCCGGCCGTCGGTCAGGGCGCCATCGCCATCGAATCGCGGCGCGACGACGACCGCGTCAACGCCCTGGTCGCGGCCATCGCCGATCCGGACACCGATGTCGCGCTGAGCGCCGAGCGCGCTTTCCTGGGGTTGCTGGACGGCTCCTGCCGCACCCCGATCGGCGGCCATTGCCGCGTCATCGGCGAGCGGATTCATTTTCGCGGCCTCATCGTCTCGCCGGACGGCCGCGAGGCTTTTGAGACCACCCGCGAGGGCGCGCGCACCGACGCCGCCGCGCTCGGCGTCGACGCCGCGCGGGAATTGCGGGCGCGGGCCGGCGAAAAATTCTTCACGCTGTTTTCCGGCGCCGGAAACTGACATGGCCGTCCTCGTCACCCGCCCCGCGCCCGATCACGAAACGACGGCGGCGGCGCTGCGGGGAAAGGGTTTTGATGTATTGCTGGCGCCGATGCTGCGCTTCGAGCCGGTGCCGTTCGACCTCAAGTCCGACGCCGGTTTCGACGCGGTGCTGGCGACCAGCGCCAACGCGCTGCGCGCGCTGGCCGAAACCGGGGCGCGGGCACGCTTGCTGACGACGCCGCTCTATGCGGTCGGCGGCCGCACGGCCCAGGCGGCGCGCGATCTCGGTTTCGCGCAGGTGGCGGCGGCGGCCGGCGACGGCGCGTCGCTGCGCGACCTGGTGGTGGCGCAAGCCCACGCTGGCACGCTGAGAAAAGCCGCGCGGCTCCTGTACCTCGCCGCCGCCGACCGCGCGGTCGATCTTGAGGACGAGTTGAGCCCCTTCAGTTTCGATGTCGTCACCGTCACCGCCTATCGCATGATCGCCACGTCCGATCTGCCGGCGGATGTGCGCGACGCCTTCGCCGCGGGCCGCGTCGAGGCGGTGCTGCACTATTCGGGGCGCAGCGCCCACGGCTTCGTCGCGGCGGCGCGCGCGGCCGGGGTGGAAATCACCGCGCTCGCGGTGCCGCACTGCTGCATCTCCGCCAATGTCGCCGCCGTGCTCCGGGAAGCCGGCGCCACGCGGGTTGCGGTTGCCGCCACGCCGGACGAAGATGCGCTGTTCGCGGCGCTGGCGCGTGCGCCACGGCCGCAATCGCGCTAAGGAGGGGACGGCCGAATCGGGCCGGGGGCCTGATCCTCCTGACGCAGCATCCGGAGTTGAGGAACCGCCAAGATGGCCGATGACCCGACCGAAGTCCCGACCGAAGCCGCCGCTCCGGACACCGGCCGGCCCCGGCGCGCGCCGCCGACCATCGATCTCGAAGCCACCGAAATTCCCCGCGAACCCGCCGCCGATCCATCCGCCGGCGAAAATTCCGCGGACCCTGCCGCCGCCGACGCGGACCCGCGCGAAAACCCCGACGCGCCTCCCGCCGCCCCGCGAAAAACCGGGACGGCGGTGGTCGCGGCGCTGACCGGCGCGCTGGCCGCCTGCGGCGTGATCGGCGCGGCCGTCTGGGCGGGCTGGCCGGCCACGCCGGCGCCGGTTGTCGCCCCCGCGCCCGAGACCTCGCGGATCGACGCGCTGACCAAACGACTGGCCGCGCTTGAGGCGCGTCCCGCGCCGTCGCCGGTCGCCGCCCCGGACTCCGCGTTCCCGGCTCCTGAACTGATGGCTCGCCTCGACGCGCTGGAAAAAACCGCGAGCGCGCTTCGCGCCGACCTCGACGCCCTGCGCGCGCAGGAGCAACAGACCGCGACCGCGCTCGACGAGGTCAAGACCGCGCCGCGCGAGGCCCCGGCCGCGCCCGATCTCTCCCCGATCACCACCCGTCTCGGCCAGCTTGAGACCGCCACCCGCACGCTCTCCGCCGAAGCCGCGCGGCAACGCGCGACGCCGGCGGACGACAAGCCGCTGCGCCGCATTCTCGCCGTCACCGTGCTCGACCGGCTGGTGCGGCAGGGCGATTCCTACGCCACCGCGCTGGCCGCGGCCAAGCCGCTGGCGCCGCAGCCGGACGCCTTCAAGCCGCTGGAGCGTTTCGCCGCCTCCGGCGTGCCGAGCGCCAACACGCTGAGCAAGGATCTGCTGACGCGGATCGCCGCCCTCACGCCGCCCACGCCCCAGCCGCCCGAGGCCACCGGCGTCCTCGACCGCCTCCTGCAAGGCGCGGAGCGGCTGGTGCGAATCCGCCGCGCCGGCCGATCGGCCGGCGAAGGCCAGGGCGCGACCGTCGAGCGCGCCGCCGCCGCCGCCCGTCGCGACGATGTCGCCACCGCGCGCCGCGAACTCGCCACGCTCGCGGAAGCCGATCGCGCGCCGTTCCAGCCATGGATCGAGCTGGTCGACGCCCGCGACGCCGCGCTGGCCGCTTCCCATCAACTGGCCGCCGACGCCATGGCGGCGCTTGGCAAACCCGCGCCATAGGCCCCCGATGATCCGCATCATTATTTTCCTGATCGTCATCGCCGTCGCGGCCTTTGCCGCCAACTGGATCGGCGACCAGCGCGGCGAGGTCGGCCTGACCTGGGACGGCTGGCGCGCGGAGACCTCGCTGCCGGTGTTCGTGCTCGGGTTGACGCTGCTGGCGCTGGCCGCCGTCGCGACATGGTCGGTGCTGTTCAATCTGTGGCGGGCGCCGAAACGGCTGCAACGCCGCACCCGCGAGCACCGCGTCGCGCGCGGCCGCAAGGCCGTGACCAGCGGCCTGCTGGCGATCGGCCAGGGCGACCACGCCGGCGCGCGCAAGCATGCGGCCGCCGCCAAGCGGCTGGCCCCGCAGGATCCGCTGACGCTGCTGCTGCACGCACAGGCGGCGCAGATGGACGGCGACCGCGACGGCGCGCAACGCGCCTTCCGCGCCATGACCGAGCGCAAGGACACCCGGCTGCTCGGCCTGCGCGGCCTGTTCATCGAGGCGCAGCGCGCCGACGACCCGCGCGCCGCCGTCGCCATCGCGCAGGAGGCGCTGAGACTCGCGCCGGCCTCCCCCTGGGCCTCGCAGGCGGTGCTGGGCTTCCATTGCGCGCAAAGCGACTGGAGCGGCGCGCTGACCATCCTCGACAACAATCTCGCGGCCGGGCTGATCGACAAGTCGCTCTATCAGCGCCAGCGCGCGGTGCTGCTGACCGCGCGCGCGCTCGAACAGGAAAGCAACGACCGCGATCACGCCCGCGACAGCGTGATGGAAGCGGTCCGGCTGGCGCCGACGCTGACGCCCGCGGCGGTGCTCGCGGCCAAGTTCCTCAGCGAATCGCAGCAGATCCGCAAGGCCATGCGGATCATCGAGACGGCGTGGACGGCGCAACCGCATCCCGACCTCGCCGACGCCTACGCCCACGTCAAGCTCGGCGATTCGGCGTGGCACCGGCTGACGCGGGTGGAGACGCTGGCGGCCAAGACCCCCGGCCATATCGAGGGCGCGCTGGCGGTGGCGCGCGCCGCCATCGACGCCAGCGAGTTTTCCCGCGCGCGCGAAGCGCTGGCGCCGTTCATCGCGGCGCCGACGCAGCGGGTGGCGATGCTGATGGCGGATATCGAGCGCGCCGAACACGGCGACGGCGGCCGGGCGCGGGAATGGACCGCGCGCGCGGTGCGCGCCCTGCACGATCCGGTCTGGACCGCCGACGGCTACGTCTCCGACCGCTGGCGGCCGGTGTCGCCGCTGACCGGACGGCTCGACGCCTTCCAGTGGCAGATGCCGCTCTCGGCGCTGCCCGGCGCCGCCAGCCCGGCGGCGGTGGTCGATGCCGCGGAACCGGATGTCGCCGACGACGAAGCCGATAAGGCTCCGCAGGCCATCGCCGCCCAGCCCGCCGACGCGACAGCCGCGACGCCGGCGCCGGCCCCCGCCGCGCCGCCCGGCCCGCTGTTCCGGCCCCGGCAGATTCCGGAGAAAGACCACGCCGTCGCCATCCCGGCGGTGATTCCATTGACCCGCGCGCCGGACGATCCCGGCGTCGACGGAGATCTCGACGAATACGGCGAGCCGACCCACGCCACCCAGCCGGGCGGCTGGCGTGGCTTCTTCTCGCGCCTGTAGCGTAGAAAGCCAACCGGGCGGCGACCGGGGCGCGTGAGCCGGCGGCGAGCCATCAGGTTCAACGCGGCCATCTTGCAAGGCACCTTGCCAAGCCACCTGCCGCCCGATATCAGGTTCACCTGCGCGCGGCGGAGATCCACCGCCACGCCGACGGTTCGCCGCAATAGCTCAGCTGGTAGAGCACGTCATTCGTAATGACGGGGTCGGGGGTTCGAATCCCTCTTGCGGCACCACTCCCGAACGGATTTGCGAGCCCGCGATCGAAGGGCTTTCCACCTTGCGCTTCAATACGACGGACGCCCGGAACAGGTCCGGGCAGGACGACGGATGATTCCGTATCGCGCCCTATTCGCTCGGTTGCAGCGTGGCGCTGAGCCGATCGTAGTACTTCGCCACCAGCTCGATATTGGTTCTGTTCTCGATCGGCGGCATCGGCGCCTTCAGCGCGTCGTTCAGCTGTTCGAGCGCCTGCTTGCGATCCTCGTCGGGGATCGATTTATCGGCTTCCACGGCGGCGATCTGGCCGCGAATCACATTGTCCGCGCCGACATATCGCTTGGTCGCCGGATCGAAGCCGCCCAGCACCAGGCTGATGGTGTCGACCACGTCGTTGTAGTCGTCGTAGCCGGCGAAGCCGTATTTCCTGGCGATCGCCTCGAATTGCGCGGCGACCTTGGGATCCGGATTGTCCGGCGCGGCGTCCGGCAACGTCTCGGCGAGCGCGTCGAACGCCTTTTGCGAGGCGAGCACGCCCTCGATCATCTTGTCGGTAAGCGTGACCTGACGCAACGGCCGGTCGCCGTCGGACACCGCGCCACCCGATCCCGGCGCGGTGGCCGCCGGGGCCTGCGTCTGGGCGTTGGCCGCCTGTCCCGGAACGACGACGGAAAGGCAGATTCCGACCGCGGCGAGCCAGGCGGCGGTCGGACGACGAAACCGGACGCGCATGAATTGTTTCCCTGGTGAGAGCGGCGCGGACCACAAGCCGACAACGCGAATCGCCGCCAACGACGGTCGCGCCGTGCGAATCGTGCCGATCAATCATGGCGGAATAACTTCGTGAGGCCGCCGCCGCGACGAATAGGCGCGGCGCGGCCCGGCAGGGGGCCGGAAGCCCATCGATCAAAACAAAAACGCCGCTTCCGGTCGTGCGCAAGGCACTTGGGAAGCGGCGTTCTTGATTGGTTATCGACAGAGGAAATCCATGTCCTTGGCAGGCCTGGCAGCGACCTACTCTCCCAGGGCTTAAGCCATAGTACCATTGGCGCTGAGGAGTTTAACGGCCGAGTTCGGGATGGGATCGGGTACAAGCTCCTCGCTAAAACCACCAGGCCGGCGAAGGACACGGATACGAAGCAATCTTTGGTCTTCACATCGCACGCGCAAGCGCGCGTGGACATTGAAAATGAGAGCAATCAAGCCAATCGAACGATTAGTACCGGTAAGCTACATGCGTTGCCGCACTTCCACACCCGGCCTATCAACGTGGTCGTCTTCCACGGTTCTCAAGGGAATACTCGTTTTGAGGTGGGTTTCCCGCTTAGATGCCTTCAGCGGTTATCCCGTCCGTACATAGCTATGCTGCACTGCCGCTGGCGCGACAACAGCTCCACCAGAGGTACGTTCACCCCGGTCCTCTCGTACTAGGGGCAAATCCTCTCAATATTCCA
>JAMLIK010000007.1 GCA_023954195.1 Xanthobacteraceae bacterium
GGCAGCTGCATGACGACGGCCTGCGCGCCGAGGCGCGACTGGACCATCTCGGCCGAGCGGTAGAAGTCCGCGCCGATCTTGTCCATCTTGTTGCAGAAGATCATGCGCGGGACGCGATACTTGTCGGCCTGGCGCCAGACGGTCTCGGTCTGCGGCTCCACGCCGGCATTGGCGTCGAGCAGCGCGATCGCGCCGTCGAGCACGCGCAGCGAGCGCTCGACCTCGATGGTGAAGTCGACGTGTCCGGGCGTGTCGATGATGTTGAAGCGGCGCTTCTTGCCGTCACGGCCCTGCCAGAACGTGGTGGTCGCGGCCGACGTGATCGTGATGCCGCGCTCCTGCTCCTGCTCCATCCAGTCCATGGTCGCGGCGCCGTCGTGGACTTCGCCGATCTTGTGCGACTTGCCGGTGTAGAACAGGACCCGCTCGGTGGTCGTGGTCTTGCCGGCGTCGATATGCGCCATGATGCCGAAATTTCGGTAGTCTTCGATCTTGTATTCGCGGGCCATGATCGTTGCCTTCTTGTCCTTCGGGCGCCGTTACCAGCGATAGTGCGAGAACGCGCGGTTGGCCTCGGCCATCTTGTGCGTGTCTTCGCGCTTCTTGACGGCGGTGCCGCGGTTGTTGGCGGCGTCCATCAGCTCACCCGACAGCCGGTCGACCATCGTGGTCTCGTTGCGGTTGCGCGCGGCGGTGATCAGCCAGCGGATCGCAAGCGCCTGGCGGCGCTCCGGACGGACGTCGATCGGAACCTGGTAGGTGGCGCCGCCGACGCGGCGGGACTTCACCTCGATGTGCGGCGCGACATTGTCGAGCGCCTGGTGGAACACGGTGACCGGTTCCTGCTTGGTCTTTTCCTGGACCTGGTCGAGAGCGCCATAGACGATCGACTCCGCGACGGACTTCTTGCCGTGCATCATGATGGCGTTCATGAACTTGGTCACGACCAGATCGCCGAACTTGGGATCCGGGTTGATTTCGCGCTTTTCAGCTCTGTGGCGTCGGGACATGTCTCTCGTCTCTCAACATCAAGGCCCGGCGCAAACGAAAAGCGCCGAAGCCGGAAAACCCTACTTCGGACGCTTGGCACCGTATTTCGAACGGCGCTGCTTGCGGTTTTTGACACCCTGCGTGTCGAGCACGCCGCGGATGATGTGATAGCGCACGCCGGGAAGGTCCTTCACGCGGCCGCCGCGGATCATCACCACGGAGTGCTCCTGAAGATTGTGGCCCTCGCCCGGAATGTAGCCGATCACCTCGAAGCCGTTGGTCAGGCGAATCTTCGCGACCTTACGCAGCGCCGAGTTCGGCTTTTTCGGCGTGGTGGTGTAGACGCGCGTGCACACGCCCCGCTTCTGCGGGTTCGCCTGCATGGCCGGCACCTTGTTGCGCTTCACCGGCGCAATGCGCGGCTTGCGGATCAGCTGGTTGACGGTAGGCATTAACCTTCCTCTTTCCTCAAATTCCGTGTCACAAGCCCGTCGGGCGCTTCACGCTGCATTCCCATGCGCGAATTCGGGCAAAACACCGCCTCTTCGCGGTCCTGCCCGAACAAAAAGCAGAGGAAGCGGAACCCGCCTCATGCACGCCGGAAATGTCAGTCGCTCGTAAAACGAACCCTGTTTGAAGCGAACTCCGGCGCGCGACGCGCCGAAAAGCAAAGCTTCACATCGGCTCAGACGACGCGGCTTCTATCCCCAAGCCTGCATCGCGTCAACCCCAAACCGCGCAATTCCGCCACGCGCACAGCATGTCGGCCGACCGGCGAAATATTGTGTCGCTGCAGCGCACAATCAATGCCGAAAGTGGCCGTGCGCGACAATTCCCGCTTCCGCTCGCCCGGCCTTTTCGTCAAAGTCCGGCCGCACGGGCGGCGTGACGGGGAATCGGAAGGGAATCACACGATGAACGACAACGATCAACGCGCGGTCACCATCATCACCGGGCGCGTCTGGCGCGAAAAGGGCGAGGACAGCGAGGGCGTCCACGTCCTGCTCGTTGCACCGGACGACGACACCGCGGTCCGCACCACGCTCGAGGCGCTTGCCCGCGAGGGCTATGCAGAGGCGGAGCTCGACCAGATCGGGGAAATGGAAGGCGCGCCAGACGACGAACCGCACCTGTCGGCTTGGCAGGGCGCGCTCGAAGGCGAGATCGCCATCGTCACCTTCAACGAAGAGTTCTGATACCGGCGTTCGGCACGGAACCGCCCCGGCACGGCGGACGTTCCCGTTCGACATCATGGATGACGAATGGAGACGCCCGTGCCTACGCCCCAGGAACTCGAAGACAAATTCTGGAACGACCTCGAATCCGACATGACGATGATGCTCGGCCTTGCCGGCAAGGACGAGGGTCATACGCGCCCGATGACGGCGCAGCTCGATGGCGGCCAAGGACCGATCTGGTTCTTCAGCTCGACCGAATCCGATCTCGTGCAGCAGGTCGGGCAGAGCGGCGGCCGCGCCGTGGCCACTTTCGCGTCGAAGGATCATGGACTGTTCGC